>OZ241386.1:0-3880000 GCA_965200815.1 Terriglobus sp. | reverse complement strand
CGCCGCGGTGCACAGGCGCACCAGCGACCGAATCGGACGCAGGGTACCGGGTTGGGCGCTCTGCAGCACCTGTGCCCACAGCTCGATGTTTTGAAGCGGCGTGAGGAGAGCCCGCCCGTCGTAACCTGCGAGTAGAAGGTTTTGCCACTGCTGCTCGGCCCAGGCGGCCCAGGGCAGAACGCGGGGGAGCTGCGTGTCCTTTGCCGGGTCAAACAGGCGGCCAACCCAGGCGCGCGCGGCGCGTTGGGTGGGCACCAGCAGGGTTGCGCCGTGCTGCATTTGCTGCTGGAGGTCCAGAAAGCGCATTCTCTTTTTATACGCTTTTTGGAGCTTCTGCTCGACCGGTGAAGAGCCGGGAAAAGCTGAGGGCAAGCAGCAACATGGCCCCAGCAGCGGGCAGCAGTAGGGCAATGCGCAGGGAGCCCGTAGCGGCGGAAAGCTGCCCCACCAGCCATGGCAGCGCGGCCGCGCCCAGGCCGGAGACAGCGATGACGCGGCCGGCCTGCGATGCCGTTGGCCCCTGCACGACGAGCGCGGAAAGCACCAGCGGAAACCATGGCGACAGTGAGAGTCCTGCGAGCGCGGCGCAGGCGGTGATGGCGGCGGTCCCGTGTGCCACCAGCATCAACAGAAGCGCGATGGTCGCGAGCGCCAGGCCGAGACGCAGGAGCAGACGTTCCGGCATGTGGCGGAGCAGCAATGGCGTGAGCAGGCGGGCGATCGTGAGGCTGGCCCAAAAAGCGGCGGTGCTGGCGGCCATGCCCTGCCAGGCCGCTGTGGCGTAGCGGCGGTCAAAGGTGGTGAGCCAACCGCCGAGGCTGGTTTCTACGCCGCCGTAAAGGAAGAGCAGGGTGCCGAAGAAGACATAGGTGGGGCGGCGTAAACCAGGGGCCTCGCCCGGATCTGAAGCGGTTACCGACCTTTCGACTGCGGATCCGCGCTGCAGCAGCGTTGCGAGCAGGCCGACACACAGCAGGCCGGCAAATGCGTACAGGATGGATGACGCGTGCACCGTATGCAGCAGGCGCAGCAGCAGCAGCGGTGCGGTGAGGGCACCGAAACTCCAGGAAAAGTTCAGCAGGTTGAGCGCGGCACCGCGGCGATGGGACCACTTGGCGGAAGCCAGCAGGTTGACGGAGGTGATGGTCTGGCCGATGCCGAAGCCGAGCAGAAGAAGCGCGGGCAGACCGTAGACGAGGGAAGGCGCAAGGAGAGCGGCGGACGCGAGTAACGCAAAGCCGACGACTGCCGCGCTCAGGCCACGCATCATGGAGCGGCGGAGGGGTGCCGCGGTCGTCCAGCCGCCGAGGAAGGCACCCGTGAATTGGGCGGCCAGCAGCGTGCCGGCACCGCGATCCGACAGATGAAATATGGACGTGAGCGTAGGCAGCAGTGGGCCGAGGAACACCGTGCCGAAGCCGGTGAGCAGAATGCAGTAGTGCAGCAATCCAGCCGGCAGGTGGGTGCCTTTCCCCTCTACCATCAATGCTGGCGTCGCTGCCTGGGGACGTACCTGTTCGTCACGTCCATACCGGCTCGTCCTCTCTGCCATGGGCTGCACGCTTGCCTCGCTGCCACTGTAGCAGGCGTGCGGCGCCGACGGCGAGGCGACTATGATGGAGAGGTGAATAAACGGCGGCAAGCGGCGTGGATTTTGGTGTGCCTGGCGGCAATGCTGGGTGGGTGCAACCGTGGAAACGACGATGTGAGCAAGCAAGCCAACATGCAGACGTTCCCCATTCGAGGCCGTGTGGTGAGCGTCGATGTGGCGACGAAAGAAGTGATGCTGGCGCATGAGGCCGTGCCCGGCTTCATGGAAGCCATGACCATGCCGTACAAACTGGGCGTGCCGGAGGCGGCGACGGAGCTGCACCCGGGCGACACCATTACGGCGCGGCTGGTGGTGGAAAAGGACAGTGATGGGGAGTATCACCATGCCCTGCTGGACCGCATCGTGACCGTGGGGCAAGGTAAGCCGGATTATGCGCCAGCGAAGCAGTACCACGTGCCTACCGTCGGTGACGCGGTGCCGAATTTCCACTTGCTGGACCAGAGCAACCGGCAGATTAGTATGGCGCAGTTCAAGGGCAAGGCGCTGCTGGTGACATTTATTTACACGCGCTGTCCGCTGGGAGATTTCTGCCCCAGGATGAGCCGCAACTTTGCGGAAATCAATACCGCGCTGGCGCAGGATAAGTCGTTGTACGCGAAGACCGACTTACTTTCGATTTCGTTTGATCCGACATATGACAAGCCGGCGGTGTTGAAGAGTTATGGCGCGGCGTATACGGGCAAGTACACGCAAGAGACGTTCGACCACTGGCAGTTCGCCGCGCCCTCAAAAGAGGACCTGCCGAAGGTGGAGCAGTATTTTAATGTGGGCGTGACGGGGGAGAATGCATCGCTGACGCATTCACTTTCTACGGTGTTGATCGATCCTGCGGGGAAGATTGCGGCCTGGTACCCGGGCAATGATTGGAAGCCGGCGGATGTTGTTGCGGCAATGCGGCAAGTTAGTGTGAAGTAAGTCGATTGGGAAGAGGTTTAGCTTGGCGAAGTTAACGATGGTGTTCGGTGTAGTCCTGATTCTGCTCGGCGTGGGCGTATTCCTTTCCGTTGGCGCACATGCACCAACATCGCTCATTCCGGCTTACTTCGGAGTAGTGCTGCTCTTGCTCGGCGCGCTGGCGAATACGGAGGATACGAAGAGGCGAATGATGTTTATGCACATCGCCGTGACAGTAGGGCTGGTTGGATGTATCTTCCCGTTTGCGCGTTCGATCCGGGGAACAATTACGTTGCTGCAAGGTGGCACCGTGCTGCGGCCGCTGGCGGTGGAAGAGTCCATGGCGATGGCGCTGATTTGCCTGTTGTACACGGGTTTATGTGTGCAGTCGTTCATAGCAGCGCGGCGCAATCGGATCGCGTAAGGCCGTCCTCCTGATGTAGCGCGGTCGCGGTCACATCAGAAGAGATCCGGTAGAGCAGGCACCGAGGAGAGCAAGGCATGGGTTCGTTTGGACAGGGAAGTTTGCACGGAACGGCACGCAGCGCAGAGCGATCGGGGCGCAGCGTGGCGCGCTCTGTGTCCGCGGACATGACGGCAAAAAAGCCCAAGCCGAAGCTGAGCAAGGTGTGGCCTGAAATCAAGAAGCTGATGGCACCGCGCAAGTGGATGCTGCTGGGTAGCTTCGGCATCATGATCGTAAATCGTATGAGCGGGCTGGTGCTGCCGGCTTCGACCAAGTACCTGATCGACAATGTGATGCGGCAGCACCAGTTGAACCTGCTGCTGCCGATTGTGGGTGCGGTGGTTGCGGCGACGATCTTGCAAGGTGTGACGAGTTATGCGCTGACGCAGTTGCTGAGTAAGGCAGGGCAGCGGCTTATCACGGAATTGCGTATGCAGGTGCAGCAGCACATCGGCCGGCTGCCGGTCTCGTTTTACGATGAGAACCGGACGGGGACGCTGGTGGCGCGCATTATGACGGACGTGGAAGGTGTGCGCAACCTCGTGGGTACCGGGTTAGTCGAGTTTCTGGGTGGCTTACTTACAGCGGGATTTGCGTTTGCGTACCTGATCTTTCTTTCTGTCAAGATGACGCTTCTGACCTTCGGCATCCTCATCCTGTTTGCGATTATTTTGTACCGGGCTTTTGGTACGATCCGGCCAATCTTCCGCGAGCGTGCGAAGTTGAATGCGGAAGTAACTGGACGACTTACCGAGTCATTGGGTGGTGTGCGCGTCATCAAGGGTTACCACGCGGAAGCGAGTGAAGCGAACGTATTTGCGGTGAACGTGAAGCGCCTGCTGGATAACGTGATCAGCACCCTGACGGCGCAGAGCGTGATGAGCCTGGCGAGTACGGCAGTACTCGGCGTTGTGGGATCGCTGGTGATGTATTTAGGTGCCCGGCAGGTGGTGAACGGGCAGTTATCGACGGGTAGTTACGTCACGTACACCATGTTTCTTGCCTTCATGATCGCACCGATTGCCGGGTTGGTGTCGATCGGCACACAATTAACCGAGGCGCTGGCGGGCATGGATCGGACTGCCGAGATTTTGAAGGTGACGGAGGAAGACCGTGATCCGGAGCGTACGAAGACACTCGGGAAGATTCGCGGCGAAGTACAGTTCGACAACGTTGGATTTGAGTATGAAGCGGGCAAGACGGTGCTGCACGGCATTTCCTTTGAGTCCCTTCCCGGTAGTGTCACGGCGTTGGTCGGGTCTTCTGGTTCCGGTAAGTCGACCATCATCTCGCTGGTGTGTGCCTTCCATAATGCGACCAGCGGTGCGGTGCTGGTGGATGGCGTTGACCTGGCGACGGTGGAGATTGGAACTTATCGGTCGCAGTTAGGTGTGGTGTTACAGGAAACATTCTTGTTCGACGGAACAATTCGGCAGAACATCCTGTTTTCACGGCCGGATGCGACGGAAGAGCAGTTGATGGAGGCTTGCCGGATTGCACGCGTGGATGAGTTTGCGGAGCGCTTTGACGAGCAGTACGAAACGATCGTCGGCGAGCGTGGCGTGAAGTTATCGGGCGGGCAGCGGCAGCGCTTGTCGATTGCACGTGCAATTCTGGCGGACCCGCGCATCTTGATTCTGGATGAGGCGACGAGTTCGCTCGACAGCGAGAGCGAGGCCATGATTCAGCACGGGTTGAGTTACCTGATGCAGGGCCGGACGACGTTTGTCATCGCGCACCGGCTTTCCACGATTCGCAATGCCGACCAGATTTTAGTGGTGGAGCAGGGACACATCGTGGAACGCGGCACGCATGCAACGCTCTTTGCGCTGCAGGGAAGGTACCGTGAGTTGTATGACCGGCAGCATGGATTGGAGACCAACCTGTTTCTTGCCCCGGGCGAAGGGGATGCGGTACCGGAAGTCGCGGTCGCATAAGTAGAAGAGGCTGCCGAAAGGCAGCCTCTTCTACGTGGTGCCAAGGGTTAAATCGTCGGGTTCATCTTGCGCTTCAAGCCGGCACGTTCCAGTTGCTGCGAGGAAAGTCCGATGATATGGATGCCGGTGCCGGCCACCTTGGTCATGTCTGTGACCTGCGCGGCCTGCAGAATTTTTTCTTCGAGCAGGGCGGTGTTGGCCTCATCCGCGGAGTCGAAGGTGCCCTCGTAAAGCTCGGAAGAGTTGGTGGCACTGCCCACACGCACCTGCACCATATTGCCCTTCTGAAACATGCCGAGAGTTGCCTCGCCGAGCTTTGTGTCAGACTGACCGGCGGTCAGATGCTCCGCAATGTTGCGATCGCCGACGGCGAGGTCGCCCGGAGTTTCCAGGCCGGCCTGCATATGATCCTTCTCCTCAACCCGTTTTGCGCCCGAAGCAATTTCCTGTTCATTTGTCATGCGCAGTTAGAGGCGGTGCAGAGGTGGCGGGTTACTTACCGGCAGCAGCTTCGTCTTTCAAGAGCCGTCGCGCGGTAACACCGTCACGGGTCATGCGGACGGGTTCGATGTTGCCTGCGGCGTCGAAGGTCATGCGGTCGATGGCGAGGGTGCGATGGTTGGGGTTGGTGTCGCCGAGCGGATGACGGTGGTACACGATGTAGTACTCGTCGGTGCCGGGAAGATGCAGGACGGAGTGGTGGCCGGCACCGGTGGCGATCTGCGGATCCGACTGCAGGATGGTCCCGATGCGCTCGAACGGACCGGTGGGGCTGCTGGATTTTGCGTACGCGACGCGGTAAGTGCTATCGCCCCAGTCGCCTTCGGACCACATGAAGTAGTAGGTGCCGTCGCGCTTGAGCATGAAAGGGCCCTCGACGTAATGGTCGGGCGTGATTTCCTTAAATGTTTTGCCGTCCTTGAGGCCTATGACTAGCTTGAGGTCAGGAGACAGGCGCGTTACATTGCAGTGGCCTTGCCCGCCATAGTAGAGATAGAGACTGCCATCATCGTCACGGAAGATCGCGGGATCAATGGGTTGCGCGCCATTTTCGAAGTGCCCGATGAGCGGCTTGCCCAGCGCGTCGATAAACGGGCCTGCAGGGCTGTTGCTGATGGCGACGGCCAAGCCGCCGGATTTGGTTTGCGTCTTCTGAATGTCGTTGGCAGCGAAGATCAGGTAGTACTTGCCGTTGAGATGAATCGCGGTTGGCGCCCAGACGGCATAGGCCGCCCACGGCACGTTCTTCACATCGAGCACATGCTCGTGCTTGGTCCAGTGCACGAGGTCCGGCGAGGAGAACGCGTCGAGGAAGGTCTGGGTAAGATATGCCTTGTGGACCAAGGCCTCTTTGCGTCGGTCAATCTGTGCCGGTGAAAGGGTAGCGGTGTCGCTCGGGCGGAGGACATCGCCGGAGTAAGTCGGATAAATCCAGTATTGGCCGGCGAAGATATGGATTTCCGGGTCGGCGTACCAGCCCTGCTGGCCGATGGCCGTGGGTGCCTGCGCGTGTGCGGCAAGAGGCAGAATGGCGGCGGCGAGCAGGGCAGTACCTATCCGGTTCATCGATTACTCCATGCCCAGTTCGCGCAGCGTGAAGGCGTAGTCGAGCGCGATTTCTTTGAGGTAGTCGTAACGGCCGGAGGCGCCGCCGTGGCCTGCCTCCATGTTGATATGCAGCAGCAATGGGCGGTCGGGGTTGGTCTTGAGGGTACGTAGTTTTGCGACAAACTTCGCCGGTTCCCAATACATGACCTGCGAGTCATTGAGGCTGGTCTTCACTAATGTCGCAGGATAACTGCCCGGCTGCAAGTTGTCATAGGGAGAGTAACTCCGCATGTAAGTGAAGGCTGGTTCCTCATTCGGATTTCCCCACTCCTCGTATTCCGCGACGGTAAGTGGGAGCGAGGCGTCGAGCATGGTGTTCATGACGTCGACGAACGGGACGTGGCTGAGCACGATGCGGAAGAGGTCCGGGCGCAAGTTCGCCACCGCGCCCATGAGTAAACCGCCGGCGCTGCCGCCTTCGATGACGAGCTTGTCGGGTGCGCCGTACTTCTGTGCGATCAAAGCTTCGCCAGCCGCGATGAAGTCGGTGAAGGTATTGCGTTTTTCCATCATCTTGCCGGCGTCATGCCAGGCGTCGCCCAGGTCGCCGCCGCCGCGGATGTGAGCGTAGGCCATGACGAAGCCGCGGTCGAGCAGGGCAAGGCGCGTGGCGGAAAAGCCAATGGGCAGGGCGTAGCCGTAGGAGCCGTAGCCGTAGAGGTGGACGGGGTTGGTGGCGTCTTTGCGAAATTGATCGCGACGGTAGACCAGGGAGACGGGCACTCGCACGCCATCGGAGGCGGTGATCCAGAGCCGTTCGGAGGCGTACTGTTCGCGGTCGAAACCGCCGGGAACTTCCTGCTGCTTTAGCAGGGTCGATTTGCCGGATTTCACGTCGAAATCGTAGACCGAGCCAGGGGTGACGAGCGAGGTGTAGCTGTAGCGGAAGGTGAGGGTGTCGAAGTCGCGGTTGGCGGAGAGGCCGGCGCTGTAGGCTGGCTCGGGGAATGCCACGGTCTGGATGCCGAGGGTAGGTTCCGCGGCAAGTTCGGCTTCATCGCCCGTTTGCAGCACATCGTTCTTGAAGGGAAAGACGCGCAGGCGATCGAGACCATCGACTGTTTCGGACGCAACGGCGAAATGCTGGAAGACGTCGAAGCTGTCGAGTGGGACGTTCGGCTGCTGGGGAAGAATTTCGGTCCACGACTCGCGGCTGGGATCGTTGACCGGTGCGGTGACGACGCGGAAGTTTTTGCCGGTGTCGTTGACGCGGATGTAGAAGAGGTTGGCGCGGTGGTCGACATCGTATTCCTGGTCGGCGATGCGCGGTGCGATGAGGCGGAAGGCGGCAGTGGGAGTGTTGGCTTCGAGGTAGTGGCACTCGGAGGTGGTGTGGCTGCCACACTCGATGAAGAGATATTTACGGTCGCGGGAGCGGCCGATGCCGACGTTGAAGCGCTCGTCGGGCTCATCAAAGACGGTGACGTCGTCCGCCTGCGGCCTGCCAAGCGTGTGGCGGTGGATGAGGTCGTTGCGCTTGGTCTGCTCATCTTCGGTGGAGTAGAAGAGGGTGGTGTTGTCGGGCGCCCAGACGAGGGAACCGACGCGCTGCGCGGTGTCGGGCAGCAGATCGCCGGTGCGCAGGTCTTTAATGTGGAGGGTGTACTGGCGAAAGCCGGTGGTGTCAGTCGTGTAGGCGAGCAGGTTGCCGTCGGCACTGATGGAGAACGCGCCCAGGGACATGAACGCGGCGCCTTCGGCGAGCTGGTTGACGTCGAGCAGCACCTGTTCGGCGGCGGTATCGTCGTAGGTGCGGTCGGCTGCGGCGGCGCGGCGGCAGTGGATGGGGTACTGCTTTCCTTCGATGGTGTGGGTGTAGTAGAACCAGTCGCCGTCGCGGGTCGGCAGCGAGGTGTCGGTTTCTTTAATGTGGCTGAGCATTTCCCGGTAGAGCGCAGCCTGCAGATCCTGTGTGCCGGCGAGGTACGCGTTGGTGTAGGCGTTCTCCGCGGTGAGGTAGGCGGTGACTTCCGGCGATTCCTTGTCGCGGAGCCAGAAATAATCGTCTTCCAGCGTCTGGCCGTGCAGGTGAGTCGGGTGCGGTTCGCGGCGGGCTACGGGCGGTGCGGTGAGATCGGCGGCCATGAGTTTAAGGATACCGCTTGAGGCAGGCCGGTTGGCTTTAGACTAGGCAGCGATGAAGATACTGATCAACACGACGGTGTCGCCGGTGACGAAGGCGGGGCTGGGCGTGTATGTGCGCGACCTGGTGGACACGCTGACGCGGAACGCCGGGGCGAATGAGTTTGTCATCCTGGCGCAGGATGATGATCCGGATTTCGATTTGAACGATCGGCGGAATGTGTCGGTGGTCAAGGTGCCGGCGCGCTGGTTTCGGCCGTTGCCCTTCCGTTTTCTGCTGGAGCAGTTGTACTTGCCGTTGCTGCTGTGGAAGCGGCGGGTGCAGGTCGTTCATTCCATGCACTATGCGTTGCCGCTGTTGAGCTTTGGCACACGCCGGGTGGTCACGTTCCATGACATGACCTTTTTCAATCTGCCGGAGATGCATGAGCGGTCCAAGGTTGTTTACTTTCAGCAGTTTATGCGTGCATCGGTGCGACTGGCGGATGAGTTGATCTTTGTGTCGAGGTCGGCCTTGGACGACTGTGTTGCGCGGCTGGGTCGGCCACGCGGCGGTATGACCGTTGTCCCGCACGGCAAGAACGATGTTTTTGTGAGGGACATCTCAGCGGATCGACTGCATGCGGTCAGGCAGACGTACGGCCTGGCCCAGGACTTTGTGCTGTACCTGGGAACGATTGAGCCCCGCAAAAACCTGTCGCGGCTGGTGGAGGCATTTGCGCGGCTGGCACCGGAGTATCCCGGGCTTCAACTGGTGCTTGCCGGCAGGCGGGGTTGGCTGACGGAGGAGTTGTTTCGCACGCTGGATGCCGCTGGCCTGGGAGACCGCGTGGTGCTGCCGGGCTTCGTTGCGGAAGAGGACAAGCCGGCGCTGCTGGCGGCGTGCACGCTCTTTGTGTATCCCTCGCTGTATGAGGGGTTCGGCTTGCCCGTGCTGGAGGCGCTGGCGTGCGGTGCTCCCGTGATCACCAGTAACACGTCGTCGCTGCCAGAGGTGGCGGGGGACGCGGCGGTGCTGATCGACCCCTTGAGCACAGACGCGCTGACTACGGCAATAGACGAACTGCTCCGATCACCGGAGAGGCGTGCAGAGTTGAAGCGACGTGGACCGCAGCAGGCCGCGCAGTTTACCTGGGAGCGCACGGCGGCCATGACGCTGGAGGTGTATGCCGCCTCTCTGAAAGATACCCGGGACTGATCCTGCGCGGAACACAGCGCTGTCTGCGTTGGTTGCATCCAAGTTCGGGAAGCGATTCGGGGTTGAAGGCCCGCGCATTTGGAGGGGAACTTCAACATGAAGCGACGCGTATCATTGCATGTGATGGCCCGCTGGCAATCGCGCGTAGGGCGCCTGTTGTTTGGGATCGGCATTCTGCTGCTGGGCGGTTTGTTTGGTCGCGCGGAATCGCTGAAGGATATCGCACCTCCGACGAACTATGTGACGGACCTCGCCGGCGTGCTGAACGACAGCACCAAGGCCGACCTGGATGCGCTGTGCCGCAGTGTGGAAACGCAGGCCAAGGCTCAAGTCTTCGTCGTGACGCTGCACAAAATTGACGGCGACGTCGATGCGCAAACCTTCAGCACCGACCTGTACCACCAGTGGAAGATCGGTGATGCAAAGAGTGACCGCGGCGTGCTGCTGCTGTTTTCCATCGACGATCACAAGCGCTGGATCACAACCGGGTATGGTCTTGAGGGCATTCTGCCGGATGGCAAGGTCGGCGATATCGGCCGCGAGATGGTGTCGGACCTGCAAGCTGGCAACTACGACGGTGCGGTGCGTACCGGTGTAAATGACGTGGCACAGGTCATTGCGCAGGACGCGGGTGTCACACTGACGACGCCGCAACGCCGACAACCTGTTCGCCGCAGCGGCCGCAGTGGTGGCTCGGGCATCTGGGGCATCGTCGTTTTCTTGGTGTTGATGTTCCTGTTTTTTCGAGGGGGCCGCGGCGGTCGAGGCGGCGGCGGTGGTTTCCTGCCCGGGCTCATTCTGGGCGGCTTGATGGGCGGAGGCCGCGGCGGTGGCGGCTTTGGTGGGGGCGGGTTCGACGGCGGTGGTGATTCCGGCGGAGGCTTCAGCGGTGGTGGTGGTGGCGATTCCGGCGGCGGTGGTGCTGGCGGCGGTTGGTAAAGATTTGAGAGACGGAGGGTCCAAGTGGCACAGATGTTAAATGGGAATGGAGGTTCCGGCATGCGCAAAAGCTATACAGGAATCATTGTGTTGGTGGTGTTGGTGCTGGGTGTGCTGCTGATCGGCGGCAGCTACGTTTCCGCGCGTAACACGATGGCAGTCAAAAGCAACCAGGTCGATGCGTCGTTTTCTGAAATCGATGTGAACCTGCAGCGGCGCGCCGATCTGATTCCGAATCTGGTAAACAGCGTGAAGGGCTATGCCAAGGTCGAAACGACAATCCTGACGAACATTGCCGAGGCGCGGTCGGGCCTGTTGCAGGCGAAAACGCCGGATGAAAAGCTGGCCGCGAATGACCGCTTGTCCGTGTCGCTGTTGCCGCTGACACGCATGCAGGAGGCGTACCCGAATCTAAAGAGCGATGCGCAGTTTCAGCGTCTGGAAGACGAGCTGAGCGGCACGGAGAACCGGATTGCCGTCGCGCGCCGGCGGTATAACGGAGCCATCCTGGATTACAACAACACCGTGTCCGTGTTCCCGAACAGCCTGTTTGCAGGCTCGACCTATCCACGCAAGACCGGTTACTTTGCGGCGGATCCGGGATCGAAAGCTGCGCCCAAGGTGGATTTCAACTAGTTCGCCTGGCGCGAAATAAGAAAAGGCCGTCGCGCGATGCGACGGCCTTTCCATCGCCGGAAGCGCTTATTTGGAGAAAGAAGCCACGGCCGAGGCCTCGTCATCCTTGACGTCGAACACGGTGTAGAGCTTCGTGATTTGCAGCAGGTCCTGCACCTTCTTGGTCAGGTTGAGCAGCTTCAGCTCGCCGCCGGCGTTCTTGACCGAGGTGTAGGCACTAACGAGCTCGCCGAGGCCGGAGCTGTCGAGATAGCTGACATCGCCCAGGTTCAGCAGAATGTGCTTCTCGCCCTTGTTCAGCAGATCGCGGATGGCGTCACGCACGGTGACGGAGCCTTCGCCCAGGGTGATGCGGCCGCTCAGGTCAAGAATGGTGATGCCATCTACCTGGCGCGTGCTTACCTTCATGCTCATTGGTTCTCCTTGGGAATGTGCCCTTGCGGCGGCACGAAAACTTAGGTGATCGTGGTCCGGTGCTTGATCATGGTCAGCTCCGTGCCCGGTGTGAGTTGGCGAAAGTGTACCTCATTCATGAGGGCGCGCATGAGGAAGACGCCGCGGCCCGAGCCGCGCAGGATGTTTTCCGGCAGAAGTGGGTCGGGGAGAACGGCTGCGTTGAAGCCCGCACCCTCGTCGGCGATGCTCACGGTAAGGTTTTTGTCGTTGGATTCGAACGCGGCATTCACCTGCTTGTCGCGGCTGTAGCTGTTGCCGTGCAGCACGGCGTTGACGGTGGCCTCACGCACGGCCATCGCAATGTTTGCTGCATCGTCTTCGTTGAAGCCGTGGGCCATGGCAAAGCTTTCCGCCTCCTGCTCCATGCGGTCAACGGTGTCGAGCGTGGACGGAAGGCTGAGCGTGTGGCGGCCTGTGATGGAGTCGTTCAAGCGACCTCGAATCGAAAGCAACAGCAAAGTTGGATGCGCGAACTAGCAAGTTGGCCGGTACTCGAAAAGTCTGCGATGCCGGACGGGGAAAGTCAAGCACGCGACGCATGCTGCAGAGAGATACGGCGTGGGTTGACTGTTGGTTCCCATCGTGGCGCGCGCTTGGCGGCAGCGGTTAGACTGCACCTAGCGCGCAGCACACAATTCTGCATCGGCAGCGGCAAAGGGGGGGGCGATGAGTCACGGCAACACGCACCACACCACCGTATCCACGTTGCAGGGCCGTGCCGTGTACGACGAAAGCGGCACTGTGACCGGGCGCATTGCGGAATTCCTGGTCAGCGGCACCGATGCGTCCACGCATGTGTCCGAGTTGGTGCTGACGTCGAACGGACGCTTGCGCGGCAAGGATGCCGTTTCAGTCGCGCTGTGCAATCTTTCGCTACGCAAGGACGGCACGCTGCACCTGCGCGGACCGGTTTTGTCGCAGACAGCGGCAGCCCTTGCCGCGAGCGTCTGCCTTGAGCGCGACCTGCTAGATCAGCAGATCATTGATGTACATGGCCGCAAGGTCGTGCGCGTGAACGACGTGGACCTGGTGTGGGAAGCGACGGACGAAACGGTCTGCGATCTGCGGATTGCGGAGGTCGAGGTGGGCATGCGCGGTGCGGTCCGTCGCCTGCTGAAGGGTTTGCCGCCGAAGGCCGTCAATGCGATCGCCATCAAATTTTCTCCGCAGGTGATTCCTTGGGAATTTGTGGATCTGATCGATCGCGATCCCGCGCGCCGGGTGCGACTCAAGGTTGAATCGAATCGACTGTCGCGCATGCACCCGGCAGACATTGCCGACATTCTGGAAGACCTTGCGCCGGCTGAGCGCGATGCCGTATTTACCTCACTGAATGAAGAAGTTGCGGCTGAGGCGCTGGAGGAAATCGAGCCAAAGCTGCAGCGGTCGTTGCTGGAACATATGGATAGCGGCCGCGTTGCCGACATTGTGGAAGAGATGGATCCGGCGGCGGCGGCGGACCTGCTGGCCGAGTTGTCGGAGGAGCGATCGGACGCGATTCTGGAGCAGATGGAGCCACAGGAACGTCAGGAGGTCGAGGACCTGCTGGAGTTTGAAGAGGACGAGGCCGCTGGCCGCATGACGACGGAGTACGTTGCCGTGCCGGAGCTTGCCGTTGTCAGCGACGCCATTGATGCGCTCCGCGGTTTTGAGGGATCGCTCGAGACGGTGACGGAAATCTTTCTGGTGGATGCGGAGGGCAAGCTGAAGGGCGTGGTCAACCTGTCGCGCATTCTGCTGGCGTCCAGCGGTGCGCTGCTGGACACCATCAAGGAAGAGCGCATGCACTGCTGCCACGTGGAGACGAAGGGCAAGGAGATTGCCGCGCAGTTCGACAAGTACAACCTGCGTGCGTTGCCCGTGGTGGATGGTGAGGGGCGGATGGAAGGCGTCATCCTGGCAGAACACGTGATTGCGCTGCTGCGGGAAGAGAAGTGAGCGCGTGAAAATTCTGTACGTTGCGCCGCTGTCACCGAAGGATTCCGCCGAATACCGCAGGCTTGCGTTGCTGCGCGCGGGGCACGAAGTCGTCGCGCTGAACCAGTATGACTATGGCACCCGGCAACCGCTGCTGCGTCGCATCGAGTTCCGCATGGCGGCTGGCCCGGAGGTGGCGCGGTTCAATCGCGATGTACTGGCGACTGCTCGTGCGGAGCAGCCGGATGTGCTGTGGGCCGACAAGGCATTGTGGCTGCAGCCGGCAACACTGAAGGCGCTACGTGCGATGGGCGTGCGGACCGTGTCGTACATGATCGACAATTTTTTCGGCCCGCGGCGCGACCCGGGCTGGCGCCTGTATGCGAAAACTGTTCCGCACTACGACCTGCACTGCACGCAGCGTGATGCCAACGTGCGCGACTACCAGGCCGCTGGAGCGCGCGATGTACTGAAGATTCAAACGGCATTCGAGCCGACCATTCACTTTCCTGCGCCGCAGCCGTACACCGATGCCGAGCGCGACCGTGGCGTTTCCTTCATCGGCACGACCTATGACGATCGGCCCGCGGTGCTGACGCGCCTAGCCGCGGAAGGCCTGCCGGTGGTCATCAGCGGCGGTGAGCAGCACTGGCGCCCGGCACTTGCGCCCGACGTGTTCTCCGCGCTGTATCGCGAGGGCGAACTGTACAACGAGCGTTACCGCTCCGCGATCTGGAGGTCGAAGATCAACCTGAGTTTTCTCACGCATTCCAACGCGGACGAGTTTGTACACAAGAGTTTTGAGATTGCGGCGTGTGGTGGATTTCTGCTGGCAGAGCGTACGCCCGGCCACCAGGCACGCTTCGTGGAAGGCGAAGAGGCCGTGTTCTTCAACGGCTACGACGAGCTTGTCGCGCAGGTGCGGCGCTACCTGCCGGACGAGGCCGCGCGCCATCGTATTGCCCTCGCCGGGCAACGTCGTGCGTGGGCCAGCGGGTACGATAACGACACGCAGGTGCGGCGCATTCTCGACTTCGTCACCAGCTTGCAAGGCGCGCACATGCGTCAGGCGGTGACGGCATGAGCGTGTGGTGGAAGCGATGGCGAGTCCGATTGCTGTTCTTTCTTGCCGCACTTGGGCCGGGGTTCATCACGGCGAACGTGGACAACGATGCGGGCGGTATCTTCACGTATTCGCAGGCGGGCGCGCAGTACGGGTACTCCTTGCTGTGGACGATGCTGCCCATCACGTTGGCGCTGATCGTAGTGCAGGAGATGTGCGCGCGCATGGGCGCGGTCACGGGCAAGGGACTGAGCGATCTGATTCGCGAGGAGTTCGGCCTGCGCATCACCGTGGTCTGCATGGTGCTGCTGGTGATCGTCAACTTCCTCAACGTGGTCACGGAGTTTGCGGGCATTGCAGGGTCCATGCAGCTGTTTCATGTGTCCAAGTTCATCTCTGTCCCGCTTGGGGCGCTGCTGGTGTGGGCGCTCATCGTGCGCGGAGACTACAAGAGCGTTGAGAAGATCTTCCTGTTTGCGTCGGTGGTGTACCTGGCGTACATCGTTGCCGGGGTGCTGGGCCGGCCGGACTGGCACACCGCTCTGGTGGAAACGGTCAAGCTGCCGCCGAGGTCGGCGTGGAGCGATCACGCGTACCTCTATTCGACCATCGCGGTGATCGGCACGACCATCACGCCGTGGATGCAGTTCTACTTGCAGTCCTCCATTGTGGAGAAGGGCGTGACGATGCGGCAGTACACCGCAACACGCATCGACGTGATTGTGGGTTCGATCTTCACCGATATCGTCGCGTGGTTCATCGTGGTGGTGTGCGCGGCGACGCTGTTTGTGCACGGCGTGCGAACCATCAATCTACCGGCAGATGCAGCCGAGGCGCTGCGTCCCATCGCGGGCGATTACGCTTTCATCCTGTTTGGCGCGGGCCTGTTCAATGCGTCGCTGTTTGCCGCGTCGATCTTGCCACTGACCACGGCATACACGGTATGCGAAGGCCTGGGCTTTGAAAGCGGGCTCGATCGCACGTGGAAGCAGGCGCCGGTCTTCTACTGGTTTTATACGCTGCTGATCGTGGGCGGCGCGGCGGTGGTGCTACTGCCGGGCTTCAACATCGTGAGCACGGCGATCCTGTCGCAGGTGTTGAACGGTTTGCTGCTGCCAGTCATTCTTTACTTCATGCTGAAGCTCATCAACAACAAGGAACTGATGGGTGAGCACACCAATTCGCGCTGGTTCAACGTGGTGGCGTGGTCGACGGCGGTGATCGTGGTTGGGCTGAGTTTCGCGCTGGTGTGGGACGCGATTCGGCCGCACGCCGCATCCGTTGCCGCGGCATTTGCGGGTCGCTAAAACAGGTCGTTGGTGGAATGCAGGCGGGGGTACCACTTCAACTGCAGGCTACCGGTGTTGTTGGATTGCTGGCCGGTGCGCACGAAGGGCGCGACCCAGGTTTCATGCTGGAACCAGGCGTTTAGTTCCACGTCTGGGTGAAGGCGCTTCACCACTTCGAGCTTGTAGTCGTTCTGCGTGGTGCCGCCAGCAATAAAGTCTTTTGCATTCTTCTTGCGCAGGTAGGTCGCGGCGATCCACTCGTTACCGCTCAGATGGTAGGTGAGCGTGGCGTTGCCGCCCTTCGCCTCGCGGCCGATCCAATCGCCGATCAGCAGACCGCCGTTCGTGTATCCCTGGCGCTGCACGATCTCGTAGTAGTTGCCTTGCCCGAAGGTGGATTTCGACGTGACGTAGTCGGTGTAGCTGGCTTCAACCCGCAGGTCGAGCCTGGGCGCGCCAGGAATGCGCGGCAGGAAGATGCCGGGACGCCAGCCGGCGCGGCGCGGTGCGGCGAGCGGGAAGACGTCGTCGTGCGTGGTGGAATCGGTGTAGAGCGTCAGGTATTTTTTGACCAGAGGCGGGCGCCACGCGAATTGCACGGAGGAGAAGCGTGCGCCGGGGTTGTCGCGGCTGTACTTCTGCGCCTGCGTGGTGTCGTTCACGCTGAAAAAGCCCTTGAAGAAGGTGCCCAAGGTCACGGGCTGCACGCCCTCACCGCCAAACAGGATGCTGCGCTGCGCGGTGAATTCGAACTGCTGGAAAACCTTCGCAGAAATGGTTTCGGAGTGGGCCCACGGAGCATTGGGGTAGGTGTGACCCTTGAGGGAACCGATGAAAAAGTCGTAGCGCACGTCTCCGATGACACGGCTCAGATAGGGGATCCAGAGGGGCTCGACGCGGTTGACGCGAAAGCTGTAGATGCCCTCGGAGTTGTTGGACCACTGCATGGCGCCGCCCAGCCCGGGGCCGATCCAGGCGTCGGATTTGCCGAGAGAGATCTCGTGGCCGTACACGTGGGTCGAGAAGTTCGCCTCCAGGATGCGGACATTGTTTTGCGACGGGAGGATGCCTTCGGGAATCGTGTCCTGCGGGCGGTTGTAGCCGCTGTAGGGGATTTCGTCGAGAGTGGAAAGCGCGGTGGCCTGGGCGAAGCTGTAGCCCTGGAAGCTGGGGGCGTGCTGATACTCGACGCGGACGTACACGGAAAAGGGACCGTCTTCAGCGATGGTCGCAACGCCGTCGTAGGTGTTGAAGCCGGTCGAGTACGGGCGGCCGTAATCGTTGACGAAGGTTTGGCCGACGTGCCAGCTGTCGCGCAGGGTGGGGCCGCCGACGACGCGTGCGCCGACGTAGGCCTGCTCGATGCCGTAGACCAGACCGCGCCTTTGCGTGCCTCCATTATCCGGTTCATCGTCGAGCGCACCTTCCAGCGCATCCAGAAGCTGAACGGCCTGGGGATTTCCGTCGGCGCGTACATCGCTTTCCGTCTGCATGAGCATGTGCAGGGTGCTGCGGCGCGTCCAGGGGCGCATGCTGATGAAGGCGGTGTCCAGATAGCCGAGCGAGTACAGGCGGAGCAGGGCGGGGTACATCCAGCTGTCGACGGGGATGTAGGACGAGCCCTGGCGGTCGGTGGTGACGATGGGTGTGCCGTCGTAGGCGTTGCGCGCAACGAAGGGCTTTTGCCGGGTGGGGGCGGCGGCAACCTCCGGCTGCGGTGAGGGCGTCGCAATGCGCTCGTCGGCAGGCACGTCGTCGGCCCTGGTATGTTTTTTGGTTTTTGGCGGCAGGTATGCGGGGCGCGCGGTGATGGGCGCGTCCGGAAGGTCGCCGGGGATGGGCTGGGGCGCAGGGAGCGAAGCGGGTGGAACGTCGGGTGGACGGGTGGGCGCGGGCTTGGCCGGCGTGCCGGGGCTTTGTGGGTCTGTCGTCGACGGGTCCGCAGCAGGCAGCGCGTTCGCCGACGGCGTGGTCTGCGCGTGCAGGACGGTGGAACTTGCCAGCAGAACACAGGCTGCGCCGAGCACGTGGACGCGGCGCGTCGGCTTGGGGCGACACTCGTTTAAACGGAACAGCAGGCTTTCGGAGGACGCCACGAATTGAGTCTACCGCGTCAGGGTGTTGGGTTGAGGTGACGTGTGCTGCTCGAAAGCAAGGTTGCGGCGGCGCAGGTGGGTCTCGAACGCGGCGATTGGATCCACTGCCCCGGGAAGCGTGACGGCCTGCAGGATGACGGCACCCCAGCGATTGCGCGTGCGCAGGAGCGATTCCTGCATGACGCGGCAGCAGGCGACGGCGTCGTCGGCGTCGATGCGAACGACTTCGACATTCGTTTGTGATTCGAGTGAGGTGGAGCGGGTCACATCGCCGCATTGCACAATAAGCAGAAGCGGCAGGATGGAGGTGCTGGCGAGATGGAAGAGGTCGTCGAGATCTGCCGGTGTGTCGCGTAACAGGGCGACGGTGATGGGGGCGTCGTCCGCCGGACGCGTCATACGGGATTGCGCGAGGGAATGGCCGGCGGCGAGGGCTGCCGTGTTGTTCACGGCTTCGAACAGAGAGGCCTGGTGCCCGGGCGCGAAGGTCGCGGCCTGAGCGAGGGCAAGCACTTCGGCAGCCAGGGCATTCTCACCGTCGGTGAAAACAGTGTCGGTGGGATAGAGCTGGAGCAGCGTCGCCGCGAGCAGGGCAATGGGGCGCGGTGGGATGCGGCCAGCTGCCCTGCTCGCGGCGTTTGCAAAGGGGTCGTGCACTTTCGGCTCAAGCGCGCGCAGGTGCAGCATGGTTTCGTGGATGGCGAGCATTTGTGCGTCGCTGATGAGCGGTTTGCCCACGTGGGTTGGTTTCTCCCGTTGCAGAGTTTATTTGTGGGAGGGGTCGCCGGATTCGGTGTCGATGCCGAAGTCGGCGAAAGCTTTCTGCGCGACCTCGGCCTTGACGGTGCCGCTGCGGACAAGTTTAGAGAGGGTAGCGGCAACAATGGAATTCTTGTCGACCTCGAAGTGAGCGCGAAGGTGTTCGCGGTTGTCAGAGCGACCAAAGCCGTCGGTGCCGAGCGTGACGAGGCGGCTGCCGAGCCAGGGCGCAAGAGCGTCGGGCAGGACCTTCATGTAGTCGCTGGCTGCGATGATCGGGCCGTTTGCTTCGCCGATAGCGGTGAGGAGATAAGGCTGGCGCTCCGGCTCGGCGGGGTGCAGGCGGTTCCAGCGCTCGGTTTCCAGGGCGTTGCGGCGCAATTCGACGTAGCTGGTGACGGACCAGACATCGGCCTCGACGTTGTACTGCTCGCTGAGGATCTGCTGGGCTTTGAGCACCTCGTTGAGGATGGGGCCGGAGCCGAAGAGCTGGACGGTCGCTGCACCCTTGAGCGCCGGTTTGAAGCGGTAAAGGCCGCGCAGGATGCCGTTTCGCACGTCCTCGCCCTGCGGCATTTCCGGCTGGGTGTAGTCCTCGTTGTACATGGTGATGTAGTAGAAGACCTGCTCGTTTTCCGCGTACATGCGACGCAGGCCGTCCTGCACGATGACGGAGAGTTCAAAGGCGAACGCCGGGTCGTAGCTGAGGCAGGTGGGAACGGTGGAGGCGAGGACGTGAGAGTGACCGTCCTGGTGCTGCAGGCCCTCGCCGAGCATGGTGGTGCGACCGGCGGTACCACCCATGAGGAAGCCCTTGCCGCGCGAGTCCGCGAAGGCCCAGACCATGTCGCCGATGCGCTGGAACCCGAACATGGAGTAATACATGTAGAACGGGACGGAGGGCACGCCGTAGTTGGCATAGGCGGTGCCGGCAGCGGTGAAGCTGGCCATGGAACCGGCCTCGGTGATGCCCTCCTCGAGAATCTGGCCGTCTTTTTCTTCGCGGTAGCTGAGCAGCATGTCGCTGTCGTGGGGCGTGTACTTCTGGCCTTCGCTGGCGTAGATGCCAACCTGCTTGATGGCGGATTCGAGGCCGAAGGTGCGGCCCTCGTCGGGGACGATGGGGACGAGGAGCTTGCCGATCTTCGGGTCTTTGAGCAGGGTGCGCAGGATGGCGACGAAGACCATGGTGGTGGAGACGGCGCGGCCCTTCGATCCTCCCAGCCACTCCTTGAAGAAGTCGAGCGAGGGTGCCTCAAAGGTGAAGGGCTTGACCTTGCGCGCGGGAAGGAAGCCGCCGAGTTCGGCGCGACGGGCGAGCAGGTACTGCAACTCCGGGGCGTCGGGCGCGGGCTTCCAGGGCTTGCCGTTTTTTGCTTCTTCCTCGGGTACGGGGATGTCGAAGCGCTTGACGAAGGCGGTGACGCCGTCGTCGGTCAGCTTCTTTTCATTGTGTGCGGCGTTGCGGCCCTCGGTGGCGCCGAAGCCGTAGCCTTTGACGGTCTTAGCGAGGATCACGGTGGGGCCGCCCTTGTGCTCGGTGGCGCGCTTGTAGGCGTTGTAGATCTTGAGCGGGTCGTGGCCACCGCGGTGCAGGCGGCCGAGCTGCTCGTCGGTCATGTCCTTCACGAGTTCGAGCAGCTGCGGGTACTTGCCGAAGAAGTGCTCGCGCAGGTAGGCACCGCCCTTTGCCTTGTAGGCCTGGAAGTCGCCGTCGACCGCTTCCTCCATGCGCTTGAGGAGCAGGCCGGTGTGGTCGCGCTCGAAGAGGGCATCCCAGTCGGAGCCCCAGATGACCTTTAGGACGTTCCAGCCGGCACCGCGGAAGACGCCTTCGAGTTCGTCGATGATGCGCTTGTTGCCGCGCACGGGGCCGTCGAGCCGCTGGAGGTTGCAGTTGACGACGAAGATGAGGTTGTCCAAATTTTCACGGGTGGCGAGGCCGATGGCACCGAGGGTGTCGACCTCGTCGGTTTCGCCGTCACCCACGAAGGCCCAGACCTTGCGGGGGGTCTTCTCGATCAGGCCGCGATTTTCAAGATAGCGCATGAACCGCGCCTGGTAAATGGCGTTGAGCGGGCCGATACCCATGCTGACAGTGGGGAAGCGCCAGAAATCGGGCATGAGCCAGGGATGCGGATAGCTGGAAAGGCCGGGCTTGTCGCGCAGTTCATGGCGATAGTTGGCGAGGTGGTCGTCGTTGAGGCGGCCCTCGAGATAAGCGCGGGCGTAGACGCCGGGGGAGGCGTGACCCTGGAAATAGATGAAATCGCCGGGCTGGTCTCCGTACGTCGCGTGGAAAAAGTGATTGAAGCCAACTTCGAGCAGCGTGGCGAGCGAGGAGTAGGTAGAGATGTGGCCGCCGATGCCGGCGTCCTTTTTGTTCTGGCCGTGGACCATGGCCATGGCGTTCCAGCGGATGAGGGACTCGACGCGCTTTTCGAGGTCACGGTCGCCGGGATACGGGACTTCGTCGTGCTTGGGAATGGTGTTGCGGTAGGGCGTGGCGAGCTCGTTTTCTGCCTGGACACCGGCCTCGCGGGCGCGCTGGCGCAGGGCGGCCATCAGGTCCGCACCCTGCTGGGGGCCTTCAGCGACGATCATCTCGTCAAAGGCTTCGATCCACTCGGCAATCTCGGTCTGCAGGTCGGGGTGGGTTGCGGGGAGTGCGGTCGTGGTCGCCATGGGGTTGCTCCGAAGGGTGAAGTTGCGCGGCGCGCGGCGGCGACGAGCAGGAAACGCTTTTGATTATAGGTGGCGGGTCGTCAGGACTGTTCGGGTGCACCGGAGAAGGAGCGGGAGAGGTCCTTGAGGTAGCCGCGAATGTTGCGGTCCATGCCGGTGATGACCATCGCGCCGCGCCAGAAGACGTTGTGAACGCTGGCATCTTCGGTGATGGTAAGGCGGGTGGTGTTGCCGTCGGGCTGGGTGGCGTCGCCGGGCTGGACGAGGAAGGTCCAGGTGCCGTCGAAGTTCTGCTTGGTGTCGTTCACGGAGACGATGCGGAGGCGCTCGCCGTCGGTGCGTTGGACGCAGACGTGGAGGGTGATGCCGAGGTCTTCGGTGTAGCAGGGCAGGCCGTCCTGCGGGGCGTCGGGGCGGACGGACTTGACCGAGTGACGCCAGCTGGGCTCGCTGGGTACGTCGTTGATGCGCTTCCACACGTCAGCGGCAGGTGCGGCGATAACGGCGGACTGGGTGACCATGTGCTGCTCCGGCTGCATGCGGCCGGCAAGGTAGACGACACCGGTAATGCTGAGCAGGACGATAAGGATGGCGGCGAGCGTGCGCATTGGAACTCCCTGCCGTTTGGGGAACGGCATGCTCTAAGGTACGCGTGTTTAGGTGGAGTAGTCCGCGTTGATGTGGACGTATTCGACAGTGAGGTCGCAGGTGACGAACCGGCTGGTGCCGGGGCCGGTGCCGAGGGTGACGGCGATATCGTAGTGGCGCTGCTGCATGCGGGCGTGGACGGCCGCCTCGTCCATGGCGGGGGAGCGGGTGCCGTGCTCGAAGACGGGCAGGCCGGCGATGTGGACGGAGACGTCTTCGGTGCGGAAGGGTACGCCTGCGCGACCGGCGGCGGCAACGATGCGGCCCCAGTTGGGATCGGCGCTGGACCATGCGGTTTTGCAAAGGGGCGAATGGGCGATTGTGCGGGCGACCTGCCTGGCGGCGGCGTCCGACGGAGCGCCAGTGATGTGGAGGGTGACGACGTGGGTGACGCCTTCGCCGTCGTCGATGATGCTGTAGGCGAGGTTGCTGCAAAGGGTCTTGAGGGCTTCGCGGATCGCCGTTTGTTCGGCGGGGTTGGCGGTTTCCCAGTTGGCATTGCTGGCACCGCTGGCGAGCAGGAGGACGGTGTCGTTCGTCGAGGTGTCGCCGTCGACGGAGATGCTGTTGAAGGTGGCGTCGGCGACGGGGGTGAGCAGGCTTTGTAGTGCGGGGGCATCGATGCGGAGGTCGGTGAAGAGGTAGACGAGCATGGTAGCGTGCGGCGGGCCACCGACGTCGGGGCCGATCATGCCAGCGCCCTTGCAGCAGCCGAAGAAGCGAACGGTCTGACCGCCCAGATCGAGAGCGGTTTGCGCGACCTTCATGCGGGTGTCGGTGGTCATGATGGCGGTGCTGAAGGCCTCGGCGTCGCCGTTGGCGGTGCCGAGGCCGGCGATGGCAGCGGGGAGTGCGGCGAGAAGTTTGTCGATCGGCAGCGGAACGCCAATGATGCCGGTGGAGGACGGTATGACCTCGGCGGGGGTGCAGTGAAGGAGTTCGGCGAGGCGGTCGCAGGTGCGCTGCGCGCTGTCGAGGCCGACGGCACCGGTGGCGCAGTTGGCGTTGCCTGCGTTGATGATAACGGCGCGGACGCTGCCGGCTGTGGTCTGCAGGTGCTCGCGGCCGACGGTAACGGGGGCGGCGACAACCTGGTTGCGGGTGTAGAGCGCGGCGGCAGCGGTACCGGGGTCGGCCACGGCGAGGGCAACGTCAGGCCGGCCGCTGGCCTTGATGCCGGCCTTGGTGGCGGACCAGCGAAAGCCGAGGGGAAGCGGGTGTCGGAGTGAAGCCAAGGTGCGGTTACCAGTCCTTTGCGGGGATTGTGAGCGTCGATCCGGTGCGGCTGCTCTCGCGGGCGAGTTCAAGCAGGCGGGCGACACGTACGGCATCACGGGCGGTTGCCGGGGGTGCGCCGGTGCCGTGCAGGGTGGCGGCGACGGCTTCGTAAAAGCGGCGGTAGTCGCCGCGTTCGGTGCGCAGGGTGCGGGTTTCGAGGTCTGCCGGGTTCGCGGGGTCGGCGGCGGTGGTCAGGGTGCCCCACTGATCGGGCTGCTCGGTGAGCCAGTCGTCGGTGCTGCCTTGCGGGGGCACCGTGGCGCCACCGACGAGGGCGGGTTCCTGCGGATCGAGGCCGAATTTGAGGAACTCGCCATGGGTGCCGCGCAGGCGGAAACGTGGTTCCGGGATGGCGGCGATCATGGTTGATCCGAGTTCGACGCGCAGGGGGCGGCCGTTGTGCGTGAAGGTCAGGGTGAGATCGAACGCGTCTTCGATGACGCCGTGATCGCGGTCGGTGCGAACGCTTGCCGTGAGGGTGTCGGGCCTGCCGAAAAGGAGGAGTGCCTGGTCGACGAGGTGCGGGCCGAGGTCCATGAGCAGGCCGTTCTGCTGGCCTTCGGCTTCCTTCCAGGTGTTCTGCCGGGGCACGGGGCGGAAGCGGTCGAAGCGGGAGCGCAGGGCGACGATGCGGCCCAGGGTGCCGTCGCGCAGGAGCTTCTGCATGGTGAGGAAGTCGCCGTCGAAGCGGCGGTTGTGGAAGGGGACGAGGAGGAGGTTCCGTTCGCGCGCGAGCTCTTCCAACTCCGCGGCTTCCGCGGCGGTCGGGGCAAGCGGCTTGTCGATGACAACGTGCTTGCCGGCAAGCAGGGCGGCGCGTGCCATAGGCACGTGGGTCTCGTTCGGCGTGGCGACGATGACGAGTTCCACGTCGCTGTGGAGCAGGTCGTCGACGGAGCGGAAGATGGTGGCGTCCGGGTAGTGCCGGGCGGCTTCGTCGCCGGAGCGCTGCACGATCGCGGCCAGGTGCAGACCGTGGACGGCGTGCACGAAGGGCGCGTGAAAGACGCGGCCCGCGAGGCCGAAGCCGATGACACCTGTGCGCCGCGGGGAGATGTCGGGAGAGGGCGGAGAGGATTCGAGGGGGGATTCCATCGCACCCAAAGACTACATGTGATTGGGCAAGGACGAAAACGTTCCGATGCGCGGCGAAAGTTTTCTGCATCGTTTCCTTGGGCGACGTGCATCTGATACGCAAAAGGTTTCCATCCACACCCGAGTCCGCGCCTGTGCGTGGCTTGTTTGTGGTGGGAAGAAGACTTGCGACACGAGAGGGAACACGCAGGCGTGGGGAACTGGATCGAAGACAAGCAGCCGGACTGCGGGAGGCCGGTCAGAGGCGCGGTAGCAACACCGGCGCGCCGTTTCGGTCTGCTTCTGATGGCAACGTTGTGCACGCAGATCGCGGTCGCGCAGACGCAGGCGGGCTCCGCATCGACCTCGGGTCAGAGTACGTCCGCCGGTGGGGGGGAGCGAGCCTCCGGTCCGGCAACCGTGCAAGGTGCGCAGCAGATATTGAATGGCTTGAACAGCGGCAGCAGCGGGAGTCAGGCGGGCAGCAGCACCGGGCCGAAGACAAGGAACAACGATTACGAGGGCTCGGTGGTTGAGGGTAAGGCGACGGCGGGCGTGTTCGATCTGTCGCTGGACGACGCGATTGCACGCGGGCTGCGGAACAACCTTGGCGTCATTCTGCAGAGCAGCACGGTAAAGAATGCCAGTGGCCTAAAGCTGCAGCAACTGCAGAGCCTGCTACCAACCGTCACGGGTAGTGCGACGTACACGGTCCAGCAGGTCAACCTCGCGGCCTACGGCTTGAAGATTCCTGGGATTAACCCGATTATCGGGCCGTTCCAGGTGTTCGACTTTCGTGCGTACCTGACGTGGTCGCTGTTGAACCTGTCTTCGCTAAATCACTATCTGGCCGCGAAACATAACTTCGAAGGCGCAAAGCTGACAGCGGAAGATGCGCGCAATATGGTGGTGCTGACGGTAGGCAATGCTTACCTAATGGTGCTGGCGGATGCTGCGCGAATCACGGCGGAAGAAGCTGAACTGGCGAACGCAAAGGTGTCGCTGGACCAGGCGACGGCGGCGCACGATGCCGGCACCAGTCCCCGGCTCGACGTGCTGCGCGCGCAGGTGGACTACCAGAACACGCAGCAGCAGTTGGTGCAGGCGCGCAACGGATTCGACAAGGATAAGCTCGCGCTGGCGCGAGTGATCGGCCTGCCAACCGAGCAGCAGTTTCGGTTGACGGATGTGACGCCGTATGCCGTCGCGGACACGATCTCGCCCGAGCAGGCATTTGAGCAGGCGCTCGCGACCCGTAAAGATCTGCAGGGCATGGAGCAGAACATTAAGGGTGCGGAAAAGCAGCGAAAGGCAGCGGTGGCGGAGTACTACCCGACCGTCGATTTCAACGGCGACTTCGGCACGCTAGGAAGCAAGCTTAACAGCAATCACGGCACGTATACCGCGACGGGTGAGGCGCAGGTGCCCATTCTGCAGATTGCCAAGACGCGGGGAGACATTCGTGTCGCCGACGCTGCGCTGGAGCAGCAGCGCGCGCGGTATAGCGACCAGGTGCAGCAGGTGAATCAGGATGTGCGCGATGCCATTCTCGATATTCAGGCAGCGCAGCAGTTGGTGCAAACGGCGAAGTCGAACGTGGATCTGTCGAACGAGGCATTATCAGAGGCGCAGCAGCGCTTTCGCGCTGGCGTCGCGGACAACCTGGCGGTCAGCCAGGCGCAGGCTCAAACCGAGCAGGCCAATGAACAATACATCAGCGCGCTGTACCAGCACAACGTGGCGAAACTCACGCTTGCACGCGCGACCGGCACAGCCGGCACCAACTACAAGAACGCTTTAGCGGGAGGACACTAGATCGTGCCAGATACCGATCAGAACGAGGGCAGCGGTAACGCCCAAAACGGACAGGGCCAGGGCGGCAGCGGTCAGCCGGAAGGCGGAGCGGCTGCCGGTGGGCAGGACGAGAACCAGAACACGGGCGCTAAGGCAGCGCCACCCAAGGCACCGGAGCCCACACCTGCGGCGAAGGCCCGCCGGACGTTCCTGATTGTGCTGGCGGTGTTAACACTAGCGCTTATCGCGTTCTTCTTTTACTATCGCTCGACCTTTACCGAAGGCACAGACGACGCGCAGGTGGATGGTGATTTGTACCCCGTATCGGCGCGCATTGCGGGCAGCATCATTCAGGTAAACGTCACCGAGAACCAGAAGGTGAATCAGGGAGATGTCATTGCCCTGATTGACCCAAGCGATTACCAGACGCAGGTGGCGCAGGCGCAGGCACAGCTGAGTAATTCTCAGGCGGGGTTTGTGCAGGCAAACGTCAATGTGCCGATTACTGGTGTGCAAACGCGGACGCAGGTTTCCACCTCTGGATCCGACGTTCAGACGGCATTGGCAACGGTGGCGCAGGCCAGCAAGGGTGTAGCTGCGGCGCAGGCGCGTGTAGATCAGCAAAAGGCCAATGCGTTGAAGGCGCAATTGGACGTGGATCGCTACACGCCGCTAGTAGCAAAAGACGTGATTAGCAAGCAGCAGTTCGACCAGGCCGTGGCGACGGCTGCGGCTGCGAATGCTTCGCTGCTGGAAGCACAGCAGAACGTGATTGGGCAGCAGGCGCAAGTCGCCCAGGCACAGTCGAGGTTGGCGTCTGCACGGTCAGACGAGCAGCAGGCTAGGCAGAATGCACCTAAGCAGATTGAGGTGCAGCAGGCTCGTGCTTCCGCTGCTCATGCTGACGTAGAGCAGAATAGAGCGAAGCTGAAGCAGGCGGAACTGAATCTTGGCTATACCAAGATCATTGCCCCGGTAACTGGGATTATCAATAAAAAGAACCTGGCGGTCGGCGGAAACGTGAGCATCGGGCAAAATCTGATGACCATTATTCCCTTGGATAACCTTTGGATTACCGCTAATTACAAGGAAACGCAGTTGCAGCACGTGCGGCAAGGCCAAGAGGTGGAGATCAAGGTGGATGCGCTTGGCGGCCGAACGTACAAGGGGACCGTCACGCAAATTGGTGGAGCAACGGGGTCGAAGCTAAGTCTGTTCCCGCCTGAGAATGCGACGGGCAACTACGTCAAGGTAGTGCAACGGATTCCCGTGCGCATCGATCTGACTAAGGGTGAGAATAAAGACGAGCTACTACGGCCCGGGTATTCCGTAGATCCGGAAATACATGTGAAGTGAATCCTGCTTTGCGCGAGAAGCCCCGCCTGACTGGACGGGGCTTTTTCGCGTTGGAGGGAGTTGCTAGTAGAAATGTGTGAGCAGTGGCGTCATTCACGAGTCGCATGCGGAGACTCTGTCATCTACAAGTCAGGTTTAAGACCATGCCCATCGGAATCGAATTCTTTGTGCACTATGCGTACGGCATCCTGTTTTTGTGGGTGCTGGTGGAGCAGCTTGGCGTACCGGTCCCATCGGTTCCGCTGCTGCTGACGGCGGGCACGCTGACGGCGACCCACCGGCTGCATGCCTTGCCGGTGATGCTGTCGGTGCTTGCCGCGTGCGCGATTGCGGATAGTATGTGGTACTTCGCCGGCGTACGCTACGGCGGTAAAGTGGTTCGATTGATCTGCCGATTGTCGCTCGAAGCCAGCACCTGCGTGAAGAAGACGGAAGGTCTGTTTGGCCGCCATGGAGCGGTGACGCTGATCTTTGCGAAGTTTGTGCCCGGCCTCTCGGCCGTAGCCCCGCCGATCGCAGGCCAAAGCGGGATGCCGTTTAGCCGGTTTTTGGGGCTGGACTTGCTGGGATCGACGGTATGGGCTGCGGTGTATGTGTTTGGTGGGCGTTTCTTTGGGGATTTTGCGAAAAAGTCGGCACCACTGTTTCATTTTCTGGTGCGGTTTGCCGTACCAATCTTCGCGCTGATGGTACTTGCGTTCGTGCTGCGGCGCGTTTGGCGGCAGCGGGAATTCTTGAAGACACTGCGAGAGTCGCGGGTGTCTCCTGAAGAATTGCAGGAGATGGTGGACAGTGCTACTGCGTCGGGACTGCACCTGCCGTTTATCGTTGACCTGCGGCATCCGCTTGATTTTTTGCCGGATCCGCGAGTGATTCCAGGGGCGGTGCGCATTATGCCGGCCGAACTGGAAAAGCAGTGCAAGCTGTTACCGCGCGACCGGGACGTCATTTTGTATTGCACGTGCCCGAGCGAGGAAACGAGTGCGGCACTGGCAAAACGGCTGCAGAAGCTTGGCGTCAGCCGGGTCCGTCCGCTAAAAGGCGGCTTCGACGGTTGGCGTGATGCGGGGCTGCCGCTGGTGGCATATGACACGGTGTTGGCGGACGCGCCGATGCCCGACCTGCTGAAGGCTGCGGTAGCCTAACGTGCGGCGTGTCCTGGTGATTGGGAGCGCGAACGTCGACCTGACTATGGGTGTGGAGCGGATGCCCCGTGCAGGTGAGACGGTGTCTGGCGGCACGTTTCTGCAGGTCATGGGTGGCAAGGGCGCGAACCAGGCAGTAGCGGCTCGGCGTGCGGGCGCGGCGGTGACGCTGCTGACGTGCGTGGGTGCGGACGCGCACGGCGAGGCGGTGCTGGCGGCCATGCGGACGGAAGGGATCGACCTTGCCGGGACGCGGACTTCAGAGTGCGCTGCGACGGGTGTCGCGGTGATTCTGTATGACCGCGCCGGAGAGAACAGCATTGCTGTGGCGTCGGGAGCGAATCTGGAGTTGCGGCCCGAGGATGCGGCCGCGGCAGTCACTTCGTTCGGCCACAATGGCTTGCTCCTGTTGCAAAACGAGCTTGCGCCTGCGACGCGGGAAGCGCTGTTTGCGGCGGCGCGAGCGACTGGGGTTTCAGTGTTGCTGAATGCCGCACCGGCGGAAGGCTTGCGCTTGGAAGCACTTGCCGGAGATGCGATTCACCTTCTGGTGAATGAGCACGAGGCGGCTGCGCTGCTCGGCTGGCCGGCGGTGGAGGCCGCCGATGCTGGGCGCGCAGCAGAGATGCTGCGGGCTGCCGGGTTTCGCAGTGTCGTGGTGACCCTGGGGGAAACGGGTTGCTGTGTTGCTGCGGCAGAGGGCATGTTTATGCAGCCCGCGATGCCGGTCCATGCCGTGGATGCGACCGCAGCGGGTGACACGTTTTGCGGCGCGCTGGCGGCCGCGCTGGTGATGGAAGCAGATGATCGCTGGAACATCGAGGCGCTGCGTCGGGCAGTGCGATTTGCAACGGCTGCTGCGGCGCTGGCGACGACGAGACCTGGGGCGCAACCTTCCATCCCTACGCTAGCGGAGATTCAGGGTGCCGCGTCGGTGTGGGTCTAGGGCTGATTGAAGGGTGTTGCGATCAGTGCTGCTTGGCGCACGTTACGCATCGCGTACAGATCAGCCGGACAGATCAACCCGCATGGATCAGGTTTAGCGAAGGCCGACCGTCTGGAAAGGCAGGCCGGTTTGCGGGCTGGTGGCGGGGTCCATGGCGGTATTTGGCTCGATGCGAACACGCCCCGTGGTGACGGGGGCGACAGTGACGTTCCAGCCGTCGATCGCGACGATGCTGGAAGCGCCAGCGAGCTTCGTGTCGGCGGTGAGCGTGATGATGCGGGTTTCACCCGGCAGCATCGTGACGTAATTGTTGCTGGCATAAACGGGCAGAACGCGCGTGCCGTCGGGCCTGCGGAGCTGGAGGTGGGTCATGAGCGCAACGTGGGTGCCGGGATTGTGCAGCGTGACGGTGAGCGTGGCGGTGCCGGCGACGTCGGTGCGAGTGGCGTCGGCGGTCAGGGCTGCGACCGGCATGGCGTCCATGCTGGTGAGGTCGTCTGGGGTTGCGGCGGCGGCACGCCAGTACGTGTTGCGCGAGAGGGTAGCGCCGGTGCTGTCCTGGAGGTCGAGGTGGACTAGGTACGCGGACGGCAGCTGGGTTGCGGGCGCGGTGTAAGGTGGAAGGCTGGCTGCGGCGGTGGCACCCGCGGTGATGGGCGTCATGATGCCTTCCTTGTGGGTAGGTGCCGGTTCCGGCGTTGCCGGTGGGGCAATCAGAGCGAGGTCTGCGAGAGTAGAGGCGGCGACGTTGACGGGGGAGTCACGCTTGTCTAGCACGGTGCCATCCAAGGCATAGAACGTCGCATGTGCCGTTGCCGTCAGCGGAGTCGCTGTGTTGTTCACGACTTCCATTGCGCCAGTCGCTTCGTTGAGTTGGATGTGGACCGATTCAGCGGCGGACTTGACCGCAAATAGCGAGCTGTTGGCTTCAAGGTCGTAGTGGTACAGCTGCCACACGAAGCTGGGCTGCGCGGGGTGACTCATCCAGGTGAGCACGCCGGTGGTGGCCTTGAACATCTCGGCGTTGCGGCCCTCGTACATGGCGCGGTAGGCCTCGTAGTTCATGAGTTGTGCCTTGCGCACGAAGTCGGCCAGGTTGCGTGGTGCGCCGTAGCGTGCGGCGAGTTGGCCGGGGTAGACGTCACCGCCCTGGGCACCGCGCGCGAAGTCATGCTCGGCCCAGGCATCGGTGATTTCGGTCAGGTCCTTTGGGTCGAGCATACCCTGGATGGATTCGAGCGTGGGCACGGACATGCTGCCGGTCTCTGTCTTGAAGGCCTCGGTGATGTGGTAGTAGCGACGCGGCACGCGCCAGAAGTAGGGGCCCCCGCTGTTGACACCATGGCCCGCGGTGGAGCTGGGTTGGTACAGGCGTGCAGGCTCGAGCTCGGCCATGAGGGCGCGCAAGCGGTCGTCGATCACCTTGGGCGGGTAACCTTCATTGCGTGCGCACCAGACAGCGATGGAAGGGTGATTGCGGAAGCGGATGACCTTGTCGCGGACGTTGTGGATGTAGTTATCGAGGTCGTCGGGATTGGGGCCATCGCTCGGATTGGGTTGGAAGAATTCATCCCACAACAGCAGGCCGTACTTATCCGCGGCTTCGTAAAACTCTTCGCTGGTACTTTGCCCGACCCAGTTACGCACCATGTTCAGGTTAGCGAGCGCGTGTAAGTGGAATTGCGCGTCAAGGCGCTCACGCGGGATGCGTTTCAAGCCGTCATCCAGGCCCCAGTTGCCGCCGCGGATGAACACACGCACGCCGTTGACAGAGAGCGTGAGGTTATCGGAGTCAGGAACGGTGTAGGTGATTTTGCGAATGCCGAACTGGATGTTACGGCTGTCGGAAGTCCTGCCGCCACTTACAAAGGAGAGCTGTAAGTGTTGTAAGTTCTGCGGGCCATACCCGTTGGGCCACCATAACTTCGGGTTGGCCACGTGCAGTGCGGTGATGATGGTCGGGTCAAAGTGTACCGAGGTGGTCTCGTGCGCCGGGAGATCCACGGACTGGCTGAAGGCGATCGTGCCAATGGTGCCGCGCAGAGTGCCGTGCTGCGGCTCGTCCGTGACGTTTTCCAGCTTGGTCGCAATGGTAATGTCGGCGGTGTCGGTGCGGGGCAGCGGCAGGTCGGTGGTAACGAGCGGCTCCTCGATGCGCACGGGACCGGTGCTGGTGATAAAGACGCGGCGCCACAGACCGGTGTCGCGGTCGCGGATGGCGGGAATCCAGTCCCAGCCGATGGTGGAGAGAAACGTGGGTCCGTCGAGCGCGGTGATGCCACCGTTGAGGCCCATGCCGTTGCGCAGCGTGTGTTCGTGCGGCACGCCGGGGTGCGGCTGTGGATGAACAAGCACGGCGATGACAGCGGTGCGGCCGGGCTTGACGTTGCCGGTGATGTCGAAGATGCCGCGAACGAAAGCGCCTCTCGTGGTGCCGACCTCGTTGCCGTTGACCCAGATTTCCGCGGCGTAGTTGATCCCTTCGAAGTGCAGCACGGTGCGGCGGCCGGCGTTTGCGGCGGGCACGGCGATGGTCGTGCGATACCACCAGGACACGGCGCTCAGTGAGTCGGGGATGGTCTCGGGCCGGTTGTTTTCGCCGTGAAGCGGCTCGGGGTAGACCTTGTTGTCGACGAGCGTGGTGAGCGCAGTACCTGGGACGGTCGCGCGGTACCAGTCGCGGTCGGCGAAACCTGCGGCGGAGATGCCCGATCCAGTGCCGGCAACCTTGGACGCGTCCTGCATGCGCCAGCCCTGCACGTCGACTTCAGCCCGCGGGGCTGACTTTGCTGACGTGAAGGAGGGGACGGCGGCGGCACCGAACATTGGCAGCAGGAGCAGGAGAGAACTAAAACGCAAAGGGACCTCGCAGGCAATGGGAAGTGTGGAGCCACTTTCGTTGCGCTGATGAGGACTGTAGCGGACGACGGACGCGCCGCGCAAACGATCGTCGGTTACAGATGCAGCAGTAGCGCAACCCGGTAGGTGACAAAGGCCGCACTGTACGCCAGTACAGTCATGTACGTGAACTGAATGGCGGGCCACTTCCAACTGCCGGTTTCACGTTTGACCACGGCAAGTGTCGCGGTGCACTGCATGGCGAGCGCGAAGAAGACGAGCAGGGCGAGCGCGCCGGCGAGCCCGATGTCCGCACGCAGCAGGTCGCCGGGATGCACCGAGTGATAGAGCGTGGAGAGCGTGGAGACGACGCTTTCGCGGGCGACAAACGCGGTGAGCAGCGAGATGCCGACGTTCCGATTCAAGCCGAGCGGGTGCAGCAACGGCTGGATGAGGTCGCCGATACGCGCGAGATAGCTGCTACCCACGTCGCCGGCCTGACCGTTCTGCAGCGGCAGGTGCGCAAGAAACCAGATGATGAGGTTGAGCACGAGAATGACCGTCGCGACCTGCTTGAGGAAGACCTTAGTGCGGTCGACGATGGCGAGGCCGATGGTGTGCAGGCGCGGCATGCGGTAGTTGGGCAACTCGATAGCGAACAGCGATGCCTGGCCCTTCATGACAGACGACCGCATGAGCCACGCGGTGGCGAGCGCGGCGAACAGGCCAATGGCATAGAGCGCCAGCATCGTAAGCGCCTGCAGGCCGAGCACGTTGCCCAGCACCGCGTGCGCGGGAATGAACGCCGCGATGAGCAGCGCATACACCGGCAGGCGCGCGGAGCAGGTCATGAACGGCGCGATGAGAATGGTGGCGAGGCGGTCACGCTTGGATGGGATCGCGCGCGTCGCCATGATGGCCGGCACGGCGCATGCATAGGCACTGAGCAGCGGGAGAAACGAGCGGCCGTTGAGCCCGACGCGGCCCATGGTGCGGTCGGCGATGACGGCGGCGCGAGCCATGTAGCCGCTGTCCTCCAGCACGGTGATGACGACGAACAGGCAGAGAATCTGCGGAAGAAAGCCGACGATGGAGGCCGCACCGTTCCACAAACCGTCGACGAGGATCGCGCGGATGATGGTGTCTGGAAGAACGTTGCCGGCGCGCACACCCACGTCGCCAAGCCAGGTGCTGAGCCACTGGCCGAAGGGGTATGCCACGCGGAAGATGACCTGGAAGGCGGCGAGCAGCAGCACCACGCAGAGGATGGGGCCGACGACTGGATGCAGCGCCCAGCGATCAAACGCGCGAGTGAACTTCGAGTGATTGGGCCGTCGATAGGCACCGGCGGCGGTGAGGGAATTGCAGTCGGGCGCGCAGGTGGCGGCATTGCCACCGGCCTGTAGCACGGGCAGGATGTGGGCGGCGCTCCGGTCGGCGGCAAGCCAGTGTTCAATGGCATCCATGCCGGTGCCGCGCGCCGCACTGATGAGGGCGGTGGGCGTGCCAAGCTCGCGCGCGATCGCAAGCGGATCGATGAAGCCGTTGCGCTGCTTCAGTTCGTCGGCCATGTTGATCAGCAGCATGGTCGGCAGATTGCACGCGAGCACCTCGCCAATGAGCAGGCTGTACTTATGGAACTGGGTGCCATCCACGACGAGCAGCACGGCATCGAGCCGGGGCAGGTGTTCGCCTTCGCCGCGCAGCACCTGCACGGCAATGCGCTGGTCTTCCGACGATGGCGTCAGAGTCCAGACGCCGGGCAGGTCGATGACCGTCTGATCGCCCTTGCGCATGCGGCCGCTGCGGTGTTCCACGGTGACGCCGCTGTAGTTGGAGACCTTTTGCCGCAGACCGGTAAGCCGGTTGAACAGCGTGGACTTGCCGACATTCGGCGGCCCGACAAGGCCGATGGTACGAAACGCCATGGGAGCTACTCCGGCCGCACTTTTACCGTGACCGCCGTGCCCTCACGCAGCGCCACATCCGATCCATCCACACGCACGATCCACATGGTGCGCTTCGACAACACACGCACAATTTCCACTTCCGCGCCGGAAACGACACCGAGGCCGCAAAGCTGGCAAAAGGCCTCGCCCTGTGCGACGCCGGTGATCACGGCTTTCTGTCCGGGGTTGAGTTCTGCAAGGTGCAACGGCGCTCCGTGGCTCGGTTGAGCCGCTGTGTTCAAGGATAGCGCATCTCGGACAACTCCGGTCGGAGATGGCGTTGATCTGCGGCTGGGATATAACAGAGTCACCGAATCTTTTAAGTGCTATTCCCGGAGTCTGCGCATGCGTCGTCTTGCCGTTCTGTCCCTGTTGGGCTTGGTGGTTACTGGCCCTGTGATGTCCCTTGCGCAGCAGGCCACGATGGATGCGTCGAAGCCGCTGGCCGGATTTACCGCTGCGGACTCCGCGACCGAGCGGACATGGGAGAAGAAGTTTCTGGCCATGCCGGAGTCGAAGCGCATCGTGGACAACATGCATGTGCTTGCCGCGCACCCGCACCACGTGGGCTCGGCCGCGCAAAAGGCAAATGCCGACTGGATGGTGAAGCAGTACAAGGCGTGGGGCTGGGACGCGAAGATCGAGCAGTTCGACGTACTGTATCCCACGCCGAAGACGCGCGTGCTGGAGCTGACCGGGCCGAAGCCGTACAAGGCCATGCTCGAGGAGCCGGTCGTCGCGGAGGACAAGTACACCAGCGATCCAAGCCCGCGGATTCCGCCGTACAACATTTACGCCGCGGATGGCGACGTGACGGCGCCGCTGATCTACGTGAACTACGGCAACAAGGCCGATTACGAAGAGCTTGACCGCAACGGCGTGTCAGTGAAGGGAGCGATCGTCATTGCGCGGTACGGCGGTGGCTGGCGCGGGTTGAAGCCGAAGCTGGCGGCGATGCACGGCGCGGTCGGCTGCCTGATTTACAGCGATCCCGCGGATGACGGTTATGGCCAGGGCGACACGATTCCAGCCGGGCCGATGCGGCCGAAATGGGGCGTGCAGCGCGGCAGCGTGGCCGACACCACACTGTATGCGGGCGATCCGCTGACGCCCGGCGCGGGCTCGGTCCCGGGGGCGAAGCGCATCGATCGCTTCGAGGCCAAGGTGATTATGCCGATCCCGACGCTGCCCATCAGTTGGGGCGATGCGGAGCCGCTGTTGCGCTCGTTGAGCGGTCGCACAGTACCTGCGGCGTGGCGTGGTGGGCTGCCCTTTACCTATAAGTTCGGGCCGTCGGCGGATGGCAGCAAGGTGCACCTGCAGGTGGTCAGCAATTGGGACACAAAGCCGGTGCTGGATGTCGTCGCGACCATGCGCGGGTCCGAAGAGCCGGAGACCTGGATCGTGCGCGGCAACCATTACGACGGCTGGGTGAATGGTGCGGACGACCCGGTGAGCGGCCAGAGTGCGTTGCTGGAAGAGGCGCGCTCGCTGGGCGAGATGGCGAAGCAGGGATGGAAGCCGAAACGCACGTTGATCTACACGGCGTGGGATGGCGAGGAACCTGGCTTGCTGGGCTCGACCGAGTGGGCGGAGACGCATGCGGACGAGCTGGCGAAGCATGGTGCGCTGTACATCAACTCGGACGAAAACGGGCGTGGGTACTTTGGCGCGCAGGGTTCGCAGTCAGTCGAGGCGTTGGTCAACGACGTGACGCGCGAGATGATCGATCCGGAGACGCAGGCCACCGTGTGGCAGCGGCAAAAGGCGGCGCAGGCGGCGGGCCGTGGGCGCGGTGCACGTGCTGAGGCAAATGAGAAGCGCGCGACGATCGAGCTTGGGCCGGCGGGCAGTGGGTCGGATTACGCCGGGTTCATCGATCACCTGGGCGTGGCGAGCATCAACATCGGCTACGGCGGCGAGGATCGCGGCGGCACCTATCACTCCAGCTATGACACGCCGTGGCATTGGGATACGTTCGACGACAGCAAGGAAGTGTATGGCAAGCTGTTCGCCCAAACCGCAGGCCTTATGGTGCTGCGCATGGCCGACGCCGACGTGATGCCGTACCGCTTCAATGAACTGGCGCTGACGGTGAAGGGTTACACCGACAACCTGAAGACCGAGCTGAAGACGTTGACCACCGAAGCAAACACACGCAACAAGGCGTTAAGCAGTGGTGCGTACAAGCTGGCGAATGATCCGAAGCTTCCCATGCTGCCGCCGACCGCGCTGCCCGTGCCGCCGAGCTTCGACTTTGCACCGCTGGATGCGGCGATTGCGAAGCTGGATGCGGCGGCGCTGCACTACGACGGTGCGGTTGCAAGCGCGACGGCCATGACGCCCGTCAAGCGCATGGCGTTGAACAACGACCTCGCCGTGGCGGAGCGCAAGCTGCTGGGCGCGGACGGTTTGCCGGGCCGGCCGTGGGTCAAGCACCTGCTGTACGCACCGGGAACGTATACCGGCTATGGCGCAAGTACATTGCCGGGCGTGCGCGAGGCGATCGAAGACGGTCGCTTTGACGAGGCGAAGGCGCAGTTGCTGGTCTTGAGCGCGGCGCTGACGGACGAGGCGGCTTTCATCGAAAAAATGGCAACCGAGGCTACCGGTCAGTAGCAAACCGCAGTACCGTTGTGCGTGGAGGACTTTCCGAATGTTCAATCGACGTGAACTGCTGCGTGGCTCGCTGCTTGCCGCGGGTGCCGTTGCGCTCTCACCCTCGCTAAAGATGTGGGCGGTGACCGCGGCGGAGGCTACGGCGACGCATGCGCCCGGCGTGCTGCCGCCACTGGGTTATGCGCCCGACGCGCTGGAGCCGTTCATCGATGCGCAGACCATGACGCTGCATCACGACAAGCACCACAAGGCGTATGTCGACAACCTGGTCAAGGCGATCGGCAGCGATCCGAAGCTGATGGCGATGCCGGTGGAGGTGCTGGTCGCCAACATCGACACGCTGCCTGCCGACGTGAAAACGGCGGTGCGCAACCAGGGTGGTGGGCACGCGAATCACAGCCTGTTCTGGCCATCGCTGAAGGTGAACAATGGCGCGGTTCCGAAGGCGGAGCTTGCGGCGGCGATGGACAAGTCATTCACCAGCTATGCGGCGTTTCAGACGGCATTTACGAAGGCCGCGATGAGCGTCTTCGGCAGCGGTTGGGCGTGGGTGGTGATGGACCGGTCGGGTGCGCTGAAGATCATAACGCTGCCCAACCAGGACTCGCCGCTTTCGCAGGGCCTGCAGCCGTTGTTCGGCATCGATGTGTGGGAGCATGCGTACTACCTGAAGTACCAGAACCGCCGGCCGGAGTATGTGGCCGCGTTCTACAACGTCATCAACTGGGACTTCGTGACGGAACGGTATCTCGCGCTGCGCAAGGTGTAAGTTGTCTCACAACTGGATGGCCCGCGAGGATTGATCTTCGCGGGCCATGTTCGTGTTCAGATGCGCTTACTTTCCGCGGGTGCGTAGCAGGCGAACACCGTGTTCGGGCAGTGGATCGCTGAGGGCGGCGGTGAAGCTGGCGTACTGTTTGCCGGTCCACAGTTCGCGTGAGGCTTCGCTCTTCATCAGGCGCTGCATGTTTTCGGGCTGCAGGATGCTGCTGGGTAGGTGGGCGCCGATGCCGCGCAAGTAGGAGACTTCGCTGCCGAAGTTGAAGATGGCAACGGCGGTACCGCCGTCCGCGAGCGGCTTTGACCAGATCTCGATCGGGCCTTCGGCGAAGACGCGGGACGCCTGCTTGCCGAGTGCGTCCTGATCGAGCGCGATCACGTCTTTGTTGGTCAGCACGGCGACCGTGTCGGGCGTCATCTGGCTCAGGTTGTTACCGGCGAGCAGGGGCGCAGCGAGCATCGCCCACAGGCTCATGTGCAGGCGGTTTTCGGTCGGTGTCAGCTTACCGTTGCCGACTTCGAGCATGTCCGGGTCGTTCCAGTGGCCGGGACCGGCGTATTTCTCCAGGCCAGCCTGGCCGCGGCCGATGAGTGCCATGCGATCGAAGCTGGGGTCGATGTCGCCGGTGGTGCGCCAGCTGTTGCCGCCGACGGTCGGTGCCCACTGCCACGTCGCGTCCCAGCCGTACTGGCACAGGCTGTAGACGATGGGCCGGCCGGTTCTGAGCAGGGCCTGGTGCATGGTCTCGTACGCCGCCTTCATCAGGGCGAACTGTTTCAGCATGTCCCCGGGTGCGTCGCGCCGCATGATGTCGCCGTAGCTGCACAGATCGTATTTCAAATAATCGATGCCCCAGGAGGCGTACAGATCGGCGTCCTGCTGTTCGTGCTGGTAGCTGCCCGCGTAGTTGGCACAGGTGGTTGGGCCGGGTGAACTGTAAATGCCAAGCTTGAGGCCTTTGCCGTGGACGTACTCGGCCAGCGCCTTCATGTCCGGGAACTTGTCGTTGGTGTGTAAGACGCCGTTAGCGTCGCGCTTGCCTTCCCAAGTGTCGTCGATGTTGACGTAAACATAGCCAGCGTCGCGCATGCCACTGCTGACGAGCAGGTCCGCGGCTTGGCGCACGTCCTTGTCGGTGACCTTGCCGGCAAACCAGTTCCAGGAGTTCCAGCCCATGGGCGGCGTCTGCGCGAGGGACTGCGCGGCGGCCTGGGGCGGCACGAGGCAGGGCAGCGACAGCAGAAGGGTGAGTGGCATGAGCATGGCGCGGCGAAAACGAATCACGGTGAAGCTCCTGGTGCGGGGCGTTTGTAGGCTGCGTGTCATTGTGTTCTACCGGCTTTCATTGTGTCCAGCGGGCTAGCTGCGAGCCTTATAGATGCTGTGTATGCTGCATCCTAAGTACGTCAGCAGGGCCGGAGGAAGCAGGCGCGATGGATGGGATGCGGATCGTGATCTTTGGCTTGACGGTGAGCTCGTCGTGGGGCAATGGGCATGCCACGTTGTGGCGCGGTCTGTTGCGGGCGCTGGCGGAGCGCGGCCATCACGTGACATTTTTCGAGAAGGATGTGCAGTATTACCGGGATGCGCGGGACTTGACGGAGCTTCCGGGCGGCGGTGTGCTGCGGTTGTATGACGAATTGGCGGACGTGCGTGCAGAGGCGACGCGCGCGCTGGATGGCGCGGATCTGGCGATCGTGAGCAGTTATTGTCCGCAAGGCGCGGCGGTGGCGGCGATGCTGCTGGAGTCGAAGGCGCGAATCAAGGCGTTCTATGACCTGGACACGCCGGTGACGCTGCGCGCGATGGACGCGGGCGCGCGGCCGGAGTATCTGCCGGCGAACGGGCTGCAGGATTTCGACCTGGTGCTGAGCTATACCGGAGGGCGCGCGCTGGCCGAGTTGGCGAGCCGCCTGGGCGCGCGGGAGCCCGCGGCGCTGTATGGGTGGGTCGATCCGGCGTCGCACTATCCGGTGGCGGCGGATGCGAGTTATGCGGCGGATCTGTCGTACCTGGGGACGTATGCGGCGGACCGGCAACCTGCGCTGGCGGAGTTATTTCTGGAGCCGGCGCGGCGATTGCCTGATCGGCGGTTCCTGATTGGCGGAGCGCAGTATCCGGAGGCCTTCCCGTGGGCAGCGAATACGTGGTTTCACCGGCATGTGCCGCCTTCGGCTCACCCGGCGTTCTTTGCGTCATCGCGGTTTACGCTGAATATCACGCGCGAGGCAATGGCGGCGTATGGGTACTGCCCCTCGGGGCGGCTGTTTGAGGCGGCGGCTTGCGGGACGGCGCTCATTTCGGATACGTGGGAAGGGCTGGACGCGTTCTTTGTGGCGGGTGAACAAATTGTGCTGGCACATTGCGCGGAGGATGTGGTGGATGCGCTGGGTATGAGCGATGCGGAGCGGCTGCGCATGGCGGCTGCTGCTCGGGCGCACACGCTGGAACACCACACGGCGGCGGCTCGGGTGCGGACGCTGGAGGCCTTGTGTGCGGCGGCGTTGCAGCGGCAGGGCCTGTTGCAGGAGACGGTTTAGATGTGGGGGATTATTCCGGCGGCTGGAGTTGGGAGCCGCATTCAACCTTTGGCCTTTTCCAAGGAGTTGTTGCCTGTCGGCAGTCGGGTCGAGGCGGACGGGACGGAGCGGCCGCGGGCTGTGAGTGAATACCTGGTGGAGCGGCTGCTGGCGGCAGGGTGTACCAAGCTGTGCTTTGTGATTTCGTCGGGAAAATCAGACATTCTGGCGTATTACGGGTCGCGCATCTGGGGCGCGGACATTGTGTATACCGTGCAGCCGGGGGCGGGCGGGCTGTGCGATGCGTTGTTCCGGGCGGCGCCGGTCGTGGGGCCGGAGGAGCCGGTGGCGATTGGGTTGCCGGACACGGTCTGGTTTCCGGAGGATGGGCTGGCTCGTTTGCCGGCAGACACACTGAGTTTTCTGCTATTTCCAGTGGAGCGACCAGAGTTCTTCGATGCTGTTGTGACGAATGATGCTGGCTTGGTGGAGCGCATTGAGGTGAAGCAGGCGGTGCCTTCGACACACTGGGTGTGGGGCGCGGTGCGGATGCCGGGGGCGGTGTTTCATGCGTTGCACCGGTTGTGGCGGGAGCCGGGGCGCGGGGATGAGTACCTGGGGACCCTGGTGAATGCGTGGCTGGCGCTGGGTGGGGAGGCCGTGGGGGTGAAGGCGGGCGCGGCTTATGTGGATACGGGAACGCTGCACGGGTATCGGGCGGCGATCCGGCTTTTGAGTGGACCCCTCCCCCCACCCCCTTCAGGCTAAGTTCCTCATTCTATTGGGGAGAGTTGCCAAATTACTCATTGGATGGGAGTTACGCGCAAGTTCATCTATCCGCTGGGGTTAGCAGCATTTGCACCAAAAGTGGGCAGGCACTTTCTGTCGGGTTCAGCTTGAGAGCGCGGCGACGTGAAGGGCAATCATGGCGTTTTCGTCTGCGGGGAGGGTGCGGACGGGGATGGACGGCTCCGTGCCTTCGAGGGTAATGCCGAGGAAGGACAGGCGCTCGCAGATGTTTTGGCGGATGGGGGCGCTGTGTTCGCCGATGCCGCCGGTGAAGACGAGCAGGTCGAGGCCGTTGAGGACCGTGACGTAGCCGGCGATGGTTTTGGCGATGTCGCGGCAGAAGATGGCGATGGCGAGGGTGGCGTCGGGGTCGTTTTTCTCGGCGCGGGCAAGGAGTTTGCGCATGTCGCTGTCGTTGGCGAGGGCCTTGAGGCCGCTGTCGTGGTTAACGGTGGATTCGAGATCGTCTGGCGAGAGGACAGGGAGGTTAGGGGCGAGCGGGCGTTCCATGAGGAGGGCGACGCCGGGGTCGAGATCGCCGGTGCGGGTGCTCATGGGGAAGCCGCCGGTAGGGCTGACGCCCATGCTGGTGTCGACCGACTTGCCGTGGAGCATGGCACAGGCGCTGCTGCCGCTGCCGAGGTGGGCGACGATGACGCGCTGCGGGATAGTCTCGCCGAGAGCGTGGACGATTGACTCGTAGGAGAGGCCGTGGAAACCGTAGCGGCGGATGCCGGCGTCGCGGTAGGGCTTGGGGATGGCGTAGGTGAAGGCCTCCGGCGGCATGGTCTGGTGGAAGACGGTGTCGAAGCAGGCGAACTGCGGCGTACACGGGAGCTGCTGCTCCACAAAGCCGACGAGGGCGAGCGCAGACGGGATGTGCAGGGGGGCGAAGTGGGTGGAGTCCCGGAGGGTTTGCAGGACGCGCTTGGTGAGGCGCTGGTGGGTGACGAGGTGCGGGCCGCCGTGGACGATGCGGTGGCCGATCGCGGTGACGGGTTCCGGGACATGGTGCTGCATTTGGCGGAGCGCGCCGTCAAAGGCGGCGTGCATGTCGGGGAAGGCGATGGTGGTGTCGAGGACGGGCTTGCCGTCGGGAGTGGTGAGCTTGAGGGTGCCGTTGGTCCCGATGCCGTCGAGGTCGGCTTTGAGGAACAGGGTCGTGCCGTCGCCGGAGTAGAGGCCGAGTTTGAGGGATGAAGAGCCGCTGTTGATGGTGAGGATGGCCATTTGGGGGTTGGATGAGGTGGGTTGCGGTGCCGTTGGTTCTCTGTTGTGGGGTTGGAGGGCTACCCGGGTGGAGTTTGCTTGGGTGGACCGCGGGGTCCCGCAACCTTTGTCCCAGACGCGGGACAGGGAGCGCCTTTTGGACCGATCGATGTTGGCCTAGCGAGAAAAGCTCAGGGTGTGGGAGGCCGGGTGCACGGCCGGCCCGCGGAGTGGTCGATCTTCGATCGATGGAGCGCTTTGCGCTGACCCCACCCTTTCGCGCACCGGAGTTTTTTATCGCTTTAGCGGTGTGCGGCGCGAAAGAATGGGGCACCCAGAGTCAGAACGGCAGGGCTGAAGTATTGCCTTCAGGAGCCGGTGCTTTCGATTCGTCCGGCACCCTACACGGGGTGTTGGCTGGGGGCGAGGGGTTGGCTGGTGGCGGACCACTTCCAGTCGCGCACTTCGGGCATGTCTTCGCCGTGCTGAGAGACGTAGAGTTTGTGTTCCTGGATTTTTTCGCTGTGGAGTTGTTCGACGCGGGCGAGTTGGTCGGCCATGCGTGGGACGTTGCGGACGGCGTCGAGGGCGAGGGTGAAGCGGTCGAGCTTGTTGAGGACGGTCATGTCGAAGGGGCTGGTGGTGGTGCCTTCGCCGATGAAGCCATGGACGTGGAAGTTGTCGTGGTTGTGGCGCTTGTAGGTGAGCTTGTGGACGATGGTGGGGTAGCCGTGGAAGGCGAAGATGACGGGCTTGTCGCGGGTGAAGAGGCGGTCGAACTGTTCGTCCTGGATGCCGTGGGGGTGCTCGCCGGGGGTTTCGAGGGTGAAGAGGTCGACGACGTTAACGAAGCGAATTTTCAAGTCGGGTGCCCAGGTGCGCAGGACGGTGACGGCGGCGAGGGCTTCTAACGTGGGGACGTCGCCGGCGGAGGCGATGACGACATCGGGCTCGACCTCTGTCGTGTGGGCGGGGTGTGGTGTGTTGTCTGCTGGTGCGGTGTTGTCGTCGGCGGTGGTGTTGTCGTCTGCGGTTGCGGCGGTGTTTGCGGTGGTGTTGGCGTTTGCGGCGGGGCTGGTGGGTGTTGCGGTGTTGGAGGCCCAGGCCCATTCGCCGACGCCCGCGATGACGTGGCGGGTGGCGGCTTCGATGTCGAGGAAGACGGGGGAGGGCTGCTTGCCGGCGATGGTGAGGTTGATGTAGTTGCGGGTGCGGAGGACGTGGTCGGTGATGGCGAGCAGGGTGTTGGCGTCGGGCGCGAGATAGATGCGGACGATGTCGGAATGCTGGTTGGCCACGTGGTCGATGAAGCCCGGATCCTGGTGGGAGAAGCCGTTGTGGTCCTGTCGCCAGACGTGCGAACTGAGCAGGTAGTTGAGGCTGGCGATGGGCTGACGCCAGGGCAGGTGTTTGCACTCCTGCAGCCACTTGGCGTGCTGGTTGAACATGCTGTCGATGATGTGGATGAAGGCTTCGTAGCAGGAGAAGTAGCCGTGGCGACCGGTGAGGAGGTAGCCCTCAAGCCAGCCCTCGCAGAGGTTTTCGGACAGGACCTCCATGACGCGGCCTTCGAGGGAGAGGTTCTCGTCGACGGCTTCGTACTCGGCATCCCAGCGCTTGCCGGTGACCTCGTAGACGGCCTGGAGGCGGTTGCTGGCGGTTTCGTCGGGCCCGAAGATGCGGAAGTTTTTGCTGGCGAGATTGGCCTTCATAACATCGCGCAGGTACTTGCCCATGGTGGCGGTGGCGCTGACTTCCTGCGAGCAGGGTTCCGAGCACGCGACGGCGTAATTGCGGAAGTCTGGCTGGATGAGGGGCTTGAGGATGGCGCCGCCGTTGGAGTGGACGTTCATGCCCATGCGGAGCTTGCCCTTGGGAGCGAGGTCGTAGAGTTCCTGGCGGAGGCAGCCCTGCTGATCGAAGAGGGTCTCGGGCTTGTAGGAGCGCATCCAGGCTTCCAGTTGCCGGAGGTGTTCGGGGTTGGTGCGAACCTCTTCGAGGGGGACCTGGTGGGCGCGCCAGGTTCCTTCGACGGGCTTGCCGTCGACGAATTTGGGGCCGGTCCAGCCTTTGGGTGAGCGGAGGACAAGCATGGGCCAGAGGGGGCGGGTAGCGTCGTTTGTGTCGCGCGCGTGCTGCTGGATGGAGCGGATTTCGGCGTACATGGTGTCCATGACTTGGGCCATGCCGCGGTGCATGGTGAGGGGGTCGTCGCCTTCGAGGAAGTAGGGCTTGTAGCCGTAGCCCTTGAAAAGGGATTCGAGTTCGTCGTGGGAGATGCGGGCGAGGACGGTGGGGTTGGCGATTTTGAAGCCGTTGAGGTGAAGGATAGGGAGGACGGCGCCGTCGGTGATGGGGTTGAGGAACTTGTTGGAGTGCCAGGAGGTGGCGAGTGTTCCCGTTTCGGCTTCGCCGTCGCCGACGACGCAGGCGACGATGAGGTCGGGGTTGTCGAAGGCGGCACCGAAGGCGTGGACGAGGGAGTAGCCGAGTTCGCCGCCCTCGTTGATGGAGCCGGGGACGTTGGGAGCGTCGTGGGAGGGGATGCCGTAGGGCCAGGAAAACTGGCGGAAGAAGGCCTTGATGCCGTCGCGGTCGCGCTCGATGTTGGGGTAGATCTCGGTGTAGGTGCCTTCGAGATAGGTGTTGGCGAGGATGCCGGGCGCGCCGTGGCCGGGGCCGACGACGTAGAGGATGTTGGCGTTGTGGGCCTTGATGATGCGGTTGAGGTGGGCGTAGATGAAGTTGAGACCGGGAGTGGTGCCGAAGTGGCCGAGGAGGCGGGGCTTGATGTCGTCGGGCGTGAGGGGGCGCTCGAGCAGGGGATTGCTTTTGAGGTAGATCTGGCCGACGGAGAGGTAGTTCGCGGCGCTCCAGTACTGGTCGATGAGGGCGAGTTGCTCGTCGGTAGGTGCGGGCATGCGAGATCTCCTGGGCGGTACTGCTGGATGTGATGCGCGAAGTGTGTTGTTTGTCCGACGCAACGGGTGCGGATTCTTTGTGGAGAATCGGGCGATGTGGCCGATAGACTACGAAGGCGAAGGAACGAGCCGATGTGCCCCGTTGGTGCAATGGGGGAGACGGCTGCGCGCACCGAGGATGTAGATGGCGGCAGGATTGTGTGGCCGGTACGAGTGACTTCGAAAGGTGACGTTCCTCCATGGGTACCGTGATGCACACGAAAGCGATGGCGGCAGGCGGGCAGTACCGGGAAGGGCTTGCGGGTGGAGAGCGGCATGCCTTGAGGATGGGCATGCGCAGCGTGACGGGCGACGCGGTGAAGCTGGCCGACCTGGTGCTGCTGACGGTAGCCATGGCGGCGGTGGTGTTGCCGCTCTATTTTGAGCAGACGGTGCGGGATCCGGATGCGTTTTTTGCGATGCGGGTGTCGGTGAAGAACCTGTTGGTGCTGGGAGCGTGCTGGGCGCTTTGGTCGCTGATGCTGCACCTGGTGGGGGTGTACCGGGCGGAGCGGATTGCGAGCCGAGGCAACCTGCTGCTGCGGCTGTATACCGGGGTGGGTGGGTGTTCCCTGGTGACGCTGGCGATGCTGCATTTTCGCAACGAGGGCCGCGGTGTGATGGTGCCGCTACTTATTTTCTTTGGAGCAAGCCTGGTGTCGACGGCTGGGGCGCGAGTGATCGCAGCGGGGTACGATGCGCTGCTGCGGCCGCGTTTTCGGCGGGAAAGCCGGGCGCTGATTGTGGGCACGGACGCGCGGGCGGAAGAGCTGGCGGCCAAGCTGGCGCTGGATCGGACGTTTCAGTACGAGGTAGTCGGATTTGTCGATCCGCTGCAGGTGCCGCGGACTTCGGTGGCGGGCCGACCGGTGCTGGGGACGATCGCGGATCTGGAAGTGCTGCTGATGCGCGAGCACATTGACGAGGTGTTGGTGGCGCTGCCGGTGCGGTCGTTTTACGAGGAGATTCGGCAGGTGCTGATGCTGTGTGAGGAGACGGGCGTGCGGTCGCAGTACTTTTCGGATTTGTTCCAGACGAGCGTGACGAAGCGGCGCGCGCCGGAGGGGGAGAACGCGGAGCGCGTGGTGCTGCACATGGTGCATAGCGATGTGCGGCAGATCATCAAGCGCGGGGTGGACCTGTTTGGGGCAGTGACTGGGTTGGTGGTGTTGTCGCCGGTGCTGCTGGTGATTATGGCGCTGATCCGGGTGAGCAGTCCGGGGCCGATCTTCTTCAGCCAGGTGCGGTATGGGTTGAACAAGCGGCGGTTTCCGATGTTCAAGTTCCGGTCGATGGTACCGGATGCGGAGGCGCTGCAGGCGAAGCTGGAACACCTGAACGAGGCGGGTGGGCCGGTGTTCAAGATCAAGCATGACCCGCGGATTACGCCGATCGGGCGGTTGCTGCGGAAGACGTCACTGGATGAGCTGCCGCAGTTGTGGAATGTGGTGCGCGGGGAGATGTCGCTGGTGGGGCCTCGGCCGCTGCCGATGCGGGATGTGAGTAACTTTTCGGACCTGTCGCTGGTGCGCCGGTTTTCGGTAAAGCCGGGGATGACGGGGTTGTGGCAGGTGAGCGGGCGGAGCGATACGACGTTCGATGGGTGGATCAAGCTGGACTTGTATTACATCGATCACTGGTCGCTGATGATGGATGCGCATATCTTGTTGCGGACTTTGCCGGCTGTGCTGCGTGGGTCGGGCGCGAGCTAGGGCTTTTGGCGACAGGGCTTGGTGGATGTCGCTGCATCAACAAGAAGAGGGACGCGTGGTGGTCACGCCTGACGGCATGGGCTAGTCTCACCTTTACATGCAGGCACACCTTCAGCGCATCGCGACCGCCGTTCCGCACAACGATGTGCATGGGACGTTTGTGGACTTTGCGCAGGGAATGCTGGCGGATGCGCGGACGCGGACACTGTTTGTGCGGATGAGTGAGCGGGCGGAGATTGCGCATCGGTACTCGGTGCTGAACGTGACGGGGGATGCGGCGGCGAGTGAGCCGGAGGCGCATGCGCTGTATCGGCTTGGCGGTTTTCCGAGTACGGCGGAGCGGATGCGGATTTTTGAGCGGGCGGCGCCGGGGCTGCTGACGCGGGCGATCGATGCGCTGGCGCTTTCGGAGGCGGAGCGGGCGAGCATCGGGCACGTGATTGTGACGTGCTGCACAGGGATGGTCGCGCCGGGGCTGGACTTTTTGGCCGTGGATCACCTGGGGCTGCCGAGCGGGACGGAGCGGACGAACATTGGCTTCATGGGGTGTTATGCGGCGATCAACGGGCTGAAGCTGGCACGGCATATCGTGCGGTCGGAGCCGGAGAAGCGGGTGTTGCTGCTGAACCTGGAGCTGTGCACGCTGCACTTTCAGGAGACGCAGAACCTAGGGGAAGTACTATCGTTTTTGGTATTTGCGGACGGGTGCGCGGCGAGCCTGATTGGCGCGGAGGCGGTGGGACTGGCGCTGGATGGGTTTGAGGCGATCGAGGTGCCGGGCACGCGGGAGCTGATTACGTGGCGGGTGCGGGACAGCGGGTTTGACATGGTGCTGTCGGGGCAGGTGCCGCTGGAGATCGGCAAGGCGCTGGGCGAGCGGCGAGAGGAGTTTGCTGGGGTGGATTTGTGGGCGGTGCATCCGGGAGGGCGGTCGGTGCTGGATGCGGTGCAGGAGGGATTGGACCTCGCTCCCGATGCACTGGATGCATCGCGGGGGGTGCTTTGCCGGTACGGGAATATGTCGTCAGCGACGGTGATGTTTGTGCTGCGGGATGTGATGGCGGCAGCGCGCGCGGGGCAGCGGGGATGTGCGATGAGTTTCGGGCCGGGACTGGTGGCGGAGACGATGCGGTTCCATGCGGTCTGAGCCGGCACTGGATTTCAGCAAGCGCGCCCACCTGACGGAGTGGATGGACGAGCCGTGCGCGTATGAGGAGTTTCGTGCGTGTTTGCGGTCGCTGGCGCGGTCGAACCGGCTGACGTTCAACGCTCGGCCGACCATGCAGTGGATGGAGCAGTTCAAGGGAGTGCGGCGGCCGCTCCATATTGTGGATGTGGGCAGCGGTGGCGGGGATATGCTGCGGCGGATCGAGCGGTGGGCGAAGCGGCAGTGGATGGACGTGACGCTGACGGGGATCGATTTGAACCCGTCGTCGACGCGGGCGGCGCGCGAGTTTTCGCCGGCGGGTAGCCGGATTCGGTGGGTGACGGGGGATGCGTTCAGCGCGGTGATGCCGCAGCCGGACATCATTCTGAGTTCGCTGGTGATGCACCATCTGGAAGAGCCGGCAATCGTGCGGTTCTTGCGGTGGATGGAGGCGACGGCGACTGCGGGGTGGTTCATCAATGATCTGCACCGCGACCCGGTGCCATACCACTTTTACCGGGTGTTTTCGCGGGTGATGCGGTTTCACCGGTTCGTGCGGCATGACGGGCCGGTGTCGATTCTGCGGGCGTTTCGGCGGGAGGACTGGGATCGGATGCTTGAGGCGGCGGAGCTTGCGGGAGTGGCGACGGTGTATGGCGTGCGGCCGGCGCGGCTTTGCGTGTCTCGGGTAAGAGCGGGTGGCTGAAGTGCGCCGAAGCGAGGCGCTGGTGGTGGGTGGTGGGCTGGCCGGGGGTGCGGTGGCGGTGTTGCTGGCAGAGGCCGGACGCGACGTTGTGCTGCTGGAACGGACGCGCGGGCCGCATGACAAGGTGTGTGGGGAGTTTTTGAGCGCGGAGGCGCTGGAGTACCTGCGGGTGCTGGGCGTGGATGTGGGAGCGCTGGGAGCGTTGCCGATCGGGACGCTGCGGTTTACGCGTGGCGGACGCACGACGGAGGAGGCGCTGCCGTTTGCGGCGATGTCGCTGACGCGGCGGGTGCTGGATGAGGCGTTGCTGGCGCGGGCGGTAACGGTAGGGGTGCGGGTTTGCCGCGGCGTTTCTGTGGAATCGTTGACGCGGGACCGTGGCGTTGATTGGGTTGCGGCGACGGCGTCGGGAGAGTACGTTGCGCCTGCCGCTTTTCTTGCGACGGGTAAGCATGATTTGCGGGGGCATGGGCGGCCGACGGACTCCAACGCGATGCGGCATGGTGATTTGCTTGCATTGAATGCGTACTTTCGGCTGCTGCCGGAGCAAGCGGGGGCGCTGCGCGGGGCGGTCGAGGTGTACCTGTTTCGGCATGGGTATTCCGGGCTGCAGATGGTGGAGGACGGCACGGCGAATCTTGGTTTGCTGGTGCGGCGAGGGCATTTCAAGGGTTGGGCGGCTCTACGGTCGAGGGTGGAGCGAGAGGTGCCGCTGTTGGCGGAGCGGTTGCGCGGGGCGGAGGAGATGTTGGCGAAGCCGCTGGCGCTGTCGCAGATTCCGTACGGGTATCGGAGGGGGGAGACAGTGGATGGGTTGTGGGCGGTGGGGGACCAGGCGGCGGTCATCCCTTCGTTTTCCGGCGATGGGATGTCGATTGCGCTGCATAGCGGGATGAGGGCGGCGCGCATGTTTCTCGCCGGGGATACGGCGGGGGTGTATCAAGCGACGTTGGCGCGGGAGTTGCGGGTGCCGGTGGGGGTGGCGACGGTGGTATCGCGGTTGCTGGTGGGTGCACCGGCGATGGCGTCAGTGGCGCGGCGGTTGCCGGGCGTGATGCGGCAGGTGGCGTTGTGGACGCGGGTGCCGATGGTCGGACCCAATCGCTGACATGACTCGTTGGGCGGCTCAGACTGTGCCGCCAGGATGAGTTTTGGGGTGAGGGAGAACCGCTGTGCGACAGGCGAGACGCGGGTATAGGGCTCATCAACCTGAGGAGCGATGAGGGTGCAGGTTGTAGGTGATCTGAGACACATCGGCCCGCTTCTGAGAAGCGGGCCGATGTGTCTTTTGGTGCGGTGGTGTTAAGGAGCCAAGGTTAGTTGGCTGGGGTGTGCGCCGGTTGGTTTCGGTGCACGAAGTGATAAGGGGGCCAGGGGCCGGAAAGCTGCATGCGGCAGTCCTTCATGGCGGTGGTGGCGGAGCTGTATTTGTTCTGGTAGCGTTCGATGCACTTGCTGTCGATGAGATGGGCGATGTCAAGGAGCATCTTACCCTCGCCTGCGCGCTTGCAGGTGATCTCTTCGGCGATCGGCAGAAACATGCGATGCATTTGCAGCGAGAGGGCGCGTGCCTTGGACTGGCGTTCGCGCTGGGCGCTGGCGTTTTCGCGCAGGCTGCTGAGGTATTCCTTGCCGACGGTGTGGGAGAGGACCTTGCCGCCGGCGCAGACGCAGTTGTCGTCGACGAGGACCTTGAGGTGCATTTCTGCTTTGCCGCGGAGGCGCTCGACGTTGGCGGAGAAGTGGCGATGGTTGCTGCGGACGGAGCGGCGGAGGGCGTCGTCGTCGTCGAAGGTCGTGCCGAAGCGGAAGGGCAGCACGGTGGAGTTGCGGAAGCAGTCTGCGATGACGCGGGCGTGGTCGCGCTGGCACTGCTCGTTCATGCGGGCAGCATCTTCAGGCGAGTGTTCCGAAACGACGATGGCGAGGTCACTGGCGGGAAAGAGGAAGGTCTGATTGCCGAAGAGCCCGGTTACGCCTTCGAGGGGCATCGGGCGTCGGTGGCGGAGGAGTTCGGGGAAGGCGCTGCGTTCGGTGATGCAGTAGGCGTACCAGGACATTGGGACTTGCTCCGTTCCATGCGCGACCGCATCTTGGCGATCGCTGCGACATCACAACCTGTAAACACAGGCGGTCTGGCTCGTCCCCTGCAGAAATTGGACTGATCCGATCGCGAAGCGAATACTATGCCGCGGTGTAAAGGGTTGGCAAGCACTGATTTTGAGGCGATTTGGAGATGTGGGCTATGGTCGTAATTCCGGCTGTGTGGGCCTGAGTTGGGGATCGGAGAGGTGGCCGACGAAATGGGTGCGCCAGCCATAGCGCACGGCGAGCATGCGGACGCAGAAGCCGGTGAGGGTGCCGATGATGGCGGCGCGGTCGACGGGGACGCCGAGATGCTGGACGCCGAGGAAGATCAAGGCGGCGAGAGCGGAGACGAGAGCATAGAGTTCGCCCTCCTGAAACACCTGCGGCGAATGGCCGGAGAAGAGGTCGCGCAGGGAGCCGCCGCCGACCGCGGTAAGAACGCCGAGCAGGAGCGCGGGGAGGAAGTGCAGGCCGGCGTTTTGTGCGCGGGTGCAGCCGGCAACGGTGAAGAAGCCGAGGGAAAGGGCGTCGACGATGTTCATGATGGCGAGGGCGCGCGGACCGATGGAGCGGCCGACGAGTAGGGAGAGCCCTGCGCCGATGATGGCGTAGGCGAGATAGGACGGGTGGAGCAGCGAGAGGGGCGGGCCATCGCCGAGGAGAATGTCACGCGTGATGCCGCCACCGACGCCGGAGAGGAGGCCGAGACCGAGGATGCCGGTGAGGTCGAAGCGGGAGCGGCGGTCGCGGCGCGCAGCGAGGCCGCCGCCGAGCGCACCGAGCACGATGGCCGTGATCTCAAAAAAGTGGAAGGCGGTAGAGGAGAGCCGGGCTGCCGGGGGGAGCGGGATGGCGAAGGCGGAGAGTGCGAGATGGGAGAGGACGTGCATACGCTGTCGGCACGAGAGGAATCGTGTCAGTCTTCTATTGTCGCCGGTTTTGGGAAGCAGCGCTTGGTTTGTGGGCTGCCGCGGTCGTTTGAGTTGTCGCATTTTGGGCTTCGCTGTGCTGTGATGGACAAATGGTTGCAGGTGTGAGTCGATGGATGGCGGCGGTATTCGTGTGTGCAGCGGTAGGCGCGGCGCAGGACGCTCCGCCGCAGCAGGATGTGCTGGTGTTTGCAAATGGGGATCGGCTAACGGGCAAGCTGCTGCGCGGGGTGAAGGACTCGGTGGTGTTCCACAGCGATGTGCTGGGGGATGTGACGGTGCCGCTGGCGAAGATCAAGGATTTGCAGTCGTCGGGGAGCTTCGCGGTGCTGCGCAAGGGGGTGCCGGTGGATGAGTCGCAGCGGCTGAAGCCGGAGCCGATCCAGATTTCCTCGGAGGGTGTGGTGATGGTACCGGTCGATGGGCCAGCGGCGCCGGCGATTCCACTGCAGCAGGTGGCTTACATCGTAGACGCGAAGACATTTGATAAGGACCTGGTGCACAGGGCAGGGCTGCTGGATGGATGGAGCGGCAGCGTGACGGCGGGAGCAACGGTAGCGCAGAGCACGCAGCATGGCGGCACGTTCAATACCGCCGCTTCATTTGTGCGGCAGGTGCCGCTGCTGTCGGCGTTGCGCGCGCGGAACAAGACGACGTTCGGCCTGCAGGAGACCTACGGCACGCTGACGACGCCGGTAATCTCCGCGGATGGCGTGGTGCAGGTGGGGCCCGCGGATGTAGTGAAGACCAGCGTGTTTCATGCGGACGTGGAGCGGGACGAATATTTCAGTCCGCGGGGTTATGCGCTCGCAAATGCGGAGTTCGATCATAACTACTCGCAGGGTTTGCAGTTACAGCAGACCTATGGCGTTGGAGTAGGTGCGACGGTATTTACAAGCCGGGTGCAGAAATTGGAGTTGAAGGTCGATCTGCATTATCAAAAACAGGAGTTCTTTGTGGCATCGCAGAACCTGAACTTGATCGGCGCGACGCTGGCGGAGAACTATCGTGCGGAACTGCCGTATAAAGTGGTTTTTACCGAGAGCGCGGGCGTGTCTCCTGCGTTTAATGATCTAAATGCCTATGCTGCGAATGGGAATTTTGGATTGGCGGTGCCGGTGTTTAAGCAACTTAGTGTAAGTCTGACCGCAACGGATAGCTTTCTGAATAACCCATCGCCGGGATATCAGAAGAACAGTTTGCAGTTGAATACGGGATTGACTTACCTGTTGAAGTAAGTCAGCGGGTGGTGGGGGCGGTAGCTGGGATGGTGGGGGCCAGGAGGGTTTTTATCGGGTCCGGGAGGTCCTGGTCGGCGGCGTGGAGGAGGAGCGCGAGGTTCCACTCGTCGGTGTTGGACAAGACGTGGGCGTAGGCGGGCATGCCGGAGCGGCGGACGCCGTAGTTGGTGACCCAGAATAGCTGGCCGGCGGGCTTGGCGGCGGTGGACTTGCTGTCGCGGCCGAAGAACTGCTGGGCGTGGGGGAGCATGGCGCGGCCGAGGGCGGACTCGTGGCCGGGGTTGCCGTGGCACTGCGCGCACTGGGTGCGGTAGATGCGGGCGGCGGCTTCGAAACTGTCCTCCGAGGCGGGAAAGGGCGGTTGCTTTGCCTCGTTTGCCATGCGGCGGTGCACGGGAACCGTAGCGGTGAGGTGTTCCCAGAGGGCGGGTTTGTCGGTGACAGCAACGGGTGGGTGGCCGAAGTAGAGCCAGGTGACGGCGGCGATCGGGACGAGAGCCATGCCGGCGAGGAGGCCGTAGAGGAATTTCACGGCGCCGGTGGAGGTGCCTGAGCGCTTGCCTTTGGGGCGTGACGCGGCGGGGCGCTTGCGGGTGGGGGCGCTGCCGCCGCTGTAGTTGGAGGGTTTTGGCACGGCTTGATCTCGTTTCCGCGGTTGGTAGAGTCAGAGGGGTAAGGCGGGATGCATTCACGCTGGCCGGTCTGCGGATGTTCTAATGGATGGAGCGGCTTTCTGCAGTTTCGACCGTAGCAGTGGCGCAGCCGTTTTTGGGAGTATTGGTTGATGTTCCGTTTCAGATTGCCGGCGGTTTGCCGTGTACCAGCTGTTGGAGTTGCGGTGGTCATGTCTGCGGGGTTGTGGCAGACGGGTTTGTTTGCGCAGGCGGGGACGTCTACGTCTGCACCCGCGGCGGATGCGCCTGCGGTGCAGGCGCCGATCGTGGCACCGCGTTCGCCGGTGACGGTGAGTCGTAGCCGTCGTCGCAATAGCAACCGGCAGGCTCGGATTGCGCGGAATATTCAGGATTCGTACTCGCACCGGTGGGAAGTTGCGGGCGGTGGCGGCTACCTGCGGTTTCGGACGGGGCAGTACCTGCAGAAGAGCAGCGAAGTGACGTTTATGACGAGCGCGACGCGGCAGTGGAATCCGCGGTGGGGCGTGGTAGCGGATGTGCGCGGGGCGTACGGGACGGCGAAGATTCCTAATGTGTTTTCGCGGAATAACGTGTTTCGGCCGAACATCAGCGAGTACAGCTTTACGGGCGGCGTGCAGTACCGGTTTATCGGGACGGAGAAGTATTCCGTGGCGCTGGCGGGCACGGGCGGCGTGACGCTGAGCAAGTTTGGCGGCGATGCGAAGGGGCTACAGTCGCAGACGCTGGGCATGTGGCAGGATTCGAACGCCAACCCGACGTTTACGGTGAGCGTGAACCTGGATTACAACGTGTACAACAACGTGGCATTCCGCGTGCAGCCGACGTATGTGGGCACGACGTTTGGGTCGACGGTGCAGAACAATCTTGGGGTAAATGGCGGGATCGTGTATCGGTTCGGGCGGCAGTAGAGTTCCTGACGCGAACGACGAAGGGTCCATGGAAGCTTCCATGGACCCTTTTGCTTGGTTGGAGCGGTGCCGGACCGCCTGCTTGCAATCAATAAGCAGTGTGTGCCATGGGCGGTACGGCGAGAAGATGTGCGGCCTGGGGCGCTTTGGCGGAGCGGCGGTCGTGAGTGGCAGTGTAGGTCGGGAAGGCGAGATCGCCCACTTGGACGGGATAGAGGCTAAGGTGGCCTGCGGGGAGCTCGAGAACGCTGCGGGTTTTACGGGGCATGGTGAGGATGCGCCAGGGGCGGACGTTTTCCACAAACTTGAGGACGGCGCCGTTGCGGTCGAAGGCGACGACGTCAATGTTGAAGCGCATGCCGAGGGTGTGGATGCCGTTGGAGGGTTCGATCCAGAGGCCTGATTCATGCGGCAGTTCGCGGTGGGCGAGCAGGCCGATGAGGCGCGTAAAGAAGGTGCGAGCCATGCGGACTTCTGCGCAGAGCGGGGCGCGGGTGCGGCCGTTGATGAGGGTGCAGTGGCTTGGGGTGCGTGGCATGGGGTGGTCCTCGTGGGCTTTGGCGTGGTGGGCGTTCGGCGGCTTAAAAATTGCGCATGATGGTGAGCATGGCGGGGCCGAGCAGGACGATGAAGATGCTGGGGAAGATGAAGAGCGCGAGCGGGAAGATGATTTTGATGGTGGTTTTAGCGGCCTTCTCTTCGGCGATCTGGATGCGGGTGACGCGGACGTTATTGGCATAATCGCCCAGGGCGCGGGCGATGGGTGTGCCAAAGCGTTCAGCCTGCATGGCCATGTTGGTGAAGGCGGTCATTTCGGGAACGTCCATGCGTTCGACGGCGGCCGCCCAGGCCTCGTTGCGGGGTTTGCCGGCGCGCTGTTCGCGGTTGATCTGTAGGAGCTCGTCGTGGATTTCGGGGTGGGTGTTGACGAGCTCTTCGGCAACGCGGAGGACGGCCTGGTCGAGGCCGAGGCCGGCTTCGACGCAGATGACGAGCAGGTCGAGCATGTCGGACATGGAGCGGGAGATGGCTTTCTGCCGGCGCTTGATGCGGCTGCGCAGGAGCAGATCGGGCGCGAGGAAGGCAATGGCGGGCAGGAGGACGATCCACAGCAGGAGCGGGCCGGGAAGGAATGCGGTGAGGGCGCTTGCGGCAAGTGGGCCGAGGAAGCGGAACGTGAGATAGAGATCGAGGTTGTGGGCGTCGTGCAGGCCGGCGCGGTGGACGCGTAGCTGGAGCTGGGTGTTGTCCTTGCGGGAGATCCGCTTGCGCAGGGCGGTGGCAAGGGCGACGAGGCGGTCGTTAACCGAGGGGCCGCGGCTGGTGAGATCAAGCTGCTGGCGGGTGAGCTGCTGGAGGCGGTCGGGCGGCACAAGGGAGGCTTCCGGCCGCAAGAGGGTAAGGATGCCGATGGTGCCGAACAGGACGGTGATGCAGGCGGCGGCGAGAACGAGGAACATGGGTTAGACCTCCACCTTGACGACCTGGCGGATGATGAAGGAGCCAGTGATGATGAGGCCGGCGGCAGTGAGCAGGAGCATCTGGCCCGTGGGATCGTGGAAGAGGACGGTGCTGTAGGCCGGCGTGATGATGGCGGTAAGGGCGAGCAGGACGACAGGAAGGGCGGACAGAATCCAGCCGGTGAGGCGGCCTTGGGCGGTGTAGGTCTGGACCTCGCGCTCGACGCGGAGGCGGTCACGGATGACGTGGGTAGTGCGGTCGAGAATCTCGATGAGGTCACCGCCCGTTTCTTTTTGCACGATGATGGCGGTGACGAGGAACTGGAGGTCTGCGGAGGGGACGCGGGCGGCGAGGGCGCGCAGGGCTTCCTTGAGGGGGACTCCAAATTTTTGTTCCTGGTGGAGCTGGCGGAACTCGTCGGCGAGCGGGCCCTTGCTGTCGGCGGCGACAAGTTCGAGCGCCTGCTGGACGGAGTGGCCGGCGCGGAGAGCGCGGCCCATGAGGTCGGCGGCGTCGGGCAGGGCCTCTTCAAAGCGCTTCAGACGCTTGTTGCGGCGGCGGCGGATCCACATGGTGGGGAGCGCGCAGCCCAGCGCAAAGGCGGCGAGGCGGACGGTGAGCATGGGGATGGCGAACGCGGCGCCGAAGCCGAGGACAAGGCCGAAGCCGAGGCTGCGGAGAAGAAAGCCGCCGGGTGTGAGGCTACTTTGGGACTGGGCGAGCAGGGTACGCAGGCCGTTGAAGGCGCTATGGCGGAGGGCGCGCTGAACGGTGTTCATGGCCTGGCCGGCGTTTTCTGCGATGCGCAGCGCGGACGGGCCGACGTTGGTTTGCGGACGGGCGTTGTAGAGGTCGTCGAGGCGCTCGCCGAGGATGTGGGCGTCGCGCGAGGGGCGAGTCCAGAGCAGGACAGCACCGAGCGAGACGGCGAGCAGAGCGACGAAGATGAGAGCGAGAAACATGGCGGGTTAGACCTCGACCCGTTCTTCAAAAAGGTTGGTGGGGATGGGGAAGCCGCAGGCCTTGGCGTGCTCTGCGAAGTGCGGAATGACGCCGGTCGGGACAAAGCGGCCGCGAACCTTGCCGCTGCTGTCGAGGCCGGTTTTCTCAAAGACGAAGATGTCCTGCATGCTGAGGGTTTCGCCCTGCATGCCGGTGACCTCGGAGATGTGGGTGACGCGGCGGGAGCCGTCGGACATGCGCGAGGCCTGGACGACGACGTGGACGGCGGAGGCGATTTGCGCGCGGATGGCGCGGTCGGGCAGGGCGAAGTTGCCCATGAGGCACATGGTCTCGATGCGGCTGATGGCGTCGCGCGGGGTGTTGGCGTGGACGGTGGTGAGGGAGCCGTCGTGGCCGGTATTCATGGCCTGGAGCATGTCGAGTGCCTCTTCGCCGCGGACTTCACCGAGAATGATGCGGTCGGGGCGCATGCGGAGGGCGTTGATGACGAGTTCGCGCTGGCGGATGGCGCCCTTGCCTTCAAGGTTGGGCGGGCGGCATTCGAGGCGGACGACATGCTCCTGGGCGATGCGGAGTTCGGCGGAATCTTCGATGGTGACGATGCGCTCGTCGGGCGAGATGAAGGTGGAGAGATTGTTGAGCAGGGTGGTTTTGCCAGCGCCGGTGCCGCCGGAGACGACGATGTTGAGGCGCGAGCGAACGGCGCACTCGAGCACCTGGACCATTTGCGGAGTGAGGGCCTTGTAGCGCAGGAGACCGTCGATGCCAAGCGGGGTTTTGCTGAAGCGGCGGATAGAGAGCGAGGGGCCATCGATGGCGAGCGGCGGGATCACGACGTTGACGCGCGAGCCGTCGAGAAGGCGCGCGTCGACCATGGGCGAGGACTCATCGATGCGGCGGCCGACGGCGGAGACGAGCTTGTCGATGATGTGGAGGAGGTGAGCGTTGTCGCGGAAGGTGATGTTGGTTTTTTGCAGGACGCCGCGGCGTTCGACGTAGACCTGGTCGAAGCGATTGACGAGGATGTCGTTGACGGAGTTGTCGTTGAGTAGAGGTTCGAGGGGACCGAGGCCGAAAATTTCGTCGAGGACTTCGTTGGCGACCTTGTCGCGGTCGGTGGCGCTAAGGGGTACGCCCTGTTCGCCGACGAAGCCGTAGACGGTGGTGAGCAGTTGGGCGCGGCCTTCTGCACCCTCGGCCTGCATGGCGTTGAGGCGGGCGAGGTCAAGACGCTTGAGCAGATCGTTGTGGACGGCGGTTTTGAGCTGGTTGCGAGCGGATTCGGAAAGGGTGGTGCTGGTGGTGCGGACGTCGGGTGAGGGAGGCGGCGCGCCGACGTGGGTGGTCATGAAGAGTTGTTGCTCGGCCATCGGTTGCGCTCCTGTTGAACTCTTCCGGCGAGTGCTGCATCTCGGCGGTTAAAGCCGCGCGGTTGTGAGTTCGTGTTCTATCTCGGCGGCTGAAGCCGCTGCCATTCGGCTCGGTCGATCTATCCCAGCGGCTAAAGCCGTGAAGCGGTGTTTGCCTAAGCCGGTGAGGTGGCGAGGATGCCACCGCGGGGCCAGAACTGGAACTTTCGGCGTGCCTTAACCTTTTCGGCGGGCGGTGGGGAAACTTCAGCGGATTTGGCGCCGACGATCTCCGCGGTCCAGCGGGCGAGGGCGATGTCGAAGCCGGTCTTGTTGCCGGGCGGGATGGGCTCGCCGAGATTGATGGATTTGAGCAGCTCGAAGTAGTTGTTGGGCACGGTGTGTGCGACGGGGAAGCGGACGATCTTGCGGATCTGCTCGGGCGTGATGGATTCGTTGGAGGTGGAGCGGTTCATGACGATGTGGAGCTTGCCGTCGGCGCTGGGCACCTGGCTGATGTGATCGACGAGGCGGACGAGGTCGCGGAGGCTGGCAACGTCGGCGGTGGAGACGAGATAGATGTCGTCAGCCTGCTCGATGAGCGACATTTTCGTTTCCTGGTAGGTGAGCGAGGAGTCGATGAGGATGCAGTCGTACTCGCGGCGGAGGAAGTCCATGACGCGCTCGAGCTCTTCCTGCGTGCCCTCGCGAAAGTTGGCGGAACGGTCGGGCGAGGCCAGGACGTCGAGGCCGCTGGAGTGATGCAGGACGTAGCCGCTGAGCAGGTCGGCGTCGAGGCGGTCGACGTTCTGCAGCAGCTCTTCAAAGTGGTAGCGGGTGTCCTTGAGGCCGAGATAGAGGGCGACGTGGCCGAGCTGGTGCTTGTGGTCGATGAGCAGGGTTTTGCGGCCGTGGGCGAGGGCGAGGTGCGCGGCGAGGTGAACAGCAAGGGTGGTGGAGCCGACGCCGCCTTTTGCGCCGAAGAAGGCCATGACGCGGCCGGTGCTGTTGCGCGCGGGCTGGTGCAGGACGAGGTTTTCGGCAAAGCGCTTGAGGGAGCTGCGGAGTTCGGTGCGGACGAGCGGCTTGTTGAGGTATTCGACGCAGCCGAGGCGGATGGCCTTGAGGAGCAGGTTGGCGTTGAGCTCGGTGCCGACGGCGACAATGCTGATGCGCTTGAGGAAGATCTGGCGCAGGCGCTCGATGGTGTCGAGGGCCTGGGTGGGGTCGGTATCGAAGTCGACGAGAGCGACGCAGCCGGCGGCGGCCTTCATATTGGGGGGGAAGTGCGGGCGTTTTTCCGCGGTGATGTAGTCGGCAAAGGCGCCGGCGAAGAAGAAGCCGTCGGTGTCGCCGCTGCACTCCGCGGTGACGCGAACTACGTCGTCGGAGGTGCAGACGCAGAAGACTGCCTGGGTGTCGTTGGATACGTTCGAGTTGGGCACAGCGTGCTCCTTTCCGGGCGAGTGTGCGGTCTACTGCAGGGTTGCGTCGTAGCCGGCGTCGACGAGTTCGGCGCGGAGGGAGATGGCTTCGGCGTGGGTTTTGAAGGGGCCCATCTGCACGTGGAAGAGATTGTCTTTCGGGTTGCGCTCGACGAGGGCATAGTAGCCGCGGCGGCGCAGGCTGCGGAGGAGGCTGGCTCCTTCTTCTTCCCTGGAAAAGGCGGCGATGTTCAGGACTTCCGGTTTGTTGTCGGGTCTTGGTTCGGACAGCGGGGTGAAGGGTGTTTTGGAGGGAACGGTGCCGTCGTTGGCCGCTTTCTTGATGTCTTTGCCGACCTTGCCGCGCACCTTGCGGTCGAACTCGTCTGCGTCCATGTTGGGCACGACCATGGCGGGCTCGCTGGTGGGAGGCATTTCACCGAGCGGGTCGACGACGGTGGCGGTGACGATGACCATGAGCTCGAGCGTGGAGTGGTTGAGGTTTTTGGATTTGAAGAGCTGGCCAAGGATGGGAACGCTGGCGATGCCGGGCGTTTTACTGAAGTTGTCGGTAGTGCGACGGTCGAGCAGGCCGGAGAGAACGAAGCTTTGGCCGTCCTTGATTTCGACTTCCGTTTCCGCGCGGCGGGTGCTGAGGGCGGGAACGGTGGTGCCGCTGACGGTGACGGCGTTGGCATAGTCGAGCGCGCTAACTTCGGGCGCGACCTTGAGGTGGATGGTGCCGTCACGGTTGACCAGTGGGGTGAAGTCAACCTTGACGCCGTAGGGGCGGAAGACGATAGTCACGGCATTGGTGGAGCCGACGCCGCCCTGGACGACGGGGACGGGGAACTCACCGCCGGAGAGGAAGCGTGCGGGCAGGCCGCTGATGGTGGTGAGGGTGGGCTCTGCCAGGATCTGCAGGATGCTCTTGTTTTCCAGATCCTTGACGGTCGCACCGATGTTGTTTTTGAAGTTGTAGAAGAAAAAGCTGAGGGGGTCGGTGACGGTGACCATGGCGCTGGTCGCGGTGGTGGTGCCGGTGGAAGAAGTGGTGCTCGAACCTGCCGGGGTGTAGGTGGCGGTGCTGGGGAACTGACCCGTGGTGCTGGAGCCGACGTTGCTGCCGAAAGGACCAAACAGGTTGACCCCGAACTGCACGGCCTTGGCGCGGTCGACCTCGACGATGCGGAGTTTCAGCTGCACCTGCTTGCCGTGTTGCGCGACCACGCGGAGACCGTTGACGATGTCTTTGCTGTAGCCGATGGCGGTTTTGCCCATGGCGTCGAACATGGCGTCGGTGGGCACGGTGCCGGTGAGATAAAGGCGGCCCTCGTGGCTTTCAATGGCGAAGTCGGCCTCGGGAAAGGCGCTTTGCAGGGCCATGCGGAGCGAGACGCAATCGGGCTCGGAGGCGATGGAATAGAGGTGCGATTGGTCGGCCTGATCCCAAAGGACGACGGTGCTGGTGCCGGGGGCCTTGGCGGTGAGCACGACCTCGGTGGGGCTGCTGTTGTAGGAGGTAAGGAGGTCGGGGTTGCCGATGTAAATGCGCTTCATGGGGCGCGTGGTGTGCAGCACGAGCGAGTGGCCGGCAACGACGTGCATGACGGCCATGCCAAGGTCGGCGTTGGCACTGGCAAAGGCACCGGTCAGGGAGCCTTCGGCGGCAGGCAGGGCTTCTGCCGCGGCGAGCATGGCAGGGGTTTGGGTGGTTTGCGCGTGCGCCAGAGTGGCGGACAGGCAGAGGGCCAGGGTGGAGAGCAGGAGCTTGCGGGGCATTAGCGTTTCCCTTCCACGGTGGGGCTGGGCGGAGCCGTGGGACGGCCGCTCAGGATGATTTCGGGCATGGGGGGGCCACTGGGGGCGTGGGGAGCGGCGACACGGGGCGCAGGTGTGGCGCGGGGTGCCGGTGCGGCGAGAGTCGGCATCATAGGCATGGCGGGACGTGCGGGTGCAGCGCCGAGATCGGCCAGCGTTGCGGGTGCACCGTGGGTGCTGACGCGGTCGGCGCTGTTGCGCAGGACGAAGTGGACGGTGCCCTGGCTGCTGCTGAGCAGGGCACGCTGTGCCTGGTCGGGCGTGAGCAGGAGGGTGACGACGGTGGCGGTGGCGGGCTTGCCCATGGGGTCCGGCTCGGACTGCTGGCCGACGGCGATGACCTGTACGTCTTGCAGGACGGTGCTGGTGGTGGGGGAGCCGGAGCCCTGCAGGGTGACGAGCATGTCGACGTGCAGGCCGGGGCTGAGAAAGCCGCCAACACCGACGACTTCATCGGACTTGATGGCGAGGGCGCGCATGCCGTCGGGAATGCGGCCGGCGAGGCCGGGGCCTGCACCGCGGGGCGTGAGGTCATGCTCGAGCACGGGCTGGCCGGGCGCGAGGGGGTAGAGGGTGGTGCGGCCGACGGCGTCGTCGGTGTGCTCAAAGGCGTCGGCGATGGGGTTGGCGGCGGGCCAGGAGACGAGATGGAGGTCGGCTGCCTGCAGCGACTCCCCGGCGGGCACGAGGCGTGCGGGGGCGACATAGCTGCGCATGCGCGAGCTTTGCGCGGCGGAGACGTGAGCGATGCGCCAGCTGAGGGCAAGGGTAGCGGCGCCCGAGAAGACGAAGGCCGTGGCGCAGGCGGTGACGAAGCGGCGGCGGCTGCTGTTCATCGTGCACCTGCCGAGAGCTGCAGGAGCAGCGTGCACATGCAGCCGGCGGCGATGGGCAGCGCGAAGGGCATGCGCAGAGCGCCGGGCGTGCGTAGATGGTGGTCCGCGTTCGGGGTCAAGCCGTTGCTTTGGTGATGTTGTGCGAGGCGAAAGGTGTTGGCGAGGGTGGCGCGTACCGCGCCGTGACGCCAGGCGATGGCGACGGCGAAGACCGCACCAGTGGTGGCAGTGGCAAGCAGAAGGGTACCGAGTGGCGGCAGGCCGGTGAAGCAGGCGACTGCAGCCATGAGCTTGACGTCGCCTGCTCCCATGCCGCCGGCGAGAAAGAATAAGAACATGGCAAAGCCGGCGGCGAGCCCGGCAGCAAGAGCGAGACCCATGGAGGCCCACCCTCCGACGGCAAAATGTGCCAGTACTGCGGCAAGCGCGGCGGGCAGGGTGAGCCTGTTGGGGATGCGGCGGGTGCGCAGGTCGTGGAAGCACGCGATGCCTGCGCAGCCGAGGGCAACGGTCGAAAAGACGATGTCGGCAGTCGGTTGGCTCATGAGGCACTCCGTGGCAAGGGACGGCTGAGGGATGGGGGTTAGAGCGGAGAGAACGCTCTGTGGCATTCTCTCCGTCGAAGTGAGACAGACCGGAAAAGAGGGGTTTACGCTGCGTTCTGGAGCTGGTTACCGACGGAGTTGAAGGCGTTGATGATCTGGTTCTTCAGACCGGTCATGGCAACGATGGCACCGAGGGCGATGATGCCGGCGATGAGGGCGTATTCGATAAGGTTCTGGCCGTCTTCCTCGTTCACGAGGCGAACGAGCGCGTTCTGCATGGATTTCATGATTGGACTCACTCCTTAGGGTTGGTTCGCTTCTCGATGAACGATCGGTCTGGCTGATCGGTGACCGGAATGCGCTGAGGAGCTTATCGGATGGAACGAGAGCAGCATGAGGGGTGCTAGAGAAAAAGTGTTGCGGGCCGATACAGGAGGTGTTGGCGATATGCGCCATCGATTACGCTGAGGAGTTCGCAATCATGCTGGTGTATCTTGCGATCCTGATGCCGGTGCTGCTGCTGTTCTGCGGGCTGGTGGTGGATGTGGGGCAGATGGAAGTACGGCGGCTGCAGATGCAGAGCGCGAGCGATGCGGCGGCGATCGGTGCAGCGCTGGAGGTAGAGCGCTCCGGGGTGTCCTCGGGAAGTTACGTGACCATGGGAAAGGGCGATGCGACGGTGAACGGGTTTACGGATGGATCTGCGAACACGACCGTGACGGTGCAGCGGGTGCCGACCTATGGTGATTACAGCGGCTACTATGACGCCGTGCAGACGTCAATTTCGCAGCAGGTCCCACTTACATTTTTAAGCATGCTGGGCAGCCGCGTGAGTACGGTGAATACGCAGTCGACTGCGCTGGTTGTGCCCTGCGGCTATGCCACCGGTGCGGCGCACCTGGTGTCGCCGGTATTTACGGCGACGTCTGCGACGATGAATTCGACTTGCCCCTGGTACTTCTATCGAACAGTTTCGCTGGACAGTGCGACGACATTTAACTCGCTTGCGCCGAATGTGGTGGGGCCGGCGGGGTCGTCGACGTGGAACGCCAGCGGCAGTCCGGCGACGCGGTATGGGGTGCCACAGGTGGCTGATCCGCTGGCGGGACTTACGTTGCCGACACCAGGTTCGTGTTCGTATAGCAATGTGTCCGCTTCCGGTTCGCAATCGGCTGGACCAGGGGTCTACTGCGGAAATTCAACGATTGCAGCAGGGAGCACCATTTACTTTTATCCGGGTTTGTATGTCTTTTGCGGGAATCTGACGAGCAGCGGTACCGCGAGTAGTCCTGTGACCCTGACAGGGGCGGGAGTGACGTTCTACTTCACGAGTTGCAATGGGTATGCCGACGGTCAGGTAAATGTGACGAACACTCGAATGACCGTGTCGGCCCCGACATCCAGCTCAGGCGGCGGTATCCCAGGGGTCATTACTATGAATGATCGCGCGTGGACAAAGACAAGTAATCAGGACTTCGTGTACTCGAACGTGACCTCCACAGGAGACGGAATCTATTACCTGACGGGATCAGGATTAAGCATCACGGGGAATTCGAGTTTTACGGCAGCAAATTACTTGGGGTTGGATGTGGACAACTTAGTTGTGTCTAACTCCACCGTGAACTTGCGGAGTAATTACACCAATGTTGCGGGGGGGAATCCATTTTCTCCCGCGGGAGGGTTGGTGCAATGAGGCTTTTGAGGGACGAGGAGGGAAGTGCGCTGGTGGAGGTGGCGTTTGCGCTGCCACTGCTGGCGTTGATGGTGGCGGGAACGGTGGATTTCGGGCTGTATACGGAACGCAAGATGCAGTGCGTGGAGGCGGCGAATGCGGCAGCGGCGTATGGATCCTTACCGGGAAATCAGTTAAATACGACGGGCATGACGAGTGCGGCGCAGGCGGCGTCGCCGTCACTGACGGGGTTGAACGTCACCCCAAGTTCCTACTGGACCTGTACGCCGGGCGGCACACGTGTGACGAGTACAAGCACCTGTGCGAGCTATGGGACGCCGATTCAATATGTGCTCGTCGTGACGACGGCGACAGTGAATGCACCGATGCCGCTGATCGGACTTGGACCGAGCTTTACCGTGAACGGGCAGGCGACGTATCGCGTGCGATGGAAGCCCTCATGAGGCGGGCCTGGTTGCGGGACGAGGAAGGCGGCGCGGTCATCGAAGTGGCGCTGGTGTTGCCGGTGTTTCTGCTCATGGTGATGGGCACGATGCAGTTCGGGGTGGTGCTGTGCGGGTACTGCACGGCGTCGTTCGCGGCGCGCAATGCGGTGCGATTTGCAAGCGTGCACAGCAACCGAAGCCTGACACCCGCGACCACGGCGAGTGTGCAGGCTTCGGTGACGCCGTGGCTGTGGATCGGGTCGGAAGTGGGGACGCCGACGGTTGCGGTGAACTGGGCGAGCGGGAACAATGTCGGCAACCCGGTGAAGGTGACCGTGACGGAGACGTTGAGGGTGGTTCTGCCGTTTACATCGAAGACGCAGCTTACGTTGAACGCCGTAGCATCGCGTGTGATCGTGCGGTGAGCCGCGCCTGCCGCTACGCTGTTGGGTGCGCGGCGATGGCGTTGAGCGCCTTGAGAGCGTCGGACGAAAGCGTGAGGGTAGCGGCCTCGAGGTTGTCGCGCAGGTGGGCGACGGACGAGGTGCCGGGGATGAGCAGGATGTTGGGGGAGCGCTGGAGGAGCCAGGCGAGGGCGACCTGCATGGGGGTTGCGTTGAGTGCGGCGGCCTGTTAGTGCAGGGCGGTGGACTGAAGCGGGGTGAAGCCGCCGAGCGGGAAGTAGGGGACGTAGGCGACGCCTTTTTCGGCGAGTGTGTCGAGGAAGCTGTCGTCTTCGCGGTGGGCGACGTTGTAGAGATTTTGCACGCAGACGATGGGTGCGATGGATTCCGCTTCTTCAAACTGGGTGGCGCTGATGGTGCTTAGGCCGATGTGTTCGACCAAGCCCTGCTGCTGCAGAGCGGCGAGGGCGCGGAGGGGTTCGCGCAGGGAGTCCTGGGTGGGACCGGCGGCGGTGCCGAGGCGTAGGTTGACGATGGGCAGTGCTTCGAGGCCGAGATTGCGCAGGTTGTCTTCGACGGCCTGCTTGAGGTCGTCGGGGGTGGCGGCGGGGAACCAGGATTCGTCGGGACCGCGCTTGTAGCCGATCTTGGTGACGAGCGTGAGGCTGGCGGGGTAGGGGTGCAGTGCTTCGCGAATCAGCTGGTTGGTGACGTGCGGGCCGTAGAAGTCGGCGGTGTCGATGTGGTCGATGCCGAGGGCGATGGCTTCGCGGAGGACGGCAAGGGCGCCGGGGACATCTTTGGGTGGGCCCCAGACGTGTGGTCCGGCGAGTTGCATGGCACCGTAGCCCATGCGGTGAACGGTGCGGGTGGTGCCTGGGAAGGTAAAGGTGCCGGCAAGATTGGACATGGTGCTCCTGAAGTAAGTGGGGCTTGGCTGGACTAAGTGGCGACGGAGATTTCTTCTTCGAGTTGTTGTTTTTCGACTAACTCTGCGTAATAGCCCTGCTGCGCGACTAAGTCGTCGTGGGTGCCATATTCGCGGATACGACCATCGACGAGGACGGCGATGCGGTCGGCGGTGCGTGCGGTGGAGACGCGGTGGGCGATAAGGATGGTGGTGCGGGCCTGCATGGCGGTGCGGAGGCCCTGCAGGATGCGCTCTTCGGTGAGGGTGTCGACGGAGGCGAGGGCGTCGTCGAGGATGAGGATGCGGGGGTCGCGGAGCAGGGCGCGGGCGATGGAGGTACGCTGCTTTTGGCCGCCGGATAGAGTGATGCCGCGCTCGCCGACGACCGTGGCGAAGCTGTTGGGGAAGTCGAGAATTTCGTTGGCGATCTGGGCGGTCTGCGCGGCCTGGAGGACCTGTTCGTCGGTGGCGCTTTCTTCGGAGAAGGCGATGTTGTCGCGGACGGTGGAGGAGAAGAGGAAGGTCTCCTGCGGGACGAAACCGACGGCGCGGCGGAGGGCGTCGAGGGGCCATTCGCGGATGGGGATGCCGTCGATGAGGACGGTGCCGGGCGCGGCGTCGAGTAGGCGCGGGATGAACTGGACGAGGGTGGTTTTGCCGGAGCCGGTGGGGCCGAGGATGGCAAGCGAGGAGCCTGCGGGGATGGTGAGGTTGACGTCGGTGAGGACGTTGCCGCCGGCGCCGTAGGAGAAGGTCAGGTTGCGGAATTCGATGTCGCCGCGGGGGGTGAGGGGGGTAGCGGCGGGGGAGAAAACGGCAGATCCCTGCGCTTCACTACAGGATGACAGAGGTGGCGTGCTACGGGGTGCCGTTGTGCTTTCGTCTTTGATGGAGGGTTGCTGCTTGAGGAGTTCGTCGATGCGGAGGACGGAGGCGGTGCCGCGCTGGACGAGGTTGACGACGTAGCCGAGGGCGAGCATGGGGAAGGTGAGCTGCACCATGAACACCATGTAGCTGGTGAACTGGCCGGGCGTGATGCGGTGGAGGACGGTTTCGCGGCCGCCGACGAAGAGGGTGACGGCGATAGAGATGCCGAGGATGAATTCCAGGGTGGGCCAGAGCATGGCCATGAGGCGCACGAGATAGAGCGAGCGCTTGATGTACTCCTGGTTGGCGACTTCGAACTGGGCGATTTCGGCTTCTTCCTGGGCAAATGCGCGGATGAGGCGAGCGCCGGAGAAGTTTTCCTGCGCTTTTGCGCTGATGTCGGAGAACATGGCCTGGATGCGCTCGAAGCGGCTGTGGATGCGGCGGCCCATGAGTTGCACGAGGACGGAGGCGAAGGGCAGCGGGAGGAAGGCGAAGAGCGTCAGCTTCGGCGAGATGCGAAGCATAAACGGCAGCGCCGCGAGGGTGAAGATGACCGTGTTGGCCGAGTACATGATGGCCGGGCCGAGGAGTTGGCGAACGGCGTTGAGGTCGTTGGTGGTGCGCGCCATGATGTCGCCGGTGCGGTGAGTGTGGAAGAAGCTGAGGGACTGACGCTCGAGGTTGCGGAAAAGATCGTTGCGGAGGTCGAATTCGATTTCGCGCGAGGCACCGATGATGATCCAGCGGGTGAGATAGAGGCAGACGGCGGCGAGGATGGAGACGGCCAGAAGGATGCCAACATTGCGATAGATGACGCCGGTGGTGCCGTGGCGCTGGATGTCGTCGACGGCGCGGCCGATGACGAGGGGCATGACGACCTTGGAGAGGTTATAGAGGACGACGGCGACGGCACCCTGCGCGAATTGTTTGCGGTAGCGCTTGAGGTAGGGGGCGAGGGGTTGCAGTCGGCCTAGGGTCATGGGCTCCTTCCGAAGGGCAGGGAACAGGGAACAGGGAACAAGGGAACAGGAAACAGGCATTAGAGATTAGGCATTCGGCACTGTTCCCTGTTCCCTGTCTGCTGTTCCCTGTTCTTGCTTACTGCTGGGGTTTGGCGTCGCTGGGTTTGTCCGTCTGATCTTTGGGGTCGGTGACGGGGTTGGTGCCTGGCTTCGGTGCGGGTGCGGTTTCGGGCCTGGTGCTTTGCGGGACCGTGCCGGCGGGCGGCGCGGTGGGCGGGGGTGGGCCGGGGGGTGTCTGGCTCTGGGCGAGGAACTCGACGTCGAAGATGAGCGTGGCCTTGGGTGGGATGACGGGCATGCGGCCGAGTTCGCCGTAGGCGAGCTGGTAGGGGACGATGAGGCGGCGCTTGCCACCGATACGCATGCCTTCGAAGCCGGTGTCCCAGCCGGTGATGACGCGGCGTGCGCCGGCGGGGAAGGTGAAGGGCTCGCCGCCCTGGCCGTGGTCGAAGCTGCTGTCGAACTTCTTGCCGTCGGTGGTCCAGCCGGTGTAGTTGACGGTGTAGAACATTTGTGGCTTGGCGAGTTCGCCGGTACCGAGCTTGAGGTCGATGTACTTGAGCGTGAAGAGAGTTTTTGCCGGGCCGGTGGCGGCGGGCATGGTGCCGACGGCGGCGATACCTTCGGTGCTGGTACCGGTGGTGGCCGTGGTGCGGCGATGGTTGGCGGTGCCGGTCTTATGGGTGGCGGTGGTCTGGGCCTGGGCGGTTACGGCGAGGGCAGCGAATAGGGCTGCGGTGGCGATCGGGCGCATGTGTTCTCCTGCTGCTGAGTTTAGATGGGGGGAGGCGGGGGTGGGTTCCAGGATTTATGTGGAGCGTGCGTGCGGGTTCGGACCCCATGCTTTCGCGATGAAGCTGCGAAAGTATGGGGCACCCGGTTCATGCAGCTGTGGAATGGGCCCGACGTTCCTTGTGGAGGATGTTCTAGGTCGGGGTGCGGAGGAGGAGGTAGCCGCCTGCCAGGGCGAAGAGGAGGTCGGGGGACCAGGCGGCGAGCATGGGCGGGAGGGCGTTGACGTTGCCCATGGCTTCAAAGATGCCGGCGACGAAGGTGTAGAGGATGGCCATGCCGATGGCGGTGGCGACGCCGGCGAGGCCGCCACGCTTGCCCATGGAGAGCGCGAATGGGACGGCGAGCAGTGCCATGACCAGGGTGATAAGCGGGTAGGCGAGCTTGCGGTTGAGCTGGACGCGGAGGCGCATGGTGTCGAAGCCGCTCTGCTTAAGGTCGTGGATGTAGTTGCCGAGTTCGTTGTAGCTCATCTCCTGCGAGGGGCGTTCCTCTTTTTTGAAGTAGGACGGTTGCTCGCGAATTTCTGGGGAGGTGTTAAGGGTGAAGGGCTGGTAGCTGGTAATGGATTCACCCTGGAAGCTGCGCTGCCAGCCATTCTCGAAGAGCCAGCGGCCGGTGGGCTGGTCCCAGCGTGCGCTTGCGGCGAAGATGCGGCGCTGGAGGCGGAAGGTGCCGGGCTGGAACTCGAAGACGGTGATATTGGCGAAGACGTCCTTGTCGGGGTCGAAGAACTGGTAGTAGAAGATGCGGGCGGGCTCGCCGACGGAGTCCTGCTGGCCTGAGATCCACTTGCGGTCGGGGCGGAAGAAGGTTTGCGCGGGCTTGCCCTTGATCACGGAGCGGAGCGCCTCCTGCCGGCGGTTGGCGGCGGGGAGATAGAACTCGTCGAAGGCGAAGAGCGAGACGGCGAGGATGGCGGTGAGCAGCATGATGGGCGCGATGAGGCGATAGATGCTGACGCCGGAGGCCTTCATGGCGGTGAGCTCGCTGGAGCGGCTGAGCGCGCCGAAGGTGATGAGGACGGCGAGCAGGGCGCAGAGCGGGGTGAGGTTGTAGATCATGTAGGGGATGAGGTTGAGCAGGTAGTCGCCGACCGTGATGAGTGGTGTCTTGTTGCGGATGATGTCGCCGGCGAGCTCGAAGAAGCTGAAGAAAAGCGAGAGGGTGATGAAGCTGAGCAGGACGAGGGCGAGGGTGGAGAGGAATTCGCGGAGGACGTAGGCGTCGAAGATGAGGGGGAAGCGGTAGATGCGGCCCTTGCCGTAGTGGCTGCGGGCGGCGCTTGCCTCGGAGACCTGTCGTTCCTTGCGTTTTGTTCCAGGGAGGACGCGCAGGGCAAGGGTCTTGAGGAAACCGGCGACGCGTGCGAACGGAGCGGTGAACTGGGAAAGGTCGCCGTAGGTGAGGCCGTGGAGCAGGCAGACCCCAAGGACGGCGAAGAGGACGTTGGCGGTCCAGACGCCGAAGAAAGGGGAGAGTTTACCCTGCTTTGCGAGGGCAACGCCGGTGGAGGAAAAGAAGTAGTAGATGAAGACGAGGCCGATGGTGAGGACGAAGCCGCTGCCTTTGCCGCCGCGGCGGTAGGACAGGCCAAGCGGCACGCCGACGAGCATGAGCACGAGGCAGGCGGCGGGATAGCTAAAGCGCTTGTTGAGCTCGATGAGGTAGGCGCGGCCCTGCGCGCCGTGGCGCTGCTGCCAGAGCACGCGGGCGGGGATGGCGAGCAGTGGCGTGTCGTTGCGGGTGAGGCGGATGTCGTCCTGTTCGCCGGTTTGGATGGGGGTGTCGGTTTCGGAGAAGGTGGAGATGTCGTACTGGTTGGGGTCTTTGGGGGCGATCTCGTGGCGGCTGCCGTCGCGCAGGTGCAGGCGGAGCAGGCCGTGCGCGCCGTTGACGACGACCGCCTGTTCTGCCGTGGTGACGTAGGGCGCGGCGGGCTGGGTGAGGTCGGCGAGGAAGACGTGCTGCCAGAGGGCGGCGCCTTCTGCGGGGTGAACGTCCTGCACGTAGAGGACGTAGTTCTTGAAATCCTCGTAGAAGACGCGGGGCTGAACTTCGTAACTGGCCTGCGAGGTTTTGAGCTCGGTTTCCAGGCGGAGGAGCGCGGCGGCGGAGCGTGGTGCGACGTAGAGAGAATTGAAGAGGCCGAGGAGCAGTGCGCCGGCGGCGGCGATGCTGCAGACGCGCACGAACTGCAGGACGCCAAAGCCGGAGGCGCGCATGGCGGTGACTTCGCTGTCGGCGGAGAGGCGGCCCAGGCCGAGTAGGATGCCGACAAGCACGGCCATGGGGATGGTGAGGATGAGCGTGGAGGGCAGGGTGTACAGGATGATGCGGGTGACTTCGGCAATGGTGGCGGAGCCGCGGACGACGAGCTCTAGGATGCGGCCAAGGTCGCGGATGAAGAGGATGAAGGTGAAGACGATGCCGCCGAGCAGGCCGTGGGAAAGGACTTCGCGCAGGATGTAGCGGGTGAGAATGCGCATGGACGTCCGGTTTGCCCTCTGGATCAGTGTAGATGGGTTAGGTCAGTCGTGGTGTGGGTTGGATCAGCGTTGCGGGTGCGAACAGCAGGTCCCTTCACTTCGTTACGGGATGACAAAAAGTGCATGGGATGACAAACGAGCGACGGGATCGAGGAATGCGCGTCAGGTCCAGGTGCCTTCGGCGACAAAGCGGTAGCCGATGCCGCGGACGGTGAGCAGGTGGGCAGGGCGCACGGGGTCGGGTTCGAGGTAGCGGCGGAGGCGGACAACAAAGTTGTCGATGGCGCGGGTGTCGGTGTCTTCGCGGACGCGCCAGACCTCTTCGAGGATTTCGCGGCGCGAGACGACCTTGCCCGCGCGGTCAATGAGGTAGCGAAGGAGGTCGGCTTCCATGAGGGTGAGGCGGATGGTCTGGTCGGGGGTGAGGATTTCGAGCGTGTCGAAGCGGATTTCGCGATCGCTGAAGCGGAAGGTGTCGGTAGTTGCAGTCGCCGGTTTAAGGGCGGGGGCCGGGGCAGGCACGGCGCGCTGCCACTCCATGCGGCGGAGGAGGCCGTTGAGGCGGGCGAAGAGGATGGAGAGTTCGAAGGGTTTGGGCAGGTAGTCGTCCGCGCCTGCTTCGAAGCCTTCGATGACGTCTTCCGGACGGCCGCGCGCAGTAAGCATGAGGATGGGAACGAAGTTGTTGGCGGCGCGGAGAGCGCGGGCGATGGCGAAGCCTTCCATGCCGGGGAGCATGACATCGAGCAGGACGGCGGCGGGGGGCTCGGGGGTGTGCAGCAGGTAGTGGAGGGCGGCATCGCCATCGGCTTCGTGGTGCGTTCGGTAGCCTTCGGCGCGCAGGTTGAAGAGGACCACGTCGGCGAGGTGGGCTTCGTCTTCGACGAGGACGATGAGGTCGTTGGTCATGGCTGTTGCGTTTCGGTCGCGAAGGTTTGGGATTGGGCGGCGAGCAGGGGGAGCTGCAGGGTAATGGTCGTGCCCAGGCCGGGGCCGTAGCTTTGGGCGGAGGCGTCGCCGCCGTGCTGGCGGGCGATGGCGCGGGTGATGAAGAGGCCGAGGCCGGTGCCCTTAATCCGGGCGCTTTCGCGGTTGGCGACGCGGTAGAAGCGGTGGAAGACGCGCTTGAGATGGTCCGGCGGGATGCCGACGCCGGTATCGGTGATGCGGAGCATGGCGGTGGTTTCGCGCAGGACGCTGAGCTCGGCGGTGATATCGACGCCGGCGGGGGAGTATTTGACGGCGTTGTCGAGAATGTTAAGGAGCGCGGTGCGGAGGCCCTGAGCCTCACCGGCGACGAAGACTTCGCGGTTGGGGGCTTCGTCTACGAGGCGGAGGGTGGTGGACGCGAGATGGTGGCGGCGAACGGTTTCGGCGATGGCGTCCTGGGTGAGCTGGCGGAGGTCGACGGGAAGTTTTGTTTTGCCGCTTTTGACGACGCCCTTGGCGTTGGCTTCGCCGGCGCGCAGGATCTGCTCGACGGTGGAGAGGAGGCGATCACTGTCCTCCATCATGCGGGTGTAGAACTCCTGCCGCTGCGCGTCTTCGAGGGGGCGGCGCTGCAGGGTTTCGAGGTAGAGACGGGTGGAGGCGATAGGGGTCTTGAGCTCGTGGGTGACGGCGTTGAGAAAGCTGTCCTGGCGCTCGTTGCGGCGGATTTCGCGGACGAGAAAGATGGTGTTGAGCACGAGGCCGGCGATGAGGACGCCGAAGAAGATGATGCCGAGGACGTAGTAGACGATGTGGAGCTGGTGGATGTTGAGGATGATCCAACCGACGTTGAGCGCGACCGCGAGACCCGTGAGGCAGATGCCCAGGGTGACGAAGGTGGCGATGGCGCCGCGGCGGCGGGTGATGTTCATGGCTGGATAAATGGTAGCCGCAAAGGGAAAGGCCAGCGACGAATCGCTGGCCTTTTCTGATTGCTTGCGGGAGCATTACGCGCCGGCGGGCTTGGGATTGAGTTTGTCGTACTTGGCGATCTGAACCTTCTTGGCGAGGCCGACCTTTTCCATAAGCCAGATACCGTAATAGTTGATATCGAACTCGTACCAGGCGAGGCCGTGGCGGGCGCTGACGGGGTGGGCGTGGTGGTTGTTGTGCCAGCCTTCGCCGCCGGTGAGCAGGGCGACGATCCAGTTGTTGCGGCTGTCATCCTTGGTTTCAAAGCGGCGACCGCCCCAGAGGTGGGTTGCCGAGTTGACGAGCCAGGTGCTGTGCAGGCCGGCGGTGACGCGGAGGAAGGTGCCCCAGAGCATCATGCCAATGGCACCCTTGACGCCGCCGAAGTAGCCGCCGATGGCGAGCTGCAGAAGACCGGAGATGGTGAGCGGAACCCAGTGGTAGGTGCTGAGCCAGCGCTGGCCGGGGTCGCGGGTGAGGTCGGGAGCGTAGCGGCCAAGGAGGGCGGTTTCGCTGTGCAGTGCGCGGCCAGAGAGGATCCAGCCGGCGTGTGCCCACCAGCTGCCATCCTTTGGGGTGTGCGGATCACCTTCGTGGTCGCTGAACTGGTGGTGAACGCGGTGGGTAGCGACCCAGAAGATCGGTCCGCCCTCAAGCGCGAGCGTGCCGCAGCCGGAGATGATGAGCTCAAGCCAGCGGGGCACGCGGTAGCCGCGGTGCGTGAGCAGGCGATGGTAGCCCATGCCGATGCCGACATTAATCGCGAGGAAATACATGATGACGAAGGCGAGCAGGTTCTTCCACGAGAAGAAGAAGAGTGCGGCGAAAGCGCCGACGTGGAAGATACCCATGAAAATGCTGGTAATCCAGTTAATTTCACCCTGCTGGTGCTCGCGGCCCATGCGTAGGTCCTCGCGAACCTTGCGGCGGGTGGCTTCTACAACTTCGCGGACGCTGGGTGTCGCGATGGCAGAAGCGGTATAGCCGCCGGTCTGCTCGTTGATGTGGGCGGCGATCTCGGCGTCAGTGGGAACGGATGCGGACATGGATCCTCTTCTTCGGTTGGTTCGTAAAGCGCGTGTTGCGGGTTTCGGACTGCTTTCCCTATCGACACCCTAGCAGCGTTGCGGGCAGTGGTTTGTAACAGTTGTGTAAGGGCGGTGCGACATGCACCTGGCTGGAACAATGGGCTGAAAACGGCAGTGGGATGTTGGTAGGATGAAGCGGTTATGACAACACTTGGACCGTTTGCCCTGAAGCCCGTGTTCTCTCCCCGACCGTGGGGACGACATGATTTATCTGCGTGGTACAGCGCGGGGGAGCTGCCGGAGACGGCCGAGCCAATCGGGGAGGCATGGCTGACCGGGCCGGCCTGCGTGGCGGAGAAGGGTGTCGTCGCGGGACTGGAACTGCGGCGCATCGCGGAACTGCACGGCGAGGCGTTGCTGGGGGAGTGGCGCGCGGAGGGAGAGTTTCCACTGCTGCTGAAGCTGCTGTTTCCGGACCAGAAGCTGTCGGTGCAGGTGCATCCGGACGACGCGCAGGCGCAGGCGATGGGCCAGCCGCGCGGCAAAACGGAGTGCTGGTACGTGGTGGCGGCGGAGCCGGGCGCGGAGGTGGCGTGCGGGCTGCGGGATGGCGTTGCACCGGAGCAGATGCGCGTCGCGGCGGCGGATGGGTCGATGGAAGAGCTGTTGCGCATGGTGCCGGTCGTTGCGGGCGACATGGTATTTGTGGATGCCGGTACGGTGCACGCCATTGGGCCTGGCGTGACGCTGCTTGAGACGCAGCAGACGTCGGACACGACATACCGGCTGTATGACTATGGGCGGCCGCGGGAGCTGCATTTGGAGCAGGGGGTTGCGGTGAGCCGGGCGGAGACGCGGGCGGGCAAGGTGACTCCCGTGGCGATGGAGCAGGGCACGCGACTGATTCGGGAGAAGTACTTTGCGGTGGACCGGTTTGAGGTCAAGGCGGGGGAGCGGCTGGAGTTGCGGGATGCGATGGGGCGGCCGCAGTGCTTTACGACGCTTTCTGGTGATGGGTTTGTGCGGGAGATCGGCGACGTTGAGGGGGCGGTGTTGCGGCGAGCGACTTCGGCGGTGGTGCCGGCCTGTTGTGGCGCGGTCGAACTGGTGGCTTCCGCGGCGATGGTCGTGGTGCGGTCGATGGTGTAGAGAAATCTCATGTATCCCACGCGAGACATGGTTATCCGCTTCTCGGATTGGTCGGACTGCGTCCCATCGTGAATATCGAAGTCGGTTCACCCTGGTCCGATGTGGATTGGTGTTCCGGTAGACTCGGAGGCAATGCGGGTTTTTGGAATCGACTGCGGTACGGAATACACCGGTTGGGGCGTGGTGGAGCTGGTGGAGACAGCGCGCGAGACGCGGCTGCTGCCTATTGCCGCCGGTGCGGTGAAGCTGGATAAGAAGCAGCGCACACCACTGCGACTGCACCAGGTGCATTCCGAACTAAGCGGGTTGATCGCGCTGTATGGGCCGGAAGTGGTCGCAATTGAAGATGTGTTTTTTGCGGCGAATGCGAAGAGCGCGCTGAAGCTGGGCCATGTGCGCGGCGTGGCGATGCTTGCTGCGGCGGGCGCGGGGCTAGAAGTGGCGGAGTACGCGCCACTCTCGATCAAAAGTGCCGTGGTGGGGTATGGCCTGGCGGCGAAGGAGCAGGTGCAGTTCATGGTGGCTCGCCTGCTGGACCTGGAGCGCGCGCCGGAGCCTGCGGATGCGGCAGATGCGCTGGCGATTGCGATCTGCCATATTCACACAGCGCGAACGCTGCTGGGGATGACGGGCGGCGCGAGTCGAACGGCTCTCGCAGTGGGGGCAACGTCGGCGGCTTCTCGACGGTCTTCGGCGGCATCGACAGTACGGTCTACTGGCTGCGCCGAGCCTGCAAGTGGGCCTGTGGTACGGCCCTCGGCGGTTGCGGGACAACGGGGTGTTCGGTGACATCGCGCCGAAGTAGGCGGGTGGCCGCGTGCCTTGTTGGCTGCCTTGGAGGTGTCGTGCAGGGCGCGGTTGGCCAGCTGGCTGCACCTTCGACAAATCAGTTTGCTCTGACCGCGACGTATGACCGCGAAGGTTTGCCGGTGCCGCAGTGGAGTTTCCACGTTACGCCGGGCGGTGCGGTGGAGTACACGTCGCACCATGCCGCGGTGGGGATTACGGATGTGCCGGTGCGGTTTACGTTGTCGCCGACGGGTCAGGCAAAGCTCGGAAAATGGCTGGCGGAGTCGCATGGATTGGTGCCTTGCGAGACCAAGACCAAGGGGCTGGCGCGGATGGGGACCAAGACCCTGACGTATGCGGCGGATGGTGGCGCGCCGGTGACGTGTGCCTACAATTTTTCCGACAATAAGGCGGTCATGCAGACCATGGAGTACTTGTCGCAGGCGAGTTCCACGATCGAGACGGGGATAACGATCGACCGGCTGCACCGATACGACCGGCTGGGGCTGGACCCGGTGCTGATTCGGCTGGCGACGGATGCGAAGGAGGGCAAGGCGCAGGAGTTGGCGGCAATCGCGCCTTCGTTGCAGTCGCTGGTGTCGGATGACGCGGTGCTGGAGCGGGTGCGTCTGCGGGCGGCGCAGTTGCTGGAGCTGGCGAAGCTGCAGTAGGTGGCGGATGCGTGACAGACGCGCAGGTGTGACGCTTTTTGATCAAGATCATCTTATTGCTGTGGGCGTATGCTTTGCGCGTAGGTCTGCGGTGAGGTGGCTTGATGGCGACACGCACAGTGCGTTGGGTGAGTGCGGCGGTCCTGTGCGGCGTGTGTGCGGGATTTGCGTCGGCGCAGGCGGACGGCTCGGCCGGGCGGGCTGCCGAGGGCATGCAGTCTTCTGGCGAAATGGCGGCCGCGGCGCAGATGCCGGTGGCGCGGCTGAGCCGTCTTGCGGGTTCGGTGACGGTGGGTGCGGCGGACGGGACCGTGGTGCCGGTGGATGCGGCTCTGAATATGCCGCTGGTTGCGGGGACGCGGCTTTCTACCGGTGATGCGGGTGAGGCGGAAGTTGAGTTTGCGGATGGGTCGGTGTTGCGGATGACGCCGGGTAGCGTGGCGACGATCGCGCGCATGGATGCGGCGCAGACGGGGACGCAGATCGAACTGGGGAACGGGCTGTTTTACCTGGAGTTGCGGGCTTCGGATCGCGGGACGTTCGCGGTTTTTGCCGGCGAGGTGACGCTTGCGCCGGAGGAGAATGCGGGCTTTCGCGTGCGTGTGCTGGACGGGCAGGTGGAGGCGGCGGTGCTGTCGGGTTCGGTGTCGATGACGCGCGCGAATGCGTATACCGCGCAAATTGGTGCTGGGGAAAGTGTGCGGACCGATCCGAAGAATGGACGGCGGTATCTGCTGGCGGAGACCGTGAGCCCGGAGCGGTGGGACGGCTGGAATGAGAGGCTGGCGCAGGCGGCGCAGGATGAACAGGCGGCGCGGACGGCGGCGCGTGACAGCTATGCGGGCGAGCAGGGGTACGGCTGGGCCGATCTGGATGCGCAGGGCCGGTGGTATGACGTGGCGGGTGAGGGCACGGTGTGGCAGCCGGCGGTGGCGGACGCGGGATTCGACCCGTACGGCAATGGCAGCTGGGTGTATGGGCCGGGCGGGTACACGTTTGCTTCCGGGTATGGTTGGGGATGGCTGCCGTACAGGTGCGGTGCGTGGTCGTTTTACGGCGGTTTTGGTTGGGGCTGGGTACCGTCGAGCAGTTGCCTGAGCTTTGGCTTTGGCGGGGGCGTGGATAGCGGATTTGCGAGTGGAGGCGTGCGGGTGCGGCGTCCACCGACAGGGTGGCGGCCACCGGTTCGACCTGGATTTGACCAGTTTGCGCGGGATCGGCGGCATGTGCCGGTGCCGGTGCGCTATCAGCCGATGGCACCCGGTATGGCGGTGACGACGCGGCGCAGGAGCGAGCCGGTGCGAATTGACGGGGTGATCGCGACGCCGCTGCCGCGGGTGGGGCATGGGGTGACGCCACAGGGTGGGTCGGCCGTGGGGTCGTCGCTGCTGCGGGATTTCCCGATGCGCGGTGGAACGCATGAGCCGGTGCTGGGCGTGGTGTCGCAGGCGCCACCGGCCGTGCCGGGCAGGCCGGCGGTGTGGCATCGCGAGCGAGCGCAAGGTGGTGAGGGTGCCGGTCCAGCGTCGCCGCGGGGTACTTCTGGCGGTGGGGTTGGCTTCGTCAACGGGCGTGGTGTGGGTGTCGGTGGTGCGGCGTCTGGCCAGGGAAACACGTATGGGCAGGGAAGATTGCCGCAGCCGACCGATCCGCCTGTGGGTGCGAACGGTGCGCCTCCGGTGGGAGCGAACGGCGCGCCGCCCGTAAATGCAAATGGGGCTCCGCCATTTGGTGCGAGTGGTTTGAGTTCGGACAGTGGCACGTCGCAGGGTGAGGTGTTTCTGCATCGCGGGCAGGTTGGGGAGGATAGCCACAGGTTAGTTTCGCCGTTGCGCCCAAGGCTGGTACCGTCGCCCGTGCAGGGGAATGGCATCGTGCCGACGCAACGACCTGCAGGGACGGCGCCGAGACCGGCGCCCCGGACATCCATGCCGACGGGATCGCCGGCACCGCGGACGCCCATGCCGACGGCTTCGCCGGCGCCGCGGATGATGGTACCCAGTCCGCCACCGGCTCCGCGGGTTGCGCCGGCTCCGGTGGCTCCTGCTGCCGCGACGTCGCCGGTTCGGGCGCAGCCGAAATAGGAGGCCGTATCAGCGCAGGGTGTGGAAGAGCTTGGCGAGGGTGGGGATAGGAAGGCTTTCGGCGCGGGCAGTGGCGGCGATGGCAGCGGCTTCGCAGGCTGTGGCGATTTGCTCGGGGGTGTGGCCGCCGGCGCGGAGGTTGTTCCCGAGGGTTTTGCGCTTTTGCGCGAAGCAGGTGCGCAGGAAACGGGTGAAGGCGGCGCGGTCGGGGATGCCGAGCTCGTCGTAGCGGCTGTGCATGGCAAGGCGCAGGACGGTGGAGTGGACGTCGGGTGGCGGGTTGAAGGCGGCGGGCGGAAGGGTGAACAGGGCGTTGGCCTGGGCGCTCATCTGGACGGTGACGGAGAGCAGGCCGTAGTCGCGGGTACCCGGCTGGGCAGCGACACGCTCGGCGACTTCACGCTGCATCATGACGATGGCGAGATCGAGCGCGGGTGCGTGCGCGGCGAGGTGCAGAAGGATGTCGGAGGTGATGTAGTAGGGCAGGTTGCCGACGACGCTGGCCTTGTTCCCTTCGCCGATGAGCGCGGTGAGATCGGTGGCGAGGATGTCGGCTTCGACGATTTCTACGTTGGGATGGTTGCGGAACTTGAAGCGGAGCTCGGGCGCGAGGGAGCGGTCGAGCTCGACGCAGACGAGGCGGTGGGCGCGCTCGGCGAGGATGGTGGTGATGGCACCGTGGCCGGGACCGATCTCGATTACGGTTTTGGTGGAGATGTCGCCGAGAGCCTCGGCGATGCGATGGCGGGCGGTGTCGTCGACGAGGAAGTTCTGGCCGAGTTTGGGTTTTTTCTGCGGGCGAGTTTGCATCGTATTTAGGGTACCGTCTTTGTCCCCTACCCCCTTTGTGGCGGCTAAGTTCCTCATTCTATTGAGGGCCTGCTGTATGTTCGTCATTGCAAAGGGTGAGAGCGCAACATCCTTAAAGGACGGGATTTAGAGCGAACTGCACAAGTTATGTAGCAGCCACTTTTGCCGTTGAGCTTTCCTTGTTGCGGCGGTTGCGGAAGTAGAAGTAGACGGGGGTGCCGGCGGCGATGACGAGGGCGCCGACCGTGGAGTTGACCGGTTGGTCGAGAAAGCTGAAGACCGTGAGGGCTGCGGCGGCGGCGATAAAGAGGGCGGGGATCATCGGGTAGAGCGGCGTGGAGAACGGGCGGGCATCCTTCAAGCTGCGGGCGCCGGCGGGGATGCCTGCGCGTTTCGCCCGGGCACGGAAGACGAAGACCGTGGAGGCGGCGAGGCCGTAGGTCATCCACGAGGCGAAGATGGCGAGCGAAAAGAGCGCCTGGAAGCGGCCGAGGGCGAAGATGAGCAGGCTGCTGAGGCAGGCCTGGACGGTGAGCGCGGTGGCGGGGGTGTGGAAGCGGGGGCTGACGTCGGCGAGGCGGCGGAAGAAGAGTCCATCGCGGGCAGCGGCGAACGGGATGCGCGCGCCGGAGAGGGAGGAGCCGACGAACGACGACGTGATGCTGATGAGCATGCCGACGGTGACCAGGGCTGCGCCCCACCCGATGTTGTGCGCGCTGAGGACGAGGCGAATGGCGTCGACCGCGGGGCGGTCGGCATGGGCGAGTTGGGCTGCCGGGAGGATGTACTGGATGGCGGCGTTGGTGAGCATGTAGAGGCCGCCGACGATGAGCATGCCACCGGTGAAGGCGATGGGCAGGTTGCGCTGGGGGCGCTCGACTTCGCCGGCGAGGGCGGCGACGTCGGACCAGCCGTCGTAGGCCCAGAGCGCGGCGATGAGCGCGACCATGAAGCCGCCGATGCCGCCGCGTGCTCCGACCGCCAGGCTGCTGAAGTTTGCCGTATTTCCGAGCGGGCCTGCGAAGAGGAAGCAGAGGACGGCGATGGCGAGGATGAGGCCGACCTTGAGGTAGGTGAGCAGGAGCTGGACGTTGGCGGCGCGGCGGGTGCCAACGATGTCGAGCAGGGTGACGGCCCAGAGGGCGGCGAAGGCGACGAGTTGGCCGTTGTTGAGACCGAAGAAGGCCGGGTTGTTCATGAAGGCGAAGGCGGGGAACAGGGCCAGGGTGCGAACGATGCCGGCGCAGATGCCGGCGAGGGAGGCGGGCTTGGCGATCGTGAACCACGTCCACATTTCGAGGAAGGCGACGAGTTCGCCGTAGGCCTCGCGGAGGAAGGCGTATTCGCCCCCGTAGTCCGGGTACTGCGCGGCGACCTCCGCGTAGGTGAGCGCGCCGAACAGGGAGAGCAGGCCGCCGACGATCCAGACGGCGTAAACGGTTTTGGAGGAACCGACGGCTGCGACCATTTCACGCGGGACAAGGAAGATGCCGGAACCGATGATGATGCCGACAACGATGGAGGTGGCGTGGGCGACGTTGAGGACGCGGGGGAGTTCGTGGGTGCCGTCGGTGGCGGGGGGTGGGGTGGGCATGCGGTTGTTGCAGGGTAGCAGGTGGGTTGGTTTGCCGGAGAATTTTGTGGTGGGGAAAGAAGTCGCACGTTGTGCGATTGAGCGCTTCGCGCTTACCCCACCCTTTCGCGCGGGAAGGTTTGCCGCAGCGCAGGGCTGTGGGCGCGAAAGAATGGGGCACCCGGGTTCGTGGTGGGAGAGTTTGCTTTCGGAGTTTGTGGAACCCATGTCCGAGGATCCGGACATGGGACAGGTGGTCTGTTTGCCTAGTGGGTTTGGAGGGCGGCGGTGTAGGCGGCTTTGGCGATGCGGGCGATGACGGCTTCGCGGGTGGGTTCGTCGGCGCGGGCGTCGGTGACATAGACGGCGACGGCGAGGTGGCGGCCGTCGGGCAGGGTGATGAGGCCGATGTCGTTGGTGGCTGCGGCGATGCCGCCGTGGACGCCACTGGTGCCGGTTTTGTGCGCGAGGGGTGTGCCTGCGGGCAGGCCTGCGCGGAGGCGGTGGGCGCCGGTCTGGGAGTCGGTCATGACCTGGACGAGGAAGGCGTTGGTGGCGGGCTTGAGCGGGGAGTCCGTGACGAGGAGTTGGAGGAGGCGGGTGGCGGCGGCGGGCTCGATCCAGTTGCCGTACTGGGCCTGGAGGTCCTTATCCATTTCCTGTTCGCCGGTTTGCAGTTGGAAGGCGTCGTTGCCGAGGAGGGAGCGGATGTAGGCCTGGATGACGGCGGGGCCGCCGATGATGCGCTGCAGGGTGTCGGTGGCGCCGTTGTCGCTTTGGCCTACGGCGTAGGTGAGGAGTTCGCGCAGGGGGACGTCGACATTGGCCTCGGGGTAGCGATCGGTGAGGGGGCTGAAGGATTTGGGGATGCGGTCTTCGGGCAGGAAGCGGAGGGGGCGGTCGAGGGTGGTGGCGATCGGTTCGCCGGGGTGCTGACCGGGGAGCTTGCCGAGGTCGGCGAGATGAAGGACGGTGAGGCCGAGCGGGAACTTGAACATGGACTGCATGGGGGGGTGGTTGTGGGGGTGGAGGTCGCAGTTGAGATTGGTGCCGGGGAGCAGGCAGGCGGCGGAGACGGTGCCCTGGGCGGCTTGTGCGATGGTGGCGACCTGCTGTTGAAGCGGTGTCTGGGCAGGGTTTGGGAGGGCAGCGATGCAGGAGAGCAGGAATGGGAAGGTGAGGCGGCGGGCGAGCATGGACCCACCTTAAACGACGGTGGGTCTGTGGGTGAAGGTGATCGTAACTCGAACGGAAAGCAGGTTTCTCCACTTCGCTTCGCTTCGGTCGAAATGACAGGGCTTTGTTGTTTCGGAAGGTGGGGTGGCTGGTGGACTTCACGATGGGGGAGGTGGGGTGCGTGGTGATGTTGCTGTGGGTGGACAATGGTTTGGAGTCGCGGCGCATCCTAGCGTACGGTTTAGGTTCGCGGCTGAAACGCGGGAACGATGCAGCACGGGAGATGAAACGATGGAATGGACGCCGGGTGGGATGAGCAGCGATGTGGAGGACCGCCGGGGAGACAGCGGCGGTGGCGGCGGGATGCTGCCATTTGGTGGCGGCGGGCTGGGCATCGTTGGTGTCATCGTGCTGGTGGTGCTGAGCCTGATCACGGGGCGCAACTTTCTGGGTGGGCTGGGTGGTGGGGGAAGTGAACCCTCGCAGTCCGAGAGCCGCCAGGCGCAGCAGAGCGATGGACCGGTGCAGGAGAGCGCGGGCGAGAAACGCGATGCGCAGCTGGTGAGCTACGTGCTGGATGACGTGCAGAAGATGTGGACGGCGGTGCTGCCGGAGCAGACGGGCAAGAACTACCGGCGCGCCAAGCTGGTGCTGTTTCGCGGGCAGACGCAGAGCGGTTGCGGCACGGCCCAGGAGTCAACCGGGCCGTTTTATTGCCCGGAGGATGAGCGGGTGTATATCGACCTGGACTTTTGGGATGAATTGAAGAAACTGGGTGGCAACTCGGCCGACTTTGCGCAGGGGTACGTGATTGCGCATGAGCTGGGGCACCATGTGCAGGACATTCTGGGCATTGAACAGAAGGCGACGCAGATGATGCAGGACCGCAGCCAGCGGAGCCGCGCTTCGGTGGAGCTTGAGTTACAGGCGGACTGCTTTGCCGGGATCTGGGGGCACAGCATGCAGGAGCGGCACCTGCTGGACCCGGGTGATCTGGACTCCGCCCTGAACAATGCGGCGGCGGTGGGGGATGACCACATTCAGAAGATGCAGCGGGGCACGGTGAGCCCGGAATCGTTTACGCATGGCACGAGCGCGGAGCGGCAGGGGTGGTTCAAGCGCGGGATGACGACGGGGGATGTGAAGGCTTGCAACACGTTTGAGGTGGGGCCGGACGGGTACCAGCAGTAGCGATTTGGACAGAAGGGATTTGCGTTTTGATGCTGTGTTGCGCGTCGAAAAGCAGATCCCTTCGCTGCGCTACGGGATGACAAACCTGCGCCTGTCATGCTGAGCGCTATTGGAGGATGCGGAGGGCGGCTTCGGCGTTCGGGGTGGTGGCTTCGGCGTCGAAGTAGGCGCGGATGGTTTTGGCTGTTTTGGCGTTGACGACGGCAGTGAGGGCGTCGTGGCTGGCCTGTTGGATGCCGCGGACAGAGCCGAAGTGGGTGATGAGGCGCTTGCGGGTGGTGTCGCCCACGCCCGGGATGCTGAGGAGTTCGGAGTCGCGGTCGCGCATTTCGCGGCGCTTGCGGTGGTAGGTGATGGCGAAGCGGTGGGACTCGTCGCGGATGCGCTGGACGAGGTGGAGGACGGGCGAGCGGCGGTCGAGCACGACGGGGTCTTCTTCCTGGCCGTGGACGTAGATGACTTCTTCTTTTTTGGCGATGGAGGCGAGGGGCTGGAGGGTGACGCCGATTTCCTCGAGCGCGGCGGCGGCGCTGGCGAGCTGGCCGAGGCCGCCGTCGATGAGGATGAGAGAGGGGAAGGGCGTTTTCTCGTTTTGCAGCTTGACGTAGCGGCGGTGGATGATTTCGCGCATGGAGGCGAAATCGTCGTTGCCGTCGACGGTTTTGACCTTGTATTTGCGGTAGTCCGCTTTTTTCATGTCGCCGTTTTCCCAGACGACCATGCTGGCGACGGAGTCTGAGCCGGAGATGTGGGAGATGTCGAAGCACTCGATGCGAATGGGGACTTCGGGCAGGTTGAGTGCGTCTTGCAAGGCGTTGGCGATGGCGTTCTTACTCGGTGCGAGGGTGCGGAAGCGGGTGTCGTAGGACTGCTTGGCGTTCTGGCCGACGAGGTCGACGAGGGAACGCTTGTCGCCGCGCTGGGGTGCGAGGATTTCAACCTTGCGCTTGCCCTGGGTGGTGAGGAGGGAGGCGAGGGCCTGGCGGTCGGGGAAGTCGAGCGGCACGTAGATGGTGCGGGGGACGTAGGGCTGATCGAGGTAAAGCTGCTTGAGGAAGGCGGAGAAGAAGGCGGCGGGGGAGAAGTCCTGCGTGGGAAGGGCGTTGATGGTGGCGGCTGCGGGGGCGTGGTGCTCGGCTTCGCTGTGCCAGGGTTGGGGATCGTGCGCGGGAGCGGTGCGCTCTTCCATGTCGGCGGACTGTTCGACTTCTGCGGCGGCTTCCGCGAGGGTCTCGGTGTCGGCGTCGCGCCCGGCTTCGAAGAGAAGGTCGGGAAGGTCTTCCCAGAAGAAGTCGCGCTTGTCGACGATTTTGCCTTCGCGCATGTGGAACTGGTTGACGGCGAGCATTTCCTTGTCGAAGTGGTAGCCGAAGACGTCGGCGTCTTCGTTTTCGGCGGAGGCGATGCGCTGCTTTTCCTGGAGCTGGTGGACGGTGACGAGCTGGTCGCGGAGACGCGCGGCGAGCTCGAATTGCTCGTTCATGGCGGCGTCCGTCATGCGGTCGGTGATGCGGGATTCGAGTTCGTCCTGCTTGCCGTTGAGGAAGAGCTGGACGTCGCGGATGGCTTCGCCGTAGCTCTCGCGGCTGGTGAGGTTCTCGACGCACGGGCCGAGGCAGCGCTTGATGTAGAACTCCAGGCAGGGACGGGGGTGGTAGCGATTGAGGTCGACCTTGCAGCTGGGGATGAGGAAGGAGCGGTGGATCAGGTCGACGATGCGGTGCGCCAGGTTGCCGGGAAAGTAGGGGCCGAAATACTGGCCGCCGTCCTTTCGTAATTTTCTGGTAACGAAGACTTTGGGGTGACGGTCGCCTGTGGTGAGCTTGACGTAGGGGTAGGTTTTGTCGTCGCGCAGAAGGATATTGAAGCGTGGCTTGCGCTGCTTGATGAGGTTGTTTTCGAGCGCGAGGGCTTCCTGCTCGTTGGCGACCTGGATGTAGTCGACGTCGACCGCTTCACGCATGAGCGAGCCGGTTTTGCGGTTGGCAAGCTGGTTGGCTTCAAGCAGGTAAGACGAGACGCGGCTGCGCAGGTTCTTCGCCTTGCCGACGTAGATGACTTCGCCTTCGGCATTTTTGTAGAGGTAGACGCCGGGGGCTTTGGGAAGGAGCCGGATTTTCTGTTCGATGTCCATGACGAGCGTCTTGCTTCAGTTTACGGGGTGTGTCGTTTTGCGTGGGCGATTAGGAAGAAAGTGCCGTGTCGGAGCTGCGGGGGAACCGCTTGAGGGACGAGGTGCGGCGACATTTGTTGTGCAGAATGAGGGACTTAGGGGAAGCAGAGAGCTGTGGCCAGCCAATTGCATCTGAAGCAAGGTGCTGGGCGATGTTGCCCTGCGTTTCTCCCGGAAGGTTGGTCGAAAGAAACACATGAACGGTGCAAAGACACAGTTGAGTTTGGTTGCGGGCGCAATGGTCGTGATGATGTTGAGCACGGGTTGCTCCTCGAAGAAGTATGTCCGGTCGCAGGCAGCGCCACTGATCAACAACACGAACGCGCTGGATGCACGGACGGCCGCGGATCACCGGACGATCGTGGATACGGATGAGCGGGCAACGAAGGGGATTGCGGGTGCGCAGAGTGCGGCCGACGCCGCGGATGCTCGCGCACGTGGAGCGCAGGGTGCAGCGGATGGTGCCAACGGCAACGCACAGGAAGCGTACAACCGAGTGAATTCGTTGAGTGGTGCGGTGGCCGGTCTAGATAACTACAAGGCGGTGTCGGACACGAGCATCACGTTTGCTTTCAATAGGTCGGTGTTGACGCCTAGTGACAAGCGGCAATTGGATACGCTGGCGGCGAGCCTGCAGGGGACGAAGCACTACCTGGTGCAGTTGACGGGTGGCACGGATTCCGTTGGGGATGCGCAGTACAACTATGCGCTGAGCCAGAAGCGGGCGGATGCCGTGGCCGCGTATCTGCAGACGAAGTATGCGATTGCGCCGCACAAGTTCTACCTGGTAGGGATCGGGAAGGATGATGCGGTGGCGTCGAACAAGACGGCTGCGGGGCGGTCGAAGAACCGGCGGGTTGAGGTGAAGGTGCTGTCGAATATGCAGGAAGAGGCGGGGACTTCGCCGAATCCGAGCTAGGACGAACAGCAGACACCTTCGCTTCGCTGCGGGATGACACATGAGAGAGCCGCCCCGGATGGGGCGGCTCTTCTTTGTTGCGTCGGAGCCAGGTTGCTATAGCGAGCCGATAAGATGACCCATCTTCTCGCGCTTGATTTCGAGGTATTTCTCTGAAGTTTCGTGCGACGCGACTTCTGCGGAGAGGCGTTCGACGACCTGGATGCCGGCGGATTCAAGGGCGCTGACTTTTTCTGGATTGTTGGTGATGAGGCGGACGGCAGAGATGCCCATCACCTTCAGCACTTCGGCGGGCAGGCTGAAGTCGCGGTGGTCGGAGCGGTAGCCCAGCTTGAGGTTGGCCTCGATGGTGTCGAGACCCTGGTCCTGCAGTTCGTAGGCGCGGAGTTTTGCCATGAGGCCGATGCCGCGACCCTCCTGCTCTTCATAGACGATGAGGCCGGAGCCGTGCGCGACGACCGTGTCGAGCGCAAGATCGAGCTGCTGGCGGCAATCGCAGCGCAGCGAATGGAAGACGTCGCCGGTAAGGCACTGCGAGTGGATGCGCACGATGGGTGGTTTGGCCGCGAGATCGGCATGGCTGCCGTATTGCAGGACGACGGCTTCTTCCACCAGCTTGCCCTGCGGGCCGGGCATGGTGCCGGGCGCGAGCGTGCCCTGGAAGCCGAGAATGCGGAAGTCGCCGCGGGTGGTGGGCAGGCTGGCTTCGGCGACTTTGAGGATGCTGCTGAACATATCTACAGCGTATAGATGCTTTGGGCGGGGCGCGGATGCAGTGGGGCTTAGCATGGGGGATATGTACGAGTTCGAACCCAAACTGGTCCTGATTTCGCTGCTGGTGAAGCTGGGCGTGGCGGCGGCGGTATCGAGCTCGCTGACACGGTCGTCGGTATTTCGACGGCTGTTGCTGGAGCATACGCGGGATTTTCGGGACCGCATGCAGTTGATGCTGCTGATTGTGGCGCCGCTGGTGCTTGGCGTGTGGGTGCGCACGGTGGTGCCGAATTTTCTGGCGGCAGATCTCTCGCTGGAAGCGACGGTATTGCTGGGCATTGTGATTGGGCCGGCGGCGGCGCTGGCGGGTGGGGTGTTGCTGGCAGTGCCGGCGGTGGCGCATGGGGAGTACCTGGCGCTGCCGGTCAATCTGCTGGTGGCGCTGCTTGCCGGAGCGTTTCACAGCTTTGTCGACATGGAAGAGGTGTGGTCGTTTTCGCCGCTGGTGGACCTGAGCGTGTACCGGTGGGTGCGGCGGAACCTGAAGAGGCCGCAGCTGGACCGGCAGGTGTTGCTGCTGTTGCTGCTGATGGCGCTGCAGGGGGCGGCGAGTGTGCTGTCGCATTTCTATCCGCACCGGTATTTTTCGCTACGGGACGGGTATCTGCCGCTGGAGATTGCGATTTGCGCGGCGGCACCGGTGATCGTTGGGATTCCGCTGAAGGTTTGGAACGCGGTGCGGATTGCGCAGCAGCTGGAAGAGCAGGCGCGGCTGCTGCTGGAGGCGCGGCTGGATGCGCTGCAGCGGCAGATCAATCCGCATTTTTTGTTCAACACGCTGAATTCCATCGCGTCGCTGGTGCGGCTGGAGCCGGAGCTGGCGCGCGAGATGGTGGTGAAGCTGGCCAATATTCTGCGGGTGTTGCTGAAGCAGCGCGACGCATTTGTGCCGTTTGAGGAGGAGCTGGCGTTTACCGATGACTACCTGGCGATCGAGGTGGTGCGGTTTGGCGAGAAGCTGCGGGTGGAGAAGGAGATTGCGCCGGAGACGCTGGCGCTGCAGGTGCCGAGCATGCTGCTGCAGCCGCTGATTGAAAACAGCATCAAGCATGGGTTGGAACCGCGCATCAGCGGGGGAACGGTGACGCTGCGCAGCCGGATTGCGGGGGAGTGCCTGCTGCTGGAGGTGGAGGATGACGGCGTGGGCATTGCGCCCGAGAGCGATGCGACGTCGCCAGTCAGCGGGCTGGTGCGGCCGGGTACAGGTATCGGCATGAAGAACGTGCGGGAGCGACTGGAGGTGTTGTACGGCGGCGCGGCGCACATGCGGATTGAGAGCCGGCCAGGGCGGGGGACGCGGGTGAGCATCGAGATGCCGCTGCTGCAGCGGGATCAGGAAGTGGGGCATGAGCTGGAGCTGCTGCGGAGCGACGTGAGTTATGCGGTGGAGCGATTGCGGACGGTGGGGGCGCGGGGGCGGTGAGGTGGATGGCGTCAGAGATCGCCGAAGGCTGCGAGTTGCAGCCCGGCGGTGGGGATGGCGTGAAGGAGCGCTTTGCGTTCGATGTCGCGGGTGGTGGTGAGGCGGGTACGGATGGAGCGTAGGTCGGTGTCGTTGTAGCCGGGGTGGCAGACGAGTTCCCAGGTGCCGGCGGGCAGGCCATTGAGCAGGGTGTTGAGGTTGTGCGGGTCGAGGTTGCCAGTGGCGGAGACGCCGATGCAGCCGTCGGTGGTGGCAATGCCGAGGTGCTGGGTGAGCTTTTGGAAGGTGGCGCGGAAGGTTCGGAGGGCGGTGACTTCGAGCCGACGGATGAGGGCCCCGCGGGTGAGTCGGGCGCTCCACGCGGGTTCGAAGGGGTTGCGAATGGCATGGACGCCGCAGGCTTTCGCCGCGCGGAGAAGCGGGCGGGCAACGCGGGAAAAGAGGTGAGTGTGCTTGTGCGTGTCGACGTGGGTGACGGGGATGCCGGCCTGCTGCAGGTAGCGGATCTGGGCGGTGGCTTCGGTTTCGATGTCGCGCTCGTGGATGCGGCCGCGCTGAAGATCGAGGATGAAGTTGGGCAGGGAATCGCGCAGTCGGCCTGTTTTCGCCAGCAGCGAGGGGATGGAGTTTGGTGGTGCGAGAGGTGTGCCGTCGACGAGGACGACGTGGCAGCCGACGTCGAGCGTGGGCTGCTGGTGCGCGATGCGGACGGCGTCGTCGAACGCTGCGCCACAGGCCATGAGGGTGGCGGAGGGCAAAGCGCCGACGGTGTGGAGTTCGGCGATGGCGCGGTTGACGCCGGGAGTGAGGCCGAAGTCGTCTGCGTTGATGAGGAGTTTGGTTTGCTGGGGCATGCGCGAGAGGCGGGAGTACCAGGCTACTTGCGGCCAAGCCGTGATGGTGAAAAGGTGGTGGGCAGTGAGGGACTTGAACCCCCGACATCCTGCTTGTAAGGCAGGCGCTCTAACCAACTGAGCTAACCGCCCACGACTCGTTGAGTGTATCGCAAGCGGCGTGCGTTATGGAACGAAGATGCGATAGGCGAGAAGGACCAGCGCAAGGCCGGCGGCGGCGAGGAGCAGGCCGGAGGTGCGGCGCTTGTAGATGAACCAGAGGATGATGAGGCCGGTGAGCGAGACGAGCGTGAGCAGGATGGCCGAGGCGTCGATGAGCCAGGACCAGGCGCGGCCGGCGTCGTGACCCTTGTGCAGGTCGTTGAGGACCGCGACGAAGCCGTTGCGGGTTTCGGTGACGGTGTAGGTGCCGGCGGGTTTGTCGATGGCGACGTCGGCGGTGTAGCCAGGGGCACGGAAGGAAAAGCTGACCTGGGTGTCGTCGATGCGCGGCTCGTCGAGGGTGCCGTGCAGGTGTTCGCGGGTGCGCAGGGTTTGCGCGAGGGCTGCTGGCTGTTGCTGGGCGAGGTCGAGGGTGCCGTGTCGCTCTGAGATTTTGATGGCAGAGCTGAACCAGTTGGGATGGTTGAGGGTGAGGCCCGTCGCCGCGAAGAACAGGATGACGGCAAAGCTGACCATGGACAGATAGAGGTGGAGCCAGCGCGCGATCTTGTTGATTTGCGTGCGGAGGGCCGGCCGGCGTTTGTCTGCGCGGCCGGGACCTGGGGTTTGCTGCGGGGGGTTAGCGCCGACGGTAGTCAAGCGTGACGGCTCCCAGTTCCTTGGTGGGCGCGAGGCTTGCCTGCTGCGGCGTGCCATCGACGGTGAGCTCGTGCCGCTCCATGTCGTAGCCGCCGTGTTCGCGCGAGACCTCGACGGAAATGGTGTACTTGCCGGCCTTTACGAGATTGCCCTCGTTATCCTTGCCGTCCCATTTGAGGTTGTACTTGCCGGGCGGGCGGGTGGCGGAGGAGATGGTGCGCGAGATGTCGGTGCCCTCGGCGAGGTGACGGATTTGGTCGTCGCGATACCACTGCTTCAGTTCATTGAGCCAGCGGGGGTTCTGCGTCCAAAGGGCGAGGGTGCGGACGGGGAAGTGATCGGCATCTTCAACCCAGACGGCGACGTAGGGGCGGCGGTAGCGTGCGTCCTGGATGCGTGGGAGGTTGAGTTCGAGGTTGAGCTCGAAGGCGGGATTCCAGAGGCCGGCGGTGGCGGGGGTGGGTGGGTGGAAGGCTACGGGGCGGATGGTCGGCTGCGGCCAGCCTTCGCTGCGGACCTGTTCGCCGTTCGGGAGGATGAGGAGATAGTGCACGTCGGGGAGGGTGGCGGCGAGTTTGCGGCTTTCTTCAACGGGAAGGATGGAGAAGGCGGTGGCGAGGGCACCGGCGGTGACGGCGTCCTTTGCGAGGACGGTGGAGGAGAGGACCTGCGCTGTGGGCTGCGCGGTGCGCGGGTCGATGAGGTGCGAGAACCTGGTGTTGGCGGCGAGCTGGAAGCCGCGGCGGTAGGAGCCGCTGGTGGCGAGCGCGGCGTCGTGGACGGCGAGATGGCCGAGGGGGGCGTCGTTTTCCGTGGAGGCGAGCGGGTCGGCGATGGCGACGAGTTGGACGAGGTCGCCGCGCACGACGACGTCACCGCCTACATTGAGCATGACACCGGTGGCACCGGCCTGGAGCGCGGCGTCTGCGGCGCGGGCGGTGATGTAGCTCTTGGTGAAGGTGGCGAAGGCGAGTGGCACGTCGGTGAGGCGAGTGGCCGTGCCGTGGGTGCGATCGAGGGACCAGTGCGGCTGCTGGATGGCCTCGACGGTGGTGGCGATCTCGTGTGCGGTGGGGGTGCGGCCCTGGGTGGTGGCGGTTTGCCAGAGGCGGGTTGCGGCTTCGATGGAGGGGTCGAGTGCGCCGTGGGTGCGATCGCGCCAGCTGTCGAAGGCGGCGAGGACGGTGAGGAGTTCGGGCGAGACGGGGACGGCTTCGAAGCGAGTTGCGGCCCAGCGGGAGGCTTCGCTGTCCGGACGCCAGGTGCTGAGAATCTGTTGGTCGCGGTCGAAGGTGGCGAGGATGGCGGCTTCAACGTGTTGCGCGTCGGCTGGAGTGCGGGCGCGGATGGTGATCTGCAGGGAAGTGCCGAGCACGTTTTCGTGCTGGAAGGTGTAGGTGCCGGCGGGCTGGGCCGTGGTGCCGGTGTGTTGCGCCGTGGCGGCGATGGCGGCGACGGGGAGTGCGGCGGCGAGGGTGAGGAAGCGGGAGGTGTGGCTGTACATCAGTTGCTTGGTCCTTTCGGTTGCGCGGGCGGCTGGCCGGGGCCGCCTGGCGCCGTGGTGCTGAACATCAGGATCAGCTCTGCCCGGTCAAGGAAGCCGTCGGAGTTCTTGTCGGCATCGGCGAAGCGGGTGCGCAAGCCGTCGGGGACTTCCTCCTGGCTGAGCTTGCCGTCCTTGTTGGTGTCCCACTCGTCGAGTATGTGGTCGGTGCGCTCCTGCGGGGTCTGCTGGCGGACGCGCATTTCGGCGGCCTCGATGCTGCCGTCGTGATCGGCGTCGAGGGTGAGGAGGGCGACGCTGCTGTGATGGATTTCGGCTGTAGAGAGCATGCCGTCGTGGTCGGCGTCGAGTACGAAGAGGACGGGGTCCAGGCGCATGTTTGCACCGGCGGAACCGGGGCCGCCGCGCCGGCCGTTGGGGGTGCCGGTATGTGCGGCGCTCTGGCGGATTTCTTCGGGGGTAAGCTTGCCGTCGTGGTTAGTGTCCGCACGGGTGAAGAGGCTCTGCAGGCGTGCGGGTAGTTCGTCTGGCGTGAGGACGCCGTCGTTGTTTTTGTCGAAGGCCATGAGCTGGGTGGCGAGCTGGTCCGGGGTGGCGCCGCTGTTGGGGCGCGGCGGCTCGAGTTCATCGGGCGTCAGTTCGCCGTCACCGTTCTTGTCCAGAGTCAGCAGAGAGGCAGGGGCGGCTTGAATCTCCTGGGCGGAGAGCTGGCCGTCGTGGTCAAGATCGAGTGCCTGCAGGACATAGCGGGGGCGTTCGCGCGGGCCCTGCGCGTGGATGATGGCAACGGTGGCAAGGGCCAGGGTGACAGCGCAGGAATGCCGCAAGGCGCGGGAAGAGCAGAACAAAGGGATTGCCTCCAACTCGGACTCGATGAGTCCTAGTTATAGCATTGCCGCTGAACACAGGAAAGGACGATTGGCGGAGGTGCTTGAGGCACGTGTGTTTGTCATGGGCGAGACCGATTTGGAAATCTCTGATAAAGTAAGACATGTTGCTGGGTGGTCGCCGGTAGCGTGACGGAAGCCGGTTGCGCTTGAGGGAACCTGACGGGAATGGTAGAAGAGAGCCGATGGAGTGGTTTTGTCCAACCGATGCGCCTTCTATGTGACTTGTACTAATCCAGCGTTTTACGCTGGGGACGTAGCTCAGTTGGTTAGAGCGCTGCCCTGTCACGGCAGAGGTCGCGGGTTCGAGCCCCGTCGTCCCCGCCACTAAACCTTAGAGAATTAAGGGTTTGTGGCACTAGACCAAAGTGAAAGTCACGAAAAAGGGTGCTGGCGAGGGTGCTGAACATCAGAAGGCCCCTTTCGGAAGCATTTCCACGTTCATATCGCCAGTGATTACGCCTGCCTCTAAAACCGTTGATAAGGTGTGCGAGGGTGCTGAAATCGTCTTCCGCCCCGCCTCCAACATCATCTGCATGACCCGGTCATTGGCTTCCCGCTTCGTTGACGAAATGGCCATCGTGTAGACCTCAAGCGTGATCCGCGAGTTGGCGTGACGAAGAAGTTCCTGGGCCGTCTTCAAATCGACTCCAGCGGCACGAAGGTTTGTGGCGAGCGAATGGCGGAAGCTATGCCAGCCGATCACCTTGTCCTCAATACCGGCCCGGTTCAGTGCCGGGCGAATGATCTTCTTCAATACCATGTCGGGGGACACCGGCTTTTTGCCATGCAACCGTTTTGAGGGAAACACAAAGTCGTCGTCCGCTGGGTAGGGCGTCTCTGCCCTCCATACTGCCAGTGTCTTCGCAACAGACGGGTGGAGCGGAACCGGCTTGCGGCTCGCTTCGGTCTTTGTATCTCCGAAGTGGTTCCGCACGCAGGACCGGCGAACGTTAACCTGCATGAGTTCGAGATCGATGTCGCTCCAAGTGAGCGCCACTAATTCGGACCTGCGCAGGCCGGTGCTGCCAGCCAGCATCACCATCGCCTTCTCCCGCAGTTCGAGCTCTGGTATTAGAGCGGCGAATTCCGCGGGGGTAAGAATGTCGGTCTCGCGCAGGCGCTTCGACGATGTTCTTACTTTGGTGATGGGGTTGCGGTCGATCCATTCATGGCGCATCGCGTGGTTGAACAAGGCGGACATGATGTTACGGATCTTGCTGCGGGTTCCGGGGGCGTAATTGAGGGAGTGCAGCCACTTCTCGACGTCCACGGTCCGTATTTCCTGAAGCCGCTTCGATCCCCAATTGGTCTCGACGTGCCGCTTCAGGTAGATTCCGGTCGCCTGGATGGTAGCGAACGCTTTCCGTTCCGGGACGAGTTCGTGCTTTCGATAGTGGGTTATGAGATCGGAGACCGTTTCCGGCACCCGAAGCTCGGAGTTGATGTTGCGCCTGAACGCCAATATGGCCCCTTCCGCGGCGTGCCGTGTCGGGAGCCGGTCAACGGTTCCAATCACGGTTTTGCGGTACTTGCGTTCTCCGTTGTTTTCGTCGTACCAACGGAAAACCCAAGCGTCGGGGCCGGTTTTGCGCTTCAGCCTCAATAGACTTCCTTCCTGTATTCGGCTCATGCAGATTTCCTCGCAGGAGCACGGATGGCTGAGTCTATGCTACGCGCCGGAGGCCGTTTCTGGACCTGTGAACGTTTCTCAAACCAATCGAGAATCTCGTCTTCGATGAAGCGCCAGAGTCGGCGTTTACCCTCGCCCAGCGGGTGCGCGGGGACGTACCCTAGCCGCGCCCAGCGGATGAGGGTTCGGGCATCCATTCGCATGACGGCGGCGGCCTCGGTAGCGTCCAGAATCTTGAATCTACGAACCGCGCTTCGCGGGTCGGCGGAAGGATCGTTCGCCGAACTCATCGGTTTAATTTCGGGAACACTCACAAAAGTCCCCTGTTCTTCTTGGTTTGGTAAAAAAACCTTCCTAATAAGCATGGATAACCATCTTGGTACCCGTCCAATCAAATGTCGTAGCGGCGTTATTCCTGCAGGTTATGAAAGCGCACGCATTAACCTGGTGGTCTGGCCGCTGTCCATGCAGAGAAGCGAGGACGGGCCCATGACGAACGAAATTGACCTACGTCTTTTGCGGGCGGCCACGGTGGTCGCGGCCGAATTGCACATCACCCATGCGTCCGAAAGGCTTGGAATTACGCAGCCCGCCCTCACCAAGCAGCTCAAGGAACTTGAAGATCGTGTCGGCGCGGTTCTGTTCGACAGGGACACGCAGAATGTTGAACTTACCGATGCGGGCCGGGCGTTCATGCCGGATGCTGAACGCTCTCTCTATCACCGGGAGCAGGCAATTCAGGCGGCGCGATTAGCTGCGAAAGGGGCGGAAGCTCAATCAAGGGTTGGAATGTCACCGTACGTCGACCCTTTCCTTAGTTCCCTTATGGGTTCGCTTCACTTGTCGCGGCACCCAACACTGCGGATACAGACGTTTAGCGACACGTCACCGAACCTTGTGAGGAAAGTATCGACAGGCGAACTGGATGTGGCCCTCGTGACGGCGAGTGGCGAATCCAAGGAACTCAGCTCGATCGAACTTTCGAGGGTGCCGTTTTACAACCTTTTGGAGAAGGGGTCGGCGCTGGCGACAAATAAGGAATTGACCCTCGATCTGCTCAGAGACAGCACTTGGATTCTTTTCTCGCAGCAGGTCCATCCGCAACTGTATGACCTCATCGCTCGGCGAGCTCTTGACGCTGGTATCGCTCCTCGTGAGAAACATCACGTCACGACTGCCGAACAGGCGGCTCAACTCGTTCACAGCACAGGCGGCGTAGCCTTCCTGACGCGAACGGGTGCATGGCGGGTGGCGGTGGACGGGCTAACCGTCCGGCCTTTGTCAGAACCTGAACTGTATGTAAGGACTGTCGTCACCACGCACATCGAGGCCAGCCGGCTAGTCAGCGAGTTCATCCGAACATTCGTGAAAAAGGTCGAAGATCCTCGCACCGCCCAGCAACAAACCTTGTTCCGAACTGCGTAAGCTCAGGTTGTTGGGGGCGTATCACGGCTTGGCGGTCGCTTCGCCGATGGCTCGATAATCTCCAGATTCAAAGCGCTTTCGTGACCGCACTTCGGGCAACGAATGACGCCGCTGATGAGAGCTTCGGGAGCAATTTGGTCTCGTTCTATGGCCGCTCCGCAGGACTTGCAAATGTGGACGGCAGCCAACCCGGTGTCATTCATGCAATTGCCTCAAGACATCAAATAGTGTTTTGACTCACATTTAAGAATTTGGCTTACAGGATTCTGACAGTGGTTGCTCTTCCTCGAAGTCTTGCGTTACACCGCAAAGAAGACTGTTATCAACGAAGCTGTCAGATGCCATTGCAAATCACTCCATACTTGCGCGGATTTGTTGGATCAGGCAATTCCGCTCGCTCAGAGCTTCGAGGTTCTGAGCCTGAGCGAGTTTCCGATGACGGACACGGAACTAAAGCTCATCGCCGCAGCCGCAATCATTGGGCTCAGTAAGAGTCCGAAAAATGGGTACAGAACGCCTGCCGCCAAAGGCACTTGGAAGATCATCTTTATGACGACCAGATAGACCATTCTTCGAATGCCAAATAAGTTCTTGATAACGTTGAAAGCCTTTACAAGGATTTATGGAATCAACGCTCGCACAAGCTTGACTGGGATGTGAAGCGCTCAAGCATCCGTGCAGCTCAGTCTCGGATATTGCGAGAGCAACCCGACCAAGACGCGACCTCTGGAATGATCCGCTGAGAGGCCCTTCGAGACAAGTCTCCTGGCATCAAATACTGGCCACGGTGAAACAAAAAGTACCTCACGCACGACAAAGGCGTTCACAGCCCTATACCAATATCGCTTCGATGGGCGGTGTGCTGTAATGCTCAGACTGAAGGTATCGATAGTGCGAGAGTGTAGATGGTGATATCGAGCTGGCCTTCGGTTCTTGGGGTCGCGCGGTCCATCCGAGGGTTACGCTCTCAACTGGCGTTTCGCCAAACGGCCATGTCGCTGCATAGTGAAAAAGTCCTTACCAATTACTGGCCTGCCCGATCTTTTGTACCAGTGGGATTGTTAGTGTAGCGCAGTGATCCTTAGGACTGGATCGTTGCAGGATAGGGCTGGGAGAGCTGTCAGGCGCGTAGCGCCTGGCAGCTCTCCCAGCCGAGCGGGTTCTGGCCTCCACGCCTGGGGAGCGGGGGCCTGTAACCCAACGAGGAGTGGGGCCGGACGGTGTTGTAGTGAACGCGCCAGCGTTCTGCCAGCACGCGCAGCTCCTTCATCGAGTAGAAGATTTCACCGTTGAGGAACTCGTCCCGGAGTTTGGAGTTGAAGCTTTCGCAGAAGCCGTTCTCCCACGGAGATCCCGGCTCGATGTACAGCGTTTTGGCGCCTGTCTTCGCCAGCCACCTGCGCAGGTCTTTGGCCACGAACTCCGGCCCATTGTCGGAGCGAAGATGTTCTGGAACTCCCTTCAGCACCATGACATCGGCCAGTGCAGAGATGACCCTGGCACTGGACCAGCGGCGTTCCGCGCGCACCAGCAGGCTTTCACGCGTGTGCTCGTCGATCAGGTTCAACAGCCGTACGCTGCGGCCATCATGCGTCCGGGCGCTGACGAAGTCGTAGCTCCACACATGGTTCCGCCGCTCCGGTCTGAGCCGTACGCACGAACCATCGTTGAGCCATAGGCGTCCTCGTGGCTTCTGCTTCTGCGGCACCTTTAGCCCCTCGCGACGCCAGATACGCTCCACGCGGTCCTTACCCACCCGCCAGCCAGCTCGCTTGAGCAGCGCCGTGATCCGGCGATACCCATAACGACCGTACTGGCTGGCAAGCTGGATGATCGCCTGCGTAAGCGCATCTTCATCTTCCCGCCGGATCGCACGGTAGCGCTGCGTGCCGCGCGGCTGGTTGGCCAGCCGGCATGCCCTGCGCTCCGTCATCCCATGCGTCTGCTGTGCATGAGCTGATGCGATCCGCCGTCGCTCAGGGCTTAGAAGTTTCCCGAGGCGAAGTCCTTCAACACAAGGTTGTCCAGGCTCAGGTTCGCTACCAGACGCTTCAGCTTCGAGTTCTCCTGCTCCAGCTCCTTCAGCCGCTTCGCCTGATCCACCTGAAGACCGCCGTACTCCTTCCGCCAACGGAAGTACGTCTGCTCCACGATCCCGGCTTCCTTCGCCGCCAGAGCTGTCGTCTTCCCGTTCGCGATCGCCACTTCAATCTGACGCAGCAGGTTCACCACCTGCTCCGGCTGATACTTCTTGCCCCGACTCATACGCGCTCCCTGTCCAGTTCTCTCTTATCCACTGGTACATTTCAAGCCGGGCACTCCACGGTGTCTTTGATTGAAACTGAACCTGTTCGGATCGACACCAAATCGGAAACGGAAATACCGGAGGCAACCATCCCCGCCGCAGGCACGAACTACTTAGGACCCTTTGAAGATATTTTGCTGGAAGCTGATCAATTGAGGAATGTGAGCGAACGCCTTGAGACCCTTGCGGACAAACATGTCGGTATCGAAGAGGTAATGAGCGTTGCGGGAAGCATTCGCAATATTGCGGCGGTGTTGGACGTCTTTACGGTTATCCGAAGCAAGCCCAGCGGTTTGAAGGCGAACGCACTCACCTCACCACAGAATGGCTATTTGAATTGAAACCAGTTTAGTACCGTCTGACGGAGATACTTTCTTGCGCTACGCATCCGCAGCAGCGGTTGCAAGAAGGAGGTGGGACGTTTAGAGACAAGCGGGATGGGGGATAGGGGGAAACCGAAGAGATTTCTCCCGCGTTGCATTTTGGCATTTACAAGGAAAAGCGGGAGCCGATGATGGCTCCCGCTTCGGGCTATGCTGCAATTTGCTTCTTGTTTGGATTTGCCCTTTGCGCTTTGGCCTTTGGAGCGGGTTTCGCAGGAGACTCGATGGGTGTCGGTTGCTTGGCCTTCTTTATTGCGGCTTTCTTCGGCGGTTGTGACGCAAACGCGGTTTCGGCTTCGGTGAGGAAATCGAACTCGCCTTCGCGTGGAATCCCCACATGCCCGGCAAGGGCAAGACGCACGGCGAAGCGGGTTAGCTTATCGTCTGCGGTTGCGTCGATGGTGGAAAGCAGCACCTCTTCGGCGCTGCGCTGTTCGTTCTCGTTATCTGCTGCGATGTCCTCGGCCAGGTCATCGGCGAAGGTGTAGGGGTCAAGGTTGACGATAGCGCGTAGCAACACGCGGAGTTGTGCGTGGCTCAGGGTGGCTGGGGCATTCTCAATCATGCGCTCGAACGTGGCTTGGCGGGCTTTGATGATTTCGGCTCTGCGATTGTGCTCGGCTTCGATCTCCGCTTGCTCCCGCTCGAATTGCTGTTTGCGCTCCTCCTCCCTGCGCTGACGTTCTTCCTCGTACTCCGCTCTCTGCCGCTCGAACTCGGCTTGACGTTCTGAGGCCTCCTCTTCCGTCTCGGCCTCTGGTGCGGGTGCCATCGCTGGGACAGGATGGGCGGCTGCTTCGGCTGCGGCCTGTGGGTCGTGTACCGGGCAATGCTTATCGGTGCAAACGGTCAGCTTGCGGCCAAGCTGCTTGCCATAGACCACGATTGCGGCCTTAGCGGATTCGCACGGCGTTACCGGCTCGGCGTCGGGGTTTTCGGTCACGGCTTCGATCTCCCGAACGTGGCCGCGCTGGACGGCTCCCTGTCGTTGTTCCTTGGGATTACGCCAGCCGTTCTCGATCTGAACGAGTCCGGGATGGGCGGCAACCCTACGAGGCATATGTGTCGCTCGGTCAGATTTGAGGCGGGAAATCGCCGATGGCTCCTTTATGGTGATGGCGGTTTGGGTATCCATCCGTTCACCTCGGCTTTGAGGCGTCCGCTTTTGTCGAGGATCGCAATCCGCTCTCCCACCACAAGCGATTCAAGCAGCACATCGAGACAATGCCCTTTCGGATTCTGGGCACTGGGAACTTTCAAGGCAGAGATGCGTCCGCTGCGGAAGCAAGCGGAGCCGAGTTGCTGCGTCGGCGTCAACTTCTTGCGCGCGTTCAGAATGAACCGAGACGGCACGGCGCTCACCAGTTCGTCATACGACGTGCCGAGTTCCGCGTAGAGGTCGGGAGCGGTCAAGTCCAGGACGCGTAAGAGCGAGCATTCGAGGGTGATGATGAGGTCAGGATCGCGTGGCGCTCCGCGCAACTGCCCATCGGCGGTCGTAAACAGGGCTTCCGTTTCCAGCAATGCCGTCATCTGGCTGTCCGCTGTGTAGAGCACCGGAAAGGTATGCGGAGCGTTATACCGACCACCCCGCTCGAACGCTCCGATGGCAGAAAGAGGCGTATCCCGCCAGCGGTCGGCAATGACCCGATAGCTCGGCTCCGAGTACGCAGTCAGCGGAGCACGGTCCAACACGGCGAAGATCTTTTCGATGGAATGCAAACGGTACTCGTTAGGCGGGCTGTCTGGCGCTCATCGCGTCAACGAAGAGCTCCAGTGGGGCAAGGTCACCATTCTCGATGAATTCGATGGGGGCATGGTTCTCAAGGCTCCGATTGGGGGCATTGAGAAAAATGCGGGCGTTGGTCTTGTCGCCGGCATAGAGGTCAACGAGCGCAATCCAGATTCGATAGAGACGGCGGAGTTCCCCCTGCAAGCTGCTGGCGTCGGGAGACTTGCGGACGCCCGGTGCCTTCCGGCCAATGGCCTCAGCAATGATTGCAACCGGGACATTGAATTCTCGCGCGATCCGGGCCGCGTCCAAGCGACCCGTTTGGGGGTTGAACAGAGCTGGTTCCATCGCCGGTACTGTGTGGGCAGCAGACATGAGACACCTCTACCAAGCAGGTTATAGGATCGTAGAAGTTGCGTCAAGGTGACTTTATTGTAGCGCTCGTGTTCCTTAAGAGCGGCCTGAGTCGATGCCTCTTCCGGCTAAGCAGTTTGCCTAAAGACCAATGCCCTTTCCCTCCAGTTCAATCTCCGGCAGGGCTGGGACAGATATCGGCTCGATGTTGGCCGATGACGCGATTTGTTGGACGGCCAGACTGGAATCGTCAGAGGTGTAGATGGCGAGATCGCGAAGGTGCGGAGAGAGCCGCGTCAGCGCCTCTTGCTGCTCGGCAACTTCATTGGAATTTCCGGTCACGAGAATGCGGTCAGCGGAGACTTGCCGCGCGGTTTCGACGGCATAGCCAACCGAACTGCCATCTTCCCATCTTCAATCGCGGTGACAGTTCCAAGATCGCGGTTCGAAACCCCAAGGTCTTTGTTGGACACCGTGAACTGGAGACGGTCGCCTGTGGCGAACTCCCGCTCCACCTCACGGAAGACGTTGACACCCATCAAGCGTCGCGGGTCGTAGGTCACGCTCGATCCATTCTGCAATTCGACCGTGAGAGTGTTGGCGCGGCCATCGACAGAGCGTACGGTAGCGAAGTTACTCCGCTCGATGCCTTCGGCCTTGCTTCCGGTGGTGTACTGCAACACGTCGCCATCGCTGTATCGCGCCGCCCATTTACGATCCGCTCCGGTCATATCTGACCGATGCAAAAGCGTTCGGAACACATGGTCGTCCTCGGCAAGAGCACCGTTTCGGCGCAGCTCGACCCTGACGGCTTCATTGATCTGCTGGCGGCTCCGGTTGTCCGGCGAGACGATGATGGTGTTCTCGGGCTGCGCGGCGTAGTCCCTAGCGATTGCGGCGATGCGATCATGCCAGTTTGGAGTCTCCGTGATGCGGCCCTGCTCCGCCAGCATTGCAACGCCCTTGACCGTGTCGTTGTTCGCAAGATGCTGGACTGCCTTCAGAAGTTCGGGGTCTTTCTGGCGCATGATCCGGTCAAGTTGCGAGGTCTGCATTCCTGCCTCTTGCATCTGCTGAAATGGCCGTCCGGCATCCACACCTTGATGTTGCCGGGTATCGCCGATGACGAGTACGCGGTCCTCTGGATTGAGCTTGCTCAGAAACGACCGCATCTGTTTTGTGCTGGCAAGACTGGACTCGTCGAGCATGTACAAATGCCGGTTTGCTGGATCGGCGCTCGGATGATTTTGACCGCGCGCGAGGAAGCTCTGGAGGGTCGTTGCGTCAATTTCGGCCTCTCGAAGCTGCCCCGCCGCCTTGGATGTGGGAGCGAATCCTTCGACGATATAGCCGCTACTCTCAGCTCCTTCGCGGATCGTCTGGAGGGTCGTGGTCTTTCCGGTCCCGGTAGGGCCGATGATTAGCATGACGCGAACGCCATCCACATACACGTCCTGAAAGAACGGCGTCCGTGTCCGCGTCTCGAAGATGTTGAGGTACTCGGAATCCAGGTCTTCGGAACGAGGATGTCCGATGTGAGGCGCGAACACGGAGGAGAGACGAGCGTGGTGGTCTTCGGCCAGCCATAGCGGGAAGACGTTGAACTTGTGATTGCCGGGGAACATCGCATAGAAGGCGGAGAGATTGCCAAGCGTCTCCTCCATCACTTGAGCCCTGGCATCGACGAAGATCCGATGCACGGTGGGGACGGTGTCTCGTAGCTGCTCCGGGCTGCAGGCGGCTAAGAGCAAGCGAAGTGAGAACTCGCCCTGGGCCTTCTTGTCGAGCGACCGAATGACTTCGCTCAGGTCATCGACGCTGTTGTTGGCGGCCTTGGCTCCGGCACCTGTGTCAAGTGAGGCGGTGTCGCGTCCGCTCATCACGCGAGTTAGCACGCCGACTTTGAAGAAGGAGATGAACTTCTCCTGGGCGTCGATCTCGCTGCGTGCTGCCGACGTGGACTTCACCCGCCATGTCGAGCAAACAACACTGTCGCAATCCAATGTGAGCAGGCCGGAGAACAGGCAGGGCCGCGACGCCTCCGGAGTCGTCTTCAGCGAGAACATCTGAACGTGCCGCTTGCCGATCTGCACGTGATCGCTATGCCAAGCAACCGGGCTTTTGACGATCTGGCGGTCAACACCCGTGTCTGCGCGGAGCTGATCTCGGCCTGACCATTCCTCCAGATTGAACAAGTAGCTGAAGAACTGGAAGGCTTCGGTCTTACCCTGCAACTTCAGACCGAGTGAGCTGCCGAGGTGACCTTCGAGCAAGGTTGCCGTCTTCTCAAGATCGGAGAGCATCCTTGATGTGTCAGCGACATTCTCGTCTGGCTTGCGCTGGAATGCCTTCGCCTGCGAGGGCTCCAGTGTTAGGCACCAGTGGAGATCGATGCGCCGAAATGCCGCCGTCTTGTCGAGATGGGTGAGACGGTCGCTCGCGAACGTCTCCGTCACCTCGTTCTTGTATTGCTTCTGCCGGGGAAGATCGAACCCGGACATCACCCTCGTGTACTGATAGAGGCACGATCCTTCCGGCAGCCCACGCAATGCGCCTTCAACCTGACGAATCCGAGCCTCAAGCTCAAGGTCAGTCAAAGCCTCTTCATCCAAGCCAGTAAGAGAGAAGAGGCACCCGTAGCCTCCACCTTTCAGCGCGAAGATGTTTGGGCCGACGAACCGAGAGATCGGGACGATACTGCACGCCGCTCCCGCTTTCGCAAACCACGGGGTATGTTTGATCTGTTCAGTATTTGCGCGGGTCATAGTAGCTCTTCTGGCCTAGGCTGAGGCCCCACAGTTGAAACATCTTTGGGTGTTTGCGGACGATCAACCACGCGCCGCCCGCTAATGTTGGAAAGCTCAGGATCGCCAGCATTCGGAAACCGACGAGGAAAACCGTCACGCAGACAAACACGATGGCCATCCATGCCGAGAGGTCAAGCCCTAGCTTGGCTCTCGGCCTGTTCAATGCCTGATTAATCGCTGACGGTTCTCCCCGTTTGGTCGTGTGCATGGCAGCTCCTACATCGACTGCCCGGTGAGTGAACCAATCCAGCCCGCGCCCCATCCGAGAACACCGGCGCCAAAGAGTGCACCGAAGAGGCCGGGTATGGCATCCTGAAAGCGACCGCTCATCATCCGAATGCCGGCGAAGATAAGTCCACCGAAACAGATAACAGCGCCCGCATAGATCGCGAACGTTTTGAACGTTCCCATAAGCGTCTGAGCGCCGGAGAAGTCCATCGTTCCTTGGGCATGAGCCGCACTCGCGAACCCGAGGGCGAAGAGGGTAGGAGCCATCACGCGAGTTGCGTGGGCGAAACGAGACTTGAAAGAGGTTTGGACCTGCCGGGTGGCGGGTTGAGAAGGCAACCGATTGCAACTCTTTGCCAATCGGACTTGACGGTGGGATTCGTTCACTTTGCACCTCCGCTGACTTGGAAGTTCGTCAGCCATGGCGCAAAACTAAAATGGCACGAATCGAGAGTCCAATCACTTCTCGAACAACGGTTATTCCACGCCGTTATGAAGCGCGATATCCAGCGATGAAAGCAAGGCTAATCGTTGCCGTATCGCTTCAGTATTTGCGGCTCTCCAACGCCACCGATGTAGAGTTCGGCTTCAAAATCTGTACGGGGACAAGTGGAACTGGAGAAGCTCGTTCCATCGGTGAAGTCGATCTGAATCTCTGTCTCCGCTGAGGAGGTGAGCATCAGCCTCATAAATCGAATCGTTTTTCCTTCGACTTCCGGTACTAGGATCTCTCGGTCATTCATGTAGCACACCCCAAACCTCCGCTGCCCCTTATTAGGGGATTCGGCTAGAGTTTCACAGACTTGTGAGGTGAGCAAGTCCAAGGCAAGCGAAACTCGAAGATCGAGAAAGGCCAGGACGGCTCCCCATCAAGAAACATACGATACGCTGTTGCGATTGCTTGTGAATGCGCGGCAGGAAGCCGGAATGACACAACGTGAAGTTTCCGCAGCACTCGGACGACCTCACTCGTTCGTTTCAAAGTGCGAGACGGGGGAACGCAGCGTCGATGTGATCGATCTCCTGCAGCTTGCAACTTTGTATCGGAAGTCCATTCAATACTTTTTCCCGGCGGGCGGAAAGCCCTAAGATCTCGTCCTTTCATTCGGATGCCAAGTTCCGTTTCGGGTGGTCTGAAGGTGCATATCAACTGTGAATCAGCTCTTTGGAAGCGAGTAACGCACGAGCTCGAATTCGCCATTTGCCGACAGCGTAATTTCGATACCTTCGTTGATCAGCTCGCCGTCGCCAATGGCGTTGAGGATAATGCCGAACAGCTCGGCTTCTGCCTCCGCGCCCATCTGGTCCGGACCATTGATACAGACCAATCCCGCGTGAAGAGTCACGCCAGCGTACTGTCCGCGCGACCCAGGCGCAGCTGAGGGACCGCGAAAGTCAGAGCTATTCCTGGTCACGAAAGTCCAATCCTCGTCCAAAATAAAGTGCTTCATCTCCCAGTCCTTCCATCCGGCTTTGCCCAGCCAGGTCACGTGGGAGCTTTCGGCAAAGCCGCGCTGGCGAGCGAGAGTCGCAAGATCGGGGCTTAGACATTCGTCGATTAGGAACTTGGAGCCCAATTCACCCTGCAATCTTGCTCTTGAGCTTGCCGCTCGTGACGCTCAGAATTTTTGTCCCGGCAGGGAACTCCGTCCTCTTTGGGCGGCCCCTCTGGGGGACGGCCTTGGCATAGATAGACGCCAGCTCCACCTGTTGCGCGGTCAGGCTGGGGTAGGACTTCAAAATGCGCTCCATCGGAGTACCGGCCTCGAAGACTGCCGCGATCTGGTGAACAGGCACACGTGTTCCACGAATGATTGGGATACCTCCCATAATTTCTGGGTCTTCAAGCACCATATTCTCCGCCGCACTCAATTGCTGTAGACGGGTGTCCACGTTCTTCCAGAGATCGGCAAACCGGACCGTGACAAAGTCTTCGTCCATCGCATAATTCTTCCACTGCGCCCAGGTGTGGGGGCGCGCTGTGGCGTTACGGATCGTTTTGAGGCGAGCACCGGCTGTCAGCCAGTCTGCCGTTTCGAAGTAGAACGCGATGAGGAGACACGCGTCAGACCGGACAGTCCGCGTCGGCGATGTACTGTAGCAATCATCGGGAAGGATCTTCTCGTCGATGACCCTGTTGATCTGGGGCAGGGAGACTCCAGCCGCAACCGCCGCTTCCGTCGTCGTCAAGTGTTCCATCGCGATTTTCATACGGGCACCTCTCACACCAGTATAATCATTCCGCTCGCCCTGAATAATTATAATTTTGAGACGTTTCGCGGTGACAAGCTTGACAAGTGCTTTGGCGGGAAACACTTGGACGCAATTAAGAGCCCTCAATACTTCTTCAGCACCCTCGCCAGCACCCTCAGAGAACCATCCGAAGTAGACGAAATCCGACGCTAATCGCAAGCGCCTTGCGCTGTAGACCTCTGCCGATCTGGAGCATGGTCAACAGCACGAAATCTGCGACCTTTCAAAGCTCAAACGGAACCAGCAAAATGCGTCCTTAGTCTCTGCTAGAGAGGTGTAATTAGGTCCAGACCTCTGCCGAGCGCTTTGTTTGTAAGGCCGTTTTGCTGCCCCGGATCGGCAGAGGTCTAGCTTGGTCGTAAATAGGGGAATTTTGCGTTTGTGCTGGGAAAACCCTAAATCCTCGCCAGAACCTTGAGGGTGCTGGCGAGGGTGCTGAGGGTGTGTTTAGGGGTGTTTTTCAGTGCTTTTCTTAGCCTTCCGTGCTTTTGTTTTCTATAACTTAGGTTTGGGTGTATAACTGTCACGGCAGAGGTCGCGGGTTCGAGCCCCGTCGTCCCCGCCATACTTTGATGTATGGACCCCACAGAACAAGCCGAGTGATCTATGACGTGTCTGGCGTTTATGCAGGCCATGTTTTCGCTTCCTGCCGGCGCTGGTTTCTGGCGGAAAGCGTGCCGGAAGCTGGCGCTTGGGCGGCGGAGTGAGCCGGAGCTGAAGCCCCACTGCTTGGGTGCAATACTCCGTAAGCTAATGGAGCCACTGCTCTTTCTCGAAAGCTGCTGCGACCTACGTTTTGGAGTTCGTTAGTTGCGGATGCGGGCACCGAGCACGAAGCCGAAGAGGCCGAGCAGGATGGTGCCGAGGACCGTCTGCAGGCTGGAGAGCAGGATGCCGAGCTCGCCGCTGGGGCGCAGACCGACTTCAGACGTGCCGACGGTGGTCATGGAATCGAGACTGAAGAGCAGGTAGTTGACGGGGCTGGACAGATGGGCAGTGGTAAAGCCGGCGCGCGGCTGCAGGCTGCCGGTGAGCCAGTACAGCACGGCGAATCCGACGAGAATGCAGAGGAAGGCGCGGGCCACGCGGGCGAGGCTTTCACCGTAGTCGCATAACCACTCGGCGAGCGTGTCGCTGAGCCAGAGGAGGGCAGCGACGGCAGAGGGACGCCAGGCGCGGAGGTCGTAGTGCGCTTTGGACTGGAGCTGGTGGAGGCGACGGCCGACGCGGCGCTTGCGCAGGTAGGCCCAGCTCGCGTCGTCAGAGAGCCCGAGTGAGAGGAAGTTGCGCTCAAGCACGACGTAGCAGTCGATGGCACCGGCGAGATTGCCGGAGATCTCTTCGCCCACGGCATCTCCCAATTGATGGGCACGCATGCGGGTGCGTTCGAGCCAGGCACCGGCAAAGGAGACGCCGGTGAGGTCGCAGCCGGTGAGGGAAAGATTCGGCAGGCTGGCACCGGTAAGGTCCGCACCGGAGAGATTGGCACCGTCGAGGATGGCGTCGCGCAGATTGGCATTTTCAAGCTGGGCGCGGGAGAGGTTGGCGCGGCGGAGGGTGGCACCGGAGAGATCGGCACCGGGGAGCTGGGCTTCCACGAGGCTGCTCTCATCAAGCCGCGCTTTTTTGAAGATGGCGCGATCGGCCGCGGCCTGGTTGAAGCGAGCACCCCAGAGGTCGGCCTCAGTCAGGTCAGCGCCCTCGAGGATGGCACCGGTAAAGTCGGCGAAGCGCAACTGCGCGCGGGCTATTTGTGCATCTTCAAGCATGGCATCGGGGAAGCTGGCTTCGCCTGCGCTGACATCGGACAGGTCTGCACCGACAAGGTCAACACGGGCGAACTGCGTGCCTTCCAGCTGGGCGTGGCGCAGGATGGTGCCGCTGGCGCGAACGTCGGAAAGATCGGCATTGCGCAAATCGGCGAAGGACAGGTTTGCCGAACGGAGGCTGGCACCGGAAAGGTCACGATCGTGAAGGTCAAGGCCGCTGCCGGACCGCTGCCATGCGGGCGTTTCTTGCTGCTCCAGACGATCGAGTGCCTCGGGAGAGACGTCAGCTTCATCGTAGGTGGCGGCAGCCTGTGGGGTACCGGCGGCGAGTTGCAGTACAAGGTTGGTGGAAAGCGGGTCTGCTGCCATGCGTCAGGCTACGGTTGCCGGGCCCACGAGGACCTCGATCTGCGCGAGGAGTTGGGCAAATTGCACCGGTTTTGGGTGATAGTCGTTACAACCGGCGTCGAGCGCCTTTTGCTTGTCGCCGGACATGGCGTGCGCGGTGAGGGCGATCATGGGGATGGATGCCGTGGCGGGGTCTGCCTTGAGCGTGCGCGCAACAGTCCAGCCGTCCACAAGGGGCAGGTTCATGTCGAGCAGCATGATGTCGGGGTGCAATTCTCGGGCCTTGTCCAGTCCCTCTTGACCATCCTTGGCAATCGTTACTGCAAATCCTCGCCGCTGCAGACGCCGCGACAGGAAGTCCCAGAGCTCTTCGTGATCTTCAACCAATAACAAACGCATCATGTTCTTTCCACTCTCCCGGCTACGATGAGTGACGGAAGGGACGAGTTTCCCGACCACCGCAGTTCAGGGCTGCTTGGCGGCAGAGGGCGTAAGGGAGCGCAACTCACCTGCAAGTTGCCGAAGGTTGGTATTGCCTTTTTTTAGCACCTTGTCTGCGCTTTGAAGCCGGTTTCGGTCGAGCGCATCAAGGTCGCGCGCGCTGAGTACGACGACGGGGATGTTGGCGACACCAGGGCGGTTGCGGAGTTCATGGAGAAAGGTAAAGCCGTCCATGACCGGCATGGTGAGATCGAGAAGAATGAGCTGGGGTGGAGAATGGAGGACCATGTCGAGGGCCTGCTGGCCGTCGCCAGCTTCAGACACAGCCCAGCCATTGCGCTCAAGAACGGTGCGGAGGCGCGTGCGTGCATCCGGATCGTCGTCCACCACGAGGATGTCGCCGGCGTCATCGCGGAAACGCTCCATGACCGCCTTGAGGTGTTCCCATTCGACGGGTTTCTGTACGGTTTCGACTGCGCCAAGGCTTTCACCCAAGCCAGGCTCGTTGACGAACGTGACCATGACGACGGGGATGCGCTCGAGTTGCGGGTCGGATTTTAGGACGTTGAGGACGGACCAACCGTCCATTTGGGGCATGACGACATCGAGCAGGATGGCGCGAGGGTTGATTTCGCGGGCGAGATCGATGCCGGCACGGCCGTTGGCGGCGACACGAACGGCAAAGCCCTCGCGCTCAAGAAAGCGGGTGAGGAGGTCGCGCTGGGCGGGGTCGTCATCGATGACGAGGACGGTGTGCTTGTCGCCGGCGGCTTCGAGTTTCATTTCGTCGTGTTGTTGCGCTTCCGGCAGCACGGCGGGGATGCGGATGGTGAAGGTGGAGCCGGTGCCGAAGACGCTGGTGAGGCCGATGTCTCCGCCCAGAAGGTGGCAGAAGGCGCGCGTGATGGCAAGGCCGAGACCAGTGCCGCCGAAGCGACGGGTGGTGGAGTTGTCTGCCTGGGTGAAGCGCTCGAAGAGCTTGGCTGTCTGCTCCGGGGTCATGCCGATGCCGCTGTCGACGATGTCAAAGACGAGGAAGTCGTCGTCACGCCGGACACGGAGGGTGACGGTGCCGTTCTCGGTGAATTTGGCGGCGTTGCTGATGAGGTTGAACAGGCACTGACGAATCTTCACCTGATCGGTGTGCATCTGGCCGAGATTCTGGCCGGGCTCGATATGAAGCTGATTGTTCTTCTGCGCGACCAGGCCATTCATGGTCGTGTACACATCGCGGAGGAGATCGGTGACGACAAAGTCTTCCGCATAGGTGGTCATGCGGTCGGCTTCGATTTTTGACAGGTCGAGCACGTCGTTGATGAGGGAGAGCAGATGCCGCGCGTTCGCCTGGATCTTGCGGATGTCTTTGAGGCCGACCTGGTTATCGGCGTCTTCCATCTCCTCTTCCAGCAGCTCGCTGTAGCCGATGACGGCAGAGAGCGGGGTACGGAGTTCGTGGCTCATGTTGGCCAGAAACTCGCTCTTGGCGCGGTTGGCAGCTTCTGCAGATTCCTTCGCTTCCTGCATCTGGTCTTCCGCATGCTTTTGCGCGGTGACGTTTTGCGCAATGTTCAGAATGCCAGCGACGGTGCCATCGTTGTTAAAGATGGGGCTGTAGGCGTAGGTCCAGTAGGTTTGCTGCCACTCACCGTTCTGCATCAGTTTGAGCGGCATGGCAATGAAACTAACGCTTACGCCGGTGTTGAAGACGGACAGGAGCTGGTCGGCGACGACGGGCCAGGCGTCGGGCCAGACTTCGCGAACGGGCAGCCCCAACGCGCCGGGGTGGCGGTCCTGGATAAATTGCAGGAGGGCATCGTTGTAAATGGTCCACATCTCGGAGCCCCAGTAGATCTGCATGGGCAGCGGCGAGGCGAGAAGGATGTTGGTGAGGTCGATCAGCGTGGTGGGCCAGGTTTCGAGCGCGCCCAGTGGGTGGTTGGTCCACTCGAACTCGCGAATGAGTGAAGCCAGAATGCTGTTCCCGACAATTTGCTGTTCTATCCTCACAGGACCCCTCAACCCCAACTCAGATGCCGAAACCCGAGAGAAGGTTCCGGTGGTGGAACGATTGAGATGAGGAGAAAAACTTTCCTGTTTTTCTGAGGTATTTTCCTGGAATGTGCGGAATCAACGTGCTGACAGACGCAGATTGTTCGCAACGAAGGTTGATATACTACATTTGGTGAAAGAAGGCATGTATATTTGTGCCACGCCAGCATAGTTGTTTGCTTCGGGAAAGCCAAGTTCGCTCTGCCTATCGCCGACATCCCTGTCTTCTTCTTGTTTGTACTGCCGTGCGCTCCCACCTGCACCATGTTCCCAGCGAAGTCGATTGGCTGGATGCACCAGGACAAAAGGCGTGCGTCCTGTACTCACTCGTGCCCGCTGCTTACTCACCTGCACCATAGGAGACCAATCGTGCCCTTTGCACTCTTGCAGCGCTGCGCTTCTGTGCGCGTTTCCCGACGACCGTCGTTTGCCCTGATTGCCGCAAAGCCTGAACGTACCGGGAAGGGAATTGCGGAAGGACAGGGGACATTTTCGCGGTTCTTGCCGACCAAGCTGGGAGAGAGCTGGATGGCTCGCGGCGTTGCCGGCGTACTGGCGGTGCTCCTCTGTATGGTGTGCGGCTCGGCACATGCCGCGGCGCCGATCACGATTATGCCGATGGGCGACTCCATTACGCTCGGCGTTGATTACTTCACGAACAGCTCCGGAGGATATCGCGATCCGCTCTACCGGGACCTTTCCGCTGCGGGCGTCGCGTTCACGTATGTGGGTGCGAACAGTGCCGACGCGACGAGCCTGTTGACCAGCGCCGGCCAGACTGCGCATAACGGGTTCGGCGGCTGGCACATTCGCGATCTGGATGCAAATCTGGATGGCGTTGCGGCACCGGTTGGGGGAGGCGATGGCAACCTGGGCGGGTATTTGCTGACGGGTGGGCATGCAACGGGGCATGGGAAGGTGTCGCCGGACGTGATCCTGCTGCACATCGGTGCGAACGACCTGCTGCAGGGGACCACCACCATGAACGCGGACCTGTTCACGCTGGTGACGCACATTCATGCTTTAAGTCCGAATACGACGATCCTAGTCGCGAGCATCGTGCCCATCAACTCCTCGGGATTTACGGCGGGTGTGACGGCGTACAACACGTATATCCGGACGCAGTTGGTGCCGTCTCTTTCCTACACGCGCTATGTCGATGTGAACTCGGCATTTCTGAATGCGGATGGCACCGTGAACGGTGCACTGCTGGGAACGGATAACGTCCACCCGGATCAGTATGGCTATCCGCTGATGGCGCAAAAGTGGGCTGCGGCGCTGGAATCCCTGGAGGGTGTCACGCCCGCGGCGTATGCGTTGTCGGTGGTGGGTGGGACAGGCGGTGGAGTGTATCCGGCGGGGACGATCGTGACGATCGGTGCCACGACGACGAGCGGGTTCACGAGTTGGACGCCGGTGACCTCGGCTTTGGCCAATCCGTACACGGCATTAGCGACCTACACGATGCCGGCCGCGGCAACGACGTTGACGGCGAACCCTTCAGCGAACAGCAGTAGTGTGGCAGCAACCGGCATGTTGACGAGTGGCAGCAGTTCTTCGACGGCTACGTCCACCAATTCGAGCACGGCGACTTTGAGCACAACGACGTCTGGCGCGAGCACGACAGGGACGAATCTTGGCACGTTCAGCGTCTTGAACCAGAGCTTGCCCATCGGCAATTCGTTGGTAGTGACGTCTGGTCAATCGTTCGATGGCAACGGCATGGTGACGTACTGGCAGACCAACCCAGCCCTGATCGATGTGATTGCGATGGGGAACGGGCAGTACGAGATCGTCGAGGACATAGGACGCCGTTGCCTGGCGACGGCCGGGTCGGCGGTCGAAATATTCAGCTGCACGGGTGCGACGAGCCAATTGTGGACGCTGACTGCCTCCACGAATGGTGGGTACCTGATCAAGTCAGCCGGAGGGCTGTGCATGAGCGCCGCGGCTTTTACGGCAGTGACGGTGCAGGCTTGCAGCGGGGCAACGACGCAGTTGTGGAGCTTCAGCGGAACGACGCCGCTGGCGCTGAGTGGCACGGCAGCCGCAACGCCGACGACCGTTACCAAGACGCCGACCCCGCCGGCCGCTACGCTGTACGCGCTGACGGTGATGGGTGGCACCGGAACGGGCAGCTACATGTCCGGGACAGCCGTTGCGGTAGTGGCCAACGCGGCGCCCAGCGGGTCGGTGTTTGCGGGCTGGACGGGGACAACGGCCTTCCTTGCCGACGCATCGAGCGCTAGCACGACCTTCACGATGAGTGCGGCGAGTGCGACCATTACCGCGACGTACACGGCGGTTCCGGTGACGCCCTCGGCGGCGGCTGGAAAGGATCTCGGCAACTTCCTCCTGGTCAACCAAGGCAATACGATTGGTGACGTCATGACGCTGATCTACGGCAGGTCTGCGGAAGGTGGAAGCTTGGTGGGATATTGGCAGAACACGCAAAGCCAAATGGATGTGCTGTCGATGGGCAGCGGCCAGTATGAGCTGATCGAGGGGACAGGACACCGCTGCTTAACGGCCACGGGTTCTACCGTGAGCGTGACCACGTGCACTGCCGCGGCGAGCCAGCTGTTTACGCTGACGCCGGTGGCGAGCGGTGCTTATACGTTGAAGTCGGGTGCGGGTGTTTGCGTGGCGCTCCCGGGTTCGTTTAGCACGCTGGTTGCGCAGACGTGCAATGCGAGCAGTAGCAGCCAGATGTGGATGTTTAGTGGATCGACGACGCTGTCGCTGACGAACTAAGTGCGTTGTTTGCAGCGACGAGAAAGGGACTGGCGATTGCCGGTCCCTTTCTGTTGTGGTCGTGACCGGGTTTACTGCTCGTACGGGATGCTGGAGCCCCAGAGTGCCGTTGATCCGGTGCTGGTGTTCGATCCCCACAGAGCGGTGGCGCCGGCTGTGCTTGTGCTGGCACCCCAGAGGGCGGTGGCGGCGTCCGGGGAGCTGGAGCCCCAGAGAGCCGTGGAGCCCCAGAGCGCGGTGAAGGCTGCCGGGTCGTTGGAGCCCCAGAGAGCTGTGGAACCCCAGAGAGCCGTGGAGCCCCAGAGAGCCGTGCTGCCGGTGGGCGTGGCGAAGGCATTGGCGCCGTAGACCTGGGACGCTCCCCAGAGCGCAGTGGTACCCCACAGGGCAGTCTGGTCTGTGACGAGCGTGACGGTGGAGGAGTTCGGGTCATAGCTCGCGACGGGAGACATGGCGGTGCCTGTGGGCAGGGGGCCGGAGTAGTTCTTGACCGCAGTGAGGGCGGCGTTGATGTCGAGGTAGCCGGCACCCTGGGTGAAGGCGTCGTTGTGGTCGGTGTAAACCATGCCGCTCGATGCGTCGGTCACGGTGCTGGTCTGCGGCAGCACGCTGTGGTTGGCGCTGGACATGACGAACGCCTTCACCTGGTCGGGCGTCATGGCGGATTGTGCCTGCAGCAGAAGGGCGACCGCGCCACTGACGACACCGGTGGCCATGCTGGTACCGCTCAGAGGCATGTAGTCCGTGGATGCCTTGGTGGCGTTGCCGTTCGTCTGGTAGAAGCCGAGGGGCGTGTAGAACTGCGGGTTATTGGCCTGCAGATTGGGGGAACCCACGATGACGCCCGTGACGAGATTGCCGGGCGCAACGATGTCGGGCTTGGACACCCAGTCGATGAACGACGGGCCCTTGGAGCTGTAGCTTGCCATGGCATCGTCGGTGTTGGTGGCGGTGCCAACGGTGCGGACGGCGCCGACGGTGAGCACGTAGGGATCGTTCCCCGGAGCTTCCACGGTGCCGTAGCCTTCGGTGTTGAGCGAGAGATTGCGGCCGTTGTTGCCAGCGGCGACGACGACCACGATGCCGGCCTTCCATGCCTTTTCTACCTCTTGGCAAAGCGGGTCCTGTGCGTAGGTTTCGTAGATGGGGCGGCCGAGGGAAAGGTTAATGACGCGGATGTTATAGGTCGATTTGAGGGCGATGGCTTTTTCGATGGCGGCGATGACGCTGGAATCGGCACCGACGCCGTTTTCGTCGAGCACGCGAAGGTTGATGAGCTGCGCTTGAGGAGCGATGCCGGTGAAGGTACGGAAGTACTTTTTGCCAGTGGAGGCTGTGCCGTTGCCTGCGATGAGACCGGCGATGTGGGTGCCGTGACCGAAGGCGTCGGTGGTGATGTTGGTTTCGTTGGGCACGAAGCTTTGGCTGTAGACGATACGATTCAGGAGGCTGGACGTGAGACCGCCGGTGAGGGCGCCGAGCCCCGCGGAAAGCCGGCCGAAGTCGCCGTCCGTGTTGATGCCGCTATCGATGATCGCGACGCCGATGGTGGAGCCGGAGTAGCCCTGCGCCCAGACCTGCGGTGCGTTGATGGGTTCCGCGGTGTACTCGGCATTGGTGCTGATGGAGGCGAGCGTTTTGTTGTCGCGGGCGCCGATGGGGTGGTCGAGGGAGATGTGGGTGACGTTCGGGTCCTGCTCGATGGAGCTGAGCGAGGAAGAGGGCACGGTGGCAGAGATGCCGAGCTGGTGAATGCGGCCCTTGACCGTGGCGCCCAGGGTGGACAGGCGATTCTCCGCGCCGGAGTCGGGCGTTGTTGCGTATTGCACGATGACTGCGACCTGACCCGCGTTGCTGCGCGCCTGATCGAGGTCACGCGCGAACTTGGGATGAGGACCTGCCGCAACGGCAGAGGCAGCGAGAGAAACGGCTCCGGAAACGGCAACGAGCGAACGGACGATACGGATGGCAGACAAAGACATTCAGGCCTCTTGGTGTAAGTGGTGGATCAAGTCGATCGAGGAAGTAGCACAGCGTGCTGTTATCACTCGGCACGGGTTAAATTCGTTAACCTGAAGCTAAGGTCCGCAGCACGGAAGGGAAATGGCTCTTAGGCTCGCAACCGTTCCCTGTAAGTGCAAGAGCGGTGACGCACATTGCAACATGAAACGGTAAAGCTACCAGAGGGCACGACGACGGCACAGCGAGAATGCCTGGGCCGCTTGTTTCCTGGCCACACCTAGGCGTGGACCAAGTCTGCTGGGGGAATGTCGAAGGCAGAGCGAAAGCCCTGACGGAGCACGGCCGGAGGCGCCGGCAGCGTGGCGAGGAGTCTGCGTGTCACGGAGTGCCCTGCCTGGAGTGCCGGCTGCCGCAGGCCCAGAGTTTCGAGGAGCGTGCCACGGTCGAGCACGATCATGTGCTCGCACAATTGGAGTACGGAAATGAGATCGTGCGAGACATAGAGCAGGGTGGTTTCCTGCTCTCGACTGATGTCGTGGAGTAAGTGGATGATTTCACGCTGGGTGCAGACGTCGAGCGCGCTGGTGGGTTCGTCGGCGATAAGAAGTGCCGGCCGGTGAAGCAAGGCGAGCGCGATCATGACACGCTGCGCCTGGCCGATGCTGATGTGGGACGGGAGCCGTTTGAGGAAGGCGGCGTCGGTGGGCAGCTCGACGCGCTGGAGTAGCTGTTGCAGGCGCGCCTGCAGCGCGGGTCCGCGGGGAGCGTGGGCTCGCCAGGTTTCGTCGAAGTGTGCCTGCAGGGACAGTGCGGGGTTGAGGGCGGTGGCGGGGCTTTGCGGCACTAGGGCGACCCGGTTGCCGCGCAGGCTGCGGAGCTCGCGCTCGGAGCAGCGCAGCAGGTCGCGGCCTTCAAACAGGACGTGGCCGCGTGCCCAACCTTTGCGCCAGGGGAGCATGCCCATGAGTGCGAGGACGAGCGTGCTTTTGCCGGCGCCGCTGGTGCCGACGAGGCCGGCGCGGTCGCCTTTGTGGAGGCAGAAGTTCACGTCGTGCAGGGTTTCCGTGGGGCCGTAGCCGGCGGAGAGATGGACGTCGAGCATCAACGCGGCACCGCCGTGGTGCGCATGGTGTCGATGGCCGAGACGACACCGGGCTGCAGGACGGAGAGTTGTGCGCCCTGCGCGGAGGGTGCAACGGCGACGAGGGTGTTGGGGTGCACGAGGTAGAGGAAGGGCTGCTCTTCCGCGACGATCTGCTGCAGGCGGTCGATGCAGCGTTTGCGTTCAGCCGGGTCCTGGGCGGAGCTTTGGCGGGTCATGAGCTGGTCGATCTCCGCTTCCCACGCGGTGGCGGGCGTTTTTTCAGACGGATTCCACTGGTGGTTGGGTGAGGCGCTCAGCCAGACGTTCATCATGGCATTGGGGTCGGGGTCGACGTTGGTGAGACCGAGGATGGCGGCCTCGTAGTTTTGGGAGTGCATGAGGCGCTCGATGAGCGCGGGGAAGTCGAGCTTGACGACGTTGACCTGGATGCCGAGCTGCGAGAGGTCCTGCTGGATGAGGGTGGCCATCTTTTCGCGGGCGATGTTGCCGGCGTTAGTGACGATGGAGAAGCGGACGGGGTTGCCGGAGGCGTCGACAAGCTGTTTGCCCTGCACGCGGAAGCCTGCGGATTTCAGGAGGTCCGCGGCGCGGTGGGCATCTGCTGGAAGAGGTGCGGAGGCGGGAGAAAACCATGCGTGATTGGCGGGGGAGATAAAGCCGCCGGCGGGTGTGGCGTGGCCCTTGTAGGCAATACGTGCGAGGTCGGCGCGGCGGATGGCGAGCGAGACGGCCTGACGAAAGGCGCGGTTGGTGAACCATGCTTTTTCGTACGCGGGCAGGGGGGACGTGGGCGACTGGTTGAACCACATCTGCTCAGTGTTGAGCGAGGCACCCAGGTCGCGGGCGCCCTTGGAGCTTTTCGCGAGCGCGTCGAAGTCGTCGGGGGCGATGTTGTCGATCAGTTGGTACTGGCCGTTGAGGTAACGCACGCGTTCCATCTCGCGGTTGGTGACGACATCGAGCCGGAGGGAGGAGAGATAGGGCAGGGCGTGGCCGGCGCTGTCTTTCTTGAAGTACGCGGTGTTGCGTTGGAGGAGGACGTACTCGCCGCGCTTGAGGGCTGCGACTTGGAAGGGGCCGGCGGTGATGGTGCTGTCGCCGGGGTGGGCGGCGGGTTCGATGGCGATCTCATCGAAGATTTTCGGCAGTGCGACGAGGCGTTTGGGTAGGTGGACGCGGACGGTGGTGGCGTCTGGCGCATCGACGGTGACGGCCTGCGGCTGGAGGAACTCTTCGGCGACGGGCGCGGCGGTGGCGGGGTCGAGGGTGCGGCGCAGGGTGGCGACGACGTCCTTCGCGGTGAGGGGACTGCCGTCGGAGAAGCGGAGGCCGCGGCGCAGGTGGAAGGTGACGGTGCGACCGTCGGGCGAGAGGTCGTAGCGTTCGGCGAGGAAGGGTTCGGGCTGCTGGGTCTGGCGATTGATGCGGACGAGGACGCCCGCGGTGAGATAGCGCACCATCTCGGAGGACTGGTCGTCGACCTTTGCGGGATCAAGCGTGCGTGGCTCGGCGTGCAGGGCCCACGCGAGGTCCGCGGACGGTGCCTGCGCGTGGAGGGTGACGCTGGCAGCCGCCAGTGTTGCGGCCGCGAACACCTTTGAGAGATGCATTCGTTACTCCTCGGTGAATAGAAGTTCAAAGGACAAGAGCGACACCAGCAGAAGCGCCAGTGGCAGGTAGACCCAGTGGGAGGCGGCAACCTGGGCGGAGCTGCCGAGTTCCTGCAGAAGGGTGCCCCAGGAGACGAGCGGCTCGCTCATGCCGAAGCCGATGGCACCAAGATCTGCCTCGGCAAGGATGCACGCGGGGATGCAGAGCAGAAACTGGGTGCGGTAGAGCGGACGCAGGTGGGGCAGCACGTGACGCCATGCCATGCGGAGAGTGGTGGTGCCGGAGGCACGCGCGTGGAGCAGCCACTCGGCATTGCGGACGGCGGCGAGGCGCGCGGAGAGGCCGCGCACATAGATGGGCCAGCCGAGTACAGCAAGCAGCAAAAAAGTGACCGCGCCGCTGGCGGTAGCGGAGAGGTTGAGTGGCAGCACGGAGCGCACGAGCATGAGTAGGAAAAGCCATGGCAACGCCAGGCAAACATCGGCGGCGTAAACGAGGGACCGGCCGAGGACCGATGGCGTGAACGCCACGCCGAGGGCGACGGCGATGGCGATGCCGGTGGTGATGGCAGCGACGATGCTTGCGGCAACGGAGCCAAGCAGCAGGGCAGCGGCGATGCGTGCGGCGCGGTCGCGACCGAGGTCGTCCGTTCCTGCCCAGTGATGCAGTGATGCGGGCGCGAGGATGGCGTCGCGGTCCTGCGTGACGCAGTTGCCGTGCAGCGTGGCGACAATGACGAGCGCGGCGATGAAGATCAGAACGAGCAGGCTGGCGGCACACCGTTTCATGCGGCACCGCGCTGCGTCTGCTGGGGTTGAACGAGGGTGGCCGCGGCGATGGCAAGCGACAGCAAAAGCGTGACGGTGAGCAGGACGGGCAAGTCGCGGTTCATGGCGGCGCCCCAGGCGAGCTGGCCGACGCCGGGGACGCCGAAGAGGACCTCAATGGGAAGAACGGCGTTGAGACCGATAAGGAACGACGTGAGGAGGAGGGCAAGGAGTTCGCGGCGCATGGGCCAGAGCAGGTGCCGCGCGACGAGGCGCGGCGTGGCGATGCCGCTGGCACGCGCAAAGAAGAGGTGTGGCGCAAGTGTGTGGCGTCGCACCAGCCGCGAGAAAAAGCGGAAGTCGCGTGCCGCAACCAGCGTGAACAGGACCGCGGCTGGGCCGCTCCAATTGGACAAGAGGCAGAAGAGTGCGACGACGCTGACGGGGACGGCGCACACGATCGTCGCTGCGGCACCGATGCCATGATTGGTGGACTGATGGCGAAGAACGGTACTGGTGACGGCGAGACAGAGAGCTAAAAAAGAGCCGGCGAGGACGGCAGGAACGAGCAGGCGCGCGGTGGTGCGGAGTCGTGGTGCGACCAGGGGCCACACGGGTGTGCCGTACTGGCGGGAGATGCCGAAATCGCCGTGAAGCATACCGCGGCCAAGACCGGCCCAGGCCTGGATCGTCGTTTGCTGGTGCTCCACTTCAAGTTGTGCGCGCACGGCACCCGCATGTTCGGCGCTCATTTCTCGCTCGTCGTCGAAGTACCCGGGAGCGCAGCGCATGAGCATGACGGTACCGAGCGAACTGACGAGCAGGAGTGACAGCACGCGGCAGGCACGCAGCAGAAGCTGTTGCGCACGATGGGTGACGCTGAGTGAATGGGGATCGTTCAAGCAGCGACCCTCGGCTTGAGGGACGAGGAGCGGATTGCTGCGGCGTGCACGGCGGAGCGTTCGCGGAGCTGCTGCTTTTTGAGGTACATGCGGCGGTTTGCGGCGGCGAGCAATTCTTCGGCGGTGTCACCGTCTGCCGGGTACGTGGCGAGCCCCGCGCTGGCGGAGAGTTCGGTGGTGATGGAGGCTTCGATGCATGCGGCTTTGACTGCGGCATCGATCCAGCTCGTCTGCACTGCAGGCAGCGTGTCTGTCACCTCCGGCAGCAGCAGCACGAACTCGTCGCCAGCGACGCGCGCCACCGTGTCGTAATTGCGGCAGTTGGTTTGCAGTTGCTGGGCAAGGCAGCGGAGCAGGTTATCGCCGGCCTGGTGGCCTTCCGCATCGTTGACCCGGTGGAAGCGGTTGAGGTCGAAGACGAGCAGGGCCATGCGCGTGCCGGTGCGGCGGCAGCGGTTCAGTTCGCCATCGAGCGTGCGGAACACGCTGCGTGCGTTGGGCAGGCGGGTGAGATCGTCGGTGCTCACGTTGCTTTCGGCGTACTGAAAGCGAAGTGCGTTCTGCAGGGCGAGGGAAAACTTGGTTTCAATCGCCTGCAGGATGCGCAGGTGATCGCGGGAGAAAGAATCGGCTTGGCGGGTGTAGAGCGTGAGCACGCCGAGTGTCTGGCCCTGCAGGTCGCAGAGCGGCACGGCCAGCGCGCTGAGCAGGCCCACGTTGCAGGCATCGGCACGGTAGGTCGGCTCGACGGTGGCATTGCCGTTGAGGATGGGGCGGCCGCTTTGCGCTGCCCAGCCAGAAATGCCTTCGCCCAGTGGAATGGGATTGCTGTGAAAGGCATTGGCGAACGCGTCGCTGAGATAGCGGCACTCCACCGCATCCGTGCCCGCCAGGTATACGGCACAGCAGTCAAAGGGGATAAGCGCGCGGAGGCGCGACTCCATGACCCAGGCGGTTTCGCTGAAGCTGAGGGAGGTGCCCATGGCCTGGCTCATTTCAAACAGGGTTTGGGCCTCGTGGCTTGCGGCGGCGATCAGGCGCAAGGAGGGCAGCGGCGTGGCCTCGTCGGTTGTGTTGGCGATGGCGTTTGTGGGCGTGGCGCTGTCCTGTTCCAGGCCTGCGGCAGGGCCATCGCCGCGCTGCACATCCACATCGAGGTTGAGCGCGACAAAGGTATCGCGCGCCTGCAATGAGCTTTCGATGGTGGTGATGCGCTGTTCGAGGATGGCAACGATGGCTGGATCGAACTGCGTGCCGGCGGAGCTCTTGACGACCGCCATCGCCTTTTCCAAGGACATGGCTTTGCGGTAGGGGCGGTCAGAGGCGAGCGCGTCGAAGCAGTCGACGGCGCTGAGGATGCGGGCGCCGAGGGGGATATCTTCGCCTGCCAGGCCATCGGGGTAGCCCTTGCCGTCCCATCGCTCATGGTGCGATCGCACGATGGGCACAACGGGGTAGGGAAAGCGCACGCGCTCCAGGATGTCCGCGCCGACGGAGGGATGGATCTTCATCTTTTCAAATTCATCGGGCGTGAGCTTGCCGGGCTTGTTAATAATGTGTTCGGGCACGGCCAGCTTGCCGATGTCGTGGAGGAAGGCTGCGATCTGCAGGGCTTTCTTCTGTGCTTCGTCCAGGCCCATGGTGATGGCGATGTCAGTGACGTAGTCGCGCACGCGGAAGAGGTGCTCGTGGGTGTTGTGGTCCTTGGCCTCGATGGCCATGGCGAGGCCTTCAATGGTGCGCAGGTGCAGGGCTTCCGTTTCTTCCAGGTGGGCGCGCCGCTCTTCGCGCTGCGTCACTTGAGCGTTGTAGGCACGGTACACGGTATAGACGAGGGGGACCAGCAGAGCGCCGGTGGCCCAGCCGAAGCGCTCACTGAGCAAGCCGGCGATGGCGGCGACAACTGCTCCGACGAGGTAGAACGGGAGATACCAGAGGAACTCGTTTTTCCAAAGCTGCAGGACCTTACCCTGTTGCGACCAGCCGACGACCATGGCCACGGGCAGGGAGTTGGCGAAGAAGTACACACAGGCCGCGGCGGCAAGCGAAGGCGCCTCCGGAAGCGCATGATGCACAAGCGCCTTACAGCAGGCGTAGGCGCAGGCCGTGCTGAGGACGCTGTTGCTGACGTTGAAGGCGGACTGCACGAGAGCCAGCCACGCCCACTTTTTGAAGCGGCATTGCACGGCGATCGAAACGGCGGCAATGAGGCAGCTTTGCAGCAGCGACAGTTGCAGAATGGCAAGGAAGATAAAGGGATAGTTGAGCGACATGGAGCCGCTGCCGCTGGGGCGTTTGACCTTTAACCCGGAGCTGAGCAGGGCCGCCGCCAGGTACATGCAGAAGATCACCCAGCGATGACCGGGGTGGAGCGCCGAGCCTGCCAGGATAAAGATGCCGGCAAGGAGGATCGACGTTACGAGAATGTTCACGCGTACAGGCATGGGCAGGTCCCGGCCCCTGGGTGCAGGGGACTTCCCATGTATCGGCATGGCTGCCGATCGCATTACCCTGCGAGCGCAGATAGGCCGTCGGGCTGCCGCAAACAGGACCCCGGTGTTGCTTCCTAGTCTTGAGCTGTTCTTCGATTGGCCGATTGAGGGGGATGGGCAGGCGGAGATTGGTGACGCGGCAGGCCTTGAGCACGCAATGCTTCAGCACGCCAAAGCCGTGCCAGGACGTTTGCCTGCCGTGGGCGCGGGACTGTGTCAAACGGGCCATAACGCCCTCTCTGCGGAATCCTTTGTCGTCGGTGAAACAGTTGAGTCGCTGGTAGAGTGTTCACGGAATAGCCGCAGGAGAAAAGAACTCCTGGTGGGCCGCGAGTGCGGCCTGGCCGCGCTGTTCGCACTCGTGCTCAGGCTCACGCAGGATGCGGTCGAGCTGGGGAATGTTCCGTTCGGGAAGGAACAGCGCAAAGCTCCAGTCGACGCCCTCCACCGGTCGCCACTTATCCGGCGGGATGACCGAAGCAGTGCCGAGCGACATGCTCTCGAACAGGCGATGGCTGGAGTTGCCGCAGCCGCGCGGACACAGGATGTAGCGCGATGCGGCCATGACATCTGCATCGCGCGCGCGTTGCAATACCTCGGCTTTCTGATTCTGGTCGGCATGCCAGTGATTGTAGGAATTAGTCGCCGCAGGTGGAGCACGTTCACATCGTGCCGGCTAACGTTTCCACTTACTTATCGTGCGGAGTTTCCTTCTGAAAGGATTTCTGCTGTGCCGCCGTCACATGGAAGAGTCATGGCTGTTGCGCCTGAATCGATGGATGTGCCTTGCTGCGATACATATCGAGTAAGGGAGCAGAAGTGGCGTGGCTCAACCTTGCGAACGCATAAGCCTTTGCTGGTGACTGTCGTTCCGTGGCGACGGCGCCAAGCAAAGCCCAGAGCACCGGGGTGACCGGTTCTGAACCAGCTGTGACCATGGCGAGCAGCATGAGGCTGACCGCAAGAAGATATGGGACGAATCGGTCCGGGGGCACGCCGGGGCTTGCGCGATAGAACAGGGGGCGATAGCCGGCAAGGTAGAAGCCAAAGAAGAGCAGAAAGCCTGGAATACCGACGGCACCCAGCAGAACATATCCCAGGCCGGAGGCGCGAATGCTTCCCCAGCCGGCACCCATGTAGGCCGTGTCCTGCAGTGTTTGCAGGGCCGAATCGTGGGTGGCCGTGCGCTCGCGGTAGGAGTCGGTTTTTGATTTATCGAGCAGCGTCGACGAGAGTGCATTGGCGATAGTCTGGACCCCTCGCTGACTCAGCGTGGCAAAGAGGCAGACACCGGCGAGCATGACGATGCCGGCCATGACACGGCCGTGCGAGAGGGAACGGTGACGCAGCAGCCGCACGACGCTGATGATGATGCCAGCGACAAACAGGGCAATGAGGCCAAGGTACGCGAGGCTCGACAGGGTGAAGACAAGTGCGGCAACGATGAGAAAAAAGGCCGCGGCGCGTTTGGGCGTGACGCGCGAAGTTATGAGTTGCCAGGCAAGCAGGGCGGCGCCGGGCAGAAGGAACTCCGCCATTTCCGACGCCTCGCAAAAGGTGGAGTTGAGGCGCCATAAGCCATTGATCTTGTATGCCGAATAGATCACGTAACTGGGACTGGTGTAGAACGCCCAGTCGGGATAGGGCACGTGAATGGTGGCGTTCGCCAGCTGGTAGAAGGCGATGAGGCTGGCGGCGACACAGGCGCGCACGTACCACTCGACGGCGTCGGTGCGCTCCTCCCGGGTGGCGCCAATCGTCAGCAGGTACACCACACTCACGGCAAGCAGATACAGCACCTGCGCGAGGTTGGAGATGCGCCAGGTTAGGGGTCCGGTGACCGAACCATGGTCCACATGCACGCCCTGAAAGAGGTAGGGAAAGCACGCCGCGCTGAGCAGGGCCCATCCAAGAAACAGCAGAAACAACCCAACGGCAATTTTGTTGCAGCCGGGTGCAAGGGCAAAAGGGCGATGGCCGTGCAGGGCCAGCTTGACGACCAGACACAGGCACAAGGTAAAGAGCCACGGAGACACGCCGATACCGCCAAGGTTGAGCGCCGAAGCGGCACCGAACATGGAGGTAAACAGAACGATGGACAGAACGCGACCGCGGGTAACCCGCCACAGAATGGCGATGAGCAGAAGCAGCGGCAGAGTTGAGGCAGTAGGCATGAGTAACCCGCAAGAAAGCATGGCCGGCAGATGCCGGACAACAAATCGAATTCGTCGAAGTAAGTTGAATGCTAGCGGACCTGCGCAGGAAAACCACTGTTTTCAGCTCGGTTTCTGCCAATAGGCAGCAGGTTGCGTCCCTGTCGCTGATCGGCGACGAAGCCAGGAGGCGGGCCTGCCACACTTGGGTTGACTTATGCAGATCTCGTCTGAAATGGTTTCGCGTCCGGAGACACCGGACTCAACCTCTACCCCTGCTGTGGCGGGCAGCGATGCCTTGCGTGTCGCCGTGGGCATTGCGACGCGTGGCCGCGCCCAGGTGTTGATGGCGACGTTAAGCTCGCTTCGTGAGCAGACGCTGCGACCGGTTGCCGTGCTGGTGGCGTACGCGCAGGCGAGCGATGTTGCGGACGCGCCGCAGCGTTTTCCCGAGGTGACGTTTGTGCAAAGCCTGCCGGGGCTGACGTGCCAGCGCAACGCGATTCTAACCAGCCTGCCGGCGGTTGAAGTGCTGGTCTTTTTCGACGATGATTTTCTGATGCGGCCGGATTACCTTGCGCGCATGAAACGGACGTTTGCGGAGCATGCGGAGGTCGTTGTCGCGACCGGCCATGTGCTTGCGGACGGTATCAACGGGCCGGGCCTGACGGTGGCGGAAGGCCAGGAAATGGTAGCGCGCGCTCCAGGCGTGCAGGCGCAAGAAGAGCGGCTTGTGCCGGTATTCAATGCCTACGGCTGCAACATGGCGCTGCGCGTGGCGCCGATCGTTGCGCGGCAGCTGCGGTTTAATGAGGATCTGCCGCTTTATGGCTGGTACGAGGATGTGGAGTTTTCGCGGCAGATGGCGAGCTTCGGCGACGTGGTAAAGGTTCCGTCCGCGCAGGGGGTGCATCTTGGGGTCAAGGGTGGCCGGCAGTCCGGCGTGCGATTGGGGTATTCCCAGGTGGCCAACCCGGTGTATCTCGCGCGTCGACGCAGCGTGCCGTGGAGTTATGCGATCGCGAGCATGGTAAGCCGGTCGGTAAAGAACCTGATGCGTAGCCTGCGGCCTGAGCCGTTTGTGGATCGGCGCGGACGCCTGAAGGGCAACCTTCAGGGCTGGAGAGATCTGGTGCAAGGAACGCTGCATCCGCAGCGCGCGGCCCAACTGTAACGCTTCGGGAGCATTACGCGTGCGGGGTGGCGGAGGGGTACGACGTCGTTGCTGCGTGCAGCCGTTTGTTCGCTACCGTCCGGGCTTATGCCTCGGTACGGAATGTGGTTTATCAACCGCATGTGGTTCATAAGCGACGACTGCTGAAGTAAATATGGGGATACTGAGTTGACGCCTAGAAAGCTTAAACTTTGTTCCGCCACTTGGTAAAGGGACGTATCGAGCATCTGGGCGAAGGAGCTGTCACAGGATGACGAGTTCGACGATGTCGCAACATCTGGTTACCTTGGCATGCGTGCATGCCTGCCTACTTCTGCCGGTTGCAGTGCGAGCACAGATGATGCCGCAGGAAGGCAACACCGTTGTTTCACCGGTTTTGCAAGTTCCGGCGCAGAAGACGCTTGTGCTTCCAGCGGAGCGCCTTGGACCAGATGACCTGGTGGAATTGACGGTGGCGAACTGCCCCGAGTTAACACGGACGTTTCGTCTGAGTTCTGACGGCACACTGCCGCTGCCGCTGCTGTCGGCGCCGCTGCAGGCTGCCGGTCTGACGCCGGTCGAGTTGGGACGGCAGGTGCGCACGGCATTGATGCAGCAGAACTTGCTGGTCGATCCCGTGGTGAACGTGGCGGTGGTGGAGTATCGCAGCCGGCCGGTGAGCGTGATCGGCGCGGTAACAAAACCTGTGACGTTTCAGGCGACCGGCAACACGACGCTGATGAGCGCACTGGCAGCGGCCGGCGGCCTGACATCGACGGCGGGCAGCACAATTCTGGTGGCGTCGACCAGTGACAAGGGCGAGCCGGTGGTGCGGACCTTTGCGACGCGTGATGTGCTGGCCGGTGCGGTGAATGCGAACCCCATGCTGCATGGCGGCGAAGAGATCCGCATTCCCGAGGGCGGCAAGATTTTTGTCGCGGGTAATGTGATTCGACCTGGCATGTACCCCATGCAGAACGATGCGGAAACCACCGTGGTGAAAGCCGTGACATTGAGCGCGGGCCTGGCACCTTTCAGCGACAAGGTCGCGTACATCTACCGGCATGGATCGGCCGATGGGCAAAAGATTGAGCTGTCTCGCATTCTGGCGCACAAGGCACCAGACGTGGCGATGCACGCCGACGACATTTTGTATGTGCCGACGAATGACGGCAAGAAACTCGCGATGCGGGTCATTACGCAGGCAGCCGGTTTCGGCCAGAGCGTCGGCAGTTACGCCGTGGTGCGTTAGTGGCCGCGATCTGTTTTGTTGAACAAAGTTGATACGCAGTAACCCGTCATGGCCGCAACGTAAGGTGCGGCCGCTCGACACCTGAAGTACTTTGCTGTTGGTTTTTGGCTCGTTAAGAGCTTGGAGGTTTGCCATGAAACAGATCCTGCCCCCTGGTGGCGCTCATTTGGCGCGCACATCTTCCGATCGCCTCTCGACGCCCGCGCAGCACTACCTGCCGAGCGACGCGGAGCAGATGCCGATCAGCCTCGGCCACTACGCCTGGCTGTTGCGGCGCGCCTGGTGGAAGATTGCCGCGGCTACCGTGATCACAACGGGACTTGCAGGATTGGCGGCACACCTGTTGCACCCGATGTACGAGTCTACGGCCCGCGTGGCGGTCGATCCGCAAATTCCGAACATGGTGATGGGTGACCGCACGCCCACGAACCTTGCCGGCAGTGGGGCGGACCAGTTCTTCAACACGGAGCTGGAGCTGATTCAGTCAGATGCTGTGCTGCGGCCCGTGGCGCAGAAGTTCGGCTTGCTGCTGAAGGGAAAAGGCGGATCGGCGGCGAGGGACGAGGCCGATGACGCGCCGGTTTCGCTGCCGGGATTGAGCGTGGTACACCCGGCAAACAGCTTCCTGATCAACATCACCTATCGCTCGCATAACCCCGTGCAGGCAGCCGCGATTGCGAACGCCATTACGCGCTCGTTCAGCGAACGCAGCCACGCGATCCAGGCGGGCACGTCCCGCGAGGAGTCCGATTTCATCGGTGCGCAGCTTGGCGATCTGAAGCAGAAGATGGAAACGTCAGCCATGGCGCTGGCAGCGTATGAGCAGAGAATGGGTGTGATCAACCCAGAGGAAAAGACGTCGATCCTGCAGTCGCGGCTGGACCAGTTGAACACTGAGTACACGCAGGCGCAGAACGACCGAATTCAAAAAGAGGTGGACCTGCGCGCACTGCAGACGGGGCAGACGGAGGCCCTGGAGGTTTCGCCGCAGGCATCGGAGTTGTCGAAGATGTCGGCAAACGTGCAGGCCGCGCAGGAAAAAATGGCGACGGTGAAGCAGACCTACGGTTCCGCGAGCACGGACTACAAGCGCGCGGAAGGTGCGCTGAACGAAGCCACTCGCCAGTACAAGGCAGCGCAGGGCGGTGTGGGCAAGCGCATTGAAATGCAGTTCGCGAAGTCGAAGCACATGGAAGATTTGCTGGCGATTACGCTGCGTGAAACGAAGAACCAGTTTGACAGCCTGAACGCGCACTCCGCGGAGTACCAGGCGGTGAAGCGCGAGGCGGAATCGAACAAGACGCTGTATGCCGAACTGTTTCGCAAGGTGCAGGAAGCGCGGATTAACGCGGCGTTCCAAGGCAGCCCGATCCGGCTGTTCGACCAGGCGCGTCCCGTGCCGACGCCCGTGTTCCCGAAGATGAGTGTGTTTGTCGGGCTCGGCTTTCTGCTGTCGTTCCTCGGCTCCATTCTGGCGGTCGTCGTTGCCGACCTGATGGACAAGAGCCTGCGCGATCCGTCGCAAGCGCGGCGCGAGATGGGGATCGATGTCATCGGCGTACTGCCGTTCGTGCGTAAGTTTGAGGCACTGTCGATCGGTGCCGCGCATGACCACACGCTGGCGCTGCCGACGGTTCGAGGGAACCAGTGGTTTGGCTCCTCGGAGTTCTACGAGGAAGCGGTTGGTGCGCTGTTGACCAGCATCCGGTTGAGCCGTTCGCGGCATGCGCTGCGGTCCATCGTGATCACCAGCCCATCGCAGGGCGAAGGCAAGTCCACCTGCATTGCGCACATGGCCGCGGCCCATGCACGCCAGGGGCATCGCACACTGCTGATCGATGCAGACCTGCGTTGCCCGTCGCAGCACAGGCTTTTCGACGTGAAGAACGAACGCGGCCTTGCGGATATTGTGAGCAGGAAGTCCGGGTTGAAGGAAGCTTGCCAGCACGTTCCCGGCATCGCGAATCTGGACATCGTGGTTGCGGGTGAGGTGCGGCGCGGCATGACTGAACGTGTGGGTCGCACCGTTGAGGACTTACTTGGTCCGGCGGGTGAGGAGTACGACCTCATCTTTATCGACGCGCCACCGATGCTTTGCTTTGCGGAGCCGATCCACCTGGCGAGCGCAGCCGATGGTGTCGTGGTGATCTGCCGCGCCGGCCAGACTGCGACGCAGGATACGGCCGAAGTGCTGTCGACCCTGCAACGACTGCACGCGGTGCCGCTGGGTGTGGTGCTCAACCAGGTGACGCCGAAGATCAGTCTGCAGTACGGCAGCTACCAGACGTATTACCACCGGCTAAGTCACGTTTCGGCAGCGGCCTGACCGTTTCTTCTCCTGTGTTTGCGGCAACATTCGGCGCATGAACGCCGGACACGACGTCCTGCGGCAACGCGCGGACGCACACCGTACCAGTCGGACAGCAGCATGACGGCGCAACGCTCGCCGATGAACTTCATAGCTGGTGCCGCAACAATCGTTCAAGTTTGATCGTTAGGGGGCACAGGATGGCAATGACACACGTGGAATCTGTTCCAAACATACCGTCTGTGACAATCGTACCGGGGAAGGGGAAGCGGTTTTACGCGCCGGAACTGGATGCACTGCGTTTCGGTGCGTTTCTGCTGGTGTTCTGCAGACACGTCGCAACCTCGCTGGGCGACGCGCGGCATACCGCGGCCCCGCAGGCCGGCGCACTGGTGGCCGTTGCCCAGGCAGGGTCAGCGGCAGTCGTAAATTCGCGCTGGACGATGCTGCAGGAAGCGCTGCAGAGCCTTGATTTTGGTGTTTCCCTCTTTTTCTTCCTGAGCTCGTTTTTAATCACGCGCCTGTTGTTGATGGAGCGCCAGGCGACGGGAGCGGTCGCGGTACGTAGTTTTTACGTGCGGCGTGTACTTCGTATCTGGCCGCTGTACTTTACGTTTCTGTTGGGCGTGGTCGTGCTGTCGCGCTGGCTTCCTCTGCTGCATGTGAGTTCATCGCGTCTGCTGGTGTCGGTGTTGTTTGTGGCAAACTGGGCCGCGGTGCTTCACGGTTGGCAGAGCATCGCCATCCAGCCCCTGTGGAGCGTGTCGGTCGAAGAGCAGTTTTATGCCCTGTGGCCGTGGATCGCGCGGCATGGGCGCAAGGCGATTATCACGGGCTCACTGATGCTGATCGCCGGGTTCGTGGTGACGCTGCTGGTGATGGGGCAGGTGCCCGGTCTGCAGGTGACGGCGACGTGGCCAAACACGCTGGTGCAGGGCCTGTTCCTGGCCGGCGGTGCGCTGACCGCGTGCTTTGCCCATCCGGAAAATCGCCGGTGGAGCGATGGCAAACGCGTGCTGATGATCGTTGCGGGTTTTGCCGCGTGGGTCGCAGCTTCGGCGGGCTTCCATGTCGTGCGCACGGTGTCGCCAGGTGTGGGCAGCCTGTTTGCCGGGTACCTGCTTGTGCTGCTGGGGACGGCGCTGATTTTCAACGGCGTGGCGGGCTGGAACCGACGCGAGCTGCCCATGTGGTTGATTCAATTGGGTCGCATGTCCTACGGCCTGTACGTGTTTCACGTTGCAGTGCTGCTGGCGCTGTACAACGTTGCGCCAGGCATCCAGCGGAGCTTGGGGACGTCGCTCTCTCCTTTCGGCGTGGTGGGCGTGGTGTCGCTGCTGGGTTTCGTGCTGACGGTGGCCCTGGCCCACGTTTCCTACTGCTTCCTTGAAATGCCGTTCCTGCGATTGAAAGACCGGTTCGCCGTTGTCGCTTCGCGTCCGGTCTAACGTTGCCGTTTTGTCTTTGTTGTTTCTCTGCGCCTCACTTCACGCTGTAAGGAGATGCCATGGCTTTTCGATCCAAAGATGTAATGGCCGGCTTTCCGGCGAAGACGCCCATCGTGGTGAATGGCCGCTTCCAGACGCAGACGGTGACGGGGGTGCAGCGGTACGCCGCGGAGATCGTGGCGCGGCTTTCTGACGAAGCAGAGGTGCTGGTGCCGATGTCGGGCAGGGGCGCGGTCGGCCACCTGTGGGAGCAGACAGTGCTGCCGTGGAGATGCGAGGGTCGCCTGTTGTGGAACCCCAACGCGTGCGGTCCGTGGACGTACCGGCGGCAGGTGGTGACGTTTCATGACCTGTTTCCCGTCGAACACCCGGAGTGGTACAGCACGGCCTATGCGCAGTGGTACGGCTTTGCGATGCGGCGGCTGGCGAAGCAGGCGGTTCACCTGATCGCCGTATCGGAGTACACGAAGAAGCGGCTGGTGACCGTGCTGGGATGCGCGCCTGGCGACGTGACCGTGATTCCCAACGGCTGCCACGTGGGCAAGCGTGCCGGGCAGGACGAGGTGGCCGCGGCTGCCGCGGGACTGAAGCTGCCGAGCCGCCGCTACGTGCTGAGCCTGGGATCGCTGGAGGCCCGCAAGAACATCGGCTCGCTGCTGCAGGCGTGGGCCGCGTTACAGGCGGAACTGCCGGCCGACCTGTGGCTTGTGCTTGCGGGTGCGCCGCCGGATCCGACCGTATACGGCGCGCAATCGAGCGCACGGGATATTCCTCGGGTGCATTACACGGGGTACGTCCCCGAACACTTTTTGCCCGGGCTATATTCCGGCGCGGAGCTGTTTGTCTTTCCGTCGCTGGCGGAAGGCTTTGGGCTGCCGCTGCTGGAGGCGATGGCGTGCGGTGTTCGCTGCCTGAGCAGCTGTACCACGTCGTTACCGGAGGTGGGTGGAACCGCTGCGCGGTACTTTAACCCGGAGCAGCCCGGCGACCTGCAGTACGCACTACGCGAGATGCTGCGGGACGAATCGCCGGCGGGCAGCTTCCAGCCCAGCCTGGAGCAGGCGAGCCGATTTTCCTGGGATGCCGCCGCCGCGAGCACACGCTTCGTGCTGGAAGCACAGGCACAGGCACTTGCGGGATGTTCCGCGGCAGAAACGAAAGGCATGGTGGGTCGATGAACGGCTCCTCTTCAAGCATGGGACAGGCAGGCAAGAGTGACGCCCAACCTGCCGGCACGCAGCGTGTTGCGCTGGTGCATGACTGGCTGACGGGTATGCGCGGCGGAGAAAAGGTCCTGGAGCTGCTGTGCGAACGGTTTCCGGATGCGCCGCTTTGGACGCTGCTGCATGTACCGGGGACGGTGAACGCAACGCTGGAAAACCGCCCGATTCATACCAGCCTGTTGCAGCACATGCCGCAGGCGGCGAAGCGGTATCGCCACTACCTGCCGCTGTTTCCTCTCTTCGCGGAGTGCAACAAGGCGCACGGTGTGGATCTCGTAATTTCCACGTCGCACGCGGTGGCAAAGGGCATGGTGCGGCGCTCGCCCGGCAAGCGGCCCAAGCACATCTGCTATATCCACACGCCGATGCGGTACGCGTGGGATCTGTTCGACGCGTACTTTGGGCCGGAGCGTGTGGGAGCCTTTAAGTCGCGCTTTCTGTTTCGGCCGGTTGTGGCGATGCTGCGCCGGTACGACCGATGGACATGCGACCGCGTGGACCTGTTCGTGGCCAACTCGCGGTACGTGGCGGACCGGGTGCGGCGCGTGTACGGCCGCGAGGCGGAGGTGCTGGCACCGCCGGTGGATACGGAACGCTTCCGCACCCTGGAGCGCAAGGCCGAGGACACGTACCTCGTGGTGTCGGCGCTGGTGCCCTACAAGCAGGTCGATCAGGCGATTCGCGCGTGCAGCCAGCTTGGCCGCAAGCTGCGCATCGTGGGTAAAGGGCCGGAGCTGCCGGCACTGCAGGCGCTGGCAAAGAAGCTGGGAGCTGACGTGGGTTTTATCGGCTTTGCCAGTGACGCCGACCTGGATGGATACCTTTGCCGCGCGCGTGCGCTGCTGTTTCCGGGGGTGGAGGATTTCGGCATCGTGCCGGTGGAAGCCATTGCGTGCGGTTGCCCGGTGATTGCGCTTGGCGTCGGCGGCGTGCTCGATTCCATGACGGACCGCACCTCTGTGTTGTACGACACGGCGACGACGGACGGCCTGGCTGCGGCGATCGAGCGGTTTGAAGCTGTAGAAGACGGGTTTGTCGAAGCCGAACTTCGCGCCCATGCGCAGAAGTTTTCTCACCGCACGTTCACCGAAGGGTTGGAACGCCTGCTGCACCGCTTTGCCGCAACACCGGGCGAAGCACAGGCACACCTTCTTCACGCGCCACTGGCGCAGGTTTAGACCATGTTTTCTTGTGTGTCGCCATCCCCAGCACGATTGGAGATTGCCTTATGAGTACGACTACTGCCTTTGCGACACCGACGTATCCCAAGGTTTTTAGCTACCGGTTACACCGCTGGCTGACCTACGGCACCGTGCTGTTTGCCGACGCGTTTGCCTTTATCCTTGCCGGAACCACGGCGGTGCTGGTGCGCTATCTGTTTCATGCCAAGTTTATGCCTGGCGACTGGCTGAACGTGGCGCCGGCGTTTCTGCTGTTCTTCGGGGTGTTCGCCTTTTCAGGGCTTTACCCGGGCATCGGCACTTCACCGACCGAAGAGTTTCGCGTGATTGTCAAGGCCTGTACGGTGAGCGTACTTCTGCTCACGGTCGTGACGTTCTTTTCGCGGGAAGGCCTGGCCCTGTCGCGCATTGTGATTGCGCTGGCATGGGTGCTGACGATCGTCTTTGTGCCGACGGCGCGGCGCGTGTTTCGCACCTTCGGCGCACGGCAGTCCTGGTGGGGCATTTCGACCGTGATTCTTGGCGAACCCAAGGCAGGCTCAATGATGCTGGATCGCCTGCAAGGACACGCGCGTCTCGGCCTCAAGCCAATTGCGCTGCTTACCGATCCAAGTGTTGCGTGTGAGACCCGATTGGCTGAGATGGCGGACGACATGAACCCCAACCTGACCCACGTCTTCCAGGGGAGCTTCGACCACGCTCACCGCTTTGCCGAGAAGTACCCCGGTTGCCATGTGATGGTGGTCATGCCGACCGTCGGGTCCGAGCGCGTGCGTGAGGTGGTGGAGGAATACGCCGGCGCCTTCCGCAACGTGCTGGTGGTGCCCGACATGTTCGGCTTGCGCAGTCTGTCGGTGACGGCAAAAGACGTGTGCGGCGTATTGACCCTGAAGCTCGATCAGCGGCTCACCTCACTGATGCCGAGATTTTGCAAGCGAGCATTCGACCTGACGGTTGCCTGGTCGGTTTTCCTGCTCGTGTCCCCCGTCTTGCTGGTGCTTTGCCTGGTGGTGAAGCTCGATTCGAACGGCCCCATCTTCTATGGCCAGCGTCGCATCGGCCGCAACGGCCGCATCTTCAAGGTGTGGAAGTTCCGCTCCATGCGGGTGAACGCGGATGAGGTGCTGCGCGCGCATCTGGATGCGAGCCCGGAGCTGCAGGAGGAGTGGGAGCGTGATCACAAGCTGAAGCACGATCCCCGTGTGACTTCCAGCGGCCGCTTTCTGCGCAAATCGAGCCTGGATGAGTTGCCACAATTGTGGAATGTCATTAGCGGCGACATGAGCCTGGTCGGTCCGCGGCCCATCGTGGATGCGGAGATTCCCAAGTACGGTGTTTGCTTTGAACAGTACAAGCGGGTGCGCCCGGGGGTGACGGGCCTGTGGCAGGTAAGTGGTCGGAATAATACGACCTATGCGTTGCGCACACAGATGGACGATTATTATGTGCGTAACTGGTCACTTTCGATGGACGCCTACATTCTTCTGCGCACGATGAAAACGATCCTATTTTCTGAAGGTGCGTACTGAACCCGTCCATGAGGGTGGGTTGAAGGAAACTGCATGAGGACGAGCATCGATGTTGCGGCAATGTCCACGACCGCTGCATTGCAGCACAACAGGCCGTTTGAAGCGGCACCGAACACCAGTGAGGAAGCTATGAACGCATCACCGAACAGCCAAGCGCCCATGCGCATCGTTCACCTGATCAAGCATTGCGGGCACGCAAACGGCAGTGTGCACGTAGCGATCGATTTGGCCTGCATTCAGGCGCAGGCGGGTGCCGACGTGACGGTGGTCAGCGGCGGCGGTACTTTTGTGCCGCTGCTGGAACAGTTCGGTGTGCGTCACCTGCTGCTGCCGCACGCACAGAACAAGCCGCTGGATGTGCTGCGCGCCGCATGGGCAATGGTACGGCTGGCGCGCAGGGAGCGGCCCGACGTGCTGCATGCCCACATGATGAGCAGTGCGGTGGTGGGCTGGATCGCTTCGCGGTTTTCGGGGGTTCCCCTGATCACCACGGTGCATAATTCGTTCGATCCGCATGCCGTGCTGATGCGGCTGGGCGACCGAGTGGTCGCGGTGAGTGAGGCAGAGCGCCGGGAACTGCTGCGGCGCGGCTATAACAAGAAGAAGCTGGTGGCGGTGATGAACGCACCGGACCAGTCGCCGCGTGAGCGTTTTATGGAGGACGGCCGCACCGTCACGGTGCAGCGGCCCTGCATCGTCGCCGCGAATGCACTGCACCAGCGGAAGGGTGTGTTCGACCTGATCCAGGCATGCGAGCGGTTGTTCGACAAGTTCCCGGAATGGAAGCTGTACATCGCCGGTGAGGGACCGGACAAGGAGTCGCTGGAGCAAATGGCGAAGTCTCTGGGGCGGGAAGACCGCATCATCTTCCTGGGGTTCCTGCCGTCGCCGCGGCCGCTGATGGAGCAATCCGACATTTTTGTGTTGGCGTCGTACGCAGATCCATGCAGCCTTGCCATTGGAGAAGCCGTGGCGGCAGGCTGTGCCATTGTGGCCACGGCCGTGGGCGGCACGCCGGAGATGCTGCGATTTGGGCAGGCCGGCCGGCTCGTTGAACCGGGAAACGTCGATCAGTTGACCGCGATGCTGCAGGACTTGATGAGTCATCCAGAAACCCGCGCGCAGCTAAGTCAAGAAGCGCGAAGCGGTGCCGATATCTTTAACGTGCAACGACTGCTCGGCGATTACGCAAGGGTCTACCGGGATGCGCAGAGCCGCCGCCGGGGCAACGCCGATGCGCGAGTGACGGAAGAAGGTCTTGCCTGAACCCGCCAATCTTAGAAGAACGTCGAGAGTCAGAGCTTGAGGGCCAGGAGCTGCAGGATCCCGCACTTGCTGCGTTAGGTCAACCTGTACAGGCAGCGGTGGCGACAGAGCAGCCGGGAGTGGTGGGCCGAAGCGCCGTGGTGGGTGGCACCTGGACGGTGGGTGCACGGCTGATCTCGCGCGTTATCGACCTGTGCACCATGGTGATTCTGGCGCACCTGCTGCGGCCGGCGGATTTCGGCCTGGTCGCCATCGCCATGACCGTGATCTTTATTGTGGAAGCGGCACTGGAGATGCCGCTGAGTCAGGCCTTGGTGCGACTGAAGCACCCGGTTGCCGACCACTATGACACGGCGTTTACGCTGGGCCTGTTGCGCGGCCTGCTGCTTGGTGTAATCCTGTGCCTGACAGCGAGACCGTTCTCGCATTTTTATGCGGATGCGCGGCTGTTGCCGTTGATTTGCGTGCTGAGCCTGGCACCGGCGAGCCGGGGTCTGGTGAGCCCGAGGTTGGCGGATTTCTCACGGCGCTTCGACTTTGCTCCAGATTTCATCATGGAGTTCGTGGGCAAGCTGGTGGCCTTTGCGGTCGCGCTGACGCTAGCCCTGATGACGCGCAGCTATTGGGCGATCGCGGCCGGCACGGTGATTTCGCCCACCGTCGCCACGGTGGTGTCGTACATCGTCGCGCCGTATCGGCCACGGCTCAGCCTGAAGAGCCTGCCTGCATTTTCAGGATTTCTCGGCTGGATTACCGCAGCACAGGTGATCAGCGCGATGAACTGGCAGGCCGACCGGTTGATCCTGGGCAAGCTGACGTCACGCACGGAAATGGGGTTATTCACCGCAGCCAACGACACGGCGAATATTCCGCTGATGGCCTTTTTGAGTCCGCTGATGCGGCCGCTCCTGTCGGCTTTTTCCGTGACGTGTGAAAACAACGAGCGGCTGGTGAACAGCTATCAACTCAGCGCGACGGCGATTGTGTCGTTGGGCTTGCCGCTGTTGATTGGGGAAAGCCTACTTGCCAGCGCGGGGACGCGGCTGCTGCTGGGCAGCCATTGGAGCGGATCTGCCGTACTGCTGAAGTGGCTTGCACTCAGCATTATCCCGACGCTGTTCGCTTCGCCGCTTGGGCCTTTGGTGATGGCACTGGGACGCACGCAGATCTTTCTGAAGCGGAACCTGTTTGAGCTGTGTGTCAAGCTGCCGCTGGTCATTGTGGGCGCAATCAAATTTGGGTTCTTCGGCATTATCGCGGCGCGCGGGATTTCAGAAATCGCATCGGTGTTTTATGCGATGGCGGTGGTGCGGCGGTTGACCGGCCTCTCCATTGCGAAACAGCTGACAAACCCATGGCGAAGTGTAGTGAGCAGCCTGGCGCTGGCTGGCGTGCTGGGATTGTTAGCGCCGCAGTTGGCACACCTGTCGGGGATTTCACTTGGACTTGGGCTTGCACTGGTGGTGTGTGCGGGAACCGTCGTGTATGTTGGGACCCTGTTTCTTCTTTGGTACGCCAGCAACCGTCCGCCGGGAATTGAGACGATGGCCCGGGACAAGTGGACTTCGCTGGTGAAGCATCGCCACACCACGACGGAGGCTGCATGACAAGCGCACGCCCTGCCTGCTGCGTCCTATTTACGACGGATAGCAGCTACCTCTTTCCCACACTGATTGGTGCCATGCAGGCACGACGCCATAGCTCGCCCGATAAAGCCGATGTCATCATTTTTTGCGTTGACCTGGAGCCAGAGGCCGACGCTGTTTTTCGCCCGATTTGCGAGAAGGAAGGTGTCGGCCTCCAGTCGATCGCAAGCGCCACGATTGAGGGGCAAACGGCGATGATGGCGCGTTTGTTTCTGAACCGGTTTGTGCCGCCAGAGTACACGCAATACCTGTACATGGATGGCGATATCCAGGTTCATGCCTCGCTGGATCCGCTGATCGATGCGGAGGTTCCGCCGGGGCACTTCATGGCGAGCAACGATGTGATGACGTTTCTGCTGCAGGATCGGGGGCGGCTGAGCCGCGACCTGCGCGCGCACATGCGATCGCTTGACCTGACCGACGCGGACGCCCTGCAGTACTTCAACAGCGGCGTGTTGCGCATTGCGCGCGAGGGCTGGGGCGAGCTTGGCGAAGAGGCGTGGGAGTACTTTCAGCATTCAGGCACTAACCGGCGTTTTCCCGATCAGGACGCGTTGAATGTCGTTGGACAGCATCGGCGTCTACCCATGCCGATTGCCTGGAACTATCCGGTGTTCCTGAACAACGCACGGGTCGTCGAGCAGATTCAGCCGCGTGTGGTTCACTTTATGTCGAGCCCGAAACCGTGGGAAGGTGCGTTTGCGCCGTGGACACGCGCGGAGTGCGAACCCTATCGCGAAGCCATTCGAGCCTATCCGCGGCTGCGAAACTACCAGCAGGGGATGAGCCTGCGCCGCCGCTCGGTGTATCGTGTGCAGCAGCAGGTCAAGCGGTGCATCGAGACCGTTTCCTGGGGCCTTAGCGCGCGCCGCCAGCGGCTGCTGCGGTACGAGGCAAGCTGTGCGTTGCTGCCGGGGATGGATGCCCGCCTACAGCCGGTGCATAAACCCTGACGTAGCGGACCAGCATGTCAGACTGCGCGGGTGTCTCGTCCGTCGGCCAGCCGCCGCCAAGGCCCAGATCGAGAATGACGTAGTAGGGCTGCTGCATGATGGCGGGTGTCGGCGTGGTGTAGATCTCGTCGCCATCGCAGTAGAAACGCATGGTTTCGGCAGTCCACCACAGGGCGAAGGTGTGAAAGCCTTCAGACAGGTTCGCCACTTGGGCAAGGTGGTGTGCGAGTTCTTTGCCTGGCGGCGTCCAGTCGTGCAGGGTGGTGTTGATAGATCTTGGGGCGAACATATAGGACTCGACGAGGTCGATTTCACCGGCGGGTGCGTGATGCTGAAGTGCCGCGGCGTTCAGCATCCAGATGGCCGGCCAGGTGCCCTTTGCCGCGGGAAATTTGGCCTTGACCTCAAAGTATCCATACTGTTGCGCGAAGCCGTTGCCGTCGTGATCGACGGTTGCCAGCACACCGGACGTCCAGCCACCGTTGATCTTTTGCAGGCGGATGCGGAGGCCCTGGGGAACGAGGGCGAAGGTGCTTTGTCCCGCTGACGATCCAACACTTGCCATGGAGGTAGGTGTTTTTGGTGCGGAGGTGTCAAACATGCAACACTCTACGGTTTTTGCATACCAGCGTGTTTTTGCGCCGTTGCCGTCGGAGATGCTCAAGTCGGCGAATTCATCGTCGAAGGTGAGAGAGTAGCCCGGGGGGACCGAGGTGAGCTTGCGGGTGGGCGCAGGCGTTGGCTGGCTTTGCAAGCTGGGTGCCACGCTCAACCAGAGACACAGCAAGGAGAGGGATAGGCCCGCAACGACACGTCTGATCGTGGTCAAGTGTGCCGGCATCGAACCTGTGTGTTGTGACTCGATCAAAAGTACCCTCTTCTGACTACGTTAACGCGTCTGTGGCGTCTGCCGACAACTGTTTCCAGGTGCGAACAGGAGAGCGGGAGATTGTCTGACGATAAGCTGGTACTGATGAAGATGTTGTAGGCATTGAAGCGCTTCGGCTAAGGGCAGAATCGAAAGATCACACCGACGGTGTGTTTACGGGGAGTAGGGGGAAGTTTGAGCGATTACGGATTTCGCGTCACCAATGCTTTTCTAGGAAGCGAATTGCTGCCCGCAAAATTGCGGACCAGGGTGATGCGGCTACTGGGATTTGAACTCTCGCCAAAGGCGACGATCTGGGCGGGAGCGAATTTGCGTTCCAAGCGCATTCGGCTGGGGCCGGGTGTGTTTATCAACGTGGGGCTTTACCATGACGGCTATGAGTGGCTGGAGGTAGGACCCAATGTGCGCATCGGGCCCCACGTCAGCATCCTGACCGCAACGCACGAGATTGGACCGGCGCACCAGCGCTGCACGATTGACGTGGTTGGCAGCCCGGTGAGGATCGGGGAAGGTTGCTGGATTGGAGCGGGCGTCACGATTTTGCCGGGAGTGACGGTGGAAGCCGGGTGTGTCGTGGCGGCGAATTCACTGATGTTGAAGAGCACGGAGCCGAACGGTCTGTATGCCGGTTCACCGGCGCGTCGCATTCGCGATCTGGACTAGGCGCTCGCGCAACTGCACGTTGCGCGGGTGATATCTTCTGGAAGCGATGGCGACGTTGAAGCAGAGTGCAGGGTTATTGATGTTTCGCGGTGAAGCTGCGGCGCTGGAGGTCTTTCTGGTGCACCCGGGGGGACCATACTGGGCCAAGAAGAACGAAGGTGCCTGGACGCTGCCCAAGGGTGAGCTCGACAGTGGGGAAGAGACGCTTGCGGCAGCGGTGCGGGAGTTTCACGAAGAGACCGGCTTTGTTGCAACGGGGCCGTTTCTTGAACTCGGTTCGGTGCGCCAGAAGAGCGGCAAGGTGGTGCATGCGTGGGCGTTTGCGGGCGAGGGTGACGCGGCGTCGCTGGTGAGTAACACATGCGAGATTGAATGGCCGCCACGGTCGAAGCAGCGGCTGGTAATACCGGAGATCGATCGTGGTGCGTGGTTCCAATTGTGCGAAGCGGCGAAGATGCTGCGGGCTGAACAGGTGCCGCTGTTGCAGCGTCTAGAGGAACAGCTTTCCTGACGGTGCGCGGACCCGCATGTTGCACGGCGGACGCTAGAAGCTGTAGCGCAGACCTGCTTCCACGCGACGGCCGTGATCGGCGTCGTAAGGCCGGTCGAATAGCGGTGAAGCGAAGACGCTGCCGACGGCCGTGACGTTGGTGTGGTTGATCACGTTGGACGAGCGGACGTTGACCGTCAAGGTTTGCTGATGATCTGCCTTGGCATCGCGCGTGAGCTTGAAGGCGCGCTGCAGGTTGGCATCGAGAAAGGCTGTCCACGGCATGCGTCCGCTGTCACGGCCAAGGATGCCGGTGCCGCCATTTGCGACCAGAAATCCGTACCGGGTCTGGACTGCGCCACTTGTTCCGGGTGCGGCTACCTGCGGACGATCGTTGAAGTTGCCGTCGCCGTTATTATCGAAGCCGGTGGTGATGTTGAACGGTTGATCGCCGTTGCCGTAGAAGTTGCCGCTGAACTGCAGCTTGGCGGGTAACTGCAGCGTGAAGTTGCCAAAGACCTGCCAGGGCGCATTGTCGCTGCGGCGGGCAAACTCGCCAACATCGGAGCGTGAGTTCTGCGGAGTGAAGAAGATGTCGTCGTTGGTGTTGTCGAATTGGTCGATGTGGACGGCCCCGGCGAAGAATTGCACCCGCTTCAGCGTGTGATTGGAAATGCCGACAAAGACGAAGTCAAGATAGCCCTGGCCGCTGTTCTGCACCTGCAGCAGGTTGAGGTTGGGCGTGAACGGGCGCGGGCCGGTGGGGCTGTTGGTGAAGGGTGCATTGATGTTGTTCGACCGGGCATAGTTCCAGAGGCGGCCATAGCCTAAATCGGCCTGTAACTGGAAGCCGTGGGGTAAGTCGCGCGTACCACCGATGTTATAAATGCCGTACAACGTATCAGTAAGTCCAGGGGCGATGCTGCGCGCCGACTGGATCGTGGTGGCGTTGCCGCTAAAGGGTGCGCCGTAGATGGGGTTGTAGACGGTGCTGGTGATCCGGTGGATGCCGTCTTGACGCAGGACTTCCTGGTACTCGCGGACGCCGATGGTGCCCGCGAACATGCCGGCGTGGGCGTGCACGGTCCACTTCGGTTCTTTGCCGGGGGCCCACAGGATGCCGAGCCGGGGCGTGAGGGCGCTGTAAAAGAGGGGCTGTGTCTGCGTGTAATAACGCAGGCCGGAGGAAAGCAGGAAGCCATGCGGGAGCTTCCAGTCGTCCTGCACGAAGAGGGCGGCATTGACCTGGTGGAAGTTGACGTTCGGGTCGCCGGTAACGCCGGTGAACGCGGTGGCTGTGCCGCCGAGGAGGCCGAGCTGGGCGCGGCGATATTGCTCCAGGCCACTGATGGTGATGGTCTGGCCGGCGATCGGCTGATTGCTGGTGTCCAGTGCGGGTGCGGTGCCGCCGCCGAAAATGTAACTGCCGTTGAAGTTGGTGGTAAGTCGGCGGTGCTCGCTGTTGAAGAAGAATTGCACGCCGGCTTTGAGGGTGTGTTGCTTCGTGGTCAGGATGGCGTCGTCGTCGACTTCGGTGCGTACTTCGGTCAGATGTTGGGCACCGAGGGAGGAGCCGCCGCCGGTGAAGGCGCCGGCCACCTGGACCTGGGGCGCGGTACTGAGCGGCGTGCTGTTGCTGCCGTCGAAGCGGATGCTGACGCGGCTTTCGTGCATGAGGCTGGCGTTGACGGTGGTGATGTTGGCGAAGCGGAGCGTGTCGTCGTAGGTGTCGTTCGTGACACCGGTTTCCGCGAGTGCGGTGCCGCCGACACCGACATTTTCAAGGTGCGAGATGGTGCCGGTGAAGCCGGCGATAAAGGTGTTGCGTGGCGAGAGCTGCCAATCGACTTTGACGTTCGGCAGCCAGAGGCGCTCCGGTTGCGGGACGTTGGCGAGGACAGGGACGGCGGCTCCTGTGGAGGTTAGTTGGACCGCGTTGATGACGGCGAAGTTATCGATGCGGCGGTATTCCAGCGAGGTAAAGAAGTCGCTGCCCTGCTTGCGGATGGGGCCGCCGAGCTCGAAGCCGTAACGCTGCTTACCCAGAGCGGCCTTGGAGGTGGAGAAGGGGTCGCGTGCGTTCATGAAGGGGCTGCCATTGGTGGTGAAGAGGGCGCCGTGAAAGGTGGGCTGGCCGGGCTTGGTGTAGATCTCGACGCGGCCGCCGTTGCCGAAGGGAGGTTCGCGATATTCGGAGGAGAAGAGGTCGGGATTGACCTTGATGTAGGCGATCGAGCTCTTGGGCGGCATCTGGGTGGAGTCCTGGAAGCCGTCGACGGTGATGGTGGCGTTGGCGGGGTTGCCGCCCATGCCGGAAGCCATCTGCTGCACCTCGCGCAGGAGGTCGTCGGGGTCATCCGCGAGTTGTTGCAACTGCTTGCCGGCGAGGGTCTGGCTGGGGCCGGCGCTGTTGGCGGAGGTCTGGGTGTCGGCGGTGTCACCGCTGACCTCGACGGTCGTTTCGACTGCCGGACGGAGCGTGATGTCGAGGGCGGCGCGCGGTGCCTTCAACGTGAGAACGACGGGCGAAAAACCTTCTGCCGCGACGGAGATCTTGTGCATGCCGGGGGCGAGGCAGGGGAGTGTGAACCGTCCGTCTGCACCGCTTTGCACGGGTGGAGCGTCGTCGAGCGTGACCGTCGCACCTGGAAGGAGGGCGCTGGTGGTGTCGCGTACGCTGCCGGTCAGCGCGGTGCCGGCACAGGGTATTTGCGCGAGTGTGCTGACGGGTGCGAGGGCCAGGCTGAGCGTGAGCAGGTGGTTGCGGTGGGGCATGCGTCATCCTCGGGGTGGTGTGGGAAGGTGATACGTGTGCTGTTGCGTGGTGGTTCCGTAAAAAACGTGATCCGTGCAAAGGGTGCACGGCTTGCCAAGAGCCTTGTGCGATGGTTTGCTAGCGAAGGGCGTGCTCGGGACGCGAGAGGTTGAGGATGAGGCAGGGTTCGGCAGGTTTGGCGGTGGTCGCGATGTTGGCGTTGGGCACGGCGCGGGCGCAGCAGATGACACCCCTCCGCAATGGGATTACAGCGACGGCGGATGGTGTGTCCGTGCAGGTGCTGGCGTTGCGCGACGATGTGTTGCGGGTGCGCATGTGGCGCGGAGAGGCTGTGCCAGAGGACGCGAGCTGGGCCGTGCTGCCAGAGGCGCGGACGAGCAGCGTGGCGGTGAGAACCGAAGCGCATGGGTTTGCAACGAAGAGCCTGCGCGTTGCCGTGGATGCGAAGCTGATGCTGACCGTGACGGACCTGCAGGGCAACGTGCTGCAGCGCGACGCGGCGCCGGTGCGGTGGGAGGGCGATCGGTTCGAGGTGCGCAAGGAACGCACGTTTGACGATCACTTCTTTGGGCTGGGGGACAAGCCGGGGCCGCTCGACCGTGGTGGCCAGGCATTCACGATGTGGAACACCGATGCGTTTGGCTGGCAGGAGTCGACGGATCCGATCTATAAGGACATACCGTTCTTCATGGATGTGAACAAGGGGCGGACGCTGGGTGTGTTTCTGGATAACACGTGGCGGACGAACTTTGATTTTGGGCGGGCAGATGATAAGCGGTATACGTTTGGATCGATCAATGGACCGGTGGATTACTACCTCATGGCTGGAACGGAGCCGAAGCAGGTGGTGCGTGCATGGGCGTGGCTGACGGGACCAACGCCGCTGCCGCCGCTGTGGGCGCTGGGGTTCCAGCAGTCGCGTTACAGTTATTTTCCGGAATCGCAGTTACGCGAGGTTGCGTCGCGGTTGCGGGCAGATAAGATCCCGAGCGATGTGCTTTGGCTGGATATCGACTTTCAGCATGACAACTGGCCGTTCACCGTGGATGAGAAAAACTATCCTGACTTCAAGGGGATGGTGAAGGATCTAGCGGACGAGAAGTTCAAGTTAGTCGTGATTACCGACTTACACGTGGCGAAGCAGCCTGGGGTTGGGTATGCGCCCTATGACACGGGGCTGGCGGGCGATCATTTTGTGAAGAATGCGGATGGGAGCGTGTACCACGGGCATGTGTGGCCGGGCGAGGCGGTGTTTCCGGATTTTACGCAGGCGCGCACGCGAACGTGGTGGGGCCAGCAGTTCAAGACGTTTGTGGATGATGGGGTTGCCGGGTTTTGGAATGACATGAACGAGCCGAGCGTGTTCGATGTGCCGGGCAAGACAATGCCGGACGATGTGCAGCACCGGATCGACGAGCCGGGATTTAGGAAGAGAACGGCAAATCATCTGGAAGTGCATAACATCTTTGGCATGCAAAATACGCGTGGGACGTATGAGGGTGAACTGACGCTGCGGCCCAACGAGCGGCCGTTTGTTATGACGCGCGCGAGTTATGCCGGTGGGCAGAGATACAGCGTCACATGGACAGGGGATAACAGCGCGACGTGGAATCACCTGCGGCAGACGGTGCCGCAATTAGTGAATCTTGGGCTGAGTGGGTTTGCCATGGCGGGTGCAGATGTGGGTGGATTTGCCGGGTCGCCGCCGCCGGAGCTGCTGACAAAGTGGATTGAGGTTGCGGCGTTTCAGCCGATTGATCGTGACCACAGCGCAAAGGGTACGCGCATGCACGAGGTGTGGGTGGATGGGCCAGAGCAGGAGAATCTTCGGCGGCGATTTATTGAGGAGCGGTATAAGTTAATGCCGTACCTTTACACGGCGGCAGAGGAAATGAGCCGGACCGGGTTGCCAATCAATCGACCCCTGTTTCTGGAGTTTCCGCAGGCGACGGCGGATGGTTCGCCGATCGATCTGACGACGGGTGGGGCGGAGTTTCTGTTTGGCAGCCGCATACTGGTGGCGCCGAATCCTTCGCCGGAGGAGGTGGCGCCGTATGTTGTCGACCTGCCGCCGGGTACCTGGTACGACTATTGGACGGGCGAGCGGTTTACGCGCGCGTTGCCGAAGACGGCGATCGACCTGGAGCAGCGAGACAAGGTGATTGCGGACAAGCCGTTGATGGTGACGCCGAGGCTGGAGGAGTTGCCGGTGTATGTGCGCGGTGGCTCGATTGTGCCGATGGCGCCGTTGGTGCAGAGCACGGCGGAGGTTCCGCGGGGACCGCTGACGCTGCGGGTGTTTGCCCCGGCCGCGGGTGAGGCGTGTGGCGGCGAGGTGTACACGGACGATGGGCATAGCTTCGACTTTAAGAACGGTGCGTTTGCGCGCGTGAAGTTTACGTGCAGTGTGGATGCGAGTGGCGCGGTACAGTTGGCGATCGGCGAGCAGGAGGGGAGTTGGAAGCCGTGGTGGACGACGTACCGCGTGGAGGTGGTAGGTGGGTCAGTGCAGCAGCGGTCGTCGCGCATGACGCAGGTGGACGGGCGCTGGGGTATTGAGGTGCCGGCGAGGGCTGCCGTGGTGAGCGTCAACTAGTGTTTCGTTCGCCGGTTGACGTGGTGTCCTACGTTGCTGACCTGCCTTAATCGATGATGGTTGCTGTTGCAGGCATGCGCGAATCAAATCTGATGATGATCGAACGCAGCAAAGTGATGGTCGGTAGGACGTTTGCAGGATGACAAACAGCGGATGCATGAACGAGACTGGGGCATGCACGAAACTGGGGTCGTGGGCCGGCGGTTGAATACACCGGCGCAGGTGTTGTTTGCTTCGCTGATTGGGACGGCGGTCGAGTTTTTCGACTTCTACATTTATGCGACGGCGGCGGTGCTGGTATTTCCAAAGCTGTTTTTCCCGTCGACCGATCCGAAAAGCGCGGTGCTGGCGTCACTGGCGACGTTCGGGATTGCGTTCCTGGCAAGGCCGATTGGGAGTGGGTTGTTTGGGCACTTTGGCGACCGGGTGGGGCGGAAGACAACGCTGGTGCTGGCGCTGGGCACGATGGGGCTGTCGACGTTTGCCATTGGCGTGCTGCCCACCTATGCGTCGATTGGCATTGCCGCACCGTTGCTGCTGGGGCTTTGCCGGTTTGGGCAGGGCATTGGGCTGGGTGGCGAGTGGGGCGGCGCGGTGCTGCTGGCGGTGGAGAATGCTCCGCCGGGCAAACGCGCGTGGTACGGCATGTTTCCTCAACTGGGCGCGCCGCTGGGGTTCTTTCTGTCGTCGTCGGTGTTCCTGGTTTTGAGCAAGCTGCTGACGAATGCGCAGTTTTTTGCGTGGGGATGGCGGCTGCCGTTCTTGATCAGCGCGCTGCTGGTGCTGCTGGGCCTGTATGTGCGGCAGACGATTACGGAGACGCCGGTGTTTGCGGAATCCGCAAAAAAACATGCGGTGGTGGAACTGCCGATGGGAGCGGTGTTCACGAGGCATGCACGGCCGCTGGTAGCAGGGACCCTAGTGAGCCTGGCGACGTTTGTGCTGTTTTATCTCATGATTGTGTTCTCGCTTAGTTGGGCTACGACTGCGTTGAGGTATGACCGCGGGACGTTTTTGCAGATGCAGCTGGTGGGCGTGGTGTTTTTTGCCATTGGGATTCCAATTGCGGCGAAGCTGGCGGAGCGGGGGCGGCGGCGCGTGATGATTGGCGTGACGGTGGCGATTGCGGTGTTTGGGCTGGTGCTGGCGCCGCTGTTTTCCGCGGGTCTGCATGGCGCGCTGCTGATGCTGGTGATCGGGTTGTCGCTGATGGGGCTAACGTATGGGCCGCTGGGGACGGTCATAAGCGAGCTGTTTCCGACGTCCGTGCGGTACACGGGAAGCTCGCTAGCGTTCAGCTTTGCGGGAATTCTGGGGGCTTCGCTGGCGCCGTATATCGGGAGCTGGCTGGCACAGACCTACGGTCTGCAGTATGTGGGGTACTACCTGGCGTTGAGTGCGTTGCTGACGCTGGTGGGGTTGTGGATGATTCCGGAAACGCAGGGTGGGGAGCTGAGCTGATGGGTGTGTCACGACGGGAGTTTTTGCAGGTGGGTGGGGGCGCGGTGATCGCGGCGGGCCTGCCCCTGTGGGCGCAGGGGGGGAAGACGCCGGTAAGTGGCGGCGTGCGGCCAGCGGTGGCGGATCGGCGGTTTACGTCTGCTGCGGTGGAGCAGTACATCGCGCAGACGAAGGCGAAGATCGGCGATCCGCTGCTAGCCACGCTGTTCGAGAATTGTTTTCCGAACACGCTGGACACGACGGTGGTGCCGGGGACGTTCGAGGGCAAGCCGGATACGGCGGTGGTGACCGGGGATATTGCGGCGATGTGGCTGCGGGATTCTTCGGCGCAGGTTTGGCCTTATCTTCCGCTGGCAGCAAAGGACGAACGGTTGCGGTCGCTGCTGGAGGGGGTTATCCATCGGCAGGCACGGTGTTTGCTGATCGATCCGTATGCGAATGCGTTTTCCGCGGATTTAAATGCGGCGGCGCCGGTGGGCGATGAGACGGAGATGCGGCGCGGCGTGTTCGAGCGCAAGTATGAGCTGGATTCGCTGTGCTACCCGATGCGGCTGGCGCACGGATATTGGAAGGCGACGGGGGATGTGCGACCGTTCGACACGCGGTGGCAGGAGGCGATGCGGCTGGCGGTGCAGACGATGCGGGTGCAGCAGCGGAAGGATGGGTTGGGGCCGTATCACTTTCAACGGAAAGCAGTTACGGTCACGGAGACGCTGGGCGAGGGTGGGTTTGGGCAGCCGGTGAAGCCTGTGGGGCTGATTGCTTCGGGATTCAGGCCTTCGGATGATGCGTGCATCTTTCCGTTCCTGGTGCCTTCAAATCTGTTTGCGGTGGTGTCGCTGCGGCAGTTGGCGGAGATGGCGTCCGCCATGTTGCACGATGCGGCGCTGGCTACCGAGGCCACGGCGCTGGCCATGGAGGTGGAGACCGCGCTCCAGCAGTATGCGGTGGTGCCGGTTGCCGGGCTGGGAACGGTGTGGGCGTACGAGGTGGATGGGTTTGGCGGGCAGGTGATGATGGATGACGCCAATGCGCCGAGCCTGCTGGGACTGCCGTACCTGGGGGCTTCGCCGGATGCTCCGCTGTATGCGCGCACGCGACAGTTTGTGTGGAGCAAACGGAATCCGTGGTTCTTCCAGGGTACGGCAGGTGAGGGGATTGGTGGACCGCATGTGGGCGCGGGGTATATCTGGCCAATGTCGCAGATCATGTTTGCGCTGACGTCGACGTCGGATGAGGAGATTCGGCGGATGCTGGGGCTGCTGAAGGCGTCGTCCGCGGGTAGCGGGTTTATGCATGAAAGCTACTGGAAGGACGATCCGAAAAAGTTCACGCGGGAGTGGTTTGCGTGGGCGAATACGCTGTTCGGCGAGTTGGTGGGGCGGCTGGCGGCGACGAAGCCGGGGCTGCTGCGCGGCTGAGGCTGGTTTGTCGCGCGCCTGGAGCGATTACGTGTTGATGTGGCGATGCAGCTGGAGAAATGCCCAGGTCTCAAAGCGAGACCTGGGTCTACTGGCTGAACCGCCGCACGGCTGGTTGGAACCTGTCGAGCGGCTAGCTCTTTGTGGAGTGTAGGCGGGCGTGGAAGGCGGCTTCGTCTCGGGCGCGCCAGAGGGCGCCCTCGATGGGATCGACGACGCCGGGCAGCATGGTGACTGCGGGGAACTCCGACTGTACGGCTTGGAGCAGGGCTTTGCGCACGGGGGCGACGTGTTCGAGGATGCTGCCGGCGCAGGCGAGTTGCGGCGTGGTGGCGGGCATGGCGCGGAGTAGCAGGCGTACGAGGTAGGCGAGTTCTTCACCCTGGCGCGCGAGGATTTCCTGGGCGAGTGGGTCCCCGGCTTCTGCAACCTGCATGACGATGTGGACGAGGCGGGAGAAGTCGGGTGCGGGCGTGCTGTTGCTGTGCTCGATGAGGGCGGCGAGCGACGGCAACTGCCAGTGGTCGAGGATGGCCTGCTGCAGGGTCGAGTCGCGGCGTTCGTCGATGGCGAGGAAGACGGCGCGCAGGGCGGTATGGCCGATACGGTAGCCGGAGCCCTGGTCTGCGAGGGCAGGTCCCCAACCGCCACGGTTGTAAAGTTTGCCGGTGCTGTCGCGGCCGGCGACGTTGGACCCGGTGCCGGCGAGGGCGAGGACGCCGGGGCCGCCGTGGAAGGCGGCGTCGAGGGCAATTTCCACATCGCCCACGAGGAGCAGGCTGCCGGAGACACGGGCGGCGAACTGCTGGCGCAGGAAGTCAGCGACGAGCGGAACCGATTCTCCGGCGGTGCCGATGACGGTGCGCGCGACATGCTGAAGCGACGTGCCGCTTTGCTGAGTCAGCGCGGCGAGGGCGGTGTTCAAGTTGTCCGTTGCGGTTTCCGCAGAGGTGCGCAAGCGCTTGATGGTGCCGCTGCGGGTGCGGGCGAGGACGGTGGTGTCGTCGGCCAGGACGTAGTCCGTCTTGGTGCCGCCGGCGTCGATGGCGAGGTAGAGGGGCATGCGGCTACTCGGCGAGGACGGCTTTGCTGAGATTGCGCGGGCGGTCGACGTCGATGCCGTTTTGCAGGGACATGAAGTAGGCGAAAAGCTGCATGGGGATCACTTCAGCGATGGTGAGCAGGGCATCGCTGGTGCCGTCGACGAAGACCGTGTGGGTGGCGAGGGTGGGCACGTCGAGGTCGCCGGTGTTGGCGATCGCAAGGATGGTGGCGCCCTGCTGGCGCATGTCGCGCATGAGTTGCAGGACCTTATCGTAACGCTTCATCGATTCCGGGTTGGCGTGGTCGACGGTGGCGAGCATGACGAGAGGTGTGCTGTCGCTGAGCAGGGCGTTGGGGCCATGCTTGAGCTCGCCGGAGGGGTAGCCCTCGGCGTGCAAGTAGGCGGATTCCTTGAGCTTGAGCGCGCCTTCGCGGGCGATGGGGTAGTGGACGCCGCGGCCGACGAAGAGGAAGCTCTTTTTGTCGCGCATTGCCTGGGCGACGTCGCGCACGCTGGATTCCCAGCGGGGCAATTGACTGGCGATGGAGGCGGGCAGGCGCTCAAGTTCGGCGAGCGTGGCGGTGAGTGTGGCGGCGTCGATGGTGTTGCGTTGGTGGGCGGCGAGCAGAGAAAGCAAATAGAGGTTGAGCAGTTGCGCGGTGAAGCTCTTGGTCGCGGGGATGGCGCGCTCTTTGCCGGCAGCGGTAGGGAAGGAGACGTTCGCGGCGCGGGCCATGGAGGAATCGGGCACGTTGGTGATGGCCATGGAGGCGCAGCCCATGGTGTCGGCCTTGCGCAGGGCGAGCAGCGTGTCGACCGTTTCGCCAGACTGCGAGACGACGAGGACGGACGCGCTTTTGAGTGATTGCTCGGTGCGGTAGAGGTATTCGCTGGCGTACTCGACGTCGACGGCGATGCCACTGTGGTCTTCGATCAGCAGTTCACCGACCTGGCCGGCATGACGACTGCTGCCGCTGGCGGCAATTACGATCTCGCGGGTGTTTTGCAGCCAGTCGCGCAGCGGGGCGCAACGGTCGCCGCGGAAGGCGGCTTGGGTGACGTACTGGTCGAGCGTGGCGGCGAGCGTTTGCGGCTGCTCGTGAATTTCGCGCAGCATCCAGTGCGGGTAGGGCGAAGGAGAGGTGGTGTCTTGCGGCGCGGGCACGGTCGTTCCTTTGGCTTCGGAGTCAGAAGTCTTCCTCAGCATTGGAACATATTGGGTGGCTAGCGGGCGCTGCCGCGACGTTCGGGATAGTTGGAAGAGCCGGTGAGGCGCAGGCTGATGCCTGTGCTGATGCCGTAGGGCTGGAGCTGGCCGTAGGGAAAGGCGGTCCAGCGCTGAACTTCGACGTCGACGACGCGAATGGTCCAGCGGTCGAAGCCGTAATCGATCCCCGCGCCGGGGGCGTAGGTGAAGAAGGTGCCGTGCGCGTAGTTGAAGGGGAGGGTGATGCGGCCGGCACCCGCAAGCAGCTTGGCGTAGGGCTGCAGGCGGGCGGGACGTTGTGTGAGGTTGACCTTGAGGCCGGCGAGGTACGTGCTCTGCGTGACCTGCTGATCGGTGTTCAGCTTGAGCATGCGGGCCTCACCCTCTACCGCGTAACGCCAGGTGGGGTGCAGGTCGACATAGCTGAAGCCGCCACCGATTTGTCGATGGCCGTAATCCTGCTGGTACCAGGAGAGGCCGCCCCCTAGGGTGATTTTGCTGCCGGGGGCGATGCCGGCGGGCAGGGCCTGCGCTGTCGTGGTCAGCGGAAGGGCGAGCACAGGCAGGCCAAGGAGGAGTGCGAGGAGATGCTTCATTTGGCCACCGTCATGGTGATGGTTTGCGCCTGGGTGGCACCGGTGCCCTGGCCGAGTGCGGTGACCTGGAAGGAGTAGGTGCCGGCAGGCGTGGAATTGGTGGTGAGGCCGGCGCAGCCCGTGATGCCGAAGGTTGCGGCGCAGGCGAAGGCGATGGCAAGCAGCGTGGGCAGAACCCTGCGATTGCGGCGCAGGAGGAGCAGCGCGGCGGGCAACAGGCAGAGGGTGAGTCCCTTGCCGAGGCTGGATGGCAGGTCGTTTTGTGCGTGCTGCTGGTTCGTGCCGGCGCCGAGGGGGGAGCCGGTGTCGACGGTGAGCTGGAGCGTGCCGGAGCCGTCAGCCGCGAGTTGCATGTTGTCTTTGCTGAAGGTGCAGGTGGCGGCGAAGGGCAGGCCAAGGCAGCCGAAGTTGAGCATGTCGCTAAAGCCCTTGACCGAGGCGACGGTGACCGTCATGGTCATGCGGTTGCCGCTTTGCAGTTGCACCGTGGGGTTGCTGAGGGTGAGGATGAACTGCGACGCCGGGCCGCTGGTGACGGTGGCTTTGGCGGAGGTGGAGGATCGATACGGAACGTCGCCGCTATAGGTGGCGATGATCGTGTCGGTGGTCGAGGTGGCGAGGCGGATGGTGAGGGTGGCGACGCCCGCGCCGTCGAGCGCCACGGTCCCGAGGGTGGTGCCGCCGTTGGTGAACGTCACGGTGCCGGTGGGCGGTGTGCCAGCGGCGAGGTTGGGCGTCTGCACGATGGCGATGAGCGTGACCTGTTGCGCGTCGGCGGCGTTGGTGGCGGAGGTGGTGAGCGTGGTAACGGTGGTGCGCTGCTGGACGACCTGCTGCAGCGGCGAGGTGGTGGCAGGGAAGTCGCCGTCGTCGCCCGTGTAGGCGGCGACCAGGACGTGGGTGCCGACGGACATGGGCGGCAGGTCGAGCGTGGCGCGGCCGTCGGTGTCGAGCGGCACGGTGGCAAGGGTGGTGGTGCCGTCGGTGAACACGATGCTGCCGGTGGCGGGGGCCGCACCACCGTTTGCGAGGGTTGCAGTGAGGGTGACGCCGTTGAGCGCGAGCGACGGGTTGGCGCTGGAGCCGAGCGCGAGCGTGGTGCGCTGACGGACGAGAACGGTGATGGACGAGGAGACAGACGCCGCAGCCATGCCGTCGCCCATGTACTTTGCCGTGAGGGTGTGGCGGCCGGGCGCAAGCGTGGTCAGGGTGAGGGTGGCGATGGCTTGCTGATTTACGACGGCGCTGCCGATCGAAATGCCGTTTTCGAGAAAGCTGACGTTGCCGGTGGCCAGGCCGCCGTTGCTGCCGACGGTGGCAGTGAGCGCGAGAGGTGTGCTGAAGGTGACGGTGTCCACACTCGTGGTGAGGACGGTGGTGGTGGCTGCGTTGCGGACGACCTGGGAGAGCGTGGCGGCGGTACCGGCGAAGCTGGTGTCTCCCGCATAGGTTGCGGTGATGAGGTGCGTGGCGACGGAGAGAACGGCGGTTTGCACGCGTGCCAAGCCGGTGCTGTCGATGGGTGCGGTGGCAAGCGTTGCTCTGTCGCTGGAGAAGACGACCGTGCCGGTGGGTGTGGTGCCGGCGATGGCGGGGAGCGACGCGGAAAAGACGATGGTCTGGCCGCTGTTGGCCGGGTTCAGCGCGGAGGTGAGCTGGAGTTGTGCCTGCTGCACGATGTTCTGCTGCAGCGCGGCGGAGGTGGAGGCGGCGTGGTTGACATCGGCAGTGTAGGTGGCGGTAAGCGTGTGCTGGCCGAAGGCGAGAGCGGTGGTGGTCAGGCTGGCTGCGCCGTTGATGAGGTTTGCGGTGCCAAGGGCGGTAGCACCGTCGAAGAAGGTGACGCTGCCGGTCAGGTTGGCGGTAGCAGAGGTGATTGTAGCGTTGAGCGTGACGGGGCTGCCGAGCAGCGCGGGGGTACCGCTGCCGGTGAGCGTGGTCGCGGTGGGCGCAAGCTGCACGGTGAGGGTGACGGGCGCGGACTGGGCCGCGGCGTTGTTGCTATCGCCGCTGTAGGCGACGATGACGGTGTGGGCGCCGGCCGGGAGGCTGTTGATGCTGAAGGAATAGTTGCTGCTGACGGCCTGGAGGGCGAGCACGGTTGCGCCTTCCTGCAGTGTGAGCGTGCCGCTGGGTGTGACCCCGGGGCTACCGAGGGTGCCGGTGAACGTGGCGGTGGCGGTGACGTTCACCGGCTGGCTGGGGCCGCTAAGGGTGACGGTGGCTACGGCCAGGTTCACGGTCTGCAGGATGGGTGCGGAGGTTGTCGCGAGATAGTTGGTGTCGCCGAGGTAAGCGGCGGTAAGGGTGTGCGCGCCCGGAGTCAGGGTGTTGACGGTGAAGGTGGCGACCCCACGTGTGACGGGCGCGGCTCCGACGACGGTGCTGCCGTCCATGAGGTTGACCGTGCCGGTAGGCGTGCCGGTGTTGCTGGCGACGGTGACATTGAAGGTGGCAGCGCGGCCGGCGAGGGTCGGGGTGCTGAGCGAGGTGAGCGTCGCAGTGGTAGAGGTCTGCGTCACGACCTCGGTAAAGTTGCCGGTGCTGCTGGCGTAGTTGGTGTTGCCCTGGTAGACGGCGGTGAGCGCGTGGGTGCCGACAGACAGCGCATGCACATCCATGCCCGCGGTGAGCGCGTTGCTGAGCTGGATGGTGCCGAGCGTGGTCGCACCATCCATGAAGGTGACCTGGCCGGTGATGGTGCCGGAGGCCGTGGCGCCGCTGCCGACGGCGACCTGCGCGGTGAGGTGCAGCGTGGCACCGGCGCTCAGGGGGTTGGCATCCGTGTTGAGGGTGGTGGTGGTGGCGATCTGCTGGACGACTTCCGTCAGCGGTGCGGAGAAGCTTGTATTGCTGTTCGGGTCGCCATCGTACAAGGCGCTGAGGTAATGCGTGCCAGGCGGCAGGCTGGAGAAGGTGAAGGTTGCGGTGCCGTTTTGCTGCAGGGGTGCGGTGCCGTAGTTGGTGGGGCCTTCGGCAAAGGTGACGGTGCCAGTCGGCGCGGGGCCGTTGCTGCTGGTGACGTTGGCGGTAAGTGTGATGGCCGCGCCGACGAGGACAGTGGCGCTGCTGGTGGCGAGGGTGGTGGTGGTCGTACCCTGGTTAATGACCTGCGACAAGGCGGCGGAGGTGGAGGATGCGTTCTGCGTGTCGCCGGCGTACTGCACGGTGATGCTGTGGGTGCCGAAGGCGAGCGTGGACGTGGTGAGCGATGCTTGGCCGGAGGCGAGATTGACCGTGCCGAGGCTGGTGTTGCCATCGAGGAAGATGACGCTGCCGGTGGGTGTGCCGGTGGGTGTGCCGGTGGGCGCGGTGGCCACGACCGTGAAGGTGACGGCGTTGGTGACGACGGCCGGATTGGCGGAGGAGGTGAGGGCTAAGCTGGCCTGCTGCTTGACGACCTGGTTCAGCGTCGGGGACGTGGCGGCGGCGTTCTGCGCGTCGCCCGCATAGGTGGCGACGATGGCGTGCGTGCCTAGGGCAAGGGTGCTGGTGCTGCAGGTGGCCGTGCCGTTGGTGCCGAGTGGGCCGGTGCAGAGGGTCGCGCCGTCGCTGGTGAACGTGACGTTGCCGCTGCGGTTTTGATCGTCGCTGCTGACCGTTGCGGTGAAGGTGACGGTTGCGCCGAGCACGCTGGGATTGACGCTGGAAAAGACAACGGCAGAGGTCGGATTGACGTCGAGCACTTCGCCATCGAGGTTGATGACGGGCGTGGTAGTGACGGCGTTGGACGGCAATTCGACAGAGCCGAGCACGTCGGTGCCGGTGACAGTGGGAGCAAATTCGACACCCAGCTTGCAGGTGGCGGAAGGAGCGAGCGGTGCTGTGCTGCAGGTGGTGGTTGCGCTGTCGAGCGCGGCGTAGGTGAGCACGGGCGCAGCGAGCTGCAGCGGGGCGTTGCCGTAGTTCGCAAGCTGCTGCGATTGCGGTGGCGACACCTTGCCGTTGCGAATGGTGTCGTAGTGAAGCTTGACGGTCGACCCGCTGACGCGGCGTACCCGCATGTGGAACATGTCGCTGAGGTACAGGTCGCCGGCCTGCGTGAAGAAGACACCGAACGGGCCGTAGAGGCTGGCGAGGTTGGCGGGGCCACCGTCGCCGAGGAAGCTCTCGCCGTCGGTGCCGACCAGTGAGGTGATGTTGCCGGTGAGCGCATCGACCATGCGAACGCGGTTATTGCCGGAGTCCGCAATGTAGAGGTTGCCGACCGGGTCGGTGGCCAGGCCGATGGGGCTGTTGAGGTTTGCCGCGATGGCGGGTGCACCGTCGCCGATGCCGCCCGTCGAGCCGTCTCCCTGCACGCCGGTGCCGACCGTGGTGGTCAGGATGCCGGAGGTGGTGATGCGGCGGATGCGATGGTTGGCCGTGTCCGCAATGAGGATGGAGCCGTCGGCAAGCGCGAGGACGCCCGAAGGCGAGTTGAGGCGGCTTACGGTGGCGAGCAGGGTGTTGCCGCTGAAGCCGGGTGTGCCGTCGCCGGCGATGGTGGTGATGATGCCGGTAGCGAGAGTTACGCGGCGAAGGACGTGGTTGCCGGTATCAGCGATAAGCAGGTTGCCGGAGTTGTCGAGCGCCAGGCCGAGGGGCAGGTTGAGCTGCGCGCTGGTCGCGGCGGTGCCGTCGCCGCGGTAGCCCGCGGTCTGCGGGGTACCGGCAACGGTGGTGATGGTCTTCGTGTTCGCGTCGACCCGGCGGATGATGTCGTTCTGCGTGTCGGCGAAGTAGAGGTTGCCGGCACCATCGAGCAGAAGGCCGGACGGGCCGGCGATGCTGGCGGAGGTGGCGGGACCGCCGTCGCCGCTGTAGCCCTGCGCCCCGTTGCCGGCGATGGTGGTGATGAGGCCGGTGTGCGCATCGACCAGGCGGATGCGGTTGTTGCCGGTGTCGCTGAGCAGCAGGTTGCCGGCGGGGTCGAGAACGATGCCCTGCGGCGTGAAAATGGTGGCGGAGGTGGCGGTGACGTTGTCTGCCGCATAGGTCCAGGGGCCACTGCCGGCAACGGTGTCGATGCGGCCGGGAATGAGCACAGGCAGTGCACCGGAGGCGTTGCCAGCGAGCAAGGCCGTGGCCATGCTATTGCCGTTTCCGTCTTGCAGCAGGACTGCGCCGTTGCGCACGCCGGGATATTTGGGAGAGAACTGCGCGACAACCGTGCACTGCTGGCCGGGCAGATAGGCCGTACCCGCCTGGCAGGTTCCACCGCTAGCTGCGGAAAAGTCGAGTGAGGCAACACCGCCCGTAAGCGCTTTTGGGGTCGCTGCGATGCCGGCTGTTGCGACGGTCACGGTGACGGTCAGTGTGGCCGTGTTGCCGACGGCCGTCGCGCCGGGAAACGTCTGCACGCCTTGCGCCGCCGCCGTAGCCGCCGCAAAGCCGAGCAGCAACGCGGCGGAGGGAATGCGCACACCGTGCCGCGGATGGTGGAACGGGGCAAGACGGGAGGCAAGAGCGGTGAAACGGGACGACAGGAACCTGCGCATGGAGGATTCATCGGCAGCAATGCCCGGTGACTTGACCGGCCATATGGCGTCAGCTCGCGGCGGTCATTCTGGGCCGATGCCACGAGTTGGCCAGGTCGTGGGGGCCTCACCGGGTGCAAAACAGGAAAGCCGCCCGGGTGGGCGGCTTTGCCTGCGGTTTGTCCTTACTATTGGACGGTGACAGTGAGCGCACTGGAGGCCGGTGCGCCGGGGTTGGTGGCGACCAGTTTGCCGGTGCCGGTGGTAGTTAGATCGGATGCCGGGATAGCCACGGTGACGTGGGTGGCGTCGACAATCGTCGTCGTGCGATCGCTGCCGTTCCAGGTGACTGAGGTTCCGGGCAGGAAGTTGGTCCCGGTGAGGGTCAGCAGGGTATTGCCGCTGCCCTTTGCGAGAGTGGTGGAAGAGGCGGCGGAGAGTGTTGCCGCACTATTCGCGGTGAGCTCCTGCGGGACGACGAACGGACCCTGCAGCAGGTAAAGGTGACCGGTGGAGGTGACGAGGGCGAGGCCGTCCTTGCCCCAGCGGATGAGGTCCTTGATGGAGACGTTGTAGGCGCTGCTGCCCTCGATGGTGGGAATGTTGAGGCTGAGCACGTTGGTGCGCAGGTAGGTTTGCAGGTCATAGGAGAGGATGCCGTCGACGGAGCCATAGTTTGTAGCGGTCGTGCTGCCGGGGTAGAAGGCAGAGTGCAGCGACGGGTCGAGCGCGAGCGCGGGCAAGCCGCCGTAATAGTTGTAGTAGGAGTTTGGAAGAACCAGGCTGCCGAGCTGGGTACCTGCCGTGCTGGTGAAGTTGAAAATCTTGCCGCTGCTGGTCGCCGCCGTGTTCCCGGAGAGCTGGAAGCACTCGCTGAGCGAGGCGAGCGTTGAACCGGAGGTCACAGAGCTGGGCGCGACGATGTAGTCGACAGCGCTGGAGTAGGTGATGATCAGATTGCCTGCGTTCAGGAAGTTGATGCAGGCGTTGTAGGAGTAGCTTGCGGTACCGCGCAGGGTAAAGGCTTTGGACGTGCTGTTGTAGTCATACAGGGCCGTCGCATCGTAGGAACGCGACACGGCAACGGCGTTGTCGCTGCCCGGCTGTACCGTCATACCGGAGATGGTGGGGTAGTAGTAGTAGCTGCTCGATGACGGAAGCGTGACTGTGTCGGCGGTGCCACCGACAAGGTCAAGCCTGCCCATTGTGGCGGGGGCAGTGGTGAGTGTGGAGTTTGTGGTCGGCGGTGTGAAGGCGGCGTATAGCGTATTGCCGGTGGTGGAGAGGGCCAGCTGATCGGGCACCAGCGTGAAGGTGGCCGGTGTCCCGAAGGTTCCGGTGGCCGGATCGACGCTCGTCACGGAGCTGCCGGTGATGGTGCTGGAGCCGGTGGAGACGCTGGCGTAGAGCTTGCGCGAGAAGGGCTCGTACACCACGTGGTTGAGGCCGACGCTGACCACGTTGAAGACGGTCAGCGCAAGGGAGCCGCTGGTGCCGCCGCCGGGTGTGGACGTGCTGATGGTGACGGGTGACCAGCCCATGCTGGCAAGGTTGGCGGCGGGTACGGTTGCCGTCAGCTGGGTGCTGCTGACGAACTTGGTAACGAGGGCGGTCTGGCCGAGCATGACAGTAGAAGTGGAGGCGAAGTTGGTGCCGCTTACTGTAAGCGTGGTATCCGCAGAGCCGGCCTTCACGGCGTTTGGACTGAGGCTGGTCAGCGTGGGGGCGAGATTGTAGGTCGCGCCGGTGACGGCAATGCTGCTGGTGGCGGTGTTGTTGGCCGCGGACGGATCGGTCGACGAGCCTTGCACAGAGGCGTTCAGTACAGACGTGCCAGCGGTGGTTTGCAGCGCCTGTACCGTGACCGTGGCGGAAGCACCGCTGGCGAGGGTGCCGAGGGTGCAGCCGGTCAGCGAGGAGCATGCGCCGACGGAGGACGTCGTAGAGATAAGCACGCCGGTGGTGGGTGCCTGTAGCGAGAGCGCCACATCGGTAGCTGCCTGCGGCCCGCTGTTTTTGACGGTGGCGGTGTAGGTGGTGGTGCTGCCGGTGGCCGTGTCTCCGGAGGAGGCGAGCGTCACGGACAGGTCGGCGGAGACGGCAGACTGGTCCTTGATGACGTTGGATTGTGCCGTGAACATGGCCGCCTTCGTGTGCAGCAAAAGGCCGTTTGCACCCCAGCGCACCAGGCGGTGCGGGTATAGGAAGGTGGTTCCCGTGGTCGAGTAAAGGAAATAGGGCACATTCCACTGGAAGGTTTTGCCGGTATTGGAATAGTCAGTGGGATTGAAGAGATCGACCTGGGTGTAGTCGGAATAGGTGTAGCCGTTCGTGTTCGTCAGCACATAGATCTGCGACAGGGAAGCGTCGTAGAACGTTGGGCCGCTGAGCGTTGTGGTGCCCTGGAGGAGGCTGCCGAGCAGGGAGGATGATTCCGGATCGTAGACCTTGCCGAAATCGGTATACATACGGCCGCCGGCGAGTTGCAATTCGTCGAAATTGGACGACGCGACAGAGTTATAAGAGGTGTTGCCGCTGGACTTCAACGTGAGGCCGGTGCTGTCGTAGGTGTAGGCCTGCAGCGAGTAGCCGCCGGCATAGAGCTCGTTGCGCGACTTGTCGGCCTGCAGGGCGTAGACCGAGTTGCCGTTGACGGTGGCGCCACGCAGCACGCCGGCGTCGTAGATGCCGAGCAGGTTGCCGTTGGAGACGGCCACGGAATCCGTCGTGCCGGGAAGCACAAGGATAGCGGTGAGCGTGGTGCCGGAGTAGGTGTTGAGCGCCGATACTGAATACTGCGTGCCAGCAATGGCGTTCACCAGATCAACCTTACGGATGGCGGAGGTGCCGTTGAGGGCCACCCAAAGCGTGGTGCCGTCGTCGCTGACGGCCATCACGCCGGGTTCGCTGCCTACAAACAAAGGCTTGCCAAGCGCCCCGGTCGCCGGATCGAAGGAGACGATGCTGTTGCCGGCCACCGTGCTGCCGGTGCTTGGAATGGACAGGTACGCCAGGCCGTTGACCGGGTTGAAGACCATGTTGTTGCTGACGATGGGCACGTAGACCGTGAGCGCTGCGGCGGTGGAAGTGCCGCCACCCGGTGCGGGAGTGACCACGGTGACGGCGCCGTTGCCGGGAAGCGCGAGGGTTGCTGCCGGGATCGTTGCGGACAGGGACGTGGTCGTGCTGAACGTCGTGGTGACCGGGGTGCCGTTGTAGGAAACGACGGATGCCTTGTTGAAGCCGGTACCATAGACGGTCAGCTTGGTGTCGGTGTTGACCGGTACCGCGGTCGGGCTGATGGACGTGATGGTCGGAACGGGCGGGTTGGTGACAGCCACGGAGACGGCGTTCGACACTGCCACGGCCGTCGGGGTCGAGACCGTGATGCTGGCCGTGTTGGTGCTGGCGGTCAGCTCTGATGGGACGGTGGCCAGGAGGGAGTACGTGAAGACGGGGGCGTTGGATGTGTACGTGTAGCCGTAGGTGTAGTTTGTGGTGAGCGGCGTGCCATTCCACAGCACGATGGAGTCCTGGGTCAAGTTGCTGCCCGTGACGGTGAGCGTGTTGACGCCGCTGTTGACGACAAGCGAACTAGGAGTGATGGCAGCAATGCCTGGTGTCTTCGCCTGAATGGTGAAGGTAGACGCGTTGGAGCTGCCGGTGGACGGCGCGGGATTGGACACCACTACGCTGTTGGTGCCGTAGTACTGCAGATCGTACGCGCTGAGCGGCAGGGTCATCTGCGTGGGGCTGACGTAGGTCGTGATATGGGAGTAGCCGTTGAGCTGCACGGTGGAGCCGGGTAGAAAGCCGGTGCCGGTGATTGTGACGCTGGTGGCCGCGGAGCCGACTGGAAGCACTGCCGGCGCTAACGTCGTAATGACCGGTACGATCGCGGTGACGACCGACAGTGTCGAGGAGGCAGAGGTGCCGCCGCCTGGAGCGGGATTTGCGAAGGTCAGGCCATAATTCCTGGTCTTCGCCAGCTCGGCTGCAGTCAGCGTGACGGTCAGCTGCTTGCCGTTGACGTAGGTGATGGCGTGCGGCGTGCCGTCGATCTGCAGCGTGGTGAGGGGCAGGAAGCCGGTGCCGGTCACGGTGACGGGGGTGTTCGGCGAGCCCACACTGAGGGATGCGGGGGCAAGTGAGGCAACGGTAGGTACCGGGTTGTTGACCGGCACGGACGCGCCGGGAGAGGTGCCGCCACCGGGCTGCGGATTCACGACAGCCAAGGCATAGGTGCCGCTGGCGGCAAGCTCCGCCGTGCTGAGCGGCACGTCGATCTCCGTGGGGCTGACGAAGGTAGAGGCGTGGATGCTGCCGTTCACCTGAACCGTGCTGGTGCGCGCGTAGCCGGTGCCGGTGAGCACGAGGCTGGTGGCGTCACCGCCGGCCAGCAGGGTAGACGGCGCGACCGAGGCGAGGGTGGGCGCGGGGTTTTGCACGGCGAACCTGCCGGCAGGGGAGATGCCGCCGCCGGGCTGCGGATTCGAGAGCGTGACGGTCAACGTATTTGCCGCGGCCAAGTCGGCCGCCGCTAGCACGAACGTGAGCTGCGTGCCGCTGACCACTGTCGCCGCGTGGGCCGCACCATTCAGCTGCAGCGTGGTCGATGGAAGCAGGCCCGTACCGGTCACGGTAACGGTTGTGTCCGCTGCACCGGCCAGCACCGCCGCAGGGGAAACGCCGGCGATGACCGGCACCGGATTATTGATGGCCAGAGAGCTGGTGCCGGAGGTGCCGCCACCCGGCTTGGGGTTGATCACGTTCAAGGGAAGGGCGCTTGCGATGCCGAAATCCGCGGCGAGCAGCTGCGCCGTAAGCTGGGTGCTGCTGACGTAGGTAGTGGTGCGCGTGGTGCCGTTGACGGACAGCGCCACACCCGGCACAAAACTTGTTCCAGTGATGGTCACTGTTGTGTCGGCCGCGCCGAGCGGGATTGCGGCGGGCGAGACGGACGCGAGCGACGGCACGGGGTTATCGACGGCAACGGCGACGCTCTGCGGATCGGCCTTGACGACAGCGGCGCCGTTGTTGACGGACACGGAGAGCACCGCGCCTACCTTCAACTGGCTCGCCGGAAGCGCCGCATGCAGCTCTGTGGCGCTGGCGAACGTGGTCACGGCGGCGGTGTCGTTGAAGGCGACAACCGACGTGCTGGTGAACCCCGTGCCTTTCACGACGATGGTGGTGTCGGTCGACCCCACGGGAATGTCGGTCGGCTGGACTGCGGAGATCGTGAGGGAGGCCGCAATGGACGATGCCGTCGTGGTCGTGGACGTGTTGTTACTGCCGCCGCCAGCGCAACCCGAGGCAAGGACGCAAACGAGAGACAGGGAAACGCACAGACCGCGGGAGTAACCAACAAAGGGGGTTTGCATACGTAGAGGAGAGTACCTGAGAGATGCCAAATTGAACAATGGTGTCCTATTTCGAGTCGAATTGCTCACCTTTCTACAAAACAGTGTCCTTGCTTTTGATTTTGGCGATACCTGTTCATGATCGAGATCAGCCTTTCGGCACCGGCAGGGGTTACAGGCGGGTAAACGACAGTTCTGAAGATTTGCTGGCAGGCGAGGCACCGACGTCCTCTGCGGGTTACTGCGTAGGGGACCGATGCTTGGCTACGCCTGCACCAGCAGGCAGGTCACGTTATCCTGTGCGCCGAAGGCCTTGACAGCCTCGATGAGGCGCGAGCACGCCTGATCGACCGTGGCGGCGTGGCGAACGATTCGTCCGATCTCCTCGTCCTCCAGATGCTTCATGAGGCCGTCCGAGGCCAGCAGCAGGCGGTCTCCTGCTTGCAATTGCGCACCGAACAGATCGGGTTGCACGTCTGCGGCAACACCGATGGCGCGCGTGATGACGTTGAAGCTGGGATCGTTAGGCGGAAGGCTGAAGCCGCGGCGTACCTGTTCGGCCCCCAGGGAATGATCGAGCGTCACGACCGTCGTCTCGCCCTGACGCACGAGGTAGGCACGGCTATCGCCCACGTTGGCGATGACCGCGTTCTGGCCCACGAGGCAGAGCACGACGAGCGTCGCGCCCATGCCGGCGTACTGCGGATTCGCAGTTGCCTGTTGGTACACCGCCGCGTTTGCCTGCAGCATGGAGTAGTACAGCAGGTCCTGCATGGGCTGGTTGCGCGCGTGGTTGTCGGCAAGCATCTGTCGGAAGTGCGACAGGATTGTCGTCACCGCGATGTGGCTCGCGATCTCTCCCGCGGCACTGCCGCCCATGCCGTCTGACACGGCGTAGATGCCCGCCTGGACGTCGTAGCCGAAGCTGTCCTCGTTGTTGGTGCGCCTGCAGCCGATGTCGGAGAGGGCGGCAACCTGCGGCATGGGGGTCATCCTTGCGGTCCGGGGATTGGCTTGTCGAAATCGAATCCGAACAAGCGTGGGTTCTCACCGATTACGGCCGCAGCCACGATGCGAAAAACATAGTCATACGTTTCCTGCGGAACCTGGTCGCGATGGCTTTGCAGCACCTTCCAGAAGTTGCGCTCCCTTGGGTTCGCCGGCATGCTTCGGATCATGCGCAGCACGCGCGCCTCTCCCATGTTGTAGCAGGCCATCACGAGCAGGCCGGACGCTTGCGCATCGCTGCCGTAGATATCCTTCAGGTACTTACCGGCTGCCACCGTCTCCCGGTCGAAATGGTCGCGGTCGTCCTTTTCATCGGGCACCTGCTCATCGAGCAGCGGACCCACGTGGAGCCCATAGTGAATCGCCGTGACCGGCATGAACTGCCACATGCCTTTCGGGATGCCATAGGAGGTGACCGGTCCGCTAATGTTGGCCTGAAAGTTGCTTTCGTTCATGGCGATGTACATGAATTGCGGCGGTAGATTCTGCTTACGCAGTGTGTCGGCGATGGGGCCCAGGTAACCGTTCGTTTGCGCGTTGTTCATGGCAAGCTTGTAGCGGCCGGAGGTCTGCCAATACTTGATGTACCGCTCGACTTCGCTCTTGAAATCCTTGGGCATGTCCAGTTCGCATTCACCGAAGATGCGCGCCACGCGGAGGATGAGCCTGTCCTGCTCGGTCATGTGCGGGCTGTACACGTGCATGCTGGCGAGGAAGTGGTCGTAATTTTCTTCCATCTGCGCACGACGATCGGCAATGGCGCGAAGTTGCTGTTGTGCCTGCGGATTGCCGGACGCGCTGACGGATTCCTGCAGGTTTGCGATCTCGAAGTCGAGGCTCTTCATGGTGTAGAACATCTGTTCCGCCACTTGGCGCTGCTGGCTCGCTTTGCGGTACTGATACAGACCGAAGGCGGCAAGCAGCACCATCCCCACCGCGAGGCCGGCGATCACGCCGCCAAATTTGCGCTTCTGTTTGTGCTGAATCTGCGCGAAGGCCGACCGGATGAACATGGTGTGTTCGCCGGCGGCATCGCCCTCTTTCAACTCGCCGAAGTAGCGCGAAGCGTCCGCTGGTTTGGGTCGTTGCGGCGGCGGTACCTGCTGCGGCAGTGGTTCCACGAGGAACGATACGTCGAGTCCCTGCACGCCAAGGCGCACCGTGGTACCAGTGTGGAGCGGGATGCGCGTCACACGCTCCTGGCCCACATAGGTGCCGTTGCTGCTGTTCAGGTCTTCAAGCCACCACTGTCCTGCTTCGAAAAAGCAGCGCGCGTGCACGCGGCTCACGTGCTGGTCCTGCAGGGACACCTCGCACTCCGCGGAACGCCCGATGCGGAAGGTGTCCGTCTGTCGAAATTCCTTGCGCTCGCCAGCGACGGTCACTTTCAGAATCAGCACCGGCGTGTCTTGCTTCTGTGCCATATACCTAACTTACCCCGGGCGGGAAGATTGCCTTCACCCTACCGTGCGGCTGGCGGTGCAGGCAAGCCGCCGTGGGCCGATGCGGTGATTACTGCCGGCCGACGAGGATGCCTCGCACTACGCCGGTTCCGGGCTGGATCGTGGTCGCGTCCTTGCGTGTGAGTACCACGGCAAGCACAACCGCGGCACCCACGCCTGCGCTTGCTTCCAGCAGGTGCTTGTGGTCGGAGAGGTGGCGCTGCAGACGATTGCCCGAGGCGTAGTTTCGCTGATGCAGCACGGCTTCAGCGGTGACGCCGGCCACGGTCGCCGACACCAGGATGCGGACCTCGCCTGTTTTGTGCGTGGTGCGGAATCCGTTGGCGGAGGCGCGGCCGTCCGCCCCGGTGCGCACCGAAAGGGACGGAGAGCCGGAGAAATTTACGAGGCGCGTGCTGCCGCTGGGATCGGCGGCAAACAGAACAAGGGCACCGGCGACCGGCCTGTGGTTTTCGTCCTGCACCTCGACGATCGGTTCGCGGGCGGTGCGCGCGCGGATGTCGTTAACCTCGCCTTCACCCTCGATGATTTCGATGAAGAGCGCTTTAGGCGCTGCGGGGCTCGCGGTGACGGCCGCAGTCTGCGCAAGGCCAGCGACGGTGCAGGGGGCCGCCGTCGCCATCAGGACGACCAGGCTGGCAATGGAGAAACGGATTGTGCGAAGCGGATGAAGAGGCATGCGAATGAGATTGAGTACAGCGAAGTTTTTAGCAGAGATCAGGTGAAGTTGCGCTTGATGGCCGGCATTTTGCGGCCAAACAGGCAGAACCAATTCATGAAACAGGAAGATGCAAGCACCATAACGTTCACATGCGAGAAAGGCAAGCAGGTTCGCACCGAATGTCTAAGGGGCTGCTTCATCCATCTGCTGCCCCGCCGACGAGGATCGGTTCATCGAAGGAGAGCATGGCCGTTGCATCCAGGCTGAACTGGAGATTACGCGTGACCTGGTCGACCTGGTCCGCATTAAGCGACGGATCGCTGAGCAGCGAATGGCAGACCCGGATGGCTTCCGCATACTCCCCCACGTAGTAGCAGGCGACCGAGTACTCGAGCGGCAGCAGGTAGTCGTAAGTATCCTTTTCGACGAACAGCAGCTCCGCTTTCGGATAAGGCAGGCGCATGGCGCGCGCGAGAAACAGGTGCGCCAGCGGAAATTGCCGAAGTGCCTGGTACTGAAAACCAACCCGGTACAGCGGCTCGGCGCGCTCCGGTCGAAAGGCATACGCGGCAAGGTAGGCCTCCATCACCGGCGGCCAGGCGCCACCCTTGCCTTCTTGCAGGCGTGCAATCTGGTAGAGCGCACAGTACACCTCTTCCGGCCATCCGCCCATGGCTACACGCTTGCGGTAACGGTCGAGGGCAAGGTCGATCTCGCCTGCGTCGGCGTAGCTTTGCGCCAGGTAAAACATATGCCGCGCGTTGCCGGGGTCTTGCAGGACGGCACCTTCCAGCAGCAGGGCGTCCTTGCGATAGGTGAGCGGGTCGCGCGCACGTGCGCCATCGGGAATACGCAGGGTGCGTAGGCCTGTGAGCCGCTCGCGAGTGTGCGGCACGTCGGTGATTACGTGTTCATGCACCACGCCCTCGTATCGCCAGGGCACAGTCGTGCGCAGCAGCTGGGTTTTGTAGTACTCCAGCGAGCCGGAGTGGATGACGAAGTCGTATGCGCCCGCCTGCAGGTGAGGCAGGCGAAAGTCTTCGTCGTACTCCAGCACTTCGTCCGCGTCGATGACCAGCAGGTAAGTGGCCCGTCCGTTGGCGAAGGCCAGCGACTCGGAGCGATTCACCGCGAAGTCGACCCATGGGCGCTCGTAGAGCTCGCCGGGTACGTCGCGCAGAAAGGAGCGGATGGCCTGCTGGGTGCCGTCGCTGGATCCCGTGTCCACGATGACCCAGCAATCGATCAGCGGCAATACCGACTGCAGGCAGCGACGGATTACATGATTCTCGTTTTTGACGATCATGCAGAGGCACACTGTTTGGCCGGAATCGTTCATGGGTCGTCAGGGATTGAGCGTGAGCGTCACGGATTGAGCGTTGCTAATAGGTGACTCCGCCGACAGGGACCTGGCAGACGAAGCTGGTCAACAGCGTGACGGTACTCTCAGACGATCCGTTGTTCAGTTGTAGATGAATGCTGACGAGTTGGCCGCCCGTCAAGACGGTCAGGCCCGTGCTGGTGCAGCTAGCACTGCGGCTCGTATTGTTGAAGGTGAGGGAGCATTTGAGTGAAGTGGATGTGAGACCGGAGCCGCCAAAGGAAGAAGTTGGCCCCGTGGCCACCGCAACCGTTCCCGTTTGTCCGGAGGCTCCGCTGTACCCCCCAACGCCTGAGATGAATACATTCAGCCCTGAGGCGATACAGGTGGAAGGCACAAGCATCACGGTCGTGGAGGATGGGTAGTAGTCCATGTACGATTGGCCGGCCGGTACGCCGTAGAAGTCGCTGCCCGATCCGCCAACAGTCAGGTTTGATGTGAAGGCGATGGAGGTTCCACCCCCTGGGCCTGTGGCTCCAGTGGCACCCGTAGCCCCCCGCAAGCCTGCAATGCCCTGTGGGCCGATGGGTCCCTGCGCGCCACTTGCACCGGCCGGGCCTTGCGCTCCACTTGTACCCTGCGGACCGGTGGCACCTTGTGGTCCCGTCGCTCCCTGAGGTCCTTGGGCACCACTTGCTCCCTGCAGACCGGCTTGGCCCTGTAATCCAGTTGCACCCTGGGGCCCGACAGGTCCTTGCGGGCCACTTGCACCGGCATTTCCCTGGGTTCCACTCGCCCCCTGGGGACCGGCCGGGCCCTGTGGCCCTTGAGCGCCCGTTGCACCCGCGACACCCTGTGCTCCAGTCTGCCCGGTGGGCCCCTGCGCTCCGGCGGCACCAGCAGCCCCGCTGGATCCCTGCGGCCCGGTTATCCCTGCCGGCCCAGTCGGCCCCTGGGCCCCGATGGCTCCTGCCGGTCCAGTCGGTCCCTGCGGCCCGGTTGCTCCTGCCGGTCCGGTTGGCCCCTGCGCTCCGGTTGCGCTTGCGGCTCCACTTGGTCCGGTTGGGCCTTGTGCTCCTGTTGCGCCTGTTGCGCCTTGCGGTCCGGTCGGCCCGGTTGCGCCACTGGCACCCTGGGTGGCCAGGGTCACGTCAATCTGCGCGGGGTGCGAGGTCGCGTCGTTTTCCTTGGAATCGAAGAGAATGACGCCATCTGTCGAGCTGAGCGAAAGTCCATAGTTCGACGCGGGCGATGCGATCCACTGCTGCACGACGGAGGTGATGTCGATCGTCAGGAACTGGCCTGCGGTCGCTACCGGAAGTGTGCTGCCCGTCTGCGTGCTTGCAGGCTGGTTGGCAAACGTGGCGGAGGACTCACTCCACGCCGCATTCAGCAAAGAGAGGTTCACCGTGCCGGGCGTGAACACGCGATTCACATACAGGCGAAGGGTCGCCTTGGTGATCTGCGCGGAGGTGGTACTCGCCGGCAGGGTCGACAGGTCAAAGCGGAGCAGGCCGACGTTACCGTTGCCAACGCTGATGTTGGAGAGGGTGCCGTAGTTGGTGGTGGTGTGCGCGGAGCTTACATGCGCATCTGCCGCCGTTGGCAGCTCGGTCGCCCACGCCGGGGCTGTCGCAACGAGCAGCACGGAGCCGGTGACAATAACCTTGCGCAGCGTGCGATCGGTTTGCAGCGAAGGACTTGATGGGCCGAGGTTCGATGACGAACCGGCGCGATTTAAAAACATGCATATTCTCCCGGCTGACCAGCGCGAAAGCGACCAAGGTGAGACCGAACTGGCGGTGCTGATGAGGCTAGCATTAAGCACCGGGTTTGCGCGGTATTTTATTTCCGAAAATTTTTATGGAGGACGACGGCAAGGCACTCGTGATACCGTCTAGGCGAATCATGACATGTTGAGGAAGAGGGAAGCAACTCCCTGTTCCGCCAGAAAAAATGGCTGGCATGCACAAATTTGCCATGAAACCGCTGCCTTGTTGCGGGAGGATACTTTCTTGATGTGGGTCGGGCAGATGCGGCGGGCAGGGGTGTTGCTGTTGCTGATTGCCTGCACCCATGTGCCTGCCGGCGCGGCGCAGCAGGGCACTGCACCTCAGGCGACAACGATCTTCACCGCCATGCCTTCTGCCGTCGCATACGACACTGCCGGCAACCTGTACGTCGCGCTGCAAGCCGATCATGTCATTCGCAAAGTGGATGCACTTGGTGCGATCACCATCGTGGCTGGAACTGGCGAGCAGGGGTTCAGCGGCGACGGCGGTGCGGCGACCGGCGCGCAACTGGACTCGCCCTCCGGCCTCTCGGTGGACGCGGCCGGCGCCCTTTACATCGCAGACACGCGCAACCATCGCATTCGGCGGGTGGCCGGCGGCATCATCACGACGATTGCGGGCACGGGGAGCCCGGGATACTTCGGCGACGGTGGTATTGCGACCGCAGCGCAACTGGATGCACCCGCGGGCCTGAGCCTGGATAGCGCCGGAAACCTGTACATCGCGGACTCGGCGAATCATGTCATCCGAAAACTTTCCGGCACGATCATCACCACCGTTGCCGGGACGGGCCAGCAGGGCTTCAGCGGCGATGGGGCGGCGGCGACCGCGGCGCAGTTGGATACGCCTACCGGCGTGGCTGCCGACCGGAGCACCGCTGGACGTTTCTACATTGCCGACCGCCACAATCACCGCGTGCGGCTTGTGGACGCGAACGGCATCATCACGACGGTTGCGGGAACAGGTCTGCCTACGTTCAGCGGTGATGGTGGCAGCGGTGCCGCCGCCGGGCTCGCCGGGCCTCGCGGCGTGACGATGGATGCCGGCGGCAGCATTTACGTGGCAGACACAGATAACCAGCGCATCCGCATGCTTTCCGGCGGCACGATCATCTCGTTGGCTGGAAATGGGGAGCAGGGATTTGCCGGCGATATCGGAACCGCAACGTCTGCCACGCTGGATACCCCGCTCGCACCGGCGGTAAGCACGGCCGGCGTGCTGGCGTTTGCCGATGCGCACAATCAACGCGTCCGCTCCATTGCTTCCGGCCAGATCAACACGGTTGCCGGTATCGCTCCTCCGTTAACGTCGGGCCTGCTCGTCAGTGGGTCGACGTCGGGTGTTTACGACACCGCACTGGGCTCGCTCACGGCGGTACTCAGCAACGGCGCCAACCAGGAAACCGGCCCCATCTCGCTGTACCGCGACGGCGTTTCTGTTGCCACCCAGGCGCTCGCGGCGAACCGCGCCACCTTCGACCTGAGCGGCACACCGGGCGGCCTGCACGCCTTTGCGGTGTCATTCGCTGGTGACGCGCTCAATGCACCGGCCACCAGCGGCGTGTACCTGGTAAATATCAGCGCGGCGCAGCAGACCCTGACATTTCCAGCGCTGCCTAGCCCTGTGACGTATGCTGCCGGTCTGACCTCAAAGCTGGCGGCCACCTCCAGCACCGGCCTGCCGGTAACGTATTCCGTCACGGGACCGGCTACGGTTCAAGGTTCGACGCTGACCTACACCGGCCCGGGAAGCGTGGTCGTGACCGCAGTGCAGGCCGGCAACAGCAAATATGCGGCGGCATCGGTGATGCAGACGGTCATGGTCGCGCCCAGCATTAATAATTCCGGTGGCACCACGCCTCTGCTGGTGACGGGCGTGACCCCGAGCACGGTGACGCTTGCCACGTCAAATGTCGTTCTCAGTGTTGGGGGCGGCGGCTTCAGCACCACGAGCGTCGTCCTGCTGAATGGCAAAGCGCTGCCGACAGCGTTTGTGAACTCGACGTTGTTGACTGCAACGTTGCCGCAGTTAATGACGACCGGTCCGCAGAGCATCACGGTGTTCGATTCCGCAACGATGCTGACGAGCAACGCCGGCGTCTTGACGGTGACGATCCCCGGGGCAAGTGCGCTGTTATCGGTACCCGGCACCAGCAGCTCCGCGCAGCAGCCAACAGTCAGCCTGCAGCTGCAGGCGGGCTACCCTGTTCCCCTTGCGGGCGTGCTGACGCTCGCCTTTGCGCCCAACGGAAACCAGGGTGTCGATGATCCGAACATTCAGTTCAGCACCGGTGGCCGCACGTTAAACTTTGTCGTTCCTGCAAACTCGACCACCACGCCCAGCGTTGCGATTCAGACCGGGACCGTCGCGGGAGTAGTCACCGTGACACTGTCCCTCACGGCGCAGGGCGTCGATGTGACTCCTGCAGGAGCACGTCTTGCCACCATTCTGATTCCACGGCAGGCACCGGTGGCGACCATCACCTTTACGCAGGAAGGCAGCACGCTGACGGTGGTGGCGCACGGGTATTCCAACACGCGTGACATGACGGAGGCGAACTTCACCTTTACCGCCGCACCCGGCAGCAGCCTGGCAACGACGTCTCTAAGCCTTCCCGCATCGACGCTCTTTTCCACGTGGTACGGTGATGTGGCCTCTGCCGCGGAAGGTTCTATCTTCACCTACACGCAGATCTTTCAGCTAAGCGATTCGACGGCTCAGGTGCAATCGGTTGGGTTGCAGTTAACGAACACCGCAGGAGCGTCCACGGTGGCAACATCACCTTAAGCGGTGGATTCCCGGACGTGTTGTACATGCAAAAGGCACCGCTCGATGCGGTGCCTCTTGTTCGTGCAATGGCCGTCGCGGAAAGGGCTTGAACCAGGGTACGCCGTCGCCTGGCGTTCTATGGGTGCTACGATCCGGGGATCGCCGGCACAAACAGCATGGTCGGTGCGGGGGCGGACATATCAGAGAGCCATGCGGGCGAGTGCCCGATCTCAGAAAACCGGAAGTTTGCCTCGCCGGCGAGCTGCTCGACGCCACTCGGCTGCACCGGGCAGGTGATCCGTTGCGGTGCCAGCTGTCCGCTCAGATCGATGCGTGCCACGCTGGACTCCGCACCGTTGGTCACCACAGCCCATCGTCCGTCCAGCGCCGCACCCACGGAGGTCGGCGTCTTCAGCAGATTCGCCGTCGGCACCTGCGCCAGCGTCGCGGACGCACCGATGTTTCGAACAAGCGTCAGGGAATTTGCAGCAGCGTCGGTCACCAGAAGATCTTCGCGCTTTGCCAGAAAAGTCATGGTGCCGATGCCGCTCAGGGACGTCACGGGTTGGATGCTGCCGCCTTGCGCCAGCACGGCCATCTGAGTGCCGGCACCCTGTTTTTGCAGCACCACTACGGTGCCCTTGTCGCTGACAACTACGTCCAGCAGCGCGGATGGCGCGGCAAGGGCAACGGTCTGCGGTGTTGCGTTGAGATTCGTCACCAACACGACCGTGGTTGCACCAGGGGCGAAGAGCACCGCACCGGTGCCGGCAGGCGAAAAGCGCACCTTTGCATTCGTCGGGACCGTGACGCCGGGGAGTGTCGACGGAGTGAGCGCAGGCAACATCATGCGGTCGATAGTGCCATCTGTGCGCACAAGCAGGGCCACTGAGGAGGCCGACGAGGCAAATCCCCCGGCATAGGTGTTGGCGGGCACGACGCTGGCACCGATGCGGGAAGAGCCGACCACGCCGAGGATGGGCCGCAACGTGCGATCCGCCGTGTTCCAGGCATAGCCCAGGCTGGAAGGTGCTGACACGGATTGGCTTGTGGAGGAGTTTCCCGAGGCACCAAGCGCGCCGGAGAGGAGCCCACTGCCGCAGCCGGACAGTGCAAGCGTGACGCCGCAACCGGCTACAACAAGCATCGCGTTTTGCCCTGGCCTGGCTCGCAGCACACACAACTCCATGAAGGAAAGATTGTGGAAACGGTATCGCGATCCAACCGGTCAGTCAAGCCGGAGTCGTGCAACGAGAACGATTCGCCGGTCGCTTTTGTGCTGTAATGTTGCTCATCCAAATTTTAAAGATGCTGTGCGGTGCGCCGCCAGCATGGAAGGTATCGGTTTGAAGCTGCTTTGGAAGTTCAACCTGCTTTTGTTTGTCGTATTTGGTCTTGGGATGGCGCTGATTGCGGTAGAGGCTCGGTCCTTTCTGCAGCGGCAGGCCATGGATGCGGTGATGCAGCAAGCAGGGCTGATGTCGGCCAGCGCCGGGGCCACGCGGGATTACACCGAAAAAGAGGTCACGCCGTTGCTGGTGAAGACCACCAAGCACACGCAGGACTTTCTGCCGCAGACCATCCCCTTCTTTGCGGCTACCTCAACCTTTCAGGACGTCCGGGCGCATTACCCGGACTACACCTACAAGGAGGCGGCGCTGAACCCGACGAATTTGCGCGACCGTGCAAGTGACTGGGAGGCGGACATTATCGGCTACTTTCGTGACCATCCGGGTTCGGCGGAGCTGATCCGGACACGCAACGCCGCAACCGGCGAAAGTCTCTACATGGCGCATCCGATTCGTGTGGAGGCGGGCTGCCTGCAGTGTCACAGCACGCCGCAAGTCGCGCCGGCCGCGCTCGTCAAACATTATGGCGCGGCGAATGGCTTTGGCTGGGGCAACGGGGAAGTGGTCGGTGCACAGATCATCTCGGTGCCCATGTCGGTGGCCGAGCAGATGGCGAAGCGCGGCCTGCACGAATTGCTGCTGGACCTTCTGGTCATCTTCCTGCTTGCCATCCTGTTGATCGATGCAGGCTTGTACGTCATCGTCGTCCGGCCGCTACGCAACATTTCCACCTCCGCGGACAGGATCAGCAAGGGTGAAATGGATTTGGAGCAGCTTGGCGCAAACGGCAACGATGAAGTCGCGCAGGTGACCCGGTCATTCAACCGCATGCACACCAGTTTGCGGAAGGCGATGGAATTGTTGAATGGCTAGGCGGAGGGGCCGTCTGCCTGAGACACTTTAACGCGGGCGCGTTCGCAGAAAGCGCTGGCGCTCTGCCTCGTTGTCGATCTGCTTGGCGGCCTCGGCGTAGAGGCTGTCCAGGTCATGTATTTGCTTGCTCAGCCTGCCCACGAGCACGCGCGCGATCGGGCCGATGAACGTCGCAAGGTGCCGTACCAATGCATCCGTGGAAGCGCCGGCCTGCGGTGTGGGCTGGCTCAGCTCGTCGGTGTTGGTGCGCTGCCAGGTGTTGATGGGTACGCGCGTCGTTGAGGTTTGAGCGACGCTTCCGCCTCCCTCGAGAACGGCCGCCAGGGCGGCGGCAAACTCCCCGGCAGTGGCAAAGCGCATGGCCGGGCTCTTCTGCAGGGCGCGATCGATCGCGTAGGAGAGCGCCGGTGGAATGTCGCCGCGTACTTCTACCAGCGGCAGTGGCGGCTGGTGCAGTTGGGCCATCATCAACTCATACGTGTTTGCACCGGTAAACGGCGGCTGGCCAGCGATCAGCTCGTACAGCGTAATGCCCAGCGAGTAGATGTCTGACTGTGGTGTGGCCTTTTCGCCGCGAAACTGCTCTGGTGACATGTGCAGCGGCGAGCCAATGAGCAGGCCCACCTGCGTCAGGTCCTGCGACCGGTCGGTAATGGCAATGCCGAAGTCCAGCAGCTTGATCGCACCTTCCGGCGTCACCATGATGTTGGCCGGCTTGATGTCGCGGTGCACGACGCCGCGCTGGTGGGCATAGTCAAGGCCGGCCAGAATCTGAATGCCGTATTGCATCAGTTGCGACAGCGGGATGCGGGTACGCCGGCTCTGCGCGCGCAGGTCTTCGCCAAGCACCAGTTCCATCACCATGACCAGCTGATCCTGGTAGCGGAAGGCATGATGGAGCCCCGCGATGTTGGGATGATTGAGCGATGCGAGCAGGCGCACCTCTCGCAGAAAGCGTTCTGCCATTTCGCCGGTGCCGGTTTGCTCCGGCAGCAGCACCTTCAGCGCTTCAGACCGCTGGGAAATGGCGTGCGACGCCTCATACACGGCACCGAGCCCTCCCCGGCCGAGCGGGCGCACAATCAGGTAATCCTCAATCTGCTGGCCGGGTGAGAAAACCATAGCTTTATGATACGTTGCGAGTGGTGACGCGGCTCGCCGCCACAGGCGATTCGCGCAGGACGCCCGGACCATTCTGGCGCCTGCATTGACCTAGTGGCATTCCGGTTCGGGCGGTTATGGCACGATTCCACCTCACGATCATCCGTCCGCGGGGATATCTGCACAGCGACTGCTTCAAGGAAGTGGCGGAGACCTTGTGCCGTGCCTTGAAAGCGATGGGTCATGCCGTCAGCGAACGGGAAAACTGGATCGACCGGAACGCCACTACCATCCTGTTCGGCGCGCATCTGCTCACGCGACCGCTCGCGATGGCGCTACCTTCTTCTGTCGTGGTGTACAACCTGGAGCAGCTTGGCGGCAGCAGGATTCCAGACTGGTACATGGACCTGGCGGCAAGAGTGCAGATCTGGGACTACACGCCGCTGAATCTTGCAATGTGGCGCCAGGTGCCCTGCGTCGTTCCGCCCAGGCTGGTGGAGATCGGCTGTGTGCCGGAGTTGTCGCGCATCGTTTCTGCGCCGGAACAGGACATCGATGTGCTGTTCTACGGTGCTGTAACAGCGCGACGAAAGCGCGTGCTGGATGCGCTGACGGCGCAAGGTGTGCGCGTGCATGTCGGGTTCGGCGTATACGGCAGGGAGCGCGATACGCTGATTGCGCGATCCAAACTGGTGCTCAACCTACACGCGGAAGGCAGCCGGATGTTCGAAATTGTCCGCGTCTCTTACCTGCTGACGAATGGAAAAGCAGTTGTCACGGAAGCGTCGGAAGAAGACCTGGGTGCGCTGGCCGATGCTGTCGCGGTGTGTTCCTACGATTCGGCTGTTGCGGTGTGCCGGCACCTGCTCGAAAAGGAGGCGGAGCGCCGCACCTTGGAGGTACGAGCGCTCCGTCTTTTCTCCATGCGCTCCCAGCGGGATATTCTCGTCGCCGCAGGAATCCCACCAGAGCCGGTGTGAGTCATTACTTTGCGACCTCGCTCGTACAACGGATGCTTGCCAGCGCACCGGGCGCGAGCACGTCCGCACCCGGGCCGGAGAGCTCGTAGCGCACCACGACCGGGGTGCCGTCTGGCGCCTTGACCGGTGTGTTTGCCAGTTCCAGTGGGAAGCTCAGTTCATAGCCCGTCGCGCTCTTCTGCGTGTGTGCCTTGTTGAACAGCTCGAAGATGGCCCACGATCCGCTAAAGCTGAGCGGAAGACCGTTTGCCGTCAGGCTGGCCTCCTTCGCCGTCCCCCCGCTCCAGGTGAATTGCTTCTGCGTCTCGGCATTCGTCAGGCTCTGCGCGTCCACCTTCAGCACTGCGGTTTGTACGCCGCTCGCCGGCACGTTGCGTAGGGTAAAGGTCAGCGAAGGTCCTGCTGCGCCGGCGGGGAACATCTCCTGCGAGATGAGGGCCATGCGGCTGAAAAACTTCACGAAAGTCGCGTTTACCTGCATGGGCGCATTCGGCGCGGCGGCATACTCGGCACCTTGTGGCAGCAGCAGGGTCTTTAGGTTTGCGTTGTAAAACTGCCATAGCGCGCCGGTTCCCGGTTGGAGAAGGGCGGCCACTTCGGCAGGGGAGGCCTGAACCGTGGCTCGTGGGTTGAAGGGAGCCTTGGCTAAAAGGCTGTTGTAGGCGCTGCAGAAGCTTTTGCCGCCTGCATTGGCCTGGGCGGGTCCAAGGCCGTGTGCGAGGGCTTCTGCACCGGTGATAGGCTGCTCCAGCAAAGCCAGGGTGGTGGCATCCATGTGAGCCCCTGCGTCAATACGGAACGACTGCGCAGCCTGCTGTGCCGCCAGGCGGGCCGCTGCTGCTGCGGTGCCGACCGGTGCAGCAGTTGCGGGGTCCGGCGGGCCGGCTGCGGCCTGATTCACCGCCGCGGTCAGATTGAGGAGACCGTCGACATAGGCCTTGTTCGACGCGCCAATGTACTGGTCCGCACTGCCGGGTGGCACGACGGCTTGTGGAGCCTGGAAGGCACTGGCGATCTCCGGATTGGCGACCGCCGTATTGTGTGACACGGTGTACAGCAGCGCCAGTAGCGGCGAATCATTTTTGGACAGTACGACCAGCTTTTTGCCGGCGTCCTGTAGGTTGACATAGCGCACCACCGCGGCGTCTTTCAAAAACGCACGCCACTGGCTCAGGTAGTCGGCCACGTAGCGGGTGGAGAGCTGAGACTTCAACGAGGCGGTGTCGATGGATTGCGGAGCCTGCTCGCCCAGTACCCACGCCTCGCCGCTGAAGTAGTGATCGGGGTGCGCGAGCGCGTCCTGCATGAAGGTGAAGCCAGCTTTGGTAAAGGCACCGGGGATCGCGTGCGGTTCATCGAGCACGCCTACCGCGTTGGGGAACTGCGTGTTGAAGTGCACCGCCGGGGCAGTTTTCTCCGCCGCGTTGACAATGCCTTGGTAGATGCGCTCGAAGCCGCCGAAGCCGGCCAGGTAGCCGCGTGCATGGTTGACGGCAGCGCTGGCGGGCGCCGTTGGCAAGGGATTGGCGACCGGCAACATGGAGGCGTAAAAGTCGAACTGCCGCTGCGCCAGAGCGCTGTCCTCTGCACCCGTGGCTGCGCCGGATTTTTGCAGGTAGGTGAGCAGCACCGGCGAAAGGAAGTCGACGGTGCTCTTGTCCGGGTTCGAGGTCGTGATCAGGTAGCCGCGCAGGGCGGTGTAGATGGTGTTGTAATCCGCCCCTGCCGCGGTGTTCTGGGCCGGCGCGGCGGGCAGCGTGTTCAGTGCGGTGACGATCTCGCGCTGCGTGCGCGTGAGCAACAGGTCGCGGAAGTGCGCGAAGTAAATTGAACGAGCCGGCTGCAGGAGAACATCGCCACGATACAAGCCCCAGCGATAATGAAGCGGTGCGCCGTGCTCGCGGTAGTCTTCCAGTTGCGCCAGGCTGACGCGCAGTTGGTCCAGAGCGACTAACTGGTCCGTTTGCAGCGCGCTGCCAGCCGGTGCCGCGTGTGCCAGCGTGTCGGCAGCCGTCTGGATACGGCTCTGCAATGCGGAGTTCGCGAAGTACGAAGCGGTCAGCAGGCCCAGGTACAGCAGCAGCAACGCGGCGATGCTGCCGTACACCATGCGCATCAGCAGCCTGCCATGACCGGTTTGGCGTGTTGCCTGGAGCGCCGCTCCGTCGCCCAGGACCACCTCGGGGAAAAAGCGCGACAGGAACGCCCACTGCGCGATCTTTTCGCCATAGACCGAAGGGGTTGCAAGTGGCTGTGGTGCGCTTGCCTGCGGCACCTGGAAGACGCCGGTAGCGTCGTTCGTGAGCCGCGCCGCGGGTGCTACGGCGTGGGGCATGGCAGCGACCTGCTGCACGTTGATGGGCCGCACACCGGTGAAGCAAAATGCCCGCAGATCGGGATTGCTGGACAGGGGGCTCGGCTTGTTCAGCTCGGCCATAAAGGTGCTGAGCAGGCTACGGAAACGCCGCAACTCCCGCGGAAATTGGTAGGCCGGCGCAAGCTGCTGCGGATCGGCCTCGCGTGCGAGCAGGTCGAGCCGTGCCTCGCCCAGTGCGAACAGAAGATTGTCCAGAGCCGCGGTCATCCCCGCAACGGCCTGTTCCATGTTGCCGCCTGCTCCCTGTGGCGCGGCGCCGAGCAGGGCATTGCCTTCCTCCGGCGACAGGTTGCGCACGTACTCCGTAAAACCGGGAACGCGGTCCAGCTTGGATAGCAGCACATACACCGGCACCGGCGCGCCAAGCTGCTGCGCGAGTTCTCGCAGTTGTGTGTTCAGGCTTCCCGCCGCCGCCTGCATCGACTCCGTGGTTTGCGCGCCCATGAACTGCTCGCAACTGACGCACACCACGGCAGCACGAAAGGGCGCTCCCTTGCGCGCTGCCGTGAGCGCACCGGGCCGCGTCTGCGCGATCAAGTACCTCCAAAGCGCGGGGCTCTTGCGTACCGTCTCGCCGACCTCCAGCAAGGCCGTCCGGCTGCTGAACCATAGGTTGGCGACCTGCGTGGGCACCACATTCTTTTCGCGGTAGACCTGTCCGGCAAGCAGCTCCGGCTCCAGGCCAGACTTGAGCACCACGGTCGTCTTGGCTGAACCGGCCTCCCCCAGTACATACAGCAGCGGCAGGTCCCGCAGCCGCTTTGCCCCTGCCTGCGGTGATGCCGCCAGCCGCTTGTCCGCCTCGCGCAGCAGGTCGTCGACAGCGGAGGTGTCTTCGACCTTGCCGTCTGCGTTCTTCGGGCTCTTCTTGCGCCTTTGCGCGAGCCACACCAGCGCCGCGGCGCCGGCCACGCCGATCACGATGAAGAGGATGCGCACCAGCAGCAGCGGCGTTCCTTGCAGACCAAACAACGGAGCCATGATCGCCAACAACAGAGAGACCAGAAACGCAAGCGCGGCGAAAACATACAGGAGCATAGAAATCCTTTAGCGAAGGACGGCGGAACGATCGGTCACGCGCGACGCCTGCGCGGACAAAGAATAGGCATAGCCAGCGAAGCTGGCGATGGTCGCCACGAGCAGCACAATGGCGGCTGCCATCAAGCCGCGTGCCACCCGGTCCGCACGCGGCACCTGTTGCGGCGGAGCTAACTGCGGTGCGGTAAACAGGGGCTGCGGGCCACGTACGCGGTGGATTTTGTCCCGACAGAGCTGGACGAGCTGGCGCAGCTCACCACCATTGCTGAAGGCATAGCGTCCCTTGTAGCCCAGCTCCAGGCAAATGCAGTGCATCTCCAACACGTCTGCCAGTTCCGGCGCGTCCTGCTGTTGCAACAATCCCTGCAGGTTTTGAAACACAGTTTCACCGGCCACGTGGCCACCGAACAGTTCTTCCTGCAGCGGTTTGCGCGACCACTCCGCGGAGGCGGGTGTGCCCAGGTTCAGCACCGTTTCATCCAGGAACCCAACGGCAACCAGAACGGCCATCTGCACGTGCTGGCCGCTGTAGCCGAGCGTGCGCGCTTCGTTCATCGCGGTCTGCAAGAGTTGTCGCAACTGCGTGCGCAGAGCTTCGGTGTTCTGCACCATCTGCGGTTGTGTGCGCAGGCGCAGATTTGCGGTCAGTACCTCTTGAAAAGAGGCTGCCAGGCTGCCTGTTCGTGTCGTTGCGGCGGTGTCGGTCATGCGTCCTGCTCCACGATGATGTTCAAGTCAAACTCGGGGTCCCGCAGCTCACCCGGGACGTAGACGCCCACGCGGCGCGTCTGCTGGATGTGGTCCCAGCACGGGCCGGCAAGGTCGACGGAGAAGTACTGCTTGTCGGCTTCGGCGCGAATGGCCGATGGCGGCACGGGCAGATGGTGGAGCGTGAGACCGGGCAGCGCGCGGCGCACCAGCTCCGGCACAAACCGCGCGGAACAGACCTTGACCAGCCGGCCGGTCTGCACAATCAGGTCGGCCTCGCCCAGTGACGAGCGGATGCCGAAGATCCACCGGCTGCGGCGCAGTGCACGCTCGTCCTGGACGTCGGCCTCGTAGAAGTAGGGTTCCGCCGGGCTGAAATTCAGCGCGACGTAGTTGGTGGGCAGCACGAGCTCGATGTGCCGGCGGATGTGCCGATCCAGCGCATACAGGCCGTCGCCGGGGTGCATGTGGTCATACGCCGGCAGGTCCGCAACCTGGGACTGGGCGCCAAAGGTACACAGCGCGCCGGCAAGCCGGGACATCTCCACAAACATCTGTTCCGCGCTGCTCTGCTGGGTGCGCTGCAGGTGCTGCAGCACCGGCAACGCACTTGAAAGTGCATGCAGAAACCAGTAGTTGGCCACATCCAGGGCCGACGATCCTGCCTCGAAACGGCCGCGTCGATGCGCCGTTCCCGCGACTGCGGCGATCTTCTCATGCAGGCTTTCCACCAGCCGCCGCAGCAGCAGCATCAACGCTTCACTGCCGGCCAACTGCAGGCACGGCGGAATGAACTCGGGGTCGTACAGGAACTGGCCGCGGCCGTCGCGCACGATGCGTGCCAACGGCAGCGTGACCATGCCGGGCGTAATCTCGCTTTCCGAAACCAGCGAGAAATTTTTGCCGCCGAAATCGAGCTCGCGCGCATCCACGCCGTTCGTCTCGTCCGCGACGCGGCGGCGAACCACGGAAAATCGAAGATGCTTTGCTTGGCTCTCCGAGTCCAGCACCTGGCCCGAGCGTGAGGGCACGGCAAGATGCAGTACCAGCGATGCGTCGGTCGTCGTAAACATCTCTGCAAGCGGCCGCGCCGGTGGCAGATCGTCGGAGGCCGGGAAGTCAAAGGGAAGCCCATCCGGCAGGATACCCGAGCCGCGCACCAGCGCCACCGTGCCGTTGCGCACGGCCTCGGTGTCGAACTCCAGATAGAGCAGCCCCCATGGCTGGTTCCACAGGCTGGCCACAAGGAAGGCAAGCGTGTCTTCCTGATGCCGCGTTTGACTTTGAAAATGGAGCGGACTGAGGTACATGCCCTCGGTCCAGACCACATGGGACAACAGCTTCATAGTGTGACCACACCTTCAAGCGAGCGGAGTGCGCCCGTGCACCGCACCCGTTGCAGCAGGTGCCGCGAACGGCTGACGAAAGAACACGGCAAGTATAGCCGTGACCTCGCCACTCTTTCGCGGTTACTCTTGCGCACATCGACTTACACTGGGTCGAGCGAACTGAAGAGGAGGAATGGAGATGCCGCGCGATCCGCAGGAACACGGCCAGCAACCGCCACGGGAGGGATCTGCCTCCGGAGAATTGACCGACATCTTCGCAAGCGTGCGGCCGTCAGCAGCGCCACCGTCCCAGGCAGACCTTACGGCTTCCACCGCACAGCCTCCCGCAGAAAGCGGCGGCTTCACCGCGCTGTTTTCTGCAATGAATTCTCCTGCCACAGGAGCTTCGATGGTTGCGGAGACGACTTTCTCCTCGGAGGCTCCCACGCAGATTTTTATGGCCCAGCCGCATGCGCCGGCCCAGACGAGCACACCGCCTGCGGCGGACCAGACTGTTTTGTTTACCCCGACGAACCGTGTGGTTCCGGCAGCACCACCTGCGGCGACGCCACCGATTCCTCCAGGATCGGGCGACTTCACGCAGATGTTCCGACCCATCGCACCGCCACTGGTGGCACCTGCCACTCCAGCGGTTCCCGTGCCCGCCACTGCAAATCCAGTCTCTTCAGCGCCCGCGGCTTCCGGGGAGTTCACCCAATTCTTCAGCGCCATCTCCGCTCGCGAAGCAGCGGTCGCCAAGCCGCAAGCCGCCCCGGCGACGCCTCCTGCTGTTGTACCTGCTTTCCCGTCGTCAGCTTCCGCGCAGACTCCGCCGCCCGCGCCGAACGCCACGGCTGCGCAGCCGGGTGCCTTCACTCAGCTTTTTCAGCAGGTGCAGCCGTCAACAGCAGACGTGCCGCACGTTCCGACACCGGCAGCACCGGCCCCGTCGGCATCCGTCCTCCCGACTCCCGTCGCGCCGCCGCCCGTGGTTGCATCGGCACCGGACACGCAGCCGGGTGCCTTCACCCAGATGTTCTCGCAGCTCAAGCCACCCACCGCGCCCGCACCGATGCCGTCAGTCGCAACGTTGCCATCGATGCCGCCTACGCCGGTGTTCGCGCCACCGCCACCGCCGCCACTGACAGCGCCGCTGCCAGCTCCGCCGATTTTCGGAGCACCCGCACCTCGCGGGAGCTTCACCGACGTTTTCGCAGCGCAGCCCACGCCACCTTCGGCAAGCGGATCGAACGCAGGATTCACCGATATCTTTCGGCCCGCTCCCGGCGCCGGAGACCCTTTTCCCGCGACGCTCCCGTCTTCTACGCCTCCGGCCGCGTACGGCAGCGTTCCAGCTACGTTCGCCGTGCCACCCGCGTCGCCACCGGTAGGTGCCGGTGACTTCACCCGGCTGATGCAATCGTTGGAGCGGCCGAACCAGGCTGCATCGCAGATTCCGGCGCCACTTCCCACGGACGCCGCGTTCTTCAATCCCGCACCCGCAGGCGCCGCGGCAGAGAGCGAGTACACGCGCGTGCTGCGCGGCGCGGAAGCGGCACCTGCTGGCTTCGGCGCGGCGGCGCAGCGACCCGTTGCAGGATCGGCGGCAGCACCAGGTTTGTCGTTGGCACCCGCGGTAAAGGAAGATGCCGCGACCGGGACAGACAAGCCGGCGAAGGGGAAGCCCCGGCCGCTCGTTCTTCTGTTGGTAGTGATGAATGTGCTTCTGCTGCTCGCCCTGGTTGTGATCGGCATCCTTGTGCTGCGACACAAGTAGCGGCCGTCAGCGTCTGGGTGCATCCGGCGCGGCCAGCAGCACAATCAGTTCCATTTGCGGATTCGCGATCTCATCCGGCAGGTACACCGCCAGGTTGCGCGCGCGCACGACGGCGTCCCACACGTCGCCCGTGCCTTCCAGGCTGAAGTACTGGTACCGCAGCTTCACCGGGATGGCGCGCGGCGGCACAGGCACATGGATCATGCGCAGCCCGGGAATTGCCTGACGGATGTAGTTCTCAATCTGCGTGGCGGACGCGACCTTGGCGAGCTGGCTGAAGCGGCCGATCAGGTCTGGCTCTTTCATGTCGGCGGTCACGGCAAGGTAAAACCGCGAGTTCTGGAAATACGCATCCTTGTCGATGGCCGTGGCATAGACCGACGGTCGCATGAGCTTCAGCGGCAGCGCAATGAAGTTACTCGGCACCACTGTTTCCAGCAGCTCGCGGATCATGGCGTCCAGCAGGGCAAAGGCGCTCCCTGGCTCGACATGATCATAGCGCGGCAGATCGTTTTGGTCATACTGCGTCGAGAAGGTCATCAACGTGCCTGCCAGCCGCAGCATCGCCCGGAACAGCATCTCCGGATGAACGCGGCTGGTCTCCAGCACATGCCGAAACTCCGGCAGTTCTGTGTTCATGGTGTACAGCAGCCAGAAGTTTGCGATGTCGGCAGCGCTGAAGTCTGCCAGCGTATCGTTGCGCTGACGCCTGGCACCCGCCAGTTGGCTCGACCGCGCGACCAGCAGCTCCACCAGCCCTTTCACGATGCTGACCAGTGCCGGGCTCGAATGAATGTCGAGTACTGGCGGCACGTAGCGCGGCTCCGGGCGGTACAGTCCGGCCTCCGTCTTTTCCAGCGCGATCAGCGGTAGCAACACGGATCCCGAACTGCTTTCACCTTCCGCAAGAATCTTCAGGTTCTTGCGCGCTAGCGAGACGGGACGCTCCAGCAGCGCGCCGCTGTTTTCATCCCGCATCATGCGCTGCTCCGAGAGAAAGCGCGCGCTAATACCTTCACGGGAAAGGCTCACGTTCACCCCGGACGAACGGCGCTCCGGCACGGCAAGGTAGAACTGGCAGCGCTGCCGGCCATCTGCAAAGCAGTCTTCAATTGCCTTCGATGCCGGTGCCTCATCCGCCTCCGGAATGTCGAACGCGAGGTTGTCGGGAAAGATGCCGGACGCCTCCACCACGGTGAGCACGCCGCCAGCCAGCGCCGCGCCGTCCAGCTGCAGCCGCGTCAGTCCCCACGGGTACGCGGTCAGCGCCGCGATCTGGAAGCGCAGCAGGTCTTCGATGTAGCGATCCTGCGCCTGCAGATGTTGCGGAGATAGAAAAACACCCTTGGACCACACCACCGGCAGCAGCTTCGTCATGCGTCAATTCCTTGATTCCGACGCTGAGTATACGTCTGGAGTTCACCCTTCGCGCGACTTCGGGATCACTTCTTCCAGGCTTACCTTGACAGCAGGTTTTCAACACCAATAATCTGCGTTTGTTCGACAAACTTCCAAACTCTTCCTGTACTGTTATTTGGAATTGCGACGCGGCTGGTTCGTAGCGATGAAGCTCGGCCTGCTTTTGTCGCGTTCTCGGCACCGGCGAAGTTTTTCGTTTCATGTGTCGACATCCAACTCCCTCGACGAGGAACTATGGCAAAAGAGAGTACGCAGCATAAGCTTGACCGGGTTCGGTCTCCCCGCGTTCAGATCACCTACGACGTCGAAGTCGGCGATGCAATTGAAACCAAGGAGCTGCCCTTTGTCATGGGGGTTCTGGGCGATCTGACGGGACAGCCGGAAAAGCCGCTGGCCGCGCTGAAGGACCGCAAGTTTGTCGAAATCAACCCAGACAACTTCGACACGGTCTTAAAGGGCATGAACCCGCACCTGGCTTATTCCGTCGCGAACAAGCTGAGCGACGACCCCAACGCGGGCCAGCTCAAGGTGGATCTGAAGTTTGAATCGCTGGACGACTTCTCGCCGGACAATGTTGCCAAGCAGGTAGGTCCGCTCAAGGAACTGCTGGATTTGCGCACCCGCCTGTCTGATCTGCGCGGCAGCCTGCAGGGTAATGACAAATTGGACGAGATGCTGTTTGAAGCCGTGACCAACACCGAGAAGCGCGACAAACTGCGTGCCGAGCTGGGCACCGAGGGAGGAAAATAATGGCGACTGCCAACACACCCGCCGCAACAGCCGCAGCCGCGGAAGAGCAGACCGGTGAAGTGTCTTTGCTCGATTCCATGGTGGCGGAAGGACGGTTCAGCCGTGACACCGCTTCGCAAGAACGCGGCAAGGACATGATCAAGGAGTTCGTCTCCCAGGTTCTGGAAGGCCATGTCACTGTCACGCGCGATACTGAAGCCGCCATCCAGGCACGCATCGCGCAGATCGATAAGCTCATCTCGTTGCAACTCAATGAGGTGCTGCATCACCCGTCGTTCCAGAAGCTGGAAGGCACCTGGCGCGGCATCAAGTACCTGATGGATCAGAGTGAGACCAACGATTCGTTGAAGATCAAGATCTTGAACGTGTCCAAGAAAGACCTGCTGAAAGATCTGCAGCGCGCCTCGGAATTTGACCAGAGCGCCCTGTTCAAAAAAGTGTACGAGGAAGAGTTCGGCGTGTTCGGCGGTGCCCCGTTTGCCGCCATGATCGGCGATTACGAGTTCGGGCGCGGACCGGAAGACATTGAACTGCTGGAGCGCGTCTCCCAGGTGGCATCGGCGGCACACGCGCCCTTCCTCTCGGCGGCTTCGCCGGAGCTGTTGAACCTGAGCAGCTTTACCCAGCTTGGTTCTCCACGCGACATCGGCAAGATTTTCGATTCCACCGAGTATGCCAAGTGGAAGTCGTTCCGTTCGTCGGAGGACTCCCGCTACGTCGCTCTGACGTTGCCGCACGTTCTCACCCGTTTGCCGTACGGCAAAGACACCAAGCAGGTAGAAGCCTTTGACTACGAGGAAGATGTCGACGGCAGCGATCACTCCAAGTATTTGTGGAGCAATGCGGCGTTTGCGTTGGGCGCGCGCCTAACCGATGCTTTCGCCAAATACGGCTGGTGTGCTGCCATCCGTGGAGTCGAAGGTGGTGGCCTGGTTTCGGGCCTTCCGACCCATAACTTCAAAACGGATGACGGCGATGTTGCCCTGAAGTGCCCCACGGAAGTCGAGATCACCGATCGCCGCGAAAAGGAACTTGCGGATCAGGGCCTGGTTCCCCTGGTGCATTGCAAAGGCACGGATTATGCCGCCTTCTTCAGCGTGCAGTCGGGGAACAAGCCGAAGCTGTACGACAAGGATGCGGCAAACGCAAACGCGCGCCTTTCCGCCCAGCTGCCGTACATTCTTGCCATGTCGCGATTCGCTCACTACCTCAAGGCCATTATGCGCGACAAGGTGGGCAGCTTCACCACGCAGGCGGAAACCCAGCAGTTCCTGAACCGCTGGATCGCGCAATATGTGCTGGCAGACGACAACGCCTCCCAGCAGGCCAAGGCGCGGCTTCCCCTGCGTGAAGCTTCCATCCAGGTGACAGAGGTTCCTGGCAAGCCCGGTGCCTTTCGCGCCGTCGCCTTTATGAAGCCTCACTTCCAACTCGACGAATTGACGGTCTCCCTCCGTCTTGTCGCCGATCTTCCAGAATCCGCACGCAAGTAGTCGCGGGCTGATAGCGCACTTCACAACGAAACGAAGGAGAAGTTATGGCAGTCGATTATTTCCTCAAGCTGGCTACGATCGATGGTGAATCGATCGCCACTGGCCACACCGCCGAGATCCTTGTCAGCAGCTGGAGCTGGGGCGGTTCGCAGACCAGTACCGTGCACGGCACCACGGGTTCAGGTGCAGGCAAGGTCAGCCTTAGCGATCTTAACCTCACGATCGAGTTCGATAAGTCCAGCCCAAAGCTGCTGCAGGGTCTCACCAAGGGACAGCACTTTGCGACGGCGTTGCTCGCCGGCGTGAAAGCGGGCGCGGGGAATTCGAATTACTTCACACTAGCCTTGACGGAAGCCTTTATCTCCTCCCTGCAGTACTCCGCTAGCGGGGACGTACCGATGGTGAGTCTGTCGCTCACCTACAAGAGCTTCCAGATGGATTACTACCAGCAGGATGCGGAAGGCACGGTCACCAACGCCGGTACCGCGAAGTATGACATCAGCACCAACGTCACCTCGTAAGCCGATGGACGCCTCCGCACTGTACAAGGCCGGGCAATTGGGCCCGGCCATCGAGGCCCTTGGCATCGAGCTGCGTAAGCAGCCCACGGATGCCAAGCGCCGCACCTTTCTCTTCGAGCTGCTCTGCTTCGCGGGGGAATATGACCGCGCCGCAAAACACCTGGATGTGCTTGCCGCCAACGGGCAGGATGCCGGTTCGGGTGCGATGCTGTACCGCGCCGCGCTGCATGCGCAACGAACCCGCGAAGAGATGTTCACCCGCGGGGAGTTGCCGCTCCGCTCCGATCTCCCCTCACCGGCAGGTACCTGCAATGGCCAGCCATTTACGTCCTTCGTGGATGAGGATGACCGCATCGGCGCCAACCTGGAAGTGTTTATCGCCGGCAGCTATACCTGGATTCCGTTCCGCTACATCGAGAGTGTGGCGTTACAACCGCCCACACGTCTGCGCGATCTGTTGTGGGCACCCGCAATCCTGCGCACAACGAAAGACTTTCGCCTGCAAGACCTGGGTCAGGTCCTCTTGCCCACCCTCGCGCCGCTGTCCTGGAAGCATTCGGACGATGCGGTTCGCCTGGGACGGACCACCGTTTGGCAAGAAGATCCCACCCACGACGCCGTTCCCGCCGGGCAAAAACTTTTCGTAGCCGGTCAGGCCGAGTACCCCCTCCTTGATCTTCGCGATCTCCGGTTCCACTCGGCCACGGCAACGTCACGCCACGATGCCCTCCACGAGGAGGTTTAGCATGCCCTTGCGCGAAGGTCTGCTGGAACCCATTCCTGGGGATGATCCGTCCGGAAAGAATCTGAAGTACGACCGTGTCGTCGATCAAATCAAGGAAGCACGCACGGAAGAGGACAGCACGCTACCCTCTGGCGCATGGGAACGCCAGGCTAAGCGCGCAGACTCCAAGCTGGTAGTGAAGCTGGCCGGCGAGGCGCTTGCGACCAAAACCAAGGACCTGCAACTGGCCGTATGGCTGGGCGAAGCACACCTGAAGATGGAAGGCGCGGCAATGGTGCAGCCCGTGCTCTCTTTCCTGCTGGACCTGCAGAAAGAGTTCTGGCCCACGCTTTACCCGGAAATCGACGAAGGAGACGCCGGCCTACGGGCCGTGCCCTTGCAGTGGGGAGCGAACCGCTACGCCACGCTGGTCTACGAATTTCCTCTCACAAAATCAGGCATCAGCTTTCATCCCTATAAGGCGGCGCGGGCCATCGGCTATGAGGCCGATGCCGCGAATAATGAAGCAAAGCGAAAAGCTCGCCAGGACGCGGCGAAGCGCGGCAGTGCCACGTCAGAAGACGTGGATGAAGGCATCGCTGCTACACCGAAGAAGTTTTACGCCTTGCTCGATGAGCAATTGCAGAATGGTCGCGAAGTCCTAGAAGATCTCGCCGTCTATTGCGAGGAACAGTATGGAGATGACGGGCCATCCTTTCGCAAGCTGCGTGACAGTCTGGATGAAGTCCACAACCTGGTTAACTCGCTGCTCGCCGACAAGCGTGCCATTGAACCGGATGTCGTGGTTGCCGCCGAACCGGAGCCAGAGCCCGAGCCTGAACCGGAAGTCACGCCGCCAGCACCCGTAGTTGCCGTACTACCCGTCACCCAACCCCCGCCACCGGTCGCTGCACCGGTGACAGTAGCAACTGCAGTCGCTCCCGCTCCGGTAGTCCCTGCCCGTCCCGCAGCCGGCTTCTCCGCCGCTCCGCAAAGCTGGGATGACGCCTCCGCCACGGTGCAGGCCTGTGCGACGTATATGCACGCGCAGCGGCCCGGCAGCTCCGTGCCGTATCTGCTGCACACGTCCGTTCGCTGGGGCGAATTGCGGAAACACGGTCCGAAGCCGCCGTTGGAGGCGCTGGTAGCGCCGTTGAGCGAGGTGCGCTCCGGCATGAAGCTTGCTCACGCCGAAAAAGCCTGGGCCGACCTGCTGGGACGGGGCATGACCGCACTCGCGGAACCGTGCGCCCGGGTCTGGCTCGACCTACACCGCTATCTCTGGCAGGCCACGTCGGAAAGCGGGTACAAGCCATTCGCCGGCATGATCGTTCAATCCGTTCGAAGTATTCTGGCGGACTATCCTGACATGCCGCAATGGACCTTCGCGGATGATACCGCGGTGGCAAACGCAGACACCCTGCAGTGGATCGCATCGGAGGTGCGCGCAGCCGCAGCCGGTCCACTTGCAGCGGCTGCGGTGGAGACGCCGGCCACGCCTCCGCCTCTTGCGATCCAGATTCCGGTGGCAGCCGGAGACGGTCCTCCCGACGCCTTTATTGAGGCTGCATCGCTGGCCGCGACAGGACAGCTCGGTGCCGCCACCGCCATGCTGGCACGCGATGCAGCGCAACAGGCAAGCGGCCGCATGCGCTACAGTCGCCGCATGCAAATTGCCGAGCTTTGCCTTGCGGGCGGCAGCCCAGGCGTGGCCACGCCGATCCTGCGTGAGCTTGTCGACGAGATGGAGCGCCGCAACCTGGAAAGTTGGGAAACGGGAGAACTGATTACCAAACCCATCGCCCTGCTGCTGCGTTCGCAAAATGGCAGCATGGACTCTGCGGAGCGAGACACGCTCTTCACCCGTCTATGCCGCCTCGATCCGTCGGCTGCGCTGGACCTGGACTAGGGAGACCGGAACGATGGCGCGAACCATGGAAACGCTGGTAACCCAGTCTCTGCTGGATAGGCTGACGGTCTCGGAAGATTGGCCGTCGACACGGTCGCAATCCCTGCGCCTGTTGCGTGAGTCGCTGAAGCGCGACATGGAATGGCTGCTCAATACGCGCCAGCCGCCGATCGACGGAATTGAGCGTTTCCGCAAAGCCAGCCGCAGCGTCATTCACTACGGCCTGATCGACACCAGCTCGCTCAGCCTCTCTTCCAGCACGGATCATCGCCGCCTGCAGCAGGCGGTGCATGACTGCATCGTTGCCTATGAGCCTCGGCTGATTGACGTCAAAGTCGTTATCGAAGGCGACAGCACGGTGCGCCGGCAGTTGCGCTTCCACATCGAGGCACAGATCGATGTAGACCCCGCGCCGGAAGAAATCTCGTTCGATACGGTTCTGGACCTCACCAGCGGCGAATACACGGTGAGCTGACCTATGCGTGAAGACCTGCTGGAAATCTACGAACGGGAGCTTTCGTATCTGCGCCAGTTGGGCGGTGAATTCGCAGGCAAGTACCCCCGCGTCGCCAGCCGGCTGCTGCTGGAAAACGATCGCTGCGAAGACCCGCATGTCGAACGGCTCATCGAGTCCTTCGCGTTTCTCGCGTCGCGCATTCACCTGCGGCTCGACGACGACCTGTCAGAGGTCACCTCCGCGCTGCTGCAGCTGATCTATCCGAATTACCTTCGCCCGGTGCCGGCCATGTCCGTCGCCGAGTTCCAGGTCGACCCAGCACAGGGCAAGCAGAGCGCCGGCGTTGTCATCCCTCGCGGCACGCAGCTCGTTACACGACGCACGGTTGATGGCATGCCATGCCGTTTCCGCACGGGCTATCCGGTGCATCTGCTGCCGCTCAGCGTGGCAGAGTGCGTGTGGCGGCAGCCGGAGCAGATCACATCGCCCTTGCGCGTTCCCGGTGCGGCTGCGGTCTTGCGTGTAGTACTTCGTGCCAACGAAAACATCAGCCTCGCCGCACTCAACCTGCGGGATCTGCAATTCTACCTGGCTGGCGACAGCACAGTGACGCTCAATCTTTACGAGCTGCTGTCGCGCAACTGCATGCGCATCGTCCTGCGCCATCCGAAGCAGCCGCAACGTACTGTAGACGTTGCTCCGTCGTGCCTGCAGCCTTGCGGCTTTGATGAGGACGAAAGCCTGCTGCCCTACTCCCGGCGATCGTTCGACGGCCATCGCCTCCTGCAGGAATACTTCAGCTTCCCCGAGAAGTTTCTCTTCTTCCGGCTGGCAGGACTCGAGGCGCTTGCAGGCCTGTCTGCCACCGACGAGCTTGAGTGCCTGATCTATATTTCACGTTTCGACCGCTACGAACGCTCGCAGGTGTTGGAAGTCGGCGTCTCCACTGCGACGTTGCGCCTTGGTTGTACCCCGATCATCAACCTTTTTCCGCACACTGCCGAGCCTATCCTGCTGTCGCAGGCGACGTATGAATACCGCGTCATACCGGACATGCGTCACCAGCACGCCATGGAAGTCTTTTCGATTGACCGCGTGCTGGCGACCAGCCCCAGTCGCCGCACCACCACGCCCATCGATCCGCTGTATGCCTTTCGTTTTCAAAGCCTTCCCGTGAACCGCGGGGTGTTCTGGCACGCGGTGCGGCGCTATTCCGTGCTGGGCGAGCGTCAGCCATCGGAGATGTATCTTTCCACCGTCGATCTGGACGGCGATCTGGCGGAGCCAAACGCCGACGTGCTGACGATGCAATGCACGTGCAGCAACCACGATCTACCGTCACGGCTCCATTTCAACGCAGCCGAGGGCGACTTTGACGCGGAAGGCTTCGGCGTCGTCCAGAGCATACGCGCGCTGCATCGGCCCACGCCCAGTTACGAGCCGCCGCGCGGCAAGGGACAGCTTTGGCGGCTCATCTCACAGCTTTCACTTAACCACCTTTCTCTTTCGGAAGAAGGCCTGCCTGCTCTGCAGGAGATCCTGCGCCTGCAGAACTTCAGCGCGTCGCCCCACCTGGAGACGCAGATCGGCAGCATTACCGGGCTCAGCAGCAGGCGCCACTTCGCGCTCGTTCGCGGCGAACAGGGCAGTCTTCCGGTGCGTGGCACGCGTGTAGACATGCAGATGGACGAGCGCCAGTTTGCCGGTGGAGGTGCCTATCTCTTCGCCGCCGTGCTCGACCGCTTCCTCGGGCTGTATGCTTCGTTAAACAGTTTCTCGCAGCTTTCCGTGACCACCAATCTGCGGAAGGAGGTACTTGGCGAATGGATTCCGAGAGCAGGCAACCGGCCACTGCTGTAGACCCACCTGCGGCCGTGGAAACTTCAGTACGTGCCACGGCCAATCTGGCGCAGGCGCGCATGCTGCGGGATAATCCGTGGTCCGTGCGTTTCTTCCAGATGGTGCGGCTGCTGGAGCGATTGCATCCGGAACGCCGGCCTGTCGGTATTTTCGTTGCGCCCGCAGATGAGGTCGTACGCCTGTCGGCACACACCTCACTCGGCTTTCCGGCGAGTGAAGTTCAAAGCTACACCGAACCCGGCAACGGACCTGGACGCCTCGCCGTCAACTTCATGGGCCTTTCCACCATCAACGGCCCGCTGCCCGCGCCGTACACGGAAATGCTGCTGGAGCGGACACGCGCAAAGGACGATGCGACCGGCGAGTTTTTCGACATCTTCAATCACCGGATCCTGTCGCTGTTCTATCGGGGATGGAAGAAATACCGGTTCTACATCGCGTACGAACAGTCGCGCGGTGAAGACGACCTCGTAACGCGGCTCATGTATGACCTGATCGGCCTGGGAACCGCGGGGCTGCGGCGGCGCATGCCCATTGCGGATGAGGCGGCGATCTTCTACGGCGGACTGCTGGGGCAGAACTTGCGCACGGCCCAGGGTCTGCAGCAAATCCTGTCCGACTATTTTCAGGTGCCGCTGCAGGTACAGCAATTTACCGGCAGTTGGAACCGCCTCCCCACCTCTGATAACACGGTACTGAACTATGGCTTCAGCGATTCGGAGCGGCTCGGCTTTGCCACCGTGATCGGGGACGAAGTGTGGGACCAGCAGGGCACGCTCACCGTGCGGATCGGGCCCATGCCGCTCGCCCGCTACCTGCAGTTTTTACCCGACGGCGAGGCATACCCGCAACTAGCTGCGTGGCTGCGCATGTACGCCCGCGGGGAGCTCGACTTCGTCGTGAAGCTGGTGCTGGAGCGAGACGAGGTGCCGGGCGTTTTGCTCTCGCCTGAGCCTGCGAAGATGGCAAGGCTCGGCTTTGCCAGCTGGCTCAAAAACGAGCCGTTTTACCGTGATCCCGACGAAGCCACCTACCGGCTGCATTAAGTTTTATGGATCGACATTGCGCTACATTCTTGGGGAAGGAAAGAAGCAGATGCCATTGAACCTGAAGTCACTGATCGGCAAGTTGAACGCGTCAACCCGGCGTGCCATGGAGGCTGCGGCAGGTTTGTGCATGTCGCGCACCCACTACGACATCGAGATTGAACACTACCTGCTCAAGCTGCTGGACAGCCCGGACACAGACGTTCCGCTGATCCTGAAGCAGTATGGCATCGACCAGTCGCGCCTCACCGCGGAACTGATGCGCAGCCTGGACCAGCTGAAGACCGGCAATGCACGCAGTCCCGCCTTCAGCCCCATGCTGCTGAAAATGTTTACCGAGGCATGGGCGATTGGTTCCATCGATTATGATGCGGGTGACATTCGCACGGGCTTTACGCTGCTTGCGCTGTTGACCAACGATGAATTGGCGCGCGCGACGCGCGACATCGGCAAAGAACTGCAAAAGATTCCGGCGGAGGGCCTGCGCCAGGACTTTCGCATGGTCACGTCAAGCTCCGTAGAGGAGCAGGCAGCTGCCGCAAAGCAGCCGGTGACCGGCGCGGCGGCGGAGACGGGGCCGGAAGGCGAGCGCAAGGCACCCACCAAGACGCCGCACCTGGATCAGTACACCGTCAACCTGACGACGAACGCGAAGGCCGGCAAGATCGACACCGTGCTCGGTCGCGACAGCGAAATCCGCCAGTTAATCGACATTCTGATGCGCCGCCGGCAGAACAACCCCATCCTTACCGGTGAGGCCGGCGTCGGTAAGACCGCCGTAGTCGAGGGTTTCGCCCTGCGCATCGCCGCCGGCGACGTGCCGCCGCCGCTGCGCCAGGTGCAGTTGCACACGCTGGATCTGGCGCTGCTACAGGCTGGTGCAAGCGTTAAGGGTGAGTTCGAGAATCGTCTGAAGGGCTTGATTCAGGAGGTGAAGTCCTCCCCGCACCCGGTCATCATCTTTATCGATGAGGCGCACACCATGATCGGTGCCGGCGGCCAGGCAGGGCAGAACGATGCCGCCAACCTGCTCAAGCCGGCGCTCGCCCGTGGAGAGATGCGCACCATCGCCGCGACTACCTGGTCGGAGTACAAGAAGTTCTTCGAAAAGGACCCGGCGCTCACGCGGCGCTTTCAGGTCGTGAAGGTGGAAGAACCGTCGGAAACGCAGTGCACCGTCATGCTGCGCGGCATTGTGGGCGCCATGGAAAAGCATCATGGCCTCCGCGTCATGGATGACGCCGTCACCTCGGCCGTTCGCCTGTCTCATCGCTACATGGCCGGACGCCAGTTGCCGGACAAGGCTGTCAGCGTGCTCGATACCGCGTGTGCCCGGTTGGCGCTGGAGCAGAACACCACGCCCGCCGCCGTGGAAGATGCGGGCCGGCGTATTGACGATCTGGAGACGCAGCAGCGCGTGCTCTCCCGCGAGGAGCTGACCGGCGCCAATCACGCGGAGCGGCTGAAGGAAATCGAGACCCAGCTTGCCACCGCGAAGGAGGAGCTTGCCTCCCTCACCGAGCGCTGGCACAAGGAACTCGACCTGGTGAAGCGCATCCGCGTTGTGCGGCAGCAACTGGAAGAACCTGCAGCGGAAGACAAGGATGGCGTGGAACCCGCGTCGCTGGGAAAACTTGCTTCGCTGGAACAAGAGCTGGAAGCCCTGCAGGGCGACAGCGCGCTGATGCGCGTGGCGGTCGACAGCCACGTTGTCGGCGAAGTCATCTCCGCGTGGACCGGCATTCCCGTCGGCAAAATGGTGAAGGACGAAATCGAGACGGTGTTGCAGTTGGATGTGCACCTGAAGCGTCGTGTCATCGGCCAGGATCACGCCATGGGGTCGATCGCGCAACGCATCATCACATCGCGCGCCAACCTGGATGATCCAGGCAAGCCGATCGGCGTCTTTATGCTGGTGGGGCCGAGCGGTGTGGGCAAAACTGAAACCGCCCTCGCGCTTGCCGACCTTCTCTACGGCGGTGAGCGTAACCTCATCACGATCAACATGTCGGAATTTCAGGAGGCGCACACCGTGTCCACGCTGAAGGGATCGCCGCCAGGATACGTTGGCTACGGCGAGGGCGGTGTGCTGACGGAAGCCGTGCGCCGGCGGCCATACTCCGTCGTGTTGCTCGACGAGGCGGAAAAGGCCCATCCCGATGTGCTGGAGCTCTTCTTTCAAGTGTTTGACAAGGGCAACATGGAAGACGGCGAGGGCCGGTCGATCGACTTCAAAAATTGTGTCATTATCCTGACCAGTAACGCCGCGACCGACACGATGATGAAGTTGACCGCTGATCCGGAAACCATGCCGTTTCCTGATGCGCTGGTGGCCGCAATCAAGCCGGAGCTCGATAAAGTCTTCAAGCCTGCGTTCCTCGGCCGCATGATGGTGGTGCCGTACCTGCCGGTGCGCGACGAGGCGCTGAAGCAGATCATCCGCCTCAAGCTGCGCAAGATCCAGAAGCGCCTGCAGGAAAACCACAAGGTGAAGCTCACCTACACCGATGGCCTGCTCAACGCGGTTGCCGAGCGCTGCACCGAAGTCGAAAGCGGTGCGCGTAACGTGGACAACATCCTGAGCAATACCATGCTGCCGGAGATTTCGCGCGAGCTGCTTGGCCGCATGGCCGAAGGTGCGCAGAGTGAAAGCATCCAGGTGGATGTCTCCTCCCAAGGTGACTTCACCTACCTTTGGGACACGGCTGCCGTCGAGGAGCCAGTCGCAGCCTGACACACGGGTGCGCCGTCGCGATATCGGAGCGGAGGCGCACCTTCACGTTCACGCAGTTCTTTTGACACGCGGCAGAGGCACATTCAACCTGTATGGCAACCTTTGGGCAGACAGCCCGCCTTCTTTCGCTCACCACGCCGCTGGGTGCGGACGTTTTGCTGCCCGACTCGTTCACCTGCACGGAGGCGATCTCGGAGTTGTACGATCTTCACCTGCGCGTGCTGGCGGTCGCGGGCACGTCCGTTGCTCCAGCCGACCTGATCGGCAAGCGGGTGACCCTGTCCATGCTGCTCGACGACAGCGGCACGCCACGTAACTTTAACGGCATGGTCGCCAGCCTGGAATCGCTCGGTGGCGACTCCGACTTCGACACATATAGTCTGCGCGTCGTGCCGTCGCTTTGGTTGCTGACGCTGAACACGCAGACCCGTGTGTTTCAGAATTTGACCGTGGTCGACATCGTCAAGCAGGTGCTCAGCACATACAGCATCACGCCAACCGATGACACGCAGGCCACCTACACGGCGCTGGAATACTGCACGCAATATCGTGAAACGGATCTGGCCTTCGTCTCGCGCCTGCTGGCGCAGCACGGCGTCTTCTTCTATTTCACGCACACGGCGTCAGACCACGCGCTGGTGCTTGGCGACAGTTCGGCCCAGCTGCCCGCGTGCGATACTGCCTCGGCGTTCCGCTATGCCCCGGACCAGGGCGGCCGTGCCGGATTTTATGGCCCCATCGTCTCGCGCTTTGCCCTGCGCTCCGGCCTCACGACGGGCAAGCACAACTTCTGGGACTACAGGTTCTCGCAGTTTGCCGTGTCCAGCAGCTCTGCCGAGTCTGATACGAAATCCTCCCTCGGCGCGAATGCGCATGAGCTCTACGACTACGCCGACGGCCCGTCCGCATACCTTAAAACCGACGCCGGTGACGGCAAGATTGCGACGCTGCAGACCCAGTTTCAAAACATGGTGCGCGACATGCACGACAGCGGCGCGGTCACCGCATCCGGCGACTCACTTGCCGGCACGGTGCAGGCGGGCATGACGTTTACGCTAATCGAATACCCGCAAACCAGCGCCAACATGAAGTACCTGGTCACGCGCGTGCTGCATCGTGGGCGGCAGAGACCGGGCTACCGCGCGGAGAATGACCAGGATCACGGCGCGCACTACGGTAACCAGTTCGAGGCCCAGCCCTCCAGCGTGGTGTACCGCAGCCCACGGCTGTTTCCGAAGCCTCGCGTGCAGGGTGTCGTCACGGGCAAGGTGGTCGCCCCCTCGGGTGACGAGTCATATCTGGACAAGTACGGCCGCGTCTGTGTGCAGTTTTGGTGGGACCGCGACCGCAAGCCGAACACCACCGACAACACGCTACTCCGTGTGGCGCAGCAGTGGGCCGGCAAGGGCTGGGGCACCTACTTCTGGCCGCGCCTTGGGGACGAAGTGCTCATTGATTTTCTTGACGGCGACCCGGATGCGCCCATCGTCGTCGGCTCGCTGTATAACGGCACGAACATGCCGCACTATGACCCCGCATCGCAGTACACACGCGCCGGCATCCTGACGCAGTCGTCGAAAAACGGCGCGACCGCCAATGCCAACGAGCTTCGCTTCGACGACCTCAAGGGTTCCGAGCAGATTTTCATCAATGCCGAAAAAGACCTCGACATCCACGTGGAGAACGACTGGCACAACCAGGTCGACAACAACCACCACCTCACCATCAAGAACAATCACTATGACGCCATCAGCGGTGAAAGCCACAGCAAGATCACCAAAGACCGCATCGAGGAAATCGGCGGCGACCTGCACATTAAGCTCACCGGCAAGCTTGCGGAGGATATCGGTGGAGACGCCAGTGAAAAACTCGGCGGCAATCATTTCTTTTCCGTCGGAAGCAACGCGCACCACAGCGTGAGTGAGGCGCTGAATGAAAAAGTCGGCACAAACTACTCCCTGCAGGTAGGTCAAAATCAATACAGCAAGGCCGGCATGATCTATGTGGTGGATGCCGGGCAGGAGGTCCACATCAAGGGCGGCATGAACGTGGTGATCGAGGGTGGCATGGGCGTGTCGCTCTCCGGCCCAGGAGGCTTCGTTGCCATCGGTCCAACCGGCGTCACGATTCAGGGCATCATGGTGAACATCAACAGCGGTGGCGCGGCGCTGCAAGGCTCGCCGGCAACGCCGCAAAGCCCGGAACCCCCAACCGCACCCAAGGCACCCACCGCGCCCACGTGGCCCGGCGACGACCCCCGCAGCTAACCCTCCGACGAAAGCGATTAGAAGCATATGGGCATGCCTGCCTGCAGGATTTCAGACACCACCGCCCACGGGGGCATCGTCACGGTGGGCTATCCGACGGTGATGATCGGCCACCTGCCGGCGTCGCGCATCGGCGACCTGCACACCTGCCCCATGGTGACAGGCGTGGTGCCGCATGTGGGAGGCCCGTTCATCCTGGGGTCGCCTACCGTCATCGTTGGCATGATGCCGCAGTCGCGCGTCACCGACCAGCTTATCTGCGTCGGCCCGCCGGATGTCGCGCTTAAGGGCGAACCCACCGTGCTCGTCGGTATGGCGGGCGCGGGTGGCGCAGCGGGAGCATCCGCGGGTGTGTCGGCCATGGCCGTTCCGGTACCCATGGCTGCGCCGCCGGCGGTCAGCGGTGGCAGTCCCGCGGCGGTGGCAGAGGCTGGCAGCAGTGCGCCCGCTGCCGGTGCGTCCTGTGCCGCGGCGCTGCAACAAGACGGAACGACGAAAACTCTGGCCGCCACGGGACAAGGTCTGCCGCCCATCGACTTGAAGCAAGACGGTTGGCCCGATCTGCCTCCGGAAGCCACCGTGACGTTTCAAGCCGTGCAGCCGGCGAATATCCTGCCCGGCACCACGCTCTACGCTCTTGCGGACGCGGACGCGGAGCCCGGTACCAATCATTTCTGGAGCGCCGATGCACCGGCGTCCACGCCGTCCGCCGATCCGTGGAATGCAGGCAGCCACGTGCTGGTCCATACGGTGCCGCAGAGCACCGGCATCAAGGCCTGGGCCGGCGAAGGCGCGGGCACCGGCAAGCTACAGGTGTGGATGCCCGCACAGACCGCGGACCCGGCAGCAACGAAACGCTTCCGCATGGGAGCGGGTGCATGACCTCGTCGTTCGTCTCTCCAGAGCGCGTGCCGCACGCCGCAGTGGACCGCCTGTTGCACAATTTTTCCGCGTTTCAGCAGGCCATCGAGTATGCACTGGACGCTGCGAGCACAGACAACAAGCAGGTGGGCCGATGGCAGCGTGCGCGTTCGCTGCTGCAGCAGGAGTACGCTGCGCTGCAGGCGGAAACTGAGGCATTTCAAGCAGGCGACCGCGACTCTCTGCTGCGTCATGCGGCGGCGTTGCGCCTGCTGGCGCGCCGCATGGATGGATACGCCCTTTTCTTTGCTGGCGAAGACGCGGGCAAGGTCCTGCTGCAACGGCAGCAATTGCTGGTATTGAACGCATGGCAAATTGCGGCAGCGGCCAGCGGTTCAGAGGCGGCGGGTCTATGACTGCGACTGCGCTCAGTTCGGCAAACATCGGACGATGGACGATGTCCTTCGCACCCGCGAACTGGTTCTTCGTGCCGGGCTTTGGCTTGCGCCACAACACGCCCGACCCGGCAAGCAACATCTCGGTAAAAGAAGACACGCTGCTGGCAGGCGACAAGCTCGAGCCATACATCGAAGCGCAAAAGATCATGCTTGGCAAAACGTACGACCAGCCCACCTTTGCCGGTCCGCAACCCGCAAAGCTGCTCGCGGACCAGGCGGACGAAAGCATGCTGCTGCTCATTCGCCACCAGCCCCTGCGCGGCACAAGCGTGCTGCAGGTGCAAACCTACGTGCGGTTAGGCAAGTGGATTGGTATCATCACGCTCACCACCGTGGACCGCATGCTCGTACAGCTACGGCCGGAGTATGAACAGTTCGTCGCATCGCTCACCATCGCCCCTGCACAAGAAATGGGGGCAAACGAAAGCCCGGGTGCCCAGCCTTCATGACACGAGCAGAACAGCAACAGGCCGACATCGAAGCCCTTCTCGGCGGCAAATACCACGTGCTATGCCGTGTGGGCGGCGGCGGCATGGCGCAGGTCCTGTTGGCCCGCCATCGGCTGCACGGTGGGCTGTTTGCCATCAAGATCCTTGCCGACCACTTGGCGCAGGACCCCAGCATCGTCGCCCGCTTCAAGCAGGAGGCTACCACGGCGGCCTCACTCTCCGGCCATCCCAACATCGTGCCCATCTTCGACATCGGCGAGGGCAACGGCCTGCATTACCTAGTAATGCAGTTCGTTTGCGGTGAGGATCTTTCCAGCTATTTGCGGCGTCAGGGGAAACTTAGCGTGGCCGAGGCTGCCAGCGTCATGGCGCAGGCAGCGGAGGCGCTCGCCTGGGCGGAATCGAAGCGCGTCGTCCACCGCGACTTGAAGCCCGCCAACATGCACCTCGACACCACGGGCCGCATCAAAATACTTGATTTCGGCATTTCCAAGATTACCGACATTGCCGACGGCCTGACGCGGCCGGGTGAGGCGCTCGGCACCCCGTTCTACATGAGCCCCGAGCAGATTCGCGGCGAGGCCTGCGACAGCCGCAGCGACCTGTATTCGCTTGGTGTCGTCTTCTTCGAACTACTCACAGGCCGCCGACCGTTTGAAAACGAATCGGCTACCGCGATCCAGATCGCGCACCTGTCCACGCCGCCGCCATCGGTGCTGTTGTACGACGAAGCGATTCCGCCGATGTGCGATGAGATCATCCAGCGGCTGCTGCGCAAAGACCGTAACGACCGCTTTGGATCGGTGCAGGAGCTCGTAGAGGAACTGCACCGACACGGTGCAAGCTCCGGGCCATCGACGCTGCGGCCGCAGATCGATGCTTCGCTTGCCGTCGCCATCAACGAGCCGCCCACGCCGGGTGGTTGCGTGTCGGAGACGCGCGTTGATGTGCCGGCAACCGTCACGTCAGCGATAGCCGCAACACCCGCACCCGGGGAAGTTGTAGCTGCAACCCCGCCAGCTGCGCCGAAATCCTCCGCCGCCGTGCGCATTGGCCTCATCTCCGCGGTGGTGCTACTGGCGGCTATTGCCGGGCTGCTTTTCCTGATGCGCTCCAAACCGCACACCGAGCCCGCGGCGACCAGCTCTGCGCCCACGTTGGTTCTACCGGCCGCGACCCAGGATGTGCACGGCCGCATGCTCCTGGTTGCCGCGGGCCCGTTCCAGTTTGGCGACAGTGCCGCCGACTCGCAGGAAGCACCCCAAACCGTCACCCTGCCTGCGTTCTACGTGGACGAAACCGAAGTGTCCACGGAGGAATACAAACGCTTTGCCCAAGCGACGGGGCACGCCATGCCATCAACGGTAGGTAAGCCGAACGATCCCATCGGCGGTGTGAGCCTGTCGGATGCCGAAGCCTACGCCACATGGTCCGGCAAGCGCCTGCCCACTGAGCAGGAGTGGGAAAAGGCCGCACGCGGCACGGACGGTCGGCCCTACCCGTGGGGCACGCAGCCCTGGACCGAGGACGTTCCTCAGCAGGTAGGCGCCGTGACTTCCCACCCGGACCGTCGCAGCCCGTCGGGTGCATACAACATGGCGGGCAACGTGTGGGAGTGGACCAGCTCTCGCTACACGCCGTCTGAAGCCGAGGTCGCAGACATGCAGCGCAACCTCCACACAACCGCGTTGCAGGACTGGTCCGTCCTCAAGGGCGGTAGCTTCTCGCCCGGCGGAAGCCGTGGGTTTGCCGTCTATGCCCGTAGGGGCTTCCCCCACGACCTGCGATCTGCGCTGGTTGGCTTTCGTTGCGTCAAGGACGCTTCGCAATAAACTGTTTTTTTCGGAGGATCTCCCGTGCGACGCTCCGCTCTTTCCCTCTGCCTGATTGCATGCACCCTGCTGCCCGCGCTTGCCGCGCAAACGGCTTCACCACGCGACGTCTTCTGGTCGGCGAGCGATCTCGTCTCGGTTTCGGCGAACCCGGGCGCAAAGAGATCTGCGCACAGCGCGCCGCCATCACGCAAAGCCGCGCCCGCAAAATCAAGCGCTGCGCCACACGTCGCACCACAGCTGGTTGCGCAGAACGGCTATGGCGAGCAGCCGCACTTGGTGCAAGTGTCACTGCACACGCAGCAAATCGGGCTTCGCTACTCGCTCCTACAGCGCGGAGCCGATGGAACGTATGCCGAAACATCGCCTGACACGATCTTTCACGCCGGAGACCACCTGCGTCTCTCCCTGATGAGCAATGAGCCCGGCTACCTGTATGTCATTTCGCAGGGATCCTCAGGAACCTGGTCGCCACTTTTTCCCGGCAAGAACACCGGTCAGGACGCCAATCGCGTCCAGGCCGGGCAGGTCTACCAGGTGCCCGGCAACGAGAGTGCTTTCCAGTTCGACGCCACGCCTGGAACCGATAAGCTGTTCGTCGTCCTGAGTCGTGAGCGCATGACTGATCTTGACGGCGCAATCCAGAGACTGAAGACTCCGTCGGCCCCGGCGCAAACCTCACCCCAACTCCCATCTTCCGGCGTGATCCTTGAAGCGAGCAACCACATTCCAGACGAACTGGTCCAACGGCTCGCCAGCCGCGATCTGACGCTGGTTACCGAGGAGAAGGTCGATCAGAAGGGAACCGGGAGCACTGCCGGAGAGAAGGCTGTGTACGTGGTTGCAAAGCAGGAGACGAATTCGCCCACGCACGAGGTCGTTGCGCGCATCACGCTCAACCATAGGTAGAACCTAGCGCGGACCGGCCAGCGCGGTATCGATGCGGCTGACGTAGGTGCGCGCGCGGCCAGCCTCCTCCGTGTCGGGGTTCACGGCGATCACCTGCTGAAAGTGGGTGCGCGCCGCGCTCAGCAGGGCAGGGGATGTCTGCTGGTTCGACTGCTCCACGTAGATCATCGCAAGGCTGTAGTTCGCGGACGCGTCGCGCGGCATGTAGGTCAGTGCCTTCTGGCACAGCGGCAGTGCCGCCGCGTAGTTCTTCTGCATGTCTTCGCACTTGCACATGCCCAGGTTGGCAAGCCCACGCTGCTCGGTCCAGATATCCGCCTGCGCCGCGCGTGTCTTCTTTCCCATGCCGACGAGCGAACCCAGCAGGTAAAAGTTCAGCTTCCCCAGCGCGCCTGAATCGAAATTCGTCAGCTCCAGGTAGCGGCTGTACTCCCGCTCCGCATCTGCGGGCAGCTTCAGGTGCCGCTGGCACTCGGCTAGCCAAAAGTGCGCTTCACCATTGTTCGGTGTGACGCGGACGGCGTTCATCGCGGCGGTCCGGCCCTGGTCGAAGACACCTTTGCGCGCATACGCCTGCGACAAAAGGTACCACGCCACGCCGTTTTCACTGTTGTGTCGGGTCACCACATCGAGCTGGCGAATGGCCTCGTCCAGGTCACCCTGGTCTAGCAGTGCCGCGGCAAAGCTGGTACGTGCCTCCATGTAGTCCGGATCGATTTCGATCGCCTTACGAAATGAGACAAGCGCGTCGCCATCCTCATACAACGCGTTCTGGACGCGGCCCAGGTACACATACGCCGCGCTGTACTGCGGGTCGATCGCGATGGCCTGCTTCAGGTCCGCGGCGGCCTTACGATAGTTCGCCTCGTAGCCGTTCTTGTACTCCGCGATGCCCTTGTCCAGCAGGTCGACGGCCGCCTTGTTGCGGTTGCGGGCGATCAGTATGTGCAGGCTGACCGTGGTGTCCTGCCCGGGATACACCTGCTGCTCCCGCGGTCCGTCCGGTTCATAGCCCAGGTGAACGCCCTTAATTGTGTGCATGCCCGGCGCCACCCCCGGCAGGCGCAAGCTCTTTCCTTTCTGCACCGTACCGGCATTCTTGCCATCGACCCACACCTCAGTGTTGTCCATGTTGGTCTCAACAACAATATTGCCGAACTGCGGAGAAGGTAGCGCCGCCGCCTTGCGCAGCGTGGGATTGTAAGCCAGCACCATGTTCGGATCGAAGCTGCCGCGCTCCGACGTTGGATTCTGCGCGGCGCGCGTGGCTTGGCGCACGTTGGTGTGCACGTATTCGGCGAGTTCATCGGCACTCACCACGCCGTCGCCGTTGGTATCCGCCGCACCGTTCATCCCTTGCACCACGTAGTAGGTGAAGATGCCGTGACCGCCACCCCAGTCTGCGCTCTCAAAGCTCTGCTCGCGGTCACGGCTGGCGGTGAGCGAAAACAGCGAGGTGTGCAGGTCCAGCAGGGTCTTGTTCAGCTCGGCGCGGTCGGCCTCGGGGGTAATGGCGCCGGAGTGACAGGAATCCGTCAGCAGCACTTTCCATTTGCCCTTGACCTCGGTGCCGATGACCTTGCCGAGCTCATCCATGGGGTATGCGGTAGCCGCGACATTCTTCAGGTCGATATCGTACGGCGCGAGATAGCCCTTGCCGCCCGTGACGAAGCCGTGGCCCGCGAAGTAAATCAGCACGCGGTCGTCGGACTTCGTTACGGAGGGAAGCCACTGCTCCAGCTCATGCCGCACGTTGGCCAGCGTCGCCTGCGCATCCACAAGCCGGTGCACGTTTTCCGGCGGAAACTGCCCGCCTTCCGGGCTAATCAATGTGGTGTAGATCTCTTCCGCATCACGGTCGGGATAGTGCAGCTGTGCGGAAGCAGGAAGGTTCGCGTAATGCGACACGCCGATGACCAGCGCGTAGCTGCGCGGAATGGTGACCGGTGTCTCTGCGTTCTCTGTGCCCGGCGGTTTTGCCAGCTTTAGATCACGGGTACCCGCGTCTGGTGTGACGGAGGACGGTTGCTGCGCACACAGCAGGCCCGACAACAGCATGCATGGAAGGACAAGCGAAAGGAATCGGCGAACCACGAAGCAAATCATAAAGGCACTCACTGATGAGCGATGCGAAAAGCATAGACGACCGGACCGGAAATCGTCTTGCTGGGTTGGACGGTGCCGCTTCGCTCATCTGTGAGAAAAAGATCGCGGCTGGCCTGAGGTGCGGCCGTGGTGATCTGTGGCGGCAGCGTGGCCCCGCGGGGCAGGGCGGTGGGCCCTGCGTTGTTGTCGACGCACTCGCCACGAGCCTGGAAGATTGCGTCGTTGCAGCGCGGCAGCAGGTTTGCCGGAGGCGGTGCTGCTTTTCCATTGGAAGCCGAGGCGCTGACGGCGAGTGGCGTCGGACTTAGCAGGAAATACACAGTATCGAACCCTGGCGGCCCACCCACCTGGAACCAGCCGTCCTGCGGCGTCGGTACAAAGGCTTCGGGCGCATCACCAATCTCATTGCTGGCCTGGGTTCCCGCGGAAGGGAACAGCACGGCATACTCCCCGGAAGAGCCCTGGTTGACCACGTACAGGTACCCGTGCGTCGGCGTTTGCAGGCGGAACCGGACATAATCCTTTGCTGCAAACACATGCTCCGGCCGCACAGGAATTGTCTTGCCCGCGCGGAACTGCTCCAGTTGAATGACCAGGCCATTTGCCGGCGGCTCCAGCTTCATCGGCTGCGCGGCGATGGGAAGGGTCAGGGTGAGGGAAGCGATGGTCAAACCCAAGGGACGCCGCAGTGATCTCAAGAATTCCTCCCGGTACTTCCGCCGGCACAAGTCAGGCAGCCTACGATCGATTTGCCATCCTGCACTGTCTCATGCGGCATCACCTTGGTTCAGCGAAGGCGAAGCAAAGATAGAGTACGGCAAGAGGATCGACTTTTGCGGGCTGTTGTTCAACCCTCGAATGCGAGGCTTGTGGATGGACTGTCACCGGTTGGTTGCCGGGCAGCTGCGATTGATCGACATTGCGTATCCATTTGGGGAAAAGTCGACGCGCTATTTCATTCGACGAAGAATACAGACGACGAATGTGCGGGAGAGTCGCTATACCCTGCAAAGGGCGAGAGTGGATAGCGAGGGGGAATGATCTGTTGTCGAACCTTGGCGTGCAAGTTGTGTCGGAGCTTGAAGAGAATAAGACAATGATTCGTGACAGCGACGTGATGGTCCAGGAAGGCGCACTGAAGGCATGGGCCGGCATGTTCTCAGAATCCTCTCTCATCGCGCGCTTTGAAGCAGTGTGCGCCACCCATGCAGACCGGGTTGCGGTGACCTGCGACGAGGAAAGTGTCACCTACGCGTCGCTGAATGCGAGGGCGGACGTAATCGCCAGGGAACTCCGCTCCCTTGGCGTCTCGCCTGGTGCATTCGTGGCGATCTGGCTGGAGCGGTCCGTCGCGATGGTCGCGGCGATGCTCGGTGTGTTGAAGGCCGGTGCCGCCTATGTGCCGCTCGACCCGGAGTACCCCGCAACGCGTATCGCGGAAACTCTCGACGATGCGGAACCTGCGGTACTGATCACCACCGAGCGGTTGAGCCGCCTGCTGCCGGAGGTGCGGGTACCGCTGCTCGTGCTCGACGGAGAACACGCCAGCAAACGCGCACCCTGCAACGCGGACGGCACTTCCGCCGCAACGCGTGAAGACATTGCTTACCTGATGTACACGTCTGGGTCGACCGGCAAGCCGAAAGGTGTTCTGGTTACGCATGGCAACGTGCTTCGGCTCTTCGAGCAGGCGCAACCGATCTTTCGCTTCGATTCCGAAGACGTCTGGACGATGTTTCATTCCTTTGCCTTTGACTTTTCCGTGTGGGAGCTTTACGGTGCCCTGCTGCACGGGGCGCGTGTCGTCCTCGTGCCGTTCGAGGTAAGCCGCACACCCGAAGCGTTTTACGCGCTGCTTGCTGCGGAGAAGGTGACCGTGTTGAACCAGACGCCTTCAGCCTTTCGCCTGCTGCTGCGCCTTGAGGAAAGCGGCACGGTTGTGCCGTTGTCGTTGCATACGTTGATTTTCGGAGGCGAAGCGCTCTCCGCGCCGATGCTGTCTCCCTGGTTTGCCCGACACGGTGAGGAAGCGCCGCGCGTGTTTAACATGTATGGCATTACGGAGACGACGGTGCATGTCACCTGTCACCAGGTCACGGCCGCCGACACGGCCATGGCGGAGACGCCGATGGGGCAACCTCTCGGCGATCTTTCCCTTCACCTGCTGGACGAAGAAGGAAATCCAACACCGCAAGGGCAGGTCGGAGAGCTTTATGTGAGTGGCGCGGGTGTTGCGCGCGGCTACCACAACCGTCCCGTGCTGACGGCGGAGCGATTCCTGCGAGATCCCTTTCGCGGGGAGGGCGCGATCATATACCGGTCCGGCGACCTGGCCCGCCTACGCGAGGACGGTGCGCTGATCTACGCGGGCCGCGGCGACGACCAGGTCAAGATCAACGGCTTCCGCATGGAACTGGGCGAGATTGAGGCTGCGGTCGCCTCGTACGCCGGCGTGCAGCACGCCTGTGTCGTTGCGCAAGGGGAAGGCGGGGAGAAAGCGCTGGTGGCGTACTTCGTTGCTGCTCCCGAGACACGTGTGACGCTGACGTCGGTGACGGCGTTTCTTGCGAAACAACTGCCGCCGCAGATGATGCCGTCGCGGCTGGTCGCCGTCCGCCACATGCCCCTGACGACGAATGGCAAAGTCGATCGAAAGGCGCTGGCCGCCAGTGCTCCGATCGAGCAGGAGGTGGAGTGCACCGAGGCTGGGCCTGCGGCAGAACTCAACGAGTTTGAGTCGGCGGTGCTTGCGCTGGTGCGCGACACGATCGGCAGCCAGCGGATTCAGATGGAGGACAACTTCTTCGCTTCCGGCATCGAATCGCTGCAGAGCACAAGGTTCGCCATGCGTGTGCGAGAGCACTTCGGCGTGAAGATGAGCCTGCGGGACCTGTTCGAAGCTGAAACCATCCGGGATATCGCGCGTCGCATCGAGGAGCTGATCCTGGAAGATCTGGCGGCCGTCAGCGAAGAAGACGCAGCGCGGCTCGCGACCGTTAAGGTCCCATGAGGATGTCCGACGAAGCCCGGCTCAGCCTCTTTCAGTTGCTGCGACCGTCCGTGTTGGCTGACCCGCATGCACTGTACCGCAGCATTCGTGCGGAGGACAGGGTGAGGTGGGACCGCTTCATGAACTCCTGGGTGGTTACCGGCTATGCGGAAGCGGTGATCGCGCTGAAGCAGGGCAAGGCGGCACGCACGCCCACACCCGAAAAGCTGGAGGCCTCCGCGTTAGGCACGCTGGCGCCGTATGCCGACCTTATGCGGCAGCAGTTGCTGTTTCTCGATCCTCCCGACCATGGCCGTGTGCGATCTATCTGTACGATGGCATTCACGCCCGCACGCATCGCACACCTGCGCGCCAGCGTTGAGGCGACTGCGGACGAGCTACTGACCGGCATGCATGGGAAAGAAGACGTGGACTTGCTGGCAGAGTTCGCCAGCCCATTTGCCGCCACAATGCTTGCGGACACGATCGGCTTACCCCGCGAGAAGCGTGCCCAGCTCAAGGAGTGGGCGCGCGATCTTGGCGAACTCCTCGGTAACTTCGAACATGAGCCGGATCGTGTCGGGCCGCTGGTCGCAAGCCTGCAGCGCATGCGCATGTACATGGAAGAGGAAGTGCGACGACAGGAAGTCTCGGGTGGTCGCGGTGCCATCGGTGCCATGGTGCAGGCGCGAGCCGAGGGTATGGCACTCAGCTTCGACGAGTTAGTGGCGAACGCCATCCTTCTGGTGGGCGGCGGGTTGGAGGAGACGACCAACCTGATCGCGAACGGCATGTACAGCCTGCTGGGCGCGCCGGATCAGTGGCAGCTGCTGTGCGACCGGCCTGAACTCGCGGACTCAGCCGTGGAGGAACTGCTCCGTTTCGAGTCGACCACGCAGTATACCGGCCGCATTGCCGCGGCAGACATGGTCCTCGGGGAGAAGCAGATTGGGTGCGGACAGGCAATTACGGTGGTGCTTGCGGCCGCCAACCGCGATCCTTTGCGCTTTACCGATCCTGAGCGACTTCACCTCGAGCGCCAGGACAATCGCCACCTCGCCTTTAGCTGGGCTGCTCACTATTGCCTTGGAGCGCCGCTGGTGCGCCTGGCCGCGGCAATCGCCTTTTCAGCGATCTCCCGCCATTTTCCTAGGATGGCGCTAGCAGGTGGCCCGCCACGTTGGCGCGGCCTGGCTGCCATGCGCGGTCTGCATGAGCTGCGGGTCACGCTTCGGTAAGCTTTGCCGACAGATTGCCGATACGGACAACAGAACGACATGACGACTGAGAAAACGATCCCGCAGGCGGCAGAGCTGTCTGCGGCAAAGCGCAGGCTGCTTGCGCAGAGACTGCGGGGTTTGACGACCTCAATTCCCGCCCCGGACGTCATCCAGCCGCGGCCTGCGGGCTCCAGGGTGCTGCTGAGCCCAGAACAGTCGGGCTTGTGGCTGCAGTCGGCGTTTGACCCCGATCTTCCCACCTACAACGAAGCCGTGACGGTACGGTATCGCGGCACGCTCGATGTGGTCACACTCGAGGCAAGCCTGAACCTCTTTCTCGCCCGCCATGAGATCTGGCGAACGAGCTTTCACCCTGAGCAGGACGAGGTCGTTCAGCGGGTCGAGGCAAACGCGCACGTCTCGCTGGACGTCTTCGATCTGCGGCATCTCGCCGAAGAAGAACGGGAGGAGGAATCCAACCGCATTGCAACCGCGCAGGCGATCGTCCCATTCAACCTGGAGAAGGCACCCCTGTTGCGGGCAAGCCTGGTTCTGGGTGCGGCAGAAAGCCGTCTGCACCTGGTCATCGCTCACATCGTTTTCGATGGCTTCTCGCTCCGGCGGACTTTTCTTCCCGAACTCCGCACCATCTACACGGCCCTAGCGGCGGGGCAGGCACCGCCTTTACCGCCAGTCGCGCTGCAATACGGCGACTACGCGTTCTGGCGCAGACAGTCGCCCTTAGCCGAAGAATCGCTCACCTACTGGAAGCGGCAACTTGCCGGCGAACTCGTCCCACTCCGGCTGCCGACAGACCGGCCCCGGCCGCCCGCGCTCACCCGGCGTGGAAACATGGAGCGGTTCACGCTGGCCGGGACGACGGTGGACGCACTGCGCCTGCACGGTCAGCGAGCGGGTGCGTCTTTGTACATGATGCTGCTGGCGAGCCTGGGTGCGCTGCTGTTCCGCTACAGCGGGCAGCAGGACTTGATCGTCGGCACGGTCGCCGATGGCCGCAGCCGGTCTGAGCTAGCAGGCATGATGGGTTATGTGCTGCAGATTCTGCCGATCCGCACCTCGCCGCGTGCCGATTTGCCCTTCGTGGAGTACCTGACACAGGTCCGCAACGTTGTGTTGGAAGGCCTGGCGATGGGCGACACTCCCTTTGCGCGCATGGTGGAGTTGTCGCAGGCCAAGCCGGACCGAAGCCACCAACCCATCTTCCAGACCATGTTCGCCTTCCAACCTGCGGCGACCGAAGCCGATGGCACCTGGTCTGTGAACGGAACGGAGATCACCACCGGCACTGCCAAGTTCGACCTCTACATGGAGGCGGACGAGCAGGCGAGCGGGACGGCAATCCGCATCTCTTACTCCATCGACCTGTTTGACGCGGCAACCATTCGGCGGCTCATAGATCATTGGTCGACCCTGCTTGCCGGGGTCGCCGCCGACCCCAGCTGTGCCCTCGGTGACCTGCCGCTGCTGACGAAAGCGGAGCGGGAGCAGATGCTGCACACGTGGAACGACACGTACCAGGCCCTGCTGGACACAACCGTGCACGGGCTGGTCCGGGAGCAGGCCCAGCGGGAGCCCGACCGCAGGGCTGTGACCTGCGGCACAACTGCCTGGACGTACGCGCAGCTCATAGTGGAGGCGGAACGGTTTGCCGCGGCGCTGCAGCACGCCGGCGCACGCCGCAATATGCTCATCGCTGTCATGCTGGACCGATCGCCTGCGCTGCTGGCCGGCCTGCTCGGCATCCTGATGACGGGTGCAGCATACCTGCCGCTCGATCCCTCCATTCCCGCATCCAGGTTGGCTCTGTGCCTGGAAGACGCGCAACCCGATCTGCTGCTGACGGGTCGCGCCTATGCCAAGACCGAATGCTTTGAGACTCATCGCATCCTGCTGCTTGAAGACATCCTGAGCGCCGCGCCGAAGACCTTCACCGCACCCGGCAACGGTAGTCCAAGTGATCTGGCCTACGTGCTATATACCTCGGGTAGTACGGGCAAGCCGAAGGGCGTGGAGGTGGAGCACCGCAGCGTGGTGAACTTCCTGCGGTCGATGCAAGTGACACCAGGTCTTCGCCGCGACGACACGGTCGTTGCTATCACGACGGTATCCTTCGACATTGCGGTGCTTGAGCTGTTCCTGCCCCTGCTGGTCGGCGGTTGTGTCGCGCTGGCCCTGCGCGAGGAGGCAGTCGATCCCGTTCGGCTTGCGCGCCTCATCGACAAAAGCGGGTGCACCCTGATGCAGGCGACGCCCGCCACCTGGTCTGCGCTGCTCGGCAGCGGCTGGAAGGGTGTCCGTGGCTTGCGTGCCTTGTGCGGCGGCGAGGTCTTGACCCGAACGCTCGCCGAACAACTGCTGGCCGCCGGCCTGGAGCTGTGGAACGTGTACGGTCCCACGGAAACCACCGTGTGGTCGACCGTGAGCCGCGTCCAGCGAGGTACCGGTCCCGTGCCGGTGGGCCTGCCGATTGCAAATACGACCGCCTACGTGCTCGACGGCAGGCGACAGCCCGTGCCGGTCGGTGTTGCCGGCGAGCTTTATCTCGGTGGCGCAGGTGTGGCGCGGGGATACCGCCATGCCCCGCAACTCACCGCTGAAAAATTCGTACCCGTGGCATGTGCGGACGGGGCACGCCTGTATCGCACGGGAGACGACGCTGTCTTCCGGCAGACCGGCGTTCTTGAGCTGCTGGGCCGTCGGGACAACCAGGTGAAAATCCGTGGCCATCGCGTTGAGCTGGAAGACGTGGAATCCAGCTTTGCGACGCATCCGGCGGTTGCGGCGGTCGCGGTCAGGGCGTGGCCGGATGAGTTTGGGGAACAACGACTGTGCGCGTACCTGGTTGCCCGCGCGGGAAAACGCCTACAGCCTGCGGAGGTGCGGGGATACCTGCGGTCCCGCCTGCCGGCATACATGATGCCTTCCAACATCGTGCTGCTTTCGACTTTGCCGCTCACCCCGAACGGCAAAGTCGACCGGCGGCAGCTCAGCGAACCAGTCCCGTCTGAGGTCGCGAGTGACGACGAGGGCGGCCACGCCTGCGAAAGGAAGGCACCGCGCAGCTTTCTTGAGCGACAGCTTTACCACATCTGGTGTGTGACGCTGGGTGTGCCTGCCCTCGGCATTGAAGACAGTTTCTTTTCGCTCGGGGTGGATTCCCTGACGGCGCTGCGGCTCGTCACCCGCATTAACCGCACCTTCGGTACCGAACTTGGGCTCGCAAACCTGTTGACCGCGAACACCATTGCCGCCCTCGCGACCTTGATCGAGCACAATCTCACACCGACCGTGGAGCGATCCCTGGTGCCGCTTCGGGCGGCTGGCTCGCAGAGGCCACTCTTCATGGTGCATGGCCTTGGCGGTAACATCCTGCACTTCACCGGCCTCGCCGGGCGTCTGCCGGACTCGCAGCCTGTCTACGCCTTGCAGGCACAGGTTTTGCTCACGGGACAGCCGGCGTTGCTGCGCCTTGAAGATATTGCGGCGTATTACGTGCACGAAGTGCGCTCGGTCCAGCCTCACGGCCCTTATCGGCTACTCGGCTTCTCCTTTGGCGGAGCGGTTGTGGCAGAGATGGCCGCACAACTGCAGTCCGCCGGTGAGCAGGTATCGCTCCTGGTGATGCTGGATGCGCACACCCGCGCGTACGAACTGCAACACGACATTGCGTTGGGCACTGCAGGGGTCGCGGACCGCATCTGGAGTCGGTTTGTTCGCAATCTCGACGCGCTCACCTGGGGAGAGCGCATTCGTTACGTCGGGTGCAAGCTGTTTACCCGCATGGTCCAAAGCCTGGCAGGCGTGCTGCTTGCGCTGCGGGTGGATCGGTTGCCGGCCCGGTTGAAGTCGGCCAGGGAAGTCAACCTCGTGGCCTTCCAGCGGTATGTGCCCAAGGTGAGCCCCGGGAACCTCGTGCTGTTCCGCGCCAAGGAGCAGGATTTTCGGGAGGGCGCGAACGATCAGGGATGGGCCCCGCTTTTTTCCGGCGGGGTCGATATCTACGAATTCGAAGGCGACCACGAGCGCCTCCTGCTGGACCCGGCCCTGACCCAGCTCTCGGAGCAGCTCTCTCGATTACTGGAGATATCCTGATTCCGTGCTGGCGAGTTCGCATGGCACGTTTGAGCCATTCTTGATCGAAGGGGCAGTACCAGGTCTGGGACGGCCCCGCTGGCTTGTTGCTGCACTTCGACACGCAGCAGGAATTCGAGAGCAACCTGCGAACGTTCCCCTCATCCCTGCTGAAAGCCGCGGCTCTTCGTGCAACGTTCACGGAACGATTGTGCCCTTCCCTTACAATCAAGGCCATCCGTGTTGCATAGAGATTCTCCGGCTTCCCATGAAGCGGCCGAGAGATGCGTGTTCTGTTACCAGCCGTTCGGTCGATGGTTGCTGGATGCGTTCTGTTCTGTACGACTTGAAAAAGATTCGGTGAGGCTGATGAAGCAGAGGAATTGGGGTAGTGCATTCTTCCTGTCCGTGGCGATGGTGGGTACCGCGGCGGGCGCTCAGTCGCTCACGCAGGGTTCAATTGAGGGCACCGTCTTCGATGCGACCAATGCGGCCGTCCCTGGCGCGAAGGTGACCATCCACAACAACGGAACGAACACGGACGCAACCCTGACCACAGACGGTGCGGGCTACTACAAGCAGGTGCTGCTGCCCCCGGGAACGTACACAGTCACCATCCAGGCCAACGGCTTCGGCGAGGTGCGGTCGAGCAACGTAGTCGTCTCTGTGAATGAAGTGACCGAGGTGAGTCCCCACCTACAAACCGGCGCAGAAAACCAGGTTGTGGAAGTGACTGCGGAAACGCCCGTCATCAAGTTCGATACCGCGGCGTTTGGCGGGCAGTTGAACAATCGCGAAATTGAGAACATCCCTATCAACAATCGCCGCTGGTCCTCCCTCGCGCTGCTCACCCCGGGAACCAGCAACGACCTGCAGGGCTTCGGTCTCATCGCCTTCCGCGCCATTCAGCCTCAACTCAACAACGTCCAGATCGATGGCGTCGATGACAACCAGGCCTTTTACGGTGAAGAGCGTGGCCGTACCCGTGCCGGCTATTCCACCGCGCAGATCGCCGTGCAGGAGTTCCAGGTGAACACCGGCGTCTACTCGGCGGAGTTCGGCCGCGCCGTTGGCGGCGTGATCAACTCCATTACCAAGAGCGGCACCAACGACATTCATGGCGAGGCGTACTTTTACCATCGCGACTCCGACTGGGGCGCGCAGAACCCGTATACCTACCGCGTCGGCTACGTCCCCGCGACCGGCGTGGCCACACGCATCCCCTTCAAGGCCAAGGACAAGCGCAACCAGTACGGCTTCGGCGTCGGCGGCCCACTCATCAAGGACAAACTCTTTGGTTTCTACGCCTTCGACCAATTCAAGCGAAACTTCCCGGGAACGGGAACGGCCCAGGCGCTGTCCTTCTTCAACCCGCTGTCCACGGCGGATGCAACGACCCTCGCTACCTCCATTTACAACGCGACCGGCAACGCCAATTACAATCCCGCGCTGGCGTCGGCGGTGCCGCTTGCCCAATCGATCTACAACAGCTACATCGGCGTCGCCAACAGCTCGCTCGGTCAGCAGCCGCGTACCGGCAGCCAGACCATCAACACGCCTCGGCTCGACTACCAGCTCATGCCCAAACACCGCGTGACGCTGCTCTATCACCGCCTCCGCTGGGATTCGCCGGGCGGCGTCCAGACCCAGGCCAACGTCTTCTACGCGAAAGACGGCTTCGCCCAGGACTTCGTCAAGCTCGACTACGGTGTCGCCCGCCTGGTCTCCGTCGTGAGTTCCAACGTCACCAACGAACTCCGCTATCAATACGGCCGCGAGCTTAACGACGAGAGCGCCCTGCCGAACACGCAGTTCACCAGCCAGTTGCTCACCAACGCCACCGGCATCGCGCCCCAAGTCAATCTCAATACCTCCGGATCGGTTGGCTTTATCGCCGGCCAGCCCTACTATGCCTTCCGACCGGCCCTGCCGGATGAACGCAAGTGGCAGATCGGCGACACCGCCATCGTCCAGATCGGCCGTCACAGCCTAAAGTTCGGCGAAGATATCGTGCACAATTACGACATTCAGGCGACCACCGGCTTCAGCGGCTATTCGCCCAACGGAACCTTTAACTACACCAGTGTGCTCGCCTCTGCCCGCGACGTGCTCACGCGCGCCGGCGTCGTCACTGGTAACTCCACCACGCTCGGCCAGGCAACGCTCACCAGCGGGGGCGGAGGTTGCGGCACCAGGACGGCCGGTGTTTACACCCCGGTAGGCTGCTACAGCTACTACCGCCAAACCGTCAGCTCCACGCCCTTTTCCACGACGAACATCGGCGGCACGCCCTACGACCTCGCCACCATCGACTACGGCGTGTTCGTGCAGGACGACTGGAAGGCGACACCGCAGCTCACCCTGAACCTCGGCGCACGCTACGACTACGAGTCCATCCCCGACCAGCAATCCCAGCTTGTTGCGGCAAACAATCCTGGAAGCAACAGCCACATCAGCGACAAAAACAACATCTCGCCTCGAGTCGGATTCTCCTTCGATCCGTACGGCAAGGGCGAGACGGTCATTCGTGGTGGTTTCGGTATGTATTACGGCCGCCTCCCCAATGTCAATCTGCTCTCCGCCCGCTTCAATTCCGGGTCAACCAACGGCCAGCTCGGCTATAACTTTTCCGCCCCCACCATCGCCGGTGCGCCACTGTTTTCGCAGCGCCCAGCTGATGCCACCATTCGCAATTCCGGTCTCTCGCCCGACATCACCAACATCTCTCCTAGCCTGAAGAATCCGTACACCGAAGAGTTCGACCTTTCGGTCCAGCAAAACCTCGGGATCAACACTGTGCTGTCCATTACTTACCTCGGCGCGCTCGGCCGCGAACTGCCCAATTCGCTGAACCTCAACCTGGACCCGAACAATGGCTACACGGCCAACTTCACGGTCACGCCAGGTGCCGGTCAAACCACCTGCGGTCCCATTGCCTGCGGCACCGTTCTGGCGGAAAAGGTTTACGGGCAGCGCAAGGTCGGTCAAACCACGGCGGCCACCCTGAATCCCGCCTACGGCAACATTTTCACGGGCGTCAGCAACGTCAACTCGAACTATCACGCGCTTTCCGTCGATGTCACCCACCGCGCCGGCAAGTTCATCACCTATGACGCCGCGTACACCTGGTCCCATGCCATGGATTACAACCAGTCCGAGGTTACGGGGTTCAGCTTCAATGGCTTCTTAGACCCCTACGGCAATGGTCGCGCGAACTACGGCAACAGCTTTTTAAACGTTCGCCACCGTGCCGTTGGCTGGGCCATCCTGAACGTGCCCGGTATGAAGGGCAACGGCTTGCTTGGTTATGCCACCAATGGCTGGTCGGTCAAGCCGGCGTTCCAGATTCAGTCGGGCCTGCCGTATAGCGCCGCAGTCAATGGCACAACGGCGCCGGCGCAGTGCTCCTCGACTGGCTGCCTGCAGGCGACGAATTCCGGCCTTTCCGGATTGGGCGTCACTTACATTCCGCAGCTCGGCCGCAACACCTTTCTGTACCCACGGGACATTCTTCTCGATGTTCGCATTCAGAAAGATCTCCGCATCTCCGACAGGCTCAGCTTCCAGCTGCTAGTCGAGGCCTTCAACCTGGCCAATCACCAGAACGTGACCAGCCTGGCCACCACGGCCTACAACCTTACCAACGGCGCAACGCCCACCACCAGCGCTACTACGCCTACGGGCACGCTCACCTACTCCCCGCTCACTGCCACCGGCGGCTTCGGCTTCACCAACTCCTCCAACTCCAACTTCGCCTACAGCCCACGCAACATCCAAGTGGGTGGACGCCTGTTCTTCTAACGTCGTCTTCACACGAGAAAGGCGGTCGCTCAAGCGACCGCCTTTCTCGTTCAGGCAAACATTCCCAGGCGAAGTTCTGCCGACAAGCCGGATGGGATAAGCAACTGCTTGATTGCTGTGATGAGGTCGGCGTGGCTTACTTTGAAGATGCTTAAACTACGCATCCAGTGCCCGGCGCAACCCGTCACGGTGCAGGTGCCGCGCGCTGAAGAAGAATTTGCGTCACTCCAGACCAGGCTGTGGGGTAGCCTTGTTGCGTTACCACTTTCTTCGGTCCAACGCTCCCGCAATCAAAGGTCCCATGCTCCGAATCACACTCGGTCTTCTTCTCGTTCTTACGCTTTCCACCCGGGCCCAGCAGACGCCGGAAGATCAGGTGCACCCGCGTAACGGCACCATGGGCGAAGGGCAAACCTATCCGGCGGTCGGCATGCCGTTTGCCATGACCAACTGGACGCCACAGACACGTGCCGGCGAAACCAAATGTGTCGCGCCATACTACTATGCCGATCCGAAGATCCAGGGCATTCGCGCGTCGCATTTCCTGAGCGGTGGTTGCGTGCCCGACTATGGCTCCCTCACATTCATGCCCGGCTCCGGACCGCTGCACACAGATGCCGTCGCGCGCTCGTCGGTCTTTGACCATGCGACCGAGCATGCAACACCGTATCTCTACTCCGTTGGCTTACCTGACGCGCATGCCGAGATCTCTGTCACCGGCACCGTGCGCGCTGGCATTCTGCAGGTGCGCTATACGGCGAACGCACCGGATGCGTGGCTGGTCGTGGAAAACAACGCGCGCGCGGGCGAGGGCTGGATCCAAGTGGACGCGAGCGCGCGCGAGATCACGGCAGAAGTTCCGATTCGCCGCGAGTATGCCGGCTCCGGAAAACCCGCTGGCTTCAGCGGATGGTTCGTCGCGCAGGTGGATCGCGGTGTGTCCGCGAACGGAACGTACATCGGCGCAATCACCAAGGATGGTGCCACGCGCCAGGACGGTGACGGCGCTCCACCACGCGTCATCAACGTACCGAAGATGATGACGTCGACCGGCGGAGCTTCGGCCGCTGCAGCCAGCGCACCAGTTTCCGCACCGCGGCCGGGCTTCGGCACATATCTGCACTTCGGCGCGGTCCATAAGGGTGACGTCATCACTGTGCGGGTGGGCACGTCGTTTACTTCCATTGAAGAGGCGCGCAGCAATCTGCGTGCGGAAATCCCCGATTGGAACTTTCAGCGCGTCGAGACCTCCGCTCGCGCCGCATGGCACGCCCGTTTGAGCAGCATCGAAATCGACGGGCGGGACAAGGCTCAATCCATTTTCTACACTGCTCTGTACCACGCCATGTTGCAGCCACGCATCTATAGCGATGTGAGCGGCACCTATCCTCGCTTCAACGATCATGGTGCAGTCGAGCACACCACAAGGGGCGTCCCGCAGTACGACGACTTTTCCATCTGGGACATCTTCCGTGCGCAGGCACCGCTGATGATGATTCTCGATCCAAAGTTAGAAGCCGCCATGCTGCAGTCCATCGTCACAAAAGGGGAGCAGGGTGGCTTCCTGCCCATCTTTCCGGCATGGAACAGCTACACGTCCGAGATGGTGGGCGACCACGCTGCGGCCATGCTGGCGGATGCGTGGAGTAAGGGGATCCGCGGCTTCGACGTGGAACGCGCATACCGCCTCATCCGCAAAAATGCCACAGAGCTGCCGGCGACGCATGAGGAATACGTCGACGGCAAGGGGCGGCGCGGCTTGGACTCTTACCTCAAGTACGGCTACATTCCGCTTGAAGACCACATGAGCGATGCATTCCACAAGGACGAGCAGGTATCCCGAACGATGGAGTACGCCTACGACGATGCCATGATCGGCCGCCTGGCCGAGGTTCTGGGACATTCTGAAGATGCGACGCGATTTGGCCAACGCGGAGAGAACTGGCGAAAGGTGTTCGATGCAGAGAGCGGCTTTGTCCGCGGCAGGCACGCGGACGGCACGTGGGCCGTGCCTTCCGATCCAACAAGGCATGTTTCGTGGATCACGGAAGGTACACCGTGGCAGTACACCTTCTTTGTGCCGCAAAACGTGCAAGGCCTTATGGATGTACTCGGCGGCAGGGAAAAGTTTACCGCTCGCTTGGATGAGTTTTTTGCCAAGGATTACGATGACCACGGCAACGAACCCGGCCACCACATCGCCTACCTGTATGCCGCGGCAGGGCACGCGGACAAGGGGCAAAAGGTCGTGCGCAACATCGTCGACACGCAATACAGGGATGCTCCCGACGGCCTGGCCGGCAACGACGACGCCGGCCAGATGAGCGCTTGGTACGTCATGAGCGCCCTCGGCTTTTACCAGGTCTGCCCCGGCATTCCTGTGTACACGCTGGCGGCGCCGCGCTTCGACTCCATGCGGCTGCACCTGCCGAATGGCCGCACCCTGCACATCTCCGCGCGTGGCACGGAGTTCGGAAATATCAAGGCACAACGCGTCGCGCTCAACGGTCGGCCCCTCAAAAACTTTACCCTGACGCACGCCGACCTCATGCGGGGCGGGGAACTGCGCTTTGACATGAGAGCGGCCGCAGGCAAGTAGCCGTTAAAGTACCATCCACTCGAGCAATGAGACTGGCTCTTGTAGGCGGTAGAGGTTACCGTAGGTACCTGCACGCCGGAGTTGATGTTTCGTCACATGTGCATGCAGGACTTGAATCGGCGCAAGTTCATCGTTGCGTTCTACGCCAGATGTCGCCGTTCTATCTGGCAGTTGGTCAACGAGCTCAAGGCCGTCCTGAGTCAATTGGGCGGGCATCTCGCCATGGGGCGAGATGTTCACTCGGATGAGCAAAAGAGTGCGGCCATAGGTGAGGGCTTTCACACTCTGCTGTCGAGAGCCTATTTAGGCCCTCTGGCTTCTTCCCCAGGAGATTGCATCGACGCTCGATCTTTCGCTGGCGAAGCCTGCAACGCCGGAGGAGCCAGGGCCGACTGGTGCGCTACGAGTCGCATCGCCTCTACCGGCTCCCACGTCTCGTCTCGGTTACCGGCTACTTCCCCCCGGCGATCACCAGCTTGCCCTGGATTTGCTCCAGCGGCCGAACCTCGTGATGGGTGGGGTGGCTTGAGCATCATCGACGCCGATCGGGTGCGCGCCAGGTCGAAACGTGTTGGGCAGGATCGGTTACGGCGGGGGTGAGTTGAAGACGGACCACCGACTGCTGCGCAAGCCGTTCTGTGCAACTCCGTTCGACGGTGAGGGCAGTTTGAACTTCGGTGGGCGCTGGTCGCGGCCTGAAACGCGCGTTGTTTCTACCGCCAAACATGTCTCGCTAGCGATGATCGAGTATCTGGCTCACTTGACACCGAGGGTCACCCACGGACCTGATGCTGGCTACGGCGGATATCCTCCGACGAAGTATCGATCCTGCGGCTGACACCATCTGACTTGCCTTCTTTTGGCGCAACTGTCCAGCACACGATGCGCTCCAGGCAATCGATGACCGCTTTGCCCAAGAGCTGCAGGCTTGTGTTCTGGTTGTGCCTTCGGTACTCGCTGTTACGGACAACAACTGGATGCTCAACCCCGGGCATCCTAACTCTGGCAAATCGCTCCTTGCTTTGCAAAGCCACTCGATGACGATCCACGCCCGATGAAGGTGGCTCTCGACTTACCGAAACACCTGCAGGCCTGATCCTCCTTTCGGCTCTGGAGCATCCGCCCCCCCCCTCCCCGCATCAACTTCCTGTAAGCTCCGACCTGGCTGCCGCGACTGTGGCGATGGGCGGATGGTGCAAAGCCAAACTCACTGCGAACGGCAAGCGGGTTGTCATCCACGAACTGGGCAGGACAGCAGCAGGCAAGTTCGCCGCCATTGCTGGGCACACGGACCGTTCGTACCTGGACGAAGCCGGAGCGACGATCAAGGTCCAACAGGAACTCATGCGTCATGCCTCGATCCAGAGCACGATGAACGTGTATGGACAGGCGATGCCGGAGCCGAAGAGGGAAGCCAATGGAAGGTAGTCACGATGGTGCACAAGCCCTTGCGGGCGAGCGCCTAAAGTGACCATTTTTCTTATGGGGAGTAAATGGGAGTGAATCGGTTTTTCTGATTCTCTCTAAACCATTGATTTAATTGGTTGCGGGGGTAGGATTTGAACCTACGACCTTTGGGTTATGAGCCCAACGAGCTACCGGGCTGCTCCACCCCGCATTCCTAAGATAACGCGCATTTGCGTTGCTGTCAAAGCGGGGAACGGGGCGAGGTTCAGTGTGGAATGGTAGGCTTGCGCCACGGTCGTTTGCCATGCGAGTCAAAGGTACTGGTTCTCAAAGAAAATTTGCCATTGAAGCGGCACCGTTAAACAGCTCGCGCCGGGCGTTCTGCTCCGGTGCGCTTTGGGCGGCGGTGAGCGTAGTGGCTGCGGGCAGCCGTTCTGTGTGCGCGCAGGGCGCGCGGGGTGTTCATTTTTCAGTGGCGGAGTTTGACCGCGGACGAATGTTGAAACTTGCCGCCGCGGCGATGTCGAGCGAACCGGTTGCGCTGCAGCAGGTGCGGGCACCGGGCAAGCGCCATTCGCAGGAGTTTTACTCGGAGAAGATTTACCCAAGCGCGGACTTTGCAAAACAGGGGAGTGCCGCGCCATTTCTTGGTCATGTTGATTTGCTGGTTGCCATGAATCGCAGCCTAAGCGCGCTGACCGCAGCGTGGCGGTTAACCGGTGAGACCCGCTATTTTCAGTCAGCTCTATTGCAAACGAAAACGTGGTTTCTCAATCAGCAAACGCGCATGCTGCCGACTCTGGAGGGGGCCGGGACCGTCGTCGGTGTGGAGGACGACCGCAACAACGGTGTGACGGGTACAGTCGCGCTCGCGGAAAGCGCGCGAGCCGCCGCCTTTCTGTGTGCCTCGCCCATGATGCCGGAGAAGGAGGTAGACGGCGTGCGTTCCTGGTTTGCTGAGCTTCTGCACTGGTTCGTCGAATCCAAGAAGGGCAGCATCGCACGACAGACCAAAACAGTGGAAGCGATCTGCTGGACGATGCAGGCGGCGGAGTTTGCCCGCCTTACGCGCGATGATGTGCAGTGGCGGGCCTGCAATCATCTGTTCCGCGACGGTCTTCTACGACAAATGAATTTCGACGGCAACTTCCCGTCTGCCCTGCGTGAAGAAAACCCCTACGCCGCAAGCATGTTCACGTTGGAGTGTATGGCTGCCGCATGTGAAAGCCTGTCGACACCGTTTGAGAGCCTGTGGAAAGCTAACCTGCCCGATGGACGGGGAATGCAGTCTGCCGTCGCCTGGGCTCTACCGTATCTTCGAGACCGCGCGAAGTGGCCTTTCGTCTCAGATCAAGAGCACTTCAAGCAGCAGCCAGTGCGCGAAAATGCGCTGTTGTTTGCCGGCCGGGCGTATGACCAGATGGACTACATCGACGCATGGAAGGCGCTACCGGTGGATTCGGGCGTGGCGGCGATCGAGCGGGCGCATCCCATTACGCAGCCGGCGCTGTGGGCTACGCGTCCGCCGGCCTAGTGACTTTGGCTTCACCGTCAGTGTAGTGGCGTTGCGTACGAGGATCCCGCCAGTGTCGGAGAACTGAACGGTGTAGGTGCCGGCCGGGGTGAAGATTGGGTTTTGTGTTGGCAGCTTGCCACTGCAGCCCGTCAGCCTACCTGTGGCGGCAAGCACTACCGCAAGGGCAGGCAACAACGGTAGCCGGCGACCATGCCCGCGAACAAGCAGCAGGCAAAGCCCTGCGAGACCTGAAAAGCCGAGCAGGGCGCGGCTGCCGGTAACGCCGTCTCTGACCAGCGTGTACTGGAAGTGGTCAATACGGTGAGATCGAACTGAGCCTCCGTGCAAAGGGTGACGGTCAGGTTTGCGACGGCGCAGGGCCATGCCCAGAGCTGCCGTCGAACAGGTAAAGTCGGCCGGGGCGCACTGAAGACGCCAAGCGGCGTCGCATCGACAGCAGGCATGGTGGACAAGCCGGCGAGCACGGCGGCGGAAACGGCGTCGGCGCCACGGCAAAATCGTAGCCATTCCCAGTCAGCGTCTCGGCAAGTTTTGCGGCAGCGCTGGTTGCGGTCAAAGTTCCCGACCGCGCACCGTACACGGCAGGCGTAAAGCTGATGATTAGCGCACAGGCTGTGCGCGCGGGCAGGGCTGCGGGAGTGTCACTCGCCGCGATGTAGTTGCCAGAGAGTGTAAAAACGTGGGCAGCGCGACCGGCCCGGGTGCGCGGTTGGTAAGGGTAGGCGTGCGTTTGACCGTGGTGCCGACGTCGGTGCCGCCGAAATCCGGCGAACCAGCCGGGAAGGCGAGCGCGGGAATGCCATTGCCGGTGAGTCGCGCGATGAGCGTGGTGCCGCCAAAGTCGACGATGAGCATGCCGGAATGCGCTCCCAGTGTCGTTGGCTTGAACGCGACAGCGACCGTGCAGGACGCACCGGCGGAGACGTTGGCTTAGCTGCTGCTATCGGTGACCATGAAATCACCCACCGTGTTAAACGAGGTTAGTGCTGCCGCGAACACCGAGTCGTTCATGGTGAACGGCTTGCTGGTGGAAGCATATCCGACCACCTGGTCGCCGAAGTCTGCAGTCGTCGGTGTCATGGTTGATGGGCCGTCATTGTTCGACAGGTCGAACAGGCTGTATTCCAACAGCTTCTCCTGCGGTGTCATGGCAGCGCTCGAACACTCTGCCGAGAAAAGCTTGCGGTGGAAAGTACTGGTATTTCCATATGGTACTCGTTGAACAGAACGCGTCCGCACTGGCCGCTGGCCTGACCCACCGGCATATCCAAATTGAGCTGCTTGACTGGATTGCCTGCTGTGTTCAGGTTGAGCCTCGCCTGCGTCGGCGGGATTACGCCGCGCATGTCGAACTTCAAGGTTTGCAGGTCGATTTGTCCGAGTGTCGACGTGGCTTGACGAACTGCAGCCACTGCGCGAGCGTTGCACCGCTGGCGAACTTTTGGTTCACCGTCGCCGTGCCGCTTGGTAGGCCTTGCGGAGTCGAGCCGGTCCATGCCGCCACCGTGTCGAACGGCATATTGTGCCAGAACCACTCGTGGCCGAAGCGACTGGAATACCCGCGACCGCCAGTGTTGGCATCGCACCGGTGCGGCCTGCCGACGTGCGCGACCGGTACACGGACACCGTGCCCACGAAATCAGGGCGTCACCAAGCCGGGCCGTAGTGCCGAAGCGGCCGTCCGGTAGTCTAAGCACGCGAGGTATTCTGTGTTCAAACTGCGACCATTGCTTTGCCGATCCGCCGTTCTTTGTATTCCGCTGCTGTTTGTATCCGTCCGCGCCCAAGTCCCTGCAGGTGCCCCGGCCAGCCCGGCCACCGCCGCGGCGGTACGCAGTGAGGTGAGCCGCGCCACGCTTGCGAATGGGCTGCAGGTGGTCGTGGTGCGCAACACGCTGGCGCCGGTCGTAACGGTGGAGATGAATATCCTGGCGGGCGGCAATGAAACGCCTGCGGGATTTCCGGGAACCGCGCACGCGCTGGAGCACATGGCCTTTCGCGGTTGCACGGGCATGACGGCCGATCAGACCGCGGCCATCTACGCTCGGCTTGGCGGCGAAAATAATGCCGATACCCAGCAGACCATCACGCAGTACTACGCGACGCTGCCCGCGAACGACTTGGAGGTGGCCCTGCGCGCGCAGGCCGCATGCCTGACCGGCATCGACAATAGCGACACCGAGTGGAAGCAGGAGCGCGGCGCGATTGAGCAGGAGGTGTCGCGTGACCTGTCGAACCCGACGTACAAGTTCATCACGCGGCTGAACGCGGGCCTGTTCGCGGGAACGCCGTACGCGCATGATCCGCTGGGGTCGCGGCCCACGTTCGACGCCACCACCGGCGCGACGCTGCGCGACTTCTACAACAAGTGGTACACCCCATCGAACGCCATTCTGGTCATCGTCGGCGACGTGAACCCGACCGAAACGATGGCGCGCGTCAAGGCGCTGTTCGAATCGATTCCAAACCGGCCGGTGCCCGCGCGGCCTGCCGTGAACCTGCAGCCGGTAAAAACAGAAACCTTCACCCTGGACAGCAATCTGCCGTACACACTGGCGTTCGTCGGCTATCGTATGCCGGGGACGGATTCGCCAGACTACGCCGCCGCGCAGATCCTGGGCGATGTCCTGAGCAGCCAGCGGGGTGAGCTGTATGCGCTGGTGCCCGCAGGCAAGGCGCTGGCCGCGCAGTTTGGCGTGGCGGAGTCATACCCCAAGGCGAGCGTCGGCTATGGCCTGGTGGCGGTACCGGCGGAGACTGACCCAGCCGGCGCGCTGAAAGACATGAATGCCGTGCTCGCTGCCTACGCGAAAAACGGCGTGCCGGCGGAGCTGGTGACGGCGTCCATTCGCGCGGAGGTGTCGCAGGCGGAGTTCCAGCGCAATTCGATTCCTGGCCTGGCGAACGTGTGGTCGAACGCCCTTGCGGCCGAGGGGCGCACCAGCCCGGATGAAGATCTGGACGCCATCAAAAAGGTTACCGTCGACGATGTAAATCGTGTGGCGAGGCAATATTTGACGGCCAACGCAATCACGTCGATTTTGAAGCCGGTGCCGAGTGGCGAAGCCGTAGCGCAGAACGGTTTCGGCGGCGGCGAAAAGCTGACCCAGCCGCCGACCAAGCCGGTCGTGCTGCCAGAGTGGGCAGCCGTGCCGTTGAGCACGCTGCGCGCGCCGGCGCCGATGGTGCTGCCGTCGGACGAGCGCCTGCCGAACGGCCTGCGCCTGATCGTGAAGACGGACCGCACGAGCCCCACGATCACGGTCGTCGGACAGACAGAGCATAACGAAGATTTGCAATCGCCGCCGGGGCAAGAAGGTGTCGCCGACGTGCTGCAGGAGTTGTACGGCTACGGCACCACATCGCTGGATCGCATCGCGTTCCAGAAGGCTTTGGATGACATCGGCGCGGAGGAATCTGGCGGCTACCGCTTTTCACTGAAGGTGTTGCGCGACCAGTTTGATCGCGGTGTCCAATTGCTCGCGGATAACCAGCTGCATCCAGCGCTACCGGCAGAGGCGTTTGCCGTGGTGCAGAAGCAAACCGCGGAGTTTGTGGCCGGCAATCTGGTGAGCCCAAGCTATCGCACGACCAAGGCACTGGAAGAGGCATTGTTGCCGCCGCACGATCCGACGCTGCGGGAGGCCACGCCGAAGTCGATCTCGGCTCTCACGCTGGACGAGGTGAAGTGCTACTACGCAGGCACAGCACGGCCTGACCTGACGACGATTGTGGTAATCGGCGATGTGACGCCGGCAGAGGCGCGCGCGGTGGTAGGCAAGTGGTTTGGCCAGTGGAGCGAGACCGGTCCGAGGCCGAATACGACGCTGCCGGCGGTGCCCGGCAACAAGGCTTCGGCGGCGCATATTGCCGATCCGCAGCAGGTGCAGTGCTCCGTCACGCTGTCGGAGGAGCTGACCCTGAATCGCTTCAGCCCGGATTATTATCCGTTGAACCTGGGCACGAACGTGCTTGGTGGCGGATTCTATGCCAGCAGACTGTATCACGATCTGCGGCAGGTGGCCGGCTACGTCTACACCGTCGACGTGCAGTTGCGTGCGACCAAGACCCGCGCGACGTACACGGTGGATTATGGTTCGGACCCGAACAAGGTGTCGAAGGCACGCGCGCTGGTGGAGCATGACCTGGACCGCATGCGGACGGAGCCTGTTTCGGCGAGTGAATTGACGCTGGCCAAGTCGCTATTGCTGCGGCAGTTGACCTTGAGTGAGTCGAGCGAGGAAACGGTGGCGGCGGTGCTGCTGGCGCGGGCTTCGCTGGGGTTGCCGCTGAATGAGCGCGACAATGCGGCGAAGCGCTACCTGGCGCTGACGGCGGACGAGGTGATGGCGGCGTTTGCGCGGCAGTTGCGCGCGCCTGACTTGGTGCAGATCGTGCGCGGGCCGGAACCGAAGTAGACCTGCGCTACGCGGGTGGCAGGCCGTCGACGACGGTCACCCCCGCGGGTGCGGTGAAGTGGAACTCGGCATCGGCTGTGGGGAGGTTCTCCTGCAGGTTGGTGAAGCGGAACTCCGTCACCGTGCCGTCGACTTCAGTCAGCTTGAGGCCGACGATTTCGCCAGTGGCGGGGGCGACCATGAGGGCGATCTGCTGGACGCGCTCCTCACTGTCCTTGGGGCCGGTGGCGTAGCGTGGAGCGCCGCTCAGGATGACGGTTCCGTTCGGGCCGGCGATGGCGGATACGTGGTCGAGTTCCTTTTCGATCTCGGTGTGGCCGAGCAGGAAACGCAGCGGGGAGCGCAGGTCATCGAGCTGTTTGGCCGGGACGCGTTGCGCCTGCGGGTCACCGGGCGTGTAGCTGGTCGCGACCTTGCCGTCCAGGATGAAGAGCTTGCCGTCAGCGTACGTCCATCGCATGCGGCCCGGTTTTTTCAGCAGCAGGGTGCCGTGTTCCTCGCGCTGCTGGCCCATGCCGCTGTAGCGTTCGACGTACGTTGCGCGCAGGGTGGAGAGATGATTGTAGTGGCGGTCGACACGTTGGGCGAGGTCATGAATCGCGGTCGGTGATTGCGCGCATAAGAATGCGGCGCTGGAGGTCAGCGCCGCAAGGAGAGACCCTGATCGCATTACTGCAGCGGCTGGGTGCAACTGGTGCCGCCCTTTGGATCGACCTTGATTTGCTGTGAATCATCGGAGCAGAAGCCGCGGTCACCGGTTTTGCCGATGGCCTGGGGGACGGCGGTGATCTCGTAGCCGGTGTACTGGTCCTGGTTGTTGACCGTCACCTTGGTGCAGTTGGTAATGGCAAAGGTGTAGCCTGCCTTGTTGCCGCTGGCGAGGTCCGTCGGCAGCAGGCCGGCGGCCGCGGGTGTGGGTGTCGCCCCTTTTTCGCCTCCCATGGCGCCCATGCTGCAGGCGTAGCCGTTGGCAGGGTATGTCTGCTGATATTGCAGTTCCGCCGCGACAATAGCCCGCAAGGAGCCGACGGCCGAGGTCTCGTTACCCTGGCGCTTGTAGCGCGTGATGTTCGGCAGTGCGATGGTCACGATAATGATGATGATCGACATGACGATCAGCAGTTCGATCAGCGTAAAGCCCTGTTCGTTCGCGTTCTGCTCGCGGTGCAGCTTCATAGTCTTTCCTTCGTATCCTGTGTTGTTGCCCACGGGTGTAAGACGTGCCGCGTGGTGATTCGACACGGGTAACTGTACCAGTTTCGCGGTCCGGCTTAGCAGGCCAGTTCCGCGCGTGTCACCGTAAGGCTACCGAGATTTCCCAGAAGCGTCAGGGAGAGCAGGTCAGACTGGAAGAGCTCGCGGGCGACACGCTGGATATCGGTAGCGGTCACGCGGTCGACAGCTTCCACGATCTCATCGGTGGTGGTGAAGCGACCGTAGTACATCTGCTGGCGGGCGAGATTGGACATGCGCGCCGAGGAGCTCTCCAGGCCAAGCACGATGTTGCCGCGCGACTGGTCTTTGGCGCGAATCAACTCGTCCTCGGTCACGGGCTCATCCTTCAACAGCTTCAATTCCTGCAGGATCAGACGCAGCATCTCCGGTGTTTTCTCGATAGACGTCCCGGCGTAGACCGTGAGAGAGCCCGCATCGCGAAAGGGGCTGAGCTCGGAGTAGATGGAGTAGGCAAGGCCCGCGTCTTCGCGCACGGTCTGGAACAGGCGCGAACTCATGCCGCCACCGAGAATCGTGTTCAGCAGGTAAAGAACGTAGCGATCGGCCGAGTCCACGGCGGGTGCGGGAACGCCAAGGCAGATCTGCACCTGTTCCAGTGACTTCTTCTTTTTGAGCGTGATGTGCGGCGTGACACGGGGCGGGGGAAAGGGCCTGAGCGTGACGCCCTCTATCGGCGGAAGCGTGCCGAAATAGCGCGTCGCGAGACCAATCATTTCATCGTGCTGCAGATGACCTGCAGCGGAAAAAACCATGTTCGCGGGAGAAAAGCGCTCGGTATGGAACGCGCGGACAGCAGGCTCAGTGAACGCGGATACAGTTTTCGTGGTGCCGAGGATCGATCCGGCGAGCGGGTCGCCCTTCCAGAAATTGCCGACATGCACCTCATGCACCAAGTAGTCGGGATTGTCCTCATCCATCTTGATTTCTTCAAGAATGACGGACTTTTCGCGGTCCACATCTTCCGGAGCAAAGCGCGGGTTCAGCACCAGGTCCGCCAGGATGTCCATGGCCGCGGGCACGTTCTGGTCGAGCACCTTGATGTTGAAGCAGATGGTTTCCTTGCCCGTGAAGGCGTCGAGATTGCCACCGATGGCGTCGGTTTCGCGCGCCAGCTGCTTGGCGTCACGTGTCGCCGTGCCCTTGAACACCATGTGCTCGACGAAGTGCGACAGCCCATTCTGCGCCGGCTGTTCGTCGCGCGACCCCGTGCCGAGCCATACGCCCATGGCAACAGAACGCATGTGCGGCATGCTTTCCGTCAGGATCATGAGTCCATTGGGCAACAGAGTTTTGCGAATATTGCGCACCGGGCTCGAGGCAGTGACAACCATCGCGTTCTCGGCGACGGAAAGAGTTTCAACCATTACACCATTCTACCCGCGTTCCGCGCGACCGAAGCGGCTCACTGTCGATACGTTCCAGTAGGCGCTGTCGTACGGTTGGCCATTCACTATCGAGAATGGAGTACCACTTCGTATCGCGAGAGCTGCCGTCCGGCTGGAACATGTGGTTGCGGAAGGTACCCTCGTACTGCGCGCCCAGCTTGAGCATCGCGGCTTGCGAACGCAGGTTTTTGTGGTGGGTCTTAAGAGCGACACGGCGTAGTCCCAGCGTCTCAAACGCGTGCTGCAGTTGCAGCAACTTGACCCGCGGGTTCAGGCCGGCACCGCGATAGTTCGGCGAGACCCACGTCCAGCCGATTTCGCCGCGGCGTTGGTACAGGTCAAGGTCGGCAAGGCGAGACGTTCCGGCGATCTCCGTGGCACCCTCCTCGTGCAAAACCAACGTGGTCCATGCCTGGGCAGTGCCGGCTTCGACAGCGGCGATGGCACGCTCCACGAAGCCGCGCATCAGCTCGGGCGTGCCCCCGCTTTCGCTCATCCAGGTCCAGGTGTCGGCGTCCTGGGCCAGTGTGAGCCCCGCCACATGCGCTGGCGAGCAGGGCACGAGCCGCACACCGTGACCCTCCAAAACGGGGGTGGCGTTCATGCGATACGGCCTTGGTGGGCAAGCGCGAGCAGCTCCTCCGCGACGCGATCGTAGTCATGACGAAGCACGTGGCCCTCGTGGACGAAGTTGCCCGTGACCGGCACCACACCCCGCGCACGCAGGCGATCAAGGTCAGCGATGATCGGCGTTTGGCCTTCCTCCGCGTAGCGCGTCACCACGGCGGGTGAAATGGGGGCGGTATTCACCAGGGCATAGTCGAAGATGCGCGCGCCGCAGTGCGCCTCAATGCGCTCCAGGTGTTCGGATGCGGTGAGACCGAGCGATTCGTTGGCCTGCGTCATCAGGTTGCAGACATAGACCCGAGTAGCACGAGAGGCGGCGAGGGCGGACGGGATGCCGGGTACCAGCATGTTCGTGATGAGCGAGGTAAACAGGGATCCGGGCCCGATAGTGATGAGGTCGGCGGCGGCGATGGCCTCCAACGTCTCCGGCAGCGGTGGCGCGTCGGCCGGTTCCATGCGCAGTTCCTGAATGGTCTTGCGTGATGCCGTGATATTGGTCTCGCCGCTGACGATCGTTCCATCCTCCATCAGTGCGGACAGGTGAACGTCGGTGTTTGTCGCGGGAAAGATCTGCCCGCGCGCTGCAAGCACCTGCGAGGACAACTGCACGGCCTGGGCAAAATCGCCGCCGGTGATATGGGTGAGCGCGGCAAGAAACAGGTTACCGAAGGAATGTCCGGCGAGCGCCCCTGCGTCCAATCCTGTACCGGGAAAGCGGAATTGAAAGAGCCGAGAAAGCAGGAGCTCATCTTCGCTGAGCGCGGCGATGCAGTTGCGCACGTCACCGGGGGGCAGCATGCCCAGGTCCAGGCGAAGGCGGCCGCTCGAGCCGCCGTCGTCGGTCACAGTGACCACGGCGCTTAGCTGAGCGATGGGACAAGGTGTGTCGCCGCAGCCTGCCGCCGCGGGCAGCACCGGCTTGACGTAGCGCTTAAGGCCTCGGAGGAGTGTGGAAAGTCCGGTACCGCCGCCGATAGTTACAACGCGAAAAGGTCCTGACCGTTCAGGCATGGAGAGCTAATTTCCCATCGTGTCTCAAAGCGTGCGGCCACGAAGTGTTCTGCGGGTTACGCGTCCGGGTAGAGCAGTTCCGTGAAGCGTGGGTCATCTGCCATCTCTTGGAAGTCTGAGTCGGCGCGCGCCTGGATGCGGTTTTTGCCCTTCAGCCGGATCGCCTCGGTGAGCTTGTCGAGGCAGGTTTGCGTGTCGCCAGTGATGGACGCCAGCAGGGCGAGGCCATAAAAGGCATAGTCTGCCTTCGGATCTTTCGACAAGATTTCGTTCAGGTGGTCGCGTGCGTCTTCGTAGTGACCGTCGTTCAGCAAGGAAATCGCATAGTCGTACTGCTCTTCCGATGTGTCAAACTTTGCGGCGCCTTTGTCGACCTGGGCGATGCAGGCGGACAGGTACATCTTGATGCGATCGGTAAACTCCGGCGGTGCATCGTGCAGCAGCCGTTCGAATGCGGGATGCGCGGCGGCGAAATTTGCCTGCTGCATAAAGGTAACCGCGGCTTGGTAGTCCGCCAGCACCTTCGTGCGGGTGGCGTCGTTTGCCGGCAGCACGACACCCGCAATCGTGCGCGGTGTCGGCTTGGCGGCCGATTTTGCATCTGTCGTCTTGTTCGAGCGGGGCGTCTTCACCGAAGCCATGTTCACTAATCCTATGTGCGCCAGCCGGCGACGATCTGCAGTCTGGTAACACCCCGGTAACGAAGCTTCCCGGTTCTCAGCGTTATACCCAAGCTGTTCTCCCCGGTCAAGTCACATCACGTGTGGGCTGTAAGCGTGGGACTTAAGGCCGGGCGGCGGTCATGTACAGAACCGGGTTCAACTCGGGGTCGTTGTACATCTTCATCTGGCGGTATCGCTTGAAGCGTCGCTCGCCGCGCAGGACCGCACTCCACAACTCCTGCAGGCACTTGGTGAGATCGCCGGACTGCTCGTTGAGGATAGAGAGACGTGCGGCGTTTCTTTCGCGATGCGACTCGTCTACACCGGCGCGGTCGACCTCTTCCCGCGTGTGAAAACGCTTAAGCGAGAGGATGGACAGGCGGTCGAGCATTTGGCCCGGCGTTTCCGAATGCAGCGGCGCATCGATCCGCGGCAGCCCGGTTACAGCAAGCGCGGCCAGTAGCTCGACATCGACGGCTTCGGCATGGTCGTTGCGCTCTTGGTTCACCCGGTCGATGGCACGCTTGATGTCGGCAATCTGCTCGGCGGTAGCGGAGGGGCTACGTGCACTGTCTTCGAGGTGCCAAAGTGTGAAGTTTGCCTGATGCAGGGCCATAACCCGATCGTCGCAGGCTAGTTGGTCAGGATGTGTGTGCAGGCGCGTGGTCGCGGCGTCCATCGCCGCAACAATGCGTGCCGCGGGTACATCGGTAAGTGTGTTGCGTGATTCGAAATCGGCGATCGCCGACGTTCTGTCCTGTAGCATGTTGCCAATGAGTGTACCGGGCAGCAGCGAGCAGGAGAAGGACCACGCCGGAAAGGGAATCGTCGAACCCAGCGTTCGGCGCGTTCTGGTGTACCGGCTCGGCAGCCTGGGCGATACGCTGGTGGCGCTGCCCAGCCTGCATTTGGTGGCACGCGCGTTTCCCAATGCCGAGCGCCGCATGCTAACCAACCTGCCCGTCGCTTCGCGCGCACCGGCCGCCGCCGCGGTGCTTGGCGATTCCGGCCTGATTCACAGCTATGAGCACTACACGGTTGGTCTGCGTAAGCCGGCGCAATTAGTGGAAATGCTGCTGCGGCTGCGTCGGTTTCGCCCGGAGGTGGTCGTGTACCTGAAGGCGACCAACGACTTTCGCGTGGCGCGGCGCGATGCGTTGTACCTGCGCTTGACGGGGGCACGACGTATCGTCGGACTGCCGCTGCAGGCCGAGGACTGCGAGCAGCAACTGGTGCTTGGCGATGGCACGTTTGAGCCGGAATCCTATCGGCTGGCGCGCACGCTGGAGGCACTGGGAGACGCACAGATCGGAACCTCGGCGGCGTGGGATCTGCGCTTAAGTGCGCAGGAAAAGGCGCGCGCCGACGCATCTACCCGGGCGCTTGTGGACACGCCCTATTTTGCCGTGAGCGTCGGAACGAAGGTGCAGGCAAAGGACTGGGGTGTGCGCAACTGGCGCGAACTGCTTCACGCGCTTGCGTCGGCGTATCCCGGCTACGGACTGCTGTTAGCTGGTGCGCGCGAGGAGCATGCGGCCAGCGAGGCTGCCGCCGAAGGCTGGCGTGCCGTGCGCGGCGCAGGTGTGGACGTAAACGTCTGCGGCGCGTTCTCGCCTCGGGAGACCGCTGCCGCCTTTCGTCATGCAAAACTTTTCATCGGCCACGACAGCGGCCCCATGCACCTCGCGGCAGTTATGGGGGTACCTACGGTCGCCGTCTTCTCCGCCCGGAATCAACCTCGAACGTGGTTTCCTGTCGGCGCACCGCACTGCGTGGTGTACCACCGCGTCAATTGCTGGGGCTGCGGCCTCGAGACGTGCATCGACCAGCGGAAGAAGTGCATTCTGTCCATTACGGTGCAGGAGGTGATGGCTGCGGTTCACCAGGCGACACATGGCGCGACCTGCGATACTACTCCCGTCGTCGCATCCGATTCCTCGATGAGTGCTCTGCATGTTGCCTGAACTTGCGAAGGTACTGAACCTGCTGGAGCATGACTTCGCCACGTTGCGCATTCTGGTGGTCGGCGATGTCATGCTCGACCGGTACATCGTGGGAGAGGTGGAACGCATCTCGCCGGAGGCCCCGGTGCCGGTCTTGCGGCAGACGGGTAGCTACGACCGGCCCGGTGGCGCGGCAAATGTCGCGATGAATCTTGTGGGCCTCGGCGTAAAGGCCACCCTCTGTGGTGCGGTGGGCGATGACGCGAGTGGCACGGCACTCCGGTTGGCGCTGCAGGCCGCCGGCGTTGATACGATGCCGATGGTCGTCTGCACGCTGCCGACCATCACCAAAACTCGCGTCGTAAGCCGAACCCAGCAATTGCTGCGGCTCGACGTGGAAGGTCGTGGTAAGTTCGCGCCGGATGAAAGTGATGCGATGGTTCACGCCGCGCTGCAGACGCTGCCCGGTGTGCACGCCGTCATCCTGTCCGACTACGCCAAAGGCGCGCTGACGGACGCTCTGTGCCGCTCCGTGATCGATGCCGCGCGGCGCCAGGGAACACCGGTCCTGGTCGATCCCAAAACGCGAGACTTTACGCGGTACGCCGGCGCAACCACCATCTGCCCAAACCTGCAGGAGCTTTCCGCAGCCACGGGGGTGCCGGCGCATGACACCGACGGCCTGCTCGCGGCCGCACATTCACTGCTGCAATCTCTGGAAATTGAGTTTTTGACCGTCACGATGAGCGAGCGCGGCATCTGCGTGCTGCAGCGGAATGGGTCCGAGGTGCACTCCGCTGCCAAGGCCCGCGAGGTGTTCGATGTCTCCGGCGCAGGGGATACCGTGATCGCCACCTTGGCGGCGTCACTTGCCGGTGGCCTGCGCCTTGCCTCCGCGCTGGACCTGGCGAATCTGGCCGCCGGCATCGTTGTCGCCAAGATCGGAACGGTGCCGATCGCCGCGGCAGAAATCGTGGCACAGTTGACGCGTTCCGCCGCGGTCACCTCGAAGGAAAAGGTGCTGCCGCGTGACCGGGCAATTGCGCGCGTGAAGGAGTGGCGCGAAGCGGGCGAAACGATCGTGTTCACCAATGGGTGCTTCGACCTGATCCACGTCGGCCACATCACGCTGTTGGAAGACTGCCTGCGCTTCGGGTCGAAACTCGTCGTCGGCCTGAATACCGATGCGTCAGTGAGCCGGTTGAAAGGCCCAAGCCGCCCGATCGTCGGTGAGGCGGAGCGCGCCAAGGTCATGGCGGCGCTGGCCTCGGTCGATTTGGTAACAATGTTCGACGAGCCGACGCCGCTGGAACTCATTCGCGCGCTGCGGCCGGCCGTGCTGGTAAAGGGTGGCGATTACACTGTCGAGACGGTGGTGGGGCACGAGGACGTGCTGGCCTACGGCGGCCGCGTCGAGATCGTTCCCACCGTGGAAGGATTTTCGACGACCAACCTCGTACAAAAAATGATCAAAGGATAGCCGCCCATGAGCGACACTTCTCCCGGCGCGATTCTGTGCATTGCGAGTTACGAGAAAGGCCAGGCTTTTTTGGCAGCCGCAGCCGCCGAAGGCGCACGCATCCTGCTGCTTACCGCGGAAAAACATCGCGAGGGGAACTGGCCGCATGCCAGCATCGCAGATTTGCACACGATGGCTGACGATGCGTCGCCGGAAGAGGTCCTGCGCAAGGTACGCCAACTTGCGCGCCACATGCACATTGCGCGGGTGGTGGCGCTGGACGAGTTCGATCTGGAAGCTGCCGCGCTGGTGCGTGAGGACCTGCGATTGCCTGGCATGGGTCAAACGACGACGCGTCACTTTCGTGACAAACTTGCCATGCGCCTGGCCGCACAGCGCGCCGGTGTGGCGGTGCCGGAGTTCGTGGCAGCGCTGAACCACGAGGACCTGCGTGCCTTCATGGCCGCGGTACCCGGACCGTGGCTGCTCAAGCCGCGGACCAGCGCATCTGCCATTGGCATCCGCACCATTCGTACCCCGGTGGAACTCTGGCGCAACCTGGAGGAGCTTGGCGACTGCGCGCCAGACTTTCTGCTGGAACGCTTTGTTGCCGGCGATATCTTCCATGTGGATTCCATCACGTGGAATCGCAACGTGCAAGAGCAGGCGGTGCACCAGTACGGCGCGTCTCCCCTGGCGCTGATGCAGCAGGGGGGCGTCTTTACCACGCGGACCGTGCCGCGCATGAGCCCTGCCGCGCGGGATCTGCGCACGCTCGATTCGGCCCTGGTACCGGCGCTCGGCATGGTCAGCGGCGTGACGCATTCCGAATGGATCTGGTCGGCAGCGGAAAGCCGCTTTTACTTTCTAGAGACAGCCGCGCGGGTCGGCGGGGCGTACATCGCAGAACTGATCGAATTTTCCAGCGGCCTAAATCCATGGGTTGAATGGGCACGCATTGAGTGCGCCATGCTGCTGCAGCACGGCTATGCCGCACACAGCACCCGGCAGGAGTACGCGGGATCGGTGATCTGCCTGGCCCGTCAGCAGTACCCGGACTTGAGTGCATACACGGATACGGAGATCGTGTGGGAGTTAGACAAGTTACACCATGCCGGGGTCATCGTGCAGGCACCCTCCGCAGAACGGGTGCGCGACTTGACCGAGACCTACGCGCTGCGTTTTATCGCAGACTTCTGCGCCACGCTGCCGCCGCCGGAGAAACCGACCTCTTGAGAGCAAGTCGGTGCGAAGATCGATCCGCTGCAGGACGCGATGTCGTATTCTAGACAAGTGAGAGCGTAGCTCAGTTGGTAGAGCATCGCCCTTTTAAGGCGCTGGTCCTGGGTTCGAGCCCCAGCGCTCTCACCAAAAGGTCATTAAAATGAGCATATTAGAGGCGACCTGAATCGGTCGCCTCTTCTAGTTGTAACAGTGGGGATACCTCACCACGCCGACAGCGGCGATGTTCGGCGGCAACTTCAATGGCACGGGTGTGACCGTGTACGACCCCGCGACTTACAATCCTGCGACGGGCTTGCGGCAGGCATTTGCCGGTAACCGGAATCCCACCGCGCGCATTTCGAACACGATCAAAACGCTGCTGAGGTACTACACGCCGGGTGCGACGTTGACGACAAACAACATAGTCGGCACACCGCGTGCCACCTATAAGTCTGACCAGTTCATGGGCAAGATCGACTACAACATCGACGCGAGGAACCAAGTGTTCGCGCAGGGTAACTGGCTAAACTCGCCGGTGACAAATTCCGGCCTGTTTCCCGGTCAGGGAACATCGTACCCGCTGGACACGGAACTGGTGAACCTTGGCTGGAACCACACGGTTAGTTCCACCAAGGTGAACACGCTGCGCGTCGCACGATTCAATCGAGTGTCAACGCCAACGCACGTGGCGTGTTCAGCTTTAACGGAAACTTTACAGCCTAATTTAGTCCTGGCGGGTTCACTCCTGTGGCGGGAACGGGCAGTTCCTTCGCAGACTTTTTGTTGGGAGATTTGAATACAGGCCAGTCCATCGGTATGGCGCGCACGCACCTGCGCTGGACGACTGCACAGCCTTATCTGCAGGACACGTGGAAGGTGACGCCGAACTTTACCTCGAATCTGGCACTGGCCTGGTATGGTGCGACGTCGCCGAACCCAAGCGGGCCAGACAAGAACCTGATCCACAGCTTCAATTTTACGACGGGCAAGCCGATCTTCGCTGCGCTAGGTCAGGCGAACCCATCGGTGTATCCCATGACGCTGACGAACTATGCGCCGCGCGTCGGCTTTACCTATGCGCCGTCGCGTCTGCACAACAAGCTGGTGCGCGCTGGATGGGGGCTGTACTACACGACGCAGCAGGCGGTGAACTCCCAGTACGCGGTGGTATCGCAGGTTAATTCGGTGAACAATGCCGTGGCCAATACGCAGCCCTCGGCGACGTATGTGCTTGGGCAGAATGCGATTCCTGGTTTCACCATCGGGCAGATCCCCCAGGCGCAGGCGAACGCCGTTACGGGTCCAATCCAGTACCTTGCGGCCAACCAGAGGTCGCCGTATGTGGAGCAGTACAACGCCGATCTTCAGCACACCTTTGGATCGAAGTACCTGCTGGATGTCGCGTACATCGGCAACACGTCGCACCGGCTGGCATTCAATTGGAATCCGTTCGATTGCTCCGCGCCCGGATCGAATCTTTGCTACGACAGCAACAATCCGTACAACGGCAAGTACACCTACATGCAGGAAGTGAACAGCATCGGGTACGGCAACTACAACGCGCTTCTCGTGAAGTTTCAGCGGCAGTTCAGCCAGGGTCTGAGCCTGCTGGCGAACTACACGTATTCCAAAGCGCTGGCGTCGTCGCAGGAAGGCAGCAACGGTACGCTGAACCAGAAGCGCAACTGCATTTCCGGCTGCGACTACGGGCCGACGACGTCAAACACCCCGCACAGTGTAGTGGTAAGCGCCGTGTGGGAGCTGCCCTACGGCCAAGGCCGTCACTTTGGCAACCGGATCAACCCGGTGGCGAACGCTGCGCTGGGCGGGTGGGATGTGGATGCGATCGTGTCCATGCAAAGCGGCGTGCCGTTTACGCTGACGGCGCCGAACAATACCGCGTGGTCGCCGGGTGTGATCCGCGTGAACACGTACTGCGACGGGCGCAACGCGCTTGCGAACCGCAGTATTCGCACGAACGGCCACTACTGGCTGAAGCCGCAGACGGTGGGGCAGACGGAGGCGCAGGGTGCGTGCTATGTCGACCCATCGAAAGACCCGGTGAACCTCGTCAACGGGGCGCTGCCGCTGAAGCCGGGAACCGCTGAGCGTGCGCGCGCTGCGTTCGGCACCACCAGCTACGACAGCCTGCGCGGCCCGGGCATTAACAACTGGGACGTGGGTGTGCATAAGAACTTTCCCCTCTATCGCGAGACGAACTTCGTGCTGCGCGGCGAGTTCTTCAACGTCTTCAACCACACGCAATTTGCCAACCCCAACAGCAACGTGGCGGCAGGTGCAAATTTCGGCCTGATTACGGCGACGCAGCACGCGGCGCGCATCATCCAGATCGGCGGCAGATCACGTTTTGAACCGCAGGAGATCGCTTTGAACGCAGGGTATGGAACGGCCGGTGCCGCCGCGCTGCTCCTTGCAGCTGTAGGCGTGTGCAACGGGCAGATCACGCAACAAAAGCCCATGCCGCCGCGAGTGGTGGTGCACGTGGGCGCGTCGGGAACGTCGCGGGTTTCTCCGGAAATCTTAGGCAATTTTTTGGAGCCGATCGGCAACTCGATCAATAATGGCATTGCGGCAGAAATCCTGGTCAATCGCAGTTTTGAAGCCGGGCTATGGAACCACACAAACCTGGAAAACCTATATCGCGAGCAGCCGGAATTGATTGAGTCGGCAAACGACACGGGCATCCCCCTGCCGTGGCAATCGCTGAACAAGGCCGCCGGCAATCGATTTGAGCTGCATGTGGGGCAGGCTGCCAATAGCTGGCAGTCGCTGGAAATCATGGGTCGGCCGGGGGAGCTGACCGGCATCGCGCAAAAGGTCTACCTGCCGGTGCAGCGGGTACGCCAGTACCAGGTGTCGTTGTTTGCGCGGCATGTCAGCGGACCAGCGGCGGTGACGGTCTCGCTGCGCGACCGCACCACGGGCAAGCCACTGGCCGAGGCAAGTGTCGAGGCGACGGCCGCTGGATGGACGAAGTACACGGCGGAACTGACGATGCCACCGGACGCGATGCAGCGCCCGCAGGTGGTGGATTTTGCATTGGCTGTCGCAGCCGACGAGCGTGCAGAGTTCGACCCGGTATCGCTGCTGCCGGCGGATGCAATCGGCACACTGGACCCAGACGCCGTGGCATTGGCCAAGGCGATGCACCTGACGGAGCTGTGCTTCGGCGGCAACTCCAGCTCGTACTATCACTGGCGCGATGGCGTAGGCCCGGAAGACAAGCGGCCCACGATCGAGAACATTGCGTGGGGCATTCCGGAGTACAACAACTTCGGCACCGACGAGTTTCTCCAGCGGTGCGATCTGATTGGCGCGGTGCCGCAGTTCAACCTGAACATGGGCAGTGGCACTCCAGAGAAGCGGCAGCCTGGGTGCGCTACATTCGCGCGCACCACAGCGGGCGCGTGCTGTACGAAATCGGCGACGAACTCTACGGCAGATGGCAGGTGGGCGCGCCGACGCTGGCGGAGATCGCGCCGCGCACCCTTGAATTCAACAAAGCCGTGTGCACGGCGGATCCGGAGGCCGAGATCATCGCGACCGCTGAAGTCCCGGCAGCGAACGGGTGGTGGAACGAGGCACAGCTCGGTCTGCCGGTAGGCACATTTCAGGATCTGTCGCTGCACACCATCTACGACATGAATCGAACGGCGCTGGATAGCGCAACTCCGCAGTTTGTGGCGGCAGCGAATTACGCTGCACCCATCTCCATCGGTATGTTGCTGGACAAGGCAGCCGCGCAGATTGCGGCGTCTCCCATGCGCGGCACGGTGCACCTGGCTATCACGGAGTGGTTGTTCAACAGCAAGGGCTACGGCGAGCGCAACTTCACCAATGAGGCGCCAAGCTGGATGAATCAGGGGGGGCGGTGCTGGCTGCGAGCTTTCTGAACGCTGTATTGCGGCGCGCCGACTCGGTCCACATTACCGACATGACTGGGCTCATGGAATTTGCTGCTATTTGGAAGCGGCGCGAACAGGTGTACGCGGTGCCTGCCTTCTATGCCTTTCAGATGTACACGGCGGTTAAGGGTAATACCGTGCTGCCGGTAACGAGCAACACCGGAACCTACGGTGTAAAGAATGGCGTCTGTATGGGTCGTACGGGCGATTTCAGTCGCGCATCCTGACCGTAGCTGACGTCTGATTGAGAACAGGCCACACCGGCAGGGCCTCTACCCTGAGGAGATCCAGGAACAGCTAGCGCTCGACATCCCGCACCGATTAGCTCCCGAATGCGTTGATGCAGTGATCTCGGTTCTAATCAACTTGCTGGTCTACCTCTCAGGGATATTCCCGCGATGCCTGCTGACATGAGCCCGGACCTCATCATGGTGGAACCGCCGCCTTTCTCGCTTCGGATTGGCTTCACTGTAAATTTCCACCGAAGCTTAGCGGATCGAATTCTTCACGAACTCGCAGGGGTTGTGAGTGGGAAGTGGAGCGGCCGCCCCTGCTTCTACTTAGTACGGAGACGCTGGCTGCGGAGCAGCAGACGTATGCTGTCGCCTGTGCAATCTCTGTTCCGGACCAGTCGACCACCTCAGAGACGAAGGCGCGACACTCGAGTCCGTGCAAGCTCAGACGAGCAGATACTTGGTTGCATATCGCCTCGGCATTCGATTCGGCTTGACCGAAATTAGAGACCGGTCGGCAGGCGAAATAACCAGCCTTGGTCGCTGTCTTTCTTGGTTGCGAATCCGACGAACTCCATCGTCATCATGAGGTCGTCCACCTGGACGAGCTTCTCCCGCGAAGGTTCGGCGAGTTCAACACGAACGGTAAAGTTTCGGATTGGATTTCAACACACCTCTGGTCATCTAAAGCAGATCAGTAGCAGCGTTCTAGGACGCTTCCAGGATGAATCTGAGTGTACCGAACTGGTCCGGCATACCCATGACTTCGCTCGTCACATCCACTGGCGCCTGAGTTAACGTATTGCTTTACAGAGGAATGCGGTGTGCGTGTATTGATTGCGGAGGATGATGCGGCGCTCTCGATGTTTCTGAGCAAGGCTCTTGAACTGGAAGGCTACAGCATTGAGTTTGCGACGGACGGAGAGGCCGCGGTCGAGTCAGCACTTGCGGATTCACCGGATCTGCTGATTTTGGACCTCAACCTGCCGGGTAGAAACGGCATGGAAGTCCTGAAAGCTTTGCAGAAGGTGGATCCGCCCATCGGTACGTTGATCCTCACCGGCCGGACCGCGGTAGAAGATCGTGTCGCTTGCCTGGATCTTGGTGCGGATGATTATCTGCAGAAGCCGTTTTCTTTGCACGAGTTAACGGCACGCTGCCGTGCCATCCGGCGCCGCAAGGACAACAAGGCTTCAACCGTGATCACGCACGGGGACCTGCGTTTGGACCGGCTCAGCCGAACGGTAGAGCGAGCCGGCGTAACGGTCGAGCTCACAATCAAAGAACACGCCATGCTGGTCTACTTTCTCCAGCATCGGGGACGGGTCATCAATCGTGCGGAACTGCTCACCAACGTTTTCCAACTGGTGCAGGAGACGCAAACCAATCTTGTCGAGGTGTACATCTCCTGCCTTCGCTCCAAGCTCAGGGTGCAGCCGGACTCACCGCAACTGATCGAAACGGTACGCGGACAGGGATATACCATCCACCCGCACAATCCTCCAAGCACGAAACAACCGGGTCAATCCGCCCTGCTCTCAGGGAGTAAGGAAAGAGCCGCCAACGAGTAGAACGGCTCCAGCTTCTCGAACACTGCTGCGCACTGTTCAGCCGAACATGCTCTCGATCAGCTTGTCCGCGACTGCCGCGGCCGGTACGCTGTACGTCCCGGAGTCGATGGCAGCCTTGATTGAAGCCACCTTCTCGTAGCGGACATCCGCCGCCCCAGCGCTCTGCTGGATTAGCTGGGCCATCGTGCTGAGTTGGGCTGAATCCGCCACCTTCGAGGTGTTCGTCACTACGAAGTGGGTCTTTGAGGTTGAGGTCGAGCCATCCCGGCCCGCTCGTGCCAGTTGCGCTTCCATCACTGCCGAAGATCCGATGCCGTTGATCTGCTTCATGATTAGTTTCTCCTCATACTGTTCATCGGCAGCCCCCTGGGGCACTTTAGGACATTTCTAAAGAAATCTTTAGGCAGGAAAAGCTGGGTTCTGCCGATAAAGAGTCTCACAGTCAAAGGCGCACAAAGTCCTGGAGGCCACAACGATTTCCGCGCAAGCGCGATCTCGACATGGAAACGTTTCCATTCAACCTGACGTCTATAGGTGTCAGGGATTGAAGAGAAGGCCTCACAGGTTACGCGGGATCTCAGGAGCCACTCGGAACGCTTGGGGAGTGCAATCGAGTGGCTCCTGAGATCCCGCATCGTCTGGGTGACGTTTGGCCTACGTCACCCCTGATTGCGGCTATGCCGCAGAGGACCTACCCAAATAGCTGGGGAGTGGTAAAAGGAATGCCTCGTCGAGGGCGGTAACGCCATAGACGGATGCTGGATAGAGTGCCGGAAGATTCTGGGAGCCGCACCTCAAGCACTGGTCGGTCGCCAGCGCTACGGACAGGGGCATATCGGAAACTAGCTGACGATTGCGGCAAGGGGCTGCAGAGCACTGTAGAACGTGGGTTGCGGCAGACATGAAGTACCTCAAAAAAGCAGATAGAAACCTGCGCTCGATGTCTAAGCAAGCAGGCGATCATGCTAACGCAATAAAAGAAAAGCCGAAAGCCTCAAATTTCAATAATCTTCGCTGCCTAGACACTAAGTTGTGACGGGAGATGACTGTGTCGTCAGTGCGCACGTCGTACCGCCTGTGAAGATGATGTTGCCGCCTGAGCTTTGTCGGAAGTTAACGGTATCTGTTCTAAAGTCCATCGAGCAGTTGAGGCAGGGTCATTTTGAAGCCGTCAGCAACGGTTTCGAGATAGGAAAGTGACATCGCCTTCTTTCCCCGTTCGACGTCACTGATATAACTGCGGTCGATGCCGAGGTGATCGGCAAGCTGGACTTGGGTTAGGTTTCGGTCGCAACGGAGCGAGCGGAGGCGGGCTCCGAACCTAATGGAAATACTTGGCATAGTAATCCTCTGAGAGAGATATGAATCATTGGGACGCCCCATCCATGTCCGGGACAGATCCTTTAGTCCAGTTGAGAGTGCAGACCCACAAACGTTTAGCTAGTTCTGCGCTCGTAACGCATGACAGCTTTCGGTGGATGATGGCAGTGAGTCTGCCAGCTGCGTGTCCTGCACCCATGGAGAACGTTCCCGATTGAGCTGTGGATTGGTCGGGACGGCACCTGCGTCCACCGTGCTGATGGGCTGTTCAGTTTCCATGGTGAGGCAGGTGCAGATGCACGCCCGTGCGCTGCACAAGAGTTCGCCTCTGCAGGACCACTCTGCTCTTGCCAGACTGGTAGATCATGTCCAACTTGTCTCGTACTTGTCCAAGCTCAACGACTTCATCGGCCGGCTTTGTCGAGCGAAGAAGCAAAAGGCCCTCCAGGAGGAGGGCCAGTCTGCCTTGGTTCTCTCTGGTTCGGAGAGTTCTCTGTCTGACGCGCGGGTTTGGAGCTAGCCGCAGCCATGCAACTGTGATGCAGGTTTACAGCCTCGTAGCAAGACGAAGTCGACCCATGCTCAACGAGCATCAACAACACGGCTGTTTCTTCCAAATCCCTTGCTCTAAGGTCTCTAGCAGCTTCCGTGTTCCAGTGCAAAAGCAAGATCGATCAACCTGGCGTTTACGCGATGGCTCCAGGAGATCCAACGCGCATGTAGGCTATCAGCAACATTGTCCCATTACTGGCGTGAACGAAGCGAGCCTTGGTTCTCTAGCTGGGTAGGGAGGGTGGTCTGTTGACCACCGCCTGCAGCAAGCAAGTGGAGCATGGGACAAGATTGCTCTGACTGCCTATAAGGCGGTGGCAATTGCATCGCCTGTTGCTCCCGCTGAGAGCCTCGTTTCGCTCCATGTCGAGAATATCCCCTTAGCCGATGAAGCGAGTGTCGGCAACAGCTGCTGGATACATAAAAACGCTCTTAGGTGACGCCGTTCATCATTGGGGATGATGGTGGTAAGCCTGAGAGCCGCGTGTCCTGCAATCAGGCTTCAGGCTCTCCCGGTTCTGCAGCATGCGGGATATCGTTGTCGGCACCCCGTACATCATTGTGGCTAAAATCCTCAACTTCTCAGCCTTCTATGCGACAAAGAATCGTTAGGCGATCCGGGCCACGATCAAGAAGGTTTACGCGAGATGGGGCTTTTTGGCAGGCGTGACATGGGGCTTTTTGGCAGGCTTAATGCCTGTACCCATGATGAAGGTCGCGCTAAAGGCGAGCGAAAGCACGTCTCTGCGCGCGAGGCAGGCGTTTTACTTTGCTAGCAAAAGCTTGGGGCCCTTCAGAGTTGTCCACGGTCTACACCGGATCCTGGAAAACCTGGATGCTGTTCTTTGCGACAGCAGGCTTTTCATGCAAGGCCATCGGGAACGCATTGTTCATTCCTCTGCTTACAAAAACTCCGAATCGCGTCAACTTTTCCAGCGTCTACTTTCCGCTTTGCCGATCTGTGCGAAGCCGGTGCAAATCATTCCATTAGGCCGCCTCTCATCAGGGATGCGTGGCGGCGTCCTTTGAACCGGCACGGGCTATGCTGACGGTATTGCGTCTTGCGGCAGCGTTGAGCTCGTACACTCTCAAAGAGCTGGGCTCCGGCGGCGGCAGCCGTGCTCGCGCTCAGCGAGCGTCAGGCTTTCCGCTTGCTGGGACCCGATAGGAAGTTGATGGCGTATCGGGAGTGATCCACAGCGCGCGAGAAGGAATAACAAAGTGGAGCCAAACGAGGCCTTCGAAGGTACGCAGTCGAGCTGGTCAAGACTAGTCAAGCGGACTTTGGGCCCACGCTGGAGACCAAGTCTTTCTGGACAAGCATCAGCTTAGCGTCGGTAAGGATCGCTGCGGCGATAGATGTTGCCGAAGGGTCTTTCGCCGTCGCGAACCCAACGGAACCTCCACCAGTAGTGGCTCAGGTGTGAGCGTTATGACAATCTGATCCAGATCGTTGGGAGCGACCACCGCAGCTTCGAGCAGAGTGGTGAATCGTGGTGGAAATGCGCGACGCTGTTACCTGTCATAAGGTTTGCGATCCGATAGTGCCTTTGTCGCGCACTTAGCTTCGCCAGCATCGACAAGGAAGACTCAATCGCGCCGCTCAGCCGGGTTAAGAACTATGGTCGCACCCCGGAGGATAGGCAGACCTGCGTTTGGGATGCTGTGACCAAGAAACAGAACCTGTCGTCGTGAGTCTTGGATCACCCCATCGATCTTCAACGAGCCAGTCAAAGTTCCTCTAAACACATCATGCGTTCCTGAGGCTCCAACAGATTTCCCGAACTTCACTGGCGGAGACTGGAGAGCAATCGAAGGAATTGAGGAGGTTGGTAGGTCAAGCGCAGAATTGTTGCCTGTGTCGACTTCTACAGAAAATGAGCGGCCGTCGATCATAAGCTTCACGGAAGGTAGAAATCCACCATCTACCTCAACGTATGGATTAGCGTCGCAGTGAGGGATTGTGCTTGCGTTCTTCGGGACTAAAACTACACGCTTCTTAGCACTTTCAACCCGAACAAGCTTGCCAGAAAAGCTACTGGGGCCGACGATTCCAACTTCATCAGGCAGATCGTAGGGGGCTGCGGTAGCCCGACCGTCCGGAACTATAATTCCGCTCAAGGTCGCGCCTTCTTTGTCAGGATCACGGACGTAGACCTGCCGTATTCGCCAACCCACGTTCGATCCGGGAATGAGCATGGCCTTAGCCGTGAGCCTGCTCCAGATCGAGCGTATGTGGGTCCATGGCAGCTCGGACCACAGTCCCCGACTCGCCTTGGTCAAAATCCATTCTTAGCCGAACTTCCAACCAGTGGGCCGTGGGGACCTGTTTCAGCAGGTCGCTTCGGCTTGGTGAATCTCAATCGTGAGTTTAAATCAACTGGGCAGCCGTCCCGCTGGACTTGGTTGCGCAAGATGGGCTATTCAGCCGCGGCTCAGAAAAGCTGGTTTAACTTGGCTGGCTGGGGACGTCTGGATGTTTACGAACGGCAACTCATCACTTAGGGATGAATATGTATGAGCCAGCTAGCGAGCGACCAGCGACGCGTGGCGGATCGGCGGTTGTCTATCAAAGGTGGAAGCCTCAACATTTCTCACCATAGGGCAGAAACAACTTTCTAGTGGATGCTGAGCCGCGCCATGCAAGACACGCCCACCACAATTAACTTCTTTGGATGGGAACTTATCCTACATTTGTCAATGCTAAAGCCCTCAGCTTCCCAAAACCTGACTTCAGGCTAGTGCTCCAGGTGAAGCCTGCTATAGCCCAGCATACCAATCGTAGCCCAGCTTACTCCAGTAGTCGTCTGGCTTGGTGTTCGTATAGGCAATCAGTCCGATGCGCTTGATTTGCTTGTACCCATACTTAGTGGGCATGTGCAAGCGTAACGGGGCACCATGATTCTGCGTCAATGGCATGCCCATCATTTCGGTTACAAGCAGGGTCTGAGGGTGCCGCAGAGGATGCAGGTCGTAGCCGGTGTAATAGTCTCCATCCGGCGTTTCCATGTAGACGTAACGAGGTTCTTTACCGTCGATTAACTCCGGCGGGTACGAGTCTAGGAAGTCGGCCATGCGTACACCAGCCCAATGTACGATCTGGCTCCAGCCCTCGATGCACTTGAATTGGGTGACCAGTTCAACGCGAGGAAGTTGGGTAATGTCTGCGAGCTGAAGCAGCAGGCCGGGCGTGTGGGGAGGTAGGGTGGAGTCGCTTTCACCAGCCTCTTCCTTGCCCCGTGCCTTACGGCCGGAGTGATTGTCATCTTCGGCCATGTCGTCACTCCCTGACATCTCCTTCTTCATGGCGGCCTGCATCATCGACGCAGGCGCCATCTTGATCGACGACATCCTGGGATCAGCTTTGGCCTCGCTGCCCGGTGCGCCGCCGGGCAGCGCCTGGCTGCTGTCCGGAGCGGTCGCCCCAGCCTCCTTACTGGGATCGACCTTGATGTCGTGGCCCTTGTCCTCGTTTGCCGGAGGTGCCGTATATTTGTACTCCCACGCAGTCACATCCGGCACATATCGCGGGTGCTGCGCGGCCTGCTTCATCCCCACCAGCTGCAGCCGCCAGCTTTCCGGCTTAAGGTCCATCTTGAGCCCGTAGATGCCGTTGATCCGTAACGTTTCCGCCCGGCTAAGCGGGTAGGTAGGCGAGAGCGCTTCCGTCGGAAGCGTGGCACGCGAGACCGCTGCGTTGAACTTGTACGCGTCTTCCAGCGGCACCGGCTGCATGTTTTCGCTGGGTGCAATATTCAGGTAATGGTAGAGGCCGAATCCGGCCGAAACCGCCGCCGCCGCGCCCAGGAATGAGCGCCGCGTGTGCCGCCTAGATTCCGTGAGTACGCGCTGATCCGCAGCGCTAGTGAGCTCTGCCAACTGCACCTCGCTCAGCTGCGGCCCTGCAGCGTCATGCTGCAAGGTGGTCTCGATGTGTCGCTCTTCGTTCGGCTCGCTCATGTCCAGCTCTTTCGTTCTGCCTCAATCGAAGGTGCCGTGACTCGTTGAACTTCCTGGCCGCTCACCATAGAGCGGAAGTTGTTCCAGCCGGCTAATGCCACCTGTGCGACGTGTACGAAGAAGAACCCTAAGAACGCCATGGTGATCCAGAAGTGCAGCCACCGCGCCATTTCGTAACCGCCAAGCATTGACGTAAGCCAGTGAAGGCTGGTCGGCTTCCAGATAGCCGCCCCGGTGAGAACCATGGCTGCTCCCATGATAATTACAGAGCTGTACGCGATCCGCTGCGCCCCGTTGTATTTCGTCTGTTCCGGCAATCCCTTGCGAAGGTGAAGATCCACCAGCGTCACTTGGATTGCCTGGCGGAAGCTTTGCTTTTCCGGGATCATGAACCGCCACTCGCCTGACAGCCAGGTGTACAACACGTATGCGATGCCGTTGATGGCGAATATCCAAAGGAAAAAGGAGTGATATCCCAAGCCCTGCGTCACGTGATAGGGAACGTGTAGCAGCTTGTAAAACCAGTCCGGGAAGAAACGAAACAGAGTAAAGCGACCCAGCCCGACTCGATAGATCCGGTGGGGATGCTGGTAGGCATTATCGGAGTCATTCCAATAGATCAGCAGGCCGGTCCACATCATGATGAAAAGAACCGGAAAGTTGATCCAGTGCATCCAGCGGATAGCCAGCAGGTGCTTGTGTTCCAACCTGATACTAGCTTGCCCGGTCGCAGGTCCTGCGCTCGTCGGTTCATTCATCTTCGCTTCTCCCTAGGTCAGGTTCTCTCTTCGGCGCAGATGTCAGCGTTGCCATTTTCGTAAGAAGTCTCGTTAGAACCCGCACACCGTCGACCACTACTGCTAGGGGCGCTGCGGTGAAACAGAGACGAAAGTAGGAGGACACCTTCTCGTTCCGCTCCGGCTCAAAAGCGATCCCCGGCGCAATGTTGAGGCCTTCATCCTCCAGCATGGTAAACAGGAGATCTGCATCCATCGGCACGATCATCTTGCACCACAAGTACAAACCACCGGCAGGGACACGGCAACGGATTATTCCCTGGTCGATTGCGGGCTGCAAGGCCTGGACTGCCGCTGCGCAAAGCTGCCCATGGTGCTCTCGCAAGCGCACGAGGTGCACATCCATCTCACCGCTCTGCACTATGTCTGCGAGAGCAAGTTGGTTGAGCCCGCCGGTAAAAAGATTAGAGCGCATCTTAATCAGTGAGAGCTGCTTGATCATGTAGGGCGGAGCAATCACCCAACCGACCCGAAGCCCTGGTGCCAGCATCTTCGAAAACGTGCTCATACAGATCACCTGTGAGTGCCTGTCGAGCTTAAACAGACACTCTGGCATCGGGTGTTTCCCGAAGAACGTACGTCCGTAAACGTCGTCCTCAATCACCGGAACGCGGTATCGGGTAGCTAACTCCAGTAGCCCTCGACGTGTCTTGAGCGTCATCACTCGTCCCGTCGGATTTTGGAAGGTAGGCATCGTAAACAACAGCTTAGGCCGATAGCGCAAAAAGAGATCTTCCAGTTGACTAAGCGACCAGCCTGTCCCCCAGGGCAGCAACTGAGCGCCAGCTGAGCGAAAGCTCTGGATCGCACCCGGGTAGGTCGGTGAGTCAATGACCACAGCATCTCCGGGTTCAACCAAGCACCTCGCTACCAGATCGATCGCCTCCTGTGCGCCCGCCAGGATCATGACATGAAGTGGGTTCACGCCCACCCACTCCGCGATGGCTTGCCGCAGCGCCCACTGGCCTTCCGTATGCGACACCGCGAGCGCTCCCGGCAAACCGTTCGCCAGCACCCTGCCGATACTCTGCCGATAAGCCTCCTGCGGAAAAATCTCAAGCGATGGAGTACCCGCAGAAAATGGGTAGACAATCTCACTGCGGCCAAGCCGTCGTGCCAACAGCTCCAACACAGGCTCATCTAGAGAATTTGCCAGATTCGACACCTTACCGCTCCAGGAGAAGCTTTCATCAGAAGCCGGCAATGCGCACACAAAAGCACCCTTGCCGCGCAGCCGCCGAATGATCCCCTGGTGCTCTAATTCACCGTATGCTGCCGTGACGGTGTTGCGACTTACCTGCAGCGACACTGCAAACTCCCGCTCGCTGGGTAGCTTCTCCGTAGGCTGCCACGCGCCACGTCGAAGATCCTGCACCACCCGGCTTACCACTCTGGACACCAGCCGCTTCTCAACTGGTTCTGGAAAGGTTTCGTTCATAGGTTTCTTCCTTGTGGAGCTAGACTCTATTGTGGCGTGCGACAGACAATCTACGGGGGCCAGTTTGGCAGTGGCCCCGCGGGCAGTTGTAGTCTGCGACTACATCACGGCTAGTACATCATTACGGCGATGAGGCAGTGTAGGAGTGTGTGTCACTCGCAGGAGCTGCTGCACAAGATTCAAGGATGATAAGAGATCCATGCAGTTAATGCATCCCATACCCGGCAGCGTCTACCGTCACGCTCCAGCACCTATTCACGCAGCCCACCAAAGTGCTCCTCAGCCTGCCGCTTGAACGTGTAGCAGGTCGCACACAGTCCCTGCGCGAGAACCTTATGGTTCCCGCACGGGCAATGCAAACCTGCTGCACATTCCGCGCCGATGGCCCTCTCCGGCGTTAGACTCGCACCCTCAGGAGAGCAAGTCAGGTCATTTGGAACGGCACCGACTCTACCGATCGTGCAGGCATAGAGTCTGAATCTCCCGTTATACGGAGACATGATGGACGCACGGAAGCAGCTCGATCCTGAGTTCCTGAAGCAGCGGCCTTGCATCACATCATCAGAGGTGTTCCATGAAGCTGTTGGTGATTGGTGCAGGTGGAGAAACGGATAAGCGGTAGTAGGTAAGCCTTGACTCTGGGGCATGAGGTGACAGCTTTCGTCCACAGTGCAGCGGAGTACAAACGGACAGACGTACTGACCGGTACAGGCGATGCGCGAGACCGAGCCCTCATGCGTGAAGCCGTACAAGGGCAGGAGGTGGTACTTGAGACGCTCGACGGACACCTGCTTTTCTAAACACGACGCTGGAGACCGACACCGCCCTAAACGTCATAGCGGCGACAAAGGAAACAGGAGCCCAGTGATTGATCGTGCTTTCCACGACCGGTGAGGGTGAGAGTGCCAGTAATGTTCACTCCTACTACAAGCATCTGTTCATGGCGATGCTTCTACGCGGCGTGATGAAGGACGAAGCCGGCCTGGAAGACGTAGTGAAGCACAGCGATCTCGACTGAGAACAACATCCGAAGGCGCGGGAGAAGACTGCGTTGAACTTCTCGCCGATTAGTTCACCTGCGAAGACCGTTGCTCTGTTCGCTGCGAAGTAGTGCAATGGCTTCGGTGATGATGCCAGGATGAAGCACAAACACTCCCATGTCACGAAGAGATCGTTGGTTGTCGCATGCAAATCCTTCATCGAGTTTCAGCGGACGGGGTTAGAGTTGTTGCGACGGCAACGACCAACGTGAGGTGAATGTAAGGGTCACGTGTCGTTACGAGGGAGGACGGATGCATCAACTCGGCTTGCTGACCTTTCGTCAGCTTTCATGAATCATGACCGATGCAGGCATGGTGGTCCAAGTCCTGGGGTTTAGTGGGTCGATCGTGGTCCGCCGCATTTGACATTTGCGAAAATACCCATAGCATGACCAGGGTACGTCCTCCTCCTTCGTGCAGAGTCTCTCGGTCTTCGTACCTTCAGAAGGATGCCAATATCGTTGGCCGGCGAGTAATCCTAGCCGGAGGCGTAGATCTCCACCTCCACTTTTAGACCGGGAAGCGCAAAAGGAATGTTTGCATTGAGGGAGGCAGAATTTCCCGTGCGAAGGTGACCTGTAGACGCTTTTCTAGCCTGCTAACGGCGCGGCTGATCATGGAAGCGGGCACATGCAGAGTTCGTGCGGCTGCCGTCAGCGTTTGTGCCTCCGCCGCTGCAACGAAGATCTGCACGTCGTTCATCTGGCCCTTGCTGCCATTCTGACTTCTTTGGCATGCCCTCACGCAAGGCGACTTGGGCTCAATACAAGGACGTCTAACCGCAAGCGACGAGGTCTCTGATGTTATCGCTTTAGAATTGTGGGCAGAACAACTAGTCTCGTCCGCTCAAGTGGTTGCAAGCTCTACTGAACAGCAAGGCAGAATTAGCAGTGTCCGTGAGTACCCAAACACATCGTGACGGCATCTGGTCGCTGCCATCATGAATGAAGGGGTAGTTCATTGAAACGAATGGTACCTCGATCTTCGTTCGAACCGGAGGCAGTGGACCCGCTGTCGTTCTTCTCCACGGCTTCTGAGGCACGGGCGATCTGTGGGGAGAACTTGCTGAAACATTAATTGCAGATCATACCGTCATCATTCCTGATCTTCGTGGAATCGACCGATCAGCCAAACCGGGCGTTGGCTACGAGAGAAGACATAAGCACTCGACGTCGCTGGGGTGCTCGATGCGCTGCATGTCAAGGCGTTTGACTTCGTTACTCACGACCGCGGCGTCATGGTGGCGTATGCGTTCATCGCTCAGTTTCCACAATGGGCGGGACGATGGATTGCCATTGAAGCGCCCCTGCCGGGTAGCGGTCCCTGGGAACACATCTGCGCCATACCGGTCATGTAGCAGTTCGGCTTCGCTGCGCCTGGCATCCATCGAACTTCACGGTCGCCGGTACGAACTACACGGCTCCGCGATTCGGGAAAGGGCAACAGCCACTTGCGAAGCAATGCGGAGAAGATTGGTGGCGGCGCGGATATAGGGGCTATCATTGGGCCGTCGCCGGCGGGGGCAAAGGCGCATTGCTGGGCGGACTGCTTGGTGCGGGTGCAGGGACCGGCGTTGCTGCTGTGAGCGGCAGACAACCAGCGGCCTTTCCCGCAGAAGCTGTCTACGAATTCGACCTGACATCGGCCGCTCGTCGGCTTCGTTGGGGACATGGTTGACAGGCACGAAGCGCTACTCGTTGCTAAAAGCCAAGGTACTCGATGGCCATCTGCGCCGTACGCTTCAGCTCAGCTCTACTGGAACCATTGGCTGCCTGGATGGACAGGCCTGCAAGAACGGTCGAGACGTACCGGGTGTAATCGTCAACATCGACATTCTTTCCCAACTCGCCTTGGTCCTGAGCCCTAAGGAACCGCTCTTTCATCGCGACTTCGTTGCGCTTCCGGATCTCCCTCAGGAGATCTTGTGCTGGAACCGCACCTGTGCTGCAGCCGGTGGCTCCTACCAAGGTCATGCAGGTGGCCGGCTGTCCGGGCGTGGTCAGGTGAGTGACCGTGTTCTCGAAAAGAGCACAGATCACCGTCTTCAGGGTCGGTTTGGCGATGGCTTTGGTGGCGTATTGCGCTCGCGTATCCAGATATCGTTGGACCGCCAGAGTGAACAACGAATGCTTATCGCCGAACGCCGCATAGATGCTGGAAGGATTGAGTCCCATGGTTTGCGTGAGGTCTGCCATAGAAGTGCCTTCATAGCCGTGTTCCCAGAAGAGGAGCATGGCGGCCTCAAGCGCTGCGTCTTTGTCGAACCCGATTGGTCGTCCCGTCTTGCCGGTCCCCGTTTTCATGCATGCCCCTACTTCAGTAATAAGAGCTCCAGATAAGTGCATCCGATTCACAATCCTTTACATCTGTAGTGAGTGTTCCGCATATGTGGGTGGAGCAAAGATGAAAGAAGGCCAGCATGGACGAACGGATCGAGAGGCGTATGGCATCCCGCCTGAGGAGTTCGGCGACCGGGCATCGTCCGCCGTCATCGCCGAAGCCCCACAGGGGGCAGGTTTGGTGAAGGCTTTCAATCACCTGCCAGCAGAGATCCTGGCGCAGGACCCGGAACTTGATGGAGACCGGCGCGTGCTGTTCCTTTCGGGCGACCAGGAAGACGCCATTGCGAAAGTGGCCGAACTGGTAAGCAAGCTGGGTTACGCGCCGGTGTCGTTGGGAAAACTTAACGAAGGCGGCTTGTTGGTCCAAGCGCGTGGTAATAGCTGGGCTCCCCTCATCTTCAAAGATATTTTCAAAAAAGGAGAGTAACCATGTACGACCACGTGAACTGGCCTGAGCAATACGACCCGAAGATTTCCGCAATCTACGCCCTGAACGACATCGATGTGAAAGCACCGCCAGAAGTCGTTTGCAAGCTGCTGGTCAACGCGAAGGATTGGGCCAGCTACTTCCCCGCCGAAAAGGGAGTAGAACTTCCGGACGGCGCAACCGAACTGGCCTTGGGCATGACCTATACCCGCGTCACGATCGGCTTCCGCATGCACCCTGTCGTGACCGAGTTCGTTCCTAACCGCAGACTCTCTTGGTCCACCACCGTCGAAGGCGATGAGACAGGTTCTAGCGTTTACCATGGCTGGGTCATCACGCCGACAGCGGAAGGGTGCCACGTTCTGTCGGAAGAAACTCAGCAGGGTGACTTCTTCCTGGAGCAACTTGGACACAAGCATCCGGGCGGCCTATTCAAATACCACCAGGACTGGGTTGAGAAGCTTGCAAAGGCTGCGGAAGCGGTGGCCACAGGCAAGGCAATTAAGCGGTCGGCGAGCTAGCCTGTGTAAGTGGGCTGGCTTGCGTCATTTGCTGAAGATGTTCCTCACGAAAAAGGAAACGTTGTGGCTACTCAAAACGGGGATCGGGTAAGGGCTCTGATCGACGCAATCAACACAGGAGATGGAGAACAGGTCCTCAGCTTCTTTCATTCCAACGAATGGGAGTGGACATACCCAACTGGACGGGCCAACTGAGCCACAACATCTCGACAGCACGGAAGCAAACAAAGCTTTCGTGCGGGAGTACTACCGGCCCTTTCATCTCGCGGGTGATCGAACCCGCAACGATGAGGTCTTCACGGGCGATGTGATGATCCGGCACGAACTGGGTGTGCAGGACGGGCTCGGGAACTTCCTCCAGGATGTGGAGCACCTGATGCAGCATCGAACCATTGAACAGATCGAGCTTTCGATCGGGCAGGGTGACCTTGTGTTTCTCGCAGCCACCGGTACGCACGAAGGCAAGCCTTGCCTGTATATCGATCTGTACCGCGTCGAAAACCGCAGGCTCGTTGAGCACTGGGGTTTTCCGCGGATGGTTCCGCCGGAAGCGGAACGGCTGAATATACCCAAATGCTTTAGACCACGAATACCTTGTAGGAAAAACGGAGAGTCACCGCATATGAACAGGTTTGATGGAAAAGTAGTCATTGTTACCGGGGCAGGCTCGGGCATTGGCGCTGCAACAGCGCGTCGCTTCCTTCAGGAAGGCGCTTCTGTTGTGCTCAACGGCCGCCGTGAGCACAAGCTGCATGAGACCGCTCAGGGGTTCGACGCGGCGAAGGTGCTGGTATATCCCGGAGACATTCCAGACGAAAGTTATGTGAAGAGCCTGATGGAAGCCGCCATTGAGAAGTTCGGCCAACTGGACGTGCTCGTCAACAATGCTGGCATGGCATCCTTTGCACCCTTCGAGAAAACAACGACAGAGATCTGGCGAAAGACCATGGCCACCGATCTCGACAGCGTTTTCTTCGCTTCGCGGGAAGCCCCGCCACACCTATTGAAGAGCAAGGGCTCAATCGTCAATCTCTCCTCTGCCTCCGGTGTGGGCGGCGACTGGGGCATGAGCGCGTACAACGCAGCTAAGGGTGCCGTCACCAACTTCACCCGTGCTCTGGCGCTGGAACTTGGATCGCAGGGCGTCCGGGTGAATGCCGTTGCCCCCAGCCTTACCTCCACTGAGGCTACCGTCGATCTGGAAAAGCTGGAAGGAGTAAAGGCTGACTTCTTTACCCGTCTTCCCATAGGCCGCGCGGCTTCACCAAACGAAATTGCGAGCGTCATCGCCTTTCTCGCGAGCGACGATGCAAGCTTTGTCAACAGTGCAATCCTGCCGGTCGATGGCGGCGTAAGCGCGTCCAACGGACAGCCGAACTTTTTGAGGCACCTGGGATGAACGATTCAGACGAACCTGCCTGTCGGTAAGAGCCTCGCTTGCTCTCAGCAGGCCGACTCACCGCGCGGCTAGTTCACATCTGCTGAAATCGTGTCTCCGCAAGGATGGCAGCCGCGATTTGCTCCACATGGGTTTCCAAGGCAAAATGCCCGGTGTCGAGCAGTGTCACCGTAGTGTTTGGAACGTCCCGCTGAAACGCTTTAGCGCCGGCAGGAACAAAGAACGTGTCGTTCTTGCCCCAGATCGCCAGGACGGGTGGCTGATGCTCGCGTAGGAACTGCTGCTCTAAGGCATATCGTTGAAAGTTCGCCTTATAGTCAAGTTTGAGATCGACCTGCAAATCCATCATGCCTGGTCGCCCCAGCAAGGCTGCATCCAGCCAATACGATTCCGGTTCAATAACTGACGGATCCGGTACACCCTGGAGGTATGTCGCGCGAACACCCTCTAACGACATCCGCTGCTTGATGTTGTCGCGAATGGATTGAGAGGGTTTCGTCCAGTAAGCGCGCAAGGGAGCCCAGGGCCCCTCTCCGAGACCTTCTTCGTACACATTGCCGTTCTGCGAAATGATGCCCGTGATGCACTTTGGGTGAGAGACTGCGAGATTAAAGCCGATGGGTGCGCCGTAGTCGAAGACGTACATCGCGAACCTCTCCAGCCCGAGAGCGTTCACAAAGCCTTGCATTGTTTCACTAAGCTGCGCAAAGGTGTATTGATACCCATCTGAACTCACTTTTGTGAAGCCGAACGACGGAAAGTCGGGCGCGATCAGGTGGAAGTGTGGCGCGAGCAGCGGCATGAGGTGGCGAAAGTAGTGGGACGAGTTCGCAAAGCCATGCAAAAGCAGAAGGACAGGGCTCCCTTTGCGCCCGGCTTCACGATAGAACACTGAGACATCGCCAACCTGTAACTCGGCATGCTGCACGTCCGTTATAGCCGTTTTCAGTTGAGGAGATGGCGCTGCGAAGACGCGAGCGGAAGCCTGAAGCATCGAAGTCCCTGCTGCCAAATGTTGAATGAGGCTCCTGCGGTTGACCCTCGGTCGGGGCTCAATTCCCATAAAGTGATTCTATTCGGATCGCCAGAGAGCGGCGAAGCCGCGCTCGTGATCTGCCAAACCCAAAAGCCGCATAGGCGAAAGCTTGCCATCCCTCCACTCCCGGTGGGCGTGGACCGCTCCTGACTGGCGTCAGATGCGTTTAGCAGGAGTTATTCTGTTCCCGAAGCTAAAGTTCACTGGAGGATTCGTGAGGTTTCATGGAGTAGGTTTGCGCATACTTGGCGTAGTCTTCGCTGCGGTGAGCATGTCAGCGTATACTCAAACGTCCGTGCCGTACGTGGGGTGTCCTGGAGACGGTCAGACCGGGCCCTACCAAGCTGCGAAAGGCTCACCGAAGCCGGTCAACCTTTCGCTTGAGGTCGCTAAAAAGCTAGCGTGGTACGAGTACAAAGGTGATGCAGGTCAGATCGGGACGCTCGGGCCATGGGGCTGGAACTGTTTTGTCACCATAGGGTCCGATGGCGAGACCCTCTATGTAGCTCCGGAGGCGATGAATAGCGCGAAAATCCTGGAACACAAGAACTGGAAAGGCTTCACGGGACCAGCCATACAACTCTCCGGCTCTGATGGTGGTACATCGGGCCGCTTCGAGGTGGCACGGATGGTAGCTCGTGTTTTCCCGGCGTATCGCAACTACGCTCGCAAGATCATCGCAGAGGGCTTCGGTCCCGCCTTAGACTATCCTTTCGGTCCTTTCCCATCTGATCACCTCATTTATAAAGGGAAGAAGCTCGTCGAGTTCACCACCCCTAGCCACCATAAAGGGCTCGGCACGATGACGTGGCTTCTGCCGTCCGATCAGCCCATCCTCGGCTTCGCCCTGCTCACCATTGGACCTGACGTCGATGCGGGCCTTCTGCAGTTGAGCTTGCGGCTTCCGCACTCGCTTTCTACCCTCTCTGCGACCCTCCTCCAGCAAGCTGAGGCGGACGCCTCTTCCGATCGGTACTGACGAGTCGCATTATGGGAAGTAATCCGCTAGATCGGTCCGTCACCACAAACGAACGTCTTAGTAGTTCCTGCAGCTCGCCCGATCATGCGGCATTTTCGCGTAAACGCAACCAGAAAGGCATATGATGCTACCGGGATTGAACCGTCTTTGGTAGCCTCTTTGCACGGTCGTAGGGTACGAAAGAGTGTCGACCGAACAGCAGGACCCGGAGGGGCAACTCCTCGATCTGAAAAGGCTGGCTGCAAGCGCATCTATCAGGAGACCATGGGCGGTGGGTCGCTGCATCGGCCTGAGTTGGAGAATGCCTGGACCGGCTGGAACAGGGCGATACCCTCGTGGTATGGCGACTGGACCGCCTGAGCCGCTCGATCCGCAACCTCCTTCAAATCTTGGACCGGCTCGAGAAGAGAAGCATCAACTTCATCTTCCTGAAAAAGAAGGTCGACACGAGCACCGCAGCAGGCAGGCTCGTCTTTAAGTTCTTCGCAGCGCTGACACAATTTGAGCGGGAGATGATTCGGGAGCGCACTTTGGCTGGGCTTTCGTCCGCGCGGGCGCGAGGCCGGATGGGTGGGGGAAAGAGATTGCCCTCGATTCAGCAGGTGCGTGTCGTAAGAACGATGTGGGACAGCCGGGAACACACGCGGCATATGATCGCGGCTCACTTCGGGGTCTCTGTTCAAACAATCGACCGGGCAGTAAGGGCGAGCGCGACGGAAGCAAAAAGTGGGACGGGGAAGTGACGCGTCTCGTTCAAAAGGTGATGCACTGTCCTTACGGAAATCCGAAGGTTTTGGCGATGGGGTTGTGTTTCGATCCTGCAACACGCTAAAACGGCAGGATAAGGAGTGTTTTGGCGGTCTGCGCGAAGCGGTTCTGGAGCGTGCCGGCTACCGGTATCAGTTAGATAACCTTGTCCGTAGTGCCCCTTATTCGATAGAGATTGCCTTAACGTCTGCAGACACGGGAACGTCATTGATAACGTTTGCGTGAAGGATGATCTGCACGTTTCTACGTTCCCATCCCGTTGCAGCATCCTGAAGAACTGACGCGATGCGTTTTGGGTCGCTGATGAAGTCTGCGGCTGCCTGGTTCGCGCTGGTTCCCACTCCCGCGATAGCAATCACAAATCCTCCAGTCTCCGGCTGAGGGATTCGGGAAATTACGGCGTAGTCACCTTCTCCTCAGCATGATCGGAGCCGTCGCGTAGTTCGAACGCGACCTGATCCGAGAGGGCAAACGAGAGGGGATGGCGCTAGCGAAGCAGCGCAACGTCTACCTTGGTCGTGTCCGGCGTCTTTCCGCAGCCCAGGTCGACGAACTACGACGTAGCATTATGGCCGACGAGAGGAAGACCGTGCTGGCCCGAAAGTTGGGAATCACACGGACGACTGTTTATGAGTACATGAAAGGAAAGCCAGCAATGCGGGTCCTGTGCAGCACTCTCGACGGAAGCGAGCTTGAGGCCAAAGTCATTGGCGGGGAGCATCGTGACGAGGTCTCCGGTGAGATCGATCTTGTCGAGACGTTCACCCTCAGAACGACCAGGGCGCAGCCTTCTCCGTCATGGTCGGCTGGTCGACGTTGTTGTCCTGAAAAGGACAGAACGGGTCATGTGATGAGGAAGCCTAAACAGCACGCAGCCGGTGCGGGAAGGCGAAGATCTTCGCACATGGGATTTGCGCTGTCTGCTACACGCTGAAGTGGTAAGACGAGAAGTACTTTGACGGTCTGCGTGAGAAGGTGCTGGCACGTGATGGCATCCTCTCGCGATTGCTGCACAAGCATCGTAGCCACTCTTACAGAACAGCCGACGGTACGAGGAGTCTTGCGTTTCGACTTCCGGAGGCAAGTGGAACCTGTAACGGTGCCGCATTACGATTGTGGAATGGAAGGCCACATTTATAAGGATCGGTGATGACGAGACTTGCATTCCTAAACGTGCGATGTGGCGTCAAGTGCATGCCAGAACCGTGTGAGCAGTTCGGATCCGCGATAGCAGCTTAAGCCTGGGACGCAGTGAGAGTAGTTTGCTTCAAAGCATCCCATTCTGATAAACCGCGTTAAGATGTTGGCTGCGGCGAAAGTGAGACACCTTGTCAAAGTACGTTTACACCGTAACATCGAGCCTGCTCGCCCTCCTGCTGGCGGGCAGCACCTGCTCAGCTAAGGGTGCGGCTCAAGCCGGCTTTATTGACAGCAGCAACATTACGCCCGATGGAACAGCACTTGTGACTCGCGTGGTCCCGGTTCCTTCCACAATCAGCCCGAAGGCACGCGTCTTCCTGTCACGGCCTGAATCGGACAAGGTAGGGCCATCAACGACGGTGCAACAGGACCGGGCGGGGGTCGACCGCTGGCAAACTGGTGCCGGTGAAGTTTCAAAAAAACTGTATCCGGCACAGGTGGGAACCGGCGTGATTGCTGGTGTTCCTGTGAGAGTGGTTTCTCCGGTACAGATGTCCGACGATAACACGGGAAGCGTATTGATTAACCTCCATGGAGGTGGTTTCCGGGTAGACTCTGGCTCCCTTACCGAAACGATCCCAATGGCAAACCTGACCGGGATCAAAGTCATCTCCGTGCTGTACCGCATGGCCCCTGAGCACCCATTTCCTGCGGCTGTCGACGACGCGATTGCCGTGTATCGGGAACTGCTCAAATCGTACAAGCCCGACCACATCGCTATTTATGGAACTTCGGCCGGCGCGATCCTCACCGCGGAAGTGACTGTACGGATGAAGCAGTTAAAGCTGCCCATGCCTGCAGCCACGGGCATCTTCTCCGGTTCGGGAGACATGAGCCAGCCAGGTGACTCCATGAACTTCTTCACGCTGAATGGACTTTCCGGGCCGTTATCCCCTTCTACATCGAGCGTTCCTCTGTTGTCTGAGTATGTGGGGTCTACAGACCGTAAAGATCCCGTGTTGTCACCGGTCTTCGCAGACTTGCACGGCTTCCCACCAACCCTCTTCATCACCAGTGGACGCGACCTGCTCCTGAGTGGGACGACAATCCTGCATCGGGCTTACCGGCGTGCCGGAGTGGACGCAGAACTGGTTGTGTTCGAGGCACTGCCTCATGCGTTCTGGAACAACCCTGAACTTCCAGAGGCGAAAGAAGCAGACGCGATGATGGCCTACTTTATGAAGCAGCATATAGGACGGCATGCCCGGTAGCGGGCTCTGGAGATGGCTGGACGGATCAAGCACTGCTAGCCACGTAGCGGTCTAAACCCGCTAGGGTCCGAATGGCGCAAATTCTGAAAACCGCGTTCACCGTTACTGATCCTTGGGTATTGGCTTACGCCAAACAAGCGAGTACCGAAAATAGAGTCGCCTCATCAGGCGGCTCGCGTGCAGAATCCCCTTTGCCACGTCTCGAGTCTCGGATAGTATCTACTGTGGTTGCTGCATGGGGTGCGTTCATTCGCTCAAAGTGATAAAGGCGTCTTTTGGCATGACTTTCGAGAAATCCCGCTGTAGCAAAGGCTGTGTCCGTCATACCTCCGGGGCGGTAAAGTCTCACGATTTCCGACACGCCGCCTGAGGCAAGCAATTCATCGAACCGCACAAGTGCTTACTTCAAAGGAAGATGATGGGGCATGGCGACAGTGCTCAAGAAATTAAATGCGGCCGGCTGCAAAGGGCAGGTCATGATGTCGCCGACCACAAAGGTCACGTTTGCACACTGAGGGCTCACCGTAGATGCGGTGGCGATGACTTCGCGTCCACGTCTAATCCAGTCACTTGTTGGCACTGATACGCTAGTCACTGCGCAAGCAAGCCCTCTCCGCACCCCACGTCCAAGGGCGCTCACACACGCGGGTGGGACGCTGCCAGGATGAGGCGGTGATACGCGATATTGTGACTCCACGCATGTCGACTCTTGTTCGAGAAGTGTAATCCCACTCTAAACAAGCTTTCGGTAGCCTAAGCTTCAGACAGCAGCGTTTATAGGTATCGAGCTAGAAGTACTTTGGTATCTTGATGGTCGTTGCTCGATTCTATCTGTGCAGCACGCGCCCTGTTCCGGCCGAAGAATGGCTTGCGAATGCATTCTCCGGCCGGGGTTTTCGGCCCTGCGCTAATCTTAAGAGCGATGGAGGAAGCATGAGAGCATTCAGAAACAGGCAAGTGGCATGTCGGCTAGTCCGAGTTTCTCTGCTATTTTTGGCCGGAACCTACATCGGCGCGCATGCCCAGGTGTCGCCCGAGGAGAGAAAGTCGTTGGATGTGACCGTGCAGGCCAATGGATCCGTTTCACTTCCAGCAGAGGTGGTGCCACCTTCCAAATTTCTGTCGCCGGAAGCCAAGGTATATCTGGATCGCCACTTGCATGACATGCAGGATCCAACAATGACCTACGCGGAAAAGGGTATTCCGCGCTTCATGAAGCCGTACCTGGAAAGAATGCGGAGCCTTTACCCCGTGACAGTGCAGGACACGCAGGTCGGAGGTGTCCACGTCTTCGTTTACGAGCCGAGAGTCGATGGAAAAGAGCCCAGGACAGCACGTATTCTTATCAACCTGCATGGAGGCGGCTTCTCGGGATGCTGGCCTGGATGCGCGGAGATGGAATCACGACCGATTGCGTCTTTGGGGCAAGTGCGTGTGGTGAGCGTGGACTACCGCCAGGGGCCGGAAAATAAGTTCCCGTCCGCCAGTGAAGATGTTGCCCGCGTTTATCGAGCGTTGCTGAAGACGCACAAGCCCTCAGACATCGGCATCTATGGCTGCTCCGCAGGCGGTATGTTAACGGCAGAATCGGTCGCGTGGTTCCAACAACACGCACTTCCGTCACCCGGAGCGATTGGAATTTTCTGTGCGGGGGCTGGTGAGTTCGGTGGAGACGCGGCGTTTACGTCGACTCCCTTGGGAGAAGGCCGATTCATGGCAATGCCGGGAGATGGCGGCGCAAGGTTGGGCTACTTCAGCGATGCTGACCCGAAAAGCCCGCTTGTATCGCCCCTGTACTCAGAAGAAGTATTGCGAAAGTTTCCACCGACACTGGTCATTACCGGGACTCGTGACTTTGCCATGAGCGGAGCGATCTACACCCATTCCACCTTGGTTCGAGTCGGTGTGGATGCTGACCTTCATGTATGGGAGGGACTGTTTCACGGCTTTTTTTATGACCCAGATGTACCCGAATCGAAAGAAGCGTACAGAGTAATCGTACGATTTTTCGAAAAGCATCTCGGGCCAAGGTAATTACATCGCGCCAGCCTCGTCTCGGCACAATCCATCTAATGCAACACTCTTCCCTAGTCACGACAAGTCGCACAGGCGGAAGTTTGCCGCGCAGACGCCAGTTTCAATCTGGCTGACCGCTGAATGGCGTGAGCCGCATTAAGCAGGACTTTTAATGCGCGGGGCTCTAACCGCGTTCCGTAGGTGCGTTGGCCTGTTCTCGCCTCGCCAAATTGAGATCCCGGCTTGCGAATACAACGTGCTAAGGGAAGCAGATGACCAACGGCGTGCGTCTACCTTGGTCCGCAAGAACTAATCACAGCTTTTTCGTCGTGGTCTTTGCAGCTCGCTTTCCCTTGCGAATTTGGTCCATCATCTGGATCTTGTGGGCCTTTGCTATTGTTGCCAGCAACCCCGGGTAGCGCACATCTACCTCTGCGGCCCGTGACGTATTGTGCATCTCCACCCCATGTCGTTCGCTGCGGATCAGGCCGGCTTCACGCAGAATCCTGAAGTGTTGCGAAAGAGTCGACTTCGGGATAGGCCTCTCGGCTACGTTCACAAAAGCTGTACAGTTCTGGGGACAACCTTGCTGCGCTATATCCGCGAAGATCTTCACTCGCGAGGGGTCGGCTAGCGCATGGAGGATCGCCTCCAGGGGAACGTCATCGATCTCGGGATGATGAAGCGGCCGCATGGATCCTTGATACTACATCAGATGCATCGCGCGGTCGCTTAGTTCGCATATCCCGAACTTTTGAATCGCTCCTGGAAATCTGCCATCCATTAGATCAGAACGCGCCTCGACACAAGGAGGCGGCAGAGGAGAAACGATGGGAAAGCTCGATGGCAAGGTAGCGGTAGTTACCGCGGCAACCTCCGGCATGGCACTCGCGACGGCAAAGCTGTTTGTGGCAGAGGGCGCATATGTATTCATCACCGGTCGTCGCAAGGACAAGCTTGACGAAGCCGTGAAGCTAATCGGCCGCAACGTCACCGGCGTGCAGGGAGATGCGGCAAACCTTGCCGATCTCGACCGGCTTTATGACACGGTGAAGCGCGAGAAGGGACATCTCGACGTGCTTTTCGCAAGCGCCGGCACGGGCGAATTCAAGCTGCTCGAAGAAGCTACCGAAGAGCACTTCGACACCACGTTCGACCTTAACGTACGAGGGACGATGTTCACGGTTCAAAAGGCCTTGCCGTTCTTCCGCGAGGGCGGCGCGATCATCCTGAACGGCTCGATTGCGAGCATCAAGGGCATGCCGCAGTTCGGTGTGTACAGCGCCAGTAAGGCGGCGGTCCGCTCGCTGGCCCGGACCTGGCTGCTGGAACTCAAAGATCGAAACATCCGGATCAATGTGCTAAGCCCAGGGCCGATTGACACCGCTATACTGACGCCACTGGGAGACGAGTTCAAGGCAAACATGGCCGCAGCGGTCCCACGCGGAACGCTTGGCAAATCCGAAGAGATTGCCACCGTGGCGTTGTTCCTCGCCTCCAGCGATTCGAGCTTTGTCAATGGTGTGGAGTTGTTCGTCGACGGCGGTATGGCGCAGGTGTAAACGAACACGACTGCAAATCGAGCGGGTCAGCCCTTAGTGCCTGACCCGCTTTGTGCGCCTTTGATTTCCTCAGCAACCGGGCAGATGAATAGTAACGGTCAGCGCGCCTTCGCGTCATTTGTGATGTTGATTAGTAGCAAAGCGCCAAGGCAGTAATCGAGTCAAAGTTTTACTGGTATGTCGTAATGTAGGAAGTAGACCGGCTGGCCCGGCCCTCCTCACAAACGAACGTTTGGAACTAGGTAAGGTCGAAAGACCTCGGAAGCGAACAGGACATCGCTGTTGCGGTCAACGACAGCCTCGGCCTGTAAGGCTGAAGGCAGACTGGCATCAGTTCGTTTTTCTCGATCATGCGAGTTGTCGGGGCGCTCGTGATTGCTAGACTTACAAACCAAACCCATTCACCTCAACTCCATGACCGCCATAGGGAGCTTTGAGGATGGCTCCCAAGTCCAGATATTGCAAGGGCTCGAAGAAACGTTTGGGCTGGATCAGGAACTATCGTTTCGTGAACCGCTATCTTGCTAGAGCTCAGAAGCCGAAAGCGGCCTTTGTGCATGCGGCACGTACCTCTGATGCAGCAGTACCGTTCATCTAAATCCTGTGTCCATGAAGAGACCACAAGGACATCAATCTTCTCTTGGATCGAATCAGAATACGACAGTAGACACCGCGAGCGAATTCCCAAACTCAATGGCATCGCGGTGGTCTGCCAAGCTTGCATTCCCTTGCTCCACCGAGGTTGCTTGGCCCTCAGAATTGAATGCGAGCACCCAACGTTCATTGCCACGTCAAGCATCGCGAAAGGGCAGAGGAGTGACCGTTCTTCAATGTCAGAGACAATCCAAACAGCATGGGCAAGGACAAGTCCTCCGAACCAGATAGCGCTTTCCGGTGGCCCCATTATTAGAATGTAAGGAGACTTCTATAAACGACATCCGATGAAGGACGTTATCCCATGCAGCTCAAGCATGAGCCCTCCTGATCTCACGGCCGCACACAAGTACTCCATTCGGCATCGAGCCGAGATGGGAGCGAGCCACATATGCGGCTGCTTCTACTGTCTCAGCCTGTTTCCGCCGGCGGAGATCGCGGAATGGATCGACGACGGCTAGACCGCACTTTGCCTGAGATGCCCGGTAGACTCCGTGCTCGGCTCAGCATCCAGTTTTCCGATTACGCGTGAGTTCCTTGAACTCATGCACAAGCGGTGGTTCTAACCATGAAGAGTAATGGTTTTTCTTATGGTCGTATCGTGTGTCAGATTACCTCGCTGGGTGGTGTGAAGACGACGTTTTAGAGCTACGATTTTATAAGTTCCCCCCCACCCACTTGGTGGAGGTATGATCCCCAGCCAAATACAATTCCGTATGGCCGGGAGCTGGCTCAAGAGGTTCTACGAACGCCCAGATTTCATCCGAATCGACACCGCCAACGCTGCAAGTGATGTGATCCGCTGGTGGGAAAGTAGACGCTTGTTCTTCAACGTGATCGTTGGCATTACAGGTCTCTTAACGTGTGTGTCGTTGGTCCTCTGTGCGTTCACAGCTGATTCATTGGTGGGCGAACCGATTGGGATGACCGATGGCCCGCTACTTGGAATCCTCATGATCGTTCCATACGCTCTACTCGCGAAGGTGTGCTACACGGCGGGTTGGATCTCCGAACTGCTCGCACAGCGGATGATGCTGCCTTATTCGCCGTAAAGGCGTTCCGGGCTGGCATCACATTTTCGATCTTCGTCACCCTAAGCCCAGCTGCGATATGTTGGCTTGTTTTCGCCGTCGCATTAATGAAGGGGCAAAAACATGGCTCCCCCCGGGCGAATAGGTGGCTTCCCAGAAGCGGCATCTTGGAAAACGATACCTCCTGTTCCCGTGAGCAGCTACCGTCGCACGGTGATGAAGACCGGGGCAGCCGGCGTGAGAACATCCAGGCATGCCCATCCTGTAATGAACTGATAATGCTTTAAAGGTGCGGTAATTCCCTTCCAAGCGCAGGACTGCAGACGGGCGAACTAGCAGGTAAGCAAAACGCTCGGGCACCAATCCTTCGTTCGGGGTGTTGTCTTTTCCGTACTAAGAGGGTTCTCATTCAAGAACCTAATAATGCATGGCCTATCAAACGAAACGCGCAACAGATGAGCCTCGTCATCGGGCAGAACCAAATCAGCTGCAATGCCGTTCGCTTCCCAGTTTCAGGCGGCCAGATCGCTTCGGCTTGCTTGCACAGGCACACCAGCTTCAATGGGACTGTACCTGGGCATGAAGCGAAATCTTGCAGGTTCATAGAGGCAGCAATTCCTACACCCTGAACGAAGTTATAGGAACCTTGCCTCCAAGCGTCTCCAGAGCGAACCTGAGGCATCCTGTTACATTATTGCAACGGTCGTTGATAGGATGTAACAAACAATGGCAAGAGCGCCCAAAAGCCGGTTTGTGAGCTATCTACGGGTGTCCACGGCGCGGCAGGGCGCAAGCGGTCTGGGCCTGGAAGCGCAGCGTGCGGCGGTTGCGGCACACCTCAACGGCGGCGACTGGACATTGCTACGCGAGATCGTGGAAGTGGAAAGCGGCTAGCGGAACGACCGGCCTGCTCTTGCGGAAGCCCTTCGGCTATGCCGCCAGCAGAAAGCGACACAGGTCATCGCGAAGCTGGACCGGCTTGCACGCAACGTTCACTTCATCTCTGGGCTGATGGAGTCCGGGGTGGAGTTCCTGGCTGTGGACATGCACAGCGCGAACCGATTCGTCGTGCATATTTTCACGGCTGTCGCGGAGCAGGAAGCCGAGGCTATCAGCAAGCGAACCAAGGCGGCGCCGGCCGCAGGGAAGGAACGGGGTACTGTGCTGGGTGGCAGGCGTGTGTCTGCGGAACGATTCGCGGAGATCGCGGAGGAAGCGCGCCAGACCTTTCGCGCCCGGGCTGCGGGGGAAGTGCTCAGGTGCTGCCTGTCATCGTGGACAGTCAGGGGCAGGGAATCAGCACGCTACGTGCGATCGCTGCGGAACGGAACGCCCGTGAGATCGATGCGCCTCGCGGTGGGTAGTGGAGCGCGGTTCAGGTGCAGCGGGTGCTTGGTCGGAGCGAACGAACGTCAGGCTAGTGTGAGCGAAGCGGGTTCCGCTGCTTCAAGCGATTGCGGCCCGCTAAACTACGGCAATGAACCATTGCCTCGGGAGTATCTGCGTTCATCCTTGCGCTCGCCGATGTTATTCATGGGCAACATAACGGGGACGTGCATCGGGTCTACATACATCGCGCAGAGTTCGTCTTTTTCGTGAGCTTTCTTTGCCTTTTAGTAGCTCAGACTTTTCTGATTGTTCCGGTCCAAGATCGGCCTCGGCCGGTGGCGAGCAGCTTTCTGGGTTGCGCTCGCCTCTTGCTTTGCAGGATTCATCCTCTTCGGCCTCGCTGGCGGTAGCCCTCATGGTGATGGCGGCCCAATCGCGGTGGGCTTTGGATTATTTGGGTTTCTTGGCATGTTTGCCCTACCGGTCAGCATCGTGGGATTCTTTGTCGCTTCCATCTTTCACAAACGCCGTCGGATTTAACGGCGAAGGCGCAGAGCTTCCAACAAGGGGATTCGTTTTGTGGAGAGAAAGCATTTTTCCTCTGCGTCCGTTGAGGAAAATGTAACAGCATCGCAGAGTCAGATGAAGCCCAGCATTGGTACTCTTAGGACTGGCTGGACGCGGCTACAATCCGTGCAGAGAGCGACCGTGAATTCAGCAATTGAACTTCATGATTCAGAGTGCCTGGCGGTTGAAGTCGACACTGGCGGCAAAGGCTTCGTGCTGCTCGATGCGTACGTCCATCGCAGCCAAGGAAGGCCCGGCTGGGAAGACGGAGAAGGTGGAATTCAGCGCATACGTGTGATTTTCGAAGCCATGCTGATCGAGGGCATGGTGGGAGACCTTCCCGCTTACATCTGTGAGGGCTCGCTAACGGCTGGCAGTGCCGTGTTCGATAACCTGATTGATCTACCCGCGAGCTATGCAGGTAAGGCTTGCCTCAAGTTGATGCTTTCGGACGATGCACGCGTCCTGATCGTTTCCGGCGAAAACCCTACTCTCCTCCCGGAAAGTGATTTCCGCTACGTTGAGCCGGTCCCTTGGGCAATCACACAAGTCTGACTTGATCGGTAACGCCAAGCGCATTAGTAGAATCGATAGCCCTTACCTGTAGAAACGTCCGTTTCAGGAGTAACAAGGCGACCTGCGCTACGCAGCCTCGGGGTGGTTGGCCTGGTACTCCCTCGCATGACGCACTCCACGAATCAGCACAATAAAGCAGAGTGCACTTCCCAGCAGAGTGCATGAGGAATTACCCCACTATACATTTGCGATCGACTGGCCGGGAAGAACAGCCAAATTAGCTCGCACAGCAGCGCGTCAACGGAATACCAAGCCATCGCAAATATGAGAATCTGGGCGAAGCGTCCGGGACCGCAACGAGCAGGTCTGCAGAACGAAATCATATGTCCAACTAGTCATGGCCCGAGCAGTGGCACAAATACAAGCCAATGGGTGATAGGCCAAATAGTGTGATTAGAAGTTTGCCACGTAATGTGACAAACGATACCCAAGCGTGGCCGGAATGGGTTGGAGCTGCGAAGCCATCTCCGCTGGCGTCGTTCGCCAGGCCTTTGGATCGCGACAACAATGCCGTTCTGGCAGCCTTGTGACTGCCTTGAAAACGGCATGGTCGAAGGTCAGGTCCATCGGCTCAAGCTCCTGAAGTGATATATGTACGGTCGTGCCGGCTTCGATCTGCGCCGGGAACGAGTGCTTCACGCGGTCTATCCCGATGAATTCAGGGGCGTCGCAAGAGCATGTAGCAGCATCACCAAAAGTGAGCCAGAACCCAGATCAATTCTGAAAGTGGCACTTAACCCAAGCAGCCCCAGACACGCAACGCAAGTAGATTGTGAGACGAAGTCGTGAGATCCAAAGTTCATTTCGCCGAATAAACTCCTGAGCTTCTGCTCTTTGAAGATCCGGCAAGACAGCAGGGTCAAAAACTTACTTTCCCCGCTACTTGCAGGATGCGTGCTTCACGGGCCCCGGTAACCTGGCCAAACGCGGTGGAAGTCGCCGTGGTATTCACGGTGTTGTAATTTGTGTGATTGAGGACATTAAAGGCTTCGCCTCGCAACTGGAACTCCGATTCGCGGAAGATCTTGAAGTTGCGAAAGAGTCCTACATCCTCGCGGTTGAAGCCGGGCAGGATGATCGTGCCGCGGTGCGCGTTGCCAGGCAGGCCGAGCGTGGCACTTGGCGAAGCGAAAGCTGCGGTATTGAGCCACTTGAGCTTGGTTCGAATGCCGACGCCGTGATTCGGATCGCCTACCTGATCGGGTCGCAGACCCGCCGGGCTGGCACCACTGATCGCCAGGCCAGCGACGTCGTTGAACGCGACACCATTGATGGTGTTGCCGTAAGTGGCAGAAACTGTAGCAGGCAGGCCGGAGTTCAATGCGACGATGCCTGACACCTCCCAGCCGCCAAGTACACGACCGGTGAAGCCATGCTGGTCTTTGAAAAACGGTAGGTCGTAGACAAAATCGATCGTGGCGTAGGTAGTGCGGTCAGAGACGCTGCGGCCGTATTCCGCTTTAAGGTTGGTGCGATCCTGTGGCGCACCACTGCGGTCTGCAGGGCTGTTGGTCATGTACTTCTGCCAGGTGAAGTTGCCGTCGATCAGGCTGCGGCCTTTGAAGCGCTTCTTCACGGCCAGCTGCAGCGAGTTGTAGTTCGAGTTGAAGACGGTCTGGACGGAGTACATCCCGCCATAGCCAAGATATGGCCGGACGCGGTTTGCGGTCTTGACCTGTGCGGCGTTCGAGAAGCCGCCCGCCGGTAGGATTCCTGCAGCTTTTGCCGCTCCAGGTGCGGGTTCGTTGATGTCGACATAGCCCAGCAGGTGCGTGTCATGTGAGCCGACGTAGCCAAGATCAAAGGTGAGGGTGGGCGCAAGCTGCTGCTGCACCCCGAGCGAGTACTGCTGAGAGTAGGGCGAATGAAACTGCGCCGCGGTAGAGTACGGGTTGAGTGGTGTTGGCAGGGCAGCGGCGGTGGCTGTGCCGGCCGTCGGGTTGTCTAACGAGGTGTAGCTGTAATTCGAGTTGCCGGGAAGAGGCGGGTTGTTGAAGGCATTCTGCTCGTAATCGCCGAATAGTGAAGCGTCATAGGCGAGGCCGTAACCGCCGCGCAGGGCGGTGCGTCCGTCTCCGAAAACATCGAACGCAAAACCGACACGTGGAGCGAGATTTTTCTGGTCTGGCTGGCCCACGCGGTCATCGAAGGGCGACAGGTGCATCCCGCTGGCGTTCGCGTTTCCTTTGACATAGACAAGACCGTTGAGCGTGTCGTAGTTGGCATTCGGAAGTGCAGTAACGCCAGTGCACGGCGCCTTCACGCAAATGCTGCCAGTGGAGTCGATGGTGGGGGCATTGCCGGCGATGTAAGCCGAAGGCAAAAAGTTGGAGAGTAGAAGACTGCTGTCATTGGGCTGTTGGTAATAGGTATAGCGTGCGCCGAGATTGAGCGTGAGGCGCGGGCGGACCTTCCAGTTATCCTGCAGGTACACCTCAAAGGTGTTGGCGTGAAGATCAGGCACACGCGGAACCGGACTTTGGCTGAAGCCGGCAGTGGCTGTGCCAGTAAGGAAGTTGGCAAATGACTGGTAGTATGCCGCAGCCTCTTTTGCCAAGGTGGACCCAGGCGTAGCGGAGGGGCCATTATTCATTTGCGTCGTGGCAGGCAACTGCGAGGCAGCCGACGTGAAGGAGAAGGCGCCCGCGTTGCCGCCAGTGGCGTTCTCCGTTTTTTGATACCGGTCAAAGGTCGCGCCGGCAATTACAGTATGCGTGCCCAGGACCTTGGTTACATTCCCAAAAACATTGTGATTGCGGTTGAAATCATCGTAGATGCCAGCATCGCTGATTCCGGTGTAGCCGGAAAACGTGACGTTTGGGATGACGCCAAGAACGTTCTGAAAGGGCAGAGCGACTTTGATATCCGGGCTGTTGGCGAGCAGGGCCGAACCTGCGGGACGACTCTGGATCGCACCATAGCTGTAAGCGTAACCGCCGTCAATTAAGAGCGTGGGCCGGACCGTGTAGGTGACGTGGCCGAGCTGCTGAGTGGCCGGAGAGGTGGTGTTGGTGGTTTGTACACCAGGCAAACCACCGCCACCGCTCCCATAGCCTAGTGGCTCCTGCGTGGGGATGCTGTCGTGGATGAAACGATAGAACAGTTGAAGCTTCTGGCCGACGGCCTGGTCCACGCGCACAACTTCCTGCGTGTCGTTGTAAATGTTACGGGCGTTGTAGGTGTAGCTGTGCTCGTCCTGCTGTCCGTTGGCGTTGGGCAAGGGAACATTAGCAAAGATGTCCTTGAGGTAGGCCTGTGCAGTGGGCGACATCCTGGTGATCTGGCGAGTGCCGGCGTCTGCGCAACGGGTTGCCGCGCCGACGAAGTTCTGGCAAACCGCCACCGGGAACAGGCCCGTGCGCTCGGCAGCAGTTGGAACCGTCGTGAGTATGCTGGAGTACGTGATGACGCGGCGGAACTCTTGCGAAAAGAAGAAGAACGTCTTATTGCGACCGTTATAGATGTGCGGAATGTAGACCGGACCACCAACGGTGTAACCAAAATCGTTGTAGCGCAGGGGTGCGCGTGGAAGGAACTGCGCGGAAGTAGCAAAGTTTTTATTCGCCCATGAATTGGCGTTAAGTACGTTGTTTCGGAAGAACTCGTACGCGCTGCCGTGGAGATCTTTGGTGCCCGATCGGGTGACAACGTTGATTTGGCCGCTGGCAGAGCGTCCGTATTCAGCCGAGTAGGTACCACGCAGGGTTTTGAACTCGGCGATGGCGTCAACAGACGGAAAGGCAAGCAACGTCAGGTTAGAGCCGCGATCGACATTGTCGGCCCCATCGATCGTCCAGTTGTTCGCGGACGTGCGCTGTCCGTTGACCGAAAAGGCTACTGTGTTGGCTCCGCCCAGCGGGTTAGTCGGACCAAGGTAGATCTGGTCGGTGGTGCCGGCATAGGCGACACCCGGTTGCAGGCTGAGCAACTGCTCGTAGTTGCGCGTACTCAGGACAAGCTCACGGACCTGGGTACCGTTGATGAGGCCGGCCACTGCTGCGTCTTCAAGGTTGACCCGGAGCGCGTCGGCCGCCACTGTGATGGTTTCGCTGCTGCTACCGATGTGGAGCTGCCGATTGATGGTGGCCTTGTCATCCACGTGAAGTACAAGACCGGTGACGCTCTCCGTTTGAAAGCCAGAAGCGGTGATCGTAATGGTGTAGGTTCCGAGTGGCAGCGATGATGCACTATAAAAGCCGGCACCGCTGGTGGGTACAGTGCGCACGTCCTGCTTGCGATCGGTGTTGGTCAGCACAACGGAGGCACCCTTGATCGCCGCACCGCTCTGGTCGGTTACCGTGCCGCTGATACTGCCGGTCACTTCCTGAGCAAACAATGGTGACGTGAGCAGGGGAGCGCTGCAGCAGAGGAGTAAAGCGACGTCACGGGTAATTCGAAGGCTCAAGGCGGGCTCCTGGCTGGTAGTTGCACGATTGCAAACGGCGCGGAAGATCTCGCGTTCCACATCATTCAACAAAGGGATGACTAACGTTATCGATTCTGTATGCGTTGCGTCAATCCCAAGATGCGCTACGCCAAAGAACGGAGCTCGGCATGCTGGTGCCGCACGACCTGCGGCGCACCTGTGCGTAGTTGTGCCGCAAGGCCGGCAAACTGGAACGAATCCAGCCGCTTTCCCACAAGAGGTCCAGGCCCAAATGGCACGTTTCGCTGGACAGGCACGATTATGGCTTCATTCTGTGTCTGCAGCTCAGCACTGTATACGCACGCCTTCAGTGCCTATCTGCCTGCCATGGATGGCAGAGACGGTAAGCCTTTGCCCCAACAACGCCTTCAAGTGTTCACCGGTGAATTGCAAGCAGACCTGTTCTCTCATCCGCAATCTCCGGGCATAACCACCGACGAACGCGGACGTGCGACGCAAGTAGCTCAAGTTCCAAAACAAACCGCAAGCCCGCCTTCGGAACAGGTGCCGACGTCGCAACAGACCCCGGCTCCACAACAGACCCGAACCTCACGACAAGCGAAGCGCTTCAGGGGATTACCTGGCTTCGCTATCGTACTTGGGACATTGGGTGTCGTCGTCCTCGTGGTTTTTTGTACTACCGCTTTGAACGCTTGAACGTTCTCGCAGATTGGCGGTCTGGACCGCGAGTTGCTCTCGTTCAAGCCGCAATTCGCACGTTCGTGGGAACGTCCTTTAGAGCCGACGAAGATCTGCTGACCGGTTTCGCCTGTTCTTCCCTACACTGCAGCCATGCGCATCGATGGACATTATCAAAAGCCGGACTACCCGAAACTGGGGGCCGTCTTGTTGATCGCGTCCTGCGTTCTTCTTGGCCTGAGAACCGCGAGATGGGCGCTACGCAATGAATTGAGTACAGCATCAGACCATGATCTTGAGGCTGATCGGTTGCACAGCAACTCCGGGGAAGGTTGGCAGTGCCGAGCCACCATCGAGGTCATCGTTGTCATCCTTGTCCCATACTTCATCATCCCCGTCTGAGTAGCCCGGATACCCATTTTCCCGAGGTTCGTCGACATCGTAGAACGCGACATCCCAGCTCTGGAGAACGGAAAAGAACGGGTCGGCGGCAACGTAGTCGGTTCCGTCTGCCCTTGCGGAACGCTAAGGTGCTTGCGCTTGGTCTCTGCGCAACTTGCTACACGCTGAAACGGCAGGATGAGGAAACTCGGCGCATTGCGAGAATCGGTCCTGGAATGCGACGGCTAACGCTGCCGTGTCTGTGACGCCTCGGGACGGGATAAGAGCTCCATCATTGTGCATCCTCGGGTGCCGGGGAAGTCGGTACTTAACCTGATGCTGTCGTCGTGTCCTGCCTGCTATCCGAAGGTCCACCGGCGAAAGGTCGTTCTTTATGCCATGCCGCCGCTGCTCCTACTACTCTGGAGAGAGCAGCATCCCAAAGGTCACGAGCAAAGGCAGCTAAACTTCTCACTAGGAGAACCTGCTGCCACACGTGTATCTCTGTTCGACAAAGACAGGGAACCGCGCTGCTAAAAGCGAGAGTGACGGTAAGAGCAAGGTCCATAAGCCTGAGGTGCTACGTGAACGACTCGATTTCGGTACGACAGGGAACGCAGATCATTCCGATTGTTCCGAATGTCGTAAGAAGGCATGCGAATCTGGCTGCGCGTGGAGTGCTCGTGGAGCACCATACGGTCGCTCCAACCGACTTTCCGGAGCGCGAAACGCAGCAACATAACTTTTTCATGTACACCAGTCCTGCCGTCCGCGCAGAGATCAAAAGCCCCGACTTTTCAGGCATTCGGTGGGTGCGTCCCGGCGCTCTTTGGGTGATGCCTCAAGGCTGCCGGCATCAGGTTCGTTTTGAGGGTGCCGTTGCTGGGGTGGCACTGGCATTTGACCCAGTGAGGTTTGACAATTTGGTTGAATCGGCCGGGGGAAAGCATTCTTCGAATCTTGTTCAGTCTCTGGCGGCTAGCCCACCGAAGATAGAGCACCTGATGCGAGCGCTGGATCACGAAAGCCAGTTGCCTAGTACACATGATCGGTTCGGTTTGGAATGCATTGCGATAGCGATCGCGCTGGCACTAAGCCAACACGCCAGGGTCGTGGCGATGCCGTCGAAGAAGGCGGCACAACTCGTCCCCAAGCAGGTGCGAGCAGTTGAATCCTATGTCGAGGAGCATCTGGACCGGTCCATCTCCCTCGCCGAACTCGCTGCCCATGCTGGTCTGAGTCCCTTTCATTTCTTGCGCGCTTTCAAGCAAAGCGTGGGAGTGACGCCAGCGCGGTATGTTCTCGACCGGCGCATGGCTGGAGCGCGGGTGCTCCTCAAGACTGGCTGCCTCAGCGTGAGCGAAATCGGAATTCGCGTTGGCTTCGACCATTCAAGCCACTTCGCCCGGGCTTTCCGCCGTGCCGTCGGCGTAACGCCGTCCTCATTTCGAAATAGCCACTAAATAAGCGCAAGAAGCTTCCCAACTAAGCAATATCTGGTAAAGGCTTCTCCAGCTGTTGGCGGCACACTGGGGGTGAGCACAGCGGTCGACCGCTTTCTCTTGAACATCTCTCCTGCCCCGTATGCCTGAGGACGAAGTAGGGCATACCAACTTGCTTGTGAGCAGGATCTCTCGGCTCCTCAACCTACTCTCGACCGTGGAGAGACACACATGCGCCACACGTAGAAGCGGACACTCGCGGTCCTTGCCCTCACCCTTTCAGTATTCGGAGGAAATCTCATGTCTCAAACGACTCAAGCAAGAAACATCGTCCTCGTGCACGGAGCATTCGCAGATGGATCGAGCTGGTCCAAAGTCATTCCCTTGCTACAAGCTAAGGGGTTCAAGGTTACATCGGTCGGCATTCCTCTGACCTCCTTTAAAGAGGACGTTGCTGCAACCAGGCGCGCGCTCGCCGCGCAGGATGGCCCTGTGGTTCTGGTCGGCCACTCTTATGGCGGTGTGGTCATCACAGAAGCAGGGAACGATCCCAAAGTGGCCGGTCTGGTTTACGTTGCCGCGTTTGCTCCGGACGCAGGGCAGTCCATCGTTGAGATCAGCAAGAACTTTCCTAAACCAAGCGGTTTGGACAAAGTAGTGCCGCTCGAAGATGGCTTCCTTCTTCTATCGCCAAATGGAATCGAGACCGGCTTCGCGCAGGACTTGAGCCATGAAGAGAAGGCGCTTCTCACTGCTGTTCAACCGCAGACCTCGGGATCGATTTTTGCCGCAGAGCCCACACACGCTGCATGGCACACCAAGCCATCATGGTACGTCGTAGCTTCTAACGATCACATGATTGCTCCTGAGCAGGAAGCAAGCATGGCTAAGCAGATGAAAGCCACGACCACGACCTTACCTTCGAGCCATGTGGCGATGTTGTCGCACCCGAGGGAAGTCGCAGAGGTCATCGAAAACGCGGCGGCCGGCAAGAAGTAGCTCAGCCGTTTTATCTGCTGGCGAGCGTGTGCCGACTCGGTTGCGTTCGCCAGCACTTACCGGAGAAGAGGGTTAGGCCGGTTTTCACGGGCTGTTCCCTCCGATCGCTATTTTGCTGGGCAGCAGACGATGGAATTTTGATGAAACTACTGATCAGCGGAGTTTTGCTCGAGGTGCAGGAGCGGGGAGCGGGAGATGTCTCGCTGGTCTTTTTGCATTATTGGGGTGGCACGCATCGCACTTGGAACAAGGTGACGGCGGAACTCCAACCGTCATACAGAACCGTGACCTATGACATGCGCGGATGGGGTGAGTCGGGCGACTCCATGAACGGTTATTCGATCGCCGCCCTCGCGGATGAGGCCATGGCGCTTATCGAGCATCTCGCCCTTAGCCGCTACATCCTGATCGGTCATTCCATGGGCGGCAAAGTAGCCCAACTTGTCGCGTCCCGAAATCCGCCTGAGCTGCTGGGCTTGGTGCTTATCGCACCTGCTACGCCGACGCCCACCTTTCTGCCGGAGGAAGCGAAGCAGCAGCAAATTCACGCTTATGACACCCGCGAGACGGTACTGCAGACCATTGCGTTTCTCAGCAAGGGTGCACTCGATCAGGACACCATTGAACAGGTCGTTCGGGACAGTCTGAGCGGGACTCCAGAAGCGAAGCGAGCTTGGCCGTCCACCGCCATGCTAGAGGACATTTCTTCCGAGGTATCGAATATCGCCGTGCCCACCCTAGTTCTCGCAGGCGAGCAAGACCGTCTTGACTCTGTAGAGCAGCATCGGCGCGAAGTTGTGGCGAGAATAGCTTTAGCGACGCTCGAAGTGATTCCACAGAGTGGGCACCTTTTACCACTGGATGAACCCGAGCGAACAGCACGTGCCATTCAACAATTCGTCGAACGTGCTACAGGCGGCCCCACTTCCATCAGGGATGATGTGGATCGCAGTGGGGCTAAATGGTGAGTCGAATCGTACGCGTTTCAATCCTGCCTCTTAGCATAGTTAACGCCCATCTGTTGATCGGCGCGAGCGGCTGTGTCCTCATTGACGCTGGACTTCCCGGGTCAACTGCAAAGTTCGAGAGGGCTCTGTCAAAGCAAGGACTGTCCTTTAAAGACGTTCGAGCTATCGTGGTCACTCATGCCCATGTGGACCATGCTGGCGGGGCTGCCGAGCTCCGTGAAAGAACGCGGGCTCCTATCATCGCGCATGAGGATGATCTTCGCTATTACAAACGCGAAAAGCCAATGAAGTTCTGTCCAACGGGTTGGGTCGGGCGCTTGTTTCTAAAGACGCCTGCGCCACACCAGGTTTATACAGCCTTTGAGCCTGACGTGCTTCTCTCCAGCGACCAATCTTTGGACCTCTCGCAGTACGGGATTACCGGTAGCGTCAGGCACACGCCCGGACATACAAACGGGTCGATATCGGTTGAACTAGGAAGCAGGGACGCTTTGATAGGCGATCTGGTCGCGTCGGGGATCTTGATTGGCGGCGTAATTCGTTTAGGTCATGCCATTCGTCCTCCTTTCGAAGACGACTCTCAGGCTGTACGTAAGGAGCTGATTCGCTTAGTCGACGCAGGTTTCGAGCGGTTTTACATGGGACATGGGGGACCGCTCGATGCGCGTGAGGTTCGTCACCATGCTGAAACTTTCCCTCGAACGTCTGGCATGTTGCGCGGGTAACTCCATTGTTAAACCTGGCAGTTTCATCGCGCCAGATAAGGACAGCTCTAAAAAACCTGTCAGACGGATGTTATTTGGGCAGCAGACCGGCAGAGCGGTAGCCTTCGATCAGTTCGTCATACAAGCCAAGGTCCGCACGAGTCCGTGCGGTGAGCTGTGCTCCCGCTACCGCCGCAAAGATGGCTCGAGCCCGGTGCTGACACTCTCTCGGAGACGCAATCTTGGCTGCCAATAAAACTTTGCCTAACCAGTCGACGTTCACGTCAGCGAAGACCTGAACCTCTTTTCGGACCTGTTCCGGAAGGTCGTCTATCTCTGCACCCATGAAGCTGCAGAGGCACATGCGGTTGTCGCTCTCCAGGGCCCACCGGAATGTTTCGGGATACCGACGAAGGGCGGCTAGAGGGCTGGCCGATTCCTCGAGCAGCTTGTCCAGGAAGACCACAGAGTCCTCCCAGTAGCGCTTTGCTACTGCCACGGCTAGTTCCGCCTTGCTAGGGAAGTGGTAGTAAATGCTGGCTGCTTTGATACCGACGTCAGCCGCAAGATCACGAAAGTTCAAGCCCGAATAGCCATGCGCCTGAGCCGTCTTTTTAGCTGCGGACAGAATGTCTTCCTTGGCGTTGTGACTCATCTGGACTCACCCTTGTCATCTGTAAAGCCGAGGCTCAAACAGCCCTTAGACATTTCTGAATCTACCATGCGTTAGGTAGAATCTGAAATGCACGCAGCCTGCCTAACGGCAGATAGGGGAGTGAGACAATGAGCAACGAACTGACGTATTCCGACGCTACAAAGTTGGCCGAATTGATCCGCACACGCGAGGTCTCTCCGGTTGAAGTCATGCAGGCCCACCTCGATCGCATTCAGGCAGTAAACCCTCAGGTCAACGCGATTGTCACGATTGCGGACGGGGCACTGGAATCCGCCATAGCCGCGGAAAAAGCCGTTCTTCGGGGAGAAGCCCTTGGTGCGCTGCATGGGGTTCCGTTCACAGCCAAGGATTCGATCGACAGCGCCGACTTGCTGACCCAGCGCGGATCTCCAATCTTCAAAGGCCGTCAGCCTGATCGGGACGCGACCAGCATCGCGCGATTGAAGGACGCAGGCGGCATCCTGCTGGCAAAGACCAATCTTCCAGAGTTCTCCTACTGGATCGAAAGCGACAATCTTCTTTCCGGTCGCTCTAACAATCCTTGGGACCTGTCCCGCACGCCTGGCGGTTCGAGTGGCGGTGAATCAGCGGCCATTGCGTCGGGCATGTCTCCGTTGGGCCTTGGAACTGACCTTGCGATTTCCGTACGGGGGCCGGCTGCACAGACTGGCATCGTTTCGCTCAAAACTACACACGGACGGATTCCGATGACGGGCATTTGGCCTCGAGTGCCACGTCGCTTCTGGCATGTCGGGCCGATGGCCCGCAGCATCCGCGACCTAACCCTCGCCTTCTCGCAACTGGCGGGTCCGGACGGCCTCGATGGCTACGCCAGCAGCACCGTGGCTTTTGATGCGGGCCTGGGGAGTAAACCCTCACGTAAACTTCGCGTCGGCTGGCTGGTAGAACCCGGCTTTGGGCCAATCGACCCTGAGGTGGCTACTACTGTGGTAGCAGCCGCAAAGGCGCTCAGTGGGGCCGGTGTAACAGTTGAACCTGTGCGCATCCCGGCGCTCGAGCGTGACTCTGCCCTCGACATCTTCAATCGTCTCCATGTGATGGAGATGAAGCCAGCTTTTAAGGAAGCGACGGCTGGACGGAGTGAAGAGGAACTCTACATGATGGCGAAGTACATGCTTTCGCTTCCCGATACCTCAATGCAGGACTACATCGACGCGGAGCAGGGAGCAGAGCGGTTGAGAGATGGTTTCGCGAGTTATTTCCAGAAGTACGATGCGTTGTTGACCCCCGTACTGCCAATTCCGGCCTACAAGCATGGCCAATCCGAATTTGTAATCAACGGTCAGACCGTAGGTCCTACGTATATCCAGGGTGCCACCGTGCCTTTAAATGTTACGGGGCTTCCGGGAGTGTCCATGCGCTTCGGCACAAGCAAGGACAACATGCCGATCAACGTGCAGGTCGTCGGGGCATGGCAGGCAGAATCAACCATTCTGCATGTTGCCTCGCTTCTGGAGACGGTAAGTCCAGTGCGCGGCCTTCACCCGAGTCTTTAGTCTTAAGTCCCCTGAGCTCACCGACAAAGGCTTTCGTCTCCATCATGACCAACCAACAAAACCGCTCTTTGGGGGCGAACGGTATAGTCACATGGAACGCCGCAACTTCATCATGGCAGCAGGTACTGTCCTGGCTGCCATGATGATCCTCGACACGCTCGGTCATCCCATCCAATAGCGCACAGGGAAGCACCTTGGGTCCAAGGCATAAGACTCGCCCTCTTAGCCGACTATTTGTGACCCATCACCATGCTCCATAATGCCTGAACATGCTTTTCCGTTGGTGGTTTCAAGCCAATCAGCAGCCAATAGTAAAGTCCGCCGTACAGCACATCCAGAAGCGCCTCCGGGTCTGTACCGACAGCCAATTCTCCGGCTTCAATGGCTGCACGTATGACCGAAGTTGCGGCCGCTCTACGCTTCAGAATCCACCGCTCGAGGAACGCCGTCTTCAGCTCTGGATCGAATTGCGCCTCGGCCAGCAGGGACCGCACCAGGACGCCTCGTCTGCTTCGAAAAGCTCGCGCCAGCAGAGACATTTGCGCGTGGAGGCTCTCAAGAGGGCTGGAACCGGCCGGGAAGTCAATCTCCGGCTCTACCTCCATCAAGAGTGCGTCCATGACGATGGTGGCTTTGCTGGGCCATCTGCGGTAAATGGTCGTCCGGGCGACGCCGGCCTCCTCAGCAATGGCTTCCATCGAAACAGCCCTGAAGCCAATACGTTCCATGAGATCCAGAGCTGCTCGCAGAATGCGCGTGTCAGCCTCCTTGTTTCGTGGCCTTCCCCTCGCTGGGGCGTTCAGTTCTACCGGACTCGTAAGATTCTTGTTCATGTTTAGCCCAGTTCAGCCCAAGCTTCATCCTAAGCGAACGGAGGCAAACTTTAAGGCATGAGCAGGAGCTTGCCCGTTGTTTTGCGACCATCAAGCGCTTCGTGCGCTGAAGGCGCAGCCTCCAGAGGAAACCGCGCTTCGATCCTGACTGTGAGCTTTCCGTCGCGGACAGCTCCGAAGACGGCACCGGCCCGCTCCAGCAACTCCTCGCGTGTAGCCACGTAGTCGCGAAGAATAGGACGCGTCAGAAAAAGCGAGCCGAGGGGAGCAAGCTTGATCGGCGCGAAGGGCAGCACCTCACCGCCTGCGGAGCCAAACAATACGAGTGTTCCGCGTGGCCGCAGACTCTTGAGCGATTGATCGAACGTCGTCGCACCGACTGAGTCATACACAGCGGCTACCCCCCGACCGGAGGTGAGCTGCTTGACTTCCACTTCGAAGTCCTTCTCCGTGTACAGGATCACCTCGTCTGCACCCGCCTGACGGGACAGCTCAGCTTTGGCTGGCGTTGAGACCGTCGTGTAGACACGCGCACCAAGGGCCTTTGCGTACTGTGTCAGCAGCAAACCCGTGCCACCTGCTCCGGCATGAATAAGGACCTCGTCTCCAGCTTTGATGGGGTAAGCGCCATGAGAAAGATAGTGGGCCGTCATGCCCTGCAGCATCACTGCTGCGGCCTGCTCAAAGCTGATGCCTGCGGGGATGGGTACAACCCGATCCGCAGGCGCGAGCGCAAACTCCGCATAGGTTCCAAGGATGCTGCACCAAGCGACTCGGTCCCCTTTGGCGATGCCCTTTACTTCCGACCCTACCTCCACGACGGTACCGGCAGCTTCCTGTCCTGGCGTCAGCGGCAGCGCGTTGCCGTAACGGCCTTCCCGAACATAGATGTCGATGAAGTTGACGCCGCTGGCCGCAACTTCGATGAGCAACTCATTCGAACCAGGACTCGGCATGGTGACCTCTACTACCTTCATTGCTTCCGGGCCACCTGCTTCGGCCACTTGCACAGCTCTCATGCGCTCTCCTTCGGGTGTCCGACCGGCACCTATCGTACTGATGCTTGCACATATACGATGCAATGTGTAGCGTAAACATGCAAAACAGAATCGTCATTCCGTTTTGGAGGGAGCTGGCATGACTTCACCAAATAAACCGTTGATTCTTGTTCTGGGCTCAGGCGGCCAGGTTGGCCGCTACGTTGTCGAGCATCTTCTCCGCCGTCCAGAGGAACTGAGCGTAAGGATCACGGCACGCTCTCATGAGCGGGTCGCTTCTCTTCGCGCGGAAGGATACGACGCCGTTCTACTCGATCTGGACAGGCCAGCGACGTTTGCCGAAGCTCTGCGTGGTGTAGATCGAGTCTTCCTGTTGACGGGCTACACGGTGGCCATGTTGGCTCAAAGTAAAACCTTCGTGGATGCCGCAAGGAAGGCCTCTGTTCAGCACATTCTGCATCTTGGGACATTCGGCATGTGGGACTGCACGGATCCGCACATTGTGTGGCATCAGCTTGTGGAGACCTACATCAAAGCGTCTGGAATCCCGTGGACGCATCTTCATCCGAACGTCTTCATGGAACATCTTGGCAAGCTCACAAAGATCACGCATGACTCCTTCCCAATCTTCTGGGGAAGGGACCGGGTTGGCTGGATTGCTTCCAGGGACATCGGGGCCGCAGCAGCATCGATCCTTCGCGGTGGTCCGCAGAAGCATGCCGGGAACGACTATTGGCTCAGTGTGGAGGTCGCGGGTGGGGAAGAACTTGCAACCATGTTTTCTGACATCCTGGGTCGCCCGATCCGGTGCGAGTATAAGCAGCCGGATGAGTTCGCAACCATCATGTCCACCGGAAGCGAAGCGGAGCCATGGTATGCGGCTGGCGCTATGGAGTTCCTGCACCAATTCCGTAGTGGGCACATGGGCGACCTTGGCATGATCCGGGACGACACTCCTTACCTATTGAATGAACCGGCCCTGACGCTGCGGGCATGGCTTGAGCAGAACCGTCACATTCTGGAGTGAAACCATAGTGTGCTCGGCACGGCTTCTGCAATCTCCTTCGCCTTACCCAGCCGCCCGACCGGCCCAGATCAATCGGTTTCTGGATATTGCACTTGTCGATTTTTAGAAAACCGTCGCTCTCCGGTCGTGACCTCGCTGGCAGCACTTGCGGCGGGCTCGCCTTTCAGGCCGCAGGTGACCCATTCCACGAAGGCTTGTTGCACATGATTAAAGCTGCGCCCCCGCAATGTTGCGAGCACAATCGTGCGGCGCGCCCGCGCGTCCGTCAGGGGCACGTAGGTGCAATCGGCGCCTTCATCGACAGCCATTTGCGGAATCATGGAGATGCCGACTCCGGCCCCGACCATTGCGAGCACGCTGCTGAACTGGCCGGTTTCAAAGGCAATGTTGGGCGTGATCCTGGCGCTGCTGCAGGCGGCGACGCTGAGATCGCGAAAGCAGTGGCCGTCACGCAGCATCACGAATGGCTCACCACGCAGATCTTTCAGAGAGAGCGATTTGGACGCGGCGTGCGGGTGGCCTTTCGGCAGCGCCGCAAAGACGGGCTCCGTCCGCAGCGGGAAGAGCTCAAGGTCCTTGTGGCGCAGCGGCAGCGCAAGGATGGCAAGGTCGATGGACAGATCGCGCAGGCCGTCGACCAGCACCGGTGTCATGTCCTCGATGATCCGAAGCCGTGCTTCCGGAAATTTCCCCATAAAGTCTGCCGCGTAGGCAGGCATGAGATAGGGCGCAATGGTGGGGATGACGCCAACGGACACGCTGCCGCGAACATCCGTCTGCTGCACCGCGATGCTTGCCCGTGCGGCGGCCATGGTTTCGAGCACCGAACGCGCATGGGGTAGAAAGGCTCGGCCGGCCTCGGTTAGTCGTATGCTGCGACCCAAGCGGTCGAATAGCCTCGCGCCCAAGTCTTCTTCCAGCTTCAAAATCTGCTGGGAAAGGGATGGCTGCGCAATCTGGCAGTGCTCCGCCGCACGGCTAAAGCTGCCGGTATCGGCCACAGCACAGGCGTAACGGAGCTGATGTAGTTCCATAGGATTAGCCTATACCTCAAGATCAAACTGTGTATTTGAACTATAGCCGCTCAAGTGCTACTGTCGAAGCTGGCGAACGATGGGTGGCCGCGTCTGTATCCGACACCCGCAGACCCGAAACATTGATCAACCGCACCAACGCAGGGAGAGACAAGATGGCGATCGAAGATACCGAATACACAGCCGAAGCGAAAACCGAAGTCAATGCAATGGTTCCAGGCGCGCCCCTGGAGGATGCCAAGTGCCCCTTCAACCCCGCAGCCCTCCCGGCCAGCATGGTTAGTAACGGCGGCACTGGCCACCGCGGCCACCAGACTGCCCGCGACTGGTGGCCCAACCACCTGAAGCTGGACCTGCTCCATGCTCACTCCGAACTGTCCAACCCCATGGGCGAAGATTTCGATTACGCTACGGAGTTCAAGAAGCTTGACTACGAGGGCCTGAAGAAAGATATCGCTGCGGTGATGACCAACTCGCAGGACTGGTGGCCGGCTGACTTCGGCAACTACGGCCCGCTGTTTGTGCGTATGGCCTGGCACGCAGCGGGTACCTACCGCACCTACGACGGCCGGGGTGGCGGTGGCCGTGGTCAGCAGCGCTTCGCTCCGCTGAACAGCTGGCCCGACAATGCCAACTTGGACCGCGCGCGCCGCCTGCTTTGGCCGGTGAAGCAGAAGTACGGTAAGCAGATTTCCTGGGCTGACCTGCTGATCCTTACGGGCAATGTCGCCATGGAAACGATGGGGTTCAAGACCTTCGGCTTTGCCGGTGGCCGTCCCGACACCTGGGAGCCAGATCACGATGTCGACTTCGGCGCAGAGACGACCTGGATGGGAACGGACAAGCGCTACACCGGCGAGCGCGAGCTTGCCACACAGCTCGGCGCCACGACGATGGGTCTGATTTACGTCAACCCGGAAGGCCCTGAAGGCGTGCCTGACCCCATGAAGTCTGCGCACGACATTCGCGTGACGTTCGGCCGCATGGCAATGAACGACGAGGAGACGGTAGCACTGATCGCGGGCGGCCACACCTTCGGCAAAACTCATGGTGCCGGCCCAGGCAGCCACTTGGACAAGGAGCCGGAAGGCGCACCGATCGAAAACCAGGGTCTGGGCTGGAGCAGCGCGTACAAGACCGGCATCGCGGGCGACGCGATCACCAGCGGCCTTGAGGTTACCTGGACTACACGGCCCACGCAGTGGACCAACGAGTACTTCGAGCACCTATACAAGTTCGAGTGGGAGCTGACGAAGAGCCCTGGCGGTGCGCATCAGTGGAAGCCGAAGGGCGATGCTGGCGCGAACACGGTGCCAGACGCGCACGACCCCAACAAGCGGAAGCAGCCGGCCATGTTAACGACTGACATTGCTTTGCGTGTTGATCCCATCTATGACAAAATCTCGCGTGATTTTCTGGCGAATCCCGAAAAGTTTGCCGATGCGTACGCGCGTGCTTGGTTCAAGTTGACGCACCGCGACATGGGTCCGCGCTTCCGCTATCTCGGACCCGAAGTCCCGGCGGAAGAACTGATCTGGCAGGACTGCCTGCCCAAGGTCGATCACCCGTTGGTCGATGACGCTGATATCCTCGCGCTCAAGGTGAAGGTGCTGGATTCGGGTCTTTCGGTTTCCGAACTGGTGTCGACGGCGTGGGCCTCGGCCTCCACGTTCCGTGGCTCCGACAAGCGAGGCGGGGCCAATGGTGCGCGCATCCGGCTCGCGCCGCAGAAGGACTGGGAGGTCAACCAGCCCGTCCAGTTGGCGCGCGTACTGAAGACGCTGGAGAAGATCCAGGGGGACTTCAACGCCACGGCAACCGGCGGCAAGAAGATCTCGCTGGCCGACCTCATTGTGCTTGCGGGTGCGGCGGGTGTGGAGAAGGCGGCGAAGGATGCCGGCATCGAGACGATCGTGCCGTTCCTCGCAGGCCGCACGGATGCCTCGCAGGAGCAGACGGACGTGCAGTCCTTCGGCTTCCTTGAGCCGATCGTCGAGCCCTTCCGCTCCTACGGCTACCGCAAGGAAGAGCCGGCGGAAGTCGCCCTGCTCGACAAGGCCCAGTTGCTGCGCCTCACCGCGCCGGAACTGACCGTTCTCATCGGCGGTCTGCGCATGCTTCACACCAACTTTGGTGGCACCAAGTTTGGTGTCCTCACCGACCGTCCGGAGACGCTGACGAACGACTTCTTCGTCAACCTGCTCGACATGAAGTACCTGTGGAAGGCAACATCGGATGCGCAGGATACTTTCGAAGGTCGTGAGCGGGCATCGAACGAGGTGAAATGGAAGGCAACGCGTGCCGATCTCATCTTCGGCTCCAACGCCCAGTTGCGCGCCACGTCTGAGGTCTACGCCTGCGCCGACTCGCACGGCAAGTTCGTGAAGGACTTTGTCGCTGCGTGGAACAAGGTCATGAACCTGGATCGGTATGATCTGACTGCATCCGTTGTTTAAGCTGTATCTTGCCTGAATCACAGCCCGATCAGCCTCATCAAGGCTGGTCGGGCTCAGTATTTCGCGGAGCATAACTCTACGCGGGCGCGAACGTTGTCCTGTCCCCGCGCCAGCATGCCACGTGGAATGCGCCATACACTCGATTTGAGATGTACCGCTTTGAAGGAAGACCATGACCCTCGCCGAACGCCTACTGCCCGAGCTCGAACAACAACTCGAAAATACCCGTAAGGTGCTGAATGAAGTGCCGGATGGACGTAATGACTTTGCTCCCCATGAAAAGTCGATGCCGCTGACACGGCTGGCAGGCCACACCGCGGAACTGGTCGGGTTTGCGCACCTGCATCTCACCGTGCCAAGCATCAACATGGGCACGCCGGAGGATCCGCGCAAGATCCTGCGCATGACGCTCAAGGCCGATCTACTAACCGAGTTTGAGGCCATGGCTGCGCGCCTCATCGACACACTGAAAGCAACGCAAGATGCGACCTTTGATGAGGGATTTTCCCTTCTGAAGCAAGGGAATTTGGTGCTGCAGACGACGCGCTACAACGCCTATCGCACATTGTTTCTCGACCACATGATTCATCATCGCGCCCAGCTAGGGGTTTACCTTCGACTGCTCGGCGAGAAGGTACCTGCGACATTCGGGCCGACCGCGGACGAAAAATAAGCATTGTTGGCCGTGATGTTGGGGCATGCAGCAACGAATACGTAAATGAAATAAGCAAGCTTAATGCAGAGGAAGAGTCATCGGCAGCAGCCTGCGCGGCAACGGAGGAGGGGCAACAGCTACTGATTGAAAGTAGCCGTTGAACCGGCCTCATCGGAACAGTTCGCATGAGACCGTGACGTACGGCCAACCCTGATGCATCTCGCGCTGGAGATGCTGCGCGGGTAGCCGGGGCTACCCTACCACAACGTGGCGCACCCTGTGGTGATGCGGGAATCGTTCTGCAGGCGCAGAAGCTGCTGTAAATGGGCGCGGCGAATTTAAGCGAAAGTGTCCAATTGCCCCCACGTGATTTAAACGGGAGTACCTGTTCTATCGTCGTGGGCGGCACCGGTTCGCTGGATGGGAAAGCATTCCCCAGGCAAGTCCCGCTGCAAGCGCCGGCCGGGTGTCCGCTTATAAGAACTAGGTTGCTCTGCCGTCGAACGAGGCGTTCCGCGTTGAGTAGTTAGCTTTGAAAGAAGCAAAGATCCGCCGCCAGCCCCCGGAGAAGCGACTCAGCCGGCAGGTGGTGTTGGTGGTGGGAGGCGGAAGTGACATTGGTCACCAGACCCGCCGGAGCGGGGAGCCGGTCGCAGAGCAGACGAACGCGTCGCACACGCAACGAATGGGCAGGGTTACCGGCCAATGAAGCCGCGGATCTCCGACGCACCAGCATTGGAGGTGACCTGTGCGCCACGACGTGTAATAGCAAAAACGCAGTCTTGCTTGACTTGAGTTTCTGGGGTTTCCAAAAACTCAAGTCGTTGTGATGGCTAGCGTGCTAGCCGCTTTGCTCGGCAAAGCAGTCCTCCTTCGCGTTAAGTCTCTCCTTAGTGCCCCTCGATTACTTGAATCACGCCGCCGTCCGCGCCCGACCATGCGTCCGCACCGGTGTGCGTCAACTTCTTTGCTCCGTCATCCCAATGCAGACGCGTCACCGAACTCTTGCCCTTCTCATAGCCGTAGGTTGTTCCGTCATCGGAGAACAGTTCAAAGTCCGCGTTGGCTCCGGGATATACCTCTACCTTTGCGATGCTTTGCGCGTCGTGAGTGCTCTTCACTGGCGAGCCCATGGGAATGATCGAACCGGCGCGCACAAAAAGCGGCAGGGTATCGATCGGTGCATGGACCTCGATGGTTTTGCCGCCGCTGAAGCGTTCGTGCGTCCAGTAGTTGTACCACTCGGTGCCGGCAGGCAGGTACACCTCCCGTTGCGTTGCACCTTGCTCCACCACGGGCGCGACGAGAAACGCCGGGCCGAACATATACTCGTCCGTAATGTTGGCTACATTTGGATCCTTGCCAAAATCCATGAAGAGCGCACGCATAAACGGCGCACCGGTTTGGTAACTGCCATACCCAAGGGAGTAAGTGTAGGGCAGTAACTGGTAGCGCAAGCGCAGGTACTTCGCTAGGATCGGCTCCGCCTGCTTACCATATGCCCATACCTCGTTGTGCTGACGCTCCCCATGCGCACGCATCACTGGCTGAAACGCTCCCCACTCAAACCACCGCACGAACAACTCCGGATAATCCACGTAGCGATCGACGTTCGCAAGCGCGTCGGAAGGATCGATGAGTGGCGTATGTGCCGGCTTGTAATCGGCTGCCAGCGTGGGCGCAAAAAAACCTGCGATGTCTGTGTCCCAGTACGGCATGCCGGTGGCGGTAAAGCCCAACCCCGCCGGGATTGAGCGCTTCAGCATGTCCCACGTGGACTGGATATCGCTGGACCAAAAGATCGTGCCATTGCGCTGTGCGCCAAGGTAGGCCGCACGCGCAAGGATCAGAGCGCGCCGGCTATCGCCAAAGTCGCGACGGAAACCGTCGTACACGGAAGCCGTATGGAACAGCGGGTAGACGTTGTAAAACCGACGCCCCGAGCCTACCGAGAACACATCATTCTCCGGGTCGATGTCCGGCTCGGTTTCATCCAGCCACAGGGAATCGAAGTGGTCAGGCTTGAGATAGCGGTCGCGACTTTTTCCCCAGAACCAGCGCGCGGCTTCCGGGTTGGTGGTATCGATGTTGGGGCCGATCTGGTCGGTAAAGCCGCCTGGGTCCGGTGTTCCATCTTGCTTGTGCACGAGCCAACCCTTGGCCTGCAGCATGTCATAAAACTGCGTTCCCGGTGCATAATGCGGCCACACGCTCAGCATGGACGTAAAGCCCATCGAATGGAGTTTGTCATTCATCGCCGCCGGATTCGGCCAGCGCTTCGGATCAAGATCCATCTCGCCCTGCCGCGTCATGTTCAGGAAGTCCACGACCACCACATCGGCAGGCAAATCCCGCTTGCGATAACCATCGGCAACCGCCAGAATCTGCTCCTGCGTCCCGTAGATCGCCTTGCTCTGGATGTAGCCGTAGGCGGCCTTGGGCAGCAGGTGCGTCGTGCCGGTAAGCTGCCGATAACCCGCATAGATTTCATCGGTCGTGTTGCCGACGATTACGAAAAACGAAACCCGATCCCCCACCGCGGACGTCCAGGTATTATGCCCGTTAATGCCGAAATCGACCGTGGTTTTGGACGCGTTGTCCCACACCAGCCCATAGCCCCGGCTGGAGACGACAAACGGGACGCACAGCGTCTCTCCGCCGGGCGCGTTATAGTCGTGCCAGCAATTCATGCGGTGGCCGCGCAAATCAAGAAACCCCTGCTGATGCTGGCCCAGGCCGTAGTAGTGTTCGTCACTGGGCGAATCGAAGGTCGCACCCACGCGGTAACCTACTGCCGCACCCGTGTTGCCTGTTGTATGCTCCCGTGCGGCGTTAGGCACCATGGACCAGCGATCCATCGTCAGCAACTCCTTGCCATCGGCCGTGCTGATCGTCAGGGAATCATTGTGCGGCTCAAAGCGATGGTTCACGTTGCCGCCAAAGTAGTGCTCACGCAAGGAAGCGTTCATCTCATCCAGAGGAATGGCGCGTGGCAAATCGGCAGCCTTCTGATGATTAGGAGTAAGCTGCGCTACCAACCGGTCGGAGCGAAACACATCCTTGCCACCCTGCTCCTGTTTGTGCGTCCATCCAGCTCCGGAAGGCGATCCCACGATGCCAAACCCTGGCGCAGACGTAGCCTGCCCCTTGTCTAGGCTCAGCGTGACGCGCAGGATGTTCGGAGCATACGGCTCGACCGTCACGGTGTTGCCATCGCGGTCGAGTGTCGTGTCGAGCTGCTGGCCTGCGGCAGCAAGGCTGCTGAACGCAAGAAGAAAAACCGAGGAGAGTAGGCAGGTGCGGCAAATCTCTTGGCGGTTTTTCTGCAATGGTCTGCTGACGGGTACGACACGAGAAACACGTGAATGCATAATGCAGATCCTTTTCAGAGACGGTTGCTGCCTGTAGAAGCGCTGTGCGCGTGAATACGGAGTGGTGAAGTACAACGCTTGGAGCATCCCTCACAGGCAGAGATGCTCCTGTTCGCAGTTAGAAACTGCCGCGAAGATGGAGTTGCACGCTGCGTCCACCCACAAGCCGCTGCAATTCATTCGTGGAGTGGCCGAACAGCGAGCCCGACGAAAGATCGGAGGTCACACCAATCAGGTTCACACGATTGAACACGTTGAAAGCTTCCGCCTTGCCCTCTAGCCGCAGGCGCTCTCCGCCAAACCATGGCAGCGAAAAGAGCTTCGCTGCGGTGAGATCGACATCGTTGTAGCCTGGCTGATCGTAAGTATTGCGTCCAAGTGATCCTTCAGTTCCCAGAATAGGTGCCGTGAACGCACTCGCAGGGAACAGACCGGTCAGAAATTTACTCCGTGACTGCCCCGGCAGGTGCGCGCCAAAGGTCGGGGTATTTGGAACGTCATAGTTCGATCCGTCCGCGTTGTAGTCGCCGCCGGTGTTGCCGACCACGTTACCGCGCGCGTCGAATACGGGTTTAAACGCGGCACCGTTGTACACGGTGAAGGGCAGGCCAGAATGCAACAGCCACAAGCCACCGAGTTGCCATCCGCCAAGCGTATTCCGCGCAAGACGATTGCTGAAGTTGTTCGGCAGCGTCCACGTGCCGTCCATCGTGAACTGGTGACGAATGTCGTAATCCGAGCGGCCATACTGCGAGTTCAGGTCGCCGTTGCGAATCACCGAGGTATTCGTAGTCACCGATCCGCCACTGAGCGAGCCGGAGTTGCTGATCGTATCCAGCGCCTTACCAAAGGTATAGATCCCACGTAGATTGAATCCATGAGAAATTGTCTTCGCGACACTGACGGAACCATAATGACCTCCCGAGTTGCCGTCAGACGTGCCGTACGCAATCGAGCTGAAATTCGGATTTAACCGGTTCAGCACACCCTTATTCACGATCAGGTCTCCTGCAAAGCGGTTTAGATCCTGATTGAACACCGGCAGGTGATGCGCCGCGGATGCGGAGTAGTTAGCCTCCATGATGATCGAGTTCGTGAGTTGGTGCTGTACGCTCAATGACCACTGCTCCACCTGCGTCAGCTTGTAGTTGGGCGAGTAGCCGCCAAGCGAAGCCCGACTGCCCACAATGCCACCGCTCGAATTCAGCACAACGTTTCGTGTGTCAACCACGGGACACGCCTCGTCAAAGCCCGTCGGCGCGCTGCATAGTTGAAAGGTCGGTGAAGCTTGCCCCTGATACACACTGATGGTCGGCGTGTAGTAGTTTGGCAGATTGCCGGCGGTGATATCCGTGATGTGGATGTACGGTGGCTGGTCGGCAAACACACCGAACCCGCCGCGCAGCGCCGTGCGCCCGTTGCCGAACAGGTCATACGAGAACCCGACGCGCGGCGTCACCTGCCAGATGGAGTGGTCCAGCACATGCGTGCTTGGCTGCAGGCCAGCCACGCCGTTGGCAATGGCCTGGTTGAAGTTGCCGCTACCCAGGGTGAAGTTGGTCAATTGCGGGCTCAGCACGGAAAAGAAGTTCGCCATGTTGTCGAATCGAACGCCCGCATTGATCGTGAGTCGCGGTGAAGCCTTCCAGTCGTCCTGCACAAAGGCACCCGTGACCAAGGCGCGATAACGGCGATTGTACGGTGCCTGCGCGTGGGTCAGTAGACTTACCGGCGTTCCATTTTCGCTCGTTGCCTTGTCCTGCACGAAATCCAGCAAGCTGTTGAAGTTGTAAGTCGGCCGGGCAAATGCTCCACTCTGGTTGTCCGCCTCGCGGATATTGTCCTGCTGAAAGCCAAACTTCAGCGTGTGTGTATTGACGGTGGTCGTGAGAATATCGCGCCAGCCCACGGTCGTTTGGGTAAAGTTGCCCGGACCCCAGTTGGCAAAACCTGTCAGACCCGTCACGTTAATCAGTGGAATGCCATCCTGCGCCACCGGAAGGTCTGCGCCGAAGGGACGAATCATGCTGCCGCCCACTTCATTGAGTAACTTCGACGAGAAGGTGTGCGTCCAGTCAAAGTTCGCAAAGTCGGAACTGCTGGAGGTGTTGTAGTTCAGGTTTGGGCGCGGTGTCGCACTTACCGACGATGTGGATGTGCGCATAAACTCACCGTAAAAGCGGTCGTTGTTGCCGAGGTAATAATCACCACGCGCGCTATATTGATAGCCATTCTTGGGAACGGAGTAACTGATATTTGCGGTCCCCAGTACCGGTAGATTCGCCGGCAGGTTGGCTGGTGCGGCGAAGTAGCTGGTGGCCTGAATCTGGCTGGCGGTAGAAAAGTTGCTGGTTGCGTAGCTTAGTGGTGCCGCTGCCTGCAAAACTTTCGTCGCAACGGTGTTGGGCTGGTTTGCCTTCGCCCAGTCCACAAACTGCTGCGTCTCCACGGTATAAGCCGCCGCACTCACCGAGCTGGAGCGGAGCACGTCGATCGCGCCGAAGAAGAATAACTTGTTCTTGAATACCGGGCCGCCTAAGGTCAGGCCCATCTCCTGACGGCGAAATGACGGTACATCGCTTTGAAATACCGTCCGAGTGACGAGGTCATCATTCAGGAAGTAATAGTCGCCGGTTCCGTGAAACTTATTACTGCCGGACTTAGTAAATACGTCAACTGTCGCGCCACCGTTCCGTCCCTTGCCCGCGTCGAAATTATTTGTGCGAATGTCGATCGACTGCACTATTTCAGGGTTAGGCGAAATCGACGTGCCGCCCGCGCGAGACGGCGTATCGGTATACGCACCATCGATCAGGTAGCCGTTCTGTTCCTGCCGCAGCCCTGCGGCGTTGATGTTGATAGCATATTCATTCGTGTAGTTATCCGGGGAGTTGGTGCCGCTACCGGTAATACCCGGCGTCAGGCTGGCTAGGCCATACACGTTCTGCCCACCCAGCGGTGTCACGCTCACCGTCTCTTCCGTCATGATGGACCCGGTGGTTGCCGCGCTCAGGTTCAGGGCAGCCTGTGTGGCCATGACCGTCACCTCGGCAGAGGCGGACCCGATCTTCAACGTGGGAGACAGCGTGCGCGTTTCGCCCACCTGCAGCGTTAGGCCTGTCTGCGCGTAGGTATCGAACCCGTCCGCCGTCACCTGCACGCTGTACGCAGAAGCCGCCAGGCTGTCGATGCGGAAATAGCCGCCGTCGCTGGTGATCACCGTCTTGGTCACATTCAGACGCGTGTCTGTCAGTGTCACCTTTGCCTTTGGAATGGCGGCACCGGAGCTGTCGTGTACTGTACCCTCCACGCCGCTCAGAAACTGTCACCACGCTGGAAACGCCAGCATCAAGGTGGTGAGGCAAAACATGAGCAGTCCAGCGCAAATCGATTGCTTACGAAACATGCACCCTCCAAAGGAACGAGCTTCGACACGAACAAAAGATTGATTTTGGTTCGGCGCGAATTATAGGAACAATCAGAAAACGATGTCAAGCAAGCTTTATGCGACAGACAGGTAGATGTGCAAATGTTCCGAGTCTCTGTGAAAAGAAGGCCGTAAACGTTTTCCTGCCAGCGGATCATCCGCCGGAAAAGGGCCGCACAGCCGCGAAATCACTCAGGTGCGCAGAAGCAGCCATGGCCGCAGCTTGAAAACAGCGTGAAATCCATCAGGGCTGAGAAGGCTTGTCAGCCGCCGGCGGCATCTGCATCTTCGCGCTTGGTGTGACCGCCTCAATGCGATACCGCAGCCGCCTGGTCTCGTCCTCGCGCGACTGCTTCAATTGCGCGGCCACCTGTCGGCCCACTGCCTGTGCCTCTTCGTTGTTGCCCGTGGCGCGCAGCGAGCGCATCAGGCGGTACAGCGCGGCGCCGTCCTTCGGGTCCAGCGCAAGGGCGGCACGAGCCTGTTCCACCGCCAGGGCAGGTTTGCCGCTCTCCTGGTAAATGCTCGCAAGCAGGTCATGTGCGGCGAGCAGATGCGGTGCCAGCCGCACGGCCTCCTGCGCCTGTGCCGTAGCCTCGGTATAAGGCTGCACCCCACCTTCCATCAGCAGGCGCGCCAGCAGCAGGTGTAACTGTGCATCTTCCGGGTGGGTCGCAAGGGAGGCGCGCACAGTGGCAAGCGCCTGGGCTGGATTGTTCCGCTGCTTTTCAATTAAACCCACGGCATACGAGCCGGTGCCGTGGGTCGGATCGTTCTTCTCGGCCAATCGAAAGTCGGCCTCGGCTGCATCGTACTTGGCCATCCCGCCCAGCAGCAGTCCCCGTGCCAGGTACAGCGAAGCGTCCCGTGGCGCGCGCGCAATGCCGGCAGAGACCATGTCCACGCCAGCCTGGTATGACTCGTGCGACATGCAAAGCTCGGCGAAACGCACGTATGAATCCGTGCGCATCGGGTCGGCGACGATGGCTTGGTGCAACAGCGTCGCCGCGTGCGGTGTGTCGCCCTCCTGCTCGAAGACGTCGGCGGCTAGCAGCAGCGTGTCGATGTCGGGAGACCTACTCAACAAAGGGCCAAGCGTTGCCGCCGAAGCCTTAGGGTCGCCCGCCTCAAACTGGGCGACGGCAAGGTTGTATAACGTGCCCGTGTCTCCCGGCAGCAGGTCGTGCACCTGCTGAAACGTGACGATCGCATCGGCGAATGCGCCAGCTTGCATCAGGCAGGCAGCCTTGAACTGCAGGGAATCCGCATGGATCGCGAGCCCCGGCCCCACCATCGCGAACTCTTTCAGCGCGGCGGTGCACTTGCCCTGTTGCGCCTCGGCCAACGCCAGCATTTCGTGCGCGGTCGTGTCCTGGGGGTCTGCGTGGAGTAATTGTTCAAGCACCTCGACCACGGCCGGGTCGCGCCGCCGCGACAGAATGGATGCCTCTGCCTGCAGCGCGCGACTAAAACCGGGGGTGATGGCCAGGGCTTTCCTGAAGCACCCCAGCGCAGGTTCGTCCTCGCCTTTGAGGGAGAGGGCGATGCCCTCCACCGTATATAGGCGCGCAGTCGCGGGACCTGCCTTCAGCGCGCGCCGCACGGTCGCGATCGCCTCATCGTAGTGCCCCGCGCGCACCAGCGCGGTGGCCGCAGCAAGCGGGTCGGGCGTGCCTTGTCCCACAACTCGCGCCGAGGGCACGCAGGCACAGAGCAGCAGCCAGCCCGCTGTGCGGCGCAGCGCGGAGGGAACCAGAAAACGTCGTGGCGGCACAGAACACATCCGGAGCTTTATCTGCACAGCAGCGTACCACGCACGCGGAAGACCGGGCGTCAACCACGGCATCGCGACGGGATGCGACCCACCGCGCCAGCCCGCTGCAAAGACACGGGACCCCCGTTCACGATCGATCACAGGATGCAAGTGAATCACCCGTCAGCAGGGAAGGGTACACTCGAGAACGTCGCAATCCAACGGCCCGCAAGCGACAACGGAAATCCTCAATGCGTAAAGTTTGTTTATCCTTTGTCTGGCTCCTCGGCCTCGTTGTAGTCGCCGCGCCTGTTCTCGCGGCGCGCGCGCAGAGTGCTCTGCCCCATATTCCGCAGTTCGTCGACATCACCGCCTCCACCGGCATCAAGTTCCAGCACCTCTCCAGTCCCGACCAGAAGTTCATCGTCGAATCGATGAGCGGCGGCGTGGCCCTGTTTGACTTCGACGGCGACGGCTGGCTCGACATTTACTTCACCAACGCGCCAAGCGTTTCCATGGCGCAGGCCGGTACGAAGGCACGCAGCGCGCTGTATCGCAACAATCACGACGGCACCTTCTCCGACGTCAGCGACAAGGCCGGTGTTGCCACGCCCTGCTGGGCCATGGGCGCGGCCGTGGGGGACATCGACAACGACGGCTGGCCGGACCTCGCGATCAGTTGTTTTGGTGGCGTCGTGCTGTACCGCAACAACCACAACGGCACGTTCACCGACGTGACTGCATCCTCCGGCCTCGCCATCGACAAGGGCTGGGCGACCGGCCTTGCCTTTGGCGATTACGACGGCGACGGCTACGTCGATCTGTTCGTCCCGCACTATGTCGATGTCGATCTGGCGCACCTGCCCTCGTTCGGCTCGGCGCAAACCTGCAAGTATCATGACGTGGCGGTGCAGTGCGGACCGCGCGGCCTGAAAGGTGCTCCGGATGCGCTGTACCACAACAACAAGGACGGCACCTTCACCGAGGTGAGCCATGCTGCGGGCGTTGACGACCCCGAGCGATATTTCGGCCTGCAAGCCATCTGGTCCGACCTGGACGGCGACGGCAAGCTGGATCTTCTGGTCGCGAACGATGGCGAGCCGAACTTCCTTTACAAGGGCGATGGGAAGGGCCACTTTACCGAGGTCGCCAACGATGCCGGCGTTGCCCTGAGCGAGAGTGGCACCGAGCAGGCGAACATGGGCGTCGCACTGGGTGATTACACGCGCACCGGCCGCCAGAGCATCGCCATCTCGCACTTCAGCGAGGACTATGCCGTGCTGTACCGCAACGACGGCGCGCTGAATTTCACGGATGTCGCCCACGCCGCAAAAATCGCGCAATCCACGTACCCCTACGTCGGCTGGGGCGACGCTTTTCTAGACACCGACAATCGTGGCCTGTTGGACTTGCTGCTCGTTAACGGTCACGTCTACCCTCAAGTCGAAAACGCAAAGCTCAGCACCACCTATCGTGAACCGAAACTCCTCTTCTGGAACAACGGCGATGGGACCTTCCGCGAGGTAAGCCACGAAACGGGAACAGCGCTGACCACGCCGACGGTAAGCCGTGGCCTGGCGGTGGGCGACCTCTTCAACACCGGCCGGCTGAACGTGGTCATCGAAAACTTAACCGGCGCACCGACGATTCTCGAAGTCAAGAGTGACCCACAGAACAAATGGGTCGAGTTCCAGTTGGACGGTGTGACCTCCAACCGGCTCGCGCTCAACGCGCGAGTCTACGTGCGCACCGGTGCAACGGAGCAGATGAGCGAAGTGCTCAGTGGAGGCAGCTATCTCTCCCAAAGTGATCTGCGGCTCCACTTTGGCCTGGGCCGCGCCAACCGCATCGACAGCGTCAGAATCGTCTGGCCCAACGGCCATCAACAGAGCTTCACCGACCTGCCCATGAACCACCTGTACCGCGTGCGCGAAGGCGAGACACCGAAAGCCGTGCCAGCTCCTTAAACCGCACACTTCGATTCTGTGCGTGTGCGCGATGTCCGAATGCTCGGACAAGGGTTGATGCCACGGAATGCCCGACCGCCGCAAGTGCACGCCGCACACAAGCAAAGTGGTAGTTTCCAGCTATGCAGTTGTCCGTCCCCCGGCTACTTCGTCCAACCTCGCACCAGGCGCGCCCTGTCGCGGCTCTCCGGGCGTGCTGATGCCGGACCAGCAGCACGCCCGCACCGGAACTCCGGCCCGGTCCGCGCCAAACTTCTACCTCACCGAACGTCAACCGGTGCGCCCCCGGGTCGTGCTGTTCGCTGTCGTGGTCGCCGTTGCCGCGGCGTTTTCCGTCGCCTACGGTGTGGGGCACAGCAGGCGCGCACATCCCGCGGACGAAAGGGACGATCCCAATCAGGTCGACACCGTCGTCCTCGGCGACGCTGCCGATGCCCCCACGCCAGCACGTCGCGGCGGTCACCCCAGCGATGTGCACGCCACCATCATCGTGCGGCTACCCCGCTTCGGTGATCAGGTCGGCCTCATCCCGGACAGCCCAGCCGGCCACCTGCTCTACGGCTGGCTCGCCGCGTTCAACCAGGCGAACGCCGATGCGCTTGCAAGCACGCTACCCAACGCCGCGTTCACTTCCACGACGGCGGCACAGCTGCAACTTCGCCAACAGACAGGAGGCTTCAATCTGCTGTCGGCGAAAGAGGTGCAGCCCGGCGTCATTGTCTTCCGCCTCCGCGATCAGACGCCGCTGGGAACCGAAGTGCTCGGCACCCTTCAGGTGAGTCCCGGTTCCAGCCCTCCGGCAATCGCAAGCTTCAGCCTCCGCGAAGCCTCCTGACGAGTACCGGCCAAACGCAAAACGAGCGCGCCGCCTGTAGGCAGTGCGCTCGTTCTGCGTCTCATGTTCATGTGCGCTAAAAGATAATCTTCCCCACAAGCTGCAGTTGCCGCGAAGACCCAAGATCACCTACGGGAAAGCGGGTCCCCGAGATCAGGCCGAAGCTGGGATTGGCTCCCACCACCGTTGTTGTTCCGGTCGGCAGCGTAATGGCTGTGGATGGGTTGCCGAAGCTCGCGTGGTTGAAGATGTCGAACGCATCCACGCGCAACTGCAGCTTCACGTTTTCGAAAATGGTCGTGTTCTTCTCGACTGAGAAATCCGTATCCGCAAACCCGGGACCGACCAGCGCATTGCGGCCCATGTTGCCAAAGCCGCCAGCGTTATTCAGCGCTTGGTACGTGCAGGTCGGTGTCACAGCCGTATTGGTGCAAAGGTCCGCACCCAGCCAGCGCACCGTGCTCACGCTGCTCCTCGTCTTTTGGTATTGCACCGGGCGCAGCAGGTTCGGGTGCAGCACGCCCGACGTTCCGGTGAAGGTCGACGTGGTCGTCACGTTCAGCGGATTGCCGGTCTGCCACTGCGTAATACCCGAAAGCTGCCATCCCTCGACGAAGCGGTTGCCCTTGAACGGCAGCGCATAAATCGCATTCATCGAAACGCGATTCCGCGTGTCGAAGTCCGACGCACCATAGTTCAGGTAGGGCCGCGTCGCATCCTGCAGCACCGTGGTGCCGAGCGATCCCGTATCCAGCGACTTGCTCAGGTTGTAGTTGAAGCTGAAGTTCAGCCCGTTGCGGAACGCCTTGCGCCCTGTCACCCACAGGGCGTTATAGTTCGACATGCCGATCGACGACACCTGCGTAATGTTCACGCCGCTGATATTCGCGCCTGGCGAAATCGGGCTGCTCGCGGACACCGCGGTAAACGGCCGCACTCCCGCGGCGTTCGGCTGGTTTACGTTCAGTGGCGTCCGCAGGTGCTTGCCCACCGACCCGTAATACCCGGCCGACGCGACAACACCAAACGGCAGCGCCTGCTGCACGTTCAGGTTAAACGTCTCGGTATATGCATTGTGCAGGTCACGCTGCACGCCCGTAATGCCGATGCCCGACGCCGCTGCGGCACGATACAGCGTCGCCAGCGGAATGGTCGTTGTCGCGCTGCTGTAGGACACACGGCTGGCAAACGGAGGGTTGCCGTTCAGCCCGCTCACCACGTTTGTCTCCGGCTGATCGGCCATGTAGCCGTAGGCACCGCGCAGCACCGTGCGGTTGTCGCCGAACACGTCATAGGCAAAGCCAAGCCGCGGCTCATAGTTGAAGTTTTGCCGATACGGGCTGTTGCCGTACCCGTTTGTGCCCACGCGGAACAGCGATGCCGTCGGCAAATCGAACACCACCAGGCGGTTCGATCCGTCCAGCGGGGAGCCGTTCCACTCATAACGCAGGCCGAGTTCTGCAGTCAGGCGTGGCGTGACCTTCCACGCATCCTGCACAAACGCCCCCACGGCGTTCACGTACAGGCGATTCGAAGTACGCGTCGGCGTAATGGCGTAGCTGTTCGCGCGGCCCGCCTGAAAGTTTGCCACCGTGTTAAAGCCGATGGAGCCCGTGTCCTGCGAAAAGTTAACATTCAGAAAGCGGCGAAACTCCCCACCAAACTTGATGGAGTGCCGGCCCACCGTGTACGTCGCCGTGTCGGAGAAGATGCCCAGCGTGTCAAACCGGCCCTGCGGAAAGCCGGACGGTCCGCCAAAATTCAGGCCGGGCCCGGTGATGCTGATCTGCGGAATGCCGTTTGGCCCGGTCGTGCCCGTGCCCAGACCAAGCGTGGTCGGGTCCGTCGTCACGTTCGGATTGAACGCAATCGCAATCCGGTTGAACCCAAGACGCGCCTCGTTCACAAAGTTGGGGCTGAAGATGTGCGTCTCGTTGATCGTCAGAATCTGGCGGGTCGCGGCACGGTTATCGCCGAAGCCTGCAACCGTGTTGCCCTGCAGTGTCGGCTCAGTCCGCACATCCTTCTGAATCGCGTAGAACGCATGCAGAATATCCGCCGGACCAAAGGTGTGATTGATGTCAAGCGTACCCTGGTTCGTCTGCACCGGCCCGGGTGTGGTCCCCACAAAGCGCGCGCCGGTGGAGTCATTCGCACGCGGAATCAGGGCAAGCAGCTGCCTGGCAACAGGATCGGTCACACCCGCACGCTGCGCATCCGTCAGCACACCGCTGTTCAGCGTCAGGCCCTGCGACTGGCGCAGGCCCTCGTAGCTGGCGAAAAAGAACGTGCGGTCGTGGAATATCGGCCCACCCAACGCGCCACCAAAGTTGTGCCGCTTGAACGAGGCCTGCCGCTGCCCGACCGGATTGAAATAGTTTCGCGCATCCACCGCCTCGTTGCGCACATAGTCGAACGCCTCACCATGAAAGCTGTTCGTGCCCGACCGCGTGCTCACGTTCACTACCGACCCCGACGACCGGCCATACTCTGCCGAGAACGTCTGGTTGTTGATCTTGAATTCGGAAGTCGTGTTGATCGATGGCTGAAACGTGATCTGGTTCTGCACCATGTCGTTCAGGTTCACGCCGTTAATCTGAAAGTTATTCGCATCCTCGCGATTGCCCGCAGTGTTGAACGAATTAGCCCCCAGCCCGCGGCTTGGCGCGGTCAGGCTGCCGCTTGCCGGTGCGGTCACGCCGCCCGGCGTCAGCACCGTCAGATCAAGAAAGTGACGGCCGTTGAGCGGCACCTCCTGCACGGTCTGCCGGTCGATCACCTGCCCGACCGTAATCGTCTCGGAATCAATCAGCGGCGCGGCACTCTCCACCTGCACCGTCTCCCCGGCCGACGCGAGCGACAGCGGCACATCCAGGTTCGTTTTCGCATCCACCAGAAGCGTGATGCGCTGCACGCTGAACGCGCCGAAGCCATTCGCCACCACCCGCAGCGAGTAGTCCCCAGGTGGCAGCGCAGGCGCAACAAACTGGCCGGCTCCATCACTCACCACTGCACGATCGTTGCCCGTACCGATGTTGTGGATCGTCACCGCGGCACCGGAAATCACCGCACCGCTTGGATCCTTCACGGTGCCGGACAGGGTAGCCGTGGACTGCGCCACCAGCGATGCGGGTGCGGACAACACTGCAGCGAGGGCGAGATACGAATGAGTGCGTTTCATTGGTCTAATCTCCAGTAGTTCACGGTGCCAGTAGCATTGCGTGCTGAACGCTCTCCGCAGAACAGACGATCCCGCGCAGTGCGCCTGCATGCACTGAAGCAAGGCAACGCCTCTGCAGATGCAGCGAGCGAACCCGGGAAGAGAAAACGTCTGCCAAGCAAAGACGGAAAGCTCGGATGAAGCGAATACAGGTTGTGCAGTGGATTGATTTGTAATATACCAGATGAATCGCACCCCTTCCTGTCCACGCTCCGCCTTTGGCCCATGGCTCACTGCCTTTGCCGTTCAAGGACGTGCTGCTCACCGAAGCCGTACCAACGCCGAAACAGGCTGCATCCCAACACGTCTGTCCCAAAGGGAATCCCGATGAAAGCTCTTGCGTTTGCCGTCCTTTTGCTTCCGGTAGCCACGCCCCTCTTCGCGCAGCAGTCGGTCATTGATGCCCAGTCGAAAAAAGCAGCACCGGCCGTCTCCGCACCGCAGGCGGCCATGGGGCAGCAGTTTGTGTCGATGCCGGGGCAGGGCCGATCCATGGTGGTCACCACGTTCGGCATTGTCGCCGCGCCGCAGTTCCTCGCCTCGCAGGCCGGCGCGCATATCCTGGAAGAAGGCGGCAACGCCATCGACGCGCCCATCGCCGCAAACGCCGTCATGGGCGTGACCCAGCCCTACGTCAACGGCATCGGCGGCGACCTGTTCATCCTGTATTACGAGGCGAAAACCGGCAAGCTCTACGGCCTCAACAGCAGCGGCTGGACACCAAAGGCCCTCACCATCGAAGCCCTCAAGGCGCGCGGTGTCACAACCATCAACCCGCTGAGCGTCGAAACAGTTGACATCCCCGGGGCCGTTGCCGGCTGGGACGCCATGCGCACCCGCTTCGGCAAGCTGCCCTTCAGCCAGACGCTCGCACCCGCCATCTACTACGCCGACAATGGCTTCCCGCTCGCCGAGCGCAACGCTCGCTACTGGTTTGCCAAACGTCTCGCCGCGCAGCCGGGCTACTTGGCCACCTACGCCCCCGGAGGCACACCGCCGAAGCTCGGCGACATCTTCAAAAATCCCGCGCTGGCCAACTCCCTGCGCCAGGTCGCAGAGCACGGCCGCGACGGCTTCTACAACGGCCCCATGACCGAGGCCATGGTCAAGTTCCTGCGCGCGCAGGGCGGCATGCACACCGTCGAAGACTTCCGCGATTTCCAACCCGAGTGGGTCGAGCCCGTCTCCACCACCTACCGCGGATGGCAGGTGTTTGAGCTGCCGCCCAACGGCCAGGGCATCGCCGCTCTCTCCATGCTCAACATCATGGAACACTTTCCCATGGCGCAGTACGGCCACAACTCCGCCGACGCGCTGCACGTCATGATCGAGGCGAAAAAACTCGCCTACGCCGACATGTACAAGTACGTCGGCGACCCCCGCTTCACCGCCATCCCCACAAAAGAACTCATCTCCAAAGACCTCGCCGACCGGCGCGCCAAACTCATCGACATGGGTAAGGCCGCCTGCGAGGTGCTGCCGGCCGACGTCGCCGCCGACCTGAACAGCCGAGGCAAGAGCACCATCTACATGTCCACCATCGACAAGGACGGCAACATCGTCTCACTCATCCAGAGCAACTACGCCGGCTATGGCACCGGCATGGTCGCGCCGGGCCTGGGCTTTTCTTTCCAGAACCGCGGCGCTGGTTTCCAGCTCACGCCAGGCCTGCCCAACTCGCTCGCCGGCCACAAGCGGCCGCTGCACACCATCATCCCCGCATTTATGCAGAAGGGAAGTGTGCACATCGGCTTCGGCATCATGGGCGGCTGGAACCAGTCGCAGGCGCACGCGCAGTTCGTTGCCAATGTCGTCGACTACGGCATGAACATCCAGGCTGCCCTTGAACAACCCCGGTTCACCAAGGAAACCTTCGACGGCTGCGACGTGCAGATGGAAGAGACCGTTCCGGCCGCGGCCCGCGCCGAACTGACCAAGCGCGGCCACGAGATCAAGCTGCTGGAGCCGTTCTCTTACACCGTTGGCCAGGGTGACGCGGTCATGCATGAAGACACGCACGGCGTGAACTACGCCGGTGCCGATCCACGTGCGGACGGCGAAGCGATCCCGCAGGGAACCCCAACGCACTGAGGATGAGATTCCGGCTCGATTCGTCAGACACCACGCGGCGCCGGTGCTGCCGTCCATCTGCAGCTAGACTGGTCTTCCAACCCGTCTCGCCGGCCTCATCCAGCACTTCTGGCGCGCCACCCCCGGCTGCCGCGAACTAAACTTCGCGCGCACAAACAAAGGTATTTCCTTTAGGCGTTTCCTTCTCGCAGCAGCCAATCTGGTGTTGGCGGCCACGTTCTCGGTCTTTGCGCCAGCACGGCCCTCGACCTGCGCATCCATTCCCGGCTTGCTCTTTGCAGGAACAGCAAACGCATGGAGAATGGTTGCATGGAAGACTCAGCTCAGGGGCGGGTACGCGCGTCAGGCGACAGCAGGCAGCCGCGTGCGGCACTCGGTCGAGGAGCGGACGTCGCCTCCACCGAGCTTGCACGCAAGATCAACCGGGATGCCATCCTGGAACTGATCCGGCTGCACCAACCCGTCGCGCGCATCGACCTGGGCCGTGCTTCCGGCCTGCAAAATAGCACGGTCTCCTCCATCGTCGAGCAGTTGTTGCACGAAGGCTGGATCCGCGAAGGCGAAGCCCTGAAAACCGCCCGCGGCCGTCGACCGACACAAATCTCGCTGAACGGCTCGCTTGCCATGCTCGTCGCCGACATCCATCCAGGCCGCGCAATCCTCGGCGTCGTCGATCTCAACGGCCAACTTCTGGCGCAACAGGAAATCGCCCTCGGCGACGAGGTGGAGCAGAGCGTGGCCGAGCTTGGCGACGCTCTGGATGCACTGCGCGCACACCACCCGGACCGCAGCTTCATGGGCCTCGGCGTCTGCGTGCCCGGGCGCGTGCACAGCACCACCGGCCGTCTCGTCATGGCGCCCAACCTGCGGTGGGGAGACTACGACATCCGCGGCGTCCTCGCGCAGCGGCTCGGCTTAATGGTGGAATTGGAGAACGACGCAAACGCCTGTCTCCTGTCCGAGCTCTGGTTCGGTCATCTTGACGGCGTCAAAAATGCCGTCCTGCTCGCCATCTCTGAGGGACTGGGCGCGTCCCTGCTCGCGGATTCGCACCTCATCGCCGGCCGCCTTGGTCTCGCGGGGGAGTTCGGTCATATCTGCGTTGCGCCGAACGGTCCAAAGTGCGGCTGCGGCCGGCAAGGCTGTTGGGAGGTGTTCGCCTCGTCGCGCGCGGCACTTGGCTACTATCGCGATAACGCGCCCCATGCATCCCATCTCACGTACCAGGAGTTGGCGGCGCTGGCACAGGCAAGCGACCCCGCCGCGGTTGCCGCACTGCATCGCCAGGCACATGCCATCGGGCAGGGACTCCGCATGGTGACCGCCGCGCTCGCTCCCGAAATCATTCTGTTTGCCGGCGACATTTCGCATGGTTGGCCGTTGGTGCAGCCCATCCTGATGCAGGAGTGCCGGCGTACGCTGCTCACCGGCACGGTTCCGCGCCTCGTCTGCACCGGCGATGGACTGCAGGCGCATCTACTTGGTGCCGCTGCCTTGATTCTGCAGCGACACTCCGGCTACTATCGCGCCCGCTCCGTGGAACGAGCGGCAAACGCGCAACTCGCCGGTACCCGGTGATGCGGCGCGCCGCCATGCTGCGCGCACCGCAAGGAGCAGCATGAAGCGAACTCCAGCAAAGACAAAAACCGCACCTTTCCGCGCCAACGCTCAGCTGGCCTACGTGGAGGTCGGCTCCAGCGAACTCACGCGCGACATCAACCGCGACATCGTGCTGGAGTACGTGCGCGCCATGCAGCCCATCTCGCGCGTTGACGTCGCGCGCGCCTCCGGCCTGCAGCCGAGCACGGTGTCGTCCATTGTGGAACGGCTTCTGGAAGAGCGATGGATCCGTGAAAGCTCCATGATCAAGACCGCGCGTGGCCGCCGCCCCACGCTCCTCTCGTTAAACGACGATATGGTCTTCCTGGTCGCCGACATCCGGCCCAACCAGGCTATCGCCGCGGTCGTCGACCTTAGCGGACGCTTCCTCGAGCGCCAGATCGTTCCCGTCTGCGCGCATCCGGAGACCACCATCCAGAGCATCGCTTCGGTCATGCAAGCCTTCCAGGCGTGCCACACAAACAAGACATTCCAGGGCGTGGGCGTCAGCGTCCCCGGCCGCGTCGACCTGTCGACCCATGAAATGGTGTTCGCCCCCAACCTGCAGTGGCAGGCGTTCCCCATGCGTGCACGTCTCCATGCGCTGCTCGGCCTGGAGGTGCAGCTTGAAAACGACGCCACGGCCAGCCTGCTCGCGGAGCTGTGGTTCGGCCGCATCGATGGCGTCCGCAACGCCGTGCTGGTCACGGTGTCTGAAGGCATCGGTGCCGCCATCCTCGCCGACGGCCGGCTCATCGCGGGCCGCGACGGACTCGCCGGCGAGTTCGGCCACATCTGCATCGACCCGGATGGACCCGAATGCGGTTGCGGCGGCAAGGGCTGCTGGGAGGTGTTTGCGTCGACGACGGCGGCGCTGCGCACCTATCGTGACTTACAGCCCGACGCCGCCGCCGTTTCCTTCGTGCAACTAATCGCCCTTGCAATGGATGAGGACCCCTCCGCGCGCGCGGCGCTCACGCAACAGGCCCGCGCCATCGGCCAGGGGCTTCATCTGCTCAACGCCGTCATGTCGCCCGACCTCATCTTGCTTGCCGGCGATGTCAGCCTGTTCTACGACGTGTATCGCGAGGTGATCGAGGCGGAGTGCCGTGCCGGAGCCATGGATGGCGTCGGTCCACGCTTTGTGTCGGTCGGCGACGGCGACATGTCTCGCCTGCGCGGCGCGGCCGCCGTCGTGTTGCAGCGTCACTCCGGCTACTACCGTGCGGCCCACATGCGCGCCGACAAGCGGAGCCCGACGACTTCCTTCGCGCGTTAAAGCAGGACGCCGGTTCAACAGATCACCCTCGCTTGACAGCCAACCGCCGGCTCCTTAGAGTCCATCTATCGGCTGAGTCTCGATAATTTCGCTTCACAAAATTAGTCGTTCTGCTTCCTCCTTCCGTTCTTCGCCGTCACCTGCGGTTTGGAAGTTCGACCGACCGGAGTTCTGTCTTCATGCGTCCCTCTGTTGGATTGTTTCTGGCTCTCGCAACGAGTGCAGCCTGTGCCGCGCAGTCCTCTGCACGGCCTTGGCTCGACACAACGCGCACGCCGCAACAGCGCGCGCACGACTTGGTGTCGCAGATGACACTGGAAGAAAAAGCTCTGCAAAGCGTCAATGCGGCGCCCTCCCTTCCGCGGCTCGATGTGCCAGCGTACGACTACTGGAACGAGGGCCTGCACGGCGTCGCCCGGTCCGGTTACGCCACACTGTTCCCGCAGGCCATCGGCATGGCCGCCACCTGGGACGCGCCCCTGCTCGGCAGCATCGGCACCGTCATCTCCACGGAAGCACGTGCCAAGTTCAACGAGGCCGTCCGCCACAACGTGCACTCCATTTATTTCGGGCTCACCATCTGGTCGCCCAACATCAACATCTTCCGCGACCCGCGCTGGGGCCGCGGCCAGGAAACCTACGGCGAAGACCCCTACCTCACGGCGACCCTCGCCGACCGCTTCGTCCGCGGCCTGCAGGGCGATGATCCACACGTCTACCGCGTCATCGCCACGCCCAAGCATTTCGCCGTGCATTCCGGGCCGGAGAACGTACGCCACAAATTCAACGTCGATCCCACACCGCACGACCTCTGGGAAACCTACCTGCCGGCCTTCCGCAAAACGATCGTGGAGTCCAAAGCCGATTCCATCATGTGCGCCTACAACGCGGTCGACGGCAAGCCCGCCTGTGCCAGCGACCTGCTGCTGAAAGACGTTCTGCGCAAGGACTGGCACTTCAACGGCTTCGTCACCAGCGACTGCGGCGCCATCGATGACTTCTTCTGGAAGACGGCACACGCGCTCTGGCCCGACGCCGAACACGCCTCGGCAAGCGCCGTCCTCGCCGGCACCGACACCAGCTGCGGCAACACCTACAAGACGCTTTCCACGGCCGTTCACCAGGGCCTGCTGCAGGAAGCCGACCTCAACCGCGCGCTGGACCGGCTGTTTGAAGCACGCATACGTCTTGGCTTGTTCGACCCCGCGGCGGCTGTGCCCTACAACGCCATACCCATCACCGAAGACCGGTCACCCGCGCACCTCGCCCTCTCGCTCAAAACGAGCGAAGAAGCCATGGTGCTCCTGAAGAACGATGGCATCCTTCCGCTCCAGCCCGGCCACTACAAAACCATCGCCGTTGTCGGTCCAAACGCTGCGTCACTTTCTGCGCTCGAAGGCAATTACAACGCGGTCCCACGCGATCCGAAGCTGCCCGTCGACGCCCTGCGAACCGCCTTCCCCGGCGCGCGCATCGTGTACGCGCAGGGTGCGCCCTATGCGGACGGTGTGCCGCTCCCGGTCCCGTCCACAATGTTGCGCCCCACCCTCGACAGTACCGAATCCGGACTGCAAGCCAGCTACTATGCAGCGGACGCGGCAAATCTGCAGAACGCGTTTCAAACGAAGCCCGTCCTCACCCGCATCGATCCACAAATCGACTTCGACTGGAACTCCGCCGCGCCGGTTGAAGGACTCGACCAGGCCGCATTCGCCGTGCGCTGGAAGGGCTACATCACCCCGCCAAGGGCAGGGAATCTGCTCTTCAACATGCGGCTAAACAACGAGTCCACCGCCGGGGATGCAGTCAGCGTGCGGATCGATGGCAAAGACGTAATCCCCTCGACAGGCGAAGGCCAGGACCGCAGGACACCGCACGTCCAAGTGTCGTTCGCCGACACCCAGCCCCATGCCATCGAGGTGAGCTATACCCACCATGCACCGTTGTTCGGCGCAGGCATCGCCCTGCAGTGGATCCCGCCAAGCGGCGTGCTGCAGGCCGAAGCCGTGAAAGTAGCCCAAGGTGCGGACCTGGTCATCGCCATGATTGGCCTGTCCCCCGACCTGGAGGGCGAAGAGATGAAGATCCAGGTGCCGGGTTTCGCAGGTGGCGACCGCACCGACATCGGCCTGCCCGCAAGCCAGGTAGACCTGCTTGAAAAGATCGCGGCCACCGGTAAGCCTGTAGTCACCCTTCTGCTCAACGGCTCCGCGCTCGCTGTACCGTTCGCCCAACAGCACAGCAATGCCATTCTGGAAGCATGGTATCCCGGCGAGTTCGGCGGACAGGCCATCGCCAACACCCTGCTGGGCAAAAACAATCCCGCCGGCCGCCTGCCCGTCACGTTCTACGCGTCGGTCGACGACCTGCCACCCTTCTCGGACTACTCCATGCGCAACCGTACCTATCGCTATTACACGGGGACACCCCTGTACGGCTTCGGCTACGGTCTAAGTTATACCCACTTCACGTACAGCAATCTCAAGTTATCGTCCACGCACTTACATGCTGGCGAAATGCTGACCGCAACCGTGGACGTGACCAATATCGGCAAGGTAAGTGGAGACGAAGTAGCGCAGTTATATCTGTTACCTCCCGCCACCGGCAACAGCGGCCTCTCACCCAGGCTCCAACTGGAAAGTTTCCGACGCATCACCTTGAAGCCCGGACAAAAGCAAACCATCACGTTTACCCTGGATCCACGCCAACTCTCCCAGGTAGACGCAGCGGGAACGCGGGCCGTGCAGCCGGGCCGTTACGAGTTGGCGGTAGGTGGCGCCCAACCCGACGAGCCACGAGCCGCAACACCACCCCAACGGTCTCCATTCCAGATCGATGGATCACAACTTCTGCCGCACTAAGCCGCCGCGGATGGCATGCTGTGTCAAAACACTTCCTCCAGGCCGCATAAGTCACCACGATCTTATGTGGCCTTTCTTTTTCTAGTGGAATATCTTTTACCGTGTGAGAGCACCGCGCCGACACGACGCCACGCATGGCACAAGGAATAAGAGATACCGTGCATACCTTCAAGCAGTTATCGTCTCGGCGATCGTTTCTCCGGCTATTGGGCAGTTCGGTCCCGGCACTCGCCGCCGCCGCGCACCTGCAAGCACAATCGCCGTCATCGTCAACGCAAACGGCCCTGGCACCTACGGTTCGCGCCATCGCACACAACCAACTCGGTTACCATCCCGGCCTGCCAAAAGTCGCAACGATCGTGCTCCATCCCGGCGCCCCGGCGTCGACCATCCCCTTTCGCGTTTGGACTGCGGATCGCAGGCAACTTGCATTCACCAGCACCCTGACACCCAGGCAAACCGACGCGCTCTCCGGCGACATCGTCAGTCTGGCCGACTTCTCCACGATCTCCGCACCCGGCAACTACCAGCTTGAAGTCCTCGGCAGCTTCGGCGACACCTTCCGCATCGCGCCCGACGTCTACGCCGACGCGCTGCAAACCACCATGCGGTCCTACTACGGCCAGCGCTGCGGCTGTAAGGTCAACCTTGGGCATGGCTATAAGCATGGCAAATGCCACAAGCACGGCGGGTTCGATCCCTCGTCGGGCAAATCCGGCAAGCTTAAAAACACCGGCGGCTGGCACGACGCCGGCGATTACGGCCGCTATGTCGTCAACTCCGGCGTCACCTGCGGCACCTTGCTTTGGGCGTGGGAACTCTTTCCGCAGTCGCTCCGGCAGCTTTCCCTGCATCTCCCTGAATCCGGCAGGGGCGTGCCGGACGTGCTCGCCGAAATTCGCTGGAACCTGCGCTGGATGCTCAGCATGCAGGATCCGACCGATGGCGGTGTCTGGCACAAGCAGACCAGTACCCGCTTCTGCGCCTTCATCCTGCCGCAAGACGATAAGCTACCCAGCGAAATCATCGGCACCGGCACGGCCCCCTTCAAGAGCACCTGCGCCACTGCGTCCTTCGCCGCGACCATGGCAATCGCCGCTCGCTGCTTCCGTGGGATCGACGACGCCTTTGCCGCCGAATGTCTGGCCTGCGCAAGAAAAGCGTACGCGTGGAGTGCGGCAAACCCGGACATCGCCTTCAAAAACCCACCCGGAATCAGCACCGGCGAATACGGCGACAAGACCTGCACCGACGAACTTCTGTGGGCGGCCGCAGAACTCTTCCGCACCACGCGCGAACCCGCCTTTGAAGCGGACTTCCTTCAAGCTGTACAGCGCCTCCACGGCGACCTGCAGATCAAATCCCCATCCTGGGGATCGGTTGGCCCCTTCGCCTTGTGGACCTACGTTCTCGCAAAGGCAGACCAATCCACGCCCGTCACGGATAACATCCGGCAAGCAACGAACGATGCTGCGGCAGCACTCATCGCCAAGGCCAAGGGCAGCGGCTATGGCCACACACTCGCCGCGGCGGACTACGTCTGGGGCTCAAACTCCATCGCCGCCAACCAGTCGTTGCTCCTGCTCGTCGCCAACCGCTTTCAATCGAACCCTGCCGCCGTCCGCGCCGCCATGGGCAACCTCCACTACCTACTCGGCCGCAACTGCTTCGCCACGTCCTGGGTCACGCAGGTGGGTGTCCGGCCGTTTCAGCACCCGCATCATCGGCCCAGCGCCGCAGATTCCATCCCGGCACCATGGCCTGGCCTGCTCTCCGGCGGACCCAACGCCCACGGCGGAGACAAGGTGGCGGACGCCCTGCCGAAGGCCGCGCCCATGCGCATGTGGGTCGACGATGAACGCGCCTACGCCCTCAACGAAGTCGCCATCAACTGGAACGCTCCACTCGTCTTCCTCCTTGCCGCGGCCAACGAACTAACCAGTCCGGAACGAGGTACTTCATGACGTCGACGCACTCGCAAAGAGAGTCGTTTTCTTCCCACTGGTTCACTTACTCGAAAGTAAATCTGGCCGCTTGATGAAGATCAATTCCCGGGGAGTACCTGTACTCATGCAGTTCACCGCGATGTGCTGCCTGCTTGTGAGTGCCGTCGTCCCAGCAACCGCGCCAGCACAGCACGTTTCGTCGTCCAGGCGTCACGTCACCGACACCCATTGGGTCGCCTCCTGGAGCAGCGCCCAACAGGTGCCTGAGCCGGCCAACGTCATGCCAGCGGCAATGGCCACGGACGTAACTCTGCGCCAGACCGTGCACCTGTCGCTTGGTGGCTCGCAACTGCGCGTGCGCCTCTCCAACGCCTTCGGCACACAGCCCCTGCACCTTGACTCCGTGCACCTCGGCACACCGTCAGCTCTCGCCAGCAGCCGCATCCAGCCCGGCTCCGACCACGCGCTCACCTTCAACGGCATGCCCGACGTCACGATCCCCGCCGGCGCGGAGTACCTGTCCGACCCCGTGTCGCAAGCCGTCGTCCCACGAAGCAGCGTGGCGATCTCACTGCACTTCGCCGCCGCGCCGGCCATACAAACCGGCCATCCCGGCTCCCGCGCCACCTCCTGGTTCCTGCACGGCGATCACACCGGCGACGTAGACCTGCCAGCCGCCACCCCGGTGGACCACTGGTACCTGCTCGCCGGCGTGGAGGTGGCAGCCCAGCCCGGCAGCACCACCGTCGTCGCCCTGGGTGACTCCATCACCGACGGCCACGGCGCCACTACCAACGCCAATGACCGCTGGACCGACGTGCTCGCGGCCAGGCTCGCCCCGCGGCATGTCGGTGTGGTCAACGCCGGCATCGGCGGCAATCACCTGCTCACCGACGGCCTCGGCCCCAACGTGCTGGCGCGCTTCGACCGCGACGTGCTCGCCCATGCCGGTGTCCGGACCGTGATCCTTCTCGAAGGCATCAACGATCTGGGTGCCCTGTCCCGCCAGGGCCAGCAGCCGGCCGCCGTCCACGAAGCGCTCGTCACCCACATGATCGGCGCGCTGCAGCAAGTCATCAACCGCGCCCACGCGCAGGGCATTCGTGTCCTCGGCGCCACCATCACGCCCGACACCGGCTCCGACTACTATCATCCAGCAGCCGCAAACGAAGCCGACCGCCAGCAGGTCAACGCATGGATCCGCACCCCCGGCCACTTCGACGGTGTCATCGATTCCGACCGCATCCTCGCCGACCCGGCGCAGCCCGCACGACTACGGCCGGCGTTCGATTCCGGCGACCACCTGCATCCCTCGCCCGCAGGATACGCCGCCATGGCAAACAGCATCCCGCTCAACCTGCTCACGGGCCGCTAGGCACGCCCGGCTTTCAAGGCTTTTCCAGTTCCTCCGTCGTCGCCACGGGCCGCCCAAAGTGAGGCGTCCCATCCGCATTCCACGTAAACCGCTGAATGCGCGGCGATCGATGTTCCCCGCAGCCCTGGTTGGTCGCGGAGTTCGCGTGATAAATAATCCAGTCCTGCTTGCCGTCCAGCGACTTAAAGAACCCGTTGTGCCCCGGCCCAAACACGCCGGCCGCACGGTCCTGCGTAAAGAACGGATGTTCGTACTTCGACCACGACGCCGCATCCAGCAGATTTGCCCCCGTATGCGCCCGCGCAACGCCCAGCTCGTAGTAATCCGTCCAGCACGCAGACCCGGAGTAGACCAGAAAAATGTCCTCGCCGTGCTGCAAAATCTCCGGCCCTTCATTGACCTCGACATGCGGCATGGCAGGCCGGTCGGGCAGGTCGCCCACATGCTCCCACGGGTACTTCGGCGACGAAATCATCGTCCGCGCAGAATCGATCGTCCACGGATTCTTTAACCGCGCAATGTAAATGCGCTGCTCGCCGTCCGTGTCGCCCTCCCACCCGGACCACACCATGTACTTCCGCCCACGATCCTCAAACACCGACGCATCGATCGCCCACTTGTCCGACGCATCGCTCACCTTGCCACGAAACGTCCATGCGCCGTCCAGCGGATCCTTCGCGCCATTCTCAATCACGTAAATGCGGTGGTTCTCGTTGGCACCGTCATCCGCGGCAAAGTAGATATACCACTTGCCATCTATCTGGTGCAGCTCCGGTGCCCAGATGTCTTTCGAGTACGGTCCAGACGCCGGCGCCGTCCACACCACCTTGGTCTCCGCGTGCGCCAGGTCGGTGATGTCGCGCGTACGGCGCACCACCAGGTTGTGACCGGTCGTGTTCATGTAGTAGTAGAACCCGTTCGCCGTCACCACCCACGGGTCAGGGCCAGAGGGCAGCAGGGGATTGTGAAACGTCTCGCCGCCGTTCTTGCCCGCAACGCCGGGCCCCGCTGACGGCGACTGCCCCCACGCCGCGCCGGCAAGCAGCAGCAGCGAACATGCAACACATGAAACAGATCGGCTCATCCCGTTCCTCTTTTCCCTTCGTAGTTGGCGGACCCATCCCGCCGCACGCATGCCGCGCCAAGCGGAACAGCCTCAGGGCCGCGCTCTGCTTGCATCCGTCGACGGTGCGCCCTCACCCGTCGCCTGCCCCAGCTTTCTCCAGTCCTGAATCTCCTGCGTCTTCTTCGCCTCCTGCGCCGCGCGGATACGGTTGTACTGGTCCAGCGCCGCCTGTGCTTCCGCCGCATGGTGCAGTTTGCGCTCGACCCGCGTCAACTCATACCAGGCGCGCTTCCCAATCTCACCATCCCCCGCACCCGCCGCGCTCTTTCGCAGCCACGTCACCGCCTCATCATCTCTGCCCAGCGACGCCAGCCCACGACCCAGAAAGTACTCCGCCACCGGCGACCCCGGGTAACCCTGCACAAACCGCAGCAGCAGCGGCACACCCGCAGCATCCTCTCCACGATCAATCTCCACGCTGCCCAGGTTATACAGCGCAACCGGGTTGGCCGACGCCAGTTCAAGCTCCTGCTGATACGCCGCCTGTGCCGCGTCCAACTGGCTCATCGCACGCAACTCGTTACCCAGTCCCTCGTACAAATCCGGATTCCGCTTCTCCAACTGGATGGCCGTCTTGTACTCCGCAACCGCTTCCGCATGTTTGCCCTCGTCGGCAAACAGCTGCGCCTGCACGCGGTGCACATGCCAGCTATTGGGCTCCAGCCGTGCCATGCGCGCATAGCTGTCGTGCGCCACCTGGTTGTGCGCGCGACCCCGCAGTTCCAGCACGTTGATGTCGTTCGGCGTCAACTCTGCCGCTCGGTCAAACGAAACGACCGCCCGCTCCGGATGCCCCAGCGCCATGTCGACAGTCCCCAGCCAGGTCAGCGCCTCCGCGTTCCGGCCATCTTGCGCAATCTCCGCCTGCAACGCACCGCGCGCCTCTTCCGCCCGATTCGCCTGAAAGAGAAAAATTCCCAGAAACATGTGCGCCGAACTCTGCCGAGGATTCAACACAAGGCATCGCTGCACCGCCGCAATTGCCTCGTTCAGCTTGCCCTCCCGCGCCAGCACCAGCCCTAGGTCCAGGTGCGCCTCCGCCATCCGCGGCGCCAGCTTAATGGCCGCGCGAAACGCCTCTTCTGCCGCTGCCGCATCGCCGCCCCGCATGGCCGCCGCCCCTCGCTCAAACGCCTGGCGCACCGCCGCGTCCTGCCCCGTCGCCACACTCGCGATCGCCAGTCCAATCAGCATGGTCCGAATCGGGTTGCACAGCGCCACACGCATGAGCCCTCAACCATAGACTCTGGCGCATGCGCCTTGCAACGGGACGATCTCCACCCGGCAACGCAGCCCGAGGTTGTCAACCAAAAGACCCGGCCCTTACCATCGAGCCCATGCGACCCCTCAGCTACGCGCATTCCCGGTTTGTCTGCGCCGCGTGTTGGCTGTTTGCCTGCGCCCCTGTCCTCGCTCAACGAACGGCACCGGCAATCACCGCGCCTTCACCCATCGACTTTGCCCAGCAAGCCTTTGCCGCCGGCAAGTACGCCGAAGCCGCAACAGCGCTGCAGGGTGCCCTGCTCCAATCGCCGCAGTCCGCGCCCATCCTTTACCTGCTGGGCATCGTCCAGCAACGGCTCAACCAGCCCAAAGCCTCCCTCTCCACCTTTACCCACGCCGCATCGCTTGCCCCACCCACTGCAGAGCAGCTCCGCACCGTCGCGCTCGACTACATTCTCCTCGCCGATTACACCGACGCCATCCACTGGCTGCAACGTGCGCTGCAAGCTGATCCCGCCAACGCGGAAGCCTGGTACGACCTCGCCCGCGCCCACATGCACGAGGGCAGTTTTCAGGCAGCCATCACCGAACTCCAGCACTCCCTGGCGCTCGTTCCGCAAAGCCCAAAAGCCCTCGATAATCTCGGCGTCTGCTTCGAAGCACAAAACCGCCCGGAAGACGCCATGACCGCCTACGAGCGCGCAATCGCTGTCAGAGTCGCGACAGCGCCGCTGGCTGAGCAGCCCTTCCTGGACTTCGCCACCCTCCTCAACACCCGCAACGACTTCAGCCGCGCCCGCGACCTGGCCAGCCGTGCCACGGCCATTGCCCCCGGCAACAGCCATGGCTTTGAGCAGCTGTCACGCGCATACGTGGGTCTCCACCAGTTACCGCAAGCCCAGGCAGCCATGGAGCAGGCCGTCCGCTTGGACAGCAAGAACTCCCGCCTGCACTTCCAACTTGGCCGCATCTACCGCATGGCAGGCCAGCCCGATCAAGCCGACGTTGAATTCAAACGCAGCGCCGCACTCTACGGCCAGCACTCCACCGATTAGAGAGTGGCTGATGAGATAGCCGGCCGGTTTTTGAAGGGAGTGGCACGGCTCCAGCCTTGCCATGAAGCTCAGGTGGTGAAAGGGCTTCACGCCCTAAGTTTGCCGTCACTACACCATGCAGCCGTCCTTGGGTTCACTAGGTGCTACCAGCGAAACGCGCAGGACCGGTGCGTTTCCCCCGACAAACATCCATCTTCCGATGGAGAGGTTTGACAAACCTTCGATGGTCACTCTACTATCCGCATCGTTCACAAAAGTCTGCAACCGCTTGCATCACGCAGATTCTCCCCGACTTCGCAGAACAGAATCCAGACACGACCCGGACATCTTCGCGAATACCCTGCAGTACCGATTTCGGAGGCACCAATGCACCAGATCAAGCGTTCCATCCGGCTTCTCGCCGGCGTTCTCCTCCTCTTCTTCGCCGTAGTCGTTGCGCACGCCCAGACCAACCAGGGCCAGATCGCCGGCAACGTGCTCGACAGCAGCGGTGCCGCCGTCCCGAACGCCACGATCGTCGCCAAGGGCGAACAGACTGGAACCACCTACACCGCCAAATCCACCTCTTCGGGTAACTACCGTTTCGCCTCCATCCAGCTCGGCCGCTACACTCTCACCACCACCGCCGCCGGCTTCAAGGTCGTTATCAGTACCGGTATTGAGGTGCAGGTCGGGACCACCACCAGCATCGACATCACCGTTCCCGCCGGAGGCGTCACCGACACGGTCACCGTCAGCGCCGACGCACCCACCGTCGAAACCCAGACCTCCGAAGTGGGCGGCAACGTCAACAGCCGCCAGATCATCGAGCTTCCCCTCGCCCTGGGCGGCGTCGGTGCTATGCGCTCGCCCGAGGCCTTTGTCTTCTTGATCCCCGGCACGGCGGGTCCCGGCACCGGCAACTCCAATAACGGCGTCTTCATCTCCAAAATCGGCGGCGGCCAGAACTTCGGCAATGAAGTCCTGCTCGACGGCGCCAGCCAGACCCGTTCGGAAAACGGTTCCTCCTTCGACGAAGAGGCCCCCTCCGTTGAGGCCATCTCTGAGTTCCGCGTCACCACCTCCACGCCCGCAGCGGAGTTCGGCCGTACCTCCGGCGGCATTGAAAACTTCGTCACCAAGGGCGGCACCAACAACCTGCACGGCTCCGTCTTCGGTATCTTCCGCAACGAGGCGCTCGACGCAAACGACTGGTTCGCTAACGGCCGCAAGGCCTACTACACCGGCATCGGCGATACCGCCGACGCGTTCAACAACCGCCGCCCGGCCGACAAGCAGTACGACTTCGGCATCAGCGCCGGTGCCCCGGTCGTCATCCCACACCTCTACAACGGCCGCGACAAAACCCTCGTCTTCTTCTCGTGGGAGCAGTTCCGTCAGAACCTGGGCGGCGTCGCCGTGAGCAACGTCCCCACCCTCGCAGAACGCGGCGGTGATTTCTCTGCCCGATTAATCGGTGGTGCCAACGGGCAAATCAATCCCTGCGACGGCACCCCCATCCTCAACGGCCAGATCTTCGATCCCGCAACGACGCGCACTGTCAACGGCATCCGCTGCCGCAACGCGTTCCCCGGCAACGTGATCCCCACCGGTCGCTTCAGCGCCGTTGGCCAGAAGATTGCCGCGTTCTATCCCACGCCCACCAATTCCGCACTCGTCGGCAACTATTCGCTCGCGTCATCTTCCTACATTTTCAACTCGACTTATTCCATCCGGGTTGACCAGAACATCGGCACCAAAGACAAGCTCTTCGGCACGTACAGTTCGCGCGAAAACACGCACAACAATCCATCCTTCCTCACGCTGCCGTCGCCTGTGGACCCAAACACGCAGACTCAGGACTTCATCACCCACTTTGGCCGCGCCGGCTGGGATCACATCTTCACGTCGACCATCTTGAACCACCTCAACGTCGGCTTCAACCGCTCCAACTCCATCAACGGCTCCATCGAGGCCGGCACCGGCGTCAACTACAACACCCAGCTCGGCACTCCGTTCACCACAGGCTTCCCCCGCGTCGACGTGGGCGGCTACGTCTCCCTCAGCCGCAACCAACTCGCCGATAACATCGACAATGGCATTCGCATCAACGATTCGGTCAGCTGGCAGAAGGGCCGTCACAGCTTTAAGTTCGGCTTCGACTACCGCTACCAGCAGTACTCCTCGCTCGCACAGGATTTGGCGAACGGCGACCTCAGCTTCCAGACAAACCAAACCAAGGCCACGCAAACGGGTTCCTTCCAGAACGGCACGGGCAATGGCTTCGCGTCGCTTCTGCTCGGCCAGGGCGATTACGCGAATTCGCAGATCCCGGCGCACCAGCCTCGCTGGATTTCGAGCTATTGGGCAGCATTTGCCCAAGACGACTTCAAGGTTTCTAACAGCTTGGTATTGAACATCGGTATTCGGTACGACGTCGACCAGCCGCGCAAGGAAGCGCAGAACAACACCTCGAACTTCAGCCCAACTGCCATCGACCCCAAGAACGGCCTGCCCGGCGCTCTGGTCTTCGGCACGACGTGCACCAACTGCAACACCCGTTGGGCCGACACCTGGTACAAGGACATCGCACCGCGTATCGGCTTCGCCTACTCGCCCGCCTCGCTCAACAACAAGTTCGTCCTCCGCGGCGGCTTCTCCACCCTGTACGCTCCCCTGCAATACAGCGACTTTGGCGGCGCCACCATCACCGGCTACTCCGTCCCCAATCCGCAGAACTCCAACGGCTTCGATCCTGCCTACACGGTCGATGGTGGCGTCAAGGCGACCGCCATCGGCACCAACCTCGATCCCGGCTTTTACGACAACGGCAACGCGAACGCACCGCTCACCTTCAGCAACTACATCAAGTCCTCCTACGGCCGCCCCGCCCAGGTTAACCAGTGGAATCTTCAGGTCCAGCAGGAACTCGCCAAGGACCTCATCCTCACCGTCGGCTATCTCGGCTCCGCCGGCTCGCACCTTAAGTCCGGCATCGAAAACCTGAACAACATCCCCAAATCCAACTTCGTCCGCGGCGATGCCCTGGTCAACTACGACCTCACCGATAACGGCGTTCGCACCCCCTACGCCGGCTTCAACGGCAACGTGCAGCAGGCCCTCCGCCCCTTCCCGCAGTACGGCTTCATCGCCACCGACTGCTGCCTGCAGAACGTCGGACACTCGTCCTACGAGGCACTCATCGCTTCCGTCGAGCGCCGCTTCTCCCAGGGCCTCAACCTGCAGGCCTCCTACACCTGGTCCAAGGACATCACCAACGCCGACTCTGCGCTGCCTGGCACCAACGCCGGCGTCGCTCAGATTCAGGACCCGTTCAACTCCAAGAGCCAGAAGTCCCTTTCCATCCAGGACATACCCAACACCTTCGTCACCAGCTTCATCTACGAACTCCCCTTCGGCAAGGACAAGCCGTTCCTCAACCTCCACAACAAGTTCGCCCGCTCCGCCATCAGCGGCTTCCGCATTGGCAGTGTCCTGCGCTACCAGTCCGGCCAGCCCACTTCCTTCGGCGGTGCCGACGGCATCCCCGGCTGGGATAACTTCATCGCCTTCACCCGCGTCCCCGGCTCCATGTTCGCCAGCAACGCGCGCAAGGGTCACATCGACCCCTTCCGCAACCTAAAGGCTGCAGGCAAAGTGGCAGGTCCCGATCCGAACGTGGATTCCGAGTTCAACGGCCTGCTGCGCCGCGAAAACCCGGGCTACAGCGCCCTTCAGAACGCACCCGCCTTCTACAGCCAAAATCAGGGTCCGAACCGCCTTCTCCGCGCACACCAGGCAGGTTCCTGCCCCACGTGCGATAACGGCGACTTCGAGTTCGGCGACATTCCCCGCGTCACTGGAGAAATCCGAAACTACCGCTACAACAACGAGGATTTCAGCTTCTTGAAGGTGACCCCTCTCAGTGAAGGCGTAACGTTCTTCTTCAAGGTCGAAATGTTGAACGCCTTCAACCGCCACATCTTCGCCACACCCAGCCTGAACCCGTACGACAACTTCTTCGGCGTTCCCACCACCACCATCGACGGACCACGTCGCGTCCAACTCACCGGCCGATTCCAGTTCTAAAGAAAGCAACATGATCGATTTCGGCAGGGGCGGGTGTCCAACGCTCCTGCCGACGTTCGTTGGTCCTCACGCGTCTTGCACTCAGGCATGAGCATCCTCCCCCACAAGCGCTCCAACCCTCTCCTCGTCTGCTTGCTGCTCGCGGGGGCCAATCTTCGTGCGCAAGGGAGCAGCCTTCCCCCTACCGCCACAGCGCTGTCCACCGCACAAAGGGAAGCCGCGTCGCTGCTCACCCAGGCCGCCCTGCAACGGCAGCAGGGCAACACCGCGAGTGCCGAGGCCTTCCTGAAACGCGCCCTCCTCCTCGATCCAGCCTCTACCGCCGCGAACGATCTCTACGGCAATCTGCTGCTCGACAGCCAGCGCCTTCCCGAGGCAATGGACCACTTCGAAGCCGCACTCGCCACCAACCCCCACGACACACCGGCGCGCACCGGCGAGCGTTCCGCTGCCATCGCTCTCGCCCTGCGCACTCGTGCCGACGGGGACGCGGAAGGTGCGCTCCACTGCCTTCAGCGCGCCCTCGCCCTGCTCCCAAACGACCCGGAACTCCTGCTTGACACCGGCATCCAGGCGCTCAGCCTGCATCGCCTTTCGCTCGCTCACCAGGCACTTCAGGCCGCGCTCAACCTCGACCCGGCAAACGCAAAAACCCAATATGCCCTCGCCCGCGTCGAAGTCGAGCAGGAGCACTTCGCCGACGCCGAAACCCACTTCAAGGCCTACCTGGAACAGCACCCCAACGACGCCACCGCCCATTACGGCCTTGGCCATCTCTACCAGGTGCGCCAGCAAATCGACCGGGCAAAACAGCAGTTCGCCCAGTCAATTGCCCTGCAGCCCATCCAGACAGAAGCCTATTACCAGCTAGGCCAGATGGCACTCGACGCCCACCACGACGACGAAGCACGCGCCGCCTACGCAAAAACCCTCGCCCGCATGGACACGCACGCCGGCGCGCTCACAGGCATGGGCATTCTTGCGTATCGCGCAAAGGACTACCCCGCTGCCGCACCCTACCTGCAGAGCGCCATCGCCGCCGCGCCAGACTACCAGCCGGCACACTACTACCTCGGCCTGACCCTGCGCCGCCTGGGCAAACAGCAGGAAGCAGAGCGCGAACTCGCCACCGCCGTCGCGCTCGCCACGCAACAGCAAGGCAAAAGCCAGCCGATCCAGGCACCCTGAGCCAACACCAATCCGAAGTAGGGAAGCGCGTCATCCCGCGCAACCATTCGAGCAAGGGACAAGCCGCTCCTGCAAGCGGTATCATTCCTCGATCGAACATTCCAGCCTATGACCTTGACTGCCTTGCTCCCCACCACCATGCTGCGTTGCATCTGCTCATGTTCTCTCGCCGCAGCCATGGTTGGCACCGCCCAATCGCCGTCTCCCACACCGGTGCCGGCCGCGACGTCTTCCGCCCACTTCTCCGACAAGGTCGTCGCCCTCGGCATCAACTTCAAGGGTCAGGCCTATCACACCACCTCCAAATACCTGCTGGAAACGATGGGCTCCGGCGTCGCCGTGTTCGACTACGACAACGACGGCCTGCTCGACATCTTCTTTCCCAACGGTGCACCCATCCCCAATCCCGCACCGAAGGGAACAGTCCCGCAAAAAGCCTCGCCCGCCGACTGGAACCGCCTTTACCACCAGAAAAAAGACGGCACTTTTGAAGACGTCACCGAGCGCGCCGGACTCAAGGGCATTGGCTATGGCATGGGCGTGGCCGTCGGCGACTTCGACAACGACGGCTTTGAAGACCTCTACGTCACCGCATACGGCGGCAACCGCCTCTACCACAACAACGGCAACGGCACCTTCACCGACATAACTGTCAAGTCCGGAACCGGCGGCCCCACCACCGCCGGCCAAAACTGGTCCACCTCCGCCGCCTGGGTCGACCTCGATAACGACGGCAAGCTCGACCTCGTCGTTCTCCGCTACGTCGTCTGGGATTGGGAAGACGTCTGGTGCGGCGAGCATCGCGAAGGCTACCGCTCCTACTGTCACCCCGATATCTTCCCCGTCATCCGCCCCCTCGTCTACCACAACAACGGCAACGGCACCTTCACCGAATCCGCCGAAAAGTTCGGTCTCGCCAAGCCCGGCAAAGGTCTCGGCATCGCCATCGCCGACTTCGACCGCGACGGCCACATCGATCTCGCCATCGCCAACGACTCCATGCTCGAGTTTCTCTACCACAACAAGGGCGACGGCACCTTCGACGAAGCCGGCCTCGCCGCGGAGATCGCCGTCGACGGCGACGGCCGCACGTACGCCGGCATGGGCATCGACTTCCAGGACTACGACAATGACGGTCTCCCCGACCTCGTCATCACCAACCTCGCCAACCAGAAGTACGCCATGTACCGCAACAACGGCGATGCCTCTTTCACCTACGACACCTACGTCTCCGGCCTCGCCCGCATGACGCTGCTCCATTCCGGCTGGGGCATCGGCTTCTTCGACTACGACAACGACGGCCTCAAGGATCTGCTCGTCTCCCAGGGTCACGACCTCGACACCGTCGAGCTCAACTACCCGCAACTGCACTACAAAGAGCCCATGCTGCTCGCGCAAAATCTGGGTGGCGGTAAGTTCGCCGACGTCTCACGCCAGGCCGGCGATGTCTTTCAGCAGCCCTGGGTCGGCCGCGGCATGGCCACCGGCGACCTCGATAACGACGGCCGCGTCGACGCCGTCATCTCTACCAACGACGGCGCCGCCCACCTTCTCCACAACGAAACCGTCTCCCCCAACCACTGGCTCACCCTCGCCCTCACCGGCCACACCTCCAACCGCGACGGCATCGGCGCCATGATCAAGCTCACTACCAGCAAGGGCCCGCAATACGTCACCGTCTCCACCACCGGCTCGTACCTCTCCTCAAAAGACAAGCGCGCCTACTTCGGCCTCGGACCCGACAAGGCAGCCCGAACCATAGAGATCCACTGGCCCAGCGGCATCGTCCAAACCCTCACCAACCTCAAGGCCGACCAAATCCTCAAGGTCGACGAACCCCCACCGTCAACGAAGAAGTAAGGAATGCTTCGGCGCGAGTAAGTGCCTTACGCATGAAACAGAACAAGTCCAGCGATCGTTCGATTACTCCAGCAAGTGAAAACGAACATCGCTGTCGCTGTCGACAAGTCGATGGGGACAACAGCAGCTTGGCAGCAAATCTCCCGCAAGTGGCCTGTCTGCCCTGTCATCCCCTATGTGCTGTCCACCCTGTTTGTCATCCCGTAGAGAAGCGGAGGGATTTGCTTTTCTCCCGTCTCACAACTCAAAACCCGCATACCGATGACTTTCATTCCCCGAGATAGGCAAGGAAATAGAACCGGCTTGAGCCGCCGAGACGGTGGTCACTCCACGTCCCGAAAAGCCGTTCACGGATCCAAGGTCCAGTCGTGTGCACGTGGCACCCGAAGAGACATTCTGTTTACGGTCCCTCCTGATGCGCAAAGCCGCTTCAGGCTGTTGCATCGGGCAACGCCGAAGGATCACCTAAACCGGCTCTTCCCCAACCGCAGCCGTCTGCCCATACGTCGCCCCCGCCCCGTGCTTGCGATGGTAGTGCCGATCCAGCAGCACCTGCGACACTCCCGCCGCCTCGGCCCGCAGCGTCAGCGTTGTGTACGCCATCTTTGCCACGGCCTCCAGCACCACCGCGTTGTGCGCCGCATCGTGCGCGTCCTTGCCCCACACAAACGGCGCATGCCCCGCCACCAGGCACGCCGGCACCGCCAGCGGATCCACCTCGCGCCCCGCCTCTCGAAACCGCGCCACAATCGCCAGCCCGGTCTCATGCACGTACGCCGGCCCGCAAGCCTCATCGCTCAGCGGCAGCGTCACCGGCACCGGCCCGTAAAAGTAGTCCGCATGCGTCGTCCCCAGCGGCGGAATCGCCATCCCTGCCTGCGCAAAGCTCGTCGCAAACTCCGAGTGCGTATGCACCACCGCGCCAATCTCCGCAAACTCCCGATACAGCAGCGTATGCGTATCCAGGTCCGAACTCGGCTTCAATCCGCCTTCCACGATCTTCCCGTGCAGGTCCGTCACAACCATGTGTTCTGGCTTCAGTTTGTCGTAATCCACGCCAGAAGGCTTGATCACCACCAGCCCCTGCTCCCGATCCACACCGGACGCATTGCCAAACGTGTACAGCACTAGCCCGCGCTTCACCAGCTCGAGATTGGCCTCCAACACTTCTTCACGCAGATGCTGCAATAACATCGGATTTTCCTCTTCTCAAATGGAAGCCGCGCTCACGTTCGGCGCGTGACCGTGAGGCGCACGGTCACGCCGCACAATCGAGTGTTCGTTCACGCCGGCTCACCAGCATGCGGCGCACATACCTAAACCGCAGCCGCCCGAGCAGTCGCCGCAATTTCCCGCAACGTCCGCAGGATGTGACTCAGACCCACCGGCTCGGCCGTCCTGTCTCCCAGCGCAAAATAAAGCGACCGAAACAGCGGGTACATCTCTTCATACCGCGCGGCCGCCTCCGGCTGCGGCGCAAACGTCCGATGTTCCGGACACATCCGCTCCTGTGCCTCTTCAATCGTCGCAAAGATCCCCGCCGCCAGCTGCGCAAAGATCCCCGACCCGATGCTCGTCGGCGCCGTCATCGGCACCAGCACGGGCTTGCCGAATACGTTCGCATACACCTGGTTCAACACCGCATTGTGCTGCGGGATCCCCCCGGCATTGATCACCCGGTCCACCGGCACCCCATGCTCCGCCATCCGCTTTAGGATGATGCGCGTGTGGAACGCCGTGCCTTCGATCGCCGCAAACAGCTCATCCTGCGCCGTCGTCAGCAGGTTGTACCCCAGCGTCACACCGCCCAGTTCCGACGTCACCAGCACCGTCCGGTCGCCGTTATCCCACGGCAGCCGCAACAGCCCGGTCTGCCCGGCCCTGTAGCTCTCCAGCCCCTGCGCCAGCGTCTTGACATCCGTTCCGGCGCGCTTCGCAATGGCCTCAAAAATATCGCCTGTCGCCGAAAGGCCGGCCTCCACGCCCGTAAAAGCCGGCGCGACCGATCCCGGCACCACGCCGCACACCCCCGGCACCAGCTCCGCCGTTTTCGCCATTGCGATGATGCACGTCGACGTCCCAACAACATTGACGACATCGCCTTCACGGCAGCCCGCGCCAATCGCATCCCAATGCGCGTCGAACGCCCCCACCGGAATCGGAATACCCGCCCGCAGCCCAAGCTTCTCCGCCCACTCCGGCGAAAGGTGCCCCGCAATGGCATCACTCGTCAGCACCTCACCGGCCATCTTTGCCCGCACACCGGCCAGCAGGGGATCGAGGCTCACCAAAAACGCTTCGGAAGGGTAGCCGCCCCATCGTGGATTCCACATCCACTTGTGCCCCATCGCACACGCACTGCGCTTCACCGCTGCCGGCTCCGTTACGCCGCACAGCGTCGCCGCCACCATGTCGCAGTGCTCAAACGCCGAAGCAAACCGCTCCCGCTTGTCCGGGTTGTTCCGCAACCAATGCAGCAACTTTGCCCAGCCCCACTCGTGCGAATACACCCCGCCGCACCAGTCGATCGCCTCCAGCTTCTGCGCGTGGGCCAGCGCCGTAATCTGCTGCGCCTCCTTCTGCGCCCGGTGGTCGCACCACAGGTAGTAATCATCCAGCGGCTGCATCGCCGCATCCACCGGAATCACGCTCGACCCCGTCGTATCCAGCGCAATCGCCGCCACGTCGCCGCCATCCACGCCCGTCTCTGCCAGCACCTCCCGCACCGCCTGCGCCAGCGCACTCATCTGGTCTGCATGCGACTGCGTGGCATAGTCCGGGTCTTCCCGCCGCCGAAGCAGTGGATAGCTGGCAGACGCCGTCCCCAGCCGCCCCTTCTCACTGTCCAGCAGCGTAACGCGCGTACTCAGGGTGCCGAAATCAACACCGGCGACGATAGCCATTTTCTGTCCTGTCCTTACTGCAAAGTTCGTAAGCCGCCCCAGCACGTCTGCGCGAAGGGGCGGAGCATGCGCCTAACCTACACGCGGAAGAGGCTTACCGTAATTTGTACGCCGCATCCGACCACGTCAACTCCCGCCGCAACGTGTGCAGCCGCGTCTCCCCGTCGATGCGCACCAGCTCGATCCCCGCAATCTCCGCGAAATCCTCCATGTGCTCCATCGTCAACGACTGCGAGAACCCCGTGTGGTGCGCGCCACCCGCATAAATCCACGCCGCCGCCGCCACCTTCAAACTCGGCTTGGGCAGCCACAGCGTGCTCGCCACCGGCAGCTTCGGCAGCGGCTGCTCCGGCGCAACCACGTCAATCTCGTTCACGATCATGCGAAACCGATTTCCCATATCCACGATGCTCGCCACCACCGCAGGCCCCGCCGGGGAAGAGAACACCAGCCGTACCGGGTCCGCCTTGCCGCCAATGCCCAGCGGATGCACCTGCAGCGAAGGCTTGTCCGCCGCAATCGTCGGGCAGATTTCCAGCATGTGCGACCCAAGAATCTTCGGCGTCCCGTCGAAATCGTAGGTGTAATCCTCCATAAAGCTCGTGCCGCCCGCCGTCAGCCCCGCGGCCATCACCTTCATAATGCGCACCAGCGCCGCCGTCTTCCAGTCGCCCTCGCCGCCAAAGCCGAACCCGCTCGCCATCAGCCGTTGTGTTGCAATGCCCGGCAACTGCCCCATGCCGTGCAGGTCCTCGAATGTGTCGGTGAACGCGCCGAATCCACCCTCCGTCAGAAACGCCCGCAGCCCCAGCTCAATCCGCGCCGCCACCGCCAGCGAATCCGCCCGGTCATGTTCCGCCGCCACGGTGTACGTATCGCGATACTCCTGCACCAGCGTGCTTACGTCCGCATCGCTGAACGCGGCCATGCGGTCCGTCAGGTCCCCGATGCCGAACCCCGACACCGTGTACCCGAACACCCGCTGCGCCTCCACCTTGTCGCCCTCGGTCACGGCGACGTTGCGCATGTTGTCGCCAAACCGCGCCACCTTCAGGTGCTGCGATTCATTCCATCCCAGCGCCGCGCGCGTCCACGTGCCGATCTCCGCAACCGTCTCCGCATCCTGCCAGAAGCCGACGACCACCTTGCGCGCCAGCCGCAGCCGCGCAGTGATAAACCCAAACTCCCGGTCGCCATGCGCGGCCTGGTTCAGGTTCATAAAATCCATGTCGATCGTGCTGTACGGCAGCGCCCGGTTGAACTGCGTATGCAGGTGCAAAAACGGTTTCGACAGCGCCGTCAGCCCGGCAATCCACATCTTCGCCGGCGAAAACGTATGCATCCACAGCACCAGCCCCACGCACTTGTCATCGGTTGACGCCTCGCGGCACAGCTTCAAAATTTCGTCCGCCGTCGTCAACACCGGCTTGAACACCACCTTCACCGGGATCGCCGACTCCCCATCCAGTGATGCGGCAATCTGCTGCGAGTGCTCGGCCACGGTGGCAAGGGGACCAGGGCCGTACAGGTGCTGACTACCGGTGACAAACCAAAGTTCTGCGGGTGCGTTCGACGTCATGCTTGCTCCAATACGGCTTAGGTAAAAACACGTGAAAGCGTTTTCCGCTTCACCACTGCCTGCGAACCGCGCCCCGTTACCGGCGTGCCCTTCGCACACACCACTATAACGACACCGCAGCCAGGCGGTCACGCGACAGGCAAGCTTAGAACGTAATCCGCCCCACAAGCTGAAGGTTCCTCGGCGGTTGTGTCCCCGTAATCTGCCCGAAACTCGTCGATCCAGCGCGAAAATCCGCCACAAACGTAGACGACGCGCCCACTTGGTCGGCTGCAGCCGTCAGCGTCGTCGATGGCGCATTGAAGTTGGTGTGGTTCAGCACGTTGAACGCATCCACCCGCAACTGCAGGCTGACCCGCTCGCCCAGCGGCACCGTCTTCGCCAGCGAAGCATCAAGCTGCACAATCCCGAACGCCCGCCCTGCATTGCGCGGCATGTTCCCCAACCCGCTCTCCAGAATGCGCGTGCGCCGCCCGTTCACCGTCGCATAAATCGGCCCACTTGGCGTTAGCGGATACGCCGCGCTGCCTTGCGCCACCGCATCCACCTTGCGGTAGTACCGCAGCACTGGCCCATCGAAATACGGCTTCACCCGAATATCCTGGATCCGCCCGTTCGGCCGCTGCAGCGTCACATTCGGCACCAAGCTGTTCTGCGTAATGTTCAACGGCAACCCGGTCTGCCCCACAAACGCCGGCGCAATCGTCCAACCACGCAGATACCACGCCCCCCCACTCGTATACTGCAGCGCCACGTTCACGCGATGCTTCAAATCAATCGAACTTACCGCGTAATCCGACTTACGCAAGGCATCATCGCCGGCATACTGCGCATTCGCCGTCCCGTTCGGCGCCGAGAAGTTATAAATCGTCGACCCATCATCCATCGCCTTCGCATAGGTATAACTGGATAACACCGTAAGTCCCGCAGCAAATTGCCGCCGCCCATTCACCTGCAAGGAGTTGTAATTCGACATCCCCACATGCCGCGTCACACTAAAACTCTGCAGCGCAGGAAACGGCTTGGCCCATTGCATCGCCACCGTCGTATTCGCCTGCGTCACCGCATCACTCTGGCCCAGCGGCACCAGGTTCACTGGCAATGTATACGGCAGGTGCAACGAGTGGTTGCCCACATAGTTCACCTCCAGCACCACCCGCAGCGGCAACTCCCGCTCCACGCCCGCATTCCACTGCTGCACCATCGGCATCGGCGACAACAGGTCGAACGAGTTGCCACTGATCGCATATGGGTTCGCTGCCCGCGTTCGGTCACCCGGCGCGGGAATCGCCGCGAACGACGCTGCCAGATCCGTCGACAGCGTCAACGGCAAGCCCTGGCTCAGAGAAAAAGGCTGCGGAACCGCGGTCCCCAGCACGTTGTACGTCTGCGTCTGGTCATACCCGGGATACGCCACCTGCCCGCCTAAGTTCTGAAAAATCGTCCCATAGAACGTGCCAAATGCCGCCCGCAGCACCGTCCTGTCATCCACGCTATACGCCAGCCCCACCCGCGGTGACACATCCACCATCGGCGTCGTCACATTCAACGAAGCCGACGCATTCACCCCCGCGCACAGCAGCAAGCCCGTCCGCGGATCAAAGCGCGAATACACATTGTTCGCAATCTTCAGCGGCGCCTCATACTCATACCGCACGCCTGCATTCACCGTCAGCCTCGGCGTCACCTGCCAGTCATCCTGCACAAAAAAACCCAGGTTCCAGTTGCGCCGACCGGTCGCCGGCTGCGGTAACTGGTAGTTCGCGGTCGTGATTTTCCCCGTAAGAAAATCCGCCAGCGCCGTCGTAGGATTTCCCGTCGCTCCATGGTTCGTCTGCGTGCCTGTAAAACTAATGGACCCATTCGGACTACCGGAAGGATTATAGGAATTGAACTGGTTCTTCCGCAGCGACAGACCATACCGCAGGTTATGCCGAGCGATACTTTGCGTCACCGTGACATAAGGCGCAAACGTATTCGTTACATTACTCTGGTTCGTGTTCGTATCCGAACCAATGTTGTTATACCCGGCGATCACCAACTGCGGCGTCTCATCCAGTGGCAGCGACGCAATCCCCAGCGCCGCACTCGCACCCAGCCCCGTCCCCGGCGGATTGCGCTGAATCACATTACGCAAAAACCCCATCGCCGCATCCGTCACCAGCCGAGGCGTCCACGTCCGCGTATGCTCCACCGACCCCACCCACGCATCGATGCATGCACAGTCATAATTTGTATTCAACAGTGGCACGTCGTACACCACGGCATTCGGCGTCGTCCCCCGGAACCGATACACGTTCAGGCTCAGCCGATCCCGCACCGACGCCTGCGCATCCACCCGTCCCACCAGCCGCAACTGGTCCGGCGACGTCGTATCCTGCGACGTGTAGTTGTTCGTCGCCCGCCCATTGACCGGGTCCGGCGTCCCCGGCGTATTCGGCAGCGGCAGCAGCGCCAGGATCTTCGCCGCGGCCGGATCGATCCCCGCGGTAACCCGGTTGCCCGCGTACCGTGGCGTGTTCGTCCCCGGCGCACCCGTCATCCCCGGCTGGTACACCGGCACCGTCGACGCGGAAAAGTCCCCCGCCCGCTGTGCCTCCCCGGGCACCGTGATCGTGCTTGAAGTCGTCACCCGCTGCAGTTGCCGATCGTAATTCGTGAAAAAAAACACGCGTCCGCGCGGCAGCACCGGCCCGCCCACCGACCCACCCTCCTGGAGGAACCGATTCCTTCCCCGTGGCTGCGCCTTTCCGTTCACCAGCACCAGCTTGTTTAAGTACGTGTTCGTATTCAGCGCCTCGTTGCGCAGCAGGGAATACACCGTGCCGTGCAGCACACTGGTCCCCGACCGCGTGGTCGCCGCCAGCACCGCGCCCGACGTTCGCCCAAACTCCGCCGGTGCATTGTTCGTCAAAAACCGCAGCTCCTCGATCCCGTCCGGCGACGGCAGCACCACCGGCTGCCCATTCGGTGCCGTCACCACCGACACCCCGTTCAACAAGAATTCCGTATTCAGCGTCCGGCTCCCGTTGATCGAAAGCTGGATGGTGTTCACCGCCGTCGGGTTCCCACCTGTCGCCACCCCCGGCACAAACGCCAGCAGGTTCTCCACGTTGCGATTATTCAGCGGTAGATTCTGCACATCCGCCGGCGCAATCAGCGTCGATACGTACGACGTTGCGCGATCCAATCCCTCGCCCCGCGCCTCCACCGACACCACCTCCGCCGCCGCGCCCACCTCCATCGCCACCCGCAGCACCGTCGTCTGCGACACGGAAGCCACCACGCCGCGCAGCGTTACCGTCTTTAGCCCCGGCGCACTCACCACCACCGTATAGCTGCCCGGCAGCAACTGTGCCACGGCAAACGACCCACCTGCATCGCTACTCGCTCTAGAAACGTTGACCTGGGTAGCGTCGTTCGTCAGCGTAATCCCCGCACCGGCCACACGTGCACCGCTCGCGTCGATCACCTCGCCGCGCAGCGTAGCATTTCCACTCTGCGCGTGCGCCGTCGATACGGCCAAAAGACTAAGGCCGGTCCCGAGCAGCCGCCTTCTCAATCCTGGACTGCAGCTCATCTATGCTCTTTCTGCACTCTTCCACCGCTCGCAGGCGGAATCGCCCGTGCTTGCGGCACTTTATTCCGGCTCCGGGCGCGTCTCGACCGGCAGGTAGGGCCCCTTCGCCGCCGTATGCGCATGGCGCACAATATGCGGCGTAATCAGCAACACCAGATTCCCCTTGATGGTGTCCGTTAGCCGGTTCGTTCCACCCTGAAATCCCGGCAACTCACTCAATCCTGGAATCCCGCTCGCCGCGCGTAACTCGCTCTCGGTCACATTGCTCGACATCAGCGCCGTCTCTCCATCATCCACCGTCAGGTCCGACGAAAACTGCCGGCTCGCCAGCACCGGAATGCCATTCAACGCCGCCCCGCTCAGCGCCGTAATCTTCACCTCCAGGTGCAGCGTAATCGCCCCCCCACGCCGCACCCGCGGCTCCGCCTTCAGCACCAGCCCCAAGTCCTCATACTGAATCTGCGGCACTACCGCGCTGCTGCCCAGCGAACTCGTCCCCAGGTACTGCGACAGCAGGGAAGCCAGGCTTGTCCCATTCACCGACACACCCGCCAGTGACGATGTCGTCGAGCTCGCAATATCACTGAACAGCGACGTCTGAATCGGATATCGTGTCCCACTCTTCACCGTCGAGCTCGACCGGTCCGCGATCCGCAGCTGCACATCATCCAACTCGCGCGCGTCGCTCCCCTGCAGCGCCAGGTTCAGCACGGGAAAGCTCCCCGCCGTCAGCCCCGTCTGCGTCAGCCCGCCGCCCAGAATCGTAAACGTGTTCTTCAAATTCGACGACGTCCCCAGCCCCGCCACAAACACCAGGTACGCCGCAATCACGCTCGGGTTCGTCCCCGCCGGAATCACCCCATTCGCAATCAACTGGTTCACCAGCGTCTGATTCGCCGAAATCACGCTCGCCGCTTCGCTCCGCACGTTGAACGCGCCCAGTGATGACGGCAGCGTCACCCCCACGTTCCGCACCTTCTCCGAACTCACGGAGTACAGCTTCACATCGACCATCACCTCGCTGCCCGTGTCCAGCAGGTCGGCCAGCGTTGCATTGATCACGTCCAGCGTATCCACCGGCGCCCGCACCGCGATCGCACCAAGCTGCGCCTCAAAGCTCACCTGTTTCAGGTCAAACACACTGCGAATCATGTTCGCCGCATCCGTCACCTGTTCGGCGCTGTACCCCGGCAGCGGCAGCACCTCTTCCACCAGCCGCTCCAGCCGCGCCCGGTTCTGCGCCGTGTCCTCCGCCACCAGCACCGTGTGCGCCTCCAGCGGCGACGTAAACGTATTCGCCGCCAGCCCAAACACCTGCATCGCCGTGGCATAGTCCACGTCGTCCAGATCCAGCCGCATATCCTTTGCCGTCAGGTCCACATCCAGCGCCGCAATCAACCCGTATGCCTGCGCAATCTGCCGCGCCAAGTCCCGCCGGTCCCCCCGCAGGTGAAAGTCATGCTTCTCCGCATTCGGCCGCAGCACCACCGGCCCACTCACCACCACGGCCTGCCGCGTCGAAGGCAACCGCAACCGCGCAATCGTCCGCGGCTCGGGCGCGTCATGCTGCATCACCCGCGGGTTCTGCGGATCGATTCCGCGCGCCTGCGCCATCAACCGGTCACTCTCCGCCGGGTTTGTTTCCCGCACCTGCGCACTCGCCTGCAGCAGCGACGTAATCCGGTGCTCCTGCGCCAGCGCCACACCCTGCAGCACATCGGCCCGCGTCGGATCCAGCGCAAACGCCTTGGCAAACGCCGTCTCCGCGTCCGCAAACTGCCGCGCCTCCAGCAGCTTCGCCCCCCGCAGATAGAGCCGGTCCGCCTTCGCCCGGTGCCGCGCACTCACCGCGACCGCAGGCGTGCTCGGCAACACCGCGCGCCGCGCCTCCGCCGGTGCAGTTGCGGCGGACTCCTGCCCGAGCAGCGGCAGTGCAGCACACACCACACCCATCAGCACACAACCCACACGTGCGCCGCGCCGCATTCTCTCTCTTGGTTCCATCTGCCTGTTTAGACGGCCAACCCCGTGCGTCGTGCGCAACCCGGTCCTTAGCGCCCGTTACTGATCGACTGCACCTTCGCCGGCACCGGTCGTTCACTCCGCACCGGCCGCTTCATCCCGCTGCGGATCTGCGCCGTGTCCAGGTCCAGCTCGGCCAGCGTGCGGCTCAGCGTGTTGCGGTGCATCCCCAGTTCATCCGCACTTTTGCACTGGTTGCCGCGATGGTTCGCCAGCACGTGCAGCAAAAAACGTCGCTTGAACTCGCGCACACCCTCTTCGTAGGAGATTCCATTTGCGTGCATCTGCCCCACCAGCACATCCAGTTCACGCCTCACGGTCGATCTCCCTCGTTCAGTAATTGCGGTCGAGCCCTGCCTCGGTCCTTGTGCAAAGAATACCTGCTCCCGGCAGGCTCTGTCGGCGAAATCTGCCGAATGCCTGCCGCCAGCCGATTTCCAAAGTCCTGTGGCACCACGAAGGATACCCCATGCGCGGCCGTTCGCAAATAGGGAAGAAGCACCGATTCGCGTGCAAGGGGAATCTCCCCAAGAAACGGAGAAACCGGCACCAGCATCACCGCCAACACCAGCACCGCCCGCACCACCCCGAACGCCGCGCCACCCAGCCGGTCCACAAACCCCAGCCCCACCGCCTGCGACGCGCTCCGCAGCGCCCGCCCCACCACCGACGACAGCAAAAACACCGCCGCAAACACCCCGGCAAAAGCGGCAATCTCCGCCAGCGCCGGCTGCCGCACCCACCGCTCCACGGTCACCGTCGCCACCGGCGCATACCAAGCCGCCACCACCAGCCCCAGCCCCACGCCCACCAGCGACACCACGCTCAGAATCAACCCCCGCAGAAACGCCGTCACCGCGCTGAACGCCAGCACCGCCACAATGGCCCAGTCCAGCGCATTCAGCCCCGCCAGCATTGGCGCAGGTGCCGCCATCACTACTCCGGCAGGGCATCCAGCCCCGTCAGCAACGTAAATGCCTGCAGATACTTGGCCCGGGTTTCCTCCACCACTTCATCCGGCAGCGCCGGCGCCGGCGGCTGCTTGTCCCACGCCACCCGCTCCAGGTAATCCCGCACAAACTGCTTGTCGAACGAAGGCTGCGCGCCGCCCGGCGCATACCCGCTCGCCAGCCAGTACCGCGACGAATCCGGCGTCAGCACCTCGTCCCCCAGCACCAGCTCCTCGCCCACAAACCCGAACTCGAACTTCGTATCCGCCAGGATCAGCCCCTTCGTCTCCGCATACGCCGACGCCGCGGCATAGATCGACAGCGTCAAATGCCGCAGCGTCTCCGCCAACTCCGGCCCTACCTGTGCCACCACCGCGTCGAACCCAATATTCTCGTCGTGTCCCGTATGGTTCTTCGCCGCCGGCGTAAAAATCGGCTCCGGAAGCCGGTCGCTCTCCCGCAGCCCCGCCGGCAGCGCAATCCCGCACACCGCGCCCGTCCGCTGGTAATCCTTCCACCCCGACCCGGACAGGTATCCCCGCGCCACGCACTCCACCGGCACCATCCGCGCCCGCTTCACCAGCATGCTGCGCCCGCGCAGTTCCTCCGCAAACGCCTGCAACTCCGCCGGGTACGACGTCACCTCCGCCGTCACCAGGTGATTCGCCACCAGCCCCCGCAGCCGCTCAAACCAGAACAGCGAAATCTGCGTCAGCACCTTGCCCTTGTCCGGAATCAAACTTCCCAGCACATGGTCGAACGCCGAAATTCGATCCGACGCCACAAACAACAACTCGTCCGCGCCCACCGCATACAAATCCCGCACCTTGCCGGTCAACACCGGCCGCATCGTCCCAAGCCCACTCATACCCTTAGTGAAACACCAACCGCCCCCGCGCACACCAGCCCCGAACCCACAGCGTTACCACGCACACAAATTCAAAAGCAGAACGCAAAGGACGCAAAGTAAAACGCGGAGTACGCGAAATCTTCCGCGTACTCCCCGCAAACTCTGCGCCCACCGCGTTCTGCTTTACTACTTCCAACACATTCCAGAAGCTATTCGATGAGAACGACCGAACGTCGCGAAGGAGCATGCAGCCTCAGCCTTCGACATCAATTTTGGTGTTTACCGTAAAGAGGCCTCCAGCGCCGCCCGGTTCATTGGGGGTACTTTCTTTATGCCACCACAGACCCATTCCGTGACATTGACATTGTCAACCAGCATCACAATGGAATAGAACTCCCCTGAGGCGGTGACCAGGGCCACTACCTTGTAGGCCTTTTTGTGCTTGGCGATGAGGGCGGGCAGTTCAGGAGCCCACGCTGCGGAAGGGTCGAATCCGGTGGTGGTGGGAGACATCACCGCGGCAAAGTTTGCCTTCACCCGTGCGTCGACGGTGGGATTCATAACGGTTCCGACATGCCCAACATACGTCTGGCCTGCTTCCGTCCATCGAGCGATTTTGCATCCGCTCATAAATCCAGTGAGAATGTCTGCCGTTCCGGCGCGCGCTCGAGACGTCTGGCCGAGTACATAGTCGCACCATCGGTAGGGAATGTTCATCCGCATCGTGAGACCGAAGGTGGACACATGATGCATCTTGAGTCTTGGGTCCACGATGGAGTCAAGTCCGATGTACACCAGAGGCGTGGGTGCCCGCTTGCTGTCCACCAGAGTGCCATCCTGCGGACCGGCGATGGCGCCCGGCGCGGACCAGGCATACCGAACGCCCTCCATAAAATACCGTTCAATCATTCTGCAATCCTTTCCGAGGCGATGTGCCCACACCGTGAATTTGAGGATTCTTCCGGTGTCGACTTTAGCACCCATCTTCCAAGGAGGAAAACGAGAAATGTGTTTCGCGATCGAATGTTGCCGGAACGACGCCGACGCCGACGCAAATCCATCGCTTCCACTGCGCTGGCCAACGACGTCTTTGCACCCGCATAATTGCGTTTCACTACGAGGCACTTTCCGCACAGCCGCGCCGACAAAGACGTGAGACATGCCAATCCTGCAATCAACAGGAACTTTCTGTCAGAAACGACATCGCGCATTCCTGTTCTTCACCTAAGCCACCTTCCGCCCACTCGCCCCATTCAGATTCACACTTACAATCTTGCTCACGCCAGGCTCCTGCATCGTCACGCCAAAAATCACATCGGCCTCGCTCATCGTCCGCTTATGGTGCGTAATCACCACAAACTGCGTCGTCTTACTCATCTCGTGAATCAGCCGCGCAAACCGTCCCACATTCGTCTCGTCCAGCGGCGCATCCACCTCATCCAGCACGCAGAAGGGGCTCGGCTGATACTCAAAAATTCCGACTAACAACGACAGCGCCGTAAGTGCCTTCTCCCCACCGCTCAGCAGCAACACATTCTGCATCTTTTTGCCGGGCGGCGAAGCAATCAGATCGATCCCACTCTCCGCGGAGTTCGCCTCATCCGTCAGTTTCATCGTCGCCGACCCACCGCCAAACAGCTTCACGAACGTGTCCGAGAAGTTCTTGTTGATGATCGCAAACGCCTCATCGAACTTCGTCTTGCTGATGTCGTCGATCTCCTTGATCGATCCCTGCATGTTCGCAACCGAATCCAGCAAATCCTTGCGTTGCGTATTCAGAAACTCATGCCGCTGCAACGCCTCCGCAAACTCCTCCAGCGCCATCATGTTCACTGGCCCCATCGCCTCCAGCCGGCCCTTCAGCGTGCGCGTCTCACCCTCGGCTGCACCCAGGGTCTCGGCATCCGCAATGCGCGCAATCGTCTCATCTCCGCGCAGCACGCCGGCCTCGACATTCAGGTCTTGCAGCGCCTGCGCCTCCAAATGCTCCAGGTCGCTGGTCAACTTCGCGATGCGCGTCTCCAGCTTGCCCCGCTGCTCCCGCAACACTTCGGTTTCCCCGCGCAGTGTGCGTAACGCCGTGTTCTGTTCCGCAATCGAAGCCCGCAACGCACCAGCTTCCGCGGTAAGTCGATTAACATCGGCGGTAAGTTGCGCCCGCGTCTCAGTAAGTTCCGCGTGCGTCGCGGCCAGCCCAATATTTTCCTCCTCGCGCCGCGCCTGCTCCGCCGTATTCGCCGCCAGTTGCTGCTCCAACTGCAACAGCCGCTGCTGCTGCGCGTTGGTCATCCGCTGGTTCTGCTCAAAGTTCGCCGAAGCATTCCGCCGCCGTTCTTCCAGCCCCGCCAGCGCCGCACTCGCCGCCGCCGCCGCCGCCTGCACCTCCTCGCGCCGCATCCGTAGATCGTCCATGCGCAGCACCGCCTCATTCACCCGCGCCTCGATGCTGTCGCGCTCGGCCCCAAGTCGCTCCGCCTCCTCCTGCTTGCGCTCGATCAGGTCCTGCTTCCCCGCGCGTGCATCCCGGTTCCGCTCGCTGTGCAGCTGCCAGTCCGCCAGTCGCCGCTCAATCCGCGCCGCCTCGCTCTCCATCTGTCGCAGCGCCGCGCCGCTGTTCGCCGCCTCGCGTTCCGCCTCTCGACGCTCGTTCTGCTTCGACTCCAACTGCTGCTGCGCCTCCGTAATCTGCTTCGTCAGCCCGCCCACTGCCAGCTCCGTCGCGCCCAGCTCCTGGTGCACCGCCTCCAGCTTCGCCTGCACGTCGCGCAACTCCCGCTTCAGCGCCAGCGGCCCCTCACTGCGCGCCTTGCCACCCGTCACCGTCAGGCTGCTGAACGTCTCGCCGGTCGGCGACAGAAAAAACGCCTCCGGATTCGCAAGCGCCATCGTCCGCGCCACTGCATCGTCCGGAGCAAGGTACCCATCCCGCAGCTTCGGCAGCACCACTTCCAGCGACCGCCCAAACCCGTTCAACACCCGCACGCAATCCCGCAGCGGCGTCACACCCTCCGCCACCTGGGTCGCCCGCGCCGCCATCCCCTCGGCAAACGTCGCATCCCCCTCCGCATGCACCAGGAACGTCGCCCGCCCCTCCACCGCACCCTTCAACAACCCGATCCCGTGCTCCGCCGCCTCCCAGCTTCGCACCACAATCGTGTTCAACTCATCTCGCAGAAACTCGTCCACCGCCGCGCCATATTGATCCTCCACCTCGAGAAAATCCGCCAGCGTCCCCAGCGGTGCATTCGCTCCCGTCGCATTCGCCTTGAAGATCTTCCGCACCGTCTCATTCGAATAACTGTGGTCCCGAATGATTGCCTCCAGCGAATTTCGTCGCCCCGTCAGCGTCGCAGCCTCCGCGCGTAGGTGGTCCCCCCGCCGCCGCGCCTCCATCTCCTCCCGCCGCCGCGCCTCCAGGTCCAGCCGTAACTGCGCAATCTCCCCCTCCAGCCGCTTCAACCGGTCCGTCACCGTCTCAAACGAAAGCGACACCTGCCCCCGCTGCCTGCCCAACGACTCCAGCTCATGCTTTGCCGTCTCGCTCTCCGTCACCAGCCGCTGCGCCTCCCGGTCCAGACCCGCCAGCTGCTCCGCCGCCTGCGCCTCCTCCCGATGCACCGCCGACACCCGCTGCATCAGCTGCATGCTCTGCTGCCGCCCATTGCTTGCCTCGCGATCCGCGTTGTTCACCTGAGCCTGCGCCTCAGCCGCCTCGCGCTGCTTCTCCTGCGCTGTCTGGCGCGCCTCCGCGGTATCCTCGGTAGCCGTCTGCAAAAACATCTGCAGCCCCTCCCGATCCGCCGCCAGCGCCTCAATCCCGTGCCGCACCTGCACCAGCTCATCCGTGCTCGCCGCAATCCGCGCCGCCAGGTCGCTCACCCGGTCCGTATTGCTGTGCATCCGCGATCCCGCGCGCTCCAGCTCCACTCGCGTCTCGTGTACCTGTGCGTTCGCCCCGCGCAAGTCCTCGTCCAACGCATATCCCCGCGCCACGCCCGCCGCATGCTCCGCATCCAGCGCCTCGATCGCCGTGGCCTGCGCATCCACCTTCCCGGTCAACTCGGCTACCGTCGCTGTCGCCCCCGCATGCTCCGCATCCATCTGCGTCAACCGGCTGCTCAGCACCACCCGCAGCTTGCCCCGCAGCTCATCCCGCAACTCGCCGTACCGCTCCGCCTTCGCCGCTTGCCGCTTCAGCGACGCCATCTGCTTCGCCACCTCGTCGAAGATGTCGTCCACCCGCGCCAAGTTCTGCTTGCTGGCCTCCAACCGCAGCTCCGCCAGCCGCTTCTTCGTCTTAAACCGCGTAATTCCCGCGGCCTCCTCGATGATCGACCGCCGGTCCAGTGGCTTCGAGCTCAGCAGCTGGCCAATCCGCTCCTGCCCGATAATTGCGTAGTTCTCCCCCGACAACCCCGTTCCGAAGAAAATATCCTGAATATCCCGCAGCCGGCAAAGCTTCCCATTCAGCAGATATTCCGAGTCCCCCGACCGAAACAGCCGCCGCGTCACCGTCACCTCGCCCGCTCGAATCGGCGCCCGGCTGAACTTCCGTCGCCGAATCTTCAGCACCACCGCATTTCCTGGCGCACCCTCCGCGCCGGGCTCCTCGGTCAAAACCTCTTCGACCTCACCCTCCTCCCCCGGCAGCAGCGGCCCCGGCTGGGCCTCCGCCACGGCAAGCTCCGTCGCCTCCTGCCGCCGCACCCGCTCCGCCGCCTCGTCCCAGTCGCTCACCACCGCCGTGTCGATCGCCACCGGCACGTGCAGATCATTGCCGTCATAAATCTCCGGGTCCACCAGCGTCAGCGACACCTCTGCCATCCCCGTCGGTTTGCGGTCCCGCGTCCCCGCAAAAATCACGTCTTCCATCTTCACGCCGCGCAGGCTCTTCGCGCTCTGCTCGCCCAGAACCCATGTAATCGCGTCGGAAATGTTCGATTTACCGCACCCATTCGGCCCCACCACCGCCGCAATCCCGCTGCCGCTTAGCTGCACGTCCGTGCGATCGCAAAACGACTTGAACCCCAGAATCTGCACACGCTTCAGCTTCAGCAACGCGAACCCCCAACCCGCCATCCACAGCGGTGACCCTGACAGCCTAGCCCCTCCACCACCCGCAATCAAGCAAAGGTTGTCCCATCCCTTGTGGAGAACCCGGCTCCAATCGCAACCTCTAGCGCCGTCACACGCAATCCTCGTCCTCACCTCCAACGCCCAACTCTGCCCGCCCACTGCTGCATGAAACCGCATTCATCACGGCGCGTTGCCGAACTCCCCCAAACTTGCGATACATTCGACACAACAGCTTTCACCAAACCGCAGTCTCACGCAGTGCAGTTTTGATTTGAACCCACAGGGAGTGTTCCGAATGAAGAAGGCAATCTTCGCCTCAGTGCTCGCGGTAGCCGCAGTGTCCGCACCCTACTGCATTGCGCAGGACGCGGCTGCCCAGCCTGCCGCCGGCCAGGTCCAGCTCCAGCCCGACGAGTACGCCGCGTACCAGAACGTCACCACTGCCACCGATCCGGCAGCCAAGTCCACCGCCGCCGAGGCGTTCCTCACCAAGTATCCGCAGAGCAGCGTCAAGGCCGACGTGCTGACCAACCTCGCCCTCGCCTACTACCAGCAGAACAATTTGCCCAAGCTGGCCGACGCCGCAGACCGCCTTCTCCAGGTCGATCCCAACAACATCCGCGGCCTCGTCTTCGACGCCACCGCCCTCAAGCAGCAGGGTGATGCCTCCGCTGATGCCGCCACCCGCCAGACTTTTTACGACAAGGCAGCAGGCTTTGCGCAGCGCGGTCTCACCGCCCCCAAGCCAGCCTCCGTCGACCAGACCCAGTGGGATACCTTCACCAAGACCATCTATCCCACCTTCTACAGCACCATCGGCGCCGCCGCTTTCGGCAAGAAGGACTATCCCGCCGCCATCTCTGCCTACACCTCAGAGCTGAAGGCCGCCCCCGAAGACGCCACCAAGCAGCCCGGCCCGCTCCTCCAGGACACCTTCTACCTCGGCACCGCCTACTACCAGTCCACGCCGCCCGACTACCTGAGCTGCGCCTTCTTCACCCAGCGCGCCGCAAACTTCGCCCCCGATCAATTTAAGGCGCAGTTTCAGCCCACCGCCGACTATTGCTACAAGAAGTACCACGGTGGCGCGGACGGTCAGGATGCGGTCAAGACCGCCGCTTCCGCCACGCTCTTCCCGCCCGATAGTTTTAAAAGCAGCGTAAAGGCCGCACCCACCCCGGCCGACCAGGCAACCGCCCTGCTCGCCTCCGACAAGGCCGACGACGCCACCCTCGCCAAGACCAACATCATGGACCGCGAGTTCGTCATGCAGTACGGCACCTCCGCGCAGGCCGACGAAGAGTTCACTCCCATCAAGGGCAAAGAAATTGAAGTCTCCGGCGTCGTCGTCTCCATCACTGGCACCGACCTCAAGCTCGCCGTCTCCGATGACGCCAAAACCGCCAACCCCAAGGTTGCCGACTTCGACGTCACCCTGAAGGAAGAACCCAAAACCGCGCCCTCAGTCGACGCGACCGTCAAGGTCATTGCCACAGTCGACAGCTACACGCAGAACCCCGTCATGGTCAAAATGACCGCCGGCGAAATCCAGACCAAGAAGGCCGGAGCCCCCGCTCCTGCTCGCCGCGCCCCAGCCCGCCGCCGCTAACCCAACCACCACGCAAGCAAAAAGGGCAGCCAACCGGCTGCCCTTTCCCGTGTACACCACCCGGGGTGCGCAACCTCCAACCTCACTCCCCCAGCATCACCCGCCGCACCCCAAACGCTCGCCCCGTCGCCCCATCGCACTGCACCACCGTCGCACACATCTTCGGGTTCCCCTTCGCCGCCTCGAACTTCGCCGGCTGCCCCGTCAAAAACTTCTGCACCACCGCCTCGTACTCCACGCCGATCACGCTGTCATACGGCCCGCTCATCCCCACGTCCGTCTGGTACGCCGTCCCCCGCGGCAGCACGCGCTCATCCGCCGTCGGAATATGCGTATGCGTTCCCAGCAGCGCCGTCACGCGTCCATCCAGGTACCACCCCAGCGCCACCTTCTCGCTCGTCGCTTCCGCATGGAAATCCACAAAAATCACCTTCGCCTGGATCCCCTTCAGCAACTCATCCGCCTTGCGAAACGGATCGTCGTTCTGCTGCATGAACACGCGCCCCTGTAGGTTCACCACCGCATACGCCTCGCCCGCCGCCGTCACGCCCTCATACACGCCAAACCCCGGCGTCGTCGGCGCAAAGTTCGCCGGGCGCAGCACCCGTCGCTGCCTGCCATGCGAATCCGCCGGCACCTTGATCCACTCCAGCAGCTCTTTCTTATCCCAGAAGTGGTTGCCCGTCGTAATTATCTCGGCCCCCAGGTCGAACAGCTCGTCCGCAATCGACGGCGTAATCCCGAACCCGCCCGCCGCATTCTCCCCATTCATCACGCACAGATCGATCGCATGCGTCTCCATCACGTGGCCCAAATGCTCGCCCACAATCCGCCGCCCCGCCGACCCAAACACATCGCCCACAAACAAAATATTCACACTTCCAGCCTACCAAGCCGCGGCAGACCGCATGTGCCCCTATCCAAATTCGCGGACAGGGGCGAACGAACTCGTCCGGACACCTACAAGCACCACCCCTATACTCAGAAGGACATGTTCACCTCCGATTTCGAAGCAAATCTCTACGCCGAACGCCTGGAAAAACTCAAGAAGATCGCCGCCCTCGGCTTGGCCAACGGCCTCACCGAACTCGCCGCCACCTATCCCAACACCTTCCGCATCCAGCCGGAAAACGGCATCCCAGCAATCCGCGCAGACTATGATGAAACCCCCGCCGAAGCGCTCGACTCCGACCGCGTCCAGGTCTCTCTCGCCGGTCGCGTCATCGCCCATCGCCGCCAGGGCAAGGCTGGTTTTGCCTCGCTCCTCTCCAACGGCCAGCGCCTCCAGGTCTATGTCCGCCAGGACGCCGTCGGCGAAAACAACTTCGAGCTCTACAAACTTCTCGACCTCGGCGACCACATCGGCGTCACCGGCTACCTCTTCCGCACCCGCACCGGCGAGCTCACGGTCCACGTCGAAACCCTGACCTTCCTCACGAAGGCCATGCTCGCCCTCCCCGACAAGTTCCACGGCCTCACCGACATCGAGCTCCGCTACCGCCAGCGCTACCTCGACCTCTTCACCGACGAAGGCGAACTCCTCGAAACGGAAATGCCGACCGAGCAGGGAACCGGCACCGCATGGAACACCGAAGAAAACAAGGGTGCCCCATCTTCACCGCGCCCCACAGAACCGGGTGCCCCATTCTTTCCGACAGCTTTACCGTCGGAAAGGGTGGGGTCGGACCAGCAGGGAGTCAATCAGGAAGCCAAAAATCCAACTCCCGTGTCGGACCAGCAGGGAATCAATCAGGAAGCAAAAAACCCAACCCCCGGGTCGGACCGGCAGGGAAGCGCAGCGGAAGACCAAAACCCGGAAGCCCTCGCCGTCTCCCAGCCATCCATGCGCCGCCTCCCGGCCCGCGAAGTCTTCGTCAAGCGAGCCCAGATCCTCAAAGCCCTTCGCAAGTTCTTCGACGACCGCAACTACCTCGAAGTCGAAACACCCATGATGCAGCCGGTGGCCGGCGGCGCCGCGGCCAAGCCGTTCAAAACCCACCACAACTCCATGGACATGGAGCTCTTCCTCCGCATCGCCCCCGAGCTCTACCTCAAGCGCCTCGTCGTTGGCGGCCTCGACCGCGTCTACGAAATCAACCGCAACTTCCGCAACGAGGGCATCAGCACCCAGCACAATCCCGAGTTCACCATGCTGGAGTTCTACCAGGCCTATGCAAACTACGAAGACCTCATGCAGATCACGGAAGACCTCATCACCTTCGTCGCCAACGAAGTCAACGGCACCACCCTCATCAATTTCCCGCTCCCCAAAGGTCCCCGCGCGGGCGAAATGGTCGAAATCGACCTGGGCAAATGGCAGCGCCTCTCCATGCGCGAAGCCATCATCAAATTTTGGCCGACCGATCTAACACCCACTCCGCCTGATTCAATCTTCCATTCGCAAGCAGAGCTGGCCGTTGCGTTAGCCATTCTTTGTGATAAGGCGGTAGAGGCTTGGCGAAAGGTAGAACGTGATTACCGGCTCGCCCTTTATAGCCAAGCGATCCATAACCTGCTGGATGACCTGCAGCAGGGTTTGTCACTTGGGCAGGCGATATCGACGACCTTCGAAACTTTGGCCGAACAACACCTAATCCAGCCCACCATCATCTACGACTTCCCCCTGGCCGTCTCCCCACTCTCAAAAGTGAAACCCAACGAACCCGACTGGGTAGAACGCTTCGAGTTCTACATCGGTGGCTTCGAAGTCGGCAACGCCTTCTCCGAGCTCAACGACCCCGAAGACCAGCGCCGCCGCTTCCAATCCCAGGTCGACCAGAAAAACGCCGGCGACGAAGAAGCCTCCGACATGGATGAGGACTACGTCCGAGCCCTCGGCTACGGCCTGCCCCCCACCGGCGGCGAAGGCATCGGCATCGATCGCCTCACCATGCTCCTCACCGGCTCCCGCTCCATCCGCGATGTCATCCTCTTCCCCCTCCTCCGCCCCCAGAAAAAGCAGGAAGACAAGCAGGACAACTCCTCAACAGCAAACTAGAAAAGTGGATGCCCCACGTCTCGCATCGGAGACGTGGGGCTGCGGCAATGAGTCCATTTCGCGTGTGATCCCGTGATGCCGTAAAGATCCGTAATCCCTTAACGCACCACGTTTGTCATCCCGTAACGCAGTGAAGGGATCTGCTTTCCTTCCGGCCTGCCGCATCCTTGGGTGCCCCATTCTTTTCACAGCTCCACCGTGAAAAGAATGGGCTCAGCAGCAACGCAGCATGCAGAGGCCAACACGTGCACCCTATCCGGATTCTCGGACGTGGGGGAACAACTCTCCACGGACGCCACCTCTGCCCCTACGAATCCTTCCGATACAACAAATTCTTCATCGACTCCCGCCGAGCAGCATTCGCCTCCGCCACCGTCCGCCGCTCATCGGCATCCATCTTCTCTTTAGCGCCGCCACCAGCCGAAGCCTCAGGAGAACTGCACTCCGGGCACCGGTTCGCAAACCCGGGCTTGTCCGGCCGCAGCTCGAACTCCTCGTCACACACCACACACGTCTTCATCGGGAAAGCCATAGAACTCCATCATAGACAAAGCCCCTGCCCGGAAATGGTGCAAGTCCGCGTAACCTCAATTGAATGAAGAATGTACGCGTAACCTTAATTGAATGAATACTCTACGACGAACCTCAGAAGAATGAGGAACTTAAAAGGGCCGGGGGGGGGGGGCACTCCCATCCACCGCATCTGTCCAAAGTGGTGTAATGAAACCCATGAGTGAAAACCCCACCCCCGGCAAACCCAAGGGTACCCTGGGCGACCTGGTCAAAGCCGAATCCATGATTCAACTGGCGGTGGCTCTCCCGCTCGGCTGTCTCGTCGGCTGGTTTCTCGGCCACTGGCTCGACGCGAAGTTTCACCAGAACTGGATCGGCATTGTCGGCATCCTCCTGGGCGCGGCCGGTGGCTTCATCCAGATCTACAACACCGCCAGCAGGTACATGAAAGACCCGGAATGACCGAGCACGAAGCTGCACCAGAACAACCGCAAACCCACGCCGACTGGTGGAACTCCGACGCACCCCCCACCGAGTCGGAACTCCTTCCGGGGCACCCCGCCCCAAAGCCCTACACCGACGCCCAGGCATCCGCCAGCTTGTCACGCGCCGGCAAGCTGGTCCTGATCCTCACCCTCTGCGGCCTGCCGCTGGCATGGTATTTCGGGGGCTGGCGTTCGGCCGTGGCCCTGCTCATCGGTGCCGCCATCTCTGGCAGCGGCCTCTGGGAATGGCGCCGCCTCATGGCCGCCCTTATCGCCCGCATGGATGCTGCGGAAGTGGTGCAATCCCAAACCGGCGCCGACAAGGCAAAAACACCCTCCATCGGCTTCGCCATTGCAGGTTTTACCGTGCGTTTACTGGTGGTTGTAGCGGTTCTGTATGGTAGCCTAAGCTATCTGCACGGGAGTGTGGCCGCACTTGCGGCAGGGCTGGCCATGGGAGTCGTTGCACTCACCATCGAGGCGGTCCGGCTGCTGCAAAGCGGTACCATCTAGCCGGTGCGGCCAAAGAAAGAACCATGCCTGAACAGCTTGTCTTTACCAGAATTCTGAATCACGCCTTTGCCGGCCCGGCAGACGCCGTCCTGCGCGCATTGCATGTTCACGTGCAAAACCCGGCAGCACCGCTGTCCAATGCCTTCTCCATGGAGCTGCTCGCCACCGGCCTGCTTCTTCTCTACTTCGTTGCCGTCCGCATCTCGCTCAGCGTGGAAAAACCTGGCGCCGTGCAGCACACTGCGGAGTTCGTGCACGAGTTTGTGTCCGGCCAGGGTGAAAGCATCATCGGCCATGGCTACGAGCGCTTCACCGGCTATCTCTCGGTGCTCGTCCTGTTCATCCTCGTCATGAACTTGCTCGGCTTGGTTCCCGGACTCGAGTCGCCAACCTCGGTCGTCGTCGTGCCGCTCGGCATGGCCCTAGTGACGTTTTTCTACTACCAGTACCACGGCATCCGCGAGAACGGCTTCGGCTACATCAAGCAGTTTCTCGGCCCGGTCTGGTGGCTCTCACCGCTGCTCTTCATCATCGAAGTCATCAGCCATTGCGCGCGCGTGCTTTCGCTCACGGTCCGTCTCTACGCGAACATGTTCGCCGGCGACCTCGTTACCCTCGCCTTTTTCTCGCTCATACCAATCGGTGTGCCCCTCGTCTTCCTCGGCCTTCACCTCGTCGTCTCGCTGGTCCAGGCGTACGTGTTCATGTTGCTGGCGACCATCTATCTCAGTCTCGCTGTCTCGCACGAGCACTAGGGCGCAGCAACACCCAGGTTTGACGGCTGCGGAGTTCGCCTTCGCCGCAGCCGGAGTACCACCCGTACAAGCGTGAGGGGGACAGCACGGTGATCCTCAACCACCCACTGGTGCGGCATTCTGAAGGCTGTGGAGTTTTAACCATGAAGAGCTTGAAATACGTATTCATGACGCTTGCGGTGCTGCTCATCGCCACCCCCGCGTTCGCACAGGAAGCCGCCAACGCCTCCGCCAAGGGCATGTATTACCTCGCCGCCGGTCTCGGCATGGCGATCGCTGCCGGCCTTTGCGGTTTGGCACAGGGTAAGGCAACTGCCTCTGCCGCCGAAGCGCTCGCCCGCAATCCTGGCGCTCGCCCCGGCATCTTCACCTTCTTGATTCTCGGCCTCGCCTTCATCGAATCGCTGGCGCTGTTCACCTTCGTCATCATCTTCATCAAGGTCTCGTAGTTCTAGCCACAATGAAGTAGAAGCACTCCAAGACCGAAAAGGCCCTGCATCGTCGCAGGGCCTTTCCACGTGCGAGAGTTTGACTGTGGACAGTGTGTTGGCTCAGCCGGCGCATAGAACGATAACCGAAGGTCGTGTCCTCCGCCTAACCTCTACCACTAACAGAGTCATCGCTAACGATCCCAATCAATAAGCCTTGAGCGCTCCGCGCGGTGTGGCGAGAGTGTACGGCCGCCTGTCCGATTTACGCACTGCACAGGGGATGGCTGAAGTCGCCCGACTGCCGCCAGCTCCCCTGCAAGGTATCAGATACGCTTCGCCGGAAAGCTATCAAACTCGCCGGATGCACCTCGTGCGTGAAGCGATCTGTTCGCGTGCAGTAGTCTGCTCGACCGAAACTTGGCTTACCGCGTTGCCAGAGGCTCTGCCCCGGGGGGGCGGCGAGAATTGTGGCTGGACCGTAGAGCTCCATCTGTCGCAGGCCGCACGGGTCTTTGCCTACTGGTCCAGCCGAGCTACGCTTGTACCATGCGGACCAGGGCAGCAACCTTTGTTCGCCTGCGTTGCCACCGCGGCTGCGTTTTGGACACGAAACGGATACTGGACCAAGCGGAGGATCCTGCCCGGGAAGATTCCAAGAATAAGCGTCCCAAGGAGACAGAACGACAGGGCGAAATAGGCAGGCAGGTTGCGCCGCAGGGGTTCACCTGTCTGCGCTGCTGCAGCAATGGCAACGGGATGTAAGAGAGGGTTCGTGCTCCCTGCGGGATCAAAGTCGATCGCCGGGGCGGCGGAGTAGCCCGTCGGCTGCGAGTACATGCGCAGGATGAGCCGCAGGTAATAGAAGCAGGCCACGCCGGAGTTAACCAGTCCGATCACAGCAAGCCACACATAACCGTGGTGCACGGCCCCGGCAAACACATAGAACTTGGCAAAGAAACCGCCCGTAAATGGAATGCCGATCATCGAAAACAGCAGAAAGGTGAACGCCGCAGCGAGCACGGGATGCTCCACCGCCAAGCCGGTGTAATCCTCGCCGGTACGCAGACGCTCCCGGTAACCGGACACAAGGGTGATGACGACAAACGCACCGGCATTCATCGCCGCGTAGGCAGCGGTGTAGAAGGCCGCTGCGGGAATACCATCGGGCGGCACGGCTGTAAACGCAACCAGCAGGTATCCCGCGTGCGCAATCGACGAGTACGCGAGCATACGTTTCACGTCTCGTTGGAGGAGCGCACCGAGATTACCGATCGTCATGGAAAGCGCGGCGATGCCCCACAGCAGCATCGACCACTTCGGCTCATACAGCGGGAAGGCACCAAACAGGATGCGCAATAGAACGGCAAATGCGGCAGCCTTGGGCGCCGTGGACATGAGGCCTACGACTGGTGGCGGCGCTCCTTGGTACACATCCGGTGTCCACACATGGAAGGGTGCGGCGGAAACCTTAAAGCCGAGGCCGATCACGATCATGGCGATTGCCAGAACAGCCAGCAGGGGAGCGTCAGTCGCACTCAAGCCTTCTGCTACCACACGCAGATTGGTAGAACCGGTCGCGCCGAACGTCAGCGCGATGCCATAAAGGAAGAATGCGGTCGCAAAAGAACCTAGGAGAAAGTACTTGATCGAGCTCTCTCCCGCTGCTGCCTGGGTCTTGCGGAACCCCGCCATAATGTACGTCGAGATGGACGAAATCTCCAGACCGACGAAGATGACCAGCAGTTCTGGCGAAGACACCATTAACAGCATGCCGACCACCGCGAAACAGATCAGGGCGTAGTACTCGCCCACGTTGGTGGACTCGCCTTCGAAATAATCAAGCGAGCTGAGCAGCGTAACGACGGCAACCGCAGTAATCAGGATCTGGAAAAAAAGCGAGAAGCGATCGATCTGAATGGTATTGGCGAACGCGAAAAGTGGACCACCAATTGCGCGGATGAGGGAGACTTGGTACGCGCTGACACAGCATGCGGCCATGCAGCCTGCGATCGCCAGCCATCCGAGTGGTTTGCGCGAACGTCCTGCACGCAGAGTGGGTTCCAGCATCATGACGGCGATGCCGACCAGGGTCAGGATGTACTCCGGCAGCAGCGCAAGAAGGTTGGGTGAGGTGAGCATCAACGCGCGACTCCTTGCGTGCTATGAGGGCGCGCGGTCTCCGTCAGGGTTACCAGCGCGGCATGTTGGGCAGCGATTTCAGGCCGGCTCGTGCCTTTGCTAAAGGTTTCGCTTTGACTGTCCCGGATGGTTTGATCGTCCATGTGCACGGTCTTGCCCGCGTAGGGTGCACCGAGCAGGTCGAGCGTACGTGTGAACGCAGGAGATGCAATCCCCATGTAGAAAAAGAGTGCGACCATCGGCCAAAGAGTCAAGTGCTCGCGCGCTGTCAAATCCCACCCGCGACGTTCTGCGGAGAAATTTCCAAGCTGTGCGTAGAACGTGCGTTGAAGCATGGTGAGCAGATACGCTGCCGAGAAGATGACGCCCGTCGTTGCGATGGTCGTCCAGAGCATGGCGTGATGCGAGAGCGAAGTCTGTGCTGAGCCACTTAAAATCAGGAACTCGCCGACGAAGCTGTTCAACATCGGCAGGCCCATGTTGGACAGTGCGGTGACCACGAACAGGGTCACCATCCAGGGTAGTTTGCCCGCGAGTCCGCCAAGATCGCGCATGTCGTAAGTGTCATACCGCTCGTACAGCATGCCCATCAGCAGGAACAGCGCGCCCCCGGAAATGCCATGATTCAGAATCTGGTACATGCCGCCGTCCACGCCATTGACCGTGAAGGTGAAGATGCCAAGTACACAAAACGATAGATGGCCCAGCGTAGAGAACGCGGCAAGCCGCTTCAAATCATCTTGGATGAGTGCCATGCACGCGCCGTAAACAATCCCGATCGCACCCAAGGCGATGAGGACAGGGGCGGCATGACGCATCTGGTCCGGGAAAATGGCAAAGCAGAAGCGCAGGATGGAGTAGAGACCGAGCTTGCCGGCGAGCACCATGACGGCGGCTGTGGGTGCTTCTGCAATGGCGTCGACTAGCCAGCCGTGCAGCGGGAAGACCGGCACCTTGACGGCGAAAGCTATGAGGAAGGCGAGGGCACATAGCCAGAGAGCATGCGACGAACCTGGAATCGCGTGCGTGGCGGCGAGGGCCGCAAGCATTGGTAGCTGAAACGTGCCGGTCACGCTATAGAGCCATAACATGCCGACCAGCAGCAATGTGGATGGAAGGAAGGCGTAGATAAAGAACTTAGTCGCGGCGCGACGGCGGTTCTCTGTGCGGCCGAATGTCGCAATGAGTATGGCCATGGGAACGAGCGATAGTTCCCAAAAGGCGTAGTACAAAAAGAGATCCAGCGAGACAAATACGCCCAGCATCGCTACCTGCTGCAGCAGGAAGAGCGTGTAAAACAGCTTGCGGCGCGAGCTAATCGCATTCCACGAGGCAAGCACACCGAGTGGAGCAAGAAAGCCGGAAAGGACGACGAGCCACATGGACAGGCCGTCCACGCCAAGGTGGTAGCGAATCGCGGGCTGTGCAATCCACGGCGCATCCGTAACGAAGCGGAACGCCAGGGGTGACCCGGTCACGGTGCTGACGCCGGTGGTGCTGAAGTGAAAGGGCAGGTGCAGTGTAAGCCCAAACGTAAGGAGTGTGACGATGAGGGCAGCCCACTGCTGCGTCTTGCCGCGGTCGGGCAGCAGCGTCAGCACAAGTGCACCAACGAGTGGGGTAAACGTAACAAGGGAGAGGATGCTGTGGTCGAAATTCATACGCGTCCTCCTGCTAGCGTGTGGCCGCGTGGGCGGTGAGGACCGAGTAGGTCATGACAAGGATGACGACGGCGGCACCAGCGGCAAGCCAGCCTGCATACGAACGAATATTGCCGGATTGCATGCGGCGCGTTGCGGAACTGGTGGCGCGGGTGACAAAGGCCGCAACTGAACCCGAACCATTTACCAGGCCGGACTCCACCACGAGACCGAGCACACCTCGGGCAAAGACCAGTACACCCTCGACGAACACGAGATGGTACAGCTCGTCGATATAGTACTTATTCGCCACGAGGCGATAGAGCGGAGTGCCTGCTGTCTTTCTGCCGAGTGTCCCAGGGTTCTTGAAGTAGAACAGGTAGGCGAGGAACCATCCGAAGCAGGCGACCAATATCGAGACCATGGCAAGACCAATTTCTGATCCGTGCCTTTCGGTAGTTGTGACCGCTTCCACGGTCGCGCCGAGAGCGGGAGCGAAGACAGGTGCAAGAAAGTGTTCGATCTCGTTATGCCCATGCAGCGCGGCGGGCACACCGACCCATCCGCCAACTACGGACAGCACAGCAAGAAGAACCAGCGGCGCAAGCATGATCCAGGGCGATTCATGGACACCATGCGCGTGCGCCTGGCCTTCATCATGTTCGTTTTCACCGGCATGCACGGCGCCCAGGTCGTGTTCATCAAAACGCTCCGCACCGAAAAAGGTCTTGTACCAGAGGCGGAACATGTAGAACGATGTGAGGCCTGCGGTGACCAGGCCGACTGCCCATAACAAGAGGTGCAGTGGATTGGACGAGTCGAAGGTGCGGTACAGAATCTCATCCTTGGAGAAGAAGCCGGCCAGCGGTGGAATGCCCGCGATGGCCAGAACGCCGGCGCTCATAGTCCAGAATGTGATGGGGATGCGCCTGCGCAGACCGCCCATTTTGCGCATATCCTGCTCACCGGAGAGGGCATGAATGACGGAACCCGCCGCGAGAAACAGCAGCGCCTTGAAGAAGGCATGCGTCATCAGGTGAAAGACTGCCGCCGAGTAAGCCGCGACACCACAACCGAGGAACATGTAGCCAAGCTGCGAGATGGTGGAGTAGGCGAGTACCCGTTTGATGTCGTGCTGCACCATGCCGACGGTGGCCGCGAACAGCGCGGTGAGCGCGCCGATGATCGCGACAACGCCGAGTGCAAACGGGGAGCGGTCGAACAGCACATGCGACCGACAGACCAGATAGACGCCCGCTGTCACCATGGTGGCCGCATGAATCAGGGCGGAGACTGGCGTCGGCCCTTCCATCGCGTCGGGTAGCCACACGTAGAGCGGAATCTGTGCGGACTTTCCGGCAGCTCCGACGACGAGCAGCAGCGCAATTGCTGTGAGAAAGCCGCCCTGCATCGCCGGGTGAAGCTGAATCTGTGCGAAGACGCGGGTGAAATCGAGCGTGCCAAAGTGACGAATGAGCAGGAACATGGCGAGTAGAAAGCCGAAATCGCCCACACGGTTAACGACAAAGGCCTTACGTCCGGCGTTGTTCGCAGCGGGCTTTTGCCAGTAGAAGCCAATCAGCAGGTATGACGCCAGGCCCACACCTTCCCAACCGACGAACAGCAGCAGAAAGTTTTGCGCCAGTACGAGAACCAGCATGAAAAACATGAACAGGTTCAGGTAGGCGAAAAATCGCCAGTAGCCTTCCTCGTGCGCCATGTAGCCGATGGAGTAGAGGTGGATCAGAAAGCCCACGCCGGTAATCACGGCGAGCATGATCAGCGTCAGGTGATCGACCGTCAGGGCGAAGCGAACGGTAAAGTTCGTCACGGCGATCCAGGGTCGCGCATTTGCCGTCACCGCCAGCGTCCCCGTGCGCAACATGTACGCCCAGAGCCAGGCGACAAGAGCCGCGGGAAGTGCGGTGAAGAGCAGCGCAATCGCAGCGACGCCGGAACGCGGCAAGCGTCGGCCCACAAGGCCGTTCAGCACGAAGCCGGTGAAGGGAAGCAGCGGAATAAACCAGAGCAGATGTTCGGGCATGATCTCGATGGGCCTAGTTTTTCATCAGGTTGATCTGATCGATGTCTAGCGTTTGCCGCGAGCGGAAGACACTGATGATGATGGCGAGACCGACAGCGGCCTCTGCGGCGGCGACGACCATGACGAAGAAGACGAAGATTTGTCCTTGCACCGCATGTCGCATGTGCGCAAAGGAGACAAAGGTCAGGTTCACGGCGTTCAGCATCAATTCGATCGACATAAACACGGTGATGATATTGCGCTTGATCAGGAATGCACCGATGCCAATCGAGAAAAGCAGCGCGGCCAAAATCAGGTAATAGCTGATGGGAACCATGGCGCCTTAGTTCTCCTTTCGCGCGAGCACGACCGCGCCGAGAATCGCCACCAGGATCAGGATCGAGGTGACCTCAAAGGGTAGCAGCAGGTCCGTAAACAGCACACGGCTGATTGCAGCAATGTTCGAGACACCATTGTCGAGGCTGCCTCCTAGATTGGCGTAGCCGAGCGCCTGCTTTTCCCGCCAAAAGATATAGCTCAGCAGCGCAAACACGCCGACCACGCCCGGGATCCCGGCAAAGTAGGCAGCTTTTGATCCGCGCGTGCGCACTTCTTCCCCTGCATTGAGCAGCATGATAACGAACGTGAACAGCACCATGATGGCGCCCGAATACACAATGACCTGCGCCGCCGCGAGAAACTCCGCGCCCAGCGTCCAATAGATGACGGCGAGCGACATCATGACGACGACCAGGGATAACGCCGAATTGATGGGATGCCGCTGAAACAGCAGGTTCAGCGCTCCCATGACGCAGATCGCGCCAAAAATAAGAAAAAGGGCTAGTTGCATCGTTCCGACAGACCTTTGATCAATCAAGCTGAGTTGGTGGGCTACGCCCGATTGTAGCGCGGCGCGATAAAAATCAACCGTGAATGGCGAGAACCAGACTCGTAATCAAGATGTTGACCATGGCCAGTGGCAGCAGAAACTTCCAACCGAAGCTCATTAGCTGGTCGTAACGGAAGCGCGGAAGCGTGGAACGCACCCAGATGTACAGGAATATAAAAGCAAAAATCTTCACGACGAACCAGAAGATCGGGAACAGTGCGGCCTCAAGAACCTGCATCGTGTGTGAGCCCACGTAGGGGAACAGGTGGCCGAAGGGGCTGGAGGCACCGCCGAAAAACATGAGCGTGGCAACACACGCCACCGTGATCATGTTCGCGTACTCCGCCATAAAGAACATGGCAAACTTCATGGACGAGTATTCCGTGTGATACCCGGCAACCAGCTCGGACTCTGCTTCCGGCAGGTCAAAGGGCGCACGATTGGTCTCCGCATACGCTGCCATCAAATAGATGAAGAAGCCAAGCAATTGAAAGCCGCCGGAGATTGCCCACACCGTGCCGTGCGCGGTGTGTTCCCGCACCGGTCCACCGAAAATATTCCAGGAAAGCGCTCCGTGCGCCGCCTGACTGTTCACAATATCGCGCAGGCGTAGCGACTGCGAGCGCAGGACCACCCCGACCAGTGACAGGCCAAGCGCAAGCTCGTAGCTGACGATCTGCGCGGAGGCACGCAGCGAACCGAGCAGCGAATATTTATTGTTCGACGACCAGCCCGACAGCGCAATGCCGTACACGCCGATTGACGTGATGCCGAGAATCACCAGCAGCCCCACGTTGACGTCGGAAATCTCGAACAGATCGACGCCGCGGTACACCGTCAGCGAGCCAAAGGGCACGACAGCAATCGATACCAGGGCGCAGGCAAGCGCGATCATGGGAGCGATGACGAACAGCGGACGCTCCACCGCAAGCGGCATCAGGTCTTCCTTCAGGAAGAGCTTGATGCCATCCGCAAGGGGCTGCAACAGGCCGAACGGGCCGGTGCGGCTGGGCCCCCAACGATTCTGGATGAGGCCGATGACCTTACGCTCCAGCAGCACCGTGTAGGCCACCGCGGTCAGCGTGATGACCAGCACGACCACGATCTTGAGTAGCGTGAGGAGAAAGAAAATCTGGGTGTCGGAAAGGTGCATCGCGGCGTTCGGTCCTCAGGGGTATGGCCGTAGTCTAACTGGTTGCACCCGTGCGGACCAGCGTCTCGCCGAGAAGAAGTCGGAACTCGCCGCCCGATCCCGCGCGGCGAGTGTCCAGAGTCAGTCTGCTGCCATGCCCACCGGCTCATGCGCGTACTTCTGCTGCAGCTCCACCAGCTTTGGGGAAAAGCGGCCGAGCGTGCCGCTGGTGAACAGCGTGTCCTCCGCAGGCAGCACCAGGTCGCGCCGTTGCGTGTCGATCTGGATCAGGTCCGCCGGCACATCGGGCGTCAGGTGCTGGTCATTGCCGCTCAGCAGCTGCAACCGCAGCAGGTCGTAGCCTGGTACCAGCCGCTGAATCTCGTCCAGCACCGCAAACGGATCGAACGGGCTGAGTTTCGGCTCCAGGTTGTTGGCGGTTAGCCACACGGCGTGGCGGTCGGCCTCGCCGGATTGCACGCCGCGCGTCTGCCCCAGGTCGGCACGGAGACCGGTCCCGGTGCGCTTGCCAAAAGGCACAAGCTTGCGAATATCCGCGCCCATGCGATCCGCCACGCGCACGATGAGTTCCAGGTCGGTCCGCACGCCTGCCCGGTCCGCCGCCTTCTTCACCAGCTGCAGGTCACCGTAGCTGTTCACCACCGAGCCCGACTTCTCGTAAAGATTCGCCGACGGCAGGATCACATCTGCCAGCTTGGCGCTTTCCGTCAAAAACATCTCGTGCACGACGACAAATGTGTTGCGCAGCGAAGCCGGATCAACGGAAAAGCGAGCCACAGGATTCGCATTCACGAGGTACAACGCGGCAAGCTCACCACGCGCCGCCGCATCGAACATCTGCAGCAGGTCCAACCCCGGCTCCGCAGGGAAGTGCTCTCCATATTCCGCGGAATAATCGTGATCCGCGACCACCGGCACGTACCCGGGCAGCAAATCCGGCAGCAGGCCCATGTCGGCTGCGCCGTGCGCGTTGACATAGTCCCCAAGCAGCGCAAACTTTGCGTCCGGCAGCGTCAGGCCGAACTCGATCAGCCGGCGCAGGTCGCCCCCCCGCACTTCCGACCCGATCAGGATTAGCAGCTCCGGCTCCGCCTTCAGTGCCTCGCGAAACGCTCCCAGTTTCTCCGTATCCGCTGCCGAGCTCTGCGCTGCGCCGTCGTCACCGGCAAGATAGCCGGCAAATGCGCCATAGCCAAACGGTTCAATCTGCAGAAACGACTTCGCCTGGCGGTGCAGCTTGATGTGTGCGTGGTTGGCGATGTACAGCTTCGCCTGATTCAGCCGGACATTGGTGCGCAGGTTCCACGCCGTCAGCGGAGCCTCGTGCGTCGGATCTCCACCAACGAGCAGGATAGCCTTAGCCGTCTCGTTCTCGCGCTGCGAAGCAAAGCGATCCCGATGTCCGCTCAGCGCTGCGGCCAACGTCACAAAGTCTGCCGTGCGGTGATGGTCGATGTTACTGGTGCCGAGCACGGACCGCGCAAACTTCTGCAGCAGGTACGCCTCCTCGTTCGTCAGGCGATTGCCGCCGATCACGCCGATGCTCCTGCCGCCGCGTGTCTCGCGAATCTCACGGAGCCGCTTGCCCGTACAGTCGAGTGCCTCATCCCAGGTGACGGCCTTGAAGCTGCCATCCGCCTGCCTCAGCATCGGCTCGGTAATGCGGTCCTCGCGGTTGGCAAAGTCGAAGCCGTACCGGCCCTTGTTGCACAAGAAGTCGCCGTTAATGCCGCTCTTGTCGCGATTGTCGCCACGCACGATCTCCGCGCCGTCGGTCGTCGCGCGCACGCCAAGCGTCGTCTTGCAGCCGTCACCGCAATGCGTGCAGATGGTCGCAACGTGGTTCATCTCCCACGGCCGCGTCTTGTAGCGATACGTATCGCTGGTCAGCGCGCCAACCGGGCACACGTCGATGCACATGCCGCATTCTTCACAATCCAGATGCGCCAGACCGTCTTCACTCTGCGTCGCCGGGATATTGGGCGCAATCACGGCAGACGAACCGCGATTCTGGATGCCAAGCGCATACACGTCCATGCCTTCGCCGCACATGCGCACGCAGCGATAGCACAGGATGCAGCGCGGCCGATCGAAGTACACCGTCGGCGACCACTTCTGCTCCTCGCGATGGTTTTTCGGCTCGGAATAAAACGACGAAGCCGCCCCATACTTGAACGTCATGTCCTGCAGCTCGCACTGCCCGCCGGCATCGCATACCGGGCAGTCAAGCGGATGGTTCCCGAGCAGCAATTCCAGCGTCGACTTGCGCGCCTGCGCAATCTCCGGCGTCTCACTAAACACCACCATGCCTTCTGCTACCGGAGTCGTGCATGCGGTCTGCAGCTTCGGCATTTTCTCAATGCGCACCACGCACATGCGGCAGGCCGCCTGCAGCGACAGGCCGGGGTAGTAGCAAAATGCAGGAATCTGCACACCCTGTGCCTTGCATGCATCGATCAACAGCGTCCCTGCGGGCGCGGTCAGAGTCTGGCCATCTACGGTAAAGGTTACGTTTTGCATTCCGAATCCTATGTTTGCCTGTGAGCAGTGCTTTCCGTCTGGGCCACTAGCTTTCAGTTAATAAATCTAGCTAGTCAGATCAACGTGCAGTCACTTTGTCCAACTTGGTGGAGTAGAACCGATCGGCAAATCTTGCTTGTCAAGAATAAAGCCGGTTGGCAGCGGCGGCATGCACGGTGCATTTGGAATATCTAAGGTCGACGGATTTTTCATCAACAGTTCTCGGACTTCTTCGTCATCCTTAGTTCTGCAATCTTGAAAAGCACTGCGAAACCCGACTGGAGAACCGAGCATTGACTTTATCTGATCGTCTCTCCATTCACTCAGGCCAGGCCACATCTGGCGAGTAACTCGCACCCAACTCTGGTCGATCGACATACCAGCCAGCCTTTTCCCTCTCGAGGTGTGGTGATAGCTGTTGTCCGCCACCCAGCCACCTACAAACGCGCAGATGCTCAATGCTGATGCTGTGTAAATGAGCTTCCGATTAGTGGCCTGCACCGACAAGCTCCGAAGTTGATATGAAGTGCTTGGCGGTGCGCTTGCCCTCAAGATACTGCTCGAACTCAGGGCGGAACTTCTTCAGGAATCCGAGCATCGGCATGGCAGCGGCATCGCCCAGCGGGCAGAACGTCCGGCCAAGCATGTTCTCCGCAAGATACTGCATGTTTGCAATATCCTTCGTGCTTCCGCCACCATCGTAAAAGCGCTGCATGCTCTTCTTGATCCAGTCCGTGCCTTCGCGGCAGGGAATGCACCAGCCGCAACTTTCGTGCTGGTAAAACTTGATCGTCCTCAGCGCGAACTCAACGATGCTGACCGTCTCATCCAGCACAACGATGCCACCGGATCCAAGCATAGTTCCCGCCTTCGCCATCTGATCGAAGTCAAGGCCCACCTCAAGTTCATCCGCAGTGAGCACGGGACAGGACGATCCGCCGGGGACAACGGCCTTCAGCTTCTTGCCACCCTTCACGCCGCCGGCGACGTCGTAGATCGCCTTTTTCAGGCTGTAGCCCATGGGCAACTCATACACGCCCGGGCGCTCGACCATGCCGCTGATGCCGAACAGTCGCGTTCCACCGTTGCGCTCGGAACCCAGCTTGGCATAGCTCTCCCCGCCCATCAGCAGAATGTGCGGCGCGCTGGCAATCGTCTCCGCGTTGTTAATGACCGTCGGCCCGCCATACAGGCCAACCACTGCGGGGAAGGGAGGCTTGATCCGCGGCACACCACGCTTGCCCTCCAGCGATTCCATGAGGGCAGACTCTTCGCCCACCTCATACGCGCCCGCTCCCGTCTGCGTAATGATGTCGAAATCCACGCCCTCGCGACCGAAGATGTTTTTCCCCAGGATGCCCTTGGCATAGCAGTCCGCCACGGCCTTTTCCACAATCTTCAGCAGGTAGCGGTACTCGCCGCGTAGGTAGATGAACCCCATCTTTGCGCCGATTGCTAGGCCTGCGATCAAGGTGCCCTCGATCACGGCGTGCGGATCATGTAGAAAAATGACATGGTCCTTGCACGTCCCCGGCTCGGACTCGTCCCCATTCACCAGCACGTACTTCGGCTTCTCACTCACCTTGGGCACAAACGACCACTTCATACCCGTCGGGAAGCCCGCGCCGCCGCGGCCACGCAGCCCGCTCGCCTTCATCTCGGTAATGACCCATTCCGGGCCTTTGTCGATCGCCATCTGCGCGGCCTTGTAACCGTCCAGTTCCAGGTAGCGATCCAGTTCCGCAGCACCTTGGCCAAACCTGCGCGAAAGCACTTTCACTTCATCGGGGTGGCTGACGAGGGTAGGCATTACTTCACGTCCTTGCCGCGGCCGGCGGCGTAGTCGTCCAGAATGGTGTCCACCTTGTCCGTGGTCAGGTTGTCATGAAAGTCATAGTTCACCTGCATCGCAGGCGCCCAGCAGCAGGCACCAATGCACTCGACCTCTTCCAGGCTGAACTCACCGTCCGCCGTCGTTTCCTTGTGGCCGATCCCAAGGCGCTTCTTGCAGTGGTCGAGAATGTCGTAGCCGCCCACGATCATGCACGAAATGTTTGTGCACACCTGGATGTTGAACTTGCCGGCAGGCTTGGTCCGCAGCATGCTGTAGTAGCTCAGCACGTTGCGCACGTCCAGTTCCAGCAGATTCAACCGCTGGGCAATCTCCGTGACTGCGGCGTCCGAAACATAGCCCAGATCATCCTGCGCGTACAGCAGCATCGGCACCAGCGCAGAGCGCGGCACCGGGTAGATGGTCACCAATTTGTCGAAGCGCGCGGCAGTTGCCGGCGTAAAGATGCTCTCGATCACCGTGCTCACACAGTGATTATCTCCCGACAAAGGCGTTCTGCGGCAAGGTCCATCTCGTCTTCTGTTTCGCCCACGATTGCGCGACCGTTTACCGTCAGGCAAAAGGGAAGCGCAGGGTCCGCGTTTACCCGCATAGTGGTTGGCGAAAAGCGCATCTCCTGGGTGCCGTACCGCAGAAGGATCTCTGCCTCCGACACCTCGACCACCGCATGGAACGGGCGACCGAGGGAGTGGACGGCGGCGTACGATCGCAGCACCCCGGCCCACGAAGTCCACAATTCCCGCTGCAACAGGCGATCGTCGCTCATAGGGGCGGGCCTTGCATCAGCGGTGGATCAGGATGTGCTTGAGTCTGCTCTGCTGCGTCGTCCGCGAGAAAGTCCCACGTATCGAAGCAGCTGTGCACGCCGGACGCCAGCGTAATGAGGTCACAAATGAACTCTTCCGACGTCAGTTCGCGCAGGCTTCGCTTCACCCCAACGCGGGTCTTCCACACAGTGGCTTCCATTTCAGGAGTCGGCGTGAGCAGGCGAAGGCCCTTGGCGAACAGCAATCGGCCCAGGCCCACGGCGTCACTCTCATTCGCTGACGTGAAATCGAGCGCGAAGCCACGGGTGATCTCGGTGTTGTATTGCTGATCGATCAGGCTCTCGACGCGGCCGGCGTTTGCCTCGCGATGGCGGTCGAGCTCCGACTGAATATTCACAGGGGTCGGCATGCCTACTTGAGCCCCGCGCTACCGCTTGCCACCATTGTCAGCAGGGACTTCAGGAACTCCGCCTGCGACTGGCCCCCGAACATGAACTCGTCGGGTCCGCCGCTAATGGGCAGCGTCTGTGCCGATGTGCTCTGCATCGCCGGCACAATTTGTAGCTCTCGATGGTGAACCTTCGCCGCAAGCACCGGCAGGTTGGCCTTGTACATCTGCAGCATGCTGCTGCCCTTTTCCATGGTCAACTGGTCTGCTGCCTTGGCGACGCCGTTGAATCCTTCCAGCGCGCCCTTGATTGCAGCTTCCAGCGCAGTCAGTACCTGCTTGTCGTAGGTCTCGTCGTCCTCAGTCGCAAGGCGGTGCGCTTCATCGGTGTCAAGCTTGCCCTGCATCTGCTCTGCAAGCTGCTTGCCCAAGTCTTCCGTCTTCGAATCCTGCTGGTCTGCCATGCCGTGCTCCTTTGCTTTCCCGCATTGGATGCACGGCGCGGCCTATCGGTCGATCTCTCCAAGCACGATATCGATCGACCCGATGACGGCCACCACATCACCCAGCAACTTACCCTTGCACATCGTCTCCAGCGCCTGCAGCGTGGCAAAGCTGGGATTACGCATGTGGCAGCGCAGCGGCTTAGCCGTGCCGTCGCTCACGATGTAATAGCCCATCAGGCCGCGGGGCGACTCGATTGTTTGGAACACCTCGCCCGCCGGCACGCCAAAACCCTCCGTCACAATCTTGAAGTGATGGATCAGCGACTCCATCTGCGTCTTCATCTGCTCACGATCCGGTAGCACGATCTTCGGCGCGTCCGCCACAATGGGCCCTTCCGGCATGCGATCCATTGCCTGCTGACAGATCTTCACCGACTCGTACATCTCTTCCATACGCACCGTAAAGCGCGCCCACGTATCACCAACAGGGCTCGTCGGCACCTTGAACTGGTACTTCTCATAGCCGGAGTACGGCATGTCGCGGCGCATATCCCAATCCACGCCGGAGGCGCGCAGCGGCGGCCCGCTGACACCGAGCGCAATGGCGTCGGCCGCCGAAATCGGCCCAACACCCTTCAGCCGCGACACCCAGATCGGGTTGCCGGCAAGCAGGGAGTTGTACTCGTCGATCTTGCTCGGCATGATCTTCAAGAAGTTCCGTACCTTGGCCCAAAAGTCGAGCGGCGGCTCCATGCTCACGCCACCCACGCGAAAGTAGCTCGCCATCATGCGCTGCCCGCTCAGCATCTCAAAGATCCGCAGGATCTCTTCCCGCTCGCGGAAGCAATACAAAAATACCGTCAGCGCGCCAATGTCCATGGCATGCGTTCCCAGCCACACCAGGTGTGACTGAATGCGCGTCAACTCGTTCATCAACACGCGCAGCGTCTGTGCCCGATCCGGAATCTCCAACTCAAGCAGCTTCTCCACGCCGAGCACAAAACAAAGCTCGTTCGACATGGGCGACAGATAATCAATGCGGTCCGTCATCGGCACAATCTGCTGGTAGAACTTCGCCTCGCACGTCTTCTCTATACCGGTATGCAAATACCCGATATCCGGTGCCAGCGACACAACAGTTTCGCCGTCGATCTCCAGCACAAGACGCAGCACGCCATGCGTCGACGGATGCTGCGGACCCATGTTCAGCACCATGGTCTGCTCGCCGCCAGGATCCTGCGCATGCTTCTGCGCGTCGCGAACAACGTCGTCAATACCAGGAATCAGCAGATCGGGGGGAGCGATGGTTGCCATGAGAAATCCTCTTCAGGTACGTCAGGAGCGTGAGAGTGCAAGGAACTAGCGGTAGCCTTCCACGGGATAATCCTTGCGCAGCGGATGCCCCTTCCAATCGGTCGGCATCATAATGCGGGTCAGGTTCGGATGCCCCGCGAAGCGAATGCCAAACAGGTCAAAGACCTCGCGCTCATAGAAATTTGCGGACGGCCATACCGTCGTAATCGTGTCGACAGATGGGTCGTCTCCCGGCAGCATCACGGCCAGCCGCATGATCTTTTTCGTGGCCATTGATAGCACGTGATACGACACCTGGAAGCGCGGCTCGCTCGGGTACCAGTCGACAGCCGTAACATCCATCAGGTACGAATACCCGGCGGCCTTCACCGCCTCCGCCGCAGCCACGATGCTCGCCGGAGCGACCGTAACCGTGAGCTCGTCGCGGTCCCACTTCATGCGTTCCGCAAGCCCGCGCAGGGCAGCAACCGCGGCATTGCCCGGAACGGCTTCTTCGATCGCTTCAACAGTCAACAACGCCTGCGACATACGTCTTTATCCTCATCACCAAGAAAACTACAGATCGGCCTTGTCGTTCGACCAGTCCAGAATGCCCTTTTTCCAGACATAGAACAGGCCCACACCAACAAAGCCGAGATACACAAACATTTCCCAAAACCCAAAGAAGCGCGATCCCGTGATCGCCGGCAATTGGCGGAAGATCACCGCCCACGGCAACATGAACACCGCTTCCACATCGAACAGGATGAACAGCATCGCCACCATGTAGAAGCGCACGCTGAACCTGCCGCGCGCATCACCGATCGGCAGCATGCCGCACTCGTACGCTCCAGCCTTTACCTTGCTTTGGCGCTTTTTACCGATGAAGTAGGACGCACCGACCATGCCGCCGGCCAGTCCCATGGCGACCAGCAGTTGCAGCGCGAGCGGAATATAGTTCCAGATATAAGGATGACTGTAGTTCAAGCGGTCTCCGGCACGTGCGTTCAGGCAAGTAAAGTTATTCTGATTCTAGGCCGGGCGATGCAGGTGTGTCACATCCGCGGTGCGGAATTGTGCGCTCAACGAAACAGGCCGGCGTACCACGTCAGTATCGCCGGGCCGGCGATACCGGCAATCAACCCACCTACCGCTAGGTACGTCCCAAACGGCAGCCGCGTCGTGCCGGTGCCGCGCCGCCGCGCCAGCAGCCACACGCCGGCAACCGCCGCCAGGCCAACACCAAGCAGAAATGCCAGCGCCGTCCCTGCAAATCCCAGGAACGCGCCCACCATCGCCAGCATCTTCCCATCGCCGCCGCCCACACCGGGCCGCTTGCGCACCCACCGGTACAGCGCGCTAATCAGCCACAGCAGCAGCCACGCCGCCGCCGCTGCCCCCATCCGGCGGCCGATAAAGACCTCTTCCGGCGTGAAGAACGTCTTCACGCGCACAGACGGCACAAAGAAGGACTCGGTCGCCGCAAAGAACAGGCCGACACACAGGCCGCCGACGGTAAATTCATTGGGCAGCAGGCCGGTTTCCCAGTCCATCACCGCAAGGCCAATCAGCAGAAAGCCGAAGACGCAAAGGCCGGCTGCATGGGCAATGGACCCCATCAGAACGTCCACGTCCAGGCCGGGCGTCTCCAGCAGGTGTGCCGGAACCATCGCACACAGGGCGAACCATGCGGCCGTGCCCGCTTCGACCAAGGGGTACTGCCAACCGATGTTCGCTCCGCAGTCGCGGCACCGGCCGCGCAGCAGAACGAAGCTGAGCATGGGTATGTTGTCGAACCAGCGCACCGCGTGCCCGCACCGAACGCAGCGCGAGCGCGGCGACACGACAGACTGATCCTGCGGCAGCCGCACAATGCACACGTTCAAAAAGCTGCCGCACAGCAGGCCGACCACCGCGGCGACGCCCACCACCCACACAAAAACAGGCATACTCTGCCATTGTATGGACTCGCTGCTCCGTGCGCTCACGGAGACGTGAACGGTGCTGCCGGACGGTGCGGTGGAGAACTCAACCTCCGACCGACACGCAGCTAGAAGTCGACGTGCGTCCGCACGCTGGGAACCAGAATTGGACCGCGATCGTTGTTGTAGCCCGGATGAAAGACCGCCGAACCACCCAGCGTCAGGAACAGGCCACGCCACGTATGCGCGGTGTAGTAGGTTTCCACGATGTCTTCCCGGGCGTAATTCAAACGGCCATCGCCCAGGATAAAACCGAGGCCGCCAAGGGCAAGGTAGCGCTGGTGGTCGCGCTTGATGGCGTTGCTGACAAAGGCGAGGCCCGCGCGGTCATTGGGCCGGCCCTGCGCCGCCAGACTGTAGTCCATCCCGCCACTCAGGCTCTGGTCGACCTCCGTGTAGGCGAAGGACTCGTGCTGGCCCTCATTCCAACCCAGCCGCGTGTAGGCGCGCAGGTGGTGTGGCAGTTCCTGCTCGGCATTCACCGCGACGCCGTACTTGACCGCGCCTTGCACGCCCGTCGCGGTCACGTCGGGCGTGGTGCGGGTAGCCAGCGCCAAGCGGTTGGCTTCGCGGTAGGTGCCCATATTTGCGTGATTCACAAAGCCCAGCAGGCGGACTGTCGTCTTCGACCGGCCGAACAGCGGACGGCGCGACTCCAATTCCACGTTCTGGCCGCTGGCACGGCGCAGCGCAAAGTCGACATCGATGCCGTTGGCGACCGTCGGCATCGCCGCGACGAGATAACGGGCGGAGTAGTTCGCGGTGTCCAACTCCGCCAGCGCGCCCCAGGTATAGCCGCGCGTGTCGGCGGCGTAGTCCCACGCGCCTTGGTTGTCGATCGTCCAGTTGGTGAACTGCAGGTGGCTATCGCTGCCGACGGAGTTCTGGTCCAGGAAGTCGGGCAGGCTCATCTTGCCGAGACGCAGCTCCAGCCGCCTTTCGGGCACCTGCGTGGCAAGGGCGAACACGGTGCGCGTGCTGTCGACCAGCTTGCTTGAGAGCGCGAGGGTGCCGTGCACTTGAACCCGCGCGAGGTAGGGCTTGGAACCGAGGCTCGGGTTGCGCACAACGTCGAGATTGGTAAAGCCACCAAGGCCCAGCGCCTGCGACAGGCCGCGGCCGCCGCTCGATTCGAAGTCGAGGAGCACTTCGGTGTTGTAGCGCGGATTGGTCAGCAGCTCGGCGCCCAGGTAGAGGGTACCGACCAGCGATGTCTTGTACTCGCCGCGGCCTTCAAACGAATTTGTGCCCTCATATGGCGAGTGGAAGGGTGGATTGGCCTGGAAGATGATGTTTGCCTGGCCGGCGGCGAAGAAGCGGCCGCGGGAGCTGTGCGGGAAGAAGGTGACGGGCGTTCCCGGGAGTGCGGCCGTGTCGGGACCAGCCTGCAGGGCAGCGGGGTGTGCGCGGTCTGCCGAGCCGTCGGGCGTGGCCTGGCCTTTCAGTGAGCAGACGGCAGACGAGGCCAGCACCGCAGAAAGAAGTCGCGGCAAGACAAAGCGGAGAAGGTGCAGTCGGCGCATCACTCACAAGAATACGGTGCACGTCAGAAACGCCCCGGGCTTCAGCAATCGCACAATTTCCTGGATCGGGAAGGATGACGTAAATCGGCAGTGGCAGCACCCTTGCACTCGCCTGAGCTGTGGGCGTACAACATATCTACACGGGAAAGGAGGATGATCCAGCCTATGAAATCTGATTGTAGTTTATGTGGTTCAACAGTACGTGAGGTGACTGAGGCTTAGAGCGTCCGCTCTAGACCTGGCTAGCTCGCCGAAGCACGATCATCGGCATCTCCGCCGAGGCCCTCCAAAAGAGTGGACGCCTCAGGTCAATCTCAACAGTCCACCGAAGTTAGAAGGCCCGCTGCCTCTCAGGAGCGGGCCTTCTGCTGTTCGCACACGCAATCCGCTAATCGCGCAACCGCGCAAAATCGCCCTCGGCATCATGCGAAAACTTCAAACGAGACGTAGATTTTCCTTGTAATTGCCGCTAAGTCTCACGCTTCTCACACTTTAACGTGAATTTCTATTGCATGCGCCGAAGTCGCATGCATCAACGGGATACCAGTCGCTGTCGCGCTGTCCGCCAATGCCATAGCAGACATGGTGGACCAGCGAATTCTGTCTGCCCTCCAGGATCGCTCCTGTTCGCATACCGACCGACCGTGCCGATTAACAGCCGTCGCACAACCCCGTAAAATACTGTGCATGGAACCTTTGGTCATTGCAGGCAAGGCTTTTCAGTCGCGGCTCATCGTGGGCACGGGCAAATACAAGGACGGCGCGGAGACGCGGGATGCCATCGAGCGGTCGGGCGCAGAGATGGTGACGGTAGCCGTGCGGCGAGTCAACCTGGACCGGTCCAGGGAGTCGCTGCTGGACTTTATCGATCCGGAGCGGTACTTCCTTCTGCCGAATACGGCAGGGTGTTACACGGGAGAAGAGGCGATCCGGGCGGCTCGGTTAGGGCGTGAGGTCGGGTTGTCGGACTGGGTCAAGATCGAGGTCATCGGCGATAAGCGGACGCTGTACCCGGACGTCGCTGGAACGCTGTTAGCAACGGAGGTTCTGGTCAAAGAGGGGTTTACGGTCTTGCCGTATACCTCTGATGACATTGTGTTTGCGCAACGGCTGATCGATGCGGGCGCGGCGGCGGTGATGCCGTTGGGCGCGCCGATCGGGTCTGGACTGGGCTTGCAGAACCTGGCCAATCTGCGAATCCTGCGGGAGCTGATTACAGAGGTCCCGCTGATCGTGGATGCCGGTGTGGGGACCGCGAGCGATGCGGCGGTCGCCATGGAAATGGGATTCGATGCGGTCCTGATGAATACCGCGATCGCCGAGGCGCGGGAGCCGGTGTTGATGGCCGAGGCGATGGGCAATGCCGTGCTTGCGGGGCGGCAGGCATTTCTGGCGGGGAGGATGCCGCGTCGGCTGTATGCGACAGCAAGCTCTCCATTGGATGGGGTCTCGCGGTAAACCCATCCGTCGCTTCGGATCGATCTTCCTTGCGCTTTGACCTCAGAGTGGTACTCGTTACCTGCCGGTGAAGCCGGTTAACCCCGCTCTGTAGGTTGATTTGTCTGCAGAAGCGATCTGTAGATTGATGTACCTGAAGGCTTAGTCACCACGTCCGAGACATCTAAACAGGGCACATCGGTCTGTGTAGACGAAGAAAGCGGCATCAGGAGGTCTCCTGATGCCGCTTATCTTTGTTGCGAGGGTAAAGCTTAGGCTCAACGCAGGAACACGCTGAGTTCGTTGGCGGCCTGGCGGAGGGTAGGGAGAAACTGGGTCTGCATGTCGAGCAGCGGCATGCGCTGGGCGTTGCCGCTGAGATTAACGGTGGCAATGACCTTTCCACTGGGTGCGTAGACGGGAACGGCGATGGAGCGCAGACCAACCTCATATTCTTGGTCGCACATGGCGTAGCCGTTGCGGCGGACGTTGCGAAGCATCATCTTGAGCTTGTCGACGGAATTCACCGTCTTGGGCGTGTACGGCTTAAGGACAACCCGCTCGAGGTACTTTTCCACGACATCCGGTGGCTGCGACGCAATGAGGACGCGGCCCATGGAGGTGCAGAAGGCGGGAAGGCGGCTGCCCACATGAAGGTCCACGCTCATGACGCGTTGCACCTGCGAGCGGGCAATGTAGACAATCTCGTCGCCGTCGAGGGTGGCCACGGAGAAGCTCTCGTGGTGCTGCTCGCTCATGCGCTCGAGGATGGGTTGGGCGGCAGAGGCGAGGGTGTTGCTGACCGTGTAGGTGTGGCTGAGGGTCAGCATCTTGGGGCGCAGGCTGTAGCGCTGGCCGTCTTCCGCACCGGCATAGCCCAGCTTGGACAGGGTGTACAGGCATCGGCGAACGGCGGCGCGGCTGAGCCCGGTTTTGTTGCTGAGCTGCGAGATGGTCATCTGCGGCATTTCCTGCGCGAACGCCTCAAGCACCGTGAGACCACGGGCGAGTGAGGTCATAAAGTTGGGATCGCCGCTATAGGAGTCGAGATGCGCCGCGGTCTTTGCCGAGGCGGTCGGCGCGGCAGTTTTACCGGCGGACGTCGCCGAAATTTTGGGCGCATCCGGCAAGGTTGCGGAGGCGAAGGGCGGCATGGAGGAGGGAACGTTGACTTCGGCGAGCATGGACATTCGGATTGCCTTGCCGGCTGCTCGCGCTCTGAGGGCGAGCTACATGACTGGCCGGGACACAGCCGCTGTGCGACCACCGCACGTTGGTTTCGATTAACGCACCTCCAGTGTAAATCCCACACCAGCAATTCAAGCAATAAAGCACGCTCGCTTTTGCGCTGGGGGCAAAGGTGTGCTTGTGTGCGTGGGTGGGACGAAACGTTGGGGGTTGATGCGGGACGAGCAACGCGGCGGCCTGTTCGCTTTGGTGGCGGGACGGATGGCGTGTCGGACCCACTTCAACCGCGCTCCAAGTGCTGCCTAGGTTCGCAGCGGTCGGGCGCGGTAAGGATGGGGCACCCGGCGCGGACCTCACCATGAAGCGCTAAGGCGTGGAGGGCGCGGGGGTACTGCGCGAAGCATGGGGTCCGGACTTAGGAGCCAGCCCTTGAGTAGAAGTCGATTGTCGTGCTGTTCCTGTATGGGGGCGGGGCCGATCTTCGATCAATGGAGTGCTATGCGCGGAACCCCAAATTTTCACGGTGGACTGTGAGAAGAATGGGTCCCGGAGTCTTCGCGATTGCCTGCGGCCTCTACAGGACTTGCAAGACGTCTTCGGGTTCAGGGCGGACGCGGGGATCGGCGTGAGCTTCGGCGAAGGTGAGGGTGCCGGGGCGATCGACGACGAAGGTGGCGGGAAGGGGAAGTTTGAGGGTGCTGGTATCGGCTGGGGCCATAACGTTTTTGCCGTGGTTGATGAAAGGCAGGTTCACAAGGATGGAGCGGTAGTAGCGGTCCATGGCGGGAGTGACGGGGTAGGCGACGCCAAACTTTTCCGCGAGGGCGCAGCCGTCGTCGTGGAGCAGGGGGTACGGGATGCCGTGCTGCTGGACGGTGAAGTCGCTTTGGCGGATGGTTTGTGGGGAGATGGCGACGAGAAGTGCGCCGCGGCGGCGGAGTTCGGGATAGAGATCGCGCCAAGTTTCGAGTTCGGTGACGCAGTATGGGTCCCAGCGGCCACGGAAAAAGTTGATGATGAGGGGGCCGAGGGCGAGGAGATCGCTGGAACGGATTGTTTTGCCGCTGATGGCGTCAGGGAGGGCGAAGGTTGGTGCCTGGCTGCCGACGTTAAGTATTCCGGATTCGATGTCCGTGGCGAAGAGGTCGGTGATGAGTTGTTCGGAGAGGGCGAGGCGGTCGGCCTGCACGAGTTTGCGGGTGTTCTGGGTGATCTCGTCGAGGCGGGGTTGGAGGAGCATGGAAACTCTATTGTCGCAGAGGGCCTTGCGTTCCTGGGCGGTTCTTCAACCCATGTCCGAGAATCCGGACATGGGGCGTGTTTCAAGGGCAGGGTTACATGCCGGGCATGGATCTTGCGTCGTGGCACTGGGTGGCGGGGGTGGCTTTTTGCTGCTTGAGGGTGGCCATGCCTGCGGCGCCTCCAGCGGTTTTCGCGACGCGGTGCGGGGTGCTTTTTGCGATGGCGAGGATGGCGGTCATTTTGGCGTAGGCTTTTTCGCGGGCGGCCTTGTTGGCGGGGTTGGTGTCGTTAGGATCTTCGCCGGCGCGCATGAAGCCGTGGCCGGCACCGTCGTAGGTGACGGGATCGAACTTTTTGCCTGCGGCGGCCATGTCGGCGGTGGCCTGGGGGACGGTGGCGCCGATGCGTGCGTCGTTGCCGGCGTAGAAGGCGTAGACGGGGGTGGTGATGGACTTCATGTCGTCGGCGGAGGGCGGCGGGCCGTAGAAGACAAAGGCGTCGGCGAGGTCGTGGCGGTGAGTGGCGAAGGCGAACGACTTTCCGCCGCCCCAGCAGAAGCCGGCGACAGCGAGGGTGCCGCTGCTGGCGGGCAAAGTTTTGACGTAGTCGGCGGCAGCATCAAGTTGGGCAAGGACGAGGGCGGGGTCGAGGCCGGAGACGGCCTGAGTGACGGCGTCGCGGGAGGGGAACGATTCGGTGCCGCCGCCGTTGGGTCCCATGCCGGTAAGGACGTCGGGGGCGATGACGACGTAGCCGGAGGCGGAGAGCTCGTCGGCCATTTCCTTGGCCCAGTCGGAGAGGCCGAAGATTTCAGGGATCATGACGATGGCGGTCGCCTTGGTTTTGACCTCGGGATAGGAGAGGAAGGCCTTCAGGGGCTTGCCGTTGGCGGTGAGGGTGGCGTACTCGTGGTGGCGTGGGGAGGCGTCGAGCTTGGCGCGCGCCCAGTCCTGTGCGGGGAGGGTTGCTGCGAAGAGGAGGGCGGCGGCGAGGAGTCTCATGCTTTGCAGTGTAGGCGGCGGGTGGGCGGCTGGCAATGGTTTCGGATGGTGGCTTTCGTGACGTAGACTTGCCGCCGGGAGGGTTCTTGTATGCGTGGTGTTTGCGTGGCTGGTGTGGGGTTGGTGGTGATGTTGTTTGCGGGTTCGTTGGGTGCGCAGAGTGCGCCGGCTGCGGAGATTCCGGCGCATGGGGCTGCCGTGGAGTTGCTGGCGGGCTCGACGCTGGAACGGTTCGACACTTTTATTAAGGGGCGTGGGTTGAATGCCGATCCGGACGGGGTATTTACGGTGGCGGATGGGATGCTGCATGTATCCGGCAAGGAGATGGGGTATGTGGTGACGAAGCAGAGCTTCCACCGGTTCTATCTGCGGGCGGAGTTTAAGTGGGGCGACGGGACATACGGCGAGCGGGCGGGAAAGGCGCGGGACAGCGGAATTTTGTACTGCGTGCAGGGCGAGCCGAAGGTTTGGCCGCGGTCGCTGGAGTTCCAGATTCAGGAAGGGGAGACGGGCGACTTCTGGATGACGGATGGGGCGGCGCTGACAGGGCCGGATGGCAAGCGGGTGACGGGGCCGGCGGGAGGCGCGGTGAACATCGGGCACAAGGATAAGGGGCCGGAGACGAATGTTGCGGGGTTTCGGAATACCAGCGGTGAGTTGGAGAAGCCGCATGGGGAGTGGAATCTGCTGGAGCTGGTCGACGACGGGACGACGGTTCGGCAGTATGTGAATGGGGTGCTGGCGAACGTGGGGACGGATCCATTTCCGGCAGAGGGTAAGATTTTGTTTCAGTCGGAGGGATCGGAAATTTGGTTTCGCAGATTGGCGGTGGCGGGACTGAAGTAGGGATGGTTGACGAGCGAACACCCGCTGCACTTAATGCTAGCGGGAATAAGGCCGGAAGACGTAGGCGGAGCCCGGCCTATGGCTGGATAGCCCGGGATTCTGCTGAGGCAAGGGTGAGCTGCACAGTACCAGAGCGACCGGTAGTGAGGTCGACGACGGCAAGAAGAAGAAAGCGTGCACCTTTGCGGACGCGGATTCGCTGGAGCATAGGGACGCTGGTTCGTTGCGCCAGGGCTAGCTGTGAATCGGAGTAGTGGGTAGTGATGGTATCGACAGCAGAAGAGAGGACGTCGCCAGAGGCGTCATAGGCAAGAACGGCTACTTTGAAATGGGCCAGATTATGGCTGGTAGCGTCGCGGGAGAACTGGAGATCCCCTGCAGTGATCGAGTAGTCAATCGTTAGAGGGGCTCCCTCGACCCCTGGCGTAGCCGAGGTTTCTGTTGCGGCGTTGGAATGTGTCTCAGGGTAAACGTTCGCCGCGAAGACGATCGGGCGCTGGCCGAGGTGATCGTCGGAGTCCCTGGCGGGGTTCGATGTGGAAGCATTTTCCGCAGGGTGGGTATTCGCGGGCTCGTCGGCGTAGTAACCCAGACGGTAGGAGACACGGTACGGACCATCGACGGTGAGATGCACGGCATGCCACGCGCCATTTTCCACGTAAGGTTCGGGCGTGTAGGTGAGGGTGTACGCGTGGCGCACAAGGGTGAGTGCGGCATCAATCACCTGAGCGATGCCATTGTTCGAGTAGTAAGCCTTGCCGCCAGTGGCCCTGGCGAGATCGTCCATCGCGCTGTAGGAGCCATTGTGTCCGGCGTCCTCGCCCTGAAGCGATGGCGCGCCCTGGGTCGCCATTGAGCCATTGGCGTTGATGCCTGGCGGCTGCGGAACGCTGAGGCCGCCGCCCGTAGTCAGGACACCACGAACGTCGATCGGAAACACGGCCACGCGGGCGACCTGCAAGGCCCGTTGGGTGGAGCGAATTGCCAATTGGATCGCCGAGTCATCGCTCGACCCAGTTACGCCGACGGCCGAATGAAAAAGCGGGAACTTACCGGCGAACCACACGAGTGATTTCCGGCCTGGAAACTGGGCCAGGTAGTTGGATAGGGCACCGAGCGAGCCAATGGCGGCATACGATTGCGACTGCACAGGGGTCGTCAGGGCGGGGACGCTGTTCTCTACGGCTTTGGCAAGCAGAGCGTGATCGCTCGTGAGGGATTGCATTAATACCGGAGCACCGTGGGTGGAACTTCGAAAGACCATGGCGGCGGTGCCTGGAGGCAGTTTGCTCATGGCGCGGAGGGCCTGGATGCGGAGATACATCTGGTCCTGCACCTCGATACTCACGTTGTCGAGGAAGAAGACATTGATCGTGCGTGAGCCGTCTGCGAGCGCGGCATTGGAGTATGTGCCAGGCGGTAACACAGATGGCGTCGTGTGCGCCGCAGTGTCCGAAGTCGCTTCCTCAAAACTACGAATTGTCTGCGGATGCTTGTCGTCGGTGAGGTGAAATGCGCTGCGTGGCAGGGAGGTAACAGGGTGATTCTGGGCGTCCGTGACAAGGACGTCTTCCACCACGAGGTGGGTGGTGGCACGTAGTGTGAGCGGAGTACCTGTGCTGGCTGGCTGATCTGATTGAGCAACGACCAGCACAGGACAGAACGATAACGCGAAGAGCAACGCATTGCGGGAGCTGGTACGAAGGGACCGATGGTGCATGGGTTGATGTCTCCGGGGACACCATCGTACACGTGGCGATGAAGGCAGGTCCTGAATCGAGAGGGGTTAGCGACCGAAGCGGTTCATGCCTCCACCCATTTGGCCCATCTGGGACATCAGGCGACGTTGCATTTTGCCGCCGCCCTGGCCGAGGCCTTTGAACATTTTGCGCATCTGGGCATATTGCTTCAGCAGGGCGTTCACGTCTTGCACGGTGGTGCCGGAGCCGGCGGCGATGCGGCGGCGACGGGAGCCGGAGATGAGTTCGTGATTAGCACGCTCTTTGGCTGTCATGGAGTTGATCATGGCCTCGACGCGGGTGAGTTGGCCTTCGTCGACGTGCTCGGCGGCCTGCGAAAGGCCTTGGAATGGGCCGACGGACGGGAGCATTTTCAGGATGGATTGCATGCTGCCGAGTTTTTTAATTTGGCGGAGCTGATCGCGGAAGTCTTCCAGGGTGAAGCCATCGCCGGAGAGGGCTTTTTTCGCGAAGTCTTCGGCCTTGCCCTTGTCGAGCTTTTCTTCGGCGCGCTCGAGCAGGGTGGCGATGTCGCCCATGCCCATGATGCGGCTGACGATACGATCGGGGTGGAAGGCCTCAAAAGCTTCGGGCTTTTCGCCGGTGCCCAGGAACTTGACGGGCGCGCCGGTGACGTTGCGGATGCTGAGGGCCGCGCCGCCGCGGGCGTCGCCGTCCATCTTGGTGAGGATGACGCCGGTGATGCCGAGCTGCTTGTGGAAGGCATCGGCGGAGTTGACGGCGTCCTGACCGGTCATGGCGTCGGCGACGAAGAGGATCTCGGACGGATTGAGCAGGGCCTTGAGGCTGGACATTTCGGCCATGAGGGCCTCGTCGATGCCGAGGCGGCCGGCGGTGTCGACGATGAGGACGTCGTTGCCGAAGTTCTTGGCCTCGCGGAAGGCTTCCTTGGCGAGGCGCTCGACGAGCGGGGTGCCCGTTTCACCTTCGGCGATTTTGCCGGCGTAGAGCTGTGCGCCGACGGACTTGGCAACGATGGCGAGCTGCTCGCGGGCGGCCGGGCGATAAACATCGACCGAGACGAGAAGGGGCCGGTGGCCACCCTTTTTGAGCCATGCCGCGAGCTTGCCAGAGGACGTGGTTTTGCCGGAGCCCTGGAGGCCGGCCATGAGGATGACCGTTGGGGGCTGCGAGGCGAACTTGAAGCGGGCAGTGTCTTTGCCGAGAATGTCAACGAGTTCGTCGTGGACGATCTTGATGACCTGCTCGGTGGGGGAGAGCGCGGTGGCGACCTGCGAGCCGAGGGCCTTTTCGCGGACGTGGTCGATGAGGCTTTTGACGACGGTGAGGTTCACGTCCGATTCGAGGAGCGCGAGGCGGATTTCACGCAGGGCTTCGCCGATGTTCTCTTCGGTGATGGTGCCCTGGCCGCGAAGGTTTTTGAAGGCGCGCTGAAGCTTGTCTTGCAGGTTCTCAAACATGATGGGCTCTCGGCTTATAAGTTTAGCAGCGGGGGTGTATGCGCGTGGTGGAGCCTTGGTTGCGGGGGACGTTGGGGGAGATTGCGCCGGTGCAGCGGGCGGTGGTGCATGCGCTGGAGCTGGCGGGGGAGGATTTGCGGCGGTGGTGCTTTGCACTGTCTGCCACGGAGATGGAGGTAGAGCCGTTGGGCTTGCCTTCGGTGGGGTTCCAGGTGCGGCATATCGCGCGGTCGATGGACCGGTTACTGACGTATGCGGAGGGGCTGCGGCTGAGTGAGGCGCAGACGGAGGATCTGGCTTCGGAGCGCTTGGCGGCCGGGGATCTGAAGCGGGAGTTTGAAACGGCGCTGGCTTCGGCGATGGCGCGGGTGCGGGCGTTTTCTCCGGCGCAGTTTGAGCAGAGACGCGGCGTTGGACGGGAAAAGCTGCCGACGACGGTGGTGGGGCTGCTGGTGCACGTGGCGGAGCATACGCAACGGCACGTGGGGCAGGCAATTACGACGGCGAAGGTGGTTCGTGCCGGGTCGAACCCACCTTAATCGCGCTTTGGGTTTTGCGGTGGTTCGGTGCTTTGTCGGGCGCGATGAAGGTGGGGCACCCGGGTTTGCTCGGGTCCTTTTGAGTTAAGGATCGTGCGGGGTTCGTTGGTTTTCCGTGGGGCTTGTTCACCCGGATCCGAGCATTCGGACATGGGACACGGGTGGTGTATGCGGTGAATGGATGGCCCGATATCTCAAACGGGAGTCATGGACGTGCGCTGAATTGCTAGGATCGGAGCATGAGTTCTAAGCAGATTTCGGCGGAGCAGGTGAGCGCGCAGGGTGGGGCGGCGGAGGCGTTTGCGGAGGCGGCGGCGGTGCTGGCGCGGCTGCGGCGGGTGCCGGATGGGTGTCCGTGGGATTTGGAGCAGACGCTGGATTCGATTAAGCCGCACACGCTGGAAGAGGTGTACGAGGTCTTCGACGCGATCGATCGACGGGCCTGGGATGAGTTGCGGGATGAGCTTGGCGACCTGTTGCTGCAGGTGTTGTTTTATGCGCAGATTGCGAAGGATGAAGGCCACTTCACGATGGAGGATGTGGCGCGTGGTTTGAGTGCGAAGTTGTTGCGGCGGCATCCGCATGTCTTTGGCGAGGCGGTGGCAGCGACGGCGGAGGATGTGATTTCCACGTGGGATGCGGTGAAGCGAGAGGAGAAGTCCAGCACGGCAGCGGCGGGACTGCTGGACGGCGTGCCGCGCGCGATGGCCGGGCTGGTGGAGGCGCGCAAGCTGGGGTCGAAGGCGGCAAAGGTGGGGTTCGACTGGCCGGACGCTGCGGGGCTGTTTGCCAAGGTGGCGGAGGAGTCTGCGGAAATTGAGGCGGAGTTGGTGGTGGCGGAGCCGGATGCGGTACGGGTGGAAGAGGAAGTTGGCGATCTACTGTTTACCGTGGCGAACCTGGCGCGGCATTTGAAGGTGGATCCGGAGCAGGCGTTGAAGAAGGCGACTGCCAAGTTTCGGCGGCGGTTTGGTGCGATGGAGGCTGTTGCCGGAGATGCGGATGCGCTGCGCGGGATGTCAGCGGAGGCGATGGAAAAGCTCTGGGCTGCGGCGAAGTTAGGCGAGGTGAAAGCTTGACGGCGCTACGGCTGGAGCGGTTGACGACGAATGAGGCCTACGATGCATGCGTGGCGCTGCAAGCGGAGACGTGGCAGTATTCGGCGGGGGAGCTGTTTCCTCGGCGTGCGTTCTTATTGGCGGAGAAGCTGGGCGGGCATGTGCTGGGGGCTTATGACGGCGTAAGTCTCGTGGCGTTTAACCTGGCGTATCCGGGGTATCGTGACGGGATGAGTTACCTGCATTCGCAGATGCTGGCGGTGTTGCCGGCGTATCGCAATACGGGTGTGGGGCGCGCGCTAAAGCTGCGGCAACGGGAAATCGCGCTGGAGCAGGGGATTGACCTGATTGAGTGGACCTATGACCCGCTGGAGATCAAGAATGCATATTTCAATATTGAGCGGTTGGGTGCGGTGAGCCGGCGGTACGTGCGGGATTTTTATGGGCCTTCTTCGTCGCCGCTGCAGGGTGGGTTGCCGACGGATCGGCTGTATGCGGAGTGGTGGGTGCGAAGTGAGCGGGTGGCGCGGGTGCTGGCGGGAGAGGCTCTGGCGGTGACTGTGATGGCTGCGGTCGAGGTGCCGGGGGAGATTTATGCGTGGAAGGCAGCGGGGGATGGTCGGGCTGCGGCGACGCAGGCGCGGGTGCGGGCGGAGTTGGAGGGGGCGTTTGCGCGGGGGCTGGGGGTACGAGGGTATGCTCGGGTGGCGGATGGTGGGGGGCGGTATTTGCTGAGTGAGTAAGCGCGTCCGCAAAGTACGCTACGTGTTCGCAAAGCACGCCTGAGTAAGTTGGAGGAGTAAATCATGAAGATTGATGCCGTGGTGATGCGTGAAATCCAGATGCCGTTGGCGCACCCGTTTGTGACGAGTTTTGGTAAGACGACCATGCGGCGGATGTTGCTGCTGGAGGTTGAAGCCGAAGGAATGCGGGCGTGGGGTGAGTGCGTTGCAGGCGAGCATCCTTACTTCAGCGACGAGACGATCGATACTGCCTGGCTAGTGACGGAGGGCGAGTTGCTGCCGAGGGTGGTGGGTAGGTCGGTGGAGCGTGGGGCCGACGTGCCGGCGCTGCTGGAGCAGGTGCGCGGGCACCGGATGGCGAAGGCCGCGGTGGAGAATGCCGTGTGGGACCTGGAGGCGCAGGTGCGCGGGGTGTCACTGGCGAAGCTGCTGGGCGGGACGCGGGAGCGTATTGCCTGTGGCGTGTCGATCGGCATGCAGCCGACGATGGACGAGCAGCTGGCGAAGGTGGAGACGGAAGTCGCGGCGGGGTATCAGCGCATCAAGCTGAAATGCAAGCCGGGGTGGGATACGGCGATGTTTGAGACGGTGCGAAAGCGGTTTCCGGAGATTGTGATGAGCTGCGATGCGAATAGCGCCTATCGGCTGGACGATGCCGCGCATATTTCGACATGGGATGAGTTTGGGCTGCTGATGATTGAGCAGCCGCTTTGGTACGACGACTTTTACTTCCATGCAGTGCTGCAGCGGCAGATCAAGACGGCAATTTGCCTGGATGAAAGTATCCGCAATCGACGGGATGCGGAGGCAGCGCTAAGCCTGGGGAGCGGGCGGATCTTGAATATCAAGGTTGGGCGCGTGGGCGGCTTTAGCGAGGCGATTGCGGTGCATGATGTGGCCCAGCGGCATGGCGTGCCGGTGTGGTGCGGCGGCATGCTGGAGAGCGGGATCGGCCGGTCGCAGAATATCGCGCTGTCATCTCTGCCGGGATTCTCGCTGCCTGGAGATGTGTCGGCGTCGCAGCGGTACTGGGCAGAGGACGTGATCGAGCCTGAGGTGACAGTGAGTGCACAGGGAGAGATCGTTGTGCCGACCGGGGCGGGACGCGGATATGAAGTGCGGCGGGAACGAGTGGAGGCATTGACGGTGCGCACGGCGCGCGTGGTGGCTAGCGCGTTTTGACGTCGTCGTTCAGCAACACTTGGACGGCCTGCTCGGCGGTCGGTGGCGGTGTGAGCGGTTCGATGTCGGTGGCGACGAGGTCGGAGTCGTAGGGGACGGTCTTCACCATCAGCTCGCGTAGGCGGAGGTGCATGCGGATATGGCTGAATGCGTAGACGCCGTCGGCGATGCGGCGCTGGTCGTATTCGACGGTACCACCGGGGTAGACGCGGACGAGGATGCCCATCGCGAGGTCGAGATTGCGGAGGGTGGTGATCTCGAGACGGACCAGATGGTGGTCGGCGGTGTCGATCCAGACGCGTCCACTGAGACCGATGAGGAGGCCCTCTGCGGTGGAGGCGGGGTGAAATTGGGGATTGGGTGCGAAGTCGAGCACGAGTTGTGGGCGGTCGTGGCGCGGAAGCTGGGGCTGGTTGGGTGTCAGCGTGTACAACATGGCCTGGGGCATGGCGCGGATGAGCTCAAGACCGTACGCGTGGTTGCGATTCTCTTCCCGTTCTTTTTTGCGTAGGTTGCCAGACGTAATATAGTTCGCAAGGCGCTCGCGGTCGCCATCGTTCTCTGCCGGGGTGAGCGCCTGGCCATTGTGCTGGAGGAGGCGGGTGAGGTTGCCTTCGGTGGACTCGATGACGTCGCGCAAAGTGTCTTCGCGGGGATCGACGCGATGCAGGTGGTACCGGAAGTGTGTGCCGGTGTGTTGCAGGTATTGCGTTTGCTGGTCGGCAATCTCGTGCATGAGGGCGCTGATCTGCGCCGGGTCAAGTGCTGCCGCGGCGTGCTCCTGCGCTGTGCCGGCGAGGACCATGGGCGGGTGACACGCCGCCATCGCAAGCAGGAAGCTGGCAAACAAGGTCAGTGCTGTGGCGCGGAGACTTCTCACAGGTGACGATTGTGATGCAGATAGATCGCGCCGGGTGAGTTGGCGGGCGGCGGATTGTGTTGCGGTGGCGGCTCCGATACACTCGCCGGAGATTGAAAACGCGAGTTGTTCGGGGTGCGTCACGACTCGCAGACAGACCGCAGGGAGCAGAGCAACGCATGAAGCCAGCAGAAGGCACGACCGTCATCGGCAAATCCGTCACGATTCGCGGGGAGATTACCGGATCGGAAGAGTTGTACATCGACGGACGAATCGACGGGAAGATTACGTTGAGTGAGAACCGGTTGACGATCGGACCGAACGCACAGGTGCGCGCGGAGTTACATGTGCATGACCTGGTAGTGTTCGGCATCCAAGAGGGATCGATCGTGTCTACGGGCAAGGTGGAACTGCGGCAGACGGCGCAGGTGCTGGGGGATATTACCGCGGCGCGGCTTTCCATTGAGGAAAGTGCATCGGTGCGGGGCAAGGTGCTGCTTGCCGGCAAGGATTCGCTGGCGGGCAGGGAAGGCCAGAGCTAACCGCGACAGACCGCAGGTTGGTGTTTGGAGGAGTGATGAGATTTTTCGGCGGCGGCGAGGCACGGGGCGCGGAGGCCGCACGACTGTTGCGCACGGAGCGGCATTCAAGCGGATGGGCTGCGCTTCAGGCGTTTCTGCGTGAGGCGGATGGGCAGCGCACACTTGATATCGGGCCCACGTCCTCGACGAACATCAACCTGCTAACAGGGATGGGCCACAGCGTGTACATGGCCGATCTTGTGACAGAGGCGCAGGATCCGCAATGGGTCGAAACGCTGCCGGACGGCGAAAAGCAGTTTCGGGTCGAGGCGTTTCTAGCGGAGAACTTGCAGGTGAGGGAGCGGACCTTCGACGTTGTGCTGCTGTGGGATTGCTTGGATTTTTTGCCGGCACCGGTGGTTGCAGCGACCGTTGAGCGGATCGAGGACGCGATGGCACCTGGAGGCAAGTGTCTGGTGTTCAGCCACATCAAGCAGGAGGGCAGCTTTGGACGTTATCATCTGCGGCCGGATAATGCGGTCGATGTGCAGAGTTTGGGGGAATTGCCGGTCCGGCAGGTGTACACGAACCGGCAGATTGAGGGACTGTTTCGTGGGTACAGCGGGTACAAGTTCTTTCTTGCGAAAGATAACCTGAGGGAAATTCTGGTTACGCGCTAGCGCGCCCCGCCTTACTAGAAGCGCATACCCACAGTGCAAATTGTCTCGTTTGGTTTAGTAAAACGAAAGGAAGTTAGGCTGCGCGGCGCTCGGCCCAGCGACGCTTCTGCGCGTCGGCGATGCGCTTGCGGGCTTCGGGGCTCAAGTTGCGCTTTGGCTTGCCTGCAGCTTTCTTCGGCGCGGCTGGTGTGGCGGCTGCATCCTTACGGGGACGGCCGCGGCGCGGCTTGTCTGCAGCGGGCGCACTGGATTCTGAATTCTCAAGCAGATTGCGTGCCTGTTGCAGCTTTGCGATTTGTGCGTCGATTTCCGCGATGATCCGGCTAACTTCCAAGTGAATGTTCCTCCACGAACAGGTTGATTGTAAAGGATCAGATGGTGTTAGAAGGCGCGGAGAGGTACAACAAGACAAAACTCTCGAAGAGAGTGGACTATTTAGCCGGAAATTCCTTGCGCGATTTATCCTGGAGGCGCTATGTTTGTTCCTTTTTGAATTACCGCGTTTCAGTAAGGGAATAGCCTGGAGCCTCGTCGGAGGTATCTTCAAATCGTGAAGAAGCACCCAGACCGCGACGTTGGCTGCCCTCTTCGATACTCTGCTTCAGCTCAAGCAAGGTACCATTTTTACTATTTGCATAGTCGGCTGCGAGTTTATTGAGAGCAAAGGTCACGACGTCGGAGTGATGTAGCCCCTCCATATCGGGATTGCGGCGCATGTTAAGCCAGAGGCGATGGACAAGCTGCACATCGCTGGCTGGAATGGTGGGCGCGTGCGGGCCGATGTGGAAGCTCTCCGCATCGCCGCCGGGCGGCACGACGTAAAAGGTGAACTGGCGCTTGGGTTCGGGCAAGGCTTCCCATGCCTGGCCTACATGAAAGGCCTGCTCCTGCGCGGTGAGTTTGGTGGAAAGGCCGGAGACAACGGCGGCAACATCAAGGGAATTTGCGGTGCGCACGATGGCGGCGAAGATATCGCCTGCCGGTACTACGAGCAGGGAGATGTGTTTGCCGAAGCTCTCCGCGACCGAGACGGCCTTGGTAAACAGCATTTGCTCGTGGTCGCTGAAGAGTTGTTCGGAGGCGTCGACGTACTCCGGCCCGCCGGCACCCATCATGCGTGCGGCGAGGACAACAATATCCTGCTCGTCGGTGTCGGTGCGGGCGAGAGCCCACTTCAGTGCGTGGGGGGTGGCGGAATCGCGCATGGTGACAAGGACGCCGCCCTGGCGGATGGCAAGCTCATTACGGCCAACTTCTTCCGAATGCTCCAGCTGGAAGTGTTCCTTCATCTGGCGCTCGGTAACCTTGTAACGCTTCTTATTGTGACGCTCGGAGTAACTAAAGATGGCGAAGAAGACAGCGGCGAAGATGATGCCACTTACGGTGGCGACGGACTTGGTGAACAGATTGACGATAGCCGTGGTGAGCAGAACGAGGAAGACGGAGAAGAGGCCGATGGGTAGTTCCTGGCCACCGATCTTCAGGTTGATCGGTACCTTGGAGCCGCGTTCGCCCTTGTACTTCCAACGCAGAACAAGCATGGCGAGGGCGTTAAAGGTGAAGCTCCAAATAACACCGAAAGCGTAGGCCTCGCCAATGATGATGATATTGCCGCGCGTGATGACGATGACAAACAACTGCATGATCGCAACAAGGTTCACGATGCGGTAGCTGGTGCCATAGCGCTTCTGCGGCTTGCGGAACCAGTCGGTGAGCACACCGTCTTCTGCGACGCGCATCAGAACGCCGGTGGACCCGACGATGGCCGTATTGACGGCACCGCCAAGGATGAGGAAGCCGACGATCACCACGAAGATGCGGAAGGCGAGCCGGAAGACGAGCGGGCCGGTCATGAACATGGCCATGCCCGCAATGAGGTTGTCTCCATATTGGCTGACGCGCACACTGTCAGGGATGATCATGACGGCCATCAGTGAGCCGAGGCCGGTGAAGATGGTGCTGTAGATCGCGATGATGAAGGCAGCGCGCTTGAGATTCTTAAGTTTGGGGTGCTCAATCTCGCGGTTCACCTGGGCGAGTGATTCTTCACCGCTCATGGCGAGCACAGAGTGACCGAATGCCATGAGAATGCCGAAGACGCCAAGGTTGCGGGCGAAGCTGGTGTGCTTGAGGAAGCCGAGGGACTCGTCAGTGAAGTGCAGGTTTGCCGGAGTAGGCAGCGGCGGCAGATGTGCACCGATGTGAACGATGGTGTAGCCGCCCCACACCAGGAGAATGACCACCATGACGGTGGTGATCTTCATGATGGTGAGCGCTTTTTCGCTCGACTCCTCGATGCCCTTGATGTTCTGCCACCAGAAGTACAGGGTGATCAGGACAGCGATGAAGGCAGAGGTGTGATCGACGTTGAACTGGTGCGGCTGGCCTGCGGCGTTGACCACGTAATGGTGATAGCGCGGTGACGCTCCGAGCTGCTGCATGATGCCGTTGAGCAGGCCGATGATGTACTGGCCGGCGGAGACGCCGGAGATGGGGCCAGTCAGCACGTAATCGAACATCAGCGCGCTGACGGAAAGCTTGGCAAAGGTGCCGCCAAGGGCTTCCTTGACGATGCGGTAGACGCCGCCGCGCGTGAACATGGAGCAGCTTTCGACGTAAACCGCGCGCACGGAATACGCGAAGAGCATGACGCCGAGGATGAACCAGGGAGCGGACTTGCCGACTGCGGCTTCCGCGATGCCACCGGCGTAGAACGCGGAGGAGCCGAGATCGTTCAGGACGATCGCGGCGGCACGCCAGAAGGAGATAAACGTGAGCATCACGGAGGATGCAACGACGAGTCGAACGCGATTAGACTGGGCTCGTGCGGGAGGGGGCGGCGTGGAGTGACGCTTAAACTGCATGGTATGGTGGCGACCTGGGTACGGCGAAAAGGTGCCGAGAAGACAAGCGCCCAGCGATGAGTCTACCGCGACGGTATGGGTCGGTCAACCATCTGGGTTGCCTGAGTCGTGCGATGAGCGACGCGGAAGTTAGCTGGCCTTCATGTTGTCGGCGGTGGGCATGTCGTTTTCGCCTTCGTCGCTGAAGAAATCGATGAGGTCATGCACGACGGTGATGGCGACGACCAGGGAGGAGCCGGCCATGCCCACGAGGAACATGGGGACGAGGATGTGGGACAGGCCGCGTATCACGAGGTCGACGAGATGGTAGACGTGGGAGAGCAGGGCGGCGTGCATAGCTTGAGTGTACGCCTCGGGTGGTAGACTCCCGGCGATGCGTGCATTTGTTCAGACGGCGGGTGCGGTAGTGGTATCGAGCCTGCTGCAGACGGTGATTTTTCCGGTCGCGGGGCCGCTGCCCGTGTGGCGTGCCTTGCTGGCGTGGGTGGCGCTGGTGCCGTGGTTTTGCGTGCTGCTGCGGCTGCCGGTGACAACGTGGCGCGAGGTGCGGACAGTAGCACTGTGGTCGTATGTGTGCGGGATTCTGTGGTATTTCGGACATTGTTACTGGATTTACGACACGATGCACCTGTACGGCGGGCTGAGCACAGGTATGGCTGCGCTGGCGCTGTTTCTATTTTGTTGCTACCTGGGCCTGTATCACTCGGTGTTTGGGCTGGTGGTAGCGGTGGTGCGGTGGGTGGTACCGGCGCGCAGCAGGTGGTTTGTCCTGGTGCTGCCGGTGATGTGGGTGGCCATGGAACTGGCGCGTGCGCGCGTTACGAGCTTTCCTTGGGATTTGCTGGGATATGCGCAGGTGGACCATGCGGTGCTAACGCGGATGGCGCCGTGGGCGGGGGTGTATGCCATCAGCTTCGTGCTGGCACTGGCGAACGCAGGGTTCGCGTGGGCATGGCTTCACGGTTTGCGGGGCAAGAGGGTTGGGCTGGCAACCGTGTACGCGGTGGTTGCGCTTGCAGTGCTGGGATTGATGGTCCATGCCGCGACACCGGGGTTCCGCGACGTGGCGGTGCTGGTGCAACCGGATCTGTCGGTTGCAAAAGGGCCGGTGCAGGATGGGGTCTCGCTGGAGCGGGAGCTTGCGGATCTGAGCGTGCGGGCCGTGGCGTCCGCGGGTGGAATGACGCCGCGGGTAGTGCTGTGGCCGGAGTCGCCGGCACCGTTTGAGACGACGCAGCCGGTGTTACGGGCAGACCTGACGCAGCTGGCGAAGGCGGGGGGCGCGCCGGTGATTGCGGGGGTGGTTGGGCTGGACGAGCGGCTTGGCTTGGGGCGGCCGCGGGTATTTAACTCGGCCATGCTGGTGACGCCGGAGAATGGGTATGCGGGGCGGTACGACAAAATTCACCTGGTGCCGTTTGGCGAGTTTGTGCCGTATGCCTCGCTGTTTTCGTTCGCGAGTGGGTTGACGCAGGCGGTGGGGCTGTTCGATCGGGGGACGAGTCGCGTGCCGCTGGTGGCGGAGGGACATCGGTATGGGGTGTTTGTCTGCTACGAATCCATTTTTGGGGATGAGGTCCGGCAGTTGGTGCGGGCCGGTGCGGATGTGCTGGTGAACCTGTCGGATGACGGCTGGTACGGGGACACGAGCGCGCCGTTCCAGCACATCAACATGGCGCGGATGCGGGCGATGGAGAATCGGCGGTGGGTGCTGCGGGATACCAACACGGGGATCACGGCGGCAATCGATCCGTTCGGGACGGTGCGTTCGACGATGCCTCGGCATGTGCGGTCGGCGCTGGTGGCGGGGTTTTCGTATAGGACGGAGTTGACGTTTTATACGCGGTACGGAGATTGGTTTGCGTACTTGTGTGCGTTGGTGGCGGTGGGGCTGGTGCTGGCTGGGGTGGGGAAGCGGTTTGCCTAGAGGCTGAAAGAGCCCATCTCTGAAACGCGAGACATGGGGCACCCGGCTTTTGCCATAAACTGGAGGTCGGCGCACGGTCGTTGTTCAGGCGGCTGGGATGCCAGGAGTTTAGTCCATGCTGACAGATTTGGAATATTCGTACTCCCCAGTTCGCGATCGTGTGCGCGAGCTGCGGGAGTATCTTTGACTCGGCGCGCATTAAAAAGGAACTGGCTGCGGTGGAGGCCGAGATTTCCGACCCGGCGGTGTGGGCCGATGCGGCGCGTGCACAGCCGCTGATGCGGGAGCGCAAACGGCTGGAGGCGCTGCTGGCCGATGACGGTGAGCTGGAGCGGCATGCCAGCGACGTGGAGGCTTACTTCGACCTGGCGCGCGAGGGCGAGGCGGTGGAGCCGGAGCTGGAAGCGGCGATTGAGACCACGGAGAAACTGGCTGAGCAGTTGGAAACCAAAACCATGCTGAGCGGCGAAAGCGATGGGCTAAACGCCATTGTGACGGTGCACCCGGGCGCGGGCGGCACGGAGAGCCAGGACTGGGCCGAGATGCTGATGCGCATGTACCTGCGCTGGGCGGAGCGGGAAAAGTTCAAGGTCGAGATCAACGAGATTCAGGACGGGGACGAGGCCGGCATCAAGTCGGTGACGTTTACCGTTACGGGTGAGAATGCGTTCGGCATGCTGACGGGGGAGACGGGGGTGCACCGGCTGGTGCGGATTTCGCCGTTCGACTCGGCGAAGCGTCGGCACACGTCATTCTCGTCGGTGTTCGTGTCGCCGGAGATCGATGATTCGATCGTGATCGACATTAAGCCGGATGAGTTGCGGATCGATACGTATCGCTCGGGTGGCAAGGGCGGGCAGCACGTGAATACCACCGACTCCGCCGTGCGTATTACGCACCTGCCGACGGGATTGGTGGCGGGCTGTCAGAACGAGCGGTCGCAGCACAAGAACAAAGAGAAGGCGATGAAGATGCTTCGGTCGCGGCTGTACGAGTACGAACTGGACAAAAAGAAGGCCACGGCGAAGAAAATGGAGGATTCCAAGCTGGACAATACGTTTGGGTCGCAGATTCGGTCGTATGTGCTGCAGCCGTACCGGATGGCGAAAGACTTGCGCACGCGGGTGGAAGTGGGCGACGTGGACAAGGTGCTGGATGGGGCGCTGGCGCCGTTTATCCGCGGTTACCTGAGGCTGCGACGGGAGGGTGGCGTGCCTGCGCCGATGGTCGACGCGGACGTGTAGCGTCGCGGCTGGTTTCGCCTGCATCTGATGTGGCATGGGTGAGCACGGACTTCGGGCGGAGTTGTTGAAGCAGGTGGATGCGTTGCTGGGGGGCGGGCAGGCGCATGCCGGGTTCGACGCGGCGGTTGCGAGCATGCCGTTGCAATTGCAGGGCGTGGTGCCGGCTGGGCTGCCATACTCGGCGTGGCAAATTCTGGAGCATCTGCGGATTGCGCAGCGAGACATTTTGGAGTTCAGCACGAACGCGAATGGTGCCGGGTACAAGGCGGTGGAGTGGCCGGCAGCGTACTGGCCGACCTCGGCTGCTCCGCCGGACGGGGCAGCTTGGGAGCGCGTGGTAGCGGCGATCGTGGCGGACCGGTCTAACTTTGTGGAGCTGCTGCAGGCGGGTGATCTGGCCGCGCCGTTTGCGTGGGGCGACGGGCAGAACCTGCTGCGGGAAGCGCTGCTGATTGCGGATCACAATGCATACCATGTGGGCGAGTTGATCGTAATTCGTCGGCTGCTAGGCGCGTGGCCGGCGCGATGAATGAGGCCGCGGTGGTGCAGCAAATGCTGCGGGCGAAGACCATTGCGGTGGTCGGGCTTTCGGCAGATACGAAGAAGCCAAGCCACTACGTGTCGAGGTACATGCAGGCGAGCGGGGCGCGCATTCTGCCGGTGAATCCGTCGCTTGAGAGCGTGTTGGGCGAGCGGGCGTACCCGTCCCTGCGCGACCTGCCGGAGATGCCGGAACTGGTGAATGTGTTTCGTTTGCCGCGGGCGATCCCGGCGATTGTGGACGAAATGATCGAGCTTGGGCTGACGCAGCTTTGGGTGCAGCAGGGCATTGTGCATACGGAGGCGGCGGCGCGGGCGGAGGCGCACGGCATCGCGGTGGTGATGGATCGGTGCTTGATGGTTGAGCATCGGTGTGGACGGGGGCGATGAGGGCCTATCATCAGAAGCGCATGCCACTTCTCTCGTCTCCGCTTCGTCGTCTTATCGTTCTGGTGTTGTGTGCCGTAACCGCGTGTGGAGTAGCGCGCGGACAGAAGAGTGCCGTGGGCAATGGCGGCCCGGGGCCGGTGAAAGGGCAGCACCTGACAGTGGAGATGGTGAGTGCTGGTCCAGAAATTGCCGTGGGTGGTTCGCAGACGGTTGGCTTTGTGTTCACGCTGGAAGATAAGTGGCACATTTACTGGAAGAACGCGGGATTTGCGGGGTTTCCGCCGTCGGTGCAGTGGACGTTGCCGGCGGGCGTGAAGGCAGGAGACCTGGAGTTTCCGGCACCGACGCGGCTGCCGTTTCAGGGCGCGGTGGACTATGGGTATGAAGACAATGTGACCTACCCGGTGGTGCTGACGGCGGAGGCGAAGGCCAAGGCTCCGAAGGGCGGGCTGCTGCACGTGGCGGCAAAGGTGAAGTGGCTGGTGTGCCGCGAAGTCTGCGTGCCGGGCAGTGCCGATTTGGGGTTGGACCTGAAGCTGGCGCCGGCGGGGACGGTGGTGGGGACCCAGGGAACGACGGTTGGGCCACTGGCCGCAGCACTGAAGCACCTGCCGAAGCCGATGCCTGCTGATTTTGCGGCGCATGCGGTGACGAACGGCGATGCGCTGGCGCTGACGTTTACGACGGGAACGCGCGAGACGGATGGAGATTTTTATCCGCTCGATGAAAGCGTGTTCGCGGACAACGTCGACCAGAGTACGGAGACGCTGGACAACGGGATTCGGATGTTTGCGACGCTGCTGCCGAAAACAGCCGCTCCGAAGACGCTGCACGGCGTAGTGGAACTGAGTGACGATGAAGCGTACGAGATTACGGCGGAGGTGACGCCGGGGACTGCGGCGGAGGCGTTACCGGCTGCAGGTGTCAGCAGGTCGAACGGTCCGGGGGCGGACACGACGGAAAAGGTGACGGTGGTGTCGGCGATCCTGCTGGCGCTGCTGGGCGGCGTGATCCTGAACCTGATGCCGTGCGTGTTTCCGGTGTTGTTTTTGAAGGCGCTTTCGCTGGTGCAGTCGCAGGGGGAGGAGCGCAGCCGGATGCGGTCGCATGGGCTGACGTACACGCTCGGCATTATTGTTTCTTTCTGGGCGATCGTGGCCGTGCTGCTGGTGCTGCGTGGCGGTGGCAGCCGGTTTGGATGGGGATTCCAGCTGCAGTCGCCGGGGTTTGTAGCTTGCTTGGCGATGCTGTTGTTTTTCTTTGCCCTGTCGCTGGCGGGGATGTTCGAGCTTGGGTTGTCGATTACCAGTGCGGGCGATTCGCTGACGCGCAAGCAGGGGTTTGCGGGGAGCTTTTTTACCGGCGTGCTGGCCACAGTGGTAGCGACGCCGTGTGTCGGGCCGTTTATGGGGGTGGCGATCGGGTTTGCATTGTCGCAGCCGCCGCTGGTGACGTTCGCGGTGTTTACGGCGCTTGGTGTAGGGCTGGCGCTGCCATACCTGGCGATCAGTTATTTTCCCGCACTGATTAAGTGGCTGCCGAAGCCGGGCGCATGGATGGAGTTGTTGAAGCAGGTAACGGCGCTTCCGCTGTTTGCGACGGTGATCTGGCTGGTGTACATCTACGGACGGCTATACAGCACGGGCGAGGCGGGGCAGGGCGTCTATCAGGCGGCGATGCTGCTGTGCGGTCTGCTGGTGTTAACGGTGGCAGCGTGGACGCTGGGCCGTTGGCCGTATGCACGGGTGGCGACGGTGGCTGCAGTATTGCTGGTCGTAGGCGCGGTGGCAACGCCATTCGTGATGCGGCCGGGTAAGGCAGAGGCTGCTGCAGCGGCGCAATGGCAGCCCTTTTCGCAGGCGGCGCTGGATGGTGCACGGGCCAGCGGTCGGGCGGTCTTCGTGGATTATACGGCGGCGTGGTGCCTGAGCTGCCAGGTAAATGAAAAGCTGGTATTGCGGACGGACGAGGTGCAGGCTAAATTGCGCAAGGGGAACTTTGTGCTGCTACGGGCAGATTGGACGCAATATGATCCGGCGATCACGGCGGCACTTACTGCTGTCGGGCGCAGTGGTGTGCCGACATATGTCATTTATCCGGGGAAGGTTGGCATAACACCGGATGTGTTGCCGGAGTTGTTGACCAAAGATGGGGTGATTTCGGCGATTGAGCGGGATACGAAGTAAGCGGGCGGAGAACTTGTCTGCAGTGGCTCAACACTGAAGTACGTGCCTACGCGAAAGCAGATCCCGTCGTTCGTTGCAGGATGACAAATGAAGTTGTTACTCAGCGAATCGCCACTGATTTATTCGGGTGGAGGCTGCGGCCTTTGCAAGCGGCGGACTTCCTCCACGCGTTGGGCTAGCTGCTTCTCACGGCCTTGGTCGGTCGGGTGATAGTACGTGCGGTCGGCAAGCGCTTCGGGCAGGCATGGCATGGCGGCTACTTTGCCGGTGACGTCGTGGGCGTACTGGTAGTTCTTGCCGAAGTCGAGCGACTTCATCAGTTTGGTGGGGGCATTGCGCAGGTGGAGCGGGACGGGCTGGGCGGCGGTCACTTCCACGTCGGCGGCGACAGTGTTCCAGGCGGTGTAGACGGCGTTGGACTTGGGCGCGAGGGCAAGGTAGACGGTGGCCTGGGCGAGGGCGAGATCGCCCTCCGGTGAGCCGAGTAGGTGCATGGCCTGTTGCGCGGACAGGCAGAGGTTGAGGGCTTCGGGGGCGGCGAGGCCGATGTCTTCGACGGCCATGCGGATGAGGCGGCGGGCGATGTAGTTGCTGTCTTCGCCGGCGGCGATCATGCGGCGGAGCCAGTAGAGGGCGGCGTCGGCGTCGGAGTTGCGGACTGACTTATGCAGCGCGCTGATGAGGTCGTAATGCTGCTCGCCATTCTTGTCATAGAGCAGGACGCGCCGTTGCAGGGCTTCAGCGGCGATCTCTCGGGTGAGCACGGTTTGCCCCAGGCCGGCGAGTAAGTTGGCGGAGCTTTCGAGCGCGTTGAGGGCGTAGCGGGCGTCGCCGCTGGCAAAGCTTGCGATGGTGGCAAGTGCGTCGTCTTCGGCGGTGAGGTGGAGGTTGCCGAGACCGTGCTGCTTGTCTTTCAGCGCCGTGCGGAGGAGGCCGGCGATTTGCGGTTCGGTGAGGGGTTGGAGGACATAAACGCGGCAGCGGCTAAGGAGGGCGGCGTTCACTTCGAACGATGGATTTTCAGTCGTCGCGCCGATGAGGCGGAGCGCGCCGCGTTCGACGTAGGGGAGAAAGGCGTCCTGCTGAGCCCGGTTGAAGCGGTGGATCTCGTCGATAAAGAGGATGGTGCGGGAGCCCATGGAGGCGGCGCGCTCGGCGTCAGCCATGACCTGCTTGATCTCCTTGATGCCGCTGGTGACGGCAGAGAACTCGATGAAGGTGGCCTGCGTAGTGGCGGCGATGATCTTGGCGAGGGTGGTTTTGCCGGTGCCGGGCGGTCCCCAGAAGATCATGGAGCCGGGTTCGTCGCGCTCGATGGCGACGCGTAGGGGCTTGCCGGGGCCCAGGAGATGGGCCTGGCCGAGGTAGCCGTCGAGGGATCGGGGGCGCATGCGCTCGGCGAGGGGGATGCCGCGGGCTTGGACGGCGTCGGTTGGATTGGCGGCGAAGAGGCCCATCAGCGGACCCGCTGGCGTGCGGCTTCATAAAGGAGAAGGGAACCGGCGACGGCGGCATTGAGGCTTTCGGTGGGGCCGTGCATGGGCAGGGTGATGCGGGCGTCGGCAAGAGCGAGCATGGCCGGAGAGAGACCGTTGCCCTCGTTGCCGAGAAGGAAGGCGCAGCCGTGGCGAAGGTCGGTATCGTGGGCCGCGATGGCGCCTTGGGTGGCGGGGACGGCGGCCAAGAGGCGGATGCCGTGCGTGCGCAGGTTTGCGAGTAGCGCGTCGGTAAATGGGACGAGGGGCATGCGGAAGACGGAGCCGGCGGAGGCGCGCAGGGCCTTGCCGTTCCATGGGTCGACGGTTTGCTCGGCGAGGAGGACGGCGCCTGCGCCAAGGGCTTCCGCTGAGCGGATGAGGGTACCAAGGTTGCCAGGGTCCTGCAGGCCGCCGGCGAGTACGAGCAGGTCGTTGGCGGCGGGGGTGTAGGCGTGGTGCGGCTTTCGTAGGAGGGCGGCTATGCCCTGGGAGTGTTCTGTCGAGGCGGCGTGGTCGAAGGCGTCCGCGGAGAGGAGGATACGGTTCACGTCCGCTGGCAGCTGGTCGGCGAAGTCTTTGCGGTCCTGTCGAAGGAAAACAGTATGGCAGGAGAGGCCGGAGCCCATGGCCTCGAGCAGCAGGTTTTGGCCTTCGATGGCGACGGTGTCTGCTGGCGCGCGGCCACGCAGGGCGGCACGGAGCTCGCGTACGCGGGTGTTTTGGCGGCTTGTAATGACCGTGAGCATCCTCGGAGATTCTACGTTGCGGAAGGGTCTTGCTGCGTCGGTTGCGCCGGGTATGCTAGGCTGCGATTTTGGTGCGTTTGCAGGTGTAGCTGCCGACGCGGGCCAACCTGGAGAGCGAATGACAGCGGAAGTGCTGCGAATTGACCCTGACGAACCAGAGCCGGAGCTGGTGCAGCACGTGGTGCGACATTTGACTGCCGGCATGGTGGCGGCAATTCCGACGGATACGTTTTATGGCCTGGCAGTAGACCCGGTGAATCTGCGCGCGGTCGAGCAAATCTACGAGATCAAGACGCGGGCCAAGCACAAGCCGCTGAGCCTGCTGATCGGCAGCATCGATCACGCGTATGAGCTGGCGCGCGACCTGGATTCGGCATTCGACCGGCTGGCGGAGCGGTTTTGGCCGGGGCCGCTGACCATCATCGTGAAGGCCGGGTCGCGCCTGCCGCTGCGCGTAACGGCGCAGACGGGAAACGTGGCGCTGCGTGTGCCGGAGGCAGCGATTCCGCGGGCGGTCGTGGCGGCGCTGGGGTTGCCGATTACGGCGACGTCCGCTAACCTGCGCGGCTTGCCGGAGTGTACATGGGCGGGTTGCGTGCGGGAGCAGCTGGGCGGTCAGATTCCGCTGATTGTGGACGGCGGGCCGACGGCGCGGTCGGTGGCGACCACGATCGTTGACCTGAGCGGCGGTGGTAATGCGTGGACGATTCTGCGTGAGGGTGCGATTCCGACACATGAAATTGCGCTGGCACTGCAGCGTTAGAGGATGGCGATGCGCGAGTCCAGGGCGAGAGCGCGACGCGGTGAGCGGCATCGATTTCGCGCGTTCCTGATGTTTGTGGTGGTGCTTGGGCTATTCGTTGCGGTGGGCTGGTGTGGATGGGTCTATGCGCAGATGCGTGCGGTGGGCGATCATGACGACGCGCATCCAGCGGACGCGATTGCGGTGTTCGGCGCGGCGCAGTACGTGGGGCATCCGTCGCCGGTGTATCACGCGCGACTGGACCACGCGGTGTCGCTGTTTCAGCGGCAGATTGCGCCGGTGGTGATTACGCTGGGCGGCAACGCGGACGACCGCTATGGGGTGAGCGAGGGCGGCGTGGGGCGCGATTACCTGCTGGCGAAAGGTGTGCCGTTTGACCACATCCTTGCGGAAACGGAGTCGGTGGATACGGAGCAGCAGGCGGAGCGGCTGGCGGCCATTGCACGCGAGCGAGGCTTCAAGCGGGTAGTCGTGGTGAGCGATCCGACCCACCTGTTTCGCATTGCGGCGCTTTGCCGGGAGGAGGGGTTGCCGGTGTACACGTCACCACGCAGCAGTTTCGGCAACATCTCTCGTTGGGATCGCACGATGCGGGTGCTGCACGAAATTGTGAGCTACACGGCCATGCGGCTGGATCTGCGGGCGAGCTTTATCCATCGCTGGTGGAACGGCAAGGAAGACCTGTGAGTGGGGCGGCGGTCGCGGCAAAGTGGGGCGGCGCACGTCCTATACAATCAGGGTTGACGAAAAGGCCTCGAACCCATCGTTCAAGGCGCGGGGAGCAGCATTTGCAATCGGTAGTTGAGCAGAGTTCTGGCGGTACGCGACGTCGCGTGGCCTGCGGGTTTGATCTTCGTTCGTTGGCTGCAGCGTGCCTGTTGCCGCTGGCGCTTGCCAGTGTGGGGTGCGGCAACAACTACCGGCCGGTAGTAAGCGCCATCAACCCGGTAGGCCCTTCCGCGCAGCCGACGAAGTATGCACTGGCGGTGGCGGATCCTGGAAACGGGGCAGCGGGTGTTGCGACGCTGATCGACTTCTCTGGCGATACCGTGGTGGGCGTGCTGAACACGGCGCCGCGGCCGACCTACGTTGCGCTTGACGGGAATTCGCAGGCATATGTGCTGCACTCGGATACGGGCGTGATCGATGCCTTTACGGCGCAGGTGTCGACCTCGGTGACGGCATCGTTCCGCACGGTGAACGTGCAGCGGACGACGCTGCCGACAGGGTCGACGGTGGCTTCCGCGCCGGGATCGATCCTCGGGTTAGTTGCCGGCACGACTGCCGGCGGCAATGCGACACCAGGTGCGGTGTACGTGACGGAGCAGGGAACGACGCGGGTTGCGGCGCTGACGCCGGGCGTGCCGCCGACAATCCAGCAGGAGTTTCCCGTAGCGGCGAACCCGGTGTATACCGTGGGTAGCCCGCAGTCGCAGCGCGTGTACGTGCTGAGCCAGGGAGCAGTTCCCGGAACATCACTGGGGACAGCGACCGGTCTGGAGAACACGGCGTCGAATGCGATTTCGAATGTAATCAACGTGGGTCGCAGCCCGGTGTACGGCGTCACGAACGTGGACGGACGGCGTGCATTTGTGCTGAACAGCGGCGGTGATGCGACGAGCGGAACGAATGGGACGGTGTCTGTGCTGAATGTGCAGACGAACGCGCTGGATACGATCCCGCGCATCGTGGTCGGGCAGAACCCGGTGTGGGCCGACGTAGACACCGCGGTGAACGAGATGGCGGTGCTGAACGCGGGGAACGGGACAGCGAACGGCTCGGTGTCAGTGGTGTACATTCCGCTGTGCTCGCAGATTACGCAGACCGGTAATCCGAATTGCGATGCGAACAATCCGGTGGATGCAGCGGGTTTCGGCAACGTGCTGGCGACTATCCCCGTGGGCAAAGCACCGGTCATGGTGACGGTGCTGCAGGACCAAAACAAGGCGTATGTGGCAAACAGCGGGGATGGAACTGTGACGGTGGTCGACCTGCAGCGCATGGTGGCCACGGCCGTTATTAATGTGGGCGGCAACCTGAACTGGATCGCGGCAACCAGCGGCACTCCAACAGGTAAGGTGTACGTGACGGCGAAGGATACCCAAGTCATTACGGTGATTCGCACGGACACGGATGCAGTGTTGACGACGCTGCCGCTTCAGGGGTTTGGCGTGGCGGTGCGGGTGACGGCGCAGTAAGCAGTCGTGTGAGGAAAAGCGAGGGGTGCCGCTGGTTGCGGCACCCCTCGCTTGTTGTGAGGCAAAAGTCAGCTAGCCGGTCTGGCCGATGAGCAGGATGGGCAATGTGGGAACGGTGCTGCCGGTTTCGTCTTCGATGGTGACGCCAAAGTTTCCTGCGACGGTACCACCGGGCAGCGCGGGCATGAGGAGCGTGGCATAGCCGCGCGCGTCCGGCTTGAAGGTACCGGCCGGGATGGGCTGCGCGCCTGCACCGGTTGGGATGAGCCACAGCTCGTAGGTCTTGTACGGTGGCAGTTGCTCCAGGTTGGTGCCCTGGAACACGAGGGAGCCACGTTCCGGCAGGTAGGCAACACGCGCGGAGGGGATGGGCGCGGTGTCCTGTCGCGCCAGCACAAAGCGTTGCGCGGCCCCGGATTCCAGCGTTTGCAAAACAGCGTCGGCACGTGCGGCGGTGGCGCGGGTCTGGACGAGCGCTGTCTGCTGGGTGTGGATTTGCTGTTGCAGGGCCGTATTGTTGCGCACGGTGAGAATGGTTGCGGCGGCAAGGCCCGCAGCGGCGACCCATCCGGCCCATGCCATGACGACGGCCGTGCGTGATCGGCGTGGCGTGTCCTCATGGGCAGTGATGCGGCTGGCTGAGGGGGTGTACCTATCCTCCTCCTCCGTAGAGGCATGCACGTCCGATGCGGGCGGCATCTGGAAGAGGATGCCCGCAGACGTGCTTGGAGAACGAGTAGCCGCAATCGGTTCCTGTACGAGGGGTGCGTCCGACGGGAGGTCGCGGTTTTTCTCGCCCTTGAACACGGGACCCACAGCAGAGAGAGAAGATGTGGAGGTATCGGCAGATTCTATCGGTGCTGAGCGCAAGCCTGCGACGATGCGTTCGGCCCTCTTCTGCTCTTCCGACCGGGTGTCGACAGGTGCGATGTGCGCTGGCGGTGCGGGCGCGGCGCTTTCCTCCGCCATGAACAGGGGTTCCGGTTCGGCCACGATGCGGGGCAGGCGCACGCGCGCGCGACGTTCTTCAGTAGTGGCGCGCGGGGTGCGTCCGAGCAGGGTTGGAGCGGCGGGGTCGACGATTGCGGGCGGGTCAATGGCGAACTGCGGTTCATCCTGCGCGGCCACAGGGATGGGCAGGCGATGCTCGCGGGCGACCTGCTTGAGCAGGCGCTGCCGGCTGAGCGCAGGAGGTGTGTGCTGTTGCGCGCTGAGGGCAAGCACCGCGAGATCGCCGCGAATGAGCGAGAGCTCGGTGCGCGCCTCGGAGGAGGAGCGGAGCAGAACATCGATCCGCGAGGTCGCAGCGCTATCCAAAGCGTCCAGGGCGTACAGGGCGAGGTCTTCTGCGGTGATGGGGGCGCCGTTCATGCCTGCATCGCCTTTCTCAGCACCAGCAGCGCCGTGCGTATGCGGGTTTTGACGGTGCCGAGCGGGTCGCCGGTCGTTTCCGCAATTTCGGAGTGGGTGAGGCCGTCAAAAAAGGCCATTTCCAAAGTCTTGCGCTGTTCCATGGGCAGCGCCACCATGACGGCACGCGCGCGCTCAATCATGACATTGCGTTCCGATTCGCTGGCCAGATCGGTCGACGAGGCGAGCACAACGTCATCGACGGAGTCGGTCGGCTTGCGTCGGCGCAGCAGATCGATGGACCGGTTGCGCGCGACCACAGCCAGCCATGCACCAACGGCACCATGGGTGGCAACGAGCGCCTCGGGTTTCCGCCAGATCTGCATGAATACCTCCTGCAACACGTCTTCAGCCGCTGCAGGATCGCGAAGTACCCGTAGCGCCACCGAGTAGACGACGCGGGAGTAGCGGTCGAAGAGCGTCGCCATGGCGGTCTCATCGCCCTGCCCCACAAGCGTGAGCAGGACCGCGTCCTCGGTGTTCGTCATGATCGGTGCGGTGATCGGCCTGACTCCTGCACTACTGGAACTACGCAGGGGAGCGCCGGCTGGATGCCGTTGCGGATCGTTTCGGCGAAAGGAAATGTCCGGCTCTTCCATGCTGTTTGACACCGTGGAAATGGTTTCAGAAGTTGCGGTCGACAGCCGACACCTACGTTGCGACGTCTGTGAGCGCACCAGGGATTGGCTGAAGTGTATCGCGAGTTGTGAGTTTGTGTTTGTTCGGCCAGTCATGGGCAGTGAGCGCTGCGAAGATGCGACGATAAGGAGATGCCGCAACGTCTGGACAAATTGCTGGTGGAACGCCAACTGGTGCCTTCGCGCGAACGTGCGCAGGGCATGATCCTGGCAGGGCGCGTGCTGGTGAATGAGCAGAAGATAACCAAGTCCGGCGTTTCATTTGCGGAGGATGTGACGATACGGCTGCTGGGAACTGACCTGCCATTTGTGAGCCGCGGCGGGCTGAAACTGCAGGGTGCGCTGGACCGGTGGGGGATCGACCTTGCAGGACGCTGGGGTATGGATATTGGCGCGTCGACCGGCGGATTTACCGATTGCATGTTGCAGCGCGGCGCGGCGGGCGTAGTGGCGGTGGACACAGGATACGGGCAGATGGCGGTGCCGCTGCGGGATGATCCACGACTGCGGCTGCTGGAGCGGTGCAATGCGCGCAAACTGGAGCCAGGGACTCTGCGAGCAGAGGCGCATACTCTTCACGCCGGGGCGGAGCTGACCTTTTTATCGATGGATGTGTCCTTTATTTCGGCGACGCTGGTGCTGCCGGCGGTGGTTGCGGCGGCCGCAGCACCGGGTGCGGAGTGGTGCGGCGAGGCGGTAGTCCTGGTGAAGCCACAGTTTGAGGCAGGGCGCGAGTGGATCGGCAAGGGTGGAATTGTGCGTGATCCTGCGGCACATGCGCTGGCGATTGCACGGGTACAAGAGGCGGTGGAGGTGCTGGGCGGCCACGAGATCGATGTCGTGGAATCACCGATTACCGGAACCGAGGGGAATCGCGAATTTTTGCTGCACGCGCACTTTGGTTAAGGCGTCTCGAAACGCCGTGCGCCGGGCAACGTAGACTGGACCCATGCCTCGCGTTGCCATCGTCTCCAAGCCGCAAAAGCCCGAACTGGAAGGCATCCTCGCGGAACTGCTCGCGTGGCTCGATGCCCATGGCTACGAGCCGATTCTGGACAAGACCAGCGCAGCCTACCTGCATCAGCCAGTGTTCACCGAACGGGCGGACCTGCCGGCGTCGGACCCGCAACTGGTCATCGTGCTGGGTGGGGACGGCACGCTGCTGTCCGCCTCGCGTGCGTTTGCGAAGACGGGGACGCCGATCCTGAGTGTCAACTTGGGGTCGCTTGGATTTTTGACCGAGGTGCCGCTCACCGAGCTGTACAACACGCTGGCCGGGTGGTGCGAGGGCTGCTGCGACATGGACGTGCGCGGCATGTTGCGGGTGGGCCTGCTGCGGCGCGGCAAGGTGGCGCAGCAGTGGGATGTGCTGAACGACGTGGTGCTGTCGAAGGGGACGATCGCGCGCATCGGCGAGTTTGTGATCGACGTGGACGGTGACATGGTCGCGCGGTTTCGGGCGGACGGCGTAATCGTGTCGACGCCCACGGGATCGACGGCGTACAACTTGGCGGCGAACGGGCCGATCGTGATGCCGAGCGTGAATGCCACGATTGTGACGCCGATCTGCCCGCACCTGCTGACGATCCGGCCCATCGTAGTGCCGGGCGACTCCGAAATTCGGCTGCATGTGGAAGGCAATGCGGACCAGACGTTTTTGACGATTGATGGTCAGGAAGCGGTGGAATTAAAACGTGGTGACCAGGTGCAGTGCCAGCGCTCGCCGTATACGGTGAACCTCGTGCGGCTGGGGCAGCATGGGTTGTTCAAGGTGCTGCGGTCGAAGTTGAAGTGGGGCCAGCGGTAGTCCTGTTATGCTGCCGCTATGACTACCGTGGATGTGACCTACCACTACAGCACGCCGCCGCGTGAAGCCACCGCCCTTGCCCTTGCCAGCCTGCGTGAGGTGTACGGCATTCGGCAGATGCAGGTGGATGAGCGTGCGCGTTGCGTACGCATTGAATACGATGCGACGCGTTTAACCGATCAAATTGTGCGCCAGTTGCTGCGCCGGACCGGGCTGGAGCTGGACCAGCAGCCGAACGCCGTTGTGCCGGATGAGGCGCTGCCTGCCGCGGTGTAGGCGCTTGCTCTGAAGCCGCAAACTTGGTATCTTGATCAAGTTGCAGTTGGCGATGTTCGCCGCTGAATCGTGTGCACCCGTAGCTCAGCTGGATAGAGCAATTGGCTACGAACCAATAGGTCGGAGGTTCGAATCCTTCCGGGTGCACCATCTTCCTCCATCCCTGGAGTGCAACGTATCCAGAGGTTCCTGTACAACCCGCGCTCGTAGCTCAGCTGGATAGAGCAACTGGCTTCGAACCAGTAGGTCGGAGGTTCGAATCCTTCCGGGCGCACCAAGTTTTGAATCGATGCAGAAAGGGAGACGCCGAAGCATCTCCCTTTCTGTCTTGCTGCGGGTTCGTTGTAAGGCTACGGAGTTAGTTGGTTGCCGGTGTAGGCGTGGCGTTCGCTGCGGTTGCCGGTGCGGTGGTGCGTGGCTTGGTGATGTCGTCGAGGTAGTCGGTGGTGCCGTCGACGCGCTTCAGCATGGGGTAGCGCTCGCCATCGTGGTAGTCGATGCTGAGCACCATGATGTTGTCCTGCTGCTGCACCGTGAGCTGGATCGGGTCCGATGTGCCTTTTGCCTTGACGATGGCGGCGCGCATGGCGTCGGGCGAGAAGACCTTGCCGTTGACGGCGATGATCTTTTCCGACGGGGCGAGCTTCGCCTTGTCGGACGGACCGCCGTAGCGAACATCGACGATGTTACCGTCCGCGCCGACGCGCAGGCCGAGCGAGTACCAGACGTTCAGCCCGCCGCCGCGACGGCTGTTTGCCGCGCCCAGCATCTTTTCCGACGCGCTTGGCTTGTCGGTGAACACGAGTTGGTAGCCACCCTGCGTAATGCCTTCCAGGTCCGCGCGCGGATTCACCTTGCGGATGCGGTCGGAGAGGAAGGTGGCCCAGTCGTACTTCACGACCTGGTTGAGGTCCGCGACGAGTTCGGGAAACTCATAGCCGACGATGAGCGGGCCGGTGTTGCCACCCTTGCCAAGGAAGATGGCGACGAAGTTATCGAGCGACTTCTGATTGTTCGTCAGCTTGCGGATGGTGGTGTCCGCGTCGAGCCAGACAAGCTCGCCTTCCTGGTAGTAGTCCTGGCCGCGACGCCAGTTAACCCAATCGTTGTTGCCTCCGCGGATGAGGCTGCCGGCGACGGCAGTGTCCTCCGTGGGACGCCATTCGCGACCGGACTTGTAGTCCAGCTGCGCGGCGGAGAGGGCCAGCAGGTCGCGGTACTGTGCGGGCGACTTGAGGCCGGCCCGGGTGGCGAGCACGTTCCCCCAATACTGTGTCATGCCTTCGTAGACCCACATGAGGTCGCCCTGCTGCGGCGTGGCGAAGTCTGGTTGGGCAAGGCGCGCGGGGCGTCGGTACTTGCCGTTCCAGGAGTGGGTGAACTCATGCGCGAGCAGGTCGGCCTCGCCGAGCTGGTGCACGTCGTCGGCAAAGCCCTTTTCGCCGACGCCGTTGTCGGAGGACTGGCCGTGCTCCAGGCCTTCGCCACCGGCAACGTCGGAAAGAGTGAGGAGAAAGTGATAGTCGTTGTAATGATGCGAGGCGTAGTTTTTGTCGGCTTCGCGGACGAGGTTGGCGACTTCGGCAAGAACCTGGGGGCGCATCTTCGCGTCCTCCGGATCGTCGGCGACGACATCAAGGTAGTGGGCGGGCTTGATCTCCGGGGCGAGCGCGTACTCGTGGAAGTACCTGCCAGTAATGACGGGGGAATCCTCGAGCTGCTCGACGTTGGTCACGGCATATTTCGTGGTGACGGCGTCGGCGGGCGGGTGGTGCGCGTCCTCGTCAACACCCGTCACAGCGGGTGTCGGCACGGTGCCTTCCGGCTTGAGCGCCGTGCCGGTGCCCCAGCCCGCAGGGACGGTAACGAAGGGCTGGATAGCGATGTCACGCACCGGGATATGCGCGGGATACATCATGAGCGATTCCCACTCGAGTACCGCCATGTTGGTGGTGACGCGGCGGGAGTGGATGCTGTCGAGATGGACGTGCAGAGTCGTGACACCGGCGGGCACCGTGACGTGGAACTCTGCAAGTTCGACGTCGTCGCGACGCCACGGGATGACCTGGCCATTCGCGGTGAAAACGACGCCGGTGATATCGGCGAGCGGGCCGCCGGGGGCGTGGGTGCCGGGAATCCAGCGAGGAGTGATGAAGGTCGCCAGGCCAGGCTTAACAGGGAAGTCAATCTCTGCATGATAGAGGTGGCGGGCACCCTCGGTCAGATCGGCGGTGATCTGGATCGGGGTCTTCTGCGCGTAGGAGACAGCGGCCGTAGCACATAGCAGGGCTGCGCAGGCAAGGCGAGAAGCGGCAAGAAAACGCGTCGTCAAAGGAAACCTCAGTGCTTGGTATATCAATTGGACGTTGCTGCGCGGGGGAATAGTTTCAGCGAACGAGCGAGCCATGCCTGCGGTGCATCATGCGGCGACGTCAGGACGGGACCGGCGTTGCAGGGCAAAAGCATGCCGCAGGTCCGAAACGTGCATCTCACCGTTCGAAATCTGTTCATGTGCCATTCACGCGGTACGACCGACAGGCGCTTAGTGTAGAGGTCTAGCGCAATTTTGTAGTAGCCCAGGTGTTTTGATGACTTCAGTCAGCGCTGCGGAACCGATCGCGACGCCCAAGTCCGGCTCTCTGTTGGACCAGAAAATGTCGAAGGCGAAACCCAGTCGCCTCGCGCTCCTTGTGTTCCTGCTCTTGCTCGCGGGTGGTGGGGGGTACATCCTGGTTGCCGTGCGCCACGATCTGCTGTCCGCGCCGCATTCCAGCGTCTTCCCGTATCTGCTGCTTGGCCTGGCACTGGTGATTGCGCTTGGATTCGAATTCGTGAACGGGTTTCACGACACCGCGAATGCCGTGGCAACGTGTATCTACACGCATTCGCTGGATCCAAACGTGGCGGTCATTTACTCCGGCACGATGAACTTTGTCGGGGTGTTGATGAGTTCCGGAACGGTGGCGTTTGCGATTATCTCGCTGCTGCCGGTGGAGCTGATCCTGCGGGTAGGGCAGGGTTCCGGGTTCTCCATGGTGTTTGCGCTGCTGGTGGCGGCTATCCTATGGAATCTGGCGACGTGGTGGCGCGGGCTGCCTGCCTCCAGTTCACACACCATGATCGGTTCGATTGTGGGCGTGGGTGTGGCGAACGAACTGATCGAGGGGAACACCGGAACAGCGGGCGTGGACTGGGCGCAGGTGACAAAAGTGGCGGAGGCGCTGCTGATTTCACCGATTGTAGGCTTTGTTCTGGCCGCGCTGGTGTTCTGGCTGTTCAAGTATGTTGCGAAGGATCCGCGGCTGTATCAAGCACCCGAGGGACCGGAGCCGCCGCCCTTCTATATTCGCTTGCTGTTGATTGCGACGTGTGGCGGCGTGAGCTATGCGCATGGGTCGAATGACGGGCAGAAGGGCATGGGGTTGATCATGCTCATCCTTGTGGGCACGGTACCTACAGCCTATGCGCTCAATCACACCGTCAGTGCGCAGGAGGTGCAGACGTTCGCGGCGGTGTCGACGCAAACGGCGGGTGCGCTGTCGCATTACCAGACGTCGACCGCGGTGCCTGCCGATGCGGGCAAGGAGCTCGAGCGGTTTATTTCCACCAAGCAATACGAGCCAGGTGTGGTCAATGCACTCGTCGTGCAGGTGGAGTCGATTCGCAATGAGGCAACGGGGCACGGCTCACTCACCAACGTGCCGGCGAACTTGCAGGCTAACGTGAGAAACAAGATGTACCTGACCAGCGAGAGCCTGCGCCTCCTACCGAAGCTAGGGCCGAAGGTAGATAGCGCAGACCAGGAAGTGTTGACGAATTATCGTGACTTCCTGGATCGCTCAACCCGATTCATACCAACCTGGGTGAAGGTTGCCGTCGCGCTCGCGCTGGGTCTGGGAACGATGGTGGGGTGGAAGCGGATCGTTGTAACGGTAGGCGAGAAGATTGGAAAGACGCACCTGACGTATGCGCAGGGCGCCTCTGCGGAGCTGGTCGCGATGTTCACGATCCTTGCAGCGGACGGCTGGGGCGTCCCGGTGAGCACGACACATGTGCTGAGTTCAGGAGTGGCCGGGACGATGGCGGCGAACCACAGCGGCCTACAGATGGGGACGATTCGAAACATCGTGCTGGCCTGGACATTTACGCTACCCGCGGCGGCGTTGTTATCCGGATTCTTGTTCTGGCTGTTCAGCGCGATTGCGCGGTAACCCTGACGAAGCGGTGAATGCCCATGGCTGCTGACGGGCATCTTCGCTGTGTGGATGCGCGGGTTACACGGGTTCTTCCAGCGTTTCCGGCTGAACGGAGCCGTGGTGCCGCACATCTGCGCCGCGCAGCCAGAAAATGACGTCTTCGGCGATGTTAGTGGCGTGGTCGCCGACGCGCTCGAGATTGCGGCTGATGATGAGCGCGGCGAGTGCCTGGCGGGTCGCCTCCGGGTTGCGTGCGATGGCCGCACCGAGGGAGTCGAGCGCCTCGTGGTTCATGATGTCGACCTGATCGTCCAGCGACAGGACGGCCTCTGCCATGGCGGCGTCTGCTTCAATGAACGCCTGCAGCGCCTTGCGCACCATGTTGGCAGCGAGCGTCGCCAGCTTGGGAATATCGACCGGGAGATCGACCGCGGGCAGAGAGGAGAGCTCCTGCACACGGCTGGCGATGTTGACGGCCTGGTCGCCGACGCGTTCCAGGTCGGCGTTGATGCGGATGACGCTGAGGATGAAGCGGAGGTCGACGGCCATGGGCTGCTCCATGGCGAGCAGGTCGAGGGCGAGCTGGTCCACTTCACGTTCCATGCGGTTGATGGCAGGCTCGTTAAGCTTGACGAGTTCGCACAGGTCCATGTCTCGGGTGACGTAGGCCTCCGTCGCGCGCTGGATCGCCTGCTCGGTGAGGCCGGCCATGACGAGCAGGCGCTCTTTCAATTCCTGCAGCTTTTGCTGGAAGTTCTTGCGGCTCCTCATCCGAATCTCCCGGTAATGTAGTCTTCCGTGCGCTTGTCGGAGGGGTTGGTGAAGATCTTGTCCGTGGAGTCGAATTCAACGAGTTGGCCGGTGAGAAAGAAGCCGGTGCGTTCGGCGACGCGGGCCGCCTGCTGCATGTTGTGGGTCACGATGACGATGGTGTACTGGCGCTTGAGCTCGAAGATGAGGTCTTCGATTTTCGCGGTGGAGATAGGGTCGAGCGCGCTGGCGGGTTCGTCCATGAGCAGCACTTCGGGGTCGACGGCGAGGGCGCGCGCGATGCAGAGGCGCTGCTGCTGACCACCGGAGAGGCTGGCACCGGACTTCTTCTTGAGGTCGTCTTTGACCTCGTCCCAGAGCGCGGCTTTTTTGAGCGACGATTCGACAACTTCGTCCAGCACGCGACGCTTGCGATAGCCATTGAGCCGCAAGCCACTAGCGACATTGTCGTAGATGGACATGGTGGGGAAGGGATTCGGTCGCTGGAACACCATGCCGACGCGGCGGCGGATTTCCACCGGCGCTGCGTCGGTGTAGATGTTGAGGTTGCCCATCAGGACTTCGCCCTCGGCGCGGGCACCGGGACTGGTCTCGTGCATGCGGTTCAAGCAGCGGACGAAGGTGCTTTTACCGCAACCGGAAGGGCCGATGAGCGCGGTCGCCTGGTTGGCGGGGATGTGCAGCGAAACGTCGCGTAGGGTGTGCGTGCTGCCGTACCAGGCGTTCAGATCCTTGACGCGAATGTCGACTCCCACTTAGCGGGCTCCCTTCAGTTGGCCACGGTTCGCGAAGAGGCGTACCAGGGTGACAGCAATCATGATGAGCGCGATGAGGACCAGCGCGCCACCCCAGGCGAGGCGGTGCCACTCGTCGTAGGGCGAGATGGCGTACTTGAAAATCTCCAGCGGCAGGGCGGCCATGGGCTGGTTGATGTTGAAGCTCCAGAACTCATTGCCGAAGGCGGTGAAGAGCAGCGGTGCCGTCTCACCCGCGACGCGCGCGAAGGCGAGCATGCAGCCGGTGATGATGCCGGGTGCGGCGGTTTTCAGGCTCACGCTGAGCACCGTGCGCCACTTGGCGATGCCGAGGCCGAGTGCGGCTTCGCGTAGGGCGTTCGGCACTGTTGCGAGCATTTCTTCGGTGGTGCGGGTGATGGTCGGGACCATCATAATGGCGAGCGCGACGCCGCCGGAAAGGGCGGAGAAGTGGTGCTGGCGCGTGACGATGAGCGCGTACGCCGCGATGCCCATGACGATGGAGGGTACGCCGTTCAGCACGTCTGCGGTGAAGCGGACGATGTTGCCGAAGACGCTGTGGCCGCCGTACTCCGACAGGTAGACGCCGGCGGCGATGCCGAGCGGGATGCCGACCAGGCTGGCAAGGCCGAGGATGATGCCGGAGCCGACGATGGCGTTTGCCAGGCCGCCGCCCGCTTCGCCGACCGGCGCAGGAATATGAGTGAAGAAGGCGAGGTTCAAGGAGCCCGCGCCTTTCACGATGAGGTAGCCGAGGATGGCGACGAGCGGAACGAGCGCGATCAGGGTGCTGAGGATGGCGAGGCTCGTGACGAGTACGTTGATGGCACCGCGACGGGCGCGGTTGGAGCGCTCGGCGCTGCGGCTTCGCTTGAGCAGATCGTTCATGGCTTAGGTGGCCCTCGCCGTGTTGCCACGTGTGACGGCCCACACCAGCAGGCGAGCGATCGCATTGACGATGACCGTCACGATGAACAGTGCAAGGCCAATCTCGATGAGGGCGCTGAGGTAGAGGTCACCGGTGGCCTCGGTGAACTCGTTGGCAATGACACTGGCCAGGGTGTACGCCGGGCTCAACAGATTGCGCCCGATCTCCGCATGGTTGCCGATGACCATGGTGACCGCCAGCGTTTCCCCCAGCGCTCGGCCAAGTCCGAGGATGACGGCGCCGATGATGCCGAGGCGCGCGTTGCGCAGGACGCTGATGCGCAGCATCTCCCACCGCGTGGCGCCAAGGGCGAGCGCGGCCTCGCGCTGGTGAATGGGCACGGCGCGCATCACGTCGCGGCTGATGGAGCTGATGACGGGAAAGATCATGATGGCGAGCACGACGCCTGCCGCAAACAGGTTGACGCCGAAGTTAGGTTCGGCAAAGAGGCCGGTCCAGCCGAGCCAGCGAATGAGGAAAGGGCCAACGGAATCACGCAAAATAGGCACGAGCACGAAAACTGCCCACAGGCCGTACACCACGCTGGGAATAGCGGCGAGCAGCTCGGTGAGGAACGCGATGGGTCCGCGTAGCCAAAGGGGGCAGATGTCCAGCAGGAAGATGGAGACGCCAAGTGCGAGCGGCACGGCGATCAAAATTGCAAGCAGAGAAGAGACGACCGTGCCGAAGATAAAGGGCAGCGCGCCGAAGCTGCCGTTGACCGGATCCCAGTCCGTACCCTTGAAGAAGGCGAAGCCGAACTGGTGCCAGGACAGGCGAGAGTTCCAAACCAGCACGCCAACGATCATGACGACGATGGCAATGAGGCTGAGCGCGCTGAGCAGCATGAGTACGTGGAAGCCGGCATCCGCCGCACTGCCGGAGCCGCGCCCGAGCAGGAACTGGCGCACCTCCGACGGCGGTGTCGCACCGGCCGCCGCTAGGTCAGATCTCGGTGCGTTATCGGCCTGTGGCACCGGTACCCGCATGGAAGGGCGCGCGTTTGGTTGCTTTGGTTTGTGACCAACCATGGTGATGCAATCCCGGAGAAATGTTCAGTGGAGCGGTGATGTCCTGTTCCTGCCCAGAGTACAGCAGCGGCCGACGCTAATGGATGTTGTCGACCGTTTGCAGGACACGGCTGGCGACTGCTTGCGGCAGTGGAGCATACCCCATGGCAGCGGCCTCGCTCTCACCGTGGGCGATCATCCAGTGCAGGAAGTCGACCAGAACGCGGCCTTTTGCCGAGTCGTCGACGTGCTGGGGAATGAGCAGCCAGGTAAAGGAGCTGATGGGGTAGCTGTCCGGGCCGGGAGCGTTGGTGATAGAGACGCGGAAGTCTGCGGGGATGATGCTGAGGTCGGCTGCTGCGGCTGCCGTGACGGCTGCTGTGGATGCCTTGATGTATCGACCCGCGCCATTGCGCACTAGGCCGAAATCCATGTGATTCTGCTCGGCGTAGACCAATTCTACGTAGCCGAAGCTGTACGCGGCGTTGCGCACCATACCGGCAACGCCCTCGTTGCCCTTTTGCCCGATGCCTATAGGCCAACGGACACTCGTGCCCTTGCCGATGCGCTGCTGGAAGAGCGGCACGACTTTTGACAGGAAGTCGGTGAAGATGAACGTGGTTCCCGAGCCATCGGAGCGGTAGACGGGGAGGATCTCGTGATCCGGCAGGCTAACCCCCGGGTTGTCGCGCACGATGTTGGGATCGTTCCACTTTTTAATAACGCCCAGGTAGATGCCGGCGATGATCTCCGGCGCCAGATGAAGGTCGCGCGTGAGACCGGGCACGTGGTAGACCGGGACCACCGCGCCCAGCACCGTGGGGATGTGGAAAAGCTTGACTTTGGAAGCGGCGATCTGTTGGTCGCTCATCGGACCGTCGGACGCACCGAAGTCCACGATTTGCTGCGACACCTGGCGGATACCCGCGCCTGAACCGACAGACTGGTAGTTGATCTGCACGCCGGGATGCTCCCGTCCGTATTCCGAGAACCATCGCGAGTAGATCGGGTTGGGAAAGGTCGCGCCCGCGCCGGTCAGGTTCTGGGCCGCGATCGGCGAGCCCGCGGCCATGAGGAGGGCGAGCAGAAAAAGGCGCACGTGCATCATCGATTCCTTCTGGCATGCGCCGGCTGTTCTGTTCATCAGCAGAAATTGTGCTGCACGAATGTTGCGGCCTGATGAAGTGAGGCCTCGCACCGACATGGCGACGCAGGTGAGGGAAGACACATCCGCATTAAACCTCGCCGGCCGCACTCTCGGGGAAGAGGCGGATGTCGACCAGGTTGCGGTACTTTTCCGCAAAGTCCATGCCATAGCCGATGACGAAGCGATTAGGAATCGAGAAGCCGACGTAATCCGCCTCAATGGGCACCAGCCGACGCTCCGGCTTGTCGAGGCACGTGGCAATTTTCAGGCTGGCAGGCTTGTGCTGCAGCATGAGCTTACGCAGGTAGCTAAGCGTGAGGCCGGTGTCGAGGATGTCTTCGACGACGATGACGTGCTTGCCTTCGATCGGCACATCCAGATCCTTGATGAGCTTGACGGCACCGCTGCTCGTCTTGCCCTTGCCATAGCTGGAGACGGCGACGAAGTCGAACGTATTGTCAACTTCGATAGAGCGCGCGAGGTCTGAGAGAAAGATTGCCGCACCCTTCAACACGCCGACCAGGACGATGCTCTCCCCGGCGTAATCCCGCGAAATCTCCGCACCGATCGCACGCACGCGCTCCTTGATTTGCGCTTCAGAAAACAGCACCTCACACTGCGAGGCGGGGACGAACACGGGACCGGTTGTGGAAGAGGACATGCACCCTAGCGTAAACGTACCGGGCTGCTTGCGTACCGGGCGTGACGCATTTTGCGCAAACAGTCGTCACCTGCGGGCGAGCCCATCGGCACTCCCACGTATACTCGGCAAAGCAATGTATCCGTACCTGCACCTCGGCTCGCTCGAACTCGGCACCTTCGGCATCTTCATGTGGCTGGCTGCGGTCGCTGCCACCTACCTGCTACACCGTGCCTTTGTGCGGTCGCAGGTAACGGCAGACGCAGTAGTGGTGGTCGCGACCGCCATGATCGCCGGTGTGCTTGGCGCTAAACTCTGGCACGAATTGCAAAATCCCATGCAGCTTGGCATGCAGTTACGGCAGATCGGCCTGCCCGGCTGGCACCATCCGTTTGAAGTCGCGGCAAATGCGCTGCAGTGGTTTCGCGCGGGTTTTGCATGGTTCGGTGGCCTGCTGTTCGGTGTCGCCGCGCTGCTGTGGCAAGGGCGGTCGTTGAACATCGGCGCCCTGCGCATGCTCGACCTATCGGCCCCGGCAGCGGCGGTGGGCTACGGCATCGGCCGCATCGGCTGTCTTACCTCGGGCGATGGCGACTACGGCATCGCTACCACGCATGCGTGGGGCATTCATATCAAGGATAACGCGCTCGATCCGCCGCAGCCGAACCCGCCAGGCCTGCTGGTGGAACCGACACCGGTGTACGAAATGCTGTTCGGGTTTGCGCTGGGCTACTACCTATGGATGCGCGGCAAAAAAAATCTGCCGCTGGGACAGCTTACGGGCGAGTACCTCATCCTAAGCGGTGTCGGACGGTTTGCGATCGAATTCATTCGTCGCAATGAACGCCTGTATTTCGGCATGACCAATGCACAGGTAGCGGCGCTGCTCACCATCGCGGTGGGCGCGGTGCTTGTCGGTTATGCGCGAATGCGGCCGGTACAACCCTACACCCAAGGCGCTATGGCGAACTAAAGCTGACGAAGCATGGCCTTGGCGTCTTCAAAGCCAGGAAAAAGCCGCTCCTCCGCGTGGAACTCGCGGGAGTGCACACAGCGGCGACCGCCGCGTACCTTCACCGGATGCTTCAGGTGCAGCATCTCGTGGTACATGAGGTATTCGATGGCCAACCGAGGCACCTGCGGCCGATCGAAGACGCGGCTCACCATGATCGTATTGTGCGCGGCGTCGTAATGGCCCAGCAGCCGGCGCGCCTCATGGTTGCTCCACGTCAGTACCGGTCGGCCGAGCAGGCCGAAGAAGAAGCGGCGGTTCACCTCTTCGAAAACCTCGTCCAGGTTGTAAACGTCGCCTACCGCCGTGGTGATCTGCTTGCGCCCGCGCTCCTGGCGAGTACGCTCCGTTTGCTTGCTGACGGCATCGCTGCGGGTGTAACGGCGATATCGATCGGCGTGGCTGCGGTCGATGGGCTTGCGATACAGCTTCGCCAGCAAGATATGGGCGATGGCTTGGTGCACGCTTTCTGGCGCGGCCTGCAGCAGGTCCGAAAGGCGCACGATGAGCTGGCCCTCTCGCAGGCGGATGGTGGTGTTCAGCGACACGAAGCGGCGAAACTTCACATCCAGCGTGGGCATGGGCGCGCGCGGGCGCAGCTCCCGGTAGGCAAGGCTGAAGATGGAGCAGAGTTCAGGAGAGGCGACCACGAGCCCATTCTATCGAACGGCCAAGCCGTGCTACCGCCGAAGGTCACTCCCGCGGCACCTCGTAACGTGTGGGCGGCGGGTCCTTGGCTGGCGGGTGCTCCTTGAACCAGGCCTGTTGCTCTGGCAGCAGTTTTTGCGCGTCGTCCTTCAAATCCGCCACGGCTTCTAGCGCGAGCTTGCGCGTTACGTTGTAGCGATCATTGTCCGGTGGCTGACGAAGGATGCTGGCCCAGCGGTCCGTTGCGAGGATCAGCTTCGGCAGGACCTTGCGCAGATCTTTGTGGGCAGAAGCATAATCGTCGAGGTTGTCTTCGAGCTCATTGACGACGCCTGAAGTTTCGTCCATGTTCTGGTGGACGTCAGCCGCACGGCCCTGCGCGCGCACATCTACCAGTACCCGCTGAATGCGGCCGATGCGCGTCTCGACAATCTTCTGGAAGGCGAGAACACGGGCCGGTGGATCCATGGCAGCCTCGCGAATTTCCTCGACCTCGCCCTCCGACAGGTTTGCCGATCCGTGGTGCTGCGCGAAGAGGGGCGTGCAGCAGACGAACAACACCAGTGAAGAAGTGAGCCACCTGCGACCTGCAACACCTTGAACCTCCGCATCGTGAGGTAGACGGGGCAGGCAGAGAACGCAACCAGACATGACGCGGGCACGGCATGCCAATCGCATCCTTTGAGAGGCAGAGCCAATCCTGTGGAGCCCCATCAGCGTCGCACCGCTACTTTGCGAAGATCGTTGCCAGCAACGATGCCTGGGCCACGTTCAGCCGGGTAAGCGCCTCCTGGACGTGGGGCTTAACGTCCGCGGAGGCAGCACGCGTCATATCTGTGAGACGGCGGTTGGTCAGGTGCAGCAGCAATTCAGTCTTCTTCAGACTCTTGCTTTGCGCGAAGTTTGTTTCCATCTTTGCCGTGTAGGCTTCCAGCTTTTCCAGCGTCGCCTCGGCTTGTTCAATCTCACCATCCGCAATCTGTCGGCTGGCGAGCAAGGTCATGCGATCGGCAAGGTCGGCATAGAGAAATGCCTGCTCCCGGGGGTTGGCAAGCATTGCGCGCTGCTCCAGATCCGCAAGCACATGAAGGTCGAGTTCGACGGCACCTGCAGCCGCCGGAGTGGCCGCACGGGCGAGACAGGCAGAACCGCTGACAATCAGGCCGCAGAACGCCACGGCACCCATGCCCTTGCGGGCACCTCGGGTCATAACTCTCAAGCGTGTTGCAACGTGCATCGCACACCTCCCACAGAATTCGGGGGCCTACTTTGCGCGACCAAGTGCTTGCAGGCGCTTTTTTGCCTCCGCTTCCTGGTCGGGGAACTTACCGTTCGCCAGTTCCAAAAACTGGCGATATGCCCCAGCTGCTTCTCTGGATTGATGCAACGTATCATGCGCTGCAGCCAAAAGGAAAGCACTGCTTGCGTCCAGCGATGCCATTTTGGTCCGAATGGCGATGGCACGCAAAACGGCTTCCGGACGGCCGTTTGCCGATGCTGCAAAGGCAAGCTCCGCGGCAGCACGCGCTTTCGCCTCAGGCGTTTCGAAATGAGCGGTAAGTGCCTGTTCCAAAAGCGGTTGCGCGTCCGCGGGACGCTTCTGGCGCATCAGGCTGTCAGCCCACTCCACCAGCAGCTCACCGTCTGTCGGGTCGGCCTCGGTCAGCTGCCGAAAGAGCGTGTCGCCCCGCATCGGTTCGCCCTGAGCGACATACGCCCGTGCGAGCAGGCGCCCGATTGCTGGGTTTGTGGGCTGTTGCGCGTGTAGCCGCTCGAGGATCGGCACAGCCTCGGCGATGTTCTTCTGCGCAAGGAGCACGCCGGCTTTCTCGCCAAGTAACTGCGAGTCTTCCGGGTGCGCTGCGAGCGCGGTGTCCAGGGCGCTGCTAGCCGGGGCTGATTTTCCCTCCCGCAGCAGAACGCGCGCATACTGCACAGCGGCGGCCGTGTCCGTCGGGGAGGCGTTCGCGACGCGGGCGTAGGCGATCTCCGCCGCGCCATCGTCGTGCAGGGCCTCGGCAATCTCGCCGCCCATCTGGATGTCGTCTGCTGTCTCCGGCGAGAGACGGAGTGCCTGCAGCAGGTCGTCGCGCGATTGGTCGGGTGCCGAGGCGAGTCGAAGCCGCGCAAGCGCACGGTAGGCCTGCGCGCGCATTGCGACTGCGGCTGCGCTACCGTCTCCGGTCAGGATGACGGCCGCGCCAAGGGCAGTGATTGCGCCGGGAGCGTCGCCGCTCCGCGCGAGTAGCAGGCCGAGCCCTACTGCCGGCGCGGGGTTTTGCGGATCGGCTGCGATGGCCTTGCGGTAGGCGGAGGCTGCCGCTGGGACGTCGTTCAAGGCGTCGGCGCAGAATGCGAGATCGTACAGCGCCTGCGCGTTTGTGGGTTCACGTTGCAGCAGCGACTGCAGGACCGTGGTCGCACCCACCCAGTCCTGCTTTGCCATGCGCTGTTCTGCATCTTGAAGAACAGCGGACCCAGGTGCAGCGGGTTTGCCAGGTGTGCCGTCCGCCGGCAGGCTCGTACCTGGGGGCAGTTGCTGTACCTGGGAAACGGCGTGAGGCGCAGTCGCAAGGCCAAGGAAGAGGATGGTCAGCCAGAGTGGACGAGATGGCATCAGGCGGTGGGCTCCTTGCCCAGCCCCAAGGCCGGCCGCAACCACTGGCCGGTGTAGGAGCGCTCGACCGCGGCAATCTCCTCTGGCGTGCCGACGGCGACAACCTGCCCGCCGGCCGAGCCGCCCTCCGGGCCCATGTCGATGACCCAGTCGGCGCATTTAATCACGTCCATGTTGTGTTCAATCACCAGCAGTGAACCGCCGCCTTCGATCAGCTTGCGGAACGCCTGCAGCAGGGTCGCGACGTCATCGAAGTGCAGGCCGGTTGTGGGCTCATCCAGGATGTAAAGCACACGACTGCCGACCTTTTTCGCATCGGACTTGCCGCTGCCGATGGAGCGAATGTTTGCCAGGTGCGCCGCCAGTTTGACGCGCTGTGCCTCGCCACCGCTGAGTGTCGTCGCACTTTGGCCAAGGCGCACATAGCCCAGACCGACTTCATCTAGCACCTGCAGCCGGTCGACGATCTTTGGATGCCCGGCAAAGTAATGCAGCGCATCCTTAACGGTAAGGTTCAGCACGTCGTGAATGTTACGATTTTTGTACTTTACGTCGAGGATGGTCGACTTATAACGCGTGCCGTTGCATTCCTCGCAGGGTAACTCGATATCTGCAAGGAACTGCATTTCTACGGTGACGGTGCCGTCGCCTTCGCACACGTCGCAGCGGCCGCCGGGGACGTTGAAGCTGAACGAACCGGCGGTGTAACTTTTCCGCTTGGCGTCAGGCTGTGACGCGAACAACTCGCGGATAGCGTCAAACGCTTTAATGTACGTGATCGGATTGGATCGCGGGGTGCGGCCGATAGGGGACTGGTCGACAAGCACGACCTCGCGCAGGTTCTGACTGCCGGTAAGTTCGCGATATAACTTGGTCGCGTCGCTTGAAGCGCCTTCTACGCCGAGGGCGTACTGCAGGCCGCGGTAGAGTACCTGGTGAATGATGGTCGACTTACCCGACCCACTTACTCCCGTGACGACGCAGAGCATACCCAACGGAATGTCGATATCGACGCCGCGCAGGTTATGGATACGTGCACCTTTAAGCCGGAGCATTTCACGCCCGGGCTCACGGCGGTGATTTGGCACGGGGATCTGCACGCGGCCGGAGAGATACTTACCGGTGATGGAGTTGGGGTCTGCCTTGACTTCCTCGACCGTTCCGCTTGCGAGCAACTTGCCGCCTAACTCGCCGGCACCGGGCCCAAGATCGATCAGACGATCCGCTGCGAGAATAACATCTGGATCGTGCTCCACCACGAGGATCGTGTTGCCGAGGTCGCGCAGGTCGTGCATAATGCGCACCAGCTTCGCGGTATCACGACTATGCAGGCCGATAGACGGCTCATCCAGTACGTAGAGTGCGCCAACTAGCCGCGAGCCCAGCGACGTGGCTAACTGAATACGCTGCGATTCGCCACCGCTCAAGGTAGAGCTTAGACGATCCAGAGTGAGGTATTCCAGACCAACCTGTTCGAGAAAGCCGATCCGCTGACGGACTTCTTCCAATATTTTCCCAGCAATTTCCATCTGCGCCGGAGTAAGTGCCAGGGAGTCAAAAAACTCCTTAGCGCCGGTGATGGTCAGTGCGGCTGCCTCGCAGATGTTTTGTCCTTGCAGCAGCACGGCGCGCGCTTCCGCGCGCAGACGCTGGCCGCGGCAGTCTGGGCATGGAGCATAGCCTCGGTACTTTGATAAAAAGACACGGACGTGTAACTTGTACTTCTTTGTATCCAGAGAGCGGAAAAAGCCGCGAATACCAGAGAAGGTACCTTTGCCATCCCAGATCATAGCCTGCTGTTGCGGTGTCAGGTCATAGTAGGGCTTGTTGGTGGGGATGCCGTTGGCCTGGGCGAAGCGCTTGAATTCGCCGTGGTGCGCACGATATTTGGGCGTGGTCCAGGGTGCGATTGCGCCGTCGTCCAGTGTCTTTGATTCATCGGGAAGAATCAGCTTAGGGTCAAAGTCGATGGTGTTGCCGAAGCCTTGGCAGCGCGGGCAGGCACCGAACGGGTTGTTGAAGCTGAAGAGGCGCGGCTCCGGCTCGCGATAGGCGCGGTGGCATGCGGTGCATTCAAAGGCGGCGGAAAAGCGCAGGCGCGTGGGTGTGGCGTCATCGCGGGGCGCGGTCTGAAAGAGGATTTCGTTCGATTCGCGATAGCTGGTTTCAATGGCATCGACGATGCGGGTCCGGACGTCTGGGCTGACGCTGAGCCGATCTGCAAGGACAAAGATAGGCTGGGCAAAGTCAAGTTCGAGCAGTGATTCCGGCGTTGAGAATTCTACGATGTTGCCGGCCTGAAAGAGACGGTTGTAGCCGCGGTGCCGCAGTTCCGTAAGTCGCTCCCGCAGCTTTTCAGAGATATCGAGAACTGGTGTTCCGGCGTCTGTTGCGATCTTCTTATTCGCCAGTTTCTTCGGCTTGGCCGGTGCAACGACGGGCGCACCGACGTCTGCCGCCGCCGGTAAAAAGTCCTGCATGGGCTCGAGCGTGATAGGACGTGGTTCGATGGGGAAGAGTGCGTAAAGGCGCGTACCCTCTTCCATGGCAAGCACCGCGCTCGCAATCTCGTCGACCGTGTCACGCTTCACGATGCCGCCGCAGTGCAGGCAGGTCACGGTTCCGCATCGCGCGTACAGCAGTCGCATGTAATCGTAGATCTCCGTCGCGGTGGCGACGGTCGAACGCGGATTACGCGTTTGGTTTTTTTGCTTGATGGCGATGGCCGGTGCGAGGCCATCCATAAAGTCGACATCCGGCTTTTCGATGCGTTCGAGAAACTGCCGTGCATACGCGGAGAGCGACTCCACATAGCGGCGCTGACCTTCGGCGTACACGGTATCGAAGGCTAGGGAGCTTTTGCCCGAACCGGAAACACCGCTGACCACCGTCATGGCGTTATGCGGAATATCGATGTCGATGTTTTTCAGGTTATGCGTGCGTGCGCCGCGGATGATGATGTTGTCGTTGGCCGAGAGCTTCATCTCGGTCGAGACGGAGGCTTCGATGCCGAGGGCGCTGTGGGTCACGCCGCCCTCAACGTGCGACACCGTGACCGGTATGTGCTGGTCGGCTTCCCCGGGCGTCGTCGGCGGTTTGCTCGTACTCTGTTCGGCAATCGGCAACTAATTCGCTCCGTTTACATCGGTGGTTGGGTCGTCCAGGTGGGTCTGCTTCGGCTTGGGCCAGAGTAATTCGATAAGCAAAAGCACAGCGCCGATGCTAATGCAGCTGTCCGCCACGTTGAAGTCGGGCCAGTGATAGTGCACAATGGTGACCTCAAGAAAGTCGACGACATAATGCAGGTGAATGCGGTCATATAAATTGCCGATGGCACCACCGAAAATGAGGGCGAGACCAATCGATGCTGGGGACGCAGCGCGGCCCATCTTCCAGAGCATGGTCAAGACGATGATGCCGGCGACGCAGGAAAAAACGATCAGCGAGTTACGCACGGCTACCGGTGAAGCGGACTCGGCGAACATGGAAAAAGCCGCGCCGAAATTAAGCACGTGACTGATGCGGAAGACGTGTGGGATGACGTCGATCGTCTTCCCGGTCTCAAGGTGGCGTGTAATCCAGACCTTGGTGATGCGGTCGAGCAGGACAACAAGCGCCGACAGAGCGAGCAAGTAAGGCCGCGCGTCGCGGCTCTGCGGAGAGGGATAGGTTTGGGGAAGGGTGCTCACGTCAGGCCACCTCTCCTTTCACGCCAGTGCCTTGTGGGGGGTAGCCGATCTTCTCCAGGGCGTCGGCGCATCGGGCGCAGACTTCGGGGTACATGCCTTCGGTACCAACGTCGCTGGTGTAGCGCCAGCAGCGGGCGCAACGGTCACCTTCCGCCTCTTCAAAGGTCGCGACAACATCGGGATCGGCTTCCGTAACATCACGCGTATCCATGCCGACCTGACTAACTCCGAGCAACTCCGGAAGAAGCCGTTCGTATGTTCCGAGTACTTCCTCAAGGGGTTTGGCGGCGACACGAAGAGTAAGTCGAGCTTCAAGTGCTTTTCCAATCTTCTTCTCGGCACGGGCGGTTTCCAGAACCTTGAGTGAAGCTTCGCGTACGACGCGCAACTTACCGATACTATCGACCAACTTACCGACAGCGCTTGCAGGTGCAAGCTGTTCAGCCTCTGGAAACTGCGCGATGTGAACGCTTTTTTCCCTGCCTTCGACGGGCGGTAGGTAACCCCAGACTTCGTCTGCGGTAAAACTAAGAATCGGTGCAATCAGGCGAACAAGAACTTCTGTAATTTTCCAAATAGCAGTTTGTGCACTGAGCCGGCGCGTGTCCTTCGGGGCGAGGGTGTAAAGGCGATCTTTGAGCACGTCGAGGTAAAATGCGCTGAGCTCGGAGTTACAGAATTCATTCAGTGCGTGATACACGCGGTGAAATTCAAACTCCTCATAACTTGTGCGGCACTTACCCACCAAGTCGGCGCAGCGCGCAAGCATGTACTGGTCGAGGGCCCCCATCTGCTCCCATGCAACTTCATCTTCGACGGGCACAAAGCCGTCAAGATTGGCGAGCAGAAAGCGAAAAGTATTGCGTAGCTTGCGATAGATCTCCTCGGCCAGGCGCTTCATCAGCGGTACGGACGCGATGACATCTTCACGGAAGTCAACGGAGGCCACCCACAAGCGCACGACGTCGGCACCCAGCTCATCCATCACCTTGACCGGGTCGACACCGTTTCCGAGTGACTTCGAAAAGGCGCGGCGTTGTTCGTCGAGCGTCCAGCCGCTGGTGGCAACGTACTTATACGGCGCGTAGCCGCGAACACCGACGCAGCTCAGTAGGGAACTGTGAAACCAGCCGCGGTGCTGGTCGCCGCCCTCGGTATACAGATCGGCCGGCGTTTCACTGATGGGTCGCTGTAACTCTGAGTCAACCTCCAGCACGGCATGCCAGCTGGCACCGCTCTCAAACCAGACATCGAGGATGTCCATCTCCTTGCGGAAGTCGTCGACAGCACCGCAGGAGGCGCAGGTGGTCCCTGCCGGCAACAGTTGCTCGGCGGTGTGGCTGTACCAGGCGTCGGCGCTTTGCTGCGCGAACAGGTCGATGATGGTTCGGTTAATTGCCTTATCGGCAAGCGGGGTGTGGCACTTCTGGCACAGGAACACCGCGATGGGCACACCCCAGATGCGCTGTCGGCTGATGCACCAGTCGGGCCGGGTGGCGATCATGTTGCTAATGCGTTCCTTACCCCAACCCGGATCCCATGTGACCTTGTCGATCTCATCGAGCGCGCGCTGGCGAAAGGTGGTGGTGCCGCCGCCGGGCGCGGGCATGGGCGTTTCCATGCCGATGAACCATTGCTCCGTCGCGCGGTAGATAACGGGCTTGTGGCAGCGCCAGCAATGCGGATAGCTGTGGTGGATATCGGCCTGGGCGAGCAGGGCACCGCGCTCTTTCAGCAGCTCGATGATGGGCGCGTTCGCCTTGTGCACGTTGAGGTTGTCGTACTCCGGTAGGCCATTGCGCAGGCGACCGGCCTCGTCGACATCGCACACCTGGCTGAGCGCGTACTTCTTGCCGGTGGCAAAGTCGTCCGGACCGTGGGCGGGCGCGGTGTGTACGCCGCCTGTACCGGCGTCCGTGGTGACGTAGTCGGCCATGACGCCGAGAATCTGGCGGTCGAGAAAAGGGTGGCGAAAGGTTGCATTCTCCAAAGCGGAACCCTTGAAGCGGGCAACCTCAACAGCGTCTTCCAGATCGCAGGCGACCTTCACCGGCTTGACCAGGCCTAGGGCAACCAGGTAGACATTGCCGTCGGTGTGCTGTAGGGCGACATAGTCGAAGTCCGGGTGGAAAGCGATGGCGAGCGACGCCGGCAGCGTCCAGGGCGTGGTCGTCCAAATGAGGCCGAAGACGGGTAAACCGGCCAGTGCGGGGTCGATTGCCGCAGCGTCGGACATCAGCGGGTACCGTACGTAGACGCTCGGCGACGTGTGCATCTCGTACTCGACCTCTGCCTCGGCGAGCGCGGTTTTGTCGTGCATGCACCAGTACACGGGGCGCAGGCCCTTGTAGACAAAGCCGTTCTCGTAGAAGTCGTAAAACAGCTCGAGAATGCGCGCCTCGTAGGCAAAGTTCATCGTCAGGTAGGGGTCGTTCCAGCGGCCGAGCACGCCCATGCGCTCGAACTGCGAGCGCTGCAGATCGACGTACTTCTGCGCGTAAGCGCGGCACTGCTGGCGGACGGTGATGGCGTCCATCTCGAGCTTTTTGCGGCCAAGTTGTTCATCCACCTTGATTTCAATGGGCAGACCGTGACAGTCCCAACCGGGAACATAGGGCGCGTCAAAGCCGGACATGGTCTTGGACTTGACGATGAAGTCCTTGATGCACTTGTTGAGCGCGTGGCCCAGGTGGATGGCACCGTTGGCGTAGGGTGGCCCGTCGTGCAGGATGTATTTCGGCTGACCGGCGCGGGCGGCGCGTATTTGCGCGTACAGGTCTGCGTCCTCCCACCCTTTCAGGCGGGCGGGCTCGTTCCCCGGCAGGTTCGCTTTCATGGGGAACGCGGTTTTCGGAAGGTTCAGCGTATCTTTCAAGGCCTTGGCCGCGGTTGGTGCGGCGGCGTTCGCCTGGTCGGTCGGTCGTGTGTCGCTCATCGTTCTCCCGGGTGCGGCCTGCGCGTGGACACCCAACAAATCATTTTAGCTGGTTGGCGGGGTATGTTCTGCATTGGAGACGCGCTTGCGGAAATGCCGTGTGACAAACAGGCGATTTGCTGCGTCCAATACAAACAGTTGCGTGCGGGGAGTTCCGTGTGCGCACAGATCGCTCATTGTTAATAAGATGGTCCGTGAGAGCCAGATGAGCACGGACATTGAATGCGCCGCACCGCCAGAGCCCCTGACTGGGGCTTGGACCGCGAGAGTCCACGGGCAGCGTAACGAGATTGCTTCAGGCGGACTTGTGTGCCGCTGATAGCTTCAGGCCACCAGGGTGGCGGCCTGAACCAGAGACCGAGGCTATGGCGAATACGCTGATTACCCCGCCCGAACTTGACCGCGACCTAGAGCGCGGCGCCACGCCACGCTCCAGTGCTGCCCGCCCGGTGCCCCCACCGATGACCGCAGGACCGAACCTGGGCGAGCCGGAAGCATTGCAGACTTCCAATCCGTTTCAGTCGATGATTGCGAACTTTCGGGACGCATTCTTCCCGGAAAAGCTGCCGCCGCTGGTATTAGAGTCAAAGCCCATTGCGGTGGCCGACCCGATGGCGATCAAGCGCGATCCGGTGTCGACGGGCGTTGCCGTGGGCTTTCATGCTCTGGCGTTCCTGCTCATCCTCTGGATCAGCGCAAAAGCGATCAAGACGGTGATTGCGCCGCCGAAGAAAGACGTGAAGAACATCAGCTTCGAGACGCCGCCGCCACCGCCGCTGATTCGACAGCCACCGAAAGCCACAGCTCATGGTGGCGGTGGACAGCATGACATTGCGCCGGTTTCCCATGGTTCGCCACCGAAGTTCTCCCCGGTGCAGGTACTTGCCCCGACGGCCCCGCCGAAGATTCCACCTAAGCTCGCGGTCGATCCGACAATCAATGTCGATCTGCGCAACCAGATGAAGAGCAACCTGCCGAATATCGGCATGCTGAACGCCACCAATGTCGGCGTGTCCATGGGCAACGGTCACGGCAACGGTTTAGGCAGCGGTGACGGCGACGGCATGGGTGCCGGTAGCGGCCACGGCACTGGCGGCGGCGCGTACTCGCCTGGATCGAATGGCGTGTCATACCCCAAGCTGATCTACCAGGTCGATCCGGAGTTCTCGGAAGAAGCGCGCAAAGCCAAGTTCCAGGGTGAGGTTGTGGTTCACCTGGTGGTCGATGCAACAGGCCGGCCGACACGTGTCACCATCAGCCGGCCCATCGGGATGGGGCTGGATGAGAAGGCAAAGGAAGCAGTAAGCCAGTACCGGTTCAAGCCCGCAATGAAGGATGGGCATCCGGTACCGGTGCTGATGGACGTTGCAGTAAACTTCCAGATTTTCTAGTGCGTATGACAGACATAGAAGAAGGTCTCCGTTGTCCGGAGACCTTCTTTTTGCTTGTTAGCGTGTCGCGAGTACCGCACTGGTCGACGCGATTTCATCAAAGGTCATATTCTCCGCATCGCTGTTACTGCGTGCCTTCCAGTCCAGAAACATGCGACCGTAGCTGTCGGTGAAGCATGCCTGCGGTGCGATGCCGAGTCGGACCAGCGCTTGGTCGATCCAGTCGCGCGGACCCTCCAACTCGGCAAAGTCGCCGATCGGCGTCTCATCCAGAACGAGGTGGCCGTCACCCTGCGTGTCGGAGAACTCGGTGCGAAACTTCTCGTAGCGGAACATCGGCGCATACCCAAGCTCCACGAACACCGCACCCATGGCCTCGCCATCTTCCACATGGGTTTCGGTTTCGAGCCGCTCCTTGTAGGGAGCGGTGTCGTCGTTGCCAACCGGCGGACGCTTGTGCGTCACGACCCAGGCACCGCCATACTGCCGCATTCGCAGGATCTGGCGCTCGCGTAACAGGCGGCGATCCGGCGTGTCGAACAGCGCATTTCGCTCCAGCGTGCGCGGTGTCTCCACGAGAAACCCAGCGGCGAGCGCCTGTTCGCGAAACGAGTCAACGGCACCGACACAGAATTTGAGTTCGATTTCCGGCTTGGTCATGGGCATGAGTATAGGACAGCGTTGGGTAGGCGAACGCTGCATCTGTGCTGCAATCGTCGTCAAAGGGGCTACGATGGGGGAGTGTCGCCCCATTTTGAAACCGTGCGGCTGACGACGGGTGTGCATGATCTCGATCGTGCGGCGATGATGCTGCGCGCAGGCGGTCTGGTGGCGATGCCCACGGAAACGGTCTACGGCCTGGCGGCAAATGCTATGGATGCTGCTGCGGTGGAGCGGATTTTCGCGGCAAAACAGAGGCCGCATTGGGATCCGCTGATCGTGCACGTGGCGGACGAGGCGATGCTGCAGGATGTGGTTACCGCCGTGCCCCCGGTGGCGCGCCGATTGATGGACGCATGTTGGCCGGGTGCGCTGACGCTGCTGCTACCGCGCCAGACTGCTCTGCCCGACGCGGTTACGGCTGGCAGGGAACTGGTCGCGATGCGCATGCCCGCTCATCCTGTGGCGCTGGCGCTGATCCGCGCGGCGTGTGTGCCGCTGGCGGCACCGTCGGCGAACCGGTTTGGGCACGTGAGTCCTACCAGTGCGGCGCACGTGCTTGCCGACCTGGACGGACGGATCGATGCAGTGATCGACGCTGGCGCTTGTGCTGTGGGCGTGGAGTCGACGGTTGTGGAAGCGCGCTCGGATGAGATCATTCTGTACCGTGCGGGCGGCGTCACGGCCGCGCAGATCGAAGACATCGGGCGCTTGCCGGTGCGCGTGTATGTGGCCACGGCAGCGCGGGAGCCGGCGAGCCTGCCCTCCCCCGGCGTGGGCATGCGGCATTACGCGACGCAAGCGACGGTACGGCTGGTAGAGTCGGAGGCGGCACTGCGGTACACCTTGGGGCTGCCGGAGATGCGCGGTGCGGCGGTGCTGCTGCCCTCGGATTGGTCGCTGCCGGAAACGTCTGGTCCGGTGCGGTCATGGGCTCACTTTGACGACGGCGAGGGGCTCGCGGCGACCCTCTACGAAGGTTTGCGGGCGCTGGACAAAGCCGGGCCGACGGTCATCCTGGTGCCGCTGCCTGCTCGTTCTGACGGCCTGTTTGCTGCGCTGCGGGACCGGCTAGACAAGGCCGCACGCCCCCGCTGATTGAGGGGTCAACGCCGAGCTTCGGCCATTGATTCCGCAAACGCGTCGAGCGAAAGCGACCTCAGCAGGTTGCGCCGCATGCCGCTATACACGCCATCCAGCGCGCGGACGGCGTGCTCGATCCAGACGAAGTTGACAGTTTCCGCCAGCCGCTGCAGCTCGGCCTGCAGGTCGATGTTCTGAGCGAGTTCCCCCGCGCCCTCGTGGATGAGGAGAACGTCTTCCAGCAGGGTCGCAAGCGCGCGCAGCATAGCGGTCGTTTTGGCCTGGCCCTCAGCGCCGGCGCGGTAGGTTTCGGTCATTTTGAACAGGTCGGTGTGCTCCGTGTCGTCGACCGCCCGCCGCAAAAGAACGAGTGCATCGGCGCGGGCCTTCAGGTATTCGTCCAGGTCGAAACCGAGAGCCTGACCTGCGGCTCCCTGCGCCAGTCGTGCGACCAGGGCGTGTTGCTGCGGCCGCCACTCCGGCCGGCGCTCCGCCAGCAAATGCGCGAGTTCCTCCGTCGGCAGGGCACCCAGCCGCACCACGGCACAGCGCGAGCGGATGGTCGGCAACAGCTCGCCGACGTGCTCCGCCAGCAGCATAAGGTGCGCATGTGGTGGCGGTTCTTCCAGCACCTTTAATAGGCTGTTCGCGGCCTCTTTCATGAACGTGGCTGCAGTAAAGATGGCGACCGAGCGCGTAGCTTCTACCGGCGTGCGATAAATGCCGTGGATGAGCGCACGCACCTGGCCCAGCTTGATGAGCAGTTGCGGCGGGTCCGGCGGGATGACGAGGACGGCAGGGTGCGTTTGGATCAGGACGCGGGTGTCCTTCTTGTCGGTGTCGCGCATGTCCTCACGCGCGGCAACGGCTTCGGCGATCCGTTCGTCCAGCGCGAAGGATGCGGCGATGCGCGTGCAGTTGGCGCACACACCGCACCGGTCGGCGAGCGGGCCTTCGGGGGAGTCGACCCGCGGCTGCCGTTCGCACAGCAGGGCCGACGTCAGCAGCAGGGCTAGCGTGTACTTGCCCGCGCCGCGCGGCCCGGCGAGGATGAGCGAATGCGGCAGGCGACCCGCGGCGATGGCGCGGCGCAGCTGCCGCACGTGGGCACCATTGCCTAGAAAGCCGTCGAAGCCGATTGCAATACTCACGCTTTCAGCATAGCCTCGTCACCGGCCAATGCGATCTCCAGGCCAAAGCCGACGGTCGTCATGGCTTCGCCGAGCGGCGCGGTGAGGTGTGCCTCAACGGCCGGGTCGGGTAGAAGCATCTCGGCTGCGGCGACTTCGGATTCTGTCGCGCCGCAAAAGCAGAGTTCACAGACGCCTAGCCCGTCTTCATGCCGCACCGGCGGACCAAAGACGCGGCAGGTGACGGGCCGCGCGGCGTACAGGTCGCAGGTGCCGGTAAAGGGATCAAGGATGGGGCAGACCTCGTCGTTGGCGAACTCTTCGAACGACGCCTGCGAAGCATCATCCTGGAAGAGCCAGCCCGTTTTGAGGTCGCCAGGGTAGCCTGCCGCGAGGCGCGACTGGTGTTGCAACACTCGTTCGCGAACGCGATCTGCACGGGGCGCGTCATCCACGGCCAGGGTGTCGAAGCCGCGCTGCAGGCGTGCTCTATCCAGCATGGAAATGGCGAACGTTCCCGTGCAGCACTGGTTACACCCCGCGCGGCAGAGCAGGTACGGTCCGCTCCGGCGCGCGCTGTCCTCAAACGCCACATCGAGTTGGGCGAGAAAGCCAGCGTCAGTCCAGGCCACGAAAGACGTGGGCACTAGCTGTCCGCGGGAAGGGGTTCGCCGAGGACGCGCTCGAAGATGGCGGGCACGTTCTCGAGCCGACGCTCCACGTTGAACGCGCGCTCGATGCGTTCGGGGGAAAGGCGTGCCGTAATTTTCGAATCGGCAAGCACCAAGTCGCGGAAGATGAGGTCCTCGGTCCAGGCCTGCATCGCCAGCGTCTGCACGGTACGGTAGGCGTCTTCGCGGCTCATGCCCGCTTCGGCCAGGTCCAGCAGCAATTGGCCGCTGAAGACCAGTCCGCCGGTCAAATTCAGGTTGCGCAGCATGCGTTCGGGGTAAACCATCAGGCGGTCGATAAGGTCGGTCGCCTTCGTAAGCAGGTAGTCGGCAAGGGTGGTCTGATCGGGCAGGATCACGCGCTCGGCGGAACTGTGGGAGATGTCGCGTTCGTGCCACAGCGCCACATCCTCAAACGCCACCTGTGCGTTGGCCCGCATCACACGCGCCAAGCCGCAGATGTTTTCCGCCGTAATGGGATTGCGCTTGTGCGGCATCGCGCTCGAGCCCTTCTGCTTTGCACGGAAAAATTCCTCGGCCTCGCGAACCTCGGTGCGTTGCAAATGGCGGACCTCGGTTGCAATCTTGTCCAGCGAACTCGCGACCAGCGCCAGGGCGGAGATGTAAGCAGCATGACGATCCCGCTGCAGCACCTGCGTGCTGATGGGGGCGACTTCAAGGCCCAGGCGGCCGCAGATTTCTTCTTCAAGTGCCGGCGTGATGGTGCCGTAGCTGCCCACTGCGCCACTCAGCTTGCCTACCCGCATGTCCTCCGCCGCGGCGGTAAACCGCTGGATGTTGCGCAGGCACTCGCTGTACCAGAGTAGTAACTTCATGCCGAACGTCGTCGGTTCCGCGTGCACGCCATGGGTGCGGCCAATCGTCGGCGTGCGTGCGAACTCGACGGCACGGCGCTTAAGTACCGTGGCCAGCGCGTTAAGCCCATCAAGAATGCGCGTCGAGGCCTGCTTGAGTTGCAACGCCTGTGCAGTGTCCACGATGTCGGTTGAAGTAAGGCCGAAGTGTAGCCAGCGCGCCTCCGGACCAACGATCTCCGCGACGTTCGTCGTGAAGGCGATGACATCGTGGCGCGTCTGCTGCTCGATCTCACGGATGCGCTCGACGGAAAAGGCTCCCCTCTCACGGATGGCGCGCGCCGCCTCCCGCGGAACAATACCGGCATCCGCGAGCACCTCACTTGCGGTGGCTTCCACCTCAAGCCAGCAGGCGAATCTCGTCTCGTCCGACCATAGCTGGCGCATCTCAGGGCGTGTGTAGCGATCGATCAAAGCGAGGTGCTCTCCATTGCAGCGCTGAACCGGGAGTTGAAGGAAGAGGAGGGAAACGTTCCACGCCTGCCAATTGGAGGTCAGGTGGACCCAGAACGAGCTTTCACCAGGATGCATCGTTTATCGATTGTCTGGTGTTCAGCCGATTTAACGTAGCGCCTCTACTGCGCGACGCCGAACAACTTGGCCATTTCCTCATGCAAAAAGCCCTGGCCCGACCGGTAAGGCTGAATCCACTTCCCGTCCAGCACAAACTGGGGGATTGCCTTCTTGCCGACGTTTTGCAGCACTTCTTCGGCTGCGCCAGGCGTCTGCTCAATGTCAACTTCGCGGTACTCAATGTTGTGCTTGGCAAGGAAACGTTTCGCCTCGCGGCAATCCCGGCACCAATTTGCAGTGTAAACAGTCAGGCTCATACCGTCAGTTTACCTGCTCACTACTGTTCGTGATAGCTGCGCATCAGGCCGCCATCGATAACGTAAGTGGACCCAGTAACGTAACTTGCAGCATCGCTGGCGAGGAACACGGCAAGATCGGCGATGTTGTCGACCAAACCCATCCGACCCAGGGGAATATTCGCCAGAAGCGCTTTCAATTCCGGAGCATCTGACATCATTTTCGCGTTGATGGGAGTGTCCACCGCGCCTGGAGCGATATTGTTCACGCGAATGTTTTGCGGACCCAACTCCACTGCCATGTCGCGCATCAGCATACGCAGGCCGCCCTTTGCAGCGCAGTAGGTCGAAAAATGCGGGAAGACCATGTCCTCGTGCACGGAACTCATGTTCACGATGCAGCCCGGCATCTTGGCGGCTAACAGGCGCTTCACAAATGCCTGCGATGTAAAAAATGGTCCCTTGAGGTTGATATCCAGCACCAGGTCATAGTCTTTCTCGGACACATCCTGGAAGGGCGCACTCTTTTCTACTCCGGCATTATTCACAAGAATGTCGGCCTTACCGAAGTGATCCCAGGCCGCATCGACCAGTTTCATTGTTTCTTCTGGCTTACTTACGTCTGCGGCAAAAATGATGGCCTTCCTGCCAAGCGCCTGAATCTGCTTCGCCACGTCCGCCGCACTACTATCGTCGCCGATGTAGTCGATCACCACTTCAGCACCTTCTTGGGCGAACTTCAAGGCAATTCCTTTCCCAATGCCCGACGCCGCACCCGTTACGATCGCAACCTTACCTGCAAGCTTCCCATCACTCATGCACGATGGGATGCACGACCTTCTCGAGATGGTTTCACCCATTCTGCTGAAAGTTTTTGCTATAGGAGGGCACGCCTCAAGAGGCAGACCGCCGTGCGGCGCGTCGCTCGCGAAAAAAACGTTGGAGCATGTCACCGCACTCTTCTGCCAGAACACCACCTACCACCTCGACCCGATGGTTGAGCGCAGGGTGGTTCAGAACGGCAAGCACGCTGCCGCACGCACCCGCTTTCAGGTCGGCCGCGCCATACACCAGGCGTGCGATTCTCCCGTGCAGAATGGCGCCGGCACACATGGAGCAGGGCTCCAGCGTGACGTACAGTTCGCACCCTGTCAGCCGGTAATTGCCTAGCGCCGCACCGGCCGCACGCAACGCGACCACCTCGGCGTGCGCCGTTGGGTCGCTGTCTCGGATGACACGATTCTGGCCTCGGCCGACGATCAAGCCGTCGCGGACGACTACTGCACCGACGGGTACCTCACCCTCCGCCGAGGCGATTCGCGCCTCCTCCATCGCCTGCGTCATGGCGTCGTGATCAGACATGCACTTAAGATGACTTCCCAGGGGAGGGTGCACTCATTGCCTTGTACTTCGAGCTGAAAACCTGTTTTTGCTCAGCGATCGGTAGCAGAGTCGGGTAGAACTGGACGAAGGTGGTGTCGACCGCAGCGTGCGCCTCATGGCAGGTAGAACAAGTGGCAGGCCGGGGAATCACGTGTTCCTGTCCATCCTTGCCGCGCGCGTAGAAGACCCATTCATTATTCAGCTTCGCATGCAATGCAATCCCAATGATCGCCGCCAGTGACTGCGCGCTTCAGCATAAGAGAGTAGCCCGGGCAGTAAGGTGGAAAGAAATCCATTCCACCTCATCGCGTTCTGGACCAGTCACTGTGCAAACCTACGCAGGCTGCTGCTGGGTCATGCAGTGTAGCGCGCCCAGCCCCCAGATGAAGTCGCCACAGTGAATGCCAACGGTGCGTCGCGAGGGGAACTGGTCGGCGATCAGGTTGAGCGCGATGCGATCGTTGGCGTCGTTGAAGGTTGGCACCAGGACGAGGTCGTTCGCGATGTAGAAGTTGGCGTAGCTCGCCGGTAAGCGTTCGTTGTCGAACACCACAGGGGACGGCATGGGCAGTTCCAGCACACGCCACGGCTCGCCATTTGGCTGCCGCGCGGCGCGCAGGCGATCGAGGTTTTCTGCGGAAGGCAAGTGATTTTCATCCGCAGTATTGCGCTCGGTCGCCAGCAGGATCGTATCCGGCGCAACGAAGCGAGCAATGTCGTCGACGTGGCCGTGGGTATCGTCGCCGGCACAGCCGCGGTTCAGCCACAGCACCTGGTCGATCCCGAGATAGTCGCGAAACACCTGCTCCAGCTGTTCACGGCTCACTCCTGGATTGCGCTGCTGCACGTCCGAGAGGAGGCATTCCTCGGTAGTCAGCAGGGAACCGGCGCCGTTTACGTCGATGGATCCACCCTCGAGTACTAGGCGGTGCGGCGTGCCTTCGCGATCAATCGTGGGCTGGAACGACCGCATCGCCTGCAACCTCGCTACATGCTGCGGAATCAGGTCGTCGTTGTGCCAGTTGGGGTACTTGGCCCACGCGTTAAAGTGCCAGTCCGTCAGCGCGAGGTCGCCGGCGCCGTTCTTCACAAAGATCGGTCCGCTGTCCCGCAGCCAGATGCGGTCCGTGCGCCACAGGTGAAAGTGCAGCCGCGCCAGGTTTGCACCGGCCCGCAGCAAGATACGCCGCGCGCGCTTCTCCGCCGCCTCGTCGTTCACCAGGATGTTCATATCCTCCACCTGCGACAGGTGACGCACGATTTCGGAATAGACCCACGGGATAGGCTGAAACTTACCCGGCCAGTCTTCCGCGTTGTGCGGCCACGCAATCCACGTGGAGCTGTGCGGCTCCCATTCGGCGGGCATGCGGTAGCCCAGGCTGCGCGGCGTTTCGTTCGTTACGATGCTCATCCGACCAGGAACCTCTTGCCAATGCCGTCATACGCGTCGACGCGGCGGTCGCGCAGAAAGGGCCAGTGCTGGCGCGTCACTTCGACCAGCTTCGAATCGATGTCTGCGTACAAAATCTCTTCCGTGTCGTGGGAAGCCTTCGCGACGATGCGGCCGAACGGATCGGCGATAAATGAGCCGCCCCAGAATTCCAGGCCCGCGCCTTCCGGTCCGTGCAGCACCTCACCGTCAATCAACACATCACCCTGTTCATGCCCGACGCGATTGACCGCGCACACCCACACGCCGTTCGAGATGGCATGCGCGCGCTGCGTGATCTGCCACGCGTCGTACTGCGCCTCGCCGAACTCTGCTTTCTCGCTTGGATGCCACCCGATGGCGGTCGGGAAGAACAGCGTCTCCGCGCCACGCAGCGCCGTCAGCCGAGCGCCCTCCGGGTACCACTGGTCCCAGCAGACGAGCGTGCCGATGTTGCCCGCCGACGTCTGCAGCGCTTTGAACCCCAGGTCGCCCGGCGTGAAGTAGAACTTTTCGTAGTAGAGCGGATCGTCCGGGATGTGCATCTTGCGATACACGTCGGCAATCGAGCCGTCCTTCTCCAGCGTCACGGCCGTATTGTGGTACAGGCCCGGCGCGCGACGCTCAAACAGGGAAGCGATGATCACCACGCCAAGTTCCTTCGCAAGCGCGCCAAGCCGGTCGGTCGTCGGCCCCGGGATGGACTCGGCGATCGCAAACAGCGCGTGATGCTCACGCTGGCAGAAATACTGCGCGCGGAACAGCTCTGGCAGGCAGATCAACGTCGCGCCCGCCTGCGCGGCTTCGGTCGCGCGTGCAACGGCTTTGTCCAAGTTTTTTTCCGTATCTGCTTCGCAACTCATCTGAATGAGGGCGACTTTTGTTTTGCTCATCAGCTCTGCTCCTTTGCCGCGAATGTATTTGCGCGGCGATTTGCTTCAGTCCTATGCCATCACTTCGCGGATGTCTTGCGCGAGTTCATCCACTCGCGCAAAGTCGCTGTCCCACGCGAACATGAACCGCGCCCCGCCGCCGATGAACGTGTAAAAGCGCCAGCCGCGCGCACGCAACGCCGTCAACCGCTCCTCGCTGGTCAGCAGAAACACCGCATTGGCTTCAACGGGAAACATGACCGTCGCGTTTGGCACACTGCCGATTGCCGCACGCAGCCGCTGCGCGCACAGGTTCGCGTGCTGTGCGTTGCGCTGCCAGGCGCCGGTCTCCAGCAGGCCGATCCACGGCGAGCTCAGAAAACGCATTTTGCTGGCAAGTTGGCCCGCCTGCTTCACGCGATAGTCAAAATCCAGCGCCAGCTTCTTATCGAAAAACACCACCGTCTCGCCTAGAGCCATGCCGTTCTTGGTGCCGCCGCAGCACAGTACATCCACGCCGCTCTTCCACGTGATGTCCGCCGGCGAGCAGCCCAACGACGCGACGGCGTTGAAAAACCGAGCGCCATCCATGTGCAGGTGCAGCCCGTGCGTGCGCGTGGTCTCGGCGAGCGCCTGCACCTCTGCCGGCGTGTACACGCGGCCGGTCTCAGTGCTTTGCGTAATGGTCGCTACCTTGGGCCGGGGAAAGTGAATGTCCGTGCGCCCGGTCGCAAGCGCACGCACTGCATCGGGCGTTAGCTTGCCGTCGGCAGAAGCAGCGGTCAGCAGCTTGGACCCGTTGCTGAAAAACTCCGGCGCACCGCACTCATCCGTCTCCACGTGCGCGCTCTGCGTGCAGATGACGGAATGGTAGCTCTGGCAAAGTGACGCCAGCGCAAGCGAGTTCGCCGCGGTGCCGTTGAAGACAAAGAAGACCTCGCACTCCGTTTCGAACAGCGCGCGGAAGGCGTCGGATGCCCGCGCCGTCCATGGGTCTTCGCCGTAGGCCGTCGCATGCCCGGTGTTGGCCTCGACCATGGCGGCCAGTGCTTCCGGGCAGATGCCGGCGTAGTTGTCGCTCGCGAATTGTTGCGCCGTACTGGTGTTGCGGTGGGGCATAGATACCTGTGCTTGGGCGGTGTCGTAGAGAAAAGGCGCTGACCACGCCAGCGCCCTCCGGCTTGTACTTCGGTTATTCGTCGTCGTCGACGAGTAGTATGGCTGCGGCGATGGTCGTCGTCCACAGCCCCTTCTTGTCGCCGACTGCACTCTGCGTCACGTTGGCCGTGCGAATGATCTTGTTGGAAATGCGGTAAACCTCTTTCTTCTCGTCCCAACTCTTTTCCGGGTCAAAGTCCACGTTGAGCGTTGTCGCCATCATTTTTGCCGCGAGTTCTTCCGCGTAGTCGCCGGCCTGCTCCTCGGTCTCGCCGAAGCTGTGGTGCTCCGACAGGTAGCCGTAGGTATCGCGATCGGGCGGAATCGCCACGCCGATCGAAGACACCACCAGGCGGTGCGCCTCGCGCGTGCTGTTCTCGGCAACGACGGCAAACACGACCTCGCCAGCATCCCCGTACTTGAACCCATCCTTGCGCGTAATCATCTTGCACGTCGGTGGAAACACCGAGGACACCCGAACCAGGTTCTGCGCCTCGATTCCCGCATCGCGCAAAGCCATTTCGAATGACGTTAGTCGCTCCGTGTGCCGTCCAATGCCCGTGGTGAAACAGAGGCAGTTGGGAACCATCTCCGTGCCCAAACTGGTGGCCTCCAAAGAGCGTGCGCAGGGTGTGTCGTCCTGGCAGCGAGGCCGCGGCATGATGCTTGCACGTCGCGGCAGATGCGGTTTGTTGCAGGCTCTCCTGCGTCCCGATGACCTATACGAGCGTCCGCACGGACTCTCTGCGAAACGGTGCCGGAGCCATGGCACCCGATACAAAATATCATAGTCCGGCCGTCTGTCCTGTGACCGGCCCGGCGAATCCGTAGCGCCTTGCGCAGCAGGGGCATTCAGAACGCTACCCACCGCCATGTGGAATTCTTCTGGTATTTTGATTGGAGCGAACCAAGCCCGTTCGCCGCACCCACATCGTCGTTCGTTCTTACACTTTCAGCGGCCTGCCGGCATCGGCACGGCGCGTCTTTCTTTTGACCCCAGAGGAGCATTGCACATGGCAGGCATGTATCGCGATTTTCTTGAGATGTCGTACGACGAGCTGGAAGAGAAGAACCTTGAGCTCAAAGACGCCCGCAAGGCCCGCACCGACATCGGCAAGCTGCAGGAAGCGCGCCTCAAGGACCTGACCGACACGAAGGGCATCAAGGCCGTCACCGTGCTGTTCAGTGACCTGGAAGGCCGCCTGCACATGCTCGATTACGACCGCAAGTTCCTCGTCGGCAGCTATGACAACCTGACCTTCGACGGCTCGTCGATCCGCGGCTTTACGGCGCAAAAAGAATCCGACCTGCGTCTCGGTATCGACTGGAGCGCCTTTTACTGGACGCCGGCAGACGTCTTCGGCGCCGGCAAGGTCCTCGTCTTCGGCGAGGTGATCGACAAGAACGGCAGCTCGTACGGCGCCGACCTGCGCGGCATCCTGAAGCAGTACGCCGGCGAGCAGTTCAAGACCAACGGCTACACCCTGAACGCGGCCAACGAGATCGAAGGCTTCCTGTTCGACGGTGTCGACGCGGAGCAGGCCTTCCTCAAGACCGGTACCTTCGACTACGTCAACGGCGGCGGCTACTATCACTCACTGCCCGGCGATCCGCTGCGCGAGTTCATCGACACCTCGGCGGAAATCCAGCGTGCCATGGGCTTCGAAAATGAAAAGGATCACCCCGAGGTCGCGCCTTCACAGTTCGAAATCAACTACACCTACGGCGAAGTCGTCGCGGCCGCCGACCAGATCCAGCTCTACAAGCTCATCTGCCGTCAGGTCGCCACGCAGATGGGCATGACCGCCACCTTCCTGCCCAAGCCCGTCACCGGCGTCAACGGCAGCGGCATGCACACCAACGTGTCCATCACCAAGGACAAGAAGAACCTGATGTTCGACGCTGCCGGCGAAGAGAAGATGTCCAAGCTGGGCTGGGAGTTCATCGACCGCATCCTGACCCACGGCAATGACCTGTGCCTCTTGTTCAACGCCAGCGTCAACGCGTATCGCCGGCTCGACCCGCACTTTGAAGCACCAAATCAGATCAAAGCCTCTGCCACCGATCGCGGCTCCATGGTGCGCATCCCGCTCGGCAATGAAAAGTCGGCGCGCGTCGAAGTGCGTTCCGTCGGCCCCGACGCGAACCCGTACGCCGTGCTCTACTCGGTCTTCAAGACTGGCCTCGACGGCCACACCTCCGACATCGCCAACCTTCGCCAGGCGGATCGCTACCTGCCGGATAACATCTACTCGGCGCTGGAAGATTTCCGCAAAGCCGACTGGACCACGACGCTGCTGGGCGAAGACGTTAAGGCGCGTTATGCCGATCTGAAGCAGGCCTCCGCCGACCGTTGTGCGCGGCTACTGGGTACGGTGGTCAAGCCGTCGGAGATCCAGTTCCACCATGACGTGTACAACCAGCTGCTCTGGGGCCAGTTCTAGTTTTATCGAAGAAATGGTGAAGGGTGCGGCAACCGCCGCACCCTTCTCCGCTAGAGCAGATGATTGAGCACGGTAATGTTCAACTCCCCGTCTATCATGCTTTTCGCCGCATCCAGCTTGGACTTCGCACCTTCCAGGTGCTTGTTCAGCTTGTCTTCCCCAGTCCACTCTTCATAAGTGAAGAACGTTCCCGGCGCATGCTTTGCCTCCAGTAAGTGGTACGCCTTGCAGCCGTCCTCGGCGCGTGACGGCTCAACCAGCGCGGAAAAGAACTGCCGCACCTCCTCCTCCTTGCCGGCTTTTGCCTTCACCTCGGCGATCACGTTAATGTGCCCGGAATCGGCGGAGCTCTTATCGGAACTGAAAATCGACATGGCTTATTTCCTCTGCCGGCTTGGATGACATCGCGACCGCATGGGGATGTTAGCGGCGAACGCCCAATGACCCGAGTTGAAAGACGACACCGGCGCCCACGCGGATGTTACGCTGCCGGTTGTCGCTTCCATTCGGCAGGTTCGTCTGGGCATAGTCGAGCTGCACCGGCCGCAGCGTCAGCGCAGAGGTGAGCGGCAATTCGTACCCGCCACCCACCGCATACCCGAATGCCGTCGCCGTATCCACCGCGTTGTCGCCCAGGCGAAACTCCGCATCAAAACCGCGCGCTGCACCAAACAGCGCCTGGGCGAACACGCTCTGCAGGCGCGGCAGCCGCATGCGATAGCGTGGCCCGGCAAGCAGCGTGATGGTGCTTAAGCCGCGAAGTGTGCCGGGCACGCTCCCGGCATGTTGCCCCGACACCTCCACATCGACCGAGAAGGCCCGATGCAGCGGCAGCGCAATGTCCGCCGCGCCCCCCAGCAGAAAGAAGCAGCCGCAGCTCCCCGGCGGCGAGTTCGCCTCTGTCGCGGAAAACCGTAGCGCCACCGGCACCGTGGACGCCGGCAACCCGGACCGGCCCTGCGCCTGCACCGGCAACAGGGTAGCTGCGCCGCAAACGACGATCATCCACCACCACACTGCTCTCACGCGTGTTCTCCTTACCGTTGACCATCATGCCACTTCGTTTGTAGCGGGACGGCCCACCTTCATTGCACGACCAGCGTAAAGGTGGCCGTGTGCACCAGGGGTGAGCCGGTGACGCCTGTCGTCGACGCCGTCACGGTAATGGGATAGCTGTGTGCGACGCCTTGCGCTGCGGTCTTCGCCCCGCCAAGATATCCGCCGCCGCAACCACTCAGCAGCGTCAGCGCGCTCCCGAGCATTAGCATCGCCAGCGCTTTCCTGAACCGGCGAGCGCCCATGCAAGGAACGACCACCCATGCCAGCGACGCCAGCCCATCCATCTGGTGCAGGCGGGCAACAACGGCCGGCGTCTTCATGGCAAGGTTCACGGTCACCGCATTGCTCGCCAGCACCAGCGGCGTCGGCGCATCGTTCGTCACCGTCGCGCCGGCAGGCAGGCCATCCACGCTCAGCGTCACCTGCCGGTTGAGCGTGCCGTTCATGGGCTGCAGCAGCAGGGCCATCTGGCCGCTTGCGCCCGCAGTCATCGCAAGGCTGGTCGACGCAACAGACACCGCAAAGTCCGGCGCAGGGACGACGGTCTGGTTCTGCGCCGCCGATGTGCTCGCCGCATAGCGCGCGTCGCCATCGTACCGGGCGGTGAGGGTGTGCTGGCCGGTCGCGAGCACACTTGTTGTGAACGCTGCCGCGCCGCCGCCATCCAAGATAGCCTGCGCGAGCTCGAGCGAGGCATCCAGCAGGTGTACGCTACCGGTCGGTATTGCCGTTCCGCCCACCAGCACCTGCACTTGCAGCGTCACGGGTGAGCCCACATAGCTCAGCGTGCCGTTGCTGTGCAGCAGCGTCGTCGTTTGCAGCAACGTCCCCGCGCCCACGGCCGTGCCTTGCAGCAGCACGCGCTGCGGCACCTCTCCGGCAAGCACCGCGAGCACCCCCGCCTGCGCGCCGATGCTGGTTGGAACAAACGCTACCGCAACGGTGCACGTCGCCCGGCCGGCAAGCGTGAACGGTGCCGCGCCACACGTCCCCGTACCGGGAACCGCGAACATCCCACTGACCGCCACGGCAGAGATCGCCAACGACGTATCCCCGCCGTTCTGCAACGCGACCGTCTGTACCGGGCTCGTCTGGCCGGCGACGGTGGTGGCGAACAACAACTCCGGCAGCGCCAGGTGCTGCACTTGCGCATGGTCCCGGTCGGTAAAGCTCACCCCTCCTGTGCCATCGGGAACCACGGCATACGGCGCACCGAGCGGTGTGGCATTGTAGGGAACCGTCGGATCCGGCGTGCCCTGCTCGCCACTGCCCAGCAGCACCCCACTGCCGTTTGCCGTCAAGGCTTGCAGGCGAAAGTTCCCGCGGTCCGCCACAAACACATTCCCTCCGGCGTCGACGCTGACCCCGCTTACGCGCCGCAGCGGTACCGTGCTAGTCCTCAGCGACGCGATGCGCCCATCCGTCGTCACCACGCGAATCCGGCTGTTCAGGCGATCCGCAATCAGCAGCGCGCCATCCGACGCACGAACGGCAAGGCCAGTCGGTCCGTCGAGCCCAGCCTGCACGGCCAGGCCGCCATCACCAATCGCCTCCTCGCGGCCGTTCCCCGCAACGGTCGTGATCGTGCCGTCCAGCGCAACGCGGCGCACCCGCTGGTTGCCGGCGTCCGCAACATAAAGTTCCCCTGAGAGCCCGACCGCAACCGCTGCCGGATTGCGCAGCAGCGCCGCCGTCGCACTCCCAACATCGCCACCGAATCCGGCAACCCCGCTCCCCACAACGGTCGAGATCACGCCATCCGCGCCAATATGCCGCACCCGCTGGTTGCGCGTATCCGCAATGTAGATCGTCCCGTCCGCCGCGACCGCCACCCCAAGTGGGCTGTCCAACTGCGCCGCCGTCGCCGGTCCGCCATCCCCGCTAAACCCCTGCACGCCCGTCCCCGCAATCGTGGTGATTGCTCCCGCCGTGGAAATCCGGCGCACCCGGTGGTTCCGTGTGTCGGCTAGAAGCAAGTTACCTGCGGCATCGTAGGCCAGGCCGGAAGGCGCCGACAACAGTGCCCGTGCCGCCGCACCCTCGCCATTAAATCCGGAGCGTCCGCTGCCGGCCGTCACAGAAAGAACGGGTCCCGGATGCAGGACGAGCACGGCATCCTGGCAGAACACCTGAGACGTCCCGAACAAAAGCAGCAACACGGCGCTCGCCGCCAGCCATCCCGCTGGTCCGCCGCGCTGAAGGCACGCCGCCGCCCACTGCAGCGCAGGGCAAAACTTACCACGAACTGGGGGGTGCAGAGGCATAGGTCGCCACGGCACAGACGCAGAGAAAAGTAGATTGGCCGCAGGCTCTATCGGCCCAATCGGCGGTGAAGGATTCCCAAGTATAGCGGCCCAGGCAAGCCTCGGCTGCAGGCGAAGCGATCATTCCCTGCGCATGTTGACGGTGCCGTCGTTGCCTTCCACGTCATGCAGACGTTGCGACCGCCACCAACATGCCGCGCGCCTACGCGAACAGAAATTCCTTGGTCCGCATCTCCTTAATCGCATCTCGCAGCTTGGCTGCCCGCTCGAACTCGAACTTCTTGGCGGCCTCGCGCATGTCGCTTTCCATGCCGGCGATATGCTTGTCCAAGTCCTGTTGCGTGGTGAACTCTGGCACCTTGTCATCCGTCGTCACGTCGGTGTAATCTGCCTCGGCGATGCCGACCAGCGCCTCGCCGATGGCGCGCACCACGGACTTCGGTACGATGCCGTGCTCCTCGTTGTACGCCTTCTGCTTCTCGCGTCGGCGATCGGTTTCGTCCAGCGCGCGGCGCATGCTGTCCGTCATGTTGTCGGCGTACAGAATGGCCCGGCCTTCCAGGTGCCGCGCCGCCCGGCCAATCGTCTGGATCAGCGATCCCTGCGACCGCAGAAAACCTTCCTTGTCCGCATCAAGAATCGCCACCAGCGACACCTCCGGCAGGTCCAGCCCCTCGCGCAGCAGGTTGATGCCGATCAGCACGTCGTACTCGCCACGCCGTAGGTCTCGCAAGAGCTTCACCCGCTCCAGCGTCTCGATCTCCGAATGCATGTACCGGCACTTCACACCGACCTCGGTGTAGTAGCCGGACAGGTCCTCCGCCATGCGCTTCGTCAGCGTCGTCACCAGCACGCGCTCATTCTTTGCCACACGGTCCCGAATTTCTGCCAGCAGGTCGTCGATTTGCCCCTTGATTGGCCGAATCTCGACTGGCGGATCGATCAATCCGGTCGGCCGAATGATCTGCTCCACCACGACGCCCGCCGCCTTGGTCAACTCATACGGTCCCGGCGTTGCGCTCACATAGACAATCTGCGGTGACCGCGCCTCAAACTCGTCAAACTTCAGCGGCCGGTTATCCATCGCGGACGGCAGGCGAAAGCCATAGTCCACAAGGTTGCCCTTGCGCGATCGGTCGCCATGCCACATGCCGTGCAGCTGCGGTACCGTCACGTGCGACTCATCGATAAAAATCAGAAAGTCCCGCGGAAAATAATCGAACAACGTCGGCGGCGCCTCGCCCGGCAGCCGACCGCTGAAGTGCCGCGAGTAGTTCTCGATGCCGTGGCAATACCCCACGGATTTAATCATCTCCAGGTCGAAACGCGTCCGCTGGTGAATGCGGTTTGCCTCCACCATGCGGCCCTCTTTCTCCAACTGCGCCTCCCACTCCGTCAGCTCGTGCACGATGGAATCAATGGCACTCGACTTGCGCTCCGGCTGCACGACATAGTGGCTTTTGGGATAGATCGGCAGCCGCGCATACTTCTGCTTCACCGTGCCAAACAGCGGATCGATCTGCGACAGGGAATCGATCTCATCCCCAAACAGCTCAATGCGATATGCCATCTCGTCATACGTCGGATACACCTCGACCACATCGCCGCGCACGCGAAACGTCCCACGCCGAAAGTCTGAGTCGTTCCGCTCGTACAGGATCTCGACCAGCCGCTTGGTGATGTCCTCGCGCCGTATCTTCTGACCCTTTTCCAGCAGCATCAGCATGCCGTAGTACGCCTCGGGTGAACCGAGACCGTAGATGCATGACACCGACGAGACGATAATGCAGTCACGCCGCTCAAACAGCGAACGTGTCGCCGACAGCCGCAGCTTGTCCAACTCCTCGTTGATCGTCGCTTCCTTCTCGATATACAGGTCACCCGACGGAATGTAGGCCTCGGGCTGGTAGTAGTCGTAGTAGCTGACGAAGTATTCGACCGCGTTGTTCGGAAAGAACTGCTTGAACTCGTGATAAAGCTGCGCCGCCAGCGTTTTGTTGTGCGCCAGCACCAGCGCCGGTCGGTTCGACGCCTCGATCACCTTTGCCATCGTGAACGTCTTGCCGCTGCCCGTCACGCCCAGCAGCACCTGGTGCTGCTCGCCCTGCAGCAGCCCGTCAGTCAACTCGGCGATGGCGCGTGGCTGGTCTCCCTGCGGCGTGTAGTCAGTCGCGAGCGCAAAATCCATGGCTTCAGAATACGTGGGGCGAAGGAAAAGCGGAAGTGCCCGGCTGCTCTAAACTGAACTTCTTGCCGACACCCGCCACCTCCGCCCACGAAACCACCCTGCGCGGCCGTGCGCTCGCCATTGCGCTGCTTTCGGCAACGGCACTGTTCATGGAAAACCTCGACGCCACCATTCTCACCACCGGCCTGCCCGCCATGGCACGGCAGTTCGGCGTGGCACCCGTATCACTCAATGTAGGCATCACCGCCTACCTGCTCACGCTCGCCGTCTTCATCCCCGTCAGCGGATGGATGGCCAACCGCTTCGGCGAGCGCCGCGTGTTTGCCTCCGCTGTCCTGCTCTTCACTGTGGCGTCGGTCCTCTGCGGCATCAGCCGCACGCTGCCGCAGTTTGTCACCGCGCGCGTTCTGCAGGGACTCGGCGGCAGCATGATGGTCCCGGTCGGCCGGCTCATGGTTGTGCGCGCCGTCACCAAGGCGCAGCTCATGCGCGCCATCGCGTACACCATCTGGCCCGCACTGACGGCACCCATCCTCGGTCCCGTCGTCGGCGGCTACATCATCCACTTTGCCTCGTGGCCGTGGATGTTTCTGCTCAACGTGCCCATCGGCATCGTGCTGTTCGTGCTGGCACTGCTCCTCGTGCGCGACTCGCCCGACCGCGTGCCCACCCAACTTGACGTGCGGGGCTTCCTGCTTCTCGGCGTCTGTTGCCTGCTGCTTGTGCTCGGTCTGGAAGGCCTGGCCTCCGCGTCTCACGGCCTGCACTGGCCAGTGGTGCGGCTGGCGCTGGCAGAGGTCTCGATCAGCCTCATGGTCGGCAACCTTGCCTGGTCGCACCTGCGCACGGCGCAACATCCATTGTTCAATCTTGATGTCCTGCGCATCCCGACCTTCCGCACCGTCATGCTGGGCGGTTCGCTCTTCCGCATGGCCGTCTTTTCCGTGCCGTTTCTGCTACCACTCCTGTTTCAGACCGCCTTCGGCATGGACGCGCTACGCTCCGGTTCGCTGATCATGGCAGTGTTTGCAGGAAACCTCGCCATGAAGCCACTGACGACACCACTCCTGCGCCGCTTTGGCTTCCGCGCAGTCCTGCTGTGGAACGGCGTCCCGACCGTGCTTCTGCTCGCCCTGTGTGGCTGGCTGCGCGCGGGCACGCCCACGGCATTGGTGCTGCTGGTCCTGTTCCTTGGCGGCGTTGGCCGATCCATGGAACTCACCTCGCTCACCACGCTGGGCTTTGCGGACCTGCCGCCTCACCTCACCGCCTCCGGCACCACGCTCGCCACCATGGTCCAGCAGGTTACGGTCAGCATCGGCATCGCGCTGGCAGCGGTCGCGTTGCAGGCTACCCGCCTCCATCCGGCCACACCCCACGGCGACTTCCGCGTCGCCTTTTCTGCCATGGCCGGTCTCGCTGCGGTCGGTCTGCTGTCCTTTCGCGGGCTTCACCCAAATGCGGGCGTGGCGGTCAGCGGCCCCCGCAGATCCACGCGTATTCCCAGCACCGCCTAATCCAGACCCAGCACCCCCGCCCACTCGGCTGCGCTTGCCACCACTACATCTGGCTTTGCTGTCAGCATCGCTTCCGTCGCAAGTCCATACGTGCAACCCACGCTGTGCGCGCCGGCCGCCCGCGCCGTGCGAACGTCCACGTCGGAATCGCCCACCAGCACTGTTTCCTGGGGTTCTACAGGAAAGCCACAGCGCGCACCCGCTTCACGCATCAGCGCCCGCAGGCCTTCCGGATCCGGCTTCTTGGTGGCAAAGCTGTTCCCGCCATAGTTCGCAAAGAAGTAGCTACTTAGACCAAGTGCATCGCAAATGCGGCGAGATGGATTCACCGGTTTATTCGTAAGAATGGCCATCTGCAGGGTCGGCGCACGCTGCCGAATCCTCGCCAACGCATCCAGCACACCGTCATACACGAAAGTATGGTCCACCAGGTGTTGTCGATAGAACTCCGAAAACGCCGGCATCGCCTCCTCCAGCAACGCCGGTGACGACCCACCCGTCGCCTGCAACGCCCGGTCCACCAGCATCGACGCCCCATCGCCGATGAAACTTCCAATCAACTGCAGCGGCAGGGCCTCTCGCTCATGCCGCGCCAACGTCAAATTTACCGCGGTCGCCAGATCGATCCGCGAATCGATCAGTGTCCCATCCAGATCGAAGACCAGCAGGTGAAGGGGATTGCCTCGAAAGACAGCTTCACTCAATGCGTGTCACCCGTAGTGGTACCGCTCGTGCCCGTAACAGCCGCTGCGGCGCTGGTTCCGGTCGCAGGTCCCATCGCCCACAGCAGACCCCGCTCCAGCATGCCGATCAGCAGAGGGTTCCGATAATCCGCCGGGTTGTGACCCAGTGCCAGGTAAAACTCACGGCTGTTGTCGAACGTATGCCACCACGCCAGCGGCAGGGGATTGGGGAAGCTCCCGGGATGCTGCTCCGGCTTAACTAGCAGCAGGTTGGTCCGATCCGTCGCCAGCACCACGTGAATGTCCGGGTTGAGTTTGTCCAGAAAGTAGCACTCATCCGTCCACAGAAACGTCGCAGGGACACCCTGCACGGCGGCAAATGTGGGATCGGTCACTTGCACAATGAAGCTCTGCTCCTGCGGATGAAATGCAAATTCCCCGCCAAGCACCTGCTGAAAGTAGGGCCAGTTCCGTTCGGATCCTGACGCGGAGTGCAGCCCGACAAAGCCATGGCCCGCGTGAATGTACCGCTGAAACGCATCGCGTTGCGCCTGCGTGGCAAACGCCTCGTTGTTGCTGTTGCTGAACACCAGCGCGCCATACCGTGCGAGGTTTGCGTCGGTAAACACCGCCGGATCCTCGCTGACATCGACTGCAATCCCGTGCCGCTCGCCGATCAACTGGAGTGCGGCGACGCTGTCTGCAATATTGGCATGCACGTACCCGCCGCTGCCCGGCAAGTAATTGCGGGTGTATACCAGAACGCGCGGAGCCGGTTGGGGCTGCTGCGCGTAGATCAGGGCACCACCGCATATCCCAGTCAGCACAACACCAAGAACACAGCAAAGCACCCAGGCAGCACTGTACTTAGCTTCGCCAGTCAACAATGCGGGCATCCGCAACCACCTGGCTTCCCTGTGTCGCGTACGACAACTCACAAGGGCCTCCATCAGGCGTACTTGCGTAACATGCCCAGCACCTTGCCCTGGATCATCACGCGCTCCGCCGCTGCAAAGATCGGTGCCATCTCACTGTTCGAGGGCTGCAGCCGCACTACCGCACCCTCTTTATAAAACCGCTTCAACGTGGCATCCGCGCCGTCCACCAGCGCCACCACGATTTCACCCTCGCGCGCGGTGTTGGTCCGCTCGATCAGCACATAGTCGCCGTTGACGATGTGCTCGTCGCGCATGGAGTCGCCGCGTACTTCCAGTGCGAACACCTCGCGGCTTCCGATGATCTCCGATAGCGAAATCGTCTCTGCCGTCTCGATCGCCTCCACCGGCTTGCCGGCGGCGATGCGTCCCATCAGCGGCAGGCGGTCCGTAAACTTTTTCGGCGCGCGCTGGGACACCACGTCAATCGACCGGCTGCGATTATGTGACCGCTGCAGCATACCCTTATTGTGCAAATTCGTAATGTGCTTGTGTACCGTGGCGAGCGAGTTCAGGCCGAGCCCTGCGGCAATCTCCTCGTACGAGGGCGAATACCCCTTGCGCTGGGTGAAGCCGGAAAGGAAGTCGAGTACCTCTTTTTGTCGCCGCGTGATCGCCATAATGCAGATTGTAGCGAATAAAAAGCGAACCGCAACAGAAATCCGGTGTACCACAAAAGTGGTGTATCTACTTCATAACCATGGGTCTCGTTCCCATTTTGAACAGATTGGTCCACAAAAACCCAAAGGGGTGATTGCCGTGGTACCTCGCCCTGCTCGAAAGTGAGGTCTCCACCTGCTCACGAGGTGCTCCGTTGATAGCATCCGGTTCCACTCCGTTCCACTGTTTCACTTTTCGCCTCGGGTTCTGCGTGCAAGGAGAGCCAAATGAAAGTATTGATTGTCGAAGACGATGCGGCATTGCAATTATTTCTGCGCAAAGGACTTGAACTGGAAGGGCATACCGTTGCCATGGCACGCGACGGAGACGAGGCGGTTGCGGCAGTTGCGCAACACCTGCCCGATCTGATCGTGCTCGACCTGAACCTCCCGCGCCGCGACGGCATGGACGTGCTGCGGGAGCTGCACGGCCAGCTGGAAGCCACCTCGATTCTGGTACTTACCGGTAGAGGATCGGTCGAGGACCGAGTGACGTGTCTCGACCTGGGTGCCGACGACTACCTGTTGAAGCCATTTTCCTTTCACGAACTTTTGGCCCGCTGCCGCGCCATCGGTCGCCGTCGCGTTGGGTCCGCGAGCAGCGTCGTGCGCCACGGCAACCTGTGTGTGGACCGTGTCAGCCGCGTGGTCTCCCGCGGTGACGTGCCGATCGACCTGACCAGCAAGGAGTTTGCCCTGCTGGACTATCTTTTGCAGCACCGAGGCCGCGCCGTCGGTCGGCCGGAACTGCTGGCCAACGTGTGGAAAATGTCGCCGGATGCGGGGACCAACGTGGTCGATGTGTACGTGAACTACCTGCGGCGCAAGCTGCAGACGGATGCAGCGGAAGCCGATCTGGTGGAGACGGTGCGCGGTGCCGGCTACACGATTCGCCCCCAGGCGACGACCCCTGCGACGGCCGTGCAGCCGCTTGCCCGGCGCCCCGCGCAGTCCGCCGGCCTCTCCGACGCCGCTCGCGTCTCGGTCCTGATGGCAGGTGCGGCATGAGCGCCGGCGCCGTGGTTCACGAGACGATCGTCGCCGGTGCGCCTCCTCCAACGGACGCTGAAGACAGGCTCATGCTGCAGGCCATGGATGCAGCCCTGCATGATCTGAGCCAGCCACTCACGACCGTGGCGCTTGCCATGGAGGTGCTGGCACGCGAGCAGGATCCCGCGACCGTCGAGGCGCTGCTGGTGGCGGCGCGCGAGGAATGCGCTCGCGCCATGCGCGACGTCGAGATGTTGCGTGTACAAACCAATCGATTGCTCAACCACACCAAGGACGCACAAGGAGGCCGCGCATGACCGGACCGATGACCGCACTTCCCGGTGCACTGCCTGGCGCAGGGACGATCGGCCGTGCCATGCTGCACGCGCTGCCCAGCAGCACTGTTCTGATCGTGTCGCCGGACGCTTTTTTGCGCGAGCGGTTGCGCCGCCAACTCGCATCCATGCGTTGGACGGTAATGGAGGCAGGCGGCGGCGCAGAAGCGCTGCTGCTGCTTGACAGCCAAGCCGCCGCCGCGGTTCTGCTTGACGGCTGGCTGCCCGATCTCGAGGCGTCCGAGTTTGCGCGTGCGCTTCGCACCCAGTTTCCGTCGATGGACCTGCTGCACCTGGACGGCACCATCACGCCGGGAGCGCCCAAAGCGACACGCCGCCACGAACTGCTGCATGCGCTGCGCGAGGCACAGGACGACGGTGGAACGGATGCGCCGGCATGGGCAGGCGCACCGGAGAGCATTCCGCCAGTGGTGCAGCGGGCCGCCGCGGCCACGGCAACACTGAATATCGAGCGCCGCGCCATCGCCGTCGAGTCGGAGGCACCGCAAACTGCACCGCAACTCGCACAGCAGCAAGCCCTCGAGCCCGTTTTTGTGCTGCCAGAGGTGATTGGCGACACACCGGCCATGCGTGAGCTTGCGCATATGGTGCGGCTGGTCGCACCGCGGTCGGCGACTGTGCTGATCGAAGGCGAAACCGGCACCGGTAAGGAGCTCATCGCTAAGGCGGTACATCGCCTGAGCGACCGCGCGGGCAAGCCGTTTGCCGTGCTCAACTGCGCGGCCATTCCCGAGTCGCTGCTGGAAGCCGAGCTGTTCGGCCATACGCGCGGTGCCTTCACCGGTGCCGTCACCTCGCGCAAGGGCCGCATTGAGGCCGCACACGGCGGCACGCTGTTCCTTGACGAGATCGGGGAAATGCCGCTCGCTCTGCAGGCCAAGATGCTGCGTTTTCTCGAAACCGGCGAACTGCAGAAAATCGGCGAAAACGAGATGGCTCGCGTCGACGTCCGCATCGTCGCGGCAACCCACCAGCCGCTCGAACAGCGCAGCGCCGAGGGCACCTTTCGCCTCGACCTGTACCACCGCCTGGCCGTTTTTCCGGTCGAGGTGCCCCCGCTGCGCGACCGCATGGACGATCTGCCCATGCTGCTCACTTACCTGCTGCGGCGGTTAGGCGAACGCATGCCCACGCGTCGCATCAGTGCCGAGGCCGTCGCGCGCCTGCAGGGCTATGCGTGGCCTGGCAACGTGCGTGAGCTGATGCACGTGTTGGAGCGCGCGGCCATTCTCTCCGGGGACAACGGCGAGATCACCGAGGCGGAGATCCGCCTGCGTGACTCAAAGCGGTAACCCTGCTTGAAAAGCAAGTTAGGCCGCTCTCACGAGCGGCTTTTTCTTTGGCACATCACGTGCATCCTTATCGGCAGACACGCGAACTTCTTTAGGTGAACACTGTGATCAACCTTCCCGTCGCCGATGCCCTCAGCCGCTACCTCGATCTGCAGTCGCAGACGATGCGCGCGACCGCGGCGAACATGGCCAACGTCGACACGCCCGGCTACCACACGGTGGGCGTCGACTTTGCGAAGGAGTTTTCGCAGGCGCTGGATGCGCACGGCAGCGTTGCGCCTGCGGCGCTGAACGAGGTCGCCGGCCTGATCTCGCGACCCGACGGCAACAACGTTTCCATGGACCGCGAAGCGATGAGCATGGCGCAAACGCAGCTGCAGTTTCGCACTGGCGTCGAGTTGCTTAAGCATCAGTTCAGCACCATGCTGGACGCCATCAAGTCGGAAGGACGGTAAGCCATGAATCTTTTCGGCGTCATGAGCCTGAGCGGGTCGGGGCTGAACGTGCAGCGGCAGCGCGCTGAAGTGAGCGCCGCCAACATGGCCAACGCTGAAACCACCCGCACCGAAGACGGCACGCCCTACCAGCGCCGCCAGGTGGTGCTTCAATCCGACAACAGCTTTTCCGGCGCCATGGCCGGCAGCGGCTACACCCGCGGCTCGCTCGCTCCTGGCGTCTCAGTAGCCGGTGTCGTCAACAGCACGGCACCCGCGATCATGCGCTTCGACCCCTCGCATCCCGACGCCGATGCCAGCGGCTACGTGGCGTACCCCGACATCAACCCCGTCACAGAAATGGTCGATCTAATGGGCGCCAGCCGTGCCTACAGTCTGAATGCGAGCGCGCTGCAGGCGGAAAAAGGCATGTTGACCGCCTCGCTGGACCTCCTAAAGTAAGCCGCCGCACCCACGCAAAGGACACCGATGAACCCGATCGATCTCATCAACGGAGCGGCAAAGCTGGCCACGGGCCAGGCCTCCGCGCGTCCCGCCGCCACGCCAGCGGCCACGGGCGGCGGCGACACCTTCGGCGATCTTTTTCACTCCGCCGCGCAGCAGGTGTCCAAGCTCGACAACGACGCACAGAGCGCCGTCACCGGCCTGCTGAACGGGCAGGGTGTTGAAGTTCACGACGCCATGATCGCCACGCAGAAATCCGAACTCGCCTTTCAACTCGCGCTGCAGGTGCGCAACAAGGCCGTCTCGGCGTACCAGACGATGATGCAGATGCAGTTCTAACCTTTCTTTCCGGCGCAAGCCGTTGTTCGATCTCGATGTAAGCCTTTGGTGTGTGGAGCAGGATGGCAGAGCAGGCACAACTCGGGGCGGAGCAGGGCAAGGCACAGGCGGCGCTCGCCTCGTTGCGCCAGCGCTGGGCCGCCATGCCGTCCGCGCAGCGCAGAGTCCTCGTCCTCTCCCTGCTCGCCGTCGTTGTGCTCGGCGGCATTGCCTCCTGGTGGTCCAGCCGCACCGACTGGCGCACGCTGTTCAACGGCTTGGAAGCCCGCGACGCAGCCCAGGTGCAGCAGCAGCTTTCCGCCGCCGGCATCACCTACCAGACCACGCCTGACGGCACGGCGCTGCAGGTTCCCGCGGAAGAGCTCGATAAAGCCCGCGTCGCCATCGCCGCCAAAGGCATGCCGCAGTCCGGCCGGCTCGGCTTCGAGTTGTTCGACAAGCCCAACTGGGTCGGCTCCGAGTTTGACGAGCGCGTCAACTACCAGCGCGCCCTCGAGGGTGAGCTCGAACACACCATCGAAACCATGGAAGCCATCCGCTCCGCCCGCGTGCATGTCGTTCTTCCCAAGCAGGGCGCGTTCAGCAGCGAAGACCAGCCGGCCAAGGCAAGCGTGGTGCTCAAGCTGCGCCGCTCCAGCGTGCCGCGTGACGAGGCCGAGTCCATCCGCACCATGATCGCCAGTGCGGTCGAGGGCTTGCAGCCGGGTGCCGTCACGCTGGTCGATGCCGACGGCCGCGCGGACCTCTCCGGCAAGCCCAACGGCGGCGCCCAGCGCGAAGAAGAAGCCGCGCTCGAGGCCAAGCTCATCCACGTGCTGGAGCCGCTGGCCGGCGCCGGCAATGTGCACGCCACCGTAAACCTCAGCTACGTGACCGGCGTGGAAGAGCACACTGATGAGGTCTACGATCCCACCCAGAGCGCGCCCGTCTCCATGCAGAAAACCGAGCAAACCGCGCAGACCGTGAAGGCCGGCGGCATCGCCGGCACCGCCAGCAACACCCCCGCCGCCGTTCCCGTATCGAACACGCCGACCGCCCCCGGTGCCGTGCCAGCACCCGCCGCGGCCACCCCGCCCTCGCAGGTGCAGAGCAGCCGCGAGGAGTCGAGCAGCTACGCCGTCACCCGCCACGTCACCCACACCGAAGATGGCCCCGGCCGCGTCCGCCGCATCGCCGCCGCCATCGTCATCAACGACCGCATGCTGACCGACACCAACGCCAAGCAGCCGAAAACCATGTGGAAGGCGCGCACGCCCGATGAAATGAAGCGCATGGAGCAGCTCGCGCAGGCCGCCGTCGGCTTTGAAACCAAGCGCGGCGACAGCGTGGTTCTGGAAAATCTCAGCTTTTTGACCAACACCGAAGACAAGGCACCTGCCATGCTTGACCGCGTGGGATCGCAGGTCAAGGATCTGCTCCGCTCGCAGCCGTCCCTGCTGCGCACGCTCGGCATGGGCCTCTGCCTCCTGCTGCTTGGCTTCCTCGTCCTGCGGCCGCTGGTCAAGCAGACGGCGCGGTTGATGGAGCCGCTGCGTCTCCCCGCGCCCGCCGCGGCAGAGGCCACGCCCACGGAGGCGAGCCTGCTGCCGTCAGGCCAGGAGGCCTACACCCCCGTTTCGCTACCGCCCATGGGCGTGCCCTCCAGTGACGCGCAGACCGTCTTCGATCGCGTTACCGACCACATCAAGACCGAACCCGCCGCCAGCGCGCGCCTTATGCAGGCGTGGATCAGCGGCAATGAGGAGAGCGAGTAATGGGCGCACTCACCACCATGCGGCAGCCGGAGCGTGGCGGCCCCGGCACCGGGAACGCGGCCGTCGCCGCATCCGTCGCCGCCATGCCGGGTCTGCGGAAGGCCGCCATCCTCGTCATGACGCTCGGCGACGAGAGCAAAAAGGCGCTGCTGCGCGGCCTCGCCGAGGCGGACGTGCAACGGCTCATGGAAGAGGTCTCCCGCGTTACCCGCGTCACGCCGGACGAGCAGACCGAAGTCCTCATGGCCTTCTACGGCCTGCAGGCCACGCAGCAGTACGTGCTGCACGGCGGTCCGGAGTACGCGACCAAGCTGCTCACCGACGCCTTTGGCCGGCAGCGCGCAGAAGAGCTGCTGCGCGAGATCAACCAGTTGCAGCATCGCAACAACGGCGACCTGGCCGCACTGCAGAAGATGGATCCGGCGCAGCTCAGCAAGTTCCTCGAAGGCGAGCACCCGCAGACGGTCGCCCTCGTCCTTGCCCATCTCAACCCCAAGCGCGGCTCGACCGTGCTCATGCTCCTGCGCGAAGACCTGCGCGTCGAAGCCGTGCGCCGGCTCGCGGAAATGCGCCAGTTTTCCCCGGAAATGGCGCAAAAGGTCGCCTTCATCCTGTACAAGCGCATCCACGCGCTGGGCGTGAACGGTCGCCAGAGCTACGCCGGATTCAAGGCCGTGGCCGACCTGCTGAACCGCCTCGACCAGGGCGCCAGCAAAAGCATTCTCGAGCAGATCGAAACCCGCGAACCCGTGCTCGCCGTCGGCATCCGCAACCTCATGTTCACCTTTGACGACCTGCTCACCGTGCCCGCGACCAGCATCCGCGAGCTGGTCAGCGCGGCCGACAAACGGACCGTCGCGATGTCGTTGAAAAATGCCGATGAGAACCTGCGAGCGCATCTTTTCCGCGCCATGAGCTCGCGCGCGGTCGAGATGATGCAGGAAGACATGGAGACCATGGGCCCGGTCCGCGGCCGCGACGTTGCGGCCGCACAGCAGGAGCTGCTCGGCCTGGCTCGCAAGCTGGAGGCGGAGGGCAAGATGGTGTTGAAGGTGGAGGTGGAAAATGAATTTGCCAACTGATGACGAACTCGGCATGAGCGTGACGGATGCCGCGATGCCCCTGATGTTCCGCAGCATGGACCTCGCCGGCCCCGCCCACGAGTCGCCCTTGCCGGAGGTGCCGGCGGAGCAGCCGCGGCTCGACCCGGAGCAGATCGCCTACGCCGCGCGCGAACAGGGCGTGCTCGAAGGTAAGCGTCAGACCGAGGCCGAGATGCACGTACTGCTGCAGCAGGAGCGCCAGGGTGTCTCGCGCGCGCTTGAAGAGTTCGTTCGCGAAAAGCAGCGCTACTTCGCCGGCCTCGAGAAAGAGGTGGTTCGCCTCTCCCTCGCCATCGCCGAGCGCGTCCTGCACCGCGAAGCCGGCATGGACCCCATGCTGCTCGCCGGCGCCGCGCGCGTCGCGCTCGAACAGGTCAAGGACGACCGTGATGCCGTGCTGCGCGTCGCCGCGGAAGACGTCGCCGCCTGGACACAGACCATGCAGCGCGAAGGCCGCTCCGTCGAGGTGCGCCCCGACCCCTCACTCGGCCGCGGCGAGTGCCTGCTTGAAACCGCAAGCGGCAGCGTCGAGCTCGGCGTCCGCGCCCAGTTGAAAGAGATCGAGCACGGTTTCTTCGAGCTGCTCGGCCGCAACCCCGCCATGGCAACATAGGGAACCCCGGAATGCCCAGGAGTCGCACTTAAGACTTAGGCTTTCCTCTCCTCCTCCAGGACCTCCATGCTCCAACACTTCCACGATCACCTCCAGCAAACCCGCCCGCTGCGTTCCTTCGGCAACATCGTCGAGGCCAACGGCAATGCCATCGAGGCCGACGGCCTCGCCTGCGGTCTGGGCGAGTGCTGCGACATCGTCTGTGCCGACGGCGCACGCCACCCGGCAGAAGTCATCGGTTTCCGCGGCAGCCGCGTCCTTGCCATGCCGCTCGTCTCCTCCGCCGGCATTCGCTTCGGCGACCGGCTGCAGCGCACCGGCACCTCCGCCAGCATGCCCGTCAGCCAGGCCTTGCTCGGTCGCGTGGTCAACGCCGACGGCAAGCCGCTCGACGGTCTGCGCGAGATCCGCGTCGACGCTCGGCTGCCCCTCGACCGCACCAGTCCCGAGCCGTTTGCCCGCACGGTCATCCGCGATGCCCTCGGAACCGGTGTCCGCGCGATCGACACGATGCTCACCGTCGGCCGCGGCCAGCGCATCGGCATCTTCGGCGGCTCGGGCGTCGGCAAAAGTACGCTCATCGGCATCATGACGCGCAACACCACGGCCGACGTCACGGTCGTCGGCCTGGTCGGCGAGCGCGGCAGGGAAGTGCGCGAATTTCTTGAAGATTCGCTCGGCGACGACGGCCGCCGCCGCAGCGTGGTCGTCGTCTCCACGTCGGACGAGTCGCCGCTCATGCGCATGCGCGCCGCCATGGCCGCCACCGCAACCGCCGAGTTCTACGCCGCCCAGGGCAAGCACGTCCTGCTCGTGCTCGATTCGCTGACGCGCTTCGCCATGGCCGCGCGCGAAATCGGCCTTGCCGCCGGCGAACCGCCCGCCACCAAGGGCTACCCGCCCTCTGTATTCGCCAAGCTCGCCCGCCTGCTCGAGCGTGCCGGCAGCTTTCACACCGGCAGCATCACCGGCTTTTATACCGTGCTCATGGAAGGCGACGACGAGCAGGATCCCGTCGTGGACGGCGCGCGCTCCATCCTCGACGGGCACGTCGTGCTGTCGCGCGATCTCGCCAGCGAAGGCGTCTACCCGCCCATTGACGTGCTCCGCTCGCTCAGCCGCCTCATGCCCGCCGTCACCACGCCGCTGCACCAGGCGCGCGCCCGCACAGTCCGCCGCCTGCTCGCGGCGTATGCCCGGTCAGAAGATCTGCTGCGCGTGGGTGCCTACCGTGCCGGCTCCGACTCGGAGCTCGACCTCGCCGTGCAGCACCGTCCCCGCCTGCGCGCGCTGTTGCAGCAAGGCTCGGCCGATCGCTTCACCGCAACGGAAAGCCTCGACGCCTTCGCCTGGGTGGATGCGCTCGCATGACCGACCGCGCCCGCCGCCAGCAGCGCCTGCTCGCCGTCCGCGAGCTGCAGGCCGACCTCGCCGCCGCGCACTTGCGCACCCTCCGCAGCCAGCAGGACGAGCTGCGCCAGGACCTCGCGCGCTGGCAGGGCATGATGCATGTCGACACCCACCGGGTCGCCGCCAAGCCCGGCGAATGGCTCCTCGCCTGCGCAGAGGGCGAGATCGCTGCGGTGCGTTCCCAGACGGTCGCCGACCAGATCGAAGCGCAGCAGACGCTGATCGACGCGCAGGCCGCGGAAGAGCGCGAACGCCGCATCGCCCGCGAGCAAATGCGGCGCCTGTGCGACCACACTGCCAACACCGCGCGCGTTCTGGAAGACCGCACGGTGCAGGCAAGACTCGACGATGTCTTCAGCGCCGCCCGCCTGCGCCGCCTGTCCGCAGCAATCGATCGTTAAGGCCAGAAACGCGCGAATTCTGTGCGCCTCTAATCTTCGTCACCACCTCTTGGCATCGCGCTTGCATGAAGGAAAGGCATGAACGATGCACTGCAAATCGCCGCCGCTCCCGCAACGTATCTGCCCGGCACGACGGCCGCGCCAGCAAGGCCGACCGCGGACGATGCCGGTGCAGCCAGCTTTGCCGGCATGCTCCAGCAGGCCGGCGTCGCCCGGCAAGCAGACGCCGCGCCGCAGTCCAGCTCGGCGCCGCAGCCCAGCTCGGCGCCGCAGTCCAACTCGATGACCCAGTTGGCCACATCGACCCAGCAAGCGGCGGCGCAGCAGGGCGCGGCGGTCCGGCAGCCAGGCGCGGCCCTGCAGCCGGAGACGCTCACGAAGGCCGGGACGACTTCGCAGCCCGCTTTAGCCGAACAGCCTGAAGCGACTCTGCAGGCCGCGCCAGCCCCGCAGCAAGTAGCGACCCCGCAGGCAACCACGGTGCCAGCCAAAAGCAGCGTCCCCTCGACCGGCCAACCCGCGTCTCCGCAGGCCGGGGCGAATCGGTCTACCGCAGCATCCGCAGTCCCCGCAGCGCGGCCCGACGCTGCCGCTGCCGCCGATGCGCCTTCCAACGCCGGCGTCTCCGCAAGCGAATCAGCCACTCCCCAGCCTCCGGCAGGCGCTGCCGTACGACAGCCCTCAACTGGAGCCTCGGCACCGCAGCCATCTTCCACAACAGGCGGCGCCGACGCGGATACAGATGCCGCCATCGACACGCAGGCCGGCGTCGATACCGCCGCCCAGCCCACCGCCGGCACGTTGCCGAACGACGCCCGCGCAACCGCGCAAACGTCGCCGCCCGCGCATCGGACGGGTACTTTCACGTCGCGCGCCACGGACGAAAAGACCGCGTCCGCAGCCCTGACCAAGCGGAAAGACGCGCCGGGCGCGGAACCGGATCCACTGCAGACCGCCGCGCCCGCCGCAGACACCGTCCTCCCATCGGCCGATGCCACGGTTGCATCCGCCACGCTCGGCGCGGCAACGTTGCCGCCGTCGACCGCGCCATCGACAACCTCGTCCCCGGCCAACACCAACGCGGCCCCGTCTTCGACCGCGCCATTGCTTTCGTCCAGTCGGCAGACCGTGACACGTCCGGCAACGGCCAACTCCGCCAAAGCGTTGGTTGCAACGCCAAACCAGGGCAGCGCGTCTCTCAGCCGGGGCAGCGTGGGTGCAGACGCCACAGATCGCTCGGCCACCCTCGTCCAGGCCGACACCTTCCTGGCAGGCCAGCCCGTGCCACTGCTCAAGCACACGGCCGGCGCGCGCGGGGCGCTTGGCTCTACACGAACCGCGGCTGCCACGCCACCGGTGGTACCCGGCCTCACGCCGCCTACTCCCGTCGGCGACGCAGCCACCACTGTGGCAGGCACATCGGCACCGGCGACCGAGGCCGTCGCGCTGGCAAATGGAGTACCCGCGCCCGCACCAATGGCTGCAGCCACCACGGCAGCCGTCCCGCCGTCCACCCCGGCTTCGGCAGCAGCCGCGGTCGCGCCGGGCACGTCCGCCGGGCCCATCCCCACCGCCGAAGTACGTGTCGCCGGCCGACAGGGCACACGCGCGGACGCCGAACGCAAAGCAGACGCGGACGCGTCGCAGGAAGACCCGCAGGCGGCCTTGTCGTTCGCCGCACCCGCCGCAACGCACACGGCACCTGACAGCACGTTCGCCGCCGTCGGCAGCCTGGCCGCCGTCGTCCCGGCAGGCTCCACCGCCGATCGTGGCGTCACCTTCACCGTGGGCCACGCAGCCGTTACCGCGGCGTCGCACACCCTTGCCACCACCGCCGCGCTCGACAGCAGTGGCAACACCCCTGCCACGACACGCACGGGAGCACTCGAAGTCGGCTTCCACGACACCACCCTCGGTTGGTTGAGCGTGCGTGCCAGCGTCGATCCAGCCGGTGGTCTGCATGCCGCGCTCGCCACCCACAACCCCGCCGCGGCATCGGCCGTCAACAGCCTCCTGCCGTCCCTCGGACGCTTCCTCCAAGACCAGAACGTCTCCGTCCAGAGCGTTTCCAGCAGCGCGCAAATGGCCGCCGGTGTCGCGAAAGACGCGGCCGCGCAGGCGGGCGGCGCAGGCTCCTCCGGCTTCAGCCAGGGCAGCGCGCATGGCGGTGCGGCGTACCAGGGCCAATCTCAGGGTCAATCGCAATCGCAGCAACAGTCGCAGGGCAACGCCCTGTACGGCACCGGCCAGCAGGGCGGCTTAACCGCAAACGGGCAGGGAACCGCACGCGATGCGCAGACCTCCACCACCTTCGCCGTGTCGGGCACGCGTCGCGAGGGTGCCAATGTCTCCACCGCACGCACCGGCATGCCCGCCGCGTTCGCCGCAACCGATCGCACATCGACCGTCAGCGTGCGTATTTAAAACTGTTTGCTTCAAGCATGGCGGACCGGCCCCAGGGGCGTGCCGAAACCTTCAGGAGGAATGAATGAGTCTAGCGATCCAGAGCGCTTCGGCAACCGCGGCAAGTCTCTTCGGCAGCGGCAAATCCGTCACTGCCAACACCGGTACCACGGGCACCACGCCTGGCACGAGTACCACCAAAACCACGGCGGACAGCAGCACCATCACGGCGTCCGATTTCATGACACTGCTCGTCACGGAAATGAAAAATCAGGATCCGACCCAGCCCACAGATCCCACCCAGTATGTGCAGCAGCTCGTCGGCGTCAACAGCCTGCAGCAGCTCATCGGTATTAACGAGGGCGTCACGTCCCTCACCGGTACCACCTCGACGACTGGCACCAGCGCCACCGGCTAGACAACGCACGACGAATCCAGGATCCGTACCGCCTCCGTGCTCCGCACGTAAGTCAAGACCCGCACCCCACCCTACCAGGAGAGAGTCCCCATGCCCAATTTTTCCATCGCCCTCACCGGCCTCAAGGCCAATTCCGTCGCCCTCAACACTATCGGCAACAATCTCGCGAACTTGAATACCACCGCCTACAAGAGCCAGACCACCAACTTTGCCGACCTGTATTACCAGACCATCGGCGCGACCGGCATTAACTCCGCCCTGCAGGTCGGTACCGGCACCAAGGTGCAGTCCATCGACACCAACTTTACCCAGGGTACGCCGAACACCACCGGCACCAGCACCGATCTGGCCCTGAACGGCAATGGCTTCTTCGTCGTGCAGTCCGGTGGCACCCAGGAGCTCACGCGCGCCGGTAATTTCAAGCTCGACAATGTCGGCAATCTCGTCACCACCGACGGCCTCAGCGTGATGGGCTACGGCGTCAAGAACGGCGCCATCGACACCAGCTCCTCGCTCGTCGCACTTTCCGTGCCCACCGGCCAAACCCAGCTGCCCAAGCCCACCTCGGCAGTCTCGTTCACTGAGAACCTGGACTCCACCGCAACCGTCGGCACCGCCGTGCCGGCATCCCAGACGATCTATGATTCGCTCGGCACCGCGCACGAGGCGACTGTCACCTTTACCAAGACGGGGTCCAACACCTGGAGCTACGCCTTCTCCCTGCCGTCCGGCGAAAGCACCGGTTCGGCCAACGCCTCGGGAACCCTGACCTTCAACAGCGACGGCACGCTTGCTTCCCCCTCCGCCAACGTCACCGGCATCAAGTTCACCGGCCTCGCGGACAATGCTGCGGACCTCAACTTCAGCTGGAATGTGCTGGATACCAGCAACAAGCCCACGCTGACCCAGACCAACGCCGCATCCACCAGCAACGCCACGTCGCAGGATGGTTATGCCAGCGGCACCTACACCGGCTTTACCGTCGACTCGCAGGGCGTCATCAGCGCGTCCTATACCAACGGCAAGACCGATCTGCTCGGCCAGGTGGCGGTCGCCGCGGTCGGCAACGAGGGTGGCCTCACGCGCGAGGGAAGCAACATCTACAAGAGCAGCGAGGCGTCCGGCCAGATCGCCATCGGCGTCGCGGGCACGGGCGGCCGCGGCACGATCGAAGGCTCATCCCTCGAAGGCTCGAACGTCGACATTTCCACCGAGTTCGCCAATCTCATCGTCGCCCAGCGCGCCTTCGAGGCCGACAGCAAAACCGTCACCACCTTCGACACCATCACGCAGGACACGATCAGCATGATCCGGTAGCCGTGCACGTCGTACCGGAACTGTCCGAAGAGGGGGCCGGCGTGCGTGCCGACCCCTCGCCTGCCACGCGCGCGTTCCGTGGCAAACGGTTTCGCCCGCTGTGTGCCGCGTGCTCGTACCGATTTGGGCCTGGCCGCGCCGTCTGCGCTTAGCTCCGCCTAATTCTGTGTTGCCGCAAATGGCACGCGACCTGCACTCTCAACTGCATGTCGACCGCGCCCGCACCCGCAGAGTCCGCTCCCCCCGCCGCACCGGCCGCCAAGGTCGGCCTTGTGCCGATCCTCATTGCCGTCGTGCTGTCCACCGTCGTCGCCCTGGCTGCCGTGGGCGGCGTGGGCTACTACCTGGTCAAGTCGGGCAAGCTGTCGCCCGTCGCCGCCGCGGGCGCCCCCGCCGCCGCCAAGGCAGAAAAGCCGGCCTCCAGCACCGACCCGTCCGACCCCGAGCTGCCGCCGTCGCACGTGCTCGCGCTCGATCCCATGGTCGTCAATCTGTCCGACGCCGGCGGCCGCAGCTACCTGCGCGCCAGCATCAGCCTCCGCATCGCGGAGGCGCCACTGGCCAAGGGCGAGAAGAAAAAGGAAGAAGGGAAGGCAGATAAGCCCGATCCAGGTGTCTCCGCCGCCTTGCGCGACACCACGCTCGCTGTGCTCGGCGAGCAGACCTCCGACACCCTCCTCGCCACGGGCGGCCTCGACGCCCTGAAGAAAAAACTTCGGCAGACCTACGCGCTCGACAACCGCGAAACGCACGTGCTCGACGTCTATGTCACGGACTTCCTGGTGCAGCGCGGATGACCGCGACCGAACCAGCACCGGGCCTGGTCACCCTTGCCCCGGCTGAAGCGCAGGAGAGCACGGTGCGCTGGAACGCCCTGGGCGAGGTGCCGCTGCGACTGTCGGTCGACATTCCGCTGCCCGCCATGTCCCTGCGTGCCCTTGGCGCACTCCACCCCGGGCAGGTGCTTGCCAGCGTCATCGCCACGGCAGACGATCTGACCGTCGTCATCGGCGGCGCGCCCGTCGGCCTTGCGCGGTTTGAGTACATGGACGGCCGCATGTCCATCCGCATCACGCGTCTGCTCGGCACCGGCAGCAACACCACAGCGGCAGCAGGACACGTCGCGGCACCGGCTGCTGCCGTCGGGGGGACCGGCGCATGATCGAGCCTCTCCACCGCGTACTCTCCGCCCTGCCGCATGCCCCGCGTGCCGCCTCGGCATTTCCCGAATCGCCAACGGAAGTCGCAGCCCGTCCAGCGCAAGGCATCGTCGGCGCGCTCGGCCAGTGGTGGCGCAATCGCACTCAGCCCGCCCGGCACCTCCGCCTGGTAGAAACGCTCGCGCTCGGCCCCAAGCGCTCTGTCGCCCTCATCGAGCTGGACGGCCAGCGTTTTCTCGCCGGCATGGGCGCCGACGGCGTCACTACCTTGGTCCCGGCCCCCGCCGCCGCGTCCGCCGGGGAGGGGAACTGAACGTGCAGCGTCTCCTCTCACCACGTTTCCTCGCCGCGGCCCTGCTGCTATGCGCCGCGCCGCTGGCTGCGTCCTCCACCGAGTCTTTCTGGGTCCATCGCCCGGCCGCCCAGCTCCGCCCCGCCGCCGCACGCAAGGCAGCACCTGCCCGCCGCGCGGAGGCCCAGAAGCCTACTGCGGCGGCGCCTGCGGCGAAGCCGACCAAACCCGCGCCAGCCCCCGGCACCACCCAGCCGCGCAGCATCTCCGAGCAGCTCGCCATCGGCAACAGCTCGCCCTGGGCTGTCGTCACCGGTCTCACCCTGCTCACGGTGTTGCCCGCCATCATCCTTGCCATGACGCCGCTGGTCCGCCTGCTGGTCGTCTTCCACTTCCTGCGCCAGGCACTCGGCACGCAGACCGCGCCGTCCAATCAGATCCTCATGGGCCTTGCCCTCATGATGACCTGGTTTCTCATGCAGCCCGTCATCGTCCAGGTGCAGGACCAGGCGGTCACGCCCTACCGCGCCGGCCTCATGGACGGCGAAACCGCCATCGCCAAGGGTGCCGAGCCCGTCCGCCATTTCATGCTCCGCTACGCCCGCGACAAGGACCTCGAGCTCTTCAGTGCGGCCTCCGGCGCCGAGCGCATGCAGCGGCGCGATGACGCCCCCATGCGCGTCGTCGTCCCCGCCTACATGCTCTCGGAGCTGAAGAGCGGCTTCCAGATCGGTGCCATCCTCTTCCTCCCATTCCTGCTCATCGATCTCGTGGTCGCCAGCATCACCACCTCCGTCGGCATGGTGCAACTGCCACCCGTCGTCATCTCCACGCCGGTCAAGATCCTGCTCTTCGTCATGGTCGACGGCTGGCACCTGCTCGTCAGCTCGCTGCTCAAAAGTTTCTAAGCCCACCCGTTCCAAGCGCAAACGTTCCTCAACTCCGGAGACAGCCGCCGCCATGGGTCCCGACCAAGCCGCCGAACTCGCCCGCCACCTGCTCATCGAAGCCATGCTCCTGAGCGCGCCCATGCTCGTCGCCGGCCTGCTCATCAGCGTCGCGCTCAGCCTTCTACAAACCCTCACCGGCGTGCAGGAGCAAACCCTTACCGCTGTCCCGCGCCTCGTCGTCGTTTTCGTCGCCGGCATCGCCACCATGCCCTGGTATCTCCACCGCGCCGTCAACTACACCATCCACCTTTGGTCCGACTTCCACCGCTACCTCGGCTAGCCACGACCCATGTGCCCCATGTCCCGCGTGTTGGACATGGGTCCTGTACTCCTCAGGAAACAAGCGTACCCAACCCATGCTGACCCTCCCCATCCCGATGCCGACCGATACCCCAGCGCTCGAGCGCCTGCTCAACGCCGGTGTCCTCGTCACCCTGCGCATCGGCGGCCTCATCGTGGCGGCACCCGTCTTCAGCTCCCCCGGCTTTCCCGTCAAGGCCAAGGTCGTTTTCACCATCGCCATTGCCATCCTCATGGCGCCGGTCGCCGCCGCCCTGCCGCAGACCCGCATCGTGCTCGACCCCGGCGCGCTCCTCGGCGAGGCCACCGTCGGCCTGCTTATGGGCCTCACCCTCACCCTCATGAACGAGACGCTGCTCTTCGCCGCCTCCATGATGAGCGTCTCCTTCAGCTTCTCCCTCGCCAACCTGCTCGACCCCAACTCCCAGGTCGAAACCGAGGTCCTCGGCACCGTCCTTTCCTGGATGGGCATCCTCGTCCTGCTCGGTGCCGGCCTCCACCGCACCGTGCTCGCCGCCGTCTTCCGCACCTTCGCGACCGTCCCGCTCGGCACCGCCGCCATCTCCGCCGTCGCCGGCAAAAACCTCGCCTTCGCTGCCTCCGGCATCTTTCTCGCTGGCATGCAACTGGCCGCGCCCGTCGTTGCCGCGGCCATGCTGGTCGAAGTCGCCATCGGCCTCGTCAGCCGCATGGCCTCCGCGCTGCCCGCGCAGGTCGCCAGCGTCCCGCTCAAGTCCCTCGTCTCCTTCGTCACCCTCATCGCCTCGCTCGCCCTCTGGCCCGGCTGGATCGACCACCACTTTAGCCTGCTTCTCGACAGCGCACAAAAGGCGGTGCGCCCATGACCCAACCGTTGTCTCTCGCATCGTGGGAACTCCTCCTTGAGGTGCGCGCATGAGTGCGGACAAGTCCGAACAGGCAACAGACCAACGCAAGAAAAAGGCGCGCGAAAAAGGCGACGTCGTGCACAGCCGCGAGCTCATCTCCGGCGTCGCCATGCTCGGCGGCCTCATGCTCCTCGGCACCGCCGCTCAGCGCTTCCTCACCCTCTGGCGCAGCAGCTACGACGGTGTCCTTCTCGCCTCGCTCCGCACCTTCGACTCGCCCGAGCAGATGATCGACGTCTGCGGCCGCCTGCTTCTGCCCGCCTTTTCGCCGCTGCTGCTCGTCATGGCCGCGGCGCTCGCCGGCGCGCTCGCCAGCGGCCTCATGCAGACCGGCGGCGTGCAGTTCCGCGTCGAAGCCCTCAGCTTCAAATTCAACCGCCTCAGCCCGATCTCCAACCTCACCAACATCTTCAGCATGAAGTCCGTCATCCGCCTGGCCAAGTCCCTCGCCCCTGCCGGTGCCGTCGTTTTCCTTGCCTACGGTCTGCTGCGCCACATGCTGCTCTCCATGCCCGTCATGAGCGCCGCGCGCCTGCCGCAAACCCTCACCAGCGGCTACTCCCTCGCGCTCGACGCCGCCTGGATCACCGTCGGCTGGTCCGCGCTCGATTACGCCGTCGAATGGCGCTCCTGGTCTCAGCGCCTCAAGATGACCAAGCAGGAAATCAAGGATGAGGCCAAGGAATCTAACGGCAATCCCCACACCAAGGGCCGCATCCGCAACATCCAGCGTGCCATGCGCAAGCGCCGCGTCCAGGCCGACGTCTCCAAGGCCACCGTCGTCATCACCAACCCCACGCACTACGCCGTTGCGCTCGAGTTCTCCTACGAAACCATGTCGGCGCCCAAACTCCTCTGCAAGGGCCGCGACCTGCACGCCGCGCAGATCCGCGAAGCCGCCCGCTGGGCCGGTGTCCCGCTCATCGAAAACCCGCCGCTGGCCCGATCCCTCTACCGTTCTGTCGACGAGGGCCAGCCCATCCCCTTCGAGCTCTACGCCGCCGTCGCCGCCATCCTCGCCTTCCTCTTCAAGCAGGAGAGCAAGCGCACCCAGCAGCAAACTGCCTACGGCAGCACCGGCTACACCGCCCCCGTCCTTCCACGCTTTGACCTGCCCAACCGCATCGTGATGGAACCCCAACCCATGGGATCCCAGCCGACCGAGGACACCCTGTGAGCACTCTCGCCACCCTGGCCGACGCCCCCGCCAGCAAACGCTCCGGCCTCTTGCGCCAACTCGGCCTGCCGCTCGGCGCCATCAGCACCGTCTTCGTCATGCTCGTGCCGCTGCCCGCGGTACTCATGGACATCCTGCTCGCCCTGTCCATCACCGCCTCCGTCATCGTCTTTCTCACGGCGGTGCAGGTGCGCAAGGCAACCGAACTCAGCGTCTTTCCCACGCTGCTCCTACTCCTCACGCTCTTCCGCCTCTCGCTTAACCTCGCCAGCAGCCGCCGCATCCTGCTCCACGGCAGCGAGGGCACCCACGCCGCCGGCTCCGTCATCGAGGCCTTTGGCCAGTTCGTCGTCGGCGGCAACTACGTCGTCGGCTTTGTTCTTTTTCTCGCCCTCATCGCCATCCAGTTCCTCGTCGTCTCGCATGGCGCGGTCCGCACGGCAGAGGTCACGGCCCGCTTCACCCTTGACGCGCTCCCCGGCAAGCAGATGGCCATCGACGCCGACATGAACGCCGGCCTCATCGACGAGCAGGGCGCACGTAAGCGCCGCGAAGCCATAGCCCGCGAAGCCGAGTTCTACGGCGCCATGGACGGCGCGGCCCGCTTCAACCAGCGCGACTCGCTCGCCACCATCCTCATCACGGGCATCAACATCATCGCCGGCCTGCTCATCGGCGTCCTCCAGCAGGGTGTCGACCTGATGACCGCGGTCAAAACCTACACCATTCTCACCGTGGGCGACGGCCTCGTCACCATGATTCCCAGCCTGCTGGTGTCGATCGCCGGCGGCCTCGTCCTCACCCGCGCCTCCTCCGCGGGCACGCTCGACGAAGAGCTCGGCCAGCAGCTTTTCCGCCGCCGCAACACCCTCTACATGGCCGCCGGCGTCCTCGCCGCGCTCGCCCTCGTGCCCGGCCTGCCCAAGCTCGCCTTCTTTGCTCTCGCGGCAGGTGTCACCTTTGTCGCGCGTCAGCTCCCGGCAGAAACCGAGGGCGAGGCCGACGTCGAAATCGGCGGCAAAACGGTTGCCGCCGCGGGTGCCGACGCGCCCGGTGCGGAAAACCTCGCCGGCCTGCTCAAGGTCGACGAGCTCACGCTCGAAATCGGCTTCCAGCTCATCCCCATGGTCGACGAAAAACAGGGCGGCCAGATGCTCAACCGTGTCCGCGCCCTTCGCCGCCACCTCGCCACCGAGCTCGGATTCATCGTGCCCTCCGTCCACATCACCGACAACCTCCGTCTCCGCCCGCGCGAGTATGTCGTCCTCCTGCGCGGCATCGAAATCGGCCGCTGGCAAACGGAAGGGGACTGCATGCTGGCCGTCAACGCCGACCCACGCGCCCGCCCGCTGCCGGGCATCGAAACCCGCGAGCCCGCCTTCAACGTCGCCGCCCGCTGGATCCAGCCCGGCCTCGAAGAGCAGGCGCTCGCCTCCGGCTACTCCGTCGTCGACCAGACCGCCGTCATCGGCACCCACCTCGCCGAACTCATTCGCCGCCACGCCCACGAACTGCTCGGCCGCGCCGAAACCAAGCGCCTGCTCGACAGCATGAACGAGTCCCACCCCAAGCTCGTCGAAGAGCTCGTCCCCAAACTCATGAGCCTGGGCGAGGTGCAGAAAGTCCTCCAACAGCTCCTCCGCGAACAGGTCTCCATCCGCAATCTCGGCACGGTGCTCGAAACCCTGGTTGAGTGCGCGGCGGTGAACAAGAACGTCGTCTACCTCGTCGAGCAATCGCGCCAAGCCATGGGCCGCGGCCTTGTCCGGCCCCTGCTCGACGCAGACGGCGGCCTGCCTGTGCTCACGCTCGACCGCGCCATGGAAGAGGAGATCCTCTTCACCTTCGACCCCGAGGGTGCGCGCCGCATGCTGGGCGACGGCGCACGCAAACCCGCCAACGCGCAGACCTTCCTCCGCCAACTGCTGGAGTCTGTGAAGCGGCTAACCGGCGAAGGCGAAGCTTCGGCCCTTCCCGTGCTTCTCTGTCCATCGCCGGCGCGTTATCACTTGCGCCGCTGGCTCGAGCCATTTCTGCCCAAGGTCACGGTGCTTGCACCGTCGGAGATTCCCCCCGAAGTTCGCGTGCGCAGCCTGGGCACGGTCGGGAGCTGATCCTCACAGGCACGGGACAGAAGCGAAACAGGGCAGGGCCGTCGCAAGACAGAACAGCAATCGCGCCCTTCGACTTTTAACGAGAGACACCGGTGAACGAGCCGCAAACGCAGGAGCAGAGCATGAGCAGCGAACAACAGGGCAACTTCCGCAACAACTTCATCCTTCCGCCCGCCATGCTAGGCGCGGACACCAAGCCCGCCGCGCAGGACTACGCGGCTCTTACCATCGCCGTTCCCGTCTCCCCGGCCGAACGCGACCGCCTGCTGGTGGAGCACCTGCCTACCGTTCGCTTCATCGCACGCCGCATCCACGAGCGGCTGCCCCAGCACGTCGAAATCGACGACCTCGTCTCCGCTGGCATCGTCGGCCTCATCGACGCTTTCTCCAAGTTCGACCGCAACAAGCAGGTGCAGTTTAAGAGCTACGCGCAGTTCCGTATTCGCGGCGCCATCCTCGATTCGCTGCGGACGCTCGACTGGAGTCCCCGCGAACTCCGCCGCAAGGGCCGCGCGATCGAAGAAACCATCCGCGGTCTGACCCAGCAGCTTGGCCGCGCACCCAGCGAAAACGAAATCGCCGCCGGCATGGAGATCTCCCTTGCCGATTACCAGCAGCTGCTCGGCGAGCTCAAGGGCCTCGAAATCGGTTCGCTCAACCTCGAACGCAACGAGGACTCCGGCGACGACGAGCTCGCCTACATCCCCGGCGCGCCCGAGGACGACCCGCTCTTCCGCTGCCTCAAGGGCGAGCTCAAGCAGCACTTGGTGGACGCCATTGAGGCCCTGCCCGACAAAGAACGCATGGTCCTCACCCTCTACTACTACGAGGAACTCACCATGAAGGAGATTGGCCTCGCCCTCGGCGTCGTTGAGTCCCGCGTCTCGCAGATTCATTCCGCCGCCGTTGTCCGCCTCCGCGTCGCCCTCGCCGACCTGCGCAGCCGCAACCTGCCGCCCATCGAAAAGAAGAAGGGAAAGAGCCGTGGCTGATCAACCCCCGATGCCGATCGAGCGGTTCGACTTCGGCCAGGCCGGCCACATCTCCGCCGACCAGCTCCGCACGCTCAAGAGCCTCGACGAACAGTTCGCCCGCAACCTCATGCACACGCTTTCCGCGTGGCTGCGGGTCAATCTCACCGTCTCGCCCCTGCCCAACGAGCAGCAGGCCTTCCACATCTTCGCCGAAGGCGTCGGAACGGACTACCTGCTCCCCATCCAGCTCGTCGAACACCACGTCCGCGGCGCGCTCAAGTGGAGCATGCGCCTCGTCCCCGAGGTCGTCGACCTCCTGCTCGGCGGCTCCGGTGGCGTTCCGCCGCTCGACCGGGAACTCACCGAAATCGAAGAAACTGTCCTGCTCTCCGTCATCGAAATCGTCGTCCGCGAGCTCAACGCCGCCTGGGCCCACATCGGCCTCAGCTTTGAAATGCAGGCACGCGACCGCGACGGCCAGCAGAACCGCCTCATGGCCGCGCAGGAAAAGACCCTCTGCCTGCGCTACGACGTCCAGATGCCCGGCGTCGCCGGCGAGCTCTGCCTCTGCCTGCCCGTCTCCGCCCTCAACACCTCGCTGCGCGCCTTTGCCGCCGTACGCGACGTGCCCCGGCCGCGCTCGCCCGAAGAACGCCAGCGCATGGAAGCCGCTCTGCGCGGTGCTCGCGTCAAGGCCGGCCTCTGCTTTCCGCCGGTCCGCATTGCCGCCGCCGAGCTGCAACAGCTGCGCCCCGGTTCACTGCTGAAGCTCCCCCTCTCCCAGCACGCCGCCGCCGAACTCCGCCTCAGCGACACCGTCGTCTGTGCCGCCGGCGCCGTTCGCACCAGCGAGCGCCGCGCCGCCCGCGTCACCACGCTCCCCACCCATCCCGAGCAGGCCCACGGAGGACACCATGGCTGACACGCCCGAAGCGCACACCGTCACCGAACACACCGTCACCGACGTCGCCGCCTCCCAAAGCGTCACCAACGTTGCCGCGCACACCGTCACCGATACCGTGAGTGAGAACGGCCCTGCCGCTCCCCGCCACACTACCCCGCCGGAGCCCTGGCTCGACGTGGACATGGAGGTCCGCCTCCACTTCGGCGGCCGCGAAATGCTGTTGAGCGAGGCGCTGGAAATCGGCCCCGGCACCGTGCTCGAGCTTGACCGCCACATCTCAGACCCCGTCGACCTGCTCGTCGGTGATCGCATCGTCGCCCGCGGCGAGGTGGTCGTCCTCGGCGGCAACTTCGCCCTGCAAATCGCCGAGGTCCTCCCACCCCAACCCCGCCTGGAGAGTGTGCGATGCCTGCTCTAACGCCCGATTCCCGCGCCTCCGCCGAGCCCATGCTCCACCGCCGCCTCACCGCCGAGGTCGCCGGTCTTGCCCACCTGCACGACAACCCGTTTGCGCGAAGCTCCACCGACCGCACCTTCGGCCGTGCCGCCGCCGCTCCCAGCGCGGCCTCCCGTGCCACCGCCGCCCTCACCGGCCGCTGCCTCTGTGGCGGCATGCCCCTTGCCGTCCGCCTGCGCATGCGCAGCGGCCAGCGCCCCCAGTTTGAGGGGACGTGGCACTGCGGCAGCAAATGCCTTGAAGCCTCGGTCCGCGCCGCCGTCCGCCGCGAGTTCCGCGCCGGCGCAATCTCGGAGTCGCGCGTCCGCCACCGCATCCCGCTCGGCCTCATCCTCCAGACCCGCGGCGTGCTTACCGCCGAAGAGGTCCGCCGCGCCCTCATCCTGCAGGAGCAGACCGGCGCCAAGCTCGGTGACGTCCTCGTCCGCCACTTCCGCGTGGACGAGCGCCGCATCGCCGCCGCCCTCGCCGCCCAGTGGAACGCGCCGCTCTGGCACCTGCCCTCCACCGCGTCCGAAGAACTGCTCCGCCTCGCGCCGCTAGACCTCCTGCGCGCCTCCGGCAGCCTTCCCCTCCGGCTCATCGGTACCCGTCTGTCGCTCGCCGCCGCCGACTGGCTCGACGCCCCCATCGCCCTCGCGCTGGAGCGCATGCACGGCGTCACGGTCGAAAGCGGCATCGCGCTCACCACCCAGCTTGACGCCGTGTGGGACGGCATCGCGTCCATCCCCCAGCGTCCGGCCGAAGAAATCCCCTGCGCCGACGCTGACGACATCGCCCGCCGCATGATCCGCACCGTGCTCCAGCTCCAGCCCGTCGAAGCACGCTCCGTGCGCGTCGGCCGCCGCATGTGGCTCCGCCTTTGGCTTGAACCCGCCGCCCTCGCCGGCGGACCGTGCCACCGCGAAGACATCGTCGACATCCTCTACCGCCTGCCCTCCGCCGCCCGTTCTTAGCCGCACCCGTTCTTAGTCCAACGGCCCGACCATTTCGTCTCGCATCTGTACCCCCTTCCACTTGTCCTCGCGTGACGCAGTGAGGGGATCTGCTCTCCTCCATCTCCGCAGATACCTTTGGGAGCAAAGCCTCCGATGGAATATACGTGCCCATCTCCGGAGTCTCGGGCATGGGTTGACGGTTCCACACGGACAAGTCACGAGACCGTTTCCCGACCAGCGATCCAGGACAATCGCGCGCCCCGCACGGGTGCCGCATCTTCATCGCGCCCGGCGCAGGCCTCCAATCGTCCGGCAGCCCGTCAAGCGGGATGAAGGTGGGTTCAACCCAGCCCCACCCAACCGCCCCCCCTTGGCGGCCTTAGCCCCCTCTAAGCTGCCCGCCCCAGCTTCGGCCCTCCAGCTGCACCCTGTCCCGGCATGGATAGCGGTCTGTACGCGGCATACACGGGAGTCCTCGCCAGAACACAGGCGCTCGACACCGCGGCCAACAATCTCGCCAACGCCAATACCAACGGTTTCCGCGCCCAGCGGGAGTACTTCCGCGGTGTCATGGCGGCAGCGCAGGAAGAAACCTCCGGCAACGGCGTGCAGACGGCCGTCAACAGCTTCGGCCTGCTCGGCGGCACCTCGCTCGACCTCAGCCAGGGCCTGCTGCAATCCACCGGCAACCCGCTCGACCTCGGCCTGCAGGGGCAAGGCTTTTTCCAGGTCAAAACCGATCACGGCGTCCGCCTCACCCGCGACGGCTCCTTCCAGCGCTCCGCCGACGGTACCCTCACCACGCAGCACGGCGAGCCCGTCCTCAACTCCTCTGGTGCCCCCATCACCGTGCCCACCGGCGCGGTCAACGTCTCGGCCGACGGCACCATCTCTGTCAGCACGCCGGACGGCAGCGCCATCGCCGGCCAGGTCGGCATCGTCGACTACGCCATGACAGACCTTTCCGCCGAAGGCACCAACCGCTTCGCCCTCCGCGACGGCGCCAAGCCCCTTGCCACCGCCTCTGCCACGGTGCAGGAGGGAGCGCTCGAGGGCGCCAACCAGGACGCCGTCCACGGCACCATGCAGCTCATGCTCGTGCAGCGCCAGGCGGAAATGATGCAGAAGGCTCTGTCCGTCTTCTCCAACGATCTCGACAAGACCGCCTCGGAAGAATTAGGCCGCGTTTAGTTAGGCCGCCTTCATCCGCGCCGCCGAACTCTGGCAGCCGTCGTGCAACAACATCAGGCAGAGCAGCACCGCAGGGAAGAGGAAAACGACCATGATTCGAGCGATGTACACGGCAGCCAGCGGCATGACCGCACAGCAGGCCAATCTGGATACGGTGGCCAACAATCTGGCCAACTCCTCCACCGCCGGCTTCCGCAAACGCCATCTCCAGTTCGAAGACATGATGTACCAGAACCTCGTCACACCCGGTGCCGCCGCCTCCACCGCCACCACCTCCGCCGGCCTGCAGATCGGCCTCGGCACCCGCGCCGTTGCGACGGAGGTCGTCAACACCCAGGGCGACTTCAACCAGACCGGCAACCAGCTCGACCTCGCCGTGCAGGGTACCGGCTTCTTCCAGGTCACCAAGGCCGACGGCACCACCGCCTACACCCGCTCCGGCAACTTCCACCTCAACAACCAGGGCCAGATGATGACGGCGAACGGCGAGCTGCTGACGCCGGCCATCACCATCCCGTCGAATGCGCAGACCGTTACCATCTCGCAGTACGGCATCGTCAGCGCGACCCTGCCCGGCCAGACGTCGTCCACGCAGCTCGGCCAGATCCAGCTCGCCACCTTTCCCAACCCCGGCGGCCTGTCCTCTGTTGGCGGCAACCTCCTGCAGCAGACCAGCGCGTCGGGCAACGCCATCGTCGACGTCCCCGGCGGCACCTCCGGCATGGGCACCCTGCAGCAGGGCGCGCTTGAAGGCTCGAACGTCGACGTGGTCGAGGAGTTCGTCAACATGGTTCTTGCCCAGCGCGCCTACGAGAGCAACTCCAAGGTCATCCACGTGGCCGACGACATGTACCAACAGGTGAATGGGATGGTGCGCTCGTGAAGACTCTCCCACTCCTCCTCACCGCTCTCCTGCTTGTCTCCGCACCGTCCACCGTCTTCGCCGCGCCCCCACCGGCTTTTGCCGCCATCGTCGCCGTCGCCTCGCACTGCGCGGCGTCGGCGGAACAGGCGGCACGTGGCATCCTCGGCGATACCGGCACCGCCACCAACGAGGGCTACCGCGTGCAGGACCTGGTCGTCGATCCCATTCTGCGCAAGGCCTGGGTGCGCGTCGCCGACTGCCATGACGCACGCAAGCCACTCACCCTTGTGCCCCTCGCGGCCAGCCTCGCCAGCATCGCGGCAAACCTCCCCGCCGGTACCGCAACCACTGCCGCCACGAGCATGCCCTCCACCTCCATCCCAGCAGCCGGCACGCCTTCACGCCCCGCCGCGCTCGCTCCCGTGCCCCCCGCCCCCACCGCGCCTGTCCTCATCGCCCGCGGCGACGCCGTGGAAATCCTCGTGCAATCCAGCAACGTTCACATGACGCTCGAAGGCCACGCCAGTGCGCCCGCCGCCGCCGGCGAATCTGTGGACGTGGTTCTCGACGCCACTACCTCCCCCACCATCGGCGAAGCCCCCGCGCCTCCGCGCCACCTGCGCGGCATCGCCGCCGGCGCCCACCGCGTCGAGGTGCAACAATGACCCGCCTCGCCACCTTCCGCAGCACCCCCGTCGCTGCCGCGACCAACGCATCGCAGACCGCTCCTGCCGCAACGCAGGCAGCGCAGGCACTTCGCGACGATCGCCGTCTGTCTCTCCAGTCCCTCCTGCGCCGCTTCCTCTTTGCCACTACGGCCATCCTCCTGCTCCTCGGCGCGGCCACCATCGTCCATGCCCAGGTCGCCACCGCCTCCGGTCCGCTCAACCCCGGCGTCCCCGCCGCGCAGCAGATGCCTGCACCCACGCCCGCACCGGCAAAGACCGGCCATTTCAAGCGCGCCCCGCAGCATGCCACCAGCACGCTCAGCAACGGCCCCGCCGCCAGCGCCCTCAGCGACTACCTCGCCAGCGTGCACGCGAGCAGTGCCGGTTCTCAACCCGAGCCCGGTGCCATCTGGACGGAAAACGGCCGGCTCGACCGATTTACCGCCGACGTCCGCGCCATGCAGCCGCACGACCTGATCTCCGTCGTCGTCGCTGAAGGCCTCACCTCCTCAACCGACGGCACCGTCAAGGGCGGTCGGACCTCGAGCGCCACCTCCGCCCTCACCGCGCTGTTCTCCCGCTTCTCCGCCGCCAGCGCCGCCCAAAACCTGATCAACCGCAACAGCGCCTCGGCCCTCAACGCGCAGGGCCAGAGCGCCAACAACACCTCGCTCAGCACGGTCGTTGGTGGGGAAGTCGTCGAAGTCCTCCCCAACGGCATCCTCGTCATCGAGGCCGCCCGCCAGGTCGAGTTCTCCCAGGAAACCAAGACCGTCGTCCTCCGCGGCCTCGTCCGCCCCGAAGACATCTCCCAGCAGAACCAGGTCCGCTCCACCGCCATCTCCAGCCTTGAGCTCCAGGTCCGCGGCAACGGCATCGTCACCGACTACACCCACCGCCCCAACCTGCTCGTCCGCCTGCTCGACAAGGCCGTGATCTTCTAACCCCGCACCGCACCCCCTATGAGCCCTGCGATGATCCCCGCGATGACCTCCCGCCGCCACCACCATCTCCCGACGATCCTCCGCCTCCTCCTGGGGTGCACCCTGCTCGTCGCTGTCGCCGCCCACGCGGAAACCCACTCCGACACCCACGCCCCCGGCGCCCATCTCGCCCGCGTCAAGGACATCGCCAGCATTGAGGGCATCCGCGACAACCAGCTCGTCGGCTACGGCATTGTCGTCGGCCTCCAGGGCACCGGCGACTCCCAGCAGACCGGCTTTCCCGTCCAGACCCTCGCCGCCACCCTCCTCCGCCTCGGCGTCTCCGTCCCCGCCTCCGCCATCCGCGTGCAGAACCTCGCCGCCGTCTTCGTCTCCGCGTCCCTTCCGCCCTTCGCCCGCTCCGGTACCCGCGTCGACCTCACCGTCTCTTCTGCCGGCGACGCCCGCTCGCTCGAGGGCGGTCTCCTCCTGCTCACCCCCCTCTACGGCACCGACGGCAAGATCTACGCGCAGGCCCAGGGTCCGCTCGTCCTCGGCGGCTACTCCGTCGTGGCCAACGGCTCCTCCAAATCCGTCAATCACCCCACCACCGCGCGCGTCCCCCTCGGCGGCACCGTCGAGCGCGGCGTCCCGCTCGACCTCAACGGCCGCACCAGCTTTTCCGTCCTCTTGCAGGACGCCGACTTCAAGTCCGCCCGCGCCATGGCCGATGGCATCAACACCAGCATGGGCCGCCCCATCGCCCGCGCCACCAACAGCCGCATGGTTGAAATCAGCGTCCATCCCGGCGAAGACGTCCCCGAGCTGCTCTCCCGCGTCGAGGCCGTCGAGGTCCCGTTTTACCCCAGGGCCAAGGTCGTCATGAACGAGCGCACCGGCACCGTCGTCATCGGCGGCGCGGTCGTCCTCCAGCCCGTCTCCATCCTGCACGGTGGCCTGTCCGTCAACATCGTCAGCGAATTCGGCGTCTCCCAGCCCGCACCCTTCTCCGGCGGCACCACCCAGGTCGTCCAGAACACCCAGATCGAAGCGAAAGACAAGCCCGTCAACCGCATCGAGCTCAAGCAGGGCTCCACCGTTGAAGACCTCGTCCGCTCCCTCCAAAGCATCGGCGCCACCGCCCGCGACGTCATCTCCATCCTCCAGGCCATGAAGTCCGCCGGCGCCATCGAAGCCGAACTGGAGGTCCTGTGATCCCCACCATTAACACCGCAGCCCCCACTGTCGCCCAGTCCACCGCGGAGGCCTACAAGGCCCAGCGCCTCACCAAGGCCGCGCACCAGTTCGAGGCCATGATGCTCGGTGAAATGCTCAAGCCCCTCGGCAAAACCGACGACGAGGCCCTCCAGGGTGCCGAAAGCTCCGGCAGCAATCCCCTCCAGGGCTTCGGTGTCGAAGCCGTTGCCGGCGCCCTCGCCAACTCCGGGGCGCTCGGCTTCGCCAAGCAGATCGAGCAGGCCCTCCAGTCCCACAAAGGTACCGCCGCTCCCACCTCCGCAGAAACAAATCACACGAAAGTGTAAAAACCGCACTAAAGTTTTCTCAAGCACCGTCGATAACAGGGGAGAGGAGAATAAGCCATGTCCACCACCAACGGAATCGGAAGCTCTCAGGTACTGCAAGGTCTGCTCGGCCAGTCGGATCGCGTCGCTGCCGCGAAAAAAGATGTCGCCACCGACAGCACCGCCGCGACCAGCCGCACCGACAGCGCCCAGTTCAGCACCGCCGCCAGCAGCCTCGCCCAGGTTTCCAGCTCCACCAGCGACGTCCGCATGGATAAAGTTGCGAGCATCCAGTCCGCTATCGCTGCGGGCACCTACTCCGTGCCGGCCAGTGCCGTCGCCGACAAGCTCATCCAGCACCTGCTCGGATAAGCACAACACAAAGGACCACCGTGCACCCGCTGCTGACCCAAGCCTCCGACGCCCTAAGCCGCAACGACGCGGACGCGCTCGAGCAGCTCTGCACGTCGATCCCGGGCGTCGAAGCGCCAGCCACCGAAGCCGAGCGCGTTGCCTACCTCAACGCACTCCTCGTCTTCCAGCGCCAGGTCCTTGCCGCGCGCAGCAACCTCGTCCTGCGCCAGCGCCTCCTCAGCGCCCACCACCCTGCCGGAGCCGCGCCATGGGCACCCTAACCGCGCTCTTCAACAACACCCGCAACACCCTGCTCGCCGACCAGACGGCGATCACCGCGACTGCGAACAACATCGCCAACCAGAACTCCACCAACTACACCAGGCGCACTGTCACCTTTACCCAGAACGACACCGTTCAGATCAACGGCACCGCTGCCTCCACCGGCGTCACCGCCACCGTCACTGCCAGCCGTGACCGCATCCTCGACCGCGCCGTGCAGCAGGCGACCGACACCGCGTCCAGCAGCAGCAGCCGCCTCACCGCGCTTACCCAGCTTCAGGGCATCTTCAGCATCGGCACCACCGGCGAGGACAGCACCGGCATTCAGAGCGCCATCAGCGGCTTTTTCTCCTCCGTCAGTGCCATCGCGGCCGACCCCACCAGCGCCGCTGCCCGCCAGACCACCCTTTCCGCCGCGCAAACCCTCGCCGCCGCCTTCAATCGCACCTCTGCGCAGATCGCCACGCAGACGGCATCGCTCAACCAGCAGGTCTCCACCTCCGTCACGCAGGTCAACACCCTGCTCCAGGGCATCGCCGACAAGAACAACGCCATCACCAACAGCGTGCCCGGCAGCGACACCAGTTCGCTTGAAGACGACCGGACGGACCTGCTCAACCAGCTCTCCAGCCTCGTCGGCCTGCACCAAACCACAACCGAAAGTGGCAGCATCACCGTCTCCACCACCAACGGCACCGTACTCGTCGGCGGGTCGCAGGCGTTCCCGCTCACCACCACCAACACGGGCGGCACCACCCGCGTGCTCGCCGCAACCAGCCTCGGTGGCGCCGATATAACGGCAGCCCTCACCGGCGGCGCGCTCGCCGGCGCCATTCACGCCCGCGACACGGACCTGCCCGCGGTCACCTCCCAACTCGACACCCTCGCCTACGCCTTCGCCACCGCGGTCAACACCCAGAATGAAGCCGGCACCGATACGAGCGGCAACGCCGGCACGGCTGTCTTCTCCGTCGGCACCTCCGCCGCCGGCGCCGCTGCCGCCATCGCCACCACCCTCGCCAGCGGTTCCAGCTTTGCCGCGTCCTCGTCCGGCACCGGCGCCGGCAGCAACTCCAACGCCAACGCCATGCTCGCCCTGCAGAATGCGGCCACGGTCAACGGTCAGACCTTCAGCTCGGCCTACAGCACCCTGCTCTCCGGCCTCGGCACCACCGTCAGCGCCGCCACCACCAACAGCTCCGCCGACGCTGCCATCCAGACGCAGCTCTCCACCCAGCGCGACACCGTGTCCGGCATCTCCCTCGACGAAGAAGCCTCTAATCTCACCCAGTACCAGCGCTCGTACCAGGCCGCCGCCAAACTGCTCTCTATCCTCAACGACCTGCTCGGCTCCGCCATTAACCTCGGCACCACCACCACCGTCTCGTAACTCCGGCTTGAACGCGACCGCCACGGTCGGAAAAGGGGGAAACGCCCATGCGCATCGACGCCACCATCACCGCCAACCTGGTGCAGGCCTCCCAGAACCTCAACACCCGGCAAAGCTCCATCTCGCAGCAGCTTTCCAGCGGCGTCCGCATCTCGTCCCTCTCCGACGATCCACTCGCCGCCGGCCGCAGCGCCACGCTCAACAGCACGCTCGCCCAGCAGGACACCTTCCTCACCACCGCTACCACGCTCACCAGCCGCCTCACCACCGCGGATTCCGCCCTCGCCGCCGTCGTCACCCAGCTCACCTCCGCCGTCTCTCTTGCGGTGCAGGGCGCCAACGATACCGAAACCACGACCAACCGCGCAGCCATCGCATCGCAGGTCGCCGGCATCCGCGACAGCGTGCTCAGCCTTGCCAACAGTAGCTATAACGGCAGCTACCTGTTTTCCGGCTCCGGCACCACCGCGCCGTACGCCCTCGCCGCAGACGGCACCGCCACCTACAGCGGCGACACAAACGTCAACACCGTCACCACGCTGGGCGGCAACTCCATTGCAACCTCCGCCGCCGGTTCCTCCATCTTCGGCGACAGCAGCTCGCCTGTCTTCGCCGCGCTCACCACTGTCATCAACAGCCTCAACGCCGGCACCGCCACCAACACGGGCGACGTCGCCAATCTACGCGCCGCCCTCAACGTCGTCATCACCCAGCGCTCCTCGCTCGACTCCAGCCTCAGCCGCATCCAGTCTGAAAGCACCTACGTGACCACCCAGCAGACCAATACCAAGGTCGAGCAAACGAATCTCCTCGCCCCCAACAACGTCCAGCTTGCCACCGACCTTTCCGCCACCCAGAGTCAGCAGACCGCTCTTCTCAGCACCCTGGGCAAACTAAATAAAACCAGCCTGTTCGACTACCTCTAACACCCGCATAGACTCGAAGATCGATCCCATCCGGTACACTCGCACCAGATGCTCGGCCCTCTCCTCTTCTTCTGGAATGCCACCCGCGGCTACCGCCTCACCCCCTGGCGCAGCCCCTACCTCCGTTGGCGGCTTGAGACCTACTCCGGCATCCACGCTGAAGACATTACTGCCGCCGTCATGCTCCGCTTTCTCTGGACCGAAAAACAGCAGTTCCTCCGCTTTCTCCGCTGGACCGGCGACATTCGCCGCGACGCCGGTGCCCATGCCCGCTGACACTGTCCTCCGCCGCGACTTCCTCCTCGGCACCGCCGCAACCCTCGTCCTCGCCGGCTGCGCGCCCCACCACATCACCCCCGCCGCCTACCCCCCGCCGCCGCTCGACATCAGCGGCCCTGCCTCGCTCCGCGCCCAGGCGGCACAGCACGGCCTGCTCGCCGGTTTCGCTCTCAGCACCGCCTCCCTGCGCACCTCCGACATCTATCGCCGCACCGCTGCCGAACAGTGCGGCATCGCCGTCTCTGAAAACAGCATGAAGTGGGGCGCGCTCCGCCCTTCAGCCAGCCAGTTCTCCTTCGACGACGCCGACACCTTCGTCCAGTTCTGCGAGACCCACCACATCAAAATGCGCGGCCACAACCTCTGCTGGCACGAGAGCCTGCCCGCCTGGCTCACCCAAACCGCTACGCCAGAGAATGCACGCGCCCTGCTGCAAGAGCACATCCGCACCGTCGCCGGCCGATACCGCGGCCGCATGCACTCTTGGGACGTCGTAAACGAAGCTATCCACCCTGAAGACGGTCGCCCCGACGGCCTGCGCGACTCCCTCTGGCTGAAACTGATTGGCGAAGACTACGTCGAAACCGCCTTCCGCACCGCGCGCGAAGCCGACCCCCACGCCCTGCTCACCTACAACGACTATGGCATCGAAGCCGAAACCCATGAGGACGCCGTCAAGCGCGCCGCCGTCCTCCTCCTCCTCCGCCGCCTCCGCCAGCGCAACGTCCCGCTCGATGCCGTTGGCATCCAGTCCCACATCAAAGCCGGCGCCCGGTACGGCCCCGGCCTGCGCAGCTTTATCCGCAGCTGCCGCGAGATAAACCTCCAGGTCTTCGTCACGGAGATCGACGTCGACGACAGGGAACTGCCCTCCAACCCCGCCCAGCGCGACCTCGGCGTTGCAGAAACCTACGCGGCGTACCTGCAAGCAGTGCTCGCCGAACCCAACGTCCACGCCGTCCTCGCCTGGGGCGTCGACGATGCGCAAACCTGGCTCAACCAGCACAATCCGCGCCCCGACCACCAGCCGCAGCGCCCCCTCCTCTTCGACAGCCTGTTCCACCCCAAGCCCGCTTTCGCCGCCGTCACCGAATCCTTCCGCGCCCATACCGCACCATCGCAACACACCTGACACCCAACGAAAAGTGGGTGCCCCAGGATTTGTGCAAAGCCCCTTAAGTTCTCCCCATTCAGGAACTTGGCCGTAACCCGCATCGATAGAGGAACTTGCGGACGCTCTCAATAGAATGAGGAACTTAGCAAAGGCACCCAAGGGGGAGGGGTCCGCCTTCACCGTTGCCCCTGCTCCTCTACGGTGCTATCGTTACAGGTAGACAATACCGAACATAACCAGAAGCAGGAGTTCCGCAAGATCGTGTTGGCAATCCAGAAGAAAACCGAGATCATCACCAAGTTCCAGACCCACGATTCCGACACCGGCAGCCCCGAGGTCCAGATCGCGATTCTGACCGAGCGCATTACGCAGCTCACCGAGCACTTCAAAACCCACAAAAAAGACCACGGATCGCGTCGCGGCCTTCTCATGCTGGTCAGCAAGCGTCGCAGCCTGCTTGATTACCTGAAGAAGAATGATTCCGACCGTTACCGCGACGTCATCGGCAAGCTCGGCATCCGCAAGTAACTCGGTCCAACTACACCGAGACATCGCCAGACACGCTGCCAGACCGCACGGGTTAGCTCAAGCTCCCGGCGGCCAAAGCGCGAGGGGCCACTGTCGCAATTGACGCGCACATTCCGTTTCACCATCACCGCAGACCGCCAATTGGCAACGCCGCGTTCCAGCAGCGTTGTTCTGGCGGTCTGCCCGCGTTCTGAGCACTCCCGCTCGCGCGCTCACCACTTCCCAATCACACAAAAGAGAGAACAGCCGCTATGAAGCAGCAGACCACCGTGGAGCTTGCCGGGGGCAAGCAGATCACCTTTGAAACAGGACGCATCGCCCGGCAGGCATCCGGCGCCGCGTTCGTCACCTGCGGCGACACCGTCGTCCTCGCCACCGCCGTCGGCGCACCCGAGCCCAAGGAAGGCATCGACTTCTTCCCGCTGACCGTGGAATACCGCGAAACCGCATATGGTGGCGGCCGCATCCCCGGCGGCTTCATCAAGCGCGAAGGCCGCCCCAGTGAGAAGGAAATCCTCACCTCGCGACAGATCGACCGCCCCATTCGCCCGCTCTTTCCGGAAACCTACCGCAACGAAACCCAGGTCGTTGCTTTCGTCTACTCCGCGGACAAGGAAAACGATCCGGATATCATCGCGATCAACGGTGCCTCCTGCGCCTTGGCCCTGTCGGACATCCCGTTCTCCGGTCCCATCGGCGCCGTGCGCATCGGCATCATCCATGACGAGTTCGTCGTCAACCCGACCCATGCACAGCGTAAGGAAAGCCTCATCAACATCACCGTCGCCGGCACGCTCGACGGCATCGTGATGGTTGAATCCGGCGCAAAGGAAATCTCCGAAGACAAAGTCGTCGACGCGATTGAGTTCGGCCACCAGCAGATCAAGAAGATCTGCTCCGCCATCATCGAGTTTGCCAAGGTCGCAGGCAAGCCGAAACGCACCATGAACGCGCTCGAAGACACGTCGGCCTACTACGCGGAACTCAGTGCCCAGGTGAAGGAGCAGCTCACCGACGCGGTCAACACGCAGAAGTACGACAAGACTGCCTCCTACGCCAAAATCAAGGAGATCAAGGACGTCGCGAAGAAGTCCCTGCCGGCTGATGATGCGGCCGCGCCCAAGCGCTTCAGCAAGACTTTCGAGCTCATTCGCGAAAACATCTTCCGCGACCAGGTGCTCAACGACCGTATCCGTCCCGATCGCCGCGCCTTCGACCAGATCCGCCAGATCGATATCGAAATCGGCGTTTTGCCGCGCACCCACGGTTCCGCCCTGTTCACCCGTGGCGAAACCCAAGCGCTCGTCACGGCCACCCTCGGTACCGGCGACGACGCTCAGCGTCTCGAATCCTACGAGGGCGAACAGAAGCGTCGCTTCATGCTGCACTATAACTTCCCACCCTATAGCGTTGGTGAGGTTGGACGTATGACCGGGACTGGCCGTCGCGAAATCGGTCACGGTGCCCTAGCACAGCGCGCTGTCGAAGCGGTTCTCCCCGATGAGAAGGACAGCCCATACACCATCCGCATTGTCTCGGACATCACGGAATCGAACGGCTCGTCGTCCATGGCATCGGTCTGCGGTGCGTCACTCGCACTCATGCAGGCCGGTATCCCGCTTAAGGGCGCTGTCGCCGGTATCGCGATGGGGCTGGTCAAGGAAGGCGACAAGTATTCCATCCTGACCGATATCGCCGGCGCGGAAGATCACTACGGCGACATGGACTTCAAGGTCGCCGGTACCCGCAAGGGCATCACTGCCATGCAGATGGACATCAAGATCATGGGCATCACGCCCCAGATCATGCGCGAAGCCATGGAGCAGGCACGTCAAGCACGCTTCTTTCTGCTCGATAAGATGGATGCCGTGATCAAGGGTGCAAGCGAAGAGAAGTCTAAATTTGCACCGCAGATCAAGACCCTCCAGATTCCGACGGACAAAATCCGCGACCTCATCGGCCCCGGTGGCAAGATCATCCGCGGCATCATCGAGGCGACGCAGGTCAAGATCGACGTGGACGACACCGGCAAGGTGGATGTGTCGTCGTCCGATCCGGACGGTCTCGCACGTGCACTGCAGATGATCAACGACATCACCGCCGTGCCGGAAGTGGGCAAGACCTACCTCGGCAAGGTCGTCCGCTTGGCAGAGTTCGGCGCCTTCGTCGAAATCTTCCCCGGCACCGACGGTCTCCTCCACGTCTCCGAGATCGCAGAGCATCGCGTCAAGGAAGTGAAGGACGAGCTGCGCGAAGGCGATCAGATCCTGGTGAAGGTCCTGACCATCGAAGGCAACCGCGTCAAACTGTCCCGCAAGGCCGTGCTCCGTGAGCAGCGCGCCAAGCTCGGCTTGCCCGAGGTGGATTCGAACGCAGCGTCAGAGAGCGCACCGTCTGATCGTGGCAGCCGTGGTGGCCGCCAGGAGCGTGGCGAGTACGTCGAGCAGCCACGCACCGAGCGCGCACCGCGTCCTGAGCGCACCGCACCGGCACCGTCTGAGGAAACCATCACGCTGGAAGGCGGCGAGGATTTCGACGAAGATGATGATCTGGACGGCGACGAGGGTGATGACGAGGAAACTGAAGGCGCAGCAGCCACGACCGGAAACGGTTCGGCAGCTCCGCAGGGCGACAAGCCCGCGGGTACTGGCCGCCGCCGCCGCCGCCGTGGCGGTCGCAAGCCCGGTGGTGCTCCCGCATCTAGCGGCAACGGTGGCGCGCCCCGCGCGTAGTTCACCGCAACACGGAAAAGGCCGCGGAGTAATCCGCGGCCTTTTTCCGTGTTTACCAGACACGATAAACTGCACACACCATGGCTGCTTCGATGTACATCGTGGTTGAGGGAGACGATCCCGGGTACGACACCTTCGTCAACGGCCGTGCCATCGCCCGGAACGAAGACGCTCTGGAACGCCTTGCCGTCAGCCTTGGCTCACGGCCGCTCATCGAGTTCTTCTCCGCCGATGAAAACTCGATGGCGCTGCTGATCGAGGAGGGTGCCGGCGATCCCACGCTGCTGGACAAACTGCCTCCGCCGCAATGGTTTCCCGCACGACCCGGCCTCGAAACGGTGTTGGCGCTGCTGCAGCACCTGGAGCAGGAACCGGGCGACCTGGGCAGTGAAGGGGAGTTCGTGCGTGGAGAGTTACAGGAATACGCAACAGTGCTGCGTAAGGCAATGGATCGCAGCCTTCGATGGCATCTGTCCGTGAGCTGGCGATGACGGCTGTCATCCGTCCCGCACGATCCGAGGCCGAAATCGGTGCCGTTCGACATCTTTTCCAGGAATATGCGAATTCTTTGGATGTAGATCTTACGTTTCAAGGCTTTGCAGCGGAACTTGCCCAGCTTCCCGGTAGCTATGCGCCCCCAGCTGGCGAGCTTTTGCTGGCGCTGACGTCCGGGCATATCCCGGTGGGTTGCGTTGGTGTGCGACCGCTCACGACCGATCGGTGTTGCGAGATGAAGCGGCTGTATGTGCATGCGTCGGCACGAGGAACAGGCTTAGGCCATGCGCTGGCGCTGCGGGCGATTCATTTCGCTCAGGCCGCCGGATACACCGATCTCGTTCTCGACACGCTTCCCACGATGACGGGTGCCCAGTCGCTCTACCGAGCTCTGGGGTTTGAGCGTACCGCCCAGTATTACGACAACCCGATGCCCCACGTCTTGTACTTCCGCAGGCAATTACTGCCTCGAACCCCAGAAGGAGTCTGAATGATCGTCACCGAGCCAAGTTTTGAAACTCTACACACACCCTACGGGCCGATGCGCACGCACATCATTCGGCCGGTAGCACCTGGCCGCTACCCCGCAGTCATGTTTTATTCAGAGATTTTCCAAATTACCGCGCCCATTCGCCGAACGGCCGCGATGATCGCAGGACACGGTTACATCGTCGCCATGCCCGAGGTGTATCACGAGTTTGAACAACAGGGCACGGTGCTGGCCTACGATCAGGCGGGCAGCGATCGTGGAAACAAATGGAAGTATGAGAAGGAACTCGCCAGCTATGACGCGGATACCCGGGCCGTGATCGATCATCTGCAGGCACGCGAGGACTGCACCGGCAGCATTGGTACCCTGGGTATTTGCCTGGGGGGACACCTTAGCTTTCGCGCAGCCATGGAGCCGGAGGTGCGTGGCACGGTGTGCTTTTATGGCACGGACATCGCGCAGGGATCCTTAGGGAAAGGCAAGGCGGATGATTCGCTCGCCAGGGCAGCCCAGATTCAGGGCGAACTCCTCATGATTTGGGGACGCCAGGATCCGCACATTCCTCTGGATGCACGCCGAAAAGTGTTACAGCGTTTGGATGAACTCAACTTGAAATACACGTGGCATGAGGTAAACGGAGCGCACGCGTTTATGCGGGACGAGGGAGCGCGATACGACCCGGAGCTTGCACTTCATCTGTACCGTGAGACGCTCGATTTCTTTCATCGCACGCTCGGTGCCGGAAACAGCCAGGCATAGTGACATGCGCACGCGAGGAGGTGGCAACCGAACGCGGCTGCCGCCTCTCTGCTCCTCGCGAGCGTCGTTACTTAGTGATGCTGGATCGCGTGGTAAACGAGACTCGAGTTTCCGCGGGAATCACGACATCACGGCTACCCGTGTAGGCACCGGCTGCCGTGCCAGCCCCCGCACCAGAAAGACCGCCAATCAATGCGCCCTTGCCGCCACCGGCGAGACCACCAATCAGTGCGCCGATGCCGGCACCACCGCCGATGAAGCCGGCGGTCCGCTTCCCGCGGCCTTTGGTCCGCTGCACGTACTCACTGGTATGGACGCTGTGTCCACCGATACTCGTCAGTTCGATGCCAAGCACACCAGCACCCTTGAAGTGACCGCGCCCTTTTGCGGAGGTGATAGCACCACGAACTTCGGTGCCTCTGCCGAACACGGTCGTGCCTCGAACTACGATGGGATATGCGAGTGAGCCGGTAAAGCCCGCTTCGGGATCACTATGTTCTGCAGACAAACTTTGGTTCGTGACGACGGTGACGCGGGTGCCCGCCGGAACGACGTAGGAGGGCGTGGGTGCAGGCGCTGGGGCTGTTCGGACGACGGGCGCTGCCGCAGTCGGCGTGCTCGGACTTGCAGTACTGGCTGCAATCGCCGCAGAGGTCGGTGGTGGAGCGGAGGCCTGGCCGATTGCGCTGTTTGCGCTGGTTGCGGGGACCACATAGGTGTTCGCCGGAATGGATCCTGCAGCGACCGGCGATGGCAGGGGCGCGTTAGCCGGGTTGTTGACCGGCACCACGAGGGTATCGGGGGGGAGCGACCCTGCGGTCACCGGAGCGGTACTACTGGTTGCGGCGGTCATGTTTGCGCCGGGCGCGGGAGCGTCCGATTTTTTGCAACCAGAAAGCAGAAGCGCAGCAACACAGGTTGCGCTAAGCAGGGGAGCGGAAGGCAGGCGGGCCATAGATCTCCGACAGTGTGGGGATAAACTTGCCGCCAGTAACTCGCGACAGCCCCAGTTTCGATTTACTGTGATGCACTTCGTCTCTGTTTGGGCGCAATGCAGAAAAGTTCTTCCGTCTTTTTTAGGCCAATGTAGAACAAATCCGTGCCTGACCGTGTCGGCATAGAAAGGCGAACGAAAATTAAGCCAAAGGAGCATCAGGCTAACGCAGAAAAGGCCGCGCTGAAAGCGCGGCCTTTTGCAGAAGATGCAAGCCTTAGATCTTGGCTTCGCGATACGGTACATGCTTACGCACGACCGGGTCATACTTTTTGAATTCGAGTTTCGCCGAGGTCGTCTTCGGATTCTTGGTGGTGGTGTAGAAATGGCCAGTGCCGGCAGACGAGACAAGCTTGATGATGGTCCGCATACGTTATCCCTTCGCCTGGAGCAGGGCGGCTTCAACGCCAAGCTTGTTGATGGTGCGCAGACCGCGCGCGCTGACCCGCATGCGGATGAACTTCTTTTCGCTTGCAACCCAGATGCGCTTCCACTGCAGATTCGGCTCCCAGCGGCGACGCGTCTTGTTGTTCGCGTGCGACACTTTGTTGCCGGACATCGGGCGCTTGCCGGTGATGGGGCATACCTTTGCCATGACTCAATCTCCTGATACTCAATTGCTGGGGTGTACTTCCGGGGCTCGCTCGTTTTGCGGGGAGGATACCCCCTGCTCCACTCTGCGGCGACGCACGGCATCACGCCCTGTTCCGCACCTGCCCAGACCAACCCTTCTATTGTGTCATGGATTCCGACCATTGTGTAGCGTGAATGGTGCAAATCCGCTTCTTGCGCATGGCGTCCTACTTTGCCTAACGGCGTATGCTTACAAGTGTGGCAGATTCGATGCAAACGTTAGAAACCGGAGCAAGCGGCAGTACCGTCTGCAGCCCTCCACACAGGCACGTCGAGCACGCGACCGTGTCTGCGCCTGATCGGGCCGCACTGGCACGCAGAGGCCGCCATCTCGAGATCATCACGGTCGTGTGGGCGGCCTTGGAGGCGGGTGTGGCGCTGACAGGGGCGTATCGCGAGCACAGTGTCAGCCTTGCGGGGTTTGGATGGGATAGCTGTATTGAAATGCTGTCGGGCGCGGCGCTTTACTGGCGCATGACCCACGAGATGAATCACACCCGCAAGCACCAGGCAGAGAAGCTTAGCCTTACCGTGGCTGGGGTCTGTTTGCTGGCATTGGCGGCGTACGTGTTGGTCGAATCCTTGCTGACGTTGCGAGCGGGTGGAGAACGGTCGCCGGGTTGGACGGGGATTGCCATTACGGCAGCCGCCCTTCTGACCATGCCTGTGCTCACCCGCGCGAAACGGGCGGTGGCCCGTGGCCTGAATAGCCGTGCAATGCTTGCCGACGCGGCGCAAACAAACTTCTGTGCGATTCAAGCGGCCATCGTTCTTTGTGGGTTGGTCATTCGCTCTGTGTTTCACATCGCGTGGGCGGACGCCGTTGCCGGCTTGGTACTCGTTCCATTTCTAATCCGAGCTGCGCGTGGTGCCCTGCGAGGCGAAGAGTGCTGCTCGCACTAAGGCCGTCAGGGTAGTGCCCACCATAGCGGGTAGCACGAGATGCAATGAAACTCAGGCATGCATGTGCCGAGTAATGATCATGGCCTTGGCTACAGTACCCGCAGGGCAGCAGTAATGACGCTTGCGCGTTCCGTCTAGCCAGACGATGTCTCCCGCTTTAAGTGTTGCCGTTTCTCCTTCGGAGTGAATGACTAACATGCCTTCCATGACGAAGGTGAATTCGATCCCATCGAAGATCTTCGGTTTGAACAACGCATCCGTGTCGGCAACGGTAAATTCGGCGATGCACGGAACCATCTGACTGTCGGAGACGAGCGAATGCATGCTTTCAGAAAAGAAAGAGGGCGCTGCATCATTGTTCCGGTGGATCCGAATGCGCTCACTCTGACGCATAGTTCGGAAGGTGAGGGGTGCCTCATCTCGAAAGAAATATGCCAGATCTTTATGAAACGTAAGCGCGATCCGAGCAAGGTTGCGGACCGTAGGAATTACGCGGCCGGTTTCCAGTTGCGAAAGGAAGCTCGCTGAAAGTCCGGTGCGTGTACCTAGCTCCACCAGCCCCATGCTTTTACGCGTACGCAGGCGGCGAATGCGATCGCCAATCTGCTTTGCCTGAATTGATGCTTCGACCTGATCAGCGTCTACGGCGTCAGGACACATGGCGCGAGGTGCAACGCTGAGCATCTCTTCTAGGTCCTGCATGTCAGTCATGGGAGCTTTGGTAGCGGACATAATGTCTTTCAGATGCGCGAACGAAACGAAGAAGCCGCCCTGAAAAAGGGCAGCTTGTGTTGAAGCCATATTGATGCCATCAAGCATTTCACCTAGAAGTCTTCGCCAAAAGCAACTTCACCGGCAACGGCGGTCTGGTAGGCAGACACGCGACGCTCAAAGAAGTTGGTTAGCTCTTGAACATCCTGTAGCTCCATGAAGCTAAACGGGTTCTTTGTCTTGAAGTGAGGTGCGATACCGAGGCGCTGCAGGCGGCTATCGGCCACGTAGCCAAGATAAGCACGCATGTCACGGACGGACAGGCCGGCGACGCCACCAGAGAGTAGGTCTTCGGCGAACTGGGCCTCACAGTCGACCGCTTCCTCGAGCATCTCGACGATCTGCTCTTCCAGGCGTGCGTCCCAGAGATCAGGTTCCTGCTGGCGAACGACGTTGACGACCTCGAACGCGAACTCCAGGTGGCAGCTCTCGTCGCGGAAGACCCAGTTGGTACCCGACGCAAGGCCGTGCAGCAGGCCCTTGCTGCGGAAGAAATAGACGTAGGCGAAGGCTGCGAAGAAGAACAGGCCCTCAATGCAGGATGCGAAACAGATGAGATTGAGAAGGAAGTTGCGGCGGTCTTCGCGGGTCTGCAGCGTATCCAGCGCCTCGATAGAATCCATCCACTTCATGCAGAAGTCTGCCTTTTTCATGATGGAGGGGATGTTTTCGACAGCGGCGAAGGCCTCGGCGCGCTCGGCATGATCGGGTACGTAGTTGTCGAGCAGCGTGAGATAGAACTGCACGTGGACGGCTTCCTCAAACAACTGGCGTGAAAGATAGAGGCGCGCTTCCGGAGAGTTGACGTGTTTGTACAGGTTTAACACCAGGTTGTTCGACACGATCGAGTCGCCGGTGGCAAAGAACGCAACAAGGCGCTTGATGGTGTGGATTTCTGCCGGGCTCATCTTGCTGCGCAGGTCGACCAGGTCGGTGGCGAAGTCGACTTCTTCCACGGTCCAGGTGTTCTTGATGCCGTCGCGGAACATGTCGTAGAACTGCGGATACTTCATGGGGCGCAGCGTGAGGCACATGCCGGGATCCAGCAGGGTTTCCGGCGCGACAACGGAGCTGCCGGCGTGAAGGGGCGACGTGTGTTCCGGGGTGGCAACGGTGACGGGGTCGAGCGTGGCGGACATGTGGATCTCCTGTGATGGGTGGAGCGGAAGTTCGAGGCGGAGCGGAGGAGAGTAAACTCCTCCGCTCCGCCTCGGAATGACCAAGGTTGCTGCGGAAGGACAAAGCTACTGCGGCAGAGAAGGATTACTGGCAGGCTTCGCAGCTTTCCGGGTTTTCAAGCGAGCAGGCGATGGCAGTCGTGTCGGGACGTGCTGCATCCGCGGCGGTAGGTGCCGGTTTGGTTTCGGACGGGACCGGATCGTGGGCAGAGATTGCGGCAATGACACCGGGTGTGGCGGAGCTCATCGCGGCGCGCTGCACGGTGGTTTTGGCAATCTTTGTCGCCGGGCGTGAACGCAGGTAGTACGTCGTCTTCAGGCCGGACTTCCACGCAAACATGTACATGGAGGACAGCCGGCCAATATTAGGCGACTCCGCAAACAGGTTCAGCGATTGCGACTGGTCGATAAAGGCATTGCGCGCGGCAGCCATCTCGATGAGAGACCGCATTGGGACCTCCCACACGGTGCGGTAGATCAGCTTCAGGTCGGCCGGCAGCTCATCGATGTTCTGGATAGAGCCTTCCGAAACCTTGAGGCGATTACGCATGTCCTCTGTCCAAAGGCCGCGCGCTTTGAGTTCGTTGATGAGGTAGCGGTTGACCTGCAGAAACTCGCCGGAGAGGGTTTCGCGCTTGAACAGGTTGGAGATCTGCGGCTCGATGCACTCGTAGCAGCCGACGATGGAGGCGATGGTTGCCGTGGGTGCGATGGCGATGAGCAGGGAGTTGCGCAGGCCGGACGCGATGATGCGCGCGCGCAATGCGTCCCACCGCTCGCTGCCGTTCGGCTCGACCTTCCACAGATCGAACTGGAACTGACCCTTGGCGTGGCGTGTCTCGGCAAAGGCCGGGTGCGGGCCGTTCTTCTCGGCGAGTTCTACGCTGGCAGTGAGGGCGTGGAAGTAAATTTCCTCCTGGATTTTGGCTGAGAGTGCCTGCGCTTCCGGTGCGTCGAACGCTAAACGGAGCTGGAAAAACACGTCCTGTAGGCCCATCACGCCGAGCCCAACGGGACGCCAGCGGGAGTTCGCGCTCGATGCCTGATGAACGGGGTAGTAGTTGATATCGATGACGCGATCGAGCATGGGCACGGCAACGCGTACGGTGTTGGCGAGCTTTTCGAAGTCGAAGCTCGCTTCTCCCTTCGCGTCGATGATGACGTGGCGTGCCAGGTTCACCGAACCCAGGTTGCAGACGGCGGTTTCGTCCTTGCTGGTGACTTCCGTGATTTCGGTGCAGAGATTGGAGAGGTGAACGACATTGCCGGCGACTCCAGTCTGGTTGTTCTTTTCGTTGCAGGCATCCTTGAAGGTCATCCAGCCGTTGCCGGTTTCGGCGAGCGAACGCATCATGCGGGCATAGAGGTCGCGCGCCTTGACCTGGCGAGCGTATAGCTTGTCTTCTTCTGCCTTGACGTAGGCTGCTTCAAACTCCTTCCCGAACAGGTCCGGCAGGTGCGGCACCAGCTTGGGATCGAACAGCGACCAGATACCATCCTCATCGACGCGCTGCATGAAGAGGTCGGGGATCCAGTTTGCGGTGTTAAGGTTGTAGGTTCTACGACTTACGTCGCCAGTGTTCTCGCGAAGCTCGAGGAAACTATCGATATCTGCATGCCACGGCTCGAGATAGACGCAGCAGGCACCCTTGCGCTTGCCGCCCTGGTTCACCGCGGCCACCGAGGAATCGAGCGTGCGGAGCCAGGGGATGATGCCGTTGGACAGGCCGTTGGTGGCACGGATAAGCGATCCCTCGGACCGGACGCGATGGAAAGCAAGGCCGATGCCACCGGAGAACTTGGAGAGCAGCGCGACATCCTTGTAGGCGTCGTAGATGGATTCCAGCGAGTCACCGGGCGAGTCGTGCAGGTAGCAGCTCGACATCTGCGGATGGCGCGTGCCGGAGTTGAACAGCGTGGGGGAACTGGGCATGTAGTCGTGCGCAGCGATTAGGTTGTAGAACTCGATGGCCTCGTGCGGCGTGCCAGCGAGACCGCAGGCGACGCGCAGGAAAAAGTGCTGCGGTGTTTCAATGACCTTGCGGCTGAGTGGGTCGCGCAGCAGGTAGCGGTCATAGACGGTGCGCAGGCCGAAATACTCGAAGCGGTCGGACAGGCCTTCATCGATGGCGTGGTTGAGCTTGCGGCCGTGCACCTTAACGAACTCGGCCGTCGCCGGCGAGACGATGCCTTCGCGCTCGCCGTATTCGACGGATTGCGAAAAGGAGTGGATGTTCTGGTTGTAGACCTCTTTGAGGATGGTCGCGAGCAGGAGGCGGGCCGCCAGCTTGCTGTACTGCGGCTCCTCCGCGATGAGCGACGCCGCGGTGTCGATGGAGATGGTATCGAGCTCACGGGTGGTGGCACCGTCGTACAGGCCGCCGATGGTTTTGGATGCGATGCGGATTGCATCCACGTGGGTCAGCCCCTGGGAGCAGCGCTGCACCGCGCGCACGATCTTATTGACGTCCACCGATTCCAGCGAGCCATTGCGCTTCTTTACGTGCATGACGGGTGTTTCTTCGCGGATGGGAAAGCCTGGGGTGATGTCGGACAGGCTGGTCTGGATGGTGGTCGTCGCCATGGTGCTCCTTAAACTTGTGTGGAGAGGCTAGATGCCTCGAGGTGTCATGAACTGAATTCGGGTTGCTGTGTACCGGTTACAAACGCTGGGGGAGAAAGCACTTCGGTTCCTAGTGTATTCGCCTTTGATTCGCCCCGTATAGCTCAGGCTGCCAGAACGGCTCTTGACCGCTCTTCTGAAGTAGACCTACTGTAGCTCGGGCCAAGATGGAGCGCAAGCACAACATATAGGGTCAGCTTCCCGAATACGGAAGAGCTCTTGCGTTCGGCTTGCGCACATTCGACTGTACGCGTCGGAGGCACGTGGAAAACTGGGTGAAAGCGTTGAAAACGCACGGTCGGATTACGTCAGATGCTTGCGGGTGTGTTGTGTACACCGGCGGATCCTCGCCACGTGAAGGCGCCGTTGCAGCGCAAATCTGTACAGCTGCACCAAAGGGGGGCTGAGCTGCAGCTTGCGGGTGAGTGTCGCCCGTGGAAAAGCGCACGACCCGAGCCGGAGCAGAGCGTTGTTTTCGATAGTTGCGGTCAGGAGGCGTCCATCTTCCGGAGGACGGAGACTGGAGCGCTGAACGGTACACTGAACATGCGGCTGAGCCGCTTTCAGTAAAGGCCATAACACATGCATAGCAATACACTTAAGGGCCGAGTTTTCGGTCGAGTTCTTGGGGCATCCGTTCTTTCCGTTGCACTCGCACTTGCTGCAGTTCAAACTTCCCCCGCACAGACAGACACGGGCCGGGTCATCGGCAGCATCACCGACGTCACTGGCGCGATCATTCCGGGCGCCACTATTACGATCGTCAATACCGAAACTTCCGCAACCCAGACCATCACCGCGGACGATAGCGCCAACTTCACGTTTCCCTCGCTGCCGCGCGGCACCTACAAGGTGACGGCCACCAAGGCCGGTTTCGACACCATCGCGCAGACGTTCGACTTGCGGGTATCGCAGGTGCAGACGGTCAACTTCAAGCTGAACGTGGGTGCAGAGTCGACCGTCGTGAATGTAACCGACGCCGCGCCGCTGGTCGATGCTGCTACCTCGTCTGTCGGTGAGGTCATTGAGGGCCGCCAAGTGACGGAGCTGCCGCTGAACGGCCGGAACTTCACCCAGCTTGCACTGCTGACGCCGGGCGTTACGCGCGGGAACTACGGCAACGGTGCGTCGGGTGTGAACGGCGATGCGGAGACCTTCCGCAACTCGTCTGGCGGTGGTGGATCGCTGTCCAGCAACGGGCTGCGTCCGCAGGCGAACAACTTCATCCTGGACGGGATTGACAACAATGAGGCGCTGGTCAATACGCTCGACTTCTTCCCAAACATTGAAGGGACGCAAGAATTTCGCGTGAACACGAGCACTGCGCCTGCGGAGTTTGGCCGTGCCGGTGGATCGATCGTGCAGACATCCATCAAGTCGGGAACGAACTCGGTACACGGCTCGGCGTTCCTGTTCTCGCGCTCGAGCCTGTTTGATGCCAGCCCGAACTACCGCTTCCAGGGTGCAAGTGTTGCGCCTGTGCTGCCGTTCAAGCGGAACTCGTTCGGTGGATCGTTGGGCGGTCCGGTGCTGAAGAATCGCCTCTTCCTGTTCGGCGACTACCAAGGTGAGCGGGAGAACCAGCCGCTGAACCCGGAGATTATCACCGTACCGACGCTGAGGATGCGCAGTGGCGACTTCACCGAGCTGCTGGGCCAGACGGTGAACGGCACCAGCGTGACCGCTGCACCGTCGGTGTGTGGCGTTGCCGGCGTGACGACACGCGCGGTGGTGGGCGGCGTCTACGATCCGACCACCTGCCAGCAGTTTGCCAACAACATCATTCCTACCGGTCGGCTGAATGCGGCCGCGGTGCGCTACCTGAATGCGTACCCGCTGCCCAACGTTCCCGGCCTGGTGAACGGCACGGAGAACAACTACCGCACCATTCGTACGAATATTTCGCACACGAATCGCGTTGACGGCCGCGCCGACTACAACCTCTCTGATGCAGACCGGCTCTTCGCCCGATTTATTTACGACAACAGTAACTTTAACCGGACGTCGCGCCTGCCGCTGCTGCCGGCTGGCTTCGCCTCTGGCGTGAATTACGTGCATGCGCGCGGTTATGCCGTAGGTGAGACGCATACGTTCACGTCAAACCTGATCAACGAGTTTCGGGCGGGATATAACCGGTACACCTTTGCGAACCAGCCAGTCGATTCGAACCTGCCAATCTCTGCGGACCTGGGCATCGTGAATGCGAACCGCACGGCAAACCTGGGTGGTGGCGCATTGATTGGCGGCAACCAGAACCAGCTAGAGTACACGGGCGACTATGGCACATACCTTGTGCCGGAGAACACCTACCAGATCAATGATGCGCTGACTTACACGCGCGGCCGCCATACCTTCAAGCTGGGTGCGAGCGGTATTCGGCGGGACGTTTCGTTCTTCCGTCCAATTTCGGGCAAGGGGTACTTCCAGATCGGCAATGGCGACTTTACCGGGTATGAAGTTTCCGAACTGCTGGCTGGCTTTGTCGATAACTACAGCATCGGTGCGCAAACGGGCCTGTTCGGCACGCGCAACTATGAGTTCGGTGCCTTTCTGCAGGATGATTGGAAGGTGAACCAGCGGCTGGTGCTGAACCTTGGCGTGCGCTATGACATCATCACCAACCCGACCGAACAGCACAATCGACAGGCCGCACTGAATCCAACGACCGGATTTATCGACCTGGCCGGGCAGAATGGTGTGCCGAACTCGATCATCAACAGCCGGTACAACAACGTTGCACCACGCGTCGGCTTCTCCTACGACGTAACAGGTGAAGGGAAGACCGTGCTGCGTGGCGGTTACGGTATCTTCTACTTTCAGGACCGCGGCGGCATCGACAACCAGCTTGGTCAGCAGGTGCCGTACGGTGGCAGCACCAGTTACACCGCGCAGAACGGCTACCGCATCACCTTTACCGGGCAGAACGCACAGAACGGCCTGCTGACCAGTACCACCGCCACCAACCCGTTGCCGCTACCTGGCGTGCCCGCCAACTTCGACCGCACGAATCCACCGGCTGGCATCAACATCATCGCCGTTCCGCGGGATGAGAAGTTGCCGAGTGTGCAGCAGTACGACCTGCAGGTGCAGCAGCAGTATGGCGCCAAGACAGTCATGACCGTGGGATATGTCGGTAATATTGCAACGCACTTGGCGACTGGGTACAACTACAACACCAAGCCGTTTGGATCGACCGGCAACATTGCCTTCCCGAACTTGGGCCAGGTCGTCTATAACGTCAATGATGGCGTCTCGCGGTACAACAGTCTGCAGGCGCAGTTGAATTATCGCGCGGCTCGTGGCTTGACGCTAACTACCAGTTATACCTGGTCGCATAACATCGATAACACCAACGGGTATCTCGGCTTCTACGCGGTAAGCGATCTTTACTTCTACAACCATGCGTTGAACAAGGGCAATTCGTCCCTTGACCAGCGCAATGTCTTCGTCGCCAGCGCCGTGTATGACCTGCCCTTCGGCAAAGGACGCATGTTCGCCAGCAGCGCAAGCCGACCGGTCGAACTATTGATCGGTGGGTGGCAAATGAATACTGTTGTGCAGGCAGAAACGGGATCGCCCTTCTCGGTCGACTTTCCGGTGTACGGTGGTGGAACCAGCCTGCGTGCCGACCTACTGCGGCCAGTAACTTTCAGCCACAGCATCACGGGAACGTACTTCGACACGACGGCGTTCTCGTCGGTGCAACCGGTCAATCGGCAGGGAACGTCGGGTCGTAACCAGTTTTACGGCCCGGGTCTCGCGACGGGGGATGTGTCGCTGTTCAAGACGCTGCACTTCAACGAGCACTTCGGCACCGAACTTCGCGCCGAGGTGTTCAACGTGACTAATACGCCGCAGTTCACCAACCCAAGCGGCAATCCCCAGGACGGCAACTTTGGCCGGGTCACCGCGACGCGTCTTGCATCGGAGCGACAGATGCAGATGGCGGTCCGCTTCCTGTTCTAAGAGGAGCTTGTGCAACCTGCGCCGCACGATGCCAAGTCGTGCGGCGTTTTGTCTTTCGATGCTTTATGCAGAGGATTTCTGATCGCGCTATGCTACGCAGAATCATGAAGCACCGGCGCGAACTGGAATTGTGTGTGGAAACGTTGCAGGGCTGCGAGGCTGCCCGAGACGGCGGTGTCGATCGGATCGAGCTCTGTGCCGCATTGAGTGAGGGTGGCGTGACGCCAAGCAGAGGATTTCTGCGGGCGGCACTTGAGGACTCAAGCGTTCCGGTGCATGCGCTGATGCGCCCACGCAGCGGGAATTTTGTATACAGCGCGGCAGAGTTCCGTGGGCTGTGTGCCGATGTGGAGGATGCCCTGGTGAGTGGTGCCGCGGGCATCGTGTTTGGTGTGGTTACTGCCGACCGGCGCATCGACCGTACCCGCACGAAAGAATTGATCCGTTTAGCTGCCGGGCGATCCGTCACGTTTCATCGTGGGTTCGACCGAACGGCGAACCTTTTTGATGCGCTGGAGTCATTGATCGACTTGGGATGCGATCGGATTCTTACGTCAGGCGGCCGGCCTACGGTGTCGGAAGGGTACGAGACGCTTGCCGCACTGGTACAGCGTGCGCGGGGCCGAATTCGCATCGCTGCCGGCGGAGGCGTCACGCTGTTGAACGCGTCACGGCTGATGCAGATCGACGGTCTCGACCTGCACGCGTCGCTGCGGCCAAAGGCGATTGCTGTGGATGCTATGGACCCCTTGTGGAAGGAGGAGGACGCCTCGCGGATCTCTGCGGATGCCGTTCGCACGCTTCGCGAGATCGTTCATCCCGGCATTGCGTGAGCCTTGTCGCTCTGGAGGGGGACTAAGGCCTGCTGCGGACGGAGGTATAGACGTGAGGCGTGTACTGGAGATCCTGGACGAAGGGGTATGTGGGGGGGCGATATCGGTTTGCGGGCAGGTGCACAATGTCCTGGTTGATGGCGCCGTCCGTCAGCGCCATCAGGTTGGGGTTGGCGATGGCCTTGATCTGCGGCTCCAGATAACCTGATTTGACGACGAGGATCTTCGCGGCTTTCGGATCGATCCCCAGCTTCGTGAAGTCGGCAATCTCGTGATACGGCCGCCGATACGCGCTCAGGATGAGGGTGACTCCTTCAATCTGCACCGCCGCTTCTCGCTTTGCCGGGGAAACGTTTTGCAGGAGAGACTTGACCGCCGCCTGGACGTGGACCGGCTTGCTGGCGCTGGGATCAAGCGTTGCGCCGATGGATAGCGGAAGGGTTGAGCCGACGCCGGCTGTGTAACAGGCGTCCACTGCCGGACGATCGGCAATGCCGCCAAAGACGACACCCTGCGCGTTGCGGCGCAGCAGGGCTTCGAGCACGGTGGCCTGGTCGCCGTTGCCGCCGCCGGTGGGGTTATCTCCCGAATCCGCCAGCACTACCGGTGCTGTCGTCGATGCCTTTGCCTTGGTAATGCACTCCTCCAGCGAGCACGTTTCTGTGCCGAAGGCGAAGTCTTTCCGTGCATTCCAGTAGTCGACCGCCAGGTGCTTCGCGACCTGCTCTTCTGCGGCTGGAATGGTGCCAGTGACGACGATGGAGGCGGCCGATCGCGGCTCGTCGGCCCACACGTAGCCGACCAGCATGGACACGTCGAGGATGCCGGGGGTTCTATTCAGCTCCGGCAATTGAGCCCACAGGCGCTTGCCGGGGTTCCACTCCGTGCTGCTGCGTTCCCCCGGCATCAGCACCGGGACAGTGGCCCACATGAGCGTGGGACGAATATTTTGCGCGAGACAGTGGGTGAGCATGTCGCAGGCGCGGATCATGGTCTCTTCGCGATCGATGTGCGGTGCCGTGCGGAAGGCGGAGAGCATGTCCAGGTTGTCGATGATGCGCTTGCTGATGTTGCCGTGCAGGTCGTAGCTGGCGCTCATCAGGCACCCCGGCCCTACGACGGCGCGCGCCGCGGCGTACCAGTCGCCCTCCGCGTCTTGCATGCCTTCGACGAACATGGCACCGTGCATGGGCAGGTAGAGGCCGTCGAGAGGCAGCAAGGCTTTCAAATCACTTAGAAATTCCGCCTTGATCCTGTCGTAAGTGTCGCGTGCAACGGGGCCGCCCGGAACTGCGGTTGCGACCAGCGTCGGCATAAAGGTGGTTCCGGGATAATGCTTTTTCAGAAACGCAAAGCGGGGGCTGTCGTCGGCCTGTTTGCCGCGCACGATCGTGAAGTCTTCCATCTGGGTGCGGATGTGGCCGTAGGTGCTGCACTCAATGCTGATGCCGCCGTACGCGATGCGTGGTGGAGTCTCCACGGCAGACAAACAGGTGCGAGCGGTGACTGCGATCGCCGTGAGGGTAGCGGCTTTCAGAAAGTGGCGGCGTTGCATAGAAGGCTCCGGCGAAAGGCATCTTGCTGGCAGTCTGACGAACATGGAGCGCCTCAACCGCAGGCGCCCCCGCGTCTACGGGTTAGAACTTCAACTTGGCCGCAAACTAAATGATGCCTGGATTATAGGCATTCGCGGTGGACGTGATGGTGCCGAAGTTGGACACCGGCGCACCGCCGGTGAGTGAAAGTGCAGCGTTGGGGTGGACGAACTGTGCCGTGTTCAGCACGTTGAAGGCCTCCGTGCGGAACTCTAGCTTTAGCCTTTCGTACAGGTCCAAGTTCTTGAACAGCGACAGGTCCAAGCGCTGCAGGCCGGGGCCGTACAGCTGGTTGTGGTGCTCTGAACCGATGGTACCGGCGGGCTGAAACGCGAAGGCAGGGGTGTCGAACCAGCGGCCAATGGTGAGGTGGCCGACCTAACCGCTGCGCAGCATGTTGGGCCGGTCGCTGGTGCCTGCGGTGAGGCGTGTGCCGCTGCGGTTGGTGACGTTGGTGACGGAGAACGGCATGCCGGTGTTCCACACGAGGCCGTTCGCCTGCCAGCCTTTGGCCAGCACCGCGCTGAAGCCATGCAGGCTTTGTCCATCGCGTGATAACTGCTGGAGCCCGCGCTGCGGTAGAGCGGGATGGAGGAAAGCGTTCCGACGGAACCGGAGAACTCGCGCTCCGCCGGTAAGTCAAACTGCTCAATGTAAGTCGAACGGAAATGAGGGTCCGATGCCGCGCTAATGCTGCCGCTCGGATTGGTGTAGCTGTTGGGTTCGGTGTGGGCAGGGCACCTGCACACTTGATGTTTTGGCCGGGGTTCGGCACACCTTGAAGCGTGGTCGCGGCAACCGCTTGCGCCGGCGTATAGGCGCCGAAGGTCGCCACAAGCGGATGGTTCACCAGGGCCGACCCGGAGGTGGTGTTTTACGGGGCGAAGGTCAGGCCAAATCCGCCGCGCACCACGGTGTTCGGCGTGACGGTGTAGGCAAAGCCCAGACGCGGCGTCAGGTTGCTGTAATCGGTCTGGATGCCACCGTGTACCCTGTGGTTTGGCCGGCAACCAGAATTCGGCCAAGGCCGATGTCGAAGTTGGATAGAGCGTTGTTGATCTCGCTGTTCCGTGAGGCTGGTTGGTGCCTGATTTGACATTCACCACTTCGCCAGCGCCACCCACACCAAGGTGCGACTCCTCCCGCGCACGGTCGCCGGCAGAGAGATCGAAGGACTTGATCTGGAATGTTTTCAAAGCCGTTCGCCCTAACGGTGAGCTTGCAGGTGCTGGGTTTGAGCAGGGTGAAGGTGTACTCGCCGCCAGCACCGGACTGCGCCGTACGCTTGTCCTGCGTGCCGACATCGACCAGTTCCATGGTGGCGTTCGGCACCACGGCGCCGCTTGCGTCGGTCACGGTTCCCACCACGTGGGCCGTTGCGTTTTGCGCAAGCAGGGAACTACCGCTAAGCCATGATTCCGGTGCCTGCGGTTTGCTACTCGTAAAGCCAAGGATTGCCTGGGTTACGCGGCCAACTCCGCCGTGAGATATGGCTTGATGGCTGCGGCAAGCGAGGCCTCACCGTAGCGACATCCTTTGCGAAGAATACCGACGCCCGCACCGTCGCACTGGCCGACATTTTTCCTGACCAGCTTGAACAAGGGAAGCAGCGCATGAATCAAGTCGATGCCTCGCTTGATCGGGCGGCCATCGATCCGAAGCTGACCTTTCGGGGTTACGAAGCGTACAAGGCAATGGCTGTCAGTCCAGACATCGATGCGGTCCAAATCTCCACGCCGCCGTTCTTCCACGTTGAACATCTTGACGCGCTGGTTGCCGGTGGCAAGCACGTGAACTGCGAAAAGCCCGTTGGTGTCGATGTGCCGCAGACGCGGCGCGCGCTGGAGATTGCAGACCGAATCAATGGCAAGGTGAGCATCGCCGTTGGCTTCCAGATCCGCAAGGCGACACCGTTTGTGGAGATCGTGCAGCGTAACGATGATGGCCAGATCGGAAAGATTGCTTCCTTGAACGCCTATAACAACACCCCCCGGCACCTTACGCAGATCGCGGTGGCATGCCGGCAGACGAGCAACGCCTGCGTAACTGGCTCTGGGACAAAACGCTCTCGGGCGACATTCTGCTGGAGCAGAATGTTCATGTGGTCGATGTTTGTAACTGGATCATGGGCGCGCATCCCGTGAAGGCTGTGGCTCGAGCCAGCCGCAAGGTTATTCCTAATTGCGGGGACATCAACGATAACTATGAAGTGATCTTCACTTATGCGGACGAGGTGGATCCAGTCTTCAGTTCCACGCAGTTCAACCAGAACGGCTACTTCGATGTCGCGGAGCAGATCTTCGGCAGTGAGGGTTTGGCCGAGGCACCGTACAAGGGGGCCGCTGCGCACTGTGGGAAAGAACTCGTGGACGTGGATCGGCAAAGCCTTTCCATCGGAGAGCAAATTCGCGGCGGAAGGTGCCTTCAGCGACAACCTGGCGGATGCCGACGCCAAGAAAGATCGCAACTTCATCGAGAGGATCACCAGCGGCAAAGTTCAAAACCAGATAAGCCCGGAGTCGAAAGCGCCCGGAGTTGCATGCTCGCCCGCAAGTCAGCAGAAACAGGTCGGCCCGTGACGTGGGAGGAAATAGAGCATGACTGCGAAGCATACAAGCTCGACATCGACTTGAAGCGCTTCACCTAAAGGGAAGAGATTTGAAATCAGCCTCCCGGCCGGCCTTTCCATCGCCGCAAATAGAGCAGCGTGGCACGGTGAAAAGGCGTATCACAGGCCATTGATCTTCTGCCTGGGCTGCTCGACAGCACGATCGCACGAAGGATGTAGGGCCTTCGCACGGCCGGGTAATAGACGATGCATTAAAGCAAGGACTCTACTTGCCGATATTGCAGCTAAGTCTCGTCCCGCGAAAGGTTTAATACGATATGAGCAAGAGGCAATCCCCATGCCTTCCTTGCGTCCTGTTCCTGCTCATCATTAGCACGCTGCTGTCTGGTTGTGGATCGACGCATATCACGTCGGCGTTATCCATTGCTGTAGACGGCGCAGCCCTGATGCCCGGATCCACGACGCAACTTCACGCCTACCTCACCGATTCGACGCGCCGCGTGTCTGACGTAACCACACTCGTCAGCTGGACGTCCTCCAACACAAATATTGCCACGGTTACCCCCGCGGGGCTGCTCACCGGCGCTTCGTCGGGCACAGCCGTGGTTGCGGCCAGGTATGAGGGCATGTCCACCACGCAGAACGTCGGGATTGGGCATGGCGCCGTGCAGAGCCTCGTCTTGACGCCAGGCACGGCGTCCCTTGCGATGGGCGGCAGCCAGCAATTTCATGTTGCTGCGCGCTACGCCGACCAGACAACAGGGGACGTTTCCGGTGCGGCGCAGTGGGCCGTCACGCCCGCCAGTGTCGCCACCATTACCAGCGCTGGCTTGCTGACGGCCAATGGCGCAGGTCCATTTGCGCTGACGGTCAATGTCGGCGCACAGAGTGCGGCCTTGCTGGGCACGGTCGCGGGTGCTTCGTCGACGTCAGGTCCGGCGGTTTCTTCGCTCAGCATCACGCCCACCAGCACGACCATTACTGCAGGAACTACGCAGCAGTTTACGGCGACGGCCACGCTGGCCGACGGCACCACGGCAGATGTTTCATCGCAGGTGAACTGGCTTTCCAGCAATACCGCGGCGCTCACGATCAGTTCGACCGGTCTTGCCACGGCAGCCGGCAAGACCGATGCTGCCGTCACCTTGGCGGCGGCGTATAACGGTGCAGCGACACTGGTGACCGTGCAGGTGAAGGGCGCGGCGGCCACCACCACCGCAGCGGCCTTGACGGCTCTGTATGTACAACCGACCAGCAGCAGCATTATCAAGGGATCGGCCGAGCAGCACACGGCGCTGGCGTTTTATAGCGATGGGTCGCAGCAGGACGTGACTAGCCAGGTGACGTGGGGCGTGGTGAGCCCGGCCGTGCAGGCAGGGCAGGCAGCGGCACGCTCAGGCGCGCTGCGTGCCCAGTCCGTAACGCGACAGGCTGCGGCGACGACCGCGAACGTCACGTCGGACGGTGTGATCTCTGTGGATGCGCACGGCGTGAATACCGCGCTCGCGATCGGCCAATCGCAGGTGCAGGCCACGCTCGGCTCGCTGCGAAGTACAAGCGTTGTGTTGGTTGACGACGACACCGCTGCCAAGCTGGAGATTCGGGCGTCACGCGACCGCTTTCCAGTGGGCGGGACACAGCAGGTACAGTTGATCGGCACGGCCGCAGACGGGCACCAGCAGGACCTGAGCCTGACGGCGAACTGGCAGAGCTCCGACCCCTCGATTGCGACGATTAGTTCCACCGGGCTGGCGAAGGGTGTTGCTGCCGGGAACGTGACCTTTACGGCAAGCTTCGGCGGGCTTACGGCATCCACTATCGGCTTCGAGGTGCTACCCAAGACGCTCGTGTCGGTGGCGATCGACGTTCCGTTTGGCGGCCTTGTGATTGGTGGTCGCGAACAACTCGGGGCTTTGGGTACGTACGCCGATGGCAGCACGCACGATCTCACGGCACTGGCTTCGTGGAGCAGCCTCGATCCCACGATTCTGAGTGTCAACAACAGCGGCCTGGTGTTGCCGCAAAATGCCGGCACTACCCAGATCACAGCAACGGTTGGCGGCGTGCAGGCGATCACATCGATCACGGCCACGTCGATCAAGGAAACTTCGCTGGAGCTATTCCCGACCCGGCCGCGGCTGGCGCTCGGCACCACACTCGCTATGCGCGCATCAGGCCATTTCGACAACGGCGGCACCACGGACGTTCAGAATGACGGCATCTGGACGTCAATGGATCCTACCGTGGTCACGATCGACGGAACCGGCCGGATGAAGAGCGGCAAAGTCGGGACAACAACCGTCCAGCAGATGGCGTATGGAATTACTGCCGTGAGCCATACCGTCGAAGTGACGAACGCGACACTGGTGCGCCTGCTGTTGAAACCGGTGGCCACCCGCCTTGCCGCCGGCACAGCCCAGCCCTACACCGCCATTGGCGTGTTCAGCGACGGCTCGTTCCAAGATGTTACTGCCGACGTAACCTGGGGCACGACTGATTTCACCAAGGCCTCCATCGACGCCTCTGGCTTGTTGCGTGCGATGCGGCCCGCAACGGTGCAGGTGTCGGCAACGATGCAGGGCGTTACAGCCTCTTTGCCGCTGACTGTCACGAATGCCATGGTGACCTCCGTCGCCATCACACCGGGTAACACGGAGGCGCCGATCGGCGTGTTTCGGCAATACCGGCTGATTGGAACCTTTTCAGACGGTACGACGCAAGACCTCACCGACGCCTCCATCTGGTCCTCGTCGCTGCCATCCATTGTGACCAACATTCACAAGGGCGAAGTCATCGGCGTCAGTGAGGGAACGGGGGAGATTTCGGCGCAATATGGTTTCTTCAGCGCCTCCACGCCAGTGAATGTTACGAATGCTACGTTGACCGGCATGGTGCTCACCCCAGCCTCTACCATGATCCGCGTGGAGGGTATTCAGCAAGTAGTCGCAACCGGTACGTTCAGCGACGGCTACACGCAGGACATGTACCTGAATGTGAATTATGAGTCAGCAAATCCAGATGTGGCCAGCATCCTGAGCCCGCTCGGAGTAGCGAACGCGACGGGCATCGGATCGACGCAGATCAGCGCGAGCTATCGCGGCATCACTGCCAGCAACACGAAGTTTCAGGTGACCAGCAATGTGCTGCAGTCGATCGCGTTTACTCCTTCGGCGCCGTCCGTCGGCTCGGGCACGAGCACGCAGTTCATGGCAAACGGCACTTTCGCCGACGGCGTGGTGTACGATCTGTCGAAGGAAGTGACGTGGACCTCGTCGAATCCGGCGGTGCTGGCAGTCGACAGCAACGGCAAGGCGACGGCATCGCCGGTCACCGTGGCCACGCAGGTCACAGTGACGGCAACCTACGGCAGCGACACCTCCTCGTTCTACGCCACGGTGTTGCCGCCGGACCCGCAGGTCAGCAGCGGCGGCAATGGTGGTAGCGGTGGAACGGGCGGCAGCGGCAACGGTGGCAGCACCACGCCTGCGCCGACGCTCACCGGTATCGTCGTGGTACCGACCAGTGCGCACCTGGCAGCGGGCACGCAGGTACAGTTGACCGTACTTGGCACCTATAGTGACGGCGTGCGCCGCGATGTGTCCGCGAACAGCACCTGGTCGACGGACACACCGGCAGCGGCAACGGTCAGCGGCACGGGTCTGGTCACCGGGATTGCTCCGGGAACCGCACAGGTGCAGGCACAGGTGGGTTCGCTGATTGCCGCGTCGACCGTTAATGTCAGCTCAGCAACGCTGGTTTCGGTTGCCATTCAAACCGGCAGTTCACCGCTTGTCACGGGGTCGTCCCAGCAGTTTACGCTGGTTGGCACTTTCTCGGACGGGTCGCAGCAGAACCTGTCGAGCGGTGCGACGTGGACCTCGTCGAACGGCGCGGTTGCTACCGTCTCAACCATGGGCCTGGTCAACGGCGTCTCCATGGGATCGGTGCAGATTTCCGCAACGTTCCTCGGGCAGACGGCGACGACGGCGAACCTTGCCGTGGGCGCCGCGCAACCGGTATCGCTGCAGATAACGCCGACCAGCCCCAGCTTTGCGGCGGGCACGGTGCAGATGTTCCACGTAATTGCAACGTACACCGACGGCAGCACGCAGGATGTGACGGCGTCGGCGCGGTTCACCAGCTCCAATCCCGGCGTCGTGCGACTCGACGGCAACGGTGCGGCAACGGGCATTCGTCCCGGATCGGCGCAGGTGACTGTCACGTTCGCCGGTCTGTCTGCCATGACGCAGACCGTCATGGTGACGAATGCAACGCTGGTCTCGATGGCGGTGACGCCGCCGAACCCGCAGTTTGCGCTCGGCACGACGCAGCAGTTCACCGTCATCGGCACCTTTAGCGATGGCTCGACGCAGAACCTGACGACGACAGCGGTGTGGGCCTCCAGCAATCCGGCGGTGCTCACCATCAACGGCAATGGTTTGGCAACGAGTGTGTCGACCGGCAGCGCGCAGGTTTCCGCAACGCTGAACGGGGTCACCGCAAGCAGCGGATCGGTACAGGTGACGCCGGCGACGCCCGTGTCGATCAGCCTCATGCCGACGCATCCCACGATCGCCGCGGGAACGGACGTGCAGGTCACCGTGGTCGGTCACTTTTCCGACGGCACCACGCAAGACCTGACGGGCAGCGCGACGTTTACGTCCTCGGACACGACGGTGCTGACCGCCGGCACGAATGGCCTACTGCATGGCGTGGGCGCGGGCTCGGCAACGCTGACGCTCACTGTTAACGGCGTCAGCCAGGCATCGACCGTCACGGTCAGCAACGCCACTTTGGTGTCGCTGGCAATTTCACCGGCAAACCCTGTGCCGTTCGCAAAGGGGACCTCGGAACAGTTCACCGTGACGGGCACCTTCTCCGATGGCAGCACGCAGGACTTGTCGAGCAGCGCAACGTGGACCAGTTCGGATGCCTCGGTCGTGACGGTCGATAGCCACGGCTCGGCATTGGGCGCAGGCGTGGGATCGGCGACGATCTCTGTCAGCTACCAGGGCCAGACGGCGACCAGCGGCGGCGTGCAGGTGACGCCCGCAACTGCGGCGGCGCTCAGCCTGTCGCCGGTGCGCGCCAGCATCATGGCCGGCACGACGCAGCAGTTCACCGCGACTGTGACGAACTCCGACGGCAGCACCCAGGACGTGACGAACAGTGCGACCTGGAGCTCGACAAGCACGGCAGTGGCGACAGTAAACAGCACGGGCCTGGCTATTGGCACCGGCACCGGCAACAGCACGATCGTGGCACAGTGGAATGGTGTGTCGTCCACGGCGAGCCTTGCCGTGACACCCGCCGCCACCACGCTGCAGTCCGTCACGGTCACCCCCGCGAACAGGTCAATTGCAGCGGGTGCAACGCTGCAGTTCCACGCCACGGGAACCAACTCCGATGGCACCACGCAGGACCTGACGAACGCGGTGACCTGGAGCTCCTCCAGTGCCGCGGTCGCCACGATCAACGCATCGGGCCTGGTCACCGGCCAGGGCACGGGCAGCACGACGATCACGGCCACCGGCAACGGTGTCTCCGGGGCGGCAACCTTGACAGTACCGGCCAGCTCAACGCCGGCTCCTGTCACGCTGCAGTCCATCACCCTTACGCCGTCCAGCGGTTCCATCGCTGCAGGATCGACGCTGCAGTTCCACGCCACGGGGACCTACTCCGACGGCACCACGCAGGACCTCACGAACACGGTCACCTGGACGTCCTCCGGCACCGCGGTCACGACGGTCAGCGCATCGGGCCTGGTTACCGGCACCGGTTGGGGCAGCAGCACCATCACGGCCGCCGGCAACGGCGTTTCCGGATCGGCAAATGTCACCGTCACGGCAAACACACCGGCAGCAACCCTGCAGTCCATCGCAGTGACGCCGTCGAACAGCACCGTAGCCTACGGAGGAATGCAGCAGTTCCACGCCACCGGCACCTATACCGATGGCACCACGCAGGACCTCACAAGCACGGTTGCCTGGGCTTCTTCCAGCGCGAGCGTGGCGACCATCAGCAGCACCGGCGCGGCGCAGGCCATTGCCGCCGGTTCCACCATCATCACAGCCACGGGCAGCGGCATCAACGTCAGCGCTAACCTGACCGTTGGCACCGCACCGCTGGTCTCCATCACTGTCCGGCCGACAAACGTCTCGCTGGCTGCCGGCACCACGCAGCAGTACACCGCAGTTGGCCAGTGGGCCGACGGCAGCACGCAGGACATCACGAACACCGTCACTTGGACGTCCACCAGCACAGCGGTTGCGACCGTGAACGGAAGCGGCCTGCTGACGGCGCAAGGGCAGGGCAGCAGCACCATCGCTGCACAGTCGGGCTCGGTCTTGGGCTCGGCCACTGTAACGGTCACGTCGGCGACGGCAGTCGCCATCGTGGTGTCGCCTTCGCCGGTTAGCGTCGCGGCGGGTGGCGTACAGCAGTTGCTGGTGGTCGCCAACTTCTCTGACGGCAGTTCGCAGGACGTCAGCGGCAGCGCAACGTACACCAGCTCCAACCCTGGAGTCGTCACCGTGTCTGCTGGCGGAGTTCTGCAGGCTGTCGGCACGGGGACGGCAACGGTCCAGATCTCGCTGAACGGCGTCGTGACCACCCTGAACGTGACGGTGACACCGGCAACGCTCACGAGCATCACGCTAACGCCAGCCAGCGTCAACCTGGCCGCCGGCATGTCGCAGCAGTTCACCGCAACCGGTACTTTCTCTAACGGCAGCACGCAGGACCTGACGAACAGCCTAACCTGGGCAACTTCGGCCGCCTCCGTCGCCACCGTTAACAGCACCGGCAACGTGACGGTACTGCAAGGCGGACAGGTTACCCTGACCGCAACCAGTAACAGTGGCGTCACAGGAAGTATCGCGCTCACCACAACAAATGCGGTCGTAACCTCCATCGCCGTCACGCCGGGGGCGGTCAGCCTGGTAGCAGGGCAATTGCAGCAGTTTGCCGCGACCGCCACGCTCAGCGACGGCAGTCAGCAAACGGTCACAAGCTCTGTGCACTGGAGCGTGCCGAACTCCACAAACGCCACGGTGAGCAACTCGATCGTCAGCAATGGTCTGCTCTCGACCACGGCTGCGGGCAACGTGACTGTTGTCGCCACTATGAACGGGGTTTCCGGCCAGGCGACAGCCTCGGTCTCTAACGCACAGCTTGTCTCCCTTGTCGTCACTCCCAATCCGTTGTCGCTGCCTGCAGGCATCACCGCCTCGCTCGCTGTGACGGGTACCTACACCGACGGCACCACCGCAACCCTGACCGGTGCCGCCACCTACAATGTCGACAACGTGTGGTTCGCGACGGTCGATGCCGATGGAACGGTCCATGCCATGGGCACCGGCTCTACGGTGATTCACGCGACAGTGCAGGGCGTTTCCGGCTCCGTCGCGGAAACCACCACTGCCGCGACGCTCACAGGCCTGACGCTCACCCCAGCCTCGCCGAGCCTTGCCGCCGGTCTTTCGCTGCAACTGCATGCACAAGGCAGATACAGCGATGGTTCCACCGCGGACCTGACCGGACAGGTGCAGTGGAGCTCTTCCGATGCCACAGTCGTTACCGTGTCATCGACAGGAAGCGGCCACGCGCTGCGACATGGTGCAACCACGGTCACCGCAACGCTCAACGGTACAACGCAAACCGTGCCGGTGACTGTAACCGCCGCATCCCTGCAGACGATTGCCATCCAAGCATCGTCGACCAGTGTTCCGAGCGGGCTTTCCACGCAACTCACTGCAGTGGGAACGTACTCGGACGGCACCACGCACGACCTTACGTCGAGCGTGACCTGGTCGTCGCAAACACCGGCCGTCGGCCTCGTCAGCAGTACCGGCGTGGCTAAAGGTCTGCAACCCGGCAGCTTCACCACTGTTGCCACACTGGGTGGGGTTCAGGGTACGGTCGCTCTCACGGTGAGCGCCCCTATCCTGCAGTCCATCACCATCACTCCTGCCAACGCAACGGTTGTCAACTTGGTGAGCCGGTCCGTCCAGTACACGGCTACCGGCTCCTATAGCGACGGCTCAACCCAGAACATCACCAACTCCGTGCAGTGGTCCATCACGTCAGGAGTGTCACTTGGCACCATTTCGTCAAGAGGCCGTTTCACCCCTCTCGGCGTCGGTATAGGCACAATCGCAGCGGTTGCAGGCACGGTGACCACTTCAGCCGGCTTCACGGTCGTCTCCGTTCTGTAGGGTAAACCTGCAGAAAGGGGATGCCGCTTACAACGGCATCCCCTTTCTGCTTACCTTCAGACCAGTGCCAGGGCCGGACACAACGCTTCGCGCCGACCGTATCGCCACCAACATCATGGACGTTTGTGGCAGAGAGTGAGGACTACAGTTCTGAGAACCGACCAGCCTGAACGACTCGCTACCTAGCCAGGTAGATGCTTCGGTGAGGGCTGCACGTGTCCTTCACCTAACACAATCGTTGATGCACGGATTGCGTCACGGGGAGTGTGTCTAATGGGTGTTGCCTACTGACCTAGAATCGCAGAAAGGGAGACCGCGTTCATCTGTGTCTGGTAGCCGAGACCATTTGGATGAAAGTTATCACTGGACGTAAAGTTCGGCATCATGAAGTCAGGATGGAGAGGATAGGCAAGGACTGCATCGAAATCTGCGATGCTGACCACGCCCGGCAAGGACGCTCCTGTCGTTCTGATCCAGGTATTCAATAGGCGACGCTGGGTCGACCCTGGATTTTCCGGCCCCGGATTGATGTCGCCTTGCCACGGGTTGGTCGCGGATGGCAAAAGCGATGCGTCGGACGTCAAGCAATATTCGGCCGGCGGCAGGGTCGCAAGAATGACGCGGATGCCGGCAGCGGTAGCCTGAGCAACGATGTTTGTCAGAGAGGCTTCTACCTGTGTCGCTGCAACACAGTCACTTCGCACATCGATCCCGCCAAAGTAAATGACCACAGCCTTTATCCCTGCCTGAGAGGCAACGTCACGAGTGAAGCGGTCCACACCGGCCGCCGACGCTCCGGAAGCCGTGCGTGCGTCCTCGCCTGCCGGGTCGCCGATGGTTCCCGCATTCAGGACGCCCAGCCGGTAGCCTGCTCCAACCAGGTTGCGTGCAAGCCAGTCTGAAGGGCGATCATTATCCTGCCCGGCAATTGGAACATTTGGAACAGGATAGGCATTCGTGCTGCCGTAGTTTGAACCATGTCCGTCGATGGAGGAACTGCCGTAAACCGCCACGGTGCCCTGATAGGAACCATAGACATCCACACCGGTGAGCAGGAACCATTCCGTTATGGGGGTGGTGAATGCACTCCCGGAGGTGTTGGCCGTCTGGTCGCCGCTTCCTGTTCCGGAAGTGTAGTTTGTCGTGACCTGAGAATCGTGCTGGGTGAGCGCGGGGAACACACCTTTGACATACATGGAAACGGCAAGCTTCTGGCCGAAGCTGTAGGTGACGTTGACAGAGTCGGAGGTCACCGTTCCGCCGGCAGGTATGGTGATGCTGGTGCTGCCGTTAAAGGTGAGAGGCTTGTCGGTGCTGCTGTCGACCGCTGGCGCCGTTGTGACTACCGCGATGCGAGCGGAGCCGATGGTAACCGGCGATGTGCCATAAACATTTGAAAAGTGAACGCGTTCCTGTGTGCCGTCAATGGTGGGTAGCAGGATGAAGCGATAACTCTGCTCCGTTCCACCGGGGTCTTCGGAAGAGTTTTGTGCGTTCTCCGGCGAGGCTCCCCATCCAACAACCCATTGGGCTGCTGTTCCTGCTGTGGTCGTGGTCGTTCCGTTGACAGGACCATTCGTGCCAGAGCATCCACATACCAAGACCGCCATAAACGTCAGCAAACAGGAAAGAACTCGAGACCAAGCACGAGAATTAGACATGTATAGAGGACGCATCGGCCGATGCTTAGTTGCATTTCTGTGAAAACTCTCGACAGCATTCCGAGTGCCAGGCTCTTAATGGGACGGCGGTGGAAGAATTTCCAAGGGAATCGCCTCTGCTTCCGCGTGGTAGCCATTGCCGTTTGGGTGGTAGTTGTCACCCGAGTTAAACTGCGGCAGAAGGAAGCTTTGACGCTCAGGGTCGGTAAGAGCGGCAGAGAAGTCGGCGATCCCCGCCACCCCCGGCAGGGTCGCACCGGTCGAACGAATCCATGCATTCAGGGCAAGCCGTTGCACCTCGCCGCCATTCGGAGTGTTACCCGCACCAACGCCGCCTGCGTAGGGGTTACCTGCAGAGGGAAGCGGGCCATAGTTTGGTTGAGCCGGGTTCGTGCAGAAGGCAGACGGCGGAATCGTGGCAAGCAGCACTGGAAGCCCTGCGGCATGCGCCGTTGCGATCATTTGAGTTGTCGCATCTTCGATGGCAGGGGCCGACTTGCAATCGGGAGAGCGAATATCGATGGAGCCGAAGTACGTGACCATGGCCAGGGGATTGGGCACGGTAAGGGCATCGTGCGCGATTCGCTGGTTTGCATTTTGGACATTACCGAGCTTGTTCGTGATGTCGTCGGTGACGGTATCCCCCGGTATGCCTAGATTGACTACGCCGATTTTGTAGCCGGCCGTATTCAAGCGACGTGCCATCCAGTCGGAAATGCGGTCAGCTTCCTGGCCTGCGACCGGTGTGTTCGGGACCGGATACGACTTGTCTGCGCTGTAGTTGGAGTGATACCCATCGGTAGTGGAGCTGCCAAAGAAAACAAAGGTGCCTTGGTAGGGGCCGTACACGTCGACGCCGCTCAGAAGCAGCCATTCGTCGTGAGCGCTTGCAAGATGGGTGCCGGCGGCATCTCCTGTGAGGTCACCCGCACCATCCGCGGACTCATAATTCTGGGCAAAAATGCTGCTGTGCCTGGAAACCAGACCGAAGCTTCCCTTGAGATACATGGAGACGGCGAGTTGCTGGCCGAAGGAGAACGTGATGGCCACAGCATCAGAAGTGACGACCTGGCCAGGTGCGATCGTTACGGAGGGAAGCCCGTTGAACAGCAGCGGTGCATCTTGCGTCACGTCGATGGCGGCGTTTCCTTGTGGGCAAAGAGCAATTCTCGCCGCACCGATGGTGACTGGTGTGGTGCCGTAATAATTCGAGAAACGAACGCGTTCCTGCGTTCCGCCGATCGTGGGGAACAGGCGAAAGCGGAACGTTCGATCGCTTCCTCCGGAGTTCACGGCATTCTTATCGGCATTGGTCATTGCAGCAGCCCACGTTCCTACCCAAATGGATGGAACCGCTGCGGTTCCGGTACTGGCCACGGTACGCGCCGCGCTGGACAATCCGCTACCGCAACCCAGCAAGAAGGGAAGAGGTAGAAAGGCAGCACACCAACAAATCAGTAGGTAGTACCGGGTGAAACGCGGCATATCGATAACATATCAGCCGGAGGTCCGATTCATTGTGACAGTTCAGTGATGGTGTCGTCATCAACCTGCAGGGTGCTCTGGACACGCTGCAGGTTTGCCTTTGTGCAGTTTTGCTGCATGAGGAGTGTTACTTACCGGTATGTTCCTCTATCCACTTGAGTTCTTCGCGCAGCGCGATATAGCCATGCCATGGATTGTTTGCCAGCGGATGGTTTTCCCCAGGAAATTGTAGGAGGGCATGTGGAATGTTGAGCCGTTCGAGCGCTCGTTCAAAGACAATCTGCTCGAAGAAGCTCACGCGGTTGTCGGCGTCGCCACCGATGAGGTGTGTTGGTGTTGTGACCTTGTCCATATGGAAGAGCGCGGCTTCGCTCTGGTAGAGGTCCGGCTTTTCCCATGGCGCGCCGGAAAGGTACCAGGCATCGTCGAAGCTGAGGTCGTCGAAACCCCAGTTTGCGGCGTGTTCCACTGCGCCCGCACCGGTCACCGCGGCCTTGAAGCGAGTGGTCTGCGTGAGGATCCAGTTGGTCATGTAGCCACCGTAGCTGTAGCCGCCGATGGCAAGGTGATCCGGATCGGCGATACCCGCCTGCACGAGCGAATCCACGCCGGCAAGAATATCCTTGCCCGGTGCGCTGACGAGGTGCGGCATGATGCCGAGCTGGAAGGCGTCACCGTAGCCGGTGGAGCCACGGTAGTTGGGGCGGAAGACGAGCCAGCCTTGCGATGCCGCCATGCCCGCCCAGTCGTACCAGTTGGCGCCGAAACGGTCACCGTCTGCAGATGCGGGGCCGCCATGAATGAGCGTCAGCATGCGCAGGTGCGTTGCGCCTTTCTTCCCCGGCGGGTAGATCAACACACCCTCGATGGGCGTGCCATCGTCGCTCTTCCAGGTGTACGGCTGCCACTCCGGCCTGGGCCGCTGGGCGAAGATGGGGTTGAGCGCTGTGATGGCCTCTGCGTTGCCGAGCTTCGCCACGGAAGGTGCAACGTAGACCTGCGTCGGCACGCCAATTTCAGAATAAGTGAAAACAACCGCACCGCCGTTGCCGGCCAGCCGCAATCGGCCGTATGTCCCCGGCTTGCTTGCGATCGACTCGCACTTAGCCCCGTTCAGCTGATACATCCATTGATTGACGCCCTTCAGCCCGAGGGCGAGCACGGTGCCGTCGCGGCCCACCGCCAGATCCTCCCATGAGCCGCTGAAGGTGGTGCCCAGGCGCGCGATGGCTCCAGAGGCGGTGTCGATAGCGTAGATGCGGCCCTGCACATCCTGATATGGGCCCGCCATCGACCCGCCGGCCGCACGTAGAAGCGCGTAGAGGTGTTTACCGGCGGGGTCCCATGCTAGGCGGCCTTCCAGGCCCTGGTTGTGGGTGATCTGCCGTGGTGTGCCGCCGTTTGCGGGAATGACGAAGACTTCAGAGTCCGCAGGATTCTCCAGCCGGTGGGCGACGGGTTCGGTTTCAAACGCGAGTTGATCGCCGACGGGGGATGCGGTGATTTCGGAGATGGCCAGCGGTAGATGCGCGAGTACCCTGGCCTGCGCGGGATACGCGGGCTGATCCGCAGGCGGCGACTTGGGTTCTTCGTGGGCCTGTGGAACGGCGCTGTTTACGATAATCGCAGCTTCGATGGTGAGCGCAAGCAGGGTGTCGCCGCGATCCTTGTCGCGCCACTGCACCACGTCTTTCCATTCTTTTTTGTGGGCTTCCTCGGCGTTTTTAGAACGGGGCTCCATCACGGAAAAGAAAACCTGGTGGCCGGTCGAAGCCCAGGTAAAGGCATGCACGTCGAGCGGTTCGCGGTAGAGGGGAATGGCCTCGCCGCCGGTCGCCGGCAGGATCCAGATGCGGCCTGTTTTGTCTTTCGACTCGTCGTCACCCGCGGGTTTCTCGGCCTCTGGCAGGGGCCGGTCCGAGACAAACGCGATGTATGCGCCGTCCGGCGACCACTGCGGCTCCGAGTCGCTGCCGGCACTGGTGAGCGCCACTGCCGCCCCAGTACCACGACGCCACAGCAGAAGCTTCTTTTGGAATCGATCGTGTGCCCAGTCCGGACTGGTGGTGCCGATGACCGCGGCGGTCCCATCGGGCGAGAGGGCGGCGGCGGTCACCTCGGTGGTGTTCAGGTACTCATCCAGCGTGATGGGGGTGGCCGTGACGGGACCGGCGGCACCCTGTGCGGCCGCGCTCGGCAGCAGCGAGACTGCGGTGAGGCAAACCGGCAGCAATGCCAGAGAAATCCATTTCCGGTGCATGGGACTCATCCTTCCGTTACGGCGTGGCATGTTCGTTCAGCGACGGCGACACCATGCAGCGGCTAAGCCTAAGGCTGTGGCGTCCTTAAAAGTCGTAGCGCAGGGAGAACTGCATGCGCCGCGGTGCACCGAGTTGTAGGGAGGCGATGCCCAGGCTGCTGTTGGTGAGCGCGCCGCCGATGGATTCAGGGTCAAAGCGGAAGGTGTTGGTGACGTTGTAAACCTCCCACGCAAAGCGCACGGCCCCACGCTCGATCTTCCACGATTTGTTGAGTCCGCTGTCGAGGGCGAAGTAGCCGTCGCCGCGGAAGTTGTTGCGTTCGCCGGCTTCGCCAGGGTAGGGCAGGCGCACCGGGCCACCGGTGGCAAGGCCGGTGTTAATGGCCGACGGATTGGAGAAGTACTGCGGGTTGCCGTTTGCGTCAAAGTGCCGCTTGACCCTGACGGCGGACTTGTCGGTGACGACGCCGTACGAGCCTTGCTGCCAGTCGGTGGTCCAGCCCGGCTCGCCGAGCGAAAACGGCAGGCCGCTGGTGGCACGAAGAATGCCGGTGGTCTGCCAACCGCCGATGAGGCTGTTCCGCAGGCCGCCACCGCCATTAAAGAAGGACTTGCCGCGGCCGAACGGCAATTGGTAGACGTAGTTGACGGTGAGGATGTGGGTGGTGTCGAAGTCCGAGACGGCGCGGTTGAGGTAAGGCTTCCACGTGTTCAGGATGTTGCTGTTGGCCAAGGCGACGCCGTTCGAAAACTCGGACGTGCGTTCCGCATCGGACCCCATGTCGATGGAGCGCGAGAACGTGTAACTGACGTCGGCCTGGAAGCCGTGGCTCATGGGGTGACGCAGCGTGACCTGGCCCGCGTTGTAGTAGCTCATGCCGATGGTCGACAGCGCATACAGCGACGAGAACTGGTTCTGCCAGAACTTAGACTGGTAGCCGGCCGGGCAGCCGTAGACGCAGAAAAAGTCGATATCCGCAAGGGCCGTGGTCGCGCCGAGGCCTGCGCGATAGGGTGCCCACTCGTTGTGATAAATGGCCTGGGTTGCGCTTTCGCCCGCGTAATCGACGCCCGCCATGAAGGGAAAGACATGCTCGAAGTAGGGAATCGCGGGCACGGTGGCGTTGGCATTGCCGCCATTCTGGTCGACCAACTTCGACAGCTGCGTTCCCGCGGCGTAGTAATCGCCGCCGCCCTGCGGGTCGGTAAAGTCGACAGGCTGGGCGAGGTCAATGCTCTGCAGCAGATGGCGTCCGAGCCGCCCGACATACGCGGTCTCCAGCGTGAACCCGCCGCCGATCTCCCGCTGCACCGATAAGTCGAAGGCCTCGGTGTACGGAGTTTTAAGCTTGCTGTCCAGCCCCCAGGTGATGGCGAAGTTTCCCTGCGGCGCGGTGTACGGAAACTGCACGGTGGAGCTGGCAGAGCCATTGGAGAAGGGCAGGGCATTGCGGCCGGTGAAGCGTGGCGACGTGCCATAGGTGTAGGTGCCGGCCGGGTTGGAGACGGACGACGACAGGCCGAAGGAACCGTTCTGGTCGAAGGTGTTGACCAGACCTTCGCCGTAGTGATCGTAGTAGATGCCGGCACCCGCGCGGATGGACGTTTTCTCGTTCGGCGAGTACACGATGGCAAAGCGCGGTGCGATGTTCGTCTTGGACTTGGGCCAGAAACCCGGTTTGTTGTAGGCGGGGCCGCTGGGCGCGAAGGCGAGGTTCGGCTCGTACACCTGGCCCTGCAGCGCGGCGGCCTCCCGCTGCATGAACCATGCGTGCGTGTCGATGGTGGGCGTCACCTGCTGGCCCTTGGTCTCCCACGGCGTTTGCAGGAGGGTGTGACGCATACCGAAGGTGAGGGTCAGGTTTGCTCGGACCCGCCAGGAATCCTGTAGGTAATATTCGAATTCGTTGGCTTTGAAATGCCGTTCGATGGCAGTGCCGTCGGGCAGCAGGGAGCCGGTCGTGGCATTGCTGACGGCGTAGTTGTACTGGTTGGTCACCTGCGGCACGGTGCCGATGAGGTTGGCAAACGCGATGCCGTAGGAGTTGCCAAAGCCCGAGTCCACGCCCGCGGCGCCAATGGTCGACGGGTCCGGCGGGCTGCCGCCCAGCCAGTACGGATTGGTCGTCGCGCTGTTGTAGGAGTTGGCGTCGGACGATCGATTCTGATGCACCAGTCTCCAGTTGCCACCAAACTGGAAGTTGTGGCTGCCTTTTGTCCAGTTCAGGTTATCGATGATGTTGTTGACCGGGGCACTGACGATGGTGGTGCGTGCCTGCGATGTGGGCGTGTCCAAGAACCGGAAGCTCACATAATCGCCTTTGCCCACACCGCTGCTGCCGTAGCCCTGGCGAACGTAGCCGTAGCGCAGGTCGTTGACGAGCGTGGGCGAGATGGTCCAGGTGTGGCCGAATGTCATGCCCTTGCTGTTATCGATGAGGCTGGACGATGGACCCTGGCCGGGGAACTGCTCGACGCCACCGGTGGTGTCTTTCTGCAGGTTACCGCGCGCAAACAGGCGGTGTTTGTCGGAAGGCACCCAGTCCAACTTAACGATGGTGGTGTTGAGCGTGATGGGGTGTGGCGAGGAGAAGGTGTAGGAGCCGCTGTTCAGGCCGTCGCCCAGTTGTGTGCCGTTGGCCGCGGGAAAGCTCTGCAAAAAGGCGAGAGCATTCGGGTTCGGCCCAGGACCGGACGGGTACGCTGCCGTGCCGCACACGGCGCAACCCCTGGCGGCATCGAGCGCGGTCACCTGCGCCGGACTTAGCGAGACCACGCTGCCACTTGGCGTCTGGTACTTTAAGATGCCCTGCTGGTACGAGGCAGTAGGTGCGATGCGCTGGACGATGGCGCTCTCGGCCTGGCGCTGGCCTTCGTAGTTGGCGAAGAAGAAGAGCTTGTCTTTGACGATGGGACCGCCGAGATCGGCGCCGAAGATGTTGCGGATGAGCTTGGGTGGGCGATTGGGCGCGCCAGCCTGTTTCTGCGCGTTTTTCAGGAAAAAGTCGTTCGCCACCGTAAAGGTGGGCCGATGGTATTCATATACCGCGCCATGCAGGCTGTTAGTGCCGGACTTGGTGATGAGGCTGACCTGTGCGCCGGAGGAGCGGCCCGCGTCAGCATTGGCATTGCTCGTAGTGACGCGAAACTCCTGGGTGGAATCCTGCGTGGCGCGCAGGACGCCGGTGAAGGCAAGGCCGCGCAGCTGGTCGTTGTCGTCGACACCGTCCAGCGTGACGTTGCTCTGGTCGGAACGTCCGCCGTTGACCGAGCCGCTGCGGCTGTCCTGCAACGCGGGATCGGTTCCCGCGGGGATGGGGACGAAGAATACGCCGGGGTTGAGCGACAGCAGATTGGGGGATGTTACGCGTCTCGCTGGGCAGTGCCTGGATGGTGGCATTGTTGGTCGAGTTGCCGATGGAGGCGTCGGTTGTGTTGAGCGTCTGCGCCGCTACGGACACGTCCACCACGACGTCGGTGCCCGCGGGCGCGAGCGCGAAGTCGATGGTTGCGGGCTGGTTGACGAGCAGCTCCGCGGTTTTTGTCTGGGTACCGAAGCCTGCGGCCGTGACCGTAATTTCGTAGGTGGCCGGCTGAAGCTGCTGCACCTGATACTCGCCGCTGCCCTTGGAAGTGGTGTTCAACACCTGTCCGGCGGCCTTATTGGTGAGCTGAATCGTCGCGCCAGGCACGACCGCGCCACTGGGGTCGCGCACGACACCGCGCAGGGACGTGGTTGCATTCTGGGCAAATGTCGTGGCGGCCACGGCAAGCGACAGGGCGGCAGGTGCATAGGCACAAATGCGTCTCATGGAGCGTCTCCAAACGAGCGGGTGCTTGAGCAAAGGTGCGAACAGTCCATCCTTGCGGTGGAGTGCTTGAGTTTTCTTGTGGTGTGTCTTTGTTACAGCAAGGTGACCGGGAATGCAAGACACAGCCCCTGTGGGTGGTGTGGTGCAACACTCCGCACAGGCGTGACGGACGACGAAGATTTGCAGTGCTGCTACGATGACGAACATCCGCGCCGCATGAAAAATACCCTGGAGACGACCTTGGCTCAACGTAGCGCCTGCGCTTCTCTCTTGCTCGCTCTGATGACCGCGCCGTCCGCGTCGGCGCAGCCATCGGCGCCCGCATCCGCTCCCCTGCAGGTCGTTCATGCGGGCAAGCTGATCGATGTGCGCAGCGGGCGCGCCACGACGGACGCGTACATCACCGTGCAGGGCACGCGCATCCTGTCTGTGTCACAAGCCGCACCCGCTGCCGGTACCGCGGTGGTAGACCTTGGCGGTTACACCGTCGTCCCAGGGTTGATCGACGCGCACGCGCACATCCTCTCGGACCCGACGACGCAGTCCTCCACGGCGTACCTGCAAACGTCCGCGCCGCAAGCCACTATCCGCGGTGTGAACAACCTGCAGATCTGGCAGCGCCACGGGTTCACAGTGGTGCGCGATGCTTGCGAGCCGTACACCGCCTACCCGCAACTGGCACTGAAGCAGGGCGTGCAGCAGGGCTTGATCGCGGGTCCACGCGTCGTCGCCGCGGGCCGCTGCGTGTCGCTCACCGGCGGTCACGGCGACGCAAACTCGCTGTCCGCCGACAAGCCCGACCTCGATCCCTCGTCCGAGGCAGACACGGTCGACGACATCAATCGGATCGTGCGCCGCGACATCAAGTACGGCGCGGACTGGATCAAGTTGATGGCGACCGGCGGCGTGATGGACCCGATCAGCGACTATCGCGTACAGGAGTTGAGCGACGAACAGATGGCGCGCGCCGTCGAGGTGGCGCATCGGGCCGGCCGCAAGGTGATGGCGCATGCGGAAGGAACCGTCGGCATCAAGGCCGCGGTGCGCGCGGGCGTGGACTCGATCGAGCACGGCACCATGCTGGACGACGAAGGTGCGCGCATGATGGCCGAGCGCGGCACCTGGCTGGTGCCCACGCTCTACTGCTTTCAGCACGACCTGCAGACCGGCATGTCCAAGGGGCGGGAGGCGGCAAGCATGGCCAAAGGCATTGCAATCGTGAAAGAGCAGACGCCGGCCTTTCAGCGTGCCCTAAAGTACCACGTCAAGATCGCGTACGGGGTTGACGATGACGACGTGGACGAGTCGGTGTCGATGGAATTTGCGGCGCTGGTGCGTGGCGGCATGACGCCACTTCAGGCGCTGCAGGCTGCGACCATCAACGGCGCGCAATTGCTGTCGCTGGATGCCGACCTGGGCACGGTGGAAGCCGGAAAATTTGCGGACCTAGTCGCGATCAAGGGTGATCCGCTCGAGAACATCGCCGTCATGGAGAACGTCCGCTTTGTTATGCAGGGCGGTAGGGTGGTGAAGCCGCTTGTGGACGACGCCCAACCCGCGCGGCCGTAGCGAAGTGGACGGGAGTTTCTGCTCTCGTTTTCGTGCTCATGGAACGGAGGATGCTGATGGCACTGCTTAGTCCCGGTCGCAATGTGCGCAGGTGCACGCTTGCAGGTTTCGCGCTTATCGCATGCGCCACACGCCTCGCCGCGCAAACGACCTTGCCGACCAATGAGCAGATGCGTCACTTTCGCACGATGCGTGACCCGCAGCTTTCACCCGACGGACGGACGGTGCTTGTCGTGCTCGCGGACAGCACCGCCGACGGTGGCAAGACGCACTTGTGGCTGGTGGATACGGGAGCTGCCCTGCCGCGCCAGCTCACGTACGCCCCGGACGCCGACAAGCGCGGGGAGCGCGAAGCCATGTGGATGCCCGATGGCGCAAGCATCCTGTTCCTCTCGCATCGCGGAGAGCACACCGCGCTCTACCGGTTGCCCATGAACGGCGGCGAAGCGAAGGCGTTCGATTTGAAGGTTGTGCCCGCGGTGGACACCTCCAAGCGGTTCGATGCAATTCCGCTGGAGGCTCTGAAGCGGGAAGACGCCAACACTGCGTCCAACGCCGCGGCGGTGCAGGGCAGCGAGCCGGCGGCCAAGAAGGCTGACAGCGCGGCGCCGGACCCGCTTCCAGTGGATATTGACGGTTACGCGATTGCGCCGGATGGCAAGACCATCGCTGTTCTGATCAACGATCCACAGACGCTTGGCGAAAAGCGACAGAAGGACGCAAAGGCAGACGCCGAATGGGTCGACCACGATCCCCACGCGTCGCGCCTGTACCTGCTTGACCCGGCGACCGGCAAGCTCACGCCGACTGCGGCACCGGCCGATGTGCGCACGGTGTGCTGGAGCCCGGATTCGACGCGCCTGCTGGTGATTTCAGAAGCGCCCAATGGTGTAGGCGACCTGCACCCGGCGAAGAGCGGGGCGCTGCTTGCCATCAACCAGCCGAGCCAGGTAGAGGCCGTGCCCGGTCTGCCGCCGACCATCGGTGCCGCCACCTGGTCCAAAGACGGTGAACGCATCGTTTACCAGGCGCAGGCCGCGCAGGATGCGCCTCCCGGAGTTGCGGGTTTGTATGAGTACCGTCTTGCGACGAAGCAGATTGTCGACCACACCGCCAGACTGAAGGGCAGCCTGGACGGCGCTGGTCCGATCGCGCTGGCAAATGGCGAGATCGCGCAACTGGTTGAGTCCGGTTTCGACGTAGCTCTGGCACGCTTTGCCTCCGGTCAGCAAGAGCCGCCGCTTATTCGACTGCCGGTCGCCACGATGACTGAGGCCAGCACCAACGACAGAGAGACGGGCTGGGTTTATGTCGGTAGCGATGGGGCGCATCCGCCGGCGCTCTACTTTGCCGCGCAGCACACAGCCGCGCCACGCATGCTGGCGCTTCCTCCGCTTGTGCCGGAACACCTGAAGAGCATTGCGGCAAAGCGTGTGCACTGGAAGAGCGATCGCTTTGACATCGAAGGCCTGCTGAGTCTGCCTGAAGGCGCGGCCATGAAGAAGGTTCCCCTGGTGGTGGAAGTTCACGGCGGACCTACCGGTGCCTTTCACGATAGCTTCGACCCGTTCACACAGTACCTGCTCGGCCAGGGCTGGGCCGTGCTGCGCCCCAACCCGCGCGGCAGTACCGGCTACGGCACAGCATTTGCCGCCGCCAACAAAAACGACCTGGGCGGCGGCGACTTTCGCGATGTCATAACCGGCGTGGATTTCGTAGTCAAGACCGAAGCCATCGATCCCACGCGCATGGCGCTCGTCGGTTACAGCTATGGCGGCGAGATGGCCGGCTTTGCCGAGTCGCGCACAGACCGGTTCAAGGCCATCGTGAGCGCCGCACCGGTCATCGACCAGTTCAGTGAATACGGCACGGAGAAGGCGTCGATCTATGACCGCTGGTTTTACGGCTACCCCTGGGAACACCCCGAAGCTGTGTGGCGGCAGAGCCCGCTTGCCGGTATCGCCCATGCCAAAACGCCCTTCCTGTTGATCCAGGGCGAGAGTGACACCACCGATCCGCTCGGCCAGGCGCAAGAGATGTACCGTGCGCTTCGGCAGGCAGGTGTACCGGTGAGCCTCATCACCTATCCGCGGGAGGATCACGGCCCACTTGCAAGGAATATCTACGGTGGAAGCAGCACCGAACCATGGCACGGCTTCGATGCACGCCAACGCATGGTTACGTTCCTCTCCGACCACTTCGATCATACGGCCAAGAAGTGAGTACTGTAAGTGAACGCTGAACGATAAGGAATCAATCGATGCGTGACGGCAAAACGGAATGGAGAAAACAGATGAAGCAGGGATCCAGGCAGGTGGCGGGCGCGTTGTTCCTGGTGCTGTGCGGCGGCACCGGTAACATGCGGTGTGCGGCGCAGTCCGTGCCGTCGGTGGCAGCAAAGGCACCCGCAACCATTGAGTACGTGAAGACAGGCAAGCTGTTCGACAGTCATGCGGGCCGCTATGTGAATGGTGCGGTGCTGGTGGTGGAAGGTGCCAGGATTCGCAGCGTGGAGGCAGCCGGGTTTGCCATTCCAGGTGGGGCTAAGGTGGTGGATTTAACGGGGAGTTATGTTTTTCCCGGGCTGATCGACTGCCATACTCACCTGACCGCGCGCGCCGACAAGTACGACGAAATCAATGCCTTTCGCGAGACGCCGTTCATCGCCGCCATCAACGGCGTGGTCAACGCAAAGAAGACGCTGGACGCGGGATTCACCACGGTGCGTGACGTGGGATCGCCGCCGTTTGCCGCGGTCGACCTGCGCAACAACATCGATACGGGATATATTCCGGGGCCGCGTATCGTGGCTTCCGGGCCGGGCATTTCCATCACGGGTGGCCATGGTGATCTGAATAACTTCTCGCCCGAGGTCAGGCCGATGATCTATCCGGCAGACCGCGACTTCCAGATTGCCGACGGCGAGCAGCAGGTGCAGCAGACGGTACGCGCCCAGGTCAAGTACAACGTGGACGTGATCAAGATTCTGGCGAGCGGCGGCGTGCTGAGCAAGGGCGACCAGCCGGGCGCGCCGCAGTACACGCAGGCCGAGCTAAAGATGGCGGCGGACACGGCGCACCAGGCCGGGCGTAAGATCGCCGCCCATGCGCACGGCGCCGTCAGCATCAAGTGGTCCATCCTTGCGGGAATCGATTCCATCGAACACGCGTCCCTTGCCGATGACGAAGATATTCGTCTCGCAAAAGAGCATGGCACTTACTTTGTCATGGATATTTACGACGACGATTACATCTTGCAAGAAGCGCCAAAGTTCGGCTTACCGCAGGAGCAGGTCGATAAGGAACGCGGCGTCGGACAGCAGCAGCGTGACACTTTTCGCCGGGCGTGGAAGGCGGGCGTGAAAATGGCCTTCGGTACCGACGAAGGTGTGTACCCGCATGGCGAAAACGCAAAACAATTTCACTACATGGTGTTGTACGGCATGACACCGGCGGAGGCGATCCAGGCGGCGACCGTCCACGCCGCCGATCTGATCGGCCGGGCGGGCGACGTGGGGGAGTTAACCGCCGGGCATTATGCGGACCTGATCGCCGTGAAGGCCGACCCGCTCGAGCATGTGGAGGCGCTGGAGCAGGTTGCATTCGTGATGAAGGGCGGCGTGGTGGATAAGGATGTGCGGTAAAGCTGCTCGATTTGGACTCGGACAGCTCAACCGGCAAGGCAGCGTGGTTTCCTGTTTGTCTTGATCTGTGTGGCATCGTGGGTTGCCGCAGTCCCACCGCGAGGGCCTGCACTTGAGCAGGGAAGGAGTGAGCTACGATCAGGGAACCACTCATGCGTCGATCGATCCTTGCTTTCCTCCTTTTCCTTTCGGGCGGTTCGGCTGCTGCGCAAGCTGCACCCGTGTTTGCGCTGGAAGAAATTACCCTCGCGCAGGCGGAGGCTGCCCTGCGCTCGGGCCGCCTGACCTGCCACGTGCTGGTGCAGCGCTATCTCGACCGCATCGCGGCCTATGACCAGCGTACGCACCTGAACACGGTGGTGCTGCTGAACCCGGCGGCGCTGACCGACGCGGATCGCCTGGACGCGGCCTTTGCGCGCACCCACGCCCTGCAGCCGCTGCACTGCGCTGTGCTTGCCATCAAGGACAATTACGACACGGCGGGCCTGCAGACCACCGGCGGCTCCCTCGCGCTGAAGGGCTTCGCACCCACGACCGATGCCTTCATGGTCGCTCGCCTGCGCGCCGCGGGTGCCATTCTGCTGTTCAAGAGCAACATGGCCGAGTGGGCGTTTTCGCCGGTTGTCACAGAGAGTTCCATCGGCGGCGTCACGCGCAATCCGTACGACCTGCAGCGCGTGCCGGCGGGCTCCAGCGGTGGCACCGCCGCAGCGGTCGCGGCAAACTTCGCACTTGCGGGCCTGGGTACCGACACCGGCGACTCCATACGTGGACCCGCGTCGCACAACGGGCTGGTCGGCATTCGCCCAACCATCGGTCTGACCAGCCGCGACGGCATCGTGCCGCTGAACCTGATGGCGGATGTGGGCGGCCCCCTTGCTCGCACCGTCGCGGACACGGCCGCGCTGCTGACGGTACTTGCGGGCACCGACCCCGCCGATCCGGTCACCAGGCTCGCCCAAGGCCATACGCACGACTACACGCGCGACCTAAAGACAGACGGTCTGCGCGGCGTACGCCTGGGCGTGCTGCGCCGTTACCTGGACACCCCAACCACCGACCCGGAGGTGCGCGCCCTGACCGAACGGGCGATCGCCGACCTGCGGGCACAGGGTGCCATCGTTGTCGATGGCTTCGACGTCCCGCACTACGACGATCTGACGAAAGACATCGGTTGCGGCAACTTCCAGGCGGACGTGAACCAGTGGTTCGCCCAGCACGCGCCGGGCGCGCCGTTCCACTCCATTCAGGCGGTGTACGACGCCGGACTCTACCTGCCCTCGATCCAGAAGCGGCTGGAACGCGCGTTGAAACCCTCGACCGAAACCTGCCGGGACACGTGGCACGATGCGAAAAAGATCGCCCTGCGCAACGCCCTGCTACAGGCCATGGATGCGGAGCACCTGGACGCGATCCTGTACCCCACCTGGTCGAACGCACCGCGGCTTGTGGGCGACCTGAAATCTCCCGGCGGCGACAACAACCAGGTGCTTTCACCCATGACGGGTCTGCCGGCAATCACGGTGCCGATGGGGTCCACGCACGGCAACCTGCCCGCGGGGCTGCAGCTGCTGGGCCGCGCGTTTACGGAAGGCGACCTGCTGCGGTATGCCTATGCGTATGAACAGGCGACCCACCATCGGCAGGCGCCCACGGCCTTTCCGGCGCTGCACCCCTAACCACGACAGTCCAGGAGTTCGTATGAGAGCCGCCTTCGTCCTTTTCCTCGCCTTTACCGGCTCGCTGCTGGCGCAGGTTCAACCAACGCCGCTCGCCGCGGAACGGCATGAATACGTGCTGCACAACTTCCACACCGAGTCGGGTGCCGTGCTGCCTGAGGCGCACCTGGTGTACGGCACCTACGGCCACCTGAATGCGGCCGGTGACAACGCCATGCTGCTGCCCTCGCACTACATGGCCACGCTGCGCGGCTACGAGTGGCTGATGAGGACGCCACAGTACCCCGCCGGCGCGCTCGATCCGGCCAAGCTGTTCCTCGTCACGTCGGAGCTGTTCGGCAACGGCCGCAGTTCCTCGCCATCAAATACGCCGGAGCCGTTCCACGGGCCGCGCTTTCCCGTGATGACGATTCGCGACAACGTGAATGCCGTGCACCAGATGCTGACGGAAGAATTGCATATACGCCACCTCCAGGCCGTCATCGGATTTTCTATGGGCGCGCAGCAGGCCTTCCAGTGGGCCGTCAGCTATCCCGGCTACATGGACCGCATCGTCGCGACGAGCGGCACCGCGAAGACCTACGGCCACGGCATTGTTCGACTCGAAGGGCAGATTGCCGCCATCGCCGCCGACGAGACCTTCGCCGGTGGCGACTACAAAACGCCTCCCACCAGGGGGCTTGAGGCCTTCAACCTGGTGTGGACCGGCTGGCTGTTCTCGCAGGAGTGGTGGCGGGACGAGCTCTGGCGGCAGCGCAGCAAACCCGGCATGACGCTGGCCGACTACATCGATCAGATGCGGCACCATTTCATCGACGGGGCCGACGCCAACGACCTCATCCTGCAGATGCGCACGTGGGAGGGGAACGACGTGGGCACCACGCCCGCATCAGCGTCCGATGCCATGGTGGCAGACGCCCACCCCGCCTATGCCGGGGACACACGCGCCGCGCTCGCCTCCATCCGGGTACCGGTGTTGTACCTGCCGTCGGCCACCGACCTGTACTTTCCCGTGACTGACGCACGGTTCGAAGCGCAGTTCATGCCTCACGTGACCCTGCTGCCCATCCCCTCGCTTTGGGGGCACCCGGCCGGTGCAGGCGCAAGCCCCGCTGACAAGGATTTTCTGAACGCCCACATCGCCGCATTTCCTGCCGGCAAACCGTGAGGACAGGAGACCAGGAATGATTCGTGCACTGCTCGCAACAGCGGCAACGCTCGTACTGTTGACCGGCACGGCGTCCGCACAGGACGTTCCCCTGCCTTCCGCATTCCCGATCCCGCTACAGACGAACGTGCCCACGCTACCCAAAAAGCAGCAGGCCGCGATGGATCGCGACCTGTTGGAGACATCAATCCCGCAGTTGCAGGCGCTATACCGCCATCACAAGTACACGGTGGAGCAGGTGACGCGCTGGTACCTGGGACGCATTGCGCGCTACAACGGCGTTTACCGTTCCGTGCAGACGGTGGACGTGGACGGCGCGCTTGCAACCGCACGGCAGCAGGATGCGGACAGGCACGGGGCGCACGGTCCGCTGTGGGGCGTGCCCATGGTCATTAAGGCAAATACTGCCGTGAAAGGCCTGCCGAATACGGATGGCTGGGAGGGCTTCGCCATTCCCGGCCACGTCTTCATTGCACCTAGGGATGCGACGGTCGTGGCAAAGCTGCGCGCGGCGGGCGCGGTCATCCTTGGCATTACCAACATGCCGGATTTCGCAGCCAGCGATACCAATCGTTCCACCGCCTTCGGACGAACGGGCAATGCCTACGACGTCCGCTTCTCCCCCGGCGGATCGTCGGGTGGAACGGTCACCGCCGTCACCTCCAACGAGGCGGTGCTGGGCACCGGCACAGATACCGGCAACAGCATCCGCATGGTTGCGGGGACCAGCGCGGTGGTAGGACTGTTCCCCACGCGCGGCTTGGTGTCGATCGCGGGCATCGCTCCACTGGACTGGCTGCTGGACAACACCGGGCCCGTCGCGCGCGACGTCACCGATGTGGCCATCGCTCTCGGTGTCATGGCAGGCGAGGATGCCCTGGATTTCAAGACCGCGGGTAGCGCTGCGAAAGCGCAGCCGGGACCCTACATGCAGTATCTGAAAAGGGGATCGCTCAAGGGCAGGCGCTTGGGCGTCCCGGCATTCATCTTCGACAGCAAGGGCACGCCACTGCAGCCGGAAACAAAAGCCATGCTGCTGCACACCATCGCTCTCATGCGGCAGGCCGGTGCGGAAGTGGTCCTCGATCCGAACTTGCTGCCGCTCAGCTTTCTTGAGGCCGAAAAGAAGGTCAACACGGGACCGTATCGCCGCGACGGCGCCATGCAATGGCTCCAGGCTTTTGGACCGTCGGAGTACCACAATGACGCTCAGTATCAGGCCGCGACCGGGCGCACGCTGCCGCCGGTGTTTACCGGGGTGAGCGGATCGCTGGACGACCTCGTGAATGCCGCGGCAGGTGCACCGGCACCCGAAGGCCCGCGGCGTGGATCGAACCGCTCGAAGAACCAGCCGCCCCAGGCCGTGCTGCGCGAAGATCCGCAGGCTCAGGCCAATTACTTCGGTCCACGCGAGGCCATGCTGCAGCAGTATCTTGACGCGCTCGACCGCTTTCACCTGGATGGCCTGATTTATCCCACCGCGCAGATGCCTCCGCCGGACGAGACGATGCCGCAGGACGGCAAACTTTCCGGCGGCCCCCACTCCGAAACCGGATGGGTGAACAAGATCGGTGTTCCGGCCATTGCACTGCCTGCCGGGTTTTACCCGACAAGGCTGCCCTTCGGCCTTGAAATCAGCGCACGGCCCTGGCGCGACGGCGACCTGCTGGGCTGGGCCTATGGCTTCGAACAGGCAACAAAGTTACGACGGCCTCCCGTGCTGGTGGAGGGCGGCCTGACTACCGCCGGACCTTATCGGCAGTAGGTGCAGCTTGGGCATGAGTCTGCAAGTGCGAGAACGGAACAGCATCTCGTAAGCGATGTAGGTCCCGTCCGTGAAGTGAGATTCTATCGGCTTGTCCCCAACTTCATTCGAGACAGGCTAACAATACAGTGCCAGTCAGCTGGGAGCTTCTTTACGACATGGACGATCCGCTCAGTCTGTCATTGCTGTCCGAACCATCGCCTCGCATAGGAGCTGCGACATTTCTAGCTTGGGGCTAAATCCGTCTTCAAATACAGATGCGTTGGTGTCGAAGGTAGAAAGAAGTGCGCAAAGCCGACCTCACCTTTACGCTGCGTCTCTTTCAAGGCTGGTCGGGTTCGTCAGGTCCAGGTGAATAAACTCGTGGAGCTTGATCGACGGGAATACCTCACCGACGCGATCGCGAGATTCGCAGAGAATTGTAGAACTTGGGATGAAATCGCATTGGCTTTAGTGCGGTGAATGGCGGAGAGTGAGGGACCCTAAAAACTTCTACAAATATCTGAATAGAATGAATGATTTAGCCTGTATAGTCAGAGGCGTAGTCAGATCATAGTCAGGTAAAACGCTTTGAGCCGCGTAAACACAGGCGAAATTGCCCTCGTTTGGTACTACAAATCCGAAAAGGGCTGGCGACGCTCTCCGGTCCTAATGGGCGCGAACGGGCGTATTCGGACGGGCGTGGTCCTGGTTGATGGCAAGGAACAGAAGTTCCCCGAAGGCCGCTTCCAGCTTCGCACGTACGGACCGAAAGGCGAGAATGTCTACGTCAACGCGGGCACCAATGCAGCGGACGCTCTTCTCCAAAGAGACGTGGCTTCCAAAAAGCGGAAGGTGAGACGGGACGCCGAAGCGGCAGGCGTTGCTGTGTTTGCGGAAGAGGGGCAGGTCGCCCTGCCGGTAGCAATGCGAAAGTTTATTCATGGGGCTGTATCCCGTGGGTCCACTGAGGCCGCTGCCATCTACACCCGAGCCCTAGATGAGTTTGTCTTGGCTGTGGATGTCCGATTTTTGCATGAAGTCACAGCGGAGACGGTGACACAGTTTCAGGTCGCTTTGAGGAGAAAAGGGAATGGCGATCGCACTGTCTATAACAAGACGCAGGCGGTCATCTCGTTTCTGCAGAACAGCGGTGTGGATACCAAAGCCCTGAAGATCCGAAAGGTGAAGTACGAGAAAAAGCTACCCGTCGTTTACGGCAAGGATGACATCGATGCGCTGGTGACGGCTTCGGTTGACCCCTACCTGCGTACCGTGATCGCCCTGCTGCGGATGACCGGGTTACGGGAGCAAGAGGCCATGTATCTTGCGTGGTCTGACCTCGACTGGTCCCGGAAAATACTCAGGGTGCAATCGAAGCCGACTGAAGGATTCAAAATCAAGGATAAGGAGGAGCGGGACATCCCGATGCCCGGTGCCTTGATCACGATCTTGATGGCATGGCGCAAAGAACATCCGGAAGCAAGATGGGTGGTCGGCACGGCCAAGGATCAGCCTAACACCAAGCTGCTGCGATCGATCAAGCGTTTGGCATCCCGGGCTGGCCTCAACTGTGGGTCTTGCGAAGGCTGCTTGAAAGTCAAGGAATGCCGAAGATGGACACTGCACTCGTTCCGGCGATCGTATGCCACCACGCTGTCCCGGGCCAACGTGGATAACCGCACCATCATGGCCCTAATGGGCCATAGCGACCTGGCGACGGTGATGCGGTACTTGGCACCTATGGAAACCGAGCAGGCAGGGGAACTGGTCAATGCCGTCGTCTGGTAGGCACTATGCGCTGCGCTCTTCCAGCCAAACGGCAATTTGCTGAGGATCAAGCCTTACCGTCCCCAAAATGCGGATGGACGGGATACGACCCGACTTGATGCCCGCGTAAATGGTGCGTGTGCCCATGGATAGCAGTTTGGCGAGTTCGGCTACTGATAGGGCGGACTTACGGATGCGAAGCTGTTCGACGATTGTCACGTGGATGCCTATGGCGCTGGATGCGCGATAGGTGGCAATACTTCGAAGTTGGCACTCGCCAGAATTGAGAACCCCGGGGAAATGGGGCTGTTTTCCCGCCATTTAATGCCATGACTAGGTACGACCCCGTGACCTTACAGATGTGGGGACCATCGAGTAGGGCTGATCCTTCTCGGCGAAGGCTTTCAGGTCGTCGATATGGATGAGAACTCGGTGCCCCATACGGCGGGCCTTGATTCGACCGTCTTGGATCATGTAGTCCAGAGATCGAACAGAAAAAGACAAAAGCTGGGCGGCGTCTTCCCGGCTGTACAAAAGACGGACTGGTAATCCTGGCAGTTCTGGGGGGTATGGGCATGTCGACATTTCAATCTGTCTGCAGATGTGTGCATAGGACCTATGCGTCAGCAGGGCATTTTCATTTCGGGAGAAATCGCTGCTCCGACGACCAACTAGCGGACAATAGACTACATGGCTACAGTACCTTTCCCGTCTCCCGGTGGTCCCTCCATGACTTCAACCGAATTTTACTTTCCTTTCATTAGACAAATGTTCGCGAAGCTTAACTGCGAGGTAGAGGGTAATGCTGACCTTTGGCACTACACCACAGGCTCTAATCTCATCGAGATTATCCAGAGCGGCGAACTTTATGCAACTCAGGTCGCTTGCCTGAATGATCGCACGGAGATTCGGTATGCTGAGCGGCTGCTTCGGGATGCATTGCAGGAGATTTTACCCACCGTCGATGGCCAGTCAGAACTGACTACCTTCATTCAAGGCTACATCGCGCGACTCACGGACACTGACGACCTGCCTAGTCATAGAGTGAGCAACTACTTCGTGACCTGTTTTAGCGGAGCACGCGATTCGTTAAGCCAGTGGAGAAGTTACTCGGGTGGAGAGAACGGAATGGCAATCCGCTTCAAGGCAGGCAGCCTGAAGAATCATGAAGACCTCACGGGAGTGGTTAAGGTCAATTACGACGAAGGTCTCCATCGCGCACTAGCCCTGGAGGTGGCACATAAAACCTGTGAATTCTTCTCAACAGGTCTTGAACACGGTTACGTAAACTGGGAAGAGCTTTTCCTTAATGCATGGACTGAGGCACTCTATTGGCTTTCACCTTTAGTAAAACACCCAAGCTTCGCCTCTGAAAGTGAAATGAGGGCCATCTATCGAGTGAAGGTACCTGATTCGTATGCGCGAATGAAATTTCACGCAAAGAAGACTCTTCTTTCCACACATCTTCCTTACAGATATCCTGCAGATCGGCCCGACGACTCTAAGGTCTTACCCATCGAAGAGATCATGATCGGACCAAGCAGGCATCGTGCAGTGACTAGCGTCAGTGTGAACTCATTGCTGATGTCCAAGGGATACGCTGAGAACGTTGTGACAATGTCCGACACCCCATTCCAAGATGTATAGAAGTCAACTTTACTGCTGACATTATTTTCCGGATTCTGATTTGGGCTCGGTAGATTAGAAGTAAGGAGGAAATACCCATGCCTCATGACGATGCGCAACAAGTTGTACAAACATCCAAAGACTCGGTCAACACCAACTGGTTGGACGAGGTTCTCAACCTAGAAGAACCCCTTCTTAACGACGACGGTACTGCACCTAAGTCAGCGGTCGCAAGTCAGTTGCCCCAAAAACTTAAACTCCGTCCAGACGGAAGTTTAATTCCGGAGTAATTAGCGGGTGGACGCAAGCACCATCTACCAGAGTGCTTGCGTCACCTTTACGTCTAGCCCCACCTAGCAGAAGTTCCGGACCCCGCCCCATGACCGCAAAGCCTCTATATGGGCTCGATCGATCCGGATCGCAGGTGTCATTCCGGATCGGCATATGCCAAGGCTTCGCGTTCGGCCATTATTCTTTCAGCCGCATCGTCTGGATCGTAGTCGTGACTATCCCTCGATGGAAGATCATCGTCGTCTGGGTAAAATTTGGCGGAGATTACTGGCACGTCAGCCTCTACCTTCTCCACCTCATTCTCGGGAAACGCAGTCAGCATCGCACCATACTGTCGAGCAAGCTCTTCACCTGGGTTCTCTGCGCGGATCAATTTGTTCCGCCATTTTGGGTCCCGAGCGGTGAAGACACGCTGGCACAAAGAGAAGGTAGGCGCGGTGCCTTTGTTTCTTAGGAGTATGTGCAGGCTTGTACACAGCGCGTCGAAACCCGTTTGGTGGGAAATGTTGGGGAGACCTTCACGAAGGTCACCCAGGACAGCCACCAGAAACTCACCCAAGACCTCTTGGGGCGACAAACGCCTTACGTCTTCAGTGGGGTTTGTGAAGTGGTAATCGATTTGGGGCTGCACAGTCCGCATCCACGCAGCGTACTGCTTGCCTTGCTTACAGATGTCTGTAAGTTTGGAGGCGAGTGCAGCGGCGGGACTGTCGGCATCTTTAATCAGTTTCGCAGTTGAAGGGTCAGCCCCCCGAAAAAGCACCGCTTCTACGTAGGTCACTAAATCGACTTCGTCCTTGGCTGTTCCCGATAGACTCCCAAAAGTGACCTGCTTTCCCGTAGCTTTTCGGAGAAGCTCAGTCAGGGCTGCTGGCCGCTTATCCTTCCGGAGTTCCACCGGGAAGGACTTCTTGCTCTTCGCTGGGGGCTCGATTCCGACTGGTTCGGCCTCTTGAGAGCCAACCAAGGCGGACTCCGGCTCATGCTGAATGACCCGATTCTGATTTGGTTCGCGGAAGATAGTGGTCTTGCTGGAGGTCTGGCCCCTTGTCACTCGGCTTATCCAGCCCACGGCACACAGATCGGCGAGGATGTCGCTGACTTGACGCATCGACCAGCCGCACGTCTGAGTCAGCATCGGGATCGATGCTGTACTCGTAAACTCTTCTTCGTCCAGCGGAGTTGTGGTGTGGAGGATCAGGGCCATGTACACGCTGAGGTGCGAAGGGCTCATGCTTACCGAGATCTTCGTATCGGTCAGCTTTCCGCCTTTGCCGGGAACTTTTCTCCCTGGAAGGGCCTGCCACTCCATACTGGTGCGGGTCTCTTCACGGGTCTCGATGCCTTTGCCAGTCTGCTGGCGGCGTGTGAGGGTGGTGGACTTTTCTATAGACGACAGCTGAATGAATCCGGCTGCAAGATCACGGTGTAGATAGCTCATGGTGGTCTCCTTGAATCGGTGGTGCTTATCTATGGGGTTCGTAGTCGGTTTCCTGCGTTCACTGGCGGACTTGACTGTCGACTTCCGTCTGTACAGTGCGGGAATCGAGCCAGTCGGCAAGGGAACGAGGGTCGATTCGGACCCTTCCGCCGATCCGAAGGCTCGGCATCTTGCCCTGCTTGGTCCATCGGTGCACGGTGATCGGGTGCGATCCTGTCAGGTCTGCAACCTGATTTACGGTCAGGAAACCCCGTTTATGGCGTAATTCGCTTGGAATCGACATCGTTAAGCCTCCGCTGCTTGGTCCGGCTTACCGGGAGCAGTACGGGCTAATACTCGTCACTCTTCGGATTTTTGTGTTCGAAATGAAGATTCTTGCGGATGGCTCAAAATGGCGCTTCGGCGCTTAAGGGCCTGCTGTGGTGCAGGACGCCTAATGAGGATGGGAGCAGGGTAGCTTCAGTCGCAAATCCTGGCAAAGGCCCGTGGTGAGGTCCGGACGGTACAGGGGGACCATTACCTGTCCGGAGTAGCGCGGGCAGCGTGGCGGGGCAGCGGATCGCGGGCGGCCCGTCCTGAGGGTTTTTCTTTACCTCTAAGTGTTACGGGATATAGATTGGACTTTCGGACGGGCAGCTTCGGGCGGGTAGTGTGGTGAGTCAGGATGAGGACTTATGTCCGATTCCGTATCACGGGTGCTTAGGTGATTGTGTGAGCAGGGAACTCCACAAAGGATGAGGACTCATGTCCGATTCCTTCTCTTTACTCTTTCGGGTCTTGCTTTTCCATGCTTTTCCATCTCTGAAAGAGAGCAGCAACACCATCCATCACCTATGGTGTATGGGTTACAGTTTACAAACTATGATTTACAAGCTATGGAAATACTATGTATGCACGCACGCCCATGCGTGCTGCGTCGCGTGCTGTACCGCGTGCTGCGTAGCGTGCTGCGTCGCGTGCTGTACCGCGTGCTGTGCGGAAGATCAATCGGCACAGGTTATGGCCTCCCCGGTCTGATCGGCCCGATACGATGATTCGCAAGTGAATCCAAGAAACGAACTTCCGAAACCTTAGGTAAGGCACATCGCCTAAGGAGCAACACCCATGCCATCCGCAACCACCACCCAGTCCACGTCCACCACCATCCCGACCTTCCGCGTACCCCTAACCGCACCCTACCCGCCCAACAGCTACGCCACGGTGAGCTACACCGACCACGCCACCATGTACAGCATCCGGGTCGAAGATGCCCCAGCCCCGTACCTCACGGCTGAACTACCCCAACACCCCCAGAACAGTGACTACACTGTCACGCTAACCCTTACGGCCCAAATCTATGATTTGGTGGAGATCGCACAGGACATCGCCACCCGCCGCAACGAACTGATCGCCGCCCTCAACACCGACCCAGTTGCAGCGCTGGACAATCCCCGCCACAACTACTTCCAGCTTTTCCGGGAGATGCGGGAGAAGTACCCCAACGCTACCGCTGGGGACGTGCATCAAGCCCTTAAGATCGCACAGCAGCTGCCAGACATGCCACAGCCTGCCAAGCCGGAAAATGCAGAGCCCATTCCGGTAATAACAGATGCTCAGCTTGAGCATGCCCGCACGATCGCAAAGGCCTACGCAGGCAGCCGCATGTCAGAGCTAGCTGAGGACATCGCTCAGGACGTGGCACTCGAAGTTTGGAAGACCTACGATAAGTTCGATCCGGCCCGTTGCACATTCGAAGGCTGGGTAAAGGTGATCACAAAGGCGCACACGGCAAAAGCGTTCCGCCGCCAACGCACAGAGGATTATTTCCTTGGCGAGACCGACTCGCTAGACGTATATATCGAGCCATCCGACAACGGACCGACATTCGATTTCGACGTGTCAGATTCTGATGCTGCCATCGTCGAAAGTATCCGCGCCGGGTACACCGTGACAGAGACAGCATCGCGGCTTAACCGCACTCGGAAAGCGATCCGTTACCGGTTGGATCGCATGGGCAAAGATTAGCTCACAATAAATAAAACAGCAGCCTTAGGGCCAAAAGTTCCACCTGGACACCAATAGATAATTAGAGGGCCTAATAGGCCCCGTCTCAGGTCTCCGCCATCGTCCACCGTCACATACGTGACCCCCGCCCGCTGACGACACAGTGCGTGCTGTACGCAGCCAAATAGAGGCCTGTATGACTTTTGTAGCCCCAGACGAACCTACCATCAAGCGGCACCTTCTTAAGCTGGAGCTTCGGGATGAATCCTGTTGCCCCGGCTTGGAACTCATTGAGCGGATTACCTTCCGGCGTCGCCCCTCAGAGGAGGATTTGGCCATCGTTGACAGCTATCGCTTCCGGGCCCCTGTTGTCGAGATGGTGTTGCCGTCGTGATGATGCCCCTGTTGGTGCTCTTACTTGCTGCCAACCTGCTGGCTTTTGGTATCGGCTCGTCAGCTTATTTATTGTGGGTTCGCCTGCAATGTCAGTATTAACAATCGTGGGGCTAGTCCTCACGCACATGGCCATCGTCCTGCTTTGATTTCGGCGTCAGGGCAGGACGGGTCTCCTTCATGCCGCAACGACCTAAGCGTCCATGCCGCAAGCCCGGATGCCCCGAGTTAACCAACACCGGCTACTGCACCAACCACAGCGACACCAAGCCTGCCTACGACCTGCATCGCGGGTCAGCCCACAGCCGGGGCTACGATGCCGACTGGCGACGTGTAAGGCTGCTAGCCCTGCAACGGGACTATGGGCTGTGCCTGCATTGCCAAGCAGCGGGACGTGTCACGCAAGCGGTAGACGTTGACCATAAAGTTCCCATTCTGCAACGGGCCGACTTAAGACTTGAAGTGGATAACCTCCAAAGCCTATGTAGGTCGTGCCACGTCGCAAAAACCAGTGCAGAGCATAGGCGCTAACAACTATTTTCTGGCGATGTTACATCCCGCCTATCCGCCACCACCTATTGTGATGAGGCCTTATATGCGACACCTGTACACATTAGGCCTGTCCCTGATGGCCAGCCTCCGCATCCTCTCCTTCGAGGCTACAGTCAACGGCATGGGCTGGTGGTCCTAGCGGATCACGCCGAGGCACGTCGTGTGCCAAACCCGACCCAGCCTGTGAGCCGCAAGGCGGTAGGCGGTAAAAATGTCTAGGGTCGAGACCGCTCAGGGACCGCGCCATGGGCTCACGTATACACCCGCGAAATGAAAGTTTTGATTTTGACCTCGGATGACGATGAAAAACAGCCCCCTAGTCCGAGTGGTAGCCGACCCTAAGCCCTCTTTGACGTTTTGCGATGGCTCGCCGATCCACGGCGTAGGTTCCGCCGACATCGAACTTCGACCCGGTCAAATTGCCAAGGTCAAGATGCAACTGCTTAGTACCGCAGTCGATATCCAGGGCCATCCGGAGTTTTACCTGACGCACCCTGTAACCGGTAAGTCGACGCGTGTCCGCTCAATCGAGTTTGTTGACGCCCCAGTCTTCCGGGATGCCACCTGTCCGGTCACGCGATGATCAATGCCTATCTTGCCATACTCCGCGCTGAGTGGACATTCCTGGTTTCATACGGGTGGTTGATGATTCCCCTTGCGGTTGTGGCACTAGCTATAGCCATCTATCTCCGCCACCAAGACTTGGATTAAGTTATGCCTGGAAGAAAACCTAAGCCCACGAGCATGAAGATCTTGCAGGGCAATCCAGGCAAGCGGCCTCTGAACAACTCTGAACCCCAGTTTTCCGGATTGCCAAAGTGCCCATCGTGGTTAGCCAAAGATGCCAAGCGCGAGTGGAAACGTGTGACGGCAGAACTCGCCCATGTAGGCTTGCTGAAATCAACTGACCAAGCTGCACTCGCCGCCTACTGCGTAGCATACGGACGCTGGCAAACCGCCGAAGCGATCGTGACCGCCGAAGGTCAGACGGTACGGGAGCCCATCGTTTCTAAGGATGGGGCAGTCCTTGGATACAAGACCAAGCGGCATCCCGCCACGATCATAGCCCGGGACGAACGCCACAGCATGAGGGCATCGGCATCACTGTTTGGCTTTGACCCCTCCAGCCGATCACGTTTAGTGGTGGCAGATGCGGCACCCGCCGACCCCTTTGAAGAGTTTATGCGGGGCATAAGCGTGGAAGTCCAAGATGAGATCCCAGCCGAATGAGGTAGCGAACGAGTACATCCGGCAAGCGTCATCCGGCGAAATCATCGTCAGCAACTTCGTCCGGCAGGCGTGCCAACGCCACCTGGACGACCTTGAGACAGGCCATCTTCGCAATCTCAAGTTCGATCTGATGCACGGTCAACGTGTCATCACTTTTATCGAGTCATTCTGCCGACATTCTCAAGGGGAATGGGCAGGAACACCTGTCGAACTCGCGCCATGGCAGCAAGCCATGCTTTACATCCTTTACGGGTGGCGATGGGCCGATACCGGATACCGGCGTTTCCGCTTCGCTTACGTGGAACTGGCCAAAGGTAATGGCAAGTCATTCCTTGCATCCGCTCTAGGCCTTTACGAACTGATAGGACAAGGTGAGCCCGGGGCAGAAGTCTATAGCGTCGCTACGAAGAAGGATCAAGCGCGAATTGTCTTCTCTGAAGCGGAACGCATGGTGTCCCAATCACCGGCGCTGAAGTCCAGAATCAAGAGTTTTCGGGATAACCTGCACATTGCAGGGACCGCAAGCAAGTTCCAACCTTTATCAAGTGATGAGGACTCGTTAGATGGTCCCCGTCCTCAGTGCCTGATTGCGGATGAACTGCATGCATGGGGCTTTTCGGCACGCAAGCTATGGGACGTACTTGCCAACGCACTCGGCAAGCGGCGCTCACCCCTGTTCCTGGTCATTACGACGTCGGGTAGTGGACAGGAATCACTATGTTGGCAGCAACATGCATATAGCGACAAAGTCCTATCCGGTATCCACGTCGATGAGACATGGTTCGCGTGGGTGTGCTGTCTTGACGATGGCGATGATTGGGAAGACGAATCCTGTTGGATCAAAGCCAACCCTAATTTGGGTGTCTCCGTTCGTTTAGACGAACTCGCCGGAGTAGTGAATAAGGCTAAAGGGGACCCGGCAAGCCTTAACGGTGTCCAGCGTCTACGTCTCGGCATCTGGACTTCGGCAATCTCTGTTTATCTCCCGATGGACAAGTGGGAAGCCTGTAGCAAGGTTTACACCGCTGCGGAGCTAAAAGGCCAACCGTGCTTCGGCGGGTTGGACCTGTCCACAACTACCGATCTGTCAGCCTACGTCCTGTTGTTCCCGCCCTATGGGGAACGCCGGGAATGGGCGATCTTGCCGTACATCTTCCTGCCGGAAGAGGCGATTGAGAAACGGGCTAAAAGAGACCGTGCGCCGTACCCGCTGTGGGTGCGTCAAGGCCTCTGCATTACGACTCCCGGCAACGTGATCGACTACCAAGCCATAAGGTCGCAGATCCTTGAAAGTGATGTTGCTTTCGACTTACGAGAAATCGCGTATGACCCTTGGAACGCCACTGAAACCGCGACCTGGATTGAGGCTCAAGGCCTGACTGCCGTGCCGATCAGGCAGGGCTACATCAGCATGACTGGCCCAACCAAGCGACTGCTTGAGCTAGTCCTGTCTGGCCTTATAGCTCACGGTGGTAATCCAGCCATGAGGTGGATGGCCAGCAACCTGATGGTGGAGCTAGACGCGGCGGGAAACGTCAAGCCCGATAAGGCTAAATCGACGGAAAAGATCGATGGGATTGTCGCAATGATTATCGCCATGGCCCGCGCCATGGTCGTGCCTCTGGATAACAAGCCAAAGGGGATTAAGTATCGCGGTTTGCGGAGTGTTTAATGTTTGAGGGAATCAAAGGTGCACTGCAGTCGGTCGTCAATCGACCAGAGGCTGCACCCCTCTCCATCCGTACTCAGGTCAAATCTCTAGGTATGTCGTCTGAGGTATTCGGGGCAAATCTTTTGGCCCGCAACGGCTACCCCCGTTTGGCGGCGAACATGCTCGGTGGTACTCCAGCGTGGTCTGGCGAGGCGGTATCCCGCGATACGGCTCTGACCCTGTCCACGGTGTATGCGTGCAACAAGATCATTAGTGAGTCGGTGGGCTTCCTTCCGCTTCAGATGCTGCAGCGTAAGGGTGTGAACAACGAACTAGCACTTTCGCACCCGATGTATTCGGCCCTGGTGAACTGTCCCAATCCCGAGATTACAGCTCAGAACTTTACTGAGTTGCTGACCAGCCATTGTGTGTTGGGGGGCAATGCTTATTCCCGCATCGTTCGCCGGTCGGGTGTGGGCACAGCGGTTGAACTGCAGGCGCTCAATCCGGACAGCATCCGCATCGATCGGGATGCTGCCAAGCGACTTGTGTACGTCCTGAAAGAGCGGAATCAGCCTGACCAGACCTTTACGGTGGAGCGTGGCAAGCCTCAAGACATCCTGCACATCAGGGGATTGGGCTGGGATGGAGTACGCGGTTATAGCGTCGTCTCGGTCATGGCCCGTCAGAGTGTTGGTTCTGCTCTAGCTGGCGAAAGATCAGTAGCCAACTTTTACGCTAATGGTTCTCGTGTCCCGTACCTGCTCAAGCATCCTTCGCATTTTGAATCTTCTGAAGACTTCGATGCTTTCAGGAACGATTGGGAACAGGTATACAGCCAAGCCCACAAGGTTCCGATCCTGGAAGATGGCCTTGAGTACGAATCGATCGGTATTAGTGCCAAGGATTCGCAGCTACTAGAGTCTAGGCAGTTCACAATACCTGAACTCTGCCGATGGTTCAGCGTCTCGCCTCACTTGGTGGGAGATCTCTCGAAGGCCACGTTTTCCAACATTGAATCTCTGGCACAGCAGTTTGTGAGTTTCACGCTGGCCACATGGCTCACCCGTTGGGAGCAAGAGTGTTTCCGCTGCATTCTCACGCCGGATGAACAATCGCAAGGCTACTACTTTCGCCACGACTTGGATCAGCTTCTTCGCAGCGAGTTTCAGGTCCGCATGGCCGGATACGCGCTGATGCTTCAGAACGGTAAGAACTCGATCAACGAGATCCGCGCAAAGGAAGGTGAGAACCCAATTCTTGGGGGAGACACTCACTACGTGCAGGTCAATTTAGCGCCCGTAGGTGAGGAAGCTGCTACCAGAGCGACGACTCCAGCCCCGATCGGCAATAAGGCAAAACCATGAAAACCAAGTTACTGGAGTTGAATCTCCAGATTAAATCGTTGTCCGACGATGGAACTTTCGAAGGCCTACTTTCGCCTTACGGAAACATCGATCAGGGCAATGATCTAGTCGAGCCGGGTGCCTTCGCCGCATCCCTCAAGGCATACGGAAATGTCATCCCCATGCTCTGGCAACACAAGGATGATGCCCCTATTGGCGATCTGACTCTAACCGATCAAGACGATGGCCTGTACTGCAAAGGCAAGTTCTGTCTCGATACGGACTCAGCAGGGAACTACCTAGTCCCGGATGCAGCCAAGGCATACACGCTGCTCAAGGCAAAGATCATCAAGGGCCTATCCATCGGTTACAAGACGATCAAGTCCCAGACGATCAACGGTGTACGGCACCTCAAAGAGCTACGGCTTTTTGAGGGCAGCATCGTCACCTTTCCCATGAATTTGGATGCCGGAGTCAACTCAGTGAAGAAGAATGAAACTAAGGATGACTTCGCATCAGAACTTACCGATCGGCAGTTGTCCGACTCAAGCTATCAGATGATGTCGGCTCTGTCCTCATCGCTTAGCGGTCTGCCTTGGTCTGGTGCCACTCGCGACGACATAGTAGCTGCTGCACAGACGACCTTGGACCAGTTCTCAGCCACTTATATGGAGTACCTGCCAAAGTACCTGGACTATCTCCAGCGTGAGTACGGGATTGATACCAAGGCGTGGTCTGGGATGCGGGAACTGAAAGAGGGCCGCAAGATCAGTTCCGCAACTAAGGACACGCTCACTGAGGCGCACGAACACTGTAAGTCAGCCTTCGAGGCTCTCGATAGTCTCCTGACTGACTCAGACGACGATACCGATGATGACGACTTGGATGTCGAGTCGGAAGAGTATAAGTCGCACGTCAACGCTCTGAAATCTCTCACCGATCTGCTGCGCTAAGCGCGGTGCCTCTGTCCCGGCTTAGATCGCAACCTCAACCTCTCACACAACTAAGGATCACACCCCATGGCTATGGAACTCAAGGATCAACTCACCGCCCTCACGGGCGAAATGAAGACGTTTGTCGAGAAGGCAAACGAAGAGAAAAAGCAGTATGGCACGATGCTGACTGAGACTAAGACTGCACTCGATAACCTGCAAAAGCAGGTGGACGCTGTAGACCTCAAGCTGGCGACCAAGTCTGTTGGAGAGCCGCAGAAGTCGCTTGCGGATACGCTCAAAGAAAATGAAGATGTGTCCCGCTTGCTGCGCAACCGCAAGGGCTCCACCTCGATTACCCTCAAAGCCGCAGACCTAGAACACAAGACTACGGTCACCTCCGCTGCAGTGGGATTCACCACACCCGGCATCCTCACAAGTGAGCGCATCCCCGGCATCGTCGCCGATGCTCGGCAGGTCCTGCGTCTCCGCAGTTTGCTCACCGCGCGTCCGACCGCGATGCAGATGATTGACTTTATCAAGGTCACTCAGGCTCTGTCTCCAGCCGGGATGGTGCCAGAAACAACGCTGAAGCCTGAAAACGCCATCACTTTCGGCGTTCAGAGCGAAAAGGTCCGCACTATCGCCACCTTCCTTCCCGCTGCAAAGCAGGTAATGGACGACGTAACCGATCTGTCGTCCTTTATACAAGACTCCCTCAGCTACGCGGTCGATTTGGAAGAAGAAAACCAGATGATCGCTGGCGACGGCACCGGAGAAAATCTCCATGGCTTTATCTCCCAGGCGCAAGTGCTAGCTGCGGATACGGTAGCAGCCGACAACAAGATCGATATCATCGGCCATGCGATCGCACAGCTTGCCCTCAGCAAAGAGACACCGCCAACTTTTGTTGTAATGAACTCTGCGGACTTCTGGGCATTGCGCCTGTCTAAGGATTCTCAGGGACGTTACCTCCTGGGTGATCCTCAGCTTGCGTTTACGCCGACGATCTTTGGGCTGACCGTTGTACCGACGACCTCTATCGCTCTGGGAACATTTTTGGTCGGATCGGGTGCTGCACCGGCTGCGGAGATCCGCGATCGGCAGGATGTGACAGTTGAAATCAGCACCGAACATGCTGACTTCTTTCAGCGCAATATGATCGGAATTCGGGCCGAAAAGCGCATGGCCCTTTTGGTCAAGCGTCCCAACGCCTACATCACCGGCTCCTTCGGATCTCATTAAATCCACTCCCCCGTAACGGGGCTGGACAGCTAGCGGCCCAGCCCCTAACAGGATATGAACAATGAAAGTAATCGCAATCAGACAACTGCATAGCGCGGAGTACGGTACCCTCGCGCCCAATGAAGTGGCCGATCTACCCTATGGCATCGCGCAAGACTTGCTCAAGCGTAAGCTGGTGCGCCTGCCCCATGTAGTGCCGTCGGAAGAGGCTGTGTCGCCATCGGCAACAGCCGGAAAGAAGCCCAAATGACCGAAGTAAAAGCAGGACGAATGCTACGTGGCGTATACGGGACCCTTGCCCCGGGCGAAACGAAGGAAATCGACAGCGCCGTCGCGAAGGAACTTGCCGACCGTGGTCTAGTGACTATGGTCGATGCCGAGCCCGCAGATGATGGCAAGCCTGTCCAGGTGGAGACACCTACGACTCCCGTAGCGGAGACCAAGCCTGCCACCGTACCTGTAAAGTCCGGTGTCACGTTTGAGACTCCAACCCCTGACCTCGAAACTAAGACCGAAGGTAAGTAATGCTCAACACCCTCAACTACACTCTAGGTTACGACACGTACGGGACCTTGAGCCTAACTGAGGGTGCCGAGCCTCAAAACTTTGTCGAGCCCCTGTCCCTAGCCGACGTCAAAAATCATCTCCGTGTCGAGCCGTCCATGACTGAGGATGACGCCTTGATCCAGGTGTTTATGTCCGCCGCCCGTGAGCAAGCCGAAATCATGCAGCGCCGCGTCCTGGTCCGAAAGCAATTCGATCTGACCTATGACTTTTGGCCTGGCTACCGGTTGAAGCTTGCATCCCCTGTCGTTAGCGTCGATCTGGTGTCCTATAAAGATGACACCGGCAACACCACGGAGCTAGTCGCAGGCATTGACTACATCGTAGACCTGCACAAGCAGCCCGCCATCCTCCAAGCACCATGGAATGCCTGTTGGCCCTCCACATCACTCTGGCCGTCCTCTGCGATCCTCATCCGCTTTACAGCTGGGTACGCTGCCGACGATCAGTTTTGGGCAGGCCCGGGCGCACGGCTTAAAGCAGGGATGCTACTGCTGATTTCAAGCTGGTATAACAACCGGCTGCCCTTCGCCACTGGCATTTCAGCTGCGAATGAGTACCCGTATGCCGTCACCGCCTGCCTTAGTGCCGGATCGCTAAAGAGGCCTAGATAGATGCCCTTAGACCCCGGAACACTGAACAAACGCATCACCATGTCCGCACCGTCGACCACTCAGGATGAGTATGGGCAGCCTACGAACATCTGGACACCCATCCGGACCTGCTGGGCGGGCATCCGCACCGCATCAAGCCGGGAAGTCTATGCCGCATCTGGATTTGTAAGCCAACTGTCTCACGTCATAACCGTCCGCTACGTCGCCGACCAGCCGCCCAAAGCAGGCATGCAGGTCGGGTACAAGGATCGGACCTTCCGCGTTCAGGCTGTATCAGATCCCGATGAGAGCCAAGAGCGGGTAGAGCTTTTGTGCCTTGAACAATAGGAAAACATGCTCGAATCCGGACTTCAGAGACGCTTAGTTGCAGACCCAGCAGTGCAGAGCTTCATAGGTACGCGTTGCTACCCGGTAGTATGGCCCACCGATACTCCTGAGTTCGATCCGGCTCTTCTGACGTTCCAGCTCATATCAACCGTTACTGCGGGCGTCTTCAGCGGAACTCTAAGTCTTACGACATGCCGCGTACAGTTCGATTCGTGGGCGAAAGACTACGGTGTCACAAAGGCACTCGCTTCTGCAGTGACCAACTGCCTACAAGACTTCTCAGGGCTACTCCCTGACGGTATCGGGCGACTACGGCGGTCGATAGCTCGGGCTCCGTCCAAAGTCTCAAGCAAATCCAGACCGGAATTAAAGAGATGCGGTCGGAACTGTCTGCAGCAAGCAAGCAGGCAAAGCAGGACTATCAGGCTCAGTCCCTTGCTGCGAAAGCTACTGGTGCGAGCCAGGAAGATCTGATCCGCATTACCCAGCGGTATGCACAGACCCAACTTGCCATCTCGCGGACTAAGTCGCAGATGGATACGCAGTTTGTACAGGGTAACGGCTCTGTCGCTGCGTCGAATAAGTTTGTTTCCCAGACCCTAGAGCAGGAACTGGCCGCAGTCAAGGCCTTAGCCGCAGCGGAAGAGTCTCGCAACGCGCACAGCGTCTCCCAGATGCAGGCAGCTTCAGCCGGGCTGCGTGCGCTGGACGGCAACTTCACAAACAATATCCGATCTGCGGAACGCTTTACTGCGATGATCCCCGGCATGTCCGGCCTGTTGCAGGCAGCCTTCCCGATCGTCGGCGGAATTGCGTTTATCGCCATGTTGGGCAAAGGCGCAATGGAGTTGTATAAGTTTCGGGAGGAGGGCGTCAATGCAGGCAAGCTGATCCGTGAGGCGTACGAAGACCTCACCGTCTCCACGCATAAGCATGGCGTCGAACTTGATCTAACTAACGATAAGCTCGATACTCAACTCGCCAAAATCAATCACAAGCCCGCCAACCTGCTCAAGACGGCGTTGGATGAGGACCGCAAGGCAGCCTACGACCTAACGGAAGAGCTAAACCGTGCTACTCGTGCGGAATCGGCGCTGATGAAAGAAAAGGCTGTAGGTGGGTTCAAAGCCCTCGGCATGTCCCTGATGGGCTACAACATCGCCGACACCACAGAGCAGCAGCGGCTGATCAACTCCCAAAATGGCGATCTTCGGCGCACGAACAAGGCTGGCGATGATGCCTTGGATCATGCCGACCCGAAGAACGCTGAAAAGGTAAGGCAGGATGACCGCATCGCTCGTCAGAACGCCTACACGGATGCCATAAACAAGACCAAGGCCGCACTCGATAAGGTCTATGCGAACCAGCGTGAAGGTAAGGGCGTCGATTTTTCTGCTCAGACTTCAATGCTCGAAGGGCACTTGGATGAGTTGCAGGGACAGGCACACAACCTAGCTGCCGGATACTCCGCTGGGGACAAACAACGTGACGTTACCCGCGCCGAAGAAGCGAAACAGCGCAACCGTGATGCTGAGTCGGCAGGGAAGAAGGCATCCGAAGCTGCGAAGAAAGCAGCAGAGGAACAGCGCAGGCAGTGGGAGTCCGATGCCAAAGATGCTGAGGCTGGTGGAAAGCTCACCTCCGAAGCAGAGCTACAGGGATGGATTGATCGGGCAAACAGCGTCAAGGTTGGATCGGATAACTGGCGGTATGCCAATGACAAGGCCGATGCCGATCTCCGCAAAATCAACGATGATCGCAAGAAGCAGGTAGAGGAATCCCTCAAGCTGACTGAGATGGTCAAGGCTGCCCAGTTCAAAACCATCAATGCAGCGATGGAAAAGTCTGTCGCCTATGACAATAAGGGCCTAACCGATCAGCAGACGACGCTGAAAGCTCTGATGGATGCACAGAGGGAGGCTACCTACCAGCAGGCGTTGGCACAAGCTCAGCAGGATGCGTCCCTCGGAACGATCAGCAAGTATGACGAAGCCGTCCGCATCCAGACGCTTCACACGCAGGAATACTCGGATCAGCTTGCCGAACTTAGGGCCCAACTAGCAGCGGTCGATGGTGTCGACGCTGAGTCACAAGCCAAGCGCAATGCGATCAGCAAACAGATCACAGCGGCCAATTCCAAAGCCCAGATCGAAGCGATGAAGGATTCTGCGTCTGTCGCCGCGGAGACGTGGGAAGGTGCGCTCACTAACGCTAATGCGCGGTGGGTACAGGACTCGCAAGACTCGGCTAAGCAGGTAGTAACGCTCTATCAGTCGACGCTAAGCGGCCTGAATAACAGCCTGTCGTCTCTGATGACCGGAGGCAAGGGCAACTTCGGTGCGATGTTTTCTGGCATCGGCAAACAGCTGTCAACTATGGCCTTACAAAAGGCTGAAGGTGGCATACTCGGCAAGCTTGGCATGGGCAAGGCCGATGGCAGTAGGGGCAACCCGCTGTACGTCAAGAACGCCGATTCGCTCGGTGGGACTACTACCGGCACCGCAGCATCCATGATTCCCGGTCTCGGCAAGTCGGGTGGCTTCCTAAGCTCCATTGCGGGCATGATTCCCGGTTTCGCCGGGTTCCGTGCTAACGGAGGCGGTGTAGGACCTGGACAGTCGGCCATCATCGGTGAAAAAGGCCCTGAGCTTTTGACGATGGGCAGTACCGGTGGATACGTAACACCTAACCACCGCATGGCTGGGGCCTTCGGTCGGGCTAGTGGCGGAGACATGCACGTTCACGTATACGCCGATAGCAACACCGACATCGCTCAGGTGCGCTACCAAGCCCGCATGGGAGCCATGGAAGGCCATGCAGCTGCATCCCGTGCCTATGGCGATCACCAAACTGAGACGAAACGAAGAACACCCGCCACACGGGGATAAGTAAGCAGGTCTGACACATGAAATCCACAATCACGCTGGGAAGTTCCACCGTCACTCTGGTGAAGCTTCCCGGCGAAGACCTGCTGCCTGCCCAACGGCCAACATGGTTCCGGTCCGTCTCCATCTCGGTCGAAGATGCGATCGCCAGCGTCGGCTCCTCCTACACTGGGGAAATCGCCAATGTCTTTGAGTGGCCCGGGGCGGAATCCTGGACGGGAACGATCGAACTTCCGCCCATGTCCTCTGCGATCGAAGCTGCATGGCGTGCCTGCCTGCTTCAATGCAGGGGAATTTCGAACGCCATCCTTATAGGTGATGATCGCCATCTCCACCCAGCCGGAGTAGTGGACGGCAAATCCAAGCCGGTCTGCGATACCTCGATAGCCACGAACAACTTGGCGATGAGTAAGTATCTGGTGACTCGGGGATGGCAAGCCAACACTTTTCACTTACTTAGGGCAGGCGACTACATCCAGATCGGCTATCGCCTCCATACGGTCTTGGATGACGTACACGCCGACTCTACCGGTGCCGCGACGCTGGAGCTATGGCCCAGCCTACGTGAGCAGCCACCAGATGGCCTCACCATCATTTTGAACAACCCCCGTGGTCTGTTCCGGCTCGGCAATAACAAGACCACCTTTAGTTACGACTACACCCGGCTGAGTCATATGTCGTTCCCGATCCGTGAGTACCGATAATGCCAAGAATCATCGATCCAACACTAACCGCAGCGTTCGCGGCGGGACACTTGCGTGCGTTTGTGATGGCGGATCTGACCTTCCGCAGCAAGACAGAGCACTGCTGGACAGGCATCGGAACGATCACTTTCAACGGTAATAACTACCTAGGCGTTGGCGCACTAGGCCGTATCGGCACCGTTACAGAGTCAACAGAGATCCAAGCTGACGGCACGACCATAGGCCTCGCCGGTGTGAATCCCGAGCTATATCAAGAGTGCATGAACGACATCCAGCAGGGTTTACCAGCCAAGCTCTACGCCGGGGTCCTCAGCGACACAGGACAGATCGTAGCCCAGCCTTACTGCTTTTTCAGCGGCTACGTGGATAAGTCCACTATCTCCATTCAGCCTCAAAGTTTGACCATCGTTCTTCACCTGGAAAATCTGATGAGTGAACTGCAGCGGGCTCCGATGGATCGATACACGTCAGCGGATCAAGAGCTTTTGTATCCCACAGACTCGGCTTTCCAGTGGGTTGAGACGCTTAACGATCAGGCACTTCGGTGGGGGCACTAATGCTACATAGATTCGACGACGCTCACCAGTTGGCCTACCACGATTTTCTGCTGGAACGGATGAAGCAGCCCTTCAAATGGGGTTCCAACGACTGTGCTACGTGCGCTGCCGATGGCCTGCTGGCCCTGACCGGCAAAGACTTGATGGCGGACCTACGCGGGACGTACACCACGGCGACAGGCGCACTCAGAGCGGCTAAAGCTGCAACGGGATCACGGGACTTACTCCAAGCTGTCTCCCACATCGCCGAACGGAACGGCCTCAGCAAGCGACAGCACCCACTCACCGCCATGCGTGGAGATTTAGTCCTGGTGGAACAAGCTGACGGTAAGCTGATCTGTGGCTTGGTAGGGATGTCCGGACGTTGGATTCATGCTCCCGGCGAGACGGGCCTGCTTAGCCTGTGCCTCACCACTGTCCGCCACGCCTGGACCTACTAGCCAAACAAAACAGGGAACTACCCGATGTCAAAAGCTATACAAGGCGCAGCCATGCTCGGGGGAGCAGTGGCGATGGGTGCTGCTGCTTTCTTCAACCCCGCCTTAGTTGCCAGCCCCCTTTTTGACAAAATCTGGGCCTCCCTAGTCATAGGCGGAATCGGCTCCGAGGCTGCTGCTGTCGCCGGTGCGCTGACCAGCAACCGTGGCACTAACATCACCAGCCGTCAAGTCGCTGCATATCGCCAGATTATCTATGGAACCCAGCGGGTAGGTGGAACCGTCATTTATCGCAGCACGACGGGTAGCACGCACAACCAGTACAACATGGTCATCGCCCTGGCTGGCCACCAATGCCACAGCATAGAGGCCCTGTACCTGGACGGGAGATTGGTCCACTGGGACACGTCTTCGCACGGCAACAGTACCCGCAACGGAGTCAACTTCGGCGGTCATGCAGCGGGTGGGAACTTCATCGGACCGGATGGATCGCAATATGGATTTGGGGGATTGGTCTATTGCGAAGCCCGATTTGGCGATCAGGTCGATGGTGACGTAATTACTGCCATGACCTCTAACGATCCTGTATGGGCTGCTACGCCCGATGGGCGATCGCCATGGGTCGGCGGCTGCACCTACGTATACCTAAAAATCCAATACGACGCCACAGCCTTCCCGGGCGAGCCGGAAATCCGCTTCACCATCAACGGTAAGTGCGACATCTACGACCCCCGTACAGATTCCCGAGTCTGGACGAATAACTGGGCTCTGGTCATGGCCGACATCCTCAGCAACAGCCGCTATGGTCTGTCCGCCACCTATGGCACCGACGTCAACACAGCCCAGATGATCGCAGCTGCGAATATCTGTGAAGAACCTGTTCCATTGGCCTCCGGGCTATCAGAAGCCCGCTATCTGGTTGCCTATCATTACGACACCGCTACTTCACCCGGCGACGCGATGCAGTCGCTTATGGCTTCGGCAGCCGGTCGGATCAGCTTCGTCGGCGGGGAATGGTTCCTCTATCCCGCAGCTTGGACGGGCCCATCCTTCAATTTCACGGAACAGCATCTAGCGGGTCCGATTACAGAGACACCGGTGATCGCCCGTCGTGACCTTTGCAACCGGGTGACCGGGACTTATACCGCTCCCAATTGGCCTTACAACCAAGCTGGAAACCTATACGACCAGAATGGATGGTACGACGGCACAAGGGAGAACACCTACGCTCTCCAGTTCCAAGCGACTAGTTTTCCTGCCTATAGCAGGGACGTGCGGCATGGGTATGGCACAGATCAGGACCTCATCGCCGATGGTGGTCGCATCCTGGTGAAAGACATCGATCTTCGCCCCTGCCTGTCTTTGGCACAGGCACAACGTGTGGCGAAGATCCATTACATGCGTGTCAGGGCCCACCAATATAAGGCCACATATCCCATGTCCTTAGCAACGATGGAGATGCAGCCCAACGACACGTTCAACTTTAACTTCAACCGGCTCGGGATGACCAAGACGCTGGAAGTTCTCACAACTCGGTTTAGCATCCAGCCTCCTCCGAACTCGCAAGATGATCAGGTTCCCGTCTTCTGGATCGAACATGAGATTGCCGAGACGGGACAGGATGTCTACGCCTGGTCCCCCACGGAAGAGTTAACGATCTACGACAACCCGGCGATGTCCCAGATCAATTCGCCCTACCTTGTAGCCGCCCCAACCAACCTGACGATCAGCACTTCCACCTCCACCGGGAACGTAAAGGGTGTGGGTGGCGACGCCACGAACTACGCCTTGGCAGTTATCTGGACTGCGCCGCTCGATAGCTTCGTGACCGGCATTCAAGTTCAGGCGAAACTATCCAGCGACGTTACATGGTTCGACGCAGGCACAGCTTCCGTCGCCAGCATGCTGGCTTACGTCTACGGTATCGACCACGGCTCAACCTACGACATCCAGATCCGCTCGGTGAGTTCAAACGACGGCTACAGCGTGTGGGTGCAACAACTCGGCTTCACCGCCTAAATAGGCAACTAAAAGGTACAAACTTATGCGTTTCAAGTTATTTGCGCCTCTGTGCGCATCGGCGGTCCTGTGTGCGCCCATAGCGACCCGTGCACAAGCACCGGCAGGATTCGTCACCGTCTACGGTAGCAAGCTCACTGACGCAAGCGGAGTAGCTGCCAACGCTCAGGTATGCGCTCAAGCGGTGGATGCGACTGGTAAGGCCATCTCCGTCAAGGTTGGTGGCGGTGGGACGACTACGACACAGCAGGTGTGCGTCAATGCGGCTGGTGGCACATGGTCGATGAAGCTGCCTGATACACGTCTGTCGTCTCCGGTGAATGCAGGATTCGCATTTACCGCGACCGACAACGTGAGCGGTGCCGATCTCATTGGTCCGGGATACGGCTTTGTCCAGCCTACTTCGGATCCCGCGAGTAAGTGGTGTACCTCCACCCTCTGTGACTTCGATAATCTCCCACCGATGTCCAAGCCTCCTGTCGGAGCTACGTTCCTGCAAGGTGCATCAGGCACGAATGGTCTAAACGGCAAAGACGGTGCTGTTGGATGTCCTGTAGGCGCGACGGCTTGCAATGGCGTCATCGGAACCACGCCGACAGGGAATCAGTATGTGAAGCAGCCTGCCAACACCAGCACATACACAAACAACCTTAATGGATGGCAGTACGTCGGCGATGCGACCAGCGGTGTCGACATCCTCACGCAAGTCCAGACGGCCTACAACGCTTGCAACGTGCTACAGACGGGGATGCCGAACAAATGCAATATCCGGGTAAACCCGGCACCCTCGCAAGCCGATCCAACAATCTCTTCCTGCTGGGTAAGCACAGGGACACTCAACCTCCCCCGGCATAACGATAACTCCTTCGTCATCGATTTCACTGGCGCACGCATTTGTCACAGTGGGCCAAACGGCATGATCGACATGAGCGGCGGCCAGGTGTCGAACATGGGCGGCTCTTTGGTTGAGGGGCTGGAGGCTTACTTCACCGGCGAAGAACCCTTCATCGTAAAAACGGCAGTCGTCGCGAACATCAAGTTCCGCGACTTCAATGTGTATAGCAGTAACGTCACGTCCTCCAACCACACCGTCTGCTTCGACCTTCACGGCGGCAACCAGATTGAGATTAGCAACAATATCCTTGGTCAATGCTACGACGGCATTAAGGCGAGCACTGGGGAGGATGGCTTCGGCATCCTTGCGACGACTATCTCCGGAAACAGCATCGGGGCCCTGCATCAGGCGTTCGATTTACAGAATGCTGTCTCTAACATCGTTATCCAGAACAACACCCTCCAAGGTGGCTACGCTAGCGACTTTCCAGTCGGCGAGTTCCATGGTTGTCAAGGTCTGAAATACATCCACAACTACCACGAGTTCGGCGGTGCCAGCTCAACCAATCACACAATGTGGATTTCTCCTAGCTGCACAGCCACCCTCGTCGATGGCAACACTTGGGCCGATGGCTCCAGCCCAGCCGCAATCATCTTGAATGAAGGAGATAACTCCAGTTTCACGAATAACTGGATCACCACGGCCAGCAACGCATTTGTCGATTTCGGACCGAATATCGATTCGACTTTTAACCTGACGATCTTCAATCACAACGTGGCGGTAGGTGCCGCGACGGTCCCTTACAATCCGGCCACGATTCCCCCAACATCGTCGTCTCGACCGTATGCTTTACGCATTTTCGAAGAGAACGATACAAACCAAGGACCCGTCGACAACGGAACCAATCCATACCTTTTCAGCGTGGCGGGCACTCAGTCTCAATACCTAGGGTTGCGGATGAACTCCATTGTCGCCCCCGGCACGGGGATGAATATGTGGGGCCAATACAAGATGCCCAACGCCCCGACGCGGACGCCTGCCAATGGAGATCAATACCTCTGCATTGGCGGTGACAACATCATGTACCGCTCCCCCACGAAATGCCAGTAAGGAGGCACATGCGCAGACTTTCAATCTTCTCTTTCGTCCTCTTCTCAGCCCTAGCTCACGCGGCAACCATCAAGGATGCCTGCACCATGCGCCTAGATATGCCGTTGTCCAAGTCGGTGTTTTGGTACTCCTACGACTCCACCGTGACCGGCAGTAAGCCGGTCCTGTGCGCTGTCGCAAAGCCGGTTGTGCAAGGTGCGGCACCCTTTACCGTCTCTATTCCCGGCCAGCCTGACCAGCCATTCGCTACGCGTGCCGATGCAGTCGCGTGGGCCGAAGCTCAACCTAAGTAGTAGCCCGCCACCCTCTCCCGCAACAAAAAAGGAATCCCATGACCCGTCTGCCATTAGCAGCCGCAGCACTGCTGTGCTCGGCTAGCCTCTCTGCGTCCGCCGTAGCGCAGACCACCATTACCTCTAGTTCCATCTCCATCGGCGGTCATCAAGCCACGGGTACGGTCACCTTTACGCCTGTAGCCGGTCCCGGTGGGGCTGTGGCTGCAGGACAGCCGATCGGTGTCTCTGTTGGCGGTACTCTGTATGCTCCACAGGGTTTCACCTCACCGATCACCGCTGGCGTTATCCCGGCTGGCTTCACTGTGCCGGATGCATGCCTCTCTGTTGCGTCAGTGCCTAATACGCCCGTGCAGTACCTCATCAACGTCTTCGATCAAGCGTCGAAGCAGACCTTGACGATTCAAGGTGCGCAGGGTGTGTGCGGTTCCAGTTTTGCCTTGGATAGGTATGCACCAGTTCAGACGGCCTTGGTTGCTCAGACCGGCATTGTGACGGGTGTATCTCCGCTGGCAAGCTGTAAGGCTCCCAGCATCTTTTACACGTCCGCTAACCCCAGTCAGGCCTATGGCTGCGTAGGCACTACCTATCTTCCGCTTACTGGTGCGGGTACAGGTACGGGCACAATCTCTGTCCAGATCGGCACAGTCACCGGCCTAGCTGCTGGTAGTAATCCGACCGTGGTCAATGGTGGCACGCCATCCGCTCCGATCCTCAACTTCGGCATTCCTGCCGGTGCCACAGGCGCAACTGGAGCCACCGGAGCTACTGGTCCGCAAGGTCCAGCAGGCACAGGCAGCGGTGCAGGATCCGTGGGTGCAACGGGTGCTACCGGCGCAAAGGGTGACACTGGCGCGGTGGGTGCAACTGGAGCAACCGGCTCACAGGGTATTCAGGGCATCCAGGGCGTAGCCGGTGCAACGGGAGCAACCGGACCTCAGGGCGTTGCTGGTCCTACAGGTGCATCAGGTAGCGGTGGGGCTTCGGTTCTCTCCAGCTATCTGTTCTCTGCCTTCCCGACGAACCTAGCCGTAAACACAATGGTGTATCAGACGGACTGGGTTGCAGGATCAGTCTGCACAACTGGTAGCGGAACTGCCGCTGCAAATGGTGTCTACAAGCTGTGCCGTGCGTTGGGTGGAAGCTCTGGGTTTGTCCCCGCCAATGCGTTGGAGAAGTCCACGGTCGCGGCTCTGCTGCCGAATGGTGTTATCGGGGCAGACGCAAATGGCAAGATGCCGTTCGCGCTTTTGTCCTCGCAGCCTGTGGCGCTGGAGCAAGTCTTCACGGCGGGCAATCTGACGCAGACCTTCGTGCATGGGCTAAACACCACCAACCCCCAAATCACCTTCTTTCCGCAGAGCGGGTCCACCAGCTACGTCACATCCGTAGTCGACGCCAACACGGTATCGATCACCGCCGCTGCACCTAGTGACCTGATCGCATCGTTTTCTTACGTGCCTTCCCTAACCGCCGTCAGTGTAGCGGCGAACTCACCAACGGTGACCTACGTTCCCACGTTATTCGCCGCGTCGTTCCCATTGACCACCATCACCCAGACCGCCAAAGGTTCGTACACCGGTACCTTGACCTATTCGGCTACTGGCCTGGCAAGTGGGATGTCCGCAACGTTCAACCCAGCTACCGTTACAAACAGTGGTAGCACCGCGCTGAGCATTGCCTTCCCGCTTTCGCAGCCCTCCGGTACCACCACCATCGGCATCTCGGCCACTGATGGCACGGTGACACGCACCGCGTCTTCTGCGCTTACGATTGCCACCACAAACAACGGGCTGATTGATGGCTGGCCGATGACGGACACGAGCGGTGCACCGTTCTCGGACAAGATTCTTTCGTCGAACACGCTTGCCGCCACCAACTACACAATGACTGCTGTGACGGGTATCGGGACCGTGCCGGTTTTCTCCGGGTCTAGTTCTGGGGCCACCGCATCATCGGTAGGCGCAACTGCGTTTGATGGTAACTCTCCATTTAGCGCAACCGCGTGGGTGTACCTTTACGCTAATCCCAGCAATTCATGGACGCTGTTCGGTAATCTCCAGTTGTCTGGCGGCATCCCCGGTTGGGAGTTGACGTTCGGCAGCGGAGGTGGAGCTTCTGCACTGCTAGCAAGCGCCGTCAACAACGGGTATTACATCAATAAAACAAGCGGGAACGGAGCGGTTCCGGTGGGCACCCCAACGCTTGTTGCATTAACTTACGATGGATCCGGCACTGCAGCAGGAACGAATGTCTACATCGGCGGGAACTTAGTGGCACTTTCTGTGGCAAAAGACACTCTGCAGAAGGGAAGTATGACCTCCACCAATCCGCTTTCCATCGCAAAGCGCGCAGATGGCAGCTATGCAGCGAATGTGGCAGTGGGGTTCACCCGCATTTACAACCGCGCTCTAACCGCAACCGAAATCTCCACGATGTACTCCGCAGGGGCACGCTAATGTCTACACCTTATTCGCAGCAATCTCAGGCTCTGTCACAGCTAGTGGCTTCACCGGATGTGAGTCTGTCCAGTGGGCAGACCGCATCAGGTGGTGCGGCCACAAACAATGGTGCGGTGCTGACAGCGTTTCTGCTACCTGCTTTAGGATCGTCAAACCGCACGTTAAACCTGGACGGTGCTACAGCCGTCACCGGTCTGGTTGGTCCAGCAAGTGGCCATTGCTCCATTGTCGGCAACGGAGCGGACACCGGCTTCTTTACTGCCACCGGGAACAATGATGACTGTCTGCGCTTCGGTGCGGCACTTGCCAACGGTGGCACCGCACCGGCCATCTCCGGTGCGAATGTGCGCCTCTCTGACTTCTTCATCAACGGCAACCGGGGGAACGGCACGACCGGTAACAGCACGACTGGCAATCCTCAGGGGAACAATCCGCTCACCCGCATCTACTGCGGTATCGCCCTACGCGATACGCAGCAGGTCCGCATTGAACGTGTTGGAATCCTGAACTCACCCGGCTTCGGCATCCAACTCACGAATTGCAAAGACATCGTGATCGACAGTACCCGCATCGAAGTGAATGGTTCGGCTGGCCTGATCAACACGGACGGCATACATATCAACGGTGGATGTAGTCAGATTAGGATTAGCAACTGCTACTTCTACAACACCGGCGACGATGCCATAGCCTTTAATGCGCCTGAAGGATACACAGGCGGAGCTATCACTAACGCTCTAGTTGAAAACTGCATTGTCGAAGCATGCGCGACGTTCGCACGGCTCTACACCTACAACAACGGTCTGACTGCCGGGTCCACCATCCAGAATGTGCGCTTCTTAAACTGCATCGCCACCTGCGTCACCTTTGGATTTCAGTGGGGCCTGAACGCGAACGGTGCTGCACCTGGAGTGGCAGATGCGATCACCGGGGTGGAAGTAGATAGCTGCACTCTGACGGCCCCCTACTTGTGCCCGATGTCCCAGAATACAGGCACACTGTCATTCAAGAACACCACGCGCCTCGCGCCAACTCAAGCGAACGCATGGTGCTACACCACCTCCTATGCGGCTGTCACAATCTCCAACCTGGAATTCATGAACTGCAGAATCACCCAGAATGCGGCGGGCTCCGCAGCCGGATTCGCGGTCGCAGCAATCGGCGGAAGCACGTTCAAGCGGATTGAGTTGAATGGGTTCTCCATTCAAGCAGCCAGCGGAACGACACGCGTAACGGTACCCTACCTGCTGACGTGCGATTCATCCTCGTTCATCCAACAGATCGTCATCAACGCCGTAGACTCAACTGGCATTACCAACCTGCTCAACACGTATCCTTCTGGCTGCGTGGTGAGTGGGGCTGGTGTACTGGCTACGGGCTGGGCGATTCCAGATGCGAACATGGCGAACAACGTGCCGTTTATCTCGGCTACCAGCGGTGTTCCAAGCATCATGGTTGGTGGAGTGCGCAAGACAATCGGATTGAGTTAGGCTTCGAGCGAATCTGATCCTGCCCGGCAATCTATACGACTGTCGGAAAGGCATGTTTTCACGAGGCCGTTGGCGAGCGTTGCCTGGCGTAACGCGCCTGTACATACTGAATCAATGGTCGTTCGACGAGTACATACGCCGCGACTGAAACGAGGCAGGTCAATCCTGTTAGCAAGCCCTGCATTGCGGCTGTTCCAGTCAACCCGCTCTTAACGGTCGGGTACAAAGCCGTGTGGCTGAAGAAACGCGCCATGAGTCGGGACACCAGTGGGCCTAGCAGATATAGCGAATAAGACGCATTACCCACGAGGACCACCAATCTTCCTGCATAGCTGTTGATAGCGGGATTCCAGATGACCATGCCGGTCACAACTGCGAAAGCGGCGACACCCCATGTAAAGACCCGCTGCATGACATTCATATTTGCAAGGATCATTTGGAACCCACTTGCTGCGGTATGGTCTGTGAAGCGTAATGCAATCGCCGCAAAAAGCCCAAATACTAGAAGTGAGACTCCGGCTCTTTTGGGAACTGTGACTTTACCCGCTAATAAGCAGAGGTATATGCCGCAAACAAATTCGAGGATTATGGGGTTGAACAAGTAGACCATCCATGGGTGGACGATGTTAATCCAGAAAGAGGAGATGGCTAGGAGTGGTAGGAGAACAGCGATGACCAGAGCGGCGCGTCTTGTGAAGAGCAGTGCCACGAAAAGGGCCAGATAGAAAACCATCTCAAATGTCAGCGTCCAAATCTGATCAATGATGCCCTGCATGAGAGGGAAGCTAAGCCTTGGAAGCAGTAGAACAGTTGGCAACACGTTCAACGATCTAAAGCCGTGCGCAACGGAGAACCCTAGGTAGAACGGAATCACTATCCAGAGCATCGGGTAGATTCGAAGAAGCCTGCGCTTCAGAAATTGCCATGCCGCAATCATGCCAGACGCCTGCTTTGGTCTGCTTAAGATGGTCGCCATGACGAACCCGCTGAGAACAAAGAATACGTCTACACCGAAGACGCCTAGACCGGGGAAGGTATGAAGACCCACGGAGACGAGATCCTGCTCAATGTGGACCCAGGTCACCTCAAGAGCTGCGAAGGCGCGGAGAATTTGCAGGCCATCAATCTGCTTGGTGCCGAGTGCCGGAGCAGGTAGCCACGTGTCAGCCTGGAGTTTCTGCGCTAATCGGCTGCTCATTTGGTTGAGCGTACACAGATCGCCTAAGCGGATCAAGCAGGGCCGCGAAGAAGCACGCCGATACACACTTCCCGGTCCCGGTCTAAGCCGTAGCCCCGACCAGATGTAAGCCACCAACAACCATGTCTCCGTTTGGCAGCTGAGAGTTGAGACCGCTTTTTAAAAAGGCACCGCAACACAGGGCGAAAGGGATTAGAACCACAGCCCATACGATAGTGACCATTAGAAAAACATGCATGTCGTCACTATCGGCTAATGCGCCGCCAACTTGAATCCCACAAGCCGGTCTCCAACTACAACTTTCAGCACACGCTACAGCCCTCTCCGGAGGGGTGTTCCATTTGCACGTCACAGGACCACGAATGACTCTAGCGATTAAAGACATGGGCGGCATGCTCGAAGGCGACATCCGCCTGCTGATCGAAGATTCCGCCGACAGAAGGGATGCCGCCTTGGACACCAAGCTATCTGCGCACAGGGACGACATCACCAAACGGCTCGAAAGGACGGAAGACGTGGTTAATGGAAACAACGACCGCCTGGCCGACCTGCAAGCCAATGTAGCGGTGATCTCCGATGCCAATGCGAGGCAAACCGCGATTCTCGAAAAACTCGATTCGCAGGGAGAACGATGGCACACGGATGATCTTGCATTCCGCGCAGAGGTAGCTACTCGCTTCGGCAAGATCGAAACGGATCAGATCACTCTGACGACAGAGGTTAGACGACTCCGATGGGTCGGCTGGGCCTTTTTTGGCCTAGGTAAGACCTGTAAATTCGCATACGCCAAACTCTGTGACATCGGGATTTGGAAGCTGATCTTCGTCGCCATTCTGCTCTGGGCCCTCAAGATCCTCAGTCCTGTCCTCTACCAGCTGGCCATTCAAACGATCGGAAAGGGAACATGACCAGACAGATCCTAATTATCGACGATGGTATCTACGGGGCTGTTATCCGTGCCAAGGTGCTCCAGTCGCGCGGGTATCAGGTCATGATCGCCACCAGCGGCAGGCAGGGAATCGAGTTCGCATCGGTCCTGCAACCAGACCTGATACTGCTGGACCACAATCTTCCCGATTTGGATGGCGATGTAGTTAATGCCGCGATAAAGGTCCTACACCCTCACCTTCGCATAGTCAGCTTAAGCGCGTATGACGACCTGGAAGGCGTGTATCAGCCTGTTCCAGAGGCGTTTTTCACCAAGGGTGATGGCGTCGAGAACATGTTTCTCATAATCTCGCAACTCCTCCCGTAACCCCCCTTCCGGAAATCTTATGACCTACGATCCACATTCACTCGCGATTCTCGCGGGATGCGCCCCCTTGCTCCAAATTAAGGTGAAAGCCGCCATGGACTACCTTGCACCCTTCGGAGTCTTCTTTCGCGTGGCACAGGGCCTCAGAGACGCCACGCCCCAGACTGCCCTCTATGCACAAGGTCGCACCTCACCTGGACGCATCGTCACCAATGCCCGGGCGGGATACAGCAACCACAACTTTGGTATGGCCGTAGATTGCTATCCCTTTCTGAAGGGCAGTACCGGTGCGCTGGAGCTTAACGATCCTACAGTCCCCGTATTCCAGCAGATGGTTCATGGCGTCAGCTTGCAGGGGCTGGCGTGGGGAGGCTTGTGGTCGCACCCAAAAGACTGCCCTCACTTCCAGCTGGCCAATGTACCTGTTACCCCGCTGGACTCTGACCGAGCCCTGCTTGCGTCGGGTGGACTACATGCCGTCTGGGCCCATTACAACGCACTCTAGGCCAAAGGAGGCCCTCATGCTGGAAGCGCTTATCTCTGCACATCCTGTAGTCACCGCTCTGCTTGGCTACTTCATATTTTCAGCGATCGTGACTGGTATGCCGCCCGTCGACGCATCGTCATCTAAGGCTTATCGCTGGGCCTACGGATCACTGAATGTGCTTGCCGCGAACATCGGCGGAATGATGCATGCCAAGTTCCCTGAGATGACTACGCCACTTCCGGAAAATCTACCGCCTGGATCTGCTGTGGTTGCGGAGAAGACGGAAACCGTGGCAATCAAAACACCCGAATAGACCTATGCCCCAGTCCCTCGCCGGACTGGGGCATTCGTGTTTGGTGCCTAATTCTTCGCTGCCTTTTTTGCAGCAGCGTGGCGTCGTCTTTGGCCTTCTGCGATTGCCGCACGGCCTGCATCACTCATGACCCGCTTCTTCGGCTCAACTGTCGGTGCTGCGTTCTTGGAACCTTTAGGCCGTCCACGTCCCGGCTTGGTGGTTGCACCGATGCTCTCAGCGTTGGATAGAAGGGAACGAACGTGTTGCAGGCGGCTTATCTCAGAGTCGATGGCAGAAACAATCTCAGATGTGTTCATAGGGTTGTGTGATGCAGGCGACATAAATTAGTTACTTTGCCTGCTGACACATACCGATAGATCAACCCTTGACTCTCGCGGAGAAGTAGATGGTTATGGCAACGAACAAGGCGAAGCAAACTAACGCCATCATCAAGGCGTAACGATCTCTTATGCGGCGGTTCTCAGACATCTGCCAAGTATCAAGTACATAGAGCGTCGCCGGGCGTGCAACGACTGTTCTGTTTTGATACACCTTCACGTGATGTTTCGCGCCGTCAAAGAGAACCACGCTCATGCGCAGAATCGTATCAGGTAACACCCTTTAGTGTCCTGTATTGTGTCTCGTTTAGCTTCAGCCAACACGCACCCCGGCCATTGTCGATTGCATATTGGAATGCTTGCCGATCCTCTAGCCTGCGAGACTCAGCACCACGCTCAAACATCTCCAGCAGCTTATCGCTGCTGTCGGTGTGCCACATAGGGCGCACCTGTCGCTTCAAGTCATTCTCTAGGAACGAGACACGAAACTTCCCGTCGTACCGTTCGATGTGCATGTAAACCCTGTGCATGGGTGGAGTCGTATCCTTCCGTGGGCAGACAGGGCAGATCCCACCCGGCAGAAACACCGCCTTGCACCAGCCACACCGCACGCCTCTATCGATCTGTCTTTGCGTCGATGCTCTCGGACCGCCCATGTAGGGCAGTATAGCGAAAGAAAAGCGAAGACCATTGTGGATTTCTCAATCGGATATGTCACTGGGCATGAAGATCACGACAGGCTCGTGGGGCCCTAAGTGAGTATTCGACCCGCAAAACATTATGGCAACAAAGATCGCTGTGAATGCACCCATAAAGAATCGAGGATAGGCGACGCAAGTGGGAATGTGTAAAGAACTGCTTTTAATTATGAGAACAATCCAGAAACAGACCACATACAAGCTGACCCACTGATTGACCTTAGAGACTGAGATGGTTGCTGGCCGAGTAACCCAGTCGTATTTATGCTTAACGTTGCGGTACTTCAGTTCTGGACGCAGTAGAACTTTCTTATATAACGATCCCACGTGATCAGGACTTAGCGCGGCCACATGGTTTTCCCAGTTCTCCTGCCACATCTTGCTTCCTTTGTTCACAAAGAACCATGCCAAGGAGATAATGAACCCGAGGCAAGCAACCGCGAAGGTTGCGAACGCCCCTACTCCAGGTGCTGTCTTGGTTGCTAAGACGAAGTATCCTGCAAGGGTCGCTGCGCTGATTGTCCAGAAATATGTTGTTCGCTTCCAATACAGATCGATTTCGAGTTGTCTATTGTTGACCGCATGCTGTAAGGCACGCATCTGCTTTTCTGGCTGGTCAACATATTCATCGAAATACCTTGATTTCTCGCTCAAAGTCTATTCCTTCAATAGGCTGCCATGTATGGCAATCATCCAACCATCTCTTAGTCCTGTGCTTACGCGCGAACTCACGCTTGCGTCGTCAATGCACTCTTTCATTATGCAGTCGCTACCCACAACGGTGAAGGTGCGGGATGATCGAATGAACATCTTTCTAGCGTACTACCATCTTTCTGACGATCTGTATGGTTCCATTCTTCAGTTGCTATCTGGTGGCGGAGCATACGACGGAGGAGCGTTTGCCCTTGTTCGGCCACTGGTTGAAGCGTGTGTCATGGCACAGTGGCTATTCTTCTGCGCTTCTACAAAGACTGTGGATCGCGCTCACGCTGGCGAACAAGTGTCACCCGGATTGGCCTCCATGATGGAGGCGATTGACAAGGTGAGTGGTGCTGACTTCTTCGCCGGAATGAAAGGCAATGTGAAAGTTATGCACGGATTTACCCATGGCGGGAGGGAACAGCTAGGACGCCGATTCGATGCTGAGGGAAATCTGCGGGCCAACTACTCCGATGATGAGAAGAAGGAAGTTGTGCGCGCAACGACTGCCACCTTCGTTTTACTCACAAGCATCTTCCACAAGGTGCTGCTTGATGATCCGACACAAGACATCCAAACAGCAGTTCTGAATGAGAAGTTTGTAGAACTTTACGGTGCAGCGCAAACGACATGACACTAACGTTGGTTCAACATCGCCGTTTCATTCGCCAATTATTGCGGATGCATGTGCGCAAATCGTACGCTCACCTGAGTAGACTCGTGTCCAGCACCTTCTTGAATCACCCACTAGACTGCGCTATACGTTCAGATCAACCAGAGTGATCCGGTTCAGCGACTGGTGCGGGACCATGGCATGCTTCAAGAAAACTGACGGCATACCCGGTGAAGACATACCAGTGGTCGATTTCAGTCTCAAACCTAAAGTCATAGTGATCGTAGCTACTGCCTGCAACGTACTTTCGGCTGAAAAGCCCTAGCCTTTCATACGTGTCTGGATGGACGCCCGACGGCACCACAAAGCCGGTTCTAGCCGGACGATGGATGCCCCATCCTCCACCGAACGCGTAGGGAACAACATCGGCGTACTCAGCCAAGAAAGTCCGTTTGGAAGCACTCACGGACTCCTCAGCTAGCCTGTCAAGATGTTGAGCGTCGTTCGGTGTTAGCTGCTTCAAGGTTTCGATAAACGATGGAGAGAGGTCATCTGTTTCTTGCGATGCGGTTGCCAGTAAGCCAGCCCACAATTCCTGAAGAACATCATTGTCCTCTACAGAGCTTGCTTCCATGATCGGAAGGAGGAGTCGCGGTGGAACTGCGTTGGGTGATACTTCAGCGGCAAGTAGAATTCGTTCCGTCTTCAACATCACCGAACTGAGGTTTTTCGCACGGTAGGCCCGGACCTTGTCACCTAGGAACAAGCCAAATTCTTCAGCCATCGGCCCGGCCAGTTTATGAACCAAGTCAGCCATCTTGTCCATAGCGCCAGACTTGGCAATCTCAGACATGTCGTGCAGTTCCATAAGCTGATCCTAGAGCAGGACAGTCTGAACCGATACAGGAAAGCTTCTGTAGTCAGGGAAAACACCCGTAGTCAGGTTTTCACCCTTCCAAGAACTAAATAGACTGCACAAACGGCACAGATGGCACATCAAGGAACTCGGTTAAGCTCCTCATTCTTCGCTATTTAGTTGATTTAATTGGGTTTACGAAAGTGAACGGCGGAGAGTGAGGGATTCGAACCCCCGATCGCCTTACGACGATGTCTGATTTCGAGTCAGGTGCATTCAACCGGGCTCTGCCAACTCTCCGTTGATCTAGCTTAAACGATTCAGGCGAATCGGGAAACCTCGATGGCGTGCATGCCCAGACAAACCGCACGGACGATGCACACGATCGACCAACGCTGGCTTCTGTAAGAGCCGTGTAACCGGAGACCGCTCTCACCGGTCACACGGCTGCTCCCTAGTTTTTGGGCTGCTTTTCCACGCCTCGGCCAGGATTCTCTGCATCAACCAGCTTCGGCGTCGACACCGCGCCCAGAGTCTGCTTCTGAGCTTCCGGATCGATGCGTTTCGTCCGTGTGAACGGCTCAAGCTTCACCGATCCGCCGGATTTCAGCGCCTCCAGCACACCCTGCAGCACGCGGACATCGGCGTAGCCCTCTTCGCCATCCGGCTCCACTTCAGTGTCATTCAGGATGCAATCGGAAAAATATTTCATTTCCCCACCGAAATGATCGGTGTTCTTGAACGTCTCAGTCGACTTCTTGTCCTTGATGGCAATTGTCTGCTCGAGCCCCTTGCCGAACATGTACGCCGGATCGAGCGCAATCGTCCCTTTCGTGCCGACGGCCGTGAAACTGTTCGTCGGGTTACCGAAATACGACAGATTGAACTGGGCCAGCCGGTTGCCGGGGAAGCGAAGGGTGACGGCGACGGTATCAAAGAAGTCGGTGTCGAATCCGGTGTTCTCGTGGTTGACGCCCACGGCGCTCACCACCTCTGTGGGCTCGGCGGAAAAGACGTAGCGTGCGGCATTGACCGGGTACGGTCCCATGTCGAACACCGGGCCGGCGAGGTCGCCGTTGTGGGCGCGGTGGTCGGTCTGGTCCACCATCTGCGCAAAAGTCGAAGAAAACAGGTGCACGTCGCCAAGCTCGCCAGAGCGAATCTTCGTGATCGTGTCCAGCGTCGCCGGCTCAAAGTGCAGGCGATAGGCAACCATGAGCTTGGCCGTGCTTGCCTTCGCGGCAACCAGAATCTCGTTACATTTTTCGGTGTTGATTTCCATCGGCTTTTCCGTCAGCACGTGGATGCCGGCCTTGAGCGCGGGAACGATGAACTCCGCGTGGCGCCAGTTCGGCGTCGCGAGATAAATCGCATCGAAATTGCCGGACGTGAGCGCTTCCTGGAACTGCTCGTAGGTATACGTCGCCTTCACGTCATACTTTTCGCCAAGCTCACGCGCCTTGGTCGCATCGCCGGTCACGATCGCTGTCAGCTCCGAGTTGCCGGTGTGCTTGATGCCCGGCATCATGTCTTCCTGCGCAATGTCGCCGGCGCCGACCACGGCATAGCGAACTTTCTTTTCCGACTCCAAACCGAGCAATTCTTTAATTCCCATGAGGTGCGTCTCCTGCGGCGGGTGTCTCACGCCGTACTGTAAGGTGTGATGCGTCTGCATGGTGCACGGCACAGGTGCGGCGCAAGGCTGCGTGTGCAGGGTGTGGAATGATGGCAGGGAAGTGCCGCGCGCTGGAGCGGTGGAGGGGGAGCGAATGAGACAGGTGCGATGGGTGGGTGGATTGCTGTTGAGCGGGGCGGTCGCGGCCGCCTTGGCACAGGATGCAGGCGGAAATGTGCAGGCCCAGCCGTTGGGCAACATGCTGCTGCCGCAGCCCGCATCGGTTGCTACCGCCGCGGGTGAGTTTCGCGTACAGCCTGGCCTCACCGTCGCGCTCCAGGATGCCCACTCCGACCGTCTGCAGCAAGCGGTGCTGCGCGCCATGAAGCGGCTGGAGGACCGAACCGGCATGCCCCTGGCGCGGCAGGCCGTGCTGGGTGCCAATGCCGGCATCGTCGTGAACGTGGCTGCGGATGGCCCATCCGTGCAGGGTGTCGAGGAGGACGAATCCTACACACTCGTTGTCACGCCGCAGGGTGTGCGCATTACCGCCGCAACTACAACCGGCGCGCTGCACGGCTTGGAGACGATGCTGCAACTGGTGCAGGTGCGCGACGGCGCGTACGTTCTGCCGAGCGTCAAGGTTCAGGATTCGCCGCGCTTTCCGTGGCGCGGCCTGATGATCGACTGCGGCCGGCACTTTGAGCCCATGGACGTTCTGAAGCGCAATCTCGACGCCATGGCCGCCGTGAAGCTCAACGTCTTTCACTGGCACCTGACGGAGGATCAGGGTTTCCGCATCGAAAGCAAGCTGTACCCAAAGCTGACGGAGCTCGGCTCGGACGGCCTGTTTTACACGCAGGATGATGCCCGTGAGCTGGTGCGGTACGCTCGCGACCGGGGGATCCGCGTGGTGCCGGAGTTCGAGATGCCGGGGCACTCCGCGGCATGGCTCGTTGCCTATCCGGAGCTGTCCAGCGGCACGGTGCCGACGGGCATTCGGCGCGAATTCGGCGTCAGCGATACGGCACTCGACCCCACGCGGGAAGAGACCTACGTCTTTATCGAGAAGTTCCTCCGCGAGATGACGGGTATTTTCCCGGATCGCTACCTGCACATCGGCGGCGACGAAAGCCCCGCTCTGGACTGGAAGTCCAATCCGCGTATCGTCGCCTTCAAGCAGGCGCACAACCTTAAGGATAACGACGCGCTTCAGGCGTACTTCAACCAACGCGTGCTGGCGATTTTGACGAAGCTGAACCGGCGCATGGTGGGCTGGGACGAGATCCTGAACCCGGCGCTGCCGAAAGATGTCGTCGTACAATCGTGGCGCGGTGAAGCGTCGCTTGCAAAGGGCGCGCAACAGGGGTACCAGGGCGTGTTGAGCGCGCCATATTACCTGGACGCGATGAAGACGGCCGCGACGATGTACCTTGCCGACCCGGTGCCGGCGGACACAAAGCTTACGCCTGCCGAGCAGAAGCTGATTTTGGGCGGCGAGGTCACGATGTGGGCTGAGCAGTTGGACGCGCGCACCATCGATTCCCGCATCTGGCCGCGCACGGCGGCCATCGCGGAGCGCTTCTGGTCGGCGCAGAACGTGCGCGATGTGCCCGACCTGTACCGCCGCCTGGAGCCTGCTTCGCTGGAGTTGGAATCGCTCGGCCTGCGCCACCTGTCGCAGGAGGATGTCGGCTTGCGTGGACTTGTCGAGAGCGAGAGTATCGGTGCGCTGCACACGGTTGCACAGGCCTTTGAACCGGTGTCCTTTGGTGAGCGTTACGAGCAGCAGCATACGTCGCAACTCACGCCGCTCACCGGCTTTGTGGACGCGGTACGGCCCGATCCGGTCGTCCGCTTTACCCTGGAGCAGGCCGGTGCCGCCGTCGTGCAAGACCCGGCGGGCACAACCGGGCAGGGAAGGCAGGCGCGCCGCACACTGCTGACATTCTTCGACGGCATTGTGCAGGCGCTACCGGTGGTGCAGCAGCAGGTCAGCGCGAATCCAAGGCTTCAGCCGATCGCGGCGCGGGTCGACCTGCTGGCGAAGCTGGCCGCAATTGCCAAAGAAGGCCTGCAGTATCTGCAGGTAGGCAGTGCACCTCCGGGCTGGAAAGCTTCGGCGCTTGCCACTCTCGCCGAGGCGAAGAAGCCCTCGGGCATCGTGCGCTACACCTTCCTGCCTCCGCTAACCGCCATCGTCGACGCAACACGGTGACCGTATGCTGACCGCGGCCGATCGCATCGCACTCGAAGCCGCTGCGCTTGATGCGGGTTTCGACAAGCTGGGCATCGCCGCCGCACCGGCCCCCGGCTCCGCCGAAGATCTGCAACAGCAGGAGCGGTTCCGCACCTGGGTGGCGGCGGGCCGTGCCGGGGACATGGCCTGGCTGACACGCACCGACGACGCCGGGGAGCTGGTGCGCTCGAGCCTGCATCGCGCCGTGCCGTGGGTGCGATCGGTGGTGCTTTGCGCCAAGGTCTACAACGCCGCCGCGCCGAACTCCACCGCGAAGGCGCCCGACGGCAGCGGGTGGATCGCGCGGTATGCCTGGAGCGGTGCCGGTGCCACCTCGAACACGGAGGAGCCAGGGTCCTTGCAGCCAACGGACTATCACGACGTCATGCTTCGCCGGCTTCAGCAGGTGGAGGGCGCGCTGCAGCAGCGCCATGGCGCAGCGATCCAGACGCGCTGCTACGTGGATACCGGCCCGGTCGTGGAGCGCCACCTCGCACAGCTCGCCGGCATCGGCTGGATCGGAAAGAATACCTGCGTGCTGGACGAGAAGCTCGGGTCCTGGGTACTGCTAGGTACGCTGCTGACCTCGCTGCCGCTGGCACCGGAGGCGACGCTGCTGCCGGCCGCCGACCGTTGCGGCAGTTGCACCCGATGCATCGATGCCTGCCCGACCGACGCGCTGGTTGCGCCGCGGCAGATGGATGCCTCGCGCTGCATCGCCTACCTGACGATTGAAAAGAAGGGCAGCCTGCCCGACGATCTGCGCGCCGGCATGGGACGCCAGGTGTTCGGCTGCGACATCTGCCAGGATGTTTGCCCGTGGAATCGGCGCGCGCCCATCGCTGCCGACCCAGAGATGCTGCCGCGCGGCGAGTTGGTGAACCCGCCACTGCAATGGCTTGCTGCGATGGACACCGCTGCCTTCAAACGGACCTTCAAGGGCTCACCGCTGGAGCGTACGGGCCGTCGCCGCCTGCAGCGGAATGTCGCCATCGCCATGGGCAACAGCGGTGACTCGCAACACCTCACACAGTTGCAGACGTGGGCTTCCGGCGACGATCCAATGCTGGCCGAAGCCGCGGCTTGGTCGCTCACACAGTTTGCTCCGGCCAGTTCCGCGAAAGACAGCGCCGCGCTCTGCTAGCATCGTGGAGATTCCAAGACCCAGCAGGCCGATGCCCCAGATTTCCGCCATTCCCGCGGCCAACACGCCGCCTACCAAGCCGGCAGACAACGCGCCGGAGCCCTGCAGTCGAGAGGACACGCCGGCACGGCCGCAGCCTGTTGAGGGCGGCACCTGGGCGCAGATTCGCGCGCTTCTCCGCTACCTGACTCAGACCGACGTGCACACCTACGCCTTCTCCGTTGCAGCGAATGTCATTTTGTCCCTCTTCCCGTTCATCGTGCTTCTGCTCACGCTGTCGCAGCGCGTTTTCCACTCCAACCAGATGGCGACCGTCGTCGGCCAGCTCATGTACAGCTTTCTGCCGACCGGCCAGGACTTCGTCATGCGCAACATGGCGCTGCTCACACATCCGCGCAAGGGCGCGCAGCTATTTTCCGTCGTCATGCTGCTCATCAGCAGCACCGGCGTGTTTTTGCCGCTGGAGGTTGCGCTCAACAAGGTGTGGCGTGCGCCGCGCGACCGCAGCTATCTGCACAACCAGGTCGTGTCACTCGGCCTTGCCCTTGCCGTGGGCACGCTCGCCATGCTCTCCGTGGGCATCTCCGCGGGTCAGCGGACGGTGCTCGGCTTTCTCTTCTTCGGACACACCGACAACCTGGTGTTTACGATGACCTCGCGCTTCTTCCTGAGCCTGCTTGCCGGCATCAGCAGTATGGCGATGTTTTTCCTCATCTACTGGATACTGCCCAATCGTCCTGTCCCTGCGCGCGCTGTGCTCCCCACAGCCATCGTCACCGGCCTGCTTTGGGAGGTGGCAAAGCACCTGTACATTGCCGTGCTGCCGTGGCTCGATTTTCAGAAAGTGTACGGGCCTTTTTATATTTCAGTGGGGCTCATGATGTGGGCATTCCTGTCGGGTCTTATCCTGCTGGCCGGTGCGCATTTCTCCGCGACGCGCCACGCCCTGCGCATGGCCGAACAAGGCACAGCAGCCGCAGCGGAGGCAAGCTGACGTGGCAGCGACGGCGCGGCACATCACGAAAAATCCGAATGCCCGGCTGACGGACCTGCCGGTACCGCCGCACCTGCGCCTCATGGCGCTGGCAACCGTGCTCAGCTTCGGGCTGGCCCTGCTGCCGGGTGGCGTGGGTCGTCTTTTTGCCGGTGTGCGCTGGCTTGCTTTTGCGGTGTTGCTGGTTGCCGCCGTCATGCATGTCTACCGCCTGGCGCAGCGTGGTTTGCTGTGGCGGCTGCGGAACAAACTGGTGCTCACCTATCTGCTCATCGGCCTTGCACCGGTGGTGCTGTTCTTCCTGCTCGTCTTCGTGTCGGCATATGTGGCGGCGGGCCAGTTTGCCATTCACCTTGCCACGTCACGCCTGGAAGAGCAGCTCAGCAGCGTCGCGCAGGACAACCGCTCCGTCATGCGCCACGCCATGGACCTGATGCCCACCGGGGAATTGCCCGCCCCGATGAAGTTGCCTGAAGTCGAGGAACGGCTGGCGATTAACGGCCCGCCAGGCCTGCAGATGGCAGTTTTCCGCGACACCCAGCCGCTGGAGGTGGTGGGGCTGACCGGGCACAAGCGGTCTCCGCTCGCGTTCGAGCGGTGGCTCTCGACCGGTCCACTCGGCAGCCGAAGTGCGATTGTTGTCGACGAATCCTTGCTTTACCTTGCAGTCACTGACCGGGTGCGCCTGCCGAATAGCCATATCCTGACCGTCATTTCCAGTGTGCCGCTGAACCGCATGCGCCTGGAGCAGGTGGCGACCAATCTCGGTCGCGTCGATCTGCTGCCCGGCCTTTCGACCGCGGCGGATGAGCCAGACCGCTCGCAATCCGAAACCGTGGAACGCGCCAGCAACGCCACGCTGCGGCAGTCGCGCATTAGCGGTGGAACTGCGCCGATGGCCGCCAATTTCTTAGACCTTCGCGTCCGCTTTTTTTCCACCCTGCCCGTGCGCAACTGGGAGACAGGTGCCGTGCTGGGCGTGCCTATGGACGTGGAATCGCGGCCGTCGCTGCTGTACAACCAACTGTTTGCGGCCACGTTGACCGGCCGCAACACTGACACGGTACGTTTTGGTTTCTTCGTGGTCTGCCTGCTGTTTGCCGCCATCGAGGGGCTCGCGCTTTATGCCGGCCTCCGCCTCAGCAGCACGATTACGGAATCCGTCGAAGGCTTGTACGCCGCCACGCTTTCGATCGATCGCGGCGACCTGCAGCACCGCATCGTCGTGGAGCGCGATGACCAACTCGCCGACCTCGGCCGTTCCTTCAACCGCATGAGCCAGTCCCTTGGTCGCCTCATCGAGGAGCAGAAGGAAAAGGAGCGCATCGAGAGCGAACTCTCCATCGCGCAGGAGGTGCAGGCAAACCTCTTTCCGCGCGGTGACGTTTCCATTCCGTCGCTTGACCTGCACGGCATCTGCAGGCCCGCGCGCATTGTTTCCGGCGATTACTACGACTTTCTTCCTTTCGAACGCGAGCAGCAGCGGGCAGATCGCAAGCCCGGCACGGTCGTCACCGGTCTCGGTATCGCGCTTGGCGACATCAGTGGCAAGGGCATCTCTGCCGCTCTGCTCATGGCGACACTACACTCTGCTGTGCGCGCGTATCGCTTCGCCAGCGAGGAGCTGGAGTCACCACTCGCAACTCGCCTAACCCGTGGTGACTCCGAGGAATGCAGCGATCTGTTCGAATCACCTGCGCGCATTCTCGCCCTGCTTAATCGGCATCTCTACCGCTCGACCACGCCGGAAAAATACGCAACGCTGTTTCTTGCGCACTACGATCTTGCCTCGTCGCGGCTCACCTACGCCAACGCGGGTCAGTTGCCACCATTCGTTCTACGCACGGACGGCACGGTCGTTCGTCTTGACCGTGGTGGCACTGTAGTCGGCTTGATGGACAACATGAGCTATGACGAAGAGTCCGTGCTCCTGCGGCCCGGCGACATCCTCATCGCGTACTCCGACGGTGTGACCGAGCCGGAAAACGACTTCGGCGACTTTGGCGAAGACCGGTTGATTAACGTCGTGCGCGCCTTCTGCCACGAGCCACTCGAGGTCATCTCCGCAGAGGTGATGCGAGCCTTGGATGCGTGGATCGGCGACGGCGAACAGCCGGACGACATTACCCTGGTGCTCGCACGGCAACGCTGATGCTTACCGGGTGTGGAACGCCTTGATCGCAATGCCGTTCGGCTTTGCTCCCACCGGCAGCATCGTAAACAGTTGCGGACCCGCGTTGCTGCTGTGCGTGCGGATCACGGCGACGTCGCCGCTATGTGCATTGGCTGCCAGCACCAGGTGCTCGTCCGCGCTCATCGCCACGGCGTCTGGAGCGCCCCCGGTGCGTACGCTACCGATGATGCGGCCGTCATCAATCGAATAAAGACTCAACGAATCCGCGCCGAAATTCGACACCCACAGCGTGCCGTTGTCGGCACTGATCAGGCCGTGCACCGGCTGCGTGCCGATCTTGTACGTGCCGCCCACGTCGTTGGTCCATGTGCTGATTTCGCTGAACGAATCCGAACCGAAGTTCGACACAAAAATCTCTCCGCCGTCGGGCTTGATCGCCAGCTGAACGGGCGTCTGGCCGACCATCAGACGCGCCAGTACGCGATCCTGCATGCTTGCGCCGTCCTGCCGCGCCTCCCACGATCCCGGTGCCTGCGCCAGTTGGACGGCAAGCACCGTGTGTCCGCCGGAACACGCGATGAAGGCCTTGCTCGACGGCTGCGACGGTACCAATGGAATGATGGCGATGTCCGTCGCACCGGGGCACTCGCTAAAGGTGGCGCGCAACACCGGCTTCGGTGCGCCGCTCAGGCCGTAGATGGAAACGCTGCTGCTGCCGCGATTCGACACGACCAGGCTGCGGCCATCGGGAGCGACCTTGGCCTCACCTGGCTGCTCGCCCGCACCCACGACCGCGATTTCGCGCCTGCCCGCAAGATCAATGACGCTCACGTCGTTCGATCCGCTGTTCGCCACGTACCCACGCTCACCCTTGCTGTCGACGCTGATGCTGTACGGCTGCCTGTGCAGGGGGATGGTCGCGACAACCGTGTTGCTCACCGTGTCGACTACGCTCAGGCTGCCGTTGCCGCCGGGTGCGCCCGTGTTCACCACGTACACCTCGTTGCGCGTCGGGCTTGCCGTCACACCTGTCGGGTCGGTCCCCACGCGCAGGACACGGTCGCGCCGCACGTCTACCAGGTCCAGCACGCTGACCGTGCCGCTCTCGCCGCTGGTCACGTAGGCGTACTCGCGGTAGTCGGCCGGCGCATCCGGAAAACGCAGGCGGCTACACGCACTCAGCGCAAGAAGCGGAAGAAGAACAGGCACGGCGAGAAGAGGGAAAGAGACAGGGAACACAGGATTGAGTTTACCGGGTCGTGTTCCGGGTGTCTTGCGCAGCCGCGTTTACACGTTTCCAACGCAGCACGAGCCAAGCTACGTACGCAACCTGAACCACGATAAAAATCGTGTACGCGATATGCAGGTAGCGGAGACTGTCGGCAGAGTAGTCCATCTAGGCCACCCCTTCCAGCACACGCAACGCGTGCGCCTCATCCATCGCCTGCTCACGTCGAAGGATCGCATAGCGCGCCCAGATCAGCACGGTTCCCCAAACGAAGAACGCCAGCAGGTTCCACAAAAAGGCCACTTTCATCACCGGATCAATGGATCCATCCCCCGTCAAGACGGGTGCCGGGTGTTGCGTGCGCCACCAGCGAATCGACATGAACACGATCGGCACATCGACACCGGCAAAAATGCTGAGTACCGCCGCCGTCGTCCGGCTCCCACCATCGTCAGAGAACCGACGGAGCAGCAGGTAGCTCACATACAGCAGAAGCAGTAGCAGCGTACTTGTGGTGCGCGCATCCCACGCCCACCAGATGCCCCACGCCGGTCGACCCCACAGGATGCCACCCGCCAGACCAAGCCCGACGAACAGCACCGTGATCTCCGCCGCGGCCAGGGCAAGCGCATCGGCCCGCTGCGCCCAAAGCGGCTTGCGCCCACGCAAAAAGAGGTATGCCACCGATGCCAGCATGTTTACGTACGGCGTCACTTCACCCACGATGTTTAGCGGCACGTGCCAGTAGAAAATGCGCTGCACCGGCCCCATGGTCGCCTCGGTCGGCGCAACCAGAAATGCCTCGTACAGGCCGAAGCCAAGCAGGCAGACGGCGAACGCCGCCAAAAGATAAAAAAGGGTCTTCATCGATTTGTTCCAGTATCGCCGACCCACCGCCATCGCGTGTCGATCTTTCGACGGACGACGTCGGATTTGTCCGGTGTTCGTCTTTCACTCCGAATGCAGCACCGTGCCGAACAACAACAGCGCGACCACGGTAAAGACCACGTCGAATCCCGCAAGCAGCCGCACCCACAGCATCGGGTCGAACTCGCCCGTAATTACCGACGTCGTGCCGTTCACCATCGCCAGCAGCGCCGGAATCTCGATGGGGAACAGAATCAGCGGCAGCAGCAGATCGCGGTTGCGGCTGCGCAGGCTCAACGCGCTGAAAAAGGTGCCGTTCAAGACCAGAGCCCACGTGCCCAGCGGCAGAATCGCCCAAAGCAGGCTCGCCTGGCCGAGTGGCCGGATGTTGTAAAACAGCACGAATACCGGCACCAGCACGACCTCAACCAGCGTGACAAACAGGAAATTCGCCACCGCCTTGCCGACAAACAACGCGGAAGGCGGCGCCGGCGACAGGCGATGCGCATCCAGTACCTGGTTTCGCTGCTCCCTCGCCCAACTACCGTTCAGCGAGGTCGTCGCGGCAAACAGCAGGCCAATCCACGCCAGGCCGCCGGAGATCTGCTTGGCCAGCGTGGGGTTCGACGTGGGGTCGAACGCCAGCGAAAACACCACCGCCACCAATAGCGTAAAGAACAGCATGCCGATCACCGCATCGCGGCTGCGCCACTCCAGCTGCAACTCTTTGCGCAGGTGCAGGCGCACGATGTCGAGGTAGTGCCTTGCCTGGTTCACGCGGACACCGGCTTCGTCAGATCGGCAATCGTCGCGTTTGTCGCTCGCAGGTAGTCTGCCGGTGCCAGCAGCAACTGCAACCCGCGCACGCCTGCAGACACGCTCACCTCGTCGAATAACTCCAGCGTCTCATCCGCGTAAGCAGGGAAGTCGCGCTTCGCTGCCATCGCCGTTACACCGCCCCGCACATACCCGGTCAGCGGCTCTACATCCTTCAGCGTCGCCATCTCCGCCTTTTTTGCACCCGCGACAACCGCCAGCTTTTTCAGGTCCAGCTCCGCGTCGCCGGGCACGACCGCAAAGACATGCGACCCATCCTGCAACCGGCAAAGCAGCGTCTTGAACACCTGCTCTAATGGCAGCCCGATCTTGCGCGCCACCGATGCCGCAGAAAGATCGTCCGGATCAACAACATACTCGCGCGTATGGTATGCGATCCCGAGGCGGTCCAGCAGGCGAGCGGCGTTCGTTTTCATGCGGCGACGGCCACCGTGGTTGCGGCGACAACCGAACCGCGCTCCAGCCGCACGGTGGAATCCGCCGCGTCACGCACTAGGTCATGCTGGTGCGTCGTCAGAATGATCGTGCGCTCGCCACCGTTGGGCAGCGGCCACGTGAGCACGTCGCGCAACAGCAATACCAGATCGCGCGCACCGTCCACATCCATGTTTGAAAAGGGCTCGTCCAGCAAGATCAACTCAGGGTCGGAGAGCAGCACTCGTGCCAGTGAAACGCGCTGCCGCATGCCCTGCGAATACTGCGACACCGGCCGCGAGAGCGTGTGGTCCAGGCCGACCGCACGCAGCGCCATCTCCGGCGACGCGTGGCACAGGGCACAGGTCCCCGGCTCACAGCCAAGCTGGGCAAAGTACCGCAAATTTTCCGAAGCTGACATTTCGTCGTACAGCATGGCCGCATGGCTCATGTACGCGATGCGGCTGCGGCGTTCCGCAGGCGTGCCACCCAGCACCCGCACTGTGCCCCCAGACGGCGTCACCAACCCCGCCAGCACCCGCAACAGCGTCGATTTTCCCGCGCCGTTTTCTCCCAGCAACAGGTGCATTCCACCTGCCGCAAAGCTGCACGTCACGCGGCGCAATGCGGCGAAGCTGCCGTAAATCCGCGAGACATCCCGAACTTCCGCGGCGTTAACCATTAACAAGAACGATACAGGGAATTAGCGGCGAGCGACCGGCAATGCGGCAGCAGCGGCGGCAGCTTTCGCCCGTACCTGTGCCGGCGTCGCGGGTGCGTATTTACTGGCGCACTTGGCCTGCAACTGATTTGCCTGGAAGACGTTATCGCGACCCAGGTGGCCCATCGCAAGCGCCTGTGCCTCGTCCTTAAACGTATCCGGCGGCGGCTCGGTGCCGTTGTACTGCACCGGCAGCTCCCTGCCAAGTTCGAGCAGCACAAATGTCGCGTGCGTGCCCATGCGGTGAATCGATCCGGGCTTCACATTGCCGGCCACACGCAGGTTGCGGGTATACGCCTTCTGCCCCATGCCCTGCATCTCGCCGATCGTCACGTAATAGCTCTTGGAATCCTTCGCGCCGCTCACGGCGAGGTACAGCACCGTCGCCAGAATCACGACCGTGGCGACAGTAATTTTCAGCGCAGAACCCTTGTTTCCCATGCACCAGTAGCGTAGCAGGCGCGGGTTTTGGACGCCATCGTTCAAACGGTGGATCGGCGCGCAGCGGCGTATACTTTGCCTCAGCGCGTTTGTTTCTTTGAAGGAGATCGCACACCCATGAGCGAAACCGCACCCAACCACGGCACCAGCATCCTGGGATTGTCGAATGACAGCGTTTCGCTGAACGGACACGCGAACGGTAACGGCCACAGCAACAGCTATCCCGTGCCCCAGCCGCGCGCTGAGTGGATCGTCAAGCGTCGCGAAGAAGCTGCGCGTACCGGCGATACGAACATGAGCCAGATGCACTTTGCCCGCAAAGGCCTCATCACCGAAGAGATGGCCTACGTGGCGCACAAGGAAAAGATCTCCGCGGAACTGGTGCGTTCCGAAATCGCGAAGGGGACGATGATCATCCCGGCGAACATCAACCATCCGGAAGTGGAGCCGATGGCGATCGGCGTGGAATCGCTCTGCAAGATCAATGCGAACATCGGTAACTCCGCCCTCTCCTCCAACGTCGATGAGGAGCTGCGCAAGCTGCACACCGCCGTCCACTACGGCGCGGACACCGTCATGGACCTCTCCACCGGCGGCGACATTCCCATGATTCGCGAAGCGATCCTGCGCCACTCGCCCGTGCCTATCGGCACCGTGCCTCTGTATGAGGCGTTGTCGCGTGTGAAGCGCGTAGAGGACCTGAACATCGACCTCTACCTCGAAGTCATCGAAGAGCAGGCACAGCAGGGCGTCGACTACTTCACCATCCACGCCGGCGTGCTCATCCAGTACGTGCCCATGGTGAGCAAGCGCATTACCGGCATCGTCAGCCGCGGCGGTGCCATCCTTGCCCAGTGGATGACCGCCAACCACAAGCAGAATTTCCTGTATGAAAACTTCGACCGCATCACCAAGGTCATGGCGAAGTACGACGTCAGCTACTCGCTCGGCGACGGTCTGCGCCCCGGCTGCGTTGCAGACGCCAGCGATGAGGCCCAGTTTGCCGAACTCAAAACCCTCGGCGAGCTCACCCGCCAGGCTTGGAAGAGCGACGTGCAGGTCATGATTGAAGGTCCCGGCCACGTGCCCATGGACAAAATCAAGGAGCAGGTGGAGAAAGAAGTCGAACTGTGCGATGGCGCGCCGTTTTACGTGCTCGGTCCGCTTGTCACCGACATAGCCCCCGGCTACGACCACATCACCTCCGCCATCGGCGCCGCGATGATTGGCTGGCATGGAGCGGCGATGCTCTGCTACGTAACGCCGAAAGAGCACCTCGGCCTGCCCAACGAGAAGGACGTCAAGGACGGCATCATCGCTTACAAGATCGCCGCCCACGCAGCCGACATCGCACGCCATCGTCCCGGTGCCCGCGACCGCGACGACGCCATCTCGCACGCGCGCTACACCTTTGACTGGGATGCCCAGTTCGACCTGTCGCTCGACCCGGAAACGGCGCGCGGCATGCATGATGAAACGCTGCCCGACGACTATTACAAGGAGGCCGCTTTCTGCTCCATGTGCGGTCCCAAGTTCTGCTCCATGAACTGGTCCAGCAAGGTCGACAAGTACAACGAAGAGGTGCACGGCCTGAAAAAGCCCGACCTCACGCAGATCATGACCGAACAGCTCGCCGTCCGCTAAGCAGCTGCTCACTGAAAAGGCCGTGCATCCGTGCACGGCCTTCCTGTCTCCAGAGACTTTCGCGTTACTGCCAATCCTCTTTGCGAATGCCATGCCGCATGGCGACCACTGCGGGGGTCAACACCATGCCGACGAACGCGGCCAGAACAAACAGATCATGCATTGCACTTGCCTTGACGTGGCACCAGGCCGCGTACAGCAGAGCATGCACCCGGCGACCAGCCAAAGGATAGTGCTAAGTGCAGGACGGAATCAGCGAAGGTTCGCGACCGCATACCTACACCGCAGCGGCCACAGGCTCCGTACAGAACTTGCATCGCGTCGCAGCAAGCGGAATGTCGCTCAGGCACTGCGGGCAAACCTTGGTCGACACAACCACGGGCGCTGCCGGCTCGAACTTCGCCAGCAGGTACTTCATCGGCACGACGATCAGGAAGTAGATTGCCGCCGCATTCAACAGGAAGTTGATCACGGCGTTCAGAAACTTGCCGATGTGAATCTCGCCCGGTGACACATAACCCGCAGGCAGCGGCGAGGGTGGCGGCACACTGTGTAGCACAGGAACGTGGAAGACAAGCCTTGAGAAGTCTGGTGCGCCCACAAGCGCAGAGATCAACGGCGTAATGACATCCGCCGTCAGCGACGACGTAATCGCGCCGAATGCCGCGCCGATGATGACTGCGACGGCAAGGTCGACGACGTTACCGCGCAGGATGAAGTCACGAAAGCCTTTAAACATTGCCAGTTCTCCAGTGATGTCCGTCAGCTTAACAGCTGGTTCCACCCACGCAAGCTTTTCCTTACAACCAAAGCGGATAAACCAGAAAAAACAGGATCATGCACACTGCCATCAGGTCCATGTAGACACACAGCAGCACACCGCCGTGATACCAGTTCCATCGCGGCTGCATGCAGCGGATGGTGTCTGCCGTACCCACGCATGCAAGCAGAAGCGGCACGCCCAGCCACAACGTGAAGTGGTTGTGCGGAAACTGAGCCAGCCGAAACGCCAGCCACGTACTGAGCAGGACCAGTGTTGTGGCGCGCACAAGCGACTTGGCGCGCCAACGGAAAACATCGCCTGCTTCAGACATGAGACCGCGCTTGACCGGCGCTGGCCGGTACTCCAGCGGGCGGTTAGGCGAGTACGGCATCCGCCTGCACAACGTTTGCTGCAGCAAGCGGGCCGCCCGCGTCCATCGCGGCAATCGCCTCACCGAATGGCGCGCGCAGCAGGCCGCGCTCTGTAATGATCGCCGTCACGTACTTCGCCGGCGTCACGTCAAACGCCGGGTTTTCAATGCCCACACCATCCGGCGTCATTTGCTTGCCGTTGCTGTGCGTCACCTCGCGTGCATCGCGTTCTTCAATCGGAATCTCCTCGCCCGTCAGCGTCTTGATATCGATCGTCGACCACGGCGCCGCCACGTAAAACGGAATGCCATGCTCCTTTGCCAGCACCGCAACGGAGTACGTCCCGATCTTGTTTGCCACGTCGCCGTTCGCCGCGATGCGGTCCGCACCCACGATGACCGCCTGCACACGGCCCTTGCGCATCAGCGATCCGCTCATGTTGTCGCACAAGACGCTTGTCTGGATGCCATCCTTCATCAGCTCCCACGCGGTCAGCCGCGCGCCCTGCAGAAATGGCCGCGTCTCATCCGCCAGTACATCGATCTCAAACCCACGCTCCACCGCCGCGCGAATGACGCCCAGCGCCGATCCATACCCGCACGTCGCCAGCGCACCGGCATTGCAGTGGGTCAGCACCGTCCCTTTTTTCGGCAGCAAGTCCGCGCCGAACTGCCCCATGGTCTTGCACGCTGCGATGTCTTCGTCATACATCGTCTTCGCTTCTGCCACCACGGCAGCCTTGATCGCCTGCAACTGCTCCGCCTCACCGCGCCCTGCTGGCTGCTCCGCGACCAGTTTGCCGTACAGCGAGCGAATCCGCTCGATCCCCCAGAAAAGGTTCACCGCCGTCGGCCGCGTGCGCGCCAGCACATCGGCCATCACGTCGACTTCCTCGGTCAGCGCGGCCACCGTCGCCGCACTCGAGCGATCGATCCCAAGCGCCATGCCCATGCCTGCCGATACACCAATCGCCGGCGCGCCCCGCACAATCATGTTGCGGATCACGGTCGCGACTTCGCCATAGCTGGTCGTGTTGACGTACACCTCTTCCAGAGGCAGCTTCGTCTGGTCTAAAAACCGGACGCCTTCATCGGTCCATTCAAGCGTGGGAATCATCGTTCATTAGTTTACCCGGCCACGGTGGAATCGTGTCATCAGCGCACAGGCTCAATGCCGTACTTCTCTGCAAGAAAGCGCTGTAATGTGCGCGGCACGCATGCCGCAATCTCCTGCCACGTCACCACCTGTAGCCGGCTGCGCAACGCGGCATCCTGTACGGCGCGGTAGACTAGAAAGACATCCTCCACCAGGTCGGTCCGGCGCGCATCCAGCAGCACCGTGAAGCGCGCGTCTAGGTGGTGCGCCGCCAGCACCGACCGCAGCAATTGATACGACCGCAGCAGGCCCTGTGACTGCGGCAACCGATCCACGTCGAACACGGCGTCGAACTCCGGATAGCGCTTCATCAACACCGGACGCGCTGTCTGGAAATCCATCTCGCTCAGCTTCGCCTCCACCAGCAGATCGCTTTCGGGTCCGGCAAGTCGCATGTCGACTTCCGTGCGGTCCACCAGGCCATTGCGCAGCGGCACACGCGCGCGAACACCGAACTCCGGTAGGCATGCGCCGGACACGCCGAGTAACGCCCGCACCCGTACACCGCGCAACACCGCAGGATGGCAGAAAACGTTCATGAGCAGGGCGTCGGAGCTCGTCGCGCAGTCCAGCTCACGGCGCAAACGAGACCCGCTGTGAACGATGCGACGCGATCCGGTATAGGCCTTCTGCAACCGCGCGGCCCACGCTGAATGGGCCAGGATCTGTCGATATGACGCAGGAAAGAAGTTGCCATGGGTGCCGTCCTCGGCCTGCTGGTACACCACCGAGGGCGTACTGCCGTACGACGTCTCATGCGCAAAGGCTACCGCGCGCGCCTGGTTGCGCGTACTCAATTCCCGACGCAGCGGCTGACTGCGCCGTCGTGCCGACCCAAGCTCTTCTCCAACCAACGGTGGGGCGTCGTCGCCAAAGCAGACCTCCACAACATCCGCTTGCGGCACGTGTGGCGCGTCCACCTCATACTCGACCGTGCGCTCACCCATGCAGAATCAGTATAGGCGATGAGACAGCGAAGATGCGATACGATCGATCCGTGCGACTTCTCGATAAAAACAACCTCGGCCCCGACGAGGACTGGTACGGCAACAACGCCGCGGTGCGCTGCTACGCCTGCGGCAAGGTCTTCCTCACTTCGCACATTCTGCACCGCAAAGGACGCGCCTGCCCAAGATGTGGGCAGTGTCGGGTTTTGTTTACCAAAACCGGCGTCGAGGTCAGCGAAGCTTCGGATGCAGTCGGGTAGTGATCGTCCGAGGCTGCGTCACAAGCGAAACACGTGTGGCGACTTGCCCTAGCCCTGCTGCCGAAGTTTTTCCGCCCGCACATCGTCCGCCGTGAAAAGCGCGGCAAACGGCGCACCACCGATTACGGCTTCGATGTTCTCGCGCCCGCCCTGCTGTCGATCCACCAGGCACAGCACCGCCGCCACGTGCATGCCCGCAGCGCGTACCGCTCCAATCGCCGTCAGGGTCGATCCGCCGGTTGTGCAGACGTCGTCCACCACGACGACCTGCGCACCCTCGCGCACATAGCCTTCGATCTGCCGCCCGGTGCCGTGTGCCTTCATGGCCTTGCGCACGAGGAATCCATGTACCAGTCCGGCATCCGCATGCCGCAGCTTGTGGTATGCGGACGCAGTTGCAATGTTCGACACCAGCGGGTCCGCACCCATGGTCAGCCCCCCGACAGCAACCGCGTCTGGCGCGTGATCCCGCAGCATCGCGGCCATGAGCACGCCGCACAACCGGCCGCCATCCGCATCCAGCGTCGTCGTGCGGCAGTCGATGTAGTAGTCACTCTTCGCGCCGCTTGCCAAGGTAAAGTCGCCCAGTCGAAAGGACAGGCGGGCCAACAGCGAAAGCAGGGAAGCACGATCTTCGGCAAACGACATGGTTCCAGTCTGCCACGCATCGCGCTCGAAACCTAGTGCCCGTGCAGCCGCTCCAAATGGCGAAAGCCGCCGGTCGCGAAAAAGACCAGTACGAAAATAAACCCGTTGTAAACCATGTGCACGATCGACGACGCCCAAACGGAATCGAACCGCACCCGCACCGCTGCAAGCACACCGCCAACGCACGAAAGCAGCGCCACCGCATTCCATGCAAAGCCCAGCTGCGAGGCATGGATCGCGCCAAACAACAGGCTCGTCACGACCCCCGCGAAAATCAAAGCGGCACGGCTTAGGCTCTCTGTGCTCGCCCACGCGAGTCTCGCCTCCGGCGTGCGTGGCAGGCGCAGCCAGTCGAACGCAATGGCAAACCCCGGCAGCAGGAATCCGCGAAACAGCAGTTCCTCAATCGGAGGCGCAACCAGCGTACCGAACAGCGCAACACACCACACGTCTGCCGGAGTCTTGAAAAATGCATCCAGCGGGATATCCTTAGGCAAGGTCAGCAGGGATTCCGCGGCCTGCGCCAGCACGCTCAAGGCCACGCCAAAGAGCAGCAGCTTGCCCACGTTTGCCAGAGCGGCCGCGGGCTTCATGTGCAGCACCGCCGCAAACGGCTGACGCCACATCCGGCGGAAAAGCGGAATCAGAATCGCCAGTGTGAGGCCGTAGCCCAGCGCCTCGCCCAGGATCGTGGACTTCGGAATCTCGCTCGGCACCAGGTGCGTCAGCGACGGCACCAAGTGCAAACGCGCGCCAATGCCCAGCACCGTTAGCGTCGTGATCGTCATTGCCAGCATCCCGATCACAATCGCCAGCAGACCGTAGCCGAGATGTGGCTGGCGCGCGTGCAGTCCGCGCCCATCTTTCGCCTCGTCAGGCAAAGCCTCCAGAGCTGCTGACCCAAACATGGAGCGGCGCTCACGTGGAATGTACTGCGCGGGGTCAAACGTGCTGTCGTCGTTCTCGGCCTCTTGCAACCGATCGTCGTCGCCGGGCATTACGCCGCCCTCTTTCCCGCGCGCTTCACGGCCGCGGGCTTGGACACTGCAACAGTATCGGGCGACTTGCCGGCGTCTGCCGCTGCACGTGCCTTCTTCTTGGCCTTACTCTTCTCTGCCGCAGCTTTCGCGGCAACCTTGCGCTTGGCCGCCCGCTCCTCCGCGCTGGGCGCAAACTTGGTCGCATTCGCCACTTCCGTCTTCACCACCACCGGCGCCACATACGCCGGCGCAGGTCCACGTTCCGCGCTCGGACGCTCCGCATACAGTTTCGCCAGGAACTTGCCCGTGTGCGATGCCGGGATACGCGCAATTTGCTCTGGCGTACCCTCACCCACGACGGTCCCACCGCCCTCGCCACCCTCCGGCCCCATATCCAGAATCCAGTCCGCATTCCGAATCACGTCCAGATTGTGCTCGATGATGATGATCGAATTGCCAAGGTCCGTCAGCCGCTGCAGCACCTCCAGCAATTTGCGAACGTCATCGAAGTGCAACCCCGTCGTCGGCTCGTCCAGCAGATACAGCGTGCGCCCGGTCTGCCGCTTGCTCAGTTCTTTGGCCAGCTTCATGCGCTGTGCCTCACCGCCACTCAGGGTGGTCGCACTCTGACCCAGGTGGATATACCCCAGCCCAACATCCACCAGCGTTTGCAGCTTCACCTTCACATTCGGAATATCGGCAAGTATCGTCAACGCATCGGAAATTTGTAAGTCAAGTACATCCGCGATGGAATACCCATTGAACTTTACCGCCAGGGTCTCCTGGTTATACCGCCGGCCGTTACAAACATCACACAGCACGTATACATCCGGCAGAAAATTCATCTCAATGCGCCGTTGCCCGTCGCCCTGGCACGCCTCGCACCGTCCGCCCTGCACGTTAAAGCTGAACCGCCCCGACTTGTACCCGCGCTCGCGCGATTCCGGAAGCATCGCAAACAGCTCGCGAATCGCCGTGAACACCCCGGTATACGTCGCCGGATTCGATCGCGGCGTCCGTCCGATCGGAGACTGGTCGATCTGAATGACCTTGTCCAACTGCTCGATGCCGCGCACCGCACCATGTGCTCCCGGCTCTTCCTTCGAACGGTAAATCTGCTTTGCCAGCGAGCGATACAAGATGTCATTGACTAAGGTCGACTTACCCGACCCACTTACTCCCGTAACGACCGTCAGTACACCCAGTGGAAAGCTTGCCGTCACATGCTGCAGGTTGTGGCTACGCGCATCTTCTACCACGAGTGCCCGCCCACTCAGCGCCCGCGGCGCATCGTTGGACTTAATATCCAGCACGCCCGACATGTACTGCCCGGTCAGCGACTCCGGCGTCGCGGCAATCTCATCCGGTGTGCCCGCGGCAATCAGCGCACCGCCGTTCTTACCCGCGCCCGGCCCAAGGTCCAGCACATAATCCGCCTTGCGAATCGTGTCCTCATCGTGCTCCACCACAAGCACGGTATTGCCCAGGTCACGCAGGTTTTCCATCGCCGCAATCAGCTTCATGTTGTCGCGCTGGTGCAGCCCGATGGATGGCTCATCCAGCACGTACAGCACGCCGCGTAATCGCGATCCAATCTGCGTTGCCAGCCGAATTCGCTGACCCTCGCCACCGCTTAGCGTTGCTGCGCTACGATTCAACGAAAGGTAGCTCAACCCCACGGCATTCAAAAACTCCAGCCGCTCCATCACCTCACGCTGTAGCCGGTCCGCGATCAACTTTTCGCGCCCCATGAAGCTGAAGTTCTTCGCCTGGTCCAGCGCACGATGCAGCGAAAGGGAAGTGAACTCCGAGATCGACTGCCCCGCCACCTTCACCGCCAGCGATTCCGGCCGCAACCGCTTGCCGTTGCACGCCGGGCATTCCGTCGCGCTCATGTACTGCATATAGTGCTCGCGAAAGGTCTCGCTCTTCGACTCTTCCATCGTGTCGCGCAGATAGCGAAACACCCCGTGAAACCCCGTCTTCCCCGCCTCACCCTTTGGCGGTCCATACAGCAGCAGCTTCTGGTGCGCCTCCGGCAATTCCTCAAACGGCCGCTTCAACTCGATCTTGTAACGCTCCGCCGCCAGCTTCATGAGCCGCAGCAAGTAGGCGCTCCCCGCCCCCGGTCCAAGCCCGCCGTCCAGCAGCGGCTTCGACCAATCCGCAATCGTCTTCGCCGGGTCAAAATCGTAGATACTGCCCAGCCCATTGCACTCTGTGCACGCACCATAGGTCGAGTTGAACGAGAACGACCGCGGCTCCAGTTTCGGCACATTGATCCCGCAATCCGGGCACGCCATCGACGAGCTGTACAGCGTTTCTTCCATGCCATGGATCGCAATCACGACCAAACCCTTGGCCATCCCGAGCGCCTTTTGCACGCTCGCCTCCAATCGCCGCGTGTCCAGCTTGCCGTCCGCGCCCACCTTCAGCAGAATGCGGTCGACCACAGCCTCCACCGTGTGGTTCTTGCGCTTTTCCAGCCGCAGTCCTTCGGTAATCTCGATCATCTCGCCGTCGACGCGCGCGCGAAATCCCTGCTGATCCAGCGCCTCCAACTCCTCGCGAAACTCGCCCTTGCGCCCCCGCACCAGCGGGGCCAGCACGGTGATGCGCTCACCCGGCGAAAGGGCAACAACGCGCTCCACAATCTGGTCTGCGGACTGCCGCGAAATCTCATGTCCGCATTGCGGGCAGTGTGGCCGGCCCACGCTCGCCCACAGCAGGCGCAGATAGTCGTAAATCTCGGTGATGGTTCCAACGGTAGACCGTGGCGAGCGCGACGTCGTCTTCTGCTCGATGGAGATCGCCGGCGACAGCCCATCAATCGCATCCACATCCGGCCGCTCCATCTGGTCCAGAAATTGCCGCGCATAGGCGCTTAGCGTCTCCACATAGCGGCGCTGGCCCTCGGCGTATATGGTGTCGAACGCCAGTGAGCTCTTGCCCGATCCGGAAAGCCCCGTCACGACGGTTAGGGAATTGCGCGGAATGCTGACATCGATATTCTTCAAGTTGTGGTGGCGCGCGCCACGCACCGTAATATGGGTCACACTCATGGGCTGCCGCGGCCCTCGACAGCCGCATGTTCCAGCATACGGCATTGCGAACAGACAGCGAAGATCATGTCCTGCCGCCACGCGGGAGGGGCCAGCTCTCGGTGAACCGAAGTCGACACTTCCCGTCTCACCGCGACAAAGGCACACTCACAGATAGCCGAGGCAAGCAGCGCGACCAAGGCAACATGGCGACACGCTTCCTTAGGTCTTGCCGAATAGATTCAGGAGCAACATCGTGACCACCCTCGTTCTAATGTGCGCCATCTGCGCCGCCCTCGCGGGTGGCGTTCTGTTGGCCTATGTCCTCTGCTTCAGCATGTTTCAAGTCTTTCGCATCCATAGCATGCAGGTCGCACAACAGCGTCAGGCGGCGAAGGCACTCAACAGCGCGAGCCTCCTCGCAGGCTGATCTACTGTTGGGTCGACTGGCTCTGCCGCAATTGCTGGAGCTGCTCAAAAATCTGCTGGGGTGTCCGCACCCCGTTGGGCGAAGCCGGCGCACTGCTATCGGCCGGCTGCGCGCTATTCGTAATCGGGGCACTGTTGGCCGCGCCGTTGCTGTTATTCAGCCCATTGTCCGTGCCGTTCATGCCATTGTCTCGGCCACTCACGCCGTTATCAGCACCGTTCTGCCCGTTGTCGGCACCATTTACGCCGTTATCTCGGCCGCTGACCCCGTTGTCCGGCCGAACCGGATCGTTGCTATCCGGTGGCAGCGCTCCCGGAGCGTAAGTACGTCCGGCTGGCCCGCGAGGCCCCGGTTGCGGCAACCTTCCTATGAACTGCGGGGACGCTGGCTTCGATCCGCCCTCGGCATCCATCTGCGTGGGGACATAAGGGGGCGTGGCCGCTCCGTTCCTGTCCGTCAGCACCAGTTCGTCGGCCGCACCGCCGGCCCGCTCCGTCAGCAGCAGGTTCACCGCGACACCGTTCAACAAGGCAGGCACCACCAGGTTCAGCGGTCCGGGGCCGTAGCTGCCAAAGACGCGTTCGTCCGGTGCGCTGCCGGTCACCTTCATCTTCGTCTTAAGACTGATTTCATGCAGCACCGCGTTCAGCGAGGCATTTCTTGCTTCAACGCGCAACGCCACGCCGTCCCACTGCACGGCAAGGTGCGAGGCGGACCGCTGGACCGGTGGGTTCGCCGAGGGCAACTGCGACACAGAGGGCAGAATGGGTGCCTGCGCAGTGGGAGCGGTCGCGGGGAGATTGGCTTGCCCCTGTGCCGCCGCCGTCGCGGCAAGCGCCACCAACACCATGACGCATGAGACATTGCGTGTATCGGCCCAAAAGGTTTTCATGTTGTTTCCGCTTTCCTCATGTCCTGGAAATTAGACGCGTTCTGCCGCGCCCGGGTTCGGCGCGAAATCAGTCGAACTGCACTAAACTTGTCTGGTCCACGCGCGCATCATGCGCCACCGTTGCAGGAGAGACATGAGCCCCAAGCAATCGTCGATCGCACACGCGGCACGCCGCATCGGCATACGTTTAGCGGTAGGCGTCACGCTCATCACGTCACCGCTGCAGTCACAGCAGTGCACGACACAATCGCAGATGCAAGCCGCAGACAAGGCCGCACTGGTGCAGGCCGCCGCGCAGCTTGCGCAGCAAATGCAGCGGGACGACACCGCCAGCGTCCAGGCCTCCACGGTGCCGCAGTATGCGAAGGACTTCAGCGGCATCGCCGGCACGATCCACAACGTCGCGCCACACCTTGCAGGTGCCACCCTGCAGCCGAGCTCGCTGTGGATTTTGGACGCAAGCCGCGGCAACAACGGCTCGGACGGCAGCCCGCAGGACACGCAATTCTTCTGCAACCTGAACAAGAGCACCGCCGAGACCAGCTTCATGATTCGCAGCCTGCCGCAGGGCCGCTACGCCCTCGCAGTCGTCAATGCCGATCGCGCCTCTGATCCTTGGCAGATCGCCATGCTGCTCCGCCAGGCGACCACGGGCACCTGGCAGCTTGCCGGTCTGTTTCCACGCGCCACCACCGCTGCGGGCCATGACGGCCTGTACTACTGGCGCGCCGCGCGCACCGCCGCTGCCAACAAGCATGGTTGGACGGCATGGATCGACTATCGCCAGGCCGAACAGCTGCTCAAGCCGGTCGGCTTCATCGGCAGCTCCCACCTCGACCAGCTGCGCGACGAGCAGGCCAAGGCCGCGCCCGCCGCACTCTCCGCCGGCATCGGCCGCGACACGCCGCTCGTCCTCAAAGCAAAGGACGGCACCGAGTACCAGATCACCAGTCTCGGCCCGGATAGTTCGCTCGGCGGCGACCGCATCGACATTGCCATGCACTTCACCACCGAACCCATCGCTGACCCGGTCGCGGCGCGAACGCGCAATCGTAAGGCTGCTGCTGCACTGCTGGCAGCCTACCCTGAACTGCGCGATGCCCTCCACGGTGTATGGGTCTTTGCGGACAGCGCCAACGCCGCGCCATTCGCCAGCGAAGAAGCCATGGCCCAGATTCCGTAAACCCGGATCCTGTCCACCCGCACCGATCCAAGAGACGCCGGCCACACCATACCAACGGCGCAGGAGCGCTCCACTGAAACCACTCGACCAGACCATCCGCGACCGCCGCTCCACCCCATCCTTTGATGGATCGGACATGCCTTCCGACGACCTGCGCACCATTCTTGAAGCCGGCGCAGCCGCGCCTTCCGGCTACAACGTGCAGCCCTGGCGCTTCGTCGTCGTGCAATCACCGGAGCAGAAACGCAAGCTGCGCGTTGCCTGCTTCAACCAGGCAAAAACCGAAGAAGCCTCCGTCGTCATCGCCTGCTGCGGTGACGCCGATGGCTGGCGCCGGGACGCGGACGACATCATTCGCATGGGCCTCGGCGGCGGCATGCCTGAGAGCTACGCCGCCCAGCTCAAAAGCTACGTGGAAAGCTATCTCTCCTCGCTCAACCGCGACCAGATGCATGGCTGGCTGAACAAACAGGTCACCATCGCCGGCACCTTCATGATGCTCACGGCAGAGTCCATGGGCTACGACACGGCCGTGATGGAAGGCTTCGAGCAGGAGCGTGTGCACGAGGTCCTGCGCCTGCCGCTCAGCTACTGGGTCGTCTCCCTGCTCGCCATTGGCCATCGCAGGGGTCCGGAAAAGTACCACGGCGGCCGCTTCAGCCTCACGCATACCGCCTTCAGCGAAGAATTTGGAAAACCCCTGAAGTGACCCGAACCCGCAAAACGTGGTTTGTTTCGCTCGCCGCCGTGCTCCTGCTAGCAGGCATCGGTGCGCTTGCGTTTCTGCACAACGATCCCTTCTGGCTGGTGGAGCGCGGCACCGACCTGTACCTCTGGAGGAACCATGTCGACCACCACGACTTAATCGTCGACGGCAACCGCATCCACTACCTTGAAACCGGCCCCAAGTCAGGCACCCCGGACCGTCCCATCGTCCTCATCCACGGTCTGGGCGCCCGCGCCAGCGACTGGTCCGTCATGATCCCCGCGCTCGCCCGCGCCGGTTATCACGTCTACGCCCTCGACCTGCTCGGCTACGGCCGTTCCGCCCGTCCACGCGACGGCGATTTCTCCCTCAGCGGCGAAGAGAAAACCGTACTCGGCTTCATCGACGCGCTTCACCTGCAGCAGCCAAACGTCGCCGGCTGGTCCATGGGCGGCTGGATCGCCATGAAGTTCGCCCTCGACCACCCCACCCGCGTCCGCCGCCTGCTGCTGTACGACAGCGCCGGCCTCTACATGCCCGTCGACTTCCCGCTCGGCCTCTTCAACCCCATCACACCGGCTGAACTCGAAGCTCTCCTCGACCGCATCGAACCGAACCACCGCATCATCCACATTCCGAGCTTCGCCATTCCCGGCCTGCTCCGCCAAAAGCAAAAGGATGCCTGGATCATCAACGCCTCGCTCGCCAGCATGCTCAGCGGTCATGACATCCTGGACTTCCGCGTCCACGCCCTCAAGCTGCCCGTCCTGCTCGTCTGGGGCGCTGAAGACAAGCTCACCCCACTCTCCGGCGCCATCCACCTCCACGAACTCATCCCCCAGTCCGTCCTCGCTGAACTCGCCGGCTGCGGTCATCTCGCCGCCGCGGAATGCGCCCGTCAGGCCATCCCTCCAACCCTCGCCTTCCTTCACGCCGAACCGCCACCACCGCCGGCTGTCCTGCTCATCCCGAAGCCAAAGCACTAAGCCGGGGCATCGTCCTTCCACCGGTACGCCGCATCTTGCGGCAACCCCACATGCGCCAGCACCCGGCAGCAAAACTGCGTCGCCATCTCCACCACCGTCTCCGGCCGGTGATAAAACGCCGGGATTACCGGAAAAATTGTCGCTCCCGCCTCCGTCGCCTGCGTCATGTTCCGCAGATGGATCAGGTGAAACGGCGTCTCCCGCACGCACAGAATCAGCGGCCGGCGCTCCTTCAAACACACATCCGCCGCGCGCCCCACCAGCTTCTGCGCCATGCCGTGGCTGATCTCCGCCAGTGTCGCCATGCTGCACGGCAGCACAATCATCCCATCGCTCGGATAGCTCCCGCTTGCAATGCCCGCACCGATATCGTTGTTCTCCAGCAGGCGAAACGTTCCTTCGGGCAGCGCCACCGCATCACCCGCCGTAGCGGCCAAAGTCTCCAACACGCGAGCCCTCCCGCCCGCTAGTCCAAGCTCCTCCGCCAGCACCCGCATTGCGCTGTCCGACACCACCACATCGACCCGCCGCACCCGCGTCTCCGCCGCCAGCAGCCGTAGCATGGCCCCGGCAAACACCGCGCCACTTGCCCCCGTAACCGCAAGCGTCAAATTCCCCGATCCCGTCATCCCACCAGCCTATCGCGCAATCGCATGTTGATCGCATACCGCGGCCGCAACGTGATCTTTTCCTGTACGTCCACAACCTGCCCGGGCAGCAGTTCCATCCGCCACCGCTGCGCCAGCGTCGCCAGCACAAGCACGCTCTCCATCCATGCAAACCCCTCGCCGATGCACTGCCGCCCGCCCCCACCAAACGGAAAGTAAGTAAATTTGTCCCGCTTCGCCGCCTCTTCCTCCGTATGGCGCAGCGGCTCAAACCGCAGCGGATCCTCAAAAAACCGCGCATCCCGCTGCAACACATACTGGCTGAAGAACCAGTGCGTGCCCGCCGGCAACCGGTACGGCCCAATCTCGAGCGGCACCGTGCTCATCCGGCCCATCGCCCACACCGGTGGATACAGGCGCATGCTCTCCGCCAGCACCATCCGCGTGTACTTCAGCCTGCCGTAGTCCTCCAGTGTCGCCGTCCGCCCACCCAGCACCTCGTCCAGTTCGGCCGCCATCCGCGCATCCGCCTCTGGATTAATCGACAGCAAATACCACGTCCACGCCAGCGCATTCGCCGTCGTCTCATACCCCGCGAGAAAGATCGTCAGCACCTCATCCCGCAGCTGCTCATCGCTCAGCGCCGACCCATCCTCGTCCCGAGCCACCAGTAGCAGGCTCAGCAAATCCGACCGCTCGGCTAGCTTCTCCAACCCATCTGCCTTGCGGTCCGCAATGATCCGGTTCACCACCCGATCCAGCTTCCCCCGCGCCTTCCGGAACCGCATGACCCCCGGAATCGGCAGATGCAGCACCGCCTCCAGATTCGGAAACGCCACCAGATAGTTGTAAATCCCCATGATCACGTTTGTCTGATCGTTGATCGCGCGCACATCCGCGTCCACCTTCGTCGCAAACAGCGTCTGCGCCACAATCTCCAGCGACAGCGTCATCATCGCCGCCACGATGTCAATCTCCTGCCCGTCGCTCCACGTCGCGCGAGTCCCCGCCGCCGCGGCAACCATCGTGTCGGCATAGGCGGCAATCCGTCCCTTGTGAAATGCCGGTGCCGCAATGCGCCGCGACCGCTTGTGCGTCGGGTCATCGCTGGTCAGCAGGCCCTCGCCCAGCAGCACCTTCAGCCGCCGCACCGTGCGCTCCCGCACAAAACTACCCGCCTGGTTCACCAGGATTTCGCGCACATAGTCTGGTTCGTTCACAAACACGACGTGAATCCCGAACAACCGGTAATGCGCAATCGGCCCCAGGTGCTTTGCCATGTAGCTGAACAGCCGAATCGGCCGCCCCAGTCGCGCCCACGGTTTGTGCAGGTAAAAGGGAAGTGCCCGCTTCAACCCGGGCGGAATCTGCCAGGTGCCGCTCTTCGTCGTGTAGCTGTACGCCGGTTTAAATTCGAACCCCGGGTCCGCGATGTCTGCGTTCCAGGCCCCGCTCTGCTCCGGCCGTGTGTTCAGTGTGCCCATCTTGCTTTTATTAGAGCAGCGTTCCCGCGTCATGCCCGCGTTATGCAACACCCGATGCGATGGCGTCACGCGGACCCGCTTCCGGCGTGCGTCGCGGCGAAGCTATGCAGAAAAGCCGACCCCCCGGCGTTCTGCCCATCGCCGCTCCACAACCGCCCGCACCTCGCGCGCAATCGCCTCAATGCCGCCATCCCCCACGATCGCCGCAACCCGCTCCGGCTCCCGCGCCGCAATCGCCGCATACCCGGTATGTACCCGCCGATAGAATGCCTCGCCCTCGCGCTCGAACCGGTTTTCATCCGCCGCACCCTGTCGCTGCGCCCGTTCGTTCCGCCGCCGCGCGCGCGCAAGCGCACGGTCCACCTCCGGCAGCAACAATACGGTCAGGTCCGGCTGCAGATCGTCACACAGCAACGCATGCAGCTCAAGCACCCGATCCGTCCCTAAACCGCGCCCCACGCCCTGGTAGGCCTCGCTCGAATCCGTATACCGGTCGCATAACACTACGCGACCAGCGGCCAGCGCCGGCCGCACTACCTGCTCAATCGATTGCGCCCGGTCCGCGAACATTAGCGCCAGCTCCGCCACCGGCGACAAACTACCCATCTGTACATCGGTCCGGCTATCCAGAACGATCCCGCGAATGCGCTCACCCAACGCAGTCGATCCCGGGTTTCTCAACAGCACCGGCTCCACGCCCTGCATGCGAAACCACTCTGTCAACAGCCGTAACTGCGTCGTCTTTCCCGACCCATCCGGCCCTTCAAAGGTCACGAAAAAGCCGGACCTCACGGCCGCAGCCTCGTCGAAAAATCCGCATGGTCCTGCGCCGCAAACCGGATGGTCAACTGGCCCTCCTGCCCCTCGGCCAGCACCGGTCCTACCTGGTGGTGCTCCTGCGTCTTCACATCGAAGAAAGACAGCTTCAACGGCCCGGTGCCGTAAAGCTTGAACCGATAGTGGAAACTCTGTCCCGGATCAAGTGCCTGAACGCCGAAACTTGCGCTCGGATATTCCACCTGGATAACCGTGAGTTTTGCCTGACTTCCGTTAGTAATCGTGGTTTCCACGTACTTCGAATGGCAACCCGCCAGGACCAACATACTCGACATACCGGCAAGGCAAAGGAGAACACGCATGCCGAAAGAGTAGCAGGCGGTGGGCCAACCTAGCCCAGCACACGCGCCGTCAGCACCACACCATTCGCGCCATCATGCAGCACAATCGGAAACGCAAGCACGCTCCACGTCTCCGCCTTTTCTTCCTCTCGCGGCTGCTGAAGCAGGCCCCGCTTGGTCCGATCGATGTAGGTCTCCCGCGTCGCGCCCACGGTACGCAGCACTTCACGAAAATCCCGCACGACCTCGCCCAAATCGGTAGAAAGATTTCGCCCGGCAAACCACTCTCTTTTATGACGCAGGTAGGCGGCCGCACTCTCGTTCACGTACAGCCAGTTCGCATCCACATCCAGAATCTGCACCAGCACATCCACACCAATCGCCATCGCAATGCGTGAATAGTAAAACTCCCGCGCATCCACCACCACCGGCTCACCCCTCTGTTTGGCACCCAGGCTACGCAGGGCCACCAGTAGGTCGTCGACTGAGCTGTATCCCTTCAGCAGGTGCATGTCTTCCGGGCCACCGAAGCGATGCTCCAGCGTTGCCGACAGAATGATGATCGGCACCTCCGGCCGCTGCAGCCGCAACCTTGCCGCCACCTCTGTGCCGAATTTGCCTTCTCCCAGGTGGTAATCCAGCACCGCAATATCCGCCCGATCCAGCAGCTCATTTGCTTCGTCGATCGTCGACGCAGGCAGGCTTTCGTACCCATGCTGTCGAAGGATTGCCGCCCGCAGTAGCAGGTGCGCCGCATCGTCATCCAGCAACAGCACGCGAACGTGAGACGGCGTCGGCCGGCCGCCTTCGATGCCTTGCCCATCGATCTGTGTTTCTTCCGCCATCATGCCCCTACGATGCGCGGAAGCGACACACAGGTCACTTCTCGCGAACGACTTAACGATCGGGTCTTCCCAAGGCATCAAGCGCCTTGCGCATCGTGCGAACATCTTGCACCAGCTCTGGCAGCCGCGCAAACCCCACGACCGCGCGCAGCCACTGTCGATTATTCATCGCAGGCGTACCGGAGACGATACTCTTCGCCTCCACGTCGTTCGGGATTCCACTTTGTGCCGTCGCGATCGCATCGTCTCCGACGGTGCAGTGACCGGCGACCCCAACCTGCCCGGCAAGGATCACCCGGTTGCCCACCACGCTCGAGCCCGCCAAGCCCACCTGCGCGCAGAGTAGCGTGTCCTCACCCACGGTGGACCCATGGCCGACCTGCACCAGATTGTCGATCTTCGATCCGCGGCCAATAACGGTTTCTCCGATACTTGCCCGGTCAACGCACGCATTGGTCTGCACCTCGACACCATCCGCCAGTACGGTCACGCCGCTTTGCACAATCTTTCTCCAGCGGCTGCCCTCCTTGGCGTACCCAAAGCCATCGCCGCCGATCACCGCGCCATTGCCCAGCGTCACGTCGTCGCCCAGCCGGCAATGCTCGCGCACCACGGCGTGCGCGTGCGCCATCAGCCGTGCACCCACCCGAACACCCTCGTACAGCACAACGTGCGCCAGCAGAACGGCGTCCTCCCCAACCATCACGTCCGCACCGACCACCACATACGGTCCCACGTGCGCTCCCAAACCCAGCACGGCAGATTCATGAATGACTGCGGTCGTGTGGACCCCGGGGGCATACACTGGCGGCTGATAAAACAGCTCCACGGCGCGCGCGAAGGCAAGATAGGGATTGCTTACCCGTAAGGTAGCAACGCCGTCCAGCTCTGGAAACTCCGGGTTGACCAGCACTGCGGCTGCTCCGGTCGTGCGTGCCATCCCGGCATACCGGGGGTTCGCCACGAACGTCAGTTCCTCCGGACCGGCATGTTCAATCCCCGCTACGCCACGCACGGTTCGCGCCGCATCCCCCTGCAGCGTTGCACCGAGCAACGTCGCCACCTCCCCCAAGGTGTAGCTTTTCTGTCCTTCCGCGGCTTGGACCTCGGTCTCTTCCGGGGTGGTGTTGCCTTCTGTTCCATCCAATTTCTGCATCATCCTACGGTGCCTCCTCCGGCAGAGCCAGGGCAAGCTGGGCATCCAGTCCAGGCAACACCACCGGCTGCTCCATGGCCTTGCGCTTCGTCGGCGTGGTAACCACTGCAATGACCTGCAAAGCAACGATGGCGCTGCGCGGTACGTAGATTCGTTGCGTGTTGCCTCGAATATCGGGTGGCACCAGGTGCAATCCCAAATCGTCCGCCAGTCCATTGGCGAGAGCAAGATCGAGTGGAGCCAGACCTTCCAACTGCTCCTCTTCCCGCAACGTCAGCCGAACCCATAGCCCCTCTGTCCGCGGGCGCGCGAGAAAGGTCCGGCGCATCAATCGTTCCGGGTTCACCTCGTCGGAACTGTTAAAATCTCGCACGAAGTGAACGAGGATAACCTCTTGCAACGAAACCACTTGCTCGCGCCCATCGAGATCCAGAAGCGTCAGCACCGGCTCACCGGACATCTGGCGAACAAACCCGGATGGAGCCAGGTAGCCGCGCAGCAGCCCCCCACCAGAGCGGCGCACAATCACCTTTTTACGCGCATTCGTCACCACGCGCACCCGGTACGCGAAAGTGTGGGGTGACGCGCAAGATCGTACGTGGTACACTCAGACGTTCGGCTATGATTGTAATAGGGCACTAACTCGTTCTCCTACTACAACTTAGCGCATCTGGCAAACCGGATCTGGAGAGCTCGCACGACGTCATGGCTGATTATATCTACCTGCTTGAAAACCGTCTCTCCCCTGCGCAACAGCGCGCTCTCAGCATTATTCGGAACGCCGTTCGCGCCCGAGATCTCACGCTCTTCTTGACTGGCGGTGCCGTGCGCGACCTGACCGGCGGCGCTGCCGTTCGTGACCTGGACATTACCATCCAGGGAGAAACGACGGAACTGCGGAAGGATCTGGAAGCTGCCGGTGCGATCTTCACCGGAGAATTCCCACCTGCGCAGGCTCTGTTTTTTGTCTTCCCGGGCGGTGTTCGCGTCGAAATTTCTGCGGCGATGAGCGTGAGCTATCCCAAGCCGGGGAAACCGAAGTACGAGTTGACCAGCATCAGCGAAGACTTGCGGCGACGCGATTTCACGGCGAACGCCATGGCGCTGTCGCTCAACGAGGGATCGTACGGACTATTGATGGATCCCCTGAACGGTGTCGCGGATATTGAAAACCGCGAACTGCGCCTGGTCAGCAATTATGGTTTCATCGAGGACCCGGCGCGCCTGCTCCGCGCGGTGCGCTTGTCATCGCGGTTGGGCTGGCACATGGAGGCACGGACGCAGCAGCGCTACGACAACGTCAAAGAAGAAACCGACTTTGAGGTGTTGTCTAAGTTTGCACGTGGGTACGAAGTGGAGGAGATCTTTCACGAGGAAGATCCTCAACGCATCATGCGCGCGCTCGATGCCGAAGGCTGGCTCAAACAGCTCGCGCCGCAGCTGTCTCTCGGAAAGGCGAATGACTCAGCCCTCGCGGAGTTGCGAGACAAGCAGGGTCAGTTGCAGACGCAAGGCATTCTGGCCGATAGCGCTGCGCTTTCCTTTCCGCTTCTAGTTGCGAAGATGCCTGCGGCCGATATCGCTTCGCTCAAGTCGAGCTTTGCACGGCAGGGTTTTGTGCAGGAAATCGAGACGCTGGAAGACAGGATGCGGGAGCTGCAAACGCGATTCAGCGGCAAGGAGGCGGCGCAGCCTTCTGCTGCTTGGCGTATGTTGTACGACGCCGAGCCAGGCCTGGTACTCGCAATGTTCTACGCCGGTAAGGGTGGGGCGGTGCAGGCACGTCTTAAGACGTTTCTGACCGAATCTCCCATGGCGCGCCAGCGATTGCCCTACCAACTCATGCAGGAAATGCGCATTCTTCCGGATAACCCCGCTTACCACGAGGTTTTGGACAAGGTCTTCTTCGAGTTGATGGACAACAAGTTCCAGACGCCTGAGGAGATGAAGGCTTACCTGGAGCCGTACTCACCGCCGGCACCACCGCCGCCGCTCAACCTGCGCCGCGCACGTGCCAAGAAGGAAGCGCGTCCGAGCCGGGCGAAGGCGAAGAAGGTTGCGGCCACTGTTGCCGAGGATGAAGAAATGTTGGGAGTTGCCGAGGGTTTGATGGAACCCGGGACGCTCACCGGACCCGACCGGGGCACCGAGCCTTCGGTCAACGAGCCCCTGGAAGGAAAGGTTGCGCCGCTTGCTCCGGGGGAGACCGAGCCCATCACGACGCCCGCAACGAAAAAATCGGCGGTGAAGCTTGCAGCGGCCAAGATCATTCCGGCACCAGCGGCTGTGATCGGCGAGGCCGGTTCGCCGGCGGCTCGCAAGCTGACGGGTAAACCGGCCGTGATGCCAGCCGATGAGGCCGACGCATTGCTGCCTCATCCGCTTGCAACGAAAGAGATCGCGGAGAAGCCGTCAAAGGCCGTCACAGGCAGTGATTCCGCTTCGTCGGAGGGTACGAGCTCACCTGTCTCCGGTACTTCAGCCAAAGCGACGAAGGTAGCTTCAGTGGACAAGCTTCCGAGTTCCTCGCCCCGGAGCGGGGAAAAAGGCACTTCGGTGACGAAGCCCGGTGCGGACAAGTCTGCAGACACAAAGATGGAGGGCATTGTCTCGCCCGCGAAGGCTCCAGAGGCGCGTAAAGCTGTGGCTGCACCGCGATCCGTCGACCAAAAGCATGTCGTGGTGGTGAAGGCAGCGGCGGTAAAGGGAAAAAGCCTGCCAGCCAAGGCAGAGCCAGTAGCAAAGAAGACCACAGCTTCACCCGCAAAGGCGGCAAAAGCTGCTGCCTCTGATTCCGCGACCACAAAGGGGAAGACCTCGACTGCAGCGAAGTCCACTCCGAGTAAAGCCACCGCCAAGAAGGCCTCGGTGGAGCGGTAAGCCTAACCCGAAGCAGTTAGGTTGCAGATATTGGGGCAGCGAATACCTGGACGCCGCCGGACAGCACATCGTCCGGCAGCAGAAACTAGCCCGATGCGCTAGACACAGGTCCTACTGCATGCGCCGTAGAACCAGTGTGGTGGTCAGGGCAAACCCGCTAACGGCTGCGATTAGGATGAGGATTGCCCTGCGATAGCTCGCCTGGACGCCGGGATTGGTTTGCGACACGGTGTCTCGGCATTGGCTGCAACCCTGTGCCGCGAGGGATGGCACAGCAGCGGTCAAGCCAATCAGCAGGCTCGATAGGAAAAGTAAGCGCCGCGTCTTCACGATGAACTCTGGCATGGCCTATTGGCCGTACACCAGCAGGGCGAACAAAAAGACCCAGAACACTCCCATGCTGTGCCAGTACCAGGCAGTGCAGTCAACCAGGATCTGGCGGGATTCCACCGAGCGGATCGTCCGCATGCCAATGAAGGCCGTGATTAGGAACGCGATGCCGAGCAGAAGGTGGATGCCGTGTACACCCGTGATCAGATAGAAGAAGTGGGTTGACGGGTTATCGCGGAAGCCTGCACGCTGCATCCTGAGTTGTGACCAGGCGAGCAGCTGACCCCAAACGAACAGTGCACCAAGCAAAATGGATGCGCCGAGCCATGGCAGTACGCGCTTGCGCGTCGGACGCCCCAGGCCGAGCCATTCCTCCAGCACGTCGATCTCCCGGAACATGCCGCGACGCGCAAACTCCACCGTAAGCGAAGAGAAGAGAAGGATGGCGGAGTTTAACCAGAGAATTGCCGGAATTTCGATGGGAAGCCAGGGATTGATCCAGCGGTCAGTGGAGTCGAAATGACCTGAATGTTTGGACACGAAAAATGCGCTGACGAGAGCGACAAAGAACATGAGGTCGCCGCCAAGGGCAAAAAACACACCCAAACGGTACCGCAGGAGTTTTTCGCGGGGTCCGCGGCTGCCCTGCGGCTGGTTGTTCCAGTTATCGTTGTCCCCGCCACCACCGGTATGTTTTGGCTCGATGGGCGGAAGCCGGCCGCCGCCCGTGTCGCCCTCGTCGTAGCGGCGTGCTGGCTTCTGCTCAACCTCACCGGGATGAAGAATGGCTGGCATCTGGTGAACCTAAAGCGATACTACTCCGCTGCGGCGGGATCTGCCCATTGAGGCAGAAACGCGGTTGCGCCGTTTATCGCCGATACCGTATCAGCTACGTAGTGGCAGGGTTCGCGCGCGCAAACAAGCGTGGTGCCGGCAACCGGGGCAGGAGCCCACTCCATGGTGGTAGCGCCCCACGGGTTGGGCCCGGCGGGGCGGCCACGGCGCCAGCTCCAGGCGACGTTCCACACCCAGACGAGTTGGCCGAGGCCGAGCAGAAGGGCGCTGGCGGTGATATGTCGTTCCAGCGGAAGCGTTCCACGGACGAGTGCTCCTGCGACGCCGTCGACACCGGTAAGTACGGCATAGTGGCGCGGTTCCCCGGCGAGGCCGGTAAGATGCATCGGGAGGAAGGTGCTGTAGGCGAAGAGGAGGGTCCACCAGAAATGAACCTTTCCCAAACCTTCATGCAGGAGGCGGCCGGTCAGCATAGGAAACCAATAGGCGATGCCGGCGAAGATGCCGAAGATGGCGGCCATGGCCATGATGAGGTGGAAGTGGGCGACGACGAAGAAAGTGTTGTGCAGGTAGGCATCAAGTGCAGGCTGGGCGAGAATGGGGCCAGAAATGCCGCCGGTGACGAACACGGACACGAAGCCAAGCGCCCAGAGCATGGGGGTGTCAAGCCGTGGTTTAGAACGCCAAAGCATGACCAGCCAGTTCAACACCTTGGCGGCGGAGGGCAGGGCAATGGCCATGGTGGTGAGCTCAAACGCCGTCCCGGCAAAAGGATTAAGGCCGGCGACGAACATGTGATGGCCCCAGACGAGGATGCCGAGGCCGCCGATGAGCAGGGTCGTTGCGACCATCCACCGGTAGGCCGGGATGCGGCGGCGGGCGAAGTTGCCCAGCAGCATGGTGATCAGGCCCATGCCGGGCAGTACGGCAATGTAGACCTCTGGATGACCAAAAAACCAGAAGAGATGCAGCCAGAGCAGGGGTGATCCGTCACCGCTGCGATGGCTGACGACGCCGTTGACCCACTGGGTGGACGGGACGAAAAAGGCCGTACCGAGGTGGCGATCGCACAGCAGCAGGGTGATTGCCGCGAACAGGACGGAAAAGACGAGGACGGTAAGGAGGCTCGCGGTCAGCCAGGACCAGACGGTGAGTGGCATGCGGCCATAGGTCATGCCGGGGCAGCGGCAGCGCGCAATGGTGACCAGGGTGTTGGTTGCTCCCAGCGTCGATGCAATGCAGAAGATCGCCAGTGAGGTAAGCCAGACGTCCATGCCGAGGCCTTGGCCGGGACCGGCGGCGGCCATAGCGCTGAGCGGAGGGTATGCAGCCCATCCGCCGATGGGTGCGCCGCCGGGTGCGGCAAACGCCACGAGCATGACGCAGAAGGACGCAAGGGTGGCCCAAAAGCCGAGAGCGTTCACGAGCGGCAGGGCCATTTCGTGCGAACCCAGTTGCTCTGGCAACACGAGATTGGCGAAGCCGCTTTGTGGTGCGACGGTGAGTACGAAGAACACCATGAGCGTGCCGTGCATGGTAACGAGTGCCAGATACTGCTCCGGCTGCATACCGCCGACGAGGGGCAGGGCGAGGTTGGGCCAGACGCGGTGGAGGCGCATGGCGAGCGAGAGCAGGGTGCCGACCGCGACAGCAGCAACGGCGATGCCCAGGTAGCCGAGGGCAAGTCCGCGGTGGTGGGTCCAGCGCATGCCTTTGCGCGGTTGCGTGGCTTGCGGGTGGGAGAGTGGCGGCGTCATGGCTGGGCCGGGGCTTTCTGCTGGCGAAGCCATGCCGTGAACTCCGCCGGTGGTAGAACGCGGATGACGGCCTGCATGTGCGCGTGGCCGAGACCACAGACCTGCGTGCAAAGGATGCTGTACTCGCCGGGAACGGTGGGCGTGACGTGGAGGTGAAAGACCTGGCCGGGAATCGCGTTCTGCTTGACGCGCATCGCCGGGATCGCAAAACCATGGATCACATCGAGCGCACGCAGGCGGAGGTCGACTTCACGACCGGCGGGCAGGACGAGCTGGGAACGGACGAAGTCGTCGCGCGAGCGTTCGTCTGCCGGGTCGATGCCGAGGGGATTGCCTGCGGCTGCCTCGATAAGGTCAGGCCTTGTGCCGCCAAAAGCCGCGTCTGCACCGGTGTAGCGGAAATACCAGGCAAATTGCATGCCCACGACTTCCACCTGCAGCGCGGCGGGGTTCGCACCGGTGTAGCGTTGCGCCGCCCAAAGGTGCTCTGAATGAAGGGCCAGGCCGAAGAAAAGTGCGGTGAGAGCGGCGAGGGGTAGAAGTTCCAGATACCAGCGGCGATGGGTGAGCGGCTGGGGTGCGGCACGGAGAAGGAGACCGGCAAACAGGATCAGGTGTGCCAGCACGAGGAGCGCGGCGAAGATCCAGAGATTGATGCGCATGGCCGCGTCTAACGCGACGCCGTGGGCTGCGACATTGCCGGGCATGCCCCAGGGGCCGGCGAGGTGCGTCATCGTACCCGCCGGCTACTTGCCGCGCGCATGCCCCACCATTTGCAGGAAGAGCACGTGAACGCGGGTATCAGGCGAGAGCTCCGGGTGAAAGGTAGAGGCGAGCAGGGTGCCTTGAGAGACCAGGGTGGGATCGCCCTCCCGCTCAGCCAGAATTTCGACCGCCGAGCCGGTGCGGGCGATGCGAGGGGCACGGATGTAGACGGCCTCAAGCGGGCCACCGGGGAGGGTGGTTGGGGTTTGCAGGATGCGGGAGTCGTTCTGGCGGCCGTAGGCATTGCGCTCGATGGTTATGTCGAGCACGCCGAGGGAGCGCTGCTCAGGGTTGCGCACGTCCTTGGCCAGAAGGATGGCACCGGCGCAGGTGCCGAAGGTTGGCTTTGTTTGGACGAACTGCTGCAGGCCATCGAAGAAGCCGCCGCGCTCCAGGTGCTTGAGGAAGGCGGTGGACTCGCCACCGGGGATGACGAGGGCATCGACTTCGGCGAGCTGGTCGGGCTTTTTGACGAGGAGAGTGCGGGCGCCGAGTTCGCGCAGGCGGGCAGCGTGAGCTTCGAACGCACCTTGCAGGGCGAGGACGCCGATCAGCGGAGCGTCTTGCGTCTCGGTGTCTTTGCGGGGCTGCATCTCCATGTGGAGATTCTAGTCTGTGGCGAGCGGGAAAACGGCGGTTGGGGCAGTGCGGTGAGAGCGGTTATCGGAGGCGTAAACGAAAACGGCCGCGATGACTCGCGGCCGTTTGGGCATGACGGCCGGTCTACCAGCCGCGGGTTTGCATGCGTTGGGATTCCTCGATGGCTGCGGCAGCGAGGCCCTTCATGCTGCCAAGAACGGCTTCCGAGGCCTCAGCGACGATTTTTGGGTCATTGAAGTGCAGGGTGGCGAGCACGATCGCCTTGGCACGGGAGACGGCTTCGGCGTGCTCCTCCGGGTTACGCTGCTGGCCGACTTCGCTGGAGGTACAGAGGCCAATATCGGCATCCATTTTGGTCCAGGTCGCGACGTCGAGGGGATCAGCGCCGCCCTTCATAAAGATGCCAGAGCCGACGAATACGGTTTCCGCGCCGAGCTGCATCATCAGTGCGGCGTCCGCGGGGGTGGCGATGCCGCCGGCGGAGAAATTGGGGACGGGCAGCTTGCCAGCCTTTGCGACCATGCGGACGAGTTCATAGGGTGCCTGGAGGTTCTTTGCGGCAGTGTAGAGCTCTTCTTCGCCGAGAACCGTAAGGGCCTTCATCTCGCTAACGATGGTGCGCATGTGCTGGACGGCGTGAACGACGTCGCCGGTGCCAGGTTCGCCCTTGGTGCGGATCATGGCAGCTCCTTCGGCAATGCGGCGCAGGGCCTCACCCAGATTTTTGGCACCGCAGACGAAGGGCGTGGTGAACTGGTGCTTGTCGATGTGGTACTTTTCGTCGGCCGGGGTCAGCACTTCGGACTCGTCGATGAAATCAACGCCGAGGGCTTCAAGGACCTGAGCTTCAGCGAAGTGACCGATGCGCGCCTTGGCCATCACGGGAATGGACGAAACAGCGATAATGTCCTTGATGAGCTTGGGGTTCGCCATGCGGGCGACGCCACCGGTGGCGCGGATCATGGCGGGAACACGCTCCAGGGCCATGACAGCCACGGCACCGGCCTCTTCCGCGATGCGTGCCTGATCGACACTCATGACGTCCATGATGACGCCGCCCTTCAGCATTTCGGCGAGGCCGGTCTTGAGGCGGAGACCACTTTGCGGGGCCGCGCCGTTGGTGCCGTTGGGGGTATTCATGGAATCTGCCATCGCTCAATCTCCTTGCTGGTGCGTGGGGCGCCTGATGCGGCGCGCGGAGGAAACTCACTCGAGATGTTCAGTCTACCGCGAATCGCTCAGGCTTTCGCATTCGTTTCGGGCCACTGCAAGATGGAGGCCTGTGTTGCGGTGTCTTGGAGGTTCGCAGGCGAATACTGGCGGATTACGCCGCAAATGGCTTCGCCGTACTCGGCCGCAACCTCGCGGGTCATGCCTCGCACGCGGGCGAGTGCCGGCGGCGAACCAGGTTCGGCTTCCACGATGGCGCGGATGGTGCTGTCGAGCAGGAGGACGAAGGGAGCAATTTTAAGCTTTGCGGCTTCGCGCATACGCCAGACTTTGAGGGCGTGTTCGAGGGATGGCGGCTTCTCTGTGGCCTGAGCTTTGGGTGCAAACGCAGAGCCGACCGGCGCGGCCGCGATGATGGATGTTGGTTGAAACGTTTCCCTCGCGCGGCTTGGTTCTGCCGGCCGGGCAGGTTTTGCTGGGCGACCAGACTCGGGAGATCGAACTGGCTTCTGTGGCGCGGCGAGGTCATTTGGGGTGAAGTTACCACGCAACACGTTGCAGATTGCAGCACCCCAGCGCTCGACTTTTGCGTTGCCAACGCCCGAGATCTGCAGCAGGTCGGCATCGGAGCGTGGCTCTTCGCGCGCGATGCTGCGGAGGACGCGGTCGCTGAAGACGCAGAAGGCAGGCTGTTTCAGCTCTGCGGCAACCTCGCGCCGCCAGGCTTTCAGTGCGGCCTCAGCTTCCTTTTGTGCGGCGGAGAGAGGCTGCATCTCCTCTTCTGCCGCTTTGTCGGCATTGCGCTTCGCGCGAGTGGCGGAAGAAGAGGATGAGTCGCGGGTGCTGCGACCGGCGTTGGCCATCTCCGTGTCGCGGAGCTGCACGTTGATCAGCGGCGCACCCTCTTCCACCTCACGGCCCTCATGCGTGGCGGCAGCCTTACGGTAGGCGATATCACGGCCTTCGGGGTTGGTGAAGGTGGCCGATTCGATGCTGATGTACCCCGCGCGGGAGAGGGCATCGAGCAGGCTGTCGAACTCCTTGCGATCGATCTGGTCTTTCGGGAACAGCTCCGTGTAGAGCTTGCCGGTGGAACGGGCGGGGGCGCTGCTGAGTTCGCGCAGAATTCGGCGCATCTCACGCTCTTCCGTGTTGGTTGCATCGCGGAAGGGCTGGGCCACGGCACCGCTGGGTGCGCAGAAGTCGCAGATGCCGCAGGTGCGGCTGCCGTCGCTGTGGTCGCCGAAGTGGTGGATGAGGGCGGCCATGCGGCATTCAGCGCCGCCTGCAAAGCGCATCATCGCATCGATCTGCGCGCGGCGGAAGTTGACCTGCGCCTCGTAGCCGGCGCGCCAGCCTTGCCGCTGGCTGCCGAGCGCAACGACGTTGCCAGACATGTCGATCTCGGCTGCGCCCTGGGCGAGAAGTTTGTCGAGTGCCGGGGCAAAGGTGTCCATGTCGAGCTTCAAGGCGATGCGCAGGTCGTCCGCGTGGATGGGTTCGGTGCCGAGCCGGGTGGCGATGCGGCTGAGGGTATCGACCGGTGGATAGTCCCGCTCGAGAAAGAAGTCGTGCATGCGGCGGTCCTGGTAGGAGTAGAGCAGGACGGCGCGGGAGGGTTTGCCGTCGCGGCCCGCACGGCCGATCTCCTGGTAGTAGCTTTCGACGCTGGCAGGCATGGCCGCGTGCACGACGGTGCGCACGTCTGCCTTGTCGATGCCCATGCCGAAGGCGACTGTGGCGACGACGACCTGGAGCTTGCCACCGAGGAACTGCTGCTGCACGGCTTCGCGTGTGGCGGGCGCAAGACCTGCGTGGTAGGCGGAGGTAGGGAAGTGCTCGTTCAATTGAAGCGCGAGTTCTTCCGCGTCCTTACGTGAAGGCGCATAGATGATCGCGGGGCGGTTGCTACTGTCGGCGAGCAGCTTGCGGGTCATCTCGCGGCGTCTTGGCTTGGAGACTTCGACGACCTCCACGGCGAGATTGGTGCGGCGAAAACCATGGATGAACAGCTTTGCATTGCCCAGCTTGAGTTCGCTGACGATATCTTTCTGAACCTGCGGCGTAGCGGTCGCGGTCAGGGCAATGACCGGGACGGGCCGCAGCGTTTCAATATGGCGTGCGAGGTTACGGTAGTCCGGGCGGAAGTCGTGACCCCATTGGGAGATGCAGTGTGCCTCGTCCACCGCAATGAGCGCGAGGCGACCCTTGCGCAGCATGTCCACGAAGCCGGGGACCTTGAGCCGTTCTGGTGCGATGAAGAGAAACTGCAGCTTGCCGTCGAGATAATCACGGCAAACCTGGCGGCTCTGGTCGCGGTCGAGGCCGGAGTGGATGCGGCCAACACGGAGGCCAAGTGTGGTGAGCTTCTGGGCTTGGTCGTCCATGAGCGCGATCAGGGGAGAGATGACGAGTGCCGTGCCGCCGCGCGCAAGGGCTGGCAGTTGGTAGCACAGAGACTTGCCGGCACCCGTCGGCATGACCAGCAGCACATCTTTGCCAGCGGCAGAGGCTTCGCACACGGCCTGCTGGTTGACCCGGAAAGCGGGGAAACCGAAGGTGGTTTGCAGCAACGAAAGAAGGTCGGGCGAAGACATGGCAGTGAGCCTATCTTCGCACGACCTTCGCCTTTTGTATGCAGGCGCTTAAGCGGCTTGCAGCTTATCGGGTGTGATGGGGAAGCTGCGCACACGCTTGCCCGTGGCGTTGAAGATGGCATTGTTGATGGCGCCAGCAATCCCCGTAATCCCGATTTCGCCAATGCCGCGCGCACCCTGTGGATTGAACTTCAGATCCGGTGTGCCGACGACATTCACTTCAATGCTCTGCACATCGGCATTCACGGGCACATGGTATTCTGCAAGGTTGTTGTTGACGACACGCCCATACGTATGATCCAGGTGAGAGTCCTCTTCAAGCGCCAGACTAATGCCCCAAACAATACCGCCTTCCAGCTGGTTCTTGCCCGTTTTCTCGTTCAGCAGGGTGCCGATGTCGTACGTCGCAACGACACGTCGTACCTGTACCATCCAGGTCGTTTTGTCGACGGCAACCTCGGCAAACACTGCGCCCCAACTATGGGCAGAGAGGGAACGCTCGACGTCCTGGCTGGGCTCGGCACTGCCCTTCTCCTCAATCGGTTGGCCGTTGTTCCGCTTGATCGATGCAGTAAGTGCCTCCGATTTTGAGGGCTGGGACTTGGACATCAATTTGCCCTGCTTCATCACGATATCTTCCGTTGCCAGGCCGTGAAGCGGCGATGTCTGGTCCTGCAGGGCCATATTCGCGAGCTTAAGCTGTAGCTGATCGACCGCATTCATGACGGCAGGCATCACCGACGCCGCGCTTTGTGAGCCGCCGCTAACCGGAGCTTTGGGAAGAGCGCTGTTCCCAAGCTTTGTGACGATGTTCTCCCAGGCAACACCGGTCTGTTGCATGACGGTCTGGGCCATGATGGAGTATGTGCCGGTGCCGAGGTCTTGAGTGCCGGAGCCAATTTCGAGACGGCCGTCGGACAGGATCTTGATTTCCGCTGAGGCGGCGCTGCGGTTTGCCGGATACGTGGCCGTTGCCATGCCATAGCCGATCAGCTTGTTTCCTTCTTCAACCTTGCCGGTCGCCGTTCGTTTGGACCAGCCGAAGCGGCTTGCAGCGTCGGTGTAAGCTTCCCGCAGATGCTTGGCAGTAAACGGCTTCTTCTCGCCGCCGTCCATGTCGGCGTAGTTTTTCAGGCGCAGCTCGAGGGGGTCCATGTTGAGTTGGATCGCGAGCTCATCCATGGCCGTTTCCAAGGCCGAGGTGCCAGTCGATTCGCCGGGCGCGCGCATAAAGGTCTGAACGCCGATGTTGGTGTCGACCAGGCTGGTGTCGGTGGCGATCTGCTCGCAGGCGTACAGCATTTGCGTCGCTTTTGCGGAGGTTTCAAGAAAATCCTCCATGACAGAGGCGGGCTCGACGACATCGTGGCGCATGGCGACGAGTTTTCCAGTGCTGTCTGCGCCGAGGCGAATGTGCTGGGTGGTCGCGGGCCGGCCGCCCACCGGACCGAACATTTGCGTGCGGTCAAGAGCAATCTTGACGGGAGCATTGCAGACCTTTGCCGCCATAGCTGCGAGGATGACATGGGACCAAGTGGAACCCTTGCTGCCAAAGCCTCCACCCACATAGGGATTGATGACCTGAACATTGTCGAGCGGCAGGGCGAAGTGCTTGGCAAGTGTCTGGCGATCGCCGCTGATGTATTGCGTTGCGTCCCAGACCTTCAGCTTTTCACCGTCCCACTGCGCAATGGTTGCGTGTGGTTCCATCGGATTATGGTTTTGCAAAGGCGTGGTGTACACGTGATCGACAACTGTAGTCGCCTTGGCGAACGCGGCGGCCTCGGCGGCTTTCGCTTCCGCGCTTGGCGGCGGCGGGGCGTTCCGCTTGGGAGGGCGCTGCTGATCGAGACGGGCACTGTAGTTCAGTTTCGCGGGCGTCTGGTTGTACTTAATCTTGATCAGAGACGCGGCGTAACGGGCCTGATCCAGTGTCTTGCCAACAACCACACCGATGGGTTCACAGTTGTAGTACACCTTGCGGTCCTGCAGAAGTGAGAGCTTTCGGGTGGCGGGTGGCTGGGTCTTCACACCTGGAAGCTGAGGCGCGTTAAAGGGCGTCAGGATCTTGACGACACCACTTGCACGGTCAGCCGCCGTCGTGTCCATGGAAACGATTTCACCGCTGGGGATGGTCGCAAGAACCAGCCACGCATAGAGGACACCGTCGGTTTTAAATTCGGCGGCGTAGGTCGCCTTCCCGGTGACCTTGAGATGGCCGTCGTAGCGGTATGGCAGTTCCTTGCCGTTGCCGAGGGGCTTTTCTTCTTGTTGAAGCATGATGTGGTCTCCGTCGAGAGTGCGTTATTGCTGGCCGAGATCGGTTCCCGTGAACCCGACCGCTCGTCGCCGAGCGGTCCATTCACAAAGGAAGTCCATGCGGGCTGTATTAGGCTGCTGCAGAACCCGTTCCCTTGGCGGCTAAGGTAAACGCGCGCACAATACAGTTTTTTGCGAGCTCGATTTTGAAGGTGTTGTTCTCGTAACCTTTCGCACCCTTGAGGGCAGCCGCGGCTGCTCGCTGGAAGGTGGCTTCCGTGGCGGGATTTCCGATCAGCAAGTGCTCCGCTTCCGGGCTGGTCCAGGGCTTGTGGCAGACACCACCAAGGGCGAGGGCCACGGATTTGATGGTGTCCCCCTCCATGTGCAAGCCTGCAGCCACCGAGACATTGGCAAAGGCGTAGCTCTGGCGATCGCGTGCTTTCAGGTAGTAGCTGTGCTCGGCAAAATCGGCCGAGGCAGAGGGCATCAGGACACCGGTAATCAGTTCGTCCGGCTTGAGGTTGGTGTCGAGCTGCGGCGTCGTACCCACAAGACGGTGAAACTCGCGAACGGGCATCGTGTGCTTGCCCTTGGGTCCGCTGATCTCGACGACTGCACCGAGGGCGGCCATGGCGACGTTCATGTCGGAGGGGTTGGTGGCGATGCACGTGTGCGCACCGGTCGGCCCGTTATCCGTCTGCCCAAGGATGGCATGGATGCGGTTGAATCCGTGGATCGCGGCACAGCCGGAACCTGGCGAGCGCTTATTGCACGCGGCGTAGCTCGGATCCATAAAGTAGTAGCACCGGGTGCGCTGCAGCAGGTTGCCGCCGGTGGTGGCAAGATTGCGGAGCTGAGCGGAGGCCCCGCTTAGCAGCGCTTGGGACAGCAGCGGGTAGTTCTTGCGGACGGCTGGGTCGTTGGCAAGATCGCTGTTACGAACGAGGGCGCCGGCGAGTAGGCCATGCTCGTTTTGGGTGACGGCCGCCAAGACCTGCAGGCGGTTAATGTCGACGAGGGTCGAGGGGTGCTCGACATCGTCCTTCATGAGGTCGATCAGGTTTGTGCCGCCGCCGAGGAATTTCGCGTTCGGATTTTTGGTGATGGTGTGAATGGCGGCTTCGGGATCGTTGGCGCGTTCGTAGACAAATGGATTCACAGGTTCACCTGCCTTGCCGCGGCACGCACGGCACTGACGATGTTGGGGTAAGCGCCGCATCGGCAAATGTTGCCGCTCATGCGCTCGCGAATTTCGTGGTCGGTGAGTTTGGGGGAGTTCTGTGTGCCGTCTTCGAACGACACCACCGAGGCTTCGCCGCGCTTCATCTCATCCAGCAGGGCGGTGGCGCTGCAGATCTGACCGCTGGTGCAGTAGCCGCACTGATAGCCGTCGTGCTCCAGAAAGGCAGTTTGCACGGCGGAGAGCGTGTCGCCCTGCGCCAGGCCTTCGATAGTGGTGATGTCATCGCCACTAGCGGCTGCGGCCAGGAGCAGGCAGCTGTTTACGCGACGCCCGTTGACGAGCACCGTGCAGGCACCGCACTGGCCGTGGTCGCAGCCCTTTTTCGATCCGGGCATGTCCAGATGCTCGCGCAAGGCGTCGAGCAGGGAGGTACGCGTGTCGAGGTTCAGGGTGTGAGTTTCGCCGTTGATCTTGAGCGTCAGAGGTTGCAAGACCGCCTGCGACGCACGAATCTGCTGTTGGGTTTGCGCGTCTGCGACGTTTGCAAAGCCCGTGGTGACCGCCGCGCCCACGACGGAGGCCGACTGCAGAAAGCGCCGGCGGGATAGTTCCCACTCAGGCTGATCTACCGCTGCCGTAGCCGCGGCAAGCTCTGCCTCAGCATCGATTGCACATTTTGAAACACTCATGTCGCCCTCACTCGACTTCCTCAGCAGGTATACACCGGCTTCGTGACTTAAGTTCTGCTGCGGAATCAGAACTTAAGACGAAGGAGCGGCGAAGATGGATGCACGCCAAACTCTGTCGCCCTTTGCACTTATGCACGGTGTGGGCGAGAATGGCGTCATTCCCGCTCCAAGCTATCCCAGAGAGGTTCGCCTTGCACCTGTTTCTGCGCCGCCTGCCCACCCTCGTCCTCGCGGTCGCCACCGCGCTTGGCACCGCACATGCGCAGGACCACAAGCCCGAACCGGACGAGAAGGGCGGCGACAAAGCTGCCGAGAAGGCTGTGCCGATTCCGCCAGAGACCGCGTCGATAACGAAGCACGACCTGCAGGTGGGCGGACGGACCGTGCACTACACGGCCACCGCTGGAAACCTGCTGATCGCCGACGATAAGGAAAAGCCGAACGCCAGCATCTTCTACGCCGCCTATACGGAAGATGGTGCGGACGCGCACAGCCGGCCGGTCACATTCTTTTACAACGGTGGACCGGGGGCGGCGACGATCTGGCTGCACATGGGGTCGTTCGGGCCGGTGCGCGTGATTACGAGCAGCCCGGACGCTACGGGGCCTGCGCCGTTCAAGACGGTACCGAATGAGTCTTCGCTGCTGGACAAGAGTGACCTGGTATTTATCGACGCACCGCTTTGCGGGTACTCGCGTGCGGTAGGGAAGGGGACGGTGAAGGACTTTGCCGGTGTCGACCAGGATGTGCTGGCCTTTCATAAATTCATCGTGCGCTGGCTGACGCACAACCAGCGCTGGGGCTCGCCGAAGTACCTGTTTGGCGAGAGCTACGGCACGCCGCGCAGCGCGGCGCTAGTGGCAAGCCTGCAGGATGGTGGCGTCGAGTTCAACGGCGTGGTGCTGCTGTCGTCGATCTTGAACTACGGGGTTCGGATCCCAGGCTATGACCTTGATTCCATGGTGTATCTGCCCAGTTACGCGGCGATTGCGTGGCAGCACAACAAGGTGCCGCACACCGGAACGCTGGAAGCATGGGTGCAGGCAGCGCGGGAGTTTGATCGAACGGTATACATGCCGGCGCTGGCACAAGGGGATGCGCTGCCGGCGGCGGAGATGGATGCGCTTGCGGCGAAGCTCTCGGCGATTACCGGGTTGAGCGTCACGTACCTGCACGAAACGAAGCTGCGGATGGCGCCGGCACGCTTTCGCAAGGAGTTGCTGCGCGGCGACGAGCGTACGCTGGGCCGGTATGACGCGCGGTTCGAAGGCTGGGACATGGATGCCGCGGGGGAGACGCCGGGGTACGATCCATCGGATACCGGGATTTCCGGCGCGTATGTCGCGGCGTTTCATGACTACATGCAGCGGGAATTGAAGTACAGCAGCGAGGAGCCGTACTACCTGTCCGGCCCCGGTGTGAGCGAGGCGTGGGACTGGAAGCACAAGGTTGTGGGGCAGCGGCAGCCGCAATTTCAGCCCGACACGGCGCTCGATCTGTCGGATGCGATGCGCAAAAATCCACGGCTGCAGGTGTATTCGGCGAATGGATGGTTCGACCTGGCGACGCCTTTTTACGAGACGGAGTGGGACCTGAACCACATGAGTCTGCCGGCGGCGCTCAAAGCCAATGTGCGGTTTGGATATTACCCGGCGGGGCATATGGTGTATCTGAATGTCGACGCGCTGAAGCAGTTCAAGACAGACCTGGGCCCCTGGTACGACAAGAGTCATTAAACTGAGTGCAGTGGAAGCTACGAGCAGAGCAGGGCGGCACGGACGGAAGGCGATGTGGTGGTTGGGAGCGGCGGTGGTGGTCGCCGTCGCCGTCGCAGTGACAAACGTGACGACTCCCAAGAGCAGCGCGGGCGACGGTCCCGTGGACGTGCTGCTCGTGCTTGGTACGCCTGCGACGTCGACCGGGGGTCCGACGCGGTCGGAGTGGTGGCGTGTGACGGAGGCGGTTCGCGAATATCGTGGCGGAGCAGCGCCACATATTCTTTTCAGCGGGGGAGCGGCGGCGAATCGTTTTGTGGAAGCGGACACGATGGCGCAGCTCTCGATGAAGCTGGGCGTGCCGGCCGACGCGATCCTGGAAGAGCGGGAATCACGCACCACGCTGGAAAATATTCGCAACAGCGAAGCAATCCTCAGAGCGCATGGATGGCGGCGTGTTGAGGTGATCAGCGTTGCCGATCACTTACGTCGTACCTCGGTGCTGCTGGCGAAGACGCCCCTGGTATGGCGGGTGCACGCGGCGCCGGCACCCGGCCGGAGGCTAACCGTGGCGGTGTATTCCTTTCTTCGCGAAGCAGTGGGAACGACGATCCTGCGTTGGTTTGGTACCGGTGCGGAGCCATTTCTGCATGGCGTATCCAGGGTGCTGGGGAAGATCGTGCATGCCGTGCGCGGCACTCCCTGAGCCGTTGCCAGGGGCTGGGCCATGCCATCGCGAGGTCTTGCCGACAAGAAGGGGGACCCCAGACGTCGTATTCGGGACCGCTTTTCCACTGGTGCTTAGCACATCCATGGAAGCCTAGAATCGAAGCATGGCCGCCGAGTTTACGCACCTGCATCTCCATACTGATTACAGCCTGCTCGATGGCGCCTGCGACGTCGATAAACTCGCGGCGCACGTGAAGAAGCTGGGCCAGACCGCCGCGGCGATGACAGATCACGGCAACATGTTTGGCGCGGTGCACTTTGCCGACGCGATGGAAAAGAAGGGCGTCAAGCCGATCCTTGGCTGCGAGCTGTATCTGTCGCAAACGGACGATCACCGCGAAATGAGCGGCGGCTATAACCATTTTCTCGTGCTGGCGGAGAATGAGATCGGCTATCGAAACCTGGTGCGGCTTACGAGCGAGGCGTCGCTGCATGGGTTTTATCGCAAGCCGCGCGTGTCGAAGGCGTTCCTGGCCAAGCATACGGAGGGGCTAATCGGTTTCAGCGGGTGCCTGGCGGGGGAGCTGAACCAGCACCTGATAAAGGGGAAGTACGAGGAGGCGAAGAAGACCGCCGGCGTGTTCTCGGAGATGTTTGGGAAGAACAACTTCTTCCTTGAAATTCAGGACCATGGGCTGGAGCCGGATAAGGGCGTGTGCGAAGCGTTGTTCCGCATGGAAAAGGAACTCGGTATCCCGCTGATTGCGACCAACGACTCGCACTATGTGGGCGCGGACGACAGTCGTGCGCACGAGATTTTGCTGTGCGTGCAAACGGCCGGGTCGATGAACGATCCGAACCGGTTCAAGTTCGACACGCAGGAGTTTTACATCAAGAGTGCGGACGAGATGAACCGCACCTTTGCCGGGCATGAAGAGGTTTGCTCGCGGACGATGCAGTTCGTGGACCGCTGCAACGTAAAGCTGAAGAAGGTAGACAATCCGTTCCCGGATTTCGAGGTGCCGGCGGGGCAGACGCTGGATACATACTTCGAGCATGTTTGCCGCGAAGGCTTGCGCAAGCGCTTCGACACGGCGATCACGCACCTGGAAGGCCGCGGGCTAATCAAGCACAGCCGCGCGGACTACGAGGCGCGCCTGAACCGCGAGTTGGACTGCATCAAGGCAATGAAGTTTCCCGGCTACTTCATGATCGTGTGGGATTTCATCCGGTATGCGCGGGAGCAGAGCATTCCCGTTGGGCCGGGCCGTGGTTCCGCTGCGGGATCGCTGGTCGCGTACGTGATGGAGATCACGGACATCGATCCGTTGCAGAACGAGTTGCTGTTCGAGCGATTCCTCAATCCCGAGCGCGTGAGCATGCCCGATATCGACATCGACTTCTGCATGAATCGGCGCATTGAGGTCATCGAGTATGTGAATCGCAAGTACGGCAAGGATCGTGTTGCGCAGATTATTACGTTCAATACGATGGCGGCGAAGGCGGCAATCAAGGACGTCGGGCGCGCGCTGGAGATGCCGTACGGCGAGGTAGACCGCATCGCGAAGATGGTGCCGGCGACCATCGGCATCACGCTGGAGCAGGCGCTAAAGGACTCACCACCGCTGGAACAGGCGTACGAAACGAACCCCGCGATTAAAGAGCTGCTGGATGCGGCGATGCGGCTGGAGGGGCTGGTGCGTGGCGCGGGCGTACACGCGGCGGGCGTGGTGATTGCGCCGCAGCCGCTGACCGAGCTTGTCCCCGTGACGCGTGCAAAGAGCGAGGAAGTCGTCACCGCGTACGACATGAAGGCCGTCGAAAAGATGGGCCTGCTGAAGATGGACTTTCTGGGTCTGACGACACTGACCGTGATCGACGACTGCCTGAAGCTCATTAAGCTGAACCGTGGCGACACGGTCGACATGGCGACCATCGCGTTGGATGACCCGGAGACGTATGAGAAGGTTTTTCATCGTGCGCTGACCAGTGGTGTGTTTCAGTTTGAATCGGGCGGCATGCGCGACGTGCTGCGGCGCTACAAGCCGACGACGGTGGAAGATCTGACGGCCTTGAATGCGCTGTATCGGCCGGGACCGATCCAGGGCGGCATGATCGATGACTTCATCGAACGCAAGTGGGGGCGGCGCGCCGTGGAATACCTGCTTCCTGACCTGGAAGGTCTCCTGAAAGAGACGCTTGGCGTCATCGTGTACCAAGAGCAGGTGATGCAGATTTCTTCGGCAATCGCCGGGTATTCGCTGGGGGGTGCCGACCTGCTGCGCCGCGCCATGGGTAAAAAGGACCCGGAGGCGATGGCCAAGCAGCGCGACCTGTTCATGCAGGGTGCGGCCGAACGGAAACATCCCAAAGAGAAAGCTGGGCAATTGTTCGACCTGATTCTGCAGTTTGCAGGCTATGGGTTCAACAAGTCGCACTCCGCCGCGTATGCGCTGCTGGCGTATCACACGGCGTGGCTGAAGACGCACTACCCGGTGGAGTTTATGGCGGCGCTGCTGACGAGCGAAACCTCGAAGCCGGAAAACGTCGTCAAGTACATCGGCGAGTGCCGAGAAATTGGCATCACGGTGCTGCCGCCAGATGTGCAGATCAGTGACGCAAACTTCACCCCGGGCGGCGATGCCATTCGGTTCGGCCTGGCGGCAATCAAGAACGTGGGCGGCAACGCGATCGAGACGATTGCGAGTGCGCGGCGCAAGCTGCAGGCGGAAGGGAAGCCGGGATTTGCCTCGCTATGGGAATTCTGCGAGACCGTCGAGCTGCGGCTACTGAATAAGCGCGTGCTGGAGTCGCTGGTGAAGGCTGGGGCAATGGATGCGTTCGGACCGCGTGCCCGCGTGTTTGCCGCGCTGGATGGCGCGATGGAGCGCGCGCAGAAATCGCAGAAGGACGCGGCCACGGGGCAGTCTGGATTGTTCGGGTTGTTTGACGCGGGCACGCCGGCAGCTGCAAGCAAGGTGGAAGACGATCTGCCGAAAGTGCCGGACTGGGATGAGCACACACGGCTGCAGAACGAAAAGGAGGTGCTTGGTTTCTTCGTTTCCGGGCACCCGATGGACAAGTACCGCGAGAAGCTGCGGAACATGAAGTGCGTCGACACCGTGACGGCCTGCGAGATGAAGCCGGAGCCTGCTGTGTTCAACCGGGGGCAGCGCGAGAATACCAGCGAAATCCAGGTGGCGGGCGTGATCACCGCGCTGAAGGTGGGCAAGAGTAAGCGCAGTGGTGAGATGTACGCCTCCGCCTGCCTGGAAGACACGGTCGGCAAACTCGATATCATCGCCTTCCCGAAGGATTACGCGAATCTGCAGGAGAAGCTGAAGATCGATGTTCCGGTGCTGATTCGCGGATCGCTGCGCGGGGAAGAGGACTCCGCGCCGAAGCTCTCCGTTACGAGCATCGTCGCGCTGGAGGATGTGCAGATCAAGCTGCCCGAGGCGTTGCGCATCAAGGTGCCGCTGCACCATCCGGACGCGCAGTTGCTGGAAAAGCTGCTGCTCGTCTTTACGGAAATGCCCGGCAAAGGCAAGCTGCTGCTGGACTTGGAAGAGCCCGGCGAGTTCTGCGCTGTTTTGGAACCGACTGGCTTTCACGTGTGTGCGGATCGGCTGTTTATCGATCGGGTCGAGGAACTCGTGGGTTCCGGCGGGGTAAAGCTGATCTCGTAGGCAGAGAGCGAAACGGCACCCGATGTGGGTGCCGGTTCGCTGCGTTGCGCAGACTCTTAGCCGACCTTATTTGGTAGCTTGTCAAAGATTTTATCGACCGCACGCTCGCGCTTTTTGACGTTTTTCTCAGGCTTACTCGACAGGTTATCGGTAGCCATGCCGCGGAACACGAGCTGGTGGGTGGACGTATCGTACAGGTCGACGACCAGGTTGCCGACCGGGATATTTTGAACCGTCGTCTGAGTGTCACCGCCAAAACCGCCGCCGCCCCAACCGCCGTACCCGTATCGGCCGCGCCAGCCGCCGAAGCCGAAGCCGCCGCCACCGATGCCGTCGTAGAAGGTATTGTATTGCTGCACGTCACGTACGCTGCCGACGGCTGTAACGGCGACGTCTCCACCCTGTTGCACCTGCTGCCAGCCTTTCTCCTGCAACGACTCGACAATGTCGTCGCGCAAACGATTTTGGATCAGGCTATTCGACGCCTGCACTTTGTAGATGGAGAAGGTATGGTAGCGGCCAAAGTCGACCTTGTGGTCGTAGTCCGTGCTCACCTTTTGCGCAACCAGCATTGTGCCTAGCGGCAACATCGTCGCGGCGAGTAGAGCTGTGCGCAATAGGGATGAAGTGTTGTTCCTCATGGTGGTTCTCCTAAGGCCGAGGTGGCGTGCGGCCCGGCGATCAAGCTGTTGGATGCGAGAAACAGGCGATGCGTCCAGACACGCGCCCGGGCAGACCATTCGCCCTGCATGCGTTTCGCGGCCGTGTCCCGTAGAATCAGGCATAGCATGGCAGATCTGGAACAGGCAAAACCCGCGCCCGAAACGAACGAGGCCTGGCGTAAAACGGAAGTCGCTCGCAACGCGCAACGCCTTCACCCCATGGACATTCTCGAAGCACTGTTTACCAGCCATCAGGAACTTCACGGCGATCGCGGCTTCGGTGACGATGCCGCCATGTACTGTGCCATGGCCTGCTTTGAGGGTGCGCCGGTATTGGTGATCTGCAATCGCAAGGGGCGTACGACCAAAGATCGCATGAAGTTTCGCTTTGGCTCCCCGGAACCCGAAGGCTACCGCAAGGCATTGCGCTGCATGAAGCTGGCGGAGAAGTTTGGGCGGCCGGTACTTAGCTTTCTGGACCTGGCCGGGGCTTATCCTGGTTTGGGCGCGGAGGAGCGCGGCCAGGGCGAGGCCATCGCACGCAACCTGTTAGAGATGTCGCAATTACGGACGCCAACGATCGCCGTCATTACTGGCGAGGGCGGCAGTGGTGGGGCACTTGCGCTGGCCGTGGCAGACCGCGTGCTGATGCTGGAGAACGCCATCTATTCCGTGATTTCACCGGAAGGGTGCGCCAGCATCATGTGGAAGGATGCGGCGAAGCGCCAGCAGGCGGCCGAGGCGCTGAAGTACACGGCACCCGATGTGCAACGGCTGGGCTGCGTGGATGCAGTCATTCCAGAGCCGGCTGGAGGCACGCAGGCAGACTCGGGGAGCGGGCTGGGCATGATCCGCGCTGCCGTGGCCCGGGAGCTTACCGCAGTGCAGGCTGTACCCTTGGATACGCTGCTGGAGCGGCGCTATGACAAGTTTCGGAACATGGCGCAGTTTTACACGGTGGAGATGGTCGAAGTGTAGTGCCGGTCGGCCGTCAATGGGGCGGATGTAACCTTTCCGCAACCTGAGGAACGCGATCGGCTGGTAACTCCAACATAACTTTGATCGCGGAAGAAATCGCAAAAGCATCTGTGTTTCTGCCTTAACGCGTTGCGGCAAACGCTGCACCCCTTACTCCCCTTGGACCGTCGAAAGAGCATGCAAGGAATGACACGCCCGGATAAGCAGACCGACCCCCGTACCCAGGCCGGCTGGACCGTTGTGCTGGGCGGTGCGTGGATTCTTGCCTTACTGGTTTTTTCTCTCGTACTGTTGCACGTGATTGCCGGTCCACACGCGGCACTGGTGCAAGCCGCGGCACTGCTGGTGTTCGCCGGTGTGGGCTTTTACTGGATCGCGATACGGCGTGTCCGCGACTTGCGGCCGCTCTCCGCCATCGGCCTGGTACGCCGGCCGTCGCAGGGCAGGGAGCTTGGGCTGGGGTTGGCGGTGGGCTGGGGAGTCGCCATCATCCTCGTGCTTCCCGCGCTGCTGACACGCAACCTGCATACCCTGCTGTCGTTTGACCTGATCCGCGCAGGCCAGACACTGGATAGCCTGCTTCTCCTGATTGTGGTGGCGGTTACCACGCAACTGGTGGCCTACGGCCTTGTGTTTCGCTCTCTGGTGCGTGCCACCTCTCCGGTGCGCGCGGTGGTGATCGTTGCACTGGTCACTGGAGTCAGCCAGCTTCTGCAGCCGGGCCGCGATGCAACGGAAGGCTTCTTCTATGCCGCCGCGTCCGCGCTTTTCTCCCTTGCGGCGCTGCGCACGCGGGCTATTTGGCTCGGGCTTGGACTCCAAGTTGGCTGGGGAGCGGCGCTGACGCTGCTGTTTGGAATCGGGTCCTTCTACTGGCCGCCCGCGGGTGGGCTGGTGACAAGCTATGTGACCGGTATGCGGTGGCTGACGGGAAGCAATGACGGGCCGGAGGCTTCGTTCTGGGCTCTGGCCGTCGTCTTGCTGGCGGCAGTGGCGGTGTGGCGGGTGACGCGTGACTATGCCTGGCACTACACCTTTGATCCGATTGACGGTGCGGGCATTGCAATGGCGGTTGCGCCTCCTGTGGAGCACACGCGCATGGAAGAGGAAGCCGCGCGGAAGTCTGCGACTCTTGTCCAGATTCAGCCGTTGGGGGCAAGCATGCCGGTGACGAGAAATGAGAACCCAACGACCTCGTCCCTTTCGACATAGGTTCGCGGCATGGGTGGTCCCCGGGAGGCATATCCGCTATCGCGAAGGAGTGCGGTCGCGCAGGTCGGCAGCGGCTGAATTTCTGTCGTTTCTGATTACTTGCCAAAGGACACAAACGGCGTTACTCTTTCTCCCATCGGAGGTTGCCTTATGCCGTTTGTTCGCCTGCTCCCGCAACTCGCCGTGCTTCTGGCCTTTGGTGTGGGTGTAGCCGCGCAAACTACCGGCCCAACGCCGGTACGGGACGTGTTCGTCGTCGGACGCGAGACGGCAATCGGGAATCCGCTTGAAGGATTTCGGCCGACGCGGGTCGAGATGCCGACCGAGCCGATGGACCTGGCGGCACGCCGCGAACTGACGCGCATGCTGCTGGCGGAGCTTGGATGGGCGCACCAACCGCTGCCGCTGGGCGCGCCGGGCCTTGTGCTGCATGCAAACGGCAGGCTGACTGTCGACAGTGCCGAGTTGCAGAAGCGCCTGTATGAACACGGCATGGCGGCAGATCGCGGCGACCGCGTGATGGTGTCGGACATCGTGGTGTTGAAGGATCGCATTGAGGTCGACGTGAACGGCGGGCCGTATTTGAAGCACCGCTTTCTCCGTCACATCTCCGTCAACGACATGCCCCTGGCCGGCGATGGGCAGATGGGGGAACGGCCCACCGGTACACGCATCACGCTGCTGTTCGAGGGACCGACACCGCGTCTAACGGCCGCCGAGCTGAAGGCGCTGCTGGAACCTGTGCTCGACTTTGGCGTGAAGACCAGCGAGCAGGCCTATGCGGATGCGCTACCCGAGCCGATCAAGAAGGCCATTGAAGAGCATGAACTGCTGGTCGGCATGAACAAGCGAATGGTGCTTGCCGCCCTGGGGCAGCCGGAGAGCAAGATGCGCGAGCGGGCGCAAGATTCGAAGACGGGCGAGATCTTCGAGGAATGGGTGTACGGACACACGCCGCAGACCATCCGCTTCGTGCGTTTCCGCGGGGATCGCGTGATTCTTCTGAAAACTGCGGCGCTGGGCAAATCAATTGCCACGTTGGACAAGGATGAGTTGTCAGGCTATCGGGATCCGTCGACGCTCCACACCATCGCACTTGGCGATGCAGCGCCGGAGGAGAAGAATGCACCCTCGTTGAAGAGTTCGAAGGAGAGCCTGCCGGAGGAACAGGGCGCCACGCGAAAGGGGCCGTCCCTGAAGGCCCCGCGCGCGAGCCAGCCTATAACTCCGGATGGCTCCCTGCCGACCGGCGATGCGACGCAACCGCAGCACCTTGCCGCCATCGCCTCCCGTTAAGTTGTGGAGCGGAGGTTGAACGGCTCAGGAGCCTGCGTTGCACGTGGTTAAAAGTGGAAGGCGAGTTCTGCCGTTACTGTGCGCGGCGAGACATAGTGCGTGCCTGAAAAAGTGGAGAGGAAGTTGTACAGCGCCACTTTATTTGTCATGTTGACCGCGGTGACGCGCGCGCCCAGGTGATAGCGATCCTCACGGCCGAGCTTGACGAGGTGATCGTCCCCGACCTCCATGTCGAATAGGTTACGCGGTTGAATACGCGATGGATTGCGATCATTGTCCTGCGTGTTGGGTGCGGGGATGGTCACGAGGTTCGAGGTGAGTTGCGAGGCAAGGCACTGGGTGAAGCCGCTGGTGGCGGTGGCCGCAATGCCGTTGCAGCGCAGACCCGCCTCGAACTGCTGATCGTATGTGAAGCTGGTGAGGTCGATGCCGGGCTGACCGTTGATGTTGATGGAAAAGTCACCGCAGCTGGTGTTTTGACCGGTCACGTTATAGCAGGGGACAGCACCGGCTACCAGACCGGAATCAAACCTCCAATTAAACGAGACGTACATGCTTTTGCGAAAGGGTGCGGCATATTCCAGGTGCGTCGTCTGGTTGAAGCGCTCATCGTGGTCGATGCGGAAGGGCAGGCCGCCCGGTGAGCCGATGGTTGCGCCAACGCCACCGATCTGCGGATTGAAAAAGCGCGCGGCCACAGACGAGAAGATGGTGCGCGCGGACAATCCGTGGATGTTCGTGAGCGTTGCGGTGAGCGCATAACCGGGGATCTTCGAGTTGTGCCATTCAATGGGAAACGTGATTGGCGTTGCGCCCAGGACGCTGAAGTCGTATCCATTATGCGTGTACTTGGTGATGTATTCCGCGCTGAGGACGAAGTGCTGGCCGATGCTCTGACCGAAGCCGACGTGAAACTCATTGCGAAAGCCGGGCCGGAAGGGCGCGGGTGTGCAGCTGCCGAGGGTGCTGAAGATGCCGTTGAGGACGGGGTCGTAGCAGCCGTTCTGGGAGAGGACGAGGTTCTCGTTGAAGGGCGTTTCCTGGGTGCGGGCATACGAGGCGCGCAGCACGGTGCCGGTGCGCTTGATGTTGTAGCTGATAGAAGTCCTGGGCTCCGGCTGCCGGTCGGTGACCAGCCCGTTGTAAAAGTCGCCGCGCATGCCAAGGTTGAGCATGAAGTTCCCGGCGGTGATCGCGTCTTGGGCGTAGAGCGCCAGCTGTTTCACATCGGTCTGCCCGTGATAGAGATAGGTGCTGCCGCCGCGTGTCAGATCGTACGGTGCTAGCACGGGGTTGAAGGTGGCGCTTGTGGGATTGTTGAGGTTCGGATCGACGATGCCGAGGATGTCATTCTCGCGCAGGAACGTTTGCGCGTACATACCGCCAACCTTGATGTTGTTGTGGCCGTGGGTCAAGCTCACGTCGGAATGGACGCCGGTGTTGGTAAGCGAGCGGTCCTGACCCACGCTTTCCTGCTGGATGGGACCGAAATCGTTGCGCAGATTGCCGGATGGAATGTAGTGGTATGTGTCATGGCGCACGTAGGGACCGAAAGTGAGCACGGCGCTCTCGCCCAGGATGCGGGTGTAGGTGGGTGCGACGAGATAGGTTTCGATCTTGGACCGCTGGTCCGTATGGCCGCTGGTGAGCCCCTGCTGCTGGTAGCCGAACTGCGTGTCGTAGCTGTTGGGTGTTTGGAACAGCGAACGGGTGTACTGCAGGTTAAGGTGCACTGAGCTTACCTTGCTGAACTGGCCGTCGATGCGATCGAAGACGTTTTCCTCGTTGCCCTTGTCGTTGTAGACGAGGAACTCCGGCGTATCAAGAAAGCGTCCGCTCTCAAGCGCGCTGGCGGAGATGAAGTTGCCCCAGCGCGGTCCGCCGTAGGCCATGTCGGCCAGGATTTTGCCGGTGCCGAAGTTGCCGTAGGAGACGGAGACGACGCCAGTGGGCTTGGTGACGCCCTGGCCGGAACGCGTGGTGGCGACGATGACGAGACTGGTCTTGTCGCCGAACTCCGCCGGCGGCGCGCCCTCGATGACCTGGAGCGATTGCACGGCGTCCGCCGGAAGTTGGTTCGAGAAGACTTTGCTCTGCTGATCAGTGATGGGCTGTCCGTCGACAGAAAACGAGACTTCGTTGTGGTCGCCCATGCCGTGCAGCAGGCCGTTGGAGTCGGCGGCGACGCCGGGTGTCAGACTTGTGACGATTGAACTGAGTTCGGACGAGGGGGTTGCCACCGGCAAACGGGCGATCATGGTGCGGTCGACATCCGTGTGAAAATTGGGGTCGGTTTCGGTAAGGTCAGCGGTCGCCTCCACGTCGACAGATTCGGAAGTCGCTGGAGTCACGGTGATGTTTTTGACGACCGGCACCGTGGAAGAAATCTGCACCCGCGACGTGCTCTGCAAACCGGGTGCGGAGACTGCGAGCTTGTAGGAATCGAACGCAAGATTCGGGAAGAGGAAGCGGCCGCTTGCATCGGTAACGACGGTTTTTGTGTAGCCGCTCACCGGATTGGCGATGGTGACAGTGGCCGCGGCGACGACGGCGCCATCACTATCCTTGACCAGGCCGCTGAGCGTGCCGGAGCTGCTCTGGGCGACCAATGCGCCGGTGGACAGAAGGGCGGCGGCGGCAAGCGCCGCGGGGTAATTGCGGCCGAAGCGCAGAAGCGAGGAAAACATCGGGAACTCCTAAAGGGTGAGGGTACGTGCCGGGCGCGGCGGCCGAGCAATCGGGATAGCATGCCGGCAAGAAGACGGCGCAGCTGTCCGCATGTGTACTCACGTGCATTAGGAAGCCGGCGGGGGCCTGCTGCTTAGATGAAAGGGAAGGGGCCGCTGTGGGGGATGGGCGTGCAGCGGCAAGATCAGGCGGCGCTGCTCGACCGGGCCATGCGGCAGAGAGCTTCGACCTACCAGCGCGGTAAAGTGCAGGGAGCCGCAGAGTGGGCAGGAATCGTCGTCGCCCTCGGCGCAGCGATCCAAGGAGCTGGCCGTTGCGCGCGCGTGAGAGGAACCGATCAGCCGGTGGATGTGACCGGCCTGCGCCACGGCCGTTCCGAGGCAGAACAGCAGGCACAACAGGGCGGTAGCGCGGAGCCACAAAGCCCGGAGGCCGGCGGATTGGGTCTGAGCCATCACGGTCGTTGAGGGTTGGATTTGCCTGTCTGGGCAATGCTACCTTACTGCGAGTCCAGTGTCATCAACGAAACCAAGCCGGTCGCAGGGTGGACGGCCCATGGTGGCGTGCGAACCGAGCGCCTTGGCGGTTTAGACTTTGACGTGTCTACGCCACGTGAAAGGGATGATTCTCCAATGTCGACCCAGACTGCTGAACCCGTCGCCGCGCATACCGCCGCGCCTGCACCTCTCGTTCTTCTGTATGAGCATCCGCAGTGGTTTGAGCCGGTGTTTGCGGAGCTTTCCCGGCGCGGTGTTGCCTTCGAGAAGGCGTTCATTCCCGATCACTTCTACGACGTGGGCGGTGATGATCCCACGTTCAAGGTGCTGTTCAATCGCATGAGCCCGTCCGCCAACAGCCGGGATCATGGATCGGGTATTTTCCACACGCTGGCCTACCTGGAGCACCTGGAACTGCTCGGCGTGCGCGTGCTTAATGGTGCCAAAGCATTTCGCTACGAAATTTCGAAGGCAGCGCAGCACTCTCTGCTGCGGTCGCTGGGCATTCGGTTTCTGCCTTCGCGCGTGATCCATGCCGCAAGCCAGGCGGTCGCGGCAGCGGAAGGGTTGCGCTATCCCATCATCGTGAAGGCGAACATCGGCGGCAGCGGTAAGGGGATTGTGCGTTTTAATTCGAAAGAGGAGCTGGCTACCGCCGTGGAGCAGGGCCAGATCGACCTGGGCTATGACAGCATCGCACTGGTGCAGGAGTTTGTGCCGGCGCGCGGCGGCTACATCACTCGGGTGGAGACGCTGGGCGGCAAATTTCTGTACGCGATCCAGGTGTACCTGACGGGTGAGACGTTCGACCTGTGCCCGGCAGACATTTGCCAGACCAAAGCCGGCGAAACGTTGGAGAATGGATGCGTGCTGGAGGCAGGAAAGTCTGGTTTGAAGGTCGAGGGCTACACGCCTCCCGCAGACGTGATCGCCAACATCGAGCGCATTGTGCAGGCGGCAGGGATCGATGTCGGCGGCATTGAGTACATCGTGGATGACCGCGACGGCGAAGTGTACTACTACGACGTGAATGCGCTATCGAATTTCGTCGCGGACGCCCCGCGCGTGATCGGCTTCAATCCTTTCGTGAACCTGGTGGACTACCTGGAAGAAGAGGTTCGCCGTGCAGGGTAAGCCGCTGCGATTTGGGTACTGGATGCCGATGTTCGGCGGTTGGCTGCGGAATGTCGAAGACGAGGGCATGGAGGCGAGCTGGGCGTACACGAAGAAGCTGGCGCAGCGCAGCGAACAGATCGGGTTCGACTTGAGCCTGGTGGCGGAACTAAACCTGAACGACATCAAGGGTGTGGATGCGCCGAGCCTGGATGCCTGGTCGACCGCCGCCGCGCTGGCCGCAGTCACGGAGTCGCTGGAGTTGATGGTTGCGGTGCGCCCCACGTTCCATACGCCGGCGCTGTTTGCCAAGCAGGCGGCAACGATCGATGGCATCAGCAACGGCCGACTCGCACTGAATGTCGTTTCTTCTTGGTGGCAGGAGGAGGCGAAGATGTATGGCGTGGATTTCGAGCAGCATGAGGACCGCTACGGTCGCACGTCGGAGTGGCTGGATGTGGTGAATCGATTGTGGTCGGAGGATCACGTCTCGCATGAGGGGCGCTACTACCGTACCCAGGGCACAGTCCTGCAGCCGAAACCTGTGCGGACGCCACGGCCACCGATCTATGCTGGCGGCGAGTCGGAGGCGGCGAAAAACCTGATTGCGCAGAAGTGCGATGCGTACGTGATGCATGGTGATTCGCCGGAGCACGTTGGGGTGAAAATCGCAGACATGCGGGAGCGGCGGGAACGCTTCGGCCTGGGACCGATGCAGTTTGGGGTGGCGGGCTACGCCTTTACCCGCGAATCCGACAGCGCTGTCGAGGCGGAGCTGGCGCGTATCACCGATGTGAACAGTAACGCCAAGGGCTTCGCCAACTACCAGCAGTGGTTGCAGGGCACGCAGTTGGAACAGACAATGTCGCTGCAGGAGTATTCCGTATCGAACCGCGGCTTGCGGTCGGGGCTGACCGGCACGCCGGCGCAGGTGCAGGACCAGGTAGGCCGCTTTGCCGAGGTCGGCGTCAACCTGCTGCTGCTGCAGTTCAGCCCGCAGATGGAAGAGATGGAGCGGTTCAGCGAAACGGTCATCCGCCCAACATCGAAATGAGCTTCGGCAGGGGACTGCTTTCCAAGCGAGGCATGGCATGCCTTTGTCGGACCAGCACGATGCAAACGGTTGCACATCGTGAGTCGCGGACTGGACAGTCGTCCGGTTCGCGGCTTATTGTTCGTCAGTGTAGATGACATTCTGATCCACGATTGAGAGAGAACCGATGCCGACGAGGAGAGAGTTTCTCAGCACCGCTGCCAAAACGGCAGCACTTGCATCCACCACCACATTGCTGCCGGCCCTGTATGCCCAGGGTGCCAAACCGCGCCGGCGCTCGCCCAATGACAACATTCAGTTGGCGCTGATCGGTGCCGGGATTCAAGGTCAGGGCGATACGAAGTTTGCGCTGCAGGTGCCTGGCGTCAAGCTGGTGGCCGTGGCCGATTGTTATGACGGCCGGCTTACCCATGCCAAGGAATTGTGGGGCAGCGACATTTTTACGACGCGCAACTACCAGGACATCCTGAAGCGCGACGACGTGGACGCGGTGCTGATCGCGACGCCGGATCACTGGCACAAGCAGGCAGCAGTGGACAGCGTGCGCGCCGGTAAGGATGTGTATCTCGAAAAGCCGATGATTCACCTGTACTCCGATGGGCCGGAGATTATCGATGCGGCCAAACAGAGCAACCGCATTCTGCAGGTGGGCAGCCAGCGGGTCAGCTCCATTCTGTATGCGAAGGCGAAGGAACTGCTGGCCGCCGGTGCCATCGGCAAGTTGAACATGGTGACGGCGCGATGGGATCGTAACTCGTCCATTGGCGCATGGAACTACTCGATTCCGCTGGATGCGTCGCCGGAGACGTGTGACTGGCCGGAGTTTCTTGGATCGGCGCCGAAAATTCCGTTTTCTGCAGAGCGCTTTTTCCAGTGGAGAAAGTGGAAGGACTACGGCTCCGGCGTCGCTGGCGACCTGTTTGTTCATCTCTTCAGCGGCACACACTTCATTACCGGAGCGCACGGCCCGACGCGTGCCATGGCCACTGGCGGGCTGCGATATTGGAAAGACGGTCGCGACGCCGACGACGTGCTGCTTGCCCTGTTTGACTACCCCGAAGGGTTCAATCTGAGCCTGCATGTGAATTTTGTCGATGGCGGCGAGGAAAGTGAAGGCTTCCTGTTTACGGGCTCCGAGGGCCTGATGGAGATCAACGGCCAGACCGGTACCGTGACGGTGACGCGCACGCCGATCCTGCCTGACCCGGGCTATACCGTCTCCACCTTTGCCGACGCCATGCAGAAGCAATATGTGGAGCAGTACCGCAAAAAGTATCCGGTACAGCACCCTGCCGGACCGCCGCCGCAGGAGACACAGGCCTTCCGCGCGCCGCCAGGATATTCGGACAGCTACGACCACTTCCATAACTTCTTCAACTCTGTACGCAACCGCAAGCCGGTGGTAGAGGATGCGACGTTCGGCTTCCGGGCGTCGGGTGCTGCGCTGCTCGCAAATGTGAGTGTGGAGCGCGATAGCGTTGTGCACTGGAACCCTGAAACCATGCAGCTTGCCTGATTGCCGGAAAGTACGAGTGACCGAAATGAAGAACGTACAACGCTTTGCCCTGTTGTCCCTATGCGCCCTGGTGTGCCTTCCATTGCTGAGGGCGCAGGATCCAGAACATGCAACCGAAGTCCGCATGCAGCACCCCGGACCGGAACCGGACGGCAAGTCTCGACTCGCTTTCCTTGCCCATCGCCTTGGCTCTGATCATGCGGAAGGCATCTCCAGCGTCGACATGAACGGCGACGGCTTTGCCGACCTACTGAGTGGTGCTTACTGGTACGAAAATCCCGGCGCGAATGGTGGCGAATGGAAGCAGCACCAGTTCCGTACGGTTGGCATTCACAATGAGTTCGTCTCAGACTGTGGCGAGTGGGTCATCGACGTGGACCACGACGGCCTGCCGGACCTGGTCACTACCGGGTGGATTGCAAATGGTCTCTGGTGGTACAAGAATCCGGGTCCGAAAGCCACTGCTGCTGGAGCCCAGTGGAAGGCAGAAAAAATCACCGACACCTTTGACACTGAAGGCGGTGCCTTTGCCGACATCAACGGAGATGGTCAGCCCGACCTTGCGCTTGCGCATTACAACCACTCCGGAGTGATCTGGGTTGACTTCAGCGGGGCCACGCCCAAGGTACACCACCTTGGCGACTCCACGCAGGACGGTCACGGAATCGGCGTCGCCGATATCAACGGCGACGGTAAACCTGATGTCCTGACACCGCACGGCTGGTTCGAGCAGGTCGACGCGAACGCAGACAAGTTCATCTGGCACGCCGACTGGAGCCTGGGCGATACCGGGTTCCCAATCCTCGGCTACGACGTGAACCACGACGGCAAGCTTGACCTGATTATCGGACAGGGCCATGGCTACGGCCTGTACTGGATCGAGCAAAGCGGGACAAAGGCGAAGGCCAATTGGGTCAAGCACGCCATCGATGAATCGTTCTCCCAGTCGCACGCACTTGCGCTAATTGATCTGGATGGCGACGGTGTTCCGGAACTGGTGACGGGCAAGCGGTATCGCGGCCACAGCGGGAACGATCCAGGTTCCTACGACCCGAATGTCGTGTACGCCTATCGCTTGCCGACGCAGCCTGCGTTCCAGACGGGTTCAGGAAGCAAGGGGGACGCGCAGTTCTCACGTTTTGCGCTTTCACTCAACGGCACGGCGACCATCGGGACACAGGTGATCGCTGCGGACTTCGACCATGATGGCGACATAGACGTGGCGACTGCCGGAAAACTGGGCGTGCACGTGCTGGAAAATCTGAAGGTCGATCACACGCCGAAAGCGATACGCGAAGAGCAGCAGCCCATCGATCGGAAATGGCCGTTCCCAGGGGAGGGAAAGGAGATCCCGCAAGAAGACGGTCCTGCAGTAAAGTAGGGCCGCTCGGCATCGGCAGTCTTGTCGGAGAACCAGGATGCGCCGCCTGAAGCGCATCCTGGCACAGACTCATCAGTAGTCCTCCGCAAGTAAGTCGCCCTAGGATGTTCCAGGAAAACGAGCGACCTCTGTAAAGCCCTCCCGATCGGCGCCGCCCACTACATCGACGCCGCAATGCGTGATCCACACGTGGGCTCGCATGACCCCCGTTCTCCTGGGGTCGATGCCATAGTGCATTTCCGAAGCGAGTCCCCGCCTACGAAGCATGTACTGTGCCGCAATAGCGCGATGAAAGCACACAGAGCGGAACGGCAGGCGATGCGAGACGCGGTAGATGGCTCGCACCACGCGGATGAGAGACAAGCGCGTCTGCGGCGGAAGTGGAGTAGCTGGCACTTGCGTCGTTCCTTCGGGCGTCGCGGCTGGCGGCAAAAGTCTGCGGTAGAGCCCGCCGGGAAGCACGTCCAGCAGGAGCCACGCCACCAGCAGCCACACCGCTGCTTCCGCCGTAGCACCTGCGGCAAGCAGCTTGCGCATCATCACACCGTCAACCCCTGCCAGGCTGACTCCGTCGTTCCCACTTCGCCGTGGGTGCGCTCCAGCAGCTCGACCGTACCTGCCAGCAGGTCCAGGCCATGTGGCCGCGTTAATGTCATGATCGGCATCGCCTGCGCCAGAATTGATAGCTGGCGGAACATTTGCGCGCGGCAGCCAAGCGCCTCGCCCATCGCCGCGCGGTGAACATTGCGACGCAGCAGCAGGAACGCCTCCGAACCGCTCAGCGCATGGCAAGCCGAGTCCACTCCAGCCCTGCCCGCAAGCTCGTACAGGGCTGCGATGGGCGTCGGCTCCGTTTGTCGCGTGGCCGTGATGCCATAGTGGAACTTGGCCCCTGCGGCAGCCTTGCTCTGCATCGTTGCGGGCCGCAGGGCAAACAGTTCCATGGCATCCCCAAGCAGCTTGACACGGGGAAATGCCGGTCTCACGACGGGCCGTGCAGGATCACTCACGTCGATGGCGGAGACGTCGTCACACAAAAATGCGTGGCCGGCCCGGGCAAGTGCCGCAGCGAGGGTTGATTTGCCGGCGCCGCTCTCGCCGCATAGCAGCACGGCAGACTGGCCAAGGCGAACGCAGGACGCATGCAGGGGCAATAGACCTCGCCGAAAGCAGAGAATCGCGAGCACGGAGCCATACAGATGCGCGCGGACAAGCAGGGGATCGAAGCCCGTGCGGTACCATACCCGGATGAGGCTGGCATCTGGGGAAATGAGGAATTCCAGGTCTCCTCCGACACGCAGCATGGCGGTGCCATCCGGGTGTACCCGGAAGAAGCCCTGCTCGTTAACGGCAGAAGCAGTTGCCTCCATGCACTCGATGCGCACGTCTGGCGCACACGTTGCGCCGGTCCAGGGCAGCAGTTCCGGCAGTTGCAGGCAGGACTCTACCTGCCAGCCGCACAGCGTGTACCGAGGCAGCGCCCCACCACTCACGCGCAAACCTTTGCGAGACCTTCTTCCATCATCTCGTCCAGCAGCCGAGCGACATCGCCGTCGATTGCGGCCGCGTCGCCGGCGTAGCGGGCCCGGCAATCAGCCTGAATACCGGCAAGGGAGACCTGCTGCTTGAGGGCGCGCCAGATCTCGCTGCCGATTACATCCAGGCCGTAGCAGTTGCCACGCTCCATGCTCATCAGGACGACTTCGCCGTCCACTTCAGCTTCCAAAATGCCTTCGGTGCGGCAGAGCAGGGCGGTGGGTTCCAGGGAAGTCTTCATCCTGCGCTAAAGCATATATGGAAAGCGCCCGACATCCCACACGATAGCGCGCGTGGATCATGGTAGACACCCAAGAGTAAACGAGTGAGTGGTCCAAAGTGGGAGTACCCGCCCCGTATTAGATACAAGTTGGTGTCCTCCGCTTGCGTGTCGTCGATCGCCTATGTAGATTGGGTGTCACGGAGGCATCAATCCATGCAGAAGAACAACGTCACCAACCAGCAGAACGCACCCAAGCCCGAGTGGCGCACGCCGACACTCCGCACCATGAGGACCTCCGACGCGGAGAACGGCGGCACGACCAACCCTGACGCCAACAATCAGAGCTGAGGATTCGTATCGGGCATGAAGCAAGTTCGATCTAGTCGCCTCCGGCAGGTTGGTGTTGCCGGGGGCTTTTGCGTTTTAGGCCCTAAATCCTCGGTCGATTGTATCGCCCCGCTCGTCTAACTGGTTTCAGGCTGGCGTGATTCAACGGGATGGCATAGCAAACAACCGGGCTCTCCGCATCTGCTACTCTGCAGGCTAATCCCTTCTGCTGGAGTCCTTTCGATGCGCGTACCTTTCTCCGTCCTCCGTGGTACAGCAACGCTGTGTGCGTTCGGTATGTCCATGGTCCCCCAGCTTTCGCCGGCGCAGCGGGCGCAGGGCGCGATGACGGCGGAGGAAAAAGCCGCGCTGATTGCAAAGCGTGAGGGAATAGAGAAGCAGCTCGAAGACATTGCCGTGATCGACCGCAAGGTGATGGTACCCATGCGCGATGGCGTCCGGATGCAGGCCGACATTTACCGGCCCAAGGACACGACAAAAAAGTATCCCGTCATCTTCAGCCGCACGCCGTACAACTTCAATTTTTGGGATGTACGCAACGGCACCTATCGCGACATGACCCAGGAATTGGACTATGTGAGGCGCGGCTATGCGCTGGTTGAGATGAATGAGCGCGGCCACTTCTTTTCAGAAGGCAATTACGACATTCTGGGCGCGCCATTGACCGACGCGAGCGACCAGTTTGACTGGATGGGATCACAGCCATGGTCGACCGGCAAAATCGGGCTGATCGGCTGCTCCAGCACGGCGGAGTGGCAGTTGGCGGCGGCATCGCTCGGCAACAAGCATTTGACGACGATCATTCCGCAGAGCTTCGGCGCGGGCGTAGGCAAGGTCGGGCCATATAACGAGCAGGGCAACTGGTATCGCGGCGGTGCAGTGCAGATGCTGTTCATCGACTGGATTGCCGGCGAGCAGAACCAGGTGCGCCCCATGTTTCCGGCCAACACTTCGCAGGCCGACCTGATTGCCGGGGCGAAGCTGTTTGATCTTGCGCCGCAACTTGCACCGATTGACTGGGCAAAAGCGTTTGAGCACCTGCCGGAGCAAGACATCATCAAGGCCGCGGGTGGCCCAGCCGGCATCTATGCCGACAAAATGCCCGTACCCACCGGCGGGGCCATGATTGAACGCACGCCCGGCGACCCGGCTTGGCGCAAGGGCGGTATCTGGCAGTCGGACACCATGCCCATTCACGTGCCGGGCTTCTGGTTCATGACGTGGTACGACGTCTCCGTCGGCCCGAACCTGGCCGCTTACAACTTCGTGCGGAGCGACAGCACCAATCCCGCAAAGGAGCAACAGTACGCCGTGATCGCACCGACGCTGCACTGCCAATACAAGCGCGCGACGGAGCACACGGTCGTTGGCGAGCGTGACATGGGTGACGCCCGCCTGGATTACGATGCCATGACCTTTGCCTGGTTTGACCATTACTTGAAGGGTGAAGACAGCAGCCTACTAAACAAGATGCCGAAGGTGCAGTACTACACGATGGGGCTGAACAAGTGGCAGAGCAGCGAGACGTGGCCGCCTGTGGGTGCCAAGCCCGTCACACTGACGCTCACCTCCGGGGGCCATGCCAACACGTTGAATGGCGACGGCTTCCTGCGGTACGATCGCGTCAAGAAGGAGCCGGTGCTGTTGCACTTTGCTTCGGAAAACTCTACGAACCGGCCTGTGAAGATCGATCCGAGGAAGGCCGTGGACAGGCCTGACTTGTTCACCTACGATCCGATGCACCCCACACCCAGCTACGGCGGCAACGTGTGCTGTGCGGCCAACACCATTCCCGGCAACGGCGGCGCGCTGGACCAACGCAAAATGGAAACCCGGACCGACATCCTTGTCTACACCAGCGAGCCGCTCAGCGATGGCTTCGAGGTTTCCGGCCCGGTGACCGTCACCTATTTCGTGAGCACCGACGTGAAGGACACGGACGTGACCGCCAAGCTGATAGACGTGCTGCCGGACGGGACGGCGTACAACCTGGATGAAACCATCCAGCGCCTGCGTTATCGCAACGGTGACAGCAAGGCCGAGTTGATGGAGAACGGCAAGGTGTACAAAGTGACGCTGACTCCGTTGAACACCAGCAACTACTTCGCTGCAGGCCACCGCATTCGGCTGGAGGTTGCCGGCGCCAATTTCCCGCGGTTCGATCGCAACCTGAACACGGGTGGCAACAATTATGACGAGACGACATCCGTCGTTGCGCATACCGCGATCCATCATTCTGCCGCCTATCCCAGTTCCATCACGCTAACGGTGGTGCCGTCCCCCGCGAAGTAACGGCTGGCGTTGTGTGCAAGCTGGGGTATATAACTGCCGTTTGGAGAGACGATGAAGACCCCAAGGTTGCTTCTGACGTTATGCTTGTGTGCCACGGCAGGCGCGCATGCACAAACTGCGCGCCCACCCATTCGCGTTGCCATTGTCGGCCTGGTGCATGGCCACGTGGGCGGCTTCCTTGGAGCGCTGCCCCATAACCCCGACGCCCGGCTGATCGCCATCGTCGAACCGAACAAAGAGCTGGCGACGCAATATGCTACGCGTTACAAGTTGCCGGCAACGCTGTTCTATACCGATCTGCAAGCCATGCTTAACCAGCAGCATCCGGATGCGGTGCTGGTGTACACGACCATTCTGGATCATCGTAAGGTCATTGAGGCGGCGGCGCGGCATGGCGTCTCGTCGATGGTAGAGAAACCTCTGTCCACAACAATGGACGATGCCTTGGCAATCCGCAGGGCGGCCCGCGAACACCGGGTGCATGTCCTCGTGAACTACGAAACAACCTGGTACGCCAGCAATATGGACGTGCTGAACGCGGTTGCGCAGGACAAGCTGGGGCAGGTGCGCAAGGTAGTGGTGCACGATGGGCACGAAGGCCCGAAGGAAATTGGCGTCGGTCCCGAGTGGCTACCCTGGCTCACCGATCCCGTGCAGAACGGCGCAGGGGCACTGTTTGACTTCGGATGCTACGGGGCCGACCTCATGACCGTGATGATGCACGGGAAAGCGCCGTTCAGCGTGACTGCCGTTTCGCAAACGGACAAGCCGGATATCTACCCGCACGTGGAGGATGACGCGACGGTGATTCTGCGGTATCCCGGCGTGCAGGCCGTGTTGATGCCTTCGTGGGACTGGAGTTTTGCACGCAAAGACATGGAAGTGTACGGTACCGGCGGCACGATGGTGACAGTCGGCCCAAGTGACGTCCTGGTGCGACACAAGGGAGAGGAGAAGCCCCGCGAGCGGGCCGCTGCTGCCTTGCCAAGAGGTGAAAGTAACTCCCTGAGCTACCTGGCCGCGGTGCTGCATGGCGATATCAAGGCAGAGGGCGACCTGTCCGCGCTCGATACCAACGTGGTCGTCATGCAGATCCTTGATGCGGCCAGAACCTCGGCGCACACCGGCAAGACGGTCACGCTGCAAGCGCTTCCGGAGTAAAGTTGGACGGGCCTTGCAGGGTAAGAACACAACAGTAGCGCTGAAACACAACGCTGAGTGACGCTCCGCCATGACACAAAAGGAAAGGGACCGCAAACGCGGTCCCTTCCTGCTGTCCGCGTGCGCGGGTTAGAACTTCAGGGTGAGCTGGTACTCGGTTTGCCTTGGCGCACCCTGCGAGAACGTTCCCACACCGCGGTAGGTTCGACGGGATGCCTGCACCCCGAAGTTATCAACACCGGTGAGTTGGCTGCCCGTGGAGGTGTTGACGGGACCGCCTGCAGTCGTGGTGTTAAAGAGAGTCGAGGTGGTGGCAGAAAAATTGCTGAAGTTACCGACGTTGTAGAACGCGATCCGCGGCTGGAGGCTCATGCCTTCGCGAAAGCGTGAGAGGCGGATCGGGTAGGAGAAGTTGACGTCGAGCGAACGGAAATCCGGGTTGTTGGAAGCGCGCGCCTGGGGAAGCTGAGCGATGGGCTGAATGACACCCTTTAAGGTCGTGAGCTGGGCGAGGGTAAACAGGCCGGAACTGAGCACTGCTTGACCGGCGGGTGTCGCTTTGCCGGCGTAGGTGCCGTTGTAGGCGGTGATGTAGTTCCCCAGCGTGTCGCTCTTGATGCGGTGCATGTAGTCGCCGGGCAACGTGCCGGGAGCAATGTCGCCTGTGGTTCCATCTCCCGTGATGTCAGATTGAAAGATGTTCCCGGTGGCAAGGCTCGCATCAAGGGCTAGGTTGGATGGCTGAGCGGAGAAGAAGTGTCCAATGATGCCGACTTCCGGACCATACTTCAGGTTGAGCGCGCCTCCGAAGGAGAGTTCGTGCTTCCGGTCTAGGCCATTGCGGCCGATGTAGCTACCCGGGTTGTCGTTGTCATACGCAGCCGAGGTAAAGAACTGGTCGCCGGAGGTACCGGAGCTGAGGTTCGAAACGACGCGAGACAGGTTGTAGGACACCTGGAAATTGCCATGCTCAATGCCGGGAACGGGGCGCGAGGTGGACTGCCGATAGACGACCTGCAGTGCATCGTAGCCCGAGCGGCCGGTGGGACGGATGAAGCTGCCGCTGCCGAGGTCGGAGTTAAGACCCGGGAAGGCTGCAGGAGTGGTCTTCCCGGCATATTTGTAGTTTGAGCTTGAGGTGTACGCCGCGCCATCCAGACCGGCGCTGGCGAAGGTGGAAATGGTGGGTGTCGTGCCACTCGCACCGATGCCGTTCGCCAGAATGCAATTGACGGTTGCCGGGCCTGCCGCGACCGTAGTCGCAGCGGCGCATCCACCGTTGCGGGTTACGCTTGCGGCAACACGGTTCACTGCCGCTAAACCGTACGTGGCGTTGTAGGTGCGTGCCGCGCCGGTGTGGTTCAGGTCGATGGTCTGCCCGATGCGCCAGGTCATGTTATGGATGTAGTCGACGCTCAGGATGCCACCCTTGACGAGCTCACGCTGCGTGCCGAAGTTCCACTGTTCTGAAACCGGCTGCTCATACTTGGTCCCGTATAGACCAGAGGCATTGAGGGTGTTGCCCAGGTAGGCTCCATTCGTGAGCAGTTGATTCGCTTTGGACGACGCCTGGTAGCGCTGTTCAAAGTTGGCAAAAGCCGCAGCCGAGTTTTTGACGGTCGTGTTCAGGCAGTCCGAAGAGAACGGCCGCGCGGCGTTGTTCGGGTTTGCCGGATCCAAGCTGGTGTAGATCGTGCCATCCGGAAAGGTGACTGAACTGTTGACACAGGGGTTCTTGGATGTGTAAGAGGGAGCCACCTTCTGGATGTTGCCCTCAGCATTCGCTCCGTTGTTGAAGACAATGCTTTCGTAGTACAGACCGAAGCCTGCACGGAAGACCGTCTTGTGATCGCCCGGGCTGTAATTGATGCCGAAGTTCGGGCCGAGATTGTTGTACGGCTGGTTGATGTGGGTATCCGTCCAGGTGGGATTCCACAGGGTCAGCAGGCTGGTGCTGCCAGCGCTGGATCCGCAGGCATAGCGAACGGTCGCACTGGTGTCGGCACAGGTCGGCATGGCAACGCCATTGTTCTCGCGGTTGGTATCAACGCTATAGCGCAGGCCGGCCACAAGGGTAAAGTTCGGTGTCACCTTCCAGCCGTCTGCAACGTAGCCAGAAAAGCGCCAGGACGCAATACCACCACCCGGCAGACCGAAGTTCGACACATTATTGCTGTAGCCCTGGCCGTTACCCGTCGTGACGGAGCTGGTATTGTAGCCGTTGAGCGGGTCACCCGGGCAAGAGGCCGCGCCCACCACACCGTTGCAGCCGAGACCGAGCGGATTGGTGGCTGACTTTATGCCATTCAGCAGGTTTGCAGCGGTAATGTTGATACGGGGTCCAATGCCGTAGAAGGCTGCGTACGCACCAGACTGCACGCGATTCATCGCCCCGCCAAAGCGAATGTTGTGCGTTCCAACGGTGTAGCCACCGTCGTAGCGCAGCTGTTTGTCGGACTGATAGGTGGCCTGAGGCGCATTCGCGTTCGGTCCAAAATAGATTTGACCGGCGTACCGAAGCGCAACGGGAATGCTGCCTGTGACTGCCGCGGTGAACGGATTGTAGCCACCCTGCGCGCTCGCGTCCGTGATGAAGTTGTGGAACTTCTCGTACGATCCGCGGAAGGAGTGCGTAAACCGACCGCGAGCGAAGTCTGCCCCAAACGCGCCACCAAAGGTGTTGTCGCGGTTGGCGTACGCAGAGTAAAAGCTGCTGCCGCCTGCAGTCAGTGTGGAATCGACGTTGTAGTTACCGCGTGCAAAGTAGTGACCGCTGAATGGACCGGCGTAATCGAGGCGTGCGGTGGAATAGGTCTGCTTGTAGGGCGTGCTTACCGTAGGTACGGAGCCGCCGATGGTGTTGATGAACAGAGAGCCCAGACCGGCCGGAGAGCCGCTCTTCTGCTGAATGCGCTCTGCATTGCCGAAATAGAAAAGCTTGTCGCGAAGGATGGGTCCTCCGACGCTGCCGCCAAACTGGTTGCGCTGAAACGGCGGAGCAACGTGGCCTACGGACGCGTTCGGGTTGGCATCAAGCGAGCGCTGGTCCTGAAAGATGTAGAACGCTTCGCCGTGAATGGCATTGGTGCCAGAGCGGGTGGAGACCTGCACCAGACCCTGCGAAGTAACTTCGCCGGCGACGTCCTGCGTCGAGCGGTTAAGCTGGAACTCGTTGATCGCGCCCTGCGACACGTTGAAGATGGTGGTGCCGACAAATTCGTCGGTGATGTCCTGACCATCAAGCAGGATGCGGGTGGTACGGCCGGAGGTGCCGTTGACCGAGATGCCAGTGTAGCCGGACTTAGTCGGATCGAAGGTATTACCATTCTGGAGCTGCACACCAGGTTCAATCTGGGCGAGGTCGAGGAAGTTGCGGCCGTTGACCGGCAGCGAGGCAATCTGCTCACGCGTAATAACGTCGGAGACGCCGGCCTGGTCCGTGTTGACCTGGATGTCGCCGGTCGTGACTTCGACGGTTTCGGTGCTCTGGCCGATAGAGAGCTTGAAGCTGCCGGGGGTTGCGGTCCCGGTCAGGATGCGGGTAGTCACTTCCATGCGCTGGAAGCCTGCCGCGGTAATCGTAACGGTATAAGCGCCGGGAGTGAGCGGCCCAAGGCTATAAAAGCCGCTCTTATCGGTCGAGAGAGTTTTGCTTGTGCCTTCGCCATTGTTGCGAATTTCGACGGTAGCGCCGCCAATACCCGCGCCTGCGGCATCCGTGATGGTTCCCTGGATGGCTCCGCCATTCACCGAGACGGCCTGGCTATAGAGGGAAGGGACGGTAACAGCGGCAGTGGACAGTGCAACTGCCAGCAGAAGCTTCTTCATAGGGTACTGCCTCCTTAAATCACCAACACGTGCGCACGCGGGTGCGCAGAATAGGCGACTACTCCCGGCGAGAGGAAATCCTCGGTGCAGGGTAGTGACGCTTTCTAAATTGACATGCTTGTAACACCACTTTGCGGTAGACCGAATGGAATGTCAACCGGTGTCGGTTCGGTGTTCCGACATTAGGCGGGGACTATCCGTTGACATGCGTGCTGTCGTTCCACTAGAAGTGGTGCACCCGTTAGGCCACGTCTCGGATGGTGACACCGGTCAGGCGAGCGAAGCAGGGTTGGGGGAACAACGATGAGGCGTCGTGAGTTCGTATGGATGGTGGCAGGCGTGACCATCGCTCCAGTGGAGTTGTTGGGTCAGCGGCAGACGCAGACTTCGCTGCCGCCACCACCCGCACCCGTGCCCTGGACGCTGGGATTGAACGCGAAGACGCCGATACCGAAGACGCTGGAAGAAGATGCCATCGCAAAGACGGACCTGACCTTCTTCAGCCCCGTGCAGTTTGCGACGCTGGTGCGCCTGAGTGCGCTGTTGCTCCCGACGCTTGGCGCCAAGCCGGGTGCGGTGGAAGCGGAAACGCCGGCCTTTCTGGACTTCCTAATTGGGGGATCCCCCGCCTCGCGCCGCAATTTATACACGGGTGGGCTGGACTGGCTGGAGGCGGCGTCCCGACAAGCGTGCCACATGGCGTTTGCGCATACCTCCGATGTGCAGGGCGACAACCTGGTCCGGCCATGGCTGCGCACCTGGATGACGGATCATCCACCGACCGAGGTGCACGCAGACTTCATCAACATCGCACACGCCGACATTCGCCTGGCGACGATGAACAGCCGTGCGTGGAACGAGGCGTTGCTGCGGTCGATTGACGATGGGAAGAGCGATGGCCTGCAGATGTACTGGTCGCCCATCGATCCGGAGGTGAGCACGCATGGCTTCCATGGCGGCATCCATGGTCGGCCTTCGCCAGCCATCCCCGCACCTCCGTCGGAACATACAACGCAGTCCTATCCGCGCTGAGCGGCAGCAGGTAGCCGACGTGTTCGGCGGTGAGGTACTCACGATGATCCCGATAGAACCTGCAGATATCCTCATCATCGGTTCCGGCCACGCAGGCGGCATGGCGGCGAAGGTGTTGACCGAAAAGGGTTTGCGCTGCCTAATGCTAAACGCGGGGCCGGTTGCCGATGTGAGCCGGCACACGACGCGCAAGGCAGCGTATGAGTTGCCGTTTCATGGCTTTAAGCCGCCGGGCCGACTGGAGCATGTCTTTCAGGCAAGTGAATTTAATACAAACGTGTGGGTGGACGAGAAGGAGGTGCCCTATACGTTTGATCCCGCGCACCCCTATAACTGGGTGCGGGTGCGGCTGTTTGGCGGTCGATCGCTGTTCTGGTCCAGGCAATCGTTTCGGCTGAGCGATTACGAATTGAAGGGCAAGTCGCATGATGGCTTCGGCGAAGACTGGCCGATTGACTCTGCGGATCTGGCCCCTTTCTATTCGCGGGTGGAAGGCATTTTTCAGGTAAGCGGTGCCATGGACGGGCCGCCGCAGATGCCTGACGGCAACTTTGTTGTGGATGACACACCCTGGTCCGAGAGCATGCAGCGCTTTATCGCGGCGGGTAAACCTCTGGGCGTTACCGTGTGCAAGCAGCGGACTGCGCGTGGGCGCGACGGGCTGGCGAGCAGCGTAAACCTGCTCCTGCCTGACGCGGAGCGGACCGGCAAGTTGACGTCGATCTCCAATGCCGTGGTGCGAGAGATCACGGTTGATCAGAACACCGGGCTGGTCAACGGCTGCCACTTTGTAGACCGACTGTCGCACCGCGAGATGCACGTCAAGGCACGCGTGATTGTGCTGGCGGCCGGCACGCTCGAGAGTACGCGCCTGCTGCTGAACAGTGGGCTGGCGAACTCCAGCGGCTTGGTTGGCCGCTATCTTTGCGATCAGATTTATGGTGCGGGTGTGGTGTGCAGCGTGCCTGAAGCACGCAACGGTAAAGCGACGACGCAGCTGATGGGAGGTGGCGCGATTGTGCCGCGATTTCGAAACATCACCACCAAAGATGCGCGATTTTTGCGGGGATATGCCCTAAATGTCACAAGCCGCGCCGCGCAGATTGGTGCGCCGAACTTTGCCGCGTATGGCGCAGAACTGCAACAGAAAATGGACGAATATAACGGCTCGCTTTTCCAAATGACCATCATGGGTGAGGTGCTGGCACGGTATGAGAACCACGTGCGCATCGACAAGGAGGTGAAGGACGCTTGGGGTATTCCGGCGCTGCACGTGCAGACACGGTACACCGACAACGAGTACAACATGGCCAAGGATGCGGTGGACGTTGGGTCGCAGATGGCGCATGACGCCGGCTTTGAAGTGTTGAGCCACAATGCCGCGCCGAACCCGCCGGGGTACAGCATTCATGAAGTCGGCACGTGCCGCATGGGCGACGATCCAAAGAAGAGTGTGCTGAACCGATGGAACCAGAGCCACGACCACAAGAACCTGTTCGTGGTGGATGGCGCGGCCTTTACGAGTGCCGGTTGGCAGAACCCGACCATGACCATTCTGTCGTTGAGCATGCGTGCGAGTGAATACCTGGCAGGCGAAATGGCAAAACGCAACATTGGATAACGCAATGCTTGAACGCAGCAACGAGGGAGACCGACTTTGAAAGAAACATCGCGCAGAGATTTTATGAAACGTGCGGCGCTGACTGTCGCGGCTTTGAGTACCGGCGTCGGCAGCCGCATCGCTTGGGCGAATCCACTGGGTCTGCCGTTGGGCATTCAGCTGTACAGTGTGCGACAGCAAATGGCTGAGGACCTGGACATGGCGCTGGCCGGCATCCAAGCCGCTGGTTATACCGAGGTAGAGGCAGCCGCGTTGCCGAAGAAGCCCGCGGCCGAGGTGCGATCCGCACTGAACAGGGCAGGCCTGAACTGTGTAAGCGCGCATCATCCATTTGCGGAGTTGAAGACAAGCTTCGAGGAAAAGCTGGCCTACGACAAAGAGCTTGGTTGCACGTTTATGATCTGTTCCAGCCCTGGTCGTCGCAGCCCTTCGGGCCAAGCCGGCGGCGGCAATGCCCACGGCATGACGCTGGATGATTGGCAGTACTGCGCGGAAGAGTTCAACCGGTTTGCAGAAAAAACATCCGCAGCCGGCGTGAGGTTTGGGTACCACAACCATGTGCCGGAGTTTGCCGTGACGGACGGCAAGGTTCCGTATCTGGAACTGTTACGCCTTACCGATCCGGCAAAAGTTACCATGGAGCTGGACTGCGGTTGGGCAAAGGTTGCCGGCGTGAACCCCGTGACGCTGATGCGTGACCATCCTCATCGCATCAGCATGCTGCACGTCAAGGACTTTAAGCTACCGGTCAACCCCTCTCCAGACCATCGAGAGGATGCGATCGTCACGGAGCTGGGCATGGGTTCCGTGGACTACCAGCCTATCTTTGCGCAGGCGAGCAAAACGCAAAACATCAAACATGCCTTTGTGGAGCAGGAAGCATTCGACATGCCGTGGAAACAGTCGTTAAAAGTGGATGCGGCGTATCTGCAAGCGATGCACGCGTAGCCCCTGATATCGGCGTTATGCCTGCGATATGCGACGGTTTGGAATGCTGCCTGCATTCCAAACCTTTTGATCGCACCAGCTTGCTTCTAATCCCTTCAGGGGTTGGGTGTGTCTGGCAAACTGAACGTGGCTGCATAGCGCAAGCAGAAATCAAGCTTTGACAACCATTGACTCGGCACGTTCAAGGTTTGTGCGTGCAGCCTGGCAGTGGCAAAGCGGTAACGGCAGTCAGTGCCAACGCGGTGCGGCGGGACATGCCGAGGCGCAGACGTGATCAGCGATGGTGGCTCCAAGTTAGGGCAACAACTGTTCTGTAGATGGCTTTGGGCTCCGCACATGTGCGGGAACCCAAAGTCACTGTTTCATGAGATTAGAACGCGTACCGGAGGCTGAACTGAAACTGACGGTCTGCGGCGTAGGTTCCACCCTTCGTTCTGCTCAGGCCGAAGGTGCTCGACGTCGGAGTGGTCGTTGGATTATCCGCAGTTGGATGGTTCGCTAGATTGAAGGCTTCCGCGCGGAAGAGCAGGGTTTGGCTCTCATGACCCGGAACGATGTGCATAGTCTTATTCAGTGCCGCGTTGTAGCTTTGGAAGCCTGGTCCGAAGATCTGATTGCGCGAGCCGCGCGGAGCATAGGTACCTGCAGCAGGCTGTGCCCACACCGTGGTATCAAACCATTTGGCCGTTCCGGTCTGACCCGCAAAACCTTTTGATGTCGTGGCCGGGCGAGTGTGGAGATATAACTGCGTTCCAGAGCCCGGCCCGACTCCGGCGAAGTCGCTACCGGTTGAGATGTTGAGCGGACCTCCAGTCTGGGCCTGAAGCGTACCCGAAAACTGCCAGCTGCCAAGCAAGCCGCGGGCGATCAGAAGATTGGCGTGATCGAACTGATCGATGTTATAGACGAAGTTAGCAACAAAGACATGGCGACGATCGAAGTCACTCGGACCGTAGTAAATCGATTTGTCGAAAGCATTGGGTAGGTTGGTTCCGTTGCTTGAACCAAAATCGAGGCTCTTGGACCAGGTGTAGGCCACACCGAAAAGGAAGCCGCTGGTAAGGCGACGCCTCAGGTTTAACTGGAGCGCATGGTAGATTGACGCGCCGCCGTTCGTGGCCTGGCTTATGTTCGAAAAGCCCTTGTAGGGCCGCAACGCATCCGGTTGCGTGACGCTTGGATTCGCCTGAACGGTGCCGGGCTGGAGTTGGTTGATGTTCAGAATCTCTTCCAGGTGCACACCGCGCCGCCCAGCATAGGCCATGGTCAGCACGCCAACCTTCGGAAACTCCTGTTCGACCGTGGCATTCCAGTTGTAGGCATTAGGACTGGGATAGTTAAACGCCTGGGAGGAATAGTTGAAGGGGAAGTTGTTGGTGCCGACCCCTCCGGGTAGATCGGCAATGCCATTAGTCACTGTCGAGGATGGCTGAAAGGGCGCGTTGCCACCGGTGAACACATTGTCAGTGATACCAAGACGCTGCACATAGCGGCCGCCGCCGGTACGAAGCACTGTCCCGTTACGAGGTTGATAGGTGATGCCTGCACGCGGTTGGATATCTGTTTTGATCGTCGGTGAGTACGTGTTGCTATAGCCGCGAAATAATCCCGCGTAGACCGGGCTGGTGAGGATGGCCGGATCCACGTGTCCGTTGGCGCTTGAGGGAAACCTGCTGCCTGGGATAACGACGCCGTTATACCGGTCACCACCCGTGACGATGTCGGTCGTGGGATTGACCGTGACGGCACTCGATGCGTTGTAATTGGTTGGGCTGAAGACAGACTGGTTCCCCCACTTCGCATAGTAGGGGTTATAGAAGCTATAACGCGCACCGGCTTCAATCACGACCTTTGGCGTAGCACGCCAGGTGTCCTGCACAAAACCTTCGTACATGGTGCTGCGGTAAAGGGTATACGAGCGCTGACCGATTTCTCCGTAGGTATCAAACAGGCCTTCGGCAACATTGGCGACGCCCTTCGTGGTCGTCGCAGGAAGACCGTTCACCTTCAGGGAGTTTCGTATATCGGTAAAGCGGAAAAAGCCGTTCTGGTTGTTCGTGGCACCGGGAGTAGTGCTGGATACGCTGATCTGGTCGAAGTTGTTTTCGCCCGAGTACTCAAAATTGAAGCCCGCCTTCAGCGTGTGGTTCCCAAGCACCTTGGTGATGTTATCCGCAAAGTTATAGACGATGCCACCCGAGTGCGAGGGGTAAGGTCCACCATCCAAAGTGGTGAAGTTCGAGATGTTGATGGTGGGAATCTTATTGGGAATCGTCTTCGTGGCGGCGGAGTACAGATAAGGGTAGTTGATGCCGTATTTGGTCCGGTCATACAGGCCACTGGAAGTGTCGATGTTGATGCTTACGTGGTCCGTTGCGCCGGAGGCCACGAACTCGTTGATGAGTGTGGGCGACACTGTCCACGTGTAGTGAACGACGCCGATCTGGTTGGGACGATTAAAGAGGCGCGGGTTGCGATTGTAGCCACCATAATGCGGAGAGTAGTCGGTGTAGGTGTAATTCAATACGGTGAAGCGGATGCGGTGCGCGTCGTATGGAATAAGGTCGACGACGTATGTATCTTTGCGTTGCGTCTGCTTTTCCGTGGCGGCATCAACCCAGTTGTAATTCGATCCGGAGGCATTCTGTACCGGGAATGCGTTCAGCAGGGCCATGCCGTTCGCACTCAAGTCACTGGCCGGAATCTTATTGCCGGCATAGGGCAGGCCAGTTTTTGGGCTTATGATCTGGTTCGCCGTGCCGCTGTAAAAGATGTTGGGCGCGAGCAACTCACTGAAATCTCCCGTTCGCATCAGTGCGGTAGGTGTGACGTTGAACACGGTGTCGTCATTGTTATAGCGGACATATTCCTGGCCGAAAAGGAAAAACAGCTTGCTCTTGCTTTCATTAAAGAAGTGTGGGACGTAGACCGGACCATTGACGTTGAAGCCAAACTGGTTGAAACGAAATCCAGGTGGCTTGCTTCGGATGCTCGCGGAGTTTGAGGGGAGTTTGCGTTGCCAGGTATTGGCGTTGAGCACAGTATTGCGAAAGTATTCATAGGCAGAGCCGTGGAAGGAACTTGTTCCACTCTTCGGAACGATGCGCACCTGTCCGCCGTCCGTCCGACCGTATTCGGCGGGGTAGCTATTCGTGAGAATTTGCACCTGGGAGGTGGAATCGACATCTGCAACTCCAACGCTGGTCCCGTTGGAGCGCGTGCGAACGGCCGGAGCGCCATCAAGCGTGATGAGGCTTTCCTGCGAGCGCGCTCCGCCGATGTTCAAGCCGTTGTCCAGGCCGAAGTTAAAGCTGGCCATGGGCGCGTTGCGCACAACGCCGGGCTCAAGCTGCGAGAGATAGAGTGGGTTGCGACCATTGAGCTGAATACTCTTCACTTGCTCCTGCGTCACGAGTTGTCCGACAACAGCGCTTTCCGTTTGCACCGTGTTCACATCGGATTGAACGGTGACATTGTCTGTGGCGTTGCCGACGGAGAGGCTGGCTTCAACCTTCTTGCCGATGCTTGGATCGACGTGAACATTGTTGAGCGTCGTCGTCTGAAAGCCTGTGGATTCGATGCGGACCGTATAGTCACCAGACGGAATGTTGGGAACAGTAAACGTCCCGCCGTTGTTGGTGTTCACCGTGTTCTCGGCCCTGGTGGCGTTGTTTGTGATGACCACATGGGCATTGGCAATCAGCGCGCCAGAGGCGTCGGTAACGACACCGGAAAGTGAAGAGCTATCAGACTGGCCGACGGCAACGCGAGCAAGCGGCGTCGAAAAAGACGAGACGAAGAGACAGGCTAGAACAAGACGATTGCGAAACATGAAATCCTCCGAAAAGATAATTCAGCTTGATCTTAGAAATCGTTTCCTGACCGTTGCCATTCGTGTTGCGGGAGCGACCTGCTTGTAACGGAGCACAACCAGACTTGTCAACTAGAAATGAAGGGCGGTGAATGCAGGATGAGCAGGCAGTAAATTTCTTCGTACACACCCGTTTGGAGGGAGGACATACATACTGTCTGAATGACAGAAGACCTACAGGTATGTCCGGAAAAATCCTGTAGTGTCAGACTGCAGGTATGCGAGCAGTACGGTCTGGTGGACGGGCCTTCACAGCCCAGCACCACTTGGCGGGACACTAAGGCAGCAGGAGCGTGAAGATGTCTACAGCGAATGGTCGATCGTGCTTTGGGCAGTACAAATTCAGCATAAGATGGTGGGCGCTGGTGGCCGATGCCCATCGCAACCCCATAGCTGGTGGCGTGCGCCGGGGGTGCACGCTTGCAGTATGGCTGTTCGCTGTGGTGCTTTGCGCCGAGGCGCAACAGGACCACATCCGCGATGTCGATCCCTACATTGGCGTCGACTGGGGTGGTAACACGTTTGTCGGCAGCACGGTGCCGTTCGGCATGGTGAAGCTGGGGCCAGACGTAGAAAGCTTCGACGGCAGACCGTCGGGATTTGGCTATGGCAGCAACGGCAACGTGGTCGGATTCTCCCACCTGCACCTAAGCGGCGCACAAGGCAAGTACGGCAATATACTGGTGGCACCGGTGACCGGGCCGCTGCACCCGGCAGACATCAAGAGCCCGCGATCCGCAGAGAGCGCTGCGGTCGGGTACTACAGCGTGCAGCTTGCCCGCTATGGCGTGAAGGCCGAGCTCACAAGCTCGCGACGAGTGGGCTTTCACCGCTATAGCTTTCCAGCTGCCGCTGAGTCGCATGTGACAGTGAATCTGGCGCATGCATTGAACTTGGGTACCAGTTGGGAAGCGCAGCGATTCCTTGGAGCGGAGCTGCACGTGCTGTCGGACCATGAGGCACAAGGCAAAGCGCGCTTTACCGGAGGATGGAACCGGGGCGGGGAGTATGACGTGTTTTTCGTCATGGTTCTGGATACGCCGGCGGCCTCGGTGCAGACCTGGACTGGCAGTGCGTTGTCCACCGCGCTAGATGCGAGTGTGGGTGCGGACACGGCCATCGGCGCATCATTCAACTATGCGCAAGGGCCGCAACATACCGTACAGGTAAAGGTCGGAATCTCGTTTCTAAGTACAGCGCAAGCGAAGCAGAATGTAACACAGGAAGTACCCGGCTGGAGCTTCGACGAGGTTCACACCGCGACCGTGGCGCTGTGGCAAAAGGAACTGCAGAAACTGGAATTGCACGGCGAGACTGACGCACAGCGACGCCAGTTGTATACCGCGCTCTACCACACGATGCTGATGCCGGTGGACCGCACAGGCGAGAATCCAGGTTGGCAGTCCACTGAACCTTACTATGACGACTACTACGCCATTTGGGACACGTACCGCAGTTCGAGTCCGCTGCTGACGCTGATCTCGCCCGATCGTCAGCGAGACATCATCCGCTCGCTGGTAGACATCTACCGGCACACGGGTTATATGCCGGATGCCCGCAGCGGCAACGACAACGGGCGAACCCAGGGCGGATCGAATGCAAACGTTGTGGTTGCCGATGCCTTAGTGAAGGGGATAAAGGGCATTAACTATGAAACCGCCTTTGCCGCGATGCAGCACGACGCCAACGTGCCACCGGCGGACGCACAGAAGGAAGGTCGCGGTGGCTTGAAGACCTATAACGAGCGAGGCTTTGTGACGCTGGCGGATGAGCGCTCTGGGTCGCGCACGGTGGAGTATGCCTACGATGATTTTGCGATTGCGGAGACCGCCTGCAGACTCGGAAAGCCTGCCGAAGCGGCGCTGTATACGAGCCGGACCCATCACTTCGAGCACCTTTTCGATCCAACGTTACAGTATCTCGGCTTCAAAGGATTTCTGCGGCCTCGTAACGCCGATGGCAGCTGGGCTGCCCCATACTATGACGTGCGCGGCACGTGGCCTGATTTCTTTTATGAGGGAGACTTGTGGACCTACTCCTTGTATGCCCCGCAGGACATGCGCCGAATGATTGAACTGACAGGCGGCCGCGAAGAGTTTCTTCGGCGTTTGGACTTCATGTTTCTGCGTGGCCACTTCGATGTTACGAATGAACCCGGATTTCTGATCCCAACCCTGTATAACTATGCGGGACGTCCGGATAAGTCGGCGGATATCGTTCACCTGCTGCTGGAGAAAGCATTTACAGATTCGCGTGCCGGCATTCCGGGCAACGACGACTCGGGTGCGATGTCGAGCTGGCTAATCTTTCAGACCATGGGGATCTATCCGGTGGCGGCACAGGACGTGTACCTCATCAGTTCGCCCAGTGTGGCGGATGCATCCCTGATGCTGAGGGGTGGCAAGCGCCTGCGCGTTGTGGCGAAGGGTTTTGATCCAACCGGTCTGAATCACTATGTGCAATCCGCAACGCTCAACGGCGTAGAACTGCCAAACGCCTGGTTTCGACACAGGCAGATTCAGGATGGCGCAACCCTTGAGTTGACGATGGGGGCCGCTCCGTCGACGTGGGGCACCGTGACGCCTCCACCCTCAATGAGTGATGCAGACTTCAGACTCTGCCCGTTGAGCAAGTAAGTTATCTCTTGTTGGGCGGACCAGATCTCCAGTGGCGGAATGCAAGTGTTCAGATGCGCAGAAAGATACGTTTACGATAGAACGGATAAACCAACAACCAGCAGAGTGCCAGGAAGATGAGGGAGTAGAGCAGGGAAGCCCATGCGGGCTGCGGCACAATGCGCAGAAGGGCGAGCCACTCTACCTGCTTGAGGCTGACGCCGGAAGGTGTGTGGAGGATACGAAGGATGGTGTCGCCAAGCTCGGAGATGAGGTAGGCAAGAATGGCATTGGTACCGAGAACCAGTACGGGGCGATAGAGCGCCGGGTGCTCGGAGGAGGTTGGATCGTTAGTCTCGCCTGGCGTGCGGCCAAGGCGCCACAGGTCGACGACGGCAACGGCGAGTGCAAGCAGTAAGCTGCTGCAGCCGCCGGCGAACAGTGCATACGGGCTTGTCCACAGCTTCTTATTGATGGGGAAAAAAGGGCTCCAGGCAAGCGCCGCGGTGAGCATCAGCGCGCCCGTGACGGCGAGCATGGCAGCCTTGCGCGCGGTGGTCGCCGTGGTTCGCAGCCACATGCCGGCAAGCATGCCGAAGAGCGCCGTTGCAATGGCTGGTAAGGTGCTGAGCAGGCCCTCCGGGTCGCGGGTGTGTTCGTACAGATGCTGCGGACTGAAGAGGGTGCGGTCAAGCCATGCGGTGAGATTGCCGTCGTGGTCGTTGATGATGACGTCGTGGGTGGGTACGCCAAAGCCGGGGACTGGCACGAAACGCATCAAGGCCCAATAGGCCACCAGGCAAGCGACAGCGAGGACGAGCTTGTTCTTCCATCGGGGAGAGATCAGGTACAGCGTGGCCACCACGAGATAGCAGATACCGATGCGTTGCAGCACGCCGTAGTATCGCGCGGTTGCCATGTGAAATGCCGGAAAATTGTTGACGACGAAACCGAAAAGAATCAGCAGCGCGGCACGACGGAGCGTGTGCAGGAATAATTCCCGCTTCGACGCACCGCGGGCGATGCGCGTTGCGATCGACAGTACGGTGGTGAGCCCGACGAGAAAGAGGAAGGTCGGAAAGACGAGGTCGGTCGCCGTGACACCGTTCCACGCAGCATGCGACAGCTGGGTGAAGGGGGCGGGACCTCGCTGGTCGTTCACCACGATCATCAGCGCGATCGTCAGCCCACGCAGAACGTCGATGGAGAGCAGGCGCGCAGGCTTGGTGGCGGTGCGCGAAGACACGATATCTTCGTCGACGGTGCGTGCAAGGTCTGGATCATGCTGCGTCATGGTGCCCCCTGTATCACGGTGGATGGTGCCAGCCCGAGCACCCTGGCAATGCGAAGACTTTCGGCGTACGTGTTGCCCGTGGGTTCGCTGGCGTAGTGGGTCGGTGCGCGGTTCCACGCATCACCGAAAGCGTACCAGTCAATGGCCTTCGGTTGTGTGTGCGTCGCTAGCGCAGCGTCAAGCGAGTCGAAGTATATCTGCCAGCGCGGCGCGTAGTAGCCGCTTACCAGGCCGGCCCAGTCGCGGTTGCCGTACTCATGCAGGTCCTGGCTCGCGGTGCGGTCGCCCCATGTCGTCAGGATGGAATGGGCGTCGTACTGTATGCGCTCCAGGTCCTGCGGTGTGTGCGCCCATGCAGGCACGTAGCTGAACCAGCGGCCGAGCAGGAAGTATTCGTTGGTGGCAAGCAGGCGGTCTTCCATCGCCATGGACTGCATCCACTGCTGCGTGCGCGCGTGGAAGGCAATGCGGTCGGCTGTGTCGTAGGCCACCTTCAGCAGCGGTAACTGCCGGCGCGCGTCATTGGCCAGCACCTGCCGCGTGATGTCGACAAGGTCGTACCGGTAGCTTGCAGTGCTGCGGAGTGCGGGCGCCACCTGCAGCAGTTCGGTGAGCGCGGGTTTCAGGTCGTCCGCGTTATAGCGCAGCACGTCCGGTGCCCAGTGGCCGGTGCGCGTCGCCGTGAGTGAGGGCTGCGCGTTGAAGATGGATTCGTGCGCGGCGTCTCGTTCGCCATGGGTTTTATCGCCATCTGCTCGGTAGCCGTACACGGTGTGCAGCACGATGTGCCACGCATTGCGCGCATGTGCGTCCGGCGCGCCGTATCGCCGATCGGCGTAGGCGTCGGTCCATGCGTCCAGGTCGACTGGCTTGGTGCGCCAGGCCATCTCGGTGTACAGGTCGAAAGCGAAGGGATTCGTGTCCAGGCCTTCCGTAAAGAGCGCCGTGCCGGAGAGCTGGCTGTTCGGTTGCAGGCGCATGGGTGCCATGCGTTGGGCATAGTCGTACAGCGGGGCGCCCATGGTAGTGCGGCCGCCGAACTCCCACAGGCCGCCGAAGAGCCAGCGTGCACCCTGGAACTCCTGCTCGCGCGTGTCTCGTGGAATGCGGCCCTGCTCGATATCGGCGATCAGGATTTTTTGGCGATCGACGGCCTGGATCAGCTGCGGCTTCGGATTGTCCTGCCACGCCATCATGAACCAAAGCGCATCCGGATGAGCCGCATTGAGCGCCTTCTGGATGCCCCGCGCGCCGTCACCCACGGGCACATCGCCGGACTGGCCGCCCTCCTGAAACGTCTCCATGTCGTACAGCGTGCTGCTGCCGAACAGCGTTTGCTGGCTTTGGTAGAACGCCGCTGCCAAGCGTGCAAACGATGGGTCGCGCGGATCGAGCCAGCCCGGTCGTTGGAAGCCGTTCCATGGTTCGGTCTGCACAACAACGTGCGCGCCCGCAACGTGCTGGGCGAAGTCCGCCGGCACCACGCCCCAGAAGCCGGGAAGCACCGGCGTGATCCCGAGCGAGCGCAACTCGTCCATAATCTTGCGCGCACTTGCCGCCCGATCCTGCATCAGCCGCAGCGAAATCGGCTCGATGAAGCAGCACATATTGCCCATCCACTGCCAGTTCTGGTGGGCGGGTTGCGTGATCCACCGGCGGATGTCCTCATCGCCGTAACCCATGGCGCGGAAGGCCTGGTACACGGCAAGATCGTTGCCGCGCTGGATGAGAATGGCGTTGAAGCCCGACAGGGCAAGCACGTCGATCTCATGCTGCCAGCGCTCGAACGACCAATAGGGCGTCGTGTAGCCGTCGGTATTTTCATTCAGCGCATAGCGAAAGGGAGAGATGGCCGCCTGCACGATGGGCGTGTCGACCCCCGGCAACTGCAGGCCGGGCGTACCCAATTGGCTGCCGTTGGTAGAAACGTTCAGATGCGCCACGTACTTCAGGTACCAGTTCACGCCGAACAACAGCGTCGGCACGGTCGCCGCCTGTACGTGAATGTCGGCCCGGCTACCGGTGATACGAAAGCCATCCGGCTTGCCGGCATAGTCCGCGGACCGCAATTCCAGGTGCAGTTGCGGTGCCAGCTGCGGCATCATCCGAGCCAGCACGGCGTCTGCCGCCGCAACGTTGCCCTGCGCCCTGCACGATACCGCCACACACAATGTTCCAAGCACCAGCATCCACCGCTTACGCATGTCAACACTCTAGCGTCGCAGGCTGCCGTTGCCTAGGGCGGAGCGACAGTCAGCGGTGGAAGCATGCTTTGCCTTCCGACACGACAGCGCAGAAGCACCCGCGAACACGGTTCGGCCGCAGAGATCTCGCTCTGCGGCCGAACCGTGTGGAACCGATGGTGGTGAGTTAAAGTTCTATCGACTCATGAACGCACTTGCCGCTTGGGAGCGCATGGAACTTCGCAGCCATCGCGAGATGTTTACAGCAACGTGGATGCCTTTGCTTACAGGCGAATGTTCCGACGCTCCTACAGACCTTCAAACAACTCGGGCAAGGTCATCTTGAAGCCATCGGCGACGGTTTCAAGGTAGGTCAGCGACATTGCTTTCCTGCCTCGTTCGACATCGCTGATATAGCTGCGATCGATTCCAAGGTGGTCAGCAAGTTGGACCTGGGTGAGACGACGATCACGTCGCAACGAGCGAAGGCGGGATCCGAACCGAACGGAGATGCTAGGCATAATATGTTCCTCTGGGAAGAAAATGGATGGTGCATTGGAGTGCCTTCTAAACCGTCCGAGGCAATCTCTAACTCCACTGTAGGCCCTAGTCCGAGGAACCTTAGAAAAAATTTGCCCGGCTGAAGAACGACGGTTATCGACAACACGTTACCGAGTGCAAAACGCACCTGCGTTAAGGCTTGTCGCCTCCCCACTGCTGACGGAACGTTTGTCCACGTAGAGCGCTGGAGAGGTGGAGACGCTCGGCACCGACCTCAGACTCCGTCGAGCAATTCGCCGACGGTGAGGTCCATTCCATCCGCGATCTTTGCCAGATAGGTAAGCGTGATTGCCTTCTTGCCGCGTTCCACATCGCTCATAAAGCTGCGATCCATGCCAAGCTGGTGGGCGAGCTGGAGTTGCGTCAGTCCCCGACTTAGCCGTAAGGCGCGCAGGCGTAGCCCGAACCGAATTGTGATGCCGTACATGTGCTGTCCCTTTGGGAAGTGAAGTGCAACGCCGATCGCCGCATCCCTGCGCGAGGCAATCTACACGACGTTAGCGTATCCCCGATAAAACACGAGGACTGTTCGCTGATTTCACCAGCCACCAGTCACCGCGGCGCATTACAGGGGAGTATCGGCTCATGTGTCTTTGGTTCATGTCTGCACCCTCCCGCCGGCGCATAGCCAAGGTCAGTCGCCTGCGTTGACTGCGCTTCCCGCACGAGTCACCCGGTCGCACGACCGTCTATCGAGTGGCCGGCAAAGGCTAAGGGCAAGGTTGCGGCGGTGCAGCCAAGTGTGCGCTGTCGACCGGTGTGGTCGCGATAACAAGGTGTGGCCCCAGCAGATTGTGCACCGGAACCACGGGTTGCAGGGAGCGGCAGGACTCGCGTTCTGTCACGATGGGCACACCGTAGTACGGGTACACGTGCGGAAACATGATGAGGCGCCAGTCGGGGCTTTTGATGTTCTGGAATGCGCCGGGTGGGTTGATGCGGCCTTCGTTGACATGGCCGGTGATGCCGATCTCCGTCAGCGAATCGTACTCCAATTCGCCGCGGATCGCCGTCCGGGGAACACCGAGCGCGCGCAGATGATCGATCGCGGTGAGACGCGCCCGATACACCGCGAACAGGTCATGCATGGCAAGCACACCATAGCCGGCGAAAACGGCAATCAACCCTGCCGCAAGCCACTGCGCACGCTGCTGCAAACGATGCCGTGGAAAGTGCTGCGTCCAACGAAGGCCGAAGAGGGCGAACGCCACCATGAGCAGAAGAAGGTAACGGTCGTACACCAGCGTGAACATGGCGCGCGACAGCAGCAGCACCGTATACGCAACAAGGCAGGGACCGAGCAGGACGAGCAGGGCACGCAACGGAAGCGCGCGCGGCGATACTCCCGAAAGCACGTCTTCCCGCACGCGTCGGTCTCGGCGACCGAGGATGACCGCCAGCACGGCGAAGGTGGCGACCAGCGCTGCAACGCTCAACACCATTCGCACACCGAAGGACAGAATGATCGGCCGCCACTCAAAGGCCACCGGGATAAACCACATGCCCCTGTCCGACAAGACGCCCTGCAGCGTGGGTTGCAGCGATTCCCGCAGGATGTGCTGGTGCGTGCGCAGCCCGGCATAGGCGATCGTGGCAACAGCGAACACGATGCCAACGAGGCGGGTACGCCGATGCGACCAGGGCACGTAAAACAGGAAGCCAAGCGCCAGGGGCAGCACAAGCAGCGGCAGTTCGAGCACCGTGTTGAAGATGCTTTCCACAAAGTGGCGAACGTCCGGCCACGTCACGGCCTGGCCGAAGAAACTCTCGCGCAGGGAATACGGCTGCTTCTGAAACCAGTGCAGCAGCGCAACAATAGCAATCGCTCCCGCAAGCCACAGCGCAGCACCGCCCGCCAGCACCAGGCGCCGGCGTCGCATCATCCATGCCGCAGTCGGCACCAGCACGAGAACGCCCACCCAGGCGATCTGGCGTGTGGTCCCGAGCACGACGTCGCCCACGGTAGCGGCCAGGAGCCAGCCGAGTAGAACGCCGGAGGATGCGTCATCGCGAAATGCCTCAAGTGCGCGAACGCAGCAGTACACGCTCACCAGCAGCGCCAGCAGGCCGGGGACGTCGGACATGAAACTGTACGCGAGTGGCAAAAACAGGGGCGACAACACCACGGCCATCGTCCCAAGCACCGCATTGCGCGGCGTTAACCCGCAGCGCAACAGCGTGCGGTGCAGCAGCGCGGTAGTGAGCGCGGCGAGGACGAGGCCGGACAGTCGAATGGCAAAGAACGTATCGCCCAACAGCTTCAGGAACAGCGCACCCCAGTACAATTGCCAGCCGAGCATCGCCGTGCTCCAGCCGTTGTAGACCACATGGCCGGTGCGCGCCAGCACCTGCGCCGACAGAATATAGGAGAAGTCGTCGGCGATGCCGATGTCGGCGACCGGATGACTGAGTGCGACGCAGCCACACAGAAGTACCACGCAGGCCAGGGTGGCCGCCCATTGATTCTGCCAGGTCTTCATTCGCCGCAAGTATAGCGCAGGGCTGCGAGGCAAATGGCCCGGTGCCCACGGTCGGGATGTGCCGCAGGAATGGAGTCGTCGTGTTTTCCTCCGACAACAGATTTACCCTTGTACCCAGTCATGGCTGATGCTCCAGAGTCCCTCCCGTCTTCCGTGCTGCAGCACTTTGCGCACACACTGTCCGTCCCGCTGCCTTCGCTCACCGCGACGATTGCCTTGCTGGATGAAGGGGGCACCGTTCCATTCCTCGCACGCTATCGCAAAGAGGCCACGGGCGCGTTGGACGAGGTGCAGATTCGCGCAATTGAAGAGCAGCTCGGCTACTTTCGCGATCTACTCGCGCGCAAAGCAACGGTGCTCGCATCCATTGCCGATCAGGGCAAGCTGACGGACGACCTGCGTGCAGCAATCGAGCGCACGCTCGATCGCGGTGAGTTGGAAGACCTGTACCTGCCGTATCGACCGAAGCGCCGGACCAAGGCGACCATTGCCCGCGAGCGTGGCCTCGAGCCGTTGGCGGACTATATGTGGGCACAGCAGGCGGGGCCGCAAACTTTGCTCGAAGTCGCGGCTTCGCTCGTCGATCCGTCGAAGGAAGTCAACAGCCCCGCCGATGCGCTGGAAGGTGCGCGCCACATCGTTGCGGAGCGTGTGAGCGAACATGCCGACGTGCGCAAAGCTCTGCGGGAAGTACTGCACAACGAGTCGATCGTGGTGTCGCGCAAGGCATTTGAGGCTGAGGCGAAGGACCCGCAGCAAAAGTTCAAGCAGTATTACGACTACCGCGAACCCGCGCGCACCATTCCGTCGCACCGCATGCTCGCCATTCGCCGTGGCGAGGCCGAGGGCGTGCTGTACTTCACGTTCGAGCTGGAGGAGGGCCGCGCCGGTGGTGTGATTCGCCGCCATGTGTTGAGTGCCACCCAGGGCGACTGGACGCCGCAGATGGAGCTTGCCATCGACGATGCCTGGTCGCGCCTGCTTAGTTCGTCGATCCAGGGGGAGCTGCGATTCGAGCTGAAGCGCCGCTCCGATCTGGATGCCATCGGCGTCTTTCGCGACAATCTCGCGAACATCCTGCTGGCTGCGCCGGCCGGTCCCATCGCCGTGCTTGGGGTTGATCCCGGCCTGCGTACCGGCTGCAAACTCGCCGTGGTTGACGAGATCGGAAAGTTCCTGGCGCACGACGTCATCTACCCGCACACGGGGCAGGCCGCAAAGGCGACCTCCACACTCTTGCGTCTGTTGCAGCAACACAACGTGCGTGCGATTGCCATCGGCAACGGCACCGCATCGCGCGAGACCGACGGCTTTGTGCGCGATGCGCTCTCCTCGCGTTCCGCGGACGAGGCCGCTGCGCAGCCGATCTTCCAGGTCACGGTGTCGGAGTCGGGCGCAAGCATCTACTCCGCGTCCGACATCGCCCGGCAGGAGTTTCCGGAGCTAGATCTCACGGTGCGCGGCGCCATCTCCATCGCGCGGCGTCTGCAGGATCCCCTGTCGGAGCTGGTCAAGGTTGACCCCAAATCGATCGGCGTCGGGCAATATCAACATGACGTGGATCAGCGCCAGTTGCAGCAGCAGCTTGAGGCGACGATCGAGTCGTGCGTGAACCGCGTCGGTGTCGACCTGAATACAAGTTCATGGACGCTGCTGCGCTACGTGGCCGGTGTGTCCGAACGCATCGCGTTGAACATCGTGCAATTTCGCAATGAGAACGGCCGATTTCGCTCGCGCGCGGAACTGAAAAAGGTCGCCGGCATCGGTCCCAAAACCTTCGAGCAGGCAGCCGGCTTTTTACGCATTCGCGGTGGCACGGAGCCGCTGGATTCCACCGCCGTGCACCCGGAAAGCTACGCCCTCGTCGCGCAGATCGGCCAACAGCTTGGCGCACCGGTCGAACAGATCATCCAGACCCCCACGCTGCTACAGGGCATCAAGCTGGACCGCGCAACGCTCGGTGTCGGCGCGCTGACGCTGAACGACATTCTTGAAGAACTTCGCAAGCCCGGCCGCGATCCGCGCGATACCTTCGTTGCGCCAGTCTTCCACGATGCCGTGCGCGAACTGACCGACCTGCAGCCGGGTATGGTGCTCGAGGGTGTCGTCACAAACGTGACGAAGTTCGGCGCGTTCGTCGATATCGGCGTGCACCAGGATGGTTTGATCCACGTCTCCGAGCTGTCGAACCGCTTCATCAAGGATCCGCAGGAAGCCGTCAAAGCGGGCGAGATCGTGAAGGTCAAGGTGATTTCCGCAGACGTCGTGACGAAGCGGATCGCACTTTCACGCAAAGCCCTGATGGAGGCCGTCGTGCCGGTGCCGCGGCCTGTGGTAAAGAACGGAGTGGCATCGAACCGGGCTAATCCAAACGCAAAACCCGTACCGGCGAACAACGGGAGCGCGGGAAGCCGACTTCAGCAAAGCCCGACCCCACGCCCGGCCTCAGCCCCGAGTATGGAAGACAAACTGGCATCCCTCTCCAACCGGTGGCGCTCTCGATAGAGCGCCACCAAAGCCGAAGTGGTTACTGCAGCGATACCGCCTGCTCGAGTGGAAGGGCACGTGAACTGCCGCCGACCGAAACCGTGTATTGCCCCGGGACTCGCTTCCAGCCGTCGGAGGGTTCGTCGAACACCTGCAGCGTCAGCGGTTCGATGGCGACTGTCACCTGCTTCGATTCGCCAGGTTGCAAGGGGACACGCTGCCACCCGGCCAGCCGACGGTAGTGTTCCCCCGCGGCATCGGGCAGCTGCACGTATGCCTCCGCGATCTCCGTGCCGGCGCGGCTGCCGGTGTTCTGCACGGTGAAAGTAGCAGTCGTGGCAAGCGGATTCACCGACAACGCGGAATAGCGATAGGTGGTGTACGACAGGCCGTAGCCGAACGCAAACAGCGGCTCCTTTTTCTCGCTGTCGAACCACTTGTAGCCGAAGCGCGCGCCTTCGGTCAGCGGGGCGGGGAAGCCGCCCTTCTTCTCAGCGTTGACCCAGTGCTCGGGCAGACCGCCCTCGCCGGGTTCCGCATGCAAACCGAAAATTTCCGCGTGGGGCAGGTCGGCTTCGCGCTTCGGTAAGGTAATAGGTAGCTTGCCGGAGAAGTTCACCGTCCCGAAGAGCAGGTTGCCGATGGCCTGAGCGCCGCCAATGCCCGGATACCATGCCTCCACGACACTCGCAACCTGGTCCACCCACGGCATGCTGACGGGATTTCCCGTGACCAGCACGACCACCGTGCGCGGATTAGCTTTTGCGACGGCGGCAATCAGTGCGTCCTGCTTGTTCGGCAGCGCTAGCGTGGGGCTGTCGCCGCCTTCGCTCATGTACTGGTCGGCAAAGACGAGGGCGACGTCGGCGTGTTTCGCAGCAGCCGCGGCGGAGGCCAGGTCCGTGCCCGCGTCATACGTGATCGTAGCGCCGGGCGCATGCTCCCGCAGCGAACGCAGCGGCGAGGAAGGGAAGTACACGGCGTGTCCCCACTGGGTAGGCGCGCCCGGCGCAATCGCGTTCCCACCCGGCGCATCCACCTGCGCGGAGCCACCGCCCGACATCAGGCCGACGTCGGCATGCGCGCCGATGAGTGCGATGCTGCGGATCGTTGTGCTGTCCAGGGGGAGCACGTTGTGCTCGTTCTTGAGCAGAACGATGCCCTCTTCCGCAATGTGCTGTGCGTCGTCGCGGCCCTTGAACGGATCGACCACCGTGCGACGCGTCGGCGGGTTGTCGATGACACCGGCGTCGAACATGCTGCGCAGCAGGCGGTGGACCATGTCGTCCAAACGGGCCTGCGGAACCCTGCCGTCCTGCACCGCCTGCATCAGCGGTTTGCCGAAGTGCTCGTCACCCGGCATCTGCAGGTCGAGCCCGGCGAGCGCGGCTTTTTCCGTTGTGTGCGTGGCTTCCCAGTCGCTGACGACGAAGCCCGGATAGTGCCACGTGTTCTTCAACACGTGGTTCAGCAGATAGTCGTTCTCGCACGCCCAGTCGCCGTTGATCTTGTTGTATGAGCACATGACGCTGCTCGGATGGCCGATGCGGATGCCGATCTCAAATGCCAGCAGGTCGCTCTCGTGCATGGCCTTCTTGCCGATCTGCACATCGACGACGGTGCGTCCGGTCTCCTGGTCGTTCATGGCGTAGTGCTTGATGTCGCCCATGACCTGGTTCTGCTGCACGCCGCGAATCACGTTGCCGACCGTTGTGCCGGCCAGCAGCGGGTCCTCGCCGGGATACTCAAACAGCCGACCGTTGCGCGGGTCGCGCGCAAGATTCACGCCGCCGCCGATGGACTGGTTGTAGCCCTGCGCCCGCAACTCGCGGCCGATCACATCGCCGTACGTACGCGCGGCCTCGGCATCCCACGTGGCAGCCGACCCCAGCACGGAAGGCAGCAGCGTGGCATAGCGGCTTTGCGGCGCGGCCATGCGCACGCCGACCGCGGAGTCTGCCTGCTGCAACGACGGAATGCCGAGCCGCGGAATGCCCTCGACCTCACCCGCCCCACCATTGTTATCCGCAGGCACGGGCGCGCCTTCACGCAGTGGGCCCCAGCCGATGCCGTGCACCAGCTGAATCTTTTCCGCCAGTGTCAGCTCATGCACCACGAGATCGGCGCGCTGGTCGGCGGTAAGCGCCTTGTTCATCCAAGGTCGCTGGGGAACCGGCGTTTGCGCAAAGACGGAAACAGCGGCGGAGGAGAGCAGAACTGCGGCAACAACCATTGTGCGCATGACATAGACCCTTTTTAGACGATCCGACGAATCGGCCTTGAAGTTACTGAAAAGCGGTGTTGCGCTGCACGTAGAACGCGAACAAGTACAGCGCACGGAGAGCGACTTACGCCCACAAGTTACTTGTTAATAACCTGAATCACGGCGCGATTGATGGCAGGCCAGGCCTCGCACCGGCGCGGCGAGCGCGTCTGACATGTTTAGGCTCACGCGTACGGTGTTGGACGCGTACGGCTCAACAGGAACGGTCGCGTTGTCGCGATGCAGCCGCAGGTCATGTGCCGGTACGATCGCCGCCAAACAGGGGACGACGACACAGGCAAGCGCCAGTCGTAACGACAGCGACGCACCGCGAAAGCCGCGGCTTGCAATACATTATGGGACGGAGGCACATCGACCGGAACATCATGAACGCCCATCTTACGACCCGAGGTGCAGATTCGTCTTGTGCTTGCCTTCGACAAGCCGCTTTCCAGCCTCGCTCGTGGGGCGCTACACTTCCGACGGAAGCAGGTGCTCTCTCAGGATGCGTACAACGCGCAGGCACATGTTGAAGATTGCAGCCGCATCGATGACAGCTGCGATGCTGGAGGATACCGTCCTTGGCGCGCAGCAGCACTTCGGCTCGGCGCAGCACACGGTCGAACCCGCTTCACAGAGTGCGCCCGACCCGCGACCGTCGGCGTTTGAACCGCTACCGCTCGGCCAGGTGCATCCCGCCGGGTGGCTGGAGCGCCAGTTGCGCCTGCAGGCAGATGGCCTCAGCGGCCACCTGGGCGAGACGTGGCCTGACGTCGGCCCGGACAGTGGATGGCTTGGCGGCAAAGGCGAGAGCTGGGAGCGCGGACCCTACTACCTGGACGGGCTTGTTCCCTTGGCGGTGCTGCTACAAGACGATCGGCTGCGCGGGATTGCCAACCGGTTTATCGATTGGACGCTGACTCACCAGCGCGCAGACGGCAGTATCGGTCCGCCAACAAATAACGACTGGTGGCCGCGCATGGTCATGGTCAAGGTACTGGCACAGCACTTTGAAGCCACGGGGGACTCGCGCGTGCTGCCTGTGCTCACGCGATACTTCCACTACCAGCTCGCCGCCATGCCCACCCGTCCGCTGCAGGACTGGGCCAAGTTCCGCTGGCAGGATGAAGCGTACGTCGTGCAGTGGCTGCACGCGCGCACCGGCGACCGGAAGTTGCTGGAGCTTGCGGCCCTGCTGCGGGCACAAGGCTTCGACTGGGTCGGCAGCTTTGCCGATTTCCCTTTCAAGCAGCGCGTCACCCGCGCGCAAATCGGTCTGGACCACGGCAACGGAGAGAACAACGCGCTCGGCTACCAAAGCCACGGCGTGAACAACGGGCAGGCCTTGAAGACCGCCGCCGTGCAGTTCCGCATGGACGGCAAAGCGACGAATCGGGACGGCTTCTATCGCCAAATGCAGGCACTCGACACCTACCACGGCATGCCCAACGGCATGTTCTCGTGCGACGAACATCTCGCCGGGTTGAGCCCGAGCCAGGGGTCCGAACTCTGCACGGTAGTCGAACCCATGTTTTCGCTGGAGATTGCGCTCGCGGCCTTCGGCGACGCGGCCATCGCCGACCGCATCGAGAAGATCGCCTACAACGCGCTGCCCGCAACCCTTACCAGCGACATGTGGGCACACCAGTATGACCAGCAGTCCAACCAGATCCAGTGCAGCCTCAACTCCAAACCATGGACGACAAACGGCGTGGAGTCCAACCTCTTTGGTCTGAAGCCGCACTTCGGCTGCTGCACCGCAAACTATCACCAGGGCTGGCCCAAGCTGGTTGCCAGCCTGTGGATGCGCACGCAGCAGGATGGACTTGCCGCGGTGCTCTACGGCCCATGCCGAGTGAACACGCAGGTGCGCGGCAAGACCGTGCGCCTCAGCGAACAAACGGACTACCCGTTTCGCGAATCGATCGACATTACGGTCGACCCCGAAGCGGAGTTGCATTTTCCCCTGCAGCTTCGGATCCCTGCATGGGCCAACCGTGCGGAACTGCGGGTGAACGGTGTATTGCTGAATGGAAACTGGAAGCCGGGAACTTTCGCGACGATCGACCGCACATGGAAGCCGGGTGATTCCGTGAACATCCGCTTCCCCATGCCACCCCGCGTCACACGCTGGCAGAACCGGTCCATCGCCGTGGAGCGCGGGCCTTTGGTCTTCAGCTACAGCCCGGGAGAACACTGGGTAAAGCTCCGCGATCGTGGCTTGACGGCAGACTGGCAGGTCTTCCCAGACCGTGCCTGGAACTATGCGCTCCATGTGGACGAACAGAACGCGGCCGGCTTGAGCGTGCACGAGGAAGCTGTGCCTGCCGTGCCATTTGCCAACGGCTCGGCGCCTGTCCGGCTGCAGGTAAACGCGTCCATGCTGGACACTTGGCGGGCTGAAGATGGTGTTGCGCCATCGCCTCCACCGTCGCCAGTGCACGTTCCGGGTCCAACGCAGACGTTGACGCTGGTGCCGTATGGCACGGCGCGCCTGCGCATTACGGCCTTTCCCCAGGCCGCCGGCTGACCCGCGCGGTATGCTAGCAGGTAGTCCAGTGGAGTCGTGAAGTCTTGATGCAGCAGAAGCTCGTTTACGGTTGGCTTGCGTTGCTGGCCGCGATGGCAACGCCCAGCAGGGCCGTCGAGCAGGCAGCCGACGCACCCACGCGGCAGATCCAACTCTCGACGCCGCGCTACAGCCTTGCGCTGATGGCACCGGCACCGATCTCCGCGCCGTCGTTCCTGCCATCCACAGGACAGCCTGCGGCGGCGTCCGCGCGGCGGCCATCCATGGACGACGACCACACCGGTTCCACCTTTGTGCCCATGGACAGCTGGATTTACCCCGCGCTGGAGCGGCTCGGGTCCATGGGCCTGGTTCCCAGCCAAAGCGTCTCGATCCGCCCGTGGACGCGGCAGGAGTGCCGGCGCCAGCTTCGCCAGGCCAAGGACATCCTCTACGGCTTCGGCAGCCTAGACATCGAAGCCGATCGCAATGCGCGCACCGAGGCGGAGCGGCTCTTCCCGGACCTGGAGAGCGAACTTCGCGAGCCCGACGGCGCTGCCACCGCCGTGCTTGACTCCGTCTATGTGCGCGAAGGTGCCATCGTCGGACCGGCGCTGACCGACGGCTACCACTTCGGCCAGACCTGGTGGAACGACTACGGCCGCCCGCTTGGTCGAGGCAACAGCGTGCTCCTGGGGTATTCGGCGCGTGCGGTTGCCGGACGCTTCTTCTTCTACAGCCGCCAGGAAATGCAGACCGATCCCGGCACCCTGGCCATCAGCCCTGCGCGCGCCAGCTTCTTCACGCAGATCGACGATGCGCCGTTTACCGCACCCGGAGTGCCCGTCTTCCCGCAGGTCGCGCCGCAGCCAGCACGGCCCGCATACGTCCGTGAGCGCCCGCTTGATCTCTATGCCGGCGTCGCCTTTGCCGGCAACGCCCTCTCCTTCGGCAAGCAGGAAATCTACTGGGGACCGACGACCATGGGCCCCTGGGCATTCTCAAACAACGCCGAACCCACCTATAACCTGCGCCTGCAGGCCACGCGGCCGCACCCGTTTCCCCTCGTGCCCTCACTGGGCAGCTACCGGTTCGACCTCGTTATCGGCAAGCTCTCCGGCCACGCCTATCCTGCGCGGCCCTACTTCAACGGGCAAAAGGTCGAACTCACCTTTGGCCGCTACCTGGAAACCAGCTTCACGCGCTGGTCGGTCCTGTGGGGTGTCGGCCATCCCATGACGCTTGGCACGCTCAAAGATAATCTGTTCAGCAGCAATTCCACTGGCACCAACTTCGCTTACGGTGACCGCGCCGACCCGGGTGACCGCAAGAGCGGGTTCGACTTCCGGCTGCATGTCCCCGGTCTCAGCAACATCCTCACGCTGTATGCCGATGGCTATGCTGACGACGAATTGAGCCCGCTTGATGCGCCACGCCGTGTCGCCTGGCAGCCCGGCCTCTACCTTGCTCGTCTACCCAAGCTGACACGTGCCGACTTTCGCTTTGAAGTCGCCAGCTCCCAGGAGCTTGCGCGGGACGAAGGCGGCACGCGCGTCTTCATCAACAACCAGTACCGCGACAGCAACACCAACAAGGGTTTTCTGCTTGGCAACGCTGTCGGTCGTGACGGCCGAGCCTTCGAGGGCCGCCTTGGCTACTGGGTTTCCGCCCGCACGCGGATCGAAGCAGGGTATCGACAGGCTAAAGTCTCGCAGGTGTTCTTACCCAACGGGGGCACCATCTCCGACGCCTTCGTCAACGCACGCTGGGGATTCCGTCCGGAGTGGACCGCCGAGGTGTTCGCACAGGGCGAAAACTTCCTGGTACCGTCCTACCTCACCGGTCGCCAAACCAACGGCAGCGCCCGTCTCCAGATCACTTGGACACCCCATCGATCCTTGGTCGCCGGGCAGTAAATCTGTCCGCGCTGCCTTCTCTTACCAGCTCAGCTTCAGCAGGGAAATGCTCTGCCGTGGCAGGTCTACCCGCAGTGCAACTTTGCCGCTTACCACGTCCATCCACTCGGGCGAATGCAGCAATTCCAGGCCGTCTTTCGCCTGCAACTGGTCATACTGTTCTGTCGTCGGGTGCTGCGGCGATCCCATGGCTTTCCACACCGTGTAGGCGTTGCTGTGGGTGTCATCGATGCGATAGTGCGATACCAGGACTCGCTTCACCGACGAGGGAACACCATTCAGCGTTACAGCCGTCGGAGCGACGGGCCCGGGCGCATCGGCATCGTCATAGTTCCACAACATCACCGCAGCCCCGTTTTGATCCCGCGTAGCCAGCGCATCGATGTCCGGTGTGCTGCGCACGCCCGTCTGCACGATCTCGTCCAAGGCAACCGCACCATCGCTCACAACGGCAACGCGGCTGCCGCTCATCAGCGCCGCCATGCGGAAAAAGTTAAGAATCGGCTTGTCCACACCATTCGTCGCAAGCGAACGAAATCCTTCGAAATACTCGCGGCCTTCAAACTCGAACGACCAGCTCAGCATCGACAGCAGGTTCACCTTGTACTTATCCTGCAGTTCGAACAGCCGTTTGTAGGCGGACGCGGTATACGCCGGATACAGCGTGCCGTTCCTGTAGGCATTGGCTGGGTTTACCTTGCTGGAACAGGCGGCGCAGCCCTCCGGATCAGCCTCGCTCAGGATGATGGGCAGCTTGCGAAACCGGCCATAGGTTGAAATCAAGTGGAAGCCATGGTCCACGTCTGTCAGTTCGCGATGGATACCCATAGTAACTTTCCCGGCCGCAACGGTGGGCTGGCCTTTCGCATGGAAGCTGATGAAATCCATCGGCACCGGGCCGCCATTCGCCGCGCTTGTGCCGGAGTTCACATGGTCCAGAAAGTTTTTCAAAAAGGCGTACGCCTTTGGATTGCCCGGGGACGTGCTTGCAGGGCCGCCCACCCTCGCCTCCGGCAGCGCCGCGCGCACGCCTGCGACGGCGTAGTCATACAGCTTCCAGTACGCTTCCGGCGTTGTATGCCAGTAATCGATATCCGGCTCGTTCCACACCTCGAAATACCACTGCTTCACCGTGTCGCGGCCATACCGGGACACCAGGTGCGCCGTCACGACACGGACCAGTTCGCCCCATGTTGCGTAGTCCTTGGGCGGATTGTTGCTTTTGCCGGAGACCGTGCTTTGCGGATAGTGCACCTGGTAGGGCTCGCGCCGGTCCGGCAAATCCGCTGCCAAGTCTTTCGGCATGAATCCGAGCTCCACCATCGGCCGTACACCGGCTTCCTTGTACGCATCGAAGATGCCGTCCAGAATCGTAAAGTCGTACACCGGCTTGCCGTTCGCGTCTTCACGGTAGACGTTGGTTGAACTCCACTTCAGCTCAGCTTTACCATCCCCGCTGGTCAGCAGATGGTGCGCCCGGATGTACACCGGAACAGGGCTGAGATCATGCAGTTCCGTCAGCAGCTTCTTCCCGTCGCGCATGGTGGTGTAATTGCCTTCGTCATAGCCGAACCAACTGTAAATCGGCGTGTATGCGCCAAGCGGCTGATTGAGGTCAACCGAAATCTGCACCGGCGTGCCGGCTGGCGGCAAGGGCGCGGGCGGCACGGTACCCTGTGCCAAGGCCATGCTCACGAAGACTGCTGCACTTGCAACTGCGACGATAACCTTGCGCATGGACACGACCTTCCGCGTTCTCAGCGAATGTACTGCATCGTGAGGTCGATGTCGCGTACGGCGGCCCCTCCGGGCTGAATCTGCCCACAAGAAGGGATCAACCTACCGTCCACCGACGACCCGCTTATGGCGTGCAGTACAATTTGCGCACCGCATCAACGCCCGTCGACCAGCAGCACACCACGGCTACGATCAAAAGGAGTCTCCCAGGCATGGACGTGCTTGAAGTTCGCAGCCAACGCCGGCGTTGGCGCATCGCGCTGCTCTTGGCAGCGGGCGTGCTGGTGAACTACTTCGACCGCGTCAACCTGTCCGTTTCCCACGGTGCGCTTTTCGCCGCATTCGGCATCTCCGATGTCGCGTTCGGCTTCCTCTCCGGTGCATACAATTGGACCTACGCCTTGTGTCAGTTGCCCGTCGGCAGGCTACTTGACCGGTTCGGCGTCAAGCGCGTGGGACGCATCAGCATCCTGCTGTGGAGCGCCGCATCGTTCCTGGCGGCGCTCGCGCCCGGCCTGCCATCGCTCTTCGGCGCGCGACTTTTGCTCGGCGTCGGCGAGGCACCCACGTTTCCTGCGAATGCCAAGGCCATCGGCGCCTGGTTTCCCGTTGAGGAGCGCAGCATCGCCACCTCGTTTTTCGATGCGGCAGCCAAGTTCGCCTCGGCCATCGGCGTACCTCTGCTCGGTTTTATCCTGCTGCGTGTCGGCTGGCGTTGGAGCTTTATGCTCACGGGCATCATTAGCCTGTTGTACTTTCTGCTCTTTCGCAGCGTGTACCAGGAACCGGCTGAAGACAGGGAACTTACGGAGGCAGAGCGCGCGCACATTTTGGGGGAGGTCGAGCCGGAAAGGGATGCAACCCCTGCATTTTCACTCGGTTACCTGCTGCGGCAGCGCAAGGTACTCGGCCTAGCACTGGGCATGGGCGCGTATAACTACGTGTTTTATCTACTACTTACGTGGCTGCCGACCTATCTCTCCGCATCGCTCGGCATCGACCTCATGCATTCGTTCCTGTACACCGGAGTGCCCTGGCTGGTGGCGACTGCGACCGACCTGCTGAGCGGCTGGGGCACCGATACGCTGATCCAGCGCGGCTGGGATGCGAGCCGTGTTCGCCGCGCCGTGCTGGTCGGCGGCATGACGTTTGGCCTTGGCTTGCTCGGCGCGGCCAACGCCCACACGCCGGGACGGGCTTTGCTTTGGATCAGCATCTCCATCGGCGGGCTCGCCGCGGCGGCACCGGTCGGCTGGTCAATCCCGTCAATGATTGCGCCGAGGAGCAGCGTCGGCTCGGTCGGTGGCATCGTGAACTTTGCCGGCCAAATTTCCGGCATCGCCGCGCCCATCGCCACCGGCTACCTGGTTGCGGCAACACATAACTATGTATGGGCGTTCCGCATTGCTGTCATCTACCTGCTGATCGGCATGGCGGGTTATCTCTTCCTACTTGGCAGAATCGACCCGATACCAAGCGAACCGGCACTCGCCTGATACAGGCTACGTTCGCGGGGGCGGTGCGACCGTGGCGCGTGTCGCGCCGGTAGAGATGCCGCCATCGACGAGCAGCGTCTGCCCTGTGACGTAACGGCTCGACTCCGACGCCAGGAACACGATGGCCCCGTCAAGATCGTGCGGCTCGCCTGGGCGTTTCACCGGGATGCGATCCACCAGGTACTCCACCCACTCCCGATCCTGGTACATGACGCGGTTCTGTGCCGTTTCAAACCACCCTGGCGCCAGACAGTTGACTGTCACGCCATGGCGACCCCAATCGTCGGCCAGGCTCATCGTGAGCTGGCGCGTGCCCCCGCGGCTTGCACCATACGGTGCCAGCCCCGCATAGCCCGCCACGCTGGTCACCGACCCGATGTTAATGATGCGCCCGTACCCGTGCGCGATCATGTTGCGTGCGATCGCCTGCGCCACGAAGAACGTGCCGCGCAGGTTCGTATCGAGAATCAGGTTCCAATCGTCCCACGTCACGTCCAGCGCAGGCTTGCGCACGTTGCACCCAGCGTTGTTCACCAGGATGTGAATCTGCGGGCACGCTGCTGTTGCCGCCTCTGCCATCGCCTCGATGCTCGCAGCATCGCGCACATCCAGCGCAAGCGGGACCACGCGCCGCCCCATGGCCTCGAGTTCCCGGGCAAACGGCAGCAGGTCGTCCCTGCGGCGGCACGTCAGGATCAGGTCCGCACCGGCACCGGCAAGCGCACGCGCAAAATACTGGCCCAGGCCGCGGCTCGCACCCGTCACCAGCGCAGTCTGCCCACTCAGATCAAAAAGCTTCTGCGTCATGCTTCCGCCTGCGGCCGCAACCGGGGATCGAGTACGACCTTCATCACGCCGGGCTCCCGCGCGTGCAAACGCTCAAACCACGACGCACCCTCCTCCAGCGGAGCAACGGCCGAGATCAGCATCTCCACGCGAATCGCTCCTGAGGCCACGTGCCGAATCGCCTCCGCATACTCCCCGGCGGAGGCACACGATCCCTGCAGCCGCACCTGCCGCGACACGATCTTCTGCAGCGGCACCGGCACCGTCGGCGAAATGTTGCCGACCAGCGTCACCGTGCCACCCTTGCGCACGCAGTCCACCGCCGTGGCGATCGTCTCCGGCCGGCCGACGGCCTCCAGCACGGCATCCACCCCGCGGTCTGCCGTCAACTTCAGCATGCGGTCGGTCAGTTCCTGTCCAGACAAGCAGAGCGTTCCGGTCGCGCCAAGCTCGGCAGCCAGCCGAAGCCGGGTCGGGTCGATGTCGCTGATCCACACGCTGGCCGCGCCGGCCACACGCGCAGCCTGCAGCAACAGCAAGCCGATCATGCCGGCACCGACCACAAGCACCGTCGCACCCACGACCATCGGCGTCACACGCACTCCATGCAGCGCAACGGCAACGGCCTCCAGCATCGCCGCCTCCGCAAACGAAAAATCGGCAGGCAGGCGATACAGGATGCGCGCCGGCACCGTAAGGTATTCCGCGAATGCACCATGTCGGCGATATTCCCCGCACGATACGCCGAGCACCTGCCTGTTGTCGCAAAGGTTGATCTCACCGCGAAGGCAGAAGTCGCAACAGCCGCAGAACACTGTCGAATCGAACGTAACGCGGTCGCCGATCTGGTAGTCTCCAACCGCTTCGCCCACGCCGGCAATCACGCCCGCAGCCTCGTGGCCCATCACGATCGGCGGCACACGCCGGCCGCTCGTCCCATCGTAGCCATGCACGTCGCTGCCGCAGATGCCGCATGCAGCCACTTCAATCAGGACCTCGCCTGGCCCGGGAACCGGCTTCGTCTGCTCAGTCACGTCCAGGCGGTTGTATGCGGAGAGCAGCAAAGCCTTCATTAGGATCGATCACTCCAAAACTGTTCCCGAAAAGCACGAGTTTCGGCACGTTCTCACAATTCTATGCTGTACGCTGCCGTGCGCGCGTACCCCGCACAAGGGTGGAAGGGGATCGCTGAAGAAGACCGACCGCTAAACTAGAACACACCATGTCAACTTCGCAGGCAACGCGCGCCCCGGCTTCTACCACGCAACGGCTTGACGCCCTACAACACTTGGTGGGTGACACGCCATTGATGGCGGTGGACTACACCTGGAAGTCGGAGGTGCGTACCATCTACGTCAAGTGCGAGCACCTCAACTTCACCGGCAGCATAAAAGACCGGATGGCGTTGAACATTCTGCGCGAAGCGTATGCTTCCGGCGCGCTGCAAGAAGGCGACACCATCGCTGAAGCAACCAGCGGCAACACAGGCATTGCTTTTGCAGCCCTTGGCAGGGCCATGGGTCATCCGGTCACCATCTTTATGCCGGACTGGATGAGCCAGGAACGCGTGAAGCTGATGGATAGCTTCGGTGCTTCGATCCAGCCGGTGACGCGTGCAGAAGGTGGTTTCGTGGGCAGTATCAAACACTGTGAAGCACTTTGTGCCGCACAGAAGCATGTCTTTCTGCCTCACCAGTTTTCCAACGCCGCCAACTCGCGGGCACATTTTCAAGGTACCGGGCCGGAGTTACTCAAACAGCTTCGCTCCATCGAAGTCTCTCTGGATGCGTTCGTGGCGGGTGTTGGCACTGGCGGCACCGTTATGGGCACTGGTAGTTTTCTTAAGGGTAAGGACCCGCAGGTAAAGGTGTATGCGGTAGAACCCGCGGAATCGCCAACCCTGTCCACCGGACACAAGATCGGCTCACACCGCATTCAGGGGATCTCCGACGACTTTATCCCGGCGCTGATCGACTTTTCCCTCCTCGATGGGGTCATTGACATCTCGGACGGAGATTCCATCGTCATGGCGCAAAAGCTGGCGGCGGAGCTTGGCCTTGGCGTGGGTATCTCTTCCGGCTGCAATTTCCTCGCAGCCATTACCCTGCAGAACAGGCTTGGGGGGCAGGCGGCCGTGGCTACCGTCTTTTGCGACGACAACAAGAAATATCTCAGCACAGCCCTGCTGTCCCAGGAGCCGGTCTGCGAGCAGCACCTGTCGCGCCACGTCACGCTGCACGCGTTACGTTCGTATCCACGTGCTTCGCGGTGCGTGTAAAAGTTTACCCTCGTGCTTGGTGTAGCGGAGGCACATGTACCTGCCCTCGCTTGCGGTATCGATTAGGCATACTCACCACACGTAGGTCACGGTATCGCCGGCTTGTACAGTGGCAGCGACCATGCGGCCGTCCTGCATGATGGCGATGGACTTCGCGTGGTCCTCCAGATTTGCAACGACGAGGACGATGCGCTGGTCCGGAGTCTGGAACGCCACGTTCGGCAACTTTGGGTCGGTCTCGTCCGTTGCGATGCGTACCGAACCTGGAGGCACAAAGCGAGAGAATTGCGCCACGGTGTACAGGCCGATGTTGCGCTCCACGCGATCTCCGTCGATTGTGATGGCACCCTGGCACATGGGGCAGCCGCCATCAGCGGTGTGCGGCCCGAAAGCCGGATCGGCCGCGAGGTTCCACAGCAGGACGTCGCGGCTCCAGTTGCGGGTTGCACCGATCATCACACGCGCCACCGGCACCGCGATCGGCTCCACTCCGCCGTTTTGGGCGCGCTCCACGGTCATCTGCTCGGTGAAGTAGATGTTCTTCGCAGGTGCCGCGTCATGGACCGCGGTCATCGCCTGAACCTCACCGGCGTACAGATGGAATCCGGAGCCGTCGACGAATTTCGCCGTTGCCGGGTCCGCAAGAATCGTTTCCGGATAGTCCGGCCGATCCAGGTTGTGGTCGTACACGATGATTTTGGTGGCCAGACCCGCTCGACGCAGCGCTGGGCCGAGGGCATCGCGCACGAAGGCGTTTTCCTGCTCCGGTTCCAGCACCATGCTCGGCGTGTTCTTTGGATTTAGCGGTTCGTTCTGTGGCGTCACCGCGCCGATGCGGATCCCTTTCGCCTGCATGGCCTGCAGGTAGCGAACAAAATAGTGCGCGTACTCCTGGTACGCATCGGGTTTCAGCGTGCCGCCTTTGGGCAGCCCGTTCGTCTTCATCCACGAGGGCGCAGTCCAGGGCGAAGCGATGAGCGCAATCGCCGGCTGGATGGCCAGAATCTGCTGCATGGCGGGAATCACATCCTGCTCGTCTTCAGCAAGGGAAAACCGCTGCAATGTGGGGTCGGGTGCTCCGTCATCGTAGGTGTACACGTGGTCGTTCATGTCCGACGCGCCGATCGTGAGGCGCAGCGTGCTTACATGCATTTGCCCCGGAGCGGTGCCGAACAGGTCGAGCAGCAATGCCTGACGAGCGGCGGGGCTCATCTTCATTAGGAGTTGGGCGCTACCACCCGTCAGGGCAAACCCAAACCCGTCGATCGACTGGAACTTGTGTGTGCTGTCCACATGGATTGGTACGGTTTCCGAGGTCCCGGCAGTCACCTTCGTCCATCGTAGATCCGGTTGCCGCGCCAGCAGTTGCGTGCGAGAGGCGTTGCTGAGGTAGGGCGTTGCCGGTTTAGAAGGGTATGATGCCGCAGCCGCCGTTGCTGCAAAGAGAGAGCATGCAAAGAACAAAGACCGTTTCACGACCAGTACCTCAGCTTCAAACTACAGGGATTTTAGCGGCATTCCTAGCCGTGTGTCCCAAGCTCCTCCATTTGGTTGACAGCTGTTGATTCAAAGCTCTTTAATCGAGAACGCAGTTGGCAAAGACAAAGGGGCGCTCTGTCCAGCAGGGACCGACAAGCCTCGAAGAATTTGGCTTTTGCAGTAGCAGTATTCGGAGGTCGCCCATGAGGCGCAACATCATTCCCGTCGTGCTCGCCGTGTCATGTCTTTCTGTAGGCATGTCTGCAGCCGCACAAAGCGCAAACGCCGGTGACATTCGAGGCACCGCAACAGACGCCACCGGCGCATTGCTGCCCGAGGTCACGGTCACCATCCTCAACACCGGCACCGGTGTAGCCAAAACCCTCACCACGAACAAGGACGGCCTGTTCGACTCCGGCCCCATTGTCACCGGCAACTACACCGTGACGTTCAGCAAGGACGGCTTCTCCAACTTCAGCCGCACCGGCCTGAACCTGGACGTCGCCACGGTGACAGTCGACGGCAAGCTGGCCATCGGTGCCACGACCGATACCGTGACGGTTAATACCGACGTCGCGCTCATCCAGACCGAGACCGGCGAGCAGTCAGCGACGCTGGATTTCAAGACCCTGGAACAGCTCCCCAACAGCGGCGGCAGCGGCAACGGTCCAAGCTGGGAAAACTTCACCACCCTGATCGCTGGAGCTACCGGAACGCCATCGGCTCCGCTCGGCAACTCACCCGGCCAGTCGGTGTCTGTGAACGGCAATCTGCCCTATAGCTCGGTCCTGTCAGACGGCACGGAATCCACACTGCCCGCGTCCAGCAATGCGGACACTTATGTCTTCGAAACTGTGCAGGAAGTGAAGGTCAGCACCTCTGCCTTCTCCGCTCAGTATGGCGTCGGCGGCATTCTCTTTAACCAAATCAGCAAGGGTGGGACCAACCGCTTTCACGGCGCGGCCTACGAGTACAACCAGAACGACGCCTACAACGCCCGGCCCTACAACTTCAGCCCTGGCACTATCAATAAAAACCGGGTCCGCTTCAATAACTTCGGCGGCTCCATTGGTGGCCCGATTCTCAAGGATCGCGCCTTTTTCTACTTCAACTACGACCAGATCACGAATAATTCCGCAGTCAACGGCTACTCCACTGTGCCCACCTTGGCACAGCGTGGCGGCGATTTCTCGCAGCAGCTCGTGCCCGGTGTAACATGCCTGCCCACTGCCGCAAATGGAAGCTCGCAAAGCAGCCCCGGTTGCATTTATGATCCAGCGTCGCAGACGACGGTAAATGGCAGCTTCGGACGCAATCCGTTTGCCGGGAACATCATCCCGACGGCCCGTTTTGACGCGGTCGCAAAGAATATCCAGGCCTACTACCCGACACCAAATCGTCCCGGCAACGTGCAGCTTGCTTCCTATACGAACGGCAAATACACGCCCGGCATCACCACCAATAACTACTTCTACCAGGCATCGCAGGCGAACCCGTTCAAGAAGTACTTTGGCCGGCTTGATTTCAACCTGACCGACAAAAATCGTTTGACCATGACCGTGGCCAAGCGCGACAACCCGGCCTTCTTTGTCGGGCAAAATATTTGCCCAGTCAACTGCTATGCCGGCGATGTCGACAGCACCAACGCCCAAATCACCGACGTCCACACGGTAAACAGTAACTTCGTCAATGAAGCGCGTTTCGGTTATACGAATCAGCTCAACTTTTTTGTTGGGCAGAGCTTTGGCGGCGGATATCCGTCGAAACTCGGCCTGCAGTATGCGAAGGCGGACGGCTTCCCGAACATTGGCATCACCAGCGAGCTTGGCATCGGACCCGGCGTCAACGCCGTTTACAAGGAACACGTCTTCGATCCATCGGATGTGGTCACGCTCATTAAGGGACGGCACATCCTCCACTTCGGTGGTGAGTTCCTGATTGAGCAGAGCAACTCCACAGCCTGGGGTAACCTCGACCCAGGTAGCTTCGGCTTTACCGGTGATTACACCAAGGGTTCGCTCAACGATAAAAACTCCGGCTTCGCCTATGCTGACTTCCTGCTCGGTCAGTCGCACAATTGGAGTGCTCAGGTACAGCCGGAATATGCCGCCCGCCAGAAAACGCCTCAGGTTTTTGTTCAGGATGACTTCAAAATCCGTCCCAATCTGACGTTGAATCTCGGACTGCGTTACCAGGTGCAGCTTGGCTGGCACGATGCCAAGAACAACCAGGCAACCTTCGACCCCACCATCTTGAACAGCGCAACCAATACGCTGGGTGCTGTCTGGTTTGCCGCCAACAAGACAAATGGCCGCACGTCGCTACAGCAGAATAAGTACAACATCGTTCTGCCCCGCGTCGGCTTTGCCTATACGCCTAAGCCGGACATGGTCGTCCGCGGCGGCTTCGGTCTGTACGCCTATAGCTGGAGTCTCGACACCTACGGCAACGGCCAAGGTTCGGCAATCATTTCCAGTGGTAACGCGAACGATAACAGCAACGGGCTCGCACCGGTCACGACGCTGGCAGGTACGGGCACCCAACTTCCCTTCGCCCCGCAGAGCACCGACCCGGCCAGCAAGAACGGCCAGAGTTTCCAATACAATCCCTACAACACGCCTGTCGCGCAGATCATGCAGTACAACTTCAGCATTGAGAAGCAGATACAGAACGACTTAGCGGTGCAGATCGCCTATGTCGGCAGCCATGGCTATAATCTTGTCTTCCCGACGGATATCAACGCGGTTCCGGTGAGCCAACTGAGCAATAACGATCAGTCCAAGCGTCCCTATCCGATCTTCAACAACTTGACGGGGAACCGCATCGGAGCCATTTCCAACTACAACTCCTTGCAGCTGTCGGCGACCAAGCGCCTGTCTCATGGCTTCAGCTTCGACACAAACTACGTCTGGTCCAAGTTCCTGGATGATGCCGATACGTCCGGTTGGGGAAGCCGTGCAGGTACCTACCAGTACCAGGACGCCTATGACATCGGTGCCAACTACGGTCCATCAAACTTCGACGTGCGCAACGCCTGGAAGGGAAGCGTCGTCTATAACCTGCCGGTCGGCAAGGGTGCTCGTTTCCTCAACAACAGCGCATTGCTGGACGAAGCAATCGGTGGTTGGCGCGTATCGACGACCTTTATCGTGCAGGACGGCAACCCGTTCACGCCGACGATCAACAGCCAATTGGACAATAGCAACGCGCAGGCCGGCAATGGCTTCCGTCTGCGGCCCAACCTGGTCGGCAACCCAACCCCAACGCATCGCACACTGCTGGCATATTTCAACACTGCAGCCTACGCCACACCCGCTGCGAACACGTTCGGCAACGTACGTCGCAACAGCCTGAATGGCCCCGGCTTCGAGAGCTTTAACGCGTCCCTCGGCAAGACCTTCCACATCGCCGAGTCGCTCAACCTCTCCATCCGCGCCGACGTCAACAACATACTGAACCACCCCACCTTTGGCGTCCCCAACACGGATACAACCAACGGCGGTGGCCAGATCACCAGCACCAGCAACCAGAGCCGCAACATGCAGCTTAGCGCGCGCTTCGCCTTTTAACGCACGTGTCTTACCCGGCAGCGGAGGCAGACCCCAATGGTCTGCCTCCGCTTCCCGTTTGTGCCGCATGCCGTCTTTCGATAAGGTGTTCTTCGTGACTTGTAACAAGAGATCCATCTTGGCCGTGCTGCTTGCGGTGCTGCCCGGCTCCGAAGCCGGAACGCTGCACGCCCAGGTGACTGCGGCACAACACCTGCAGCGGGCACACAGCTTTCTCACGCAAAAGCAACCGGCACAGGCTATCCCAGAGTTCCGCGCCGTTCTCGAAACCGACCCCAACAACGCGGATGCTGTCGGTAACCTCGGCGTCCTGCTCTACTTCAGTGGCGACTACAGCGGTGCCGTTCCACTACTCACGCGCACGGTCGCCGCGCAACCTATCCCTCGCTTGCAGGCGCTGCTCGGTCTTGCGCAACGTCGCAGCGGCCAAGCCGACGCCGCACGCACCACACTGCAGACGGCATTTCCGGCGTTGGTGCAGGAGAAGCAGGCGATCTATCGCGAGGTCGGCTTGGAGTTGATCGAGTTGGACACGGCAGCCGGGGATCTGCCCGCAGCCGCAACTGTCGTGGCCCAGTTGAAAGCAACGCTGCCGGAAGACCCGGGTGTGCTTTACGCCGCATACCGCATCAACACCGATCTTGCCAACGAAGCCATGCTGGAACTCTCGGTCGCCGCGCCCAAGTCCGCGCAGATGCACCAGGCCATGGCGCACGAACTGCAGCGGAAGCGTGACATCAAGGGTGCGGTGGCGAATTATCGCCAGGCCCTGGCCGCAGACCCTGCGTTGCCCGGCGCCCACTACGAATTTGCAGAGGCACTCCGCCTCTCAGACGAATCCGCGCTCAAGGCCGAAGCGGAGCAGCAATACCAGCTAGCCCTGAAGGCCAATCCGTCCGACGCACATTCCATGACGCGCCTGGGCGACTTTGCCGCAGCGCGCGGCGATCATGCAGGTGCTATCGCGCTCTATCGACAGGCGCTACACCTGCTGCCCGCCGACACGGATGCCGGGATCGGCCTGGCGCATGAACTGGTGGAAACCGACCAGCTTGCGGAGGCGCTGCCCCTTTTGCAATCGATGGAAAAGGCCGATCCTACGGATGTGCTTGTGCACTTTCGCCTTGCCGCGCTGTACCGGCGCATGCATCGACCGGACGACACGCGGCGTGAAGTTGCCGACTACGAAAAATACAAGGCGATCAAAGAAAAACTCCGCGCGCTCTACCAGGAGATGCGGCTCGACGCCCCCGGCACGTCACCGGAAAATCCGTAGCGTCTACCGTGATCAGCCGCACTCCTTATTGAACGGCCCAACAGCTTGCGTAAGGGCGCGACCGACACCGAAGGTGTCATGTATCTCGCCTCCAGCCATGATTTCTCGCACGTTGAGAAGAACGCCAAACGGGCGTGGCCCTGGGCGAGGTGCTCTCGGGTCCAAACTGACCGCGTATCGTCACCTCCGGCACGGCGATCGCTCACGTGTGAAGGGCAAGTCGCCGACGGAGACCAGCCGGACCGCTGCAAGGAACTCTCGTGTCCGCCACCCGAATGGGCTTGGTCTCGATCCGCTTACAGACCAGACGCTGGGCGCGTCCGTGATGTGGGTTTTTGGTTCGATTGCCTTTCTGGTGCCCGCAGCACCCAGCCTAGTACGGCTGCTGCAGGGCGAACCAGGAAAGAACTCTTCCGCATAGGTCGGGGGCGGGAGCTGCTCAGCTCTTCAGCCGCCCTGACAGCAGATGGTCGGACACGCGCAAGGCATTGGCGATGATCGTCAGAGACGGGTTCACGGCACTTGCGGACACAAAGCATGCCGCGTCCACCACGTAAAGATTGTCCAGATCGTGAGCCTTGCAGAATGGATCCAGCACACTGGCCGCCGGATCGTCGCCCATGCGGCAGGTGCCATTCTGATGACCGACACCTTCCAGCGGAATTCGCTTCTTGAAGTAAGCATGCAGGGGAACATGTGTATTCGCATGTCCTGAACGCTTCAGCACGTCGACCCACGCGTCTTTCAACTTTTCGAACGACTCGACATTGTTCGGCGTGTACGACAGCTGAATGCGATGCGGTGCATGAACACTGACCGGCTCCGACTCATTCGTCCGTCCGGTATCACCCGCGGGATGAGGGCCAACCAAGCCAGGCTGACGGCTATCGACCGAGGAGGGTGTCGCATTGTGCAGCGTCACGCGGTTCTCCGCGGCGGGCAGGTCCTCTGTCGTCAACCACCACGGCACGGCGTGATGCTTCATGCCTTCCAGCACGAATCCGGGCGTAAGTGGCGGTGCATCGCCCTTCATCATCTCGTAATGGAAGCTGCCAACCGGCTGCACCTGGCCGAGAGGAAACGGATATTCCGGGTCAGGCCCCTTCAGGTAAAAATCATTCGTGCCCCAGGTCTTGGTATAGGTGTCTTCATTGCGCTCGGTCGACAGCGCCAGCATCGCATCGGCTTGGTGATACATAAAGTTGCGGCCCACCTGGTCTGACCGGTTCGCGAGTCCCGTCGGATGCTTGTCCGTTGCGGACGCCAGCAGGATGACTGCCGAATTGATTGCACCCGCGCACACTGCAAACAGGCCTGCGTGGTACGTTGCGGTCGCGCCGGATTTGGATGCGGAAGGCGCATCGATGACGGTTGGATCGGGCGCGCTGCCGTACGGCTTGCCTGATCCGGAGTGGATCACCTCGACTGCCGTCACCTCCGTCCCGGACGCGTTCGTAATCAGCCGGGTCACCCTGGAATTCGTCATGAGCGTCACATTCGGCAGGTGCAGAATCTGGCGGATGCAGTTGATGTCGGAGTCCGATTTTGCGTGCACCAGGCAGGGATAACCGTCACAGGTGTCGCACCGAATGCACTTGGACTTCAGCGGGTCGGCTTCGTCGCGCTTGAGCCCTAGCGGAATCGGAAACGTGTTCACCCCAAGCTTGCGAACGCTATCCTCAATGGTCTGCATGCGTGGCTCATTCGCCAGCGCCGGATACGGGTACCGCTTGGAGTGGAACGGCTCGGTGGGATCGAACGACGACCCGAAGCCACCCTCTACCGCGGGTGCCGTCCCCAGGTCGCCATGCACATGAAAGAGCTCCTCCGCCTGGGTGTAGTACGGCTCCATGTCCGCGTACGAGATGGGCCACGCTGGCGAAATGCCACCTTTGTGCTGGATGACTCCAAAATCCTCGGCCCTCATACGAAACATCGCCGCGCCGTAAACCTTTGTCTGGCCGCCCACGAAGTACGCCTGCTGCGGATGAAGGTCCTTGCCGTCCTTGTCCTGCCACGTTTCCTTCGTGTGGTAACGGTTGTCGAGGAACACGGCTTGCGTATCCCAATTCAGCTTTTCCTGCGGCATAAACGGCCCGCGCTCAAGAATCAGGATGTTTTTGCCAGCCCTCGCCAGTTGCAGCGCAAGCGTTCCACCACCAGCACCGGTACCGATCACGATCACGTCATACGCATTAGCCATGTGAGTTCGATGCAGATCGCAAAGTCGTTGCAGAGCAGAGTCTCAAAAATCGCAAAGCACCTCGCAGCCACCGGCGGCTATCCAATCTGTTGAAGCGGTAGCTTTAGGGAGCCAACACATGATCCACCACCTTCTCGACGCTCTCCGCATGACCGGCATCATGGCATGGTCCATGCTCTGGGCGCTTTGTCTCGGCTTCCTGATCTCCGGCATCATCGAGGCGGTTGTCTCCAAAGAGCAGTTGAGTAAACTCCTTCCGGACTCGTCGCCCCGCACCATCCTCATCGCTACAGGTCTGGGCGCTGCCAGTTCCTCCTGCTCCTACGCTGCCACCGCGCTCGCTCGCACGCTATTCCGCAAGGGCGCGGACTTTATCGCCGCCATCGCCTTCCAGTTCGCCAGCACCAATCTCGTGGTGGAGCTTTCGGTCCTGCTCGCCGTCATGTTGGGTTGGCAGTTCACCTTGGCGGAGTTTACCGGCGGTCCCATCATGATCGGGCTCATCGTCGTCTTCCTACGCCTCGCGCTCAAACCGAAGCTCATCGAAGCCGCGCGCAAGCAGGCCGAAAAGGGGCTGGAGGGCAAGATGGAAGGCCATGCCGCCATGGACATGAGCCTCCATTCCGGCTCGTTCTGGCAAAAGCTCACAAGTGCAAAGGGAATCACGGCCACCAGCCATTACTTCTGGATGGACTGGTACTCCCTGTGGCCTGACATTGCCGGCGGCCTGCTCATCTCCGGCTGCCTTGCGGCGTGGGTGCCCAATGAGTTCTGGAAAGGGCTGTTTCTCGTCGGCCATCCGTTGCTCGCCCGGCTGTGGGGACCGTTCATCGGCCCCATGGTCGCGGTGCTTTCCTTTGTTTGCTCCGTCGGCAACGTGCCGCTGGCAGCCGTGCTGTGGAACGGCGGCATCAGCTTTGGCGGCGTCATTGCCTTCCTGTTCGCCGACCTCATCATTCTGCCCATTCTCAATATTTATCGTAAGTATTACGGGTGGAAGGTTGCAGCCATTCTGTTCTTCGTTTTTTACGCGGCCATGTCGCTCGCCGCGCTCGCCGTTGAATTCCTGTTTACCGCGCTCCACCTCATTCCATCGCACGGTGGCGCGCACGTCATGATGGAGCATGTCAGCTGGAACTACACCTCGGTGCTGAACATCATCTTCCTGCTGATCACCGCGTTGTTGCTCTGGCGCTTTCTCGGCACAGGCGGCCCGGAGATGATGAGGATGATGGATCATGCGCCCGACGCGAACGACGGCGCGGGGCATCACTGCTGCCACACAATGGAGGCCGGACGGCCAGATGGGCCATCCACGCCGTAAACCGGCTTCTCCGAGGAGGTATTCGCGCAGTGTAGTTTCGGAATCCTTCACAGAAGGGTCGGCGCTGCTCGCGTTGGCAACGCGTATCGGGGTACGGCTTCGCCAGGTGATGTTCATGCAACAGAGGTCATGACGCTTGAAGGCTGTCGCAGGATCCTGCGACTTGGACTTTCGCCTCACGCTTACTTGCACCTTCGTCGATACATGGACTGTAAGGACGCGTGATCATTCCGCGCTTGTGCACTGTGAAGGGGATTGTCTTCAACCTGCTCGAAGAGGTTGTGGTTCAACATCATGGCGTGGACACGTGGGATGCCCTGCTGGATGCGACAGGGCTCGATGGCTCCTACACTTCGCTTGACAGTTACCCGGACGATCATGTCGCCGCACTTGTGGCTGCCGCGGCATCGGCATTGAATCTGACCCACTTCGATGTTCTTCGCTGGTTTGGCAACCAGGCCATGCCGCTGCTGTTTGAGCGTTATCCGGCCTTTTTCGTCGGCCAGACATCGTGCCGTCCATTTCTGCTCAGCGTGAACCACATCATTCATCCAGAAGTTCGCAAGGTGTACCCCGGTGCCCAGGTTCCGACCTTTCAGTTCTCCGATGGCCCAGACGGCAGCCTCATCATGGGGTACGATTCGCCACGCCGCCTCTGCGCGTTAGCACAAGGATTTGCCGAAGGAGCGGCAACTCACTACGGGGAGTCGCTCCACTTTGAACACCTGCAATGCATGCACCGGGGCGATGAGCGGTGTGTCTGCACGATTTACTTCCAGAGTCCAAGCAGGAACTAAATGGCCGGTGTGATCGACAGTACAGCTGCTACTGGAGTCCAGAACGCTCAGCGTCGCTATGAACGCGAGCGAAAGGCGCGCCTCGCGGCGGAAACAATTGCGGAACGAAGCCTCCGCGATCTTTACGAGAAAAAAGAGCAGCTTGAGCTTGTGCGGGCCATCGCGGTTGCCGCTAATGAATCGCCCACCGTGGAAACCGCTCTGCAATTTGCGCTGGACCAGATTTGTCAGACGACCCACTGGCCTCTCGGGCACGCTTACGTCCTTCAGGGCACGGAAACCGGTCCCGCGTTGGCCCCGACCATGCTCTGGCACGGCGTCGTGGATGAATCTACCCGTGCCTTTCAGGCTGCTACCCTGAAATTTCGCTTTGCCCGTGACCTTGGCCTGCCGGGTCGCATTCTCGCTTCGGGCCAACCGTCCTGGATCTCAGATCTGTCGACCGATGACAACTTTCCGAGAGCCGCTCTTGCCGCAGCCTCGAAGCTTTGTTCCGCCTTTGCTTTTCCTGTTCTGATTGGGACGGAGGTCGTGGCGGTTCTCGAGTTCTTCTCCCGCAAAGTGACGGAGCCTGACGAGTATCTCCTGAACCTTGCCGGCCAGATCGGCACCCAGTTGGGCCGGGTCGCGGAACGCAAGCGGACAGAGGCGCGCCTCGTTCATGATGCGTCGCACGATCCGCTGACTCAACTTCCGAACCGTGCTCTGTTTATGGATCGCCTGACCCGCGCCATCGCACACCACGTTCGACATCCCGACAGTATGTTCGCGGTTCTCTTCATCGATCTCGACCGCTTCAAGCTCGTCAATGACAGCCTCGGCCACCACATGGGTGACGAACTCATCACCAGCGTTGCTGCCCGTTTGGCAACCTCCATCCGGCAGGAGGATATCGTTGCCCGCAACACGTCGCCTCTCCCTGATACCCAGATGCTCGCTCGCCTGGGTGGAGATGAGTTCACCATCTTTCTGGAAGACCTTGCCGATCTCACCGACGCGCTGCACATCGCCGACCGACTCCAGCATGCGCTCGCTGAACCCTTTCATCTTGGCGGGCATGAGCTGTACATCACTGCCAGCGTCGGGATTGCCTGGTCCAGCGCCAACTACACTTGCGCTGCGGAAATTCTTCGGGATGCGGACATGGCAATGTATCGAGCCAAAGAGCAGGGCAAAGCTCGCTACGCCGTGTATGACGACAGCATGTACGCGGCCGCGCTGAACCGCTTACAGGTCGAAGCACAACTTCGGGAGGCGCTGGAGCGCAAAGAACTTCTACTGCATTACCAGCCGATCGTCTGCCTGGAAACGTCGGATATCGTCGGCTTCGAGGCTCTGATTCGCTGGCAGCGGCCTGGTCTGCCATTGATCTACCCGGATCAGTTCATCTCGATTGCGGAAGATACGGGACTAATCGTTCCCATAGGCACCTGGGTTCTTCGAGAAGCCTGCAACACCCTGGTTCGATGGAATGCGGCGTACCGGCCTGACCGGCCGTTACTCATGAGTGTCAACCTTTCGGGTCGCCAGTTTCGGGAACTCGACCTCGCCTCGACCATCCAGGCTGTCCTCCATGAGACGGGCATTGATCCTACGCTGTTAAAGCTGGAGCTGACGGAGTCCGTCACGATGGGAAACGCGGAACGCGCGGCCGCCGTTCTTAAGAACCTGCGACGCCTCGGCGTCTGTTTTTCCATTGACGACTTCGGCACCGGCTACTCTTCGCTCAGCTACCTCCATCGCTTTCCACTTCAAACCCTGAAGATCGACAAGTCCTTCGTCCTTCGGATGGGGAAGGATCCGGAAAGCCTCGCGATTGTGAAGACCATTCTTTCGTTGGCGCATTCCCTGAACATGGATGTAATCGCCGAAGGGGCTGAAACGCTTGCCCACTGCACCCAATTAAAAGAACTGGGCTGCGATTATGCTCAGGGATACTTCTATTCGCCTCCAGTGCCCGGCACGGTTGTCGAAATGCTGCTGAGGGCTGAAGCCATTTGCCCTCGCAGCTTTCACCTGGTGCTTTAAACATCCGTCGTTCTGAGCACATTCTTTTGGACCTTCCACGATTCGGTAAGCTCGGAGGAAATTCATCCTGGACCATGCTTGTACTGGAACTTCCACTTCCTCGGCCGTTTGTTGATGAACACCCTGCCTTCCGGTCCGGGATCATCTTTGCGTCGGAAGACACCCCTGACGTTCACCCTCACTTACGCTTGACGACCCATCTGCCGTTTCTTTGTGCAAGCCGACCCATAGCCTTAACTTCGGCGGCAAGCGGTACAGCCCCCCGTTTAACGGTGAGCTGAGTCCTTCATTTGGCTGGATTTGGTGCCCGGAGGGGGACTTGAACCCCCACGACCGGTTAAGGTCTGCGGATTTTAAGTCAGTCTCCGGGCTTTTCTCTCGTTTGCTCACCGGACCTCCAATGACTACAAAACCCACGTCATTCCTGCATTCTGTGCAGTTTCGTATGCATACATTCCGCCTGAATGCGACGACCCATGTTCCCAGATTCTCGAAGGAACCGGTACTGTAACCGCCCCGTACCGGTTTCTCTGCACGCCGTGCAGACTCAAGCGTTCCTAATCCAGTCGGGTAGTGCGCTAGGATCGCTCCCGCCCTCAAGCTTATGAGTGCTGTACTCCCTTGCTGCACCGTACATGCTTAGTTCATCTGGGATGTTCTCGCTCGCTGATACGGCCTCACATGCTTGGTATAGTGCATCTCGAACCGACGTTGATTGTGGGTCTTCTACTGTGTCGTTGGGATCGGGCACGCTGTTGGCGGCTCCGGCAAGGATCGCAGTTTGGATAATCCAGAGAAAGCCTTCTTGCTTTGTCACTCCCTTCCCCTTTTTCTTAAAGATCATGTCCATCACCTCATGATCATGTTCCTCAATTCGCGTGTTGCTTGGTGAAAAGGGAGAATGCCTTCGGCTTCCAGCTCGAGCCCCTGGAAGGGTGCCGCACAACTCCCAATCGTGGTCTGCCGCCAATCTCAAAAACGAGATCAGGTTTCCTGTATCGACGTCGCCCATCGGCAAGTTCATGTCGTTGTCCACCCTACCGTCTACCCTGTCGTAGCTCGCTAACCCGTATTGCAACTTGGCCATGTCCTCTTCTCCTGGCGCTAAGGATGTCACACCGACCTGTTGAAGAGAGGGCACACAAAGGGACCATGCCCAAATTAGAACTAAGCCGATTCGTCGGCCTGGAACACCCGCGTCTTTACCAGGACCCCGCCCACCTCGACGCCGTCCGCACCGCATTCGCCGCGGAGATCACCGCCTATGCCGCTCAGTGCAGAACCAAAGGTCATCTGCTGGACGCTCTCTATGGAGCCATGCCCCCGGAATCGGGCTTTGACTTCCCCCGGAAGATTGGAGAAGGCAGCACCCGCAAGGCTTACCAGCTTCCATTCGACCTTGTGCTGAAGCTGGAGCGCACTGATAGCCTTTCCCCGGAAGAGATGAAGATGCGAGGAAGCAGAGCCTACCTAGACAATCGTCGCCGGATATCCACCTTGTGCGAGATGACTACAGCCATCGTCAATCCGGGACTGATGACGCGCATTTATGGCGTCATGCTCGCGCTTGGACCCCACCCAAACAACATCGCTTGCATGATTAGTGAGCAGGTGACCCCGCTGGTCTGTCGTGACCCTGATGACGATGACGAGTTGGATGGGTTGCTCTATGAGCAGTTAGCGGTGTCCACCGAGGGACGCCTCAAAATCCTGTATGACGATCGCTTCCCTGGATGCACCCCGGCCCTGGATGATCGTCCCCTACGCACAGTGATACCTTCCGGTGAAGAGGGGGTAAACCTCTCCAACATAGGGAGAGATCTGCAGGGACGCTACAAGCTCATAGACTCGGGCAATGTCAGTTGGAAGGGATGCCACCTTGATAGCAACTACCTCCCTGTAGTTCCGAACACAAGTGGGGGAACGGGATGGACAGAGTGCAATCCGATGTCAGTGCAACACCAATCCCAGACTGCACAATTGTGCAAGGAACTGATGTACATGTACGAACTGAGCCTCGTGGATCCGCGTTTGGTTTTGACTGGTCTGCAACCTCGTACCAATAAAGTAGCGGATTCCTAGAACTTGTCCCGCTGATACCTGAACTAGAGACTGTCTACGTGTGATTCCTGCTACATTTCAGCAATTCCCGATGAGACCTTGGATCAAGCGACTACAAAAGTAGGTGCCTGAGAGTGCGGGATCGTTCGATTCGGCAAGTACGAGCCGCCGTTAATCCGATAATCGCACCGATCCTAAAGAAAACACTTGACAAGCGACGTATGATTGTTTTCAGGGATAGTCTTCAACGTTCCCCCGCTGTGTAGAGCCATCACAGGCACCGCAGCGACCCATCTCACCTTAGGATTCATCACTGCCATACTCCGAAACCGACTTCGCTCGCGAAGTTGAAGAACACGGCATCGGCGGCCTTTCGCTAAAAGGTCAACGCTACTTTAAAGAGACGCTTACGGCAGACTTCGCCGCGGGCCGGAAAGCATACTCAGACCGCGTCGCCCAGCGTGAGGCAGACCGGGTCACCGCCCAGGTCAACAATGCTGCCATGGTGACGGGGATTCAGGCCGACACACGCGCCGTAGACGCACAATCACCCTCACCCACCACCCGAGCCGAACGAGACCGCCAGCGGTCCGCGGAAGCTGCATCCTGGACCGAAGCTGGGTATTGATTTTTTAAAGTTTGGGTTGTGTTCCTAGCCGACCCGCCCGCGCTCCACCCCCACAACTGACCGCCGTTCCTTTGCCCAGCCCCACGATCACTGGGTTTCTTTTGGCAGAGTCACGTCGTGGGTGTGAGCGCGGGAACAATCATGCACCATCAGAAAGAGAGAGCACATGCAACAGCACGAACAAGCGATGGCAATCCTAGCCGCCATCGGCTCAACTGAGATTCGATTCCATGACGATGCGCCGGAACTACTTGCGCGGTTCAAGGCGACGGGTCGCGAGATTGCCTTCGATGAGGCGGGCAAACCAACCACCACTTACGACGGGCAGACTGTCGCCCTTGCAGATGCGCTCACACGTTGGGCCACTGACGATCGCACGATCGCGGACGGTCGCACCCTGCCCCGCACAGACACCGGCAAGGGTCGCCCTGGGATGGCATCGAAGCAGGACTACGCCACGGTAGCGGAGAAGACGGCATTCATTTCAGAGCATGGCATTGCCGCCTGGGAGTCACTCCCAACCAAGCCGCCTGTCACTAGTGAGGTAGTGTTCAAGGAGGACTTTTTCAAGTTAAACCTATCTGAGAAAACGCGACGATTGAACGAGAATCCAAACGCAATCGCTGAACTACCAAACCGGCCTAAACCACTTGCGAAAGTGAATCAGGCCGGTATAGATGCCCAGCGTTCCAAGTACCGCGCGGAGCTCGAGGAGCAGCAACGCAAAGACTTTGGGATTGCAGCGTAGGGCACCGGGCCATGGCCGCAAACCAGCGCCATGGCCCTATCCCTAGGCTGCTAAAGCCGCTGCATGGCTATCCGGCAAGGTCACATGCACCTCGAGTTCAAAGAGACAGCAAGGGCAGTTTGGATCGCACTTAGGGCAGAAGAGCGCACCGCATGTTCCGCAGTCGGATAGGTAATCAGGGTCGAAGTTCACCTTGCAGGCTGCACAAGGTGCATACGTAAGAGTCGGGTTTGGATTAGTCATGGCAGAGGGTTCCTTTCAGTTCAACAATGAGTTGAAATGTAGCCGATTGTCCGAACTCTGTACACTATGCAACTTTGTTGGGTGTGTGGAAAAAGTCACTTACTAGCTAGGACACGTTGCACTTGAACGGCAGACCACTGCCCACCGCGTGTAGTCAGAATGTCGCGATTGTTCAATTCTGTTGCGATAGCACGGAGACTAGTAGCTCCGTTCGCTTGTATGTCTTCGATAACTCCCATTACGTCCGCTTTGCGTTCGTTCGCCTCTTCAGTTCGACTGGTGATACTAACGGAGCGTCCCTTTGCTGCGAACTCTGCCCATGCCTCGGATGACACACGCCGACCCCCCAGAGACTTGCCACGCGCCTTTGCAGCAGCAAGGGCAGACTTAGTGCGGGCAGAGATCATCCGCGCCTCATGTTGTGCAAAGACCGCCATCATGTGCAGGTGAGTTTCGTCAGCTTCTGGCATGTCCGCTGCACAAAACTTAGCCTTGCTTTCCATCAGATTAGCTAGGAATGCGACATTGCGGCTTAAACGGTCCAACTTGGCTACAAGTAGGGTTGCACCATGCAGTCTGCATAGACGCAGCGCCTTCGCAAGCTGGGGGCGTGCGTTGTCTTTGCCGGACTCTACCTCTACCGTCTCAGCAACAATCTTCCATGCTCCACCATTCAAGTGTGCTTGCACCGCAGCACGCTGTGCTTCTAGTCCAAGTCCACTCACACCTTGCTTTGCCGTGCTCACTCTTAAATACGTCACGTACTTACCACTCGCCATGTCCAGCCGCTCCCTTTACATCAGTTTCATTGTTCGTAGATACAGATGTAACACGTGCGCTCATGGGTTGCAAGACTAAACTTCTGCACTGCCGAAGATGCCGTCTGACGGTCACCTTCCGATAAATCGTCAGTGTTTATGCGGGTTTGCGCACGCAAAAGCCTAGTTCGTCCAATGATGACGCGGGTTTTCGCATGGTAGGGCGGCTCGAGACGGTCAAATACGGCGTAGGTGCCGCTCAAACTTAACCGACCTGGAGACGGGTCTACACCTCTTCAAGGGAGAAGATTCTCATGCCAGTTTCAAAAAAGCAGATACAAGCCACGATCAAGGCAGCGCAAGCGGCCGTGGCTCAGGCTCAAGCAGCAGCGGGCCGAAGCTAGTTCACAAAGAGCAGACAGAAAGGATTTACGCAATGCCAAAGACAATCAAAGACAACCTCCAAGTCACCCGCAAGCTGGTCAAGAAAGCCGCAGCCGCCGACCGCGGCAAGTCGGGAACGCTCACCGGCGGAAAGAAAGCTAAGTAAATGCCAGACACCACACTTGATGAACCATTGCTCGTCTCTCGTTTCACCGCGGCGCATCGCCTTGGAATATCGCTGCCCAGCCTTGACCGGCTCGTTTTGCGAAGCAAGATCAACCCGACCCGCATCGGCTCGAGAACTTTGTTCCATACCGATGAAATTAGACGTATTGCTGCCGAAGGAATCCCAGGTCGTCGGATCCGATAGGGCGGCACACATTTTCAGGCTTCCGGGACCGTGCCTAGACCTCGCGGCCGGAAAGGGCGGCTGCTTTCGACGCGGCAGCCGCCTTCAATCAAGAAATCCTAGCGTCCTAGAAACTTCTAGCCGCAATCCTAGAATCCTGTGGCATGCTCGAAAGGCGGTGAGCATACACATACACCGCTGGAGATGACTGTATGTCTGCACTAATCGAATCTGCCCCTGTATACCCTGTGATTGCCACGATGCAGAGGACCCTATTCAGCCGACGTGAGGCAGGGGAACTGCTCAACGTGTCGCAATCCACCATCACCCGATTGATCGACAATAATCAGCTAAAGATCGTTCGCTTAGGTAAGCGGACCCTAGTTCCAAGGTCTGAGATCGATCGGTTCCAAACCGTAGACATCCCACACCTGCGGGCAGCATAGGCGCAGAATCACCAGTAAAGACGTGGGTGAGTTCCTACTATGGGTAGATGTATGCTTACGTCTTCCCAGACTTGGACAACGACCTGGACCCCGTCTTGGACCACGCACTAACCACAATGTTCCACACTCTCCAAAGCTCCCATAAGACATGCCCAGACCTACTCCACAACCACCCGTAGGATCCCGCTACGGATCGCTAACCGTCATGGGTGTGGACCCTCATAGTGGCGGCCGTACCAAATGGCTTTGCAAGTGTGATTGTCAGAAGATCGTTTCCGTTCTCCCCTTCAATCTGGAGAGAACCGGCAGGTGTGGCAAGAGATGTCGGCTGGTCCACCAGCCCTATCGACCATTTCCAACTGGTAAGACTTTTGAAGGGGCGTATCGCAGGCCGCTTTCAAACTTGGTTTCCTGGGGGCGGGTTATCACGGCATCTGGAGAGGATGTTGTCTTATGTACCTGTGATGAGCTTGGGTCGGCCTTCTTCCCGGTTCCGTGGGAGGCATTCGAGGCAGAGAAACGGGAACCCTCGGGCTGGGACAAAGAACAAGGCACTCACCAATCCTGGAAAGACGCCAAGCAAAGGTGCCGCGATGTCCGCAAGTACCCGGGCTATAGTTCGGTACTCATGTGCGATGAGTGGTATTACGACTACTATGCTTTCCGGAAGTATGCGCTCGGTCAAATGGGCGGATTGAGACCTTGCAAGGACTTGACGCTTCACCGAATTAACGGTGGTCCTTATGCACCGGGTCACGTCAAGTGGGAAACCAAGATAGAACAAAGCAGGGACCGCAAGCCGCTCCGAAGCTTTCCGCGTCTGTATGCCGATGCTTGCGGTGACCCCGCCACCATCTAGTTTGCCGTTATACTGCACACCGTGCAGAGTCACTGGTGGCGCGGAGAGGTGAGATGGCAGAACCGGCAAAGGTAAGGGGCGTCTACGAACGGGAACCCGGATCAGGGGTTTGGTGGATTCGCTACGCCGACTCTAGCGGCAAGGAACGCCGCGAGAAGATCGGCCGGCGAAAGACCGCCGTCACGGTCTATCAAAGCCGCAAGGTTGAAGTGCTAGAAGGCAAGAAGCTCCCCGCCAACATGCGGAATCGGGGCACCACGTTCGCACAGCTTGCGGATGAGGCCCTGGCATGGTCGCAGACTCACAAGAAGGCCCACCGCGACGATAGCAGCCGCCTCAAGCCGCTCAAGGCAGCGTTTGGTGACCGTGTCGCAGAGGACATCAGCCCGCTTGAGATCGAAGCATGGTTGACTGCCAACACGCGCACCCCCGCCACGGCCAACCGGTACAAGTCCACCATCTCCCTCGTTTACAGGCAGGGTGTCCGGAACGGTCGCGTAAAGGTCAACCCAGCCCGCGCCGTCGCCATCCGCGCAGAGGACAATGGCCGTACCCGGTGGCTTCTACCAGAAGAAGAGAAGCGCATCAGGGAAGTGATGGAGCGTGACTGCCCTCACTACATCCCCGCGGTTGACTTCGCCCTGAATACCGGCCTTCGATCGGGTGAGCAGTTCGCCCTCAAGTGGGAGAACGTCGACCTGGAACGGAGAACCGTAGCGGTCAGGCGCACCAAGAATGGCACCGACCGGCACTTGCCCCTAAGTGATGAGGCTCACGCCGCGCTTGTACAGATGAAGGCATGGTCACTCGGCTCGGAGTACGTCTTCGAGAACCGCCATGGCCGCGGGAAGATGTGTAAGTCGCATCCATGGTTCGGCCCCATCCTAGAGGCAGCAAAGGTGACGGACTTTCGCTGGCATGATCTACGGCACACGTTTTGCTCGCGGCTCACCATGGCTCGTGTCGGCCTGCGCACAATCCAAAACCTAGCGGGTCACAAGACTCTAAGCATGACCGCACGTTACAGCCACCTTGCTCCAGATGTAGAGATCGATGCGTTGCGGGCACTGTCACAGTTTCAAAGAACCGGTACTGTAACCGCCCCGGCCTAAAAACCGCCCGCAGTTTGCCCAGGCATGCAGCTTAAAAACAGAAGAAGCATCAATGTTTATGGTGCCCGGAGGGGGACTTGAACCCCCACGACCGGTTAAGGTCTGCGGATTTTAAGTCCGCTGTGTCTGCCGATTTCACCATCCGGGCGCTTGGGGTGGGATGACGAGTTTCAGTGTAACGGCTACGAGGGATCAGCGCAGAGAGGGAAGACGTAGACCGAGGTGCAGGGCTGCTGCCTTAGCCGCAAGTGCGCCGCACATGCCATGGACGCCCCCGCCTGGAGGTGTGGAGGAGCTGCAGAGAAAGACGCCAGGCATGGGAGTGCTGTAAGGCGGCAGTTTGGGCCGGCGCAGCATCTGGGCCAGCGTCATGGCACCGCCGGAGACGTCGCCGCCGACGAGATTGCGGTCCCACGCCTGCATGGCCGGAGCGTTGCGGCTGTTGCGGGCGAGGACCGTGTCGCGGAAGCCGGGGGCGTAGCGTTCGATCTGGTTCTCGATGGCTTCGGTGGCGTCTTCCGTGCTGCCGTTTGGGACATGGCAATAGGCCCATGCGGTGTGTTTGCCGGCAGGTGCGCGGCTGGGGTCGAAGAGGCTTGGCTGCGAGAGCAGGAGGTAGGGGCGGTCGTTTTTACGGCCATAGTACGCATCTGCTTCGGAGGCGGCAATCTCCGCCATGGAACCACCAAGGTGCACGGTGCCGGCACGGCGGCAGAGCGGGTTGGCCCAGGGAATCGGGTCGGAGAGGGCCCAGTCCAGCTTGTAAATGCCTGGGCCGTGCTGAAACTGCAGGTACGGGCGGCGGCGGTCGGGCGGGATGGCGTCGCCGGCAAGGCGCAGCAGTTCGCGGGGAGAGGTGTCGAGCAGGGTACAGTCTGCGGGGGGCAGGTCCCGTAGCTGGTTGATGGGGGAGTTGGTGTGGATCTGGCCACCATAGCTGCGCAAAATGCTGATCAAGGCCTCGGTGATGGATTGCGCTCCGCCCTCGGCGATGGGCCAGCCGTCCGAGTGGGCCGTGGCCGCAAGGACCAGGCCAACGGCGGAGGTGGCGGCGAAGCTCAGCGGAACAACGGCGTGGGCGGCCATGCCGGCGAACAGTGCGCGGGCACGTTCGGTGTGGAAGGTGCGAGTAGCGACAGAGAGCGCGGGTTGCAGGCCGGTGAGGCCGAAGCCGGCGAGGGCAAAGGGATGGCGCGGCAGGTGGAAGATCGGCCCGAGCACGTCATGGATGAGGTCCTGCCAGCTTTCGACGATCGGGGTCATGAGCTTGCGGTAGGCAGGACCATCCTGACCGAGGCCATTGACGGTCTCCTCGAGGGAGTGAAACACGGCGAGCGCATCACCATTCGGCAGCGGGTGGGCGAGCGGAATGTCCGGCTCAATCCATCGGAGGCCGTGTTGCTGCAGGGGCAGGGAACGCAGGAAGGGCGAGGCGACCGCCATGGGGTAGACGGCGGAGCCGATGTCGTGGCGGAAGCCGGGGAGGGTGGCCCCTTCAGTACGGACGCCGCCGCCGGGCTGGGCTGCGGCCTCCCACACGGTGACAGCGACCCCTGCGCGGGCGAGGGCGATGGCCGCGCTGAGGCCATTTGGGCCGCTGCCGACGATGTTTGCACGCTTCATACTGGGATGGGATGCAGATTCGACGTCGATCCATCGCAATGCTCTGTTGGCTGGCCATGCTGTTGGCCGAGCGCAGCGTGGCGCGAGCACAGGAAACGCTGTACACAACGCGGCATGAGGCAATGGCCGCCACCTGGACGCTGTATGTGTATGCCTCTTCGCCAGACGGGGCGGCGCAGGCAAGCGATGCGGCCTTTGAAGAAGTGGACCGGGTTGAGGAGTTGTTGTCGAATTACCGGTCGACGAGTGAGCTGTCGCGCATCAACCGATTGGCCGCCTCCCAGACGGTGACGACGGATCCGGAGATGTTTCACTTTTTGTCGGAGGCGCAACACTGGAGTGCGGTAAGCGATGGCGCGTTCGACCTGACGGTGGGCGCGCTGATGAAGGCGTGGGGTTTCTTCCGGAAGTCGGGAACGGTGCCGACGGCGGCGGAGTTCCAGGTGTTGCGCACGCAGACCGGATGGCGAAACATGCAGCTGGATGCAGCAACGCGCGGGGTGCGGCTGGCGCACGGCGTGGAGCTTGACCCGGGCGGGATCGGCAAGGGGTTTGCCGTGGATGCGGCGCTGCGTGTGCTGCGGGAGGCGGGGGTGCAGCGGGCGATGCTTTCCGCCGGCAGCAGCACGTTGGGCGCGCTGGACGGCCCACCGGGGCAGGCCGGATGGCCGGTGCACCTGCATGATCCCTGGCAGCCGTCGCACGACATTTCAACGGTGTTTCTGCACAATGCGACGCTGTCGACGGCGAACTGCGCGGAGAAGAACTTCATCCTCGGCGGCCACCTGTACTGCCACATCATGGACCCGCGCACACTGCGGCCGGTGGAGGGCGTGCTGCAGGTGACGATCCTCGATCCCAGCGGTACGTCCAGCGATGCGCTGTCGAACGTGCTGTTCGTCGAGACGCCAGGGCAATCACGCAGGCTGCTGCGAACCCTGCCGCTCGATCGCGCGCTGATCGTGACCGGCAGCCGCGGGCGGCGGGTGTGCACCGCGGTGCGCTGGCCGGGGCCCGTTGCCAGCGGATTCTGCAAGCGCGCACAATAGAAGGCCATGAACCGTCGAGACTTTGTCCGCAACGCCAGCCTGACGACCGCGAGCGCCGCGCTTGCGCCCGCCGCCTTCGCGCAGCAGCCGCCCCGTTCGCCGAACGATCGCATCCAGCTGGGCATCATCGGGCCGGGTTCGCGCGGCAAGGAGGACCTGCGCCAGCTGCTGCACAACCCTGGCGTGGAACTGGTCGCGGCGTGCGACGTCTACGAGCCGCGCTTTGCGCAGGTCGACGCGGTCGCGGGACACAAGGTGTTCCATACGAAGGACTACCGTGAGCTGGTGGCGCGACCGGACGTGGATGCGTTCCTCATCGCATCGCCGCTCGCGTGCCACCGCGACCACCTCTTGGCGGCGCTGGCCACGGGTAAGCCCATCTATGCGGAGAAGGCGATCGGCTTCACCGTCGACGATAACCATGCGATTTATGCGGCGGCCAGGCAAAGCAAAAGCCTGCTGCAGGCAGGTCATCAATACCGATATGCTTCGTGGATTCTGGATGCGGTCGCGCGCATTCGCAAAGGTGAAATCGGCGAGCCAACACACATGTACGGCTACTGGCATCGCAACAATGATTGGCGGCGGCCCGTGCCCAGCCCTGACCCGGGTGGCAAGCTGGAACACCTCATCAACTGGCGGTTGTACCGCGAGACGTCCGGCGGCCTGGTCACGGAGCTTGGCGTGCACCAAATCGACATTGCCAACTGGGTATTGCAGGCGACGCCGACGCATGCGCTGGGCACGACAAGCATCGTGCGCTACCACGACGACCGCACGACCGGCGACAACGTGCAGTGCATCTTCCTGTACCCGGGCGGCCGCCGGCTGGTGTTCAGCTCGCTCACAGACAATGCGAAGCAGGGCAACGAGCTTTGGATTTATGGCACCGAAGGCAGCGTGCAGATCACGATTGAGGACGCCACGTTCTTTTACGAAAAGCCGAAGGCACCACCGAAGCCGGCAAACGCGACCGTCATCGACCACGGCGTAGAGACGGGCGCAAGCTACAGCACAGGAAACGAGATGCCGTATCGCGGGCCCGGCGCGAAGGTTGCCGTGCCGTACGAAGATGCAACGCTGGCCGCGTGCCGCGCCTTCATCCAGTGCGTGCGCAGCGGCACGCAGCCGGCAGTCGGCGTCGACATCGCCTATCAGGCGGCGATGGCCTGCTCCGTCGCACACGATGCGGTCTTTACCGAAGAGAAGACGGCGATTCCGGGGCTACCTGCGGCATGAGCTTCATCGAGCTACAGCATGTGAATGTGTGTCGCGGCACGGAGACGGTGCTGCACGATCTGAGCCTGTCGGTGGCGGCAGGCGAGTCGGTCGCGATCCTGGGGCCAAACGGCTGCGGAAAATCGACGCTGCTCAAGACGCTGACGTGCGAGCTGTACCCGCTCGCAGAGCCGCAGATGCGGGTGGAGCTGTTCGGCCGCGCGCGCTGGGACGTAACGCAACTGCGGCGCATGATGGGCGTGGTGAACTCAGAGCCGCCATGCCGCGATGCCCTTTCGGTGCCCGGGTTTGAGGTGGTGCTGACCGGGTTTTTTTCCGCCGCGCGCCTGTGGCCGAACCTCACCGTGACCGACGAGATGCGCGCACGTGCGGAGGTCGCGATGCGCGATGCCGGCGTGGATCACCTGCGCGACCGGCCTTTGCGCGCCATGAGCAGCGGGCAGCAGAAACGCGTGATGATGGCGCGAGCGCTGGCGGCGAGCGGCATGGCCGGCGGACAACGCGTGCTGCTGTTGGATGAACCGGCGAACACGCTCGACCTTGTCGCTCAACGGGATCTGCGGGCGACAATGCAGCGGCTGGCGGAGCAGGGCACCGCAGTGCTGCTGGTGACCCATCACGTGGAAGATATCGTGCCCGCAATGCGTCGAACAGTCATGTTGCGTGAAGGGTGCGTTGTCGCCGATGGACCAACGGAAACGGTGCTGACGAGTCAGGCGCTGAGTGACCTCTTTGGTGCAGCGGTACAGCTCTCCAAACCAGGTGAAACCTACCGGGTGCTGTAGCAGCGGCTACGGTTTTGCCGAGGCGCACGTGCAGGCGGCGAAGGCTTGCGGGTCGTCGTGTTGCATATGGCAAACGTATTGGCCCCAGACGGCCTGGAGCGCGAGCCGGCGCAGGCCAAAGCCGGCGAAGTAGTTCTGATACGTCGCGATGGCCTGGTCGTCCGCTGGTTTTCCTGCGGCGAACCGCGCGGCCAGGTCGGCGACGGCAGCGGCGGTAAAGGCCGGTTCGCGATAGACCGTGCGGAAGTCGTACGCCTTGCTCCACGTCAGGCTGCTGGCCAGGGTGAGCGCCTTCGCACTGGAAGCGACGTGGAGCGTGTAGTCCTGCAGAACGCCGGTGTGTGGGTCGATGGATGCGGTGAGATATGCCGGTGGATTGCCGCTGACCGTCGAGATGGAGGGAACGCCTTTGACGGCGAACCTGCCACTGCCTGCGGCCCTTTCGTCCGCGCCGAAGACTCGGCTTTCGTCGACGTGGGTGTGGCCGGCGATCATCACACGGACGACCGCCGCGTGACTCGCAAGCACGGTAGACAGGGCGGTGGAGCCGAGAAAAGTGATGGGCGCCTGACCCGCGCAGACGTGAATGCCGGCGACGTTGGTAGAGTAGGTGTTCACGCCGGGCGGAATGTGCGTGAGCACCCAGACATATTCGCCGCGATGCTCGGCGGCGGTAAGTTCGGCATCGAGCCATGACAGGAGGTGTTCGCCGGGAGCAGTCGCCGCGGTGCCGCCGCAGGTCTTGTAGCGATACGACAACACCAGATCGTCGAGCACGAGGATGCGACCCTTGACGAGCGGTGCCGGGAGCGGCAGCGTATAGGAGCCAAAGCGAGCATAGTCCACGCGTGCCTTGGCGGCGTCCGCGGCAGAGGCGCCAACCCAGCCACTAGCGACGGCGTTTTGCGTTGCGGCAAACAGGCGATCGCTCTCGTCGATCTGGTAGTCGCCGCAGCCGGTGTCGTTGTTGCCCAACGCGATGTAGACGGCCGTATGCGGAAAGTACGCGTGCAGTTGCAGGGCGATGTACTCGACCGTCTTTTGCGCGAAGCTCATGAGGCCGGTGGCGGTGCCGGCGGCGGGGTGTGCCTCCGCGTCGTCATACTTGGTCCCGGGCGCGGCGGGCTTGCGGCCGAGCAGCTTTTCGTAGCGGCAATCAAAGCGGTGCACCAGCAGGTCGCCGGCGAGTAGGACAAATGCGGGTGGGCCGTCGGGGTTTGGTTTTGCCGCCGCGTCAAAGGCAGAAAGCATCAGGTCATTTGCTGCGTCGACGCTGCGCTCGTTGCAGGCGGTTTGCAGGTCTTGAAAGCTTTTGGCGTCGTCCGCGGCCGCGGGCTCCGCAAGGATTGCCGCCCACGCGGCGACGGGTGCAGCCGCGAGCCGCTGCACTTTGGCGACCTGGCGAAAGGGGTCGAAGTGCGGGTCGGAGAGCAGCGCGGCGCTGACTGTCTGAGCCGGTGCTTGCGCGTGCGATGGGGAAGGTACGACAACGGCAACCATCGCGCACAGTACGGCAAGCAGAAGACTTCGTCGCATAGTGTCATCATCGCAGGAACGTGTTGGTGGTGGGTAGCCGTGCTCCGGTGCCTCGATCTTGGAGGCTGGCAACAATGCTGATCCACGTGGCCGCGATGCGCTGAAGAACGGAAACGATGACGCCTCACAGTGCCTCAGCAAAAGTGGCAGCACCACAAGATGTGCAACTCACGCTAACTCGCACTAGATGAGGATGTTAGGGCTAACCCAAAGCGAATGAGGAAGATACAGCCATCTCCTCTGGAATGAGGAATTTACGATTAGTCGAGGGGGGGGGGAGGTATCCCAGGCGCATCCATCCGCACACGACTTGATCGACCGTGATTTATCCGCCTGCGCGACGCTCCGGTGAGGTTTAGGCAAGCCCGAGCGAAGTGTGAATCATTCGGTGAATGATTGCTGGTTCCTCCGTCTCGAATTTGCTAGTGGTCGGTGCCGGTGAACGCAATTTGCAGCGGCACAAGTTCAGGCTGCCGAATTTTCTGCGGGCCGAGAACGGCGACGCGCGGAACGGGTCCGCGGATCATGGCAAGTTCATCGCAGGCGTGCAGGCGCGGGCACTTCTGGCAGTCCTTGTAGATTTTGTCGGGCAGCGCGGTACGGTCCATGGTGACGCGGTAGCCGTAGTGGAAGAAGAAGTCGGGGATGCGCGTGAACAGGCAAGTGGTAAGCACTCCGTGGTACTCCGCCTCGGCGTGCAGTGCCTTGAGTAGGCCACCGCCTGCACCCTGACCTTTTGCCTCGGGCGTGACGACGATGGAGCGGATTTCTGCAAGGTGCGGGCCGTAGAGGTGCAGGGCACCACAACCGAGGAAGACGCCGCCCTCTGACAAAGCGACGTGAAAATCGCGCACGTTTTCGCAGATCTCCGCATATTGACGGCGCAGAAGTGTGCCGTCGCCGGAGAGCGAATTGACGAGTTCAAAGATGTTTGCCGCGTCCTGCAGCGTGGCCTTGCGGATCTCAGCGCGCGGCATCGCTTGCCTCTTCCTGCGCGGTGTTGCTGCTGGTAGCTTGCAGCAGGTCGGCCAGGCGAGTGCGTGCCTCGGCCAGTGCCGCATGCACGCGGGTGGTGGCGGTGCCGCCCAGCACGTCATGGCAGTCCAGCGTGGCACGCAGCGTGATGGCGTCGAAAAAGTCTGGGGCGAACTCGGGGCTGAGCCGTTGTAGTTCATCCAACGTGAGCTCGTTCAACTCGCGGTTACTTTCGAGCCCAAAGCGCACTGCCTTGCCGATGATTTCGTGCGCGGTGCGGAAGGGAATGCCGCGATGCACGAGGTAGGTGGCACCGGCCATGGCGTTGAGGTAGCCGTCTGCCGCGGCGGCCTGCATGCGGTCGAGGCGGAAGTGGAGTGCGGCGGTGAACGGTGCAAGTAGAGGCAGCATGCCTTCGAGCGTTTCGCTGACTTCGAAGCAGGCTTCCTGCGACTCCTGCATGTCTTTGTTGTAGGCGAGGGGCAGGCCTTTGACGATGGTTGCGAGCGTGGTGGCCGCACCCACAAGGCGTCCGCTCTTCCCGCGCAGGAGCTCGGTCAAATCCGGGTTTTTCTTCTGGGGCATCGCGGACGAACCGGTGGAAAAGGCTTCCGGCAGGTCAAGAAAACCGAACTCCGCCGTGGCGTGCAGCGTGATCTCTTCGGCAAAGCGCGACAGGTGCAGGCCGATGGCTGCCGCAGTCTGCGCGAACTCAAGGGCGAAGTCACGGTCGCTGGTGGCATCCATGCTGTTGGCGGTGGGCGCGTCAAAGCCGAGCGCGCGGGCGGCGATGGTGCGGTCGAGCGCGAGCGTCGCGCCGGCGATGGCACCGGAGCCGAGCGGGCAGAGGTTCATGCGACGGCGCGCGTCGGTCAGGCGGGAGCAGTCGCGCAGGGTCATCTCGACGTAGGCCAGCAGCCAGTGCGCCACGAGTACCGGCTCCGCACGCTGAAGGTGCGTGTAGCTGGGCATGACGGCGTCGCCGGCGTGTTCGGCGAGGGTGACGAGCTCGTCGGCCCAGGCCGCTAGGTCGGTGAGCGCGCGGTCAATTGCGTCGCGCACGTAGAGGCGCAAGTCGGTGGCGATCTGCTCGTTGCGCGAGCGGCCGGTGTGGAGCTTGAGCGCGAGCGTGCCGATCTGCCGTGTGAGCGAGAGTTCGACGAAATGGTGGATGTCTTCGGCTGTGGGGTTCAGGGCGACGAGAGCCGCGCCGAATTTTGCGTCGTCGACCTTCGCATCGGGGCCAATGGCTGCGGCCCAAAAAGCGGCTGTGCTTCGTTGTGCTTCGCGGCCGACGGCAATTAAACCATTCAGAATTGTTTGCAGTTCGTCCGCAGACAGAATGCCTGCTGCGGCGATGACGCGCGCGTGTGCCGAGCTTGCCGCGAGTTCCTGCGGCAGCAGTCGCCAGTCAAACGGGAAGGATCGCTGCCACTCTTCAAAGTCGTGGTTCAGCGGTTCGCGAAAGCGGCCGGACCACATCTTTCCGGCTGCTTCGGTGTGTGTTGTGTTGCTCAAGATACCGCTTCCTTCTTGGATTGTTTGCCGCATCCTGCGGTGGTGTGCATTCACTCGTGGCGCGTGCGGCGTACTCAGGGATTCTGCATTGACCCTGCACGAGTACGCCACGCACCACCTTGTACCTCAACACCAGCGAACAGTGCAGTGATGCCACTGCTCAACAGAGTCGTCGTCCGGCTGGGTCAAGCCAGCGATTTGCGCCGCTTGCCGTTCATGCCACGGTCGCGTGCAATCCGTTTTGCGCCGCCGAGCAACATGAGTAGGAGTGCCTTCTGCGCATGGAGACGGTTTTCGGCCTCATCGAAAACGATGGATTGCGGCGAGTCCATGACGGCGTCGGTCACCTCCTGTCCGCGATGCGCCGGCAGGCAGTGCATGAAGACGGCCGTGTTGGAGGCCTGCGCCATCAGTGCTTCATTGACCTGGTAGGGCTTGAAGATTGGGGTGCGCTTCGTGGTTTCGTTTTCCTGGCCCATGCTGATGCAGACGTCAGTGTAGACGGCGTCGGCACCCGCGACAGCCTTGGACGGGTCGTGCATGAGCTGGATCGAGCCACCGGTCTGTTCAGCGAGGGCCATCGCCTTATGGATGATGTCGAGTTCGGGCTCATAGCCCTTAGGCGTGGCGACGGTGACGTGTGCGCCCAGCAGCGCACCTGCAAGCATGAGCGAATGGCAGACGTTGTTACCGTCGCCGACGTAGGTGAACTTCAGCCCCTCGCAGGAACCGAAGCGCTCTTCGAGGGTGAAGAAATCAGTGATGGCCTGGCAGGGGTGCTCGTAGTCGGAAAGGGCGTTGATGACGGGGATTCTGGCGTTGTCGCCAATCTCCGTGACGGTGTCGTGCGCGTAGGTGCGCAGGACGATCACGTCCATCCAGCGCTCGATGTTGTGTGCGACGTCGGCCAGCGATTCGCGCTCGCCGAGGACGGATTGCGTCTGGTCGACAAAAATGGCGTTGCCACCGCAAGTGTTGATGGCGGCCTCAAAGGTGAGGCGCGTGCGGAGCGAGGCCTTCTCGAAGATGAGCACCATCTGCTTGGCGTCGAGGGCATGGCGGAAGTCCTCCGGATGCGCCTTGACCGCGTGCGCAAGCTCCATGATGGCCGCCATCTCCTGGACGGAGAGGTCGGCAATCGATGCGAGATCGCGCCCGCGCAGGCCCTTTGCCGCCTCGGTGAAGGCGGCGTCCGATTGAATGCCGAGTTCCACCTTCGATTTCGGCATCTCCGGGCTCTCCGGCATCATTACCACTGTCTTGCTACCCATGGACCGCTTCCTCTGCCTGCACGGTCTCGGACTGCGCAGGCTTGTTCGTGTTCGCTGCTTCTGATTCTTGCAGAAGTTCGTGGAGCGCCGCGACCGTGGCATCCACCTGGGCACGGGTGATGAGGAACGGCGGCAGGAAGCGCAGCACCGTTTCGCTGGTGCGGTTGAGCAGCGTATGGCGCTCAAACATCATGCGCTGCTGCAGGTTGCCGGCGAGTTCGGCGGAGTGCATGTCCACGCCGATCATGAGACCCATGCCGCGCACTTCAGCAATGCTGCTGTGCTGTGTGGCGAGTGACTTCAACTGGTCGATGAAGTAGGTGCCGACGTCGTTGACATGTTCGAGCAGGTGGCTGTCGTTGATTTCGTCGATGACGGCGATGGCGACGGCGCAGGCGAGCGGGCCGCCGCCGAAGGTGGTGCCGTGCATGCCTGGGGTAATGGCGCGGGCGGCCGCTTCGGTGCACAGCATGGCACCCATGGGCAGGCCGCCGGCAATCGGTTTGGCCAGCGTGGTGACATCGGGAAGTCCGTCGTAGTGCTGGTACGCGCACCACTTGCCGGTGCGGCCCATGCCGCTCTGGATTTCGTCGGCCATCAGCAGGGCACCAGTCTGGTCGCACAGTTCACGAGCAGCGGCGAAAAACTCGGCGGAGACGGGATGGATACCACCCTCGCCCTGCAGCGACTCGATGCAGATGGCGCAGATGTCGGTGGAGAAGGCTTCGCGCAGCGCATCTACGTCGTTGAACGGGACAAAGGTGACGCCGGGCATGACGGGCTGGAACGGCTCGCGGTACTTCTGCTTGTGCGTGGTGGCGACGGAGCCCATGGTGCGGCCGTGGAATGAGTGCTCCAGCGCGATCATGCGCGTGCCGATCTCGCGACCTTCGGACCGCAGCAGGGACGCGTTGGCGCGTGCAAGCTTGAGCGCGGCTTCCCACGCCTCGGTGCCGCTGTTGCACAGGAAGGCGCGATCCATGCCGGTGAGCTCCGTAAGCTTGAGCGCGAGGGTGGCGGTGTGGTCGTGGAAAAAGAGATTCGACGTGTGCAGCAGGCCGGTCGCGGTCTGCGCAAGGATGGCACGGTTAATTGCGGGATGGTTGTAACCCAGACCGCAGACACCGATGCCGCTCAACAGGTCGAGATACTCCGTGCCCTGATCGTCGTACAAGTGCACGCCTTCGCCACGCGTGAACAGGATGGGGTGACGGTCGTAGGTGTGGAGCAAAAGTTTCTGCTCCGCGGCCTCCGTGGCAACAAGGTTCATGTTCGCTGCGCCTCCAAGGTTCTGGTTCATGTCGTCCGTCCTGTTCTACTGCGTGAAAGTAGTGAAGTTACTGGAGCACTTACTCGAGGGAGTAAGTCGTTCGGAAGTAGTGTAAGTCATGCGACCATCACCTCCGTGCCGTCGTTGACGCGGCTGCTGATCAAGTCTGGCAGCACCTTTGCGGCTTCCGCCGGCAGAATGCGCACCCTCTTGACACCGGCGAGCAGGGCATCGCGGCAGGCATTGAGCTTGGGCAGCATGCCGCCGGTGATGACGGAGGTTTTTTCCAGCTGCGGAATTTCCTTGAGCGAGAGCCAACGCATAATCTGGCCGTCCGCGCCCTTGACGCCGGGCACGTCGGTGAGGAAGACGAGTGCGTCGGCCTTGACGCAGGCGGCGGTGGCGGAGGCCATTTCGTCGGCGTTGATGTTGTAGTACTCGCCGTCGAAGCCAAGCGCGATCGAGCTAATGACGGGCACGGCATTCATGGTCCAAATGGCTTCAAGCCAACGTGGGTCGGTCGCGGCGATTTCGCCGACGAAGCCGAGGTCGGGCATAGTCTTTTTCTTGCGTGCACGAAAAACCTGACCGTCGCCGCCGCAGATGCCGACAGCCGACTGGCCCTGCTGATTCAAGGAGGCAACCAGGGACTTGTTGACGCGGCCAGCAAGTACCATTAGCGCGGCGTCGCGGGTTTCGGCGTCTGTGACGCGCAGGCCGCTAATGAATTGGCTGGTTTTGCCCATGGAAGCGAGAACGCGCGTCAGTTGGACGCCGCCGCCGTGCACGACGGCAACCTTGTGCCCATCGCTCACGAGTTCGGCGATGGCCTTACCGATGGCGTGCAACAGTTCCGGTTTCTCGAGCGAAGCCCCGCCGAGTTTGACGACATACTTCACAGCAGGCCCTCCTCTTCCTTCCATCCGCACATCACATTCAGGTTTTGCACCGCCTGGCCGGCGGCACCTTTCAGCAGATTATCCAGACACGACACCAACACCACGTCGCGTCCATTCGGCCCAATTTCAAAGCCGATGTCGCAGAAGTTGGTCCGCACCACATCCTGGATCTGAGGCAGCGACGACCGCACGCGCACCATGGGACTGTCCGAGTAAAAGTGTCTGACCATAGACGCGTCGATGGACGACTTCAGACGGAAATAGATCGTCGTCAGAATGCCGCGGGGGATCGGCAGCAGGTGCGGAGTAAAGCGGATCTGGTCGGCGGACAGGTGCAGCTGCTCCAGTAGTTCACCCGTATGGCGATGACCGAAGACACCGTAGGCGGACAGGTTATCTGCGGCATACATGAAGTGTGTTTTCGCGGTCGCAGCTTTGCCCGCACCGCTGACGCCACTCTTTGCGTCGCAGACGATGCCGCGATCGAGATCGACGACGCCGGCTTGTACAAAGGGAGCAAGCGCGAGGATCACGGAGGTGGCATAGCAGCCAGGATTGGCGACCAGCCGGGCCTTACGGATCTGCTCGCGATGCAGCTCGGGGCTGCCATAAACCGCTGCCTGCTGCAGCGTCGCGGCTTGCATGGGGGCCGCATCAATCAGCTTATAGACGGCGGCATTTGCCGGATCCTGCAGCCGCCATGCGCCGGACAGGTCGATAACGCGCAGGCCGCTGGCAATGGCATCCGGCACCCACTCGCGCGACTGCTCGTGTGGCGTGGCGAGGAAGAGCACCTCCGTGCCGCTGTCGCGCAGGCGGTCCCAGGTGAAGGGCACGATCTGTGGCGACGGACGGCCGTCGTTGCGCGCGAGATGCGGATGCAGATCGTAGAGGGACGTGGTGGGTGCATTTGCATCCATGCGTCCTAGGAACACGGGAGTTTCTTGCGTCAGGCGCGGGTGCGCCAGGAGCAGCCGCGCAAGTTCCGCGCCAGAGTATCCGGACACGCCCGCCACCGCGGTCCGCACCGTGGTGGGGATCGCGTACGCCTGGGTCAACACGTCGTCCTGCAGCAGGGCTTCCACTTAACCGATTAATCCTTCCATGCGCTCTTTCAGCAGCGCGGCCTTCACGGCGTCTTCGCAGATGACTAACACGGTGTCGTCGCCGGCAATGCTGCCCATCAGTTCCGGCCAGTCCTCGTAGTCGAGCGCGGCCGCTACCGGCTGTGCGCTGCCTGTTGTCGTAATCACGATGAGCAGATTTTGCGCCTGCTTCACTTCCAGTCCGAAGTTCTCCAGAGTTTCCTTGATTGCCGGGACATCATCCTCATTCTCCGGGCTGGCGAGTGCATATCCATTCGCTCCCTTGTAGATATGCAGCTCATGCATGTCCCGCGACAGCGTGGCCTGGGTTACGGTGAAGCCGAGCTTCATGAGCTGCCGCCGCAGGGCATCCTGTGATAACACCGAGGAGCTTGCCAGAAGTTCGCGAATCGCTTGGTGCCGTTGCCGTTTCATACGCTCCAAAGCAGGCTCGCCGCTTGTGGGAAACGACGGCCGAGCAGGAAGGCAATCGCAGGTTGAAGCATCGATTGCCCTGCTCGTTATTACACATGAATGGATGACGAATGTCACGCGAGGGATGCATAAATATGCACCAACATGTATAACTATACAAAACTCAGATCCCACGCAGCGCCTCATCGCCTCGCCGTTGCTGCACATAAAGATAAGAACGAGCTGCAATGCGCTGGAATCGGTGCCTTTCGGCCATTTAGGATGACCCATGGACTCCACTGTTTGCGTTTCACGTCGCCCCCAGGCGGCCCTTCGTGTCTGGACTCCTGGTACCGCGTCGCGGGTGCCTTCCCTGATCGATCCGCGTTTTGAACGCGACTCCTGCGGTGTTGGCTTTGTCGCATGCAGTAAAAACCTCGCCTCGCACGCGATTCTCGCGGATGCACTGACTGCGCTTGGCCGCCTCGCCCACCGTGGCGCTGTCGCGGCTGACGGCAAAAGCTCCGATGGTGTTGGCATTGCCGCGGCAATCCCGCGCGCACTCCTGCTGCGGGAGACCGGGATTGCGCTGGATGAGGCGAAGCCGCTTGGCGTCGGGGTGTTGTTTGTGCATGCGGATGCGGATCGGAACGAGACTGCCCTTGCCGCGTGCGTGGCGGCCCAGCAGTTGCGCGTGCTTGGCTGGCGCACTGTGCCGACGGACCCGGCAACCCTGGGGGAAATCGCGCTCGGTTCCATGCCCGTCATCCGGCACCTGCTAGTGACGGATGACAGCGGAGACGCGATCGAGCAGACGGAACGCAAGCTGTACCTGGCACGCAAGGACTTTGAACGTCGATTTGAAGCCGGCGAGGTGACAGGATATGTGGCGTCGCTTTCCGCGCGCGTGATCGTCTACAAATCCCTGTGTATCGGACGCCTGTTGCCGGACTTCTATGCCGATCTGCGTGATCCGGCTTACGTGACAGCGTTTGCCCTGTTTCACCAGCGTTACGCGACAAACACGACGCCCGCATGGCACCGTGCGCAGCCCGGCCGCATGCTGGCGCACAACGGGGAAATCAACACGGTGTGGGGCAATCGCTCGCGCATGGAGGCGCGCTACAGCACGCTGCCGGCGGAGTGCCAGCCGATCCTGACGAAGGATGGCACGGACTCCACCAGCCTGGATGAGACGGTTGAGCTGTTGACGCGCAACGGGCGAACGATAGCGGAGGCTATTCGCATCCTGTTGCCGCCCGCCGTGACGGAACATCCTTCGGCCTTTTTGCAGTATCACCGGGACACCGCGGAGCCGTGGGATGGGCCCGCCGCGCTTGGCTTTACGGACGGTCGGTACGTTGGATCGGCGCTGGATCGAAACGGCTTGCGGCCGACCCGCTATGCCTTCACGTCGGACGGCCTGGTGGTTGCCGGCTCCGAGGCGGGCCTGGTCGATCTGGATCCGGAAAAGGTGATTCACAGCGGCCGGCTTGGTCCGGGACAGATGCTCGTGGTCGATCTGCAGGAGCAGAAGGTGTACGAAAATGAAGCGCTGCTGGACCTGTTCGATGAGGACGGCAGCTACGCCAAGCTGGTGGATGACCGCACGATCGAAGCAGAGTGGGTCGACCTGCCAGTGACGGACACGGCGCGGATCGAGGCGGCGCAAAAGAACTTCGGCTACACGCGCGAAGACATGCGCATGGTGCTGCAGCCGATGTTTGCAGACGGCAAGGATGCCATCTGGTCGATGGGCGACGACACGCCACTGGCCTACCTGGCCAAGGCGCCGCGGCCGGTGTACGCGTATTTTCGGCAACGGTTTGCGCAGGTCACAAACCCGGCGATCGACCCCCTGCGCGAGGCCGTGGTGGTGTCGCTGCACACGCGGCTTGGCCCGTGGTCGCACCTGCTGGACAAGCATGCGCCGCTGCCCGGCATCTCGCTGCGATCGCCGTTTCTGTCGGTCGGTAAGCTGGAGTCGTTGAGGCAGGGCAGATACCCGCACAGCGACACGCTTCGGTTGCGCGAGTTGAAGTGTGTGTTTTCCGCGCGATTTTCGTTAGAGACGGGCGTGGAAGCGTTGTGCGCGAACGCGATCGAGCTGGTGGGCAGTGGTACGGAAATCTTGTTATTGAGCGATCGAAATGCGTCGGTGGAAGAGCTGCCGATTCCGATGGCGATCGCAGTGGCAGTGGTGCATCACGCGCTGGTCGAAGCGGGCCTGCGAACGCACACAGGCATTGCGGTGGAGGCTGCGGATGTGCGGGACGTGCATCATGCGGCGGTGTTGATCGGCTATGGCGCGGGTGCGGTTTGTCCTTGGCTGGCACTCGAGACGGCGCGCGCGTCCAATCCGGAAGATCCAAATGCGCCGGAGATCCGCATGCTGAAGGCGTTTGATGCGGGTCTGGCGAAAATTATGTCGAAGATGGGCATCAGCGTGGTGGACAGCTATCGCGGGGCATACCAGTTCGACATTCTGGGGTTGAACAAAAGCGTGGTGGATCGCTGCTTTCCGCTGACGCCGGCACCACTGGGTGGCATCGGCTTTCCGGAGATTGAGAAGAACGTGCGGGCGTCGTGGGATGTGCCCGTGGTCGAGGCACCGGCCAAACCGGAGCTGCCGGACTATGGCTGGGTGAAGTTTCGCCGCGCCGAGGTGACGGAACCGCATGCCTGGGCGCCGATGACGGTCAAGTCTTTGCAGAGCGTCGTCGGAAGCGCGCGCAACGTGGCCCTGCCCGCGGATCCTGCCAACGCATTTCGCCTGTACTCCGCCGAGGCTTCGGCGAAGGAGCCTGCAAACCTTCGCGATCTGCTGGAGATTCGCCCAGCCGGTGCGGAGGTCGCGCTCGACATGGTTGAATCCGCCACCGCGCTGCAGGCCCGGTTCATCTCCTCCGCAATGTCGCTGGGCTCGCTTAGCCCGGAGGCGCACACCACCATCACCATTGCCATGAACATGATTGGCGGGCGGTCGAATACGGGCGAGGGCGGAGAAGATTCGGATGTCTACCGTCCGCATGTGGGGAATCGTCGCGTCCCGGAAGCCGGCGAAACCGCCAGCTTTGTGAACAAGCCGGTGCCGAAGGGCAGTGAGGGAGGCGTGGCGGTTGCCGAGCCCATCGTCGAGGCACCTGCGGTGCACACGCACCTGAACAACAAAATAAAGCAGGTGGCCAGCGGCCGGTTTGGTGTGACGGCGGAGTACCTGGCGCATGCGGAGGAGATCGAGATCAAGGTGGCGCAGGGGGCGAAGCCCGGCGAGGGTGGGCAGTTGCCCGGCCACAAGGTCAGCGGTTTGATCGCGCGGCTGCGTCATGCGCAGCCGGGGGTGCCGTTGATCTCGCCGCCGCCGCATCATGACATCTATTCCATTGAAGACCTGGCGCAGTTGATCTATGACCTGAAGCGCGTGAACAAGCGCGCCGCGGTTGGCGTGAAGCTGGTGTCGAGTTGCGGCGTGGGCACGGTGGCGGCGGGTGTGGCGAAGGCGTATGCGGATTACATTGTGATTGCCGGCAACGGTGGTGGCACGGGTGCGGCAGCGCTGAGCAGCATCAAGTACGCCGGCAATCCGTGGGAGCTTGGGCTGGCGGAGGCGCAGCAGGTACTGATGCAGAACGGCATGCGTGGGCGTGTGCGCCTGCGGACGGACGGGGGCTTGGCGACGGCGCGCGACATCCTGATTGCGGCGCTGCTGGGTGCGGATGAGTATGCGTTCGGCACCTCGGTGCTGGTGGCGATCGGTTGCGACATGGCGCGGCAGTGCCATCTGAATACGTGTCCGACAGGGATCGCCACGCAGCGGCCAGAGTTGCGGGCACGCTTCCGCGGCAAGCCGGAGCATATCGTTCGGTTTTTTCATGAACTCGCGGCTGATCTGCGACAGTTGCTTGCGTCCTATGGGTTCAGCTCGCTGAATCAGGCGATTGGGCGGGCGGACCTGTTGGAGCAGGTGCGTTTCGATGGTGATCTGGACCTGGCACCGATGCTGGCGCATGTGGACGGTGGGCCGGTGCAGTGGGCGGGTATGCGGAACGATCGGCCGGAAGCGACGCCGGCCCTGGATGAAGCGTGGGTCGAGCCGGCCCTGCGTGCGGTTGTAGCCGGCGAGGCGTTCGAGGTGGAGAGCGCCATCGCCAATCGCGACCGCGCGGTGGGTTCGCGCATTGCGGGGGAGATTGCCGTGCTGCGTGCCGCGGCGGAGTCGCCGATGCCGGTGCCGTCTGTCACGCTGAAGTTGAACGGCACGGCGGGCCAGTCATTCGGCGCGTTTGCTGTCGATGGCATGCACCTGATCCTGACCGGGCAGGCAAATGACTTCGTTGGCAAGGGTCTGAGCGGCGGCGAACTGGTGCTGCGTGCGCGCGGTCTGGCGGCGAAGAACTCGGGCGAGCACGTGATCCTCGGAAACGTCGCGCTGTATGGTGCGACAGCGGGTAAGCTGTTTGCGGCGGGCCGGGCGGGCGAGCGCTTTGCCGTGCGCAACTCCGGCGCGACGGCGGTGGTGGAGGGTGTGGGCGACCACGGGTGCGAGTACATGACGGGGGGCATGGCCGTGATTCTGGGCGCAATCGGCATGAACTTCGGCGCGGGCATGACGGGTGGGCTGACGTGGATTTATGACGAGGATGGGTCTGTGCTTGCGGGCCGTCGTTTCCATGAGGACTTCCTGACGCCGCAGACGTTTGCGGAGGCGGAGGAGGCCGCGCAGGATAAGCTGCATGGGTTATTGCAGGAGCATGCGGAGCGTAGCGGTAGTTCGCTGGCGGAGGCTTTGCTGGCGGATTGGGCGAAGGCATCGGCACACTTTTTGCAACTGGTGCCGAAGCCGCAGGTGTAGACGGGATGCGGGTGCCGCGCGCACCCGCATCCTTGTCAAAGCAGCATCGTTGCCATTCCATGTAGCATGCTTCTGTCTTCGGATTTGCGTGAAGCAGGCGCAACCGGTACGGGGAGTCCATGCAGCTTTCGACGTTGAACGATGTGTTTGCGCGGGCGGTTTCGCGCGGTGGGGAACGAGTCATCCTGGAGCATGGCGCGGACGGGGGATGGTCGCCGATCACTGCGGATGCGCTGTACTGGCGGGTGCGCCGCCTGGCCGCGTGGCTGCAAGCGCGGGGCGTGCAGAAGGGCGACCGCGTGGCGCTGCTGGCGGAAAATCGCTGGGAGTGGGCGGTCGTGGATTTTGCCTGCCTGGCGATCGGCGCGGTGGATGCGCCCATGTTTCCCACGCTGACGGCCGAGCAGATGGAGCGACAGATCAAGGATTGTGGCGCGCGGCTAGCCTTCGTTTCAACGAAGGAGGTGTATCGCAAGGTCGCCGGGATCGAAGGGCTTGAGACCGTCGTCGCCATGGATGACGTGGAAGGTGCGGAGAGCTTTCGCGCGATCGTGGATGGGCCGGAGCCTTCGACGCGGGATGCGGCGTTCGATGTGGCGCTGAAGGCTGTCGATTCGGAGGATCTGGCGACCCTGATCTACACCAGCGGCACGACCGGGGAGGCGAAAGGCGTGATGCTGACGCACGGCAACATTGCGTCGAACCTGTCGATGACGACCGAGATCTATTGTTTCAAGTCGACGGACAGCACGGTATCGTTTCTGCCGTTGTCGCACGTGACGGCACGGCACATCGACTATCTGTTCTACGCGGAAGGCGTGACGCTGGCCTACGTGAGCCGCGCGGAGCGTGTGCTGCCAGCGATGGCGGCGGTGAAGCCGACAATCTTCGTTGCGGTGCCGCGCGTGTATGAGCGGGTGCGGCAGTCGGTGGAATCGAAGTCGGCCAAGGCCGGCGGGATGAAAGCGAAGATCTTCACCTGGGCGGTGAAGACGGGCTCGGCGCATCGCAAGGACGTGGCGAACGGCCGCACACCGGGTTCGCTGGCGTGGAAGCTGGCGAACAAGCTTGTGTACAGCAAAATCGCCGAGGCGTTTGGCGGGCGTGTGCATACCTTTGTCGCGGGTGGCGCGCCGCTGGGTCGTGATCTCGGTCACTGGTTTGCCGATGTGGGGATCGCGATTTTCGAGGGCTATGGCCTGACGGAAACGTCGCCGGTGATCGGCGTGAACCGGCCTAGCGCGAACAAGCTGGGTACTGTCGGCCAGACCATGCCAAACCTGGAATGCCGCATCGCCGCGGAGGATGGCGAACTGCTGGTGAAGGGACCGAGTGTGTTTCACGGCTACTGGAATAAGCCGGAGGCCACGGCGGCGGTCTTCGACGAGGAAGGGTTTTTTCATACCGGCGACGTCGGCAACATCGACAGTGAAGGCTATCTGAGCATCACCGACCGCAAGAAGGAGCTGCTGAAAACCATCGGTGGCAAGCTGGTGGCACCGCAACCGATCGAGGCTGCGGTGAAGGTGAGCGCGCTGGTCGGTTATGCCGCGCTGCAGGGCGATAATCGCAAGTACATTACGGCGATCGTTTCACCGAATTTTCCGGCGCTGGAAGAATGGGCCGGCAGCCAGGGGATTGCAACGACGGACCGCGCAGCGCTGGTGCGCGATCCCAAGGTGATTGCACGGTACCAAGCGGAGTTCGACCGCGTGAACGAGGGCCTGCAGCACTGGGAAAAGGTGAAGCGGTTCCGCATTGTGCCAGAGGAGTGGACGGAGGCGACAGGCCACCTCACGCCGAGCGTGAAGCTGAAGCGGCGTGTCGTTGCGGAGAAGTACGGTAGCGTAATTGAAGAGATGTACCACGGCTCGGAGGCCGAGTGATGCAACGCTGGACCACCGCCCTGTTGATGGCCGCAACCACGCTGGCCGCGCAGGCACCGCCGCAACGCGCCACACCCACGCTCACGGCGAAGGCTGTCGTGCACCAGCAGCCACCAGTCTGCACAGACCTGCCTGCGGCACATGCGCACCCTTCGGTACAGGAGATGTTGCGCCGTCAGGCGGCGGCCAATGCCGACCCGACGTTTATCCTGTCGCCGGAACCGCTGGACAACATCGGTGCGCTGCGGTTTCGCCTGCGGGACTACGCCGACTGCACCGGCGACGCAGGCTGTTACTGGGATGACGTGGATGCGCAGGCACAGCGTGCCATCGCCGTGTTGGAAGCACGCGCCGCCCAGCCGCATAAGCGTGAGCATTTTGCGATGGTGCTCGACATTGACGAGACGTCACTGACCAGCTATTGCGAGGCGGTGCGGGAAGACTTCGGCTATATCCGCCCGGTGTACGAGGCGTGGATCGTATCGGACGATGCGGTGAAGCCGATTCCCGGAACACTGCGGTTGTTTCGCCGTGCACGTGCGCTGGGTGTCACAGTATTCTTCATCACCGGGCGGCCGGAGGCGCAGCGCGCGGACACTGAACGCAACCTGCGCGCGGCCGGGTACGATGGTTTTGAGCACGCCTCGTTTAAACAGGTGGATCAGGCGGGCATTACGACGGAAGCGTACAAATCTGGCGAGCGTGCACGGATTCTGCGCGCGGGCTACACACTGGTGTTGAACGTGGGCGACCAGTGGAACGACCTGGAAGGCACGCCGCTGGCAGAACGCAGCGTGAAGCTGCCGAACCCGTTTTATTACCTGCCGTAGCCTGGAACCAGAAGCGGCATCTTGCCTGGCGGCGACTGACAACGTACAACGGAAGTGCAGGCGAGGAGAGACGACGTTGGCCGGAGCAGCACCCCAACCCGCATGGCGTGACGTCATGGACATGCGCCAGGCCGCCGACTACCTTGGCCTGAGCGCCGACTCGTTGTATCGCTATGCGTCGGAGGGCCGGGTACCTGCATTTCGCTTTGGCAATCGTTGGCGTTTCAAGAAGGACCTTCTGGACCGCTGGATGGATGAGCAATGCGGCGTGACACCGGCGGGGCCGGTGAAGGTAACGGCGAAGTCGAAAAAACCCTCCCGTTCCGCGTCGTAGGTCGGCTTACGACGGCTGCAGCGTCAGGAGCGTAAGTTCGGGCGGGCAGCGAAAGCGGATGGGCAGGTGAACCGTGCCAAGGCCGCGGTTCACATTCAGCTGCAGCGCGCCGACACGGTACATCCCTTCCAGGTAACGCCGTCCGAGATCGGGCAGGAACATGGGCGTGACGAAGGGCAGGCGCACTTGGCCGCCATGGGTGTGGCCGGCCAACATCAGGTCCACGCCGCCGTAGGTTTCCACGGAGGCCGCCACATCCGGTTCGTGGCCGAGCAGGACCACGGGGCCGCCGCGCGGCTTTCGCGGAATGCTGCGGGCAAAGTCGGGCACGCCGAACATGGCGTCAGCCAATCCGCCGACCCAGAGCCGTTCGCCGCCGCGGTTCACCGCAGCGTACTGGTTGTTCAGCACGTGCAGGCCGTTTCGCTCGAGTGCCGCGGTGACTCCAACAGGGTCGATGCTGTCGTGATTGCCGAGGGTGCAGAAGCGGAGCGGGCAGGTGAGGCCTGCCAGGATCTCCGCAACGACGGCAGCATACGAGCGCAGGATGTCGGTTGATTTGCCGTCCGCCGTAATGAAATCGCCGGTGAGGGCGACCATGTCGGGTGCCAAGGCATTGACGCCGGCGACGGCTTTCCGCAGGAACCACGGCTCGACGTAGTGGCTGTAGTGAAAGTCGGACAGCTGTGCGATGCGGAAGCCGTGAAACGCAGGCGACAGGCGTGCAATACGGACGGTTCGATGTTCAACGACGAGGTGGTGCCGGTCGATCTCGAATGCATCGAGCAGCAGCGCAGCGCTGGCAACGGCGGCGCCACCCACCAGAAACTCGCGGCGGGTCGGGCGACGAAGGTCGGGCGAAGCGGGGCGCATAGGCCATTTTACCGGGTTCCTTCGCCGCCGCTCTGCGCCAGGCAAAACGAATGGGCCTGCTTGCATGGCAGCGGGTAGAATCGGCGGGTGAGTTTCTCCGCGAGACACGGACGTTTGCACGCTGCCATGGAAGGGCTGAAACTGCCGGCGCTGCTGGTGACGCACCTGCCGGACGTGCGCTGGCTGACGGGGTTTACCGGTTCGAACGCCGCCGTGGTCGTGCTGCGCGGTGCACGTGGTTTAAGGTTGCGCTTGTTTACCGATGGCCGCTACACCGCGCAGGCAGAGGCAGAGGTGCAGGGCGCGACGGTGCGCATCGTGAAAGAAAGTGCGACGGCGGAGGCGGTTACATTTGCCGCAAAGTCGGCGGAACGCTGCGGTTTTGACGTGGCGACCACGACGGTCGAGACGCTGGAAGTGCTGCGCAAGGTGCTGCGGGAGCAGAAGCATTCGGTGAAGTGTTTGCATCCGGTCCATGGCATTGTCAGCACGCTGCGTCAGGTAAAGGACGACGACGAGATTGGCGCGCTCAGGCGTGCTGCCACACTGGGAAGCGCGCTGTACGAGGGAATGCTCGGGTTTATTGAAGTCGGCATGCGCGAGCGTGATGTCGCCGCAGAGCTGGAGCATCGCGCGCGGCTGGCCGGTGCGGAGGCGATGAGCTTTGAGACAATCGTCGCTGGTGGGACGCGCTCTGCCATGCCGCACGCTCGGGCCACGGACGCCGTACTGGAAGCAGGGACGCTGTTGACGCTCGATTTTGGCGTGCTGCTGGACGGCTACTGCTCCGACATGACACGGACGATTTTTCTGCAGCCAGCCCCCGGTAAACGTCAGACTAGCGCAACTCGCGAGCGTTTTTTGCAGCAGCGTCGCGCGTTTTACGCCGTGCTGGAGGCGCAGGTGGCAGCGGTCGAAGCGGTGCGTGCCGGCGTCACGGCTGGAGCGGTGGATGAAGCCGCGCGCGGCATGCTGCGGCGTCACCAGTTGGACAAGGCCTTTAGCCACTCCACGGGACATGGATTGGGTCTGGAAATTCATGAGGGACCGCGCATTGCCGCCAAGCAGCCCGTGTCGTTGCAGCAGGGCATGACCATTACGATTGAACCCGGCGTCTACCTGCCCGGCAGCTTCGGTGTGCGGATTGAAGATACCGTGCTGGTAACGGACGCCGAATGCGAGATACTAACGTTGGCCCACAAGGGCTGGGTTGAGCTTTAAAACACGTGCATGCGCCAAGGTGCGCGGCAGGCAAAGGGAAGTGCAATGGAACGGATCGATCTGCAGGAACTGCGCGAACTGGTTGAGTTTCTGAAAGAAAGCGGCATCGCCGAGTTTGAGCTGGAGCGTGAAGACCAGCATGTGAAGTTGAAGTTTGAGAGCGCGTTTCCTGCGCCCGCGGTGCATGCCGCCGCCATGCCGCAGGTGCATGCCGTCGCCGCACCGGCGGCTGCTCCGGCCGCACCGGTAGCTCCGGCCGCCGTGCAGGAAGAGGCACTGCACGTAGTCAAGTCACCCATCGTCGGTACGTATTACGAGAGCTCCGCGCCCGGTTCACCCGCGTTTGCCAAGGTCGGCGACAGTATTGACCTGGGGCAGGTGCTGTGCATTGTGGAAGCGATGAAGCTGATGAATGAGATTGAGAGCGATGTTGCGGGTGAGGTTGTGAAGGTCATCGCCAAGAACGGTCAGCCGGTGGAGTACGGCCAGCCGCTGTTCGCGGTGCGGGCGCGCTGATGGCCATGTTCAAGAAAGTTTTGATCGCTAACCGTGGCGAGATCGCGCTGCGCGTCATCTCCGCCTGCCGTGAGATGGGTATCGGCACCGTCGCGGTGTACAGCGAGGCCGATCGCAACAGCCTGCATGTGCGGTTCGCCGACGAGGCGATCTGCATCGGACCGCCGCGCAGCGCCGAGAGCTATTTGAACGTGCCCGCCGTGATTTCCGCGGCAGAGATTGCGAATGTAGACGCGATTCACCCCGGCTATGGCCTGCTGAGTGAGAACGCGAACTTCGCGGAGGTGTGCCGTGCGTCGAACATAAAATTCATTGGACCACGCCCAGAAGTCACGCGCATGATGGGGGAGAAATCGACGGCGCGCCAGACCATGAAGGCTGCGCGGGTACCGATTCTGCCCGGGTCCGATGGCGTGATCGGCTCTGTCGACGAGGCGCTCACGTGGGCGAAGTCTGTCGGTTTTCCCGTGATTTTGAAAGCAGTTGCGGGTGGTGGCGGCCGCGGCATGCGCATTTGCCGCACGGCCGACGAACTGCCCGGCCTGTACAACCAGGCGTCGACCGAGGCGCTTAACGCCTTCGGCAATGGCGACCTGTACATGGAAAAGTTTATCGAGCGGCCGCGGCACATTGAGTTCCAGGTGCTGGCCGACGAGCATGGCAACGTGATGAGCCTGGGCGAGCGCGAGTGCTCCATCCAGCGCCGCCATCAGAAACTGATTGAAGAGGCACCGTCGCTGCAGGTGTCGCCCGAACTGCGTGCCCGGCTGGGTGGAGTCATCGAGCGCAGCCTGCGAGAGATCGGTTATTGGAATGCCGGCACAATCGAGTTCCTGATGGACGAGGACGGCGAAATCTATTTCATCGAGATGAATACGCGCATCCAGGTGGAGCACCCGGTGACCGAGGCCATCACCGGCATCGACCTGGTGAAAGCCCAACTGCGTATTGCAGCGGGCGAAAAGCTGGACGCCATCGTGCCGCAGCGGCCGGCGATCAATGGCCACGCGATTGAATGCCGCATCAATGCGGAGCACCCGGAAAAGTTCACGCCGTCCGCTGGCAAGATCACCGCGTTCAACCTTCCGGGGGGCAATGGGGTGCGCGTCGATACCGCGCAGTACAGCGAGGGCGTGGTGCCGCCCTACTACGACAGCATGATCGCCAAGGTGATCTGCCACGGCAAGGACCGCGAAGAGGCGATGAACAAGATGCAGCGCGCGCTGAGCCAGTTCGTTGTGGAAGGGATTTACACGACGATCCCGCTGCAGCAAAAAATCTTTGCCGACCCGGATTTTCGCCGCGGTGACTTCGACACCAAGTTTATGGAGCGCTTCTTTGAGCAGGAGGCGGAACGTAAGCGCGTGGCATTGGAACAGCTGGAAAGCAGCCCTGCCACTGCAGGCGAGATGCCCGCAGGTGCCTGACTCTGCTCGCATTGGCTTCGCGCGACGCATTGCCTCCGGGGATGCGTCGCTCCGTTTGTACGCAATCCTCGATGCGGAAAGCTGCGCCCGCCATAACCTGCCTTTGCTCGACGTTGCGAAGGCGTGGCGCGATGCAGGCGTTCAACTGGTGCAGTATCGCGATAAGACGGCGCCCCGCCATGCACTACTGCAAAACGCTGTAGCCCTGCGCAAGATCTTCCCGAAGGGGGAAGCGTTTCTCCTGCTGAACGATCATCCTGATCTTGTCCCAGAGCTGGAGTTTGACGGTGCTCACGTCGGTCAGGGTGACCTCGGGGTACAGCGAGCGCGTGCACAGCTTGGTCGGGATCGCATGCTCGGCATCTCTACCCACACCGCAGACCAGGCACTGGCGGCGTCTGCGACCGACGTGGACTACGTCGCAATCGGCCCGGTGTTCATCACAGCCACCAAGCCGGATGCGGCACCTCCGGTCGGCATCTGCGGCGTACAGGCAGCGAAGGCCGTCACGCGCAAGCCGCTGGTGGCGATCGGCGGCATTGCCCGGACGCAGTGCCGGCAGGTTCTACTGGCGGGTGCCGATGCGGTCGTGCTTATTTCGGCTTTGTTGCCGCAGGAGCCGGGCATCTGTGCGGTAAAGCAGCGGGCACAAGACATTCTCGCCGGATTAAAGTAAAACCGACGTACACGTGCTAGCGCAAAGTTCTCTCCCAGGCACCAACGGCACCCCGGCACCGCAGTTTGTGAAGGGCCTCGGCCTCTTCTCCGCGACGTCGATTGTCATGGGCAGCATGATCGGCTCAGGCATCTTCATCGTCTCGGCAGATATGTCGCGCGGTGTCGGTTCGCCGGCGCTGCTGATCGCGGCATGGGTCGTCACCGCGATCATGACGATCATTGGCGCGCTGAGCTATGGTGAGCTCGCGGCGATGATGCCGAAGGCTGGCGGCCAATATGTATACCTGCGCGAGGGACTGGGGCCACTGTGGGGCTTCCTCTATGGCTGGACGTTGTTCCTCGTCATTCAATCCGGCACCATTGCGGCGGTGGGTGTCGCGTTCGGCAAGTTTCTAGGCGTATTTTTGCCTGCAGTCTCTCAAAAAAATTGGCTGTGGCATGCCGGCCATGTCCCTGCCGTGCACCTTGGCCCCATGGTGCTGGGCAACATGGACATTGGCCTGAACACGGCGAACCTTGCGGCCATTGTTATTCTGACGCTGCTCACGGCGCTCAACAGCATCGGTGTGCGGCTTGGAGCGATCATCCAGAACGTCTTCACGTCGGCGAAAATCATCGCCCTCCTGCTGGTTGTCGTCTTCGGGTTGATCGCGAAGAACGCCACCGCTATCGCCGCCAACTTTGCGAACGGTGCCTTCTGGCACGGTGCCTCTTTTTCCACGCTGCACCCGGTCACCGTCGGCGAGGGCGGACCCACGGTGCTGGTCAGCCTGCTGACCATCGTCGCCGTCGTGCAGGTGGGTTCGCTGTTTTCGAGCGATGCCTGGAACAATGTGACCTTTACCGCCGGCGAAATCCAGAACCCTCGACGCAACCTGCCGCTGTCGCTCGCCATTGGCACTGGCGTCGTTCTGCTGCTGTACATCGCGTGCAACTTCATCTACCTGGCCGTCCTGCCGCTGCACGGAGATGCAACGGCCACGACGATCGTCGGCCGCGGCATCCAGTTTGCCAGTGAAGATCGTGTCGCGACCGCCGTCATGGAGCAGGCCTTCAGCGTTTACGGCGCCCGCATCATGGCGTTCGCGATCCTCATCTCCACCTTCGGCTGCGTCAACGGCATGCTGCTCGCCGGAGCACGCGTGTATTACGCGATGAGCCAGGACGGCCTCTTCTTCAAGGCTGCGGGTCGGCTTTCGGCAAAGTCGAAAACTCCCGTCGTAAGTTTGTGGGTGCAGTGGTTTTGGACGTGCCTGCTGTGCCTCTCCGGCAGCTACGGACAGTTACTGGATTATGTGATTTTCGCGGTCCTGCTGTTCTACATGCTGACGATTGTGGCGCTCTTCGTGCTGCGGCGCGTGCGGCCGGATGCGGAGCGGCCGTACCGCGCCATTGGTTATCCCGTGCTGCCGGCGCTGTACATCGCCATGGCTGCATTCATCAGTGTTGTACTCTTGCGATATAAACCCCAATACACTTGGCCGGGCCTGCTGATCGTTCTGCTCGGCCTGCCGGTCTACTTTGCCTGGCGTCGCGGCGTCAGGACTTCTCCCGCAGTCGAAGGATAACGATGGCACATCTGTTCGCAAAGAAGTCGATGGAATCGCTGATGAGTGAGGCCCATGAAGAGGGTTCACACTCGCTGGAGCGGTCGCTTGGTCCCGTGTCACTCACCATGCTCGGCATCGGCGCGGTGATCGGCGCGGGTATCTTCGTGCTGTCCGGCCTGGGCGCGCATTCTGCCGGCCCGTCGCTCATGCTTGCGTTTGTGCTGTCTGGCCTGGGCTGCGCGTTTGCCGGCCTCTGCTATGCCGAGTTCGCCGCGATGATCCCTCTCGCCGGCTCAGCCTACACTTACGCCTATGCCACACTGGGCGAGCTGTTTGCCTGGATCATCGGCTGGGACCTGACGCTGGAGTACGCCATGGGTGCCAGCACGGTAAGCTCCGGCTGGTCCAACAACTTCGTCGAATTCCTCAACATCTTCGGCGTGCACTTTCCGTTGTGGCTGGCGTACGACCACTGGACCGGCCTGCGCACCGCGCTTGAGCGTGTGTCCCGCGCGACCCTTGCCAGCACCAGCCCCAACCTGCACCCCGGCACGAAGCCCTTCAGCGATGCACTTGCGGGCATGATGGCGCATCCCCCCGCGTCGCTCGTACAGCAGGCACACGCCCTGCTCCATGCGCCCACGATCTTCGGTGTGGAAATCGGCTTCAATCTTCCTGCATTCATCATCGCCCTGCTCATCACGGCCGTTCTCGTCATTGGCATTCAGGAATCGGCAAAGTTCAACGCCGGCATCGTCATCATGAAGCTGGCGGTGGTGCTCTTCGTCATTGGCCTGGGATCGCACTACGTCAACCGCGCCAACTGGGGAACGGACTGGCACACCTTCGCGCCCTTCGGCGTGGGGGGCATCGGTCTCGCGGCGGGTCTCGTCTTCTTCAGCTACATCGGCTTCGATGCGGTGTCGACCACGGCGCAGGAGGCCATTAATCCGCAGCGCGACATGCCCATCGGCATCATCCTGTCGCTGTCGGTTTGCACCGTGCTGTACATCGGTGTCGCCGCCGTGCTCACCGGCATGGTGCCATGGCAAAGTATCAATATCGAGGCCCCGCTGGTCCGCGCCTTTCTGGAATACAACGTGGGCTGGGCCGCGAACATCGTGACCATCGGCTCCATCGCCGGGCTCACGTCGGTCATGCTGGTCATGCTGCTGGGCCAGTCACGCGTGCTGTATGCCATGGCCAAGGATGGCCTGCTGCCGCGCAAGTTCTTCGGCGACATTCACCCGCGCTTTCGCACGCCATGGAAAGGAACCATCCTTGCCGGCCTGCTGGCAGCCATCGTTGGCTCAGTCACACCAATCGACGATATCGGCAAGATGGTGAACATCGGCACGCTGCTCGCGTTCGTTATCGTCTGCATCGCGGTCATGATGCTGCGCAGGTCCGATCCTTCGCGCCCGCGTCCATTCCGGGCGCCGCTGGTCTGGCCGGTGCCCATCGTGCCTGTGCTCGGCATTTTGTTCAATGGTTACATGATGTTCAAGCTCGGGCCAGCCAACTGGATCCGCCTCATCGTGTGGCTCATTATTGGCCTGATCGTCTACTTTGCGTACAGCCGCAAGCACAGCCGCGTGCAGCAGCAACTCGACCCGACGCTGGCCGCGACCGTCGCGGGAGACTGATCGTCTCCACCCTCGAAAAAGGAGCGCCCACCGTCGATGGTGGGCGCTCCTGTTTGATCCTCTACTCGTAGAGACACGGTGATGCTCTCAGGGCTTCGGCGTTATCCGGGCAATCTTCTGCGCATCCATGATCAGGGTGGCGACATGTGCCGGGTCGTCGCGCAGCCGCAGGAACAGCGTATGACCATCCGCCGGTCGTGGCACCTGCAGGGTATTCGCCGCAAAGCCCGCAGGCACCTCGCTCGCGACGGTAAATGAGGCAGAGCCTGAGACTGCGTCGATAAGGTAAAGGTCTGAACCGTCCAGCGTGCAGGGCGTCCCGGCGGCAGGTATGGCAGATGTCGGATCGGCTTCCGCGGGTGATGCCGTGCTCACACCAGACCGTGTAGTTGCAGCCCGCGGAGCGCAGGAAATCTGCCGGATCACCGGCGTCCTCACCAGCGTACCCAGGGGTAGCCAGTCCGACGTTGTCCCGTCCGCGGCAAGCACCCGCAATTGCAGCGCGCCAAATGCGGAGGGGCCGAACACCGCCGAGGGAGACAGGTAGCCGAGCGCCGTACGTGCGTCCTGCAGCACCAGGTTGCGGTCCGGCAGCGACAATGTTGTCGTCAGCGATCCATCCTCAAGCGCGACCTCGACCTTTTCACTGCGCGCGAACTTTGCCGGCATGTCCGAGCGCAGTGCAAGGGTCAGCTTGCCTTCCAGCGGAATCGCATGCGTATCGCCAAGGGTAACCGGCAGCCCGGTCGGTGCAGCAGGCTGAAACGACGTGCTCAACAGCGTGATGGAGGGCCGCGCACTTTCCACGTGGAAGGCGACCGGGAGTGTGCGCCCATCTTTCAGCGAAAGCTGCGCCGTGGCCGCATCGCCCACCTTGAACACCGGCATTTTCGCCGTTCCGGGGGCGCCAGGCTCCAAGCGCAATGATTTTTCATCCTGGGGCAACTCGCCTGCCGGAACCAGCGTGACCCCATCGACAGAAACGGACGCAACTCCACCCAGGCCGCTGCCACGTAGCGTCATCACGCGATCTCCCGCATGGGCGACCAGTTCCTCCGCGCGAACCGCATCGGCATAGGCCCGCAGTGGCACGGTTTGAACGGCGTCATGCCCCGCGCCACCGTCGAACTGCCGCACGGTCAGGTTCAATCCACCCGGGGCAGCCTTCTCCAACGGCAACTTCACCTGAATGGCCGGTATGCTGCCGGATTCCTGGGCATGCCACTCCACCGGCTGCGCGGTGCTGCCAATACCCAGGGCGACGGAAGCGACGCAAGCCGTTCCGGAGCTGTGGAGGACTACCGTGTTCGATCGACCGGTAAACAGCTCGCCCGGCGATTTCACTGTCCAGCCCTCGCCCGGCCTGCGCTGCAGTGGCACGGTCGGTCCTTCAAAGGCATCGAAGCCCCAGAATCCCCGCACCACGCCCGTACCTTCGATGGGGCCGGCCAGGGCAGTCGCTGCGGACACGGCAGCCGGCGGAGAGGTGCCAGCTGCTTCCTTTGCGGCCGGTCGCGCATCCACCACCGCCGATGCCGCGGTTATCTCCGCACGTGCTTCCGGCGCGGCGGTTGCCAGCGGCTTCCGCGTAGTCATGTCGGTCACAATTAAGCCGCCCTCATAGGCGTCGGGCACCAGCGGCAGATCGGTGCGACCGTCGGGGCCGGGCTCCGCCAGGTGCAGCGTCAGGTCGTGCGCAAAGCCGGTGGCGAACACCAGTGGCGCGCCAATCAGCGGAAGCACCATGCGCGGCTGCAGCAGGCAGGATACGTGGTGCGCGTACTGCAACTGCAGTGGCGGGGCGACCGCCTTCTGAATGGACGGCAGCGCAATCACGATGACCGATTTTGGATTGTTGAACGACGGCGCCGTATTCAAGCGCAGGTTCAACGCGTCCTCTTCCGGAAAGGCAATCGCCGGAATGTATTGGTACTTCGCCGTGTGCAGACCCGATAGCAGCCGCACCACGTCCAGCACCGTGCCCACATAGGCGGAGTAGGCACCCGCACCGCCTGCGGTGGCCACCGGTGTGCCCGCAACCGCGCCGATCAGGTCGGACGTTGGACCGGTCGACAGCATCTGCGCCATCGTTTGGCCATGCCCATCGTCCAGCAGCAGGGCAGAGCCGCTCTGGCTCAGACATGCCGCCTGCAGGTCCGCCGGACGCTTAAAACACTCGTCGTTCGGCTTCAACTGCAGCGTTGCCGCCAGCTTATGGCTATGATCGAGCAGATCCGCTGCCGACCCCAGGGGTACCTGCTTGATGGCCTGCCCGTAGCGCTCGATGCGGGACTGCTCGAACGATGCCTCGTTCAAGTCCTGTGCGGCGCGAACAAAGGTTCCAGGCCGCCCGCGTACGGCGGACTTCAACGTGGAAAAGTCGCCACCCGTCTCCGGCGCAATGAAGATGAGGGCCTGCTGCGCCTCGTCCGGCACGGTGACGGTAATGCCCTCGCCGCGAATCCGCTTGTCCCATGTTTCGATGCGGGTGAACCATTTGTCTGGCGGCGGATTGGTCGTGCCCCGCAGAAATGCAATGACCAGCAGCAGGTGAACCGATTGACTGCTGGGCAGGTCCGCATGCACCTGCAGCTTGTCCCCCGGCAACAGGTTTGGTACGGACGCAATCGGCAAAGAACGGTCGCCGCGCGTCACATGCACGTCCACCTTCGGCCCCAGCAAGTCGAAGCGGCCTGTTTGCGCGTGGGTCACGCCGACTGCTGCCAGCGCCAGGGTAAGGGCAGACAGGGAGCGCGCGGCAATGCAATGCTTTGTTCGAACCATCAGGAGGTTAGACGACCGAACGGTTCCACGCGTCGCATCTCACGTGTTCTCCGTCGCAGATCGGTGCAAACCGTGGGAGCAACGCCGTCGTGGTCGATCAAGCCATAGGCGTCTGCGAGACACCATCCAGAAGCTCACGATCGGTCATGCGCGCGGAAGGATGGTCGCTGGCGATGACACCGTCGCGGATGGTCACGACACGGTGCGCGTGCTCCGCAATGTCCGGCTCGTGCGTGACCAGGACAATCGTGTTTCCCAGCCGATGCAGATCTTCGAACAGCGCCATGATCTCCACGCCGGTCTTGGAATCCAGGTTGCCGGTCGGTTCGTCCGCCAGAATGATGGACGGCGAATTGACCAGCGCCCGCGCAATCGCTACGCGCTGACGCTGTCCGCCGGACATCTCATTTGGTTTGTGCTCCATACGCGTCCCCAGCCCAACGGACTCCAGGACAGCCTTCGCCCGCTCAAGCCGCGCGACCGACGAGGTGCCGTTGTAGATGAGCGGCAGCTCGACATTGTGCAGCGCCGTGGCGCGCGCCAGCAGGTTGAACGTCTGAAAGACAAAGCCGATTTCCTTGTTGCGAATGCGGGCAAGTTCATCGTCATTCAGCCGCGACACATCGTGCCCGTTCAGGCTGTAGGTGCCCTGCGACGGTGAATCCAGGCAGCCGATCAGGTTCATCAGCGTGCTTTTCCCCGAGCCCGACGGACCCATGATTGCGACGTATTCATTGTGCCGGATCTTCAGGTTCACACCGCGCAGCGCGTGAACCTCCTGGTCGCCCATGGTGTACGTCTTCCACAGGTTATCGGCCACGATTACGTGCGCCGCCTTGCTGTCCGGTGCGGTTGCGTTTGGTGCCATTGCCGTCGCCATGTGTCAGTGTCCATCCTGAACGCGTGCTGCGTTGCTGCTCTGTTACAAAGGCACCGGCACGATGACCGGGTGCGACGTCGCCGCTACGAACTGCTCTCGCTGCTGGTGGTCTCGGCAGTCGTGTCCAGCTTGATCGCCGTTCCGCTTTTCAGTGTGCGCAATGTTTTGAAGCGGCCGGTGACGACTTCATCTCCCGGTGACAAGCCAGCTGTGACCTGGATTTCCGTTGCTCCGGTGACGCCAGTGCTTACGGGGCGAAAAACGCAGCGCATCTTTTTGCCGTCGTGCACCACCAGGTAGACGCCCTGTTGCTGCGCCGTTTTGCTCTTCACCGGTGTTGCGGAGGCGTCCTTGGGTGCCTTGCCGTTGTTCTTCGCAAAGACGGCCTCGGCTGCGGGGTCGCGACTGACGAGTGCCTGTAGCGGCAGCACCAGGGCATTGTCGACCGAGGCGGTACGGATCTTTGCCGTTGTGGAGAGACCCGGCCGCAGGTCGTCGTTGTTCTGCCCGCTGATGTTGTCAAGCGTGACGACGATCTTGAAGTCCTTTGCCTCTTCCGTGCCAGTGGTCGACTGCGAAGTAGCGATGCCCGTGGTGCGCAGCAGTGCCTGGTCGCCAACCTCGGTCACATGGCCTTTAAATACGCGGCCGGGCAGGGCATCGACCGTCACGTCGGCGGACTGGCCCATCTTCACACTCACGACGTCGGTCTCGTCGACTTTGACCTCTGCCGTGATGACGCTCATGTCCGCCACGGTCATCAGTGTCGATCCCTGTGCATTTTGAATGCCTGTGACCATGGTTTCGCCCTCGCGCACAGGCACATTGGTGACCAGACCGTCATACGGTGCGCGGGAGATCGTCTTGTCCAGCGCGTCGAAGTTGGCGCGCTGCGACGCGACAGCCTGGTCCACGTGGCCGCGGGCCGAAGCCGTTTGTGCCAGGGCCTGTGCCACCGCTGCCTCGCGCTGCTGCACGGTCGCCACATCAACGTCATAGGCCGCCTTGCGCTGGTCGAAGTCCTGCTTGGAGACGAGCTTGTTTTGGTACAGCTGCTGGTACCGGTCGAAATCAAATTTCTTCTGTTCCAAGTCGGCTTTGGCTTGCGCCAGGTTCGCCGTTGCCGTTTTTTCTGCTGCCTGGTAACTGTTCACGTCGGTGCGCGTTGCCGAGATGGACGCACTCTGTGCCGCGACGGTTGAGGTGGGTTGTACGTTTTCCAGCGTCGCCAGCACCTGGCCGGCCTTCACGTGATCGCCCTCCTTCGCATACAGGTGGGTGATGCGGCCAAATGCTGTGGCACCGATGTTGACGTAAGTCTTTGGCTTGATCTGGCCGGTGCCGCTCACCACGGAGGTCAGGTCTTCGCGTTCGATCTTCGCTGTCGTCACCGCGGTCACGTCGCCGCGATTGTGGAGAATCGTACCCACAACGGCCGCAGCCAGCACCAGCACCACAAGGATACTCAGGACAATCTTCTTGGTCTTCGTCATACGCTCCACAGGTTGCCGCACTCGCGCGACAAGACCGCGTTCAATCCAGTCGGTAAGCAGAGTGTAGTACGAAGCCCATTGAATTCGGTTCCACGTTTGCTGCAAATACGACGGATCTTCCGCAGGCGAAAACAGAACACCGTTGTGGGATACCTGATGCTCGCCTTTCCGGCTGAAGTCCGTCGCACTGCAAAGAGATGGTGCGAAGCGCACATTGGCGGATGCTGGATGGAATTTCTTTGCAGCCAGGTTGCCCAAGGTGTGTAAGAAAACAAATAGAATGGCGTTGAACGGTGCACCTGTTCGACGGAGAGTTGGCGGTTTGATGATGCAGGTCTTAAATCCTCGTGTAGCGTTCACCGCATTGCTGGCGGGCGTAATTGCAACCGCCTCCATGCTGCATGCACAGGCGGCACCTGCCGCAACCCAGCCGGACCCTACCGGCAAAGTCGTGAAGGGCACGCCGGCGGAAGAAAAGCCGGACCCTACCAAGCGCCGCCTTTCCGATCGGGAGCAGGTGCAGCAGCAGAAATACCTTCGTAGCGAGTTGAAGGGCGATAGCCCATGGAAGAAGTGGCTTGACCAGGACGTCGTCTGGATCATCTCCGACCAGGAGGTGCAGGCGTTCAAAAGCCTGAAGAATGACGAAGAGCGCGAGCAATTCGTCGAAAACTTCTGGCTGCGCCGTAATCCAAATCCCGAGTCGCCAGATAACGAGTTCCGTGAGCAGCACTACGCGCGTATTGCGTATGCCAACGAGCATTACGCAGCCGGTAAGCCCGGTTGGAAGACCGATCGCGGCCACATCTATATCGCGTACGGCAAGCCCGATTCGATCGACTCCCACCCCAGCGGCGGCAACTACGAGCGTCCGATTGAAGAGGGCGGCGGCAGCACGAGCACCTTCCCGTTCGAGGTCTGGCACTACCGCTACCTCGAAGGTGTCGGCGACAACATCGACCTGGAGTTCGTCGACAGCTGCAACTGCGGCGACTATCACTTTACGATTGATCGCTCGGAAAAAGACGCGCTGAAGCATACCCCCGGTGCCGGCGAAACGCTGTACGAGCAGATGGGCCAAGCCAAGAAGGCGGATCGCTTCTCCTCTGGCGGCATCGAGCAGTTGGGTAACGGCCCCATGGCATCGTCGCAGCAGAGCAAGCAGTTCGACCGGATCTCCCTCGCATCCAAAATCTTCGCTCCGCCCGTGATCAAGTTCAAGGACCTGCAACAATACATCGGTAGCGCGCAAATTCTGAAGGGACCACCCTTCCTTTTCGATGTGCGCACCGACTATGTGAAGGTGACCAACGATACGGTGTTGATGCCGCTCACAATCCAGATTCGCAACAAAGACGTGACGTTCAACACCAAGGATGGTGTGTCGACCGGCACGGTGAACATCCTCGGCCAGGTGTCGAACATCAACCATCGCATCGTGCAGACATTTGAAGACACGGTTACGGTGCAGGTACCGAGTGAGTTTCTCGCCCGCGAGCAGACGAATCGAAACATGTACTGGAAGGCGCTACCGCTACGCTCGGGCATGTACAAGGTCGACATCGTGATCAAGGACGTCAACAATCCGGACCACATCGGTACTTGGCGACGTTCGGTGAATGTACCCAAGTACGACGATGAGCGTCTCTCGGCTTCTTCTCTGATTCTTGCGTCGAGCATGGTGCGTGTCCCGACCAAGGAGATTGGCGCGGGCAACTTCGTCATCGGCAATACCAAGGTGGTTCCCAGCGTGTCGACCGGGCCGACAGTGCCTGTGACCTTCAAGCGGAACCAGAACCTGAACTTCTGGATGCAGGTGTACAACCTGGGCATCGACGAAAAGAGCCGCCAAAATAACGCCGAGATCCAGTACCAGGTCATGGACCTGAGCACGAATAAAGCGGTGCTGGACGCGACGGAGTCGACTGCGAAGGTGAACCCCAATGCCGATCAGGTCACGCTGGAGAAGAGCATGCCTCTTGCGGCACTGCAGCCGGGCAAGTACCAGGTACTCATCAAGGTAAACGATGGGGTCGGAAAACAGCAGATTTCGCAGTCCGCACCCTTCACAGTGGAGTAAGCTTCTGGCAGCAGGGCAGTTGCACGTGCAGCACGGAGACCGGAGCGCAGGACTCGACGCGACCCCGGCTCCACTTTCGAATAGTTTTCCAGGTTCGTACGACTGAACTTCTGGAGGAGTGGGGAGACGTACCCGAGGATTCGAGACGCGGTGAAGCCCTTCGCTGTTCAATTCGGTACACGCGGCACGCTGCTCCTTGCGGCGGTGCCGCTCTGTGCATGGTTGCTTGCGCCTCCGGTTCTCCACGCACAACGTGGCTCTTCGTTCGCCTCTGGTTCAGTCAGCGGCATGATTGTGGATGGGGAAGGCGTGCCGCAGATGGGTGCCCTGGTGCAGCTGCTGATGCCGGATACACGGCTTGTGGCGACTGCGATAACGGATGCACGTGGTCATTACCGCCTACCCTCGGTCCTGCCCGGAGCCTACCGCGTGCAGGTAAGTGCGGCCTTCTTTCTGCCATCCCTCCGTAAGCACCTCGTCGTTGCTGAAAATACACGCGCCGTGGTCAATATGACCCTTTCTACAGTGCTGGCGACGACGGAGTGGTTGCCGGCGACCCGGCGTGCTGCAGGCGGGGCGGATGACGATTGGATGTGGACGCTGCGCGCCTCGGCGATGCGCCCCGTGCTGCGTCTTGCGGCAGCAGACGATGCGGACTCGTCTGGAAGCGCTATGTCCAGCAGCGCCGAACGGCCGAGAGGCCTGACGACCACCGGTCGCATGACCCTACAAGACAGTGAGGGTGGTTTTGCCCAGGGGGGTACGCACAGCGTGCTTTCTATGGTGCGCCGCAGCGGCGACACTCTCGCCATTCTGCGTACTGACATTTCCGGCCCGCGGGCGCCTTTTCCGGTGAGCCCGTCTGCCGATCTCACCGTTGGATGGGAACGCAAGCTGCCTTTCACCGGCACATCCCGCACATTGTTGACCTACACCGCTCATCCTGAAGTGCAGGGTGCAAATGGCGCAACCGGGCTGCAAACGGCAGTGATGCGGAATGCCCAGCGCATGGAATTGGGTGACAGCATTCGGATCGATGCCGGATCGGTGACCCGTGACGTCAGCCTCGGCAGCAACAGCTTTACCGTGGAGCCATTTCTGCAGGTGTCCGCGCACCCGGCCGACGGCATTGTCATCGCTTATACGTTCACAAAAGCTCGAGGGACGGAATCGCTTGAAGATTTAGATCGGGTCCACCCGGAGGTGCCGGCGGCGTTTTCCCACCAGGGGCACGTGCAACTGGAGCGGGGAACTCATCAATCTTTGGGTGTCGCCGGGAAGCTGCCCCATCACGGCGTCATCACGCTTGCCGTATACCGTGATCACATCATTTCGGCGTCGCTGGCCGGCATCGGACTGCTGCCTGCGATGGATGCCTCGTCCGTTGCCAGCGCGACGGATGCCACGACAGCAACGTTCCTTGCTGCAGGCCACGATTACGGTGCAAGTGGCGTTCGCATGACGATTCGCCAACCGGTAACCGACAGTGTCACCCTGGATGGATCGTTCTCCGACGGACAGGCACTGAACACAACTGCACTTCCCGGTACCACGCTGCTGGCACTGGTCAATGGGCTGGAAAGCCGCAGTACGATCACCGCTGCCGTCGGCGCGACCGGACATTTTCAGCGCACGGGGACGACAATCTGTGCCGGCTATCGTTGGCAGCCAGACGGATCGCTGACAGCGGTCGATCGATTCCGGGCGGCGGATAACACGGCGTACCTGCATGCGCAACTTCGCCAGTCGTTGCGATCGTTCCCGCTGCTGCCGACGGGGCTTGAGGCCGTGCTCGAAGTGCAGAATTTGCTGGCGCAGGGGTACCAGCCGTTTCTGTCACATGACGGACGCACGCTGTTCCTGGCGCAGTCTCCACGCGTGCTACAGGCTGGCCTTTCCTTCACGTTCTAGTGCATTTGTCTGTGGGGCTGACCTGTGGTATCGTACCGAAAGTGCGCTGAAAAGCACGGGGTTTGAGGGCAGCCAGTCCTCCTCCGCACGCACCATGGACGCGTAGCTCAACTGGCAGAGCATTCGACTCTTAATCGACAGGTTGTAGGTTCGATTCCTACCGCGTCCACCACTTTTCTTTCTCCCAAAACGACACAGTGTACCTGGTTGCTCAACGACCGTTGCCAGTGTGGCGGGATACACTGCGAGCAGAGCTGCAATTGACTGTGGCACCGCGCATTCCAGGGAGACATGATTCAGGCTCGTAGACGCCACATCAGTGGACCACTGCTCGCATTCATTGTGCTGGTTGTTTTGGTGAATGCGGGATTCGCCGTCGCTGCGATCCACAACCTGGTGCGCAGTGCGAACTGGCTCAGCCACACGTGGCAGGTGATCGGCCAGACGGAGCGCATCATGGGCTCTGCCAAGGATGCCGAGACCGGCGTGCGCGGTTTCGTCATCACCGGCGACCCTGCTTATTTACAGAGCTATAACGCTGCGCGTAGCACCATCGGCAGCGAAGTGGATGAATTCGAGCGGTTAACCAGCGACAATATTAATCAAAAAGAGAGCGCCGACAACCTGCGCGACCAAGTGCAGCAGCGGCTTGCCCAACTGCAAGGCGGAGTCGAGATCCGGCGCGAGCGGGGCTTTGAGGCGGCGCGCGACCGTGTGCTGACGGGAGAGGGCCTGGCGCAGATGAGAAAGCTGCGCGGAATTGCATCCGGTATCGAAAGCGAGGAGATGCGGCTGCTCGCCCTGCGCGAGGCGGCGCAGTATCGCAGCGGCGTACTGGCCTACGTGGCCACCGCCGTAGCTGCCGGGCTGGATCTGCTGTTTGTTGTGCTGACGTACCGCTACTTGGCCCGCGAGCGAGTACTTCGTTACGCGTCGGAAGACCAGGCACTGCAGTTAACGAGCGCAAACGCAACGATCGCGCAGACCTCGGCACAATTGCAGCAACTGAATGCGGAGTTGGAAGAACGGGTACGCCAGCGTACGGCTGAGTTGGAGAGTACCAATCGCGAGCTGGAGGCATTTAGCTACTCCGTCTCTCACGATTTGCGTGCACCGCTCCGTACCATTGACGGCTTTAGCCTCGCGCTGCAGGAGGACTACACCGATGCGGTCGACGCCACGGGACGCGACTACATCGCCCGTGTACGCACCGGCGTGCAGCGCATGGGCGGCCTCATTGACGCGTTGCTGCAGCTTTCACGCATTACCCGTGCCGAGATCAATCGCGTCCCCATAGACGTGACTGAGCTCGTTGAGGGCGTAGTCGCGAATCTGCGGGACGAGAACCCGGGCCAGATCTTGCACTTCACCATCGAGCCAGGCATGCAAGCGGATGCGGACACCGGGCTGCTGCGAGTTGCGTTTGAGAATCTCGTGGGCAATGCCGTGAAGTTCAGTGCGCGTAAGCCGGAAACCTTTATCGATGTTTGTTTTGATCGAGAGAAGAAGGCATTTTGCGTAAAGGACGACGGTGCTGGCTTTGACATGCATTACAGTGCCAAGCTCTTCAACGCCTTTAATCGTTTGCACGGGGACAAGGATTTCAAAGGCTCCGGCATCGGCCTGGCAACGGTGGCGCGCGTGGTGCGGCGTCACCACGGCACCATCTGGGCCGACAGCGAAGTGGGGCATGGCGCGACCTTCTGGTTTACGCTAGGATGACGCCATGGCCGAACCGGTTAAAAAGATGATCCTATTGGTAGAAGACGATCCGGACCACGAGCTGCTGACGATCCGCGCGCTTAAAAAGTCGAACATCGTGAATGAGGTGGCGATCGCGCGCGACGGAGAAGAGGCCATCAACCTGCTCTTCGGTGAGACCCCGATTAAGCCACAGGTGATCTTGCTAGACCTTAAGTTACCCAAGATTGATGGGCTGGAGGTGCTGCGGCGCATCCGCGAATCGGAGAGCACGCGCACGCTGCCGGTGGTCGTGCTGACCTCGTCAGATGAGGAGCGCGACGTGGTCCGCAGCTACAGTCTTGGCGTGAACAGTTATATCCGCAAACCTGTAAACTTTACCGACTTCGCCGAGGCGACACGCCAGCTCGGCATGTATTGGCTCGTGCTCAACGAATGCCCAACCCGGTAGACGCCAAACCGCTGAACGTCCTGCTGGTAGAGGACAATGCTGACGACGCGCTGTTGCTCGTTCGGCATCTACGCAAAAGCGGCTTTATGCCGAATGTCCTTCGAGTCGAGACTGGTGAGGAGATGCAGCGCAGCCTTACGGCCAGCCCAACTCCTGACGTGATCCTGGCTGATTACAATCTCCCGACGTTCAGCGGGCCGGAAGCACTGACCTTGTTGCGGAGTTCCGGCCTCGATGTGCCATTCATTATGTTGTCCGGTGCGATGAGCGAGGAGACAGCGGTGGAGAGCATGCGTGCCGGCGCGCAAGACTACGTCATTAAGCAGAACCTCGCGCGCCTTGCACCCGTGCTGGAGCGCGAACTGCGTGAGGCCGCGGCGCGGCGATCGAGGCTGGCGGCAGAGCGCGCGCTTCAAGCAAGCGAAGCGCGGTTTCATCGGCTGGTGGACGCCATGCCGCTCGGCCTGCTGCTGAGTAACGCAGATGGCTGCATCACATACGCCAACGCTGCCGTCGCTTTGATTCTGGGTTATACGAGTGAGCAGATGCTCGCGGGGGAGATCAGCCTCGGCCACTTATGCACAGACCTGGACCTTTCGATTGCCGGCCAGGCGGCAATAGCGGGACAGGAGCCGGTGGAGACCGCCTGTTTGCACCGCGAGGGCGCGACGATTGACTTGCTGATTGGCACGGCGTTTCTCAACCCAGACGAAGCACCGGAAAATCGGCAGATTGCCGCCTTTCTGGCAGACATTACGGGGCGCAAGCACGCGGAGTCGGTATTACGCCGCACCGAAAAGCTTGCCGTCGCAGGTCGACTAGCCGCGTCCATCGCGCATGAAATCAACAATCCACTGGCAGCAGTGACCAACTGCCTGTACCTTGTGCAGAATACCGAGTTGACTGCGGACGGCCGTACCTGGCTGGAGACGGCGCAGAAGGAGTTAGATCGGGTCGCGCAAATTACGGTGCAAACGCTGCGCTTCCATCGCCAGAGCAGCCGTGCCGCGGAAACTGACCTTGCGGATCTTGCAGAAACCGTGCTGGCGCTGTTCGACGCGCGTATGCGCCGGCAGGGGCTCTCAGTGCGGCGAGACTTCCGGACCCATCGGCCACTGCTCGCCTTTGAGGGAGAACTTCGCCAGGTCATCGTCAACCTGCTGGGTAATGCGATTGATGCCTCCCCACTGGGCGGGGAGGTCGTCCTGCGCCTTAGCCTAGTGCACCATCCGGTGCTGGGCAGGGAAGGGCTGGCGCTGACGATCGCCGATAACGGCACAGGCATGTCGCAAGAGACGCTGGCGCGGCTGTTCGAGCCGTTCTACTCAACGAAGGGGATCACGGGAACGGGGCTCGGCTTGTGGGTGTCGCAGGAGATTGTAGATCGCCATGGCGGGACGTTCCAGGTGCGTAGCCGGCGCAGCGGTGACGGGCATCGTGGCGGCGGCACCGTATTCCGCATCTTTTTGCCACTTGGTGGCATGCCGACCCCGGCACCGGATTCACACCAGTTGCAGGTTCTGTAGTGCGCTCATGAATACGATAGAAATCCGACGACAAAGGTATGGCTCATTCGCCACACCTTTGCCGGGTGAACGCAGTTCGAGAAGTTGGCCTAGTCGATAAAGTCGACGTGCGACTCCATGGGAATGACACCCTTGTCGTAGCCCATGGCGAGTAGTCGCTTAATGCCTTCACGGCCGTCGTCGCCGTAGTTGAGTGTGCGTTCGTTCACGTACATGCCGACGAAGCGATTGGCAAGTGTCGTGTCCAGATCGCGCGCGAATTGCATCGCGTACTCCAAAGCTTCGGCGCGGTGGTCGAGTGCATGCTGAATGGAATCGCGCAGGGCTTGCGTCGTAATGCGCATAGTTTCAGCTCCAAGGGAGCGACGAATGGCGTTGCCGCCCAAAGGCAAGGGAAGACCTGTCTGCTCACGCCACCACTGACCCATGTCCAGTACCTTATGCAGGCCGTTGGTCTGGTACGTGAGTTGACCCTCGTGGATGATGAGGCCGGCGTCGTACTGCCCGGCGACGACGGCCGGGATAATTTCGTCGAAAGGTACGGTGACCGTTTCCACCTCGGGAGCGAAGAGCTTCAGCGACAGGTAGGCCGTCGTCAGCGTGCCCGGGACGGCGATGCGCACTTTCTTGATGTCGTCGAGTGAATACTTTTTCGGAGCGACGATCATGGGGCCGTAACCGTCACCAACCGACCCGCCGCATGCCATGATGGCATACTCCTTCTGCAAGTAAGGGTAGGCGTGAAAGGAGATTGCGGTCACGTCATAATACGGATCGTGGATAGCGCGCTGGTTCAGGGTTTCGATGTCAGTCAGCACGTGGGTGAACTTATACCCGGGAACTCGAACCTTGTTCGTCGCCAAGCCGTAGAACATGAAGGCGTCGTCGGAATCGGGACTGTGCGCAATTTTGATCTCTTGAACGTCTGCTGCGGTGCTACTCATCGTGCGGGTACTCCCAATGCGAAGACAACGAACTTGAAGTGCGAACCGCAACTGCAGGTCCGCGCGGTAAAATCAGCGTGCACGATGTTGCCATGCGGTGGCGACGCCGGCAGCCGCTAGGACTTTGACGAATTCTCCCGGCAGAAATGGCAGAACGGCCGCGAACAAGGTTGCGTGCACTCCGAGGTGCAGCAGCATGCCTAGCTGCGCGGCGCCAATGGCAAATAGCAGCAGCATGGCGACACACCCGGCGATGACAGCGGTGGCGTAACGCGAACCCAGGCGGAGCGTGCGGAACAAACCACCAGCCACCGCTGCAACCAGAGGATATGCCAGCAGAAATCCGCCAGTCGGCCCAAGCAATTGAGCAACGCCGCCTAAGCCAAACGGTTGAAAGACAGGCAGGCCGGCGACACCCTCCGCCAAGTACAGGCACAGCGTGGAAAAGCCAAGCAGAGGTCCGAACAGCAGCCCGACCAACAGTACGGCCAGAGGTTGAAGGGTGAACGGCACTGGCGTGAAGGGCAGCGGAATTGACACATGCGCGGCGGCGGCGACGACTGCGGTGCCGGCCAGCGCTAAACCCGCGCCACGCAGCAGCGTCGTCCCACGCGACGTCTCCGCCGAGCCTTCACTGATATTTAAAGGCAAACGGCTTGCCATCCGATCGACCATACAACTCTCCTTCTCGCCGCTGCGAGCCTGCAATCATTGTAAGCGGAGCAGCGTTGCCGAGGCGTGGATCGCTTCCTGCCTTGGTCTGTTCATCGCCCAACGGAGAGACAGCATTCGTGAAGCGCATGCTCCAAAGTGCACAAACGGCAAGCCTGACTTCGCAGGAGCATTCTGGTATCTGCTGTGGGAGATGGAAGCAGGGCACCGAGAAAGTGGCTTGGGTGTTGCATCGTGCCGGCCACTCTGCTGGGTTTGCGCGCTTATGCGGCGAGGTGCCTGCGGCACACGGGATCAGACAGGTCGCCCATGGTGTCGCGCGCGTAGACCAGATCCAGGCGGTGCCGAAACGACCTGGAGTGCTTCTGCCGCTGTTCGAACGGCTCGAACGCCGTCGGTGACGGCGGAGCGGTAACGGGAGGCTGCACGGCCGATTCGCTCAGCTCGTGCCGTGAACGCTGCTGCTCCAGGTTGACGGCCTGGCGTCGCGGTGCGTGACCCGCCGCCAGGTCAAGGCGCGGATGCAAAAACATGGCAACCGGTACATGCGCCATGGCAGCCGCTGAACTGCCGGTCGACTGATAAGTCGCAATCTGCCGCCGACTCGGCAACTGACGAATCGCCGCACCCAGCAAAACACCCAGTAGCAGGAGGCCGAGGCAGCACGGCGCGGCAATCAGGAGCGGCAGAACCATCGGCTGTAGCCTACCAAATGCAAAGGTGCGCGCCTAACACAAAGCACAACGAAACGCCAAGACCCGGAAAGGGTTCCCGTATTGGGGTGGATACCTTGTGCAACAGACCTTGCAAAGAACGACTGCTGCATTTCTCCTATGGTTGATGCCGATACGTTCCAGGTCGAGACAGAAGGCAAGTCAGTTCGCCCTGCGCGCGTCTGCGTTTGGCCTACGCCTGTTCGGCATGCGTCGCAAAATCGCCACGGTGGCAGCGGCTGTGCTTGCAGTCATGCTCGGCTTCCACGTGGTCTTCGGGCGCAACGGCCTGACCGCGTTCGGTAACAAGCGCCACGATCTACATGACTTGCAGGCGCAAGTAAGGACACTGCAACGCGAAAACGCGCAGTTGCAGGGCCACGTCGACCGGCTGACGAGTGATCCCAATGCCATTGAGCACGAGGCCCGGGAAGATCTGCACTATACCCGGCCCGGTGAGGTGATCTTCACGTTACCTCCGGAGAAGCCGTCGACCCAGCCCGTTCCGCTGCCGCCCACGCGTTGAATTGCGTTTCGGGATCAGATGGACTAAGTGGCGCCAGTAAAGCAAGACTCACGGCAGTTCGTTTCTAATGGACCGAAACGAGGGCGATACTTAGTCCGACCAAAGCTCGGACTAAGTATCGTAGATTCAATTGCTGACCTGATGAAACCTACTGCTGCTCGGTAGGCGTATCTGTGCGCGCGGACGACGCACCGGCCGTGGGAGATGCGGCGCTGGGAGGAGCACTTGCCGGGACAGAACTCGGAGCTTCAGAGCCGGGACCAAGCCCCAGCTTGATCAGCGCCCGTGAATCTGGGATGATCTTGGTCTGCCAACCATTGTCGCTCTGCAGCTTGCGCATGGCATCTGCGCTCTCTGTGTCCCACTTGCCGGACGCGGTCTGCAGGTAACCTGCCTTGACCAAGGCCGTTTGAATCTGTGTGGCGCGTGAATCGTCGATGGCGCGGGGATGGGCGGCGGCACTGCGTTCGGTATGCCGGCTTGCGCGGCCATGACTGCTGCCTGCTATGTGCTTTCCCTTTTGCGCGTGCGATGACGTGGGCCCACGGTGATAGTGCGATGCGTGCGCTGGTATTCCCAGCAGGGTGAAACCCAATCCTGTACCGATCACTGCCGAACGCATTATCTGTACTGCAAGCTGCATGAGTCCTGTCCCTCAGAGACATGCGCGGCACCCGCGATCCGGTCGCGCCCGCATGTATGAAAAGCGTACACAGAGTGGCATCGCTGCTGCAAGCGCGCAACCCAGGCCGCTGCATAGGGAACACTACCGGGGCAGCGCCCACCGGAACATACTGCAAGAAAAGAAGGGGCCGGCGGCATGCGCCGCCGGCCCCTTCCGCGTGTTCCGTCTACGGCAGTGTTCCGCCAATGAAGCTGTTGATGTTGTCACGTGCCTGACCCGGCCGCACGACGAAAACCACGTCGTCGCCTGGCTTGAGCCCATTGATGATATTACGGAAGCTGTCAGGATCCGTAACGGCCTTCCGGTTTACCTCCACGATGATGTCGCCCTTGCTGAGGGGGAAAGGACTCAGGTCCTCCACAAAGGCACCGGGTTTAACGCTGGTGACGAGCACGCCACCCTGCAATTTCTTTTGCTGCAGGACGTTGGCCGGAACTGGCTGTATGGTGATGCCAAGCTTGCCGTAGTTTAGGGATTTCTGTTCGGGCGCATCCTGGGAATCATCGTTGTCGTCCCCCTGGCCATTCACGGCAGCCACGGTATCGGCGCGGTCTGCAATGTTGACGGTTGCGGTCTGCTCCTGTGTGCCGCGCAGATAGCCGATTTTGACTGTCGACCCGGGCCGCCGCGCGGAGATATTCGCCACCAGATCATCGCCATCCTTCACAGGCTTGCCGTCGATGGAGGTAATCACGTCACGCGCCTGCAAGCCTGCCTTGGCCGCCGGCTTACCTGGGGTCACCGCGCTGATGAGCACGCCACCCTTGGCAAAGCCGTATACCCGGCCGACTGCGGAGGACTGGCCACCCTGGAATTGAATACCGATCGAACCCCGCACAACCTTGTGCTCCGGCGAGATGAGCATGTTGTACACGTCAATTACGGTGTTGGAGGGGACGGCGAAGCCCACACCCTGAGAGCCCATGCCGCTGGTGTAGATCGCGGTGTTGACGCCGATGACCTCGCCACGCATATTAAGCAGCGGACCGCCGGAGTTGCCGGGGTTGATGGCGGCGTCCGTCTGGATGAAGCGTTGAAATTGCGAGGGTGCGCCGCTGTTGTCACTGATGCTGCGATTCTTGGCGGAGACGATGCCGGCGGTGACGGTTTGCGAAAGGTCGAATGGGCTGCCGATGGCAAGAACCCAGTCGCCGAGCTGCTCGGCGTCGCTGTTGCCCATTTTTACGGTGGGCAGCGGTGTCGGAGAGTCGATCTTCACGACCGCGATATCGGTATCCTTGTCGACACCAACGACATGGCCCACATGACCTTGGTCCGTCTCGGAATCGGTCGACAGCTTCACGTAGATGCGGTCAGCCTTATCGACAACGTGGTTGTTGGTGATGATGTAGCCGCGCGGATCGACGATGAAGCCGGAACCGAGCGCCCTCTTCTCGCCACCGCTTGGGCCGTCTTCGTCTTCTCCACCACCTTGGCCGCCGGGGCCGCCTTGGCCGCCGAAGAAGCGGTTAAAGAAGTCCTGCATGTCACCCTGGTCGCCGCCGTTGCCCTGACCTTGACCTGGTGCGCGACGGCCACGATGCGGGTTCTGGGTAGGCGCCGCGGACCGCTCCTTGGGCAGCTGCTCGATGTTGATCTTGACGACCGCCGGACCAACCTCCTTGGCGATGGTGGCAAACTCATTCGGCTGCGTAACCGCCGGGGGAATGCGCAGCGGAGTGGCGTCGCGCGTGTCGGTCTGCTGCATGGCACCGTGTACCGTTCCGGTCAGCACAGAGCCGGCAACCACGCCGACAGAAAGAGTTCCCAAAAGGGCAAAGGTGGTCAGCAGCCGGTGCGCGCGAACGCGTTCGGTAAAGGTCATGTGCTGGTCGTTCCTGGGTTCCATGAAGTTCTATCGTCCTCGCTGGGGTGCAGCTGTGGGGCGCAATGTCGCACCCGTTGCAGATATAGACGCCATCCGCAAGCGATTGTATGCGTGCCACACCCAGGGTTCTCGCAATGCCGCGTCGCTCAACGGAAGTAGTCACAATCTTTTACCGGGTCAAGCCTGCACAGCTTGCGGTGTGCGCTTCGTATGCTTCAACCGGGCAAAGAAACTTTGCCGGCGATGCGGGAAGTCTCGTCGATCCATCCAGCGGCTGTCAGGAACTCCCGACCGCACAGGTCCAGCAGCACCAGCAGCACGCGGCGCAGTGCCCACTCCCGGCCCGTGCTGTCGTACCACTCGGCCGTGGTGTGGATGCCGCCGGCAACGCCGCCGCAGCCCATGGCGATGCCGTTGCGGCCGAGCGCAATGGGGATGTTGGCGTCGGTGGAGCCGATGCGTTCTTCCGTGCGCAGGCGCAGATGGCGATCGACAGCGCGCACCGTGTGCAGGATGGGTGCGTGCGGCGGAAGCTCCCCTGCGGGGCGGTCGCCCACCAGATCGATACGAAATCGCAGGCTGCCCTTGGTTGCCTGCGCGTTTTCCGCAAGAACGGCATCCTCCACCGCACGGTAGATGTGGACCTCGCGGACAAGTAACTCCTGTGCATCGACGCTGCGCAGGTCGATGAGCGCGGAGGCCGCCTGCGGGATGCTGGTGAGCGAGGTGCCGCCTTCGATACGGCCGAAGTTCAGCACTGTGCGTGGCCTCGCCGTAAGGGCTAGCCGCGCCAGGGCCGCAATGGCGGTAGCCATGGCGGCGATGGGGTTCGGCGTTCCCGCGTCGGTCCACGCGTGGCCGCCGGGACCGGACATCTGTACGTGGAAGCGTCGCGAGCCCAGGCCGCGGCTCACGACGACCTCGGTTCCGGCGCCTTCCAGCGCGATGCTTGCCACGATGCCGTCGCCCAGGCCGCCGGGGGCAAACAGGTGCCGCATGCCGCGCAGGTCGCCCTCCGCCTCTTCTCCGGTGTTGGCGGCAAACACGATGTTGGTTGCGGTCTCAATGCGGGCGTGACGCATCGCCGCAATCAAGGCGAGCAGCCCGGTCAGCCCGGCTCCGTTGTCCGCTGCTCCCGGGCCGCGCAGAATCGCTTCTTCCTCCACCAGATCCAGCGGCGTGCCAGCGGGAAATACCGTGTCTAAGTGCGCGGAGAGCAGGACGAGGGGCTCGCCGGGTTCTGGTGGGCGCAGCCAGCCCAGGGCATTGCCGGCGTCGTCGATCTGGACGGCAAACAGGCCCAGCTCACGGAAGCGATCGGTAAACCACGCGGCACGCTCGCCCTCGCCGAAGGGTGGCGCGGCAATCGCCACGAGCTCCCGTTGCCACTGACGCAGTCGCAGCTCATGCAGGTGCAGCCAGGTAAAGGCGCGATGCGTTGCGGGCTGCGCGGCCAGGCTGAGCACACGTGCGTGGGAACTGAACCCAAAGCTGACGGGGCTCTTCAATCGGTCATCCGCGCTTCGGTTGAAGGTACGTCGCGTCGATAGACCACGTCCATGAGGAAGAGACCCTGTGGCGGAGCCGTTGGTCCGGCGGCACGGCGATCGCACGCCTGCAGCACATCCACAACCCATGCGGCAGACCGGCGGCCTGCGCCGACCTCAACGAAGGTGCCCACCAGGTTGCGTACCATGTGGTGCAGAAAACCTGTGCCGGTGACGCGGTACAGCAGCAGGCCGTCCCGTTCCATCCAGGTGGAGGACAGGATGGTTCGGACGTTGGAGGCACCGGCGTCCGTATCCGCCAGCCGCGTCGTCCGATCGGGGTCGCGCGCCGCAAAAGAGGTGAAATCATGCGTTCCGACTACCAGCGCGGCGGCCGCGCACATCGCCTCCACGGACAGCGGCATGCGGCAACCCCAGAGAAAGCGGGCCTGCCAAGGCAGCAGCACGCGCTCGGCCTCATCTGCGTTGCGGGAGGCGCGCCGGGGAAACACACGGTATTCGTAGGTCTTCGACACAACCTCGGTCCGTGCGTGGAAGTCTCGAGCCACCTCTGCCTGCAGCACGCGAATGGCAGCCGGCAGCCGTCGATTAAGCGCCGGCAGCAACCGCACTGCCGGAATGGGAGAGCGCAGTTCCATGGACGCGACCTGCGCCTCGGCATGGACACCGGTGTCGGTGCGGCCGGAACCCTGCGGCAGCACGGCTTCGCCGGTCACCTCGCGAATCGCGCGCGCAAGTTCACCCTGCACGGTCCGCAGGCCTGGCTGCACCTGCCAGCCGTGAAAGTCGGTGCCGTCGTAGGCCACGACCAGCTTCCACGCGGTCGGCATGCGTGCAGCGGCGCTGCGGCCGGCTGCTATCACGGGTTCTTCGGTCGTCTGCACGCGCATGTCCGCCTGATTTCGACGGTAGCACGCGGAACCATGCCGTTGTTCACCGCCGCTTCGCTATACTGGGCGCGACCTGTACCACGAAGCCGAAACATATTTCCCTTGCAGGAATTCCGCATCGCGCAGCCGTTGGGCCGCATCAGGAACACGTATCCGCGTGGTCTCAGGTCGATAGTGTCACTCGCGGAGGGGAACTGCGTCTCGCGCCCACGCGTATGCGTCTGTAGAGAGAAAAGCTTGTACCAATGGTATGGAACGGTTTGCCGCGCATGAGGGGCTGCCGATTGAAGAGAGGTAACGTGAAATCAGGCAGGTTGCAGGGAGCCACGAGCGTCGCTCTGCTGCTCACGAGTTCGTTTGCGTCAACCGCAAGTGTGGTGGCGCAGGCAGGTGTCCAGACTGCTGCACCCACCGCTGCCGCGCCAACGCCCGCGCAGCAGGCGCCCGCCCAGCGTGCACCGGAGTCCAACCCGGTGGCACCAGCTGCGTCGGCGCCCGAACAGCTGGATACGACCGGCAGGCCAGGCGTGCCCCAGGCACCGGAGCCCAACCACCCGGGTCCGTTGTACCTGCGCCAAACGCCCAAGGACTACACGCACCTGAAGGGCTACTTCGACAAGGGGTTCCTGCGACCGCGACCGTTCGCGCCGTATACCGCGACCGACTACCGGGCACCGCGCCTCGGCAACACGCCCCGCATCACGGATATTCTGCGAGACGGCAAGATCTACCTCAGCCTGTCGGATGCCATCCTGCTTGCACTGGAGAACAACTACGACATCGAGATCGCACGTGTGAACCTCGACATCGCCGACACGGACATCCTGCGTGCGAAGTCCGGCAACACCTTGCGCGGTGTCAGCACCGGCCTCATCACGAATACATTGGGCGGTAGCAGTACCACGGTGACCGGCGGCGGCGGCCCCGGTGGAACGAGCACGGGCTCCGGCAGCTCCGGCACCGGCGCCAGCGGCCTTGTGCTCAGCACCAACGGCGGCGGACCCTTGCCGTTGAATCGAGACGGCGTGCTGACGGGAACCGTGCAATACGAACAGAGAACCAGCCCCGGAGGTTCGGGATTCGGCAGTTCATCCGGCAGTACCAGCACGGGCACAGGTACTGGCACAGGTACAGGGACGGGGACGGGGACGGGGACCGGCACAGGTACCGGCACGACCACGACCAACCTGTTTAACTCGAATCCTACCCAGACGAATACCGGAAGCTATAACTTTCAGTACTTACAAGGATTCGTGACGGGAACGCAGTTGAACGTTTCGGTGACGAACTCGCGTGTCACATCGAATTCAACGTCCGTTTCGTTCAGCCCGCAGCTTTCTTCGTCGTTTACCGCCACCGTGACGCAGCAGTTGCTGCAGGGTTTCGGTCCCGGCATTCAAGGCCGTTTTGTGCTGCAGGCGAAGAATGACCGTCGCATCGCCGACTCAGCCTTTCGCCAGCAATTGATCTACACGATTACGCAGGTGGAGAGCATCTACTGGTCGTTGGTGAGCGCGTATGAAGACACGCAGGCCAAGCAGCGCGCGCTGGTGCAGTCCACGCAATTGGCCAATGACAACCGCAAGCAGCTGCAAATCGGTACATTGGCACCCCTGGATGTCGTCAATTCCGACCAAGCCGTCTCGACCGATCGACAGTCGCTGACTACTTCCGAATCAAACCTTGAATATCAGCAACTGCTTATGAAGCAGGCGATTGTGCGTGACTTGAATGATCCGCAGCTCTCCGCCGCGCCGGTCGTGCCCACGGAACGCGTGTCCATTGAGCGGCTTGCCGAAGAAGACATGCCTGTCGAGCAACTGGTAAAGCTGGCTTACGCCAACAACCCGGCCATTGAGCAGGCCGCGCTCAACATGGAAAATAACAAGATCACGATTCGAGCGGAAAAAAATGGCCTGCTTCCGCAGATCAATGCGTATGGCTTTTACGGCGGCTCAGGTATTGCCGGTGCACCGAACCCGACGTCGATCATCTGCACCAGCAATCCTACGGTGGCGAACTGCGGGTTGACCCCAGGTGGCTACGGCACCGCGCTTGGCAATAGTTTCAACAACTCCGCGCCCGACAAGGGTGTCGGCGTTACGCTGAATGTTGTCATCCGCAATCGTGCCGCTCAGGCCGACCAGGCACGGTCGCAGATGGAATATCGCCAGGCCCAGATGCGCTTGCAGCAGCTCTATACGCAGACGCGTATTCAGGTGATCAACCAGCAGTTTGCACTCACGAACGATCGTGCCGCCTACGTTGCGTCGCAGGCTGCGCGCGACTTTCAGGCGCAGTCGCTGGATGCCGAGCGTAAGAAGTACCGTTTAGGTGCATCGACCACAGCCAACGTCTTGACGCAAGAGCGTGCGCTTGCGCTTGCGGAAAACACGCTGATCTCGGCTACCGCGGCGTACGCGAAAGATCGCGCAACGTTGCTTCAGCTGCTGTCGAACACCCTGGAGCGTTACGGCGTCAGCATTGAGCAGGCTGCGAGCGGAACGATTACGACGGCACCAAGCATCCCCGGCTTGACGGCACCGCAGGCACCCGCCGCACCGCGCCCGCTCACCAGCACACCACCGCCGCTTGCACCGTTCAACGATCCCCTTGGGTCGCCTGCCGCACAACCGGGAAACGGCACGCAGACCACACCGCAGTAAACGCAACATCCTGAAAAAGGCAGATGGGCGGCAGCGATGCCGCCCTTCGCCGTTCCCTGGAGTCCAGTAGATAGGATCGCCGTAAACTGGAAAGATGGATTCCACGCGCAACGCCCTCGAACACAGCTCTTCCGCCTACCTCCGCTCCGCCATGCACCAGCCCGTGCAGTGGAACGAGTGGGGTGAGGCCGCGTTTGCCAAGGCTCGGGCCGAAGACAAGCCGATCCTGCTCGACATCGGCGCAGTGTGGTGCCACTGGTGCCATGTCATGGATCGCGAAAGCTACGAGCATCCTCAAACGGCGGCGCTGATCAACGCACATTTTGTGCCGGTAAAGGTTGACCGCGACGAGCGGCCGGACGTGGATAGCCGCTACCAGGCGGCGGTCGCGGCAATCAGCGGGCAGGGTGGCTGGCCGTTGACGGCGTTTTTGACGCCCGACGGCAAGCCCTACTTCGGCGGCACGTACTTTCCGCCGGAAGAGCGCACCGGCCAGCCCAGCTTTGCGCGCGTGCTGCACACCATGGCGCACGCGTTCCACGACCAACGCGCAGACGTGACGGAAACCGCTGCCTCCGTCGTCGAAGCCATCGAGCAGAATGAAACCTTCAGCGGCGCGCCGACTGACCTGGAGCATTCGAGTGCCGGCATTACGCTGATCGACAAACTGGTCGCCCATGCGCTGCAGCAATTCGACCCGCAACACGGTGGCTTTGGAGCGCAGCCAAAGTTTCCGCACCCCGCCGCGCTCGACATGCTGACCGACGCTGCCAGCCGCAGCGGCGTGAACGGCAAACCAGCGGCCGAGGCCGTGCTCAAAACCCTGCACGGCATGTTCCGGGGCGGCATCTTCGACCAGCTTGCCGGTGGCTTCCACCGCTACTCGGTCGATGCGCGCTGGGTGGTGCCGCACTTCGAAAAAATGAGCTACGACAACTCGGAGCTATTGCGCAGCTATGTGCACGCGTTCCAGACGTTCGTCGATCCGGCGTGTGCAGACGCCGCGCGGCAGATCATGCGGTGGATGGACGAGGTCCTGACCGACCGCCCGCACGGCGGCTTTTTCAGCGCGCAGGATGCGGATTTGTCTCCGGACGATGACGGCAACTATTTCACCTGGACGAGGGCAGAGGCGGCTGCCGCGCTGACGGCGGGAGAGCTCGCTGTCGCGGAACTCTACTTTGACATCGGTGCAATCGGCGACATGCACCACGACCCGGCGCGCAACGTGCTGTTTACGCCGTTTAGCCTCGATCAGGTCGCGGAGCGCACGGGCAACAGCCGCGATGCGGCGGCGGCCCTACTGTCGTCGGCGAAGGCGAAGCTGTCTGCCGCGCGCAGGCTGCGGCCCGCGCCTTTCGTGGACAGGACGCTGTACACCGGCTGGAACGGCATGGCCATCTCTGCGTACTTCACCGCAGGCCGTGTTCTGCGCTTGCCGGGAGCAGTTGCGTTCGCGCGTCAATCACTGGATCGCGCGCTTGCGGCGGCGTTTGTTGCGGCGGACGCGGCCACACCAGTCTCCGTCCTTCACGTCATCGCCTGGGGCGACCCGGAAGCGCCGACCACCCGGGTCCCCGGTATGCTCGACGACCATGTCTTTCTTGCTGCCGCCGCGCTGGACGGGTGGCAGGCGACCGGCGAATCCCGCTATTTCGCCGCAGCCGAAGCCATTGCGCACACGCTGTTAGCGGAGTTTCAGGATGACGAGAACGGCGGGTTTTTCGATACGCCTCGGCAAGCTGACGCCTCATTATTGGGTGCGCTCAGTGCCCGGCGCAAGCCGCTGCAGGACGCACCGACGCCCGCCGGCAACCCCGCTGCCGCCGCTTTTCTGCTGCGCCTGCATGCCCTGACCGATCACGAGCCGTACCGCGTGGCCGCGCGACGGACGCTGGAATGCTTTGCCGGTGTCGTGGAGCATTTCGGGCTGTATGCCGCGACCTTTGCGCTCGCTCTCGGCCGGCTGGTGCGGCCGGCGGTGCAGGTCGTCCTGCTCGGCGAGGGTCCGGCGGTGGACGAGCTTGAAGTCGTGGCGCTGGCCCGCTATGCGGTCAACAAGACGATTTTTCGCCTGACACCGACCCAGGCCGCAACCGGCGCAGCAGAGCTACCGGCGGCGCTCCGCCACACTGTACCGCATCTGCCGGCACCGGCGGCCGGAACGGCCACGGCGTTAGTGTGCGTGGGCACGGCGTGCCAGCCGCCCGTGCACACCGCGGAGGACCTGATTATCCTGCTGGCAGATGTTCTGTAGCACGGACTGACTTTAGGAAAAACAGAAATGTATGTGTTCCATCTATCCGACATAGCTTTGCTGGGCGCTTAACGTTTCAATAGTGAGGTGATATTTGGCCGAGACGATTAAGCACGTGGAATTGGTACCGGAGGGCGTTCTCCTGGAACTCCAGGACGGCCGCGAAGCGCTGCTCGACACCGACACAATCACCCATTGCGCGGAAACGATGGGTGGCTTCGAACGGTTGTCGACGCTGCGCGATGAGCTGCGAGAAGAGACCGACGACGACGGAGTGTCGGACGAGATGGGGTGAGCGCCATGGCGACCGGAGTCAACGACCTCATCCGGAGCTGCCGGGCAGCTCTGCAGCGGCCGGCGGTGCGGTTGGGTCCAACGCTTTCTCCACCAAGATCGCGCTCGTGGGGATGCCGAGCGCGATACGATCCCGTTCAAAGGCGACGACCAGGCGCTTGCGTAGTTCCCGCAGAATGCCGTCCTTCTGGTTTGCCTTGACACGCACATTGACCGGGTAAATCGCCTCCCGGCCGTTAAGCCGGTCGAGCCCGAGTACCTCCGGATCGCCCAGGACCACCGCGGCAAATGCCGGGTTCTGCCGGACCTCCATCGCCACGCGCCGTAACAGCGCGATCACCCGGTCGGGGTCGGCGCTAGCATCGACCGAAAACGGCAGGGAAGCGACGGAGTACTCCCGTGACAGATTCGAAACGGTAGCGATCTGCGAGTTGGGGATGAAGTGCTGCGTGCCGTCACCGTCACGCAGCGTCGTCGAGCGCAGTGTCAGGTCTTCCACCGTGCCTGTGAGCCCGGCGATTTTGACGACGTCGCCGACGTTGAACTGGTCTTCCACCAGAAAAAACAGGCCGTTCAGCATGTCTTTGAAGATGGACTGAGCGCCGAAGGAGATGCCGAGCCCCACCACACCGGCGCTGGCAAGCAGGGGCCCTAGATTGATGTTGAAGATGGGCAGCACCTGCAGCAGCGTGAGAAAGCCGATGACACCCACAGCGCTGGCCCGAAGGATAGAGGCAAGCGTGCGCAATTGGGACGCGCGCTTGGCATCGGTAACGCGGCTGTCCGCGATGCGCCGCATGCGTTTGACGGCAAACGACGTGACCCGCAGCAGCGCAAAGCCGATCAGCAGAATGACCAGGAGTTTGGGGACGTCATGCCGCACGAAGTCGACGATGTCGTTGTGCCACTCGCGGCCGAGATTGTGAAAAGTGTCTTCGTCCGGCAGGGTGGGAGCCGCCATGGTGGAAAAGATGGTCAAAATCTGGGTCATGGCGCTCCGTGGTTCCCGCAATCCCGTACTATGGGCGAAAGGGAACAGCACCTGTAAGCATCGCCCACGCGCCCGTGCGGGGCAAGGCGCGGGTGTCTCTCACGCTGCGTTCGGCTGGTCTGTTGCAGCGCCGTACGATCCAGATGTCCACCGCAAGGAGGCCGATTCGATGCCGAAAGACTCTGCCGCTTTCTGCAAGCACCGCATGGCAGGCTTGCTTGCCCTGGCGTCCTTTGCCGTCCTGGCTCCGCTATCGCGTGCGCGGGGGCAAAAGACCGCGCCGACGCTTCCGCGGACGGGTGGGTCCATCAGCTCCGGCTCCTCGACCGTGCCGCGTTCCGCCAGCGGCAATGGTGTTCCATTTGGGGACGTTCCAGAGAGTGAGAATGATCTGCGACTGGAAAATTTACGGAACCGCGCTCGCGAAGCAGACCGGCAAAAGCGTATGGTAGACGACGCGAACCGGCTGGTTGTTCTCGCCGCGCGCTACCGCGCCAGCATCAGCGAGCACGGCAGTGTCACGGCGGAAGACACCAGGCTTCTTCTGGAGATGGAGAAGCTTGCCCGGTCGGTGAAGGACCGCATGAGAGGCATGTAAGTGAGGCTGTACCCTTTCACGGTCCGCAGTTGCGTGGTGTTTGCGATGACTTTACACATTTCACATTCCCCGGCCCTGAAGGTCATGAAGTATTCCGCTGGATTCCTTGTCGGTGCGCTGTTGCTGGCCGCGTCAACCCGTGCGCAGGTACCGACGAGACCGTTGATCCAGGGGAGCGAACCCGCAGCCCGCATGGAGGTGGACCGTGCCCGCATGGCTGCCGATCAGCGTCAGCAGAAGATGCTGCAGGATGCCGATAAGCTGTTGGAACTCGCCCAGCACCTGAAGGTGAGCGTCGACAAAACCGACAAGAATACGCTGTCGGTGAACGTGGTGAGGGAAGCGGAGCGCATCGAAAAGCTTGCCCGCCAAGTGAAGGACAACATGCGCCAGTAGGCTTTTACGGTGTGTAGCCGATGGCGGCATTCGCGTCGACCAGGCCGTTGCCCAGTGTGGGTATCTGCTTTGCGGAGCTTCGGAGGGCGGCGGCGATGGTCGTTGCATCCCACCCCGGGTGCGCCGCCTTGACCAGTGCCGCGACACCAGCAACCAGTGGCGTTGCCGCGCTTGTACCCATGCCCTGCACGTACGCCTGGTGACCCAGGTTAAAGCAGCCTTCCGATGCACCGGCGGCCGGCAGGCCGTCGGCCGTACCCGGCTTGCCGCTGCTGCAAGCGCCGCGCACCCAGCCGGAGACACCCTCTTCCGGACCCAGTGGCAGGTTGCCGCCCGGTGCGGCGATGGCGTTTAGCGGCGCGCCATAGTTGCTGTAATACGGTCGGGTCACAGGGCCGGCCGCGCAGACCGCACCGGTCTTGTTGTTTTCTGCGCAATCGGGATTCGTGGAGGCGGTCACGGCAACCACATCGCGTGCCTGTGCCGGCAGCGACAGGTACCGTGGATTTGACAGGTCAAAGCCATCATTGCCGGCTGCCGCAACCAGCACCACACCTGCCTGCGCCGCGGCGTGCGTGACACGGTCAAAAGTCACCTTCAATCCAGCGCCGTCACCGCTGTACAAGTCTACGATGGAGCCAAGCGACATCACGATGACATCGGCGTGCTGTGCGACAGCGTCGTCCACACCTTTTAGCAGCCATGACACCAGGCCGGAGGCTTCGCCCGATGCGCACTGTGCTGCAGGTGTCGTTCCCGTTCCCGGAACGCGCTGCAAGACCTTGATGTTGAGAATGGTCGCGGAGGGCGCCATGCCCACCACGCGTCCGGTGCCGGTGCCCAGCGCACCTGCCGCCAACGACGCAACCCATGTGCCGTGACCAGATTGGTCCTGTGGCGTGCCATCGTCGCAGACGCTCGGCTGCACGGTCTGATCGACTTCCGAAAGGTTAAGGGCGAGGTTGGGTGCGATGTCTGGATGGGTACGGTCCACGCCGCTGTCCAGCACGGCGATGCGCACACCCGCTCCCAGCGTGTGGTCCCAAGCTCCATGCGTGGTGCCGCCGGCAACGCCATAGCCGAACCCGCCGGCCGCCTTTACGGCCCAGCCTTGCGGTGTGTTGCTGTAGAACGTGTCCGCCGTCGAAGGGGTTGCAGTGGTCGAGGTGACGGGCGATGAAGTGACGGGTGTCGAGATGACGGGTGAGGACGGAGTCGACGGGGTTGGTGTCGAAGTCGTTGGTGTAGACGAGACGGGCGTGGTCGCGACGGGCGTTCCGACGGGAACCTGCACCACCTTGAGCGGCGACTGCAGACGCGCCGACGTCCCGTTGTCGAGGTCGGCCTGTGCGGTGCGCCGCAGCAGGGCGGTTCCCGTAACGACGCGGTCCTGGATCACATATTCGACGGCGGTGTCCGTTGCCAGTTGTTTGCGTTCCGCGGCTGTCGCGACGACCGACACCATGCCGAACCGGTCGTGCCGACTGACCATGCGCGCGCCGCTGCGCCCCAGGCGGTTTGCCGCATCCGCAGGCACCTGGCCGCCGCGATACACCACCAGGTACCGGTCCGCGACGGTGGCGCTCACGATGTTGTGGGTTGCCGCGAAGGCCGGGGATACGGCTGCAACGGCGAGCAGGGACGACAGGACAGCGCGAGAAACTACAGAGAACGTGAAGGGCACGGCAGACCTCACAAAGGCGTAAGCCAAGGGAAACACTGGCGTTTTCTGCCAAAATGTTTCTATCCCGGACAGTCCTCCTATCGGCACCCACCTACCCCGCGTGAGGCGCTGTCGCAGGACGGGACATGCTGCCAACCGCGATCCGGACGGTGCAGCGAGGAGCCACCGGTCACCGCCTGCGCGGCTGCCGTGCTTCGCTTTACAATCAGCAGGGACTTGGGAAAGATAGGGGAGGCTTGGACATGGCGATTCAGGAACGGACGGAAAAGCCGGTATCGACTTCCGCCGCAAACGCCGACTCCTCCACCGAGGCATCGGTCTCCCTCGACGGGCCGCTGAGTCGCGACGAACTCATCCGCTTTTACCGCACAATGTGCACGTCGCGCCGCACCGACGACCGCGAACTGCTGCTGAAGAAGCAGCAGAAAATCTTCTTCCAGATCTCCGGTGCCGGACACGAAGCCTTGCTGACTGCCGCGGGCATGGCGCTCAAGCCGGGCTATGACTGGTTCTTCCCTTATTATCGCGATCGCGCGCTTGCCCTGGCGCTTGGCCAGACGGTCGAGGACCAGCTGCTGCAGGCTGTAGGCGCGGGTACCGACCCGGGCTCCGGCGGCCGACAGATGCCGTCACACTGGACCAGTGTGCCCCTAAACCTGGTGTCGCCGTCGTCCTCCGTCGCGACGCAATGTTTGCACGCGGTGGGCTGCGCGGAGGCCGGATTGTATTTCGCAGCGCATCCTGAGGCCGCAGCCGTGCCGGCCGGTGCCGCGGACTACCGTACGTTGAAAGACGTTCACTTTGCCGCGGATGAGGTCGTCTACACCTCCATCGGCGAAGGATCGACCAGCCAGGGTGAATTCTGGGAGGCGCTGAACACCGCGTCCAATGGCAAGCTGCCGGTCGTTTTCGTTGTGGAAGACAACGGCTACGCGATTTCCACGCCGGTCGAGACCAACACGCCCGGCGGCAACATCAGCCGACTCGTCGCCAACTTTCCCGACTTCTATTTTGCCGAGGTCGACGGTACCGATGCGCTCGCAAGTTACGTCGCAATGCGCGACGCCGTTGCCTACTGCCGAGCGCGCAAGGGACCCGCGTTGGTGCACGGCCATGTCATCCGGCCATACTCGCATTCACAGAGCGACGACGAAAAATCCTACCGCGTGGAGGCCGAACGCGAGGCCGACGCCCTGCGCGATCCCTTGGGCAAAATGCAGGCCTACCTCATTCAGACCGGTGTGCTGACCGAGGACGAGGTGCGCCAGCTGGAGCAAGACGTTGAGGAGGAGGTGCGCGCCGCGGCAGACGTCGCCCTCGCCGCGCCGCTGCCGCTCGTCGCGGACATTGAGAAGCACGTCTATTCCGAGGTGCTGCGGCCTACGGACGCGATCTTTGACACAACTCCCGAAACCGGCGCGCAAGAAACTGCCGATCGGCCCGAGCGCATCGAGCGCACCATGGCCGACGCCATCAACAGCACGCTACGTGACGAAATGCGACACGACCCGCGCATCGTGATCTTCGGCGAAGACGTCGCCGATGCCAGTCGCGACCAGTACCTTAAAACCGGTGAACTAAAGGGCAAGGGCGGTGTCTTTAAGCTGACCGGCGGCCTGCAGACGGAGTTCGGCTCCGACCGCGTCTTCAACTCACCGCTGGCGGAGGCCAATATCGCCGGCCGAGCCATCGGTATGGCGGTGCGCGGCCTAAAGCCGGTGGTTGAGATCCAGTTTTTTGATTACATCTGGCCCGCCGTCCACCAGATGCGCAACGAAATGTCGGTCATGCGCTGGCGCTCAAATGGGACGTTCACCTGCCCGCTGGTCATGCGCGTGCCGATCGGCGGCTACCTTACCGGCGGATCGATTTATCACTCGCAGTCCGGCGAATCGATCTTCACACACACGCCGGGAATCCGTGTCGTCATGCCGTCCAATGCCTTGGACGCCGCGGGCCTGCTGCGCACCGCCATCCGCTGCGACGACCCGGTACTATTCCTGGAGCACAAGCGGCTCTACCGAGAAGCATTCGGCCGCGCACCCTACCCCGGCGCGGAGTACGCCATCCCGTTTGGTAAGGCGAAGACGCTGAAGCAGGGAGCCGACGTCACGCTCGTCACGTATGGCGCGGTCGTCCCACGCGCGCTGCAGGCAGCGCAGCGGCTTGAGCGCGAGCAGAACGTTTTCGTCGAAGTGATCGACCTGCGCAGCCTGAGCCCATACGATTGGGAGGCCATCGCGGAAAGCGTGCGCCGCACCAATCGCATCCTGATCGCGCACGAAGACATGCGCAGTTGGGGATTCGGCGCGGAACTTGCCGCACGCGTCGCGGATGAACTGTTTCACGAACTGGACGCGCCCGTTCGCCGCATCGGCGGCATGGACACCTTTGTCGCCTACCAACCGGTGCTCGAAGACGCCATCCTGCCGCAAGCCGACGACCTGTTCCGGGCTTGTGCCGACCTCGCCAGGTTCTAGCAGTCAAGGCGATTCAGGGGCGACGCTTGCGTCCGCAGCTAGTCCAGTTCCGAAGCGATTCTGCTGCCGTGTGGGCACTGGCGAATGTTGGGCATGCGTTTCAGCAAGCACGGGCGGAGTGGCTGTGCTGGCGTCTTCACGACCCGGCCCGTGAAGACGAATACCGTTGCGGAGTATGCAGGAAATTGCGCCTTGATGTGGTTCGCTGAAACACTCGCATCCGGCAGACGATGGATGCGGGTCAGGTCCGCGCCGCTATACCGGTAGGCCGCGGCGGTGGCGGCCGGGCTGAAGCCTTCGAGCGTCAGCGTGCTCGGGACGGTGGCATCCGTCTTGTTCAGCACCAGTAGGGTGAGGGCGCCGTCTGCCGATCGCTCCGCACCGAAAATGGCAAGCTGGGCCTCATTCGTGCTGGTTGCCTGCACACCTGTTTCGCCAAATTGCGCACCTGCTCCATCGAAGTTGCGGAAAAGTCGAAAGGCGTAGGCCACCGGCTCGGTTGCTTGGGGTGCATTCCACATGCTGGCGAAATCGACTCCCTCCCTGCCGAAAATCCCAAGCACGTCCGCCTCCGCCAGCGCATCCGTGATGGCCTTGCTGCCGCTGTCGATGGAATACTCAGAGAACGCCAGCCTGGTGCCGGGATAACCCTTCGCGATCCAGTCCTTGAAGCGCGGAATGAGCTGCATCGGACCGTTAAAGGCATACTGCTCGACCCATGTGCCGCCGTTGTAGGTACTGTCCCACAGCGTGCGTGTGGAGGCGAGCTGCTCGGCCGGATTGGAAAACTGGAAGTAGTAGTGTTCGTCAAAATAGTCCAGCCTGCGACGATGCTGCGCAAGGTCAGCGGCGGCCATTTGCCGCAGGTAATACTGGCCGGCGAACAGGCCGTTCTGTTCTGTGGTTTCGCCAATCCAACCGCCCAGGCTGTAGTCGGACGGTCCCATGACCTTCGCCGTCGGGTCGATTGCCTTGATCGCCGCGGCATACTGCTGGCCGAGTGCGACGATGGTGGCGTAGGTGGCCCGTTGCGGTTGCACATCGCGATGCGTGTTGTTCCAGCCGCCGGGTTCGTTGTCCAGCTGGTAAAAGCCGACGCCGCCCAGGCTGGCCGGACCGAAGGTACGGATGAGGTGCTGCACCCAGCCCATCTGCAGCGTGGTCGAGTTCTCCACGTGATTGCTCAGGACGTTCGTGTCGAGCAGTTGGTCGCCCACGGGCGAAAGCGAGTTGCCGCAATCCGTCCCATTCGGGTGCACGTAGGGGTTCGTGGCCTGCTGCGGACCGTAGATCGACACGGGAAAGCTGCAGTTCCACGTTGAGGACCGATTCACGTACGGCAGAATGGGAATGGTGATCAGGCTTTGTGCGCCTGCCGCCTTGAAGGTGCGCACCATGGTGTCCGCGGAGCCGGACGGCTTCGGATGATCAACGCCACTGCCCCCGGTAAAGAACCAGTCGAAGCCCGAGTTGGAGGCGTCGACCTGCCAGTTGTACCGTGAGGTGCCGTTGCCGCCCCAGCGGACATGCGGCAGCTTGAGTTCCCGCGCGAGCGCCGGCTCAAGGCCGTATGACACGATGCCGTAGATGTTGGGATCGATGGCATGGCGGCCGGCGGAGGCATCCACCTTGAGCGCAATCGGAGCCTGCGCCTGGCCGAGCAGCGCACCCCCGAACGCCATCGCGGAGGCAACAAGGAGGAAATGGGAGGGTGCGCGCATGGGAAACTCCAATCGTCGTCAATACACCAAGACTTGTTAGTGGTACTTCTGCGTGCACGTCAGCTTCCACAAGCAAGCGGCGGATCTGAGATGCTTCCAAGACACAGCCCGGTCACTTGCACCGCAACAACGATGCCGGCGGCGGGTTCACTTGAAGCGAAGTACTCCAGGAGCATCCATGCGCCGTGCTAACGTTCGAGCCTCGCTATCCGTTGCGCTGATCGCCACGATTGCCCTCGGCCCACTGCACCTCGCCGCGGCGAAGCCAAAGCCTGCCGCACCTGCGCCGGTGGATCACGCCAGCCTGCTGGTGGAGCGCTTCACCTTCGGACCACGTCCGGGAGAAATCGACCGGGTGCGCGCGCTCGGCCCGGACAAGTGGTTCGAGCAGCAACTCAACCCCGACCACATTCCAGACGGCGCGCTCGACACCCACCTCGCCCAATACCCCGCGCTACAACTGTCGCAGGACGAACGCATTGAGCGGTACCCCACGCCCAACCAGATCCGCCAGTTCGCCAGGAGTGGCGCGCTGCCCCAGGATCCGGAACTGCGCACCATCGTCGGAGATCAGGTGGAGTTTTACCAGGAGCGCCAGAAGGCCAAGACCGTCGGCGTCGCCTCCACGGGTGTTCCAACCGCGCCGCCGGCCAGCGTTGCACCCATCGTCCGCATCGGTGCAAACGGTGTGCAAACACCCGTCGCGCCCCCCATGCCGCCGACCGAGCCGAACTTCGAGCAATCCATCCAGCCGTTGCCGCAGGCGCAGGTCGACGGCCTGCTCGCCACGCCGCCTGCCCAACGGTATGCCGAGGTCATGCGCTTGCCCATCGACCAACTCATCGCCCTGCGCAAGGGCCTTAAGGGTCAGGAAGGCAAGCTCGCGGACGGCTTCACTCCGCTGCAAAGGGAGACGCTCGCCTCGCTCTCGGGAACCAATCGCATGATCTCCGCCGAACTGTTCGGCTCGCGTCTACTGACCGACATCTATAGCACCCACGAGCTGGAGGCCGTCATGACCGACTTCTGGCTCAATCACTTCAACATCTACATTAAGAAGAACGGCCAAATGCCCTCGCTGCTGCCGCAGTTCCAGCAGACCGTGCAGCAGCATGCGCTCGGCCACTTTGAAGACCTTCTGCTTGCCACCGCACGCAGCCCGGCCATGCTCCTGTACCTGGACAATGCGCAAAGCGCCGGTCCAGACTCAATCGCCGCCAGCACGAACCCGAAGAACCCGAATGCAAAGAAGAAGCGAGACGTTGGCTTGAATGAGAACTACGCGCGTGAGCTGATGGAGCTGCACACGCTCGGCGTGAACGGCGGCTATACCCAGAAGGATGTGACCGAGGTCGCCAAGGTCTTCACCGGCTGGACGACAGATAAGCCCGCAGACGGTGGCGAGTTCACCTACAACGATCGGCGCCATCAACCCGGCGACAAGACCGTGCTCGGCAAAACCATCCACGATAGCGGCGAAATAGAGGGTGAGCAGGTGCTGCATCTGCTCGCCACCAGCCCCGCGACAGCGCACTTCCTCTCGCTCGAACTTGCAGAGCGCTTCGTTGCCGACACGCCGCCGCCCGCGCTCGTCGAACGCATGGCCTCGACGTTCCTCAAATCGAGCGGCGACATCCGTGCCGTGCTGCGCACGATGGTGCATTCACCGGAGTTCTTCGCGCCGCAGACCGCGCGCGCCAAGCTCAAAACTCCCTTGGAATACATCGTTTCTGCCGTGCGGGTGACCGGTGCCGACGTGACGAATCCGCAACCGCTCGCCCATGCACTGGAGCAGCTCGGCATGCCGCTGTACGGTTGCCAGCCGCCGACCGGCTACAAGTGGGATTCCGAGACGTGGCTCAGCTCATCGGCGCTCATCAGCCGCATGAACTTCGCGCTCGCCCTCAGCAGCAATCGTGTAGGTGGCACCGTCGTCACACTTCCGCCTGCCGCCGAAGTGGCGGCTGACCCCGCACAGAAGGAAGAAGCGCTGGAAGTGGCGGTTCTGAGTGGCCCTGCGAGCGCGCAAACCCGGCACGCGGTCCTCAGCCAGTCCACGGATGCCTCCGTCCAGCAAGCGGCACGCGACTTCAACGCAAGCCCTCCCGTGGAAAGACAGCGCGGCATGAAGTCGATCGTCCAGGTGCGGAGCAATGCTCTGGCTGCCCCCGCGACGAAGCCAGGCGCACCACCCACAGACAAGCAGGGCAGCGCCATGCTCGGCCTACTGCTCGGCTCGCCCGAGTTCCAGCGTCGATAGAGTTGCGGCTGACGCTTACGACAGGCCTGCCGCTTGCCTCGCGGCTTTTCAGCCGGATCTCTCGCTCGTCCCGAATTGGGCGGCAGAGTCGAGCGATAGTTGTGGCCAATCCATCCCCGGCGGGAGTACGTTCAATCCACACAGAGCTTGACCGCAACATTCGCCTTTGCTTCAGTGTCACCACCTTTGAAGCACTACAGGAGCAGCACCATGCCACTTACCCGCCGCGGTTTCATGAAAGGTTCAGCACTCGCGCTCGTCGGCACCTCGACGATTCCGCAGTTCCTTGTGCGTTCGGTGATGGCAGAGCAAGCGACGGCGCAGGCCAACGGCAAGCGATTGGTCGTGATCTTTCAACGCGGCGCGGCAGACGGCCTGAACATCGTGGTGCCATATACCGAACCGAATTACTACGCACTGCGGCCCAGCATTGCGATTCCGCAGAACCAGGTGATCGATCTGGACGGCCGATTCGGCCTGCACCCGGCCATGGCGGCGCTTGCGCCTCTATACCGTCAGGGTCACCTCGCCGTGGTTCATGCCGTTGGCTCGCCGAACACGACGCGTTCTCATTTTGACGCGCAGGACTACATGGAGTCCGGCACACCCGGTCAAAAAGCGACACAGGATGGATGGTTGAACCGTGCGTTGCAGGATGAGCGCATAGCAAAGTCCACGGCATTTCGCGCCGTCGCGCTGGGGGCGGAGGTACCGCGCACATTGCAGGGCCGCATCCCTGCCGTCGCCGTGACTAACGTGCAGGACTTCAACGTCGGTGGCCGGGGGCCTTCACCGAGCGCCGCCTCCAATGCGTTTCAGGCCATGTACGGCGGCTCGACCGATCACGCCCTGAGTGGCCAGGGCACCGAAACCTTTGAAGCGATCCGCATGCTAAAGTCCACCGATCCGGCCACTTACCGGCCGGCAAATGGCGTCTCCTATCCCGGCACACCGTTCGCCAACAGCATGAAGCAGGTGGCGCAATTGATGAAGGCCAACCTGGGCGTGGAGGCGGCGTTTGCAGACATCGGCGACTGGGATACCCACGTGAATCAGGGCAGCATCAACGGCCGTCTGAACAACCGCCTGCGGGAGTTTTCCGAAGCAATTGCCGCATTCTGGAACGATATGGGCCAGGATGCCGAGCACATCACCCTCGTCACCATGAGCGAGTTCGGCCGCACCGCAAAGCAGAACGGCACCGGTGGCACCGACCATGGCCACGGCAACGTCATGTTCGTTCTCGGTGGCGGCGTGCGTGGTGGCAAGGTCTACGGACGCTGGCCCGGTCTCGCCAAGGAACAGCTGAACGAAGGCCGCGATCTGGCCGTCACCACCGACTTTCGCCAGGTGCTCGGCGAGCTGACGCAACGCACGCTGGGCATCCGCGATCTTGACAAAGTCTTTCCTGGAGCCGCACTATCTTCAGGGCAATTTCTTCGCATGGTTTGAGTCGCCAGATTCAAAGCCGCGAAGGATATGCCGAAGGAACGAAAGAGGAAATGTTCATTCTCCGCTCACACAGGGAGCGCAACCTTTCTTCTGTGACCGCGTCCTATCGGTTGTAGTATGCAGTACGCCGGGGTTACCCTTCTTCGATCCTGGCATCACCTATCCGCACCACCACTTCCCACCCCTACGTAAGGCCTCCGGAACATCGGAGGCCTTCACTTCTTGTCGGCAGCGTTGCCGGTGTCCTGTTTTGGGGCACAAGGCGGCGAAAGAAGTGGACCTCGACCCGTTCCCCCCAGCAGACTAGGGAGCATGCGTCGATCCAGCTTGGCCGTGCTTTTTCTCGTGCTCCTTCTTGCAGTCGTCGCCTGGGTGACGTTTCCCGTGTTCAATCGCGCTAGCCCGAGCGTGGCCTTCATAGGCGATTCCCTCACGCAGGGCTGGGCTTTGCCTCGCGACAATTACGGCGTCTTCGGCCAGACCACTGCGCAGATGCTCGACCGGTTTCAGCAGCAGGTGCCGGGCCATGACAAGGTCGTGATCCTTGGCGGCACCAACGACACCATCCTTCAAGTCGACCCGGCGGTCACGGTGGCGAACCTCGGCCGCATGGTCGATCTTGCTCGCGCCGACCACGCGGAGCCTGTCCTCGCGGAAATCCCCCCGATCTACCGCGACCATGGCGCGCTGCAACCGGCAGTCGATCGGCTGAATGCGGGTATCATGCAGCTTGCCAGCCGGCAGCAGGTGAAGCTGGCGGACTACAACCGTGCGCTGCGCGGCCACGAGGATGCCTACAGCGACGGCACGCACCTGAAGCGCCGCGGCTACCTGCGCATGGAACTGGCGCTGCTGCGGGTCATCAATATTTTCTAAACAGTTTCAGGACAGGCCCAATCGCCGGTCGAGCGCCAGCGCACCACCGCCGGCCGTCACCAGCAACAGGGCCATCACTACCAGAGCCGCAGAGTACTGCGAAGCCACGTAGCCGTGATGCACATTGACCTTCCAGATCGCGACCGCCATGTTCACCGCGACCAGCAGAGCCACGAGACGGGTGAGCAGGCCTGCCAAAAGCAGTATGCCGCCGAAGAACTCCGTACATGCGGAGACTGTTCCAAGCCAGGCGGGTATGCCTAGGCGCACCATGAACTCGTTCCAGTGCTGCAGTGCGCTGAACAGGTGATTGCCGTGCAGCCCGCTCGCCGGCACCACCTTGTCCCAACCGTTGTAGAGCATGGCGACGCCCAGGGTGAGGCGCATTAGAAGCAACGCCCAGGGCTCAAGACCATCTAGAAATCGACTCACTCGCACGCCCTTCCGCGCACACCGTTCTACGAGGCGGGTGGCAGGCCAAGAGTAAGCGCGAGCCAGAACCTGGCCGCGACTTACTTTGCCGGGGGAAGCTGCGGCGTCAATACTGGAGGCGGCAGCAACGTCGCGCGATCGTCGAGGAAGCGTTTCATGGATTCGCGCTCCTTGGCTGGATCTTCCCCGGGCAGTGTCACGACCACCTTCGGGTCAGCCGCCTCGCGGTAAGCTGCAACCCGGGCGCGCTCTTCGGGACCACCGCCCTTCGCCGCATCGTCTTCCGGACCCACGTCCAGCAGCAGTTTGGGCAGCTTGACGGCGTCGAGCGCCCTCACGGTGAAGCGATCGTGGAACAGCAGCCGTACCGGGAAGAACCGGCTCCGAGGCTCACGCAGAACGGTGGCCAGCACGTCGGCGTCGGCGTTGCGCACAATCAACGCGGCTGCCTCCGGGTGCTTTTTCGCCAGCTCCGCAGCCACCGACCCACCCACGCCCGCGCCGTAGATCACCAGGTGCTGCGCCGAAACGCCACGCGTCCCCCGTAGGTACGACCAGGCACTATCCGCATCCTCATTCATCGTCTTTTCCGACGGATGCGGCCGCGCTCCGGACCGGCCGTAGCCGCGATAGTCGAACGCCAACACGTTCATGCCAAGCTCGTGCAGTGACGTGATGAGTGGCGCATCGGCAAAGTCCAGCTGCCCATCGCCCGTGCGCAGGTACAGCACCGTCGTGTACTCCTGCAGAGCCGAGGCATTACTTTGCGCAGCTGCTGCAAAGAACTCACCCACGAGTCCCGGCTTGCCTTCTACGGCAGGTCCAAAGCGTACCGGCTCGCTGGGCAGCCCCGTGCCGCCTGGCTTGTGGGTTGGGTGTAGCACCAGTTCCCACGACCCCATTCCATACAGCAGGCACATCGCAAGATACGAGCAGACGAAGGCCGCCGCAATCGTGAGCGCCAGCACCTTGCCCAGCCATCGAGGGTCCACCACCTGGTGGTTTGGATCAGTGCGGTTATAGGTGACCTGCGTGCGTGCCGGCTTCTTGCGGGGTGTGGGTTTCTGCACTGCCATCGAACCCACCCTAGCACGCCTCGCGTGGTGCATCCTAGTAAGCGGAGACAGGAACTATGGCGCAGTGGGTGAAGCTTTGCAGTGCGGCGCAAGTGCCCGCAAATGGCAGTGTCGGCGAATACGATGCGGCGGGCGTGGCGGTGTGCCTGACGAATAGCGGCGGCTTGCTCGCTGCGGTCGACAACGCCTGCCCGCATCGCGGCGGCCCCATGCACGAGGGTTGGCTGGAGGAAGGGAAAATTGTCTGCCCATGGCACGCCTGGGGCTTCGACCTCAAGACTGGCGCCTGCCCGGAAGAGCGCAGCCAGATCCGGGTTTATCCGCTGCAACTTCAGGGCGAAGACCTGCTCATCGACATTGCCTGAGTGCCTGCCGGCCATGGCTGCTAGAATCGATTGAATCCACTCCATTGGAGAGGCCAATGCAAGCCATTCTGGCGCTCGAAGACGGGCGCATCTTTCGCGGGTTGGGCTTCGGTGCGCCTGCCGAAGCATCCGGCGAAGTCGTCTTCAACACCGCCCTTACCGGCTACCAGGAGATCTTTACCGATCCTTCCTATGCCGGGCAGATCGTCGTCCTGACGAACCCTCAGATCGGCAACTACGGCACAACGCCCAGCGATGACGAGGGCAAGCGGCCCTACATTGAGGGTCTGGTCACGCGCGAGTTTTCGCCGATCTCGTCCAACTGGCGCAGCACGCAGGTTACGGACGAGTATCTGGAAAAGTACAACGTTCCGGTGCTTGCTGAGGTAGACACCCGCGCCATCGTTCGCCACCTGCGTAATCACGGCGTCATGCGCGGCGTGATCTCGACCAAGTCGACGAACGCCGAGGAACTGATTGCCCGCGCCAAATCCATTCAGAAAATGGATGGTACCGACCTTGCCCGTGTCGTGAGCACCAAGCAGAGCTACCAATTCAGCGACAAAGACGCCATGAACGAGACCGGCGACAAGTTCCTGCCGCAGGCCATCACCAATCCTGACCAGATGCACGTCGTCGCCTACGACTTCGGCATCAAGTCGAACATCCTTCGCATGCTTGCCCGCGAAAACTGCCGAGTCACCGTGGTTCCCGCCGAAACACCGGCCGCCGAAGTGCTCGCCATGAACCCTGACGGCGTTTTCTTCTCCAACGGCCCCGGCGACCCCGAACCGCTCGGCTACGCCCAGCAGAACGTCCGCGACCTCGCCGGCAAAGCACCGCTGTTCGGTATTTGCCTCGGCCACCAAATCTTTGGCCTCGCGCTTGGCGGCAAAACCTACAAGCTAAAGTTCGGCCATCACGGCGCGAACCACCCGATCCAAAACCTCGAAACCGGCAAGGTCGAGATCACGAGCCAGAACCACAACTACGCCGTCGACCCCGACACCCTCGACAAGTCCGCCGTCGAGGTCACGCATGTCAATCTGAACGACGACACCGTCGCCGGCCTGAAGCACAAGGACCACCCGCTCTTCAGCGTCCAGTACCACCCGGAAGCCAGCCCCGGCCCCCACGACTCGCACTACCTCTTCAAGGATTTCCGTAAAATGATGGAAGAGTGGAAGAAATAATTTCGCAGCGAAGGAGAGCATCATGGTGCAGATAGAACTGACACAGGCCATGGAAGCGCGGCTTGCCACGATCGCGAAACATGATGGCATGCGCCTGGATCGCGCGACTCTTGTCGCCTTGGAGCAATTTATTCAGGATCGCGAAGACTCGATCGAAGCCGACGAGATCATGGCGAGAAACGAACCTCTCATCCCATGGGCAGAAGCGAAGCCCGCCCTTGGGCTGCACTGTTAGTCTCACGCCGCAGGCCTTGCGGTAGCTCGAATGTCCTGTATGAACCATGGCTGAACTTATTTCAAGTTTCATCGACAACAGACTCGTCGGCGCAGAAAAGCCAATGGCGATGGGCCATGCTCTTACCTGTAACCACCGGGTCGGTGGATTACCGGCTAATCTGCGAATTTTACGAACAGGAATTGGTGTTGGCCATCATTGAGATCGGTCGCCGCCGGAGTGTGTACGACTAAATGCCACGCAGAACAGACATCGCCAAGATTCTCGTGATCGGCTCCGGCCCGATCGTCATCGGCCAATCCGCCGAGTTCGACTATAGCGGCACCCAGGCCTGTAAGGCGCTCAAGGCCGAGGACTATGAGGTCGTGCTCGTCAACTCGAACCCCGCCAGCATCATGACCGATCCCGAGGTTGCCGACCGCACCTATGTCGAGCCGCTCACCGCGAAATATGTCGAAGAGATCCTGCGTGTTGAAGCCGAGATGCTCAAGCTGTCCGGCAAGCCCGGGGTCTTCGCCGTTCTGCCCACCGTCGGCGGCCAGACGGCGTTGAATCTCGCGGTTGACATGGCGGACGCCGGCACCCTTGACAAGTACGGCATCGAGCTCATTGGCGCACGCCTTGAAGCCATCAAGAAGGCCGAAGACCGCCTCCTGTTCAAAGACGCCATGAACAAGATTGGCCTCGACATGCCACGTTCCGCGCTGGTCAACAACCTGCGCGACGGCCTCGACTTCACCCAGAAAATCGGCTTTCCCGCCGTCATCCGTCCATCGTTCACGCTCGGTGGTTCAGGCGGCGGCATCGCCTACAACCGCGACGAACTCACAGAGATTCTCTCCCGCGGTCTCGACCTCTCGCCCGTCCACGAGTGCCTCCTTGAAGAATCCGTCCTCGGTTGGAAAGAGTACGAACTCGAAGTCGTCCGCGACCTCGCCGACAACGTCATCATCATCTGCGGCATCGAGAACTTCGACCCCATGGGCGTCCACACTGGCGACTCCATCACCGTCGCGCCCATCCAGACGCTCACCGATCGCGAATACCAAGCCATGCGCGACGCCGCCGTCCGCGTCATGCGCGAAATCGGCGTGGAGACCGGCGGCTCCAACGTGCAGTTCGCCGTCAACCCCGCCAACGGCCGCATGACCGTTATTGAAATGAACCCGCGCGTGTCGCGTTCGTCCGCACTCGCGTCGAAGGCAACGGGATTTCCGATCGCGAAGATCGCTGCGCGTCTTGCCGTCGGCTACACGCTCGACGAACTCAAGAACGACATCACCCAGGCCACCCCCGCCTGCTTCGAACCAACCATTGACTACGTCGTCGTTAAAATCCCCAAGTGGCAGTTCGAAAAATTTAATGGTGCCGATGAAAACCTCGGCCCGCAGATGAAGTCCGTCGGCGAAGTGATGGCCATGGGCCGCACCTTCAAGGAAGCGTTGATGAAGGCCATCCGCTCCCTTGAAACGGGCAAGCGCGCCACCGCCGCCGACATCGAGCCACGCCGCCTTACCCAGCGCCTCGTCACCGCACACCCGGAACGCTTACGCTACGTCTTCTATGCGTTCGAAAAAGGCATGAGCGTTCGCGAAGTGCAGCACCTCACGACCATGGACCCGTGGTTTCTCTACCAGGTCAAGCAGATCGTCGACGAGCAGCTTGCCGCTGGCAAGCTCACCCTGGATACCGTCACCGAAGACGACCTGCGCACCGCCAAGCGCATGGGTATCTCCGACGACCTGCTCGCCACCGCCATGGGCGTGGACGGGAAGGGAACCGAGGCCCAGACCAAGATCCGCGAGGCCCGCGAGCAGCACGGTATCCGCCCTGTCTTCAAGCTCGTCGACACCTGCGCCGCCGAATTCGAATCTTTTACGCCTTACTTCTACTCCTGCTACGACGAGGAAGACGAGGCGATCCCGACCACTCGCAAAAAAGTCATCATCCTCGGCAGCGGTCCCAACCGCATCGGCCAGGGCATCGAGTTCGACTACTGCTGCTGCCACGCGGCCTTTGCCCTGCGCGACGACGGCTATGAGACCATCATGGTCAACTGCAATCCCGAAACCGTCTCTACCGACTACGACACGAGCGATCGCCTCTATTTCGAACCGTTGACTTTCGAAGACGTCCTCGCCATCTACCACCATGAAGCGGCGAGCGGCGCAGACATCGGGATGATCGTTCAGTTCGGCGGCCAGACCCCGCTCAACCTCGCGCTCCCGCTCAAGGCCGCGGGCGTGCCCATCATTGGCACCTCGCCAGAATCGATCGATCTCGCGGAAGACCGCAAGCGCTTTGGCAAACTCATCGTCGATCTCGGCATCCCGCAGCCCGAAGGCGCCATCGCCACCAACCTGGACGAGGCCCTGGCCGGTGCCAACCGAGTCACCTACCCCGTTCTCGTCCGCCCCAGCTATGTCCTCGGCGGTCGCGCCATGGTCATCGCCTACGACGACGCCGAAGTCCGCCAGTACATGTCCTCCGCCATCGAGTACTCGCAGGATCGTCCCGTCCTCATCGACCACTTCCTCGAGGACGCAACCGAGGTCGACGTCGACGCCCTCTGCGACGGCACCGACGTCGTGATTGCCGGCATCATGCAGCACATCGAAGAAGCCGGCATCCACTCCGGCGACTCCAGCTGCGTTCTCCCCAGCGTGTCTTTGACCGACGATGTTCTCCGCCAAATCCGCGATTACACCCGTAAGCTCGCCCGCGCGCTCAACGTCATTGGACTCTGCAACATCCAGTTCGCCATCCAGCGCGGCATCGTCTATGTCATCGAGGTCAATCCCCGCGCCAGCCGCACCGTCCCCTACGTCTCCAAGGCGACGGGCATCCCGCTCGCAAAAATCGCATCGCGCCTCATGGTCGGCCAGAAGCTCGCGGACCTCTTGCCCGAGTACACCAAGTCTGGACACGATCTCGACACCGGTGCCTACTTCTTCGTGAAATCCCCCGTCTTTCCCTGGGGTAAATTCCCCGGCGTCGACACCGTGCTCGGCCCGGAAATGCGCAGCACCGGCGAGGTCATGGGTGTCGCCGCAACCTTTGGCGAAGCCTTTGCCAAAGCCCAGGTCGCTGCTGGTCAAAACCTGCCCACCACTGGCACGGTTTTCGTCAGTGTCAACGACCACGATAAGACCGCCCTCGTCCCACTCGCCAAAAGCTATGTCGAAATGGGCTTTCACCTCGTCGCCACCCATGGCACGGCCGACGTCCTCGCCGACGCCGGCCTGCAGTGCGAGCGCGTCTTCAAGGTCAAAGAAGGTCGCCCCAACGTCGTCGACCTCATCAAATCCGACCGCATCCAGCTCATCCTGAATACGCCCCGCGGACAGGACACCTTCTTCGACGAAAAAGCCATCCGCCGCGCAGCCGTCCTCGCCCGCATCCCGACCATCACCACCATTGCCGCCGCCCAAGCCGCCGCAGAAGGCATCGCCGCCCTGCAGCAGGGCGCAGTCAACGTCTACGCCCTGCAAACCCTCCACGCTGAACGCGAAGCCGCAATTGCGTAGCTCAACATCTGAAAGGCGGAGTGCCCATCCTTTCGCAGCGTAATCGCAAAAGGGTGGGCTTCACCGCTGATGGTAACCGCATAGGGATCGTGTTTATTCTGATTTTTGATACGATCGTTTGATCCATTCTCGCGAGCAGGTCGTCGGTACTTCTTGGCGGAACCACTTGGTATCTGCTCAGGCGACGTGGCTCTCAGCGAAGACATCCTGTCACAGCCGTGGCGCTCTTGCCCTTCGCCTGCGTTCTACTTGCCGGTGCTTGGTTCATCGCCTATGCCTCGATCAACGACGAGGTCCTTCACCGCGATCCTTTGCTTGGTGACACAGGGCAAACACTGTTATCGAATGGCTATGTGCTGATGATGATCGATACGACAGACCCGGGAATTGTCTACCACCCGGCAACGCAGACCGAGGATGGCTCCGTTGTGAGTTTCCTTGGCGAAAGCGACTCAGCATTAGGCGTTCGGCTTCTTTGAATCAGCCATGAACACACCTGATGTGCGCGCGACATCGGCTACTTCGACCGAACCGGACAGGACGCCCAGAATGTGGACGCGTGTGCTTCGCACTGAATACTTCCACGGAGACGGAGGTCGATGATCAACCGTTCCCAACTGCGCACTTAAGCAGCAACTGAGGGTGTCAAGCTTCCACTCCGCCCGTTCGCGGCGGTTTCAACGACTTTCGAGTGGGCCTATTTGATCGGACAGCGGCTGTGTTTCGGCTGCTCGTTCCAGTGATTGGGTTCGCCGCACTGGGTCATTACGTGTTCCGTTTCGATCGAAGCTGTTTCGGCTAAGCCGTCCATATTTCTAACGGAGCACGACCTACTCTACCGTTTTGCCTACCCGCGCACCCACGGCATACCCGATCATTGACAGCGGCATCCACGTCCCGATCAAAATTCCGTCCCCACCCATCAGCCCACTGTTCCGATCGATGGAAAAAAACGTCCGCCATAGCTTGTCCACGGCACCGCAGCCGTCGCAGAGTCCCGCGCCGGTCGGCAGGTCCAGCACATACACGCACACGATGCCGAAGGCAATCATGCCTGAAATCCAGACGTGACTGGCGACGGTATCCGGCCGCGCACGCGCCGCGATGAAGCCCCCGATCATCGGTACCAGGAAGACGGTCAGCGTACACAACAGCTTCGGCAGCGCCGATTCCGGGTCGGGATGCATCAGCGAAAACGTGCCGATGACCGCCACCATCAGCACCACCGCGATCACCGTGTGCAGCAGAAACCAACCAGCCTCGCGCAGCAGGTCGTCCGTTGACTTGTTTCCGCGAATCTCAACCGCTTCCATGCTGTCTACCTTAGCGGCTCGGCTTGTAATTGCAAAGCATTCTGTACGCGATAATGGAGGGATGTTGCTCGAAGGTGTACACGTCCCGCTGCTCACGCCGTTTTATCCCGACGGACGCGTTTACCTGCGCAAGCTGGAACACAACGTCCGACGCCTCTCGCTCACGCCGGTCGCCGGCCTCGTCGCGCTCGGCCCCGCCAGCGAAGACGCCGCGCTCTCAACCGAGGAAAAGCGGGCAGTACTGACGGCGGTTGCCGAGACCGCCGCGCCGGAGAAAGTGCTGCTCGCCGGCATTGCCGAAGCCGGTGTGCTGCCCGCGCTCGCCCTCGCCGAACACGCCGCAGTGCTCCGCTATGACGCGGTCCTACTCAGCGCTCCGGCAGCATCCGGCATCTCCTTCTGGAACGATGGCGAGCCCACGGCGGAGCTGCTCACCTGGTTCCGCGCCATCGCCGACCGATCGACACTGCCCATTCTGATCGCCAGCCACGCCGCGGGTCACGATCTACCGGTCGCCACCATAGCAGCGCTCGCCGACCATCCCAACATCCTCGGCGTGCTCGAGCAATCCACCCACATCAGCCGAGTGGCTGCCATCCGCGTCGCCACCGCACTCATCCAGCGCACGGCGACCACCACCATCACCTTTGCCGCCGCGACCACGCGCATGCTCCAACCGGCAATCGCCGACGTGCCTGCCGCCAGAGCGTCCTTCGTCAACGTGGCCGACCTCGCCTCTGGAGCAACTTCACTCGCCGTTGCACCCGCCGCGCCCGCACTCAAAACGCGAACAAAAGCTGTCGGCTTCCAAATCCTATGGTCGCGCGCGATCGATGCGACGGAGGCACTGCACTCCGGTGCAGTGGGCCTCGCGCTGCAAGCTGCTGCCACCGTGCCCCAGGCAGTGTTTGAGATTTGGGCCGGCTACAAGGACGGAGATCACACCCTGATGCGCGAAAAGCAGCACCGTGTCGCGCAGGCCGAGCCCTACCTGCTTGCGCACGGCACTGCCGCCATGAAGGCAGGAGCAGAACTGAGTGGCTACTTCGGCGGCCGACCCCGCCTGCCGCAACTGCCCGTCACCGCCGCGGAACAGAATGAAATTATCCGTCTGCTCGACGGCATGCGCTCGTAAGCGACATTACCGCCGCGCCGAATTTATGCCCAGGTCCGTTAGCTTCGCCCGGGCCTGCACCGCCTCCGGTGAATTCGGATAGCGTGCCACGAGCGACCTCAACTCCCGCACCCCTGCCTCCGTCTGCTTGATGGCGATCAGTGCCTGCCCTTTGCGCAGCTGCGACGACGGAATTTTCGGATTCCCCGGATACCCCTCAATTACCTTGTCGTACTGCTTCGTCGCAGGGCCGTAATCGCGTGTCTTGAACAGCATCTCGCCCAGGTAAAAGTAAGCATTTCCGGCCAGGCTGTTCTCGGGGTAAAACTTAATCACATCCTGAAATTCTGCTGTCGCTAGCTTGTACTTCGCGCCGTTGTAGTCGCCGTACGCGGTCTGGTACAGGTCCGACACGGGCGGCGCTGCACTGGCGCGTCCAGCCGCGGGAACGTCGGTCGCGTCGTCGGCAGGGAACCCGGCCGGCGGTGCGGAACGTGTGCCCTTGGGCGCGCGCGCAGCCGGTGTCGTGCCCGTATCTACAGGAAATCCGGCCGGCGCGCCCGTGGAAGCCGGCGCTGGTGCGGTACCGGAATCCATGCGGGCACCGAAGCTCTGCTGTGCGCTCTGCACGTCGCCCACGGTCTTCTCGATCCGCTGCAACCGCGCCTTTAGCTCATCCACCGAGTCATTCAGCGACTGCACCTGCCCGCTTACCTGGTCCAGCTTTGTACCCTGCGCCTCGCCCGCAGCACCGACCGAGCGCTGCAGTCCCTGCACCGTGAGTGACATTCTGTTCACGGAGTCGGCTGTCTGCTGCACTAAATCCTTCATCACGCCCATGCGCTCATCGTTCGATTGCTGCAGCCGAGCGACGGCGTCTTGCAACTGCTGGATCTGCGTCTGCAGCTGCACCATCTCCTTACTCACGGCAAACGCCTGGGGCGTCGGCGTTACAAGAAAAGCCGCAGCCGCAAGCGTAAGCGGCAAAGCACCCCGGCGAAGGGACAGAACAGACATAAAAGCAGCCATCGCAGCACTCCTCAAAACGCATTCGAACAAACACACGATGCACCCACCCCGCCGCGCTTCCAGGGCCAGGATGGGTGCGGAAAGCCTAGCGATCCAGGTTGAACTGGCCGCGCCGGTTTTCCTTATAGCAACTTTCCGTCGCTTCCGTGCAGAACTGCTTTTCCTTGCCGTATGACACCACCCGAATGCGACCCGGCGCAATACCCGCCGCCACCATCGCCTGCTTCACGGCATTGGCACGGTTTTCGCCTAGCGCCAGATTGTACTCGGCCGATCCACGCTCATCACAGTAGCCGCCGATCGTTACTTTCACCGCAGGATGCTGCGCCAGGTAGCTTGCCGCCGCCGCCGCGCTGGTTTGTCCGGCACCGTCCAGGTCGTAACTGTCATAGCCGAAGTACACATCCTGCACGGCCGCATGGAACGCTGCATCCGTGCCCATATCGCCGTTCAGGTTGCTGCTGTTGCCCGTGTCCGTGGGTGCCACGGGTACGCGCACGGTCACCCGCACGCTCGCCTCGGTCGTGCCACCTTCACCCTTTGCGACCAGGTGAAAGTTCGTGGAACTCGACGGCGTCACGTTCTGTGTGCCGCTGGGGTTTACCGGACCAATGCCGTCAATGGACACATCCGTTGCGTTCGTCGTGCGCCAGTTCAACACCACGCTCTGGCCCACATCAATGGCCGTTGGCTCTGCGCTGATCGTCGCCGTGGGCGAGGGTACGTCGATCGCCGCGGCGGTCGGCGGCGGCGCCACAGCCTTCCGGTGTTTGCATCCTGCCAACGAGCCAGCCAGTACCACGGCAACCAGGGCCACCGTGCTGCGTCGCGTTCCACTCATCCACTTCGTCCGGTTCATTCAATCTCCTTGCGTGCCTATCGCTAACAAACTCTGCACCACATCCTGCTCAGATGCGACCGTCGCCTTACCTGAAGCTCCAATTCGGCATATCACCACCCACCAGCCTATGCTTGGCCGTGCCGTCCGCCAGCATCGTCCAGATCTGCCCGCGTGCACCGCTGCCAACGGCAAACGCAATGTGCCGCCCGTCCGGCGACCACGTCGGAAAGTCACACTGGCCCAACCCGTTCGTCAGCTGAATCCATTTCTTGGTGGCGACCTCCATTAGGTAAATGTCCTGACCTCCCGGGGCGCCCGGCCCGTATTTGCGATTCCACGCGAACGCCAGGTACTGCCCGCTCGGCGACCACGACACACTCGTCGCATACCCGCCGTCCGTCATGCGCTGCACGCCCGCGCCGTCCGCATCCATGATGTAAAGCTGCGGCAGGCCCGTGCGGCCACTGATCCATGCAATCTGCGACCCGGTCTTCGGATTCCACGTTGGCGACACATCCGGTCCCTTGAAGCTGGTCACCTTGTGCGCACCGCCGCCGCTCGCATCGCCCACCCAGATCTCCGGGTCGCCCGACCGCGACGACGACCACGCCAGCTGTCCACTGGGCGACCACGCCGGCGACGTGTTGTACCCGCCCGCATTGCTGAAGTTCACCATCCGCCCCAGCAGCAGCGAATACATGTGAATCTGAAATCCCGTCCGCTCCAGCGACGTAAACGCGATGCGCGAGTTGTCCGGCGAAACCCGCGGTGACAGTGCAATGCTGCCCAGGTGGGTCACGGCGTGGGCGTTCGCACCGTCGTAGTCCATCACCCAGATCTCCTTGGTGCCGCCACCCGCATGCACGTAGTACAGCTTCGTCTCCGCAATGCCCGCGATGCCTCCGCCCAGGCGCAGAATGATCTCATCGGCGAACTTGTGCGCAATCGTCCGCGCCGCTTCGTCAGTCGCCACGTCCGTGTACTGCTTGCCGATCACCTGCGGGTACTGCGGGTTGTGCGTGTCGAACACCCACGCATTCACCAGCGCCTTGCCGCCCATCGCCGCAAAGCTGCCGAACGCCACATAAGCCGCCGCAGCCGTGCCACCACCCCACGCCGACAGGTTGATTTGCTTCGGCGTCGCCGGCTCCTCCTGCGGTGCCATGCTCTTCGCCACAACATCGAAGACGCCGGCATTCTTCAAATCGCTTTCCAGCACCGTGTCAAAGGTGGCCTTCAAGGGCGCGGCCTCGCCACTTTCCGCATGAAAGCCTGCAGCGGCAATCCGCACCCTGTCTGCACCCTTGTTAATGCCGGTCGACACCGTCGCCGCATCCTGCGCCCACACCGTGCAGGACACCGCCAACGCCACTGCACCCACGCCTACCCGAACCCATCGCTGAACCAATCGCATCACTGCCATGGTAGACGCATCAACCCCTTGCTGCGCAACTCACCGGGCATGGACCGCGTACCCACGACGCTACCTTCGTCAACCGGGCAGGCGGCTACCAGCAACAAGCGCACCACATCGCCTTCCGTAACAAAAGGAGGCGACCTGCTTTGATCAACGCGCCTACTGCGCGGTCGGCTCGAAATAATACTGAACGTTGATCGAACTTCCGCTGTAGCCCTCCGGCAGCGGCCCCAGCGTGTCGATCCGTTCGAGCGCCCGCACTGCGCTCTGGTCCAGTGTGCGATCTCCGCTCGACTGCACAATCCGCACATTCCCCGGCGCACCCTCGCGATCGATCGTAAACGTCAAGTACACCCGCTTGCCCTGCGCCGCAGCATCCAGTGTCTGCGTAAACCACTGTGCCGCAATTTTGCGATTCATTGCGCTCACGTAGTACCCGAACCGGTCACCAAAGCTCTGGTCCGTCACGTGGATCGCGCTCGTGCCCACCTTCGTTTCGATCGACTGCATGGCAATGCGTACGCCACCCGTCTGCCCACTTGCCACCCGGTTTGGCGGCGGATTCTTCGGAGGCACCACAATCTTCGGTGCCGTATAAACCTGCGAGGGTGCGGCCTTCTTTGGCGGCAACACCGGCTTCTTGTCCGGCACGGGGACAGCCTTCGGCTCCGGTGGCGGCTCGGCCTTCTCCACCTTCGGCGGAGGCACCACGCTGGGCGTCTCGCTCGCCAGCACATTGTCTTCCTGCGGCTTAACCCTTGGCGGCAGCGGCAGGGAACTCACCATGGTCGCCTGCACCGCACCCTGTTTTTCCACCGCATCGCCAAACCGCTCATGGTGCCGGTTCGACCACAAACCCGCCCCAAGAATGCCGCCAAACACAAGCCCATGCAGCAGCAGCGACGCGACCCAGTCCCGCGCCCCCGACTTCCGCCGCACGTCCTCGCGCTCCATTACCGGCATTGCCTGCCCCTACTTCTCGTAAGGCCGCGTCACGATGGAGATGTTCGTCACACCACCGCGCTTCACCGCGTCCATCACGTTCGCAATCGCCTCAAACGGCACCTTGCCATCCGCCCGCAGGTAGATCACCTTGCTCGCCTTGTTGCCCACCTCAGCCTGCAAAATCGACGGCAGCTCATTTATGTTCACCGGCTTGTCCTGCAAAAAGACCCGCTGTTCCGCGTCGATCGTCACCACGCTGCGTTCGTCCGTCAACTGGTTCACGCTCTTCGTCTGCGGCACGGCGACCTCGATGCCGCTCTGCAGCACGGGCGCCGTCAGCATAAAGATCAGCAGCAGGACCAGCACCACGTCCACCAGCGGCGTGATGTTGATCTCTGCCAGGCTCGACTGCGTCCGTCCACCGCTGCTGAAGGCCATGCCTAGTCCTCCGCCCGCACACGCTCGCCGGATCGCCCCGGAGCCGCCGCCGCCGCATTCTCGATCGCGTTCAACAGTTCGCGTCCGAAGTCATCCATCCGCGCGCCAAACAGCCGAATCTGCGCCGTCAGCTGGTTGTACCCAACCACCGCCGGAATCGCGACGACCAAGCCCGCCGCCGTCGTAATCAGCGCCTCGGAAATTCCGGGCGCCACAGCGCGCAACGTCGCCGCGCCTTGAGTTCCCAGCCCGTGGAACGCATCGACGATGCCCAGCACCGTCCCGAGCAGTCCGATGAACGGCGCAACCGCAGCAATCGTCGCCAGCCACGTCAAACGCGTTTCAAGCTCCGTCAATGCCTCGCTGCTGGCAATGCCGGCCGCGCGCTCGATCGCCGCCGAACTGCGGGGCATTCCACGCCCGCCCGTCTGCCGGCCGTACTCCTCCACAATCTCCAGGAAGACGGAAACCAGTGGCGCCGGCCGAAATTGATCTGCCACGCTTGCCACTTCGCTCAGCCGCGACGACTTGCGGAACACGCGCAAAAAGCGCACGTTCTGCGCCGCCGCGTTCCGAAAAGCCAGAAACTTGCCGATCATGATCGTCCAGCTGAACACGCTCATCAACGCAAGGATCACCAGCACCGTCATCGCTGTCGGGCCGCTGTTGTGCAGCATTTCGCCGAGCCCACTGCGTGTCGCCGCATGCACCGCTTCCGGTGCCGCCGCGCCCGAACCCAGGTCGTCCTGCCACAGCAGCACGCCCACTATCATTGTTCCGATCGCCATCATCACGATTCAGTGTAGACGACCCTCCGTCACATGTTGTGTCGACGAAGTCGTGCCTTGCGCCTGCGATGCCAGCCCCGGGAGTGTTGCCCGCAAAGGTTCACCCAATCTTCGCCTTTTAACCGCCCCGGCGGACATGCTATTCTCCACGCGAAGAGAAGGCAAAGAAAGGCCACCGCGTGCTCCTCGAACTTCGCGCTGAAAACTACGCCATCCTCGACCACGCCGTCGCCAGTTTTTCCGGCGGCCTCAACCTGCTCACAGGTGAGACCGGCGCGGGTAAATCCATTCTCGTTGACGCCCTTGCACTTCTGCTCGGTGGCCGCGCTGCCTCCGATGTCGTGCGCCACGGAGCGGAGAAAGCCGTGGTCTCGTGCGTCTTCGAAACGACCCCCGGCGCGGAAGCCGTGCTCGAAACCAACGGCATCGATGCGGAAGGGAACGAGATTCTGCTTCGCCGCGAGGTCTCGTCAACCGGCAAGGGCCGCGTCTTCATCAACAACCAGCCAGCTACTGTAGGCGTTCTCCGCCAACTCGCGCCAGAGCTCGCCCTTGTCCATGCCCAATCGGAAACGCTGGGTGCCTTTGACCAGGCTCAGCAGCGCGGCTTGCTCGACCGCTTTGGCGGTATCGCCCAGGGCGCACCCAACCGCGAAGCCGCGGCGCGCATCCGCGAACGCCTGCTCGCCAAAAAGCAGCTCGAAAAGGAACAGGTCGCCGAAACTGTTCACACCGCGTACGTCCTCTGGAAAGAGTCCCGCGAGGATCTTGACCGCCTTTCTGTCGATGAGCAGGAGCGCCTGCGCATGGTGGACCTGTGGAGCTTCCAGCGCTCTGAAATTGCCGACGCCGCCATCACCTCCGATACCGAGGACGAAGACCTCGAGGCTGAAAAGCGCATCCTCAGTAATGCGGAAAAGCTCTACGCCGCCGCGATGGGCGCCAACGACCAGCTTTACGAAAACGAGACCGCCGCGGCGACAACCCTGACGGCTGCTCAGCGCTTCGTCGATGAACTCGCCCGCTTCGACCCAAAGTTCGCCGAGGCCGCCTCACAAATCGCCAACGCCCGCGCCGCCGTGGAAGACGTCTCCGCCACTGTGCGCGACTACGCCGACTCCATCAATGCCTCACCCGAGCGGCTCGACAGCATCGAAGACCGCCTCGCCGCCCTCGACAAGTTGAAGCGCAAGTACGGCCGCACCCTGCTCGAAGTTCTGCAGTTCGGCGAAGAAGCCGCGGCAAAACTCGCCGAAATCGAGAACCGCGACGCTGCCCTGGCCGCCGCTCGCCAGCGCGTTGCCGAAACCGAGCACATCTACTCCTGCGTGGCGCAGGACCTCACCGAAGCGCGCACCTCCTCTGCCCGCAAGCTCGAGAAACTTGCCGAGCAGCAGATCAACGATCTCGCCATGAACGTCAAGTTCCGCGTCGAGGTTGCGCCTCAAAAAGAACAGCAGTTCTGGACTGCCCACGGCTGGGATCACGTGGAATGCCTCATCGCCACGAACACCGGCGAACCCATGAAGCCGCTGGAAGAGATCGCCAGCGGCGGGGAAATGTCCCGTGTCATGCTCGCATTGAAGGTATCGGTTGAAGAAGGCACGGCCAAGCAGAAGCGTCGCATCGCCCTGCCACGCACCCTCGTCTTCGACGAAATCGATATCGGTATCGGTGGCCGCGCCGCGGAAGCGGTCGGTCAGAAGCTCAGGGCGCTGGCTGCCCACCAGCAGGTCCTCTGCGTAACCCATCTGCCGCAGATCGCCGCCTTCGGCAACCAACACTTCCTCATCAGCAAAAACGAAAAAGGCGGCCGCACCCGCACCGACATCCGCCAGCTCCCCGAGGAGGAGCGCCCCACCGAGATTGCCCGCATGCTCTCCGGCGCAACTGTCACCGAAACCAGCCTCCGCCACGCCGAACAGATGCTCAAAGCTAGCCGCTGACGGCAGACTCCCGCTTCGGGGCATCTCTGCCGTTCCGCTTGAACTCACCTGTCGTCCAGTAGCGGAGCGATTAGCTTGGAACAGCCTCTTCGATCAAAGTGAACGATATGGCCTGCTTAGGAAAATTTCGCTCTTCAACCAACCGCCCACGCCACTAACCACCTCTCACGAACTGAGCTATCAGCCCGCCAGGAGATTCAACCATGTCCGACCCAAAGAAGTGTGCCCACGACCGTTGTAGCTGTATCGTCAGCGACGACAAGAAGTATTGCTCTGAATCCTGTGAGACCACTGACAAGGACGGTCTTAATACCCTCGCCTGCGACTGCCCGCACGCCGGCTGCAAGGGCCACCTCTAGGTCTCAGGAACATAGAGGCCCTTGTCCCACGCGGTGGCATGGGCCTTCTCTTTCCAGATCGCCGCGTGCCTGGTCAGGTCGTTTACGATTGCGTGTACGGTTGCACCATATACCGTTCATTCAGGGGTGAGCACCTCCTCCGGAAGCGGTATACTTGCAGCGTGAGCACACTGACGCTAGATCCCGTTCAACAGCACACGAAAGTGGCCGGCGAAGCCGCTTCCTCTAAGCAGGTTCTTCTGCTCAAGCCACGCGGCTTTTGCGCAGGCGTCGTACGCGCAGTTGACATCGTCAAAATTGCACTCGATATCTTCGGTGCCCCCATCTACGTACGCAAAGAGATCGTTCACAACAGTTATGTTGTCGATGACCTGCGCCAGAAGGGCGCGATCTTTGTGAACGAGCTGGACGAGGTTCCGGAAGGAAAGCGTGTGATTTACTCCGCGCATGGTGTCTCGCCGGCGGTGAGGGAGCGCGCGAAGGAGCGTGGCCTCAAGGTTGTAGATGCCACCTGCCCACTCGTGACAAAAGTTCACGTGGAGGCCATCAAGTTTGCCAAGCAGGGCTACTCGCTGGTGCTTGTCGGCCATCGCGACCATGAAGAAGTGGAAGGAACCCAGGGCGAAGCGCCGGACGTCACCCAGGTTGTGTCCACGCTGGAAGAGGTCGACGCACTCATCGTGCCCGATCCCGACAAGGTCGCTTATCTGACCCAGACAACTCTCTCGCTCGATGAAGCGAAGTACATGATTGATGCGCTCAAGCGCAAGTTTCCAAACATCGTCGGTCCGCATGCGCAAGACATTTGCTATGCCACCGAAAATCGTCAAACCGCCGTCAAAAACGTCGCACACAATGCCGACGTCGTTCTAGTTGTTGGTTCGCGGAACAGCTCCAACAGCAACAGGTTGGTAGAGGTTTCGATGAATCTTGGCACCAAGAGCTATCTCATTGATAAGGCACAGGATATTGAGCCTGAGTGGCTGGAGGGAACGTCTTCCGTCGCCGTCACTGCCGGTGCCTCCGCACCGGAAGTCTTGGTACAGGAAGTAGTTACCTACCTACAGGACCGTGGCTATGGCTCAGTGAACGAAGTGGAAGTCATGCCGGAAAATGTTCGCTTTGGTCTGCCGCCCGAGATTGTGCAGGCGATTGCCTCCGCTCCCGGCTCCCAAACGCGTCCCTCCGCTTAGCCCAATTTCTGTAGCCCAGTAACCCCGCAACGTTTCAGGCGCTCTGTTCCACACCGCCGAACTCTGAGGATCTTCCCATCGGCACGCAGGCAACACAACCAGAATCGACTGGCGCGAAGACCCCCCGCTTCGGTCGTCTCGACATCGGTTTGGACAAGGTACGCGACGGCATCCGGCGTTCGACCGAATGGCTGTTCTCTCAGCAGCATGCCGATGGCTATTGGTACGGCGAACTCGAGGCAGATGTCATGCTCGAGGCTGACTACATCTACATGCACAAACTCCTCGGGACCGGTGATCCGGGCAAGATGGAGCGCTGCGTGAATGAAATCCTCCGCCACCAAAATGAAGATGGCGGCTGGAGTCTATACCCCGGCGGTCCGTCGAATATCAACTACGGAGTCAAGAGCTACCATGCGCTGAAGCTCATGGGCTGGGAGGCGGATCACCCGGTGCTGCAGCGTGCGCGCACGTGGATTCTAGCGAACGGCGGCGTTGTGGAGTGCAACACCTTCACCAAGATTTATCTCTGCGCCTTCGGTCAGTACGACTACGACGCCGTTCCCGCCATACCGCCAGAAATCATTCTTTTTCCGAACTGGTTTTACTTCAACATCTACGAGATCAGCTCCTGGTCGCGCGGCATCCTCGTTCCGCTGTCGATCACGTATGCAAAAAAGCCTTTCAAGAAGTTTCCAGCGGAGCAAGGTATCGACGAGCTTTTTGTCGGTGGCCGCGAGCATGCCGATCTGCATCTTCGTTGGGATAAAACCAACCCGATCTCGTGGCGCAACTTCTTCCTTTTCTGGAACCGTGTTGCCCAGTGGTATGAACGCATCCATATTCGGCCGCTGCGCAAGCGCGCACTGAAAAAAGCGGAAGACTGGATGCTTGCGCGCTTTGAAAAGTCGGATGGTCTTGGTGCGATTTATCCCGCCATCCTGAACTCTATCGTGGCTCTGCGACACCTCGGCTATTCACTTGACGATCCGCAACTTATTCGGGCGATGGATGAGTTCGAAAAGCTCGGTATTGACAATCCCGACGGTGAACCCGGGTACCCAACACCGACCTTTCGCATGCAGCCTTGTTACTCGCCCGTGTGGGACACCGCGCAGGTACTCAGCACGCTAGGCGATATCGGCCTCGACCGTGCAGATCCGCGCATGCTAAAGGCTGCCGAGTGGCTGTTGTCGAAAGAAGTCAGGCAGAAGGGTGATTGGGCAGAAAAGGTTCACAATGTGGAGCCTGGCGGCTGGTATTTCGAGTTCAATAACGAGTTCTACCCGGATGTCGATGATACTGGAGAGGTTTTACTCGCGCTAAAGGCGGTCGATCACCCCCGCGAACGCCAGCAGCAGGACGCCTGCGACCGGGCGATCGCCTGGGTATTTGCCATGCAGTGCAAGAATGGCGGCTGGGCGGCATTCGACAAGGACAATACCAAGTCGATTTTCCAGTACATCCCGTTTGCCGACCACAACGCCATGCTCGATCCGCCGACGGTGGACATCACCGGCCGCATTCTCGAGATGTTGGCTGCATACGGTTACACCCGGCGTGACCCCCGCGTGGAGAAGGCACTCCAGTTCGTTCTTAAAGAACAGGAGTCCGATGGTTCCTGGTTTGGACGGTGGGGTGTCAACTATCTATACGGCACGTTTCTCGTGTTGCGCGGTCTCGAAGCGATGGGCTACTGGAACCATGAACCTGCAGTGCAGCAGGCTGTGGAATGGGTGCGCACCGTGCAGAATACCGACGGCGGTTGGGGCGAGACCTGTGGTACCTATGACGATCCGCTGCAACGTGGTGTCGGGCCGTCTACACCTTCGCAAACCGCGTGGGCGGTGCTTGCGCTGCTCGCCGGGGGTGACAACCGCTCTGACTCTGTGGCCAAGGGCGTTAAGTGGATGATTGACCGCCAGCATGAGGACGGCTCCTGGGATGAGCTCGTCCCGGGGCGCAACGGCGAAAGTTATTACACGGGCACTGGATTCCCTCGTGTCTTTTATCTTGGCTATCACCTCTATAAGCAATATTTTCCGCTGCTGGCGTTAAGCACATATCAGCGGAGCATGGAAAAGCAAGCCGCCGACGCGTAGGCTCAGCAACGTTCATCGTAAGGCACTATCCGTCTCGCTTGCCGCTGGCAAAAACGCCGCGCCTAAGCGAAACTAAAGCAAAGGAGCACCCTCGGCATGGCCGTACCCGTCGCGCAAGCATGGACCGTCGCAAGCTACGTCATCGCGCAGAAGCTCAAAGGCCGCAAGCGGTATCCGCTCGTGCTGATGCTTGAGCCGTTATTTCGCTGTAATCTCGCCTGTGCCGGCTGCGGCAAGATTCAATATCCAGCGCACATCTTGAAGGCGGAACTCACGCCGGAAGAATGTTTTGCCGCCGTGGAAGAGTGTGGCACACCCATGGTTGCGATTCCCGGTGGCGAGCCGCTGCTGCACCCTCGTATGCCGGAGATTGTGGCCGGGCTGGTGGCACGTAAGAAGTATGTCTACATGTGTACCAACGCACTCCTGCTGAAGGAAAAGCTGCACCTCTTCACCCCATCAACGTACCTGAGCTTTTCCGTCCACGTCGACGGTGAGCGCGAGCATCACGACTTCGGTGTTTGCCGCGAAGGTGGCTACGACGTTGCCATGGAAGGTGTACACGCCGCCGTTAAGGCGGGGTTCCGCGTCACGACGAATACCACGCTGTTCGACGGTGCCGATCCAAACTCTGTGCGCCGCCATTTCGATCAGATGATGGAAGCCGGCGTGGAGAGCATGATGGTCTCGCCGGGTTATACCTATGACAAGGCGCCAGATCAGAAGCACTTCCTTGGCCGTGCACGCTCGCGTAAGCTGTTCCGCTCCATCTTGGCGAACCGCAAGAAGACGTGGCGCTTCAATGCGTCGCCCATGTTTATGGAGTTCCTCATGGGAAAGCGCGAACTCACGTGCACGCCATGGGGTATGCCGACGTACAGCATCTTCGGCTGGCAGAAGCCGTGCTACCTGTTACAGGACGGCTACGCCGACAGCTTCAAGGAGCTGATGGAGTCCGTTGAGTGGGCAAACTACGGTACGGAAAGCGGCAATCCCCGCTGTGCCAACTGCATGGTGCATTCCGGGTATGAGGCAAGCGGCGTCAATTACACCTTCGGCTCCTTCAAGGGCCTGATGCAGACCGCGAAGGCGATCTTCTTTGATGGCTACAAGGACGACCAGGCGCAGAAACTGCTGAATGACTGGCGGCCCGCATCGAACCACGATCATCTGGTGCAGATCGGCTCCGGTGTTGCGTCGCACGAGGCGGAAGTCGTGAATCACGAGACGTCGCTCGTCTCTGGAGACTAGGACACATGGGGGCCGATCAACAGGAACACCTTAAGACCGAGCAGTTGCAGGGCCACAATCCTGATGAACTCGACGTGATGGCAGGTCGTGAGCGGGAGAACCTGGAGGGGTGGATTCCGGCGCTGGCCACGGATGCGGAGGTTCGGGAAGCCCTGGAAAAAGCGTTCGACTACCGTGGCGACGTGACACTCACACTTCGGTCCGGCGAACAGGTGGAAGGTTATCTGTACGACCGTCGCACGGGCAAGACGCTCGCAGATTCTGTCGTGCGCGTCATGCCCGCCAAGGGCGAAGATCGCAGCCGCCGCAGCATCCCGTATACCGACATCGCCGCCCTTGCGTTTACCGGCCGCGACACCGCAGCCGGTCGCACCTTCGAAGCCTGGGTGCGGAAGTATTGGGAGAAGAAGGCTGCCGGCGAGAAGAACATCCAGATCGAACCGGAAAAGCTGGATTGACGCGGTGAGTTTGGAGCCTGGAACGGCAGGAAAGTTGTTGCATGGCGCGTTGGAACCATTTCATGCGTGCCAGCAGAAGCTGTTAACGGCGGTGTTGCACCGTGATACCGACGATGGTGAGACGATTTTTCTCGTCTTCGACCGAGCAGCTCTGTGCCTGAAAAGCGATCCCGAGTTCGATAGGGTCACCGTCGGCTACGGTCCTCTTGACGATGTCGACGATTGTGACGAGCTGACAGCAGATACGCCCTGGAGCCGGTTCATCGGCAAGCCGTTTTTCTGGGGGTGGCTCACCGTTAACCAACAGGGATTTGTTGATGGGGTGCTCGTCAGCTTCGATGGCGTGTTGCCGGAAGTTGGAGTTAGCGTGGTTGCGTCTTCTCTCGAGACTGTGCTGATTACGCGGGTCAACACGTGAAGCTTTTTCTTACCGGGGCAACCGGCTTTGTCGGTTCGCACGTGGCGCACGCCGTCGCCGCGCAGGGTGCGACGCTCCGCCTGCTCGCGCGCTCAACGAGTAACCTGGCCGCCATTGAAGATCTACCACAGGCTGAGGTGGTGCAGGGGGATCTCCGTGCACCGGAAGGACTCCGCTCCGCTCTGGCCGATTGCGATGCGTTGCTTCATGTCGCTGCGGACTACCGCCTGTGGGTGCCCGATCCGGCGGAGATGTACAAATCCAATGTCGACGGTACCCGTGAACTGCTGCGGATTGCCCGGGAAGTCGGCGTGAAGCGCGTGGTGTACACGTCGTCCGTCGCGACCATGGGCTTTCAAAAAGATGGCACCATTGTGGACGAGCAAACCCCTGTCAGCGAGACGGACATGATCGGCCACTACAAGCGCAGCAAGTGGCTGGCGGAGCAGGCGGCGCTCGACGCCGCACGCAGCGGGCAGCACGTCATTTGCCTCAACCCCACCACGCCCATCGGTCCGGCAGATCGGAAACCAACGCCGACGGGGCGGATTGTGGTGGATTTTCTCAAGGGTAATTTCCCAGCCTATGTCGATACCGGCCTCAACCTAGTGGATGTTGACGAAATCGCCCGCATGCACCTGGTCGCGCTCGAACGCGGAACGCCTGGAGAGCGATACATTCTCGGTGGGGAAAACCTTACGCTCAAGCAGATTTTGGACAAGATGTCAGCGATCAGCGGCCTGCCCAGCCCGACGATGAAGGTTCCGCATGCGGTGGCGCTGGCATTTGCCTTCTTTGATGAAACGGTCACCGGTAAGTTGCGCGGCAAGGAACCTCGAGCCACCGTGGAGGCCGTGCAAATGGGTCGCAAGATGATGTGGGCAAGTTCCAGTAAGGCGGAACGTGACCTGGGCTTTCGCGTGCTGCCGGTCTATCGTGCTCTGCGCAGTGCCATGGAGTGGTTTGTCGCCAACGGGTACGCGCCGCCTTTCCCCGAAGCGGTCATGCCAGTGGGGAAATAGCCAATGCCGCCAACCAACACGGGCCTGCTGCGCGGCACCATCACGCTGGAAGAGCCGCCGCGCGCAGCACCGACGAACCCGGCCATCGTTCTGATTGCCGCCATGGCCGGTGAGCTTAGGCACCTGACGCGGTCCTGGGCCGCGTTAGAGTCGATGAACGAGGTGCACGGCTTTCAGCACCCGTCCAACACCATCTTCGCGTTCCACGCCGGCATGGGTAGCGCACCGGCGACCCGAGCCTTCCGGCGGGCCTTCGAGGTGTGCCAGCCGACGGCGATCTATTCCGTGGGCTGGGCAGGCTCTCTACGGGGTGAGACGCCCGCCGGCAGCACGCTACGACCGGAATCCGTGCTCGACCTCGCCACTGGCGAGACCTTTGCCTGCGCGCCCACGAACTGGTCGGCCCGCGGCGTCCTGCTAACCGCCCGGCGGGTCGCCGTGCGCGAAGAAAAAAGCCGGCTCGCCGCCGCGTACCCGGCCGCCCGCGCCGTCGACATGGAAGCTGCTACCGTCGCTCGCCTTGCCGCCGCGCACAACCTGCCCTTCCGCAGCGTCAAGACCATCTCCGATGCGGTCGACGAAGACCTGCCCGACCTGAACCCTTACGTCACGCCGCAGGGCCAGTTCGCCACCGGCCGCTTCATTGCGCATGTTGCCCTGCGGCCGCCGTTGTGGCCCGTGCTCAGCCGATTCGGCAAGCAATCCGGGCTTGCAGCTCGCAATCTCGCCGATACGCTCGCAGCGGAACTTGGGATCGAAAAGCCGCGATAGGCCGGTGAATCGGCGACAATAGAGTGGTTATGGCCGCCGCATCGGAAGAGATCGTCTCGCACCCTATCCCCGCGCTTCCCACCACCCAACAGGCTGCGGTATACCGCGCACCAAACGACATCCGGCTGGAGACTGTTGCCGTGCCTGACCTGGGCCCGGGCGAAGTCCTGCTGCGTATCGACACCTGCGGCATCTGCGGCACCGACCTGAAAAAGATCCACACCGGCTCCCACTCGGCACCGCGCATCTTCGGGCACGAGATGGCGGGCACCGTGGCTGCGGTCGGCGACGGCGTCACGGCATGGCGGCCCGGTGACCGCGCCATGGCCTTCCACCACATTCCATGCGGCCGCTGTTACTTTTGCCGTAAGCAAACGTTTGCGCAATGCGAGACGTACAAGAGGGTCGGCACCACCGCTGCGTTCGAGCCCTCCGGCGGAGGGTTTGCGGAGTATATCCGTGTCATGGACTGGATTGTAGATCGCGGCCTTGTGCGCATTCCACCGGACATTCCGTTCGAACAGGCGGCGTGGATTGAACCGGTGAACACCTGCTACAAGGCGATTGACAACTTGCACCTGCAGCCTGACGAAACGGTGCTGGTTATTGGGCAGGGACCGATCGGCATCCTTCTGGCGATCCTGGCACAACGCACGGGTGCGACCGTGTTGACGTCGGACCTTTACCCCGAGCGCCACGCCATTGCCGCGAGCTATGGCCTGAACCATCCGCTGGACGCGCGCGAGGACATTCCGGCGCGCTGCAAGGCCGTCACGGAAGGCCGTGGTGCCGACGTTGCGCTGCTTGCCGTGGGTGCCGACGCGCTTATCACCACGGCAATGCGGAGCATTCGCCCGGGCGGCCGCGTGTGTCTCTTTGCCCAGACGCAGCACGGTGAAGCGCCGTTTGACCCGGCAGCCGTCTGCATGGACGAGAAAACGTTGATGGGCAGTTACAGCTCATCGGTCGCGATCCAGGACGCGGCGGTTGATCTTGTATTTTCCGGCTACCGTGACGGCAGCTTTGACCTAACCCGGCTGATCTCGCATCGCTTTCGACTTGCGGACGCAGTTGCGGCGATCGACCTCGCCAGCCATCCGCAGGCGGATTCAATGAAAGTCGTAATCCAGCCGTAAGTCCGTGAAATGACGTACATGGAGGACGCCCGAGCAAGAGGGTTGTCCCGGGAGCGTCTGCGGGGCCTATAATCCCACAGAGTGAGGTGCCATGCGTCAGATACTGACACTGCGGAAAGTCAGATCGCTCGGCACGCAGCTTTGTATGCGCATCAGCCGCGTACTGCTTGCCCTCACTGCCTGCCTGCTCGTCGTGATGCCTTGGACGGAATACTTTTTCAACTTTGATCGCTTTCTTCGCGGCGGCCAAGATGCCGAATTGGGTCTGCTCGCCGTGCTTATGGTGCTGTGCTTGGTGCTAGTGCTGTTTCAATCAGGTCGCACCCTGCTCGCTTCGCTGCTTGCCCTGTTGCACTGGTTTGCCGCACTTTACCGCCGGGGCAAGCCACGCCTTGCCTCCCGCGAAGCACTCGATTCCATTTTTGCAAAAGGGCTTCCTCCTCTGTCTTCCTGTTCGCTGGATGCTTGTCTGCTGCAACTCCGGATCTGAGATCGCTGGTGCAATTGCATGTTGCGCCAGGGGGTGCGACTTTGCGTACGTCCACAGTGAACCAGCCGGAACCGTTGTTCGAACATGACGTGTTTCAGGAGAAGTAATGCGAACATCTGAAGTGCTCCACGCATGGGGAACGATCCTGACCGGTCGAGCGCCCTCGCTGTCCATCGAGATTACGAAGGAATGCCCCCTTCGCTGCCCTGGCTGTTACGCCTTCGACGCGGCCCACCTGGGCAACGACACCCTGCTGCGCCAGCTCTCCGACTTCAAGGGTGAGGAGCTCGTCACCCGTGTGCTCGCTCTGCTGGACGACCGCAAACCGCTGCATGTTTCACTTGTGGGCGGCGACCCGCTGGTGCGCTACCGTGAGTTGGAACAGTTGCTGCCGCAGATCGAGGCGCGCGGGATCCATACACAGGTGGTCACCAGCGCCTTTCGCGTGATCCCGGCGCAGTGGCGGGAGTACAAGAAGCTGAACGTCGTCGTCTCAATCGACGGTCTGCAGCCGGAGCACGACGAGCGCCGCAAACCCGCGACCTACGAACGCATTCTGAAGAATATCGTCGGTGCCAAGGTCACGATCCACTCCACTATTACCTCTCAGATCGCGGACAGGCCCGGCTACCTGGAGGAGTTTCTGCGCTTCTGGAGCGACAACCCGGCCATCGCCAAAATCTGGTTCAGCCTGTTCACGCCGCAGCTGGGCGCAACGGACGTGGAAATCCTTTCGCCGGCCCAGCGCCTTGCCGTTCGCGTGGAGCTTCGCCGCCTTCGCCCCATGTTCCCGAAGCTCGACATGCACGACATTGTCATCGATGAGATCGAGCATCCTCCTGCGAACCCAAGTGAGTGCATTTTCGCGCGCACGACGGAAACCATTTCCGCTGATTTAAAGACGAAGATTACGCCCTGCCAGTTCGGCGGCAGCCCCGACTGCTCCCAGTGCGGCTGCATTGCGTCCATGGGGCTCGCTGCGGTCGGTCATTACAAGGTCGTCGGCGGCCTTACGGCGGGGCACCTGTTTATGGCATCGGACCGCGTGGGGAAGGGCTGGCGTAAACTGCAGCAAAGTTTCGCACCCAAGCCGCCCACGCCGGTAGACCTGAACGTGTTTACCATTTTGCAGGCGGAGCAGCCGGGAAAAGGTGGTGGCGCATGACGATCGAGGACGACATGCTGGAGGACACACTGCGTCGCGAATTGGCCGCGTTTAGCCGTCGCGTTGCGCGCCTGGGGTACACCCCAGGCACCTCCGGCAACCTGTCCGTGCGGCTCGATGCCGATCGCCTGTTGCTGACACCCACCGGTGTCAGCAAGGCCATGGTTCGCGCCGCAGATATGGTGGTCGCCGACATGGACGGACGCCTGCTTGCGGGGACGCGCCGCGTGACCAGCGAACTTGGCATGCACCTCGCCATTTACGCGTGCCGGCCGGACGTGCGTGCAGTACTCCACGCCCACCCGCCCATCGCGACGGCGTTTGCCTGTAGCGGTCGCGGGCTTGAGGAAGTTCTTTGCCAAGAGGCGGTCATGACTATCGGCACCGTGCCCCTAGCCCGCTACGCCACTACCGGTACCGATGAGGTCGCCGCCAGCCTCAAACCCTACGTCGATGGCCACGACGCCATCCTGCTGGAGAATCACGGCGCCGTCACGAGCGGTAGCAGCCTGCTCGACGCGTTTATGAAGATGGAAACGCTGGAACACGTCGCCGAGGTTTCACTGGTTGCTCACCAGCTCGGCACGCCACGCCCGCTGCAGGCAGAGCAGATCCAACAATTGCACCAGGCAAAATCCCGCTATCTGCAGAACGCACAGACATCCGATACGGCGTTCATGGTGAAGAGAGCGTCGAGCACGCGCGAGGACCGATTCACCGCACATGTGCCTGCGTTTGGCATCACTGGATACCGGCCTAAGACCGAGTTGGAAGTTCCGCCCGCCTCGTAGCCCTCATTTTGCCGTAGCTGCAATCCACCGGACCTTAGACGTGTTGAACGGCGAAGCACTGCCTCAGAGATTCTCACCAGGTTTGCATGCGTACCGTGCTTCTCTACAATCCGCAGGCGGGAAGCCGACGAAGGGCGCGTCGTGTTCTGCTTGATTTGGCGGCGAGCTACCTGAAACGCACTGGCTTTGCTGCAGAGCTAGTGCCCACGACGAGTCGCGGCTCAGCCGCGCAACAGGCAGCGCAGGCAATCGCACTTGGAGCGGAAGCCATTTTTGCTTGCGGCGGCGATGGAACGGTTCACGACGTTCTACAAGGCATCGCCGGAACGAACGTAGCACTTGGCATCCTGCCCTTCGGTTCGGCTAACGCTCTGGGCCGAGAGCTGGGTATCGCACGAGATCCATTGATCGCAGCGCAGCAGTTTCGTCCAGCCTGCAGCAGAGCAACACCGTTGGGCGTGGTGCAGCGGAAAGGCGAACCGGACCGCTACTTTCTGAGCATGGCAGGCGCAGGACCCGATGGCGCGCTCATGTATCGCATGTTGACGACAGATCGCAGCCGATGGGGTTATTGGCTGTACTACACGAACGCACTACAACTCTTTCTGCGTCTTGATTTTGCCCCGTTTCGCGTTCGTTTCCTCGATAGCAACGGGATCTGGCAAGAGCAGTCCTGTGTGAGCGTCATGGCCCTGCGCATCGCCACACTGGGTGGACTATTTGCCGGCATCGCGAAGGGGGCGTCGCTTCACCATGCAGGGATGCGCGTTCTGCTGGTGCGCCCTCCAGCAAGGTTGAGCTTGCCGCTGTGGATTCTTACGAGTTGGCTCAGGCTATCTTCACTCAACCCACTAGTCACCACAGCCGACGCGAATGCGCTAGAAATCAACGCGGACGGGACACGTACGCACCTGCAGGCAGACGGCGAGTGGCTGGGACACTCGCCTGCGACGATCCTCCTGTTATCTCAAACTGTACGCATGTTGATACCGGCGGAAACATAGGCCTTCGAGCAGGCCGAGTTCGCAGCGAAGCACCACATGCACCGCAGCCTGGCCTGGCTTATTCGCGGCTGCGCTTCTTAATCTCCACGTTCAGCCGCTTCAGCTTCTGGTTCAACGTGCTTAGCGGAATTTTGAAGTATTCCGCTGTTTCCGTCTGGTTCCAGTTGCAGCGTTCCAGCCTGTCGGCGAGGATGCGGCGCTCGATTTCTTCCATGATGTCGAAGAGGGAAGAGTCTGGGCTTTGCTCCAGCAGGGCGGCATTGTAGGGATTGCCGGTGAGCTGCGCGGGGAGCAGGTTCAGGCCGATGATGGGTGAAGTCGACAGCACCACGCCGCGCTCCATGGCGTTCTCCAATTCGCGCACGTTGCCGGGCCACTCGTAATCCATCATGGCGCGCAGGGCGTCGCTTGCCAGCGTGCGCGGTTCTACCTCATTCTCTTCGGCGTAGCGCGCTAGAAAATGCCCGGCCAGCAGCGGAATGTCTTCCTTTCGGGTGCGCAGTGGCGGCAAGTCGAGGTTGATGACGGACAGTCGATAGTACAGGTCTTCCCGGAACCGGCCGTCCTTGACGGCCTGGCGCAGGTCGACGTTGGTGGCCGCGACAATGCGCACATCTACGGCAATCTCCGACGTGCCGCCCACCTGCATGAAGCGACGCTCCTGCAGGGCGCGCAGAATCTTGGCCTGCGTCTCGATAGGCATCGTGCCAATTTCATCCAGAAACAGCGTGCCGCCAGACGCGACTTCAAACAACCCCTTCTTCGCTGCAATGGCCGACGTGAACGCGCCCTTGACGTGGCCGAAGAGCGTCGATTCCAGCAGATCCACGGGCACCGCACCAGTGTTAATGGCTACGAACGGCTTGTCGCGGCGCGGCGAATTGAGGTGGATCGCTTTCGCGATCAGCTCCTTCCCCGTGCCACTCTCTCCATGGATCAGAATTGTCGACCGAGCGGGCGCAACCTGGGCCACGGTCTCCAGCAGCCTGGTCATGGCATCGCTCTTGCCGATGATGTTGTCGAACGAGTAACGCTGCTTGAGCGTGCGCTTAAGCTGGGCGACCTCTTCCGTCGCGCGCGATCGGCCCATCGCGGAACGCATGTCGGCGAGGAGCTTCTCGTTATCCCAGGGCTTTTGCACGAAGTTGTCGGCGCCGGCGTGCAGCGCGTCCACCACGTTGCCTACTGTACCGTAGGCCGTAATCATAATGACCGGCAATTGCGGTCGCAGGCGCTTGATGCGTGGCAGCAGATCGATGCCACTTTCTCCCGGCAGCGCGAGATCGAGCAGCAGCAGATCGTACTCGTTGGCGGCAAGCAGGTCCATGCCGCTGCGGCCCTCGGGTGCCATCTCGACATCAAACCCTTCCAGCGTCAGGAGTACTTCGAGGGATTCTCGAATAGCCGGTTCGTCGTCGATGATGAGGATACGGCCGGTGTTGATGGGCAGAGGTGCTGCGGGTGTTGCGTCAGGCATGAACCGTCCTTGAGTCGGTTGCCAGGTGGGCACCGTCGCTCAATCCAGTATCGCCCGCAGTGCCTTCCTCTGCCGGCAGGGCAGGGAAGATGAGGCGGAACGTCGTGCCCTGGCCGACTTCGCTCTCCACCTGGATGCGGCCGGCATGCTCCTGCACGATGCCGTAGGAAACGGCGAGGCCAAGACCGGTACCCTTGTGCTGGCCCTCTTTCGGCGTGTTTTTGGTGGTGAAGAACGGGTCGTAAATGCGATGCAGATGGGCCGCATCAATGCCGGATCCGGTGTCGCGTACCGTCACCGTCACCTCTCCCTCTGCCTCCGATGTGGAAAGGTACAAGTCTGTCCCGCCACTCTCAAGCATGGCGTCCTTGGCATTGAGCAGCAAGTTGAGCACGACCTGTTGCAGCTTGCCCTGGCTGCCGTGGATGCGGTCGAGTCGCGGCACAAAGTCTGTGTGGATCGCAATGCGCGCGGTGCGGAACTGGTGATCCAGCAGCAGGACCGTCTCGCGCAGCATGGCATTGACGTCGAGGGCGACAAATTCGCTGCCGGTGGCGCGCGAAAAGTTGAGCAGGCCGTTCACGATCTCGGAGGCGCGAAACGTCTGCTGCGTAATCTTTTCGAGCACCGGCCGCAGCCGCACCATGGCCGGGTCGTCGCCGCGCGCCTGCTTCTGCAGCATTTGCGTGTAGCTGCTGATGACAGCGAGCGGTGTATTGACCTCATGGGCGACACCCGCTGCGAGCAGGCCGATGGACGACAGCTTTTCGGCCTGCGTCAATTGCGATTCCAACTGGGTGCGCTCCGTAATGTCTTCGACCAGCACAATGCTGCCGACGGAAACGAACTCGCGCGTCAGTAAGGGAGAGATGGCGAGATTTACGGTGCGCACCTCGCCTGTGCGAAGCGGCATCTTCACCTTTGTTAAATAGTGCGTGCCACTCTGGTCGTGAGCGCGCTGAAACTCCGTAATAAACTCTGCGGGAAAGAGCGCGGCCACATGCTTGCCCAGAACATCAGCCCGGGGCAGCGCTACCATCACCTCCATCTCCGCATTCCAGCTCTCAACACAATCGTCGAGATCGAGTGCGAAAATGCCGACTTTGATCGATTCGACAATGTTTTCGTTGAACTCCTTGAGTCGCTCGAACTCGGATCGCTGACGCTCCAGCGAAGCAAACAACTGGGCGTTCTGGATAGCGATCGCGATGTACCCGGCCAGCGATTCCAGCAGTTCCATGTCTTCCGACGACAGGAAGTCGCCCTCGCGCGTACGTCCCAGGCCGATGACCGCAATGGTGCGCGGCGGCCCATGCGCCTCGGCGATGCGGCAAGGCAGGTAGTAGTTCATGTCCAGCACGCGCGAAACGTTCTGCTCGTCGGCCGACAAGTGTGGCAGGGATGTCGGCTTCTCAAAAAAGAGGTGTCCGGGGGCGCCGGCGGTATCGAACTGCAGGAACGATGCGCCCGAGGTTTGCTGCGGCAGAGTCAGCAGCGCCTCGTCGGTGAGGCCGTGGGAGGCAGCGAGTTGAAAGACCTTGCCGCTGCTTGACGCGCTGTTGGGCGAAACGAAGAGAACTACCCGCTCCACGAGAAGAACCTGCGACAGCCGGTCTACGACGGAGCGGGATAGTGTCTCAAGGTCTGTCTGCGAGGACAGGCCACGGCTGAATTCGATCAGCGTCTCGCGATAGTCATAGCGCTTCTGATCAAATACGCGATCCACGCGCGCCTGAATCGCAACCTTCACCGGTTCAAAAATGAGTGCGGTCGCAACGATCACAGCAAGAATGCCCCAGATGCGCAGGCTGGGCAAACGCGCATGCGCAACTTCTCCCGCGAACCCCACGATCAGGAAGTAAACTCCAATCAATGCAGCAGTTGCCAGGGTATACGTGACCCCGCGCTTAAATATCAGGTCGGTGTCCATGAGGCGGTAGCGGACGATCGCCCATGCGAAGGTCAGCGGTAAGAAGATCAGGGAGAAGATTGCACCCTTAGCCACCGTGTTCGCAACGGGAAGGTTTACCAGAAAAGGCAGGACGTACAGCAAAGTAAACGGCAAGAAGGCCAATGCTGTGCCGCGGGTGAGCCATTTCAACTGCTGCCGCTCGAGTGCATCCCCAGTGCGGTGGTAGCGCCGCCAGAACACGATAGCTGCGATTAGGTAGTAGAGCGCCAGGTAGGCAACCTCTAGCTGTTCCAGCCGGTGGTTCAGGCGCTCGGTGGCCACCCAATTCGTCATGGCATAAGCACGCAGGCCCACTAGCAGCAAGCCGGGCAGGTAGAGCAGCACGATCCCGAACTGTCGGAGCAAGCGCCTGCGAGCTTCGCCAAACGTGACGGCGAAGTGGAGGAAGATGGCGGGTTGCAGCGCAGTGGCGGCAACATTTCCCCAGAAGATCACCCAATCCAGTGAATCGAATTCGCCGGTGAAGCGAAAGGAGTAGAGTACGCCTGAAACGAGGCAGAAGAGATAAAAGTGAGTGGCCTTGGGCGCGGTCCAGCGGCGAAACAGCACGTAGAGACCAATGGCAAGGTAGACGAGCGCGATGAGGCGCAACACCTGGTTGCGGCTGCGGTCCGCTGGTTCAAGGATGACCTGAATCTCTAGCGGTGCCGCAGCTCGAAGAACGGAGTACTTGATGCGGTTCCACGTGCCAATGCGCTGCATCTCGCGTTCGAGGCGAGCAACGCTGGGCGTGGGGCGACCGTTTGCGGCAGTCATCACGTCACCGGTGCGTACGCCCTCGCGATGCGCGGGGCTATCGACCGGGACGCGCTCTGCCCTTAAACCACCCGGGCTCTCCAGCCACCACACGCCATCGGTTGGCTGCTCGGAACTATTTTCTCGAACGAAATTGAGCGCGCCCAGAACGCAGATCAGCAGCGTCGCGATTGCGAGCGTGATTGCGAGAATCCGATGCTGCGCCGTCTTCTCCATCAGCCTAGGCCTGCTCCGCTGCCGGGTAATCTGCCGGACGAGAGGGTACTCTCTTGATGCCAGTGTTGCACGTTAGTGGCCAAAGGTGGCAAGCCGCCCGCCGACGCAAGGACCGATCTTCTCAAGAGGAGGTTTGGTCCCCGCACCGGATCTCCTTCCATTTGTGGGAGCGGAACTTCCATAATGCGGAGCTAACCGGACCAAAGTGACTCAAAGCATGCACGCGTATGTCGGCGTATGCCTTGACCGGGAGTGCGAACTGCGATGAACTAGACACAATGTCACGCTTCCATCAAGACGCGTCCGCGACCGCTATGCTGGCGCGCGACGGCGAATGGCTGCTCCCGGTGTATGCGCGCTTTCCTGTGGTGATGGAGCGCGGCGAAGGGGTGTACCTGTATGACACCTCAGGCAACCGGTATCTGGATATGATGGCGGGGCTCGGCGTCAACGCACTGGGTCACGCGCATCCGCGCATGGTGCAGGCAACGGCGGACCAGGCGTCAAAGCTGGTACACCTGTCGCCGCAGTACTGCACGCCGGTAGCAGGTGAGTTGGCGCAGCGGCTGTGCGCCCTTTCCGGCATGAGCGGCGTGTTCTATTCCACCGGTGGATCCGAGTCGGTTGAAGGCGCAATTAAGCTCGCGCGCGCGTTCACGACCGAACAGTACGGCGCGTCGAAGTTTCGTATCGTCTCCTTGGAAGGGTCGTATCACGGCCGTACCTTCGGGTCCATGTCGGTGACCGGTCAGGCGAAATATCGCGAGGGGTACGGGCCGATTCTGCCTGGATCGGACGTCGTGCGGCGCGACGACATCGAGGCGCTACGGCAAGCGGTGACGGCGGACACGTGCGCCATTCTGCTGGAGCCGGTTTTAGGGGAAGGCGGGGTCTACGAGCTATCAGCCGAGTATCTGCGGGAGGCTCGCCGCCTTGCCGATGAGCATCGTGCGCTGCTGATTTTCGACGAGATCCAATGTGGCCTGGGACGCACGGGCACGTGGCTGGCGTCCGGCCCGTTTGGCGTGACTGCGGACATCCTGATCCTGGGCAAACCACTCGGCGGCGGCCTGCCGCTCAGTGCGTTTCTGGTGACAAGCGATCTGTTCCATGTGCTAGGCATCGGCAAACATGGCAGCACGCTGGGCGGTTCGCCCATGGCTTGCCGGCTTGGGCTGGAGTTTCTTTCCATTGTGGAAGACGAAGACTTGCTCGCCCGCGTGACGGACACCGGTGCTTACCTTGCCGAGCAGTTGCAAGTGCTGGCGGACGAGAGCGACATGACCGTTGAGGCACGTGGCCGCGGCCTCATTCAGGGGCTGGAATTGACCGTTCCGGGTCGGCCCATCGCTGAGGCGGCGCTGGAGCAGGGTGTGATGCTGAACTTCGTGCAGGGCAACGTGATGCGTTTTCTGCCGTCGTTCCTACTGGAGCGGGAGCACGTGGACGCCATGTTGAATGTGGTGCAGCCGCTGCTGAGGCGGGCGGAGCGGGGCGTTGCCTCGCTCGACACCACCCTGGTCGCCGTTGCGTAGAAGCTAGGACGGCAGCGGTTCCAACCTAAGTTCCGACGCGAGCCACGAGCGGATTGCCTGCTGCAGGATGAGCAGCTTCGATTCTGGAGAGTCGGGCACGCCCATGAAGAAATGCTCGGCTCCGGGTATCCAGTGCATGGTTTTGGGGCTAGGCGCGGCTGCGAAGACGGCCTCCATGGTGTCGCGCGGCGCGAACGGGTCTTCCGCGCCGGTGAGGAAGAGCTTGGGCTGGGTGCAGCCTTGCAGGAACTCGTAGCTGTAGTGCCGGCCACCCGCCGAGAGTGGCATGCCCAAGCCGATCAGGGCTTTGACCCGGGCGTCGCCACAGCCGGCACGAAAGCCGATGTTGGCGCCGAAGCTGAAGCCGGCGAGCAGGATGGGCAGGCGGAAATTGAGGTCGAGCCAATCGATCGCGGCCTGCGCATCTTCAATTTCGCCAGGGCCGTTGGTGTACGCGCCTTCGCTGAGACCGGTGCCGCGGAAGTTGAAGCGTAGCACCGGCAGGCCGAAATGGGCGAAGGCCTTGGTCGCGTGGAAAACGACCTTGGTGTGCATGGTACCGCCGGAGGGTGGGTGCGGATGGCAGACCAAGGCGGCGTAGGGTGCGTTGACAATCCCTTCGTTTAGCAGCGCTTCCAGGCGGCCGCCGGTGCCGCGCAGGTCTTCAATGGTTCGGATCAAACTTCAGGTACCTCGAAGTTCTAGCGTGACATACTTCCGTCGCGTCATGTGAGGAACTGCCGCGCGAGGGTCAGATCGTCGCGCAGGTGTCGGTACAGGGTTTCTCGCGTGGCGTCATCTTTGCCGCGCAGTACGGCGGACGGGTGCAGCGTGGCCATGATCTGGTCTGCAAAGCTGCTCGGCATGAGCTTGCCGCGGTCACGCATCAGGGCAAAGGTGCCGCCAAGTAGCGATTTGGCAGCGGTCGCACCGAGGCAGACGACGAGTTTGGGTTTCAGTGCGTCAAGTTCCGCAAGCAGCCAGGGGCGACAGGCCATGACCTCGCTGGTGCGCGGACTCTGGTGGAGCCGCAGTTTGCCACGCTGGGTGAACTTGAAGTGCTTGACGGCATTGGTCAGGTAGACGTTTTCCGCCTGGAAGCCGGCTTCTGCAATGGCTTTACGCAATAGTTGGCCGGCGGGCCCGATGAACGGCTCGCCGCGGCGGTCTTCCTGGTCGCCGGGCTGCTCGCCCACGAGGACGACTCTGGCGTCCGTCGGGCCGCGGCCTGGTACGACCTGCGTGGCGCATTCGTACAAATCGCAGCCTTTGCACGCCGGCATCGCTGCCGACAGGATGGATAGCGTGTGGTCTGCCGGCACGAACGGCGCGGCGCTTGGCTTTTCTGACTGCTTTGTGACCATGCCGGCGACCCGGCCTCCCGCGTTTCGCAGCATTGCCGGGAGCAGCGCAACCTCCGGCAGGTTGGCCCAGTATTTGACGGGCATGTGGCTGCGCATCACGTCTGGATTGAGCCGCGCCGGATTGAAGATGCTGCCGTAGTAGCTCTTCCACAAGGTCTCCAGCTCGTCGCCGCTGGGCGCGTGGCTCTGGTCCAGCGGCGGGCCGAACTGCAGCCTGCCGACCTCCGGTTCCCAGTAGACGCTGCCGTCAGGCGTCAGAATCGACCAGCGCATGATGGCAAAGCGTTCTGCAAAGAAGGGGGCGGCGAGCGGCAGAATGCGGTGCGCGGGCTCATACCAGGCGACAAACTGTTCCCCGGCCTCGCTCTCGACTCTGCGAAAGCGGACGAAGGCGTGCATCTTGTGTTCGTCGCGCTTGACCTGCTGGACGAGGCGGAGCATGACACTGACGTCCGCATCAACTTCGACCCGCATCAGGTCACGGTTGGACTGGAGACGCCAGAGGAGGCGGTACAGCAGGTTCCAGCGGGTGGGGTCCCGATGGTAGGCGGCGAGTTGCGCGCGTTCGAGGAAGGCCTTGGGTACGTGCGGTGTCTGTTGGCTTGCGTCGGTTGTCAGCGGCGGCAGCTCCGCCGTGGTGATCGCGCCGAAGAGGTCGTCCGCGACGGAGACGGTGCTATCGGAGAAGTCAATCGCGTCTGGCTCGATGCGTTGCAGCAGGGCAGTGCGGGCCTGTTCGCGCCAAGCGGTGAAGTCTGGCGGAATGGTGAGGCGGAGGATGCCTGTGGTCCATGCCGTGCTCAGAGGACACCTGTTACGGCGGAAGTAGCGGCTTCGGCGAAGAGGCCCATCTGCTGGGCAGTAACCAAGCGCTTTGCGGGAAGGGCGATGGCGTCGGGGGTGCCAGTGGTCGCGGGTTCGCTCGCGAACGGCAGCAGGGAAGCATCGGTGTCCGCGGGAGTCGCAGCGCCGAGCAGCGGCAAGGACTTGAGTGGAAGGTGATCGGCGGCGATGAGGTAGTCTGCCGCGTCCTTGAGGCGGACGTGCAGCTTGCGCAGGTCTGCTAGGCCGAGCTGGTGGTAGCGGCGAATGCGCAGGATGCGGTCGACATTGCCGTAGCCTAGGCCGGGGACGCGGAGGAGAACTTCACGTGCGGCCAAGTTCACGTCAACGGGGAAAAACTCGGGGTGGCGACGCGCCCAGGCAAGCTTCGGATCGATGGTGAGATCGAGTTCCGGCTGGTCCGGTGTGGTGATCTCGTCGGCGGTAAAGCCGTAATGACGCATAAGCCAGTCTGCCTGGTAGAGGCGGTGCTCGCGCACCATGGGCGAGGCCTTGAGCGGCAGGCGCGTATCTGCCTCAGGGTACGGGCTGAAGCCGGTGTAGTAGACGCGGCGCAGCTTGAAGCTCTGGTACAGGCCGCTGGCGCGCTCGATGATCTCCCGATCGGTGGAGGGCGTGGCCCCGATGACCATCTGGGTGCTTTGGCCGGCGGGAGCGAACTTTGGCGCGGTGTTGAAGCGGGCGCGGTCTTCGTCGAGTTCGGACTTCCGATCGTGGATTTGCGCCATCGTGCCTTCGATGACGGTCGATTTCTTCTCCGGCGCGAGCTGTACGAGGTCGGCCTGGGTGGGTAGCTCGATGTTGGCGCTCAAGCGGTCGGCATAGGTGCCGGCCTCTTCAACCAGACGCTGCGCGCAGCCGGGAATCGCCTTGATGTGAATGTAGCCGCCAAAGTTGTGCACGAGACGTAAGGTTTTCGCGACCTGGATCAGCTGCTCCATTGTGTAGTCCGGCGACTGGATGATGCCCGAGGAGAGGAACAGGCCCTCGATGTAATTGCGCTTGTAGAAGTCGAGCGTGAGGGTGACGATCTCTTCCGGGGTGAAGCGCGCGCGGCGGATGTCGCTGGAAACGCGGTTGACGCAGAAGACGCAGTCGTAGGTGCAGAAATTAGTGAGCAGCAGCTTAAGCAGCGAAATGCAGCGGCCATCGGGGGTATAGCTGTGGCAAATACCATTGCCGTCGGAGTGGCCGATGCCCTTGCCGTTGCCCGCGCGCTTGGCACCGCTGCTGGCGCAGGAGGCGTCGTACTTCGCCGCGTCAGCCAGGATCTCGAGCTTTTGCTGCACCGTGAGTGACGACATCGTGTCTCCATCATAAGCGAAGAGAAAGCGAAACAGTTCGCTTGGCTCGCAGCTAGACAATGGATGCGCTTGCCGCGCTCCCCGCCTGTATGAGAAGCGCGGCCTGTAGTGATGTCCTATTTTTTGGTACGGTCGTTCATCGTGTCACCGTCGTTGAGCCGGGGCATCTCCGCACCCTTGCTCAGGGTCAGCAGGCCGGCCTTGGCGTAGGTCAACAGCTTGTCGCGGCTATCGGTGATGTCGAGATTGCGCATGGTGAGCTGGCCGATGCGGTCACGCGGGGAGAAGGTGCTGTCGCCCTTTTCCATGGTGAGGCGCTCGGGGTGGAAGGTGAGGTTTGGCGATTCGGTGTTGAGGATGGTGTAGTCATTGCCGCGGCGCAGCTCCAGCGTGACCTCGCCGGTGATGGGCTTGGCGACCCAGCGCTGGGCGGACTCGCGCAGCATGATGGCCTGCGAATCGAACCAGCGACCCTGGTACAGCAGGCGGCCGAGCTTGCGCCCGTTGTCGCGGTACTGCTCGATCGTGTCTTCGTTGTGGATGCCGGTGAGCAGACGCTCGTACGCGCTGAAGAGCAGCGCGAGGCCGGGTGCCTCGTAGATGCCGCGGCTCTTTGCCTCGATGATGCGGTTTTCGATCTGGTCGCTCATGCCGAGGCCGTGGCGGCCGCCGATGCGGTTGGCTTCAAGCATCAGCTCCACGGGATCGGCGTACTCGACGCCTTTGAGCGCGACGGGGAAGCCCTCGTCGAAGCGCACCGTCACCTCTTCGCGTTTGACTTCGACCTCGTCCAGCCAGGAAGCAACGCCCATAATCGGGGCAACGATGCGGAGCGACGAACTGAGCAACTCCAGATCTTTTGCCTCGTGCGTCGCGCCGAGAAGATTGGAGTCGGTGGAATACGCCTTTTCCGAGGACATCTTGTACGCGAAGCCGGACTTTTGCATGAAGGCCGACATTTCCGCGCGGCCGCCAAGTTCGTCGATGAACGCGGCGTCGAGCCACGGCTTGTAGACCTGCAGGTCGGGGTTGACCAGGAGGCCGTAGCGGTAGAACCGCTCGATATCGTTGCCCTTGTAGGTGGAGCCATCGCCCCAGATGTTGACGTCGTCTTCCTTCATCGCGGTCACGAGCATGGTGCCGGTGACGGCGCGGCCGATGGGCGTGGTGTTGAAGTAGGTGACGCCAGCGGTCGTGATGTGGAACGCACCGGACTGCAGCGCGGCAATGCCCTCGCGGACGAGCTGGGTGCGGCAGTCGATCAGCCGTGCCTTTTCCGCGCCGTACTCCATGGCCTTGCGTGGGATCGCCTCGTAATCCGACTCGTCCGGCTGGCCGAGGTTGGCCGTGTAGGCATAGGGCAGGGCACCCTTCTGCTTCATCCAGTGCAGGGCGGCGCTGGTATCAAGTCCGCCGGAAAATGCGATGCCGACCTTCTGGCCGAGCGGAAGATGTTCAAGAATGACGGACATGGTGCGTTTCCTTCAGGTGGGCGCGCACGGGGCGCTGCCGGGAGTCACTGCTGATTCTACGTGGTCCGCACGCACGAACGCGACACGGGCAGGTTGCCGGTGTCGCGTGTGTGGAACAGAAGGAGTGGTGGAGGCGGTGGGAGTCGAACCCACGTCCGAAACTACTGCAAACAGAGAGCGTTCATGCTTTTCCCAATGTTCAATTTGTCTCGTACCGCGCGCTTTGAACGGGCAAAGAAACGCGAAGCACCAGCTCGATCGATGTCATCCTTGGCGTACGAGCAGAACACCTTGGACCATCCCACTGTGCGACGTCCGCAGCCAGCCCGTGGGCAAAGCCAGACTGAAGACGGCTACTTAGTTTTTAATTAAGCAGCAAGCGCGTACTGAGGTTCGGCACTTATAGTTTTGGGCGCGATTACGGGTGTACCCACCCCGGCATGCCTCTCTGCCACTAGCAATCCCGTCGAAGCCGTGACGCCCCCAAAACTGGGTGGTGCCCACATGTGCAGGCGGCCTCGCAGTGCTGATGTAGCGCTGCAAAAGAACTAACGTAAGTATACGCGGGAATGCGTATTGTGGTGCGCGCGCGGTATACTTCGGCGTTGCTCCAAGCACGGAGCCCCAAGGACTGGAACCGATCATGATGAAACAAGCCATGCTGGCACTGGGACTGATTGCGATGACGATGCAGGCTGAAGTAACGAAGGCGCCGTTCGGCACCACGCCCGACGGCAAGGCAGTGGACGTGTACACGCTGAAGGATAGCGCCATCGAGGTCAAGGTGATGACGTATGGCGCGCGTATTCTCAGCGCTGTCACGCCGGATAAAACGGGGCAGCGCGCAGATGTGGTGCTCGGCCACGCGGAGTTGACCGGCTATCTGTCCAGCGACAGCCCCTACTTTGGTGCCGTCGTGGGCCGTTACGGCAACCGCATCGCCAAGGGTCAGTTCACCATTGACGGCAAGCAGTATCAGGTCCCGGTCAACAACAACGGCAACTCGCTGCACGGTGGCCTCGTCGGCTTCGACAAGCGCGTGTGGGAGGCGAAGCAGGTGAAGGACGGCGTGGAGATGACGCTCGTCTCCGCCGACGGCGACCAGGGCTACCCCGGCACGCTTACCGCGCATGTCAAATACACGCTGCACGGCACAGACCTGCGTATTGAATACAGTGCAACCACGACCGCGCCTACCGTGTTGAACCTGACGAACCACGCCTACTTCAACCTTTCCGGCGAAGGCAACGGCACCATTGTTGGCGACACCATTACGATCAACGCCGACCGTTACACGCCGGTGGATGCCACGCAGATCCCCACAGGTGAGCTTGCCTCCGTTGCCGGAACGCCGTTTGATTTCCGCACACCTCACACGATCGGCGACCGCATCGACGCGGACAACGAGCAACTGAAGCTTGGCGGCGGCTACGACCACAATTGGGTGCTGAACGGACCCAACGGCACCATGAAGCTGGCGGCCAAGGTCGTCGATCCACAGAGTGGCCGCACGCTCACGGTCTCCACCACGGAACCGGGCGTGCAGTTTTACACCGGCAACTCCATGCCCGATGGCACGTTGATCGGCACCGGAGGCAAGAAGTACGCGCGTCGTGGGGGCTTTTGCCTGGAGACGCAGCATTTCCCGGACTCGCCGAACCAACCCAGCTTCCCCACCACGCTGCTCAAGCCGGGACAGACGATGAAGTCCGAAACCGTGTTCAGCTTCGGCGTGCAGAAGTAAACGCTTCACGCAGAGTGCGCGGAGTACACAAGATGCACCCTTTGTGGAAACTTCGCGCACTCTGCGACTGCTACTTTAAATCTTGCCGGCAAATCGCTGAATCACGTCGCGCGTCAGGCTTTGCTGCAGTGTAAGCATTTTCTTCCATGGGTCGCGCTTCAACCGATCCTGCCATTCGTCGGGAAAGTTGTCGATGCGGAAGCGCGGCCGATCCGGCGCGGCAAGCTCCTTCCAGTCCAGCGTGACGGAGACTGGCAGCCCAGGTCGCGATCGCATGGAAAACGGCGCGACCGCCGTCGCTCCGCGCTCGTTTCGCAGGTAATCCAGATAAATCTTGCCGGTGCGCGCGGCCTTCGTCATCTTGCTCAGGTACAGGCGCGGGTTGGCTTTCTCCATGTCCTGCACAAAGCCGTGCGCCCACGCCTTCATCGTCGCGAAATCGTACTCCGGCTGCATGGGGAACACGATGTGCAGTCCCTTGCCGCCGGTCGTCTTGACGAAGCTTTCGATGCCCAGGTGCTTCAATCGTGTGCGTACTTCAATGGCGCTTTCCGTCACCTGTGACCACGGCAGGGACTCATCCGGATCGAGATCGATGACGATGCGATTCGGGTGTTCAAGATCGGCATTCGTCGATCCCCAGGGATGCACTTCGAGCACGCTCATCTGCGCCAGCCCGGCGAGCGATTCAGCCGTGTTGAGCGTGATGTACGGCTCCGGCGTGCCGCCCTTTTTGTCTGAAACCATGACGCTGCCGACGCCTGCCGGCAGCATCGCATTTACGTGCTTATGGTAAAAACACGGCTTGCCGCTGCCGTCTGGACAGCGCACCAGCGACAGTGGGCGGTCGGCGATGTGCGGCAGCATCTGTCCGCTCACCGCGAATAGGTACGCCGCGAGTTGCCGCTTGGTGACGCCCGACTCCGCATCGACGATTTTTGCGGGATGGGTAAGACGTATCGACGGGATCGGCAGCAAAGTTGCAGCGTCGGGGGAGGTCTTGGCCTTTGCGGGCTTTGAAGCGGACGCCTTAACCGCAGGTGTGTTGCTCATGGATGCTTTGCCTGGAGCGGGCGAAGACGCAGCCGGCATCGTGGCGATCGGCCGCGTTTTGACATAGTTACCGTCGCTGCCCGGGTCAGCGGAAGAGCTCTCCTTCACGCGCTTCGGCGTCGGCGCGGCATCCTCCCTGCGCACCTCCATAGCCGGTTTGTCCTCACGCAGGCCAAGATAGGCAGCCTGTCGTAGCTGGTTTTCACCGGTCCATGTGGCGAACCGCACCTGCACGACCGTCTCCGGCTTGGCCCAATGCGCGCCGCGCCTGGCCTCATTCGGGATCTTCGCAAACGGGCACGTCTGCTGGTCCAGAGCCTCCAGCTTGTCGCGCAGCATGGCGTGGATACGCGCGTTGAACCCGGTGCCGGTGCGGCCCGCGTAGGTCAGCTTGCCCGCGTCATCGTAGTAGCCCAGCAGCAGTGCACCGATGCCGCGCGTGCCGTTGGACAGGTCCGTGTAGCCACCCACAACAAACTCCTGCTCGTGCAGGCACTTCGACTTGACCCACGCGTGGCCGCGGCCAGAGGTGTACTTGGCATCCGCCTTCTTCGAGATGATGCCTTCCGCGTGGAGTTCACAGGCGTGGTGAAAGACGGTCTCACCCTCCGCGTCCAGGTGGTCGGCGAAGCGCAGTTCGTCCGTATCCTCTGGAAGCATCTCGCGCAACATTCGCTTGCGTTCCAGCAGCGGCAGGTCGCGCGTGCTGTGCCCGTCCAGGTGCAGCAGGTCGAAGGCGAAATACGTCATTGGGTGCGTCTCGCCCTTCTCAAAGGAGGCCTGCAGCCGCGCGAAGGACGACACCCCATTCGCATCGAGCACCACGACCTCGCCGTCGACGACCGCGTTGCGTGCGGCGAGCTGCTGCAGAGCCGCAGCCACCGGCCTCATGCGATGCGTCCAGTCAAGACCCGTGCGTGTCAGCAGCTGCACCTTGTCACCCGCCTTGCGCGCCTGCATGCGGTAGCCGTCCAACTTCAATTCATGCACCCAATTGCTGCCTGTCGGTACCGCCTCGCCCTCGCTGGCGAGTTGAGGTTTCAAGAACTCGGGCAGGTTCTCCTTCGGCAGGGAAGCGATGGCGCTGTCGGAAGGCGCAGGGCCGCCCCGTGTCCCAGCCTCGCGCGACGGCGTGGCACTCTTGCTTTTCCGTACGTGCGATGACGTGGCATCCCCAACTCCGTTTAGGGACTGCGCCGCTCCGGGCTCCGCGACCGTGGCCACATCGGGTCGTGCCACTGCGTCTGCTTCGGCGGCGCGCTGGCGATACCACGCCTGCCCCTCCGTCGCGGTTTCCTTCGAGTTCCACACATGCGTTCCAGCCGTGGCAATCTCTTCCAGCGACCGCCCCGTCACGGCGGAATCCGGCTTCTCCTCCGTAACCGCGGGTGCGCCGTCTGGCCGCTCGGTGTCGTCGTGCTCCTTGATCAGCAGCCAGTTCGGCTTGCCTTCATGGGCAGCCTTGCCCTCCATTCGCACCAGCGCCCAATTGCCGTTCAGCTTCGTGCCGTGCAGCGCAAACTTCAGGTTCCCCTTGCGCAGTCCCTCGTCCACATCCACGTGCGGCGTCCACGTTCCCTGGTCCCACACCATCACGGTGCCGCCACCGTACTGTCCGCGCGGAATAATGCCCTCAAAGCCGCCGTACTCCATAGGGTGGTCTTCGACCTCCACGGCCAGCCTCTTGTCGTGCACGTTGTAGCTTGGGCCCTTGGCGCAAGCCCAGCTTTTGAGCACGCCACGCCAGCCCAGGCGAAAGTCATAGTGCAGCCGCGTGGCCGCATGCTTTTGAATGACGAAGGGTAGCGCTTCCGGCTTTGGCTTCTGGTCGCCGCTCGGCTCGGCCGTGATGTTGAAGTCGCGCATGGACCGGTAGCGCGCAAGCTGTTCGTCCACCTCGTCACCGGCGTCGGCGAGCACCTTTTCCTTGCCTGCGCGGGCTGACCTGCCAATACTGGATGCGTTCGTCTTGCGGGGTGCCATGCGTGTGCCTCGCGGGCGGGGGCCCTGCAGCAGATAGATGGCGATCCGTTCAAATCGGTGGCGTCCGCCGGCAAGCCCTGTAGCATAGGACAACGCCGCTGCGTTTGGAGGCCCTTGCGTTTGAAGGGTTACATGGTCGTCGTCTACAGCAAGAGTGCGGAACCAGAGACCATGCGCGCCTACGCGGAACTTGCGCTGCCGGCCCTGTTTGCCTTTGGGGCCAGCTTTGTCGTGCGTGCACCTGCCGGCACCGCGGAACCTCGAGAATCCGGTCTGACAGAGCGCGTCGTCATCCTTGAGTTTCCATCGAAGGCAGAAGCCGTCGCTGCGTACGACAGCGAAGCGTACCAGCAAGCGGCCCGGCTGCTGCAGGGAAAGGCAGAGCGTGACGTGCGGTTTGTCGACGGGTACAGCGGGACCTAGACCTACGCGGACTTGCGCCGAGGCGCGGCCGTCTTTGTCGCGGGCTTGGCCTCGGTCTTCGGCGTCGCCGCTTTCTTTGCAGACTTCACCAGCGTCGGCCCAGGTCGCTCGGCTTCGGTCTTCTTCTCGCTTTTTGCAGCTTTCTTTGGCGCGGGCGCTTCCGTCTCTTCCTCTTCAGCCTCCGTTGCAGCCTTGGCCTGCAGGCTGCTTCGCAGCGCATCCATCAGATTAATCACCTTCGCTCGCTTCGGTTCCGGTGCGTCCTGCGGAATCGCCTGGTGATTTACCTTCGCATCCACCAGTTCGCGGAGGGCAATCTCATAGCCGTCCTTGTATTTCGAAGGATCGAATTTGCCGGTCTTGCGTTTGATGAGTTGCTCTGCCAGGTCGAGCTGGTCCTCATCGATGTCCACCGGGCTAAGATCGCCGAAATACTCCGATGGCTTGCGCAACTCATTTTGATAGCGCAGCGTGTAGGCCATCATGCCGGGGTGTGCATCGTCATCATTCGGCGCAATCGCAACGACGTGCTCGCGCCCGGCGAAGGCAATCTTGCCGACCGCCACCTTTTTCTCCTTCCGCAGAGCCGAGCGCACGACCGCAAAGGCTTCAGCCTGCGCATCGCCATCGGGTGTCACGAAGTAGGGTTTTTCGAAGTAGCTGGGATCGATGTCCGTTTCGTCGACGAACTGCTCGATGGAGATGGAATCCTTCGATGGCACGCGCAGGTTCGCGATCTCGCTCGGCTCGATCTGCACGTACTGGCCCTTGGCGTACTCGTAGCCCTTCACGATGTCGTTCTTCTCGACGCCGGCTGAAGGCGCGGGAGTATCGTCCTCTGCCTCAGCAGCGGGGCCATTGTCGAGCGCAGACTGCAATACATTCTGGTGGCGCACGCGCTCGCCGGTCGACCGGCTGATCTGGTGAAAGCGAATCTCGCTCTTATACTCTGTCGCGACGAAGAACTTGACGGCGAACGATACCAACGAGATTTGAATGGAACCGGACCAGTAGGGACGAGCCATGATGTACCTCAACAAACGTGTGATCGTGTGAGTGTGCAAGATGGGGCGCGGGATGCTCGCCACGTGCTTTTCCCCGTGGCCTATCGCAGGCCAAAGGTGCTCTTTCGGTACAGGCGAGGTACGACCTGGTTACTGGATGCTTTGCTCCTTGCGCAGCACCTCGGCGTACGCCGGTTCGGTAAGGAAATTGGTGAAGCGATCCGACGCAATCAGTGAGCGCATCAACCCGGCGGCACGTTCATACGCACTGAACCGCTCGGAACCAACGGTCGTCCGCGCCTTTGCAAGCTCGTCGGCAATGGCAGCTTCGACCAGTTCCGTCGTGACCAGACGGCCATCCTCCAGCGTTGCGTGGTGATGCACCCATTGCCATAACTGCGCGCGGCTAATCTCCGCGGTTGCCGCGTCTTCCATGAGGTGGAATAGCGGCACGCAGCCAATGCCTCGCAGCCATGCCTCCACGTATCCCAGGCCGACCGCGACATTCTGCCGCAGTCCAGCTTCCGTGATGGAACCTGCAGGCACCTGCAGCAAGTCCTGCGCGGTTGTGGCGTAGTCGTCCAGTTTGCGGCCGATCTGGTTGGCTGACGGCATCAGGCGATCGAAGACCTCCATTGCGACCGGCACCAGGCCAGGGTGGGCGACCCATGTGCCATCGTGCCCGTCGGTCGCTTCGCGTTCCTTGTCGGCACGCACCTGGGCGAGTGCCCGCTCGTTCGCCTCCGGGTCGCTCTTGATGGGGATGAACGCGCTCATCCCGCCCATGGCGTGGATCTCGCGGTGGTGGCAGGTCTTCACCGCCAGCTTGCTGTACGACCGCAAGAAGTGGGTCGTCATCGTGACCTGCGACCGATCCGGTAGCAGCACGGACGTGTCCGCCGCGAGCTTCTTGATGAACGAAAAAATATAGTCCCACCGGCCGCAGTTCAGCCCAGCGGAATGTTCACGCAGCTCGTACAGGATCTCGTCCATCTCAAAGCTGGCAACAATCGTTTCAATCAGCACCGTCGCGCGGATGGAACCCTGCGGTACCTCGACAATTTGCTGCGCGCGCACGAACATGTCGTTCCAGAGCCGGGCCTCAAGATGCGACTCCAACTTGGGCAGGTAGAAGTACGGTCCGCTGCCGTGCGCCATTAGCTCCTTTGCGTTGTGGAGAAAGTACAGCGCGAAGTCGAAGATGGACCCGGACATCAGCTCGCCGTTGACATGGACGTGGGCCTCGTCAAGATGAAAGCCGCGTGGCCGGATAAACAATACTGCCGGCTTGTCACCGAGCGCATACTGCTTGCTTGTCTTCACGTCGGTGTAGGCAATGGTGCGATTCACCGCGTCACGCAGGTTGACCTGGCCTTCCAGCAGGTTGTTCCATGTGGGTGTCGTGGAGTCCTCGAAGTCGGCCATGAAGACGCAGGCGCCGCTGTTTAGCGCGTTGATGACCATCTTGCGCTCGACCGGCCCGGTGATCTCTACCCGGCGATCCTGAAGGTCCGTGGGAATCGGCGCGCATCGCCATGCAGCCTCGCGAACGTGGCGGGTGTCCGGCAGAAAATCAAGTTGCTCGCCAGCGTCGATGCGCGCCTGCCGAGCCTCGCGCGCGGCCAGCAGATCGAGCCGCCGCGCGTTGAATTCGCGATGAAGCGTGGTCAGCAGATTCAGCGCCGAGGGTGTCAGGAGTTCGACCGCCGCGGCAGTCCTGGGCGCGAGTATCTCGATGGAGTCCGCCACGCGCTTACTCTCCTTGTCCGGCAAACTCGAGCGACACGGACCCTGCCGTGGCGAAGTGCACGCTGACGGCATCGAGCGCGTTCGCCCACAGCAACCCCGTCCAACTGCCGGTGGTGACGAACTGTCCCGCGCGCAGGCCGTGGGTGCGCGCCGCGCCCTCATTTGCCAAATATACGAGCAGCCGTACCAGGTCACTGCCGCCAGGGTTCGAGCCGACCTTCTCCGCGCGTACGCTGGAGTCGATCGTCAGCGTCACGGCCTCGGCCGACCAGTCGATCGACTGCCAATCCGTAATTGGCGGCCCCGCTACAAAGCCACCGTGCATCTGCATGTCGGCGAAGGAAGCCTCGCGCGGCACGGCACGCGGATCCACAAACGCCGTCTCCACGATCTCAATCGCCGGGTGGCACGAGCCAATCGCCGCCACCACCTCGTCGCGCGTATAGGGCGTCGCACGCGGCGGCAAGTCCGTACCCATGCGGAAGGCAATCTCCGCCTCCACGCCGTGCAGCCGGTGCATGGCGCCGCGAAACAGCGTGCCGTTCTCGCCCATCCACGCCGCCGGCATCGGTGCGAAGAAAGGTTCCTCCTCCGGACCACGCGCGCCGATCTTGTAACCACCCACCTCTCCGTACGCCCGCATCATCACGTCCTGCACGAAGAAGGCCTCGGCATCGTTGGCCGGCATCAAGTTGGCGGGCAGGTTGTGGATGGGCGTGCCGGTGCGGCGTGCATTCAGCAGAACATTCGCGGTGTCGTACAGCACGCCTTCGCGCGCGCCGGGGATCGTAGCCATGGGATACTCCTTGAGACAGCTTCACTAGTCTGTCGCACCCCACAGCCTTCCGCAAGCGGCCATCCGAACGCCTGGCTGTGCCACCAAAACCGAAGCTGCCTGTCGCAGCGTCTTACTATAGACGCAGTGCCTGTATGCCGGTCGCAGGGCACACGACGGAAAAGAGGGCCACCCATGAACAACGACACTCCGCGTTTTCTGTCATCGGAGATCACGCCGAAAGAGAAGTTCCTCAACCGCCGCAACCTGATCTTTGGAGGCATGGCGGTGGCAGGTCTCGGCTATGAGGCGTGGAAGCGCCTGCCCCCCTTCGGTGAACCGAACGTCGCCTACGCCTCGACCAGGCTGCCGGCGCAGCCCGGCCCCTTTTCTGCAACCAGCCTCACCCCCACGCCCCGAGCTAAAGCCACGTCCTACAACAACTTCTGGGAGTTCGGCACGGACAAGCGCGATCCGGAGATGCACGCGCACACCCTGCAAACGCGCCCGTGGACCGTTTCGCTGGAAGGGCTGTGCGCCAACAAGAAGACGATCGATGTCGACAGCCTGATGCGCTACCGGCCGCTGCAGGAGCGCATTTATCGCTTCCGCTGCGTTGAGAACTGGAGCATGGTCATTCCGTGGGACGGCTACCCGCTCGCCGACCTGATCGAATTCGCCAAGCCGCTGCCCACGGCGAAATACGTGGAGTTCCACAGTTTCTTCGACCGCAAGCAGATGCCGGACGCCACGTCACTGCCATTTCCCTACATTGAAGGCCTGCGGATGGATGAGGCCATGCACCCACTCACGCTGCTTACCTTTGGAAGCTACGGCGAAACGCTGGAGAATCAGCAGGGCGCGCCCGTGCGCGTGATTGTGCCGTGGAAGTATGGCTTCAAGTCGCCCAAATCCATTGTGAAGATCCGCTTCGTCGCCGAACAGCCAAATACCACCTGGAACGATGGCAACCCCGAAGCGTACGGCTTCTACTCCAACGTGAATCCAGCCGTGAACGGCCACGCGACGGAGCGGCTCATCGACACCAGCACCTTTCCCCGTAGTATGCAGACGCAAATCTTTAACGGCTACGGCAACGAAGTCGCCGGCCTGTACAAAGGTATGGACTTGACGAAGCAGTATTAGGACGGAATGCGCCCTTCGCGCCAGACCGTACCACTGGTTCAGCCCAGGTCGATGGCTGCTCGGCAACCGCAGGCATCGACCTGGTCGGCAAAGGAGTATTGATCAGCCTGTGACGACGCGTGCGATTCGCTTCCTGAAACTTTTGGTGTTCCTGGCAGCGCTTGTGCCGTTTTTCCGCATGGTCCAGTCATTTCGCACCGATACCCTGGGCACTGACCCCGTTGCAACACTAACGCACTGGACCGGCAACTGGGCCGTGTACTTTCTGCTCGGCGGCCTGGCCATTTCGCCAGTGCGACGGCTTTCGCCTCGGCTCTCCTGGCTGGTGCGCTTCCGCCGCATGATCGGCCTGTTCGCCTTTTTCTACGCCACGTTGCATCTGCTCACGTACGTCCTGCTCTTTAGCGGCTTCGATCTGCCGGGTGCCATCGACAACGTTAAGGCGCACCAGTTCGCACCCATCGTCCAGAAGTGGAAAGACGTTTGGCCCACCATGGTCGACGATGTGCTCAAGCGCCGCTTCATCCAGGTCGGCCTGCTTGCGTGGCTTATTCTTCTGGCGCTCGCCGCTACCTCGCCTCAATGGATCATGCGCAAAATGGGCGGCAAGCCGTGGCAGTGGCTGCACCGCGCCGTCTACGCCGCGGCAATCCTAGCGATCATCCACTACTGGTGGCTGGTGAAAAAAGGAAACCTCGAGCCGCTGCGCGATACCGTGGTGCTGGCGTTCCTGCTCGCCGCTCGACCCCTGTGGAGTTGGTGGGCGGCACGCCGCAAAGCGGCCCTGCCCGCGCCCACGCTACGCACCCACTAGCTGAGCGGCCTAGAACATGCTGGTGTCGATCGTCATCTGCCGCGGTTCGCGTGACGCGGCAAGCGCGTAGTACTCCTCGTGGCCGAACTTGTCCCAGTAGGGCTGCACCTTGTCCAGCACCGGCAGCTGCGACGTATGCTCGCGAAATGCCGCTTCCTTAACGTCCTTCACAGAGGAGATATCCAGCCGAACCGTCCACGGCGCCGGCAGCAGGGGTTCGCGGTCCAGCAGCGTGAAGTTGCTGCTCTGGTGGTAGAGCCGGTCCGCCTCCCAAGGCGGCAGATTTTGCTCCGGGTAACGCTTTGTCCGCGCCGCCCAATGAAACGCCATACTCGTTATGGCAGATACAGTCATGTGATCGGCATGCACATTGAGGGAGCCATCTAAGCCAAACGTCAGCACAATCTGGGGTTTAAAGGTCCGGATGCGCTCCACGATTCGTCCGGCGGCGACACTCAGGTTCGCGAACTCCAATTGGCCATCTTGATAGTCCAGCAACTCATGGTGTGCCACACCCAGCACGGAACAGCTGCGGGTAAACTCGTCCCGCCGCATCGCGCCGAGGTCCTTGCCGTCCGCGGCACTGCCTCGGTTCGTCGCGGCCTGGCCGTCGGTCAGGCAGACCACACTGACCGCATAACCGGCCCGCACCGCCAGCGCCAGCGCCCCGCCAAAGGCGAAGCATTCATCATCTGGATGGGCCACCACGCACAGCAGCCGTTTGTCGTTCGTGGTGGTCGCATCGGTATCCGGCGTCAGTCTTCCAGGCAAGGGTCAAACTCCTTTACAGCTTCGTCTTCCAACAGATTTTCTTCGCGCAACTCATCTTCGTGCTGCCGCATGGCCAGCGCCGTCTGCATTGCCGCCATACCGTAGAACTTGGCCACCGGCGCAAACGACTTGCGGTGGAGAGCGCACGGCCCATGCTGCTCCAGCGCGGCGCGGTGCTCCGGCGTGGCGTAACCCTTGTGCGAGGCCAGCCCATACTGCGGATGCTCCGTGTGCAGCGAGCGCATCATCGCATCGCGATACACCTTGGCGATCACGGAAGCCGCGGCGATGGAAACGGACAGGGAATCGCCGTAGATGAGCTTGGTCTGCGCGCATGCGTGGTCGATACGCAAGGCGTCAACCAGCAAGTGATCCGGCGCTTGCTGCAGGCCCTCCACCGCCAGCCGCATGGCCAACCGCGATGCCTGGTAAATGTTGATCGTGTCGATCCCCACTGCATCGACTTCGCCGATCGCAAACGCCACCGCGCACTTACGAATTTCGCGATCCAGGCTCTCGCGTGCGTCGCGGTCTAACTGCTTGCTGTCGCGCAAGCCAAGCCGCTGCAGCCGGTCGGTGCGATTTGGCAGGATTACCGCAGCAGCCACCACCGGCCCAAACAGAGCGCCGCGGCCCACCTCGTCCACACCCGCAATTACGCGGAAGCCTTTGTAGCGTAGTGCCTGCTCCGGTGCATCACTGCACACCGCCTCGCGCAGCATCTGCTCCTTGGTCTTGCCCACGGGAATCAGCACACGCTTACGGCGCAGCTCTGGTGGGATGATCGATGCGGCTTTCTTTGCCTTTGCTGGTGCCGCCATGGATAAGACAAGTTTATAACCAACGGTCGTCCGTTTGTTCTGGCAGTCCAGGCGCGAAAAGAAATAAGGATGAGACCTCTCTGAAACTGTAGAGCAGGAAAATCATCGCAGCCACGCTCGACGCGAGCGGCAAGCCGATCTGAGTTGCCCCTTGTGCGCGCAAGGACAAGCAGTGCCAGAAGAAGTGCAAAGCTCTGCTGCACCGCAAGAGGGTTGGCTTGACGTTGAGAACGGCACGCTCTTGGTCGATGCCTGGACTGCTCGGCACGACGTCAACGAGGTGAAGTTCCTGTACATTTCGATTCCGGGGCAGGGAACAGTGATTGCTTGGAGCAGTTCCCCATTCGCAGCCAAAGAAATTGCGCTCGAAGGCAAGACGCTGACCATCAAGTTCGTTAACGGCCACCCCGTTTAGATTGCCAGCGACGAAAACCGCGTCGACGAGAAGGAGTGCGTCATCTATCTCGCCGAGGATACGGGCTTACCGAACCCGGTGGGTTCCCGACCATTGGGGATGGCTCGACCACCAAGGCACCTACACTTCGCCCGCAGTTCCACCTCTCCGGGAGAACGCATGGAATACAGGCAAAGCAAAGCGCCGGCATGAGGCCGGCGCTCTATGAAAGGCGGTTGACTTACGCGGTGCGGCCGACTTCGCGCAGGCGTGCAGCCTTACCACGAAGACCACGCAGGTAGAACAGCTTGGCGCGGCGAACTTCGTACGACCGAATCTTCTCGACCTTGTCGACGACCTTCGAGTTAAACGGAAAAATGCGCTCGACACCCTGGCCGAAACTCATCTTGCGCACGGTAAAGGTGCCCTGCGGACCCTTCTTGCGGGCGATGCACATGCCCTCAAATGCCTGCAGGCGTTCTTTATCGCCTTCCTTGATCTTTACCTGGACACGGACGGTATCGCCAGGGGCGAATGCGGGCAGATCGGTACGCTCGAGCTTGTTGGCGAGCTTCTGCATGATGGGGTGAATCGACATGACGAAAGTTTCCTTGCTTAGAGTCGTCTGCAAGTATACCCCGGATTGCACCAGGTTTACCACAGACATTCGGCAAATCTTCGCCGGCTACGCTTAGTCAGCGCTCGCGCGCAGCCGATCAAGAGTGCCTTGGTCTTCCCGGCTCAGTTTCGCCAGCGCCAGCAGGTCCGGCCGATTTCGCAGCGTTTTGTCCAGCGCACGCTCCCGTCGCCACGCCCGAATCGCCGCGTGGTCGCCGCCCAGGAGCACCGGCGGCACCGGCACCCCGCCGAACTCCGCCGGCCGCGTGTAATGCGGATAATCCAGCAGCCCGGCCGCTGGGGACACCGCGCGAGGCGGACCCACCTCGGCCGCGCTGTCGGCCCCTGCTCCGAAGCTCTCGTAGTGCGCGGAATCCGCGTTGCCCAGCACGCCCGGCAGTAGCCGCGTTACGGCATCAATGATGACGGCCGCACCGAGTTCCCCGCCTGAAATCACATAGTCGCCGATGGACAATTCCCGATCGCAAAGCTGTTGCGCCACGCGCTCGTCCACGCCTTCATACCGGCCGCAAATCAGCACCACCCGCTCCAGGCCGGCAAGCTGGCGCGCCACCGTCTGCGTGAACCGTTCACCCTGCGCGGAGAGCAGAATCACGCTCTCCCGCGCCCGATCGCGCACGGCCCGCGGTGTCGCCCCCATCGCTGACGCCGCGGCAAAGATGGGCCCCGGCTTCAGCACCATACCCTCGCCTCCGCCAAACGGCCGATCATCTACCGTGCGGTGCCGGTCGGTCGTATAGTCGCGCAGGTCGGTCGCGACCACCGAAGCCAGTCCCGACGTCAACGCCCGCGCCACGACACCTTGCTGAAAGATACTATCGAAAAAGCTTGGAAAGATCGTCAGAAGATCGAAACGCAATGGCGTAGCCCCCGGCTCAGCCATTCGCTTCTACCAACCCCTGCGGCAGGTGCATTTCGATGCGCCGATGCGTCAAGTCGGGATTTTTCAGGAACTCCATCGCCAGCGGAATCAGGATCTCGTCGCCACCCGCGCGCGTCACCATCAGGATGGGTGCCGCGTGTTCCAGTCGCTTGCCCGTGGTATCCGCGGGAAAGTGCACATCCGTCACTGTGCCCAGTTCGTCCGGACCATCGCCGCCGGCCAGGTTGACCACCGCGCACCCCAGCAAATCGCTCACGTAAAAGGTGTTGGCATCCAGCAAAACGCGCTGGGACGCAGGCAGCACTACATCATACCCAGCGAGCCCTTCCGCATCGGTAATGCTGTTGCTGCTCGCAAACTTCAGCACTACGCGCCCAGCGGAGTTACCGGTTGGTAACCAGAAGTCCTCCAGCGTTACCGCCGTCGTGTCGGTCGCATCGCCCCGCCGTAGGAACAGCGCGCGCCTCTCCGCAAAGCGCTCCGGAAAATCTGTAAACAGGTCGCACAACACCTCGCCACGCCGGCCTTGTGGACGCGCAACACGCGCCAGCGTAATCCACTCTTCTTTGTCGCTCACAGCATCCAGCATGGCAGAATAGGGCAAGGTTTGGAAGCGGTCGTCAGCCGGCACGCGGGTTATTCAGCTTCCAGTACGTCCAGGGTGTACCGGTGGCCACTCTTACTGCCGATCGCGCTCAGTATCGTGCGCAGCGAACGCGCCGTGCGACCCTGCTTGCCGATGACCTTCCCCAGGTCAGCTGCTTTCACGTACAGGCGCAGCGTCGTATTGCCGGCGTCGCTCTCCGTCTCGATCTGGATGGATTCCGGATCATCTACCAGCGACCGTACCATACCGAGTACAAGCTGGGTGATGCGCGCAGGTTCGTCCGGGGAGTTGCCTTGCGGTGTGTCGTGCATTGCGTCAGGAGAAGTAGAAGTCATGCGAAAGCCCTTGCGTGTTCAGAAGTACCGGTGCGCTCTGGAAGTAAACTCGACCGCTGAACCTAAGATAGGGCAGATGAGGTACCTGCGCGTAACCTGAACCACAGACAGGAACACCACCGGAACCTCAAACAGGTTCCGATGGTGTTCCGAAAAAGAAGTGCGTTCCGTTTCAGGAAGTGAACTTACGTACTTTGATCGTGTGCAGCACTGGACTAGGCCGCAACAGGTTCGGCAACGCCTGTCGCCGGGTTCTTGACCAGCAGCTTCGCAACGATTTCTGACGGCTGCGCGCCCACAGACTTCCAGTAATCGATGCGGTCATGTTTCAGCACCACCGTCGCTGGCTCCGTGCGCGGGTTGTAGGTGCCAACAACTTCAATGGAACGACCGTTACGTGCACGGTCTTTCTCGATGACAACGATGCGGTAGTGCGGCTGCTTGCGGGCGCCTACGCGCGCGAGACGAATCATGACCACTGGGTGTACCCTCTCAACATTCTGAACTTGTTTGGGATGGCGCGCCCTGAACGGGGTCGCTCACGGAAGCGGCCATAAATCACAAAGGTGCGCCACGCTCAAGATCGCGGGTGCACGTTTGCCTCCAACCCAGTGAGTATCGCCGATTTTACCCTTCGGTGCAAGCGACTTGCACCGTTCGTTGGGCAAAGCGTGCCAAACACCGACCGTTTGGACTCAGCTCTCCCTATGCGGGAACAGGAAACGCAACACGCTGCCAAACCTCGCTGCCCACGCCGACTCGCTGTGCACCCCACCCGCCACGCGCTCATAATGCAGGTCGACCGGCGCACCCGGGATCACTGGTTGAAGCCGCTCCAACGGGCTGGCAAGTCGTCGGAGTCGGCTCCCGACCGGCAGCGAAGCCGCACGCGGTGGCGTAGACGCGCGGTCCAGTACCCAACCTTTGCGTTGCAGCAGGTGCGTCAGCAGGTCGGTGTCGCGTAGGTGCACCTCGCCCTCCGCCGTTCCCATGTCGATCCACAGCCGCAGCGGTAGTTTCCCCGACAACGCGCGCACCTCGTCCAGAATCGACCGCTTGTCCCACCAAATTGAAGGGGACAGTACGCCGACCTTCCCGAACACCTGTGGGTACTGCAGACCGATTGCCAATGAAATCAAACCGCCTAGCGATGCCCCTGCGATGCCGGTGTGTTCGGGCCCGTCCAGCAGGCGCAGATCGCGCCGCAGCAAAGGCAGCAGTTCCTCCACCAATGCCTTGCCATAGAGCGGCCCCTTGCCACCGCCCAAACGCGTATCGGGTGTCGGCGTATATTCGGCCATGCGCTCCACGCCAGTGTTCCCCAAACCGACCAGGATCAGCGGCTCGACCGAACCCTCCCCGATCATCCAGTCCGCCGTTTCGCCGCAACGCCATGTGCTGCCTCTTACATACGACAGGTCACCGTCAAACAGGTTTTGCCCATCATGCAGCAGTAGCACAGGAAAGCTGCGCTCCGGCTCGGTAAGATATGCCTTCGGCAGGTGGATAAAAAGGTCACGTGGCGTCGGCAACGCATGCGACGACCATTGCTGAATGCGGTAGTACCGCTCGCCAGCCGGCGGCGTGACGCACAGCGCGTTCGTCATTAGGCTGTCGTCGCCGTTCGGTGGAGTGCCCCGGCCTTCTTCCGGCTCCGGTGCAGACGCGAGTTGGGGTGCGGTTCGCATGCGGTACGATTCCAGCAGGGTAGCAGCTAGCCGGAGTACGCATCGGGGCTGGTTGCAAGGAGAAGCGCGTTGCAGCGGGAATACCATGTGGATGAATCGACCGCCCTCGGCCGGCGCATGGAGCGGCTGGTGTTCGGCCACGCCGGTCTCCCCATCATCGTTTTCCCAACGTCGCAGGGCAGGTTCTTTGAGTTTGAAGAGTTCGGCATGGTCGCCGCCGTCGCGGACAAGATCGACCGCGGCGAGATCCAGTTATGGTGCGTCGATTCCGTCGACGACGAAAGCTGGTACGCGCAAAACGTGCCGGGCCGCTGGCGCATTGACCGCCATTTGCAATACGAGCGCTACATCGTCGACGAACTCATTCCGCATATGCGCTATTGCACTTGGCGCGAGAGCGTCGCGGTGCTTGGTTGCTCCTTCGGCGGCTTCCACGCGGCAAGCATGGCCCTGCGCCATCCGGACGTCATCACTGCCATGCTCAGCATGAGCGGCGCCTTCGATATGGTGACGCCTTTTCTACGCGGGTATTACGACAATGACACCTACTTCACGCTGCCCACCCATTTTCTACCCAACCTGCCCGACAGCTGGCAGCTCCACCGCATGCGCGGCAACACCTGGATCTTCGCAACCGGTCACCACGACCAGTGCTGGAACGACAACGAGCGGCTCGCCGGCATCTTGCGCGCCAAGGGCGTCCCGGTCCGACTTGACGTGTGGGGCGATGGTACTGGACACGACTGGCCGTTCTGGAAGCGCATGGCGCAGCAGTATCTCTAAGCTCAGGTAACAGCAGAATCAGCACCTCTCGACTTAGTCTTTTGAACTTACTGCCAGTAACTTTTTAGGGATGACTTTCATCGCACCACGCAAGGAGAACGAACCAGTGAAGACCATCGGCATTCTTTTCGGTCAGGAGAACACCTTTCCGCAGGCGTTCGTCGACCGCGTGAACAGCATGAACCTGCCCGACATTCGCGCGGAGTTCGTCCAGATCGGCGCGGTGAAAGAAGCGGTGCCCTGCGGCTACTCCGTCATCGTCGATCGCATTTCGCACGACGTGCCGTTTTATCGCAGTTACTTGAAAAACGCCGTACTTACCGGCACCGACGTCATCAACAATCCATTCTGGTGGAGCGCCGACGATAAGTTCTTTAACTACGCGCTTGCGGCAAAGCTTGGCGTGGCGGTACCGAAGACCGTGATCGTGCCGCACAAGGAATTACCGCGCGACACCAATGCTGTTTCTTTCCGCAACCAGGAATATCCCTATAACTGGGATGAGGTCTTCGACTATGTCGGCTTCCCCGCGTTTCTAAAGCCGCACGATGGCGGTGGCTGGCGCGATGTCTCGCACGTGCATAACCCGCACGACTTTTTCCAGGCCTACGACCAGAGCGGCAATCAATGCATGACGCTGCAGGCCGCGGTCAAGTTCCGCGAGTATTTTCGCTGCTATGTCGTCGGCCAAAAGGATGTCCGCATTATGCCGTACGACCCGTCGCGGCCACACCACGAGCGCTACGTCAAGAATCCGCCGACCTACGATCCAGCCCTGATCGAGCGCGTAGAGCGGGATGCCCTTACCCTGTGCAAGGCGCTCGGCTACGACCTGAACACCGTCGAGTTTGCCGTGGAAGACGGCGTGCCCTACGCGATTGACTTCATGAACCCCGCCCCGGACGCCGACCGAAACTCCGTCGGTGAAGAGAACTTCGAATGGATCGTCGACAAGGTCGCACAACTTGCGGTCGACCGCGCTCGCGCCAATGCTGGCAGCGTTCCTGAACTGCGTTGGGCCAGCCTGCTCGGTCACCAGGCGGAACCTGCCTCCGGCCACGCCGCGAAAAAAGCCGCCGCAAAGAAGGTTCCGGGCAAGAAAGCTCCTGCCAAAAAAGACGCCAGTAGCGTGCCGCCATCCGCCGCGAAAAAGGCTGCGGCGAAGAAGACCGCAGCCAAAAAGCAGGCAGCAAACGCAGCAGCTCCTGACGTCGCCACGGCAGAGCCGGAAGGCGACGCATAACGTGCGCCACCTTTCCAGGGGCTGCGCGGCGGCGGTTTGGGCCCTCTATCTCTTGCCTGCTGCGGTCGCGCAAACTGCAGATCCGAAAATCTCTGCCGCACCCGGCGGTGTCTCCGTACCGCCGGTCCCCGCAGCCTCGGCGCGCTCTACGGTGCCGGTGGACGTGTCGCCGCTCTCCCACGTCTTTCGTGTGCGCGTGGTCGACGGCCGTAACGGCACGCCGGTGGAGCGTGCCCATCTGCGGCTGTGGTACGACGAAACTGGCGGCGCAGCGTTCACCCTGATCACCAACGCGCAGGGAATCGCCTTGCTTCCGGCTCCAGTCGGCACGCCCGTGCGTGTCCTGCTCACGCCGGATGACCGGATCGATTGCCGCGCAACGCAGCGCGCCACGAACGAGCCGGGAGTGGGCATCAACCTTGAGTCGCTCGCGGAGTTCGGAGCGGTTCTGACGAATCGTTGCGGGCGCATTGGGGAAAAACCAAGGCCCGGCGAGTTGGTTCTGTTTGTCCGTCCCCTGCGCTGGTATGAGGGGTTGAACCGGCCCTGACACGCCGCGGCTATCCAGTTCCACTCAGGCTGCATCCTTAGTTCACACAACGGTTCACGTCAGGGGATGTACATGCGGCCATCTTTCACGCTCGGCATTGAAGAGGAGTATCAGACGATCGACCCGGTAACGCGCGATCTGCGTTCTCACGTATCGACCGAAATGCTGGCGCACGGCAAGCTGCGGCTTGAAGAACGCGTCAAGGCGGAGCTGCACCAATCCGTTATTGAGGTCGGCACGCGCATCTGCCACAACATCCAGGAAGCGGAGGAAGATCTGTTCGACCTGCGCCGCAACATGATCCGCCTTGCGGAGGAGAATGGCCTCGTGCTGGTCGCCGGCGCCACCCATCCCTTCGCCGACTGGCGGTCGCAGGAGATTTATGACGACCCCCGCTACGCTCAGGTGGTAGAAGATCTGCAACTGGTCGCGCGATCTAACCTCATCTTCGGCCTGCACGTTCACGTTGGTATTGAGGACAGGGAAGCAGCGATTCGCATCATGAACTCGATTCGCTACTTTCTTCCACACATCCTTGCGCTCAGCACCAACTCACCGTTCTGGATGGGCATGGAGACGGGGTACAAGAGTTATCGGGCCAAGGTCTTCGAGCATTTCCCACGTACGAACCTGCCCGACAGCTTCGCAAGTTACTCAGAGTTCGAGGCGTACATCAACCTGCTCATCAAAACCAATTCCATCGACAACGCGAAGAAGATCTGGTGGGATGTTCGGCCGCATCCTTTCTTCAACACGGTCGAGGTGCGCGTGTGCGACATCCCGCTACGCGCCGAGGAGAGCGTGGCCATTGCCGCGCTGATCCAGGCAACCGCACTGAAGCTGCACACGCTGCACGAGAACAACGTCGACTTTCGGCAGTACTCCCGAGCGCTGTTGATGGAGAACAAGTTTCGCGCGGTGCGCTATGGTCTCGACGGCAAGTTGATCGACTTTGGCAAGGAGACCGAGGTTCCGGAGCGCGAACTAATCGAAGAGTATTTGCACTTCGTCGATGACGTGGTGGACGAGTTGGGCAGCCGAAAGCAGATCGATTACATCCGCACCATGCTCGAGCGAGGCAGCGGTGCGGACCGTCAGCTGAAGGTCTTTCGCGAGACGTCAAGCCTGCAGGCCGTAGTGGACTACATGGTGTCCGAGACACGCGCGGGCCTGTAATTCGGCGCGCACCTCGCTTCACCGGGTTGTCACGCTCGGCAGGAAGGGGTTGCGAGCCTTCTGTCTTATGGACGCTCCCGGCGGCTGTGGAAACCAGTCCACTGGACAAAAATTCAAGAAACCACGGCATTGTGCTCCGATTCAGGATATTGTTTGAAACAAATCCCTACGCCTGGCCGTCTGCAGTAGTGATCCAGACCTTCATCACCTGCCCTACGTTTTTGCAAACGCACTTCTGCGTCGCATGGCCGACGTGTATCCGATTCTGTCCCACCGCAGCTTTTATTTCCTGAGGAGAGGCACCATGGATTTTCAGAAGTTTTCGAGCAATTCGCGCCGTTCTTTTCTGCGTAACGCCGGTATTGCGACCGCAGCTATAGCGTCGTTACCAGGCATGTCGTTCGGTCAGCAGGCAGCGGGTGCAGCCGCATCCGCGGGTGGTACCCTGCGTCCCAAGCGGAGTTCGGACGACTGGGAGATTCCACGCGAGTCGCCCGGCACCGTGATCATCAGCTCAAATGAGAATCCGCTCGGACCTTCGGCAGGTGCGCTTGAGGCCATCACCAAGTACGCACCCAGCGGCGGACGGTACGACCGCATGCACTCCGGCGCAACGGTGAAGGTGATCAGCGAGCAGTTCCAGCTCAAAAAGGGATACGTGCGCCTGTACCCAGGTTCGGGTGGGCCGCTTGATCTGGCGCTGATGTCGAATCTTGGACCGGACAAGCCGCTGGTGCACGGCGACCCGACTTACGAGCAGGGACCGCGCGCCGCCGTCACGATGAAGGCCAAGGCTTACGCCGTGCCGCTGGACCAGAAGACCTACAAGTACGACGTGAAGGCGATGCTTGCAGCGCACCCGAACCCGGGCGCATACTACATCGTCAACCCGAACAATCCTACCGGCACCATCACACCGCGGGAAGACATCGTTTGGCTCGTGAAAAACAAGCCGGCGGGTTCGGTCGTCATCGTCGACGAGGCATACCACCACTTCTCGAACCAGGAATCGGTGATCGATCTCGTCGCGGCAGATCAGGACGTGATTGTTCTGCGTACCTTCTCGAAGATCTACGGCATGGCGGGCATCCGCGCGGGCTTTGCCTTTGGTCGGCCCGACCTCCTGGCCAAGTTCGAAACTATAACGCCGAGCGATCGGCAAATCGGCAGCATCTCGCTGGTGAGCGCCGCCGCCGCATACGCCAGTCTCACCGATCCCAACCTCGTCCCGCTGCGCCGTAAGATCAACCGGGACAATCTCGACAACACGCTCGCCTTCCTGGAGAAGCACAACTTTAAGTACGTTCCGGGCGCGCAGGCCAACATGTTTATGGTCAACGTGAATCGGCCGGGCAAGGAAGTGCAGGCGGCCATGCTGCAGAACAACGTGGCTATCGGACGCGTGTGGCCGATCATGCCGACGTATGTCCGCGTCACCGTGGGTACGGCACCAGAGATGCAGGCCTTCCAGGCGGCGTTCCTCAAGGTGATGAACGAACCGACGAAGCCGACGGCAGCGCACATGGAAATGCTGGACCATGTGCCACACGAACTGTACCGCGCTTGAGAACGAAGGCAGCAAGAAAAGCCCCGGCCACCTCGGCCGGGGCTTTCCGCATCTGGGGCGGATTGCGCCTGGTTTGCACGATGATGCATGATTGGCACGTGCGACGGGGTGCACGGCGCATCTGAACCGTAGACAATAAGTTCTAGGAGTCTTCCATGTCCACAGCGTTTGCCACCACCCGCCTGTCGTCTGTCGCCTTTCCGCCGTCGTTTGAAGCAGGTGCGCGCAATGCCGTGACCACGTGCCTGCGCATTCAGCCCGACGAGAAGGTGACGGTCATCACCGACGAAGCGACCATGGCGATTGCCGGGGCCATCGCCGTGGAGCTGGACCGGCTGGGCTGCCACTGGAATGGCTTTGTTTTGGAGGAGCTTGCGCCACGTCCCTTGGTCGACCTCCCCCGCGCCGTTGTGGAAGACATGGAAAGCTCCCAGGTAAGCATCTTCGCCGTGCAGGTGCAGCCGAATGAGTTGCGCAGCCGTATGCAGATGACGGATATTGTGAATCGGCGGCGCATGCGGCACGCGCACATGGTGAACATTACGCCGGACATCATGGTGCAGGGCATGCGTGCCGACTTTGCCGAGGTGGACCGATTAAGCCAGGCCGTGCTGGACCGGGTGCGCAAGGCGACCTATGTGCGCGCGACGACGGCCGCCGGTACGGATATTCACGCAACCCTTAACCCGAGCTATAAGTGGTTCAAAACAAGCGGGATCATCAGCACGGAGAAGTGGGGGAATCTGCCGGGCGGGGAGTGCTTTACGGCACCGGACGAGGTAAACGGCGTATTCGTGGTGGATGGAGTGGTCGGGGACTTTTTGTGTGCGCGGTTCGGGATTCTGCGGGATACGCCGCTGACGATCGCGATCGAAGGGAACCGGATCAAGCGGATCAAGTGTGCGAACAAGGAACTGGAAGAGGCGTTCTGGGCATACACACACACGGACGAGAATTCAGATCGCGTGGGCGAGTTTGCCATCGGGACGAACATCGGCGTGGAGCGGGTGATTGGCAACATTTTGCAGGATGAAAAGTTTCCGGGGATTCACATTGCGTTCGGCGATCCTTACGGGGCGCATACCGGTGCGCCGTGGAAGAGTTCGACGCATATCGATGTCGTTGGGCTTGGATTCAACATCTGGCTGGGGGATGCCGAAGGCGAAGAGCAAATTATGCGGGATGGAGATTTTTTACTCGAGTATTAGGTCCGAGCGCATCCTCTACCTCTAGCAGCAAGCTGACGCGTCGCTTCGCCACAGATAGGACAAACGCCGGGTAGATCAGCAGAAGCAAAGGTGTGCTTGACGTTCAACGGGCGCGGGAGCGACGGACGAGATTTTGAGCGGCGCGAGCCCAGTCGGGGAAGATGAAGTCGAAGCCTGCGGCCTGCAGGACACCAGGGATCACGCGGCGGCTTTTTAGAATGAGTTCAGTTTCCGTCTGCATGAAGATGGCTCCGAGTGCGAGCAAGGGCTTCGGTGCGGGCAGGGCAAGGCTGGTGCCGTTCGCAACGCGGAGGGCCTGCATAAACTTTGCATTAGGCAGCGGGTTGGGTGCGCACATATTTACCGGCCCGGTAATGGTATCCGTCTCAAGCAGGAAGCGGGCAGCGCGGACGAAGTCCTGATCGTGGATCCAGGAGACGTACTGTTTACCGCTGCCCTGTGTGCCCCCGAGGCCGCGCTTGACGAGGTTGAGCAGGACGTCGAAGACGCCGTGCTTGTCCGGGCTCATAACCATGGCGGTGCGTAGGGCAATGCGCCGGGTACGGGGTGTATTTGCCTCGTTGAGCGCGGCTTCCCATGCGAGGCCGACGCCAACGGAGAACTTGTAGGTCTCGGGCATGCCGGGTTGGGTCGAGAGAATGTCGCCGGTAGCCTCGTCCATGGCCCGGTCCTGCGCGTCGCGGTAGACGGTAGCAGTTGCCACGTTGAGCCAAACCTTTGGCGGGTTGGTGGCGCGGGCAATGGCTTCGCCGATGAGCTTCGTAGTGAGGGTGCGGGATTCAAGGATCTCGCGGCGGTGCTGCGGGGTGTATCGGCAGTTGACCGTGCGTCCGCTCAGGTGGATGACGGCGTCGGCACCATCGATTTCGGCAGTCCAGGGGCCAAGGGTTAAGCCATCCCATGCGACGACGCGCCAGGTGAGTTTCGCCGAGGCAGTGGGGTTGCGGGAGAGGACGGTGACGGTGTGGCCGGCGTGGACGAGGTCGCGGGCGAGCAGGGTGCCGACCTGGCCGGAGCCGCCGGGGAGAACGATGCGCATAGAAGAATGCTACCGTACGGTGTTTTGGATGGTCTTGCGTCAGTCACACGGCTTTTATTTGCTTCACACCAGCGTCACGCGTAGACATTGCGGATGCGCACGGAAACCGCGGCATGCAGGCGGTTTCCAAAAGAATGTGGCAGAGACTGTGGCATGCCTGACTAGTGGGGAATACTTCTCGTTCAAGAATGCCAAACCTTGCGGCAGGAAGTCTCCGTACTTTCCAATGACGTGAATAATCAGTACGTCTTGACGTTTCAGCCAAAGGAACCGAGGGTTGAACTGCATGCGCTTACGGTAACGCTGAAGGACCAGCATGGTTCTGTCTTGAAAGTCTGTAGAGCGTACTGAACTGACAAGCCTGCTGGATACAAATCGAGGAGGTCAGTCGAATGAGTCGAATCGGCGCTCATGAGATTCCCAGCGTAATGCATGGCGTGATCCGGTCTGCGTCAAGACAGTGAAGAGGCTGGACTTTGTCAGGCGAGGTAGGCCTTAATCCAGGGGTCTTCGGAATGGGTGAGATCGAGGGTGGAGCCGCTGAAGACGATCTTTCCTTCGTTGAGCACGAGGAAGGTGGTGTTCTCGTCAATTTTGCCGTCCGGGATAACCTTCATGGTGTTGGCGGCCTCGTCGAAGCGGTGGGTGGCGAGGGTGAAGGCGTCCTGCAGGCGGTGGGTGATCATGAGCGACGTGGTGTGGGCGACGTCGCGCTGCTTGACGACGAGTTCGACGATGGTGGTGGAGGTAATGGGGTCGAGGCCGCCGGTGGGGGAGTCGTAGAGCACGAGGTCCGGGTTGGTGACGATGGCGCGGGCGATGGAGACGCGGCGACGCATGCCGCCGGAGAGCTCGGACGGGAACTTGTCGATCGCCTGGCCGAGGAGGACGAAGTTCAGGACTTCTTCGACGCGCTTGTGGGATTCTTCCTGCGGGACGCCTTCTTCGTTGAGGCGGTAGGCGATGTTGTCTTCGACATCCATGGAATCGAAGAGGGCGGATTCCTGGAAGACCATGCCAACGCGGCGGCGCATTTCAAAGAGCTGCACCTCGGTCATGGTGGTGATTTCCTGACCGAAGACGCAGACGGAGCCGGTGTCGGGCTTGACGAGGCCGTTGGCGATCTTCATGAGGACGGACTTGCCGCTGCCGGCGGGACCGAGCAGGACGCAGGTTTCGCCCTGGCGAATGGAAAACGAGATGTTCTCGAGGACTTTGTGGTCATCGAAGGCGATGCTGACGTCTTTGAAGACGAGGGCCGGGCCGTCATAGGACTTATCGGGTTCGGGCGCGGGCTTGGGTTTGGCCATGGGTCTAGCGTCCGAAGATGCCGATCATCGTGCGACTGATGAGGAAGTCGATGACGATGATGAGGACGGAGGAGACGACGACGGCCTGAGTGGTGGCTCGGCCGACGCCCTGGGTGCCGCCCTTGGTGCTCATGCCGAAGTAGGAGCCGACGGAGGAGATGATGAAGCCGAAGAAGAGCGGCTTGGTGAGGCCCTGGACGACGTCGGCGTACTGCAGGGCGCGGTAGGTGGAGTGGAAATAGCTGGAGGCGTTGAGGCCGAGGAGGCCGACGGCGACCAGGCCGCCGCCGAGCACGCCTACCGTGTCGGACAGGATGGTGAGGAAGAAGAGCATCGTGACCGAAGCGACGATGCGCGGCACGACGAGCTTGCGGACAGGATCGACGCCGAGGGCGCGCATGGCGTCTACCTGCTCGGTGACCTGCATGGAGCCGAGCTCTGAGGCCATGCCGGAGGCGTTGCGGCCGGAGACCATGAGGCCGGTCAGCACGGGGCCAAGCTCCTTCATCATCGACAGCGAGACGAGCGTGCCGGTCATGCTGATGGCGCCGAACTGCTTGAGCGAGACGGCAGACTGAAGGGCGAGCACGCAGCCGGTGAAGAAGCCGGTGAGCACGACGATGGGTAGGGAACCGACGCCGATGGAATCCATCTGCAGGAAGATGTCGCCCCAGTAGTGTGGGGGCGTGAGCAGGCTGGTGAAGGCGCGACCGACAAGCAGCGAGTATTCCTGCAGTGCCGCAATTTGCTTCTTCGCGAGTGCGATGGGAGAGACTAGGGCCATTGGTTCAGCAGGGTACTCGCTTCTGCAGGATGCGGTCAGTGTATCTGATGCGGCGCTTCATGACATCGTCACAGCATGTTGCGTTGCACCCGTATGTTCCGTTTATGAAACGGGCGTGGCCTGGCGTGAAGCGCGCGTGGTGCGGAAGTGAGAACATAAGAGGGATGCAGAGCGAGATGAACGCGGCCGTGTTGCATGGCAGAGAAGACTTGCGGCTTGAACGTGTACCGGTGCCAGAAGCGGGAGACGGAGAAGTGGTGCTGCGCGTTGGCGCGGCGCTGACGTGTGGGACGGATTTGAAGATCTACCGGCGGGGATACCATGCCGCGATGCTGCAGCCGCCTTGCCTGTTTGGGCATGAAATTGCCGGAACAATAATATCTGTGGGTGCGAATGGCGGCAGGTTTGCCGCCGGAGAGCGCGTGGTCGCGTTGAACTCCGCGCCGTGCGACGTGTGCTATTTCTGCCGCCACGGACAGCCGAATCTGTGCAGCGACCTTCTTTTCAACAACGGCGCGTACGCAGAGTATCTCCGGGTGCCGGCGCGCATTGTCGCGAAGAATACGCTGCGCCTGCCGGACGACCTGGCGTTCGAACACGCCGCGCTCACCGAACCGCTGGCTTGTGTGGTAAATGGCATGGAGCAGACGAGTGCGCGCGCCGGGGACACGGTCGTGGTGGTGGGCGCAGGCCCGATCGGGCTGATGTTTGTGCGTGTGGCGCAGGTGCTGGGTTGCCGCGTCATTGCCGTGGTGAAGCGTGAGGATCAGGTGGCGAGTGCGCGACGGTTTGGTGCAGACGAGGTGGTGCGCATTGGGCCAGAGGTGGATACCGTGGCCGCAGTGCGGGCGATGACAGAAGAGGGTGTGGGTGCCGACGCTGTGGTGGAGTGCGTGGCGACCGCCGAGAGTTGGCAAGAAGCGGTAGCGATGGTGCGCAAGGGCGGCGTAGTGAACCTGTTCGGCGGGCCGCCGAGCGGGACGCGCGTGTCGTTCGACACTAACCGGCTGCACTATGGGGACATCACGCTGAAGGCGAGCTTTCACCACACGCCGGCGACGTGCCGACGTGCGTTCGAATTAATTTGCAGCGGTGTGGTGCGGGCCGAGGACTTCATTACGGCGCGCGCTGGGCTGGACGAGCTACCGCAGGTGTTTGAGCGCATGCTGGTGCGTAGCGCGGGACCGACGCTCGACATCAAAACGGCGATTGTGCCGGCGGGTGCGCTGTGAGTTTGGCGGTGTTGCACAACCGGCTGGAGGGCGGCCCGGTGGAGTTCCTGGAGCCGGCGGTACGGCCCACACTGGCGGAGGCGCAGGCCTGGTGCAAGGCGCTGGCGACCTCGCATTATGAGAATTTTCATGTGGCGACGGTAATGTTGCCGAAAAAGCTGCGGCCCCATTTCTACGCCCTGTACGCCTTTTGCCGTGTTGCCGACGACTTGGGAGATGAAGTCGCGGATGCTTCGATGGCGGCACGTCTGCTTCGCCAATGGCGTGCAATGCTGGAGGAGTGTTTCGACGAGCCGGAGCGGTCGATGCACCCGGTGTTTGTGGCGCTGCGGCCTTCGATTGAATCGTGCGCACTGCCTCGGGAGCCGTTTGAAGCCTTGGTGCGGGCGTTTTTGCAAGATCAGGTGAAGACGCGGTTTGCGGACCTGCGCGAGTTGGAGGCGTACTCGGAAGACAGCGCGAACCCGGTGGGGCGATTGGTCCTGCTGCTTTGCGGCTATACCGATCCGGCGTTGCATGCGCTGGCAGATAAGACGTGCACAGGGCTGCAGCTGGCGAACTTCTGGCAGGACGTGAGTGAGGATCTGCTGGAGCGGGATCGGATCTACCTGCCAGCAGACCGCATGGCGTACTACGGCGTGACGGAAGAGATGCTGCGCACGGGCGTGGCGACGGAGGAGTACCGTGCGCTGCTGCGCGAGGTGGTGGCGGATGCGCGAACGATGCTGTTTGAGGGTGCACCGTTGATCGACCGGGTGGATCGGGATCTTGCGGCAACGCTGCGATTGTTCAGCGCGGGTGGGCTGGCGATTCTGCGTGGGATTGAGCGGATCGGGTTCGATACGTTGTCGCGGCGGCCGGAGGTGTCGAAGCGGGAGAAGGCGGCGCTTGTGATGGGCGCGGCGCTGGGGAAGCTTGGGATCAACCGCGGATCGCGGGGCCTAGGCTGAGCGGCGCGGTGGAGACGCGGGCGGGCGTGGATGTGCGGCTGGCGTTCCAGCGCTGCCGCGAGATTGCGCGGCGTGAGGCGAAGAATTTCTATTTTGCATTTGTGGCGCTGCCGCGGGCGAAGAGCGATGCCATGTGTGCCATGTACGCGTTCATGCGCCGAGCGGACGACATTGCCGATGAAGAGTCGTCGCCGGTGGAGGAGCGGCGTGCGCTGATGCGGCGATGGCTTGCCGCGTTCCATGCAGATGCGGCGTTTGAGGCCGATGACCGGCTGGTGTTTGCGGCGGTGCGGGAGACGCAGAGGCGTTACGGGATCGGGGATGATCTGCTGGATGAGCTGGTTGCGGGCACGTCCATGGACTTAGCAGAGGCGCTGCCGGCAGGAGTGGTGCGGGTTGATCGTTCCGCGATCGCCGGAGTTCCAGTGGTGGGAAGCGAGAGGCGGGGTGCTTGGAATGTGCCCGCTGTGTTCGATTGTTATGAAACGATCGAGGCGCTGGACCGGTACTGCTACCTGGTAGCGAGCGTGGTGGGGCTGGTGACGATTCGGATTTTCGGATTTACCGATGCGCGGGCGGATGCGTTTGCGGTGCGCATGGGCAAAGCCTTCCAGTACACGAACATTCTGCGCGATGTGCGGGAGGATGCCGAGCGCGGGCGGGTGTACCTGCCGCTAGAAGTGTTAGAGCGGCATGGCACAGGTGTCGAAGAGGTGGTGGCTGCGGCACGTGGCGGTGCGGTGACCCCGGGGTTGCGTGCGGCATTGGAAGCGATGGGTGGCCGAGCGGAGGAGCTTTATCACGCGCGGGATGGGCTGTTGCCTCTGCTGGACCGAGACAGCCGGCCTGCGATGCGGGTGCTGATTCGGATCTACCATGCGCTGCTGCAGAAGATTCGCAGGACGCGCTACGCGGTGTTCGGTGGGCAAGTGCGGGTGTCGACGGTGCGTAAGCTGGCGATTCTGCTACGCGGGCTAGTAGGTAGCGTTGCGGGCCGATTGCGATGACGGCGCGTGTGGACGTGGCGGTGGTGGGCGCGGGGCTCGCGGGGTTGACGGCGGCTTCGGCCCTGAGTCGTGGCGGAGCGTCGGTTGCGATCGTCGATCGGCGGCCATTCGTGGGTGGGCGGGCGTATTCGTATCCGCACCCCGTGGTCGAGGAGACGGTTGATTCCCAACATGTGCTCGTGGGCGCTTGCACGGCGCTCCGAAAGCTATGCGCGGATGCGGGCGTGAACGACCGCATCCGGTGGTATGACACGTATACGTTCCTGGAGCCGGGTGGCCGGCAGTCGATCTTGAAGCCGAGCGGGCTACCATCGCCGGGACACAACACGCTTTCGTTTCTGCAGGCCGGGATGCTGGGTGCGGCGGACAAGGTGGCGATTGCACGTGGATTGATGTCATTCCTGCGCGGGTATCCTGCGGACGATGGCGAAAGCGTGGCACAGTGGCTGCAGCGGACAGGCCAACCGGATGGTGCGGTGCGGCACTTTTGGCGGCCGGTGGTGATCTCCGCATTGAACGACACGTTGGATCGATGCTCGATGAAGTACGCGGGGCAGGTGTTTCACGAGACATTTCTGAAGAGTGCGGAAGGTGGGCGGTTCGGCATCCCGACGCTGCCGCTGTCGGAGTTTTACGGGTTTGTGGCCGAAGATGCGGTGCGGCACGGGGCTTCGCTGCGGGAGAGCTTCGCGGTGCGGTCGTTGCGCCCGCTGGACGATGGCTGGGAGATTGCCGGCGATCGCGAAATGCTGCGGGCGGGGAAGGTGGTGCTGGCGGTGCCGTTCGACCAGGTTGCGCCCCTGCTTTTGCCTGACATGTTTGCGCGGGCGCTGCCTTTGGGTTCGGGCAGCTTTGCGCACAGTCCGATCACAACGATTCATCTTTGGTATGACCGCGATGTGACCGGGATGGACCACGCGGCGCTGCTGGATACGACGATCGAGTGGATGTTCTGCAAATCGCGAATTCGCGGGTGGAATGCGGCGCAGGGCAGCTATGTGGAACTAACGATCTCCGCATCGCATGTGCAGCTGCGGCAGACGCCGAAGGAGATCTTTCGCTCAGCGCTGCGGGAGTTCGAGGGGTTTTTTCCGAAGGCTCGGAAGGCGACGCTGCGCAAGCACCTGGTGTTGAAAGAGGCGAAGGCGACCTTCAGTGTGTTGCCGGGAATGGACCGGTTTCGGCCAGCGCAGCAGACTGCGATGCCGGGGTTATTTCTCGCGGGGGACTGGACGCGAACGGGATGGCCTTCGACCATGGAGGGGGCGGTGCGGAGTGGGTACTTGGCGGCAGAGGCGGTGACGGGTACACGGGTGCTGCCGGACAACCTGCCGGCGGCAGGCCTGATGAAGGTGCTAACTCGGTAAGGGTGCCCTCTTGGTCGTCAGCTTTTGTGGAAAAGGGATGCGCAGTCTAAAAAGCAGGTCCTTCCGCTTCGCTACGGGAGGACGAAGTTGTTGCACGGGAGAATTAGCGCGCGAGTAAGGCTACGCCGGCGCAGACGAAGAGAGCGGCGAGCCAGCGGCGGCGGTCGACGTTTTCCTTCAGGAAGAACTTCGCGGCAACGGCAGTGGTGACGAAGGTCAGTGAGTTGGTTGCGGGTGCGACGAGGCTCAGGTCTGCGCCGGAAAGCGCGAAGAGCAAGGCGAAAAAGCTGGTGGCCATGCAGGCGATGCCGGCGGCGAGGCGTGGTTCGGTGACGACGGCGCGGATGGCTCCGGGCAGGCCGCTATGGGCGCGGATAGCGTCGAGGTCGCCGACGCGGGTCATGGCGGCGGCGATAAGGGTTTCGCCGATGGTCGCGCCGAGGACCATGACGATGATGGTGGTACCCGTGTGGAGTTGGGCGGTAGTCATGCGGCGACTTCTTCTACGAGGGTGCGCTCGGTTTTCGATGGGCCGTTTGCCACGAAGCCGACGCCGGCGACGATGAGGGCAATACCGAGCCAGCGCAGGGGCGAGATCGTTTCATGCAGCCACAGACGACCGATGAGCGCGGTGATGACGTTGCCGAAGGCGGTGGCGGGCTGGACGAAGGTGAGGTCGGCCCAGGAGAGAGCCGTCATGTACGAACCCATGAAGCTGATGAGGACGGCGATGCCGCCGAGGACCCAAGGGTTGAGCAGGGCGTGGAGCAGCAGGCCGAGGTGTTGCGGCGAAACGGGGCCGACCTGGCGCATGCCGCGGCTCAGAAGAGCGTCGCCGACGGAGGCGCCGAGCATCACGGTGAGCAGGATGAGGTACTGCGAGGCTTTGAGCCTGTGGGACATGTCTCTATTTTAGGTGGGTGGCGGTGTGCTACAGCGAGAGGCCAAGCGGGCTTGTGGCGTATCGCGTCGGCTTCGCCGTGTAACCCCGATCCTGCAAGGCCCGCAGGAAGGCATCCTTCTCCTCGACGGCGAGGTAGGTCGGAGGCTCGTTCATCGTCTCGATCTCCAGCGACTTCGCCAGCCAGCGACTACTGGACCGGGGTACTCCGGCGTAGCGAAGCAGGCGCAGGGGCGTGCTTCGCTGGACGAAGAGGAAGTGAGTCACGATGGAGTCGCTTGTGAGCTCCACATACGTCCAGATGGTCGCAAGTTGAGTGATTGCAAGTAAAAGCCAAATGAGCAGTTGGTAGGAGTGGCGACCGTGGTGAACGGCAAGGTTGACGGCATACAGCAGGAACATGGCACACCAGAAGGCCGTGAGCGCCGTGCGATACGTCCGGTTTATGCGGTAGAAGCGCATCCTGCGCACAACGATAACAGACCCGGCCGGAGCCGGGTCTGTTTGTGTGAGCGCTGCAGCATTATGCGTTCATGCTGACGGATTCTTGGGCCTTGAGCGCGTTTTCTTCGCGCTTGAGGCGGGAGGCCTTGTTGCGCTGGGAGCGGAGTTTCATGAAGGCCTTGGCTTCGACGTAGAGGCGGGGTACGTCGCGGTTGACGACGGCTTTCCAGACGACTCGGAAGGCGGCCTTGGGGCGGAAGTAGTATTCGTCGTAGAAGCGGTGCACCATCTCCATCACGTACTCGGTGGGCAGGCCGGGGTACTCGATGTGTGCCATCTGGTGGCCACCAGTGTCGTTCATGATTTCGTTCGTGATGAAGCCGTTCTTTTCGGCGTAGTCGTAGAACTCCGTACCGGGGTAGGCGTGGGCGACGGAGACCTGGATGGTCTCGCAGTCCAGCGTTTTGGCGAAGTTGATCGTGTTGCGGATCGACTCCTTGGTCTCGCCGGGCAGGCCGAGAATGAAGTCGGCATGGATGACGAGGCCGAGGTCGTGGCAGTCCTTGACGAAGTCGCGGGCACGCTCGATGGTGGCACCCTTCTTGATGTTCTTCAAGATCTGCGGGTCGCCGGACTCGAAGCCGACGATGAGCAGGCGGCAACCGGCCTCCTTCATTGCTTTGAGGGTGTCGCGGTCAGTGGTGACACGCGAGGTGCAGGACCAGGTGATGCCGAGCGGCTTCAGCTTGGCGCAGAGTTCGACGGTGCGCGCCTTCTGGATGTTGAAGGTGTCGTCGTCGAAGAAGAACTCCTTGACCTCGGGAAAGTTCTCCTTCGCCCACTTCATTTCGGCGGCGACGTCATCCGACGAGCGTTTGCGCCAGGCGTGGCCGGAAAGGGTCTGCGGCCAGAGGCAGAAGGTGCACTGTGCGGGGCAGCCGCGGGTGCTGTACAGCGAGATGTACGGGTGCAGCAGGAACGGGACGTTGTAGCGGGTGACGTCCATGTCGCGCTTGTAGATTTTGGTCGCCCAGGGCATGGCGTCCAGGTCTTCCACCTGTGCGCGGTCAGCGTTGTGCTGGATGGTGCCGTCTTCGTTGCGGTAGCTAATGCCGAGAATGTCAGACAGCGGCTTATGCTGGGCGAATTCGACGACGGCAAAATCAAACTCGCGGCGGCACACGAAATCGATGGCGGAGCACTCGTTCAGCGCGCGATCCGGGTCGGTGGTGACCGGCGGGCCGACGAAGGCGATCTTGATCGTTGGATTGATCTTCTTGATGGCCTGCGCCATGGCGTGGTCGCCGGCCCAGCCCACGGTCGACGTGAACAGGACGAGGAACTCGTAATCCTTCGCGATCTGGATGGTTTCGTCGGCAGAGACGTGGTGCGGCGGGGCGTCCAAAAGGCGGGAGCCCTCGAGCATGCCGGCGGGGTACGCGAGCCAGACGGGGTACCAGTACGACTCAATTTCGCGGGTAGCGGGCCAGCGGCTGCTGGCGCCACCATCAAAGTTCTCGAACGAGGGCGGGTTAAGGAGAAGCGTTTTCAGGACCATGTCGATACCTCAAAGTTTACCATTCGCTCACGATCTGAACCGGAAGCGAATCAGCCCGCGGACCCAGATTTCATACGATCAGGGGTGGGGCGAAGCGGGAGTTGGAGTGGCAGGGAAGGGTGCGGCGGGTAAGGTCTGCGCAGGTGCAAGAGGGACCGTGCCAGGACCACTGGGTGCGATTGTTGTGGGAGCGATCGTAGGTATGGTCGCGCCGGTGCGCGGCTGGTTGCCAACCCATACGCCCAACCCGTCGCTTTGGCGGAGAAGATTGACCTGGGTCTGGCGGAGCTGCAGTTGGGCGGTGAGCATATCGTAGAATCGCTGGCGCTCCTGCAATTGCGCGCTCAGTTGGTCTTTCGGTGTGACCTGCGGGCCCTGCAGACTGCCTGCGCTGGACTGCATCTGGATCTGTAAGGCTTCCAGCTGGTCGCGGGCAATCTCCTGCTCGTCACGTGCGAGATCGGCACGCAATTGCAGCTCGAGTGCGGAGTGCTGGAGCTTCGCGCGGCCTTCGCGGAAGATGCCGCGCTGCATTTCCGCATCGGCGAAGGCACGCGCGGCATCTGCCGCGGAGCCGCGCGCCTTGGCGCGATGGGCCATGTCCAGCAGGGGAACATTGATCTGCAGGCCGAAACCGAGGGAGTTCTGGCTATTCGGAGCGCCGGGTAAACCCTGATAGCGCGGGTAGTAGGAGGCGTAGGAAGACAGGCCGGTGTCCACCCTGCTGTAGTTGGTGCCCAGGGAAATGTTAGGCCGCAGCAGGTAGCGGCGATCCCCGAAGGCGGCGAACTGCTTTGCGCGTGCAGAGGCAAAGGACGCGCTGACACCTTCGCTATCTGCGATGGCGTTCCCCTGATCTGCTGGCGCTACGGGGGACTCAAACGCCGGAATGCTGGCCGTCTCGGTTCGAAGGGCTGAGGCCGGCATGCCTGTGAGGGAGGCCAGATGCTGGCTGTTGCCGGCGATTTCGTCGTCGAGCTGCAGGCTGGCGAGGCGAATCTGGGTCGAGGTGCGGCGGGATTTTGGGAGCTCAACTTTTGGGTCGACGCCGGCGTCGATGCGGTCGCTCGTGATCTCCACTAAACGCTGCGCAAAGCCACTCTCTTCTGCCAGCACGCGCTTGCGGGCGATGGCGCTGTCAAGAGCGAGATAGGTGTTGGTGGTGTCCTCCACCACCTCGATCTGCTGCTCGTGCAGGGCGTGCTCGGCGGCTTCGATAGACGCCTGGGCGGAGCGGATATAGTCGCGCTGAGAGAACGAAAAAACGAGACTTTGCGAGGAGATGCTGAAAATGATCGGCACGCTGAGCGGAGCACCCGTGGCCTGCCCGTAGCCGCCGACGGTGTTGACGACAGGGATGTACGCGTCCTTCGCTTCGCTGTGAGCGGCGCGCGCCTTGTCCAGGTCAGCCTGCGCAGCGCGAATTTTTGGACTGTTTCTGAGGGCCAGATCGACCGCCGTCTGCAGGGAGAGTTGTGCGGATGCCGGTGCAGCGGTCAGCAGGCAGGCCGCGAACGTGGAGAGACAAAGGGCGACGCATTTACTCATGATTGCAGAGCCTTGCGCGCGGGTTCATAGTTTGCAGCCAAGGCGAGGGCCGCGCTGAACTGTTCGCGCGCGCCTGCACTGTCGCCCTGTGCGGCGAGCAACTGGCCGAGCAGGGTATGCACGTGGGCGGCGGGCATCACGTCGGAAGTCTGCACATGCGCCAGGTAATCGCGCAGGGCCTGTTCCGCGATGTCCGGCCGACGCTTCAGGTCAATCAGGATCTGCGCGGCGTCGAGAGTGTCTGGCCCATGGGCGGTGTCTTTCTGAATTGCCAAAAGCGCGTTCGACTCGGCCGCGGCCCAATCCTTGCGTTTCCGCGCGTACACGGCGAGGTCGACGTAAGCCTCTGGCGTGTGCGCAACGGCGAGTTCTGCGGCGAACTCGGCATCCGCGGTCTTCGTGTCGCCAGCCTTTGCCGCGATCATGCCGGCGAGGCGATGCGATCGTTCCGCGGAAAGCGGCCGCAGTTGCCCGACGAGAGCGCGTGCCTTGTCGATGCCGCCGCCGACGATGCCGGGGGCCTCAACGTAGAACTCGCCGAGATCGCTGAGAGCATCGACGCTCTTCGGGTCGAGTTGCGCGGCGCGCTCAAAGCTTTCACGGATGCGGCCAACCATCCGCATGCCGGTGAGGGCTCCTGCGTGAGCGGCTTTGGCGCCATACGTACGCGCAAGTTCCAGGGTGATGGCGCTGCTGCCTGCATTCAGATCGCGTGCCGCTTCGCATTCGTGCACGGCATCGTCAAAGTGGTCGGTGGAGCGGAAGAGGAGGCAGAGCAGCTCATGCGCGTCGGCGCTGCGGGGTGAGCTGGCGAGCACGCCGCGCGCCTGCGCGATGGCGGCGTCGGCTCTGCCTTGTCGGGCAAGTGAACGTGCGATGCCGAAGTTCTGCGCTTGCAGAGGAGTTACCGCAAGACCGCATGCAAGCAACGCGCGGACAGGGCGCGACGACAGGATCAATGCGCCTCCTTCACCTGCAGACCGTCGGTGAGGTCGACGTTACTGGTGGCATTGAGGGCAATGGTTTCGCCAGATGCCAGGCCACCGGTAATCTGGACGGCGATGAGGTTGAGCGCGCCGACGTCGACCGGTGTTTTCACGAGCTTGCCGCCACGCAGGACGAAGACAAAATTGGACGCGCCTAACGTGCGCAGGGCTTCACGCGGCAGGGTAAGCACGTTGTGCACCTGCTGCGTAGTCACGTTCACGGTGACATTCGTGTTTGGCAACAAATCGCCAGTGGCATCGTCAACCGTGATGAGGCACTCGCCCACATTGCGCGTGCCGTAGGTGATGACGGTCGTGGGGACGCGCAGAATATGGCCGTGCCAGGTACGTCCGGGCTTTGCATCCCATGTGATCTTTACGGAGTCATTGATGCGCAGCTTACCGATCTCCGGCTCGTCGAAATAGGCATGAACCTGCATGCGGCTAAGATCGGCGACCTGTACGAGCTCTTCGCCGGTCTGAACGAAGTCGTAGGCACGCACGGGGAGGGAAAAAACCGTGCCGGCAAAGGGCGCGCGGATCAGGCTATTCGCGAGATCATGCTGCGCCGCAGCGAGCGAGGCACGGCTGTCCGCCGCTTGCGCAGTAGCACGCTGGATATCGGTGGAGGCATAGCGCGCGGTGCTGCGCTGGGTGGCAGAGGCGAGTGAGGCCTGCGCAGAAAGGAGGCGCTCACGGGCGGCCGTCACCTCGCTTGCGGAAGCAGCGCCACGTGCCTGTAACTGCTGCAGGGCCGCAAGGCTGGATTGTGCCTGATCGGCCTGCAATTTGGCGCGGCTCACATCCCCGCGCAGGCCGATGGTCTCGTCCTGCGTTCCGCCGTCGCGCACATCATGCACGGTGGCGTTTGCCGCAGCGACGGAGGACAGTGCCGTCTGTACCTTGGCGGTGGCGTCCGCATTGTCGAGCTTGAGCAGCAGCGTTCCCGCGGCGACCTGCTGGCCGGCCTGGATGTACACGGCGGTGACCTGCGCGGGCGCACCGGCATGGGCCTGAAACTCCTGCACTGGCTCGACTTTCCCGTTGGTCGAGACGGCACTGACGACATCGCCGACGGTGACGCGTGCGGTGCGGACGAGAATATCGTCGTGCGTGGCATGGCGAATTCCCAGGACGAGCAGAACCAGCACGGCGAATACCGCGATCACAATCAGGACGCGCCGCATCGCGCTGTTCGGTCTGGCTTCAGTCATGCTGGTCAGTTTCGAAAATCAGTATATAAGACGCGGGTGCATCGGCTCGGGTGCAGAAATGTTGCGTGGAACTCACAATGATTCCGGTATGTGGAGTCGCAGGTCGCATAGCTGCAGTTCGGGCCCGCCGAAGTCGGCATGGCGGTTTTCGCGCAGATGGAACGCCAGATCGATGCGGCTGTCGCGGGTGATGTTGAGGGCTTCGACCCTTTGCGGCCACGCGACAGAACGGCTCCAGCCGAGGCATTGCAGGAATGGACTGCTCCCCTGCTGCACCATAAGCTTAATGTGCCGGTCTTTGAGGATACGCACGTCCACTACGGTGACACCGCACGCCACGAAGACCGGTTCCGACGCACCATGGCCGAAGGGCTCAAGCGTGGCGAGCAGACGCAGCGCATCATCGTTGATGGCAGAGAAGGGAAGCTCAGCGTCGAGCGTGAGTGTAGGTTGCAGCAGCGTCGGCGTAAGGCGGCCGGCGGCGTAGCGCGACAGGTGCCGACGCAAGGAATCGACGTGCGCGGAAGGTAGCGAAAAGCCGATCGCGTGGGCGTGGCCGCCGAAGCGGTCGAAAAGCTGAGCGCTGGTCTCTCCCGCATGGGCATGGTGCGCTGCGGTCACGGCGTCGAGCAGGTGAAAGCCCGCGACAGAGCGGCCGGAGCCATGGGCCTTACCGTCTTCATGCGTAACGACGAGGGCCGGCCGGCCGGTACGCTCGACCACGCGTGAGGCAAGGATCCCAACTACGCCGCGGTGCCAGCCGTGGCCGTCGAGCACGAGGCAGCCGGCATCCTGCATGGCATCGGCGTCGAGCATGGCGAGGCGGGCTTCAATTTCCAGTAGGACTGCGGCTTCCACGGTGCGGCGGTCGGTGTTGAGGTCATGCAGTTTCTGCGCGAGCGCGCGGCCCTCGTCGGCGTCGCGGGTAAGCAGCATGCGGACGACGTCCTCGGCGATGTCCATGCGGCCGGCGGCGTTGATGCGTGGTGCCACCCTGAAGGCGATAGCGGTGGCGGTGGGTGGTTCGGTGCCATTGCGCACCTCGGCGAAATCGAGCAGGCTGCGGAGACCGGGCTGCCGCACGTCCGCGAGTGAGCGCAGGCCGAGCGCGACCATGACGCGGTTTTCGCCCTGCAGGGGGACGGCGTCGGCAACGGTGGCGATGGCCACCAGTTTGAGCAGCGACGGCAGCAGCTTGTCGCGAACGGTAGGTGTATCAATCGGCTGCAGGCGGTCGCCCGGCAACAGCTTTGCGGCTTCAAGTAGCAGGGCAGAGGCCACCTTGAACGCGACGGCGGCACCGCACAGGTCCTTGAACGGGTAGGCACAGGTGTCCTGATTTGGGTTGACGACGGCGACCGCCTCCGGCACGCCCAAGCCGTCGGGGAGGTGATGGTCGGTGACGATGAGGTCGAGGCCGAGCGCCTTCGCCTCTGCCGCAGCGGCAAAGGCGCGGATGCCGGTGTCGACGCTGACGACGAGGCGGATGCCCTCTGCCGCGGCGTTGCCGAGAACCGCCGGCTGTACACCGTAACCTTCGCGGATGCGGTGGGGAATGTGGTAGCGGACCAGCGACGGCATGAATTTCGGTGTAAGGCGGTCGATCGCAGTTTTGAGCAGGACGGTGGCGAGCGTACCGTCCACGTCGTAGTCGCCGTAAATAAGGATTGGCTCGCGTGAGGTGATGGCGCGCAGGATGCGTTCAACTGCGGCGTGCATGCCGGTCATGGCTGACGGATCATGCAGGGCGGTCAGGTCCGGCTGCAGGAAAGCGCGAGCCGAGAGTTCGTCGGCGAAGCCGCGCCCAACAAGGATGGATGCAAACCAGGGAGGCAGGTCGAGGGCGCGAGCCAGGTCTGCTGCGAGAGGGTCCGCCGCATCAGGGAAGATCCAGCGCAGGTTGGCGGCGGTCTGCGGAATGTCTGCGGTGAGGCTTGGCACGGGACTTTCAAAGCGATGGTGCAGGTCTGTGACGGATGCCCATCCCTCCAGCGCTAAACATGGGCATCCGGCGTTGCGGTTCGGGTCAGTCGTTGTCGTCGGCGTTGTCGAGGGTGATGCTGCCCAGCTCGGCCATGGCTTCCATCCACTGCTGGTAGCGGTCGTACCAGTCGGTCGCGGTCTCATACAGGAACATGACGCCCTGATGGGCGAAGCCGAGCTGCAGGTAGCCAATCTTGCCGACGTACTTAATGAGGTACTGTGCGTCTTCCATCTCCGGGCTGTCTTCGCCGGGAAAGTTTTGCGCGCGCATCTGCTCCACAAGCAGCTCGACGTCTTCCTTCTCCAGCGCGACCTCGCTCATGGTAACGAACTGTGCGCCGCTGGCCTTGGCGTGCTCCACAAAGTCTTTCCAGCCGTCCGGGCCTTCTTCTTCGAACACGACAGAGGGTACATCTTCCGCGACGTAGGCGGTGAAGCGACGCAGGCCGTTGCCGGCAACGAAGGCGATCATGTCGTCCTTCAACAAGTGGAGACTTTCCGTTTGCATGCGTTCGATTGTCTCATCGTTAGGGCGGTGTCCGTGCGTGCGGCACGTGCCCAGTGCCGCGTGGTATGCTCGGTTTGCTCATGCTCTTCTCAAAGGACTACATCGGTTATCTTTCGAAGCAGGTTGTGCGTCGGCTCACCGAAGCAAAGATGGTGCGCACCGACAAGCCGGCTGTTCTGGTGGAGCGCATTCATGCCGCTCTGATTGAAGAATTGTCGCTCGAAGACCGCATTAACGAAGAGGCGCGCCTTATTCTGGAGAGCTACCAGGATGAAATGCTGAAGAATGGCGCGAGCTTCCCGGAGATGTTTAAGAAGGTCAAGATGGAGCTGGTCAAGCGTTACAAGGCGGTGCTATGAGAATCAGCCGCGACAAGATCAATAAGCTGGCGCATACAGTGGCGGACACGCTGGCCGATGTGCCGGAAGCCGAATTCATGGAAGATCGGAACACGCTGCGGCAGGAAGCACGAAAGATTCTGGAAGTGCTGTTTGCGGATGAGCTGAAGATCGATGCGGCGGCCCGGGGCAAAATTTCGTCGCAGCAACGCATCATCGTGGAAGGCTCGCAGGAGTGGGACATTCTGTACCGCAAGTATTACAACGACGAAGTGAAGCGGCTGGGCATTTAGTCCAGTCGAGCTTTGCTTCACGCGGCGGCTGATGTATTCTGTACAGGTTGCCGCGAACAACCGTGGCGCTATGGTGTAACTGGTTAACACGTCGCCCTCTCAAGGCGAAGAGTTCGGGTTCGAGCCCCGATAGCGCTACCACTTCCTCTTGCTCGCAGTTCTCCTTTCAAGATCAGAGATTTTTATCGCATGATGCGGCGGCTTCCTGCGTATTCGGAGCGTGTTCGCATGATGTGGAGTCAAAATAGCGGCAGGGTGCTGATTGTGGGTGCCAGCGGCCAGGTGGGCGCGGCCATGTGCCGCTTTCTGAGAAAGACGGGCCGCGCGGCAAGCGTGCTGCCGGCTGCGCGCACGCCGCAGCAAGGCTGGATCACTCTTGATCTTGCTTCGCTGGTGGAGCCGGCGGATGCGCGCGCTATCCTTCAAGGGGAAGAGCTGTCTGCGATTCTCTGCATCGCCGGTTGGACGCATGTAGATGGCTGTGAAAGCAACCCAGCGCGCTCGTTGCAGGTGAACGCGACCGGGCCGGCCGTGCTGGCAGCGTATGCGTGGGAGCGGCAAGTGCCGTTTGTCTACTATTCGACCGACTATGTGTTCAATGGATTGACGGCGTCACCGGGACCTTATACCGAAGAAGCGCCGACCGATCCGTTGAGTGTGTATGGCCGGGACAAGTTGACGGGGGAAAACCAGGTGCTTGGCTTTCATCCGGAGGCGCTGATTTTGCGCACTTCTGGCGTGTATGGCGCGGACGAGCAGGGCAAGAACTTCGTGTACCAGGTGCTGAAGCGGCTGACGCTGGATCAAGGCGTGCGCGTGCCGGAAGACCAGAGTTCAACACCGGCCTATAACGCCGACCTGGCACGTGCCACCTTCGCGTTGCTGGAGCGTGGCGCGACCGGCGTGTTCAACGCCTGCGGGCCGGACTTGGTGGATCGGAAGCAGTTTGCGGAGCGGATCGCGGGGCAGTTCGGCTTCGGCACGGAGAGTATAGAAGGCGTCCGGACGGTGACGTTGAACCAGCCGGCGCCGCGGCCGTTGATTGCGGGGCTGGACTCGTCGAAGCTGGCGCGCCTGTGCCCCGAGGCACCGATGCGTGGCATCCATGAGGCGCTGGTGGACTGCCGGCCGGCACTGGAGGCAAGCATTGCGCAGTGGCGGACTGAAGCCGCGCAACCGGCGTAGAATCAAACGATGGCTGAGAGCGGCAAGACGTTCTACATCGAGACCTTTGGCTGCCAGATGAATGCGCATGACTCGGAAAAAGTCATCGGCACGCTGGAGCATGAAGGCTATCGCCGCGTGGAAACGGAAGAGGACGCTGGCTTGATTCTGTACAACACCTGTTCTATCCGCGATAAGGCGGAGCAGAAGGTGTTCCATCGCCTCAATGAGTACAAGAAGATGCAGGGCGAGGGCAAGCAGTTCGGCGTGCTAGGGTGCGTGGCGCAGCAGGAAGGCAACAAAATTTTTGAGAAGGCGCCGTATGTCTCGCTGGTGAGCGGGTCAGCGAGCTATCGCAATCTGCCGGAGATGCTGGTGCGTCTGGAAGCCGGGGAAAAGCGGATCACCGGCCTGGACGACCGGCAGACGGAAGAAACGTTCGACACGGAGTTCACGGCGAGGTCGAATCCGCATCGCGGCTACATCACGATCATCGAGGGTTGCGACAAGTTCTGCTCGTACTGCGTGGTACCGTACACGCGCGGCAAGGAGCGGTCGCGGTCAAGCGAGAGCGTGCTCGCCGAGGCGCGGCGCATGGCGGAGCAGGGATTCACCGATGTTCAGCTGCTCGGCCAGAACGTGAACAGCTATCGTGATCCGCTCGGGCAAAAGACGTTTGCGGAAGTCCTGCGTGCGATTGCGGACCTGCAGGGCGTTCGCCGAGTACGCTTCACCACGTCGCATCCACGCGACTTCACGCAGGATATCGTGGAGGCAATCAGCGACGTGCCCGCGATCTGCGACCATGTCCATCTGCCGGTGCAGTCCGGATCGACCGCGGTGCTGAAGGCGATGCAGCGCGAGTACAGCCGCGAGTGGTACCTGGAGCGCATCGCATGGATCAAAGCAGCGAAGCGCGAGATCAGCATGACGACCGACATCATCGTTGGATTTCCTGGTGAGACGGAAGAGGACTTCGAGCAGACGCTGAGCCTGCTGGACGTGGTGGGCTACGACGGTGTGTTTGCGTTTGGCTACTCGCCGCGACCGAATACGCCGGCAATCGGCATGCACGAGACGGTGCCCGAAGACGTGAAGGCCGCGCGGCTGCAACGCTTGCTGGAGGCGCAGCGGGAACGCCAGCGCGTTGCGTACGAGCGCCATGTCGGCCAGGTAATGGAAGTGATGGTCGAGGGGTACAACCGGCAGCGCGGCCAGGTGACCGGCCGGTCGACGCAGAACAAGACGGTGAACTTCACCACCACACAGCCAATTCTGCCGGCGCTGGGTAGCTACGGGTTGGTGCGTGTGACGCAGGCATACCCGAACAGCCTGGTGGGCGAAGCGGTGCAGGCAGGCTGACGATGAGCGAGATGCAAAGTAAGACGAAGGATGCGGCGACGAAACCAACAGACGACGTGGTGGAAGTTCGAATCCGCGGCCTCATGATGGACCCCGTAACGAGTATGCCGATGATCGTGCTGAAGGACATCGCTGGCGAAGGTGTGCTCCCGATCTGGGTTGGCATCTTCGAGGCGAATGCGATTGCGCTGGAGATCGAGAAAACGACCACGCCGCGACCGATGACACACGACCTGCTGCGCAATGTCTTGCGGGGCTTCGATGCACAGGTGACGCGGGTCGTGGTGTCAGAACTGCGCGACGACACCTTCTATGCGGTGATCTGGCTTGATCGCGCGGGCGAAGCGGTCACCATCGACGCGCGGCCGAGCGATGCCCTGGCGCTCGCCATGCGCGCGGACTGTCCGATCTATGTGAGCCGTGCGGTGATGGAGAATGCGCGTCTGTCTTCTGCAGGATCGGCAACAGCGAATTCTGGGGAGCTGCGGCGCTGGCTTGAAGGCCTGAATGACGACGATCTGGGCAAGTACAAGATGTAACGGGTTCTTTGGTGCTGTGAGGACTGCGGTCTGCCTTCAGGGCGGACCGTCCTCTTCTGCGTGACGTTATGCTGGGGGCGTGAGTTTTTTACCTTGGACATGGATGGAGCGGGCCGTTCGTCCGTTCGCACGGCGGCGAAGTTGCAACTATTTGTTGCCGCAATATCAGTCGGCGCTTGGAACAGTGGTGCACGCGACGCCGCTGGTAGAAGCGTTGAAGCAGGCACAGCCTGAGGTCCGGATCATCGTCGCTTCAAACGGCATGGCGGCGCAGGTGTGGGAAGGCAATCCGCATCTGGAGCAATTGATCACGACGCCGCATCCGCTCAAAGATTTTCGCGGTTCCGTATCTGCGTTGCGCCAGGCACGACTGTTTGATGGCCAGCCATGGACGACGCTGCTGACGACCGGCAACGAGCGGACGAAGATTACATTGGCTGCGCTGCTCGCCGGGCCGTCCAGGCGCGTCGGGTTTGCCGTGCGTGGCGAGTTGTTGCACGAGCACTTGCGCTGGGATCCGACGCTGAGCCAGATCGACAACAATCTGCGACTGCTGCGGATGGCGGTGCCGGATGCTGCTGCGCCGGTGACACGGGAACCGCGTATTTATCCGGTGCGCGGGGTCGGTTCTGCGGCATCCATGGTGCTGCCGTTGCGTTCCGGGCCGCGGATCGCTCTGGCAACGCAGACGTCGGTGACCCAACGCAAGAAGTGGAGGGATGAGCGCTGGATCGAGCTTGCGCACGGGCTGCGCGGACGCTATGCGGCGGAGTTGATCTTCATCGGAACAGCTGCGGAGGCAAATGCCATTGACGATCTGCAGGCGCGCATTGATTTTCCGACCACCTCGATTGCGGGGCAAACGACGATTCAGGAGTTGGCGGCGGTGTTGCGGGCGTGCGACTTGGGCGTGATGCTGGATACGGGGCCACTGCATGTGGGGCGCGCGGTTGGTCTACCGGTGGTGGTGATTGCGCCGGCCTGGTCGCCGCCGCATGAGTGGCTGCCGGTCGGGAATCCGCGGTATCGGATTCTGAAGAACATGGATTTTCTGCCGCCCGCGCCGGAGCATTACATCATCGATGAGGTGAGTGTGGCGGAGGTACTGGGTGCGGTGGAGGAGTTGCGTGTAACGTGGGTGGAGACCCCCATGTCTCAACTGCGAGACATGGGGTATTCGGATTCCTCTGCCTGATTAGCGTTGGGCAACGTGGCGGAGGAGGGTGAAGAACTCCGGGAAGCTGATGGCGGCTGCTTCCGCGCCCTGGATCATGGTGTCGCCGGTGGCGTGCAGGGCGGCGATGGAGAAGGCCATGGCGATGCGATGGTCGTCAGCGGAATCGATGACACCGCCGTGCAGCGTCTGCCCCCCGGGTACCGTCATGCCGTCTTCGTGCTCGGTGACCTCGGCACCCATGGCGCGCAGGTTCTGCACGACGAGGGCGATGCGGTCGGATTCCTTGACGCGTAGCTCCTGTGCGTCGCGGATGACGATGCCGTCGCGGGTGTAGGGCGCGATGGCGGCGAGGACGGGGAGCTCATCGATGAGTGCGGCGGTGAGGGCGCCGGTGATCTCCGCGCCTTTAAGGTTCGCTGATCCGTTCGCCTGGACGGTGCCGGTGAGTTCACCATGTTTTTCTTCGAGATTGAGCACCTGCAGCTTCAGGCCGAGTGCGACCATGACGTCGAGCAGGGCAGAGCGCGATGGGTTCATGCCGAGGCCGTCGAAGACGAGTTGCGAGTCTGGGAAGAGGAGCGCGGCGCACAGGAAGAAGGCGGCGGAGCTGAGGTCGCCAGGAACGGTGGCGTCGATAGCCGTGAGTTGCTGGCCGCCGGGGATGCGGATACCGTCCCGGTCCCGATCGAGCTCCGCACCAAAGGCGCGCAGGGCGTGCTCCGAGTGGTCGCGGGTGCGCACGGCCTCTTTCAGCGAGGTGGTGCCGGTGGCCTGCAGGCCGGCGAACAACACCGCTGTCTTTACCTGGGCGCTGGCAATCGGCGCATCGAAAGCGATAGCTTGGAGCGGTCCACCGCGGATGCTCATGGGGGCGTGGCCGTCGCTCAGATCGATGCGTGCGCCCATCTGCTGCAGCGGCCCGCGAATGCGCTCCATGGGGCGCTTGGTGAGTGAAGCATCGCCAACAAATGTGAACGTGCCAGGGTGCGGCGCAACGAGGCCGGCGAGCATGCGCATGGTCGAGCCGGAGTTGCCGCAGTCAAGGTCGGCGGTGGGCTGCTGGAACACGCCGGCAGTGCCTTCCACGCTGATGGTCGTGGGCTCCTTGGTGACCGTCGCGCCGAGCTGTGCCATACACGCGAGCGAGCTGTGCGGGTCGGCGCCGGTGGAAAAATTGGTCAGCCGCGAGGTGCCTTTGGCGAGGCCGGCGAGCATGGCGTAGCGGTGCGAAATGCTCTTGTCGCCGGGAAGCAGAACGCTGCCACGGACGGTACGTGCGGGAGAGATGACTTCAGTGTGGGACATCGTTTGTAGGATAGCGTAGGGCGGCTTGCAGCCGTAGTTTTGCGTCTCTCCTGCATCGCGGACCACTGCGCGAGCTGCGAACAGATTCACGCGTAAACGGGAAGCTACCGAGCGCTACAGCACACGCAAGATGACGAGGGTTTCGTCGTCGAAGTGGTCGGTGCCGTTTTGGAAGCGCTCCACGGCGGTGAGGATGGTGCGAACGGCGGCTTCGGCGGTGGGCGTACCATACTGCTGCAGTACAGCGCACAGCCCGTCCGTGCCGAACATTTCATGGGCGTGGTTTTCCGCGTCGGCGATGCCGTCGGAGAAGAAGACGAGCAGGTCGCCGGGTGCGGTGCGGAGCGTGTAGTCCTCGTAGGTGGCGCCAGCGAAAAGGCCAAGAGGGAAACCTTCCGCACGGATTTCATGCACCTGGCGCTGGTGATCTGGATTGCTGCTAGCGTGCAGACCAAACGGTGCGGTGCCGCTGATATCGCGCGTGGTGACGAGCATGGGCTGCACGCTGCCGGCGTTCGCGATCTGCAGGGTGCGGGCGTCGTCGTCCCACACGGCGAACAGCATCGTGACGTACTGGCCGTCGAGGCGGCGCTCCTGCAGTTGATCGTTGAGGGCGGTGAGCATGGCCGCGGGGGAGAGGCGGCGGGCGGCGAGCGAGCGCAGGATGCCGGTGACGAGCGCGGCGTAGAGCGCAGCGGGCGCGGCCTTGCCGCTGACGTCGCCGAGCGCAATGGCGACGCGGCCGTCGCCGTAATCGATGAAGTCGTAAACGTCGCCGCCGATGGAGCGTGCAGGCAGGAAGCGGGTGGCGAACTCCGCGTGCGGCATGGGCGCGGGTGCCGGAGGCAGCAGGCGAAGCTGCACTTCGCGCGCCATGTCGAGGTCGCGTTCCAGCCGCTGCTCCTCTTCAAAGATGCGCTCGTACAGACGGGCGTTCGCGATCGCGATGGCAATCTGGCCGGCAAGCGTGGTGAGCGTGCGCTGGTGATCTTCGTTGTAGTAGTTGACGCGGGTGTGCTCCAGGTCGAGCACGCCGGTGACGCGGCCCTTGTACAGCAGCGGCACGGCAAGTTCGCTACGCACGTCGGCGTTGACGGCAATGTAGCGGGGATCTTTGCGTACGTCGGGCGCGAGGATGGGTTCGCGCAGCTGCGCCGCCGATCCGATGAGGCCAACGCCATAGACCGCACCACGCTCCCGGCGGACACGCTCGCCGTAGCGTGTGCTGAAGCGGTGCTCGAACTGCTGGGTGCGTTCGGACCAGAGCAGGATGGTGAACATCTGGAAATCGACGACGCGGCGCAGAAGGGTGCCGATGCGTTCGAGCAGGTCGTCCAGGTCGAGGATGCTGGTGATTTCCGTGCTAATTTCGCTGAGCACGGTAAGGGTTTGCGCCTGGCGCGAAACGCGGGTGTAGAGGCGTGCATTTTCCACCGCAACAGCCACGCGCGATGCAACGAGTTCGAGCAAGCGCTGCTGGTCTGCGGTAAAGGCGCCGATCTGTTCGGACTCCAGGTCGATGACGCCGATGACGCGGTTCTTAATGATGAGCGGGACGGCGAGTTCGGAGCGAACCTCGGGGTTGGCGCTGATGTAATCCGGCGCTTCACTCACGTCATCGATCAGGATGGAGCGCCGGGCCGCGGCAGCCTGCCCCACGATCCCACGTCCCAGCTTGATGCGCGCACGCTCGACGGAGGCATTGTGGCCGATCTGGAACCGCATCCAAAGCTCCTGGGTGCGGTCGTTGATGAGCAGGATCGCGAAGATGCGGTAGTGCACGACGGCGCGCACCAGCTCCGCGACGCGCAGCATGAGGGTTTGCAGGTCGAGCGTGTTGTTCAGTGCGTCGGCCAAGCGCAGCAGGAAGTCGACATGGGGCGTGGTGTTCGGGTTGGCGGGGATGGAGACACGCGGTGCGCGCGCGATCTCGCGGGAGGCCCTGTCCGCGGGCCGGTAATCTCCCTCGAACTCCAACGTATTCGGCGCAAGATCGTGGACTTCAGAAGCGCGCGAGGGCTGCGCGTCGCTGGTGACGATGACTTCGCCGGGTTGGAATGGGGTGCCCAAAATGGGTGCGTCAGTAACCTGTCGTGGTGGATGCGTTGCCGCCGGTTAACTGCTGCACGATGGCAACCGATGCGCTGGCACCGATGCGGGTGGCACCGGCGTTGAGCATGGCAACCGTATCCGCGAGGGAGCGGATGCCGCCGGAAGCCTTGACGCCGCAGCGGGCGCCGGCAACGGAGCGCATCAGGGCAATGTCCTGCGCGGTGGCGCCGCCGGTGGAAAAACCGGTGCTGGTCTTGATGAAGTCGGCACCGCCATCCACGGCGAGATGGGAGGCTCGGGACTTCTCCTCGTCGGTCAAAAGCGCGGTTTCAAGAATGACCTTGAGAATGCCGCCGCCGGCGTGGGCGACGAGGGCGAGCTGGCGGATTTCACTGGCGACTTCCTTTTCCATACCGGACTTCAGAAAGCCGATGTTGAGGACCATGTCGATGTCATGCGCGCCCGCGGCCAGGACGGCTTCGGTTTCGTCGAGCTTGGTTTCCGTAAGAGTTGCGCCCAGCGGGAAGCCGATCACAACACCAGTGGGAACACCGGTGCCGGCAAGAGCTTCGACGGCAAGCGGCACCCAGCAGGGATTGACCATGGCGCAGGCGAAGCCGTATTCCGCGGCTTCCGCGCACAGCTTCAGCACCTGATCACGGGTGGCGTCGGGCTTAAGCAGGGTGTGATCCAGCACCGCGGCAAGCGCGCGCGGGCTGCCGAGGGACTGCTGGGCGAAGGCGTTGGCGGGTGCTTCCATAGGGTCTTGCATTCCACGTTCCTAGGTTTGCCGCGGTCGCGGGATGCACCATTCTACGTTGCATTTGGCGGGTTTGTGGGGGCGCTTGTGGGTTCAAAACAAGGATCGCCGGGTTAGACTTGGGGCATGCCCCTCGATCCGATTGAACTGACTCGCACGCTGGTCGATATCGAATCGACGACGTACCGCGAAGGCCGATGCGCCGCCTACCTGTACGAGTACCTAACGGGCCTCGGTTATGACGTTGAGAAGCAGCCCGTGAAGCAGACCGAACTCGGTGCTGTCGATCTGGGCGACCGCTTCAACCTGTATGCGCGCATGCCCGGTACCTCGCCCACGGTGACGCTTTCCACTCATTTCGACACCGTTCCGCCGTACTTTGGCTCCAGCGAAGACGACATGTACGTGTACGGTCGTGGCTCGTGCGACGCCAAAGGCATTCTCGCGTCGCAGGTGTGCGCGGCGGAAAAGCTCTATGCCAATGGTACGCCGGTGGGCCTTCTGTATGTGGTCGGCGAGGAGCGCGACTCCGCCGGTGCGAAGGTCGCAAACCTGGACGGGCATGGTTCGAAGTTTTTGATCAACGGTGAGCCGACGGAGAACATGCTGGCGCTGGCCACCAAGGGCGCGCTCCGCGTGGTGTTGACGGCGAGCGGCAAAATGGCGCACTCCGCCTACCCGGAGTTGGGCGACAGCGCCACCGAAAAACTGATTGCCGTCTTGCACGACCTGCTGGCGGTGGAGCTGCCGGTAGACCCGGAAATCGGGCCGTCGACGCTGAACGTGGGCCTGCTGAGCGGCGGCCGCGCGCCCAACGTAATTCCTGACGCAGCCGAGGCGCAGGTGCTGATCCGCACGGTAGGGAACTCCGCCACCGTGAAAGAGATCGTCGACCGCATTGCCGCGGGTCGGGTGCAGGTCACGTATTCCTTGGATTTGGCTGCGGTGCGCATGAAGCGCATCGAAGGCTGGCCGACGATGATCGCGAAATATGCGACGGACATCTCGTCGCTAACGAACTGGGGCGAGCCGCTGCTGTTGGGGCCGGGAACAATCCACGTAGCGCACACCGAGGCAGAGAAGGTGCTGAAGAGCGAACTGCGCGATGCGGTAGAGAAGTATACGGAGCTTGCGGCGTCGTTGATGTGATCGTGACTGCGTTCGCCAATCGCAGGGTCTGAAGCCCCTCTGTGTCATCGCGTCGTCCGGTTATTTGTCCTCCCGCAGCGTAGCGGAGGGATCTGCCGTTCCAGGGGGACGTCTGCCGGTAGACAGCAGATCCCCGACCGCGTCCCGCAAATAGAAGATATCTACCCGGCGTCTGATTACGGGATGACAAAATGCGAGGCGGCGGCTTCAGAGAATGAAGCAGGAGACGATGATGCAGTCCTTTCCGCCGGAGAGCCTGCGGGAAGAGCTTTATCGTCAAGCTATGGCATTCCTGGAAGACATGCGCGACGCATGGCCGACATTGGAGCAGGCGCGCGGGCGGCAGTGGGTCTTTGTGCCGTATGACCGGCTGAACGATCGCATCGGTCCGCTGGCCGAGCTGAAGCCGAACGACGCTGGGCTGATCCTGATCGAGTCGCACGCCAAGGGGCGCAACCGGCCGTACCACAAGAAAAAGGTGCTGGTGGTGCTGAGTAACATGCGGCACTTCGCGCTGGAGCAGCAGGCGCGCGGCGTCCTGGTCGCCTATCGCAATGCGCCGGAGAGTTATGGCGAGCAGTTGCTGGCGGTGCAACGGGAACTGGAGATCAGCGTCATCCAGACGACGGAGCCGGCGGAGCGTGAGTTGCGCAAGGACCTGGACATAGCCGTCGCGGCAGGGCTGAAGCTACAGTTCGTCGAGGACAATGCGTGGATTTCAACCGTGGAGGACTGGCGGGCCGTCTTCGGTGCCAAGACGCCCGGCCGCAGCGGGCGGCAGTACCTGATGGAGACATTTTACCGCCACATGCGCAAGAAGACCGGCCTGCTGATGAACGGCACGGGGAAGTTTGTGGGCGGTAAGCTGAGTTTTGACGAGGACAATCGAAATCCGTACCGCGGCGAGGTGCCGGTACCGATGCGGCCATCGTTCGCGCCGGATGCGATTACGCTCGAGCTGATTGCGTGGCTGAGCAGCAACGGCATCGAAAGCATCGGCACTTTCGACGGCTTTGACCTGCCGTGCACGGCGGTGGAGTGCGCGACATTTTGGACGTTTGCGTTGACGGAGCTGCTGCCGCACTTCGGCCCGTTTGAAGATGCGATGAGTGCACGCGAGCCGATGCTCTTTCACTCCGCAATTTCGGCTCTGATGAACGTGAGCCGCCTGCTGCCGCACGAAGTCGTCGCCGAGGTTGCCGCGGGGTACGATGGCATGACCATCCCGCTCGCCAGTGCTGAGGGATTTATACGGCAAATCATTGGCTGGCGTGAGTTTATGCGCCACATGCATGCGGAGACCGACGGCTATCGCACGCTGCCGCAGGCGCCCGACCCTCCCGAGAATCTGCATGCGAATGAGTACAGTCGGCTGCTTGTGAAAGAGAGGAACGCCGCGGCACCCGACCTGCCGGCGATGCCCTCCGCGTTGGACGCTCACCTGCCGCTGCCGCCGGCGTATTGGGGCGTGCGGTCGGGCATGTTCTGTCTGGACACGGCGACGGGGCAGGTCATGCAGCAGGGCTGGTCGCACCACATCTTGCGGCTGATGGTGCTTTCCAATTTGGCGACGCTGTGCGGCTTCTCTCCGCGTGAACTCACGGATTGGTTCTGGGTCGCATACGTGGATGCCTACGACTGGGTGGTGGAGTCGAACGTGCTCGGTATGGCGACCTTCGCCGACGGCGGCCTGACCGCGACCAAGCCCTACGTGAGCGGTGCTGCGTACATCGACCGCATGAGCGACTATTGCGGCAAATGCGCCTTGAACCCGAAGAAGAGCACGGGGCCGGGCTCGTGCCCGTTCACTTCGCTGTACTGGACATTTATGGAGCGGCACGTGGACACGCTGGGCACCAACCAGCGAATGCGCATGCCGTATGCCACGCTGCGCAAAAAGACGACGGAGGACCGAGAGGCTCTGCGCGAACGCGCCGCGCGCGCGGTCGGCCAGTTGCAGCGGGGCGAGATCGTGGATTAGCGTTTTGACTGACCGGCTACCAGGGACGACAGAATCGCGGTAAACTAAGATGTTGATTCCGCTCTGGTGCCTGGCATTTCCCGGGGCGTGGATACGAAGGAGAGCAGCATGGCGAAGCGTCGCGGAAATCCGAACTGGGGCAAGCCCGAGCCGATTGGGCCGGTGGTGCCGACCATCACGTCGTTTGAGCAGGTGGTAAAGGAATACAAACTCACGCCCGACCAGTACATCCGGTCGACGCGGCTGCGCGAGTGGGCGCGGCGGAACAAGAACTCCAAGTACATTCCGGAACCGCTGCTTGAAGCTTGGGGCTTCGAGATCGAATCGACCCTGTAGAAGAGTGGCAAGTCGGCGGGCGGCCAGGCAGCAGCCCTGCATTGAAGTTCCAGCGCAGCCGCTCCAATCAGGAGCGGTTTCGCTGTCTTGAGGCACTAGGATCATCGAGGTGAAGAGGCATGGCAGTTGCGCCGTTTGTGGATGTGCCGGAGGCGTTGCGGCAGTTTGCCGCCGGACGCATGATCGTGGTGGTCGACGATGAGGATCGCGAGAACGAAGGCGACCTGACGATTGCTGCGGAACACGTGACGCCCGAAGCGATCAACTTTATGGCAAAGTTCGGGCGTGGGCTGATCTGTCTGACGCTGACCGAAGAGCGCGCAGACTACTTGCGGCTACCACCCATGGCGAGCGAAAATACGTCGCGATTCGGAACAGCGTTCACCGAATCGATTGAAGCGCGGGAGGGTGTGACGACGGGCATTTCTGCCGCTGATCGCGCGCATACCATCTTGACGGCAGTGCGGCCGGGCAGTTCCGCCGCCGACTTGGCGCGGCCAGGACATGTGTTTCCGCTACGCGCGCGCAAAGGCGGTGTGCTTGTGCGTGCTGGCCAAACGGAGGCATCCGTCGACCTGTCGCGCATGTCGGGGTTGATTCCAGCCGGCGTCATCTGCGAAATCATGAATGACGACGGGTCGATGGCGCGGGTACCGGACCTGGTGGAGTTCTGCAAAACACACGACATGGCGATGTTGACGGTGGCCGAGTTGATCCGGTATCGATTACAAACCGAGCAATACCTGCACCGTGTCGCAGAGACCGCGCTTGAAACGCCATGGGGCGAGTTCCGCATGATCGCATACGAGAGCGACGTGGAGGAGGGCGCGAGCCATCTGGCTTTGGTCAAGGGTGATCTGTCGAAGGGCGACACCGAACCGGTGCTTGTGCGCGTACACACGCACTGCCTTGCCGGCGGTGCGTTTCAGCAGGACGGTGGAGAGTGCCGCAACAGCGTGGAAGGTGCCTTGCGTGCGATCTCCGCGGCAGGGCGCGGTGCGTTAATTTACCTACACAACAGCAGCGCGGGCTTCACGATCGACCATACAGCACACCCGGCGCGGCTGGTCATGAGCCGCGGGCGTGTGGCGGACGCGCAGCAGACGCTGCGTCACACGGGAGTCGGTTCGCAGATTCTGGCGGATCTTGGCATCCGGCGCATCCGCCTGCTTGTCAATCGGCCCACGCATGTGCCCGCGCTACAGGGCTTTGGGCTGGAAATCGTGGAGCAGGTACCGCTGGGTGCAGGCACACCGGTATAGCGATGTGCCTGCACCTGTTTATTTTGTGATCGTGAGATTGAGGGTGACCGATTGCGACGCGGTGACTCCGGTGGTGGAACTCGCCGTGACGATGAACTGGTAGTTACCCGCCGCGCCGTAGCGGATGCGTGTGTCGCCTACCCCACCGCCGCAGCCGCTTGCCGCAGACAGCACAATGCTGCAGAGAAGGAGCAGCAAGGAAATGCGCAATCTGCTGCGATTGCGCACGAACAGTACGCATGGTGCGAGCAGGCAAGCAACAATGGCGGCTGCTGCCGATGTGCCTGATGGCGCGAATTGTTGCATGGCTGTGGCGGTCGCGCCGGTCACAGTCGTGATGGTGGCGATCGACGTCTGCGGCCCGCTGCCAAGCGTTACGGACGACGGCGTGATGGAACAGGACACGTAGGCGTACGTACCCTGCGGCGTGCAAGTGAGCGCCACAGTGCCGGTGAAGCCGCCGGTGGGCGTAACGGCTAGTGTATAGCTGGCTGGGATCGCGACGGACTCAGTCGCTGTGGCGATCGAGGCACCATTTGCTGTCAGGGTGAAGCCGCCGCCCTGAATGCCATTTCCTGTGAGCGGGATGACGAGCGGTGACGACGGATCGCTGCTGCTGACCGTGAGCGTGCCCGATCGTGTTCCGGCGACTGTGGGTGTGAACGCGACCGTAATGGAGCAGGACGAACCGGCGCGCAGCGTACCCGGGCCACAGGTGCTGGTGGCGGCGTAATCACCGACGATGGTAAACGTAAGCGCGTTTACATCCGTCGCGGAGATGTTGGCGAGGGTGAGCGAGAGCTGGGCCGTCTTGCCGGTGAGCACGTCGCCAAAACTAAGGCCGTTCGGCGTTGCGGTAAGCTGCGGCTGCGCGCCGATACCGGTGAGCGTCGCCGTGAGAGGAAGTGCAGTCGCGGAACTGGCAACGCTGAGGGTTCCCGGACGTGTGCCAGGTTGCGTGGGGCTAAAGACGATGGCGACGGTACATGAGGCGCCCGGGGCGAGCACGGAGCCAATCGTGCAGGGGGTAGCGGCCGTTGTGGCGGTCGCGATGCTGTAGTCTCCGGTGATTGCGAGGCTGCCGAGAGTGACGGGGGACGCTCCGGCGTTGGTGAACGTAGTGGGAAGGCTGCTGGTGCGACCTAGGAGCACACTGCCGAAATCGAGCGTTGTCGGTGTAAGTGTCACGCTGGCTGGTGTGCCAGTACCAAGAACGGAGAGGTAATCCAATGACATTGCAGCATCGGTTTGCAGCTCAACCGCGCTGGAGTGCGTACCGGCCGATTGTGGCGTGAAGCTGACGTTGAACGTGCAGGACGCGCCTGGGGTCAGGGTGCCGCAATTGCTCGTAACCGTGAAGTCGGGCGAAGTGAGCACGCCAGCGACGTGGATGACGGTGGTGCCAGCATTGGAGAGGGTCACTGCCTGCGCCGCGGATGCGGTACCCACGGCCGTGACGCCGGCGAAGTTGAGCGCACCTTGCGAGAGGGCGAGCAGGGAAAGTGGCGCAACATTGGAGGGAGACACTGTCTGTACGGCTCCCGCGCGGCCGGCGAGGTCGATAAGATACGGTGCGTTCTCCGCATCTGACTCCACGGTAAGCACGCCGAGGTTGGCGAGCGAGGCATCGCCGGTACTACTGGATGCAACCTGGAAGGTGGGTGCATAGGTGATCGCGACCGTGCATGTTGCATTCAGCGCGAGAGTGGCGCCACAGGTCGTGGTCGAACTGTAAGGGGTATCTACGTGGATGCGACGAATGGTGACGGCGGAGGAGGCACCCGTCCCGCCTCCCTGGTTGGTCAGGGTGACGGTTTGCGTGGCATTCTGGCCGGAACCGACCTGGCCGAAGTCGAGTACGCCCGCAGGAGAAAAGTTTCCGCTGGCGGACAACTGGCTTAACGACAGGCCGTAGCCCTCCAGGTAGGCGAGGCCGCTCAGCGTGCCCGTGCCGTCGGTCGCATTGGCCTGTATCAGCAGGGTACCGGTGGTATCTCCATTGGTGAGTGGTGCGTAAACGACGGAGAGGGCACAGCTTGCACCGGGAGCGAGCGCGCCGCAGGTGGAGGCGACGATGGGAAACTGGCGCGGCGGCTGCGCGACGATGGTGACGGATTTCGCCGAAACGTTGTTCACGCGCAGTACACGCACGCTGGAAACGCCGCCCGTGGCGAGCGCGCCAAAGTGCACGGTGGAGCTTTCACCAGGCACGATCTGGATGCCCGCGTTCTCTTGGGTGTAATTGCCGGTAAGTGGTATTTGGGAGCTGATGGTTTGCGGCGAGCCGTTGACCGACGTGGTCACCGGAAGGGTGAGCAGCCCCGACGCAAGGGACGGTGTCGCTGTGTAGACGACCGTGAGAGCGCAGGAGGCACCGGAGGCCAGCGTCGTGCACGTGGTCGTGCTGCTGAAGTGCGAGTCGCTGGATGTAGGGGCGCCGATGGTCGCGGCTGCGCTGCCGCTGTTTGTGACGGTAATGACTTGGCTTGCGCTCTGCGCGCCGGGGGTGTTGTTGAAGACGAGTGCATTTGGTTGGAAGCTGACGCCGGTGCCAGATGCGCCGGTGCCGGTGAGGATAGAACTCGCGGTGCCGGCGCTGGTAGCGATGGTGACCTGGCCGGTGCGGGTACCGATGGCCGTTGGGGAGAACTGGAGGGCGACGACGCAGCTTTCTCCATCGGCGAGCGTTCCACCGCAAGCCGTGCCGCCGGTTGGGTTGGCAGATGCAGTGTAATCCCCCGCGAGTACCGGGGTGCCAGTCGTGATGGCAGCGCCCGTGGCATTGGTGAGCACGAAGCTGGTCACTGCGGTCGAACTGCCGACAGAAACCGAACCAAAGTTATTGACGACCGGACTGAGCAAAACACCGGTGGAAGGTCGGCCAACACCGGTCAGTGCGGTGGTCTGCGCCGCACCGCCACTGGTCGTGGTCAGTGTCAGGCTGCCGGGACGTGCGCCTGGCTGGATGGGCAGGAACTGGACGCCAACATAGCAGTTAAAGCAGGTGCCGGTCACGGTCTGCTTAAAGGCATTGCGGGCCGGCTGGCCGTAGCCGTAACCCTAGTCTTCGACAATGAGAACCCGGTAGTCCGCGATGGTGCTGGTGACGGTCAGCGACTGGAAGGGGCTGGCGATTTTGGACCAGCGTACCGCAGGTGCAGCGACCGGTTGCTCGCCGAAGTCGAGGGTGCCGTTCAAAATGGAGGTGGTGCCGGTGGGTGTCGTGGTGCCGGCCGGTGGAGTGATGGCAGTGCCCTGGCCGGCGAGTGTCACATAGACTGGCGCATTCGAACCCGCGGTTACGGAGAGCAGACCCTGGCGGGTGCCACTGTCAGACGGCGTGAAGTGGAGTGTGACGACACAACTGGTGCCGGCTGCGAGCGTGGCCGGACAGGTGCTGGCGGTGAAGTCGCCGGAAACTGCGGTCGTAAGGGCGAAGTCGGCAGCCCCCGTGTTGGCGAGCGTGACGGTTTGGGTTTCTGTCGACACCGTGGTGACCACGACCGCGCTGGTAAAGGTGATTGACGTCGGGCTGACGGTGAGATTGGGGTTGGTGGACGCACCGGTGACAGCCTGCGCGGGAAGAGTCTGGCCGTCGATGACGACGCTTAGGCCGTTGTCGAGCGCCAGTGTCGTGGAATCGGAGGAGGGGATCACCAGCGAGTTGTAGGTGATGGCGATGCGGCAGGAGCTCTGCGGTGCGATCGTCGTCGGGCAGGCGTCGGTGAGCTGGAAAGGCGAGGTCGCGGGTAGCGTGACGGTTGCGTGCGTTTGCGGCAGATCGCTGCCATTGGACAGGTACAGGTAGCGTGGGACACGCAGGCCACCGTTGAACTGGCGGCCAAAGCCGATGTGTGTGGCCGACACGGAAAGCGCTCCGGCCTGCACGTAGCCGGTCAGGGTAATCTCACGCGGTCCAAGTGTCCAAGCAGCGGTGATGGCGGCATCGTTGGTTGCGTCGGTGGATGCGGTGAGTGTGAGGGCAACGTGGCAGGTGGAGTTGGCCGCGACGATCTCATGCACTCCGTCACCCACTGGGGTGCAGTCGCCGCCGGCATAGTTTTCCGCCACGGTATAGGACTGGGTCGTCACGCCCGGGCGCTGTGCGACGAGCGTGGTCGATTGCGAGACGAAGACTTGTGACTGTGCCGTGAGATTGGTGACGGTCAGCGTCCGCGTGTGTGGTCCGGAGACGGCGCTGGTGATGGCGAAGTCCAGTTCCTTGGGGGCGACGGCAATCACAGCCGCAGCAGCACTGGTTGTCGAAAGCGTTGCCGTTGCGGATGCGCTGTTGCCGCTGGTTGCGGTGATGCTGCCGGGGCCGCTGCCGCCGAGGGCAATATCGCACTCGCCGCCAGCGGGCAGCAATGTGGCGCAGGTGCTGGTCACGGTGTAGCCGGTCGCGGTGACCTGGACGCCGGTTGCATCGGTCGCGCCCGTGTTGCGCAGGACGAGGTTTGGCAGGTTGTCGATGGAGAAGCCGAGCTGAGGCGCAGTCGACATGGAGATGCGCGCGAGCAGTCCTGCTCCACCGGCGCAGGCGCTGCCGTTGCAGGTCGTGGCGCTTGGCAATGCGTCGCGAACACCGGAAGGGAGGCCAAAGCTCGGAGCGTTGACCAGGGTCACGTCGTAGCGCTGAGTTGCGATGAGGCTGCTGCTGAGAGTCGGGGCAAGCGAACCGGCGGCGATGGTCGAGCCGTCCGCCGCGACAGCAATGCCGGTGGTGAGCGCTGGTAGGCTAGCGCTGGCCGTGCGTTGCACGGCGATGCCACCGATGCGCGCGGCCTGCTGCGGCACGCCGCTGCTATCTGCCTGAAACAGATAGGTGTTACCGATGGTCTGCAGGGCGGCAACGGGCAGCAGAGGCAGGTTGGCGACGTTCTGGTTGGTGGTGGTAACGGCGAAACCGGTGGACGAAGCGGCGATGGCAGAGGTGTTCGACGGCGCAAGCAGCGTGGCGCTGGTCACGCCGGAACCATCGGCCGGGATGCGGATGGCTGTTTGGTATGCAGGCTTGGCGGCGATGGGACCGCTGACGACAGTGACAGGAAACAGGCCGCGCGCAATATCACCGGAGAGCAGGACGGAGTTGGTGGCTGCATCGAATGCCGCGGAGGCAATGCCGTTACCGGGAATGTACGTGGAGAACACGATCCCGTCACCGGCCGGTGTGAACTTCGCCAGAAAGCCGGAGATCGGATTGGTCGAATCAGACAGGATGGTCGGGACGAGGGCGTTGATAGTGGGGAAGCCGGTCGCCGAGGTGGTGCCGGCGATGTAGGCATTGCCGGCGGTGTCCACGGCGATGGAAGAAGGCTGCGTGTCTCCGTTCGCGCCGGTCAGGTAGGTGGAGTAGTTGAGCGTACCGGATGCGGTGGCGTAACCCTGCACGAAGCCGTCGCCAGTGCTGCCGGGAAGCGGCTGCTGCTGGATACCGTTCGTCGTGACAGGGAGCGTCGCAGAGAAGATGCCGCCGGTCACAACGACCTGGGTCGCCGTCGTATCGACTGCCGTGACAGCCATTTTGCCGCTGCCCAGAAAGGTGAGCCACTGCTCGGTGAGTGCGGCATTGAACTTGATCAGGAACGAGTTGGTCGTGGAATCGGTGCGTGTGGGGAAGGCCGTTCCGGTCGTACCGGTGACCGATCCGGTGCTGCTCGATGTGCCCGCGACGTAAACGTTTCCGGAGGCATCAAGCGCCAGAGCGACAGCTTGATCGCCCGCCTGCCCGACTTGTATCTGGCCGAGCAATTGGGTGCCGGTCGCGTCGAACTTGACTAGGCGCACACCGTCGGCGGCTTCCAGCAGCGTGTACAGGTTGCCCGTGGCGTCGGTTTTCAATCCGTTGAATTGGCCGTGGCCGTTCTGGCTGCGGAGCCCCTGCAGGCTGAGCTGTTGGGCGCCACAAGAGCACGCGCAAAGGAGCAACCCCAAAAGAGCAGAAAAGCGGCAGAAGCGAAATTTGTGCATAAAAGGCATGGGTCACACATGCTGCGCGGTAACGTGCGGCGCAGTCTGTTTGTAGTAAACCCGTGAAGAAGAGTGACTTGAGTGTCCCGTTCTGCGACGGGTACACGAAGGTGTGACTCATCCTACCGTTTCGGGCGCGATCTGTCGCAGGTTGAGTCAGGTAAGGGTTAAAGTTTTCTCCGTAGGACGCAGGATCGACGTGAAGCCGCGTGCCTGCATGTCGCGTTCAAAGTCAGCGTGATCGGTATAGAGGATCGCCTGCATGCCGAAAGCAACGGCAGCGTCGATGTTCTCAGGCTTATCGTCCAGGAAGAGAATCTCTGCCGGGGGAGTGGCCAGGCCGGCGGCGGCGACTGCGTAAATTGCTGGGTCTGGCTTGCGGAGGAGCAATTCGTGCGACCAGACTGCGTGGTGAAAGCCGGAGATCCAGTCGAACTTGTTGCGGATGCCCGCTGCCATAGCGTCGCCGATGTTCGACAGGATGCCGGTGCGGATGCCGGCGCGGTGCAGGGCGTGAACCCAGGCGATCATTGGCTCGTTCATTTCGGTCCAGAGTTCGACGTCAAGCGCGGTGAGCTGAGCCACTGTGGCGAGGTCGAAAGCGGTTCCGGCTTCACGCGCGACTTCATTCCAATAGGCGTTGCTGTTCAGTCCGCCGCGATCGTATTCGTCGCGGGGCAGCCAGTAGACGCGGTCGAGCGTCTCTGCGGAAAGACCGCTCACCTGCTGCATCTGTGCCCACACCTGTGCGTTGGGCGGACCACTCAGCACCTTGCCGAAGTCAAACAATACCGCCGATACCTTACTCATGCGCCGATTGTAGATGGGTTCGGACGCCTGGGGACGTGCAAGATAGAGGGATGGGCGATAGGGAGCACGGCGTGCGATGGGCCAGTCGCGCGGAGTTTGGCGAAGGTGCGGACGCACTGGCAGAGGCGATTTCGGCTGCGCGTGCAAACGGCCACGCACTGCTGGACCTGACGGTGACGAATCCGACCCGTTGCGGACTGACGTATAACACGGCCCTGATCCTGGGCGGGCTTGCGTCGCCGGAGAGCCTGCAGTACGACGCGCACCCGTTGGGCATGCGCATTGCGCGGGAGGCAATCGCCAGACAGTATTATGCGCCGCACGGTGTTTCGGTGGACGCGGACCGCATGGTGCTGACGGCATCGACGAGCGAGGCCTACGGGTACCTACTACGGTTGCTGTGCGATGCAGGGGATGACGTTCTCATTCCGCAGCCAAGCTACCCGCTCTTCGACTTGCTGGCGCGACTGCATGACGTTTGCCTAAGGACGTATCCGCTGCTGCGGCATGATGGATGGCGGATCGACACGGGTGCCTTGCGCGCGGCGATCGGGCCACGGACGCGGGCGATCGTGCTGGTGCACCCGAACAATCCGACGGGGCATGCTGTGGCCGCGGACGAACGGGAGCGAGTGCAGGCGATTGCGGCCGAGTTCGGGTTGGCATTGCTCGTCGATGAGGTCTTTTTGGATTTTCCTATGGACTTACGGGAGCCATTGAGGAGCTTTGCGGAGGGTCCCGCGCCAGTGCTGACTTTTGTGATGAGCGGCCTGAGCAAGGTGCTGGCGTTGCCGCAGATGAAGCTGGCGTGGACGGTGGTGCGCGGGCCGGAGGCGGCAGAGGCGATGGGTCGGCTTGAGTTTATTGCGGACACCTTTCTCTCGCCAAATGCTCCAGTGCAACATGCGGTCGAGACGTGGCTGGCGGGCAGTTCGGCGATTCAGGCGCAGATTGTCGATCGGGTGCGGCAGAATCTGCGGACGCTTGATCGTGTGCTTGGCGGGCAGACGTTGTGTAGCCGGTTGCCGGTGCAGGCGGGCTGGTGCGTGGTGCTTCGGGTGCCAGCAACGGAAGCGGATGACGTGCTTGCGCTACGTCTGCTGGATTGGCACGGGCTCGTCGTGCATCCGGGGTCGTTTTATGGCCTTCCGGCGCGAGGGTGGCTGGTGCTGAGTCTGCTAAGCGTCGCGGAAGTGTTTGCGGAAGGGATTGACCAATTGGTCAGGGGTGTTGCCGAGGTGGTCAGCGAGGTATCTGCCGTGCCATCTATGTGAAAAAAACTTTGTGTCACGCCTCCACAAGGCGATGCAACTTACACATTTCGCAGGAACGGGTTCGTATCGCGTTCGTGCGCAAGAGTGGTTTCGGGACCGTGGCCGGGTACGACGACACTGCCCTCGGGAAGGTGCAGGAGGCGGTCGGCAATGGAGCGGAGAATCTGGCCAGTATTGCCGCCGGGCAGGTCAGTACGACCAATGCCGCCGCGGAAGAGGGTATCACCGGCGAGTAGCAGGGATTGCGCCGGAACATGGAGACAGATGCTGCCCTGGGTGTGTCCGGGGGTGTGCAGGACGTCGATGCGGTCGGAGCCCAGGGTGAGCTGCAAGCCATCTTCCGCGCTCGCGTCCGGCGGCAGGACCGTGGGCAGGGCAACGCCCATCCATGCAGCCTGCTCAGGCATCATGGCGACGAGCGGCAGGTCCTGCTGGTTGTAGAGAACGGGCGCGCCGGTGCGTTCGCGCAGGATGGCCGCGGCTGCGATGTGGTCCAAGTGGGCGTGGGTGACAACGATGTGCGTGACGCGAAGTTGATGACGTGCGAGAGTAGCCTCGATGCGGGCGAGATCGCCGCCAGGATCGACGACGATAGCTTCGCCTGTAGCCGAGTCGCCGAGGATCGTGCAGTTGCAGCGAAGTGGGCCGACGGGGAAGGTCTCGCGGATCAAGGGAAGCTTATTTCTTTATGGGCTGGGACTGCGTCGTCTTTTCTCCGGCAAGCACGGAGCGATTGTTGCTGCGCGACAGCAGGATGGTGAGGCCGATGGAGGTGAGCATGAAGAGGATCGCCGACCAGGTGGTGAGACGGGTGAAGAGATTGGCGGTACCGCGTGGACCGAATGCAGTCTGTGTGCCTTGGCCGCCGAAGGCGCTGGCGAGATCGGCGCTCTTACCCTGCTGCAGCAGGACGACGCCGATGAGGAACAGGCAGACCACGATGTGGAGAATGACGAGGAGAACGAGCAGAACGGTCATTGCGGCGAAGTTCCTTTGGCGCCACGGCCTAGTGAGGCGGTGACTCGGGGCGTCCCGGAGAAGGTGTGGAGTCCCCAGCAGTGGCGCAGGGACCTATATCCACTGTGAAGTTTACCACTGCACCGGGACTGCGACAGACAACAGAAAAGCCAGCCGCAGCGGGCTGGCCTTTCCTGGGTCTTGCAGAGAGTGTTGGTGCGGAGGAGGGGACTTGAACCCCTATGCCTTGCGGCGCTAGCACCTCAAGCTAGTGCGTCTGCCAATTTCGCCACCTCCGCATGCGGTATGGCACCGGAGGGGTGCACTCGCGAACGGCTGCTCAACTTTTCCACTATACCACTGGAGATAGGTCTGGGTACATGGGGTGCGGGCTAGTCTTCCACAGGTTCCATGTCGACACCGACATGCAGCTTGTGATCGCCGCCGCCGAGGATGAGCCCCCGCAGGGGACTGACGTCGCCGTAGTCGCGCCCCCAGGCGAGTGTGACGTGACCGTCAGTAGGGGCGACGTTGTTGGTAGGGTCCATGTCGAACCAGCCGTGACCGGGGCACCAGGCGGAAAGCCAGGCGTGCGATGCGTCCGCACCGATGAGCCGGGCGCGGCCGGGTGGCGGGTAGGTGCGCAGGTAGCCGCTGACGTAACGCGCGGCGATGCCGATGGAGCGCAGGCATGCGATCTGGACGTGGGCAAAGTCCTGGCAGACGCCACGGCGCTTGAGGAAGACCTCCTCAGTGGGAGTGCGGACGGTGGTGACGCTGGAATCGAATTTGAAGTCGCGGTAGACGCGCTGCGTGAGGTCGAGCAGCGCCTCGCGCATGGGGCGGCCCGGGGTAAAGGACTGAAGGGCGTATTCGGCGTAGTCAGGCCGGGTGCGAATGCGCGCGGAGTCGAATTGGTACTGGTAGGCATCGAGGGCTTCGCGGCTGTGATCGGTGGAGACGGCGATGGCCGCCTGTTCCCAGGGCGGGGTGTCGGGCGTGCGGCGGCGAAGGTCACCGTCGACGGCAACCTCACTGCGGGCTTCGACAATCAGTTCGCGGTGTGGTTCCTGGACGGTAAAGAAGCTGAGCGTGTTGCCGAAGTAATCCGTACGCTCGGTGAGGTTGATGGGTGCGGGTGAGATGTGGAGATGATTCCGCAGCAACAGGTTGCCGGCGAAGGATCGCGGGCGCAAACACGCCACATGATTGCCGAAGGAGACCGGATGGGCATAGGCATAGGTGGTGCGATGAAGGATTCGGTACATCATGTGCGAAGTTATTGGCCCATCGTCATCGGCAGAGTGCGTGCGTGGCTGAAGTAGCGGGTGGACAATGCATTCGACCACGCGGGTAGCAGATCGTCGAGTGTACCGAGAAAGCGGTGCAGCTGGCGCAGCGCTGGCGGCGACGGGCTGCCGGCGCGGGGAAACTGAATGGCTTGCAGTGAGATGCCGCGAAGATCGCTGATGGCCTTCTGCATGGCGGCGAGATCTTCCTGGGCGTGACGTGGCAGTTTGGCGTACAAGTCGACGATGTGGGTGAGTTGAAAAACGAGTGAGCGCGGATTGCTGTCGTCGGCAATGAGAACGTCGAGCACGGGCAATGGCTGCAGGGTGGTGTAGTAGCGTGCGCGGTAGGTCATGGAACTGTCGCCGACCTCAAGAACACGTTCCAGGAATGACCAGTGATCGGGATTGAGCGGACGCGTGATTTCACGGAGTTGACAGGTGAGATTGATGGCACGCTCCATGCGCCGGCCGAGACTGAGGAAGAGCCAGCCGGAGCCGCGCTGGATATTTTCGCGCTCCATGCCGCTAAAAGCCGAGAGTTGCTCGAGGCAAGTCGTGAGCAGGGGCTGGTAGTCCATGAGCGGCGTGCCGGGCGCGGTGTGCATGGCGTGGTGCAGGCGATTGATGAGCAGCATCATGTCTGCGGACAGACGCTCGCGCACATTACCGGCGATGCGGAAGACCTCCGCCAGCGTAGAGGGCAGGCTGCGCCGGCGGTCGGTATCAGACAGGATGGAGAGCAGGTCCTTCTCCAGCAAGGGGAAGGTGTTCGGACGACGCTTGATTGGCTCGAGTTTGCCGTAGCGCATGCCCATGCAGCCGTGCAGGCGCAGCAGGCTCGGCAGCTCCAAGGCCTGGCCACGTTGCACGCGGGGCAGCATGGTGCGCAGGATACGTGCGAGGTTTTCCGCGCGTTCCACGTAGCGACCGAGCCAGAACGTGTTATCAGCGACGGAGCTGGGGACGACGGTCGAGACACGGCGAAGCGTAACGGGTTCGTCTCGCCGGGGCAGCATGCTGGACGTGTCGATGTTGCTGGAGTCCCAGACGACCCAGGCATCCTTGCTATGGCCGCCGCGTTGCATGGAGACGACGGAGCCCTGCTTTTCCGCCACGCGGACGAGGCCGCCAGGGATGGCGACCCAACCGTTGCCGGTGTTCAGCACATAGGTGCGCAGAACAACGCTGCGCTGCTGCAGGCCGCCATCTTCCCACACGGGCGCGGTCGAGAGCGCGACCTGCTCCTGTGCGACAAATTCGTGAGGCTTTGCCCGGAGGCGGGAGAGGAGTTTTTCTTTCGCGTCTATGGAGAGCTCCGCGCCGAAGACGGGTTCCATGCCGCGCGCAGGGAAGGCCGGTTTGATCACAAGATGATTCAGGTTGCGCAGAACGTACTCGCGCGCGCCCTGTTGACCGCACCACCAGGTGGCGACGGAAGGCAGCTTGAGGTCTTCGCCGAGCAGTCGCTTTGCCAGGCCAGGCAGAAAGGGCATAATCGCGGCGGACTCGATGAGGCCGCTGCCGAGGGCGTTGGCAATGACGACGTTGCCCGCCGCGACTGCGTCAACCAGGCCGGAGACGCCGAGGAGGGACTCGCCACGCAGTTCGAGCGGGTCGCAGTAGCTGTCGTCGACGCGACGAAGGATGACGTCTACTTCTTCCAGGCCGCCGACGGTTTTCAAATAAACGCGGCGGTTGCGCACGGTCAAGTCGGCGCCTTCGACAAGGGTGACATCGAGGTACTTGGCAAGGTAGGACTGCTCGAAGTACGTCTCGTTGTAGGGGCCGGGCGTGAGTAGAACGACGCGCGGATTGTCCCGCTTAGACAGGCCGGCGAGCGCCTGGCGCTGGGCGCGGAAGAATGGTGCAAGCCGCAGAACGTTCGATTGGGCGAACAGTTCAGGCAGAACATCGGACACGATGGTGCGGTTTTCCAGCGCGTAGCCGCTACCGGACGGAGCCTGCGTGCGGTCGGCGAGGACCCACCAACGGCCGTCGGGCGATCGTGCCAGGTCGACTGCGAGCACATGAAGGTAGCTGTGTGCGGGGACGGTAATGCCGACGAGCGGACGCAGGAAGGCCGGATTGGCGAAGAGTAGTTCCGCGGGAAAGTGGCCGTCGGCGAGCAGGTTTTGCGGGCCGTACAGGTCCTGCAGCAGGTGGGTGAGCAGCTGCGCGCGCTGGACGACGCCGGCTTCAATGCTGCGCCACTCGTCCGCCCCGAGCAGCAGGGGGACGATGTCAATCTGCCAGGGGCGATTGGCACCAAGCGGGTCGCTGTAGATGTTGTAGGTGATGCCGTTCTCGCGAATGCGGCGTTCGGCGCGAGCCCAGCGGCGGCTGAGTTCGGCAGGACCGAGATCGTCGAGCGTATGCATCAGCCGTGCCCAGTGCGGCCGCGCCGCCGCGCCATCGGCCGACTCCTCCCAGGTGCCGCCTTCGCGGGCTGGCGAGCGGTAGAGGTCCGCGCTCAAGCGGCGTTCCCTGGGGTTGTGGCGGGCGCAGGCCAGCGGAGGTCGAGCGTGCTGGGGAAGACCGGGTTCACTTCCTCCCGCGGTGTGGGCATGGGGTCGACGGGGGTTGCTTGCTGCACGAACCGCTCCTGACGACGCTGCATGGCTTCGGCGGCATTCGTTGGCTTGGTAGTGTGGACGCTGCCGTCCGGCGGCCCGGCAAAGTAAGTACAGCGCGCGATCGAGCGCTCGCTCCAAGTGTCGATCAGGTCGAAGGTGAGCGGTGTGTGGACGGGGACGGTCGGGTGCAGCGCCGCGGACAACATGCGCGCGCGATAACGGACACCGGCAACGGCTTCGCCGGCGTGTTCCGTAGGGGTGAGTGGCACGCGACGGCCGTTGCAGGCGACGGCGTACCGCCCGGCCGTGGTCAGGCCGGTAACCTTGACCTGCATACGTTCGAGCGAGGAATCGACGCTGCGGCCGGTGCGACCGGAGGTGGTTTCTTCGGCGAGCACGTTCCATGGCTCGAGGGCCTGCCGCAGTTCCAGTTCAACGCCGGCGGCGCTCACTGTTCCAATGCGCGGGAACCGGAATTCGACATGCGCGGCGAACCACAGCTCATCGAGTGCAATGCCGGCGCGATGGAGAAAGCGGAGCACCTCGGCGAAGTCCTGCTGCACAAAATGGGGCAGCATGTAGCGGTCGTGCAGGGCCGTGCCCCACCGGAGGAGGCCGGAGGTGAACGGAGCCCTCCAGAGAACCGCAACGAGCGCGCGGACCAGCAGCATCTGCATGAGGCCCATGCGATAGTGCGGCGCCATTTCAAACGCGCGCAGCTCCAGCAGCCCCGCCTGTAGGCCGAGGCCCTGTGGTGGGTAGAGCTTGTCGATGCAGAACTCCGCACGGTGTGCGTTGCCGGTGACGTCGACCAGCAGGTTGCGGAAAAGCCCGTCAAGAATGTAGGGTGGGCAGTCCTGCGCGGGCAGCTGGCTGAAGGCGACTTCCAGCTCGTACAGGGCGTCGGCGCGCGCCTCGTCGACGCGCGGATATTGGCTGGTCGGACCGACGTACATGCCGGCAAAGAGATACGACAGCGACGGATGGTTCTGCCAGAACGACACCATGCTGCGCAGCAGGTCGGGCCGGCGGAGCAGGGGACTGTCGGGCACAGTCACGCCGCCAAGCACGATGTGGCTGCCGCCGCCGGTGGCGAGATGGCTGCCGTCGTACGCAAACTTGCTTGCGATCAGGCGGTGCTTGTGCGCCTCTTCGTGCAGGATCCTGTTGGTAGATTCCAGCGCGTCCCAGTCCGCGGCAGGCGGCAAGTTGACCTCGAGCACGCCGGGGTCGGGCGTGAGGCCGAAGTTGACGAGGCGCGGATCGAACGGCGGGGTGTAGCCCTCGATCCAGACCGGCTTGCCAGTCATGCGGCAGGTGTCCTCAACGGCGGCGACGAGATCGAGGTAGTCGCTGATAACGGGGACATACGGCAAAAAGACGTGCAGCCGGCCGTCACGCACCTCCACGCAAAGCCCGGGACGCACCAGTTCGGTCGCGGTCTCTGCCGTACTGGAAAGCGGCGGCAGGGTGTCTGGCTGAGGGATGCGATCGAAAAGATCGGGACGTCGTGCGGGTGCAGACGGCAGCGTCACGAGGGCACCCGGATTCGGTTCGCGGTCGTGGGTGAGCTCGTCCGGCGCGACGAACGGCACGGCGTCAGGCGGAATGCGGTAGCCAACGGGGGAGTCGCCGAGCGACAGGACGAGGCGGTCCGGTTTGTCGAACCAGAGCTGGCTTGACCATGCGAGCTGACCCGCGGGCTGCCGACGGCGCAGCGGCAAGACGTAGCCGGCGGGTTCGTCGGTCTGATCGTCAGTGGCAGGGAAGTTGAATGCCGGCAGAATGCTCTCCGCGGTGACCTGGAGGCGCCGGGAGAGAGCATGAATAAAGGCTTTCGCCTCGGTATCACCGAAGCCGTACTCCACGCCTTCCAGCGCGATCAGGTTCAGGTCCTCCCACACTGGCACACCATCGCGCCGGCTGATGCACTGAAACGCCCAGCGCGGCAGGACCTCTCCTGGATACCACTTACCCTGGCCGAGATACAGCAGGCCGCCGGGTGCGGTGCGCTGGCGCAGGTCGCGGATGAGCGCCAGGCCGAGCGTGCGTTTGAGCAGGCCGAGGGCTTCCAGGCTCCATTGCAGGCTTTCCGGCTCGTCGATGCCGACGAAGGTCGGTTCGCCGCCCATGGTGAGGCGCACGTTTTCTTCGGCAAGCATGCGGTCGACATCGTGTGCAACGGTGCGGATGCACTGCCATTCCGTCTCGGTATAAGGATGGGTGACCTGCGGCGTTTGGTTAAGCCGGCGCAGCGTCATGGTGTGGGTAAACTCGACGCCGGAGGGTGACACGGTGCCGGCAATTGGCGCGGCCTGCTGCGCAGTGGGCGTGCACACGAGCGGGATGTGGCCCTCGCTGGCAAGCATGCCCGAGGTTGGATCAAGGCCGATCCAGCCCGCGCCGGGCAGGAAGATTTCGCACCACGCATGCAGGTCGGCGGTGTCGGCCTTCGGCCCGGGCGTACCCTCTTCCGTCGCAAGCTGGATGAGGTAGCCGCTCACGAAACGTGCCGCAATGCCGAGGTGGCGAAACACCTCCACCAGCAGCCACCCGGAGTCGCGGCATGAACCGGTCGCGCAGGCAAGCGTCTCATCCGCGGTCTGGGTGCCGTGCTCCATGCGGGTGGTGTAGCCGATGGCATCCCGCACGCGGGCGTTCATGCCGACAACGAAATCGACCGTGGGCTGCGAGTGCTTCGGAATCCCCGCGACGAACGACCGCAGGCGCGGGCTGACCGTGTCGACAGCGCGATAGGGCTCCAGGTCGCGCGCCAGCTCCGGCGCATATTGAAACGGCCAGGTGGCGACGGATGGGTCAAGCACAAAATCGAAGGGGTTGATGGGCGACAGATCCGCGACGAGCTTGACGTCAACGACAAAGGCCCGCGTCGGTTGCGAAAACAGCACGCGCGCCGCGTAGTTTGCATGCGGATCAAGCTGCCAACGCAGCGTGTGGTGCGCGGGCTCAACGGCCAGCGTATAGCTGAGAATGGGGGTGCGGCAGTGCGGCGTCGGCCGAAGCTGGATCGTCTGCGGGCCGAGCGTGACTTCGTTGTCGTAGTGGTACGCGGTGCGGTGATCGAGCAAAACCTGCAAGCCCATAAGCTCCTATTGCGACGCGGCGAGGATGCCCGTGCCGGCCTTTCGTTTCACCGGTGCGCCCGCGGGTACGGTCGAGTAGAGCGAAAGCAGGGGACGGCGCAAACGTTGCGAACGGTGTGTTCCTCTAGCATAAACGGCGTACTGCCCGACGGGCGGGTGACACTGCACACGCGGCAAGAGGCAGCCGTCTTGTGGTAGCCTGATGACTCAGCGGAGAGATGGCCGAGTGGCTGAAGGCGCACGCTTGGAAAGCGTGTATACCGCAAGGTATCCAGGGTTCGAATCCCTGTCTCTCCGCCAAGCCTTTAGAACCCCAAGGAACACGCCGCTAAAGGCTAAATCATTGGGGTTTTCTGCGTCAGGGCTCTCAGCCTTCCCCCCATGGCCGCTGTATCTTGCCGGAAGCCTTACGACGGCGGCCGTGTATCACCAAGCGGGATTGTCGAGGAGACCGGCTTGGGCACCTTAGGTTTACATTCAAGAAGTGGAGACAAGGGCGGCTTACAAACAGACGCTTCGCGTCGCGGAATAATCGCGGAAACCGCCCGAAAGCCCCGTTTCGTTCTCGACCTAAACTATCAATACTATGTGTTTCAGATGGAGCATCAGCGCGGCGAACGCACTTTTGTCTGCCTGCAATGTCGCTTCCGCGAATTGCGACAGCGAAAACAGAGGCAAACCGTTGGCTGTGATCTGTACCCAGCCCAATCCGTCGCCTCATAATCCCATCCAACAGGGACGTGCCGCGACGTTTTGGCTTTGCACAGCTGCGACAGTTTCGCTTTGCTCTTCCAAGCAGCTATACAGAAGATGCGTTATCGGACATAGAGTGGCGCGCACTCGGCCCGTGAGAGATGGCTCTTCCAAGCACACTTTTGCCAGATCACGAAAACCTCTGCCAGCACCGTTGCATGCTTTCCAGTGAACGCTGGGTTCATCGTGCTGCTCTTGGGTTTCTGGGGCTGAGGCAGTGGGCCAAGACCCGGAAGTGGCGCTGATTGCCAACCTCAGGAATCATGCGTTTCTGTCCGGGTTCATGAAGCGGTTGAACGAGCGCTTCCCTGAGATGCCGGCAAAGCTGGACGACCCACACCGGAAGGTTCACCTGACTACCTCGCGCATCACCGACATTCTGTGCCACTGCGAGCATCGCTATCACGGTTAGAAATGGCTGGTTCTACTCGCCATGCGATGGAGCCGCTAGCAATCAGAATTTGGCGATCAGGGTGACTCCGCCGACCAGCAATAAGCCACCGAGACCGCGCCATACGTTGAGGGGGTGTTGATCCATGCGAAACCAGCCGAAATGGTCGATGACGAGTGACGAGATTAGCGCTGCGGTTACGGTGAAGCCCATGAAGGGACCGGCACCGATCTTGTTCACGAAGGTGAGCCCGGCGTACACCTGCACCGCGCCGACGAGTCCGCCGACAACAGCCCACCATGGCATTTCCGCGAGGCTCTTCGTTGTCGGCAGCGGATGCGGCATGATGAGGAACGCCGCCGCGAAGAAGAACGTAATCAGTAAGAAGGAGATAGTTGAGGCGAGCCAGGGATTGCCGATCGACTTGTTCAGTTGGCCGTTCATGGCGGCACCACAGGGTTGTAGCGCACCACCTAGGATGATGAAGGGAATGATCCAGCCAGCGTTCATAGGGTTCTCCTGTTCGTGAGTGACGGGTTAGTTTGGCGGAATAAGCAGCTGCATCACGATAGCTCCGCCGAGTGAAACAGCCAGTGCTACCGGCATGGCGATCGCACCGACTTTGAGGAACTTCCAGAAGCTCACATCGAGCTTCTCCTTGCGAAGAGCGAGCAGCCAAAGGATTGTTGCCAAGGAGCCGGTAATGGAGAGATTCGGGCCCAGATCGACGCCAATCAAGACTGCGTTTGCCATCAGACCTTTGACATGGGCGGAGTGCAGGGTCGCTCCTGCGATCAGGCCAAGCGGCAGGTTGTTGACTAGATTGTTTGCCACCGCCACGACGAATCCGACGACCATTGCGCCTGCTGCTGGCGCGAGCTTCTGCGCTTCGGCAAGCCAGCCTTGCGTGAGCTTCAGAGCGCCGATGCTTTCGACCGCATCGACCATGACAAAGAGGCCTGCGACCAGAACGAGGGTGCCCCAACTAATTTCTTTTGCCAATTTGAGAGGATTGCCTTTGTTCTTGATACAGACTACAGCCGTGATCGCCAGAGCTGTCAGGCAGGCGGGCAGACCGAGGTCTTTCTTAAGCTCCGAGGCAGTCAGAAGGACAGCGATCATCAAGACAAGTCCGGCGAGGACCAACTTTCCTTCGGCCCTGAGTGGTTCGGCTTCCACTTCGCATTCGATACAGTTTCCGAGATCCTTACGAAAGACGAAGCGCATCACTCCGTACGTGGCGGCAATGGCAAGCAGGGATGGCACACCAAAGGACAGCAGCCATTGACCGAGAGGTGGCAGTCCATCGTGGAACACGACAAGGTTGGCGGGATTCGAAATGGGAAGGACGAAGGAAGCTGCGTTCGCAATGATGGCGCACACGAAGAGATAAGGCAGAGGTTGAACCTTTGCTTTGCGAACTGCTGTCAGGATCGCAGGCGTCAGGACGACGGCGGTGGCATCGTTCGACATGAAGATCGTCACTAAGGTACCGATGCCATAGACAAGCGTAAACAGGCGCGTGCAGGAGCCGTTCGCGCTTCGAACCGCGACCGATGAAAGCCAATCGAAGACGCCGTTTTCTCTCGCCAGCTCTGAGAGCAGCATCATGCCGATGAGGAAAAGGTAAACGTCCGAGCCTTCAGCGGCGGCTTTGCTGGCGAGCTTCAACGGAATCAGCTGCAGCACAACCAGCAACAGCGCACCACTGCCAACCCAGTAGACCTCCGGGATGTTCTTCGGACGGATCAGCATGAGCAGGATGCTGAGGGCGACGATGGTGGGAAGTAGGAAGTGTGCAAGTGCGGGAGGAATCATCTACCACTTCCTCCCGTTCTTATTCGGACCCAACTGGGTTCCGAGTAGGCCATGTTCCGGCCATGCCGCGAGGCAGTTTTCTCGATCTCGCTTCAAGCGTTGTGGCATCTCGGAACGGGCTCCAAAAGCCACCCGGATCTTGTCCTCTCCGATACCGCCGCACACGTCTTCAACCCGGACCCGCAGCGCAAATTCGCCCGTGATCTTCGCTGCAGTAGGAATAGTGCCTTCCCAGACGTTCGAGCCTTCTATGATCTTCAGTTCCACGTCTCCGTCGTGGAAGCTTGCATACACGCTGCGAATCTGGAGTTTCGCCCATACCTTGGCCCGAACCTGAAAGCCTGCCACGCCTGGGTGCAGCGGGGCTTCAGCATCCATCAGAAGCCGAACGTCTCCTGGGGAGGTAATGACGACAGCCGGAAGAGCACCCAGTTCCAGGAACTTCCAGCTCACTACACCGTGATCAAAGTTCGCAATGGAAAAGCCAACCAGACCCTCTTCCACCTGTCCCGTCGACCGTGTCGAGGAATAGAGCGTGTAGCCATCGTTCGCGACTTCGTTGTAATGAGTGTGGCCCATGTCCACGAGGCGCACTCCATACCTTCGAATCAGCTCTGTAAGCTGCTCTGCCCCGACTTTCAGCTCACTAGGATAGCAATGCAGGAAGAGGACTTTCTGCAACCCGGCTTCCGAGGCTGCGATCAGTTCCCGCTCGCACCACGCGAGCTGGTCCGGGAAGATGGTGAATGAGCCCGGGTCTGGCACGTCAAAGGCATTCATCGCAACAAAGCGAACCTGTCCCACAGTGAAGGCGTACTGCTTTTCCGACGACATCATGGCGAGAAATTGAAGGAAGCTCTTCTCGTGAACGTCATGGTCGCCTACGATGGCGCACCAGGGGACGTGAAGAGCATCCAACGTCCTGCGAACCACGGCGTAAGCGGCATGGCTGCCGTCATCGGCAATATCACCCGGCAGGAAGACGAAGCTGATTGAGCCGGCGAAACAACCTTCAATTTCAGCAACAATGGCGCGAAGATCGTGATGGTTCTGCTCGCCTTCGAGCGTCATATGGAGATCTCCGATGTGCACCCAGGAGAGCACTCCTGCGGGATCTGGCTCAACGGGCCGAAAAGAAGGGAGAGACAGCGAATCATTCATGCAGGAACCTCAGACGAAAGAGCAACAAGGAATTACTTGAGCTTCGATGCAATTTCGGTCGAAGTTGGTTCGGGCAGACCGAAAAGAGCAGCCCACATGCAGCGACAGCGATACCGCCACGGATTAGGAAGAGCAATTTCTAGGAAAACCCAGAGACTGTGCTTTCTTTCACTGGACCAAATACTCGCGGAGAGGTGGAACGTCCTCGCGCGCTCAGCGCTTCGAGAGCACGACACTAGCAGTACCTGACGATGACTGCATCGGCTTCCTTGAAGAAGACGTGGAAGAGAAGACACTTCGCGCAGACCTCTTTATCGCTTGAATGCCTCCGTTATCCGGCTACTGATGCTTGGAGACCGGCGCTCCGATATCTTGCCTTAGCCGAGAACTTTCTTGAGCGTTGCGCCTCGCGGAACCAGACCGCCCTCGCCAGCCTTGCCGAACACGCAGTTCTCGCCCTGCAGCAGCATTCCCCTCCAGGGAATGTTCGCGAGTTGGAACACCTTATGAAGAGAGCCGCTGTTCAGGCAGGTAGCCGAGTGATCACCTTTGAGCAAATGGAGCATCAACTAACAGCCGCACAGAACAAAGCGAAGCCCGCCCCTCAAGATGACACTCCGCTTCCCTTTCACGATTTCGGTGGCCGCTTGGGAAAGTCGCTTGATCGAAAATTCCCTAACAATCACAGGAGGAAACAAGGCGAAAGCGGCGCGCCGGCTCGGTATTCACAGGCGCTTACTGTAAGAAAAACTTCAGCAGTTCGGAATGGTGTCAGAGATCAGACGATGACCGATCCTGTGGAGATAGCTCGAAGCCGGAGGTTGTAGATACCCAACCCAGCATCTCTCCATTCAGCTCGGCATTCGCACTCTTCCTTCTGCTGACAGGTTTGCCGTGGGCGAAGAGTTGGGGCGGCTATTTGAAAGCCATACGTTCTGCGGGAGGACACAAGCTTGTTCGGCAGGACTGGACCACAGGTCGCTCCTCTGAAATTGCTAACAGCGTGGCGATGAATGTAAACAGCATGGCGGCCATGTCGATGGAGCACTCCGGCCACATGGCTCACACCGTGGCAAGACCGGTTTTGCCACACAGCTTACGCAGCCCTTGACCGGCTCATGCCGACTATTGCCGCTTTGCATCTTGCAGATCCCGTACTCATTATGCTGCCGATGTCTTCCAGCAAAGGCTGGACCGCGAAGTCCGATTCACAGAATCGTCCGCTCCGGACTGTCGTCACTCTCGACCCAAATACAGGCTTGGTACCAAAGCGCGAGAACTTCGATCAACGTCCCTGGGTGGACCGTCTGGTAGGCATAGGCGTTGCGGCGCACGAAGGCCAACTCTTCGGCGTTTTCAATCGACTGCTTGGGCTCTTCACTGCCGTTGGCCTTGTTCTTTTAAGTGTGAGTGCAAGCGTTCTCTGGTGGCGCAAACGCAGCGTCGGCCTTCTAGGAGCACCCGTTCCCACCCGTAAGCCAACGTTTTCATGGGGATTGGCCGCATTGATCGCAGGCTTTGCGGTGTACCTGCCTATGCTTGGTCTCTCCCTTTTGTCTGTTCTGTTAGTCGAGAGATTGAGCTTGCGAAGAGTTCCGAAACCGCAGCGTTGGCGCGGTCTTCAACCCGTTTAGCGAGCCAAAACCGGTCCAGCCTTTCGGAAAGGAAGAAGCCGTGTGCGGAGCCACGTGAATGCACTTGACAAGAAGCTTGCTTGAACCATACTGTTCGCAGGATTAACGCTTCTGCCAATTAAGCAATCCCAAAGTGCCGCACAAACCGCTGCGTTTCGTGATCACTCTCCCTCTATAAGGGAGCCTGCTAGCACCAGATGCGTCGTGGCTAACGCCTCTGGTGCCCGGATCGACGAAGCAACCATTCTCCTTCGTAGCACGAACAGCGCGGTAATTGGGAACGTTCTTCGGTGGGTACATGACACGCCGCTCTAAGATCGACCGTCGTCACCCCCATTGATCGACGGCCTTACTTGAAGCACTTTGCGCATCCAGCAATGAGTGCCGATGTTCCACGGCGTCGGTCATCGATCTATGAGCGGGATGAACTGAAACTAAAAGGTTCACGGGTGATGTGATCACAAGTGTGTCAGTTCTGAGAACGGCAGGTAACGTGAGGCCGATGACCGTCGTAAGGCAGAAGCGTAAAACTATTTAAGGTTTCCGGGTCTGCACGTTAGATTGGACTTACGGATTTGTCTCGGACATTCAAGAGGCGTCCCACCGATTCACCGTTCTTCTCCCAGAGGATCACTATGCCAAGTATCTCCATCCGGCTCGGAAACCGCCTTCGTTCTCTACGTCGCGACCGACACCTTACTCACATCCAACTTGCTGATCATCTTGGGATCGACCGCAGTTTCATCAGCGACGTAGAACAAGGGAAACGTCGATGTCACTTTCCTGTCACGAAATCATTGCAGATGGCTTCAAGGTGACTCTGCCTTAACTGTTGGAGGGCCTCTAGAACACCTTGTCCTTACGGCAAAGCTGAGCCATTGATCAGCCACAGCATGCGTGTAACGGATCGCTTCTGCTACCTGCGGCATCGCAGACCATAAATCACAGGTCGACAAAACTTGCAGTGATGACCTGATGCGTCCGTTAGAACACTGCGACAGCTAAACTGATGTCGTTAGATTACTCGAGTAAAGTTTCAGGCTGAATCTAATCGCCAAAGGCAGCTTTAGCTTCAAGGAGCAACCATGACCAAGCAGATGATGTATTTAATGATTTCCTCTATGGCGCTGACGACCTCCGCCATCTCCCGCGCCGACTCAGTCGGTGCTGGCGCCGTATCCTCCGCTCACAATTTTGTTCCAACTATCACCTCCACCGGTAATACTGGAACGTACGCGGCGATCAGCGGAGCAACGTTTCAGACATCGGCCAGTGATGCCTTCAGCAAGGCCACTTTTGGAACTGGCACGCTAAATGGCACGCTGACCTTTAGTGAGATACAAGGAACCACAATGATTGAAAGTGATCCTGGCTTTTTCACTTTTTCTGACGGGCTAAGCGGCAACTACGTTTTCGACGTGACCAGCATCCTGACGCGGTCCTTTCTCGCAAACGTGGCCGACACAAGCGGTGCGCTGTACCTTCTTGGCAGCGTTTACGACAGCTCTTTGAATCTGACAGCTTCCCTGGCGGCGCTCACGCTCACCTTTAACAGCACTGGCGGCTCTGCGTACTCTTCAAGCGCTACTCTCTCGTCGCCACCGCTGTCCGTCACGCCTGAGCCTTCGAGCCTGCTACTACTAGCAACCGGTATAGTTGGAACTGCAACAACTTTAATTCGCCGCCGCCACGCCGTATGTAGCTGACCTACGACTAACAATCAGCCTCAGCATTTTCATGAAGAACTGGTACTCGTTGCGGTGACCAACGGTTCGCCAAACGATTCGCTCCAGCCGCTTCACGCAACTGGTGATTTAGCACAAGCCATGCCTGCGCGGAGAGAAGTTGTGCGGCTGGGGCGAACGTCTGCATGCATGTCGCTGTGGACCCGCCGTGCAGGTACAGCAGGCCCGGGAACAAGCATGTCGAAGTCAAGATGCTGTGCCACACCAGACAGGTGCTGCCGCCGGAAGCCCATCCTGGTCCCATCGGGGCCGAAACCAGCAGGGATCTGCCGTCCGGAATCGTGACCCAAACCTTCGGTCACGTTGCGACCACAGCCGGTCTAGTATCGCCCTTTAGAAGAACCACGTCGACGGATTCCTGGTTGCGACGCTTGCCGTCACGAGGGTAGCTGTACGCCAACATAGTGCCGTCCGGAGACAGCTTCGGCGCATCCTCTTCGAGGGTGACCGGGTGGATGGCTCCGGTTGCAATGTCGAGCTATTCAAGACGGCTTGTCTCCGATTCACCGGTAAGTGGCGATTCTGCACGAACGAATACGATCTGCTTACCATCAAGCCACTCAGGAGACCGGCTTTGCCGCCGCCTCCGGTCGCAGCACCAGCCATTCGCGTTCGCTTGCTCCCAACGAAAGTGTCTATGTCGCGCAGATAACGGTGAAGCGCGATGCAGCTATATTCGAAGTGCTCACGGTCGACCTCTACAGAGACAGGAAAGAGGTGTTCCTCAATAGCAAAGTTGCAGACGTTCAGTAGTTCCCCTGTGGACCGTTCCACTCTGTTAACGCGTCGCCGGGGCGGTGGCGATGTGGAAGACGCCAATTCCACCGGCGTCTTCCAAGGAACGGTGTGGAGGGTGGGACAGTTTCATCGTTCCACCCTTGTTTGCGCGGCGTTTATAGCCCGCTCGACCTGCGGGCCAAGCTCTTCCTGCTCCAGGTCGGGCCGCTGATGTAGCAGGTTTTCCCGAGCGAGCAGATAGTGTCCCCGAGCCAAATCCGATTGCTTCTCCTGTGCGAGTACGTCGGCTAGCTGCAGCTGTGTTCGGGCAGACTCAGGTGCCAGCGCTACGGCCTGCTGCGCGAGAGTAAGGGCTTGCTCCAAATCACCCTTTTGAGCAGACTCAGCCGAATTACGGACATCGACCCACGCCGAAGCGAGCGGCACCGCAAAGCTTCCCTGATAGACATAGACCCCGTCCTGCAGGACAGCGACCGGCTTCAACTTTTGGAATGCCGCATAAGGATTCAGCGCACCATCGCCAGATTCCACACCGTCCAGATCGCTCTCGCTGATTAGGACGGTGCCGTTGATCTGCGGAGGCACCTCCATCGGCAGCTTGAACCACCACAAGCCGCTCGGAGTCGGAAGGCGGTGGCAATGGATGCCGTAATCCTGCGGCTGCACCGCACCATCGGGAAAATAGGCGAACCAGCAGTCAGGGTCGTGCTTTTGATCAAGATACTGCTTCACTGTCTTCAACTGCTGGCCCCAGTCGACGTTGGCGTCGCTGAGATAGCGTCGCACTTGCAACGGACCTCCCCAGGCTTCATTGCCGTAGGCCATGTAATTCGGTGCCACCCGCAGACTTGTCACGCCCTGCCACAAGAGCAGAACGCCTGCGAATGCCGCCCAACCCGATCCTCGCCGCAGGAGCATGGCAGCAGCGGCTCCTGCAAGCAGGTAGAGAAATGGATAAACGGGCATCAGGTGCCGTGCGCCGATATCGAAATGAGAGGTGGTCACCACAGCAAGATAGACACACACGGGTACCAGGAGGAACACCAGTTGTCGGCCGTAAGCCCGGCCCTCTTTCAGCCACGGTAGAGGCGCAAGGAGCAGCAGCAACAGGAACGGCAAGGTGGATTTGATGAGAAAGGCAACGGGAAAATACTGCCACGGCCCGTGGCGGTAGACATGTCCAAAGAAGTAGCTGGTGTACTCCTGTTCGACGTGTTTCGTATTGGCTAATCCCCAGAGATATGCCTGTGGAAACAAGTGAAAGCGTGCAAGCAGCGCCAGCTTCACGCCGTCCGCGGGATAAGGCATCGAGGTCAGATACTCCTCCAGTGCGGGCGAAAGTTGCAGCCCGTTGGGTGCCGCGACGTAACGGAAACCATAGAACGCCCAGAGCACGATCCAGGCAAACGCAAGAGCGGCAAGAGAGGCGCCCAGCAGCCGTGCAGTTGTTGTAAGCTTCCGCTCGCGAATGCCTTCAACGACCGCGAGAAGCAGCAACATTGGTGCGATCAGGATGCCGGTAAATTTGGCCACCAGAGCAAGTCCGGCAAGCAGGCCGGTCATGAGCAGCAACTTCCATGACGACGGCTGAACGGAGTAGCGATAGAAGGCGTACACCGTCGCCAGAAGAAAGCAGGCGCTCCCCACATCCGTGGAAATCAACGTGCCGTGCGCCAGAAAATTTGGGTCGAAGACGAACAGAAAGAGAGCACATAGACCGGCTAGCGTTCCGAAGAATCGGTGGCCTGCGGCATAAACCAGCAGGGCCGTTAAGAGGGTAAAGAGCATGCAGGCTAGGCGCGCCGGAAACAGAAGGCGATCGCCACCGTTACCGAAGAGAAACATGCGGCCAGCCAGGAAGGCATTCTCGGTTTGCGAAGTGCCTGTTGCGGCAGGCAGTGCAGGATGCAGTCCAAGGATGGGAAGTGCGGCAACAATCTTTATGAGGGGCGGCACCTCTGCGTTCGCCCTGTAGTCATGCTGCGTGAGAATCAGGTAGCCGTCATACAGGTGGTGCGCCTCATCCCAATTTGCCGAGTAGAGCCGCGCTACACGAACCAGTTGCATACAGAAGATGGCAAGGAGAATAGCGACAAAAGCTATGGCAAACGTCTGTCCATTCTGCTTCAGCAACCCGGATCCAATCCCTTTTGGCATGCACACCAGCATACATTTAGGATTGGTCCCGAGAAACGCCGTTCACGTCAGTGATCCGGCGAATCTCAGGACGAGAAGCATAGATTGAGTGGGTTCTGCGTGGCGTACAGGAATTCATAGCCGATTGGCATTGCATTCGTGTCTAGATCTCCGATGAAGGCGAGACCGAGTAGGTCGAATCGTTCGAAGAACACGTCCCCATAAAATCGGAACGACTCTTCCCCTCTCATGCGAGGAACTATGAAAAACGAAACACAACACCGATTGAACGCCATCCACGATCTCTGGCAGCCGCTCTGCGGGGTGAGCGCTGTGCACTTTAGCCCAGAACTGAATTAAATCGTGGTCGCTCGTCGCTTCGGAGATCATAGACACCTGTCTATGTCGAGCGTCGTGGAAAGATTCTGCGAAGTCTGCACCTTAGGAAGGTTAGAGAGGCTGAGCGCTAACTTTCAGTCGATTGCCTACATCTTTTTCTTTCAAAAACGATCCTCTCACTATGTCTCCTTACGGTACATCTTCTCCAGTCATTGTATCTATTCGTCGGGGTGTCAGTGCGCTGGACACCAGTCGCACCTTCCCGGCGACGCGATCACGCTCGTGTGCATCGTGCTGGCGAGTGTCGGGTTCGTTCGCTCTGCCCTGGTGCTGGGCAGCACGTGGAAGATCTCAGTGCAGGTTTTAGGCACGATTGTGCTTGCCAGTCTTACGGGAATTCCGAATGTCGTGACAGCAGTTCAGCTCGCGCGTCGCGGGCGCGGCTCCGCAGTCCTCAGTGAATCCCTCAACAGTAATACGTCAGCCCACAGGGACCAGCGTCATTCGACGATCCGGATCTTGTCATCAAGGCCGTGCTCGACGGTGTTGGGCTGGGAACATCTATGGAGGAGTCCGTCAAAGACCTCATGAGCGAAGGCAGACTCGTAGAGGTTCTCAAGGATTGGTGCCCACCGTTCCCCGGCTACTACCTGTACTATCCGAGCCGCCGCAACCAACCGGCAGCCCTTGCAGCCCTCATCGACTCACTTCGATACCGCAATGTAAGCTGTTGATTGAGGGGGACTCGCTCTCAAATTCCTTGGAAGGGAAGCTGCTTGCGGCTCGCAGTCTCGGGGCTGGCGAAGTTCAACGCGCTTTGCTCATGGCCTTCAGGGTGTTGCTCTCTCCAAAGAACGCGTAGGAAATCAGGCCAGTCCGCCTCCACAAAGAGAGTACGGGTCACTTTCGCATGACAAGCCAGGCAGAGCGTCAACATCTTGGCTGGATTGCTGTTGCCCGGCTCTCGATGGTGCACAGCGATGGACCGCTTCCCACGTTTTACGGTCGAGCACCCCGGCACGCGGCAGCGGTAGCCGTCTCGCTTCAGCACTTCCTCACGGTGTCCCCCGAAGTATTCTTCGTCTTGGCGCTTGAGCGTGTAGCAAGTCGCACACAGCCCTTTTGCAAGTGGCCTGCCCGATCTTTTGTACCAGTGGGATTGTTAGTGTAGCGCAGTGATCCTTAGGACTGGATCGTTGCAGGATAGGGCTGGGAGAGCTGTCAGGCGCGTAGCGCCTGGCAGCTCTCCGAGCCGAGCGGGTTCTGGCCTCCACGCCTGGGGAGCGGGGGCCTGTAACCCAACGAGGAGTGGGGCCGGACGGTGTTGTAGTGAACGCGCCAGCGTTCTGCCAGCACGCGCAGCTCCTTCATCGAGTAGAAGATTTCACCGTTGAGGAACTCGTCCCGGAGTTTGGAGTTGAAGCTTTCGCAGAAGCCGTTCTCCCACGGAGATCCCGGCTCGATGTACAGCGTTTTGGCGCCTGTCTTCGCCAGCCACCTGCGCAGGTCTTTGGCCACGAACTCCGGCCCATTGTCGGAGCGAAGATGTTCTGGAACTCCCTTCAGCACCATGACATCGGCCAGTGCAGAGATGACCCTGGCACTGGACCAGCGGCGTTCCGCGCGCACCAGCAGGCTTTCACGCGTGTGCTCGTCGATCAGGTTCAACAGCCGTACGCTGCGGCCATCATGCGTCCGGGCGCTGACGAAGTCGTAGCTCCACACATGGTTCCGCCGCTCCGGTCTGAGCCGTACGCACGAACCATCGTTGAGCCATAGGCGTCCTCGTGGCTTCTGCTTCTGCGGCACCTTTAGCCCCTCGCGACGCCAGATACGCTCCACGCGGTCCTTACCCACCCGCCAGCCAGCTCGCTTGAGCAGCGCCGTGATCCGGCGATACCCATAACGACCGTACTGGCTGGCAAGCTGGATGATCGCCTGCGTAAGCGCATCTTCATCTTCCCGCCGGATCGCACGGTAGCGCTGCGTGCCGCGCGGCTGGTTGGCCAGCCGGCATGCCCTGCGCTCCGTCATCCCATGCGTCTGCTGTGCATGAGCTGATGCGATCCGCCGTCGCTCAGGGCTTAGAAGTTTCCCGAGGCGAAGTCCTTCAACACAAGGTTGTCCAGGCTCAGGTTCGCTACCAGACGCTTCAGCTTCGAGTTCTCCTGCTCCAGCTCCTTCAGCCGCTTCGCCTGATCCACCTGAAGACCGCCGTACTCCTTCCGCCAACGGAAGTACGTCTGCTCCACGATCCCGGCTTCCTTCGCCGCCAGAGCTGTCGTCTTCCCGTTCGCGATCGCCACTTCAATCTGACGCAGCAGGTTCACCACCTGCTCCGGCTGATACTTCTTGCCCCGACTCATACGCGCTCCCTGTCCAGTTCTCTCTTATCCACTGGTACATTTCAAGCCGGGCACTCCACTGTGTTGCCTTTGTTGGCACCGTGGTTTTCCTCCTCGCTTCGAGTGCTCCTGGAAGCACAACGACGATCTGACCCGCTCCGGAGGAAATATTTGGTTGGGATTTTCGAGACGGCAGCCCATGGACTGGCGCGCTATTGGCTTGCCGTTGCCTTAGAAGATCCCTATAAACGTTGGGCTCAGGGCTAGGTGTACGCCGTGAGCTCACATCGAGCGGCGACGTACGACTCTCTGAAGGTGAACGTGGTTGTTCGGGCGCTATATCCTCAGCCCCTCTCTTCTCAGAGAAGTCGAAATGATCCGCCAGAAGCGTAGGTATTTGTACCTGGCTCCTTGCCCGGGTTAGCGCGACATAGAAGAGGCGAACCTCTTACTCTCTACTGGATCTCTTAGAGTTTTGGTTGTTAGAATTCCTTGACGGCGCTTCAACCTTCTCTGAAAAGTCATCACTTATAAGGACTCTGTCCCATTGCTGTCCCTTGGAACGATGGGCAGTCGTCAGTGACAATCTTGCATCTTTACTGGTCCGTGCAGTTCGCTCCACCAGATACTTGAGCCTATCTTCACTGAATCGCTCAACGAGATTAAAGAAGCTCGTGAGTTGTGAGTCTCCGCCGTTCTTCACGTGTTCCTGCACATCTTCCCACGAGTTGTACCCCCGAAGGGCCTCCGTATAGGCTCCTCTTCGGCCCTGTTTCAGCTGCTTCACATCCTTCAAACTCTCCAGAAGTTCCTCTCTTTGCTTTTTCCCGATGCAGCACTCCCGCACCGTGTCCTCTCGCCGGGCAAGCTCGCTAAAGACAGCAAAGTTGGTTCTCGTGATGATGCAATCGGGCTCAGCTACCGCTGCAAGCCGAGAGGTCTTTTGGGGATGGCCCTGGAGAGGCTTATCTGCTCCAATCGTTCGGATAACTTTAAACGCTGCGTCGGCAATGGTTTGCCCGAAGCGAAAGCAGGTTGTAAGAGCAGCTTCATGCGAGGTTTGCACCTCAGTCATAGCATTGATCGCGCCGCGGAAAGTGTAAATCGACTGGTAAGGGTCTCCTACGTACACGATCTGACATCTTTGCCTCTGTAAAATATCAAGGAGGGGCGCGTTAGAGTCCTGAGCCTCATCGAGATAAACGCAGTCGTAGTTCAGCTGCTTTTCTTCGAGCGTCCACAATTTGAAGTAACCGTCGTGACCGAGAGGAACAGGCGACTTGATATCAAGCATGACATCCCACAAGCGTCGCGCTTCGGCAAGACCACAGAGGCTATTTCCCTCTCTTTGGTAACACGCTCGCTTTCTCCTAGTAGCTCAAGACCGGGTATACCCGGAACATGTGACTCTCCAGGTATCAACGCAGATGAGTTTGTGAAGTTTCGGACTGTCTGCTTAATAAGGCTGCCTAGGTGGGTCGGACTATACGGTCGGCCGAACGGGAGGCTGAAGTCTGTGAAGTTGATAATGCGAAGAAGATCGGAGATCTCCCTAGCGGTCGCAATTCCTTTTAGCTGATCATCTGTATAAGCCCACCTTGCTGTAACGAAGGCTCGGGCAACACTGTGAGTCGTTGCTGAGGTTACCCATCTGGGGAACTCTCCTTCTGCGGCATCGACGATGTCTCTGTTAAATGCTAGGTTAAGACTGGGTTTCTCTGCGGCCCCCGCGAGAAGCGTTAGCGTTCGTGTCTTGCCCGCGCCCGCGTACGCATTAATCTTGAGATTGCCACCGCTCAGGAACTGGGTTCGTGCGTGTATCTGTTCATCAGTTGGATCGAAAACCTCTATGGCCATATGTCTCTCTCACGGGTTAAGCCGGTATTAGGTCCACCTCATAGGCGCACCCTTCAAGGCCTATTACATCTTGAATTAGGTTACTTCGGAACTACGTGTCAAACCGGCTTCCTGGCTTGCTCCAAAAGGAATGAGCCACTCTCAAACCTCTGGACTTGTCAAGTCCTCTATCCGTCGTGATTCACATTGCGTGTCTGTGGCGATTCTCCGCGCTTGGAACCTCAAATCCGATCTTAGGCTCGCTTGGGCGAGAGCCATATTGAAGTCCTTCACAGGGGTGGGCACCGTGACCGTTACGGTCGGTCTCGATGCCTCTAGCGAGTTAGTGGTGCCGCTCCTGGACCTCTTCTCGATGCCCTCCGGAGTATGTTTCGTTCTGGCGCTTGAGGGTGTAGCAAGTGGAGCACAGGCCTTTCGCCAAGACCTTCGGCTTGTCACAGGCGCAATGCATCACGATTTGCTTTGGCTTCTTCTCTGTCTCTATTGCTGCAGTTGGGGCGACATCCTCATTGGGCGCATTAGCTCATCTCTACAGCCTGATGTATGTGATCTCAACACCCCGAGTCAGGCGCGCTTCCTGTAAGGCTTGCTCCAGAGAAAAAGTTCCGCTATCAAACTTTTGAAAGATGTCGAGTCCGCGATCGATGCTGATCTTCCAGCCTGTATCGGTCGTTATGCTGCGAGCGTGGAAATTGGGACTGCTATCAATTTTCCATCCGAAAGAAACTGGAGAGCTAGCGAAAGCCACCTTGATTTGGTTGAGGAGCTCTTCTTGTCTACCGCTATTCTCTCGGTCAGCCTGTGTTACAAGATCTACCGATACCTCATCGCCCTCGGGAACGAGCCGATGCACCATCTCAAGAAACTCCATCAGGTTGCGAATCTGGAAAAAGTTCCGAATGTAGGGATCGCTGATTGTGATGTTTCGAGCTCCTCGTAGCTGCTCACCGAACAGCCGGGCGTAGCTCCAACCCTTAGTGTTCTCGGTCACTACAACGTGACGAGGAGCCTCATTCTTGTTGGGCTGAGGGGATTCCTCGGCTGTATCCCTGGTCACAGTGCCCGCATGCAGCGCCGAGGTCGCGCGCGCTTGCCGATCGTCTTGAGGCTCGACAGTTTCCTCAGACGATCTCTTCGGAGCGCTTGCGAAAGCAGGATATTGAAGCTCTTCAGGGGTCATCACCGTGACCACCAAGCCTGTCTCGATGCCTCGAAAGGAAAAGCTGTGCTGCGTGAAGGTGTCGTCAATTCGCAGGATGTGCTCACGAACCCTTCTTCTACCTTCCATTGCGAAGCTAAGGAGCTCGGCGCACTCGTCGGCTGTCACCTGTCCATCCGGATACAGAATCTTCATTAGTCCAGAGAAAGTCTTTTCAAAGCCGGTCTGGTCCCGCGTAGAGACCTCGGAGGCCAGTTCAAAGTGCTTCTTGTAGGCCCCCGTAAAATCCTCAGTTCTCAGATGTTTTAGCACTTCGGCGATGTAGTCAACGACGAATCCATAGCCACCTGTAAAGAGTTCGTGTCGTATCGACGCAACTTCCCACCCAGGATCAAACGAGTGAATTCGATCAAGAAAAGCCGAATCAATGTACTTATCGGGCAACGGATCGAAGAAGTGCGAGTGCTTGAGCATATACGGCACGGATTTTTGGGTGTTTCCCATGAACACCATTGAAGCCTCGGCGGTCAGCTGCTCGATTCCTCTTGAGAATGTCCGATTCGCCATGTAATTCTTCATGATATCTACGAGCGCTTTGTCGACCTTCTTGTCTTTGCCGGCAAATTCATCAAAGCACACGCAATCCCAGAAGCCCACCAGCCCTATCTTTCCGCTTGCATTGCTGACGAACAGCTTGGGCGCCGTTACCTCAGAACCGGATATAAGCATGCCGTGCGGAGAGAACTCCGCATAGATATGTGACTTCCCTGTTCCTTTTGGCCCAAGCTCAAGGAGATTGTAGTTTCTCTCACAGAACGGGACCAAGCGGATTAGAGTGAGGAGTTTTGCTCGCCGACTAAACATGTCTGGATCGAAGCCGATGCTTTGCATCAAAGCGTCCATCTACTCCTCAGTTGTGAACTGAGCACGCGCTTTGAGAAATGCCTCCTGGTCGACATTAGCAACCTGAATTGGCTTGAGTGTGTGATCTGCCACGGACTGATTTTTTGATCTTCCGCAATCTCGTAGGTGACGTCGGCGATGCACCAGATGCCTCCAACTAGCAGTTTGGGGAATCTTCGGACGAAGTCAGCCGAGACGGGAACAGCCTTTAGGCCAAGATTTGTAAAAGCCGCTTCATAAACCCGCCCTTCTCATTGAGCTCGACGGTCAACTTATCGATGACCTTGTGACTTCCTCGCTCCTTGATTGTCGATTTGACCAGTTCGGCTTGATTGCGGTGGAAGTAGTGCTTCGCGAGGATTCGCTGCACAGATTCCAAACCGGACTGTATGACATCTTCGTTGTCTGTGGCGCAATGCTGGCCCAGCAAATACTCCAGAACATACGTTGGTACAACGGCGTTTTGCTTGAGCCCGTGTGTCAGATCTTTGCGGACAACAAGCCCGGGGAAATGGGCCAGAATCTTTTTGTCAAGCGCACTTGCTACTCGCGGCTCCGCACCGGCGGGCTTTGCCTCAACTCGAACTTGGGCGTCAGAATTCATCGAAGTCACTCGCGAACGGCTTTTGCAGTTTCAGTTTATGCGATTTATAACGGACTACCTGATTTGTTCCAAGAACGGTCTCCTCCAGGCGAAGGAAGACATCTTGACCATTGAACGCGTCAGCTGATCAAGACGAGGTCAACAAGAACGCCGATTCACGGTTTCTTGCTTCGTCGCTTTGTGAATCAACGTATGGGTCTTGATCTCCGAGAGGATCGTATCTTCCTTCGAGTACAGCCCGATTCTGAGTGTACGTGGCAGGACTTTGTCGACTGCTGGCTGATCCTGAAACAGACCAAGTGAAACCTGGCCGGTCGTGATCTTTGCGGGTACACGGGTGAACTCAATTTTAACCTTCACCGTGTCGTTGCTTCTCGCCTTATGGATCTTGACGACGGGAACGACGACCTCCTGAAGGCTGATCCCTCCATGGACGTATCGCTTTTCTGAACCCTGAAGTGGCATTCTGCAGAGAGACAGGGGAAACGCAGCAGCCCAATCACCAGCCAACCCCAAGGCTGCGGCCTCGAGGATCTTCACACTTGGTCCCGGCTGTATTCCTCTTCCGATCGCAAATCGTCGATTCTTGTATGTCCAGATTTCAGCCTGCGGAAGCGCGGTCATATCGCCCTCGTGCAAGTCATCCTGCTGAAAAAGAAAGCCATGATCGGCGGTCAGAATCATGTTGCTGCCATTAATGTTGGCCACCTTCTTGATGATCTGTTCGAGTTCATTGAACGCCTGCTCGACCGAATCAAAGGTTTTCGCTTCTGTCCTAGGGTCATCTCCTATGTTGTCGATCACGTTGTGGAAGATGTAGATAGCTTCATGGTCGCGCATTAGCGCTCGTCCATCCGTCTTGCTATTCATCTCCAGAAATGCTTCAGCCTGCACAGCGACTGCCTTCCCGCTGCAGGCGGTCTCCAGAATTTCGGATCGATTGGTCGTGCCAGCTGCACTCTTTTCATCTACAGTCGCATTTCCCGTCTCCGGACTGATTCCCCAACGAGATCCCGGCAGCAGTGACGCCATGCCGAGCTGCGTATATGAGGGGAGCGAGGCCCCACAAGGCGCTCACCTCGGTAGTCCACCGGTTCTCCAACTGGAGGCGAGCGGCGAAATCAGCCGCGGCCTCGTACCTAAGTGCATCGGAGACTATGACGAATACCTTCTGCCCGCGAGTCAAGAAAGGCCTCACGTATTGCTCAAAGAACTGCCACTGAGCAGGCAGGTCACCGCATTCCCATTTACTCAACCTCACCACTTGATCGCTCCAGCGATCAGACAAAGGCAAGAGGAAGTTGTTCAGGTACGAACGCTCGACCCAAGTGCTCATGCCGGCCATCAAATTCGTCTGACCATACTGACGCAGGTTGAACACACAGAGCCTGTAGGCCCGGTCCAACTTCCACCAACTCGTCGTATAGCGGTTCACGCCCGCCTCTATCGAATCGACTATGAGTTCGACACCGGCGAGCAGTTCCCGCAACTCAACCGCAAATTCAAGGGCAAGATAGCCTGGCTTGTGTTCGGCGTACCAGAAGGAACTGCGGCGTCGCCTGATGTCGTCGATTAGATCATTGCCCGGTCTGCTCGCTTCGAAGGCCTTACACAGACGGTGCAACGTAAATCGTTCGAAGATTTCAAACGCATCTGTATCGGCGACGGTAGCTGTATCCTGCAGATTATTGAGCGTCTCTTCGACTTGGAGGTCTTTCTCCATCAAACCTGACCACGCGCGGTAAGCCCCACTGTGCGCTTGACTGTCCTTCCAGTGTTGCAGGAAGACGCGCGAATGCGGGTGCAGTGTGACTTGACGTTCCAGTGGATTTGCTCCGCGGAACAGCGTAACCACGAAGTCCCGTAAAGATGGCGTAGCGCCGGCATAGCTGAAGCTGCGGCTTACCTCTCGCCAGAACGGAACCACTAGATTGGATGTTCCCTAGGTTTGACCAACCGGGTCAAAGAGCCCAGTAGTTCCATCAGAGGTCAGAAAATGCATGAGTAACGCGTCAACATCGGCTGCGACGTTGCTGCCCGCAAGCACAGCCATCATCTTCAGGCGTACTTCGCGCTCCTCGTCGTTTGTATGTAGCAGTTCCTTGAGCGCTGCTATTCGCTTCTCGCTGAGAAAGAACCGAGCGTGTTCCTGAGCAAGCTCCAGGAATGACTGCGGAAGCCCGACTTCCTGCAGGGCGAGCGATGCCTTATCTGCCTTGTACTCATATCCCTGGAGCAAAAGATCCAGCAACCAATTGTCGCTGTCGTCGGGGCGAGGCGACGGAACGTACACAAGAAACTATGCGCCAACATTTGGGTCTTTCACGATGCGAACCTTGGTGCCAAACTCATTGTTCCGAACTTCTAACTTCGTCACCGCATCACCGGCAAACGTCTGGAACACCTCCGGCCACTCGCCGTTGGGATCGTACCAGAAGACGATGCGGTGCCGGGCGAAGACGCGTTCCAGGCTGTCGTAGATCTGCTTCATTCTCAGGTCCCTCTACTCTTCTGCAGCTTCAAATCCGGGAATCCTAACGAGCGCCTCGCCCAGCTTCTGATAGTTGACCTTGACGCCGTCGTCGAGGTCGAGCTCGATACGGGCTTGGGCCAATGGCAAGATCGTCTGCCGCTCCCATTCCTCGCACTCGTGCAGTGTTTTAGTTAGCTGCGCCGCCTCCTTCGCTGCGGCGGACTTCTCCCTCACGCTGGCAGAAGAGCCGGACGACACCTGATGCAGGTGATCGATCTTGCTACGCAGCTTCACCTGGAACTCGCGCAGGTAGCGGTTCAGGATCACGTTCATCGTATCCCGCGTATACCGGTGCAGGTAGATCAGCACGCTGAAGCCCTTGCGCGGGCTCTGCACCATCCAGTAGATGGGGCGTTTCTTGTACGTTTGCACGTGGTCCCTGTAAAACTCGGTTAAGAAGTACGAACGTAGGTCGCGACCGAGTGACTCTTCGATGAAGCGTATGTTCTCGCGCAGCGTGGCCTCTCCGAAGGTCGCCTTCAAGAACTCTCGCGTCCGGGCCACGATGTCATCCGGGAACCACTCGTCATCGAGAACAGCGATGATGCCATCTCGGTCCGGAGTGAAGGTGAGCTCTTCTAGAACGCAGTTTACCCGTGCAACATATTCTGTAAGGGAGTCGCCGGAATGCCCCAACACAAGGCCCGGCCGGGTGAGGGAATATCGCCCCATCCCGCAGCCAACCGCATAGGATAGAAGGGCTGTCATGTCGCGCCGTGCATCCGCACGCGCTAGCGTAATCTGTTCCTCGGGAACTTCGGCCGACAACTCTTCCTGCATTCCGTATGCGTTGATGAAGAGTCGATTGTTCTCGGTTTCAATCCGTTGCATTCGGTAGATTGCCTCTGCCGCTTGCTGCCGCCAATTCTCCCAAGTACCTTTCAGGGTCGTCTCCCGTAGTTCCTGTCGTAGCAGCGGGAGGTCGCAGAAATCCCAAGAAGTTTCCTCGTTATTCCAGTCAGCCCTTGCCAGTTCGACAGCTTGCGTAGCTATCCGGTCGAAGTCACTAGTAAACGGTGCCAAAGCCTCTCGGAGTACGGGGAGGAGCCCAATGTCACGTGTCTGAAATTCGATAGTTGGGTTCAAGAACTGCAAGAAGAACGCCACCTGATTGCTGCAGAGAAAGGCCAGCACCAAGTTGTGAAACGAGGGGAGCGGGAAGCATGCAGAACCTTTAACGTCAAATAGAAAACCATGATCTGAATGGCGAGCGCCAAAGTAGGATGAGCTGGTGGCCGTCCAACTGATGCATTGCTGAAAATAATAGCGTTCATTTGAGATCTTCCAACCTAGGTTGCTCCAGCTTAGCTGGGGATAGTTCTGGAGGGTGTTGACTTTGATCTCGTGGCCGTCATTCTCCCACTGCACGACGAATTCGTTATTGCCGTACCACTTCCGGAAGGATCCCCCCTTGTTGTACGGAAACCACTTGAGGCCACTCTCCGACGCTTCGCCTGCCGAATGAAAGCCCATCCCCAAACTTTCCTAACGAAACGTGGCAAGGTGGAAGCCGAAGACGGTGCGGAAGATCTTGCTCCGCTGGCCGGTTTGCAATGCGAAGACGGCATCCTCAAACTCCTGCACCATGACTCCGAGGTGAACCCAGCCGACGCTTCCGCCAACACCTTTGCAGTCGGAGTAGCAATTGGCGACCTGCTGGAACGACCTGCCGCGGAGAAGCTCACTTTCGGCCTGCTCGATTGTGACGCGCGCAGCAGGCTCTTCTTCGGCACACGTAAAGCCACAAACAATGTGTGCTGCCTCCACCGCTTCTGCTACACGATACAGGTGCTGATTCGCGCGGTAAAACTGTTCTGTATCTGCACGTCCGGGCCGGGGTACATGACGCGTCAGGTCTGCGCTGATACGATCCACCAGCAGGTCCTCACGGAGTGCTTCCGTAGAGCCCGGATCGCAGACGGTGCTTCTATGAACTCCCCAGCGACGGACGAGTTCGGCCTCGATCTCGTCCGCGGTGATGTGGAGCTTGTGCGCAGCCGCAGCTTGGAGGAGGAGTGCGCGGTTGATAACGTTGCGCAGTGCGAGCGAGCGCAGATGGGCAGGGTCGTTGCCGCCCGCGTGCGGCGCGTCCATCTCCAGACCGGAGGAAAGCCACAAGAGTTCGCGATCGAGCGTGCGGTCCGGGATGAGCTTTCCGTTGATCGACAGGGGCACGGCGGGCAGTCCTGAATTGATGGTAAAGCACGTGCACCGATATCAATGAACGTGAACTGCAACACGTCGGATGTTCGTCAGGCCGCCACGAACAAACTCGCTGGCAACAGCACCTCAAAATTGTGCAACTGACCGCTCCTGTCGGTAGCTGCCTCCATTACGGGCCGCCACAGCTGCTCCTGCGTGCAATACGTGAGCGCTGCAAACGTCGTTCCCATTGAGGTGCCTTCCACGATCAAGACCTTGCCGCTGCCCTGGGAGTTGTCCAGAAGCGCAAGGTGCGTGTAGGCGAGTGAGGGCGTGGATGTGTGCACGTTGCGAATGGTGCGCACGTAGTCATAGCGCGTCTGCTCGCTCGCGGAGCGCGGTTGAAATACTGTAGACATCCGTGCGATAATCCCAACGCGAATAGAAGTCCATGCTGCTTTGTAGAGCGTGATCCACGGATTGGATGTTTCGGAACCGATCAGAATGAGGTTGTTGTCAGGCGTGTCGGGTTCCGCCATTGCCACCGGGTCCTGCGCCGGCAAGGTGTTCATTTTTCACCTTTCGCGATCGGCACAAGTTGCTGATTCCGCAATGTTGACTCAGGTGAATTCACCGTGAAACTCCTCAATTCTCCTTACAGCGTTACGCTTGGGTGTCTACCGTTCTCCTGCTTTGCGACCTGCCGGGTGCCAGGTATTTAAAATCACGAAACCAGCCGGGCAAATTGCCGACACTCAACATACCACCAGGGATCAAAAGCACCACGAATCAACAGCAACACGGATCAATAGGAAAGAGCACCGGTGAATCGTCGAACCTTTCTTGCAGTTTCCTCCGCCGCAGCAGCCGTCGCATCTAGCCGTCCGTCGCGGGCACTTTCCGATGCACGGGCGAACAGTCGTCCGAACTTCCTGTTCCTGATTGCGGACGACCTCATGTTCCGCACGATCGGCTCCATCAGCAATCCGGAGGTGCATACCCCCAACCTGGACCGGCTGGCCGGCCAGGGCTGCCACTTTACGCACTGCTTTCACCAAGGCTCGTGGACGGGTGCGGTCTGCGTGGCCAGCCGGACAATGCTGAACACGGGGCTGACCACCTTTCACGCGCACCGCGTCGACGCAGACAACCAGGCCGCTAACCTGCCAACCTGGGGCCAGACGCTGCGCGAGTCCGGCTACGACACGTTCATCACCGGCAAGTGGCATTTGGACGCCGTCGCCCTGCAGCGGAGCTTTTCTGAGATGGGGCCGGTAGCACCAGGCTACTTGGCGTCCACGCCGGACATGTACGACCGTCCCGCTCCGGGAAACAAGTGGGACCCGGCAAACAGAGCGCTGCTGGGGCATTGGCTGCGCGAGGACGTGTGGCTGAACCGGCCTGGCGATGACACCATCCAGCACTCGAGCGAGCTCTACGCCGACGCCGCCGTCAAGCACCTGACCACCGTCGTTCCGAAGAAGACGTCGCCCTTTTTCATGTATGTGGGGTTCAATGCGCCGCACGACCCGCGCCAAGCGCCGCAGGAGTTCCTGGACATGTACCCGGTGGAGAAGATTGCCATTCCTCCGAACTATCTGCCGCAGCATCCATTTGACCAGGGCGACTACAAGACGCGCGACGAACTGCTGGCCCCGTTCCCGCGCACGGAGCACGACGTCCAGGTGCACCGCCGCGAGTACTACGCGATCATCAGCCACATGGATGCGCAGATCGGGCGCATTCTGGCGGCGCTCCAGGCCTCCGGCAAGGCAGACAACACCTACGTGATTCTTACCGCCGACCATGGCCTGGCAGTGGGCGAGCACGGCCTGATGGGCAAGCAGAACCAGTACGAGTGCTCTATGCGAATGCCGCTCATCATGGCCGGCCCGGGTATCCGTGCGGGCAAGCGCGTGGACGAGATGGTGTACCAGCACAGCATGTACGCCACCACGTGCGACCTGGCGGGCGTTCCCATCCCGAAACATGTTGAGTTCCCCTCCATTGTGCCGATGTTGCGGTCGGACTCACCGCAGCTCATCAACGATGCAATGTTCGGCTGGCTCAACATTCTGCAGAGGTCGATCCGTACCAGGCAGCACAAGCTCATCTTCTACGCGCACCTGAACCGCTTCCAGGTTTTCGATTTGGAGAAAGACCCGTGGGAGATGCACGACCTGGTTGATGACCCTGCCTACACCACGGTCAAGCAGAACCTGATCGCGGCCCTGAAGGCCAAGCAAAAAGAGCTGGACGACCCAATGAACATTGACCATCCGGCGGTGGTCCCAGCCGGCAACAACTACTGAACATGCTTTACCCGTTCCATCCATCTGCACCACTTCGGAGACCCGGCATGACCCGCACAACTTCGCGCAGATTCCACCTGTGGCTGCTTGCAGCCGCACTCGTCGAAGAATGACAGCCTCTTCGTCCGCTACGCGCAGAGTACGCAATCCAGGGCGAACTAGGCAGCACTGCCCGCGCCCGCGTCGAACCCAGGCATTTCTACCATTCCTTCCAAGGGTATCGGCGTCGGCTATACCCGCATCCTCACCAACTCGCTCCTGAACGAATTCCGGTTCTCGTGGGCGACCACGGGCATCATCTCCGGCGGAACGCAGCCGCGAAATGAAATGATCGCCGGCTCACTGGATGCGCGAATTGTGTCCGGCAATTCCGGATTCTAACCTGACCAGCCTCACCAGCCTGGGTGGGCAGGCACCCTGCTGCGGCAACAGCCTGCTGATGCATGGACAAGCAAGAATAATGCGAGCGCGCACTGCAGTCTGTTCATACATCCCCGTCAGCTTGTAAGCACGTCTGCTACTCGGAGAGTGCCGGATCCGTCGTCATCGACGCGGGAGGAAATGTGAGCTCCTGTGCACCGAGTGACGTATTGGGCACAGCGCTCATGGTCAATTCAAGCCTGCCTCCGCGAGTGAGGTCTCTGTGGGAGATCCAGAGATGGTCAAGGGCTTTCCCGTTCCATCGAACGCCCTGGACATACTTGTTGTCTCGCGAGGAAGCCGGAGCGGCGATGACGAAATCATTGCCGCTCTTCAGATGGATCGTCACTTTTGTAAATACCGGGCTGGCGACGTCGTACACGGGTACTCCCGGCATGACCGGATAGATGCCCATCATTGAAAAGACTACGAATGAACTTAGGCCGCCGCCGTCCTCATCTCCTGGAATACCCTGTAAGTCGTCATGAAAGAATGCGTCCAGAGTGGAGCGGATTCGTTTCTGTGTCTTCCAGGGCGCTCCCAGCCGATCGTAAATGTACGGGATGTTCAGGCTGGGTTCGTTCGCCATCGAAAATTGCCCGGCCATTGACGTCGAGTCTGGGAACTTCGCCTGAAACTCATAACGCGATCGACCGAGTGGTTCGCGAAAGAGCTGGTCGAGGTTCGCCTCCGCCTTCGCCCGGCCACCCATCAGTGCGAACAGGCCGCCATAGTCATGCACCACATCCCACGTGTAAGTCCAGCCATTATTCTCATCGTAATAGTCGCGCCCACCCAGCCCACCGCCGAACTTCGCATCCATCGGCTCGATCCACTCGCCCCTGTCATCCTTGGGCCACATGAGCGCTTTATCCGCGCGAAACAGGTTGCGATAATTGGCGGCACGTTTCAGAAACAGCGCTTGGTCGTCCGGCTTGTGCAGGATAGTTGCAAGCTGCGCAATGCACCAGTCGTCGGTGCTGTTTTCCAGCGTCACGGCGACCGGCTGCCGTTTTTCAAATGGATGCACCTGCGGGACCGTCTCCGGCTCTCCCGGGCGCAGTGCAGGCATGTACCCGTGCGTGCGATAAAAGTCGTCCAGAACCGTTTTCGGCCCGAGCCGCCACGGCAGCATGGTCTGCTCCAGCGATCGTTTGCGCAGGCCCTCATATGCCATGGGTAAGTCGAAGTTTCGTACGCCCTTGGCCCATGCGTCGGCGATCCAGGGCGCGGCATGGTTCCCATTCATAGTGGCAGCGGGGCCCGATGCGAGTGCGAATGTTGGCATGATGCCGGCCTGCTGATACATCCGCACATAGGACTGGATTTTGTCAGCCTGCATGTCCGGATTCAGGATCGTTTGCAATGGTTCCAACGCGCGGAACGTATCCCAAAGCCAGTTACCACATAGAACGGCCTCGCATCGTCATGCACCTTGTGGTCATATCCGCTGTAGTAGCGGCCGTCTTCAGTGATGTTGATCATGCGCTCCATGCAGCGGTATAGTGCCGTGTAGAAAACGCGTCGTTGCGCCGGCGTGCCACCCTCGACCGCGATGCGACCCAGCGCCGCATTCCATTGCGCCCGCGCCTGATCCTTCAGCCGCTCGAAGTTCCAGGTCGGGATTTCACGCTGCAGGTTCCGTCTTGCCTGCTCCACACTAATGAACGAAATCCCATAGCGGAAGTCCAGCGTTTTTACTCCGGGCGCCGATAGCGTGAGGTGGTCCCCTTCGCCCTCATGTGCTGTTCCGGCGGATACGGGGGCGTTCGTCTCCGCATAGAAATAGGCGGTCAGCCCCATGACGCTTTCTTCGCCTGAAACGGCATGGGTGCTCACGGCATGGGTGCTCACGGCATGGAGTGAGCCCGCATGCAAATTCCTCACGTGCACATCCGCTCGTCCGTTCGGAAAGCTGAAGCGAAAATACGCCGCCTGATGGGCCGGAACAAATTCGGTCTGGATCATCGATCCGTCGAAGCGGGTGGAGTAGAAGTACGGGGTGGCATGCTCCATGTCGTAGACCGCAGGCCGGTTGTCGCCTGGCATGATCGCAAAGAGCTCAGGCTGCCGATGGGACAGGATTGTGAGCGGAAACGATTGGATCTGGTCGTCGAGCGCATCCTTGCGCAGGGGATACATGCGGATCATGCTATTTGGCAGATATGCCGTGGGTCGTGTCGGCTCCAGCAGAATGCTGACGTTGCCGATCGTCGGATCGACCTCGTCAACCGGCTCCTGTGCATGAACCACCGAGCAGAACGCCAGAACCACGACCACTTTCACAATGAGACGAAGACGATGCCAGCAGTCCGATTTCACGCTTTACTCCTGTACAGTTTGCCTGATCTTTACGGCCGAAGGTGATGCCTCCAGGCCATTCGCCGCAAGGAACTTCCAGATTTCTGTGTACGCCACGTGCCGCTCTTCCGGCGTGAAGCCACCATGGTGACCGCCCGCAATCGTGACGAGCCGGTGTGGAACGCCCGCGCTGGCAAGTGCGGCGTCCAGACGTTGCGCATGAGAGTAAGGCACGGTCGGATCTGCATCACCGTGAATGGTGATGACGGGCGGCACTCCAGGACGGACATACGTCAGCGGTGAAACGATCTTCGCTACCTCATCCCTGTTGAGCTGTGCTCCCAGCCATGCCACCGCATAGATTTTCCGATTTGGCCCTTGCAGCAGATCCAGCACGTCGGTGATGCCGTACCAGTTCACCACGGCGGCGACGCGTAGGGGTGGTTCATCCTGCTCGGCCGGGCATGCGCTGTCCAGCGGATTACCGGACGGGACGAGGCCTTCCATGAGTGCAAGATGGCCACCCGCGGAATCACCCATGGCGACCAGCTGGGTCGTGTCAAAGCCATATTCCGTGCGGTTTCGATAGATCCAGCGCAATGCGCAGCGCACATCCTGCACCGCGGCCGGAGCAGAGGCAACATTTGCAAAGCGATACCCCACATTCACTACGTTCCAGCCGCCTTCCACAAACGGCAGAAAAACAGTCGGCGCGCCACCTTTATCGCCAAACACCCAGCCGCCGCCGTGGATGTAAACAAGCGTTGGCCTGGGCGCGGTGCCGACCTGGTTGCGCCAGACATCCAGCTTCAACGACTGCCCGCTGCCAGTGCCATAGGAAATGCCTGCGGTGATCCCGTAGGTGCTTCCTGCGCTCTCGGCCCACGTCGGCAACGCCTGCTGCGCAATCGTTGGGGTTGCTGCCAGCACGCAGGCGAGGACAGCACGCACGAACTTCAACATGTTTTCACTCCATCATTCAATGAACTGTGTCCTCGCGTCATCAAGAATAACGCGGTCAGCGCCCCGAACTTTTCTGGCTGTAGGAGAGCTGCGCCGGAAACGATGGCGGCAGTTCGCCCGGAGATTTTTGCTCGTTGTCTGAAAGGGCATAAGAGATACTCGTCGCGCGCTTGAAATCAGCCCACGGAATCCACCAATTGCGTACGGCCTTACCATCCACATGCAGCGTGCGAATGAACTGTTGTTTCGGTGCCCCCGGTGCATGAATCTGCACCTTGTGATCGCCGAGCACCAGGGTCGCCTCCGGAAAGGTCGGGCTGTTCACAGCGAAACCGCCGACCGGTGGAATCTCTGGAAAGAGACCTAGTTGCGCAAAGACAATCCACGCAGAAGTAGCGCCCAGATCGTCGTTTCCAGGCAGTCCGTCGGGCTTCGGGTTAAACAGGTCTGCCAGCGTTTTCCGCACCACGGCCTGCGCACGCCACGGCTCGCCCGACCAGTTATAAATCCACGGATTCCCAAAACTCGGTTCGTTTGCGATATAGAAATATGGCCCATGGTTCAGCACGTAGCTGCCGTACTGGCTGAAGTAATCGTCGAGCCTCCTGTTTACCACGTCATTTCCACCCACCGCCCTGACCACACCTGAAAGGTCATACGGGATCATCCATGTGTACTGCGCAGAATTGCCTTCCACAAAGCCGTCATAGTTCTCCGGCTTGAAGTTGGCCAGGAACTTACCATCCGGCGTGCGCGGCCGGATGTAGTGTGTTTCCGGATCAAACAGCGTTTGCCATTGGGCAGACGTTGCAGGTACTTGTCCGCCATCGCCCTGTCTCCCAGTTCACGCGCAAACTGAGCGATGGCGAAGTCAGCATTCTCGTCTTCCAGCGTCACCGACGCTGAACCATTTAACAACGGCGACTCCGCGATGTATCCGTTCTTCAGATACTCCGCCAGGCCGGGCCGCTCCGTATAAAGCCGCGTGTGCGCCGTAGGCTCGTTCGCACCGCGCACCATCGACCGCAGGGCGCTGGCTGTGTCGAAGCCGTGACCGCCAAAGGCATAGATACCCGCCACAATCAAGTCGGACGGGTCGCCCACCATGCAGCCGCTTTCATCGTTTGCCAGCGGCCAGATCGGTAAGCCGCCACCCTGCTCCGCATCCAGAACGATCGACTGTGCAATGTCGCTGCCGATCTTCGGAAACAGCATCGTGACCAGTTGCACCTGGCCGCGGTAAATGTCCCAGCCGGAGAGATTCGCATAGTGCACGTGACCGGAGTCATTGTGCGCCTTGCCGTCGAAACCCATGTAGTCGCCGCTGACGTCGCTGAACGCCGTGGGCTGAAGCAGCACGTGGTACATGGCGGTGTAAAAGACGGTGCGTTGCGACTCGCTGCCGCCTGACACCATGGCGTGGCCAAGTGCATCGTTCCACGCTCTTCGCGCCTCATCCCGCACACGTTGCAGGCTCCAGTCGGGGATTTCTGCCTCGAGATTCTTCTCTGCATTCTCCACGCTGACAAACGACAGCCCAACCTTCAGGTGTACGGTACGCACATTCGACGCGAACTGCAGATACCCGCCGACACGTGGGCCGTTCGCCGCGGCGGATTGCGGCTGCAGGCCATGCTCATCAAACGTGGCCGCGACCTGCGGCTTCTCCTCTGTGTGCATGGAGAAGTACACCGTGTACCGGTTATGCAGCCCGCAAAATCCACCGCCGCCGCAAGTCGGACCTGAATGCCTGAATCGAGTTTCACGGCATAGTACCCGGGCCCGGCAACCTGGTCTTCCGGGCGGTACGCGGCGTGATAGCTCAATGGCGAGACAACGGGTGACTGTGCGGGCGTGCCCAGCATGGGAAACACCGGGACATCACCGAACGCCCCGCAGCCGGGTCCACTCAGGTGCGTCAGGCTGAATCCGCGAGTCACCGGATTCTCATACCGGTACATGCCATCGGGCGGGTCGGGGCTCCAGGAGAGCATGCCGAATGGTCGAGTCGCGCCGGGAACAGTATTGCCGTTGTCCTTCAGTTGACTTGTCTGTGTGCCGACAAAGGGGTTCACCTGATCAACCGGGTCTTCTTGGGCGCAAGCGGACATGCAGGCTAGCAGGAGCACGAGCAGACTTGACTTCAAAGTATCCTCCACGGGTTCTGCGCAAATCTTCAGTGCAGCGTCCGTTGAACTTGGCGATCACAGTAGCACGGAAAGGTGTACTGTGGAAACGTTTCCATTTCCAGCAGGATTACGGCTGACGAGTTAGAACGGTGGAGGAGCGGTGACAAAGTGCTTCAAATGTTCGGATTTGGTGCTGACTTGTCTACTTGCCGCGACCGTCGGTGCACAGCAGGAAAACAATACACCTGGTAGTCCCCCCACAGTCGTAACAACATCAGCGTTTGCACCCCCGCAGCCAACGCCGGAAACGGCATGCAATCCTGCGGAGTACCGTTTTCTGAAAAGTCGTGCGCAGGCTTGGGCAGACCTGGCCCACGATCGGGATGAAAATGCTTCATTGGCCACGCCGGGCACACCCAAGGAACGAGTAGTCTTTCTTGAAGCCGGGCCTGTCGAAGGAAGGGACGCATCCAAGTGCCGCCGGCTACGCGGTAATGGCGCCCTCGCTGAAGAGGCAATTCGCAAGGCGCTGGCTCGGTAGTCGTCATGGCCGAGCACCCAGATACCATTGAACCGCGAGCATGTCGCAACCCAGGAGTCCCCGTGAGCCCTCAGCCTTTCCGCCCTTCGACTGTAAGCCGCCGCACCTTTCTGCAAACCGCGAGCCTTACACTCGCTGCAACGACGCTCGATGCTTCGACCGCGCCCACGATGGAGCAAGTGGATCTTCCAAAAGACGCACATGGGAAGCCCCTTTCCAGTCCCGTCACCCTGGTCAACATCCTTCAGGGCACCGATTCCACGCCGGCATTTTCCCGCGGAAATACTTTGCCCATCGCTGCCCTCCCGTTTGGCATGGCGCACTGGACGCTGCAGTCAAACGCAAATAGTCCATGGATGTTTGCTCCCGGGCAGCGGCGCATCCAGGGTTTTCGTTGTACACACCAATTGAGCCCCTGGCTGGGTGATTACGGCCATGCCGTCTTCCTTCCATTCTGTGGCGACATCGACGCGGACCCATCGAACCGCGCAAGCTCATACCGTCCGGAAGATGCCACCCTGTCGCCCCACGTAATGCGCATGCGGCTGATGCGGTATGACATCGATGCGGAGCTGTTGCCGACTGAGCGCTGCAGCCTGATTTCCGCCCGCTACACCAAGCCTCAGGTGCCCGGCTTCCTGTTCGACATTCCCGGGGATGCAGCCCCGATAATCCACGAAAATCGTGAGCAGAGGCGGATGTCATTCACCTCTACGGCGAACTCCGGTGGTGTGCCGCAAGACTTTGCGACCTACTACGTCCTGCACATTTCCGAGCCGTGGGTCAGCTACGAAATGAAAACGCTGAAGGGGAGGCATGTCGGTCTGCTTCGGTTCGCACCGCAGTCGCGCGAGGTGCACGTTCGCATCGGTACTTCCTTCATCTCCTTTGAACAAGCTGAGCTCAACCTCGAACGCGAGCTTGGGCGGGCTACACCCGACCAGGTGCGCGCAAAATCCGAAGCCGTGTGGAACAGCTACCTGGAACGGATCGAACTCGACGGAGCCACCCGCGATCAGCAACGCACCTTTTACTCCTGCCTGTATCGCACCCTGCTTTTTCCTCGCGTCTGGCACGAGCCGGATGCTCACGGCAACATGCATCACCGCAGTCCCTTCAACGGGCAAATCGTTGAGGGCGTGATGTATGCCGACCATGGCTACTGGGACGTCTACCGCGCCTGGTACCCGCTGATGACGATCCTGTTTCCTGAACGGCTGGGTGAAATCCTCCAGGCGTGGGTAAACGCGTACAAGGAAGGTGGCTGGCTGCCGCAATTCCCCTGCCCTGGCTACCGGGCCTGCATGACGGGGAGCCTGATCGACTCCCTGTTCGGTGAGGCAGCAGTCAAGGGCATTCGCGGCTTCGACATGGCGACCGCATACGAAGGCCTGAAAAAGCACAGCACGCAGCCCGGCGATCCAGACAAGGGCTACGGCCGCCGTGGCCTGCCGGAGTATCTGAAATACGGCTACTGCCCCGCAGGCATGGTGGACCAGTCCGCCGCCGAGACTGTGGACGCGGCATATGGCGACTACTGCATCGCGCAGGTGGCCAAGTCGCTGGGCCACTTGGAAGATTACGAGGTGTTTCTGAAGCGTTCGGGAAACTGGCGCAATCTCTTCGATCCGCGAACCGGATTTATTCGCGGGAAGAAAGCCGACGGCACCTGGGTTGAGCCGTTCGATCCCACGACCTGGGGCGACCCATATGTGGAGGGCGCGGCATGGCAACACCGCTGGGATGTGCCGCACGACATGCCCGCCCTCATCGATGCGATGGGCGGCAAGGAAAAAGCATTCGCCGCTCTGGAACAGATGCTAACCATTTCGCCCGACTTCAACACCGGCATCTACGGTTCAGAGATTCACGAGATGTCAGAAATGGCCGCAATCAATTTCGGCCAGTACTCCCACAACAACCAGCCGGTCCACCATGTCCTGGCGATCTTCGCCGCAACGGGACACAGCGATCGCGGCGCTCACTATGTTCATCGCGTTCTGCAGGAGACCTACACGCCCGACGCTTTTTGTGGCGACGAGGACACTGGCTCCATGGCGGCGTGGTACATCCTGGGTGCGCTCGGCATCCTGGTACTGTGCCCGGCAAAGCCGGAATACACACTTAGTCAACCGCTGTTCAGCGGAGCCCGCATTCATCTTCCAAAGGGCAAAATGCTGCAGGTGCGGTCCACGGGCAAAGGCTTCACCACCATCGACTTCAACGGTGCCTCCTTGCGAGGCAACACCATTCGCCACGATCAATTGGTAGCTGGCGGAGAACTGGTCTTCAGCTAGGGGGATTGATGCAACATCAACGCGACAAAGAAACGAGCCGCCATATTGTCGTCGTCTTTCGCTTCGCAGTGACTCTGCTCTGTGCCGTCGCTCTGAGCGGGGCGGCGGTGACGAAAGCACAACCTACCAGGGACCGCGCCAGTGAGGTCGATCCCATGATTGGAACGTCGAATGGAGGCAACACGTTTCCAGGCGTTTCCCTGCCCTTTGGCATGGTGCAGTTCAGCCCTGAGGCATCGCCCCTGGACGCAAAGCGCAGCATCGCCTCGCCGGGGGGATATGCACACGAGTCCACGCAGTTGCGCGGGTTCAGCCTGACGCACGTGGAGGGGTGGGGTTGCGCCGGCGGCTCCGGTGACATCCCCATTCTGCCCATCACGGAGCCCGTCGTAGCCTCGCCGTCCTCGGATTTTCGTCGCACCTACGCGGCTTCCTTTACCCACGCGAACGAGACAGCACAGCCCGACTTGTATCGCGTGCTGTTGGGCAATGGCGCCGAAGTCGCACTTACGAGCGGCTTGCGCTTCGGTATGGCTCGCTTGATCTATCCCGCGGGTAAGCCCGCCAATCTGTTGGTGCGCACCTCCGACTCAGCCGTAGGCTCGTCCGCTGCTACAACGCACATCGATCGTGCAGCGAATACTGTTTCCGGCTCTGTCACGAGTGGCAATTTCTGTGGCTACATCGGTACCGAGGACCGGCGGCCATACTACACGCTGTACTTCGTCGCCCATTTTGATCGGCCTATTCAGTCGACTGGCGCGTGGCACGATACGAGCGTTACCACCGGCTCCACCGATGCAGAGGGCGGAACAGGCTTTGGGGCAAAGGGATTTCCGGAAGCTGGCCACGGATCCGGCGTGTGGGCCGGCTTTGGCGTTGGAGGTACGGTCAACGTCCGCATCGGCATCAGCTACGTGAGCCTCGCGAATGCCGAAGCAAACCTCCAAGCGGAAAGCAGTGCGGCAACGACACTGGATGCGGTGGCCGCGCATGCGCGTTCCGTTTGGAATCGCCGACTGAACCAGATCGAGATCAGGGGCGGAACTCCAGATCGTCGCCGCGTCTTCTCCACTGCGCTATATCACTCACTGCAGACGCCCACGACCTACAATGACAGCAACGGGCAATACATGGGAAGCGACCGGCAGGTGCAGCAGCTCTCGCCTGGCCAGTCCGCCGAGTACGCCAATTTCTCTGGCTGGGACGTGTACCGATCGCAGTTGCAGCTGGTCACCTGGCTCGATCCGGCGGTGGGTAGCGACATCGCGCAAAGCCTGCTGAATCAGTCCGTCCAGGACGGTGGTCGCTGGGACCGGTGGACTCATCTGGGTGGCGCGACACACGTGATGAACGGTGATCCGGCCGCTCCCTCCATCGCAGATATCTGGGCTTTCGGCGGAAGGAACTTCGATGCGAAGGCCGCTCTACGATCTCTGGTGCACGCGGCAGAGGTACCCACCAAAGAGGATTTGAGCCATGACGGCTGCCCGGTCGAGTGCGTCGGTCAGCGGCCCGCTCTGGATCAGTACCTCAAACTCCATTACATTCCGTTGGGCGCGCCAGCCTGGGGTGCGGCGGCCGACACACTGGAAGACGTGACCGCGGATTTCGGGATTGCAGCGCTGGCGGATCATCTGGGTGACGCAACTATTCATCGCCGCTTCCTCGTGCGCGCACAGTACTGGCGCAATCTTTGGAACGCAAAGGCTGCGCCTGATGGTGGCTACTTCATGGATCGAAACGCCGACGGCACCTGGCCACCGACAGAGCAGGATGCAGACAGCGACAACGATCAGGCGGCCAGGCCGTTTACCCCGGCCACCGGCGCAGGGTTTGTGGAAGGCTCCGCTGCGCAATACGTCTGGATGGTTCCGTTCAATGTCGCGGGCCTGTTCCAGCAGATGGGGGGGCGCGCCGCGGCCAGTGCCCGCCTGGATCGCTTCTTTTACAACCACGGCTCGCCAGCCGTCACCAAGTCCGGGCCTCTGCATGCAGAGCTCGACAACGAGCCATCCATTGAGTCTCCATGGCTCTACGACTTTGCCGCGCAGCCATGGAAGACCCAGCAACTCGTACGCGAGGTACTGGAGACGATCTGGTTGCCGACCCCCAAAGGTTTGCCTGGCAACGACGATTTAGGCGAGATGTCTTCGTGGGCAGTCTTCGCTTTCCTGGGGATGTATCCAGAGATCCCGGGCAGGGCCGAACTCGTTTTAGCTAGCCCCTACTTTCCCCATGCGGTGATCCACCGTCAGGCAGGCGATATCGTGATCGATGCTCCCCTGGCTACACCAGCGGCGATGTACGTCCATGGCTTAAAGGTGAACGGAAAGCGGTTCACAAAGACGTGGCTTCCGGAAAGGTTTGCGCTCTATGGAGGACGCTTAGAGTTCAGTCTCGGCGCCGCTCCAGATAGCAAGTGGGGTACGGGAAAAGGCAGTGAGCCGCCATCATTTGAATGAGCGGTTCACTTTCGTTTCGCGCCCAGTTAGCGTGCCGGCGAAATGTGTCCGACCCAAAAAGTGAGCGTTCCTCCCGTAGCTTAAGAGTGCCGATCGCAAACTTGAAGCAACTTGCTGATGCTAGAGGAGGACATTGCTGCATTCACTCACCCATGTCCAGCCCGATGGCGTCGTTGACGGCATGGGCCAGCGCCTGTTCGGTCCGGAGATACCGTTCGGTGGTCTGGATAGAGGTGTGCCCGAGCAGCAGTTGAATTTGTTCCAGTTCGCCGCCTGCCTTGCGGCAGAGTTTCGCACAGGTACGCCGCAGATCGTGCGGCGCCAGCTTCGTCTCTTGGGCGTAGCGCATGACCTGCCGCCACACCGCCGCTTTCCCATCCCGCATTTCTGAGCCGGCGAGCGCATCGGCCTTGTTGACCGGCCGGAAGATGCGGCCGGAAAAGATTTCAGCAGTTTTGAGCCACTGGTCCATGCGGGTCTTCACGGCCGCAGGGACGGTTACGGTGCGGACATGCCGGCGGCGATCTGGGCGGCTCCAGCAGCCTTGATCCATGCGAAGAACGTTGGCTTCTTTCGGTCACTCCACGGGTTACCTCCGATATCGGGCTTGTCGTGGCTAAGGCGCTTTCAACTGGTTTCTCATTTCCGTTTGGGGACCTGCAACGGAACCGTCATCGTTCCAATGCGTTCCGTGGTTGTGTCCCATACGACCAGGTAGAGGTAGGTGTCACCCGGGTTTAGATCAATGAGCTGAGTTGCCGGTACTGGTGTGTCTGGATAGAGCCGGAGCTTGTCCTCGTTCACGTTGAAATCGTGCTCGGTTACGCTGCGCACGAGCGGAGTCCCGTACCGATCAAAGGCAAGTATCCCGAGACCGAGCTTAAGTTCTGATTGCCCTTGTACCATGTGTCGATCGAACCCAGCCGCTGCCATGGAGAAATGAACCGCATACCGGGTCTGACCGTAAGCGGGCGAAGGCTGGGAGAGAGCCGGCGTCACCGCCGTGACCTCGGCTGTGAACACGATCGGTCGCAAGCGGTCCGAGGGCTTCTCCTGAATCGTTTTGCCTGCAACACCCAAGCGCATGCGCGACTCATCGGACACGTTCCTGCGGCTATCATCCGCAAAGTAGCCCCGGCGATAGCTGATACGGTACCTGCCATCCACCTGCACGCGCACCTTGTGCCATTTGCCGTCAAACTGCAACGATGCCGGCGTGTAGCTGAGGGTGTAGAAGTTCCCGGCATGCGTCATGATTGCGCTTGCCTGGGCCGCCACGCCATTGTTGTCGTAGAGGGCGGTACCTCCAGTCGCCTCGGCAACTTCGCGCATCAGCGCATGCGACTGAAACATATCCAGTGCTTCGTTCACCACCAGACCGCGTGCGTCGATGGGATAGACGGCAATCCTTGCAGCCTGCAGTTCATCGTAGCTCTGTCGCAGGCCGGATGCCAGACGCTCCGACTCCAACGCGGACAGAGTGAAAGGCGGTGAGATCGCACCTGTTAGCCAGATCACGTTTTTGCGTCCAGGCAGGCCCACTAGGTCCCCGGCGATCTGGTGCAACGCCTCCGCTTCACTCTCATAACCCACGACAACCCGCCGCAGATGGGGCAACGCATGGTGAACAGCGTTCAGCATCTGCTCATGATTCGCAGTAAACCCTTGTACCTGGACGGTGTGTGAGCCCGCGCGAAGGTAAATGGCGATGGACTCCCCGGCAGGAAGAGCCGCAATGAACCTCTCCATTTGGTAGGACAAATACATCTGATCCGGCACAGACAAACTCAGCGAGTCAAGGACAAGGATGTTCAACACCTGAGGCAGATGCGCTGTGTCGTTGGTGTAGGTGTTTTGAGGAAGAGCAGGTGTCGCCGAGGTCACCTCCACGGCGGACGCATGTTCCTCAAACGAGGCAATATGCTGCGGCTTGCCATTGTCCCAAAGGTGGAATGCCGAGTCTGGCAGTCCGGTGATCGGATTCCCTTTTCTGTCCAGCACAAGTACATCGGTGAGGACTGCACGTGCCGTGGTGCTTAACGTATACGTGGGACCAGTAGGAGTTTGCGCAACCATCCCTCTCGGCAGCACTGCCAGCACTGCAAGACCGAGTTGAAGATAGAAAGCTCTGCGCATGTAGAAACTCCCCCGCCAAACACTTTATCCGCGCTGCTCCAGCCCTGGGTCTTAAAGCAGGAGTCTGAATTCAGAAGCAAGCTGTTCGGACGAGTTCTTCCACGTGTAGCGCTTGGCGTGGTTCATACCGCGAAGCCGTAAATCGGATCGAGCATGATCGTCCTGAAGCAGACCGGAGATGGCATCGACATGGTCGTTCATCTTGTACGGGGAAAGTAGCACGGCCGCATCTCCCGCGACTTCAGGGATGCCGGACGTATTGCTACTGACAACAGGCGTGCCGCAGGCCATTGCCTCCACAACTGGCATGCCGAAGCCGTCATACCGGGTGGGGAACCAGACAAGTTGAGCACCGTGATAGAGTGCGACCAGGTTCTCCTCCTCCTGGAAGCCGGCAAGGATCACCGAGGAGCCAAGAGCTTTCGCGCGGTCTGCATAGACCGGATCGGAGTGGTTGATGACCACCAGGGAGAGTTCTGGGAATCTCCTGTGCAGGTGTGGCCAGGCTTCAAGGATGAGATCTGCATTTTTCCGGTAATGTAGCCCACCGGGTGCAAGGATGTAGGGCCGGTCACGCAAGTCCAGCTGGTCAAGAATCTGCTTTCCCCGCTCGGTTGGTGGCAAAAAGAAACTGTCCGAGGCAGCATTCGGAATAACACGAAGACGCGATTTAATCGCGGGAAAGAAGTGCGCGGTTCGCTCTGCAGAGAAGTGCGAGATCATGTGGAAGAGATCGGCCTCCCGCCCAAGGCGGTCGAACAGCAACTTCCACTTGAATCTTTGCTTCAGCAGCCACGGGCTGATTTTGTGAATGCCCGGTTCAAAATGCTGAGCATCATGACAGGACACGACCAGACGGGCCTTTTGCACAGGAACATAGGATTCTGCAGTGCAGTAGACAAGCTGCGTTTCTGGCCAATATGTTTCTGCTTTGGGAGCGTTCCTGAGATACCAGAACGCTTGCTGTCTTGATGTCGAATGTTCGAAAAAACGATAGCGGAAGCTGCTCCAGGGTTCACCCACCTTCTTAATGACTCTGCGGTGATCCTCCCGGTCCGCAAGAACCTCAAGATCGATGTCTGATGACTGTGCAAGATGTTCTGTGAGCTCACGCGCTACGCGTCCTACACCTGTCGAACGATAGATGTTTCGCAAATGAACGTAGGACAGGACCCTGATCGGCGAGGTCCTCGCGGCGCTGATGTTGCCCGTTTGTTCGGTAGGAGCGTTGATCTCCAAAACGTTTTCAGTAAAGATAACCGGATCCTTTATGTCGCATGGCTTGTGCCTCGATAAGGTTGCCAACGCATGAACCGCCACGGATCCTGCGTTACACGTCGGCATTGGACGACAGAAGACGTGATGGCGTTTGCCCCCTGCTGCGCTGGCCTCGTGCGTAAACACGACGACCAAAGTATAGGACGCCGGAAAGCAGTACAAAGTGGGTCCCTTGATAGAAAGCAGAGTGTCGCTCGATACCGTTGCTGATTACTTCGGAACGGTTCAGAGCAGTCCTCTCCGTCCTCAGCTTCCCCAGGTTCGGCTCACCTGTGTTCCAGAAAGGGCCTGGAAGGGAAAGCCTGAAGCCTAAGGGCAGGACATGCGGCTCTCAGGCCGACCATCACCATCCTCAATCATGAACGGCTTCGCCTGACAGCGTTTTGGCGTATCCAGCAGCTCCTGCCGACAGCCACTTCGTCGGTCTTGAAATATTTCCGCCATGGAGCGAACCGGGGCTATGTGCGGGAGCAACGGGCAATGCCAATGGCGTGCCCCGTAGGCAGTCAGAGCAATCTCGTCCCATCGCTCCACTTGCTTGCTGTGGCGATGCAAACCTTGCCTTATGGTTCATGTCACTGCCCATAACGCGAATATTAGCTGCAAAAACTATGACGCAACAGCACTTGGCTGTTGCGTCACAGATTCACTCATTGTTGGCTTTAGAAGGTAAGTTTGCCGCTGACCTGGCCACGGCGCTCGGTGTTGTTCAGGCTACCGGAACTCACCAGGCCGAAGTTACCGTCGCCCAGGTTCGTATTCGGGTTACCAAGGATGGTGCGGTTCAGGGCGTTGAAGAAGTCCGCCTGCAGGATGAACCGGATGCTTTCGGTGAAGGTGAATGCCTTGCGAACATTCAGATCTTCGTTGTACGATGCGGGGTTTCGCAGGTCGTTATAGTTGCGTTCCGCATTTCCCAGCTCATACGTTCCGGGCTGGGCGAACGCGGCAGTAGTGAAGACCGGTCGCGCACCGCTGCGGCCCACAATCGCGGTGTTCTTGTTGTAACCGATCGTGCCGATTTTGGCCCCCGGCACAATGTTCGGACGGTTGAAGCCGCCGGCGAAGCCCAGCGGATTGCTGTTGCTCACCTCGATGCCGAATGGCGTTCCACTGTAGTAAGTGAGGATGGCGCCGACCTGGAAACCACCCAGTACCTGGCCGACGATGCCCTTGCTGTTGAGCAGCGCCTTGCCCGGACCGAGGGGCAGGTCATAGGTTCCGCTTACCTTGGTGTTATGCCGCACATCGTTGCTCGCCACGGTGTATTCCGGGTACTGGTTGTACTTGTTTTCAGACCGCGCGGCAAAGGTGCTAAAACCACTATCCACATTCGACAGGGTTTTCGACAACGTGTACGAGGTGAGGAACGAAAGACCGTTGGAGAAGCGCTTCTCCACACTGAGCTGGAACGCCTGGTAATTGGCCGCGCCGCTCAGGTCGAAGTTGTTGTAAACGTCAGAGTACTGCGGATAGGGCGAAAGCGACTGGGCGAGCGTCGCGTTGCTGCCAAAGTCGTTTACGAAGCCGGCATACGGCGTCGTAAACCCTGCCGCACGCAACGCCGCGGCCTGCACGGGATCGCTGAAGCTGTACTTGAGCAGCGGACCGTATTTCAGGATGGACGGGTTTGGCTGGTTCACCGTGTTAAGTTGACCTGGCAGATGCACGATGTGATTGCCGACATACGCCGCCTGCACAAAGGTGTTCCAGGGCAATTGCCGCTGTAGGTTGAGGTTGTACTGCTGAATGTACGGCGCGTGACCGGAAGCGACAGGATCGAAGGCACGGATCGTTGTGCCATTGCCGATGGTGGGCGAAAAGGCGCCGACTGCTGGCGCCGGCAGCGGATTGCCGTCCCACGCGCCGTAGCCGGGCACCGTGGTGTTGTTGCTGTTGCGGGTGAAGGAGCCCTGCAGCAGATTGCCGTAGCTCACCGCCACCTTGCTGGTGCCGTATTCGTACGATCCACCGTCGAGAAAGGCCAGGCTGTAGCCGGTCTGCAGCACGGTTTTTTCGTTGAACTGGTAGCTGATGCCGAAGCGCGGGCTGATGTGGAAGGCATAAATGTCCGCACGGTCGCGGCCGGAGCATGTCGCGCAGAAGCCGAACTTGGTCGCCGCTCCAGGCAGGCCGCCGGCGGCGGAGTTGGCCCGCGTCGGATCCAGGTAAACGATTTGGTTGTTGTTCTCCTTGAACGGCAGAAGGATGTCCCAGCGCAGGCCGGCATTGACGGTCAGCTTAGGCGTGAACTTGATGTCGTCCTGAATGTACGGGGAGACGGACAGGTTCCGCAGGCGCAGTTCATTGGCGAAGATGCGCTGCGCGGAATCCACCTGGCCCAGCAGAAAGCTGGCAAAGGACGAACCCGTGGTCGAGCTGAGGCTGGCGGGATTGGCGGTAGTGAGGCGGCTGAAGTTAAACTGGCCGGCGCAGAACTGGCACTCATTGTCGTCCTGATACACACGACGCAGCTCCCCGCCGATGTTCAGCGTGTGGATGCCATGCGTCCAGAGCCAGTTATTGACGACAGCGACGCCAAGCTTGCGGTTGACCGAGGACGAGTTGCCGCCGCTGGTGCCGAACGAGGTGCCCGCGTTCGTGCCATCGAAGACGATGTTTGGAAACGTCGTCGCGATGGGGCTGGCAACCACGCCGCCAAAACTGACACCGGTTTTCTGGTTGAACTGGTTATTGAGTTCGCCGACCCAGTCCACACCGGCCGTCATCACCAGGTGGGGCGTCACGGCGTTCACATAGTTGAGCAGATACACCGAGCCCTTGTTGGGGTAGTACCGCTGGCTCTGCAGGATGTTGCTGGTGGGCACGATCGGCGCGTTGTCAAAGCCATAGTTGACGAAGTTATTGCGCCACATGGTGTAGTGAATCGACTGGGTAGGCGTGAGATTGTGGTCAATGGTGAAGCCCCAGACCGTGTTCACATTCGGGATCGCGTTGGGTGTAGGGTTCTTGTTGCCGACCAGGCCGGCGCGGTCGGGGTTCCGGAATGCTGGGGATAAGACTGCGTGACAGCGCGCTGAAACGGCTCTGCGGAATGATGTTGCCGGCAAACGGCTGGCCGGTCTGCGGGTCATAGATGGGGATCAGCTTGCCGCTCGCATCGACGAAGTCGGAGAAGTCGCCCGTCTTTTCACGTGCGGTCGGCACCGTGCCAAGGTCGTTGTCGGAGAGCGATTGCTTCGTGTGCTCGATGGAGGTGTGGAAAAAGGTCTTGTCGCGTCCGTTGTACACCTTTGGAATCCAGACGGGGCCGCCTACCGTACCGCCGAAATTATTCTCCCGGTCGATCGGCTTGGTCGTGTTGAAATAGCCGACCGCGTCGTACACCGGGTTCCGGTTGAACTCGAAGATGTCACCATGGATCTTGTTGGAACCGGATGCCATCTGGTAGGTGACTGCGCCCTGCGCCAGCCCATACTGCGCGGAAAACGTCGCACGCTCCACGCGGAACTGGTTCACCAGTTCAAATGGCGGGTTCACGAGCGTCTGGTAGCCTGCCGTTTCCGCCTGCGCAAACGGTACGCCGTTGAAGACGACTTCGCTCTGGAAGTCCACGCCGCCGTTAATGCGGTGCGAAAAGGTACTGCCCTGCACGCCGGGCGCGAGGAAGATGAAGCTGTCGATCTGCCGCCCGCGGCCGCCGGAGATGACGGTGGGCAACCGCTCCACCACGTCGTTTTCAATGGTGGTGCCTAGCTCCGGAGCGGTGGTGTTCAGGCTGATCAGCGGCGAGGTGACCTCGACCGTTTCGGTGGTGGCACCGTTCGCGAGCGCGATGTCGAGTGTGGCTTGGGTGCTGACTTCGATGTTCACATCATTCTGCACGGTGCTGCCAAAGCCGGTGGCCGTGACCGTGATGGTGTAGCGGCCCGGCAACAGGCCGGTGGCCGCATACGATCCGTTGTCGGAGCTGGTGACCGTCAACGCCTGCTGTGTGGCGTTGTTGACGATCTTGATGGTCGCGTTCGGCACGATGGCGCCGGTCGAGTCCTTGATCGTGCCCGTGACCCCGTTCTGCGTCTGCGCCAGTGCGGTCGTTGCCGTGCACAGGCAAACTGCCGCCAGCGCGAGGGAAAGATGCGACGTCGTTGTGCGCGTCTGCAGAAGGAGCGGCAGCGTACGCCTGCGTGCGTGCCTTGAGATGATGTTCTTCAGCTTCATGGTTCAGCCTCCAAAAGTGTTGCGATGTGGTGTTTGCGACCTATGATGGAATCGTTTCCACTGTGTGCCGATCAAGGTAGCCATCTGGGTAGTCGATTGTCAATCTTTTTTAGGAGTTTCTTCTGCGACCTTCGACGGAGCGGACGCGCCCGGATTTGGCGTCTCCGTGCCCGCGTGCGTGTTGTACAGTCGCGCCACCATGGCGAACTCGGCATCCGCATCGACCTTCCGCCCCATTACCTTGTAGGCACGGGCCAGGTAGAAGTGGGCTCGCTCCGCATTTGGTGCAAGGTTGACAGCCCGACGCAGCGCGGTTACGGCGTCCGTATAGCGTCCCACCGCCTCCAGCGCGGTCCCAAGTTGCTGCAGGCACAGGGCGTTCGATGGAGCTTTTGCCGCGGCAACCTCGAGCGTGTCCACCGCCTGCTGCGACTGCCCTTGCGCCAGCAACAGTGTTCCAAGATCGAGCCAGGGCTGGGGATCAGGCGAGTGCTGTTCGTTGGCCCAGGTGATAGCCGCCCGATAGGCCGCCTCAGCCTCCGCAGGCCGCTGTAGCCGCTCCAGCGCCAGGCCGGCATTGTATTTTGCGGGAAGATCACGCGGTGTAAACCGCAAACATTGCGTAAACGCGGCGAGTGCCCTGTCGGGATGATCCAGCAGATATTCCGTGCGCCCCAGCAGATACCAGGCCTTCGCGTCTGCCGGTGCCTGCACGGTCACGTAGTTCAGCCAACGCTCGGCATCGTCATACGACCGCAGTTGAATGTAATCCGAAGCCACAATGACCAGGTCATCTGGTGCGGGCGTTCGATACCGCGCGCCTTCGGTGTAGCAGGCAAGTGAGTCCGTGTACCGGCGCTCCCGGTACAACACGTACCCCAACATGAAATTCGCTGGTGCGGCACCCGGTGTGGCGCGCAGCAACGTGCGCAAATGTGTCTCGGCCGCAGCGAAATCGCCCGCCGTAACCAACGCGACCACAGCAGCAGGAACAGGCAATTCGGAAGCGCTCACCTGCTGTGCGCCGCTTGATCCAGCACACAGCAGGTAGGCACCAAACAGGCTCATGATCGACAGAAGTCGATGCCTGCAGCCTGTGTGCCGGAAACCTGCGCTCCGCTTCAATCGATTCAACATCCTCGTTTGCAGCATGCATCTTCCCTGGAGTGCGCGCCGTGTCAGTCCGCCTTATGGGGCGGAAAAGCGACACGCACAGTTTGAATCTGGAAAGGACTGACCGGCACCTGCACCTGGTTGCCCGTCACGCGCAGCGGCTCACCCTCGGGCTTTTCCATGAGGTTGGCCAGCGTGGCCGACGTGGCCGCCTCAGGCAGCGTCAGCATCACGTTGCCGCCGGTGCCTGCCCATTCGTAGAATCGCACGATCAGCGCATCGCCGTCTTCGGCCTTCTTCACCGCCGTCACGATTACGTTCTTCGCGTCCACCGCCACAAACGACCGCTCGGGCTTCCACTCGCCTTCGTGGCGCTCCACCTGCATCGCCTTCAAGCCGTAGTTGAACTGGTAGCCATGCTCGACCGTCGCTGCATCTTTCCACGAGCCAGCGTGCGGGTACAGCGCGTAGCTGAAGTGGTGCCGTTCGCGATCGGCGTCCGGGTCGGGCGAAACGGGCGAGCGCAGCAGCGTGAGCCGAAGCTGGTTGCCGACCGCGTCGTAGCCGTACTTGGAATTATTGATTAGGCTGAAGCCGTGCTGGCCATCGCCCAGGTCGGCCCAGCGCATGGCCGGCACTTCGAACTTTGCCTTCTCTACGCTGTTATTGCGCGTGGTCGGCCGCTCGATCGTGCCGTACGGGATTTCATAGGTCGCCATCGGGCTGGTGGCCGCAAGCGGAAACGATGCCTTGAGCAGCACATGCGTCTCGTGCCAGTCGATGTCGTTGTTCACCTGCACCTGGTCTGCATCGGCAAATAGCACGATGTCCTGGGTGAAGGTCGAACTCTGCCAGTGGCGCACCACGCGCACCGTCGACCGCAGGGGACCAGACTCGGTAAGGGTCACCGAATCTACCATGTGCAGCAGCGTGGGCGGCACGTCAAAGGTGCCGGGGTCGACGTTCCACGCGTCGTAGTCTTTGGGCGTGTCCTTGAACGCCTGCAGCTCGTTGCCGCAGCCACCCTGCGCAATGGCGTCGAAGCCGCTGCGCTTGTCCACCAGCGACGTGATGCAGCCAGTCTGCGGGTCGACCACGACGCGCAGGTGGCTGTTTTCGAGCGTGGTTCCCTTGCCCGCTAGGTCCGTCGCAAACTTTGCGCGGCCCTGCGTGGCCTGCAGCACCTTGTAGCCGAGCGAGGGCACCCCATCGACCTGCAGAAGGAGTGTGGCGCTATGCGTGGCGGGGTTCCGCTGGATCACCTCGGACGGCACGGCATGGCCCGCGTCATCCTGCACGGCAATGTCGTTCACATCTCCCGACGGAAACTGGACCTCGGTCTCCACCATGCCCGGCCTCTGCTGCGCCAGCGGGTTCATCACCAGCACCGGCACGCCGTTCTTCACGCGCGTATCGACACGGGCGCTGAGCGTTTTGAGCGCGCCCTGGGAAATTTCATTCGTCGCCCAGTGAACCTGGTCGTACTCCTTCTGCGCATCGCGATAGATGACGCCGATGCCCGAGCCCGCGGCAAGATCGTGAAACTGGTTGAACAGCACCAGCTTCCACGCGTCGGTGAAGCGCGTCGTGGGATAGCTGCTGCCGTTGAGCCACGCCAGTGACGCGTATTTCTCGGCGTTCAACACCCACTCTTCGCTGTCGCGCATGTTGCGCTTGTGGTCGGCCTGGGTGGTGAAGACGCCGCGGTGGTACTCCAGGTAGAGCTCGTCTTTCCAGGTGGGCACGCTGACCTGGCCCGCTGGTGGTGTCGGCAGCGCGGTGTCGCCGCTGGCGAGCGTTTTGTAATTCCAGGTGGGCGAATCCGGTGCGATCTGCGCCTCTACCTTCGTGAAGAACGGCTGCGCGGTGCCGAACTCCTCATGCGGGGTGACGCGACCAGGCTCCATCCAGTGCAGGCCTTCGTCCAGCATGGATCGCGTTGGACCACCGCCGTGATCGCCGACGCCGTACAGATCCAGCATGGTGGTCGTCCCGGGATTGCGCTGCCGCGCCTGCAAAAAGTCGCGCGACAGGCGCACCGGGTTCACGTTGTCGTTGGCGTAATCATGGGGAAAGTACGCCAGCACCTTGCTGCCGTCCGGCGACTGCCAGTAGAACAGCTTCAGCGGCAGCTGGTTGGTGTCGTTCCACGTCATCTTCTGGGTGACGAAATAGTCGATGCCCGAGCGCTTGTAGATCTGCGGCAGCTGCCAGTTGTAGCCGAACGAATCGGGGTTCCAGCCGATGCGCGTCGTGCGGCCGTACAGCTTCTGGAACGTCTGCTGGCCGATGAGGATCTGCCTCACAAGGGACTCGCCATCGGGCATGTTCAGGTCGGGCTCCAGCCACATGCCGCCAACTAGTTCCCAGCGGCCCTCCTGCACGCGCTGCTTGATTTGCGCGTTCAGCGCGGGATATTTGTCGGCCATCCACTGGCTGTAGACCGCAGCGGACTGTGAGTACGTGTAGGTTGGGTACTCGCTCATCAGTTGCGCGGCCGTGCCAAACGTGCGCTTCACCACGTCGACCGTTTCGGTCGAGGGCCACAGCCAGGCCGCATCGATGTGGGAGTTACCGGTCAGGTGAAACGTGCCAGTTTGCAGCAGCGGGCGCACAGCTTCTAGCGTGGCGTGCGCGCGCTTGAGTGACGCATCGAAGGCGACCTGGTTATGCCGGTCCAGCGCGGCGAGGTCAATCTGCTGAATGGCCTTGTCGAGTACCGCCGTATTCTTCGCGTCCTTCCCACCGAGCGCCGGAAGGGTGTACGCGGCACCGGCAAGCTCCTCGCGCAAGTCTTCCGGGTTGGGACGCGTAGGCGCGAAGCTGATCTTCATCTCCACGCGCTCGAAAGTCTTGTCCGCGACCGTGGGCAGCAGCTTAACCGCAACCAAGATTTTGTCGCCCGGCTTTGCGTTGTGGAAGAGCTGCACCTGCTCCAGATCGTCGCCCAGTGCAACCCGCCGGCCGTCGAAGTAAACGATCTCCGGAATGGACCCGTTCGCGTTGGCGCGGAAACGGAAGCTGACGTCGGCACCGGACAGGTCATAGCCGTGCAGCGTCTGTGGCACCTGGATCGTGCGTCGGTACCAAACCGCACCCTTGCCTGCCTTGCTTTTGGCCTGGACGGTCTGCCAGCTGCTATCGTCCAGCGTGGGCGATTCGCCGTGGGGCACATCACCCTCGTGGAACTTCCACGGGCCGTCGGGTAGGGTGTTCAGCTGCTCCAGCCGGCTGAGCGTGGCTTGCTGCGCCGTGCTCAGCGGATTGGCCGGCATGGTCGCGTTCTGCGCGCCGACGGTGGTGGCCGCAACGGCCAGGCTGCACAGCAACCAGCGGAATGAGGAAGAGAGAGACGTCATGGCTTCACCCTTGGCGGAGATGGAATCGTTTCCACTCGCGGTACGTTCACGGTGGCGCTGCCATAGTAGCGCACTCGCACCAGCTTCGTCAGCCGCCCACAGTGAGCAGTCATCGCCCGTGATGCACAATTGCCCGCACCGCGTCCTGTCCCAAAGCGAACCGTTCCACATAAAAAGTCGGCAGATTGGCTGAAACACCACTTCTTTGAGGAACGTCAAAGCAGGAGATGCCTCTCACGGCAGCAGTTTGTCCTTAGGAGAAGGGGTTGCGCGTGCGGCAGGCCGAAGACGCCGCATACGCAACCTTCGACACGCACAAGTGACGGAAAAGATCAGGGTCAAACTCGAGGATGTGGCGCGGAAGGCTGGCGTCGGGAACGCCACAGCGTCACGCGCCTTGAGCGGCGTCGGCAAGGTAAGCGAAGAGTCGCGTCGCCGTATCCTGAATGCCGCAGAGGTGCTGCAGTACCGGCCCAATCGCAGTGCGCAGGAGCTGAAAGGCGGCCGCTCGGGCATGATCGGCATGGTCGTGCCGCACCTTTCTGACCTGTTTTTTGCCAGCTGCGTGGATGCGGTAGGAACCGTCGCGATGAACCATGCGTCGCTGCTTGTGGTCTCCGCGACGCGCGACCGCAGCGACCGGACGACCGATGCCCTCAACCAACTGCTGCACCACAACGTGGACGGCCTGGTGCTGGCCACCAGTGAGTACCTTTCCCCCGCGATGGCGCGAAGCCTGCGGGCCATGCCCATTCCCATCGTCGGCATCGATGCGCCGTTGACCAGGGCCGGCCTGCCGTCCGTGCTGCTCGATAACCGAAGCGGCGCACGGGTTGCCACGGAACACCTGATCGGCCACGGCCTTCAACGCATCGTCAGCGTCCAGGCCAACCCGGGCCTGTTTACTATGCGCGAGCGGCGCGCGGGCTACGAAGACGCCATGCGCCAGGCCGGGCTGCATGCGGAGCAGCACACCGTCGACGACCGTGCGATTGCGGAGAACCTGCTGCGCGCGTACAAGGACACACCCGGCCGCTATGCCTTCCTGGCCGGCAACGAGACGGCAGCCAAATATTTGCTGGCCGCCGCAAAGCACCTCAGCCTGCACATGCCCCGGGACTTTGCCATGATCAGCTTCGACGATTTCGACCTGGCCGATTCGATGGAGCCGCCGCTCACCGTGCTCCGGCAGCCGGTCGGCCGTATCGGTGAAGCCGCGGCAACTCTCCTCTTCCGCAACATGAAAGAGGGCGCACCACCAGCCGGCGATCTGGAGACGATGCTCTCCGCGGAATTGGTCGTTCGCCAGTCATGCGGCTGCCGTGCCTAACCGCTGCGCTGGCTGGTTTACTGGTTGGCCTTCATGACAGCGGTCGCGTGGTCTTCCGCAGCCTGGTGCATCCGCTGCTGCAGGTCGATGAACCGGCGGTTGGCAGCGTCTGCCTGTGGCTTGTCGCCCAGTGTTCGGTAGACTTGGGCAAGCAGTTGCTGCACGGTGGGTTCGTCCGGCGCACCCGCTTCTGCCGTTTTCAGGTCGAGCAGGGCCGCCCTCGCATTGCCGGCACGCAACAGCAGTCGCGCGCGGTCGGCATGGGCCTGCGACAGGCCGGGGCACTGCGTCAACGCGGTATCCAGGTCCGTTCGCACCTCGGGTGCGGCTTCCCCCAGCTCCATGCGCGATTCCGCAAAACGCCACCGTGCGATGCAGTTGCCGGGTTCACGCGTGAGCAGGGCGGCATACTGCGGCTTGGCGCTCGCCCAGTTGCTTGTACTCCAGTACAGGTACGCCAGGTGTTGCAGGGCGTCACTGCCGCTGTCGCCTTCCGCAGTCATGGCCTGTTTGTAGGCGGTGACGGCACCCGGCGTATTCTGCATGCTTTCCATGATTTCGCCGGTCATGATCTGGGCGAGGGGCGTCGTTGCATCGATGGCCTGCACCTGCGCGAAGTCGGCCTGCGATTGCTGCAGGTGCAGTTTGCCGGAAAGGTACCAGGCCTCCTGGTCTTTCGGGTCGGCGTGCAGCATGGTTTGCAACTGGCCCAGGGCTTCGTCGGAGCGGTGGACGGCGATAAGCCCGCGCACCAGGGAGATGCGGGCGAAGCGGTCGTCTGGCAGGGCGGCGACACCGGCGAGTAAGTGCGTTACGGCGTCGGCGGCATTGCCCAGTTGCAGCAGGCTTGCGCCCAGCATGATCTGTGCGGGCGCCATGTCGGGCTGCAGTTCCAGGCCGCGCTTCAGGGTCGCAATCGCCTCGCTGTACCGCCCTTGGTTGAAATAGATGCGGCCGAGGTTGTTGTAGGCCGGCGCCACCTCCGGCGCCAGTCGCAGAATCTCCTTGTAGTCAGTCTCGGCCAATGCGGCATTGTTCTCTCGCTGGGCCTGTTGCGCTTGTGCGTATAACTGCTGCACCTGCGGCGATTGCGCCAGCGCGGGGCGTGCTGCGGACAGGCTAAAGAAAGCAGCCGACATGCCCGCAAGAACGAGGGAACCAAGCGACTTGGTATGGCAACCCGTGAGTCTCATCCCTTCCACCATAACCCGTCGTTGGCTGGATCGGTCTACTCTGAATAGCGCACGACGAGCCTCAGCCTGCCTTTAAAAACGATGTGGGCACACCGTTTGGCTATCGACCGTCGAGCGCGCCTTTAACTCTGACCGATGCCGTCAAAAGACGACATAAGCAGCCAGACAGCGTCCAACAAATGTATTCGGCCATCTTCTCGAAGCTTCCGATACTCACATTGTTCATTGATAGTTCTAAGTTTTCGATACGGAATGTTGAAGATTTTCCCCTAGGAGCTGTTCTGCGCCGCGAAGACACATGACGACGTGGTACTGCATGAGCGGTATTGTCCAACAGATTAACTATTTTTTAGTGAGTCGTTCACCCGAACTAGCGAGTTGGGTGTGTCGATCGCACTGCGTATTCACAGCCAGCCCATGCCTGGAGGCCTGATTTTGTCTAACTCATCCTATAAGTCGTTGCTGCAACCGACAGAGAAAATCTCTGCGGAGCAACTTGAGACGGATCGCAAGATTCTTGCATTCGACCAACGGATCCAACACATGCACCGCCGCGGCTTCCTTGGCGCGATGCTGGGTGCTGCGGCACTCGCAACCGCGGGTGTGGGGGAAGCCCGTGCACAGTCCACAACTTCAATTGTCGACGTGCTGAACTTCGCCTTGAACTTGGAGTATCTCGAGGCAAACTTTTATCTCTACGCCTCCACCGGCACCGGTCTGGCTTCCTCATTGAATGGAAATGGTGCTGCGGTACAGGGTGCACCGGCCAAGCTCGCGTTGGATGCAAATGTTTTGGCAGTCTGCCAAGCGCTTGCGGTCGATGAAGTAAACCACATCGCTGGCCTGCGCGCAGCAATTACATCCCTGGGCGGAACCCCGATCGCACAGCCTGCCATCAACCTCTCGGCGAATGGTGCAGTCACAACGCAGGGGCAGTTCCTTGCCGCGGCGCGCCAGTTCACCGCACTCGGTGGCTCGGCGTACGTCGGCGGCGCGCAATTGCTCGTTTCCAACGGCAGCGTGCTCACCACGGCCAGCCAGATCCTTGGCGCAGAAGGCCAGCATGCCGGCGTCCTCGCGTATTTCTGCGTGACGCAGGGAATCACCAGCCCGGCCATCGACGCGCAGGATGTTCCTCCGACCGCTACCAACTACTTTACGGTGGATGCAACTCGTGCACTTTCACCTCTCCGCAGCCCGCAGCAGGCACTTGGCGTTGCATATCGCGTTTCGACTGCTGGCACTGTGACCCCCGCCACCGGCGTCACCATGGGCGGCTTCTTTCCCAATGGCTTCAATGGCAACGTGAAGTCGACTTAATCTGCCGTCTGTACCTGTGAACTGACGGTATTTCGACGATGACGAATTACTTGCCTGGAGGCAAACTTAAATGTCTGGACTTATGACACGCACCAATGGCGAGGGAGACATGCCGCACGTGAAGGATACGTGCGCTGCTACCCTGCACGGCCGTCGCAACTTTCTTTCTACTCTTGGCATGGCAGGCGCGGCAGCACTAAGCGCAGGCGCAATGACCGGCTGCAGTAACGATGGTCCAATTGCTCTTCCTACAACGACTCCCTCCGTGCTCGACGTGCTGAACTTTGCATTGAACCTTGAGTACCTTGAAGCCAGTTTTTACTTGTACGTCACGACCGGCGCAGGCCTGCCCGCGGCGGACATGGGTACAGCGCCAGGTGCTGTCACCGGCGGTGCGAAGGTTACATTCACGAATCCCATTGTTGCCAGCGCGGCAGCGCAGCTCGCCAAGCATGAGCAGCAGCATGTGGAATTTTTGCGAGCGACCATCACTGCGGTTGGCGGTACACCGGTAAGCATGCCGGCGCTGAACCTGGCTGCAGGCGGCACCGTTACAAATGACGCCACCTTTCTCGCCGCATCACGCCAGCTTGAAGCTGTCGGCGTCAGCGCCTACATCGGTGGTGCGGCGCTGCTGACATCCAGTGTGCCTGCTTTAAACTACGCCGCGCAGATTCTGGATACCGAGTCTCAGCACGCCGGGTTCATTCGCGAACTCTGCATCATCCTGGGTGTAACTTCACCTGCGGTGGACTCGCTGGATCAAGCACCGAGCGCTTCCAAGATCTTTAACACGGGGGCAACGACCGGCCTGAATCCGTCGCGCACGACGTCGCAGGTTCTGCAAATCGTGTACGGTGCTGCCGGTACCCTGGGTGCCACCAAGGGCGGATTCTTTCCCAATGGATTGAACGGCGCGATCACCATCAGCTAGACATTCGCAGTACTGGCGCGGCTTCGCCAGCCGTGCCAGTGTGAATCATCTTGACTTGTACCCCGGTTATTCAGGAGACCTTTTATATGAAGTTCCATTTGAAGCAGGTTGTTCCCCTCTGCCTAATGCTGGCCGCAGTAAGTGCACCTGCACAGTTCTATCGCTTGAAGGGTGCCACCGTCTCTGTGAGCGGCACGAACCTTTGGAGTACGCCGGTGACGACCGACCCGAGCCCGGTCGTCACGAATATCAGCACGCCTTCTGGCGGTCTGCTCCGCGAGACTGTTACCGGGCAGAGTCAGGGAGCGACCAGCAAGCCGGGCATCCTGGCAAGCGTCGGGTTCCACCCCGTGGCATGGGCAGGCGTTGAGGTAAATTATCAGTTTGCCCAGTTCGACGAGGTGTACCGCTTTCAGTATTCCGGCGCACCGGGGACGAACCAGTACGCGCGTGTACCGGTGGCGTTTCATGAAGCAACGGCGGCCTATCAGTTCCATCCCAAGCACATCAAGTTTCAACCCTATGTGAATGTGGGTGGCGGCGCGGTCGACTTCCTGCCGTACCTGGCGAACGAGCAATGGCGCGCTGCGGGACTTGTGGAAACTGGATTCGACATTCCTACGCCGACGCCGCATGTGGCGATTCGCGTCCAAGGGCGCGCGCTCATCTACCGTGCGCCGAACTTTAACAACGCTGCCATCAGCACCCGCAGTTGGCGTGTGACGGAAGAGCCTACGGTCGGTCTGGTATATCGCTTCTGACGGCTTCAAAGTCATAAGAACGGCGATCGCGCATGCGGTCGCCGTCTTTGCGTGTGGCTCCTTCAGAGCATCGAATATGCTGACCTGCATTTGTTGGCGGATACCCGCAAAGCGTCCTGGCTTTCATCGGGTTCACAAGCCCAGTGCAGGCCCCACGACTGACGTGATCTCCCCAGACCTGGACCGGTTTGCAGAGATCAAGTTTCCTCCCGGCATCAGGGTTCGCCACTCCCGACTTGACAGCCATCCCTCCAACTTTATAAATTTCGCTTCGCGAAGTAATTGTCGCAAACTCCGTGGTGCGCCCGCGAATCAGGCTTGCTCTCGCGCACGGGAGATTTGTCGCATCCTTTCGAGAAAGCCGGATCCATGAACCGCTACACCAGCCTAACCCTTGCACTTGCCGCACTGTCCACGACAGCATTCGCACAAAACCCGCCTGCCTGGAAGAATGCCTCCCTGCCCGCTGCCGAGCGCGCCCATGACCTCGTCGGCCAAATGACGCTGGAAGAAAAAGCGCAGCAGCTTGAAGACTACGCCACCGCTATCCCGCGCCTGGGCGTGCCGGACTACCAGACCTGGAACGAAGCTCTGCACGGCGTCGCTCGCGCCGGTTACGCCACCGTCTTTCCACAAGCCATCGGCCTCGCCGCCACGTGGGATCCCACGGCCACCCAGCAGGTCGGCGAAATCATCGCCACGGAAGGCCGAGCCAAGTACAACCAGGCGCAGCGGGAGGGCAACCATCGCATCTTCTTCGGGCTCACCTTTTGGTCGCCAAATATCAACATTTTTCGTGACCCGCGCTGGGGCCGCGGCCAGGAAACCTACGGCGAGGACCCCTACCTCACCGCCCAGCTGGCCGGCAATTTCATCCGCGGCATCCAGGGCCCTGACGCGGACCACCCTCGCGCCGTCGCTACCAGCAAGCACTTCGCCGTACACAGCGGGCCTGAGTCCTCCCGGCACGTCTTCGACGCCGTCGTGACCCCGCACGATCTGGAAGAGACCTACCTCCCCGCCTTTCGCTCCACGGTCGTCGACGCCCATGTTAAATCCGTCATGTGCGCCTACAACGCCATCAATAATCACAGCGCCTGCGCCAATACCGTGCTCCTGAAGGATCATTTACGCGACGCCTGGCACTTCAACGGCTTCGTCGTCAGCGACTGCGCCGCCATCGTCGATGTAACCAAGGGCCATCACGACGCACCCGACATTACCCACGCCGCCGCGATCTCCCTAAAGGCCGGCACGGATCTCTCCTGCTCCATCTGGTCGCCCGGTTTCAACACCCTTGCCGCCGCCGTCAAGCAGCACCTTGTCAGCGAAGACCTCGTCACACAGGCAGCGGAACGCCTCTACACCGCGCGCTTCCAGCTCGGCCTGTTTGATCACACCGATCTCGACGCGATCCCCGTCAGCGAGATCGCCTCCGACGCCCATCGCGCTGTCGCCCGCAAGGCTGCCGAGGAATCCATGGTCCTGCTGAAAAATGAGGGAGTCCTCCCCCTCGCGACTCCGGGTAAGCGCATCGCCGTCGTCGGTCCCACGGCCGACCTAATCGTCTCACTCGAAGGCAATTACAACGGTCAGCCGGTGCGCCCGGTCACACCGCTTGATGGCCTCCTCACCCAGTTCGGCGCGGCAAACATTCATTATGCCCAGGGCTCGCTCCTGGCAGAAGGTGCAAGCGTTCCCGTGCCCCGCACGGCCCTCCCCGGCGGCCTGCACGCGGAGTATTTCGCCTCCACAGATGGCACCGGCACCCCGGTTGCCACCGCAACCGTCCCCGGCATCCAGGATGACTGGGACAATGCCGCACCCGTGCCACAGCTTAAAACGCCAGATTACTCCGTTCGCTGGACCGGCAAGCTGCGCGCCCCGGCAGCCGGGCAGTACACCTTTGTGCTTGAAGGCCAGTCCCCATTCCCCTACTCCCCGAAGGAAACCTACCGCTTCACTCTAGACGGCAAGGTCCTGGCAGAAGGTCACCTTGATGGCGCCAAGCTCGAAATGGGCAACTTCACCGTCGCACCTGGTGCCTCGCCCACCGCACCGCCCATCATGACCGGCTCCAAGCCCGCACGCATCTCCGTCACCCTCAACGACACCGCCGAGCACGACCTCCGCGTGGACTACAGCCATAGTGGCGATCGCTCCGGCGGCGGCCTGCAGATGAAGTGGGAAGCGCCCGCCAAGGCCCTGCTCGACGAGGCCGTGACCGCGGCCAGCCAGTCCGACATCGTGGTCGCCTTCACCGGACTTTCCCCAGATCTCGAGGGTGAAGAACACGAGGTCAAGATTGCCGGCTTTGAGGGCGGCGATCGTACGACCATCGGCCTGCCGGCGGCTCAACAGACTCTGCTTGAGGCAGTCGCCGCCACCGGTAAGCCCGTCATCGTCGTCAACCTCAGCGGAAGTGCCGTCGCCCTCAACTGGGCGAACGATCACGCAGCCGCTGTGCTGCAGGCGTGGTACCCCGGTGTGGAAGGCGGCACCGCCATTGCGGAAACCCTCGCCGGCACTAACAACCCCGCCGGACGCCTGCCCGTCACCTTTTATGCCGGCGTCGACGACCTCCCTGCCTTCACCGACTACTCCATGAAAAACCGTACCTACAAGTACTACGCCGGCACACCGCTTTGGGGCTTCGGCTACGGCATGAGTTACAGCACCTTCCGCTACGACAATGTAAAACTCACCACCGGCAATACTCTCGTCGCAGGCAAGCCGCTTACTGCAACCATCGCCGTCCGGAATACCGGCAAGCTCGCCGGCGATGAGGTCGTGGAAGCCTATATTAAGACACCGCAAGTCGACGGCCCACGTTACGCTCTCGCCGGCTTCCAGCGTGTTCATCTACGACCCGGTGAAAGCCGCAATGTCTCCCTCACGCTCAATGACCGTGCCCTTTCCAGCGTCGCCGCGAACGGTGACCGCAGCGTCCTTCCGGGCACCTACCAGCTTTGGATTGGTGGCACGCAACCGGCTGCGGCAGCACCCGGAACCACTTTCATCGTCAACGGCTCCGCAATCGTAGCGAAGTAACGCAGCACTTACGCTCGCGCGCAAACTTTACTTTGTACCACTTACATGTTCGACCGAAGCACTACTCTCCCGGAGATACGATGAGCACGGTATTTAGCGACTTCAGCACAGTGCAGTACGGCGGCCCCCAGGCAACCGAAGCCCTTTCCTATCGTTATTACGACGCCAACAAGGTCGTCCTTGGCAAGCCGCTCGGCGAGCACCTTCGCTTTGCCGTCGCTTACTGGCATTCCCTCGCCATGAACGGCAGCGACCCCTTCGGTGCATCCACCATCAACCGTCCGTGGATGGACGCCGCGCTCGATCCCATGACCGCCATGAAGATGAAGGCCGACGCCGCCTTCGACCTCTTCCGCGTGCTCGATCTGCCCTTTTACACCTTCCATGACCGTGACATCGTGCACGAAGGCGCATCGCTCAAGGAAACCCTCGCCAACCTGCACACTGCGGCCGACTACCTGCAAACCAAAATGCAGGGCAGCAAGGCCAAGCTCCTCTGGGGCACCGCGAACCTCTTCAGCCATCCGCGCTTCATGGCTGGTGCCTCCACCAACCCCGATCCTGAAGTCTTCGCCTGGTCCGCCACCACCATCAAGCACTGCATGGATGTAACCAAGGAGCTCGGCGGCAGCAACTACGTCTTGTGGGGCGGCCGCGAGGGCTACGAAACCCTGCTCAACACCAACATGAGTCATGAAATGCAGCAGTTCGGCCGCCTGCTTACCCTCGTCGTGGAGTACAAGCATAAGATCGGTTTCGACGGTCAGATCCTCATCGAACCCAAGCCCAAGGAACCCACCACGCACCAGTACGACTTCGATGTCGCAACGGTCTACGGCTTCCTCAAGCGCTTTGGTCTGGAGAAAGAGGTCGCCGTCAACATCGAAGCGAACCACGCCACCCTCGCCGGGCACACCTTCGAGCACGAAATCGCCACCGCCGGCGACCTCGGCATTCTCGGCTCGCTAGACATTAACCGTGGCGACGCGCTGCTCGGTTGGGACACCGACCAGTTCCCCATCGACCTGCTCGGCACCACGCTATCGATGTACCACGTCATCAAGGCGGGCGGCCTGGGCAAGGGCGGCTGCAACTTCGACGCCAAGGTCCGTCGCCAAAGCTTCACCCCGGAAGACATGATCCACGCTCACGTCGGCGGTGTCGACCTGTGCGCCCACGCCTTCCTGCTTGCCGCAAAGCTCATCGAAGACGGCAACTACGACAAGGTACTCGCCGACCGCTACGCCGACTGGCAGAAGCCGGCAGCGCAAGACATGCTCCACGGCAAGCTCTCACTCGACCAGATCGCAGAACAGACCGAGGCCAAGGACATCAACCCGCAACCCCGCTCCGGCAAGCAGGAGCAGATCGAACGCATGCTCCTCCGCGCCGTGGAGTAACCACTGCCCACCAACCAGAATGGCCCGGCCCCAAGGTGCCGGGCCTTCTCGTTTACAGCAAGCTCGCTCGTTAGCCACGTTTGTCATCCCGTAGCGAAGCGGAGGGATTTGCTTTTGTCCCCACAGGCAACACCTCTCCAAGCCGAGACCGTTCCTCGCGAAGACAATGACAAAATAGACCCATCCCTCAACTTACCTGGAGCCTAGCCGATGAATCGCCGCACCTTCCTGCTCACCTCCGCTACAGCAGCCGCAGCCGCATCGACCCTCCCCGTACGTAGTGAAGCTCAACGCGAAAGCCAAAGTAAGCCCCTCCCTCCGGCCATCGCCGCCCTCACCAACCGATCCGCTGAAGCCACCCCTATCTCGCTCGAAGAACGTGAGCACCGCATCGACCGGGCCCGTATTCTGATGCGCCTGGCCAATATCGACGCACTCGTCATCTGCACCGGCACCTCGCTCACCTACTTCACCGGCCTGCGGTGGGGCATCTCCGAGCGCTTTTTCGCCTGGGTCCTGCCGGCCAAGGGCAACCCCTTTGTCGTTTGCCCTGCGTTTGAAGAAGGTCGCGTCCGCGAGCGCATGGAGAGCAAACCCGTCACCCTGCCGCAGGCCGCCAACACCCGCGTCTACCCGTGGAATGAGGACGAAAACCCCTACCGCATCCTGCACACCGCGCTCTCCGACGTCGGCGTCGCCACCGGCAGCATCGCCATGGAAGAGCGCACGCCCTTCATGTTCTCCGATGGCATCGCTCAGGCCAGCCCCGTGCTCTCCATCGTGTCCGCCAATCCCGTCATCCACGGCTGCCGCGGAGTCAAGAGCCCTGCCGAACTTGCGCTCCTGCAACTCGCGAATACCGTCACCCTCAGCGTCTACAAGGCGTTCTACCAGTCCGTCCAGCCTGGCATGACCAACGTTCAGGCGGTCGATCTTATCGACGCGGCCTACCGACGCTGCGGCTTCCCCGGTGAGGCCAGCTGCCAGGTCGACCAGTACTCCGCCCTGCCCCATGGCTCACTGCAGCCGCAGGTCATTCGCGAAGGCTCTATCGTCCTCATCGACGATGGCTGCTCCGTGCAGGGCTATACCTCGGACATTACGCGTACCCTGATCATCGGCAAGGCGCCCGCCGGCCAACTTGATGAGCAGCGCAAAGTGTTCGACGTGGTCAAGCAAGCCCAGGCCGCAGCCCTCGCCCGAGCCCGTCCCGGCGTCCCCTGCGAAGCGATCGACAAAGCCGCCCGCGACATCGTTACCGCGGCCGGCTTTGGCCCCGGCTTCCGCACCTTCTCCCACCGCGTCGGGCACGGCATCGGCATGGACATGCACGAGTGGCCCTACCTCGTCGGCGGCAACACTCAACCACTCGTCCCCGGCATGTGCTTCTCCGACGAGCCCGGCATCTACCAGGTCGGCAAGTTGGGCGTTCGGCTGGAAGACTGCTGGCACGTGACCGAGGACGGCGGCAAGATGTTTACTCCCACCAGCCCCTCCCTCGACCACCCTTTCGGCGACGCATAGCCTAAGCCGGATCGTAGTTCAGGTTCTGACTCAACCACCGCTCGGCCTCGAGCAGCGTCATGCCCTTGCGCTCGCTGTAATCCTGCACCTGGTCGCGATCGATCTTGCCCAGGCTAAAGAAACGCGACTTGGGATGCGCAAAGTACAACCCGCTCACACTCGACCCCGGCCACATCGCGAACGATTCCGTCAACAGCATGCCCGTGTTCTTCTCCACGTCCAGCAACTCCCAGATCGTGCCCTTCTCCGTGTGGTCCGGGCAAGCAGGATAACCCGGCGCCGGCCGGATGCCTCGGTACTTTTCGCTGATCAGGTCTTGAGGCGTAAACGTCTCCGCGCAGCCGTAACCCCACTGGTCGCGGACCCGCTTGTGCAGGCACTCCGCGAACGCCTCGGCGAGGCGGTCTGCCAGGGCCTCGGCCATGATCGCGTTGTAGTCATCGTGCTCCGCGCGGAAGCCGTCGCACAGCGTCTTCAGCCCGATGCCCGTCGTCACCGCAAACGCACCCATGGAGTCGCACAGCCCTGTTTCGAGCGGCGCCACGTAATCCGCTAGTGAACGACAGGGCTCTTTGCCTTCGCGGTTTGCCTGCTGACGCAAGAAGTGCAGCCGCGGCAGCACTTTCGCGCGGCTGTGATCCGCGTACAACTGCACGTCGTCACCCACGGCACTTGCGGAGAAGAACCCGTGCACGCCGCGCGCCGTGACCAGCTTCTCGCGGATCATCCGGTCCAGCAGCACCTTACCGTCTTCAAAAATCTGGCGCGCCTGCTCGCCCTGGTTCTCGTCGTCCAGAATGCGCGGATAAATCCCCCGCAGCCCCCACGTATGAAAGAACGGCGACCAGTCGATGTACTCCCGCAGCGTCTCGATCGGAAAGTTGTCCAGCACCTGCACCCCGAAGAAATCTGGCGTGGCGAGATCCTCTTCCTGCCACTCGATCGGGGTGTGACGCGCGCGCGCCTCGGCGATCGGCACGATGCTCTGCTTCGGCTGCGCATAGTTTGTGCGAATGCCCTCGTACTCCGCACGGTGCTGGCTTACAAAGGCATCCCGGCCGTCTTCGCTCAGCAGGCTTGTCGTTACCGGTACCGCCCGGCTCGCATCCGTCACGTGCACTACCGGCTCGCTGTAGTGCGGCGCGATCTTGATTGCCGTATGCGCGCGGCTCGTCGTCGCACCGCCCACCAGCAGTGGAATTTTGAAGCCTTGCCGCTCCAGTTCCTTAGCCACGTGCACCATCTCATCCAGCGACGGTGTAATCAACCCACTTAGTCCGATGACATCCGCATGCTCTAACTTGGCGCGTTCCAAAATCTTCTCGGCACTGACCATCACGCCTAAGTCGATCACTTCGTAGTTATTGCAGGCGAGCACGACCCCGACGATATTTTTGCCGATATCATGCACATCGCCCTTCACCGTCGCGAGCACGATCTTCCCCTGCGCCTTCACGACTTGGCCGCTTGCCGCCATCGCAGCCTTTTCCTCTTCCATGTAGGGCGTCAGGTGCGCCACAGCTTTCTTCATCACACGCGCCGACTTCACCACCTGCGGCAGAAACATCTTGCCCGCGCCAAACAGGTCGCCGACCACGCTCATCCCGTCCATCAGCGGACCTTCAATCACCAGCAGAGGCCGCCCCAGCTTTACCCGCGCTTCTTCCGCATCAAGCTCGATATACGTGTCGATTCCTTTGACCAGCGCGTGCGACAGCCGAGCTTCCACCGTGCCGTTGCGCCATTCCTCGGTCTTCTTTTCGGCAACCTCGGTCCCGACGTTCTTCAGCGACTCGCCAAAGTCTACAAGCCGCTCCGTCGCATCCGTGCGCCGGTTGAGCAGCACGTCCTCGACCAGCACCTTCAGCTCCGGCTCAATCTCCTCGTACACCTCGAGCATGCCGGCGTTGACGATACCCATGTCCATGCCCGCGGCAATCGCATGGTACAAAAATGCCGAGTGCATCGCCTCACGCACCTTGTTGTTACCGCGAAAGCTGAACGAGATATTCGATACACCACCACTTACCTTGGCATGCGGCAGGTTGGTCTTGATCCAGCGCGTCGCCTCGATAAAATCCACGGCATAGTTATTGTGTTCTTCCATGCCGGTCGCAACGGTCAGTACATTCGGATCAAAAATGATATCTTCCGGCGGAAATCCAATCTCATCGACTAACAGCCGATATGCCCGCTCACAAATGCGTATCTTCTCGTCGTAAGTCGCTGCCTGACCCTGCTCATCAAACGCCATGACCACCACGGCCGCGCCGTACTTCAGCACCTTCGACGCATTCCGCCGAAACACTTCCTCGCCTTCCTTCAGCGAAATGGAATTGACGATCCCCTTGCCCTGCAGACACTTCAGCCCGGCCTCAATCACCTCCCACTTACTGGAGTCGACCATGAACGGGACCTTCGCCACCTCCGGTTCACTCGCCAGCAACTGCAGGTACCGCGTCATCGCCGCGACACCGTCGATCATGCCCTCGTCCATGCAGATATCGATGACGTTCGCGCCATTCTCCACCTGCTGGCGCGCCACGCTTACGGCCTCTTCGTACTTGCCTTCCTTAATCAGCTTTGCGAACTTCGGCGACCCCGCCACGTTCGTCCGCTCGCCCAGGATCATGTAGATTCCCGGCTGCTGCGTAAACGGCTGCGACCCCGACAACCGCAACGGCAGCATCTCCACGGCGGCGCTCAAGCGGCCACCTGCCCAAAATCGAGCGCCCGAGGCTCCCGCCCCTCCAGTGCTTTCGCGATCGCCGCAATGTGGTCCGGCGTGTTGCCGCAACATCCGCCCGCGATGTTGATCAACCCACCCTTCGCAAACTCCCCCAGGTAGCGCGCCATATCTCCCGGCCCCAGGTCGAAGCCCGTCTCCGACAGTGGATTCGGCAGCCCCGCATTCGGGTAGCACGAGATCGCCACATTCGCCTTGGCCGACAGCTCACTCAGGAATGGGTACATCAAATCGGGTCCAAGCGAACAGTTCAGCCCAACGGCCATCGGCTTTACATGCTTCACCGCCGTCCAGAACGCCTCGGTGGTCTGCGCCGAAATTAACGTCTCGCCGCCCCGCCCGACCGCCGCGGAAATCATCACCGGCAACTCCACCTCATCCTCATCGAACACATCGCGAATCGCCACCAGCGCTGCTTTTGCATTTAATGAATCGAAGATTGTTTCCACCAAGAGCAGGTCCGAGCCGCCCGCAATCAGCGCCCGCACTTGGTGTGCATACGCCGCACGCACCTGGTCGAACGTGACCACGCGAAACCCGGAATCATCCGCATCCGGTGAGTTTGACAGCGACACTGTCATCGGTCCCACCGCGCCCGCCACAAACCGCTGGCGCCCGGTCGTCGCTCCCGCACGGTCCGCCTCCGCCCGGCACTGCTGCGACGACTTGAAGTTAATCTCCCACGCCAGCTCGTTCAAAAACTCGTCTTCCAAAATGCCCTGGTAAAACTCCGGATTCTTGCGCCCGCCCGTCTCCCGCGGATCATCCACGAAAAACTCGCTCTGCGTGATGCTTGTCGCACCAAACGTATTCGTCTCGATAATGTCCGCGCCTGCGTCCAAAAACCGCCGATGGATGTCGCAGATCATCTCCGGCTGCGTCAGCGAAAACAGGTCGCCATTGTTCAGCAGGTCCTTAGTCGACTCGACAAACCTGTCACCGCGCATGTCCGCCTCGGTCATGCCATACGTGCGAATCGTCGTGCCCATGGCACCATCGATGATGGCGATGCGCTGCTTCATGATCGCTTGCAGGGGGTGTGTTTCCGTGGTTGTCACAGGTGTCAGATGATCCGCAAAGGACTTCGGTTCCGGACGCCAAACTGGCTGGCCGCTGACACGCGAAAGTCCGGCGCGCGTCCACAGCCATTATAGTTTCGCGCCTACTCCGGCACCGGCACGTCATATCCATTCAGCAACACCGAAATCATGCAGTAGCACCCGACCAGGTAAAACAATTCCGCCGTGCCCGCCTCCCCAAACGCCGCAACGGCCGCCTTGTACGCGGTATCTCCCAGTTGCCCGCCCGCACTCAGCACTGCAGCGACGTCATACGCGATCCCTTCCTCCGCCGTCAGGTCCGCCGGCCGCTGCCCGCTGGCAATCGTCGCAATCTTCGCCGCGTTCAGCCCCGCACCCGCCGCGACCCGCTCATGTGAATACAGCTCATACCGCGAGTGCATGCGCGCGCCCGTCACCAGAATCGCCACCTCGTGCGCCGGCTTGGGCAGCGTACTGTTCTCTGACAGCGCGGTAAACACCGACCACGCCGCCTTGCCGAACTGCGGAAACTGCAGCATCGCCGGAAACGGCCCAATCAGCGCGCCATCTTCCCGCTGGCTGATGAACCCATGCAGGTGCTTCTGCACCCCCGCGACCATCGTAGTGTTCAGTTCCTTCTGCTCCGGGGTCATCTGGTTTTCGGCAAGTGGACTCAATCGCATGCAATACTCCCTGCGCTCTAGGCGCATCTCTGGCTTTGATGCGCTCCTCCCCCTGCTCACGGGAGCGTCATCTCCGGTCAACTGCCCCCATCGGAGCGCTTCCACGATGTGACCTTCTCACCGCAATCCTTCGCCGCACGGCACGCAACCAGTTAGGATGGTGTGTGCCCGTTCGCGGTGCAACGTCACTTGAGAGACCCATGCCCGACAACAGCCACGAAAGCATCCAGGAACGAGCACTCCGCGTCATCGCGACCAAGCAGCGGATCCCGCTCGAGTCCGTGCGCCCCGAAAGTACCTTTGACGAGCTAGGCATCGATTCGCTCGACCGCCTGAACATCCTCTTCGACCTCGAAGGCGAGTTTGACATCGAGATCAACGACGAAGAAGCCAAGCAGGTCGTCACCATGCAGCAGATGATCGACGGTATCCAGACGCTCGTCGACGCCAAGGCCGCAAAGCAGGCAGCCGCGGAGCAACAGTGACCCAGCGCGTCGTCGTCACCGGCCTCGGCACCATCAGCGCGCTCGGCAACGACCAGCACGCCTTCTGGCAGGCCCTTGCCGCCGGCACGCCCGCCATTGGCCCCATCCGTGGCATCGATGCCGCGCAGCTCCGCTTCCAGAACGCCGCCGAGGTCAGCGGCTACGATCCGGAAATCGCCTTTCCCTCCAAGGAACTCGCCTTTCTTGACCGCTTCGCCCAGTTCGCCCTGCTTGCCGCCGATGAAGCCATCCGGCAGTCGGGCATCGAGTGGACGCCAGAACTGAAGCTGCGCACCGCCATTGTCACGGGCTCCTGCCTCGGCGGCCGCGGTGCGGAAGAAGCCGGCTACTGGGAGTTGTTCCACCACAACCGCACCCGCGTGCACCCCCTCACCATCCCGCTCAGCATGGCCAATGCCGGCGCCAGCCACATCTCCATGCGCTACGGTATCCAGGGTCCCACGTACACCATCTCGACGGCCTGCTCGTCGTCCGCGCATGCCATCGGCCAGGCGTTCTGGCTCGTCCGCGCCGGCATCGCGCCCATGGCCATCGCCGGCGGCAGCGAGGCACCCATTTTCGTCGGCGGCCTCAAGGCGTGGGAGGCCATGCGCGTCGTCAGCAAAGACACCTGCCGGCCCTTCTCCGCTGACCGTTCCGGCCTTATCCTTGGCGAAGGTGCCGCCATGCTGGTTCTTGAACCGCTGGAAGCCGCACTCGCGCGGGGTGCCACCATCCTTGGTGAAATCGTCGGTTTCGGCATGACCTCCGACGCCGCCCACATCACCCAGCCCGCCCCCGACGGCGCCGCCCGCGCCATGACCGACGCCATGGCCGACGGCGGTCTCGCCCCCGAACAAATTGGCTACATCAACGCTCACGGTACCGCCACGCTCGCCAACGACCGCAGCGAAAGCGCCGCCATCCGCGCCGCCTTCGGTCCACTCGCCGCCAAGCTGGCCGTCAGCTCCACTAAGTCCATGCATGGCCATGCCCTGGGTGCGGCAGGCGCGCTGGAGGCCGCAGCCTCCCTGCTCGCATTGCGGCATGGCATCCTGCCACCGACAGCCAACTTCAACACGCCTGACCCCGAATGCGACCTCGACGTCATCCCGAACATCGCCCGCACCGCCAGCGTCGAAGCCTGCCTCTCCAACTCTTTCGCCTTTGGCGGCCTCAACGCCGTGCTCGCCTTCAAAGCCTACCGCTAGGCGTTACGCGACTGCAGCCACGCGACCGATCGCGCAATCCCCTCTTCCAGTCCAATTGCAGGCGCAAAGCCAAATTCCCGCTGCGCCTTCACACTCGAGAACTCCTGGTCGCGTCCCAGAAGATACACCGCATGGCGCGTCAGCAGCGGCTTGCCAGGGAGTCCCCATCGATGCGGCGTCTCCAGCACGCCTGCCAACCGCATCGCGGCAGCAAAAGAAAAATCGATCCACGGAGGTTTCACTCCAAGCCCCGCCGCAAAGAGCGACAGGTACTTCCTCCAATTTGCCCCGGTGCCGTCGGCGATGTTGTACGCCTGCCCTACCGCCCGCTCACTCATCCCCGCCGCAACCATCGCCTCGGCCACATTGTCGATGTACGTAAACCCACCGGTAGCCCGCCCACCATCCACCGTCGCCATCAGCCGCTGCCGTAGCAGCGCGGCCATGTCCACGGTGAAGTCCTTGCCTCGCGGCCCATAGATCGTGCCCGGCCGCACCACCGTCACCGGCAGCCCTCTCCCGGCAGCCGCCCACACCTCACGCTCTCCCTGCACCTTGGTCCGGTTATACGGCAGCTCCGTCTCCACCATCGGCAGGCTTTCATCGCCCGTCGCCCGTGGATAGCCATACACATCCATCGTGCTCACATGCACAAACCGCTGCAAACCTGGTACCCGCTCCGCCGCCGCCAGCAGGTTCCGCGTACCCGTAACATTGGCGGCAACGTACCGCTCCCGAGGAGCCCAGTCCGTCGAACACGCCGCACAATGAAACACATGCGTCGCATTCGCAACCGCACGCCCCAGCGCCGCGGCATCCCCAAGATCCCCCGGCACCACGGTGACACCAAGCCCATCCAGGTGCCCCAGCGAAGCCGGCGACCGCACCAGCACCGTCACTGCCACACCCTGCTGCGCCAGTATCCGCGCCAGGCAACCACCCAGAAACCCGCTAGCCCCCGTGACCAGCGCGCGCAAGGTCTAGTTCTGCGCCAGCTGCTTGAAGGCGTCCAGCACAAATCCAAGCTGGTCCAGCGTGTGCGCAGCCGTCACGCACAGCCGCAGCCGCGCCACGCCCTGCGCCACCGCTGGAAACATCACAGGCGCCGCGATGATCCCAAAATTCCGCAGCTTGCGCGCAAACAGCGCGGTTGTCGCCTCGTCTCGCATAATGACCGGAATCACCGCGGTCGTCGACAGCGCAACGTCGTATCCCAACTCCCGCAGACCGGCCCGCAGAAAGTCCCCATTTCGCTGAATCGTCGCAACCCGCCACGGCTCTTCCCGCAGAATCGCCAGGCCCGTCGTCACCGCCGCCACCGAAGAAGCCGCCAGCGCCGCAGAGAAGATATACGGTGACGACGCGTGCTGCAGAAAAATCGCGACTTCCCGTGAGCACGCTACGAACCCGCCACTCGCCGGAATCGACTTGGCCAACGACCCCGTCCACAGGTCCACTTCGTCTGTGGCGATGCCGAAATGCTCGTCCGTTCCGCGGCCTGTCGCGCCCAGAACGCCCGACGCGTGCGCCTCATCCATCAACAGAAAGCAGCCGAACTCTTTCTTCAGGGCAATCAGCTCCGGCAGAATGCACACATCGCCATCCATGCTGAATACGCCGTCGCTGATGATCAGCGTCCGGTTGGCCGTGCTCGGCTTCTCCAGCTCAGCGCGCACCGCAGCCTCGTCGTTGTGCTTGAACTTCTGCACCTGGACGCCGGCCATGCGGCACGCGTCCATCAGGCTGCGATGGCAAAACTCGTCCAGAATCACCCGGTCCGACGGCCCGAACAGCCCGTAGATCACCGCCAGGTTGGCCATGTAGCCGCTCGATACCGTGAGCGCCGCCTCGGTTCCCTTGAACGCAGCCAGGTCTCGCTCCATCTCCGCGTGCACGTCCAGCGTACCTGTCAACAGCCGCGCGCCGCTTGTGCTGGTGCCATAACGTCGCACCGCCTCCATGGCCGCGCCGTCCACCCGCGGATCGCCGATGAGACCAAGGTAGTCATAGGACGACATCATCAGCATCTGGTGGCCGTCTGCCGTCACGCATGGCCCGGCTTTTGCCTGTAGCGGCATGTGGAACGGGTACGCATCGACCGACACTGCCAGCGCCGTGCCCTCAAAAATCCGCCGCGCCCGCGCATCCAGCAGGCCATCCTTCTTGAAGCTCCAGCTGCGCGGCTGCTGAAAATAATCGCCAAACATCTCGCCGGAGGATGAAGGAAAAGCGCGTTCGGTCTGAACGCCGTCAAGAACTGCCGAGGGGTTACTCATGTAAGTCCATCGTATGCCCTCGGACCCCCATTTTGGGAAGCGATCGCCACAACTTCCATGCAGCAGCAACTCCCACCGCGAAGCTGTGCTGTAGCATCCTGCGACGACGCCCTGTACCGCTACCCAGGAACCGGCACCCAGCTCTGGCGTACCGGGCAGCCTCACCATCTACCCGCAATCCTTGTGCGATGGCACCCCGCTCCAGTCCATCGTCAGCGGTCTCTCCACCCAAACGCCCGCACTCTTTGCAATCGGCGACACCTCAGGCGTGCCCTGCAACCTCGCCGTCGCTGCAGGCCGGCGATACAACAGCAGGATCACCAGCAGCGTCACGAGCAGCACCACCGCCACACCGGCAATCAATGCCAGCTTCCATCCCGCCGACACTTCTCTCGCCTCGGGCAGTCGTACCGCCTGCCATGGCTGCTCCCCCCTCGCCCGCTCCTCCAGCGCGATTCCATGCGGCAGACGCAGGTGGGTGCCGAAGGCAGGCCGCGGGTCAAGGCTATCGTTCGGCGTCAGGCCCATGGGCAACGGCACGGAAACGCGCGGCTCCATCGTCGGCCCACTCCTGGCGACCACGGTCACCGGCCTCACCGTCACACTCGCGGGTCGTTCCGCACCGTGCGAGTGTGTGGGCGAGACGTGAAGGGTCGCCGGCGACACGCCCGGTGCGCGCATCGCTCCCTCCGGGGCCCCCGCGCTCGACGGCCGCAAAGAATCCACACGCCGCGCCTCATACTCCGCCGACCCCTCAGACAGCGCTTTCAACAGCGCCGCAGCACTCGGCATGCGCCGCTCCCGATCCTTCACCAGCAGCGCCTGAATGATCCGATCCAGGTCGCGCGGCACGTTCAGATTCTTTGCCCGCGGCGAGACCGGCTCCCGGTTCAACAATTCCGAAAAAACGATCGCGCTCGTCGCCCCATGAAACGGCACCACCCCCGTGGCCATCTCGTACAGCACCGCACCCAGGCTGAACAGGTCCGATCGCGCGTCCAGCGCCTCCCCGCACGCCTGCTCCGGTGACATATACTCCACCGTGCCAACCGTCGCGCCCACCCGCGTCAGGCCGTTGACGCTCAACCGGTGCTCGCCACTCTCCTGCTTGGCCAGCCCAAAATCCAGCACCTTGACGTCCATCGAACCCCAGCCGTTGCTCACCAGAAAGATATTTGCGGGCTTGATATCCCGGTGCACAATGCCCTTTGCATGCGCCGCCTGCAGCGCCAGCGCCGTACGGAACGCGATCTCGCGAATATCCTCCGCTGGCAGCGGCCCGCGCGTCATACGCTCCTTCAGCGACTCGCCTTCCAGCAGCTCCATCACCAGGTAGGGGTCGCCATCCTCGTCGCCGATGTCGAAAATCATGCAGATGTTCGGATGATTCAGTGACGACACCAGCCGCGCCTCCCGCAGGAAACGCTCCCGCGGGCCGCTCACCTCCGTCTCCCGGTGCAGCACCTTCACCGCAACCTGCCGCTCCAGCCGCGTGTCCAGCGCACGGTACACCGCGCCCATGCCGCCGGACCCAAGATCGCCCAGCACCATGTACGGTCCATAGCGCCGTGGCGACAGTACCTCATTGTCATCAAAATCAAACGGCGGCAGCGGAACGGGACACCCCTCGCAGTCAAAGAAACCAGTGAAACAGAGGAACTGCAATGACCTTAGTGCGGACGAAGCCACGCTCCGGCAAGTCGAACATGCACCGCCGCCGTTACCTTGATGCAGCCATCATAGGTCTGCAAGCTGGCGTCCACAACACAGAACTACTGCACACGCCACAAGCCCGTTCTTCTTTGGGCTACATGCCGCGAGCAAACCTCCGCACCTCAGAATCGGCACCGCAGCACACCCAACGCGCGATAGCATCAACACCATGACCGCGCCGCCCTCGCCATTCGACGCCAAATCCCCCACCAAGCACTTCCCCGCCGGCCAGACGCTGCTCTTCGACGCCGACGACACGCTGTGGGAAAACAACATCTACTTCGAGCGCGCCATCGCCGGCTTTGTCGACCTCGTTGCCCATCCCACCCTCTCTCCATCGCAACTACGCGACCACTTCAACACCCTGGAACATACCCGCGTTCAGGTTCACGGCTACGGAACCAGGAGCTTCCGCCGCTCCATGGCCGCCTGCCTGGAAGACCTCGCCCAGCGGCCGCCGCACGACGCGGAACACCTCGTCCTGGATAGCCTCGCTGATTCCATTCTCCGCGCGCCCATCGCCCTTCTGCCCGGCGTTGCACCAACACTGCGCTCGCTCGTCACACGCCACCGTCTCGTGCTCGTCACCAAGGGCGACCCTGAAGAGCAGCTCGACAAACTCGATCGCTCCGGCCTCGGCCCACTCTTCTCCGCAACCGAGGTCGTGCCCGAGAAACACCGCGCCCTGTACACCGAACTCCGCAGCCGCCACCGGCTCGACGCCGCCACCACGTGGATGCTTGGCAACAGCCCAAAGAGCGACATCAACCCCGCCCTTGCCGCCGGCCTTCACGCCATCTACCTGCCCCACCACAGCACCTGGGTGCTCGAACAGGAAGATCTCCTCGACGCACCGACCGGCCAGCACCGCCTCACCCTCGATCGCTTCGACCGCCTGCTCGACCTTTTCTAGCCCAAACAACCGCCACCCACAAAATGCACGACCTCCAGCCGGTCCCCCTCCACCAGCGCCGTCACCGGCCACTCCGCCCGCGGCACAATCTCGCCGTTACACTCCACCGCAACCCGGTCCGGACGAAATCCCAGCGTCGCCACAAACGCCGTCAGCGGCGCACCCCTCTCGATCGCTTCCACTGTCTTTTCCGTGCCGTTCACCACCAGCCGCAACGCCATCTCACACTCCACAGGCAGCTCGGCCACCCATTGCCAGTGTAGAGCGGACGGCCTACGCCTCCGAGTGGCGCAGCCGGTGCGACAGCCACTGCCCCACCCGCTGCGTCATCGGCTTGTGCACCGAGCACTCGTCAAACACCGCGCGCGAACAAGCCATCATCAGCCGGATCGCCTGGTTTTCATCGTCGTTCGTGCCACCTTCGCGAATCCGCGAATCAATCAGGTATTCGATCGCATGCGCCAGCGTCGACAGCGCGTGCCCCTGCACCGGCGCAGGCCGCCGCCGCTTCGGTTCGGGCCGGCGATCCATCGGCGGCATGCTGGTCATGGAAATCGGAAGTGTCTGCAGGAAAGATGCGGTCGCCATCGGGTCGGTCCTTGGGAGAAGCTCGTGATACTCCCCTTATCGGCACACCCCCAACCAGCGTGAGGCCCTCAAGCGACACAGCCTGTATCGCATTGCGCCAACCCGGTCGCGCACTCCGGCCACCCAGGGAGCGTCCTGCATCGGTGCAGCCTAGGATCAAAATCCAACAACCCGTACCCACTCGCGTGACTAGAGTACGGCTGAACTCATTCTTAAACCTTCACAGAAACACGTGACCCCGGATCACCCATGTTTCCGCGCTTGAACCACGGCCTCCCCGCGCAACGCACTTCCGGCGCGAAAGGCGGGTCAGCGCGAAGCGCTCTCGCAAGCGAAGCTCGACCCGCCGCGTCCCAACTGCGGCAGCAGCGCCATCGGCCCACATCCCTGCCCCCGTGCCACCGCAGCCCGCAGCGCTCTCGCGACAAACCGCTTCGCCCCCACAGCTGCCTCGCCCCACGTCGCACCCCGCATTCGCGCAGCCACCAGCGCTGTTGAAAACGCGCATCCGGTCCCATGCGTGCTCATGGTCGCGATGTACTCCCCTTCCATCCAATGCAACCCGGCATCCCCCAGCACCAGGTCCGCCGGCCGCTCCAGATGCCCGCCCGTCAACATCACCGTCAGTGCCGGGAACCGCGCACGTAGCGCCACCGTGCACCGCTCCATCTCCGCCTGGCTCGTGCAAGGCAGCCCCGTCAGCGCTGCGGCTTCGCTCAGATTCGGCGTCACCGCATCCACCATCGCCAGCAGCGACTCCATCGCAGCCGCATCGTCCAGCAAACTCGCTCCGGAGCTCGCCCGCAGCACCGGATCCAGCACCACCACCACCCGCCGCCGCGCCCGCACCTCCGCCACGTACTCCGCCACCACCTGTACCGCCGCCCCACTCCCCAGCATTCCGATCTTGATCCCCGCCGGCGGCAAATCCTCCTCCAAACACCGCAGCGTCCGCCGCAGCACTTCCGCCTCTACCGGGTGCACCGCCTCCACCCCGCGCGTCGACTGCACCGTCAGCGCCGTAATCGCCGACACCGCGAACACCCCATGCGCCGCAAACGTCAGCACATCCGCCGTCACGCCCGCGCCCGACGACGGATCGAACCCGGCGATCGTCAATCCCACCTCCTGCTCAATAGCCATGCCGCGCCTCCGCAAGCCTCCAGCATAGCCCCGGTACACTCAAACGCATGAACGCCGCAGCTTCCGCAGCAAACCGATTTGCAGAGCCCACCGCAGACCGCCTCGCCGCCGACCGCCTCATCGTGGCGCTCGACTTTCCCGACCGCGCCACCGCGCTCGCCCTGGTCGACCTCTTACCGCACGAGGTCCTCTGGTACAAGGTCGGCCTCGAGCTCTACCTCGCGGAAGGCGCACCCATCATCCACGAGCTCCGCGCCCGCGGTAAGCGCATCTTTCTCGACCTCAAGCTTCACGACATCCCCAACACTGTCGCAGCCGCCGTCCGCATCGCCGCCCGCACCGGTGCCGATCTGCTCACTCTTCACGCCAGCGGCGGCCCCACCATGATCCGTGCCGCCATCGAAGCCGCCCACGCAACCGACCAGCCCCTCGCCCTCCTCGCCGTCACCGTCCTCACCAGCATGAACGCGGCAGAACTCGCCGCCGCCGGCGTCCCCACCACCCCAGCAGACCAGGTCGCCCATCTCGCGGCCATGGCACTCGATGCAGGCGCCGCCGGCCTCATCTGCTCCCCACTCGAAGTCGCCACCCTCCGCGCACAACACGGCCCCGCGCCGATCCTCGTCGTCCCCGGCATCCGCGCGACCACCGACGCCCTCGGCGACCAGCAGCGCACTGCCTCCGCCGCCGACACCATCCGCGCCGGAGCCTCCCGCATCGTCGTCGGCCGCCCCATCACCCAGGCCACCGACCCCGCCCGCGCCGCAGCCGACCTCCTGCACCAAATCACCGCAGCGCTGGCGCCGGGCGATGCCTGACACCTGCGAAAGCGCAGGCGTTCGCGACCGCCTGCGCGATCTACCACCTCTGGCTTGTCGTGGCCTCGCAAACGCCAAAAAGCCCGGCATCGCAGCCGGGCTTCTCAGGGTTGAAAACAATCCGTGAACTACAGCCGTTCGAAAAAGTCGCAGGCCGAGCACGAAATGTACATGCCGCCGGGCGTACCGCGCTCACGGTCTTTCACGCGCTTTGCAATACGTGTGGGCTTGCTGCACTTCGGGCAATCCGTGCTGCGCGTGGTGTCCATGACCTTCTTGCGGTCACCGGTCTTGGCGATCTTTGCCATCTGGGTAAATCCTCTCTGCGGTGCGTCTGCACCGGGTGATGTCTTGATTCGCGAATCGTCGAGCAGCCGCGATGAGGATGCGGGCGCTCTATCGCGCAACCCTTCAAGCTTACATCAGCAAGCCGAAGATTTCAGCAGCAACGCCAAGACCGAGTACCTAATCATCCGCCTCATCCGCCAGCCCCTGCCACGCGTGGCCTCCACGCGCCAGCAGATCATCCGCCGCCTTTGGCCCCGCCGATCCGGCGTCGTAGTTCGGAAACGGCTCTTTTGGTGCGTTGCCCCACGCCTCCAGCAGCGGCTCCACCAGCGACCAACCCTGCTCCACAAACTCCGCCCGCTGAAACAGAATGGTGTTCCCAATCATGCAGTCATGCAGCAGACGCTCATACCCCTTGCCATGATCGCCAAACTGTCCGGACGGAAACTTGAAATCCATGCTCTCGTGGTCGACCAGCGTCGTCAGCCCCGGCGCCTTCGCACCAAAGCTCAACCGGATCTCCTGAGTCGGCTGCAAATTAAACAGCAACGTATTCGGAGCGCGGTTACTGTCCTTCCGGTTCGGAAACAGCCGCGCCGGCGGCTTGCGAAAGATCACGCGGATCTCCGTCGCCTGCTTCGCCAGCCGCTTGCCCGTCCGCAGATAGAACGGCACACCGCTCCATCGCCAGTTGTCGATGTCGACCCGCATTGCCATGTACGTCTCGGTATTCGACGCCGGATCCACATTTTTGTCCTGCCGGTATCCCACCACCGGCTGCCCGTTGATGCTGCCCGCGCCATACTGCCCGCGCACGGCGTAATCATCCACCTGGCTCACCTTGATTTTGCGCGTGCTCGCCAGCAGTTCCACCTGCTTGTCGCGCATGTGCTCGGCGGTAAAGCTCACCGGCGGCTCCATCGCCACCAGCGACAGCAACTCGCACATGTGGTTCGGCACCATGTCGCGCGTCGCACCACTCTTCTCGTAGTAGCCGGCCCGGCCTTCAACCCCCACGATCTCCGCCGCCGTAATCTGCACGTTATCGATCAGCCCGCGATTCCACAGTGGCTCGATGATCGTGTTGGAAAACCGGAAGACCGCCAGGTCCTGCACCGCGTCCTTGCCGGCGAAATGGTCGATCCGGTAAAGCTGGTCCTCGTGCAGACTGCTCTGCAGATCGTGATTCAGTGCGATCGCCGACTTCAGATCATGCCCGAACGGCTTCTCTATGATCAACCGCCGCCAGCACGGCCCACCTTCCGTAATGATCGTCGTCCGCGAAAGCTGCGCCGCAACCGGTGCAATAAAACTCGGCGCCACTGCGAGATAAAACAGCCGGTTCCCGCCCGTCTGCTCCTTCTCCTCCAGCGCCTCGATTCGAGTCTTCAACGCATCGAACGCGGCTGCATCTCCAAAGTTCCCCTTCTGGTAGAACACACGCTTCTGTAGCCAGCCAACCACAGCATCATCGGCATTCTGACCCCAGAACTGCTTCAACTGCTGGCCGACGTAGTCGCGAAAGTACTCGTCCGTCCAATCCTCCATGGCAAAGCCGAGCAGGCGAAAAGCATCCGGCAAGTCGTGCATCGCCGCCAGGTTGTAGATCGAGGGCAGCAGCAGCCGCTTCGTCAAGTCGCCGCTCGCCCCAAAGATCGTCATCAAACAGGGCGGAACGATCTTTTCCCCCAGCAAACCATTGCCATTGCTATTCGCCTGCTCTGCCACCATTAGTCCTTTTTCTCCTTGTGTCCGCCGAACTGGAATCGCATCGCGCTGAGAATCTTGTTCGCATAGAGTGCGTTGCCCTGCGATGCAAATCGGCTGAACACTGCCGCGCTCAGCACTTCTGCCGGCACGCCCTCGTCGATCGCCGCAATGCACGTCCAACGGCCCTCGCCGCTATCCGACACGCGCCCACCATAGTCGTCTAGGTTCGGCGACTCCGACAGCGCGTTCGCCGTCAGGTCCAACAGCCACGATGCCACCACCGACCCGCGACGCCAAACCTCCGCAATGTCCGGAATGTTCAGGTCGTACTGATAGTGCTCCGGCTCCCGCATCGGTGCCGTCTCGGCGTCGAACGTCTCGTCCTTCTTGCCAATGTTCGCATGCTTCAGAATGTTAAAGCCCTCGGCATACGCCGCCATCATGCCGTACTCGATGCCGTTGTGCACCATCTTCACGAAGTGCCCGGCACCGTTTTGCCCGCAGTGCAGGTAGCCGTCTTCCGCCGTGCCCTTCTGCTGCGCGCCGTCGCGGCCCTCCGTCCGCTCCACCGAGCCGATGCCCGGCGCCAGCGTCTTGAAGATCGGGTCCAGGTACTCCACCTGCTTGTCCTCGCCGCCGATCATCAGGCAGTACCCGCGATCCAGACCGAACACGCCGCCGCTCGTGCCGCAGTCCACATAGTGCAACTGCTTTGCCTTCAACTCTTTCGCACGCCGAATGTCGTCGACATAGTACGAGTTACCGCCGTCAATCACAATGTCATCCGCTTCCAGGTGCGGTGTCAGGTCGGTCAGCGTCGCATCCACCACACCCGCCGGCACCATGAGCCACACCGCACGAGGCGTCTTCAGCTTGCTCGCCATGTCTTGCAAGCTGTCGCTGGCCGTGGCACCCTCTTTGGCAAGCATCGCAATGGCGTCCTTGCTGTGGTCGAACACCACCACCTCGTGCCCTGCCTTCATAAGCCGCCGGACCATGTTCGCGCCCATGCGCCCCAAACCAACCATTGCGATCTGCATCGTGCTGTCTCCTTAAAAAATGCCTTCCTTTGGAGCATAGCGGGGGCAAGGGCTTTACGGCGTGACAAATGTGACCACCACGTCCCGCACCGCCGAAAATCCAGACATGCCCGCGACCACGTAAGCTGAACACGTGGAACGATTCGCCCAACCCATGTCCCGCCTCATCGATGAGCTGCGCAAGCTGCCCGGTGTTGGTGCCAAAACCGCCCAGCGCTTCGCTTTCTACATCCTGCGTTCGCCTGAAGCCGACGCCGAAGCCCTCTCCAATGCCATCCGCGCCCTCAAGGCCCAACTCCGTCTCTGCACCATTTGCAACAACGTGACGGACGTCGACCCCTGCATCTATTGCGCCAGTCCCACCCGCTCCCACCGCACCGTCTGCGTCGTCGACGAGCCCACCAACATCGCCGCCGTCGAAAAAACCCGCACCTATAACGGCGTCTACCACGTCCTTCACGGCACGCTCAGCCCAGTCAACGGCGTCGGGCCCGAACAACTCCGCACGACCAATCTCTTCAACCGCCTCACCGTCATCGATGAGGTGATCTTGGCCCTCTCCCCCACCGTGGAAGGCGAAGCTACCGCCCACTATCTCGCCACCGAACTCCACCATGCGAGCGCCGACCACCCTCTCCGCATCACCCGGATCGCCACCGGCATCCCCGCCGGCTCCGACATCGACTACGCCGACGAAGTGACCATGTCCCGCGCTCTCGACGGCCGCCGCGACGTTTAGCTAAGCCGGAAACACCCGCAAGTCCCCGCCCGTCATCTCCCGCGGCAACTCCAGTCCAAGCATCGCCAGCATTGTCGGCGACAGGTCCCGCAGCGACCCACCCTCCCGCAATTTAAAGCCGAGCCCCTGGTCCGTCACCGCGATCAGTGGCACCGGGTTGGTCGTGTGCGCCGTGTGTGGGCCGCCCGTCACCGGATCGATCAGCATCTCCGCGTTGCCGTGGTCCGCCGTGATCAACCAAGACCCGCCGTTCCGCTTCAGCGCACTGTAAATTTCACCCAGGCACGCATCCACGGTCTCGACACCCTTCACCGTCGGTTCCATCTTGCCGCTGTGGCCCACCATATCCGCGTTGGCAAAGTTCACCACCACCACGTCGAAGGCCGTATCCTCAATCGCCTTGACCACTGTGTCGCAAATCCCGCGCGCACTCATCTCCGGCGCCAGGTCATAGGTTGCTACCTTTTGCGATTGCACGACCTCGCGCTCTTCTCCGCTAAACGGCTTTTCGATGCCACCGTTGAAAAAGTAGGTCACATGCGCGTATTTCTCTGTTTCCGCCACGCGTAAATTCCTTAGTTCATGCACGCTCAAGACGTTCGCGAGCAAGTTATCCATGCTCTCTGGTGTGATGACCATCGGCAACTTGTACTTTGGGTCATACTGCGTCATGGAAATGTACCGAAGATTCTGCGGCGCATTTACCCGCGGTATCTCCAGGTCCAACTCCTCAGACTTCGGCAAGTCTCGCGCGTCTCCCGCGGTCAGTCCACCCACCACCGTCCGCGCCAGCACCCGCGTAATCTGCCGCACCCGGTCACTGCGATAGTTAAAGCAGAGACACAAATCCTCATCCGCAACCGTAGCCAGCGGCATGCCCGCAGCATCCGTACACACAAAGGGGACGATAAACTCATCCGTCACACCGTTCGAATAGTTCTCCCGAATTTTGGCCGCGGGATCGCTTGTCGCGCCGCCCTCCGCAACTCCGCGCACCATCGCGTCGAACGTCTTTAACTCGCGATCCCACTTCAAATCGCGATCCATGGCAAAATACCGTCCCGAACACGAGGCAATCTCTCCCACGCCGATGGTCCGCATCTGCTGCTGCAATGCCTCGATATATCCTGCACCCGACGTCGGCATCGTATCCCGCCCATCCAGAAACGCATGCACAAACACCCGCGTCGCGCCCTGCTGCGCACATAACTTCAACAGCGCATACAGGTGCCGCTGGTGCGAGTGCACCCCACCATCACTGACTAGACCAAGTAAGTGGATCGCGCGCCCGCGCTCCAATGTCGCCTTCACCGCGTTCACCAGGACCGGCATGCTGAAGAACTCCCCCGAGTCCACCAACTGGTCGATGCGCGAGATATCCATGCGCACCACGCGTCCCGCGCCCAGGTTCAGGTGACCGACTTCGCTGTTGCCCATCTGCCCATCCGGCAGCCCGACAAACTGCTCACTCGCCCGAATGATCGTGTTCGGATATTCCCGCAGCAGCTGGTCGTAGTGCGGCTTCCGCGCCTGCGCAATCGCATTCCCATGCGTCTCCGCCCGCACACCCCAACCATCCAGAATCGTCAACACCAGCGGCTTACGGCGAGCCATATCTACTCCTTCAAGCAACAGATACAAACACAAAAGCGCCGGCCCCTGATTGGACCGGCGCACTTACCCGCGACTTACTCGCCCGCGTTGACCGACTCGATCCCAAGGAACTCCGCCGTCTGCCCAAGCTCTTCCTCAATGCGCAGCAGCTGGTTGTACTTCGCAATCCGATCCGTCCGCGATGCCGACCCCGTCTTGATCTGCCCCGCACCCGTACCCACGGCAAGGTCGGCGATAAAGGTATCTTCCGTCTCACCACTGCGATGCGAAATGATCGATGCGTACCCATACCGCCGCCCCAGCTCAATCGCTTCCAGCGTCTCAGACACGGTACCGATCTGGTTGACCTTGATCAAGATCGCATTGCCGACACCCTTCTCAATGCCTTCGCGCAGCCGCTTGGAATTCGTCACAAACAAATCATCCCCGACTAACTGGCACTTATCGCCAATCTCATCCGTCAGGATTTTCCAGCCTTCCCAATCATCCTCGGCTAGGCCATCTTCAATCGAGATAATCGGGTACTGCCGCGACCAGTCCGCCCAGTACGCCGCCATCTCCGCCGGTGTCTTCTCCGACTTATCCGACTTCTTGAAAATGTATTTCCCGGAATCCTTGTTATAAAACTCACTCGCCGCCGGATCCAGCGCCAGCGCTATCTCTTCGCCCGCCGTAAACCCGGCAGCCTCAATCGCTTCCAGGATCAGTTCCACCGCTTCCACGTTCGATTTCAGCGAAGGCGCAAACCCGCCCTCATCGCCCACGGCCGTGTTATAGCCCTTCCTCTTCAGCACGCTCTTCAAGGTGTGGAACGTCTCCGTGCCCCACCGCAGCGCCTCGGAAAAGCTTTCCGCGCCCACCGGCATGATCATGAATTCCTGAAAGTCCACGTTGCTGTCCGCATGGGCGCCGCCATTTAAAATGTTCATCATCGGCGTCGGCAGCAGGCAGGCATTCACGCCGCCCAGGTACCGGTACAGCGGCAGCTTCAGCGCATTCGCCGCAGCCCGCGCTGTCGCCATGCTCACCGCGAGGATCGCATTCGCCCCCAGACGGCTCTTGTTCGGCGTTCCATCCAGGCTGAGCATGGTCGCATCCACCAGCCGCTGGTTACTCGCGTCCAGGCCGCTCAGCTCCGGCGCCAGCACGCTCTCCACGTTCTCCACCGCCTGCAGCACGCCCTTGCCCAGGTAGTACTGCTTGTCGCCATCGCGCAGCTCCACGGCCTCGTGCTCGCCCGTGCTGGCGCCGCTTGGCACCGCCGCCCGGCCAATGGCACCGCCGCTCAGCTGCACATCGGCCTCCACGGTCGGGTTACCGCGGCTGTCCAGAATCTCGCGCGCCTTGATGGAAACAATCTCGGTCATGGTGCCTGCCGTGCTTTCTGCCTCACCGCCAGGCGCAACAATGCGGTGGCTGAGGCGATCGTTGAGCCGGGGCCGGCGATCCACGGCAATCGCGCCGCCGCCCGCACCCAGAATTGTGTCAATAACCGTTGCCATGGTTTGCCTACGCTGCAAGACGGCGCAGAGATTACCCGGTTGCAGTCGTGATTCTAACAAGACACCTGCGATATCCGCACACCGGAGCCACTATTGGCAAGCAAGATTCCATGCGCATCGCGATGTACCGTTGTCTGGGGAAACGCGCTAGCCTTGCAACCAGCCGGTATGTTCGGCGACCGTTCGCCCCCGGAGGCACCACCATGAAGCGTCTTGCGCTCGCCGCCCTTGTTCTCGCCGCATCCCCCCTGCTCGCGCAGCAGACCGGCGTCGCTCGTCCGTCCGAAACGATCGACGAGGTACAGATCAGCCAGAACACCAGTGTTCCCGTCGTCACCGCGCCCGCCATCGTCGTTGCCCCGCCGGCCGCGGCAATCTCGCAGGACAGCTCTCCCGCCGTCACACTCCAGCGCCATGATTTAGCCAAGTTTGCACCAACCGAGGACATGGCGGCCAACACCGACGGCGACATCGTCGAAGAAGCTCCGCAGCGCCCCGGCGAACTCCCCGCGGGCACCCTCGTCCGCGCGCGGCTCCACGGCACCATCGACACCGCGACCACCGCTGCCGAAACCCCCTTCACGGCCCTGCTCACCGAGCCTGTCCAGCACATGGGCCGCATCGTCTTCCCCGCCGGCTCCACGGTCGAGGGCCGCATCACCGAGATCCACGGCGGCCGGCGCTTTCGCGGCGCAGCCATGATCCACCTCCAGGCCCAAACCATCGTGCTGCCCGACGGCACACGCATGCCGCTTCACGCGGCCGTCATCGACACCGACCAGTACGCACGCACCCGCACCGACGGCGAAGGCAACATCATCCGCAAAGACCACGCCATGCAGACCATTGCCGAGTTCTCTCTCGCCACCGGCAGCGGCGCTGCGGCGGGCGGACTCATCGGCGGCGCACCGGGCGCACTCATCGGTGCCGGTGTTGGCGCAGGTGTCGGCACCGCCGTCTGGCTCAAGCAGGACCGCCAGACCACCCTGCCCAACGACACCCTGCTCGTTCTCTCCCTCACCTCGCCCGCGTTCCTCGACGGCATCTCCCGTCAACCCGAGCTCGTCCGTAACATCCCCGCGACCAGCACCACCGAAGCCGACTTACCCGCAGCGTCCGCACCCGCACCTAAATACGGAGAGTCCTTCGTTCCCGCCCGCTAACTCACTTCATCAAGCAAAGTGCCTTCCTCCCACTTACGGGACGAAGGCATTCTACTGTTGCAACAGAGAAACAACTTACGCCCGAACCTGCGCCAGCAGCCGCTTCCACGTCTTTGTATTGCGTCGCCAACTCTTCTTCAAATCCTCAAGAATTCGCCCGAAATCCCCATGTCCGCGTAACTTGTTCCACGCCGGATTAATCACGAACCACGGATAATTCTCATTGCCCAGATAAATCGCCCGCCGCAACCAATGCAGCGCCTCGCTTTCATCCCCCTCCACCGCGAAGTAAGTCGCCAGCCGATACGCCATCTCGCTGTCCGCCTCCGCCGCCGCCAGCGTCTCATCCACAATAAAAGAGGCAGCCTTGTCCCTCTGCCCTAACTGCGCATAGCACATCGCAATCGTCGGAAACACAATCCGCAGCGATGGGTCCTCGAACGTCACCGCCTCCAGCGTCTCAATTGCCCGCTCCAGCTCGCCGGTCCGCATAAACTGGTAACCCTCGCTGATCCGCAGCAGCGGCTGCTTCGGCTCCAGCGTCAAACCCTTCTCAATCTCATCCGCCGCCAGCTCCAACTGGTTCTGATACTGGTACACCCGCGCCCGATGGTTATACACGACCGCCGCATTCGACGGGTTCAGCCGCAGCGCCACGTTGAACTGGTCCAGTGCTTCCTCGTACAGCCCATCCAGCCGCAGCGTCTGGCCCGCCACCTGGTGCACATTCCAGTCGTTGCCGGCCGTCTGCAGCAGATGCTCGATGCCGTGCCGCGCACTCTCTTTCTCCCCACGCGAAAGCAACATGTACACCCGGTACAGGTTCGCCTCCACCGACCCCGGATCCAGCGAGAGTGCCTTGTCAAACGCCCGCCGCGCCTCGATCAAGTGCATCTGCCCGCCCAGCCCATGCCGCGTGTACTGCAGGTGCACGATGCCCAGCCCCGCCCAGCCCGGCGCGTATCCGCCATTGCGCAGCGTCACCTGCTCAAACAGCACACGCGCCCGCTCCAGGTCATCCCGGCTCCCCGTCCGCGACAAAAACGAACTCAACAGCGCCCGCGCCTGCAGGTATTCTTCACTCACCGCATTCGTCATCGACCGCGAAGGCACCGCCTCCCCGCTCCCATGAATCGTCCCCGACCCCTGCAGCGTGCTGAAGATTTCTTCGGTAATCTCCCGCTGCACCGCCACCAGGTCAAAGCTCGCCACATCGATGGACCCGCCCGCCCGCACCGCCTGCGCCGGCACATCCAGCATCTGCCAGCTCAGGTCGAACCCGCTCGCGCTGCGCATGAAACTGCCCGCCACCACGTACTGCACCAGCAGCTTGCGCCCAATGCTCAGCGGGTCCATCTGCTTCGACGGCAGGTTCATCAGCGCACTTGACGGCCGCACCACCAGCGTCTGCATCCGCGCCAGCCGCGTCGCGATCGCGTCCGCCAGCGCATACCCATACAGTGGTGCCGGGTCTGCCGGCCCAAGATTCAAAAACGGCAGCACCACAATCGTGTTCTTGTTCTCGTTGCCGCCGCTCTCCCGAAATCGCTCCGCCAGCATGCTCAGAATGCCGGTGGTTCGCTTTTCCGTTTCGGGGCTATCCAGCGAAAGCCGCTCCTGCGTCGGCATGCTCGCCAGCGTGTCGCCCGGCACCACTACGCCTTCCAACTGCGTCGCCTTCAGAATCGTCTTCAGCGCCTCGCGCACATCACTCGCGCTGGCAAACCGCGACGACGGCTGCTTCTCCAGGCACCGCAGAATTACGCTCTCCAACTCCACCGGAACCGACGGCGCCATCTCCCGCAGCGCCGGCGGATCCAGAAACTGGATTGCCCGAATACTCTGAAAATCAGGCAGGTCCGCCTTGTGAAACGGGTGCTTGCCCGTCACCAGCTCATACAGCACCACGCCGAGCGCCCAGATGTCTGACTGCACGCTCGATTGCCCGGTCACAAACTGCTCCGGCGCCATGTACGCAATCGTCCCGCCGCGCGCGGTATACGTCGCCCCCGGCGCAGGCGTCCGGTTCATCGGCTTGGCCGGGTCGAACTCGCCCTCGTCCACGTTGATCCGCCGCGCCAAACCAAAATCAAGAATCTTGATCAGGCCGCCTTCGGTCAAAATCACGTTCGCCGGCTTCAGATCCCGATGAAAAATTCCCAGCGAATGTGCCGCCGCCAGCCCGTCCGCCATCTGGATACCCGCGGAAATCACCAGCTCCGGGTTCGCCGGTCCCTCTGCAATCAGCCGGTCCAGCGGACGCCCGGGCACATACTGCATGACGATGAACGCTTCGTCATCCACCTCGCCCACGTCATAAATCGCGCAAACATTCGGGTGTTCAATGGCCGACGCCAGCCGCGCCTCGCGCAGGTACGTCGTGCGCATCTGCTCGGCCGTCAATGCCCCCTGCTTTAGCAGCTTCAGCACCACCGGCCGCTGCAGCAGCATATCGTTGGACAGGTACACCACACCGCTGCCGCCCGCGCCCAGCTTACGCACCAGTTCGTAGTGTTCAATGACGCGCCGCTTCATGGCTCGATTCTCTCATTGCACAGCCCGCGTCGCACGTCACGCCGCGCTCCAGCCGCACCACTTCGGGCAGCAGCTTTTCCTGCGTGGCAATCTCGTCAGCCATCAAAACAATGCAGCAGCACCAAACTTATGATGGTCCGGCAGACGACCATCGCAAACGCCATCGCATCAGATCATGAGATACCAATAAAGGTCGTGCTCCGCGCATGCAGCGAACCGTTCTTCTCATTGACGACAATGCGATCCAGGCAGCCACACGCCAGACGATCCTCAAGCGGGCCGGCTACTTCGTCATCCCCGTGCTCAATCCACAGCGCGCCCTTGAGCAATTCCAGCAGAACGAGTTCCCCGCACCGATCGACCTTGTGATCACCGACCACCTCATGCCCGGCCTCACCGGCGCGGAGTTCGTCACCGAGCTGCGCAAGTCCCACCCCGACCTGCCCATCCTCGTCATCAGCGGCATGGAAGAAGCACAGGACGAGTACACCGAGCTCAACGTTACGTTCCGCCAGAAGCCGCTCATGCCGGATCAACTGCTTGCGACCGTCGCCGACATGGCGAACGCCAGTGAGACAGTCTGACGCCGCCGTCTCCACCCGCAGAATGACCCCTAGCTAATTCCTTCGATCCCGCACCTGCAAATACTTCACCCGGGCAAGCGAATATCGTGATCCGGCGTTGCCGCACCCGCCGCACCCTGCGAAAATCAAAGGTGCCGTGCAAGCCATTCCTCACCCCATGCCCGAGTTCGGAAGCTTTGCGCTGATCCTCGCGCTCATGCTCTCTGTGTACACGTTGGCCGCCGGCTCTCTCGGCCTTTTTCAGCTCGCCTACAACAAGCAGGGCCGCGTCTCCCCCGACCGACTGGTTGAAACCGCGCGCCGCGCGGGCATCGCAAGCTTCATCGCCGTGCTCTGCGCCGCCTTCGCCCTCGTCTGGGCCTCGTTCACCAACGACTTCTCCGTCGCCTACATCCTGCACCACACCAATCGCGCGCTCAATCCCGCGTACAAATTTTCCGCACTCTGGTCCGGCCAGGAGGGCTCGCTCCTCCTCTGGGCCTTCCTGCTCTGCGCCTATGGCTTCGTTCTTCGCCTGCAGTATCGCAAAGACGTCCGCCTCTTCGCCTACGCATCGACCATCCTCGCTGCCGTCCAGGTCTTCTTCCTCGCGCTGCTTAACTTCGCCGCACCGCCCTTCGCGCTGTGGACCGGCGACCCGCAGCCCGACGGCTTCGGCCTCAACCCCCTCCTGCAATACCCGGAGATGGTCATCCATCCGCCGATGCTCTACCTCGGCTATGTCGGCTTTTCCGTCCCCTTCGCCTTCGCCCTCGGCGCCCTCATGATGAAGTACCCGGGCGAAAAATGGATCCGCATCACCCGCCGCTGGACCCTCGTCACCTGGCTCTTCCTCACCGTCGGCATCTCGCTCGGCATGCACTGGGCCTACGCTGTGCTCGGCTGGGGTGGCTACTGGGGCTGGGATCCGGTGGAAAACGCCAGCTTTCTCCCCTGGCTCACCGCGACCGCCTTCCTGCACTCCGTCATGATGCAGGAAAAGCGCGGCATGATGAAGCAGTGGAACGTCTGGCTCATCTTCACCACCTTCGGCCTCACCATTCTCGGCACCCTGCTCACCCGCTCCGGCATCGTCTCGAGCGTCCACGCCTTCGCAGAAAGCTCCATCGGCGGCTGGTTCACCACCTTCCTCTGCATCACCTTCGCCGTCTGCCTGTTCACCTTTTTCAAGCAGCGCAAGCACCTTGCGACCGAACACAAGCTCGAATCCATCGTCAGCCGAGAATCCTCCTTCCTTTTCAACAACCTCGTCCTCCTTGTCCTCTGCTTCACCGTCCTCTTCGGCACGCTCTTCCCCGTCCTGAGTGAGTACGTGCAGGGTTCCAAGGTCACCATGGGCGCGCCGTTCTTCAATCGCGTCGCCGTTCCCATCGGTCTCTTCCTTCTCTTCCTCACCGGCGTCGGCCCGCTGCTCGCGTGGCGCGCCACCTCCGTCCGCTCCATTCGCCGCAACTTCGTCCTTCCCTGCATCGCGACGGTCGGCAGCGCCATCATCCTCATGGTCGCCGGCGTGCGCCCATGGAAGGTCGACGCGCTCGACCAGCAGGGCAGCATCTACTCGCTCGTCTGCTTCTCCATCGGTGCCGGCGTCACCGTCGCCATTCTCACGGAGTATCTGCGCGGTGTCGGCGTCGTCCGCACCCAGACCGGCCGCAACTTCTTTTCCTCCGCCTTCCTGCTGACTCGACGCAACAACCGCCGCTATGGTGGCTACCTCGTCCACTTCGGCATCGTCGCCCTTTTTATCGGCCTTGCCGGTGCCGCCTTCAACCAGTCGCACGAGTTGGAGATGGGCTTCGGCGACTCACTCACCATCGGCAACTACAAGCTCGTCTGCCAAAGCTACACGCAGGACTCCAACCCCAACTACGACACCGACTTCGCCCTGCTCGACGTCTACCAGGGCAACAAGAAGATCAGCCAGATGTCCCCGGAAAAGCGCTTCTACACCGCCTCCCAAACCTCCAGCACCATCGTCGCCATCCACTCCACGCCGCTGCGCGATCTCTACGTCGTCTTTGAGGGCCGCAACCCCGAAACCTCAAAACCCATCATCAAAGTCTTTCTCAACCCCCTCGTGAGCTGGATCTGGATCGGCGTCGCGATCATCATCGCCGGCACCTTCCTCTCCCTCGCCCCCCAGCTCAAGCCCGCCCTCAGCACCGCCGCAGCCGCCACGCCAGCGCGCGAACTCCAGGCAGCAGGTGGCGACTAGATGCTCCGCCGAATCCTTCCATTACTCTTCGTCTTCCTGATTGCCCTCACCACCATCGGCGCAGGCGACACCGGCTCCCGCTTCAACTCCATCGGCCACAAAATGGTCTGCACCTGCGGCTGCGGACAGATCCTGCTCGAATGCAACCACGTCGGCTGCCCCAACTCCTCCGGCATGATCGACGAGCTCAAAAACCAGCTCGCCGGCGGCGGCACCGACACCAGCATCTTCAACAGCTTCATGGCAAAATACGGCCCCACCGTCCTCGCCGCTCCCATCCGCGGTGGCTTTGACAACGTCGCCTTCATCGTGCCGGTCGCCGTCTTCCTGCTCGCCATGCTCGGCACCGCCTTCCTCATCCACCACTGGCGCGGCCGCCACCTGATCCCTGCAGGCGGACCCACGCCATCCACCACGCACACTGACGCCATGCGCGACCGCATCCGCCGCGATTCCGACTTCTGACCCGCTCCACCTTTGTTATCCCGTAGCGAAGCGAAGGGATCTGCTGTTCCGAATCCCGACCACCCTCACCCATTGCGCAACCTTCGCGCCCTTTGCGTACGCTATTGCTTCTAACGAACCCCAGAGGAACCCAAACCATGGGCATCGCCGCCGCCGCTATCCTCCTCCTCGCCCTCTTCGCCTACGTCTTCTGGCCCGAAAAAAACCCCTTCACCCAACGTGCCACCACCCGCCTCGACTTCCTCGAAGAGCGCCGCGACTCCGTCATGGCCAACCTCCGCGACCTCAACTTCGAGTTCCGCGCCGGCAAATACCCCGCCGACGACTACGCCGCCCAACGCTACCAGCTCGAGTCCGAAGCCGCCACCATCCTCACCGAAATCGACGTGCTCGAAGCGCAGCCCCGCTAGTCCTTCAGTTCCGTCCCAATCAGCCGCAACACCCCGGTCCCCACGTTTTCCAGCGTGTGCGCAGTCATCGCGGGTGCCCACCACGCACTTCCCTCCACCGGCTTCTCCGTGACCGTCCGGCTATCCATTAGCACCACCCCTGCCGCATCCCGCCGCACACACTCGCTCCAGCTCAGCAGGTACAGCGTCCCCGCCCAGCAGTGCGTGTGCAGCGCCACCGTGTGCCCCGCCGGAATGCTGATATCCAGCACCCGCACCCGCTCATTCTCAAACAGCACCACATGGTGCTCCGGTGCTGCCAGCGCCGCGTCCAGGTGCGCCGGCCATTCCTCCCGCTCCATCATGCCCCGCAGTATAGGCTCACCCGCGCCAACGATGCTACCCTGCAACAACACCACACCCCCAGGAGCACCGCATGCGCGTTCGCAGCCTTGCCGCACTTGTCCTTTTCGCCGCAACCGCCGTCAGCGCGCAAAAGCCCTACCACCCCGCCAAATCCTCCGAAATCCTGTGGGACAACTATGGCGTCCCCCACATCTACGCCAAATCCACCCCGGACATGTTCTACCTCTTCGGCTACGCCCAGGCCGAAGCTCACGGCGACCTCCTGCTCCACGTCATGGCTGCCGCCCGCGGCCGCGCCAGTGAGTTCTACGGCCCCGGCGACAACGACCGCAACCTCAAGTCCGACCGCTGGGTCCTGCTCAACGAAGTCCCCGATCGCGCCGCCCTCTGGCTCTCGAAGCAAACCCCCGAGTTCGCGAAATACCTCGAAGCCTTCGCCGCTGGCATCAACGCGTACGCCACCGCCCACCCCGACAAGCTCGACCCCGCCGGCCGCCGCGCCCTCCCCATCACCCCGCTCGACCTCATCGCCCACCAGCAGCGCTTCGTCGACTTCGAATTCGTCGCCAGCCAGCGCCTCACCGAATCCCCCGCCACGTTAAAAGCGAGCGAAGAATCCCCCTTCGCCCCCACCAACCCCGACATGCAGGACGGCTCCAACGGCTGGGCCCTCGCCCCCTCCCACACCGCCAGCGGCCACGCCATGCTCCTCATGAACCCCCACCTCGCGTGGGCCGGCGAGCAGTCCTACTTCGAAGTCGACCTCAACGCCCCCAGCCTCCACCTCTACGGCGCCACCCAGATCGGCCTCCCCGTCCTTCGCTTCTCCTTCTCCGACGACGTCGCCATCACCAACACCGTCAACACGAACAACGGCGCCCTCCTCTACAAGCTCACCGAAAAGGACGGCGGCTACGTCCTTGACGGCCAGACGAAGCAATATGCCACCGCCCAGCACCCCTTCCGCATCCTGCAACAAGACGGCACCTTCACCACCGAAATTGTACAGGTCCAGCGCACTGTGCAGGGTCCCATCATCCGCCGCGACAACGGCCAGCCCATCGCCCTCTACGTCGCCGGCCTCGACAAGCCCTTTTTCCTCGACCAGTACTGGCACATGATCACCGCCCACCACCTCGCCGACTACCAGGCCCAGCTCCGCCGCCTCGAAGTCCCCATGTACAACATCCTTTACGCCGACCGCGAAGGCCACATCGAGTACCTCTTCAACGCCCTCGTCCCCACCCGCACCGGCACCTGGGAGACCTGGCAGAAGCCCGTCGACGGCAGCACCAGCACCACCCTCCCCGGCCCCTACCTCACCTACGACCAGCTCCCCAAGCAGGTCGACCCACCCAGCGGCCACATCCAGAACTCGAACGAACCGCCATGGGACGCCGCCTGGCCCACCACCCTCAACCCCGCCAACTACCCCAGCTACATCAGCCCCAGCTTCCCCCTCTTCCGCTCCGACCGCGCCCTCCGCATGCTCACCGAAACGCCGAAATTCACCTTCAACGACCTGCTGCAAAAGAAGCTCAGCACCCGCATGGAGATGGCCGACCGCCTCCTCCCTGACCTGCTCACCGCCACCGAAAAGTACGGCACCCCACGCGCCAAACAGGCCGCTGCCGTCCTCACCACCTGGGACCGCCAGGCCGAGGCAGACTCCCGCGGCGCGCTTCTCTTCTACACCTGGGCGCAAAAGTTCGTCAGCCCATCCGTCAGCATGATCCCCGACTCGGCCCGCAAAAACTTCGCCACACCCTACGACATCAACCAGCCCCTGACCACCCCGGCGGGCCTTGCCAACCCGCAACTCGCCGCGCAACTGCTCGACGAAGCCGCCGCCGAAACCGTCAAGCTCTACGGCGCGCTCGACACCCCGTGGGGCCAGATCATGCGCCTCCAGCTCAACTCCCAGTCCGACGGCAACGTCACCGGCCACCGCTCCCCGCCGCTCAATGCCGTCGATCTTCCCGGCAACGGCGGCTACGGCAACCTCGGCATTTTCCGCGTCGTCACCTACGGTCCGCTGCAGGACGGCACCAAAACCCCCGTCCACGGCGACGGCTTCACCCTCGCCGTCGAGTTCACCACCCCGGTGCACGCCAAATCCCTGGTCAGCTACGGCGACAGCTCGCAACCCGCCAGCCCCCACCACACCGACCAGCTCCCATTATTCCGCGACAAGCAATGGCGCGACGTCTACCTCACCCACACCGAAGCCGCCACCCACACCGAACATCGCGACACCTTCTAGTCCGTCGGCGGCGGCCTCCGATGAGTACCTATCAACTGGAAGCCGAAATCGGGCGGCTTAGCCGTCGAGTCAGAGGCCCTGACCCACCTACGCCTTGACCCCCCTCGGCAAAAAGCGCGCCCCTAGCCACTTCCGCACCGGCTCGTCATACCACTTCAAGCACGCATACGCGATCCCCACCGCCGCAAAGAACATCACTACGCCCACCGCCGCCCCACGCGCCGCCGGCACATGGTCCCGCGTCACCCATGCCGTGTACCAATAGATCAACCCATAGTGCGTGATGTACAGCGGAAACGAGATCTCCCCCAGAAACCGGCTGCCCCACGGTGCCTCGCCCACCGACCCCGCACCCATCGCCACCACCAGCGGGTACACCACGATGATGCAGAACGCCTCGTACAGCCCGTTCACCCTTAGGTGCTGCGGCCCGCCAAACCGTGGCAGCACAAACGACACCACCAACAGCAGGCTGCACCACACAAACGCGTTCTTCACCCGCAGGCGCTTGCCCGAGCGCATCAGCAGCATGCCCGCCAAAAACGGAAACAGCAGCCGCGCAAACCCGATGTGCAGTTGCTCCTTGTTCACGGCCCAACCGCCAATCACATCCCCGCGCGGCCCCCACACCAGCATCTGCACCAGGAACGCGCCGGCCAGCACCGTCAACACCGAAAGCCAGCGCAGCCCCAACCGCCGCAGCCACAGCGCATACAGAATGTTCGCGATGTACTCAAAAAACAACGACCACGCCGGCCCATCCAGCGGGTGCATCTCGTCCCACCCGCGAATGTCCATTGCCGGCGTCAGCGGAATCATCGTGCATCCCACCAGCAGCACCAGCAGCATCTTCCACACCGGCGTGTGCGCAATCAGCGGAAAAATCGGCGCCGCCTGCAGGTAAAACAGCGACGCGCCAATCACGTTCCCCATCACCACCATGGGCTGCAGCCGAATCAGCCGACGCTTGTAAAAGTCCCACTGCGTCATGCGGCCCCAGCGGTCGTCATACGCATACGCCACCACAAAGCCCGACAGCAGAAAGAAGAAATCCACGGCCATGTAGCCGTGATTCACAATCTGGCGAAACACGCTCCCACCGGCATAGGCCTCAAACGTGTGAAAAATTACCACCATCAAGGCGGCCACGCCACGCAGGCCATCCAAAACCTGGTAGTGCTGCTTGGTACCCAACGCGGGAGTCGTACGGTTCATGAGTGGCACCATCATACCCACGACGCCTTAAGGCTGGCACGCAAAAATGTCGCCACGCTGCATCTTCGGGATGAATCCGTCCTGCCGCTAACCGCCCCATCTCCGCCTACAGGCTGAGGCTCCACCCGTGACGCGCCATTTACTCTGAAAGGCGTATGCCTTCTCCGCGCCGCTACCGGCTCCGTGCCCTCGCCCTCTCGCTCGTTCTGCCCGCGCTCTTCCCGCTGGCCAGCTTCGCCGCCACCTCCATCACCGGCGTCGTCACCAACCAGACGATTAAAAAGCCCTCCGCCGGCGACGACGTTACCCTCATCCGCCTCGCCCAGGGCATGCAGGAATCGACCAAGACCAAGACCGACGCACGCGGCCGCTTTACCCTCGACGTGCCCGATGAAGGCATCCACCTCGTCCGTATCACCCACGACAAGGCCAACTACTTCAAGGCCGCGCCTCCAGGCACCCAGTCCGTGGAGATCGACGTTTTCAACGCCGCGCCCAAGGTTCCCGGCGTTTCGCTCGACGCGGACGTGATTCGCCTGCAAACCGAGCCCGACAACAAGAGCCTCAAAGTCGTCGAGAACTTCTTTCTCAAAAACGAGTCCACTCCGCCGCGTACCCAGTTCGGCGATCACGCCTTTGAATTTGTGCTCCCCGACGGCGCCGTCGTCGAGGGCGCCGCGGCCCAGGGCACCGGCGGCATGACCGTCCAGTCCCCGCCCGTTCCGCTGCCAGAAAAAGGCCACTATGCCTTTATCTTCCCCATTCGCCCCGGCGGCCAAACCCGCTTCCAGATCAGCTATAAGGTGCCCTACACCGGCACCGGCCAGTTTCACCCGCTCGCCACCCTTGCCACGGATAACGTGGTCGTGATGATGCCCAAGTCGATGAAGTTCGAGAGCGACGGGTCTCCGTTTACCTCTGTCGCGGAAGAAGTCGACGCGCAGACCTACGTCGCCCGCAACGTCGCCGTCGGCAAATCGACCGCGTTCACCGTCTCCGGCAACGGTCAGCTCCCTCGTCCTACCGCGACTCCTGGGGACCCCTCCACGCAGGACCAGGGAGGCCCGAATCAGCCCGCGACCGGCACCCCGGGCACCGGCGCGAACCCCAACGCCGATGCCGGCTCCGCCAATTCCACCCTCGACAAGCGCCCTGGTGGCGGCATGGCCACACCCATCGACACTCCCGATCCCCTCACCAAGTACAAATGGTGGATCATCGGCGGCCTCGCCCTCGCCCTCGCCGGCGGTGCGGGCTTCCTCCTCTCCCGCCCTACCGCAGCAGCCACTCCCGCAGCCCTCGCCGACCCCGCGGCGATGTATGCCACGCCCACCGCACCCACGGGCGGCCATCTCGCCCCCACCGCCCTGCTCCAGGTGTTGCGCGACGAACTCTTCACCCTCGAAAGCGACAAACTCACCGGCAAAATCACCGAAGCCCAGTACAACCGCCTCAAACCCGCACTCGAAACCATCCTCCACAACGCCCTCGAGCGCCAAGCCAAAACCCCATAGAAATAAGCATGTGGGGCAATCAAAAGAATGGGGCGGCCACAGAAAAGTGGCCGCCCCATTTCTCGTGCAATCAGCGCAACTCTAAAGGAATGAAGAATTTGGAGTCAAGTTCCTCGGAACGAGGAACTTAGCAAAGGGGGGGGGAGGGGTTCACCAGGATCGGGAGAGGTCTGACTACCAGGTCGAGTAGCTTGAGCCATCCGTCGATCCCTGCCCCGATCCGCTGTGCACGTTGTTGATCCCCGTCGAAACCTCGTCCACATTCGTGTAGGAATCCGACCGGTCAAACGTCCAGGTGCTGTTGGAGTGGGTGATCGGGTCGATCGGCATCTGCTTCAGGTAGCCAGACGTGACCAGGTCTTCGCCCGATTCCGGTGCCTTTTGCTTGTCGATGGTGTAGCTGTCGATTGCCTGCCGCATCACCTGCAAATCCTGCCGCAACACACTCTCCCGCGCCGCTTTCAGGTGATGCGCGTAGGCCGGCACTGCCATCGCCGCCAGCGTCGCGATGATTATCATCACGACCATCAGTTCGATTAGTGTGAATCCTGCTTCGTCGTGTCGCCGCTCTACCATGTCGAGTATTTTGTCCCGTCCAGAGCGGTGCCGTCGCTCTTGGAATGCACATCAAATACGTTGTCTCCGCCGCTCGAGGTCGAATCCGGATCGTCCTGCATCGACCGCGTCGACCAATCGGTGGACTTGGTCATCGGGTCCGTCGGAATCTCGCGCAGAAACCGCACCTTCTTATCCTTCACATCCACGCCGTCGACCAGCGTCTGCAGGTCCGGCGGATAATTGAACGAGTCCACCTTCGTCTGGAACGCCCCGCGATCCGCCGCGTCCTTGTAGTGGTCGATGGCGTCACGCATGCGCCACAGGTCCGCGCGCAATTCCCGCTCCTTGGTGCGCTTCACCTGCCATCGCGCAATCGGCACCGCTGCCGTCGCCAGCAGCGCGATGATCGACACCACCACGATCAATTCGACCAGGGTCATGCCGCGCTCGGCGTCCGGATTGTGTGCGCGACGACAAAGCATACGACACCCTACTTGATGTGCACGATCGACTGCGACCCGACGGCCGGCAGATTCGCGCGGCTGCTATCCGTTGCCCCGACTTTCGACAGGGCAAGCGGCGAATCGCCCGCGGCAAGTGCCTTGAATGTCAGCACGGCAACACTACCCTGCCCGTCCACACCGCGCACGCCGGGCGGTCGCGAGACGGACACCGTCACCAGCCCGTTACCCTCATCGCGATGCACGATCGAGACCGACTGCCCATCGCGACTCAGCATCTCACCCGCATCCACGTTCACCAGCGACAGCAGCCTGGGATCGAACTTTACCTGCAGCGGCGCGGCGTACAGATCGCGCGCATTGTTCGCGCTCACCGCCACCTGGAACGTGCTGCCGACCGCCTGGGTGGAGTTGCCGGGTGCGAAGCCAAAGCTGACGGGCAACGCCGCGGACGAGGGCGCACCCAGCGCCGCAGGACTGAGCGGCTGCCCCGGTGTCGCCGTGCCTGGCGCCGCACCCGGATAAGGCTGACCGGCCTGTGCCGCCTGTGCCGCCTGCGCCGCACGCGACGATTCATTCCCCACCATGCCGATCATGGCGGACGCTGCCTGCCGCGCCGTCACGTTGCCGTTGGTCTGCTGGCGTTGGAGCGCACCGGTCGTCAGGTAGGCGGAATTATCCACGGCGACCGTTTCCGGCGCATTCGGATCGCGCCGCAGCTCAATGCTGTTGCTGGTGCCGGTGTCGATGGCGCGCGTATTCATGCGCGTGACCAGCGGCTCCCGCACGATGTGCGGAATCAGAAGGAACACAACCTCGTCCTGGATACGCTCGGTCGACGTGCTGCCGAAGATCTTCTTGAGAATCGGCAGTTCGGACAGCCCCGGCGTGCCGGTCAGCGCCTTCGATTCCTGCCGTGTCAGGATGCCGGCAAGAATCGACGGCTCGCCTTCCTTCAACTGAATAGTCTGCTCCACCGTGCGCTGCGCAATGATCGGTTCCGTGACGGAGGAGATGGTGACCGATCCATTCTGGCTGGAGATTTCCATCTTCAGCTTGAGCGTGATCTCACGATCCTGGTGGACCGTCGGCGTCACGTCGATCGTCACACCCACGTCGATGTAGGTGAACTGCGTGTTCACCAGCGAACTCACAATTGCGGTCGACGCACCCGATGAATACGAACCCGTCGCAATGGGGATCCGTTGCCCTACTTTCAACTGCGCGCGCTGCCCATCGGAGGCCCGGATGCGCGGGTTTTGCAGGATGCGCGTATCGGAGTCGTTCAGCAGCGCGTTGACCGTCGCCGAGCCGATCGACACGGCGAGGTTATCGCCGGTGAAGTTATAAAAGGTGTTGATATTGGGCAGGCTGCTGGAGCTTGTCGTGGTCCCGCTCGTCGTTGTGCCGCTCGAGGTCGTCGTGGTCGTGCTGTTGATCTGCGGCGTCACGGAGATGGACTGCGGCAGCGTAATGCCAAGATTCCGCGCCTTGTCCCGGTTCACTTCGAGCACCGCAACGTCGACCACCACCTCGCTCTTGGCGCGGTCCAGGTTGTTGAGCAGCGTCTCGGTGAGTAGCAGCTGGTCCGGCGTGGCACGCATCACGATGGCGTTTTGCGACGGCACAAGGAAGATCTTCGCGGTCGGATCGAGCACGTTACGCAGCGCGGTGAGCAGCTCGTTCTGGTCGGCCTGCGTCGCGGCGTTTGACAGGTAAAACGTCTGCACGGCGAAGGAATTAAAATCCGTGTGCTTCGTCAGCGTGTTGGCCGCGACAAAGATGGTGTTTGGCGTCACGGTCTTGTAGAACGTGCCGGACTGGATGCCAAGGATGCGGAGCGCGTCGGAGAGCGACGTGTTCACCACGTCGAACTGCAGACGCCGCGAGGTGTAGTCCGGATCGAAGATGACGTTCAGTCCAGCGGTCTTGCCAATAGCGATGTAGATCTCCTTCACGTCAGCCACTGCGTGGTACGTGATGGGATCGCTCGACGTGGTCTTCAGGATCTGCGGCTCAGCCACTCCAATCACGGCAGACGATGGGCCGAGCGGGGCTTCGCGCTGCATGGCGGCGCCGGGCGCGTTCGACATTTCGCGCGTGGTGATGGTGATTTCCTGCTGCGCGGTCTGGTTGCCGCCGTCGATGGACAGCGCCCGCTGGAACTCCGTGAGCGCCCCGTTCAGGTCGCCGCTCTGGCGCAGCACGCGGCCGCGGTCGACGTGGGCGGCTGCCGCGGCAAAGCGGATGCGCTCGAACTTGGTTTGGTAGCGCAGGTCCTTCGGCTTGAGCAGGTGGGCTTGGCGGTACGCCTCAAATGCGGCGTCGTAATCTTCACGCACCTCCGCGTCCGCGCCACGTTTGGCCCAGCCAGCGGCAGATTGTGCAGCAGCAGGATGCGCGGCAAGCAGAGCAGCCGTGCACAGAACGGCGGCCGCGGCCAGCCTCAACGATGCTCGCCGATGAGAAAGCAGCGAACCCTGCTGCGGGACATGGGCGGTGGGGCGAAACGTACCCGATTGCAAAACGATTGCCTCTCCTGACCGCTGGGAAGCGGACCCGCCGATGCCATGCTTCTGCGCGGCTCGGCTGCTGCAGAAACGGTGCGACACGGTACTGGATTTTCCTGAAAAGAATACCATCGGCATCGCGTTGGACGCGGCAAAGTGCAGAAGGTGCCGAACCAGGATGGGAATCGTGCGGCGCCGCGGCCGGCCGGTTCCGGACTGGTAAACTACCCAGAGACGTGCCCCACCCTACCACCATCCCGACGCAATCGCTGCCCTCGAAGAAAGCCCTGCCACGCGACCCCATCGCGGTAGGCGACCGCGACGCCGCGTTCAACCGCTCCGCCGCGCACAACTACTTTCTCACCGACCGCTTTGAATGCGGCGTGCAACTGCGCGGCACCGAGGTCAAAAGCATTCGCGAGGGCAAGGCCCAGTTGAAAGACGCCTACGGCCTGCTGAAGGATGGCGAAGCCTGGTTGCTGAACGCGCACATCGGCCCCTTCAGCCACGGCAACGCCATGAACCATGAGGCCACACGCACCCGGAAGTTGCTGCTGCACAAGGAAGAGCTGCGTCGCCTGTCCGCGAAAACAAACCAGAAAGGCTTCACACTCATCCCGACACGGCTTTACTTTCGCCACGGCAAGGTGAAGTGCGAGCTCGCCCTGGCCAAGGGTAAGCAGGACTGGGACAAGCGCGAAACCGAACGCAAGCGCGAAGCTGATAAGGAAGCGAAGTCCGCCATCGCCCGCGCCCAGCGAACCTGACATGCCGCTTCCCTCCCAGGCTTCTGCAACTTCAGCCTCCGTGATAGGACCCGATCAACGCAGATAGTGGCTTCACCCGCCGAGACACATACTGAGCGAGGCCAACCGCTCCATGTGCGTTCGTTGCCGTAAAGGACAGAGACCGTGATGAATACCAGATTGCAGTCCAACACCGAAGATGCCTCAACATTCGCTACGCAGCTCCTTGTCATCTTCGCCCTTATTGAAGACGCTGGAGAGAACCAGGAACTGCCCCAGCTCCTCTCGCCTGCGCCGTCCGTCCTCACTGTCGCGGAGCCGTCTCTGCTGAACGGTGAATTCAAAGCGGCCAACGGGGATACCCTGCTGCTGCATCACCCGGCAGGGTTCGCCGCCGAACGCCTGCTTCTGATCGGCCTCGGCAAGCGCAGCTTATTGAACGCGTCACAGCTCCGCCAGGCTGCCGGTATCGCCGTGCGCACGGCGATGGCAAAAGAGCTGAAGTCGCTTGCCATCCTGCTGCCGGCAACTGACAAATTGCCGGTCTCAGCGCCGCGCGCCATCGCAGAAGGCGCAATCCTCGCTTCCATCGACCTCGACGTCTACAAGACGGATCGCAAGGACCGCACACCGGCAGAGTGCGTCCTGCTCGCCTCCGGAAGCGCAGACGCGCAGCAGCAGATCGACGAAGGTATCGCCCTCGCAGAAGCCCAGAACTTTGCGCGCATCCTCGTCAACGAACCCGGCAACATCCTCACCCCCACCGAACTTGGCCGCCGCACGGCAGCGATGGCCGCCCGCGTCGGCCTCGCCTGCGAGGTCCACAGCACCGACAAGCTGCGCGAACTGAACATGGGAGCCTTTCTCGGTGTCGCCCAAGGTTCGGAGCAGCCGCCCGCGCTCATCGTCCTGCGCTACGAACCGCCGGTTGCCCCACCCGCCGGCGCACCCCTGCTCGCCCTCGTCGGCAAGGGCATCACCTTCGATACCGGCGGCATCTCCATCAAGCCGGCGGACGGCATGGAAAAGATGAAGAACGACATGGGCGGTGCCGCGGCCATGATCGGCGCCATGCAAGCCATCGCCGCGCTCAAGCCCGCGGTCCGCGTCATGGCCGTGATCTGCAGCGCCGAAAACATGCCCGACGGCAAGGCCTACCGGCCCGGTGATGTGCTGACCGCCATGAGCGGCAAGACCATCGAGGTCATGAACACCGACGCTGAAGGCCGCCTCGTTCTGGCGGACGGCCTGCACTATGCCACCACGCTCGGCGCCACCCACCTCATTGACGCCGCCACGCTGACCGGCGCCTGCGTCGTTGCTCTCGGACGCCTGAACGCGGGCCTGTTCGCCAACGACGAAGCCACCTGTGACCGCTTTCTCGCAGCCATGCGCGCCACCGGCGAGGGTTTCTGGCGGCTACCCTGCGGCGACGAGTACCGCGACCTCATCAAAAGCCAGATCGCCGACATTCAGAACACCGGCGTCGACCGCTACGGCGGAGCCATCACCGCGGCCATGTTCCTGAAGGAGTTCGTCGGCAGCACCCCGTGGATCCACCTTGACATCGCCGGCCAGGCCGTCATCGACGACGTGCGTACCTACATTGCTAAGGGCGCTTCCGGTTTTGGAACTCGTTCCATCGTGGAATGGGTGTGCAACTTCGCTTCCAAGGGGTAAGCTCGAATCAACTCTTTACCCCAGGGAGTTGAGTCGATGCAACTTGCCGGATCCACTATTCTCGTGGTCGACGACGAACCCATCCTGAACATGACGATGGCTCTCGTGCTGCGTCTGCAGGGTGCCACCGTTCTGTGCGCTGCAGATGGTGCCCAGGCGCTGCAACTCTTCGACCGACCAGACCGGATCGACGCCATGGTCTGCGACCAGAATATGCCCGTGATGGATGGCCGCACGCTCCTCTCCACCCTGCACCGCCGCGGCCTCAGCGTTCCGACGCTCTTCTTTGTCAGTGGCGTTGATCGCGAAGATACTGCCGCGTTGGAGGCGATGCAAGTGCGACGCCTGATTACCAAACCTATTCAGCCCGCCGCGCTCATCGCTGCCGTGGAGTCAGTGCTCCATCAGGTGCATCGTGAGCCTGAACCGGCTTACATGGCCGCCGGTACCTGAATGCCGAGCCACCCAAGCACACGTACCAACTCCCGCTGCGCCACCGCAGTTGTCGCCAGCAGCAACGCCTTGCGCTCCGGGTCGGCCTCATTCAGCACATGGTTGCGGTGGTAAAAGTTGGAGAATTCCTGCGCCAGTTGAAACGCATACCGCGCCAGGATTGCCGGTTCCGCCGCTGCGATTGCCTGCTCCAGTACTGTCGTCACCCGTGACGCAAGCAGCCACATGGCCCACAACTCATCACCGGCGGAGGCCTGCACCGGCTCCGGCTTTGCACCCTTCGCCGGCGGCATCGTCGAAGCAACCGCGCCGATAAGATAAGCTGCCGCATCCACCGATGCGACCGCAGCAATCGCCGCCGCCGCATCCGTTCCTGCCTTGCGCAGAATGTTCGCTGCCCGTACAGCGGCATACTGCACATAGGGCCCGTTCTCGCCCTCAAACGACAGTGCATCCTGAAAGTCGAACGCGATAATCGTGTTTCGCGTCACCTTCAGCATGAAAAACCTTAGCGCGCCAATCGCAATCGCCGTCGCACTCGCCAGACGCTCGGCCTCGCTGGTCTCCGGGTGCCGTTTGTCGACCTCGGTCTTGGCCGCGGCAATCAGCTTGTCCAGCAGGTCGTCCGCCTTTACGCCGAAGCCCTTGCGCCCACTCACTTCCAGGTACGGTTTTGCCTTGTCCTCATCGCTGATCGTGTAGCCCAGGTCGACCGCGCACCGCGGCGTCAGCGCCACCATCGCATAGTTCAGGTGCGTGTAGTGGTCGGCCGCATCGGTGTAGCCCATGCCGCGCAGCGCCTCCACCACGTTCGCCTGCGGATCGTTCTGGCGCGAATCGATCACGTTGTAAATTGCCGCCGCGATGCCGAAATGTGGATGCGGCTCCTCGCCTGCCACTGCGGAGATCCAGCAGCTATGTGTCGGGTACTCACGAAACAGCCGGTAGCCAAAATCCTTGCCCGGCAGCAGGCCAAACTTCCACAGGTGGTACGCAATGTCCTTGCCCACATAGGTCACGGTGCCGTTCGACCGCACCAGCACCTTTGCATCCTCGTCGGTCGCACCGTCCTCGAGCGCCTCCGCGCCGGGCCGCCGCATCACCCAGCAGCCCTTGTTTTTGCCAACGGTTTCCTCGTACAGCACGCCGCGCGCGATCATCTCCTGCCGCGCCGCCTCCCAGAAATGCAGGTGCAACACCTCGCTTTCACGCGGCAGAAAGTCATACTCGATGCCCAGCCGCGCCATCGTTTCCAGGTGCCGCGCCAGCACCGCCGTCGCGACCAGGTCCGCGATGCGTGCCGTGTCGTTGTCTCCGGCCTCGAGCGCGTGCAGCGTCTCTAGCCGCACGGCGCGGCGCGCCTCTTTCTGCGTCGGGTCCTCGTCGTACCACTGCGACACCCGTGCGTAGAGGTCCCACAGAAAATAGTCGATCCGCTCGCCGGCCGCCGCGAGTTCCAGCAGCAGCGCATGCACGTCCTGCAGCGACCGCCCCTGCAAGTGAACGAGCCCGACTACCGCATCCGCCACCTGCACGCCGGTGTTGTCGATGTAGTTCTGCACGCCGGTCGGCCAGCCGCATTTGTACCCATCCGGCCGCAGCATCCGCGCAAACGTGTCACCCAGAATCGCATTGCGCAGGTGCCCGACGTGGGCCGCCTTGTTCGGGTTGATGCTCGTGTGCTCAATCAGCCGAAATCCCGCACCGCCCACATCGCTGTGCTCGCCCGCGGCGATGCGCTGCACCGCCGCTGCCCGATCCATCCGCACGTTCAGGTATCCCGCACCGGCAACCTCCACCGCCGCAATCCCCGGCAGGCTGGCCAGCAGCGGCGCCAGCTCCAGTGCCAGCGCACGCGGTGCCTTGCGCAACCGCTTTGCCAACTCAAACGCCAGCGGCAGCGCGAAGTCCCCCAGCGTCACGACCGGCGGCTGCTCTACCGCAAGGCGCTCCAGCACCACGTCATACTGCTGCTGCACCACGGTGCGGGTGTGGTCGAGAAGTCGCTGCTGAAGTATGCGATACATGGCGTTCCTAATACCCTCTCTTAGTCATTCCGTGGCGAAGCGGAGGGATCTGCTTGCTTCGCCACAGTTTTCAGCCTTACTCAGGCGACCGGCAACTCCGCCGGCAACTCTGCCAGTTCCTCTGCCAGCGGCGGCACCGGCTGCTTGCGCTGCAAACGGTGTAGGAAAAATGCCACACCACCTACCGCAGTCACGGAGAAAAACACCACCAGGTGCACCAGCAGGCCATACAGCGCGGCAATCGTTGGCTGCGCCCCCTGGCTCACCATGGAGAACTGCGAAGCAAACTCATAGGTGCCAATCGCCCCCGGTGAGCTCGGCAGCAGAAACGACAGATTGCTCAGGGAGACGGCAAGCCACGGACCGCGTGGGCCGACGGCAAGGTCGAGCATGCGCGCGGCCGACACGAAGATCATGCCCTCGCACAGCCAAATCACCACACTCGAACCAAGCAGCAGAATGCGGCCGGCGAAGCTCAGCTTCAGCACCGCGTCAAACAGCAGCAGCGCCCACCGCTCCAGCTTTTCCGTACGAGGACCCGCCTTGACGTGCGAAATAAGCCATTGCACCAGTCGTTGCAGCAGGCCGGCACCGAACAACAGCAGCATCAGCCCCAGCGCGCAGCCGGCGAGAATTGGCTCCGCCACGTGCAGCAGGTTGAACGCGTGGCCCTTCATCACGAACGGCGGCAACGATTTGGCTGCGCCAATGAGCAGCGTCACCAGAAACGCGAGCAGCGTAAAGATATCGAGCAGCCGCTCCAGAATCACCGTGCTCAAAATCGTCGAGGACGACGCACCGAGATCCCCCGCATAGGAAAAGATGCGCAGGAAATCGCCAATCCGAAACGGCAGCACATTGTTCGCGGCATAGCTCGTCAGCAACACCCGGCCGCACACCGCAAAGCTGGGCGCACCGCTGCGCCGCAACATAAACCACCAGCGATAGATGCGCAGCCCATAGCTGGCAAGCAGAAACACGAGCAGCACCGCGATCCACTGCACATGACCCACGTGCAGCGCGCGCAGATCGCTGTAATGAATGCTGCGCAACGTGCGCCACAAAAAGAACGCCGACAGCGCGATGCCCGGCAACACCTTCCACCACGCCCGCTTGTTTGCGGGTGCGACAGGTGCCTCGGCGGAAACGGTGGGGTGATGCGCGCGTTCGCTCAAACGGACCGCCTCGGCAACGCCGTTGCGCTGAAAGACGCTGGAAAACAGACGGAAGACATTGTTCTTGATTATACGAACTCCGTACGTGCCGCCTTTCGACGAAAGGCGATGACTGCCGCGAATCACCGACTTGGCCCATGCGCCCCCACAACGTCACCCTCCCGAGGCTCGCCCGGCGGATACTGAAAGCGTGCCGGATGTCCTCTCTCCACCATCGTCAGCCTCTTGTCCGCAAACTACCCGGTCGGCGCGTTTCTGGAAAGCCGCCGCGGAGCCGACCGTTGCCGCAGATCTGCTGCTGGTCGCCATCTTCGCCTGCATGGCCTTCCTGGTGCTTGGCTACCATCCCTACGCGGAAGACGGCGGCCTCTACGCCGCGGCACTTGCGGCAAAGCTGGATCCCACCCTCTTCGCCCACGATCGCGCCTGGGTCACGGGGCACACGCGCTTTTCCCTGTTCGTTCCGGCAGTCGCCGCCCTCCTGCAAGGTCTGCACCTTCCCCTGCCCACGGGCCTGCTGCTTTTGCAGGGAGCCTCGCTGCTCGCGACGGCGGCGGCGCTGCTGCAACTCGCACGGCTTTGTTTTGTATCTGCCGACGTGGCACGTTGGGCGACCCTGCTGGTCATGCTTGCCGCAGGGTTGCCGATCGCCGGAACCTCGCTCAACCTTGTCGACCCCTGCCTGACGGCGCGGTCCGTCACCACACCGCTGCTGCTGCTGTCGCTGTCCGCCTGCCTTCGCCGCCGCTGGGCCGCGTCCACCGCTCTATGGACCGCCGCGCTTGCCTTCCACCCATTGATGGCAGCGTGGGGCGGCCTGCCACTGGCCCTGTTCTGGCTGCTGGATCGAGCCATGCACCGCGACCCCTTACTTGTTCGGTCCAGCACGGGGCCGTTGAGGGAGCTACGGCCTGTCCTGCTGCCAGTGACGGTTCTTTTGCTGTCTTTTGGAGTTGTGTTCGCAACATCGCCCATCGCGGACCCGCTTCATCGCGCGCTCGCTCAGACGCGTGGCTACTGGTTTCTGTCGCAGTGGCACTGGTACGAGCTGGCTGGCATCGTGCTGCCGCTCCTGCTACTCGCGGGCGCCCTCCGCTTCCCAGTCGTCAGGATCGGGTGGAGACCAGTCGCACGTCCACTCGCGCTGACCCTGGCGCTTTCCGCAATCGTCGGGCTCGTCCTCGCGGCCCTGTTTGCGCGTGCCAATGGACGCACGATGGCGATTGCTCGCCTGCAACCGTTGCGCACCCTGCACCTGTTTTATGCGGCGTTCCTTCTGTTGTTCGCGGGAACACTTGTCGCATTTCTGCAGCAACGCGCAGCATGCCGCAGGACCGCTGCCTCCACCCAGCGCGACTGGCATCCCTTGCATCAGCACACCCAGAACATCGCTGACGCAGCTCCGGCCAGTTTCAGGCTATTCTCCAGCGTCACTCCGCAGAGCCATGCCGTGCAACTGCCCCGCCTACGTCCCGCGAATCTGCCCGTGCACTGGCAGCTGCGCATTGGGGCCGTGTTGCTCGTCGCTGCGATCGCGACCCCGCTGGTGCTCATGCAACGGTCACTGTATCCCTCGTCCGGCTACTTTGAACTTCCGGGCAGACCGCCGCAGAATGGCTGGGAACAGGCGTTTGCCTGGGCGAGGGAGCATAGCGATAAGCGCGACCTCTTCGCCGTGGATGCGAACTACACGATCTCACCCGGGGAGGATGCTCAGGGCTTCCGCGCCATCGCGCTGCGGTCCGTTCTGCCGGATCGCGCGAAGGATGGTGGCGTCGCCGCCATGGTCCCTGCACTTGTGAACGCGTGGCAAGCCGGTAGCCAGGCACAGACTGGCCTGGAATCCGCGAATGACACGGAACGGCGACGCCGCCTGCTCCCCCTCGGTGCCGACTGGCTGATCGTGCCCGCCGCATCGATCACAAGCCTGCGCTGCCCCTACCGCAACGCCGTCGCAAAAGTCTGTCGCTTGCGCTGAATCTGCAAGCGTGATCGCGGCCTTGCTGCGCTTTAGGGTACGCGCATCGGCCTGAAGCCACTTAGCGGAAACAGGCCGGTCGGATAATCCTCCGTGGGAAACTGCGGTTTGAAGGTGTAGCGCAGAAACACTCCCGGCTGCACCAGGTTGTAGTTGTTGGTATTGTTTGCGGCAAGTTGCGCACCAACATAAAAATGATCCGTGATCCGATACGCGCCTTCTGCTTCGATGGAAAAGTTTACGCCCGTGCTGGTATTCACCGGCAGAAACGCAAATCCGCAGTTCCGGTTCGCGAGTTGCACCAGGGTGCAGTTGGCCTGGGCACCGCTCTGGATCGCCGCATCGAGCGGAAACAGGTTCGCGGCGTCCTCCTGGAAGGTCTGTACACCAACACCGGCCTGAATCACGTAGTGCCAATCCGTCTTGTAATAGCCGTTAAACGTGACCGGGACGCTGCCGAGGAAGTACACTTCCGGGCTGAAGTAGCCGCCATTGCCATAGCTCTGGGCGCGTTCGTTATGGTCGAAATGCGTGGCGAACAGGGACGCGCCCACGTTCAGCGTGCCGTATCCCGGAAACTGGTGCACGCGGAAGTAGGCCCCCGCGGTGCCCTCGTAGCGTCGATTGTCCAGCGTGTGCGAGCCGGTCAGCGCCGCACCGTCGCCACTCAGGTAGAAGCCCGCGCGCTCGTTACCGTGGTCGAAGCGCAACCCGCCTCCGGTGGCGACCACGCCGCCCCAGATGTTGCCGTTCGTCAGGAGTGAAGCGCTGCCGGGATCGCGCAGCCCGGCATAGGAAAGCTGCGTCTCCTTGACGGCCTCACGCTCGCCAAACACGGTGAACGGACCGCCAGCGATGCGATACCGTGCACGCGCGGTGACATTGTTTACCAAGAAATCGTAGGGGGTGTACCCGACGGAGAGGCCGAGGTTCTGGGTCACCATCTGCAATTCGCCACCCAGGCCCGATGCAAATTGCGGAGATGGCGTGTTGATCGCATTCGCCGGCAGCGTCCCCAGGTAGGGCGCGTTGCCGGCAGTGTAACGAGCGCTGTCGATCGTTCCACTATTCAGAAAGACGGCGCGCGGCACCACACTGAAGCGGACCGACTTGCCTGCCACGAAAGTCGCTTCCACCGGGATCTCGAACGCGTACAGCCGATCGATGCCGGGCTGGCCGCTGCGCACACGAACAAAGCCGCTGCCGCCCACCCAGCCGCTGTAGCTTGCATCGAGTTGGGCGAGATCGAGTTCCGTCTGCTGCCGCTCCGTTAGCGGTGAACCACCCGCAGAGCCGGAACCCGAATCGGCGGACTCGTAGCTGCCGCGCAGCGGAGGGACATTGCGCGCGATCAGCTCGCTATCCGAGGGTGGCTGCCCGTTCGACGTGTTGTACGGCGGCAGGTCGGCGTACGGCTCGTTGCTCAAAGGGGTTGGCACGCCCGGGTAAAAGATCGGCGGATTGCTGACACCGAAACCTTCAACACGGCGCGCGACGCTGCGGGTGGGGCGCCTACGCGCGGCGTGGGTAAAGGTACGTCCGTGCTCGCTCGGAATGGTGGCGGGACGCGGGTATTGCTGCCCTCTGCTAGGTCCATCGAGACCTGGCGCAGGACTCACTTCGTGCTCAGGACTCGCCGCAGAAGTAGCCGAGGGCCTAACCACTTGGCCCGGGGCCGGCGTGATGCCTGGGCTGTACTGCGGGGCCGCACGATATTGCACCTCGTTGCCGCCAGCCAGGGTGATAGCGTCGTCTGCGGGGTTCGAGAGCGCATCCGACTGATGGCGGCGGATCTCGGCTGCCTCCGTGGCTTCATGCTGCGGATGGAACACACCCGTGGGGTTACCGGTCGCGTGTGCGGTGTGCAGCGGAACGGCCTGGCCGGCAGACGTGGGAAAGTCGGTGATGATGATCGACTCCGGCACATCCACCGGACTGGCACTGTAGCTTACGGCAGGGCGACCGAGCGTGGTCGGTGCCTGATACGGAACGTATGGGCCATACACCTCACCATTGAACTCACCGGTCTGCGCACCTTCACGCCGGCTTGCGGTCTGCTCCATTCCCCCAGTGGAAGTTGAAGGCAGCATGTTCACCGCCGCCTCGTTTGCCCGCCGAATCTGCTCCTGCTGGTAGGCAAGCGCAGCCTGCTCCGGCGCTTCACTCAATGGCATCGCATCCGCCGGGAAATCGTTCTCGGACACACCACGGGGATTGTAGCTGCCAGCGGCAGGTTGCTCACTGCCCTGCGGTAAGCCGTAGCCGTTCGCGCCGACACCATCCGCGGGCATGCCTGGATGGTAGTCGCCGAGCCTCCCGCCTCCTGATGGACGCGGATTGCTCATGTAGCCGGGCACCGCCGCAGCGCCGGGTTGAATCGGCGCTTCGCCATACGCGCTCGCGTAGCTGGGCAGATAAGGTTGCGGTGCCGCGGCAGCTGAAGCAGTACCGGGTGCGAGCAGGGTCGCCAGATCCTGCGATTGCGCCGACGGCAGCGCACGGGGGTTGAGCGGCGCGGGTTGATGCAGCACGTAGGCAAGTTCCGCGCCGGGATCCGGCGGCGGCAACGTTGCAAGCGACGCACGGTAGTACTCGGCGGCGCGACTGTTGTTGCCGCGTGCCTGTTCGTATTTGGCGGCGAGATTTAACAGCTCCCCATCTTTGGGGTAACGGTCGAGCGCGTACCGCAGCCACGTCTCGCTGTCTTTCAAGTCATTCGCGGCCAGCCCTGCACCGATCGCAGCTTTGTAGTCGGCGGCAGACGCGGAGGTCATGTCACCCGCCTTGAAGATGGCGATCGCCTCCTTCGGCAAACCGGCGCGAACATAGCCGCCGGCCAAAGCTTTGATGACGGCAGGGTTATCGGGAAACGCCTTTGCCGCGGCATTCAGAATGGCGAGCGCGCGACGCGTATTGTTTGCGGCGGAAGCCTGATTGGCGCGGCGCACGGCCCAGCTCGCCCAGATGGTTTGCACCGTGCGGCGCTGATCATCCGTCAGGTCGCGGCGGCTACCGAGATACAGCAGCTGGCGGTACAGGCCGGTGTCGTTCATGCCGTTGTAGAACAGCCACGCGTTCTGGATGTCGACGTCGGCCGGTGGTGCCACACGCTGCGCAGCGTAGTGCTGCTGCACCCGGTTCACAAAGACCAGCGCCTGGCGCGAGTCGCCGAGTCCGGCATAGACCTGCCCCATGGTTTGCAGATACTCGACATCGTTTTCGAGCTGCTTGCGCACCTCTGGCGGCATCTGCGGTACCTCTGCCAGCGCTTCCCTGTCGCGTCCCGCCACATGCAACGACGTCAGCAAACCCTTCCACGCATCGACCCGCTGCGGATTTTCCGTGAGCACGCGCTGAAAAATAGGATAGGCGTGCGCCGCATCGTTGCGCTGCAAATACAGGCTGGCGAGCTGGATCTGGAGCGAGAGCGGCACCTTCTGCCCGGACGTATTCTGCGCCGCGATGGCACGCTCCAGCAAACTTTGCGAGAGGTCGTATTTCCCGTTGGACTGGTACACGGCGGCGACACTCAGCAGAAAACCAGAGTCGCGCAACGCCTGGTCGTAGACCGCGGGTGGCATGCTTTCCACGGTCTGCATGGCGACGGGATCGTTGCCCAGTGCGTGCTCCGCATTGACGACACCCTGCCACGCAGGCACGTTATTTGGATCGGCGGCGAGCACCTGGCGGTATAGCGCGTCGGCCTGCTTGATGTGATTCGCCTGCAACAGCAGGCTGGCGTATTGCAGCTGTGTTTCCGCCTTCAGCCCCTTGCCGCCCTCGGGAAACGGCAGATCGAGCGCGGACCGGAGCACCCGCTGCGCGTCCGCATCGCGCCCGGTCGCCAGATAGACAGAGGCGAGCGTGCGCAGGTAGTCCGGATCGCGCAGCAGCTGCGACCGGATGGCCGGGGAAAAGCGGCGTTCCGTCGTGAGCGCACCGGCGGCATCGCCTGCCTGATACTGCGCCGTAAATAAACCGCGCCACGCCGCCGGACTGGGCGTCGTGCGCACAAACTGCTCATAGAACGGCACGGCGGCCTGAGGCTGGCCTGCCTTCAACAAGGTGCCACCCAGCCCCTGCAGCGCCTCTGGACTGCCAGGCCGCATTTGCAGTGCCTGCCGGTACTTCGTCTCCGCGGTAGTTAAATCATTCTCATTCAGCGCGACGCCGCCCTCCGCTAGAACGTAGTAAAAGCGGGATGTCTCCAAGTTGCGTTCGAGTGCGGCGTCGTTGGCACCATCCTGCTTTGCTTGCTCAAGAAAAGAGATGGCTCCGCCGAAGTTCTGCTGGTTCATGCGGACGTAGCCCATGCCGGCGAGGGCGCGGCCGTTGTGCGGATTCTTCGCCAGCAGCGCGGTAAATCGGTGGTCCGCCTCCGCATATCGTTTCGCATTGAGAGCGGCGTACGCTGCTCGTTCTTCGGCCCCCATCACGCGCTGCGAGGCGATCTCCGGAGGGACGACGCCGGTCCGGGTAGCCGACGACCCATCCTTGTGCACATGCCCGGCTTCCGGCGCGGCCCGGTGGTCGCCACCATCAAAGCCCATGGACGCCCTGAGCGCTTCGACGGCCTGCGGATCGTGAGGATGCCGCTCCAGGTACTTGCGACCCTCGGCGCGCGTACCTGGGTCATACGTCAGGATCCGTCCCAATGCAACCGGGTACCGCGTGTCCTGGGGATATTTGTCGACCAGCGACCGCAGCCCGGCGATCGCGTGCGGCCGCCCATCCTGTGTGCCGGCCTCGGTTTCGTAATAGGCAAGCGCCCACTCTCCCGCCGGTGGTGAGCCGCCGAAGACCTGCCGGTAGAGGTTCATGGCCTGCGCAGTGTTACCGGTCGCGGCAAGTCTGCCGGCCTGCTGCAGCTTAGACAACTGGCCGGACTGCGTCATGACGCCTTCGGCGCGCGCAATGCCGGGGTCGTTGGGACTGATGGCGCGCAGGCGCTGCAGATAGCTGCTCGCAAGCGCCTGGTTGCCGGCGACCTTCGCCGCCCGGGCAAGTCCACCTAGCGCCTCGGTATTCCTGGGATCGGCCAGCAGCACCTGCTGCCAGGTTTGCGCGGCCATGTCCATGCGGCCCTTGGCTTCGAGTGTGTGTGCCTTGTCCAGCAGGACCTGCGTCGCTCCCTGAACCGAGCTCGCAACGGCAGCCTGCGCCAGGCCCAAAGAGGGCACGCCCAGCCCGAGCGCAGCGAGAAGCAGGAAGGTCGAGCGATTCGGCGGAATGCGTGTCATGGGCACAGTCCCTGCAGGCTTGAACGTTCGTGGGTTGTCGGACAAAGTCGACATGCTACCGCATGGTACCGGCTTGAGTACCGCGACGCCTCATCTTTTGCGCGCAAAGCTGTGGATCGCGGGTCCTTAACCTTTCCATTAAAGCCGAAGGCGTCCATCGCGGTCGAAGCGGAAGCGCTCTTCGGTCTATCCAGTCGCAAACAGGAGACATTCTGATCGTAGTAGTCGAGGGTCCGTCCATAAAGCCCAGACTCAGTTTGAAAGCTGGCAGCGAACCGGTCGCGCTGTACCTGCGCTTCCCTTGTGCGTCCGGTGGCAATCAGGTACGGATGGCGGCAGCCGAGAAGAAGGTCGGCCCAAGCACCTGGAGAACGCGCCCATTCGCCTGCATCCGCAGAGGCAGCAGGACATCTGCCTGGCCTTCGCTGGTGCTGCGATCCCCATCGGTGTGGTCCACGATGCGGGCCGAAGTATCCAGAAGGCGAGCGCGGTAGTGTTGCCGCAGCGGCCACGGCTGTTCCGCGTGGCACACATGCTGGGCGATCAGGACGGAGAGCAGAAGCCCGACTCTCCACGTCCTGCCGGCGCGGGAGAAGGGGCAGCCGAACAGCCGGGAGACTCGGCGCACCGTTACTCCTCTCCCTGCAGGCGCAGCCGGGCTCGGCGTCGCAGCCACACGCGCAGCAAAGTCGCCAGCAGAATGCAGGCAAGGAAGATCACGACCACCACGGCCTCAGGATGGTGCGAAAAGAAGAGCTCCAGCTTGACCCAGACGGAAAGCGAGCCCACCTCGTAGTTGTCGTCGCCTATACGGTAGGAGGAAAACTGCGTGCCGTGCAGAACGCTGATCGTCTGCGCGATGTCGCTGGACTGCGCCACACGGAGGAAGGTCGTGAGAAATGATGGAATCACCGCGCGGTCGCGCAGTGTCACTAGGACGACGGAGCGGCCGGAGTGTGCGGGCCACTCCAGGCCCTCCATCAACGCATCCGGCAGTCCGCCCGAGGTTTCCAGCTGGCCAGTCTGCACATGGTCCGACGAGCGCACCTTCCACCATGCATGCTGCAGCGGTGCGAAGAACCCCTGGGTGTCCTCGACTTTGAGGCCGCCGGATTCAATCTGAACCGGCAGGCGAGAGTTCAAAGTGCGGATAGCCGGCTGATCTTCGACCGTGCCCAGCACGATGTAATCTTTGTTCCCGTCCTTCTTCAGCCCGTCCGGGCCGGCCACCGAGACATTGATCACGGGGTAGCCGGTCTGTGCGCCAAAGTGACCCATGAGCGTCAGGTACAGTTCAATCTCGTCCGCACCGGGATTGTCCGGCAGGATAACCGCCGTATGCGACAGGTCTTTCATCTGCGTGAAGGGAAAGCCGGCGTTGGCGAACAGCTCCAGGTCGGGAAGGTGCGCCAGGTGAGGAATGCCGCGGATGTCGAGATAACTGTCCTTCAGGACTGCGCCCTGCAGGTTCATGGGTGCCGTATCCTGGCACTTGCCTTTCTTTGCAATCTGGAAGACAAACTTCAGCATCATGCTGTTGGAGAAAGGCCGCATGTCCACGCGCGGCACGGGGATTTCAGTCTTGAGCACCTGCGAGGCCTGATCGGTGTGCGGCATGGGTGTCGAGCTGACGTACGCGGTATTCATGTAAGCCTGCAGGGTGCTCTCCTGCGCGAGCGGAACGGGGTTGTAGCGGTACTCCAGGTGGAACGGGATGTTGGCGCGGTCGCCGTAGTACAGGTCAGGCGGCACCCGAAAGTAGATTCCGATCGGCACAGACCCATCGCCCTGCAGGTCGCCGGTGTTCATGATTTCACCGACGGTGACGGGGTTCCGGGAGTCCGTGGGCAGCCAACGGGGAGCATCATCCGGTTCACTTGCCTTGATCGGCTTCAGCGAAACGGAGACCTGGCTCCCCTGCCACAGGTCGCGCTGCAGGGAAAGCGCGCGGGCGGCAATAATGGTGTCGTCGGCATTGTCGCCGGTCAAGATCAAGACCTTCGCGTACGGGTCTGCCGGGTTAGTCCGCATGGCGACCGTAGGGCCGCCGGAACCCTGGACGTTGAGGGAGGCTGGAAGCGCCGCCGCGTTTTCACTGATAAGAATGACATTGCCGGCAGGAATCTGACCGAAGGACACGGGAAACCGCACCGACCGGAAATCTGCGGGGAGCAGGCCGAACCAGGAAGCCGCGATACCGGCGGCTTGAAGCGCCTTGGTGGAGGGCTGGTTCAGAAAAACGATGGGAATGACCGGGTGCAGGTTGACCGCGGCATCATAGAACGGCAGCGGCAGCAGCTTCAGATCGTCCTGCAGCGGCAGCAGATTGCCTTTAAGTTCGATCGAGCTGTTGGCATCGACATGCGCCCACAGTGTGGAGTGCGAGGGATCTTCGCACTGCAGCGTGTAATGGCCGATGAACTCGAAGGTGATCTGGTTGTCGTGCACCAGCATCTCCGCCGGCATCTCCAGCGTTGCCTCCAACAGGGCGTTGTCTTCGCCGGGACGCTTTGCGGAAAGGGTCTGTGATGCCGCGACCTTCTCGTCGGGCGTCAGGTCCTGTGGCGCGCCCCCGTCGTAGGGCTGGACGGTGACCGGTAGCGTGGCGAACAGCGTGCCATTCACGCTGACCTTCAGGTGAGACAGCGCCGGCAGCAGGCCTGGCGAAAAATGAAAACGGAGGCGCATGGTCGCGCTCTTGACTACCTGCGTTTGCGGTACGGAAAAGTACAGGGAGTGATAGGCGTCGACACCGCGCAGAACAATCGTATCCGGCACGTTAATGTCCGACAGGGTGAACACATTATCAAACTGGCCGTCTGGGACTGCCGAGACGGGATCCGACGCGGTGGCAGCGGACGAAGCAGGCGGGCTGACCGTGGTGATGCGTGTTCCACTTCCAGCACTTGCAGTCTGCGCCATGGCGCGACAGGGCCCAGTCAGGGACAGGCCGAGTGCCAGAAGCAGCCCGAGGGGAACGATGTTGGCCGCGAGCTTGCCGCGAGGGGACGAACCGTTGCCGGCCCCATTTCGATTGCCTTTCACTAAGCCTCCCAAGGTTTGCCTGAGCCCAACAAGGGCGAGCCCGACGATGCGCACAAGGCTGCGCAGCGGGCGGTCGGGTTCGCGACTTTCACCCCAGCCAAGCCACGTGTCGGCCCGCGAGTACAGCACCTGCGTCAGCGTCTCTTCTTCCTGAATCGTGAGCGGCTCAAACTGTGCGCGCAGTTCCGTTCCGGCCACGCGGACGATGCTCGCCGGCAGACCCGCCTCGCCGTCTAGCACCGGGAAGAGAATGCAGGCCGAGGTGCCGGGCATGATGCCGTGGTTTTCATCCATCTCCAGCATGACGCCGCCGCTGGAAACATCCGCTGTAAGGCCGTCAAGGATGGTGCCGTCGCCGAGCTCAACCCGGGCGGGTACCTGCATGGTCACGCGCACCGCCTGGCGGCGCTGCTGGGTTTCCCACGCGACGCCGCAGGCAACGCCGAGAATCAGCGTGTTGAACAGCGTCCAGACGACATTCATCATGATGGTTCCGGGATGAGTGCCGTCCCACATGTTCGCAGGAACATTCAGAAACCAGTCAAGAGCAGTGAGGCCGGTGTGGGCACGCGGCATCTGGACGTAACGCAGCACCGCGCAGAGCAGTCCAACAGCATTGAAACCAAGCATCGTCAGAAACGGCAGCGCGATGCGTGAGTCGAAGAATCGACGGCTTACCACGCCACCTTTCGCCGTGACGTTAAAGGAGCCGAACTTCGGGTTGATAAGCGCAAGCGTCGTGGGCAGCAGGATGTAGGGTGCCAGGACCGTCTCGTAGATTTCGTTCCAGAAGGAGTGCCGGTGCTGGCCCTGGATGCGCGAATTCGTCATGGACGACAGCACAAGGTGTGGAAAGGCATAGGCGAGAATGGCCGCCCAGTAGCCGGGGACGTTGGTATGGCCAAGGATCAGGTAAATCAGCGGCGCGAACAGGAAAATAAGCCGCGGCAGACCGTAGAGGAAATGGGTCATCGCATTGAAGTAGCAGAGGCGCTGCATGGGCTTGAGCCCCGCCGCGAACAGCGGATTATCGATGCGGAGCACCTGGATCATGCCACGGGCCCAGCGAATGCGCTGCTTCACGTGTCCGCTAAGTCGTTCCGTCGCAAGGCCCGCGGCCTGCGGGATGTTGATGTAGGCAGTATTCCAGCCGCGCATCTGCATACGCAGGCTTGTATGTGCATCTTCTGTAACGGTTTCTACCGCGATGCCGCCGATCTCATCGAGTGCGGAGCGGCGAAGTACGGCGCAGGAGCCACAAAAGAACGTCGCGTTCCAGAAGTCGTTTCCATCCTGCACGATACCGTAGAACAACTCGCCCTCATTCGGAATCGAACGGAACTGGCCGAGGTTGCGTTCGAAGGGGTCCGGTGAGTAGAAGTGGTGTGGAGTCTGCAACATACCGAGCCGCGCATCCCGCACAAACCACCCGATGGTGACCTGCAAAAACGACCGGGTCGGCACGTGGTCGGAGTCGAAGATGGCGACCAGCGGCGCGTCTAACTGGGCGAGGGCGTGGTTGATGTTGCCGGCCTTGGCAAAGGCGTTGTCGTCGCGGGTCATGTAGCCGATGCCGGCTTCTTCGGCGAAGATGCGGAACTCATCGCGCTTGCCATCATCGAGGATGTAAACATTCAGCTTGTCTGCCGGCCAGTCAATGTTCATGGCGGAAAGTGCCGTGTACCGCACAACGCTGAGGGGTTCGTTGTACGTGGGAATGAGCAGATCGATGGCAGGCCACTCCTCCGGATCGTCAGGCAGGGGGACGGGGGTACGGCGCAGCGGCCACAGTGTCTGCACATAGCCGAGATACAGAATGGCGAAGGCGTACATCTCGGCGAAGAGCAGGGTGAGCATGAAGAAGACGTCGAGAAACCCCCAGGACGCGCCGGGATCGCGCAGGAAGTGAACCACGGTCGCGATACGCCACCAGGCATAGCGGAAGGTGGAGTAGCACGACGCCATCATGAGCGTGAGCGTAATGAGGTAGGAGCTGGACGACCGATCCATCCAGACGGCGATCAGCACCGAGACGATGCCGAGGACCGCCTGCTGCGGCCAGGTGAGTTCCAGGCCTGCGCTGTAGACCAGCGCGGCCACGCAGAGCACCACGACGATGATGCGTAAGAAGCGGAGGAGCAACGAGTCGCCACTCTCAAACTCACGCCACATGGCGGATCGGGTCATCGTTCACTCCAGCGGGCACCGTGACCGCCGGGGAGGCCAGGGGCAGCGAGGCTCTGTATCCAGCGGGCAAGAGCCTTGTAATCGTCCACGACGGGGGAACCGGGGGCGTAGTCGAGAACGGTCAATCCCTCCGCTACCGCCTCGGAGATGGCCGGTGCGCGGTGAATCATGATGGGCAACAGCCGTTCTCCGAGGGACTGGCGCAGGACCTCACGGACATCGAGATGCAGTGGCAGTGCCGGGTCGTAGTGGTTGAGCACGTAATACGGACGGACCGGCTTGCCGTCGATGTCGCGCATGTTGGCGAAGATGTTTTCCACCGTCTGCGTGCTGAGGATCGAGTTCATGTCCGGTGCGAGCGGGACCAGGACGAACGGGGTGGAGTACAGCAGGCGCCGAGCCAGCCACATGCCATGACTGCTGAGATCGACGAGCACGCGCTGCGCGCTGTCAGCGCGTTCGGTCAGGTCGGCGAACAGCCGATCCTGCGCAGCCTCATCGCTGCCGACGCGATCCAGCTCATAGTGCGCCATGAGCACGGCCGCATCGGTGCTGCCGGGTGGCGGAGTAAAGGTGCGGACCGCACCCGGGCGCAGATCACGCGCGCCGAAGTAGTAGGGCAGCAGGCCGTGCGTGTTGGTATCCACAAGCAAAACCTTTTCGCCCAGCGACGAAAGCGTACGCCCCAGCGTCGCGACCATGCTGGTTTTGCCGACGCCGCCGCTGAGCGAGACCAAAACGATCGCGGGCACGGCGGTAGCATGGGAGGCGACGGACGGCACTTCCATTTCCCCATCCATGCGTCCCTGCAAGGCGAACCAGCGGGACGCCACGCGCTCGCGGCTCTGCTGCAGCGTGTCAGGGGCGGGAGAAAGTCTGGGCACCGGCCACTCGGGCTCTGCATCCGGCCCGGGGCTTGGATCGGCTGTACCGTCTGGCAATGCCTGACTGCCGACGGTTGCTATGGTGGAGAAGCGCTGTGGGCTAGCCGCCGCGGCATCGTCAGGCGCGGGCGAAAGGTCCCGGCGGAGCGGCTGTGCCAGACGGGGCCGGGTGACCGGAACAAACGACGTTCCAGGCTCCTCTACACCTTGCTCCTGATAGGCGAGCCAGGCGGGTGGGGCGTTTTCCGCTGCCGCGGGTGGCACATCATGAAAAAACTCGGGCCGCGGCTGACGCACGGTACGGGCGCGGTCGTCAGCGGGTGCGCTGCGGCGGCTGCGCACGTCGTTCCGCCCACCGACCGAACGCCATTGCACCGGCGGTTGCGCGATGGAGGGATCATCGTACAGCGGACGAAGCGCGCGTGGGCGGATGTGCAGGTCGCGCTCCGCAGTATCGAAACCACGAAATGGCGCGGCACTGCCGGAGGCGCCTCGAGCCGTGTTGGAGTAGTAGTCGTTGTCTGCCGGAGCATCGTTCACATCATCGACATCGCGACCGGTGCGGCGCTCCCGCTCCGCCGGTTGCTCGCGCTCGACGGTCTGCTCCCGAGCGGGAGTGAGGTCGCGCAGAGGTGCCAATGAGCGGTAGTCCTGCGCGCGTGACGGCGTAAAGCTGGTGTTTGCACGATATGCCTGCAACGTGCCTGCATCGTATTCGTCGGAGCCGGGATGCACGGGAAAGACATAGGCCTTGCGCTCGGTTGAGGTGCGTGTCGCCTGCGCGGTGCGAACGCCGGGCGTGGAGGCGAAGTAGGCCGGGTCGACCTGGCCGGTGTAGTAATACGGATCGTCCAACTGGCCCGGCAAATCTTCGGTGCGCTCCTCTACCTGGGCACGGTACTGTGCATCGAACTCAGCGTAACGGGCGGCCTGCTCTTCCGCGCGCTTGCGGGCGGCCATCATCTCCTTGCGGGCAGATTGTGCGCGCAGGCGAAGTGTTTCGGCGGACTGCTGGCGACGCCCTGCTTCTTCCCGCTCGCGCTGGGCATTTGCCTCCGCGAGACGAAAAGCTTCCTCGGCGCGCGTCCTGGCTTCGGCGTCCGCTGCCTCTTGCTCGGCGCGGTGGGCAGCGTCCAACGCGCGTTGTGCCTCGTCCATGTCGCGCTGTGCCGTCTCTTCCAGCAGGCGCGCCGAGGCAAGCTCGGAGTGGCGCTCGTCTTCCGCCTGACGTGCGCGCTGCTGTGCACGATATTCGCGGCGCGAGGCAGAAAAGTCGCGGTACTTGGCTCCAGGCAGATTTGCCCACGAGTAAAGAATAGCAACATCCTCCGGTGTGGATGGGCCGGTCACTTCCTCCGGTGCTGCCTTCCCGTTCGGCTCGTTCATGCGACGCTCTCACCTCTCCCGGACAAGCGGTGCGCTGTGTCCGGCTCCGTACCATGGCGTTGCTTGAACGGCACATGCGCCTGCTGCCAAGCAGGCCGAATACTGCATCTGGAACGGTGCATCGATGTTGCCTGTAGGCTACGTTCCACGCCGATTCAAGTCAACTCAGAAGTGTGACCCGAAAGTGGCATGTCGGGCATGTCCCGAGGAAGGGCATGCCTGATTTTCGGCCGGATGACGCAAATTGCTGGAGTGAATCCGGGACGAGCTGTGGATAATGGGCATGGAGTTGCTGTGCCGTATTGGGCAACCTACGTTCCGGCCTGCTGCCGTGTGATGGAGAAAGGCGCGTCGGTCACCTCCATGCGTAGCGACAGAGATGCAGACGGCGAGAGGTTAATGTTGCACAAGAGGGGATGCAGTCCCGCCCACGAGCTGCGAGCACTTCGTCGCGTGCTGGCTTGTAGAGGACACGTTCATCGGAAGTCGAGAGGGTTGCCGAAGCTTGGCGATCTTGTTATATTGGGATTGTTGAGCGGGAGTAGCTCAGTGGTAGAGTGCTTCCTTGCCAAGGAAGATGTCGCGGGTTCAAATCCCGTCTCCCGCTCCAAAAGTTCTTAGCCTGATCGCTTGCTTGCCTTGAAGCGCATATTCGCACACGGCCTGCGCGGTCGAACGCGATCTGGGGCGCGGTACCCAAGTGGTAAGGGAGAGGTCTGCAAAACCTTTATGCGTCGGTTCGATCCCGACCCGCGCCTCCACCTGTTCTTCCCTTCCTTTCCCAACGAACGACCGGCTTGCAAGGCCGGTTTGTTACGTTTGACGACAATTGCAGAGCATGGCAAGTCGTTAGGATCAAGCATCGTGTCACAGGTCTAGATCTTAAGGCGGGTCCGAAGAAATCCCGGGGCTTAGGCCCGGCACAGCGAATGATCCGTGTCAGTGGCTTTACAGGCCTCTGCTTCCCCCGAAGAACAGCTTGCGGGCGGGCCGTGCACCTCTAAGTTTGGCGAAGATCGTTCGTGCAGGCAGCTACTGACCCGAGTAGAGTTGGCGGTACATCTCGCGGTTGCGCAGGATGGACTGCACATAGTCGCGGGTCTCGGAGTAGGGGATGGATTCGACGAACTCCGGCAGGTCCTTGTAATTGTTTTCGGCCATCCAGCGACGGACGGGCGTGTCGCCGGCGTTGTAGGCGGCGAGGGCGTACTCTGGCCGGCCACCGAAGCGGTCGAGCACCTGCTTGAGGTTGGCGGTGCCGAGGGCGAGGTTGGTCGATGCGTTCAGCAGGTCGCCGGTAGAGAAATGCTTGATTCCAATGCGTTTGGACTGCGCCTTGCCGACTGTGGGGAGTAGTTGCATGAGGCCGTACGCGTTCGCGCGCGAGACAGCGTTGGGGTTGAATTCGCTTTCCTGGCGGATGAGGGAGGCGACGAGGTAGGGGTCGAGGCCGTTCGTGGCTGCGTCCGTCGTGAGATCGTTCCAGTAGGGACGCGGGAAGAGCAGCTGCCAGTAGATCGCGGGCACCTGGGCGACGGGGAGCGCGAAGAAGGACGAACCGCTGCGCTTGATCGTCTGTAGTGCGCGGACATTTTCGCCGTAGCTGCGGTAGATTTCCGCCTGCGCAAGCGAACCCCACTGGCTGCTGCTGCCGCTGGCGGCAATCTCCGGGCCGATGTAGTCGTTGAGGCCGGCGTTAGCGAGCAGGCGTGCCTTGATGAGGTGGGGGTCGTTTTCCGGCAGTTCCTGTACGAGCGTGGGCGCGGGGGGCGTGCGGACGTTTTGCAGGGGGAAGGCGGGGGCGACGGCGGTTTGCGGACCCATCATGCGCAGGCGTTCGCGGGCGAGGATCGCGTAGTAAAAGTTTCGATAGCCGTTGGTGAGCGCGTTGTAGAAATTGGCGGCCTGAGCGTAGTTTTTCTCGGGTTCTTCGAAGAGGCGGCCTCGCCAGTACAGGGCGCCGGGGGCTTCGCCGCTGGTGGGATAGCGGGCGATCTGCTCTTCCATGAGGCGTGCGGCCTCGGCGTAGTTGCGCAGGCGGTAGTTGAGCCAAGCGGCGCGCCAGTGGGAGGAGGGGCCGTAAGTGCTGTTGGGGAAGCGTTTGAACAGCTCTTCATAGAGCTCGATGGCGTGGGGGCTGTCGCGCTTGATGAGGTACATGTTGCCGCTGCTATAGAGCGCTTCTTCCAGCCAGCGGCTTTGCGGGAAACGCTGCTCCATTTGGGTGAGGAGGTCGCGGTTTTCGGCTTCATTGTTATCGTTGCGGGCGAGCTCGGCAAGGATGTAGAGGCGCAGGGCGGCGCTGTCGTCACCGGTTTGGGGAAGCTTTTCCGCGTCGTGATGGGAGAGGTGCTTGAGGCGGAGGTCGCAGACGGCGGCGTAGATTTCGAGCGCGTCCTTGTCGGCCTGACCGAGGGATTGGTCGTTCTGCTCGATGGAATGGTATTCGGCGCCGGCTTCGGCGTAGCGCTTGGCGTTGAAGAGGGCGTCCGCGTGCAGCTTGCGCTCACCTGCGCTGGGGCCGGCGTTCAGGTTCTGAAGCTCGTTACGGGCTTGGGCGGCCTCAGGGGAGAACGGCAGGCGGACGTAGATCTGGCGGAAGATGGCTGCGGCAGCGGTTCGGTCGCCGGCCATCTCGTGCGCCTTGCCTTCGGTGAGGAGGTAGTCGGCCTTTTGCGAGGCGGGCAGGCCGATGGAGGGGGCGAGGACGCGGAGGGCGTTGGCGCTGTCGTTGAGCGAGAGGTAGGCCTGGGCCTGGGTGACGAGGGCGGTGTTGGCAAAGATGCTGCTGGGGTATCTTTGTGCGAAGCCGTTGAGGAGCTGCACGGCGGTAGCGCCGTCGTGGTTTTGCAGGGCGGCCTGAGCACCGAGGTAAACGGCGTAGTCCTGCAGGGCGTCGCCGATGGCGGACTGGCGGAAGGCGGTAGCGGCGTCGGCGTAGCGGTGGTCGAGGGAGTAGGCGTGGCCGATGGCGAGGTAGGCCGCGGCTGCGCCTTCACCCGGATGCGCTGCCGCGTAGGCCTGGACGCCGCTGTAGGCTGCAGAGGAACGGCTGGCGGCGAGTTGCTGGGCCATGGGGCGGAGCTGTTCGCTTTGGACGAAGGCGCTGGTCAGCTGGCGGCTGACCGGTGTCGGGGCGGAGGTGAAGCGCTCGAGGTGCGGGGTCTTATGCGCAGGGGTCCGGCCGCCTTTTCTGCCCCTGGCTGCCGGGGTGGCGACGGCACGGCCGCGGGATGACGATTTTTTTGCAGCAGCGGCGTGGGATGAGCCGTGGGGCGAAGCATGGGACGAGGCCCTGGCCGGCGGTTTTGCATGCGCCACCGGGTGCTTGACCGCCAGCACCGGGCCGGCGATCGCAAGGCAGAGCACTGCGCAGCGGGCGAGGCTGCGGCGTGAGGTATGCAGAGAAGCCACCTCTCCACTGTAAAAGGCATTGGGAACACCTGCCGTCCACGCCCTGTTTTGGCGGAACCTGCCTGGGTAACGGTCCGACGCGACGCTGCACCGGCGACCCAATGACGTCAAGGTGTTACCGGATAAAGCGGACAGACAACGACCCGACACCGCCATGCGTTGCCGCGCGCCACCACGCAACGTACACTGAGACAGATAACGATGCCCGTGCTCGAACAGACCGGAACTGAAGAGGTTCACCCCGATGTGGCGCTGGTGGAGCGCGCTCGCGGCGGCGATGCTGCTGCGTTTGAGACGCTGGTGCGGCAATACGACCGGCCGATCTTCCGCGTAGCACAGCACATTACGCAGAATCGGGAAGATGCGGAAGACATTGTGCAGGACGTGTTCCTTAAGGCTTACCGCAAGCTGGACCAGTTTCAGGGCAATAGCAAATTCAGCACATGGCTGACGCGCATTGCGGTGAACGAGAGCCTGATGCGGCTGCGCAAACGCAAGACCAGCCGAACTGTGTCGATGGATCAGGATGTGCAGACGGAAGAGGGTTCGATTCCGCGGGATTTTGCGGACTGGACGCCTGACCCTGAGCAGCAGTACAACCAGTCGGAGCTGGGCGAAATTCTGCAGAAGACGATTGCAGGATTATCTCCGGGTTTCCGCACCGTTTTCACGCTTCGCGACATCGAACACCTGTCGACGGAAGAGACGGCCAGTGCGCTCGGTTTGAGTGTGCCGGCGGTCAAATCCAGGCTGCTGCGGGCGCGGCTGCAATTGCGCGAACGGCTGAGCCGCTACTTGAAGCGCAAGGACGGGTCTATCAAGCCGTGAACACCAAGCTCATCACCGTACTTCTCCGGGGTTTTGCACTGTGACCTGCACCGACTTTCTCGCAAAGATGACCGACTACTTCGACGGAGAAGTGGACGCCGGCTTGCTTGAGGAGATTCGCGCGCACTTGGAAGAATGCACTCATTGCGAAATCCTGGTGAACACGACGCGGCAGACGATCCAGATCTATCGCGACCACCAGGTATTCGAACTAACGACGGAGATGCGGGAACACACGGTCAGTAGCATTATGCACAAGTGCGGCCTGCGTAAATCTGCCTAGGTTCGGTAGCGTATGCGGCACCTTGGACCTGTTCCTTACGAAATCAAACGGCAGATGCATCGGGCAGGGCTGCGCAAGAGTTCGGCGCGGGACGATGCGTTTGAGCGCGTGATCCGATCTATCCCTGAAGGTAAAGTATCCACCTATGGCAGAGTTGCGGCGGCTGCCGGATACCCGCTGTACCACCGTGCCGTCGCGCGGCTGCTGCGGACAGAGGCTGGGCTGATACTGCCCTGGCAGCGCGTGGTGGGGGCCGGCGGTGAGATCAAGCTGCGGTTTGATGCGGAGGAGGAGCAGCGGCTGCGGCTGAAGCTGGAGGGTGTTCCGTTTCGCGGAAGGCTCGTGGACATGGGGGCGGCGGAGTACCACTTCATCACGGAACTGCTGGATTGAGATTGATTTCTCAAAAATGACAAGGCGCACCGCTGGGCGCGCCTTGTCTGGTTGAGATACAAGCAGGCCTAGTGAACGACTTGGGTGAAGAGAGGGGAGCTGAGCAGGTTGCTGAACTGGCCTTCAGAGGCGGAGTAGCTGACCAGCAGCGTGCCCGAGTTGGACTCGATGCTGGTTTCGTCCATGGTGTTTTTTTCGTAGGAGGTGCCGTTGGTCTTTTTGACCAGCGCGAGCCCCTTCATGAGCGTTGCGGCGGTCGCTGCAGTCACGGTATCGCTCATGACCACGGCCATGTCGAACTTCACGCCATTCTGGAAGTCCATGGTGTAGCGCGAACTTTTCATGCGGTTCTTGACGGAGTCGTAGTCGGTGAGGCCGGCAGCCTCGCCAAGGACACCGCGCATCATGGTCTGGGTGCCCTTCTGGTCCAGCAGGCTCCACATGTTGCGGGTGTCGACAGTGTTCATTTCGTTGACCATGTCGCCGTTCTGCAGAAAATTGGGCTGCAGGCCGTCACGGGCGTCGAGACCGGCCTTAAGCGCGCCCTGATCGCCGAACAGCATCGTGGTCTGGTTGAGGAAGACTACGCTCATGCCGGACGCGCCCATGGGGTAGATTTGGTTGTTGCGCACGGTGACGAACTTCGTTTTGTTCTTGAGCCAGTTGGCCTGGATGGCTGCGGTTTGGAATTGGCCTTGCGCGATGCCGAGGGTGCGCGTCTGCTCCGCGGCACCGTTGATGCGGAAGGCGGCGAAGGCCAGCGTATCGGCGTCGCGATCGACCTTGAGGCCGCTCTGCTTGAGTGCCGTTTCCAGCCGCTTCAGTTCCGGTGGAAGCACGCGGTCCTTGAGGCTCAGTGCTGCCGGCGAGTTCTGCATCGCGCGGTAGTCGACCACGATGATCTGCTGAATATCGCGGGGAATGGCGGACTTGGCATCAGCGCCAAGCTGCGCTGCGTGCATGGGGGCTGACGCGAGCACCACTGCGGCTGCGGCGATCAGTCCACGAAACAGATTCTTTGTCACACTTGCCTCCGTACCTGTTAGTAGAACGAAACTACGCGACCTGCAGATTGGATTCCGGGAGAGTCTCAGGCCAGGCAATCGGGCGAGTGAGACGCTGCTCCAGAATTTTAAGCGCCGGGTCGAACTGCGGTATTTGACGCAGCCATTCGGCATTCGGCTCACAGGCATCCTGCGGAACAAGACCGATGAGTTCCCCTTCGGCAAGATCGATCCCGTGCTGTGCGGCCAGCCGATCCACCTCCGCGTGCACGACTTTCATCGGCGTGGCGCGAAAATCCGTTACGTTGATGCTAACCTGCGCACGGCCGTCGACGAGAACACCCATCGCCTTGATGCCGGGCAGGCCGCCATTTGCGGCGCGCAACGATCGCGCAATGGCACGCGCCACGGCGACGTCCGCCCCATGCAGGTAGATGTTGTAGGCGATGAGGAACTGGCGTGCACCCACGGCGGTGGCGCCGGCCGTCGGGTGCAGGGCGTTCGCACCAACATCGGGCCAGGCGCGGGAATCGGTCTTGACCGCCTGTTGCAGGCCCTCGAACTGACCGCGGCGCACATCTTCCAGCCGCGCACGGTCCGGGCGCACGGCGGCCGCTTCGTAGAAATACACCGGCACGCCGTAGCGCCGCCACATCTCATGACCGGCGTGGTGGGCGAGCTGAGCGCAATCGCCCAGCGAACAGCCGTGCACCGGGACAAAGGGCACCACGTCGGCCGCGCCGATGCGCGGATGCACGCCGTCCTGCCGGGTAAGGTCGATCAGTTCCGCGGCGCGCCCGACGGCGCGAATCGCCGCCTCACCTACCGCCTGGGCCGGGCCGGCGATCGTCACCACGCTGCGGTTGTGTGCCGGGTCCATGGACCAGTCCAGCAGGCAGACCCCGTACACCTGCATGCTGCGGACGATTTCCCGCACCACACGTTCATCGCGGCCCTCGGAAAAGTTGGGGACGCACTCCACGATTGCTTCAGCGTTCACTGCTTGCCTGCCTGTTGCTCTCTGACGTTACTGCCTGCTTTGCGATGGCGCGTGTGCTGTCTGCGCTGGACCTGCAAAACGGATGCTCCTGGGAAAACGCTGCCTCGATCTACTTCCCTGTTTGTTTCCACCACGAGTAGCCGATGGAAAACTGCACGCTTGCGTTGACGCCGGGGTTGCGGTCGCCAAGGCTTGCCGACGAGATGTGGACGCCATTGGCGCTGAGATCCAAACTCTGACGCGGCCTGACGAAATAATGCACCCCGATGCCGCCCTGCGGTGTGAAATTCCAAACACTTGCGTCTGCGTTGGTTCCGTCGTTTTGCAGGTTCAACGGTCCCTCACCATACGCCGGATACTTATGATTTGTCCAAAGCACACCACCGGCGGCCTGGGCCCAGGGCATGAGGCGACGGCCATGGGTAAAGTTCCAGCGAAGAATGATGGGCGTGACGCTGGCGCCGTGGAACGTACCGCCCACGGTGTAGGGCGAACTGCACGCGATGGCGAGCGGGTTGGCAGTTGGGACGCAGGTGCGGCGCTGGAAGGTGGGCGTGGCCGACTGCCAGTAGGGAAAGATCTCTGCGGCATATTCGAAGTTGCCGGCGAACATACCCTTGCCCATCTGCGGTGTGAGCACCTTGCCCACGTGGCCGCCGGCAAGGAAGAACTTGAAGTCGTCGCGATCGTCGGTGACGCCCTTGCCGCCCTGGAAGAGGATGCCGTAGTTCCAGGCGCGGGTGTTGGCGAGCGCGGGAACGGCGTCTGCCGCCGGGGGTGCCTGGGCGACGGCTCCGTTAACGCTTAATACGATTCCGGCAATCAGCGCCGCACTGTACCGCAACTGCATGGGTGATCCTTTCGCGTGCAAACGAAAGCCGCCACGTCGGGCGGCATCGTTGTAGTTCTGTCGTCCCGTCGGTGCCGTGAGTTACGCGGCGACTTCTGCTTCGTCGAAGTCGAAGTTGCTGTAGACGTTCTGGGTGTCGTCGAGCTCTTCCAGCACGTCGAGCATGCGCAGCATGGAGTTGGCCTGCGAGCCTTCGAGCTTCTGGTAGGTAGATGGGACCATGGTGACTTCGGCGTGTTCGGGCTTGAGGCCGGCGTTGGTGATGGCGTCGCGGACGGCTTCAAACTCCTTGGGACCGGTCAGGATTTCCCAGTTGTCACCCTCGTCGCTCAGGTCGTCGGCACCACTTTCGAGCACAAGTTCGGTGATCTTTTCTTCGTCCGCGGCGGACTTTGCCACGACGATGACGCCCTTCTTACTGAACATGTAGCCGACGGAGCCGCTTTCGCCAAGGTTGCCACCATTTTTGCTGAAGGCGTGACGCACTTCACTCACCGCGCGGTTGCGATTGTCGGTAAGCACGTCGACGATGACGGCGACGCCGCCGGGGCCATAGCCTTCAAACGTAATTTCTTCGTACTGCAAGCCTTCCAGCTCGCCGGTGCCGCGCTGGATCGCGCGCTTGATATTGTCGGCCGGCATGTTTTCGGCTTTGGCCGCGAGGATGGCCGTACGCAGGCGCGGATTACCGTCCGGATCGCCGCCGCCGCCCTTGGCCGCGACGGTGATTTCCTTGATCAGGCGTGTGAAGACCTTGCCCCGCTTTGCGTCCGCGGCGCCTTTCTTATGCTTGATGGTTGCCCATTTGGAATGGCCCGACATGCTTCAAACCCTCTTCATTTTCTTCGTGGTGCACGCGCGACGCGAACGCCACGCAACCACCGAAGTATAGCAACCCTCGAGCGTGCGCCGCTGCATGCGAGGCTTTTACGCCGTGTTTGATCCCTGTTGCAGCAGGTCACGCAGGTTGAGCGGCCCGGTCGTCATGGCAAGTTCGCCGCGGGCGTCCACCGGCCAGGCGGCCTGCGGCCGGTCCCAGTAGAGCTCCACGCCGTTGCCGTCGGGGTCACGCAGATAGAGCGCCTCACTCACACCGTGGTCGGACGCGCCTTCAAGCGCGATGCTCGCACGGAGGAGCCGCTGCAGAGCGTCTGCCAGTTCGGCGCGGGTGGGGTACACGATGGCAAGGTGGTACAGACCGGTAGCACCCGGCGCGGGTGGCCGGCCACCTTGGCTCTCCCAGGTATTCAGGCCGATGTGGTGGTGATAGCCGCCGGCGGCGAGGAATGCCGCGGAGTTGCCGAAGCGCTGCATCACGCGAAAGCCGAGCACCCCATGGTAGAAGCCGATTGCGCGCTCCAGGACGGCGACCTTGAGATGCACATGGCCGATTCTGGCACCGGGGCCGATCTCTGGTTCAGGCTTGAATGTCATGCCGTACTGGATGCGGCAACGCGGGAATCGACGCTACGGCATCTCCACGGCGAACAGGTCGGCGTAGGTTTCGCGGCGGCGGATGAGCCGGGCGGTGTTGCCTTCGACGAGTACCTCCGCGGGGCGTACGCGTGTGTTGTAGTTGGAACTCTGTGACATGCCGTAGGCGCCGGCGTCGAGCAAGGCTACGAGGTCACCCTGCTGCAGCGTGGGCAGGCTGCGATCGTGCGCGAAGAAGTCGCCGCTTTCGCATACGGGGCCGACGACGTCCACCGTCTCTTCCGCCGCGTTTGCATTGCGCACGACGGGGAGGATTTCGTGATGGGCCTGGTAGAGGGCGGGACGGATGAGGTCGTTCATGGCGGCGTCGGTGATGACGAACGTCTTGCTGCCGTTTTGCTTGGTGTACAGGACGCGCGAGACCAACGCACCGGCCTGGCCGACAAGAAAGCGGCCCGGCTCGATCATGAGGTGCACGCCGTCGAGGTCGCCCAGCGCGCCCTTGAGTGCCGCAGCGTATGCGTTGACCTGGGTTGCGGCATTGAAGGTTGCGTCACCGTACTCGATGCCAAGGCCGCCGCCGGCGTCGACTGTGGTGATGTCGAAGCCGTCCTCACGAAGCTGGCGCACCAGATCGACGACACGCGCAAGTGCGGCAGCGAAGGGTTCCACCTGCCGAATCTGCGAGCCGATATGCACGCTGACGCCAACCGCCCGCAGCCACTCGCTGCCGACCGTGGAGGCGTAGACTCTGCGCGCCAGTGCAATGGCAATGCCGAACTTATGGGCGCTCATGCCGGTGGAAATGTACGGATGGGTTTCTGCAAAGACGTCGGGGTTGACCCGTAGCGCGAACCTTGCGCGGCGGCCGAGCAGACGTGCGCGATCCTCAAGCAGGCGCAGCTCGGCTTCACTTTCTACATTGAACAGACCGATGCCTGCTTCTATGGCGGCATCCATTTCCGCCGCGGTTTTGCCGACGCCGGAAAAGACGACGCGGCTGCACCACTCCGGTGCGTCATCACCGGCGGCAGCGATCACACGCGCCAGTTCCCCGCCGGAAACGATGTCAAACCCGCATCCCTGGCGACCAAGCATGCGGAGGATGGCCAGCGCGGAGTTCGCTTTGACGGCGTAGCAGACGGTATGTGCCCGGCCAGCCAGAGCCCGCTGAAACATGGCGGCACGTGCGGCAATCTGGTCTGCGGCGTACACGTACAGCGGCGTGCCGTACTGCTCTGCGAGCGGACGCAGTGGCAGGTCGCCGCAGCAAAGCTCACCGGCTTCGTAGGTAAACGGCCTGGACGAGTTCGCGGCAATGGCGGTGGATTGGGTGAGTTCGGCCTGCGGCATCATCCCTGCGCGAACGGTCCCGCGACGGAAGGCGGCACGGGAGGATGGGTTGGCGCGCCGCCAGCCGGATAGTAGGGCTGCGTGCTGGGGTACACCGGGGCATAGCCGGTACGGGGCGTCATCGGCAGAGGTGCCTCCGGCAGCAAGACCCACAACACGACGTAGAGCAGAATGCCGGTGCCCGCGAAGAGCACCGTCACCAGCCAGACGAGGCGGATGATGGTTGCATTCCAGCCCTGAGCCTGCGCCAGCCCGCCGCAGATGCCGGCGATTTTTCGATCTGTCCGTGACCGCATCAGTGTGTCCATCGGTTCCCTCAAACCTGCATCGTTGCGTACTAATTTCACGCCCTTGTCACATTCTGTCACATGGTTGCGGGTACGTCCGGTTCAGAGTGCGCTCAGGATCCGTTGTAGGGCTGCTTCAGGTATTTGCGCGCGTCCGGTGCCTGCGACTGGTCGCCGCCGCCTGCGCTGGCGAGCCGGTATTGTGCCATTGCGGCGTCTCGCTGACCCAGCTTGTCGAGCATTTCGCCGGAGTTCAACTGGGCACGCCTGCGCATCCAGTCGCTGCAGTTGGGCTGCGTTGCAGCCTTCAGGTAGCTGGTGGCGGCACCCTTGATATCATTCTGGCCGCGTTGCGTTTCAGCGAGACCGAAGTACGCCAGTTGTAGGCGCGGCTCGACGAAATACCCCGGCTTGGCTGCGTCGGCGAGCACACGTTCGTAGATTGCGATCGCTTCCGGTCCGTGGCCCGCATCCTTCATCAGGTTTGCCTCTTCCAGCCGGAAGAGGAAGTCATGCGGATACTGGAGCGCAAGACCGCGCGCCACGGCGTAGGCCTCCGGGTAGCGGCGGTCGTGGCGCAGAAACAGGCTGAGGGCCGTCTGGGACTCGACCTTCGTCGCCGTACCGTGCGCCGCCGTTTCGCGCAACAGCGCAAGCCCCTGCTCCTTGTTGCCGCCGATGCCGGCGATGCCCACCAGCATGCGCACCAACCTGGGAAGGCTCGCCACGGCGAACTCCTGAATGCCCACCGCCATCTTGGCGTCAATGTAGTTTGGATCGAGCTTGAGTACCTGTTCGCTGTCGTTGCGCGAGGCAAGCCCCTGCCGCGCCGCGCCGGCATAGCTGTGGTCGGCAAGCGTGGTGAATGCGGCGTGCATGCCCTTGGCGTAGCCGCGCGCGAAGTAGGCGTCTTTATCGTTGTTATCCGCCTTGATTCGAGCGTCGGCCAGGCTGACCGCGGTGTCGGTCAACTGCTCGATGCGCTGGCGCACCGGCTGCGGAATATCGACCTTGCGGCCGCTGGAGAGGAAATTCTCCCGGGCGTAGTAGGTCGTGTCCAGCAGGTCTTGGCGATAGAGCTCACGGAAAATGGTGTCCATCAGCACATAGGCATTGGCCATCGGATCGTTCGGATGCGCGCGCAGAACGGTTTCAAAGCGCTGCATGGCTCCGTCGTAGTCCAGGTTGTAAAAGTGCTCGAAGCCATCGCGTACCGCCGGGTCCAGGTTCAGCGGATAGGTATCCTGCGCGGGCACATTCCCAAGCGCAGCAAGCGCCAGCACCGCACCAAACCCCCATCGCAAAGCAGACTTCCTCACCATGATGCCGCACTCCAGTTGGACCCTGTACAGAGTAGACGATTGCACGATATTTGAAGACGCCGCGTCCTTTTCGTCTGATAGCATCATGCGCACGTGTCGCTTATCGTCGACCGAATCCGGGACTCGCCATGACACGAATGGAACTTGTGCGGCACCTGTTGCACCAGGCCCGAGCCAACGGCTTTGAACTGCGCCGCTGGTTCAAAACAGATGCGGCAATTCTCTGGCCGGGGGGCGATGGCGCGCTGGAGTGGCTGTGCCAGGGCACACGCATGCACCACCTGCTGCTGTCCCACAGTTTTGCACAGGCATTTTTTGGGGGGCCGGAGCGTCTGCGCCAGGTGCAGCCCGCCACCAAATTCGAACGGACCGCACCGAACGGCGTGACGCGCACCATCTACCGCCGCGCGCATCCACGTTCGGCGCGCTACGACGAGGTGTGGCGGTATCACTTGCAACGCATGGCCGCCACGCCCGATCCGCTGCGGTATGCGCAACGCTTTCTTGTGTCTGCTGAAATGCTGAAGCGCAACCCACCCGTGATCAACAGCAGCATTACGCCTCCACCGCGCCCGGAACCGCAGTACGACGACGAGTTGCTGGTGCGCGAGGACAGCCCCGGCAGTTAAGCCCTAACGCTTTAACTTCGCCAGCATCTTGCGCGCATCTTTGGTGTGGTCGTCGTCCGGTGCCAACTCCAGGTAGCGTTGCAGATGCGCTACGGCGTCGGTCGGCTTGTTTTGCTTGATGAGCACCTCTGCCAGGCCAAAGTGCGCATCCGGATTGTCGGCGTCGTGGGAAAGCGCATCCCGGTAGCGGGCAGCCGCACCGGCGAAATCGCCGTCCCTGTAGTAGAAGTGACCAACCTTCAAATCGTCCTCGACGCGGGTCTGCTCAAGCTTGCGCCGCGCCTCCGTGGAGTCGCCGCGGCTGCCCAGATCTTTCAGCGTTCCTGGTTTGATCGGCGTATCGGAGCCGGAGGTGGTGGGCGGGGCATCGTCGTCTGCCGGTGGTGGCGGCGCGCTATCGGAGCTGGACGAACTCGAACTGTAGCCTGAGGGTGGATCGGCGTCCGCTCCCGGCACGTGCATGGGCTTCATCGACTCCGAGGGTGGGTCGGGCTCGCCGGTCGGCATGTCGGCCGTTGCGCCCGCGGGTGTGCCCCGTTTCAACTGCTCGGCCGGAAAGGGAAAGCGGTCAGTGGTATCACTTGCCGGGGTTGGTGCGGCGGCGGCCTGCGCGACCTTTGCGGTGCAATCCTTTTTGGCGTTGCCCTTCAGCCTGGTGCAGTCCGGCATAGCCACGGGCGGCGGAGGCAGGGCGGACTGCGCAACTCCGGCCGCACTCAGCACTGCCATCACTGTGATTACTGCAATTCGCATCGCCGCCTCCCTGCCTTCGATTAGACGCCAGTCCGTGCCCGGCGGCAACGTCGAAAGCCGCGTCCGCTATACTTCGTCGCATGCCGCAGCCCGACCTCATTATCCGCTCCTCTGCCGTGCACGGCGCCGGTTGCTACACGCTGTCACCCATCGCCGCGGGCACACGCATCCTGGAGTACATGGGGCCGCACTTGTCCAAGGGCGCGGCGGACGAGCGCTATGCCGAGCGCGACATCACCTATCTGTTCTCTGTCGGTGACGCGGGCGAGGTGATCGACGGCTTCGGCGCGGCCATGTTCATCAACCACCATTGCGCGCCCAACTGCCAGACGGAAGAGGATGCCGAGCGCATCTTCATCCTTGCGCTGCGCGACATTGCCGCGGGCGAGGAATTGACTTACGAATACCACCTGCACGACTCCGATGAGGACGATCAGCCCTGCTTTTGCAACGCGGCCAACTGCCGAGGCACCATGTTCAGCGTGGCCGAGGTGAAACGCCGAAAGAAGCAGGGTCTGCCGCTGACCCTGCGCAAGGGAGCGCGCGGACAGGGCTAAACTAGAGATTGAATGGCCTACCAGGTTTTAGCTCGCAAGTACCGCCCGCTCCGCTTTAGCGACGTGGTCGGCCAGGACCACGTCACACGCACGCTGCAGAATGCACTGGAGCAGGGCCGCATCGCGCACGGCTACATCTTCAGCGGGCATCGCGGCATCGGGAAAACGACGATTGCCCGCATCCTGGCGTCGGCGCTGAACTGCCAGAATGTACTCGGTTCCCCGGCGAGGCCGACGCCGGAACCGTGTCTCGTGTGCGACTCCTGCCTGGAGATTCGGCAGGGGAACGCGGTCGATGTGATCGAAATCGACGCGGCGACCAACCGCGGCATCGACGAGATTCGCGAACTGCGCGACGCTGCGCGCTACCGGCCGGCGCGCGACCGGTTCAAGATCTACATCCTGGACGAGGCGCACCAGATTACCGATGCGGCCTTCAATGCGCTGCTGAAAACGCTGGAGGAGCCACCAGACCACATTGTCTTCATGCTGGCGACGACCGAGCCGGAGAACATTCCGCAGACGATCCGGTCGCGCTGCCAGCACTTCAGCTTTCACGCGGTCAAGCTAGACGACATTCTGGGGCAGCTGCAGAAGATTGCCGTGGACGAAAACGTGTTGGCCGATCCTGCCGCGCTTGACCTGCTAGCCGAGGCTGGCGATGGGTCGATGCGCGATGCGCTGTCGATCATGGATCAGGCGATCGCATCGGCACCCACGGTCGACGGCAAGCCCCAATTGAGCGCGACCGAAATCCGCGACCTGATGGGCACCGTTCCGAATACCGTGTTCGAGGAGATTCTGGAACATGTGGCGCGCAACGAGGCGGCAGGCGTGCTGATGACGGCCAATCGGCTGCTCGACGCTGGTAATTCTCCCGCGCAGATTGCCCGCCAGCTTGTGCGGTACCTGCGCAACTGCGTGGTGGCAAAGATTGCCGATCTTACGCCAGAGTCGCCGGACACCGAGCTGCTGCAGATTTCACCTGACGAGCGGCGCCGCGCCGCACGCACCTCTTCCCTGTTCACCGAAGAGGAGCTCACCCGATTTCTGCAGGTGATGCTGCGCACCTTCGACGATCTCGGCTTTCGGCAGGAACAGCGCTTCCACCTGGAACTGGGCATGCTGAAGCTGGTACACCTGCAGCGGCTGCTGCCGATGGAGCAGTTCCTGGCGCAGCTTCCCCGACCGACCGGTCCGCAAACGCCGCGCATACTGCCGCCGGCTCGCTCTGTGATGCCTGCCACACCTCGCGTCGCTCCCGTTGTGGTTCCAGCCATCAAGGCCGTGGCGTCGCCGACAACGGGTGGGGGCGGCATAGCTGGCGCAGAAAGCCGCCTACCCGACACGCCAGTCGAGCGCAGCGCTGGCGAGAAGAACGCGTCCGGCGGCGAAGCCGGGAGGGGCGCGGCCTCGCACAACGCGTCGCCACCTGCATCAGCGCCTCCGGTTGGTAGATGGCCTGAGATGGTCGAAGCTGAGCCAACCGCGGCCCGGTCGGTGGTGCAGGAGGAGCGCGCCGCACCGGTTCGCACCACGGTACCGGGGCCGGCGATTGAAATTGCATCGCCCTTTGCACCTTCGCCAAAGCCGACCCTGCCAGTCGCGCAGGAGATGCCGTCGAGTGTTCCTCCCCTGGCAGAACCGGGCGTACCCACGCCAGCCGATGCCACGACCGGGCGCAACACGCACCTACACCCTTCTGCCGAACCGCACATTGGGGACGGACCTGTTGCCGCACACCACGCCTTCGCGCCGAATGAGCCAGCGATCCTTCCCGACGCCGATCCGGAAGCGATTGAACCTGCATCCGATGTCGCCGCCGCTGGTCCATCTTCGCCGGAGGCGTCGGAGACCGCGTCGCTGCAGGCAGCTGCCGTGGAGGCCCTGTTTGCCGCAAAAACCCACAACTCTGCGGCGGAGCAGCTGGAAGAGACGACGTGGACAATCGACGAGGGCGAGTTGCGCATTCAGACCGCGTTGTCGAAGCCGATGATGACGACCATCTTTCGCGCCGACGTCGAAGCCATTGTGAAAGGCGCTCTGCGCAACAAGGGCGTGACTGGGCTGCGCGTCGTGTTTGTGCCGGGAGCACCAAAGACTAAGGCTGCCGCGCCGAAAAAACCGCGTACCGGCTCCGCGCAGGCCAAGGCGCTGGACCACCCCACCGTGCAGGCCGCGCAACGACTATTCAATGCCGAAGTGACCAATGTCTTCGACCTGAGGCGTGATTGATTCAACAAGGGAGACCGATCCATGGACATGAGTAAGCTGCAGGCGATGCTTGGCCAGGCGCAACAGATGCAGGGCGAAATGGAACAAAAAGCCGGCGAAACCACTGCCGAGGCCAGCAGCGGAGGCGGCCTGGTGACGGCTCGCGTCAACGGACGGAAGGAACTGTTGCGCCTCACCATCGCGCCCGCCGCCCTGCAAGCCAGCGCCGGCGATATCGAGATGCTCGAAGACCTGATTACTGCCGCCGTGAATGAGGCTGGACGCAATGCAGATGCGGCGATGCAGCGTGCCACCAACGGCATGCTGGGGGGCATGGACCTGGGCGGCCTGCTGGGTTAAGCTCATCACCCCGGGACCACGAACCATCCATGGCACCCCATTTTCAGTCGGGGACAACGTCGGGACTCGCGCTTGAATCTCTTAGGTGATCGGCACGGAATAGAATAGCCACGTCAGGAGTTCCATTGGTCAAGAAGCTGTTTCTTCGCGTTGTGTTGATGGTCGCGGTTCTCTTTGCGGTTGGCGGAAGCGTCGTCGCTGCTTCCGCGCAGTACTATCATCGTCCCCCACACCGGCCCTATCGGCGCTATCACCGGCCGTATCGACGGCCTTATCACCGTCCGTATCGTGGGCACTATCGCCGCTACTAGGCTGCGCAACAACCACGGTTATTTGGTGTTTGCTTTGCGAATACAAAGTTTCTGATCCAGAGAGGTCACCATGAAGAAGTTTGCTCGCACCGCATTTGCACTCGTCGCCCTGCTCACCATTGCAGGCGCTGTCACCTCCGCATCGGCACAGGGTCATCATCACCGCCGCCACCATCACCACCATCACTATGGCCGCTAGATTTTGCGGTAGAACTGCAAGGGCCTCGAGCAACGCTCGAGGCCCTTCACCATTTCGAGCGACTATAGCGTGTATTGGACCATTGCGGCCAGCGATTGAGGGTCCAGGCTCGCTCCACCAATGAGCGCACCGTCAATGTTCGGCATGCGGAGGATCGACCCGCAGTTGTCCGGCTTTACCGATCCGCCGTACAGGATTCGAGTCTGGTCGGCGCACACAGGTCCAAACCGCTGATTCAACTCCTCACGGATCATCGCGTGGGCCTGGTCCGCCACTTCCGGCGTGGCAGACGATCCCGTACCGATTGCCCACACCGGCTCATAGGCGATGACCAGCGTCTGCATTTTCTCTGCCGGCAGGTTGGCCAGGGCGGCACCCATCTGCGCCAATAGGGTGTCCTTGGTGTAGCCGGTCTGGCGATCGGCCAGCATCTCGCCCAGGCACAGCACCGGCGCGATATCGTGCGCAATGGCCGCCTTGAGCTTAAGGTTGACGTGTTCGTAGCTTTCGTTGGCGTAGAGACGTCGTTCGCTGTGGCCCAGCAGCACGTGGGTGCAGCCGATGCTGGTCAGCATCGTGGGGGATGTTTGCCCGGTGAACGGGCCCTCATTCAACCAGTGCATCGTCTGCGCACCTGCCCGCACCCGGGTATCCGCCACACGATCAATCACTGTGGAGAGTGAGGTGGCCGTGGGAAAAATCAGAATGTCATCCCGGTCGTGCCCCTCCACCATCGGCAGGAACTCATCCAGAAAGGCGAGCGATTCTTTTGGATTCTTGAACATCTTCCAGTTCGCCGCGATGATCTTCTTGCGCATCGATTCCACGTTCTCCGTCAAGGTGAAGCTTAGGCAAGTGGCCCGACGATGGCAAGCAGCCGGCCGGCAAGATGGCGGACATCGCCTAATCGGTCGAGAGCGCCGCGACACCGGGCAGTATTTTGCCCTCAAGAAATTCAAGCGAAGCGCCACCACCGGTGGAGATGTGGGTGATGCGGTCGGTTACGCCGGCCTGCGCGGCGGCGGATACTGAATCCCCGCCACCAACGATGCTCGTTGCGCTCGCATTGGCCGCGACGGCCTCCGCAATCGCCATCGTTCCCGCTGCGAAGGCCGGCATCTCGAAGACGCCCATGGGTCCGTTCCATACGATGGTCTGCGCGCCCGCAATCTCCTTCACGAACAGGTCAATAGACTTCGGCCCGATGTCGAGCGCCATTAAGTCTGGCGGGAAATCGCCTTTACCGTCAAAGTCAGAGGTCGTTGCATCCGCGGCAAACTTGTCTGCAAGAACGTGGTCGATTGGTAGCAGAAAGCGCACGCCCTTCGCCTCGGCCTTTTTAAGCGCGGCGGCGGCGACATCAATCTTGTCCACTTCCAGCAGGCTCTTGCCGGTCTTTTGGCCCTGCGCGTTCAGGAAGGTGTAGGCCATACCGCCGCCGACGATCAGCGCGTCCACTTTGTCGAGGAGGTTGTCGATGACGGCGATCTTGTCTGACACCTTGGCGCCGCCGACGATGGCGACGAATGGTTTGTCCGGGGCCTCAAGCGCCTTGCCGAGGAACTTGAGTTCCTTCTCCATCAGCAGACCGGCGGCTTTTTCTTTGACGAAGTGGGTGATGCCTTCTGTCGAGGCATGGGCCCGGTGCGCCGCGCCAAAAGCGTCGTTCACGTACACGTCCGCCAGCGACGCGAGCTGCTTCGCAAATGCGGGGTCGTTCGCTTCTTCTTCTGCGTGGAAGCGCAAATTCTCCAGCAGCAACGCCTGTCCATTTTCTAATTGCGCAACGACCTCTTCGGCGATCGGGCCTACCGCGTCCGGCGAAAACGCCACGTTGCGAGACGCACCCAGGTCTGCATCCAGCAGCATGCGCAGGCGGTCGACCACGGGACGCAAGCTCATCGACTCCACGCGCTGGCCCTTCGGACGGCCTAAGTGCGCAGCCAGAATCACCTTCGCGCGGGCACGCAGGGCGAATTCGATGGTCGGCAGCGTCTCGCGAATCCGCGTGTCGTCCAAAATCTCGCCGCCGTCTTTCGAGAGCGGAACGTTGAAGTCGACGCGGATGAAAACGCGCTTGCCGTGCAGATCGAGGTCGCGGATGGAAGCAGTTGCCATGCTTCGATCATAGCGGAGGGTTAGCCATTGCTTCAGGAATGCGATGTTGTGTCGCTTAGCGCTTTGTCTTGCGCCGCTTCTCCAGGCGGCTCCAGTACTGGAACGGGTCGAGGTAAAGCTCGGCGTCGAGCTCTGCCGTGCGCGCCTGGATGCGTGCCTGTGCGTCTGTTACGGCCTTGTTATAGATCGCGGGGCCAATCTCTTCCAGAATGAAGTTGAGCAGATTGGCGGCGGGCAGCGCGCCCAGTTCGTCCTGCAGCTCCTGCTGAAAGTAGCGCTGCAGGGATGCGGTTGCGTCCTGCCGGGCGGGTGCGCTCAGCTCCACAATGGCCGTATGCATTCGGGCTTCACTCCTTCTTCTGTTGAGCGGGACACAGGAAAAGGCCAGCAACGGAATTGCTTGCTGGCCTTCCGCATGAGTGATACCGACTGCCGGAAGTTACAGGCCCTTCGCCACCATGAACAGAATCATGTCCTTGACGCGCGAGCTGTAGCCCCACTCGTTGTCGTACCAACTGATGACCTTGCCGGTGTTGCCGCCGACGACCTTGGTTAGCTTGCTGTCCACGATGGATGAGTGCGGATCGCCCTTAAAGTCTGCGGAGACTAGCTCCTCGGTCGTATAGCCGAGGTAGCCCTGAAGCGGTCCAGCTTCGGAGGCAGCCTTCAGCGCGGCGTTGACGGACTCTGCGGTGATCGGCTTTTCCGTGGTAAACGTCAGGTCGACGACGGACACGTTCGGCGTCGGCACCCGCATGGCGAAGCCGTCGAGCTTGCCGTCCATCTCCGGAATCACCAGCTTCAGCGCCTTGGCCGCGCCGGTCGACGACGGAATCATGCTGAGCGCCGCGGCGCGTGCCCGGCGCAGGTCCTTGTGCGGAAAGTCGAGGATGACCTGGTCGTTGGTGTAGCTGTGCACCGTCGTCATGATGCCGCTGGTGATGCCAAACGTATCGTTCAGCACTTTGACGACAGGCGCCAGGCCATTGGTGGTGCAGCTTGCATTCGACACGACGTGATGCTTCGCCGCATCGTACTTGTCGTCGTTCACGCCCAGCACGATGGTGATGTCCTCGTTGGTGGCGGGCGCGCTGATGATGACCTTCTTCACGGTCTCGCCCAGGTGTGCCTTCGCCTTGGTCGCGTCGGTGAAATGGCCGGTCGATTCCACCACGATCTGCGCGCCCACGTCTGCCCAGGGCAGTTTGGCGGGATCGCGCTCGGCGAAGACCTTGATCTTTTTGCCGTCGACCTGGATAAAGTCCTCGCCTGCGGACACGTCATTCTTCAGGTTTCCCAGGATCGAGTCATACTTCAGCAGGTGGGCCAGCGTCGCCGGGCTGGTCAGGTCGTTGACGGCGACAAACTCGATGTCAGGATTGCCAAGCGCGGTGCGAAACACGTTGCGCCCGATGCGGCCAAAACCGTTGATGCCTACCTTCACTGTTGCCATGCGAGGTCTGTTTCCCTTCTTCCGGTACACGCCGGCTTCGTTGACGGCGCACCAGCTTCATACTAGCGGGTGCGACACCTTCCCGGCGACTGGCAAAGTGCACCATTTTGCGGGCACGACTGCCTGTATGCTACAAGTCATCAGGCGAGTGGAGCGCGCGGCGTGGCTGCGGCAGCGACGCTTCGTCCAGTTCCCTGAAGTTAGATACATGCGCGAAGGAACGCGCGAATGGATGCGCGACACGATGAGAAGACGCAGCAAGCGTGGCCCGAACAACAGCGAGGCGACCGGTAAGAGCGGCCAGGAAATTCCTACGGACCAACCGGCGGCGCTTCGCCCCTCCTACCCTGAAGCAGCCCGGAAAGCCGAACCCGAGGCCGAGCCTGCACACATCGAGGCGCAGGCAGAACCGGAAACTGCCCCCGAACCGGGCGCGATCGTGCTGGAAACGCAGCCCGAGCACCTGTCGACCCCGCCTGCTGAGGCGCAACCCGTTGCCGCCCAGGGCGAAAAACCGGCACCCAAAGGATTTGTCGTGCTGGCGATCGGCCTACCCGGCTCCGGCAAAACCACCTGGTACAAGCGCCGCGGCGTGACCCCGCTGTCCAGCGATCTGCTGCGCACCATCCTGTTCGATGACATTACCGATCAGCGCTACAGCGGCTTGGTATTCAGCACCCTGCGCTCCCTGCTGCGCGCGCGGCTCATCGCGAAAATGCCTTGGAACTATGTCGATGCCACGAACCTGTCCGCCCACGAGCGGCGGCAGTGGATCAAGATGGCGAAAAGTTTCGGCTACGAGGCGCAGGCCGTCTTTTTCGACGTACCGCTCGCCGTTTGCATGGAGCGCAACAGCAAGCGCGAACGCCGCGTCGCCGACGACGTGATGGAGAAGATGGCCGAGCGCCTGCGTCCGCCGTCGTTCCGTGAAGGTTTTTCAAAGATTACCGTCGTTCGCGTCAAAGGCCAGCCAGGCATCACCCCAGCAAGTGCCACCGAGCCCACTGCTGAAGCGTTCAATGCGCCGGTGGCACCGGAACCGGAGGCCGAGTCCAGCCCTGTGCTTGACCTGGACGAGCCAGAGACAGGCGGGAAGAGTTTGGACGGGCCGAGCGGCGCGTTTGCCGATGCTGGCGCACAGGACCTGAACGCCGAAGATCAACCCGACACGTTCGAGTAAACCATGGCACAGGCGGGCGGCGTCGAGTTTGCAAAGGTGAGCTTTACGCCGGCCGGTGCCGGCCAGTCGCAGCGCAAGATACTCGATGATGTTTCTCTGCAGCTTGAGGCGGGTACGACGACTGCCCTGCTGGGCCGCTCCGGTAGCGGAAAAACGACGCTGCTGCGCACCGTGAATGGCCTGGTTCTGCCTACGGGTGGAATCGTCACCGTGAACGGTGAACAGGTCGGCGCGCAGACTTCGCCCAAGCAGTTGCGGGACCTGCGCCATGGCATCGGCTATGTGATTCAGGAGACCGGCCTCTTTCCGCACATGAGCATCGAGCGCAATGTGGCCTTGCCGCTGGAACTCGCGGGCAAGCCAGTCGGTGAACGCGAGCGTCGCGCGCATGAGCTGTTGCAGACCACAGGTCTCGATCCCACACAGTTTGCGAAGCGCCGGCCGCATGAACTCTCCGGCGGGCAGCGCCAGCGCGTCGGCCTGGCACGGGCGCTTGCCGCCGATCCGCCGTTACTGCTGCTGGATGAGCCCTTTGGCGCGCTGGATCCGCTGACCCGCGCCGAAATGCAGGTCATGCTGCGCGATCTGCTGGCGCGCCTGCACAAAACGGCCTTGATCGTCACGCACGATCTGCAGGAGGCGATCTTCCTTGCGCATCGCGTTGTCTTGGTTGATGCCGGTCGCATCGTTGCCGATCTTGCCTCGCACGACGTCCTGTCGTCCGCCATTCCGGCAGTCGCTGAGTACGTGCGTGCAGTCAACCGCTTTGAGCCTGCCACATGATCACCTTCCTGCGCCAGCACGGCTACGAACTTACGCGGTTGCTGCTGGAGCATCTGTGGCTGACCGGCTGGTCCGTGCTGTTTGCCACGTTGATCGCCGTGCCCACCGGCATCTGGCTGACGCGCCACGAGCGTTGGGCGCGACCGGTCATCGGCTTCACCAATGTCGTGCAGACCATCCCTTCGCTTGCGCTGTTCGGCCTGCTGCTGCCGGTGCCTTGGCTGGGCGACCGCGCCGCGCGGCTTGCAATCCTGGCGCTCACCGGATACGCGCTCCTGCCCATTCTGCGAAATACCTACACTGGTATCCGCAGCATTGAACCGGCTCTCATTGACGTGAGCAACGCGCTTGGGATGAGCAGTATGCAGCGCTTAATTAAAGTGGAGCTTCCGCTTTCTGCGAGTATCATCCTCGCTGGTTTACGTACTGCCACGGTGACTTCAGTCGGTGTTGCCACAATCGCCGCGGCCATTGGCGCCGGCGGTCTGGGGGAATTTATCTTTCGCGGGGTCGCTTCGGTCGACAACCGTTTTGTGCTCGCCGGGGCCATTCCAGCGGCGCTGCTGGCGCTTGCGCTGGACGCGATGCTCGGGTTGCTGGAGGCGCGGCTGGCCGTGCACAACGCGTGACTTTTGCCGCCGAACGTCGCAGCCGTTTCGCGGCAGGAAGGCGTTTGCTGCCGGTGCGGGCACTGCTTGCTTTGTTGAGCCTGGGGCTGCTCGCCACGGTGAGTTGCGATGCGCCGCATGGTTCGCGCGTGGTGGTAGGGTGCAAGAACTTTACGGAACAGGTGCTGTTAGGCGAACTTCTGGCGCAGCAGATTGAAGCGCAGGGTGAGAAGGTCGATCGACGGTTCTACCTGGCAGGTAGTTACATAGCGCACCAGGCTCTGCTGAGTGGTCGCATCGATACGTACGTGGAGTACACGGGAACGGCCCTGAGCAGCATTTTGAAACTGCCCGTGGATCGTGACCGAGACCGTGTGCGTCGGACGATTACGGAGCGGTATGCGCCGCTCGGCATCACAGTGGAGCCGTCACTCGGGTTTGAAAACACATTTGCGATGGTGATGCGGCAGGCCGATGCGGACCGTGATCATCTCACCACCCTGAGCAGTCTGGCACCGGTCGCGGCCAGGCTGCGGCTGGGCGTGGGGTACGAATTCGAAGATCGTCCAGACGGCCTGCATGGCATGGAAGCCGTGTACCACTTGCACTTTGCGGAGCCGCGCGTGATGGACCTGGGCCTGCTGTACCGCGCCATCGGAAACAACCAGGTGGATATCGTCGCCGGCAATTCAACCGACGGTGCGATTCCTGCGCTGCACCTGCGCGTGCTACGGGATGACTTGCACTACTTTCCGCCGTATGAAGCGGTGCCGCTGGTGCGCGACGAGACGCTGCGGCAGCACCCCGCCGTGGCAACCGCGATGCGGCAGCTTGCGGGGCAGGTGGATGAGGCGACGATGCAACAGATGAATCATGCGGTGGAGGGCGATCATCGCGACCCAGCGGATGTCATCCGTGCATTCCGCATGCGCAAGCACTTATGACTTTGTGGAGCCGTGAGGATGATTTGCAATCCGAGAAGGCCGGGATGTGCAAAGATACGGCCATGCTTCGACGTCTCCTCCGCTGCTGCCTGATCGGCTCCGTGGTGGTTCTCACACGACCCCTTGCATCTGCCGCGCAAAGCCCAACTCTCAACCGCACGACGAAGGAGACAGTCATGCACGCTACCGGAACGTTTGTCGTCCAGGTGAAGCCCGTCGAACCGTCCGAGGTTGCGAAGGCGGCAAACACCGGGCGGATGACGATCGACAAGACGTGGACTGGCGGCATGGCCGGCTCGAGCAAAGGCGAGATGCTGACCGGCATCACGCAGAGCAATGCTTCGATGGCGTACGTTGCCTTGGAGCGCTTCACGGGGAGTGTCGATGGGCACGAGGGCACGCTACTGTTTCAGCATCGCGCCGTCATGTTGAACGGCAAAGCCGAGCCGGGCGACCCGGATGTGCAGGTGGTCCCAGGGTCTGGCACGGGCGCACTGCAGGGGATCACCGGCAAACTCGAAATCCTTATCGAGCAAGGTGTGCATCGCTATCAGTTCGCCTATACGCTGCCGGGCCAGCAGTAGCGCGGCTTCGCGCATCAGACAGTTTGACAGCGATCGGGCAATCGGCCCGGACGCACCGTGGAGGAAGCATGTCTGAGAAAAACTACAGCGGCAACGAAGGCATCGAGAAAATTCAGGAACTGATCAAGGATGCGCACATCGCGATGCTGACGACCGTGAGCGCGGAGGGTCCGCTGCGTGCACGGCCGATGGCGTTGCCAAGCAAGCCGTTCGACGGGAATCTCTGGTTCATCACGCGCAACGATAGCGGCAAAACCGATGAGATCCAACACGACAGCCAGGTGCTGGTGAGCTTTGCAGAGCCCAAGGATGGCAAGTACATCGCGCTGTCCGGCCGCGCTGCCGTGGTGCACGATCGCGCGCTGATTCACGAGCACTGGACGCCAATGGCGAAGGCCTGGTTTCCGCAAGGGGAGGATGATCCGGCGGTTGCGCTCATCCAGGTCAAGGTCGAGGATGCAGAGTATTGGGCGTCGAGCAGCAGCAGCCTGGTGCGATTTACCAAGCTTGCTTTGGCATCCGTCACCGGCGCAGACAAGACCGACGTTGGGGATAGCGGTCACATCACCCTTTAAGTTTGGGGCGGGCGTTGGACTTAGTGAACGACGCCCGCTTCGCTGAACGGCCAGTACACAAAGGCGGCCTTGCCGTAGATTAAATCGCGCTGCACCGGGCCGAAGTCGCGGCTGTCGTAGGAAACGGAACGGTGGTCGCCCATCACGTAAAAATCACCGGCAGGCACGTCGAGCTCGGGCTCCGATCGTTCGTCCGCATAGCGTGCTGGCACGTACTGCTCGGTCAGTTCTTTATCGTTACGGAAGACGCGGCCGTGTTCGATGCGAATGCGGTCACCCGGCAGGCCAATGACCCGCTTGATGTAACTGCGGGTAAGGTCGCGCGGGTAGCGGAAGACCACCACATCGCCGCGATGAATACTTCCGACATGGTAAGCCAGCTTATTGATGCAGAGCCTGTCCTGATCCTGCAGCATCGGAACCATGCTTGTGCCTTCCACGCGAACCGGCTGATACAGAAACAGGATGATGAACAGTGATACGATGCCCGCAATGGCGACATCACGCAGCCACACGAACGATGCGTGAGCGAAGGTAGACGATGTCGTCTGAACATTCACCGGTTCGTTTTGCGGATTGTGAGGGGCGGGCTGCACGTGTGAGTCTCCTCCACTGTAATCAGACTCTCGTGGTGCCGCAAATGGGAACAGAATTTGGATCAGACCAAATGGAATGCGGGCAACGGTTTCTTTCGTAATGCAACAAAGGTAGGTTGAACTAGAATCGAGTGATAAGGGATGGTGCGCCTGTGCCAGACACGTTGACGGAAGAACCGAAAACCCACACGACTTCGCCGTCGGAATCTCCAGAGGCGAGGAGCGTTGATGCGCACCCGGGCCTGACCACGGAGCGGCGGAACGAGGCATCGGAGGGCTTTGATAAGAAGTCTGCCCTGGAGATTGCCCGTATTATCAACGCCGAAGACGCCAAAGTTGCAGGTGCGGTAAAGAAGGCGCTACCCGAAATCGCCCAGGTCATTGACGTGGTGGCGCGGTCATTACGTGATGGTGGTCGCTTGATTTATGTGGGGGCGGGCTCCTCCGGCCGCATCGCAGCACTCGACTCCTCGGAGTGCCCGGCAACCTTTTCGACCCAGCCGGCACAGGTGCAATACATCATGTGCGGCGGGCCAAAAGCACTGGCCAGCGCGGCCGATGTGAATGAGGATTCTCCTGAAATGGGACAACGGGACATTGCGAAGCGTCGGCCTACCCGGAAAGATATCGTTATCGGCATCTCCGCTTCGGGCCGCACTCCCTATGTTGTCGGGGCGGTGGAGTATGCGCGGGCACGTGGGGCGAAAACGGCGGCGATCGTCTGTAACCGCGAAACGGCGCTTGCGCTTGCGGCAGACATCACCATCGTTGCGGAGGTGGGTCCGGAGGTCATCAGCGGATCGACGCGGCTGAAGGCGTCGTCGGCCCAGAAGATGATTACGAACATGATTACCACGGGTGCCATGACCCGGCTGGGCTATGTGTACGACAACCTGATGGTCAACGTACACATGAAGAATCAGAAATTGGTGGAGCGCGGTATCCGCGTGCTGCAGCGGGTGACCGGGGTGGAGCGGGACGTGGCGATTCGCACGATTAAATCGGCGGGCAAGTCCATTCCAACTGCAGCCGTGATGCTGAAGGCGAACGTGGACAAGATGGAAGCTGTGCGCCGGTTGCAGCAGGCCGACGGGAACGTGCGGCTTGCGATTGAGGATTCACGGTTGGAACTTTAAAGGAAGTCTCGACCGAGAGCGGACTGCTGGCGGCGGCAGTCCGCTTTTGTGCTTATGCTCGCATGGTTGCAGTGATGCGTGCCTTGGCGCGATGGGCGAACAGGCTACGCTTCCTGTCGACCGAAGAAGCAGGCAAGAAGGCGTGGGCATAGGGGACAGCAAAGTAGAGCGCGTGGATCGATTTGTAAACGCAACCCCATTTGCTGCAAAAAGACGCGCGACACAAGAGCGAGAAGCGCCACAACCTTTGCGCGGGGCCGGGTCTACTTTATGCAAGCGGTTGGCAGGAAGATGCCGCATAAGGAGCAACACCATGAAGCGCAACTTTGTATCGGCAACACTCGCACTCGCCTTGGTTCTCCCCTTTGCAGGATCGGTTGCGTTCGCCCAGGCGACCGATCCTGCCGCGCAGAACACCGCACAGACCGCACCTGCCCACAGCAGGCATAGCCCGCACAAGATGGCGATGAAACTGGGACGGAAGCTGAACCTGTCGGCGGACCAGACGGCGAAGCTGGAACCGATCCTCGCCGAACGCCAACAGAAGATGCAGGCGCTGAAGGCGGACGCCACGCTTTCGCCGGATCAGATGAAGGCTCAGCGGCATGCCATTGCCAGGAACACGCACGACGAACTGGCCGGCGTGCTGACACCGGACCAGATGGAGCAGATGAAGTCAATGCACAAGCGGCACGAGGCAAAGCAGAACGGAGCCGCACCGACCGGCGCGTAAGTTCATTGATCCGCTGCAAAGGCCCGCGTGAACCAGCGCGGGCCTTTGCCGTTTCGGGCGACCCGCATCCACCTCGGCACCTGTGCGCGCAACATGCAGGCCGGTTTCGTACACTCAACGGATGGACAAGTTCGTCGTCCGCGGAGGCAATCCCCTCCTCGGCACCATCAAAGTTTCCGGCGCCAAGAACTCGGCGCTTCCGTGCATGGCTGCGGCCATCCTTACCGAAGACGAAGTCATTCTCGAAAACATTCCACAGGTGCGCGACATTGAGACGGAGCGCAAGCTGTTGGAAGCGATGGGCGCCACCTGCGAGCTGGGCTACGGGCGCGCGCAGCATCGCACAACCATTCAATGCGCGGTGCTCAGCGATCCGGAAGCGAAGTACGAGATCGTGAAGACGATGCGTGCGTCGTCGCTGGTGCTGGGTCCGCTGGTTGCACGCACGGGCATGGCACGGGTTGCGGTTCCGGGCGGGTGCGCGATCGGCGGCCGTCCGATCGACCTGCACCTGAAAGGCCTGGAAGCGATGGGCGCGAAGATCACGCAGGAGCACGGCTATATCGAGGCGCGCACCGAGCGGCTAAAAGGCGCGCACATCGTCTTCGACAAGATCACCGTGACCGGCACAGAAGATCTGCTGATGGCTGCGGTGCTTGCCGATGGTGAGACGCTGATGGAGAACTGCGCGCGCGAGCCGGAGGTGACTGATCTGGCGGCTATGCTGGTCGGCATGGGTGCGCACATTGAGGGCGCGGGCACCGGGACCATCCGCGTGCAGGGCGTGGCCAAGCTGCATGGCGTAAAGCACCGCATCAACCCCGACCGCATTGAGGCGGGTACGTTTCTGATCGCGGGTGCCATCAGCGGCGGTGATTTGAATGTGGATTGCTGCAATCCGAACCACCTGGCGTCGGTGATCAGCAAGCTGGAAGAAGCGGGCGTGCGCATCGATGTGGGCAAGGACAACATTCGTGTGCGCAGCGAAGGCAAGCTGAAGGCGACGGACATTTCGACCGTGGAGTACCCCGGCTTTCCAACCGACATGCAGGCGCAGTTTATGGCGCTGGCGACGCAGGCCGAGGGCACAAGCAACATCACGGAGAACATCTTCGAAAACCGCTTTATGCATGTAAGCGAGTTGAACCGGATGGGTGCGAACATCCAGGTGCATGGGCGCACCGCGACGGTGAAGGGCAAGACGCCACTACAGTCCGCGGCGGTGATGTGCAGCGACCTGCGCGCGTCGGCATCGCTGGTGCTGGCGGCGCTGGTGGCGGATGGCGAAACGATCCTCGACCGCGTGTACCACATCGATCGCGGCTACGAGCATATCGAAGAAAAGCTGCGCGGCGTGGGTGCGCAGATTCGCCGCATGGGCGATGTGTTCGGCAAACGGTAACGGCTATGCGGGTCGCGGTAGCATGGAGCATCCTTTGCACTTCCAGGAGCTTCCATGCGCCGCGTCTGCTCGTTTGCCCTTGCCCTGCTCGTTATGGCTCCGCTGAACGCACAAATTCCCTTGATCGCCAATCGTGCAGACTGGAGCGCGCCGGCCGCAGCGTGGTGGGCGCACGTGCAGTACCTGGCGGACGACAAGCTGCAGGGTCGCAAGACCGGGACGCCCGACTACGACAAGGCTGTGGCCTATGTCGAAGAGCAGTTTCGTGCCACGGGGCTGAAACCGGCGGGAACACAGGGTTATCAGCAACCGGTCGCGCTGGTTCCGACCACCGTTGACGCAGCGCGCTCGACGCTCGTGCTGAAGCAGCCGGACGGCAGCACGAGCTTTGATTTGCCGAAGGATGCCAGCCTTTCCGCGCATACCGGCACGGCCGTTGCCGCACCGCTGGTTTTTCTCGGTTACGGCCTGCAACTGCCGCGGCGGCACATGGACGACTATGCCGGCAGCGATTTGCGTGGCAAGATCGCGGTGATCTACAACGCGTCACCGGCGAACCTGCAGGGGCCGCAACGTGCGTACGCCCGCAGTTTGGATCAGCGGTGGAAGACGCTGCACGCTGCCGGAGCCATTGGTGCGCTGCTGTTTACGCCGCCGCGCTTCATTCCCGGCGCGGACAAGATGACACCCGCGCAGCGGGAGGCCGCACAGCCGCAGCGAACGACTGGGCCGACGCTGGTCTTTGCCGATGAGGAGATGGATACGCTACAGGGTCTACAGGTAGGTGGATCGCTGAATGCCAGTGGGCTGACCAAGCTGCTGAACGGCTCGGGACACACCTTCGACGAGTTGAAGACGCTGGCGGACGCAGGCAAGCCATTGCCGCACTTCGACGTTCCCGGAACCCTGGAGGCACATGCCGTCGTGACGCGTGCGCCAGCAGTTTCCGCCAGCAACGTCATTGGCCTGCTGGAGGGATCGGACCCGAAGCTGCGTCAAGAGTACGTCGTAATCAGTGCGCACCTCGATCACCTGGGGGTCGGTCGCGAGATCAACGGCGATAAGCTCTACAACGGAGCCATGGACAACGCCAGCGGCATCGCCAGCGTGCTGGAGGCAGCGAAGCTGATGGCTTCGCAGACGCATCCGAAGCGGTCCGTGCTGTTTGTCGCGTTGATGGGCGAGGAGATTGGGGAACTCGGTTCGCAGTATTTTGCGACGAAGCCGACGGTGCCGAAGCAGCAAATTGTCGCCGACCTGAACATGGACATGTTCTTGCCGCTGTTTCCGCTGCGCTTCCTGGAGGTGCAGGGTCTGGGTGAGTCCACGCTCGGCAATGATGCGCGCGCGGTGTGCCAGTTGAATGATGTGGAAGTGCAGTTCGACAAGCAGCCAGACGAGAACCGGTTTGTGCGGTCGGACCAGGTGAACTTCGTGAAGCAGGGCATTCCCGCGCTCGCGTTCAAGTTCGGCTGGGTGCCGGATTCGCCGGAGCAGGCGACGTTCAACGAATGGGTGAGGACGCGTTATCACAAGCCAAGCGACGACCTGCAACAGCCGGTCGACAAGGTGGCCGCGGCGCAGTTCACCGTATTACTGGCGCAGCTTGCAACGCGGGTGGCGAACGCACCGGCGCGGCCGGCATGGTACCCGGAAAGCTCATTTGCTGGCGCGAACATCGCCGCTATGCAGTAGTGCAGGCGTAGTCTTAACAACAGGAGGCCGCCATGGCGACCCAGCCCGCGCTCACGCCCATTGAGCAGTACCTCCGCACCAGCTACAGCCCCGACGTGGATTTTGTCGACGGCGTCATCGAGGAGAGAAAGTGGGGCGAATTTGCCCATGCACGCCTCCAATTTCTTTTAGCCGCCATCATTGCCACCCATGAGCCCGAGTGGTCCGTCATCGGGGTGATCGAGCAGCGTATACGCGTCGCAAACGGTCGCGTACGAATCTGCGATGTGTCCATGCTGCGCGCGACTGAGCCGAGCGAAGCTGGTGCTGGCAGACTACCTCTACATGGGTGTGGAGCACGTCTGGTTGATCGACCCGCAGCGCCGCGCCTGGTACACCTTCGACACCCGAGGCCTGCACGAACAAGGCGGCCCACTTACCATTGCAAAAACGACGATTAGCGTCGACATTGAAGCTCTCTTGTCACGCTTGGACGAAGTCACCACTTATGAACGAAGACACGCAAACCTACGAGATTCCCCAGCCCGCGGCGAACATGCCCAACGTGAAGGTCGCCGTGCTCGGCACCGGCAAGATGGGCGGCATTCTGCTGCAGGCATTTTTAAAAAACAACCTGCTGCATCCGGAGCAGATCATCGCCACGGTGGCGCACCCGGAGCGCGCGCTGGCGCTGTCCACGCAGTACGGTGTGCAGGTGTCGACCGACAACCTTGAGGCCGCGCGCGAGGCCGATGTGATCCTGCTGGGCGTGAAGCCGATCCAGGTACCGGCGCTCATCGAGCAGATTCGGCCGGCACTCAACGAAGACAAACTGGTCGTCTCGTTCGCCGCCTCGGTGAAAACTTCCTCGATTGAGGATGCCGCGGGAATCGAACTCGGCGTCGTGCGCGCCATGCCGAACACGCCGTCCATGCTGGCCGCGGGCATCACCGCGTTGTGCGGCGGCCGCTTTGTGACCGAAGCCCAGCTTGCCATGGCGCAGCGCATTTTTGCCACGGTCGGCCGCACGGTGATCGTGGATGAGAAGCACATGGACGCCGTGACCGGTCTCTCGGGCTCTGGTCCGGCGTTCATCTACATCATCATCGAGGCGCTGGCCGAGGCCGGCGTGAACGTCGGACTGCCGCGTGACATCGCCACCCAGCTCGCCGCGCAAACCACCTACGGGTCCGCCCGCATGGTGCTGGAGACGGGCTACCACCCCGCACTGCTCAAGGATGCCGTGACGACCCCCGCAGGCTGCACGGTGGACGGCATTCTGGAGCTGGAAGAAGGCGGCCTGCGCGTGACGCTGATCAAGGCCGTAAAACGCGCCACGCAGCGCGCAAAGGAACTGGCGGCCGGCTGATGGCGACACATCTCGCGCCCGCGCCCACACAGACCCGCAGCGTGGCTGGCGTACGGCGCTGGGCGTGGGCCACGCTCGCATTTTTCGTTCTCGTCGTGCTGGAGGGTGCTGTCGTCCGCGCCACATCATCTGGCGGTGGCTGTGGCGCGCACTGGCCGCTGTGCAATGGTGAGTTTCTTCCGCATCATCCGAAGCTCACCACGATCATCGAGTTCACGCATCGCTCGCTCACCGGCATCAGCACGGCGATGTTCGCGCTGCTGATCGGCTGGACGTTCTATGCGACGCCAAAGCGTCATCCCGCGCGACGCACCTCGGTCATTGCCGGCTTGCTGTTGTTGAGCGAGGGTGCGCTCGGCGCCATCCTGGTGCTGAAGCACCTGGTCGAGCGCAACACCTCTGGCGCGCGGGTCGTCATGCAGTCCGTGCACTTTACCAACACGCTGCTACTGCTGGGTGCGACTGCCGCAACGGCGGTGCTGCTTGGAACGCGGCGCACGCCAACAAAGGCCGGTCGAGCCATTCGCAACGCTTCCCTGCTCGCGATTGGCGCTACGATTCTCACCGGCGCGACGGGGTCACTCGCCGCGCTCGCCGACACGCTTTTTCCGTCGCCCGACCTGCGTACCGCGCTGGCCGCGGACTTTGCCGCCCACTCCCCGCTGCTGATCCGCATGCGGTGGATGCATCCCGCCGCGTCCGCGCTGGCGACGCTCGCCACAGTCCTACTGGTGGTCGCCCTGCGTCGTGGCGGAGAGGGACGCACGGCCACACTGCTGCTGGTGAACCTGGGGGTACAGATCGTCGTCGGCATTGCAGACGTGGTCTTACTCGCACCCGTCTGGATCCAGGTGCTGCACCTGTTTAGCGCCGACATGTTCTGGATCACATTGGTCATCATTGCGTGGCCGTTTTACAGCTCACGAACCTTGACCCAGGTGACTGCCGAACAAACTCCTGGTCACTTAGCGCGCAATCAAGCAATCTAGAACACGGAAAGGGATGCAACTCCCGTGGGTTGCACCCCACCCATTTCCACAGATTGGAAGCGCCGATTGAGCCCTCCTATCGATGCGGCTAACGGTTACAGCTTTTTCACGACTTTCTTGGTCCCGTCGACGGTCGCGTCGGCAGCCTTCTCCGTACCGTGCTTGGTGGCGTCGTACGCCTTGACGGTCCCATGCTCGGTGTCCTTGGTAGCATCTTTGGTCACGTGCGCGGTCTTGTGGTATGCCTTCTTCGTGCCATGCTTGGTGGCGTCATAGCCTTTTTCGGTGCCGGACTTCGTCTTGTCGTAGCCCTTTTCCGTACCCTTGGCCACGGCATGACCGGTGTCCTTGGTGGCAGCCGCCGTTTCGTGGCCGGCCTTCTTGGTGTCCTGCGTCGCGGTCTGTGCGAAGGCAGTCCCCGCGGCCAGCGTGGCGGCGAACATGCAAACGGCAATCCTGTTCATCGTGGTGGTTCCCCTTTATCTGGTAAGTATGCCAGATAGATGACAAGAACCCGTCTTTTTACTGTCCGTTGCGGCGACCTTTCCGCACGACAGTTCAAATCGGGAGCACCTGCGCGCACCACATGCCTGCGCTATCTTGAAGAACGATGGCTACGCATAAAACAACTCGCCCGCCGCAACACAAGCCAGAACACCTGTTCTTCAATCGAGATGAGAGCTGGCTCAAGTTCAACGGGCGCGTGCTGGAAGAGGCGCAGGACGAGACCAATCCCCTGCTGGAGCGGCTTCGCTTTCTCGCCATCACCGCTTCGAACCTCGACGAGTTTACCGAGGTACGCGTCGCCGCCATTCTGCAGCGCATTGAAGATGGATTTACCGTGTCAGCCGACGAAGACGATGACGGCCTGAGCGAGCAGGACCGCCTAAATCGGCTGGCCGACAGCCTGCATGCATACAGCCATGCACAGTACGACTGCTGGACGCGCCAGCTGAAACCTGCATTGCGAGCGGCAAAGATTCACCTGTTGGCGTGGAAAGACTTGGATGTCGCCGGCCGAGAGGCGGCAGAAGCCTTTTATGCCCGCGAGATCGATCCGCTATTGACACCGGTCACCATCGATCCGACGCACCCGTTTCCGCGCGTGCTGAACAAGGCGCTATGCCTGGCGCTGCTGCTGCGTCGCAAGCGTGGCAACGTGAGCGTACTCGGTGTCGTCAATATTCCGCGGTCGCTGCCACGCATGGTTCCTTTGCCCGCGCCTGCGGGTGAATTCCGTTTTCTGCCTCTGCAGGAGCTGGTGGAAGCGCACGCCGAGCGGCTGTTTCCGGGGTACTCCATTGCGAATTGCGCACCGTTTCGCGTGACGCGCAACAGCAATCTGTACTTGCAGGAGGAGGAATCGCGGTCACTGCTGGAGAGTGTGCGCGAAGAACTGCACAACCGCCGCAAGGGCGACGTGGTTCGCCTGGAGATCGAGGCCGGCGCCGACGAAAGCATGCTGGAGCAGTTGCGCATCAACTTCGACCTGGAACGCTGGCAGATTTTCCGCACGGACGGCCAGGTGAACCTCGCGCGCATCGCGGACCTGTATGGCGCGATCGACCGACCGGACCTGAAGTTCTCCAAGTTCTCCGGCCGGGAAGTCGTGCTGGATCGCAGCACCGACGGCAAGCCGCAAAGCATCTTTGAAACACTGCGGCAGCACGATGTCTTGCTGCACCACCCCTTCGATTCCTACAGCGCGGTAGAAAAGTTTATGGAGGCCGCGGCGCACGATCCGCAGGTGGTCAGCATCAAGCAGACGCTGTACCGCACTTCATCCGACTCGCCGTTATTTCGCGCCCTGCTTGAAGCTGCGCCTACCACCGATGTGACCGTGGTCGTGGAACTGATGGCGCGCTTTGACGAAGACTCCAACATTCGCTGGGCGCGCTCGCTGGAAGACTCGGGCGTGCAGGTGTTTCACGGCATCGTGGGCAAGAAGACCCACGCCAAGCTCGCGCTGCTGGTGCGCCGCGACTCCGACGGCGTGACCCGCCGCTACGCCCATCTGGGCACCGGCAATTACAACTCCGTCACCGCGCGCTTTTACACGGACATCAGCCTGCTGACGGCGGATCCAGCCATCACTAGCGCCGCACAAAAGGTCTTCAACTACCTGACCGCGCAGACCGATCAGGCGGACTACGAGCCACTGCTGGTCGCGCCCATCACGCTGGCGCAGGGCGTACTCCACCTGATCGATCGTGAGGCCGAGCACGCGCGTGCGGGGCGGCCCGCTCATATCATCGCCAAGATGAATGCGCTGCTCGACGGCAAAACCGTGCGTGCGCTATATGCCGCGTCGCAGGCGGGGGTCGAGGTGGACCTCATTGTCCGCGGCATGTGTTCGCTTCGGCCCGGCGTCAAGGGATTGAGCGAAAACATTCGGGTGCGGTCGATTGTGGGGCGTTTTTTGGAGCACAGCCGCATCTTCTGGTTCCGCAATGGGTCACCCACCGACGCTACGGTCGCCAAGGAAGAGATTACAGATACGAGCGAAGTCTACTGCGGCTCGGCCGACTGGATGCCGCGCAACCTGTACGACCGCTGCGAGACCGTCTTTCCGGTGCAGGATGCGGCCTTGCGTGGCCGCTTGCGCGATCAGATTCTCCAGCTTTATCTCGACGACACCGCCAAGGCACGCCTGCTCACCGCGAACGGCACGTACGTTCGGCCTGCAGCCGGCAAGGATGCGGTGAACTCGCAGGAACGCCTGATGGAAATCGCCTGCGGCACACCGCGAACGGTGGCCGGGCCCGTCGCCGCCCCGAGCATTTCCAAGCGCAAGCCGGTGTTGAAGAAAGCGACGAAGCGTGCGGTTGCGACTGATGTAGAGCCTGCCTGAACACAAGAATGGACTGGCAACGGCAAAGCGGGTTTGGGAGCAGGCCTCGCCGCCCAGTGGAATCGATTGCTCGCAACAAAGATGATGCATTTTCGCCGCAATCTTTTCGCACGGATGAGCCTTCACCCACTACGCTTGCACGCGTACCCTAATAGGATGAGTTCGTTAGGAATCGTCATCATGGCCGGCGGCCGGGGTACCCGGTTGAAGAGCAGTCTGCCAAAAGTGCTACACACCGTTGGCGGTAAGTTGCTGTTGCAGCACGTGATCGATGCAGCCGTGACACTTGCGGCGCCGGAACAGATTCATGTCGTCGTCGGACATGAGGCTGAGCGTGTGCAGACTGCCGTCGCACACACCGGCGTCCACTTTGTGCTGCAACCGCAACAACTTGGCACCGGGCACGCGTTGCAAATGGTGAAGGCAGCCTTTGCCGCGGATGGCGTCGCGCCCCCGGAAAACCTGCTCGTTCTGTCCGGCGATGTGCCGCTCATCCGGCCGGAGACGCTCGCAACGCTGTGGGAGACGCATCGGCGCGAAGGTGCGGCCATGACGATTCTGACTGCGATTCCCCCCGATCCAACCGGCTACGGTCGTGTACTGCGCCGAGCCGCAGGAGCGGTCGAGGTCGTCGGCATCGTCGAGCAAAAATCGTTGACCGATGCGCATCGCGCCGCGCCGGAGACGCTGCGTGAAATCAACAGCGGGATCTATGTCTTCCGTACGTCGGCTCTCTTCATGTGTCTCGATCAGCTGCGCAGCGACAATAGTGCCGGCGAGTTTTACCTGACCGACGCCGCGGCCTTGCTGGTGGAGCAGGGTGAGCGCGTGGTGGCGGTTGCGGCCGACTCCGTGGATGAGGTGCTTGGCGCAAATACGATTGGGGAGATGATGCACCTGGACGCTGCGCTGCGGCTTGGCACGGTGCAGCGGCTGATGGCTGCCGGCGTCACCATCTTCCGTCCGGAGACGGTCACAATCGATAGCACCGTGACCGTTGCCGCCGACACCGTGCTTGAGCCGTTTACCCAGCTGCTTGGACGCACCTCGGTCGGGGGCCACTGCCGCATTCGGTCCTATTCCACTATCCAGGACTCCACGATCGGCGACCGCGTGCTGGTGCGCAATGGTTGTGTTATCGACAGCTCCACCGTCGGCACCGGCGCGACACTGGGACCGTATGCACACCTTCGCCCGGAAAGCCATATTGGCGAGTCTGCGCACCTGGGCAACTTCGTGGAAACGAAAAAAACCACACTGGGCAAGGGATCGAAGGCGAACCATCTCTCTTATCTCGGCGATGCCATTATCGGTGAAAGCGTCAACATCGGTGCCGGTACGATCACCTGCAACTATGACGGGGTACACAAGAACGTCACGGTGATTGAGGATGGTGCGTTCGTCGGGTCGGATTCGACGCTGGTGGCTCCGCTTACGGTGGGCGCAGGCAGCTACGTAGCCGCCGGTAGCTGCATCACCGATGACATTCCCGCCAACGCCCTGGCACTCGGACGGTCACGGCAGGTGTTGAAGGAAAACTGGGCGGCGGACCGGCGCGCCGCAGATAAAGTGAACAATCAAAAGGAGTAATTCAATTATTGTGAAGCTTTCACGCAGATGTTCGCCAGACCATGGAGATATAAATCTATGGAGTTTGGTAGAAATCTGCATTTTTATGGAGACCTTGAGAAACTTTAGGGCTTGAGCTGCGTCATAATGAGTGTGAGCAGTTGAGAAGCTGGCTCAAGAGATTTGCGGACCGGTTGAGTGATCCCGCCCGCCTCGAGTTGCGTCACTGGCCTCCCCCGTATGGACGTCTTTCGTCCATACGGGCTCTTTTTTTTGTGGCCGGGCACCTTAGTTTCCAAGCTTTACAATTAGGTGCATGAAGCGACTCCCTGGCTTTTTCCTGCTCGCCATCGTTACGGTTGCGGCGTCGGCTCAGTGGTCGAACTCGCAGCAGGTGCAGGATGTGCCGGCGTATAACGCCGCCCCGCCGCATGCGCCGCTGCCTCCGGTGATGCATGGCGGGCAGCTAACCGGACCCTACTTTTCGCATCCTTACCAGGTGACGGCGTACAGAATGGCGGAAAAGATTCCGAACGTGCTGCACCAGCTGCCCTGCTATTGCCGTTGCGACCGCGCCATGGGCCACAACAGCCTGCACTCCTGCTTTGAAGGTGACCACGGCGCGGCATGCTCCACCTGCATGAAGGAAGGCGTGTATGCCTACCAGCAGACGCGGCGCGGCAAAACGCCCGCGCAGATTCGCACGGGCATCGAGCTGGGCGAGTGGATGAACGTCGACCTGGAGAACGTGACGCTTTAGCTGACGGCGAAAGCTACGCCGGCCAGAGCCAGGCGGCACCGCGCACGCCGCTGGCGTCGCCGTGGACTGCCTGCACGATCGGCGTTTCCACCGGGCCGCCGAAAGTGTAGCGCGACAGCAGCGCCGGCAGGTTGCGGTAGAGCCGATCAAGCTTGGATAGGCCTCCGCCCAGGACAAACACATCCGGATCGAGTACGTGGACGACGCCCGCCAACGAGCGGGCCATCCTGTCTTCCAGGCGATCCATGGCCGCCAGGGCCTCGGCGTCGCCGGTCTCGCTGAGCGCTACGATGTCAGGACCGTGCAGGGGCTTGCCGGTGGTTTCCAGGAAGTCCCGCTCGAGACCCGATCCGGAGATCCAGCGTTCAATGCAGCCACGCTTGCCGCAATAGCACTCCGGGCCGGGAGATTCCGCCGGGCTGGGCCAAGGCAACGGGTTGTGACCCCACTCCCCCGCCACGCCGTTGGGACCGCCGTGAACCTTGCCGTTTAGCGCCACGCCGCCGCCGCAACCGGTGCCGACAATGACACCGAAGACGACGGAAAAGCCCTTTGCCGCGCCATCGACCGCCTCGGAGATGGCCAAGCAGTTGGCGTCGTTGGCGCAACGCACCTCGCGTGCCAGACGCTTGGAGAGATCGCGCTCCAGCGGCATGCCGTTAAGCCACGTGGAATTGGAGTTCTTGACCAGTCCGGTCGAGCGAACGATTGTTCCCGGAATGCCAACGCCCACCGTGCCTTTCGAACCGGCTCGTGATTCCAAGGCTTCAACCGTTTCGGCGATGGCCTCGACGGTACCGGGATAGCTGCCCTTCGGCGTGGCGACGCGGATGCGATCCAGTTCCGTACCGCCCAGGGTAAATGCGCGACCCTCAATCTTCGTGCCGCCCAGGTCGATGCCGATGCGGATGCTTTGCGCCAACGTATTCCCCTTCAGTGCGAGTCCGGACGCCTAGCGTCTCAGCGTGACTGTAACATCCGGTGCACCTTTCAGACGAGCGACTATGCGTGGGACCGGGGTGTGAGGTACGTCGTCACATAGTCGCGGATGCCGTCTTCGAGCGTGGTGAAGGGCTTGGTGTAGCCGGCGGCTTTCAGCTTGTCGCCGGTTGCCTGGGTGAAGTACTGGTACTTGCCGCGCAGGTCGTCGGGCATGTCGATGTATTCAATGTGCGACGGCTTTCCCATGGCGCCGTACACGGCCGTGACGAGGTCGACCCACGTGCGTGCGATGCCGCCACCGCAGTTGTACAGGCCGCCCAGGTGACGCTGCTCCAGGAAGTACAGCGTCACATCGACTGCGTCCTTGACGTAGACGAAGTCGCGCATCTGCTCGCCATCCTTGAACTCCAGACGGTAGCTCTTGAACAGGCGCACGGTACCGCCGTCGCTGATCTGGCCGAAGCTTTTGTTCACAACCGAGCGCATGTCGCCCTTGTGGTCCTCGTGGGGGCCGTAGACGTTGAAGTATTTGAGGCCGACGATGGGTGCCGGCTGCTTCCAGAACAGTTCGTGCCGCAGCGCCCACAGGTCGAACATGTGCTTCGAGTAGCCGTACATGTTGAGCGGCTCCAACGACGGGGTGATGTAGTCGCTGTCGTCGTAGCCGCGGCTGCCGTCACCGTAAGTCGCGGCAGAGGAGGCATAGACAAACTTGACCTCGTGGGCAAGGCTCCACGTGCAGAGCTCGCGGGTGTAGGCATAGTTGTTCCGCAGCAGGTAGTCGGCGTCCTTCTCCGTGGTGGCAGAGCATGCGCCCAGGTGGACGATGCCGTCGATTTCCGGCAGGGCCTGTTCGCCGGTGCTGCGGAGGCGCGCGAGGAACTCTTCCGGTGAGAGGATGTCTTCATACTCCAGGCCGACGAGGTTCTTCCAACGCTCGTCAGTGCCGAGCCGGTCAACGAGCAGCAGATCGCGCTTGCCGCGGCGGTTCAGTTCGGCCACGGTGTTGCGGCCGATAAAGCCGGCAGCACCGGTCACTACAGTCATTGCATTCATCGCCCCAATTTAATCACGCCGCGCTTGACAGAGCAGGCAACGGGGTTGGATGCTTTGTTCGAACCGGAAACAAAGTCCCAGGCAGTGCGGAACGGAGAGCCTTTGGCAACGCAGACCAGACCTGTTTCGACGCAGGCGAGCTTCACCCGTGACAGCAACATGCGCTGGCTGGTGTGCGGTCTGCTGTTCCTGGCGACCACGATCAATTACATGGACCGATCGGTGTTTTCGCTGATTGAGCCCAAGCTGCACGACCTGCCGTTTATGGGGTGGAACGCCGCCGATCCGACGCACGCAGTGTTCAACAACAACTTCGGCGATGTGCTGATTTACTTTCAGCTGGCGTACGGGATCGGGCTGCTGGTAAGCGGCCGCATTATCGACCGGCTGGGGACGAAGGTGGGGTATGCGCTGGCGATCGCGGTGTGGGCTGCGGCGTCGATCAGCCATGCGGCAGTTGGCTCGGTGCTTGGGTTTTGCGTGGCGCGATTTGTACTGGGGCTAGGGGAGAGCGGCAACTTCCCTGCCGCGCTCAAGGCGACGAGCGAGTGGTTTCCGCAACAGGAGCGCGCGCTGGCGACGGGACTTTGGAACAGCGGAGCGAATGTATCGTCGATCGTGGCGCCGCTGCTAATTCCGTATGTGGTGGGCCGCTATGGGTGGCATGCGGCGTTTTTGACGACGGGCTCGTTTGGGCTGCTGTGGCTGGTGCTGTGGCTGCTGTTTCCCTACAACCGACTGCGCCGGCGGGCCACGCAAACCCAGGCAGACCTGGAGCGGCCGCTGCGCGAGGCCGGGCTGAACCCGGAGCGATTGCCGCTGCGCGTAATCTTGCGCAATCGCGGGACGTGGGCGTTCAGCGTGGGCAAGCTGCTGACCGACCCGATCTGGTGGTTTTACCTGTTCTGGCTGCCGAAATACTTTCACGAGAACTACGGCCTGACACTGAAGGAGCTGTATAAACCGCTGATCGTGGTGTACCTGGCGTCGTCGGTTGGGTCGATTGCGGCAGGCTACCTGGCCGGTGCGCTGATGCGGGCGGGGCTGGGCGTGAACCGCGCGCGCAAGCTGACGATGCTGCTGTGCGCGTGCTGCGTGCTGCCCGTCGCGGCGGTCCCGTTCATGGCAAGCCATGGCATAACGCTGTGGCCGACGATTGCGCTGTTTTCGCTGGCGGCGGCGGCGCATCAGGGGTGGTCGGCCAACCTGTTCAGCACGCCGGGAGACATGCTGCCATCGACTGCCGTGTCGACCGTGGTGGGCATCGGTGGGGCGTGCGGCGCGGCGGGTGGAGCGCTGTTTACCGTGCTGGTGAAGCAGAACATTACGACGCATCCCACGGTGATCTTCCTTTTTGCCTCCACGGCATACCTGCTGGCGCTGCTGTGCATCCAGCTGCTAGTGCCAAAGCTGGGCAACGCCGCGGAGGTGTAGCGTGCGGCTGGTAAACTTGCACTAACCGCATGCCTGAGAAGTTTTACGTCACGACCCCGATCTACTACGTCAACGCGCGCCCACACATCGGCCATGCGTACACCACCATTGCCGCCGATGTGCTGGCGCTGCGCAGCCGCATGCTTGGCCGCGACACGTATTTTTTGACCGGCACCGATGAGCACGGGCAAAAGATCGAGCGCTCCGCCGCCGCTGCCGGCATTGCACCGCAGCAGTTTGCCGATGACGTGTCGGAGAGCTTTCGCGGGTTGTGGAAGCGCATGGGCATCTCGTACGACCAGTACATCCGCACGACGGGCGCGAAGCACCAGCGCGGGGTGCAACAACTGTTCACCACGCTGTACGAGCGCGGGCAGATTTATCTGGACCAGTACACCGGGCAGTACTGCGTGTCGGAAGAGATGTTTGTGGAAGGGCCGCCGGGGACGATCGGGCCGGATGGACGCCCGACCGAGACCGTGACGGAGGAGAACTTTTACTTCCGGTTGTCGGCGTTTCAGAAGCCGCTGATTGACCTGATTGAGTCGCACCAACTGTCGATCGAGCCGGAGTCGCGGAAGAACGAGGTGCTGAGTTTTCTGCGCGGCAACCTCGGCGAGGGTGCGGAGACGCTACGCAGCGACACCGGCGTGGCCTATGTGCCGGGCGCGCTGAAGGACCTGTCCGTGTCGCGGACGAGCTTCGACTGGGGCATTCCGGTACCGGAGCCGGCTGCTGCCACGACGCAACAGAAACACGTCATCTACGTGTGGCTGGACGCGCTGGCGAACTACATGACGGCCGTCGGGTACGGCGACCCGAGCGAAGAGGCGCGGGAGATGTTTGCGCGCTTCTGGCCGGCGGACGTGCAGCTGGTAGGCAAGGAGATTGTGCGGTTCCACTGCGTGTACTGGCCCGCGTTTCTGCTGGCGGCGGGGTTGCCGCTGCCGCGGAAGATCGTCGCGCATGGGTGGCTGCTGTTCGAGGAATCGAAGATGTCGAAGTCTCGCGGAAACATTGTGCGGACGGAGACGATTCTGGATGGCTTCGGCGCGCTGAAGCCGGAGCTGGAAAAGGACGAACAGGACCTGTTTGCCGCGGATGTGCTGCGGTACTTTCTGCTGCGGGAAATCCCGTTTGGGCAGGACGGGTCATTTTCGTTTGACGCTTTAGTCGCGCGTTATAACAGTGATCTCGCGAATGGGTTTGGCAACCTGGTCAGCCGGACGCTGAACCTGATTCAGCAGAATTTCGACGGCATTGTGCCTGAGAGCGGCTTGACCACCGAACTGACGGCGGCGACCTCTGCCGCGATTACCGCCGTGGAGGAGGCGCTGGGGCGCCAGCAGTTCACTACCGCGGTGCAGGCGTGTGCAGCGCTGATTACGGCGACGGACGGCTACATCAGCGAGAACGCACCGTGGAAGCTGGCGAAGGATCCGGCGCAGCGGGAGCGGCTTGCGACCGTTCTGCGGACGTCGATTAAAAGCATTCGCATCCTGACGGCGCTGCTGTACCCCGTGCTCCCCTACTCGACGGAGCGGGTGTGGCAGCAGCTTGGCCTGGGCAGCCTGCGGCGCGCGGTGGAGAATGGCGAACTGCTGAACCTGACCCACGGCGGCTTCGGCCCAAACGCACGGCTTGGCAAGATTGCGCCGGTATTTCCCCGCGCAGATAAGGACACCATTACCCGTATGACCGAGATGGAACAGAAACCGACCGTACCGAACGCGCAACCTGAAGCCGAACCTGGCGGCGCGCAGAAGCTCGCACCGATGACCGAGGCCACCCCCGAGAGTTCTCCCCTGGCCGAAGCGATGGAGAGCGAGCCCCCGGCAGCACCGGCGAAACCTGACACGCCGGAGATCACCATCGACGACTTCGCCAAGGTCGATCTGCGCGTCGCACGGGTGCTGGTTGCCGAGCGCATTCCAAAGGCGGACAAGCTGCTGCGGCTCGAGGTCGATCTGGGTTATGAAAAGCGCCAGATTCTTGCCGGCATCGCGCAGTTTTACGAGCCAGAGAAGCTGATTGGCCGCAAGGTGGTGATCGTCGCAAACCTTGCGCCGCGCAAGCTGCGGGGGTTGGAATCGCAAGGCATGATCGTCGCAGCGAGCGTTGGCGACGGCACGCCTGCGCTGGCAAGCTTTATCGAGGACATCGAGATCGGTGCGCGGCTTCGCTAACTATGCATCTTGTCGACAGCCACGCACATTTGGATTTTGACGGCCTCGCCCAGGACCTCGACGGCGTGCTTGCGCGTGCGCGTGAGGCAGAGATTCGTACGATCCTGAGCATCGGCATCGGCGATGGGCCGGCAACGATGCACCGTGCGCGCGATCTTGCGGCGCAGCACCAGGGTGGCGTGCCGCGCATCTATGCGTCGGCAGGCATTCATCCACAGGAGACGGCGCTTGCGGAGGACGAGGCACTGGCGAAGTTGCGTGCGCTGGCGATGGACCCGCTGGTTGTCGCAATCGGCGAGATTGGCCTGGACTACTACCATGTCGACAACCCGGATACCGACGTGCAGCAGCGCGCTTTCGTTGCACAGCTTGGGATCGCTCGCGAGATGCGTAAGCCGATTCTGATTCACCTGCGCACGAGCGCACTTGCCACGGCCGAGGCAAAGGCGCGCTTTGGAGAGGCAGACGCGACCGCAGACTTTTTCCGGCTGGTGCAGCAGCACTGGGCACCACATGGCATTGGCGGCGTGATGCACTGCTTCAGCGGCAGCGCGGAGGATGCGCGACGCGCGCTCGAACTTGGCTTCCATCTTTCCTTTGCCGGCAATGTGACGTACAACCGCTTCCCGGGTATTCGCGAGGCTGCGGTCCTCGCGCCACTCAATCGCATCCTGGTTGAAACCGATGCTCCGTTTTTAGCGCCGCAGCCGCTGCGCGGACAGCGCAACGAACCTGCAAACACACGGGTCACGGCAGAGTTCGTGTCGAAGCTGCGTGGCATCTCGCTCGAAGAACTTGCGACGGCGACAACGATGAACTTTGAACAGCTCTTCGGCATCCAATCGATCAATTAACCTGATAGAGAAGACGCGGCGAGTACGAACCCGCAAAAGGAAGTTCCACTATGGCACAGGACAACAGCTTCGACGTGGTCAGCAAGGTCGACCTGCAGGAAGTAAAGAACGCACTGGATCAGGCATCGAAAGAAGTGAACGCGCGTTTCGACCTGAAGAACTCCAAGTCGACGATGAACCTTGAGGGCGACGAGACGATTCAGCTTGCGTCGCAGGACGAGTACACGCTGGGCGCAGTGACCGAGATTTTGCAGCAAAAGCTCGTGAAACGCAATGTTTCGTTGAAAAATCTGGAGTACGAGAAGATCGAGCCGGCGTCGAACAGCTCGGTCCGGCAGAAGGTCAAGCTGAAGCAGGGCATTCCGTCCGATGCCGCAAAGAAAATTACTGCGCTGGTGAAGGACTCGAAAAAGAAAGCGCAGGCGTCCATCCAGGGCGATACCGTGCGCATTGCCGCGAAGGACCGCGACGTGCTGCAGGAGGTCATGGCTTTGCTGCGAGGCAAAGACTTCGGGGTTGAATTGCAGTTCACGAACTTCCGCTCAAATTAGCCCGCGAACCGTTAGCCGCACAGCATCTTCCCCTGAACTGGTAGAGTCACATAAGCGTGTTTCCCCTTTCCATCGCGTCGGCAAAAGAGGCAATGAATCTCGTTCGCACCGACCTCGCGTTGGTTGAGAAAGAGTTTGCACGGCAATCGCAGTCCGACGTTGAGGTCATCACCGAGATTGGGCAGTACCTGCTCGCAGGTGGTGGCAAGCGCATTCGTCCGCTGTTGTTGCTGCTTTCGTCCAAGGCGCTCGGATTTGACGGGGAAAGCCGCATCAAGATGGGTGCGGTCGTCGAGATGCTGCACACGGCAACGTTAGTGCACGACGACATCATCGATTCCGCGGTGTCGCGCCGGGGGCGACCCTCGACGAACGCGCACTGGGGTTCGTCGAAGTGTGTGCTGGCCGGCGATTGGCTGTACATGCAGTCGTTCCAAACGGCGTTGGAAGAGCGCAACTTCCACCTGCTCGACCTGCTGATCAGCCTGACGCAGCAGATGGTGGAAGGCGAGTTGCTGCAGATGCAGAAGCTCGGCCACCTGATCAACGAAGAGGAATACTTCGACCTCATTTACCGTAAGACGGCTTGCCTGTTCAAGGTCAGCATGCAGCTTGGTGCGACCCTCGCCGGGTCGACCGATGCGCTGGAAGAACAGATGGGCGAGTACGGACGCAATTTAGGCCTGGCGTTCCAGATTGTGGATGATGTGCTCGACCTGACTGGTACCGAAGAGACGCTGGGTAAGCCGGTAGCAAGCGACCTTCGCGAGGGCAAAGCGACCCTTGCGGTGATCAATGCGCTGGAGCGCGGAACCGGTGCCGACCGTGAGGCGATTCGCACCGTACTTGCCGACGGAGATTTCAGCAGGGTGCGGCACAGTACCATTCTGGGAATTCTGCAGCGGCATGGGTCCATTGCCTACGCGATGGATGCCGCGCGAGCGTACGCTGAGGCGGCGCGGCAGTCGATTGCCGATCTGCCCAAGAACCTCGCCCATCGCGCGCTGATGGGCATTCCAGCGTATGTCGTGGAACGCGATCGGTAGTTCTTGGTGGAAGTGAGAAAGGGCCTGAACGCAAATGCGTCCAGGCCCTTCTTGCTCCCACGACGTTACCGCTACACCTTTGACTTGAAGTACTCCAGCGACAGCCTGAGACCATCGCGCAGGGCGACTTTCGGCTCCCATCCCAGCAGGGTCTGGGCCTTGGTGATGTCAGGCTTGCGCTGCTTCGGATCATCTTCGGGCATGGGCTTGTAAATGAGCAGCAGGTCGGTGCCGGTAACCTCGAGCACCGCCTTCGCGCACTCCAGGATCGTCCACTCCGACGGATTGCCGATGTTCGTGGGCAGCGGTTCGCCGGATTTTGCCAGCGCGACAATGCCGCGAATCAGGTCAGAGACGTAGCAGAATGAGCGTGTCTGCTGACCTTCGCCATAGACGGTCAGAGGCTGGCCGCTGAGCGCCTGCATCATGAAGTTGGAGATCACGCGGCCGTCGTTTGGCTGCAGGCGCGGGCCGTAGGTGTTGAAGATGCGGACAATGCCCGTCCGCATCTTGTAGTAGCGGTGGTAAGCCATGATGGTGGCTTCGGAGAAACGCTTGGCCTCGTCGTACACCGATCGCGGGCCGATGGGGTTGACGTTGCCCCAGTAGCTCTCTGGCTGCGGGTGCACGGTCGGGTCGCCGTAGCACTCGGAGGTCGATGCGTGGAGGAAGCCTGCACCGTAGCGCTTAGCCAGTTCAAGCGCGTTGACCGTGCCGTCGGAACCGACGCGCAGCGTCTCCGGCCCAAGCCGCAGGTAGTCCGGCGGGCTTGCAGGCGAGGCGAAGTTGAAGACGAAGTCCACCGCGCCAAAGTCGAATGGCGTGCAGATGTCGGCCTGCTCGTAGGCAAACTTCGACTCGGTCGCAAGATGCGCCAGGTTGTTCAGCGAACCGGTGGCGAGATTGTCGACACCGACGACCTCGCAACCCTCGGCGAGCAACGCGTCGCACAGGTGCGAGCCCAAAAATCCCGCAGCGCCTGTGACCAGCACGCGGTTCCAGCGGTATTCCGTCTGCACAAATCCTCTTTCTGGTAAAAGGTTCGGTTGCGGCCTCAAGCTAGTTGCGCGCCGGATGTGCGGTTGGCCGGCCGACGCTGACGTAGGTCAGGCCCTTGGACGCGACGTCTTCGGGGTCGTACAGGTTACGGCCGTCCAGCAGGATGGGATAGCGCAATGCTGTCTTGAGGCGGCTGAGGTCGAGCGCGGCGAACTCGCTCCAGTCCGTCAGGATCAGCACGGCGTCGGCGTTTTCCGCGGCGGCATACGCGTCCTCGGCATACTTCAGCACGGCCGACTCCGGCATTTCCACCTTGCTGCGTTCGATGCCTGCCGGATCGTAGGCGCAGATGGTGCAGCCTTCGCCGATTAGCATTTCGATCAGGTCAATCGCGGGGCTTTCGCGAATGTCATCCGTCTCACCCTTAAAGGCGAGGCCGAGCACGCCGAGACGCTTACCGCGCAGCGTCCACAGGGCCGCGCGGACCTTGCGCAGGAAACGCTTCTTCTGGTCGACGTTGATCTTTTCGACCTCGGTCAGCAGCGAGAAGTCGACACCCATGGAGTCGGCGACGGAGCGAAAGGCCGCGACATCTTTCGGGAAACATGAGCCGCCGTAACCGATGCCGGGCCGCAGGAACTTGGGGCCGATACGGCTGTCGAGACCAATACCCTTGGCGACCTGCTCCACATTGGCGTCGGTCGCTTCGCACAGGTTGGCGACCGCGTTGATGAAGGAAATCTTCATGGCAAGAAAGGCATTCGACGCGTGCTTGATGATTTCCGCGCTCTTGGTTGAGGTAAGCAGCAGGGTCGGCGGTGCGGTCTCGTCGAGCCGGCCGCCGATGGCGTTAGTGTTGCGGTAGTAGCTGCCGTCGGTCAGCGGACGATAGATGGCCTGCAGCACCTCTGCAGCCCGCGGGCTGTCTGCGCCGACGACGATGCGGTCCGGATGCAGGAAGTCTTCCACTGCCGAACCTTCGCGGAGGAATTCGGGATTCGACACGACGTCGAACATGCCCTTGTCCACACCGTTGCGCTCAATCGAGCGGCGAATCCACTCGTTGGTGTACACCGGCACGGTGCTTTTTTCCACGATGACTTTGTAGCTATTCAGGTGGCGGGCGATTTCGCAGGCCACGGCCTCCACGTACGACAGATCCGCATCGCCGGTTTCGGACTGCGGTGTGCCCACGGCGATGAAGATGGCGTCGCACTTGCTGGTGGCATCGCCCAGGTCGGTGGTGAACGTTACACGATTGTTGCGGTAACGGTTCAACAGCTCAGGTAGGTGCTCTTCATGAATCAGGGTATCGCCGCCGCGCAGGGCATCGACCTTGCGCTGATCGTTGTCGACGCAGATCACGTTGTGGCCAATCTCCGCGAAGCAGACTGCCGCGACCAATCCCACATAACCCGATCCCACTACTGCAATGTTCACACTTCGATCCATCGTGTCCGTTCCTCGTCCATCTGCACATGCGTTCTTGCTTCTGGCGGGCGATGGTACCGCAGAAGATGCATGACCGACCCACAGTGTAGAAGATGTCCTCGCCGTTTGCGTGTACCGATTCAGCTCTGTCTATCGGCTACGGTCCGCATTCGGGTTTATCATCCGTGTAGATGGTACCGCTTAGAACGCAGACACCTGCTGCGGAAACCCCGACGGCAGACGCGGGATTTACGACTGCGACCGCAGACACGACCCTGTCCGAGGCGTTGCTCGTTCTTCGCAAGCGCAAGTGGGTGCTGCTGATCGCCATGGTGCTGGGTGCCATCTACGGCTTTTATCAGGCCGTAACGCAGCCTGTGCTCTATACCGCCGCGGGCCGCATCCAGGTGGGCTCCGGCGCAACCGCGGCATATCGCGAGCCGGGCGCCACCATGGAGAACAATCTCACGAACGAGATTCTAATCCTGCACAGTGAGTCGCTGATGCTTACGGTCGCGCAGCAACTCGACCTTGCCAACAACCCCGGATTCTTTGGTGTAAAGGGGCCGCTGCCGCATGGCGACCTGAACAACCCCAGCATGCGCCAGGCGGTCGTCGGCAGGCTGCTCGCCACGGTGAACACAGTCACGATCCAGGGTACGTCGGTGCTGGTAATTACGTGCGTTTCGCCCAATCCGCGGGTTTCCGCAGACATCGTGAACCACGTGATGGATGCCTACATTCATCGCTCCTACCAGGTGCGATTTGACTCCACCCAGCGGGTGTCCGGCTGGCTTTCAGGCCAGCTCAGTGACCTGAAGGCGCAGGTAGAGCAGTCGCAGGAGCAGTTGATCGACATGCAGCGCAAGCTGGGCGTGCTCGGCCTCAGCTTCGACCCAACACGGCCGCCGAGCACCGAGAGCACCGCCAAGGTGGACGCACTTTCCTCAGCCGTGAGCACCTCGCGCATTGCGCGCATACTTGCGGAATCGCGGTTTCGCACGGTGCAGGGTGCCGACCCCAACAACCTGGAAGGCCTGCTGGATGCGACCGGCTACGACGGCGAATTAAATCGCCTCCGCGGAGACATCGCCAGCAGCCGCGCCGCACTTGCACAGGAAGCCCTGCTGCTGGGCAAGAATAATCCAAAGTTCCAAGCCGACGAAGCGCACCTGCGCGAGCTGCAGAACGAGGTCGATACCGAACAGAAGCGGCTGATCGGTCAATCCCGTGATGCCTTCCTCGCCGCACAGGCGAATGAGCAGCAGACCTCGTCTGCACTGGACGAGGCCAAGAACCAGGCCTACCAGTTCCGCGATGCACTGGTGGAATACACCCTGCGCCAGCGTGAGTATGAGACCAACCGCGCGCTCTATGACGGGCTGCTGTCACGTCTGCGTGCTGCCGGCGTGCAGGCCGGTCTGGAGTCACTGGAGATCGATATCGTCGATCGTGCCGATCTGCCGGCCGCGCCCACGCTCAAGCCGCGCAGCAGCATGATGATTCAGAACGGCATCTTCGGTCTGATCGGCGGCATCGTGCTCGCCTTCCTGCTGGAGAGCCTCGACACCGGCATGCGCAGTGTCGCGGAGATCGAGAGCATCACCCAATTGCCGTCGCTCGCCGTCATTCCACGCACCCGCAGAATTGCCGGGGAAGGCGTTAGTCTGAGCGTGGCACAGAGCAATATCGGCGTTCTCGCCACATCGAAGTCTCAGTTTTCCGAAGCCTTTCGATCGCTACGAACGTCGCTTCTGCTGGCGACAACCGGTCATCCGCCAAAGATCATCGTCATCTCCAGTGCCACACCGTCTGAGGGCAAGACGACCGTGGCCACCAATCTTGCCTGCATCCTGGCGCAGCGGGAGACGCGCGTGCTACTTATCGACAGCGATCTGCGCCGGCCAAACATCCACCACCGGTTTGGCTTGAACGGCCGCGTCGGACTGTCCACTGTGCTCACTGGGTCGGTGCCGTTTGACGACGCCCTACGCCAGGTGCCCGAGGTGCCGAACCTCGACATCCTGTGCTGCGGCCCGGTGCCTCCCTTCCCTACGGAAATGCTTTCGTCGGAAGCGATGCACGAACTGCTGGTGCAGTCGGCCGAACGCTATACGCATATCGTGATCGATTCCCCGCCCATCCTGTCCGTGACGGATGGCATCATTCTGTCGCGCCAGGCCGACGCACTGGCGCTTGTGGTGCGCCATGGCAAGAGCAGCCGGCATGTCGTTCGCCGCGCGCGCGACCTGCTTTTCCGTGCCGGCGCGCCCATCAGCGGCGTGGTGCTGAATGCCGTCGACATGAACGCACCGGAGTATTACGGCTACTACGGCTACTCCGGATACAGCTACAGCAACATCGACTCGGAGTCGTGGGAAACCGAAACGCAGGGCCGCGCCACCAACGAAAAGGAAGTGGTATGAGCACGCGAAACATTTCCTTTCGCCTGTATGCGCTGGTCGCCGCCCTGGTACTTACGCTGCTTCCGGCAGCCTTGGTCGCGCAGTTCAACGGACCGGCCGATACTGCCCGCGACACCGTCAACGCACCGCACGCCATCACCATCGATCCTGCAATCCTCTACCCGCCAGCCCGGCCGGCGCGCCTGCTGGTCGGAGACAACGTCCGCGTTACGCTGTATGGCGTCACCGACTACGTGGCACAGGACCGTGTATCCGGCATCGGTCAGATCTCTCTGCCGCTGATCGACCCTGTGACGGTGGAAGGATTGACGTTGCTGGAGGCGCAAACCTTGATTGCAGCACGATTGCAGGCGGCGGGAATGTTCGTCAAGCCGCAGATCCGGGTCGAGGTTCTGGAATCGCCGAAGTCGATCATCTCCGTCATCGGCGAGGTCCACAGCACGATCCCGATGCCCTCAGGTACCCGCCGACTCTTTGAGGTGCTGGCACTCACCGGCCTGCCCCCCACCGCAAGCCATCTCATCTCCATCGAGCGACCGGGGCAGGTGGACTCCATCAACGTCGATCTCGGCACCGACCCGGAGAAGAGTAAGTATGCGAACATTCCGGTGTTCGTCGGCGACACCATCGTGACCTCCGCCATCGGGCGCTACTACCTTCTTGGCGCCTTCCGGCAGCAGGGTGCCTTCCCGCTTACCAGTACCGCGCCTCTCACGCTGGTGCAGATGGTCGCCACGGGCGGAGGTCGCCTTTGGGAAGCAAAGCTGGACCAGGTGCATATCATCCGCACCATCGGCACGCAGCGCACGGTGGTCACGGTCGACCTCAAAGCCGCGCTCAAGGGCCAGGCGCCCGACCCGGTCATCCAGAGTGATGACATCATTGTGGCACCGACGAACCTAATCAAATCCGCCATCCGCAACGGCGGTCTGACTACGGCCTTCGGCATTGCCATCACCGCGCTCACCATCTTGCGTAACTAGCGGAGCACGCCTGCAATGTCTGCCGCGACCCCGACGAACGTAGCCGCTGCCGCAGGTCGCCGGGTGCGCCTGGCCTACGTCGTGTCGCACCCGATCCAGTACCAGGCAGAACTGCTGCGCCGCATCGCCGCCGAGCCGGACATTGACCTCACCGTGTTGTTTTGCTCCGATTTCTCTGTGCGTGCGTATCGCGATGATGGCTTTGGCGTTGCCGTCACCTGGGATGTTCCACTTACCGAAGGCTATCGCCACATCTTCCTGCCGCGATGGCGCGACAACTCCAGCCCGCGTCCACTTGCGCCAATCAGCCGCGGATTCTTTCGCGCACTCCGCGGAGGCATCGGCGGCGAACCGTTCGACGCACTCTGGCTGCACGGCTACAGCTCAGCCAACGCCCTGCACGCCATTCTTGCGGCACGCCTGCTTGGCCTGCCGGTGCTGCTGCGTGCGGAGTCCTGGCTCCACGACCGCGAACGTTCCGGCCTCAAACTTCGCTTGAAACACCTGTTCTTCGACGCACTTCGTTCAAACATCGCCGCCGTGCTGCCCATTGGGGCCCGCAATGCTGAGTATTGGGCACACTATTTCGGAATAAGTTTTCCCGCATTCCTCATGCCCTACGCCGTCGATAACGCCTTTTTTCTGCGTGGCGCCCAGGCTGCTGCGGCACACCGTGCTGACCTGCAGCGTGAGTTGAATCTCGATTCTTCCCGACCCGTCATCCTGTTCGCCAGCAAGCTGCAGACCCGCAAGCATTGCGACCACCTGCTTGACGCCTTCCTTCAGCTCGACCTTTCGCCTGCGCCCACCCTGGTCATCGTTGGCGACGGGGAGGAAATGGCGAACCTGCAGCGGCGTGTCACGGCAAGCGGTTCACCGCATGTACGCTTCGCCGGCTTTCGCAACCAGCGCGAGCTTCCCCGTTTCTTTGATCTCAGCACGGTATTCGTTCTGCCCTCCAGGCACGAGGCCTGGGGCCTGATTGTGAACGAGGCCATGGCCGCGGGCCTGCCGGTCATCGTGTCCGACAACATGGGCTGTGCCAGCGATCTGGTGCGCGATGGAGACAATGGATTCGTCTACCCATTCGGCGACATCGCCGCGCTGCGGCAGGCATTGATCGCGGTGCTACAACCCGGCCGCGCCCATGCCATGGCTCAACGCAGTCTCGAACGCATCGCCCAGTGGAGCTATGCGGAAGACATTGCCGGCCTGAAGGCTGCGCTGCGCCACACCACACGCCTGCGCTTGGGCGACCCACCGGAGGTGCCGCATGCCACCACCGCACTATAGCGCCGCCGACCACTTTGCCGATGCGGCAACCCACCCGTCGCAGCGCCCGGCCTTCAGCCTGCGCAACCGACTGGCGCGCGCAGCATGGGGCATCGTGTACGCGGTGTTCTTTCGACTTTCACCGCGTCCGCTGCACGCCTGGCGCAGCTTTCTCTTGCGGTGTTTCGGCGCAACGCTCGGTCGTGGCGTGCACGTCTATCCGCGCGCAATCATCTGGGCGCCGTGGAATCTGCACTGCGCGGACTTCGTCGGCATCGCGAATGGCGCGGAGATGTACAATCCCGCACCCATGCACATCGGCGAATTTGCCGTCATTTCGCAGGACAGCTATCTCTGCGGTGCCACGCACGACTACAACGACCCCGACTTTCCGCTGCTCGCGTACGAGATGCACGTTGGTGCGCGCGCCTGGATCTGCGCGCGTGCCTGCGTGGCACCTGGCGTCACGGTGGGCGAGGGTGCGGTGCTCGGCCTTGGTTCCGTCGCCACCCGCTCGCTTGAGCCTTGGACGGTATACGGTGGCGCGCCCGCCATCGCGGTGAAGACGCGAACCAGGACGCCAAACCCAGGTGCGCCCGCATGATTTCCGTCCTGGTTCTGACGAAGAACGAAGAGCAGGACCTGCCCGGCTGCCTTGCCTCCGTTGCGTGGTCGGACGACATCTGGGTGCTCGACTCACGCTCGACCGATGACACGCACGCCATCGCGTACGCCGCCGGAGCGCAGGTGGTGGAACGCACGTTCGATAACTGGGCCGCGCACCAGAACTGGGCTCTGCAGAACATCGCCTTCCGCAACGCATGGGTCTTTTATCTGGACGCGGATGAGCGCGCCTCGCCTGAGCTGGCCCAAGGTCTGCAGGCAGCCATTGCGGAAGCAAACGATCGCCACGGCGTGGCGAGCGACCTCGCACCACAGCCGCCGGTTGCATTTGAGGTGCAGCGCCGCGATTATCTGCACGGCACCTGGCTGAAACATGTGCAGATGTCCGCGTTTTACGTCCGGCTGTTCCGCCCCGGCAGCATCCGCTATGAGCGCCTGGTCAACCCCGTGACCCTGGTCGACGGAGTCACGGGCCGCGTCGCCGGAACGCTGGAGCACTATCCCTTCAGCAAGGGTGTGGGCTGGTGGATCCACCGGCACAACGACTACTCCACCAAAGAGGCGCAGCAAGCCATTGCAAACCGAGCCGGCGCGGGCAAGCTGAAGCTGCGCGAGGCGCTCTTCGGCAGCGACTTCGCCGCGCGGCGCAAGCAGCAGAAACTACTCTTCTACCGTCTGCCCGGCCGACCGCTGCTCAAGTTCTTCACGCTGTATGTCGCGAAGCGCGGCTTCCTGGATGGGCGGGCAGGCCTTGAGTATGCCGTGCTGCAAAGCATCTATGAGTACTTCATCGTGTTGAAAACCCGTGAGCTTGCAGCGGGCGCAATCGAGCGCATTCCTTGAACATGGCTACGTCACAAAGCAATCGCGCACCCATCCTTGAGGCCGAACACTCACGGTCGTTCCTGGAGGGTCAAGCCTGGACCAGGTGGTTACCATTTCGGCGGCTATCGGCTGGCTTGCCCACGGCAGTTTCTGCCGTACATGCAGCAGACGCTGATGCCGCGCCCGGTCTCTTCCAAATGCAGGGTACCGGGCGTAAAAACGCAAATCTCGATCGGTGACAGCGACTCGCGCACGGTTTCGGTCGATCAGGGTGCTGGTAGCGGATCCGATACCAATCCCTCCTCCTCCCACGACGTGCGCGGGCGACTCGCTGCCGCGATCCTTTATAAAGTCTGCGGAAATGGTACGCCGCGATCGCGAAGGATTCAGTTCAACACAAACGACAGCCGCTTCCCTATGAGAGAAGCGGCCGTTGCAGATCTGGCTGAACTCCCTAAGCGCGGAGCTTCGCTAACAAATCGGTGGGGTGCACAGGCTTCGCCAGGATTTCGAACTCATGTCCCTGCGAACGTGCCTTTTCGAGCAGATCGGCCGTTGCGGCTTGCCCGCTGAACAGGAGGATCTTGCATGCGGGCAGCTTCTCGCGAATTTGGATCGCGGCTTCGATGCCGGTCATACCCGTCATAATCACGTCGCTGATCAGCATATTGGGCTGAAAGGCGTCGATCGTTTCCAGCGCGTTTTCGCCCGAGTATACCGCGCGCGCTTCAAAGCCGGCCTGGTTCAGGATGATCGCCAGTGTGTTCGCAATGACCTGCTCATCGTCGGCAACCAGGACCTTGGGTTTCGTACTTCCATTCGTCATCACACCTTGACGATACCGATGTGCGCGGCTTAGAGCAAGGGCTGGTCGCTGCAAGGCGGCAAGCCAACCTTTCACCAGGGTGGAAGGAACCCAATGGTACGCTGTGAATGTTCGCCGGTACGCTGTGAATGTTCGCCCGTCCCCTGCGCCTGCGCTCCTTACTCTGTTGACTATAAGCCTCCGAGGTCTGCCCATGCCCGAAGCGATCATTCGCGCCGAGCGAGTGGAAAAGTACTATGCCCAGCCCAGCGAGAACCGCATCCAGGTCATTTCGCCGACCGACCTGAGCATCGTGCCGGGGGAAATCGTGGCGCTTCTTGGGCCGTCGGGCTCCGGAAAGTCTACGCTGCTGCGCATGCTCACCGGCCTCTCCACGCCGTCGGCCGGCGAGGTGTTCTGGCACGGCCAGCCCATCGCCACGTCGGACGTGAACGTTTCCATCGTCTTTCAGAGCTTTGCCCTGTTCCCCTGGCTGACGGTACTTGAGAACGTGGAAGCGCCACTCCAAGCACGCGGCCAATCGCCGGAGGAACGGCGTACGCGTGCCATGAAGATGCTGGACACGGTGGGACTTGACGGCTTCCAGCAGGCGTTTCCCAAGGAGCTTTCCGGCGGCATGCGCCAGCGGGTCGGCTTTGCGCGTGCGCTTGTGGTTGAGCCGGAGGTCCTGTTCATGGACGAGCCGTTCTCCGCGTTGGACGTGCTCACGGCAGAGAACCTGCGCAGCGAATTGCTGGAGCTCTGGCACAACAAGACCATCCCGACGAAGGCCATTTTCATCGTCACGCACAATATTGAAGAGGCCGTGCTGCTGGCCGACCGCATCATCGTGCTTGGGCGCAATCCCGGCCACATCCGCACCGACTTCCGAGTGACGCTGCAGCATCCGCGCGATCGCAAGACCGCCGCCTTCACCCAACTCGTCGACTACATCTACAAGGTCTTGACCCAGCCTGAAGCGCAGCCCCCTGCCCTGCCGCGCACCGCCGACGGCAAGCGCGTACGCGACCAGCGGCTGATGAGCTACCAGATGCTTCCACACGCGCGTCCCGGCGGTATCGCAGGCCTGCTGGAGTTGATGGTTGACCACGGCGGCAAAGCCGACATCTACCGGTTGGCCGACGATCTCGCGTTTGAGATCGACGATATCCTTCCCATCGTCGATGCCGCCGCGCTGCTCGGCTTCCTCCGTGTGCAGGAAGGCGACGCCGGCCTGACCGCGACGGGCACGGAATACGCCCATGCCGAAATCCTGCGGCAGAAGGAGATTTTCCGCGAAGCCGCCGTGGAACACGTCTTGCTGCTGCGCCAGATTGTTCGCGCGCTGCAGGCGAAGAGTGATGGCACGGTGCCAGAGGAGTTTTTCCACGACACGCTGGATGAACAATTCAGCGAAGAAGAGACTCTGCGCCAACTCGAAACTGCCATTAACTGGGGACGCTTTGCGGAGTTGTTCGACTTCGACGGCAATCGGCGGCGCTTCATCCAAACCCACGCACAGGTCGACCCGGTGGACCTGCCGGAAGAGGTCGCCGATTAGCTCCTGGACGCGCATCGCCGGGGTCTCCGCATGAACCTGCTACCCACGCGGTTCAATCGCCCGCGCACGCGCGAGACGTTAAGCCTGCCGCAAACGCTTTCGCGCAGTCAGGCCTTACAGCGAAGCTGGCCGTTTCTGCTGGACGTGTTCGTTGCGCTGATCGGGCTCGCCTGCTTCTACGGCATCGTGCAGATTGCCCGCCTCTGGATCGGACACATTGAACCGGACGTCGTGATCTCGCTTTCCCCGCGCGCACTTCCGCGATACGCGCTCTACTCGTGCGTGCGCATGGGCCTGGCGTACCTGCTGTCGCTCGCGTTTGCCATTGGCTATGGCTATCTCGCGGCTTACAACCGGCGTGTCGAAGCGCTCATGATCGCCGCGCTCGACATCCTGCAATCCATTCCCGTGCTCAGCTTTCTGCCCGGCGTCATGCTCGCCATGGTCGCGCTCTTTCCTTCGCGGCAGATCGGCCTGGAACTCGGCGCCATTGTGCTCATCTTCACCGGTCAGGTGTGGAACATGGCTTTCTCGTTCTACAGCTCACTGAAAAGCCTGCCGAAAGAGTTGGTGGAAGCCTCCAGCATTTACGGCTACTCGCGCTTTCAACGGCTGCTGCAGCTTGAATTGCCGTTTAGTGCCATCGGCCTTATCTGGAACAGCATGGTCTCCGTCGCGGGCGGCTGGTTTTTCCTGATGGCGTGCGAAATGTTCGTGCTGGGCGATCGCGACTTTCGCCTGCCCGGCCTCGGCAGCTACCTGCAGACTGCGGCCAGCGCCGGCAACGTGCCCGCCATTTTCTGGGGGCTGGCCGTCATGATCGCCATCATCGTCGCGACCGATCAATTGCTGTGGCGGCCAATTATCGCCTGGAGCGACCGCTTCAAGTTCGAGCAGGTTGAAAGCAGTAAACGCGTGCGCTCGCCTCTGCTGTACGCGCTGCAGGAGTCCACCGTTCTACGCAGCCTGCGCGATCACACGCTGAAACCCTGGACGGAAAGCCTGTACCACCACTTCAGCACGCACCGCGCACCCGCGCCGGAGGCTCCAAGGCTCCAGCGCAGCCAGCCGTCGCGCATCGTTCAAAGCATCGTGGGTGCCCTCCTGCTCGCGGCGGTGCTGTATAGCGCGGCCCATGCGCTGCACCTGTTGCGTTCCCTCCACTGGCCGGACCTGCGCGCCATCCTTCTCGGTGCCAGCGCCACGTTTCTGCGGGTGCTTATGTCACTGCTGCTCGCCACGCTGTGGACCGTGCCGGCAGGGGTCGCCATCGGCTTCCACCCGCGCCTCGCAAAAATCGCGCAACCCGTTGCACAGATCGCCGCCAGCGTTCCCGCGACGGCACTCTTCCCGGTGCTTCTGCTGCTACTCATCCGCAATGGCGGTGGCATGAACACCGCGGCCATTCTGCTGATGCTGCTGGGCACGCAGTGGTACATCCTGTTCAACGTCATTGCCGGTGCGATCGCCATTCCGACGGACCTGAAGGAAGTCGCGCGCCTTTTCCACTTCACCACCTGGCAGCGCTGGAAGACGGTCATCCTCCCCGGCATCTTCCCGTTCCTCATCACGGGCCTGGTCACCGCGTCTGGCGGCGCGTGGAACGCCAGCATCATCGCAGAATATTTCCGTTTTCGCGGCACCACCTTCACCGCCTTCGGCCTAGGTGCGGAGATCAGCGCGGCTACCGACCACGGCCGGTTCGCGGCACTTCTACTTGCCACCATCGTCATGGCACTCATGGTCGTCACCATCAACCGGCTGGTCTGGCGACCGCTCTTCCGGCTTGCGGAAACCAAATACCGCCTGGGCGCCTAAACCGGTGATACGTTAGGGCATGCGTGTGCCCCTGCTTTCCTTGCTGATGCTTGCCTCCACTGCGCTTCCCTGCGCCGCACAGGATGCCACGGTGCACCTGCTGCAACAGCTTGCCGATGCTCCCGGGCCACCCGGCGCGGAGGAGCCCGTCCGCGCGCTCATGGTCCCGCTCATGAAGGCCAGCAGCGATCACCTGCAGTACGACGGCCTCGGATCGGTGATTGCGCAGCAGGGTTCCGCAGGTCCGCGCATCATGGTCGACGCGCATATGGACGAGCTGGGCGGCATGGTGCGCCGCGTCACACCAAACGGCTTTCTGACCATGCAGATGCTCGGCGGCTGGCTCGATCAGGCCTTGCCGGACCAGCGCTGGATCATCCTCGGCAGCAAGGGCCCAGTGCACGCCGTCACCGGCATTCGCGACATCCACGTGGTGCCCGCGGACGAGCGCACCAAGGTGTTTTCCCGCGACAGTCTCATGCTCGATGTTGGCGCGCACACCGCGGCGGAGGTCGCGGCGCTCGGACTTTCCGCCGGCGACCCGGTCGTGCCGGATGCGCCGTTTCTCGAAATGAATGGAACCGGCAACTACCTGGGCAAGGCCTGGGATGACCGCATCGGTTGTGCCGTTCTGTTGATGGCGATGCAGCGTACCGCGAAATCCGCACACCCCAACCAGATTTTCTACGTCGCGACGGTACAGGAGGAGATCGGCCTGCGTGGCGCACGGACCGCCACCCAGGTGGTGAAGCCGGACCTCGGCATCGCGCTCGAAGGCGGCATCGTGGGCGACACACCCGGCAGCCACCCGGAGGAAACCCAGGCGCGCCTCGGTGGCGGCCCCGGCATCTTCCTGTATGACTCCAGTGCCCTCGCCAACCGTAAGGTCGTTGCGTTCGTCAAGAAGACCGCGGCAACCAACAACATCCCCCTGCAGCTCGACCTGGTGCAGGGCTACGGCGATGACTCCGCCGAGATGCAGCTCTCCAACGGCGGCACGCCCACCGTGAACATTGTCGTGCCGGTGCGCTACACCCACGCCCACAACGGCATCGTGAACCGCCAGGACTTTGACCGCACCGTCGACCTGCTGGTACACCTGCTGCAGTCCCTGGACGCACCCACGGTGCAGCAGCTTCGCGACTTTACGCCCTAGATGCGCGCCGCGTGGCTCTTCAGCCGGCGTTTTTCGGCTTGCGGAGCGCAAAGAACACCGCCAGCAGCGGTGGCGCAAGCAGCGCACCCCACGGCGGCAGCAGGATGCCGCCGACAATTGGCCCGAGCAGCGCCGCCCACCATGGCACTCGCGTCGTCCGCTTCAACAGGAGTGGTTGAATCAGCACACCATCCGTGACGGCAATGACGGCATACAGCCCAAGCACCCACCACAGCTTGTCGAAGCTGTTGTCGTTCGTCGAAAATACCGCCGCCACCGCCGGCCCGCACACGCCAAGCACCGCGCCCACGCCCGGCACAAATTGGAACAGCGCACCCAGCACTGCCCACAGCGGCGCAAACGGCACGCCGATCCAGAGCAGGCCCACCAGCCACATCGAGCCCACGATCGCCGCATCCAGCAGCGTCGCGCGAAACCATCCACCCAGCGCGCCGCCTGCGGTCCGCGCGTGACTTCCCAGGCTATTTCCCGAACCCAGTTCTAGATCGTCCATAACCCGATTGGATGCCAACGCTTCCAGTGCTACCCTTTTCCCATGAAGTTTGGCGTGCTTGTCTTTCCCGGGTCCAACTGCGATCACGACACCTACAACGTGATCGATGCGGTTGCGCACCAGCCTGTCACCTTCCTCTGGCACAACTCGGAAGACCTGCACGGCTGCGACGCCATCCTCGTCCCTGGCGGCTTTGCCTATGGCGATTACCTGCGGACCGGTGCCCTTGCCCGCTTCGCCCCCATCATGGCCAGCGTCAGGAAATTCGCAGCCGCGGGTGGACCGGTACTCGGCATTTGCAACGGCTTCCAGATCTTGTGCGAAGCTGGCCTGCTCCCTGGCGCGCTCATGCGCAACGCCGGCCAGCGCTATATCTGCAAGCAGGTTCATCTGCGAACGGAGACCGCACACTCCATGTTCACCAGCAACCTACGGCGCGGCCAGGTGCTGCAGATGCCGATCGGCCACATGGAGGGTAATTACTTTTGCGATGACGCCACGCTTGCCACGCTGGAGCGGGACGGCCGCATCGCCTTTCGCTACTGCAATGCCCAGGGCGAGGCGACGGCCGCCGCCAATCCCAATGGCTCGCGTTCCAACATCGCCGGTATCCTGAGCGAAGGGCGCAACGTGCTCGGCATGATGCCGCACCCCGACCGCAGCAGCGAAGCCCTGCTCGGTTCTGCCGACGGCCTGAAGATCTTCGCTTCGCTGATTGAAAGCATCGGCGCGACGGCATGATCGATCTGCACCACCACCTGCTTTTTGGGATCGACGATGGCGCGCGCGACCTGGAAACATCGGTGGCCATGGTCAGAATGGCCGTCACTGACGGTGTGACCCACATCGTTGCGACGCCCCACGCCAATGATGTGTTTCCATACGATCGCGAACGCAATGCGGCCCTGCTGCGCCAGATTCAGGAAGCCCTGCCTTCCAACATCGCCGGCAAAATAGAACTCGGACTCGGCTCCGATTTTCATCTCAGCTTTGAAAACACAGAAGACGTGCAAACCCGCGGTCCGCTCTATGCGATCAACAGCGGTCCATACCTGCTCGTGGAGCTTGCCGACACATCCATTCCCTCGCGCATCGACGAGGTCTTTTACACCATGCGGGTCAGCGGTCTCACGCCCATCCTGACGCATCCTGAGCGCAATGCTACCCTGCAACGATCCCGCAGTCGCCTGCGCGAATGGATGAAGGCCGATTTGCTCGTCCAGGTCACCGCGGGCTCTATCACCGGAACCTTCGGCAAGCAGGCGGAAAAGGTGGCGTGGGAGCTGCTCGACAACCGCTGGGTGCACTTCATCAGCAGCGATGCCCACAATCTTAACCGCCGCTCGCCCGTGCTCAGCGAGGCGTACGCCGTCATTGCTAAAAAACTCGGAGAAGCCACGGCGCAACGTCTGTTCGTCACTAACCCGCTGGCCGTGTTTGAAGGCCGCACCATGCCTGCGCAACCGGAACCGCTCGGCGTCTTCAACGAAGCACCCAGGCCATGGCTCGATCGCATGATCGAACGCTTTCGCTGACCTGAGATTTGGATGCTTAGCTCAGGCCCAGGCCGCCGTCGACTGCCAGGAGTTGGCCGGTGATGAACCGTGTTGCTGTTGCAAAAAACAGTACCGCCTCGGCCACATCGTCGACCGCGCCGTTGCGTCCCATGGGTGTTTTCGCCACAAAGTGCTCGTAGGCTGCATCGGCGGCGGCACCGGTCACGATCATGCCTGGGGCCACGCAATTCACACTCACCTCCGGTGCCCAGGCCTTCGCCATGGTCTGGCTCAGCATGTGCAGCGCGGCCTTGCTGGTGCAGTAATGAGCGTGCGTCGACCAGGGATGCATGCCGCCCAGCGAACCGATGTTCACAATGCGACCATTACCGGACGCTCGCAGATGCGGCAGCGCCGCCTGTGCCACCAGGAACGGTCCTCGCGTATTGGTAGCGAACATCGCGTCCCACTGCAGGGGCGTGATGTTGCCCAGTGCAGCGGTCTCGAAGGCACCGGCATTGTTCACCAGCAAATCGATGCCGCCCAAGTACTCCGCCGCTGCCGCAATCGCGGTGCACACCGATGCCGGATCGCCCACCTCACACGGTACAGCGCGCGCACGGACGCCCATCTGCTGCAACGCGGTGACTGTATCCTCCGCCACGCAGTTTACCGCGCGGGAGGTCACCACAACGTCCGCACCTGCGCCTGCCAAGCCAAGCGCAAGGCCACGTCCAATGCGGCGGACACCACCCGTCACCACGGCGCGCCTGCCCTGCAGGAGCTTCACCCTCAGTTCGTCGACGGCGATCCAGCCGCCGTTCCGTCCACCGTCGGCCCGGTCGGCGAACTCGTCTTGTTCGGCAGCTTCGGCGGCGTCGTATCAACCGGCGGCTTCACGTTGTGATCCTTGGGTACGGTCGGGTCCCCGCCCTGCTTGGGCGAATCCGGCATACCCGTCAGCTTAATTACAGGGTCAGTCGCACCAATCGGCTTGGGCGCAACGGGCGTGCCGATCACACGGTGGGTCGATTCCTGCACACCGAGCGTGGTCGAATTGATCTGCTCGCCATAGGATGAAACCTGCCGATCCGGCCGTTTCATGCGCACGGTCAGCTGCTTGGACGGCGCATCCAGGGTCAATTCTCCAGAATACGTGGTGTACCCAGAGGTGATGACCTGCACCTGCACCACCGAACCGGTGGGAATGATATCGATGAACGCCTTACCGTCCGTTCCAGACTTCACCTCGAGATTGCCTTCATCGACGCCATCCTTGGACGGATGAAACACTACGCCGGCGTTCTCGATGACCTTGCCGTTGCTGTCGCGGACCACCAGGATTTCGAGATGGCTCGTCACCGGAGGTGCCTTGTACTTGCGCCCGTGGCGGCCCTCCTGGGCTGTGGCCGCCACCGTCAATGTCAGTGTCGCCATGCCTGCCGCTGTGATGCCCCGCCGAAGCCAAACCAGTGCGCTCATGCAGGTCATTTTAAGCCGTGACCATGGATGCCGTCTCGTTCTTTGGGTGGAGTTGCCCGCCGCACGGCAGTGTGAGCGAGTTTCACTCACATTTTATCTGCCCGGACTTGACGCTGATGTTCGCACGCCGTACATTAGCAATCGGAGCGCAGGACTGCTAAAGGCCGGCGCCAACACACGCACCACCCAAGGAGCACCACGAACATGGCATCCACTTTCACTCCGCTGCACGACCGCATCCTGGTCAAGCGCACCGAAGAGGGCGAAACAATGCGCGGCGGCATCATCATTCCGGACTCCGCCAAGGAAAAGCCTCAGCAGGGTTCCGTCGTTTCTGTCGGCAAGGGTAAGTCGAACGACGAAGGCAAGGTGTTCCCACTTGACGTGCAGGCTGGCGATACCGTCCTGTTTGGCAAGTACTCCGGTACCGAGATCAAGCTCGACGGCGAAGACCTGCTGATTATGCGCGAAGAAGAAGTCCTCGGCATTTTGAAGTCGTAGGCGGCGGACGCGCTTCGCGCATCCAGGCAGACGCCGCAATTGAAGAATTCAGTTTGAGCGCTCTCCAGCGCAAAGGAAGACAAAGTAATGGCAAAGACAATTCTGCACGGCGAAGATTCTCGCCAGGCTATCCTCCGTGGAGTCAATATTTTAGCGGATGCAGTTAAAGTGACACTTGGACCGAAGGGTCGTAACGTTGTCATTGAAAAGAAGTTCGGCTCCCCGACCATCACCAAGGACGGCGTCACCGTCGCCAAGGAAATCGAGCTCAAGGATCCAATCGAGAACGTCGGCGCACAGCTTGTGAAGGAAGTCGCTTCCAAGACCTCGGACGTTGCCGGTGATGGCACGACCACCGCGACGGTGCTGGCCCAGGCCATTTACCGCGAGGGTGTGAAGACGGTTGCGGCGGGTGCGAACCCGACGGCGCTGAAGCGTGGCATCGATAAGGCGGTAGAGGCGATCGTCGGCAAGCGTGCGGAGGATGGCACCGTTTCCGGCGGCGCGCTTTCGAAGTTCTCGAAGCCCGTTTCCGGCGACATGATCGCGCAGGTCGGTACGATTTCGGCCAACTCTGACTCGCAGATCGGCACCATCATTGCCGAGGCGATGAAGAAGGTCGGCAAGGACGGCGTCATCACCGTTGAAGAGTCGAAGACAATGGAGACGCAGCTGGATGTCGTGGAAGGCATGCAGTTTGACCGCGGCTACCTGTCGCCCTACTTCGTGACCGATGCCGAGCGCATGGAAGCTGCGCTGGAAGATCCTTACATCCTCATCTATGAGAAGAAGATCTCGTCGATGAAGGACCTACTGCCACTGCTGGAGCAGATTGCGCGCACGGGCAAGCCGTTGGTCATCATTGCGGAAGATGTCGATGGTGAGGCGTTGGCGACCTTGGTCGTGAACAAGCTGCGTGGCACGTTGAACGTGGCCGCCGTGAAGGCACCGGGCTTCGGCGACCGACGCAAGGCCATGCTGGGCGACATCGCGACGCTGACCGGTGGACAGGCGATCACCGAAGATCTCGGCATCAAGCTGGAGTCGGTGAAGCTTGAAGACCTGGGTCGTGCGAAGCGCGTGACGATCGACAAGGACAACACCACCATCATCGACGGTGCGGGTGAGGACGACAAGATTGAAGGCCGCGTGCGCGAGATTCGCTCGCAGGTTGACAAGACGACGTCGGACTACGACCGTGAGAAGCTGCAGGAGCGCCTTGCCAAGCTGGTTGGCGGCGTTGCAGTGATCAAGGTTGGCGCTGCAACCGAGACCGAGATGAAGGAAAAGAAGGCTCGCGTGGAAGACGCGATGCACGCAACCCGTGCAGCCGTGGAAGAAGGCATTGTCCCCGGAGGCGGTGTGGCGCTGGTTCGCTGCGCGGCAGACGTGGATGCGCTGATCAAGACGCTGGAAGGCGACGAGAAGATCGGTGCGACTATCATCCGTCGCGCGATCGAGGAGCCGCTTCGCCAGATCGTGGCGAATGCCGGTGAGGAAGGTGCGGTGGTGGTCGGCAAGATCCTTGAGGGTAAGGAAAACATCGGCTACAACGCGGCGACCGGCGTGTTTGAGGACCTGGTTGCGGCCGGTGTCATCGATCCGACCAAGGTGACGCGCACTGCCCTGCAGAACGCGGCATCGATCAGCGGCCTATTGCTGACGACCGAGGCCCTCATCTCCGAAGTTCCGGAGAAGGCGGCACCGGCGGGCGGCGGTCACTCCCACGGTGGCGGCATGGACGGCATGTACTAAGGCAGAGAGCGGATGCGCGTCGCGCAAAAGCAGACGAGGCCCCGGAGAGATCCGGGGCTTTCGTGTTTTGGTTTGAACAGCGGTCTCTCGTGAAAGCGCATCTATCGTGCGAGAGGATGTGTGATGCCACAACGTAAAAGTGTGTTGATTTCCCTGTTGCTTACGTTCTTTTTCGGGCCGTTCGGCATGCTGTACAGCACGGTTGTCGGCGCGGTGGTGATGCTTGTGCTGTATCTGGCCATCGGGATTCCGACGCTGGGGTGGGGACTGGCAGTGCTGCATCCGATTGCGATGATCTGGGGAGCGCTCGCGGCGCATCGCGCCAATGGTTAGCCTTCGGTACACATGGATGGCCGTGTGACTTTGGTTCTTTGCCCTGACTTTCAGTCTTGCGCGCAACTTTGCCCACTGCTGAGGGTCTTAGGCGACGAAGTGGGAGATCTACACCACGGGTGTAAGCTGCCGGTGTGGTTTGCGCGTCTAGTCAGAAGCAATTCGTCGGCCCACCGGGTGCGGCGTCATTCATGATGAAGGAAGACAGCAGAGCGTTTGAGCACAATCCCCGCACTCGCACCGCTTCCACGAATTAGTCGCCGAGTCGCTCAGCCGTCGTGGATGCAGGCAATGCCTTCCATGCAGCGGCTTGCCCTGTTGGTGCTGCTGGGCTTTGCGGTACGCCTCGTAGTGGTGCTTTGCGTGTTTCGCAGCCTGCCCGAATCGGACCAGCACGAGGCGTTCGGCTGGGAGCAGGGCTGGATTGCGCGGTCGCTGGTGCTGGGCCATGGGTTTAGTTCGCCGTTTCAGCCGCTGACCGGTACCCCCACGGCGCTGGTGGCACCGCTGTACCCCATGCTGCTGGCCGGGATTTTCAAGGTGTTCGGGCTGTACTCCGCGGCTTCCGCGTTCGTTGCGCTTGGCTTGAACGCGCTGTTCAGTGCCTCCACGGTAATCCCGGTCTATCGCATGGCGGAAACGGCAATCGGCGAGACGCTGATTCAGCGCGAACGTCGCGGCAAGCGTCTTTCAGCGCAGATCGTGGCGGTTCGTTCAGACCTGAGTCTGCCATGGGCCGCAGCGGTGCTGTGGGCGCTGTATCCGTTCTCGATTTACTTTTCCGGGGCGTACCTGTGGGATTGCACGCTAACTGCTTCCCTGTTTGCGTGGACCTTTTACCTATCGCTGAAGCTACGCGGCGGGGGCACCAGACGATGGGCAGCGTGGGGTCTGCTGTATGGGGTAACTGCGCTGTGCAATCCGAGCATCCTGTCGCTGTTCCCCATGCTGGCGCTGCTGGGTGTGCTTGGACGGAGGATGCCGGTGCGCACCGGACTTGTGCGGCTTGGAGCTGCAACCGGCATGCTGGTGCTGACACTGCTGCCCTGGACCGTCCGCAATATCCGGGTGCTGCACGCGCCGGTGCCGCTGCGGGATGGATATTGGCTGGAGTTCTGGGCGGGCAATGCGGGCGATACCAGCGTGAGTAATCCAAGCTGGGCGCACCCGGCGAGCAACCCGGCAGAACTGGCGCGCTATGAGCAGGTCGGGGAGCTGCGGTACATGGCGGAGAAGCAGCAGCTTGCGATGCGGTATGTGAGTGCTCATCCGGGTGAATTCGTGCTGGTAAGCGGTCGCCGGGTACTGCGGTTCTGGACGGGGTTCTGGAGTTTCTCCGCGGCGTATCGCGTGCGTGAGCCGTTCGATGTGCCGAATGTGCCGTTCTGTACCGTGCTGACCCTGTTGACGTTTCTGGGCGCGCGGGCGTTATTTCTGCGGCATCGCCGAGCCGCGCTGGCGTTTGCGGCGGTGCTGGTGATGTTTCCCATTCCGTATTACCTGACGCATGCGTCGATGGACTATCGCCAGCCGATTGAGCCGGAGGTGACGGTGCTGGTGGTGATGGGCGGGGCGTGGGTGGTGGAGGTTTGGCGGCAGCGGATGAGGACGGAAAAGACGCTGGGGGGGAGCAGATTGTCGCGCTGACATCTGGTCTTTGCTCCTTACGTCAGGTCCTCAAAAAACAGCGGGTCAAGCGCCTTCAGAAGATAGGTCTGGCGCACACGAACGCCAATGCTGTACTCGAACATGAGAGACACAAGTCTCGTTCCGTCGATCAGGATGACTCGATCGCTGATCGTTTTTAGGTAGTCGGTAGCTTCTTTCGTGAAGGAAGAGGTCGTGAGGAGAATGCCGCGACCGGCGTGGCGACCGTGGAGCGCTCCGACAAATGCCTGCACGACCGGACGGCCGACAACACCTTCCCAGCGTTTCGCTTGCAGGTAGATCACATCGAGGCCCAGACGGTCCTCCTGGATGACCCCGTCGATCCCGCCGTCGCCACTTTTGCCGATGGCCCTCCCGGCATCCTGCTGCGAGCCGCCGTAGCCCATGCCGAGAATGAGCTTCACCACCAGATCTTCAAACGATTGCGGCGTGATGCCTTTCACCTTTTCCAAAAGTTCCGACTCCACCTGGCGCTTTAACATGGCGAAACCACTTTCGATGGCGCCTTCCGGATCGATCTGCTTCTCGTCAGCTGAGGGAGTGGCTTCGGATAACGCAGTGGCCGCACCCGACGCCGGAGCGTAGAAAGCAAGAAAACCGGGAAAGGTTTTCAGGAACTTCAGCGTTACCTTTTCCGGGCCAAGGTGCAGGAGTGCCTCTTTGCCTGCATCAGTGATCTGGAAGACACCCCACGTGACATACGTGATGAGCCCGGCTTTTTTGAGATAAGTTCTCGCCCAACCAAGCCTGTTCGCGAACACCTGGTCTTACCGCTTGGGAGCAGTACTTTCAGATCCTCCTCAGTCAGTTGGAAGTCAGAGGCGAGTTTTCGAGAAAGCTGGGGGAGCCTGTATTCTTTGCCATCGGACATGGCGCGAAGGAATGGGTCAAAGAGAGAACCTACATCTGGAATGGGCACAACGAACCTCGAGGAGGGTGCAGTGGTGCTACGACGCAGTGAGACACCTGCGTCTGCTATACGTATTTGGTCCAGAGCGTTACCTAGTAGCGGTAGACGCGGGCTTCCCAGGGGGCGAGGTTCAGGGTGCTGCCGTCGCTTGTGCTGGTGGTGAGATTGCCTAAGACGAGTTTGCCGGGCTGCATGCCGTTGGGCAGGGTGTAGGTGATGGGGGTTTTGCTCCAGTTGAGGACGACGAGGAACTTTTCCGCGCCGAGGGTGCGGGTGTAGGCGAAGACCTGGGCGTTGGCGGGGTCGAGGTCCTGGTAGTCGCCGTAGGTGAAGGCCTTACTGCTGTGATGGAGGGCGATGGCCTGACGGGTGTAGTTGTAGATGGATTGCGGGTTGTCGACCTGGGCGGCGGCGTTGATGGTGGTGTAGTTGGGGTTGACGGCGAGCCAGGAGTGGTTGGCCGTGGTGAAGCCGCCCTGGTTGGTGTTGCTCCACTGCATGGGGGTGCGGCTGTTGTCGCGGCTTTGTTTGGAGGTGCGGGAGAGGAAGTCGGTTTCGGTCATGTTGCCGTTCGTGACCTTCTCCTTGTAGGCATTCTTGACTTCGATGTCGTTGTAGTCAGCGAGCTTTTTGAAGGGGTAGTTGGTCATGCCGAGCTCGTCGCCCTGATAGAGGTAGGGCGTGCCGCGCAGGGTGAGGATCATGGTGGAGATGAGCTTGGCGGAGGCCGCGCGGAACTGCGGGCTGTCGTCGCCGAAGGTGGAGACGACGCGGGGTGCGTCGTGGTTGGCGAGGAAGACGGTGTCCCAGTTGCTGGTGCCGAGGACCTGCGCGTGGCGGGTGTAGATGGCTTTGAAGTCCTGCAGCTTCCAGGGGCGGGTCTCGTAGAAACCGGGGCCGCGGCCGATGCGCATGGCGTCGAAGTTGAAGATTTCACTGAGTTCGTGGCGGTCCTGACCGACGATGAGGTGAGTTTCCTCAAGCGAGATGCCGATGGCTTCGCCGACACTCATGTCGTCGTATTTGCTGAGGACATCACGGTTCATTTCCTGCAGGTATTCGTCGCGCTTTGGTCCGTTGGCCCAGATCTCGACGCGGTGGGCCATCTGGTCGGGCGTGAGGTCGGGCAGGCCTGGCTGCTTACTGATGAGGGGAATGACGTCCATGCGAAAGCCGTCGACACCCTTGTCAAGCCAGAAGCGCATGAGGCTGTAGACCTCTTGCCGGACCTTCGGGTTTTCCCAATTGAGGTCGGGCTGCTTGACGGCGAACAGGTGGAGGTAGAACTGCTTGGTGGGCTCGGAGTACTCCCACGCAGAGCCGGAGAAGAAGGAGGGGTAGTTGTTGGGCGGGTCGAAGCCGTGCGGGGCGGCGGGGTTGGGCTTGCCGTCGCGCCAGATGTAGAAATCGCGGAAGGGGTTGGTTTTGCTGCTGGCGGACTGAACGAACCACCGGTGCTCGTCGGAGGTGTGGTTGACGACGAGGTCGATAATGAGGCGCATGTGACGCTGCTTGATGCCGGCGAGCATGCGGTCGAAGTCGGCCATGGTGCCGAACTCGGTCATGACCTTGCGGTAGTCGCGGATGTCGTAGCCGTTGTCGGCGTTTGGGGAGTCGTAGTGCGGGCTGAGCCAAATGACATTGACGCCAAGGGTGTGGAGATAGTCGAGCTTACCCGTGATGCCGTTAAGGTCGCCGATGCCATCGCCGTTGGAGTCTTTGAACGAGCGCGGATAGACCTGATAGACAACGGCTTCTTTCCACCACGCGGGGCGAAAACCGTTGATGGTCGAGGATGCGGGTGCGGCAGTTTCGGCCATGGTGAGAGAGGGCACGAGGCCAAGCGAGAGGGCGGTGGCAAGAGCAAGCGACGGAAGGATCTTCACGCTCGCATCTTACGCCGCCCACGCGGCCTGGTGCTACTGACCCTGCGGTCTGCCGGACTGCACCTGATTTTGCGCGCGCAGCTTAACGCCGGAGACGGTGGACTTGACCGTTAGCCTTTCAAGTTTGGGGCGGCCGTCGAGGAAAGTGGCGACGTACGAGTTATTGAGCGCCTGTTGAAACTGAGTGAAGTAAGGCGTGAGCGATGGCGGCGTGATGCTGAGGTTGTTCAGGGCGATGCCGCCAGTTTCCTGCGCGACCTTGCTCAGATAACTCTGGCCGGAGAAGCTGCCGAGATTGTTGTTGATGGCACGTCCGCCGTAGTAGATGGAGTAGACCGGCACGTTGGCACGCTGTGCGTCGGTGATGGCCTGATCGACATAGGGGCTGTTCTGGTTGAGCGGGCTGACGGAGCCGTTGTAGCGGTCGATACCGTTGGTAATCATGAGCACGACGTGGGCCGCGCCGGTTCGCGTGGGCCAGTGTTTGACCAGTTCCTGCAGGCAGAAGTACGGGCTGCCGTTGACGCCGGCGGCGCTGATGGGCAGGCGAACGGCCTTGCGTTCAACCTCGGCGTCTTTGCTGAAACCGGCGGAAAAGTAGACGCCGCCGTTGCGCATGTAGCCGACGCCGACCGCGGTAGTGGGGCCGACGGTGCTGACGACGAATTTCTCCAGGTCGCCCAATTGAACGCCGAAGTTGCCGCGCAAACCATCGTCGATGAGCACAGCGACTTCAACCTCTTGCCCGCGTCCGCGGCCACTGAGGCCAGCGGCATGCAGCAGCGGGGTGAAGCTGGTGACCTCTACCGGCTTGCCGTCGATTTCGATAGCGATATCAGCGGCATTGAGCCTCACGGGTGCGTCGTGCTTGACGTCGGCACGCACCAGCACGCGCGTGGGCTGTGGCCCTTCAACCTGTGCGCCGCAAACGGCAGACGTGGAAAGTGCAGCTGCGAACCCGAGGATGAGTACAGTGTGTTTGCTTTGGAAAGACATGAGCGTCCCAACCCTTCGCGCTTGTTATGCGCTGTGAATTAGGACGCATTCTGCCGTACGTTGGTATGCCTATGCGGAACGATTCACGTCAACGTGCGTCAACGGCTTACTCCGCAGGAAAACGGAGTTTAAGGCCGACGCGGAAGTTGAATGGGAGGGACGGGTACCCGATGGGGCCGATCTGCTTCTGGTTGGCGAGGTTGTTGAGCTGGGTGAACACGGCGAGCTGCGGCCGCACCTGGTAAGTAAGATTCGCATCGACCTTGGCATAGCCGAAGGCAAGATTGCGATTGGGGAGGAGAAGCGAGTTATCACCGGCGAGCGACAGGTAGGAGAGAAAGGTGCTGTCGTCGGAGCGTGAGGCTAGGCCCGCGGTAACGCCGCCGCTCAGCTTGGTTCCGGCGTACTCCGCCACGAGGAACCCGGTGTGTGGCGCGCGGCGGAAGGGGCGTGCGCCGACAAGGGGTGAGCTGCTGCCAATGGCAACGCCGGGGTAGTTGGGGTTCTCATTGGCGAAGCCGCCGAGTACGGCGGTGACGTCACCGGAGAAGGACTTCTCCACACGCGCGTCGAGATAAGTGTAGCCGCCGCGGAAGAAGAGGTGGTGCGGTGCGCTGTACTGCACCTCAGACTCCGCACCTTGCGCGCTGTAGTCGAGCGAGTTGAGATAGGCACCGTAGGACGCCGGTGCGATGGTGCCTAGCGGGATGCCGAAGTACGTGCGTAAATCGCTGCTGCTAACATACTCTACCTGGCGGCCGAACTGGTTGTGGAAGTAACTTACTTTCAGCTTGAGGCGGTCGGCGTAGATGTTCTGGTCGAGCCCGCCCTCGTAGGTGCGTGAGCGCTCCGCGTGAATGGGCGACAGGCCGTACTGCTGGATCGCCGTGATCTTGCCGGCGCTGACGAGCGTGTTGTAGAGCGACGAGGTTTGCGCGGCGAGGTTGGGCTCCTGCACACCCTTGGAAAAGTTAAACCGTAGCTTGCTGCCGCGGAACCAGCCTAGACCAGGGCGGACGGCGTAGCCCGCAAGGCCGAGTCGGGGTGTGCCCTCCGTGCCATACAGCGTGTTGTGCTGCACCGCGCCGCCGAGGGAGTAATACAAACGACTTAGTACCTCACCCTGGAACTGAAGCGTGTACTGGTAGTCTCGCCGGTCGGCTAACTGCGTGAGGCCGTAAGTGGGATAGCGATAGGCACCGTGTTCATCAAGAAAGCGGAAGCCGACCAATGCGGACAACTTAGGCGAGAAGCGATAGTCGCTGGCGTAACTGACGCCGTCGCGGTCGGAGATGGCGTCGGACCGGTCGTTGGTGCCGGTGAGGAACTCCGCGCGGCCGGTGCCGGTGGTGCCGTTGGCGCCGCGAATGGTGACGGTGTTGCCGAAGTACGCGGTGTAGGTGTATCCCGGGCCGGCAAAGGTGACCGGCGAGCCGACCTGGCCAAACTCGTAGAACTGTTCGCGCTTGCGTGCGCCCAGATAGCGCGCGGTGGTGTGCAGGTTGCCACGATAGGTGCCTTCCAGGAGGCCAGAGAAATAGAGGTCCTGGTCCTTTTGCGTGGCGAGCGACGAGACGCCGTAGAAGAGAAACGCACCCGGTGCGCCGACGGCGCTGGTGCCGCTGCGGAGGGTGCCGCGCAGGGACAGATTGCCCTTGAGCTGGATGCCGAGGTTTCCGGCGGCGGTGACGAGGTGGTAGCGATCGCTGGGCAGTGCATTTGATGAATCAAAGCGATTAAAGGCACCGAAGTAGTCGATGCGCTTCCAGGCACCGCCGAGGGTCGCCTCATTTCGCCAGGTGTGCAGGTTGCCCGCGTCGCCGGAGTAGGTGAGCACAGGCCGCAGCGAGGTACCGCGCGGCGTGTCGAAGCGCAACGTGCTGGCGAGCGCGTCGGTGCCGTAGAGCACGCTTTCCTGGCCGCGCCGCACCTCAAGACCGGTGACGGCGGTGGAGGCGACGTTCGAGAAATCAAAGCGGCCGCCGACGTCATCCGCGGGGACTCCGTCGATCAGCACCTGGTTGGCGTCGCTGTTGCCACCGCGCACGAAGAGGCTGGTGACGCCACCGTAGCCGCCGCTCTGCACGACGGAGACACCGGGTTGCAGGCGAAGTTCGTCGCTGATGCCGAAGCGCGTGCGCAGGTCGTTATCGGGAATGAGGGTAACGGCGGCGCTGGTCTGTTCGATGGGCGTGGGCAGGCCGGTGGCGGTCACCGTGATCTCTTCGCGCACGGGGTTTAGTGTGAGGGTAACGTCTCGCCGGATGACGTCGAAGGTGCCGCCATAAAAGGGCTGGGTGACCTCCACCGCCATGCCGGGCGAGGTACCGAGCAGCAGGAAGCGGCCGGTTTCGGTCGAGCGGATTTCAAACGAGCCGTCGGGCAGCGTGGTTGTGGAGGCAACGGATTGGCCGCCACGAATGAGTTGCAGCCGGGAGCTGGAAATGGGGCGGCCGAGGATATCGCGAACGATGCCGCGGACGACAATGGCGTGGGCGGCGAGGGTGCCGGCCGAGGCCGAGAGTAAAACACAGGCGCATGAAAGTGCGCGTCTCGAGGGAAACGAAAAAGCAGTCACGTTGATCTCCTACGCTCCCCGCGGAGCGCGGTTCGAAGCCGGCATGAGAATCGGTCTCCTGACTTACACACATGCGCCGCGGATCGGCTGCGGCCACACCCTCTTCCCACTTGCGCAGTGAGGGTGCCGGCCCGGTCCGCAGCGTGCCTGCCGTGGTGGCGAGGCGCGCGATTACAGTTGCGGGGCAGTGGCGGAATTGCACCGCACTTCCCAAAGCATTCCCGTGCGTTCTTGGGAGGGAGTACCACGCGACGCCGGAGTGCAGACGTCGCAGAGATGAGGAAGTGTCTAGTCTACCGGAGCGTCCCTGCCGTTGCCGTGATGTGGTCGGCGGCCTGCATGCAGTCTGCCTGGGACACATCATGGTGCGTGACCAGACGGATGCTGTGTGCGGCGATGGCGCTGGCAAGCACGCCGCGTTCGCGCATGTGTGCGACGAAGGCTGCGGCGTCGCCGGCGATGGTGAAGAAGAGGATGTTGGTTTCTGGGCCGTGTGGATCGACGGTGATGCCGGGGACGGTGCGCAGGCGCTCCGCGAGCAGCTTCGCCGTGGCGTGATCTTCATGCAGGCGGGCCGGCATGTCTTCCAGCGCGATGAGCCCGGCAGCGGCGAGGACGCCGGCCTGGCGCATGCCGCCGCCGAGTGCCTTGCGGATGGAGCGTGCCTTGTCCGTGGCGGCGCGGGTGCCGACGAGCATGGAGCCGACGGGCGCACAGAGGCCTTTCGATAGGCAGAAGTTGACGGTATCGAAGCCACGGGTGAGGGTTGCGACGTCGACGCCGAGTGCGGTGGCAGCATTGAAGACGCGTGCGCCATCGAGGTGCACGGGAATGCCGGCGGCGTGCGCGCCTTCGATGACTTCGGCCATGTCGGCGAGCGGGGTAACGGTGCCGCCGGCCATGTTGTGCGTATTTTCCAGCCAGACGAGGCCGGTTTGCGGCTTGTAGTACAGGCCGGCGGTGGAGAGCATGGGCGCGAGATGCGACCAGCGCAGCACACCGCGATCGCCGGCGACGGTACGCAGCGCACAGCCGGAGAACATGGCCGCCATGCCCATTTCCCAGTCCATGACGTGGGACCGCGCTTCGCACAGGACTTCCTGTCCCGGCTGGGTGTGGAGCTTGAGCGCGATCTGGTTGCCCATGGACCCGGTAGGCACGAAGAGCGCGGCTTCCCTGCCGAAAATTGCCGCGGCACGCGCTTCGAGGTGGTTGAGCGTGGGATCTTCGCCGTAGACGTCATCGCCCACCTCTGCGGCGGCCATGGCGGCGCGCATGGCTTCGGTGGGCTTGGTGACGGTGTCGCTTCGTAAGTCGATCATGTTGTGGGTTCCTTCGATCCAATGCGGTCTGCGGCACTGGTGATGTTGGTGGCTCTATGCAGGAACAGCGAGAAGTTCGCCAAAGACAGCGGAGGAGATGGAGCGGCCACGCTGGGTAAGGGAAAGGCGGTCGCCCCTGCGCTGCAGCACACCCGCGCCTGCTAACTCCTGCGCACGTTGCTGTAACCCGTCGGCGAGGCCGGTTCCGTGCTCGCGCGCGATGGCGTTGAGGGAGATTCCGGTATTCAGGCGGAGGCCGAGGAAGACGGCTTCTTCGAACGCTTCGAGCCGGGTGACAGGCTCGAGTGCGACGGGGTCGATGGTGGCGAGATAAGGCTCGAGCGCGTCGGTCTGGGCGAAGCGGATAGGCTGGCCGGTGCTGGAGAGCAGCATGGAGTGGGCGTCGAGACCGAAACCGAGGTACGGCGCGCGGTGCCAGTACTTGAGGTTGTGGCGCGAGGCATTGCCGAAGTTTGAAATTTCATATTGCGCGAGGCCGGCGTCGGCGAGTGTCGTGCAGGCGTGGTCGTAGAGGGCGGCGGTGCGGTCGGCGTCGGGCACGGCGTCTGCACGATAGCGGGCCTGTTGGCCGAGCACGGCGAGTTGCGACAGGGCACGCGTGGCGTCGAGGACGGCGCTGCCGAGGCGGGAGTCTTCGTCGATTTCGAGCATGTAGACGGAGACATGCTCGACACCGGAGTCGATGGCGGCTTGCAGCGAGGTCAGCCAGCTTTCCTCTGTTTGGAGTGGCAGGCCAACGATGAGATCGAGGCTGAGACGCGGGATGCCGGCGGCGCGCAGGCGGTCGATTTCTGCCAGGCACTGCACTGCGGTGTGCAGGCGGCCGACGGCGCGCGACTCCGCATCGACGAAGCTCTGCACGCCGAGGGAGATGCGGTTGACGCCGCCGGCCTGCATGGTGTCGAGCAGGTCGTCGGCGAGCTGGCCGGGGGCGGCTTCGACGGTGATTTCGGCCGTGGGTGCGATGGTGAAGGTGGAGCGAAGGGCGGTAAGCAGGCGTTGCATCTGCGCAGCGGAGAGCAGGGAGGGCGTGCCGCCGCCGAGAAAAACGGTGTTGGCGTGGCGAGGAAGATCGAGGTCGTGCTGCTCTGCCCAGGCGGGTGCGGCGGCGAAGTCGGCGATCAGGCGGTCGACGTACGCTTCCATGCGCTCCGGCGGGAAGGCGGCCGAGGCGAAGTTGCAGAAGGTACATTTTGCCCGGCAAAACGGCACCGAGACGTAGAGACCGAGCGGCTGCGTCACGCTCCCATTCTCGCACTCGCGACGATTCCTGCACCAAGCGGCGGGACCAGGGCATCTATTCTGGACAGAGATGGCGCGCACCCAAGACGAACCCAAAAAGAAGAAAGCCGCGTCTGCAGACGACGATGTGCTTGGCAAAGCCTACGACGCGCGCCTGATGCGGCGGCTGCTGACGTACCTGCGTCCATATAAGACGGCAGTCGTGCTGAGTTGCATTTCAATTCTGATCAAGGCGTGTGCCGACGTGGTGGGTCCATACCTGGTGAAGCTGGCGGTGGACCGGTACATGGTGGATACGCCCTCGGCCCACCCGCCGTTTTTCGTGAAGTATTTCTCGCATGACGCGCTGACCGGCATCGCGGAGTGCGCGGGCATTTACCTGGCGGCGCTGGTGCTGAGCTATGGGTTGGAGTTTCTGCAGACCTACCTGATGCAGTGGACCGGGCAGCGGGTGATGTTCGACATGCGGTCGCAGATCTTCCGGCATCTGCAGCGCATGGACATCAAGTTTTACGATTCGAACCCGGTCGGCAAGCTGGTGACGCGCGTCACGTCGGACGTAGATGCGCTGAATGAGATGTTCACCAGCGGCGTGCTGGCGATTTTCGAAGACGTGTTTGTGCTGCTGTTTATCGTCGCGATAATGCTGCGCATGAGCTGGGCGCTGGCGCTGCTGACGCTCGCGGTGCTGCCGGTCATCATGTACATCACCGGCCTGTTTCGCACGGCGGTGCGGTTGAGCTATCGGCGCATCCGGACGGCGATTGCGAAAATCAACGCGTACACGCAGGAGCATGTAAGCGGCATGTCGGTGGTGCAGCTGTTCAACCGCGAGGCGCGGGCGTATCGCGATTTTGAGTTCACCAATGGGGAGCATCGCGACGCGTACGTGGATCAGGTTCAGGCATATTCGCTGTACTACCCGGCAGTTGAGTTTTTGTCGACGTTCGCCATCTCCATGGTGATCTGGAAGGGTGGTCTCGCCGTGCTGGGCGGGCACACGCTGCTGGGTTCGTCGGTGACGCTTGGCGTGCTGATCGCGTTTATGCAGTATGCGCAGCGGTTCTTTCGGCCGATTCAGGACCTGAGCGAAAAGTACAACATTCTGCAGGCCGCCATGGCCGCGAGCGAGCGCGTGTTTGGCCTGCTGGATACTGCGCCCGAAATTGTTTCGCCTGCAAGCCCAACGGTTCCATCCGCGCAGGGAAATGGGTCGATCGAGTTCCGCGATGTCTGGTTTACGTATCAAAAGCTGACCGAGGAGCAGAGCGCCTTCGTGGCAAAGGCAAGTGCGGACGAACTGCACACGGGCGGCGGGATTGAATGGATTCTGCGTGGTGTGTCATTCACGGTGCCGGCTGACCAGACGGCGGCGATCGTCGGCCACACGGGCGCGGGCAAGACGACGATCACGGCGCTGATGATGCGCTTCTACGACATTCAGCGTGGGATGGTACTGGTGGATGGCGTGGACGTGCGGGAGCAGTCGCTGGATCGGCTGCGCAAGCGGTTCGGCGTCGTGCTGCAGGATGCCTTCCTGTTTACCGGGACGATTCGCTCGAACATTCGCCTGGGGACCGAGCGCATCACCGACGCGGAAGTGGAGCGTGCGGCGGACGAAGTGAACGTCGGTGACTTCATTCGAACGCTGCCGGAAGGGTTTGATACCGAGGTGCATGAGCGCGGCGCGACGCTGTCCACCGGGCAGAAGCAGCTCATCAGCTTTGCACGGGCGCTGGCACATCGGCCGGCAATTCTAATTTTGGATGAAGCGACAAGTTCCGTGGATACGGAGACGGAGCTGCGCGTGCGGGCGGCGCTGGAACGGATGATTACGGGGCGCACGTCGATCGTAATTGCGCACCGGCTTTCGACGATTCAGCGGGCGGACGTGATCCTGGTGATGCACAAGGGGCAGCTGCGGGAGTCGGGCACGCATAGCGAATTGCTGGCGGCGCGTGGGCTCTATTACAAGCTGTATGAGTTGCAGTACAAGGACCAGGAAGGCGCGGCGGTGCCGGTGCAGGCACCGGATGTAGACCTGCTGCCGCAGACGTCTTAGGCCTTCTTTCCGCGCGGCTGCATGGCTCTCAGCGGTGAGATGGCGCGCTACACTCAAGCTCATTGCCATGCGCGATCAGCCACTGATTTTTCTCTCCGCCGGTGAGGCCTCCGGCGATCAATACGGTGCCGAGTTGATCGCGAGCGTACGCGCGTTGCTGCCTGAAGCTCGCTTTACCGGGCTGGGCGGAACGGCGATGGAAGCTGCCGGGCAGCATCGCGTGGTGCGCGCGGAAGACGTTGCGGTCATGGGCATCACGGAGATTTTGCGGCATGTGCCGCGCATCGTACGGAGCTACCGTGCGCTGGTGCGCTCGGTGCAGGCGGAGCGGCCGGATGTGGCCGTGCTGATCGATTTTCCCGATGTGAATTTTCGCTTGGCCAAGCACCTGAATAGGCTGGGTGTGCCGGTGGTGTGGTTCGTGGGTCCGCAGCTTTGGGCGTGGAAGCGAAAGCGGCTGCGGTGGGTGCAGGCGCGCGTGTCGAAGATGTTGACGATTTTTCCGTTTGAGGAAGAGTTTTATCGTAACCGCGGTGTCGCGGCGGAGTTTGTGGGGCATCCACTGGCGGAAGCTCCGCTGCCGACGGTCAGTCGCGAGGACTTTGCAGCGCGAGCGATCGAGCTGCACCAGGATCAATGGCTCCATGCGGATGGCATGCTACAAAGCAGTCCCCTGCCCGGCTGGGCCATGCAGAGTGATGCGCGTGAGATTCGGCACTCGCTTGACGCTGCGAAGCCGTGGATTGCGTTGCTACCTGGGAGCCGCCGCGGCGAGATCGCGGCGAACCTCGACGCCATGGTGGACACGGCGAAGCTGCTTGGACCTGCGAATGAGTACCTGATCCCCGTTGCACCCGGGCTTGGGAAGGAGCAGGTGCTCGCCATGCAGTACCGCGTCGGGGGTCGGCTCACAGCAGGCAATTTCCCACGCATCACGTTCGTCCACGATGCGCGCACGGCGCTGCTGCACAGCCGTGCTGCGGTCATCGCCAGCGGCACAGCGACGGTGCAGGCGGCGGTGCTGGGGACGCCGTTTGTGGCCGTGTATCGCGTGTCCAAGATGACGTTTCGGCTGGCGAAGCGGCTGGTGCGGTACCCGGTCGAAATTGACGCGGAGAAGGACCGATACGGCAATCTACCCATTGTGATGCCGAACCTGATTGCGGGCTCGCGGGTGGTGCCGGAGTTGCTGCAGGAACACTTCACCGCTGCAGCCGTGGCCGACGCCCTGCGGCCTTTGCTGGTCGATGGACCGGCACGGCGCGCGCAACTGGAAGGCTTGGCGGAGGTTCGGCGCAAGCTCCTGCACCCGACCGGCGCACGCAGCATCGACCGGCTGCGCGATGCTGTGCTCGATACCCTGAACACACGCGCGGCGGTGGACTCATCCGTGAGCGCCGCATCTGCGTCTAACGATTGATGCCGTCGCAGGTCGCACGCGACGCCCACAGTCTCGCACGTTGTTGAGGATTGCATGCCCCGCTTTGCACGACTGCTCCGCCACGCGCTCCTGATCTCTACGGCCACCCTGCCGGCTGCCCTGCTGGCCCAATCGAACCGGCAGAGTTTGCAGGTGACCGGCTACGTGATCGATGCCGACCTCGACCCGGTCGGCGGCAAGCTGACGGCGACGGCACAGGTGTCGGTAACGGCACTCGAAGACCTGTCGACCGCCACGTTCGAGCTGAACAATGGCCTGCGGATTACGAAGCTGACGGGCAATGGCAAGCCGTTGGATTCCGAGCGGAATGCGCGCAATTCGACCGTGGTTGTGGCGCTGCCGACGGTGCTGACGAAGGGCACCACTGCGACGTTTACGTTTGCGTACAACGGCTTGCTGACCGGTAGCGACACAAGCCCGGTGGATGGCATCAAGACGGCGGCGATTGCCGACCCAATTTCGATGCTGTTGTATCCTGGCGCGTGGTTTCCGCTGGTGGGCCTGTATACCGACCGGTTCACGATGCAATTGCATGCGACGGTGCCGAATGGCGAGACGGCCATTGCGAGTGGCTTTGTCGGCAAGAAGCCGGTCGGCGGCAACCGGACGGAATTTGATTTCAACTGGGCGAAGTCGGGCTTTCCGGGAACACTCATCGCGGGCAAGTTTGTGCCGGCAATCAAGGTACCCGGTGCGAACAATGTGACGGTGTACGTGACGGACAAGCACAAAACCGGCGCGGCGGAATACGGTGCCGTGGCGGCGCGGCAGCAGGAATATTTCACCAGCACTTTCGGCCAGCCGGAGGCGAGTACGCTGGTTATAGTCGAGCTGCCGGAAGATGCCGTCTCCGCGTCGTGGGCACCGGAGATCGCTGCCATCTCCGGCGCACGCATCGGGCAGACGAATAGTTATCGCCTGCTGTCGAACACGATTGCGCGGCAGTGGTGGGGGTCGGAGATTTCGCCGGCAACGCTGGGCGACGCTTGGATTACGAATGGCATGTCACGCTATGCGGAGTTAATGTACCTGGAGGATTCCGCGGGAAAGACCGCGTTTGCGAACACGATTCCGGATATCTCCGCCGGCGCGCTGGCGTATGACACTGCGCCACTCAGTACGCTCAATCGTGCCGATCCATTTTCACCACAGTTCCAGTCGGAAACGCTGGAGAAAGGAGCGATGATCTTCCACATGCTGCGGCATGAGATGGGGGATGAGCAGTTTGTCGCGTTTCTGCGCGGCCTGCTGAGCCAGTTTACCGATCAATCCGTGCGAGGCACCGATGTTGCCAGCGTGATTCGCGCGCAGGCACCCAAGGTCAACACGGACGCCTTTTTCGCGCAATGGGTCGACGGCACGGGCGCACCCAGCTTTAATGACAAGTTCACCGTGTACCGACTGGGCGGCAACAAGGGTTTTCGTACGATCGGTGCCGTGTCGCAGGACCTGGACCTGCTCCGTATGCCGGTCGATCTGCGCATCGAGACAGATGGCAAGACGGCGCAGCAGACGATCGACGTGAGCGGAACGGATTCGACGTACACGATCGAGACCTTCGGCAGGCCGCGCAAAATCACGATCGATCCCGATAATTGGGTGCTGAAGACGACGCCGGACCTGGCCGTGAAGGTGGCCGTGCTGCGGGGACAACAGTTGGTGGCGCAGGGCGACTTGATTGGCGCACTGTCGGAGTACCAGAAGGCGCTGGACCAGAACAAGAACTCGTCGCTGGCGAACTATCGTATTGCGGAAATCTTCTTTACGCAGCGAAACTACCAGTCCAGCGCGAACAGCTATCGAGATGCGTTGCGTGGCGATGGGGAGCCGAAGTGGACGGAGGTTTGGAGCCACATTGGCATCGGCCGCATCTTCGACCTGACGGGGCAGCGGGACCGTGCGGTGAATGAGTATCGGCTTGCAGTGCAGACGAACGACAATACGCAGGGCGCGGTGAACGAGGCGCGAGCACTGTTGCAGACGCCATACAAGAAGCCGGTCAGCAACTAGCCGCGCACGCGAGTCAGGGACAGGCGAGAGCGTCGGAGCGGAGGGTTACTTCCGCACCGACCGACCGCCAGAAAGCCTCGACAACCGCCAAAGCCTGCGGCGCGGTTCGCATACCGTAGACGATGAGCGCTGCGTCGCCCTGCAACTCGACACCGACACAGCGGTCGGCGCGGTAGGTGCAGGAGGCCAGGTCGTTCACGCTAAGCGCGTGCGTCGGAATGCAGAGGATCGTTTTCGGCGGCGCCATGCGGTCGATCATGGAAATGATTTCGAGCTTGGATTCCAGCTCGTCGGGCACGAAATCGATCGCGAGATCGGCCTCGCGCACGGCATCTTCGACGGTGGTCGCAACGCGCAAGGTTCCCGGCATGCCGCGAGTCGGAATCTCCTCGAGCGCGGCACGCAGCTTGGAGGGCAACACGTCTTCCAGCACGACATGGTGGCCTGCGCGTACCGCCGCCGCCGCAAGCGAACGGCCCGCCTGCCCTGCGCCAATCAAGGCGAGCACAAGCGGGCCGACGTGTGATTCGGGCATGGACACTTACGCCGTCTCGACTGTCTTTTCCAGAGCGACAAGCACGGAACTGTAGCTTGGGTCGGCCTGGCGCACATGCTCGGCAACGCGGTCGCGCTCGTCCTGCGTGAGTTCCGGAAGCGTGGCAAGGATGCGGCGTAAGGTGACGGAAATGTCGTCGACGTAGTTCATTGTGCGGATTGCTTCACCAGATAGCGGCATTGTGTCGGAACTCCTCTCCGTCAGTGTAGTCGAAGCTGCGTGCTCAGGCAGCGACGACGGGTGCGTTGGCTTCGGCGGGCTGACTTTCCATGGCTTCGGCGGGCTTTGGCGTAATGGCCTGTTCAATCGGCTCGGGAATGTAAGCGTCACGATCGCACTGCTCGGTGATGTGGCGTAGTTGCATGGCGATGTCCGGGTGCAGGGCGCTCGGCGAGTAGCGCCACGTCCAGTTATTTTCCGGTACCGATGGCGTGTTCATGCGGCCGTCCGCGCCTAAATGAAGGAGATCCTGAATGGGCAGCAGGCAGATGGCTGCAACCGAGCGCTCGGCGGCCCGGATCATGGCCCAGACGACATCATTCTCATGCGCGAGCGGCCCCAGGTAGGTGAGCAGGTTATTGCGGTCGAGTTCAGGTGCTTCGCGCCACCAGCCCAGCGTTGTGTTGTTGTCGTGGGTGCCGGTGTAGACCACCATATTGGGCACATATTTATGTGGCAGATGCAGGTGCGCTCCACGACCGCTAAAGCCGAACTGCAGCACACGCATGCCGGGCATGTCAAAGTCGGTACGCAGCTTTTCGACCTTGTCGGTGATGACGCCTAAGTCCTCCGCGATAAATGGCAACGAGCCGCCCAGAGCGGATTTCAGGCGGTCGAATAAGGAGTGACCAGGTGCCTCGATCCATTCGCCGTTCAGCGCGGTTTCCTCGGTGGCCGGGATGCGCCAGTACGCCTCGAAGCCGCGGAAGTGGTCGAGCCGCAGCAGGTCGTACAGGTCAAGCTGGCGCTTGGCACGCTGCACCCACCAGTCGAAGCCGTGCTGCTCCATGTAGCGCCAGCGGTAGAGCGGATTGCCCCAGCGCTGGCCGGTCGCGGAGAAGTAGTCCGGCGGCACACCGCTGACGGCGGTCGGCTGGCCCGCCTCGTCCAGCTCGAACAGGTCGCGGTTGGCCCAGACGTCTGCCGAGTCGTAGCTGACGAAGATGGCCATGTCGCCCATGACGCGAACATCCCGCGCGGTGCAGTAGGCACGCAAAGCGGTCCACTGCTGCTGGAAGAGAAACTGAATGGCCTCTTCGACTGCAAGCTCCTGGGCGTGTGTCGCATCCCACGCGGTCAGCGCGTCGGCGTCGTGGTCTGCCAGTGGTTTCGGCCACTCGCTCCAGTGCTTATAGCCGTTTTCCTTACGCAACACGGCGTAGCGGGCATAGTCAACCAGCCACGAGCAGTTTGCCTTTTGAAAATGTTCGAACTTTGTCTGGAGCAGATCGTCGGCACCGGAAAGGAAGGCAGCGGCGGCCTGTTCTACCAGCGGCAACTTTTCCGCCGTTGCGCGACCGAAGTCCACATTGCCATCGGCACCCGCGAGGCCGGCGATCGCGTCACCTTGCAGCCAACCGTCGCGGACCAGAAACTCCAGCGAAACCAGCAGCGGACTGCCAGCGAAGGCAGAGATCGCAGAGTAGGGCGAGTTGCCGTAGCCGGTCGGGTTCAGCGGCAGCACCTGCCACACGCGCTGTTTGGCCGAGACCAGCCAGTCGACCATGGCGTATGCCGCCGGCCCAAAATCACCCACGCCGCCGTAAGAAGGCAGAGACGTCACATGCAGCAGAACACCGGAAATTCGCTCGGAAATCATACGTACTCCATGAGACGCTGAAAGCCGAGCGGACGCAAGCAGGTGGCGTGAACGAATCGTCGTCGCCCACAAAGAAAGAGGCCGGGCGCGTACCCAGCCTCCGCTGCGGTGCATGTTTCTGTTTAGAGGCCGATGGGGAGCCCCGGGGTCTTCGGCTTTTCGTACACGCGGATGATGCCCTTCTGCTTGTACTGATCAAGCAGCGTGCCCATGTAGACGCCAAAAAGCTCGGCGCGCTTTTTCTCGGTCAGTTGGTCGCGCAAGGAGGTGAAGCCCTTGGCGAGGTCTTCCGGTCCGGGCTCCTGCTTGTCAAGCACCTGAAGCACGGCGCCGCTCTGGCCACTGTTCAGACCACCGGTAATGCCGCCCTTCGGCAGATCGAACGCCGCGCTTGCTGGACCGCTCATGCTGCCAACCTGGGGCACATTGCCCGTGCGGTCGACCAGGTCGCTCGTGAGTACAGGAATATTGAGCGCGGCTGCCGCTGTGCGCAGGTTGCCGGTCGCCTTGGCCTGTTCTGCCAGCTTGGTCAAGCGGGCCTGGAGTAGCTGCGGCACCTGCTCGGCCTTGTAGTCTTCCAGCACGTGGTCTTTCCACTGTGCAAATGTCGGCGCGTGCGCTGGCTGCACATCCGTCGCCTGGTAGACGACCTGCTCGCCTGCATCCGCAGGAGCCACGGAGGGAGGCGCACCTGGCTTGGCGGCAAAGGCAGCCTGGAGCACCTGCGTGCCGTCGGGCAGGCCGGCAATGGGGCCGCTGGAGGAGATGGAGTCTGTCGTTGTGACGTGGAGATTGTGGTTTTCCGCAGCTTTAGCGAGACCCACCTTCCCGGCTTCGGCGCCAAGTGCAGCGGCGAAATTGGTGAGCGCGGCGCCTGCCTTCTGCTGCTCGAGGATGGGCCGAATTTCCGGTGCAACCTCGGCCAGTGGCTTGTCATGCGCTTCGTCACGGGCTTCTGCCTGAAGAATGTGGTAGCCGAAGTTGGTGCGGACGAGGCCGGAAATCTGGCCGGCTTTGAGGCTCATGGCGGCATCCTGAAAGGGCTTGACCATCTGGCCGTTCGCCTTCACGTAGCCGAGTTCGCCGCCGGAGTCCTTCGATCCGGGGTCGTCCGAATTCGCCTTGGCAAGCGCTCCGAAGTCCGCTCCCTTGTGAATCTGGTCGAGCAGACCCTGCGCCTTAGCCTTGGCCGCGGCGTCGGTGTTAGCGTCGGCCCCCTGAGCGCTTTTGATCAAGATGTGACGGATCTTCACCTGCTGGTCGACGTGGTAGTCGGCCTTGTGTGCGTTATAGTACGCCTGCAGATCGGCATCGGACACCTGGGGGCGACCGCCGGGCAGGCTGGAAGCCTCGACCGGGATGTAGGCGATCCTGCGCGTTTCGGGGATGGCCGTTGCGTACTTCGCCTTGTTCTTGTTGAAGTAGCTTTCCAGGTCGCTGTCGATCGGATTGATGGCCTTGCTCACGTCCGCCGCGGAGATCACTGCGTAATCGAACTTGATCTTCATGCCCTGCTGGCGCAACTGCTCGCGCACGGTATTGTCGCCGACGGTGGCATCGGCGGTGACGAACTGGACGAGCCGGCGCGCGGTGAGATCGTCGCGGAGCTTGCTCTCAAACTCCTCGGTGGAGGCGTAACCCACCTGCTGTTGCACGATCTGCTGATACTTGTCCTGGCCGACGAACTGGCCGCCGGGAAAGAAGATTTGCCCAAGCTGGCCGTGCTGCAGTTCCCACTTCACGTCGGCATCGCTGGCGGACAGGCCGAGGCGCTGTGCCTCCTGCTTTTCAATAGCGCCGGCGAGCAGAATCTGCTGTGCCTGGGGCGCCATGAACTGGGCAAACTGCGCGGGATAGCCCTGTCGCTGGGTGAGCGACTGCGCCAGCGCGGCTACCTCCGTCGACTGGATCGAGGTATTCTCGCCGAACAGCTTGCCCCACAGCGTGGGCTGCTTAACGACGGCGTATACACCCTGCGGCGCGCCGGTAAATCCGTCGTAAATACCAGGGACAAATGAGACCACCATGGCGACAATCGCGACGCCGATACCTGTGGCGATGACCGCCTTGGTTAAAGGATTTTCACTCTGCAAAAAACGAATCATGTGTGTGGTGGTCCGAGGAACCCTTCAGAGATGTGTGCGCCGACGTTGTCACGGTCGTTCGCGGGAACACCTTCTCCGAAGAGGGCGGAAGCTCGCGCGAAACGCTGCAACCAGTATAGAGCGGAGGCTAGCCGATGCGTCAGGAAAGGCCTAGATGGCCGCTTCCAACACCAGGCGCTGCTGTAACAGACTCATGAGCGACTGCTCCTCATCGCGCAACGCGTGCTCGTGCTGCGCAATTTCGCGGTCGATCTCATGCTTTGCCTCCGCCTTGCTCATGCCGCCCATGTACGCCTCCAACACCGCCGGATGCACGTAGCACTTGCGACAAACAGAAGGCGTATTGCCGAGCTGCGAGGCCACCTCCTTGATCGCGGCCACGACGTTCTTCTTGGCCTGCGCGGCAGAGGTGAATGGATCGAAGGCCTGCAGCAACTGTGCGGCAAGCACGGTGCCGGCCCAGGTACGAAAGTCCTTGGCAGTAAAGTGCTGACTAGTGATTTCGCGCAGGTAATCGTTCACCGCCTGCGAATCGATGACGTGATGATTGCCATCATGGTCGAGGAACTGGAAGAGCTCGTGTCCGGGTATTTCTTCACACTCGCGGATGATGCGCGCAAGCCGCTTGTCATGCAGGCTGATGGTGTGCTCTACCCGGCTCTTGCCTTGGAAGTGGAACTTGATCTCGGAGCCGTGCACCGCGACGTGCTCGTGCTCCATCGTGGTCAGACCGTAACTGTGGTTTTCCTTGGCGTACTCGGCATTGCCTACGCGGATGTGTGTGGTCTCCATCAGGCTGACGATGGTCGCGAGCACTTTGTTGCGCGGGAGGCCGCGCAATGCCAAGTCGTGCTTGACCCGCTCGCGGATGAGTGGCAGCGCATCGGCAAAGTGGGTCATGCGCTCGTACTTGTTTTCGTCGCGTACTTCGCGCCATTTTGGGTGATAGCGGCTCTGCTTGCGGCCGCGCACGTCGCGCCCTGTGGCCTGCAGATGGCCGTTGGTGTAGGTGCAGATCCACACATTCGTCCACGCCGGCGGTATCACCAGCGCCTTGATGCGCGCGAGGGTTTCCGCGTCTTTGACGACGCTGCCGTCGGGTTTTTTGTAGCGGATGCCGTCACCGTGCTTCTCGCGCGTGATGCCCGGCTTGACGTCGGTGACATAGCGCAGACCAGCTGCCTTGGCCGAATCCTGCGGTGCCACGTGAACCTCGATGTGCTCCGGCATCTTCCGTTCTGCTGTGCTTTTCTTGCTCATCGCTCCCGTTGGATGCAGCGGAAGAGGCTCAAAGCAAAGACAAACCGCCCTCAAACGTAGAGGGCGGTTCGCCTGATCAAAGTTTCGAGCGTTTAGTAACCGTAACCGGGATACGGACGGGCACCATAGCCATAGCCCGGGCCGGGCATGGGCTGACGTGCGCCATTGGGACCGGCGAAGTTGCCAAGGCGCTGCATCTCTGCCTCGCTGACGGTTACGACCGGCAACGGTGCGGTGAGCCGGAACTGCAGCAGCGCCTCTGCCGGAATATCCACATTTCCGCCGCGCGATGCCGCAGACGTTCCAAGACCCGCCGCGCCGCCAACACCCGCACCGATCGCTGCGCCCGTTCCGCCGCCGGCCGCAGCGCCGATGAGCGCGCCAATCGCCCCGCCGAAGATGGCCGAATTCACCGACCTTGCGGTCTTGTCATGTCCGTTCACGCGGAACGTATCACTGATTACGGGTATCTGCTGGCCACCCAGAAGGAGCGTGTTCAACTGCAACACGAGTTCTCCGCGGCCCTTAAGCACGCCCGCGCCCTTGGCCTCAATGACCGTACCCTGCAGCTCCGCACCACGCGGAATGGCGATGAGACCGCCGGCGAGGATGTCGTTATTGACGATCGCCGTGAACTGCGACCCAGGCTGCGCATCGCCGCTGGACACCCACCGCGTGATGCGTACGGGCAGAACGACTCCCGCGGGAATGACGACGGGTTGGCCACCCGGTTGACCCTGCTGCACGTAGCCCTGCGGCACCTGACCGTTACGTAACGCCTGCTGGCGTTCCCAGTCGCGACGATAAATGCGGCCGTTCGGGGGACCGTACGATCCATCCTGCGGAGGAGGCTGTTGCGGGTAGCCCTGCGAGGGGTACTGACCCTGGGAATATTGCCCATTTTGCGAATATCCGCCATTCTGCGGGTATTGCCCGTTCTGCGGGTACTGCCCGGTCTGCGGGTACTGCTGAGCCGGATATTGGCCGTGCTGCGGATACTGTTGGCCTTGGGGATATCGACCGGCCTGCGGATATTGTTGGGGTGCCATGCCAATCTGTGGGTCGCCCTGCCCCGGCAGTGGATAGCCCTGCGCGCCGTAGGCACTTTGTGCGCCAGTCGCAGGCGTCTGCTGGTTGCCGTTGCTTCCGGCCTCCGGCGACGTGTCGCCGCCGGGCAATACGTTGCGGGCGGCGGGGTCATCGTCTGGCGCACCATCTCCAGCGGCGGGGGCTGCCGCGGGTGCTGCCGAAGCCGAGGCGACGGCCCGCGCCCCAACCGAGAGCTGGTCCACCACCTTTTTGACCCCATCTGTGCGCGAGGCAATCTGCTCGGCACGATCGCGGGCGGCGTTGTTCTGCACCGCTCCGGTCAAGGTCACGACGCCGAACGCCGTCGAACTCTGGATCGGCTGGGTCGTTAGGGAAGCATCCGCCGCGAGCGCCTTCAGGACGTTTGCTTCCACCTGTGCGTCGCTCAGCTGCGCCTTCTGCGCAAACGCCGCACCGCTCGTCAACACCGCTGCCACTGCAAGGACGCCAAATCGCTGTTGCATGTTCATGCCGCAAACCTCATGCGGGCGGGGAAACGTCGCCGCTCACATGGGTTAAGACACACACGCGGTGGGAAAGTTTTGCTCATGGAAAAGGAGAAATCTTAGATCTTGCGCCGGTCCTGCGCCGTGACGCGAAACAGCACCTCCAGAATGCGGGTGGCTGCCTTCGCCGAGGCGCGGAAGTCCCCGCTCACCTTGGACACGCCGCCATGCCGCGCGCGGTAGCCGACCGGCACCTCCAGAATGCGCAGGCCGTGCTGCACCGCCTTGATCTGCATTTCCAGGCTCCAGCCATACGTGCGCTCTTGCATGTGGAGTGACGCAAGCGCACTGCGGCGAATGGCGCGAAATGGGCCCATGTCGCTGTATCGGAAGCGGTGCACAAGCTGGATCACCGTGCCGACCATCCAGCCGGCGAAGACTTGTGACGCGAGCATTGAGCCCGGTTCACGCCGGATGATGCCAAGTCGCGTGCCCATGACAAAGTCCTGTTCGCCGCGAGCGATGGGACCAACCAGAAGCGGCAGTGCGGACACCATATCGCTGCCATCGCCGTCCATGAAGACGAGGATATCGCTGTCTGCCCGCGCCGCGGCCACACCGGCCATGCACGCCGAGCCATACCCGCGCGGTGCGGCGACCACACGCGCACCGGCGGCGGTGGCGATGGCCGCCGTCTCATCGGTGGATCCGTTGTCGACCACGATGCACTCCGCGATACTGGCCCACGGCATTTCGCCGACCACGAAACCGATGGACTCCGCCTCGTTCAGTGCGGGAATAATGATGGAGACCCGCATCAGGCGCGTGCCTCGACCACGCGCGGGCTCCAGCGATGCCAGGCAGCGGTCAGCAGAAAGGCCAGCAACGTCGCCACGTAGATCCACGTGTTGGCGTGGAACATCTTGGGCCCCGGCTCGGCGTACTGGGTCGTCAGCCAGTAAAAAACACTGTACGTGTACACGAGCATCGGCAGGTTGGGCACAAGCACGACAAACGGCAGCAGCCACGCCACATACCAGGGATAGTGGGGCGAAAACAACAGCATGAGCGCGAAAGCCAGCGCGGACGCCGGCTGCAGAAAGGCGACTCGCTGCGCGATCGACTGCTGCGGCGCGTTGCTGCGGCGCCAGCACCACCAGGTCAGCGCGCCGAACACGACAACGCACAGGCCGAGATACACGGCGTTCGGCAGGCTGTGCAGGCCGGGCAGGCGCTTCGCCGCATCCAGCAGGAAAAAACGAGATCCCGAGTCCATGCCCTCTTCCGCCGCATAGCCGCCGGCAAAGCCAAAGACCTTCATGCCTACTTCCGCGTACACGGCGTATCCGGCGAGGATGACTGCGGTGAGCGCGGCAGGCATCTTCCAGTCGCGCCTGCGCCACAGTGAGGGCAGCACCACCAACGGATAGAACTTGAACATGACCGCCGCGCCGAATGTGAGTCCAGTCAGTACCGGGCGGTTGCGGAAGCGGAACAGGAGCGCCAACGCGAGCATGGCGATCACTGCGGCATCCAGGTGGCCGCTGGAACCGAACTCCCAGATGCAGAGCGGGCTCCACGCGTACAGAATTACCTCTTCCCGGCGTCGCCCCATGCCGTCGAGCAGGTGCACCAGCGTGTAGACTGTGACGGCTTCCATCGCCATCATGGCCAGCTTCATCATGGTGAGCGTGCTGCCCAGCCAGGTGACGCAGAAGAAGAACATCTGTGCGACGGGTGGGTAAATGGTCGGTGCGTAATCCCGGCGGTTAATGTTGGGAAAGATGTCGTCGTCGCGCAGCGCTTTCAGGTGCTCGTTGCCGGGGAAATAGCGGTACGGATTGACGCCGTGGTGCTGCACCATGCCATCCCACACATAGCGGTAGATGTCGCTCGACAGGTACGGCTCCGGCGTCAGCAGCGTCAACCGGCACAGCACCGCGAAGGCGACGATGATCCACAGCGTCCATCGATTGACCGGCTGCTTGAAAACGATCCACGCCGCGCCAAGCGCCGCGGCCATGGCGGCTGTCGACGTCTCGGAATAACCGTAGACGAAATGGTCGAACTCGATGGAGAGGTGGTGCGAGAGGCACAGCAGCAACCCGCCGAGCACGCAGAGTGCGGCGTTGGTCAACAGGGGTGAACCGGCGTGTAGCTTGCTACGGCTCGAGATCAAGCCGCAGCCCACGGCGGCGTGCCGCCCTTTGCCAGGTTCTGCAGAAAGCTGCGGGTATTCACGGCGTTGTACCCGGCGACGGAGGCGAACGAAGGACGTGTGCCCTCGAGCAGTTCTGCCACCAGCACACGCAACGTCGCACCGTCGTCTACGTCGTACCAGAGCGGCAGTTCGACCAGTTCGAGACCGGCTTCGCGCGCGCGTTCCACCGTCTCCGCAAAAACTGAGCCGGTGCTCCAGGTAATGCGCTCAAAGACGGTGGCATGTGCTGCCTTGAGCCCAATCAGGTAGTAGCCGCCATCGTCGGATCCACCCAGAACGACGCGGTCGCCAGGCTTTGCCAACTCGGCGACGGCACGATCAAGTGCGCCATGTGGCAGGGTCGGGCTGTCGGAATCGATAAGGCAGACCGCGCCGAAGCCACACGCCAGTAGATCCTGCGCGGCCAGCAGTAGCCGCTCGCCGAAGCCGTCGCCGCGCTGAGCAATCAGCTGAAATCCGTCAGGCAGCAGGCCGTCGAACGCCACTTCGTCGCCCACCGGGGTGTAGCAGACGACGCCAGCACTGCCGACCACGGTCTGGATGTTCGCCGTGGTATCTCGCAGAAAGCAGATATTCAGTGCGGCAGACTGGTCCAGCGTGAGCGGAGGTGCGAGCCGCGTTTTGACCTTGCCGGCGCGTGGTGCCTTGGCCATAATGGCCAGCGCACACAGGCCAGCAAGTTCAGGCCGCTTTACCGCGGGGTCGAGGAGACTATATTGCGAGGGTCCTGCCGCGTTCTCAGGCAACGGCCCGCTCCTCGGTAAGGTCCACCAACGGCTCTGCTGCTGTCGACGATTTTGTGCACACGGCGTGTTGGTAGCGACCGGTCCGTTCCAATTGCACGTCAGTCCAAGGCTGCGAATAGACCAGATCGCGGAACTCGCCTTCGCTCATGGTCGTGACGCGATGCGGCTCGACATACGGCACCTTGGCGAACGAGGTGAGCTTCGCCAGCAGCCACATCGCGCTGAGCGGAAACTGCGTGCGCGCGCTCGACACCGGCTCCGCCACAAAGCACTTGCCGCCGGGCCGAAGCACGCGAAACACCTCTCGCATAACAGCATCGCGGTTCGGCACTACCAGGAACAGGCGGGAAATGACGATTACGTCCACTGTGCCGACCGAAGCCGGAAGAGCATGGACGTCGGCCAGATGAAAGCTAGCGTTTGCCAGCTTCATTTGCGCGGCACGAGTGCGTGCGCGAGACAGCAGGTTTTTCGACAGGTCGATACCGGTGGTGCGCATGGCAGGATATTTCTCAGCAAAGCGGCATGCGTAGAATCCCGGGCCGCAGCCCAGCTCGATCATGTGCGTGCCGGCGTCGGGTGCGCCGTTCCACAATTGGCGGCTAATCTCTTCCGAGTGGTCATGAAACAGGTGTTCGCGGCAAAGCGCATAAAACCAGCCGCAGCGTTCAAACAAGCTGTCCGGCTCAGGACAACAAGGCCCCACCGCGTCTGCACCGATTTGTTCCTGCACCTGCATGCCCTGTTTGCTCCCCATCGCCACCCGCAATACTCGTTCGCCGAACGCTGTGCAAGCGCTATGCCCCACTGTCGCTTATACGGTTCAACTCAGCATAGCGTTCTCGCGTGACACCTGCAATGCGTATCCCGGCCACACCCTTGCCAAAGATGCACGACGCCTTGCGCCAGGGCCGGATTTTGCCGTTTCGTTCCACGCCATCAAGCGATACGGTGAGCGGGCGAAGCACCCGCGGCTCATTGCCGGGGCATCGGGATTGCCGTGGCAGGCGGCGTATCCGGCAGCTTGCCCTCAATTGCCGCATCCAGCGCAATGCCGTTTTTCCGCAGCAGGTCGCCCAGGCTGCGGTCTAGCGCGAGCTGCGCCTTCATGTAATCCGACCGCGCCGCGACCTCAGTCGACCGGGCCTGCGCCAGGTACGCTTCATCCTGAACGATGAGGAAGTTCGTGCTGGCACCGACAGAGAACTTATCGATCTCCGCCTGCAGAAGCTGCTGCTGATAGTTCCGGCTTTCCACCGCGGCGCCATATGCCTGGTGCGCGCTCTCCAGCGCAATCGCGGAATTTTCCACCTGCTGGCGCACATCATTCTCCAGCTTGGCGGTGCGGCCCTGCGACTGGCGGAGCTGCACCTGGTCGCGCGCCGCATCTGCCTGGGCAATGCGATTGCGCAACGGCAGATTCAACTGCACGCCGCCCTGGTAGATCGTCGACAGGCGCAGGCCGCCCTGCGTCAGCGCCGTCGGCACTGTTACCTGGCCCGTGCCGAGGGAACCGAGTGTTTGAAACGGGACCAGCGACGTGCCGCGCGTTTGCACGTTGGCATACACATTTAGAAGTGGCTTGACGCCGTTTGCCGTTGCTTTTGCACTGATCTCGTTCGTCTTCACCTGCAGGGCTGCCTGCGCCAGGTCGGGTCTGCTGCTCAGGGCATCAGCGGTCAGCGCCGCCACGTCCAGCACCGGCGACGCCTGCGGTACCTCGATACGGCCGGTGGGCACGATGGACGCGAACCGCGCCGCCGGATCGGTCATGGAGCGCAGCAGTTGCTCCCGCAGAATGACCTCCTGCTGGCGGTATTCCCCACGCGCCTGGATCAGATCGAGCCGGCTCGCGGCGAGCAGCGCCTGTGCCCGCGTCAGTTCAATTGGCGCGAGCGTGCCCTCGATCACCTGGTTGTTATCGTCCTCCACCAGGCGCTGCGCCGCGGCCAGTGACTCCTCCTTCACGCCAATGTTTTCGCCCAGCGACACCAGGTCGTAATACAGCCGCGAGATGCCATAGATCGTCTCGAGTAATTGCTGCTCAAACACCAGCCTCGACACCTGCCGGTCGAGTTTCGCAATGCGGATATGGCGCGTATTGACCTCGCGACCGCGGCCACGCAGCAACGGTTGGGTAAACGTAAGCGACGTGCTGGGTGCGTGGAACGGATCGTACTGCGACGTGTCAGAGTACAGCACCTGCGGCGCGTTGCTCACAAACGCCTCCAACTGGCCGCCAAAGCTAAAGCCCTGCTGGTAATCGACCCCCGTGCTCACGAAGGCAACCGGCGGCGTCTGGGTCGACGTTCCGGAGCCGGTCGTTCCCACAGTTGCGCCGGTTGTCGTGGTCGAGATTAGCGACGTCTGATCGGATCGGCGCAGGTACCCGGCCTCCGCCGTCACCTGCGGATCGAACAGCGGAATTGCCGGCCCAGCCGCGAACATTTGCGCGCCGTTCTGGCTTAAATTCTGCTGGGTGGTATTCCCCGTCTGCGTAATCTGCGACAGGTCAGTGACTTGCACATTGACCGGGGAGCCGGCCGCGTTCGTTGCCGACGTATTGAGCAGCGGACTGGTCGTCGCCCCGACACCCGGCGCGGTCTGTGCCACGGTCTGGTCGATGCCGCGCAAGTTGCCGCCACCGCGCGCGCGCAGCAGGTCCGTGTCGGCCAGCAGCAGATCGTAGCGGCTCACCTCGACGTCCAAGTTGTTTTCTACCGCAAGCGCGATCGCATCCTGCAGGGACAGGTAGAGCTTGCCGTCGCGGATCAGCGAACCGATGCGTGTGCCATTTGCCCCTGGCAGGTCTGGCACATGCGCGGCGCGATAGGGGGCAATTAGCCGGAACGGGCTTGTCTGCAGGCGGCCGTAAGACTCTCCGTGCGGCGTTGCGGTCGATGCTTCCGCGTCGGAGACCTGCCCGCTGCTGCCAACGGGCGCGGCAGCCTGGACCGCCAGCGGCTTCATCGCGCGCAGGTCGACGCTAGAGGCGTCGGGCCGGGGCAGCGGCGCCTCGAGCGCACCCGCTGGCGACACCGCCGGCCGCTGTTGCTGCGGGACGGTTCCCTGCCCCGGTGCATTGGCCACAGCCGGAGCCTGCGTGCGCGGTGCAGTATAGGGAGGCGGTTGCTGCGGTCCGGCCAGGTCACGCTGCGGTGTGTGCAGCGAAGGTGCGGTGTACGGCGGTGGCGACTGGGGCGCTTGCTGCCCCGTCGAGTCGGTCGGGGCAATCTGCGCCACGGCGGCACTGGCGCATCCCAGGGCGACGAACAGCAGCGAATGGTGCGTTGTGCGGCCCACCTAGTTGCCCGAGCCTTTCTGCTTCGGCTGCTTGCCGAAACCCTTTGCATCCGTGCCCTGGTGCGCCGTTCCGTTGGCTTGGCCCTTCTTGCCCTGGTTGTTGGTGCTCTCGCTGCTTGCGTTCACAATCGACTGATCGCCATACTGGTTCGGCCCGGAATCCGGTTCGGAGGAGGTTTGCGCTTTGACGGGTTTGCTCCCTTCTTCGCCCGGCGTTTGCTTCATCTGTGGATGAACCGTTGCGCCTTCGCGCACGCCGTCCGTCACGCTGGTAATCACGGTCGCGCCCGCCTGCAAACCACTCACGACTTCAACCGATGGACCATAGTCGCGCCCGATGCGGATGGGCACCAGGTGAACCTTATTTCCACTCACGACCGTTGCGAGGCTTGTTTTGTCGTCGCGCACGATCACGGCATCGCCTGGAACAGTCAGCGGTGCCTGCCCGCGGATCTGTTCGAACGAAACGACCGCGTACATGCCGGGGTACAGGCTATGGTTGCGGTTGTCGATGTCGACCTCGGTCAGCATGGTACGGGTGTTCTGGTCCAACGAGTTCGCGCTGCGTGCAACGGTACCGCTTACCGGCGCACCCATGCGCTCCTGCAGAAAGACCTTGGCGCCCATGCCGGGACGCACGCTGGTGGCATAACCCTCCGGCACCGACACCAGGATGCGGAGCGTATCGATCTGGGCGACGGCAAAGATCGGGCCACCCTGCGACGTCCCCTGGCTCGACATGGACGACTGATTTGCCATGCCACTGGTGCCGTTGGTGTTGGCCGAGGCGGGCGCGGACGTGCCGCCCGCCGGTGTCTGCGGCGTGGGATTTGGCGCAGCCATGGCGCTGCCAGAGGAGCCCACAAGTGCGCCCACATCCGCATTCCGCTGCGTCACGACGCCGTCGAAGGGGGACGTGATGCGTTCATAACTCTGCAGCGCGATGGCTCGCCGAAGATTGGCGCGGTAACTCTCCACGTTGCGCTGCGAGGAGGCAACGATGGCCTGCTGCGCGCGATAATCCGTCTCTCGCTGATCGCCATCCTGGCGGCTAAATACGCCCTTCGCCACCAGCGTGCGCCAGCGCTCCCATGTCACGCGCGTCAGGTCCAACTGGGCGATCTGCTGGCCCACCTGCGCCTCGGCCTGGCGCAACTGCTCGCGCGCCTGGTCGACCTGCTGGTCGAGATCTGGCGCGTCCAAAATCGCCAGGAGTTGCCCTTTCACCACATGGTCGCCGATGTCGACATACCGCTTGCGAATGTAACCGTTCGCCCGTGCGTACAGGTAGGCTTCCGTCAGTGCGGAAGTCGTGCCGGGCACAGTTAGTTCCCCGGGAGCGGTCGTTGCCCTTACCTGCACCACGTCGACCTGCGGCTGCTCGCGCTCACGCTCCTCTGCGTCGGCGGCAATCCGCTTGTCGCGGGCATGGCGAGGAAGGTAGCCAAACAGGAAAATCAGCAGCATCACGGCCACGCCGATGCCGACCCAAAGAAAGATTTTTCCCCACGGCTTATGCTGTTTCTTCTTTTTCTTGTCGAACTCTTCCTGCACCTGGCGGTCATGCGCGACGCTCTCGTGGCGCTTATGCGCGGCCTGGCGTGCGGCGCTCTCCTCGCGCTCCCATTCGTCGCGGGTCATGCGGCGGTCGGGGTGCTCTTCAATCGCGCGAAGGCGCTCGTCTTCGGGGTAAATCCGCTGTTGCAAGTCGTCGCTCATCGTTTTCCTAAGCCTGCTGCGGCTGCATGCCGCCCTTGTTCGCCTTGCCCTGGTCGCCTGCTGCCGCGCGTTCTTTTTCGGCCTTTTCTTCGGCTTCGGCCTCGTCAATTTCCTTGGCGAAATCCTTCGGCGGCTCGGTCCGTAGCCAGGAGTACATGATCGGCACCACGATCAGCGTGCCGAGCGTTGCCAGCAGCAGGCCACCGATGACGGCTCGGCCCAGCGGTGCGTTCTGCTCGCCACCCTCACCCAGCGCAAGCGCCATGGGCAGCATGCCGATGATCATGGCAAGCGCCGTCATGCACACCGGCCGCAACCGCGTGTAGCCCGCGTTCTCCGCAGCTTCCAGACTATTCTTGCCGAGTGCGCGCTCGTCGTTGGCGAAGACCACCATCAGAATGGAATTCGCCGTCGCTACGCCGATCGTCATGATGGCGCCCATGAGCGACGGCACGTTGAAGGTGGTGCCAGTCAGAAACAGCATCCACAAAATGCCGGAGAAGGCTACCGGCAGGGACATGAGGATGATGAGCGGATCGAGCCAGCTTTGAAAGTTCACCGCCATCAGCAGATAAACCAGAATAATAGCGAAGACAATTCCAAGACCAAGCCGCTGAAACGAACTAGTCATCGTTTGCACTTCGCCACGCAGCGCAAGCTGCGTGCCGGTGGGTACATTCTGTTCCTGCTTCTTCATGATCTTGCGGATGGCACTTGCCACACCGCCAAGATCGCGCTGGTCGACGTCGGCGTAAATGTCATACACCGGCTGAATGTTGTAGTGATCGATAATCACAGGGGTAACATCACGCTCAAAGTTCGACACGTTGCCCAGCAGTTGACTTACATTGCCGGCAGGTGCCGTGACGGGAATGCGTGACAGTGCCTGCAGCGAATCGACACGGTACTGCGGCATCTGCACGACGACCTGGTAGTTCACTCCGTTCTCTGGATTCAACCATTCGTTGGGTGCGGTCTGGCCCGTGCCGGTCAGCGAGATCAACATGCTCTGCGCCACGTCCTGCTGCGTCAGCCCGATTTGCCGCGCCTTCAAGCGATCGACATTCACATTGATGGCGGGCAGCGCGATCTCCTGGTGGATGTGCGCGTCCGCAATGCCTGGAATGGCCTGAACCTGCTTCAACAGGCTCTCGGCGAGTGCACGATTCTGCTTGGCGCGGCCGGAAACCTGTAAGTCGATGGGTGCCGGCAAACCGAAGTCAAGAATCTGGTTGGTAATGTTGGCCGGTGTGAAAAAGAAGGTTCCGTCTGGAAACTTCGCGTGCAAGTCCGTCCGAAGCGCGCGCATGTACTTTTGGGTGTCGCGCTTGCCTGGTTCGAGTGAGATCAGAATATCTCCGTCGGAGTCGGAAACGACACTGCTCGCGCCGAAGGCAAGATTGATACCGCCATTGGGCAGGCCGATGTTATCGAGAATGAGCTTGGTCTCTTCCACTGGAATGACGCGCCGGATCTCCCGCTCGATCGATGCGAAATAGAGCTCCGCGTCTTCCGGCCGCATGCCCTGCGGCGGATACACGTGCAGGCGCATTTGACCCGAGTCGACATAAGGAAAGAAATCCTGCCCGATGAGAAACACCAGCGGCAGCGATAAGAGGACAAAGAGGCCGAAGCAGGCAATCGTCAGGCCCTTGTTGTCGAGCGTCCACGCCAGCACACCGCGATACTGTTCGCGCCGGCGTTCAAACCACTCGTCGAACTTGCTGTGCCACCGCCAGATCCAGTTCTCCTCCGCTTCCTTCTCTGCAGCCTCCGGGCTTTGGTACAGGCCGATCTCTGATGCGAGCAGAAAATGCATCATCGTCGGCACCAGTGTGCGCGACAGAAAATACGACGCCAGCATCGCAAACACCACCGCCATGGCAAGCGGCGTAAACAGAAAGCGCGCCGGACCAGTCAGCAGCAGCACCGGCAAGAAGACCAGGCAGATCGACAGCGTCGACACAAAAGCAGGCGACGCTACCTGTTGCGCACTGTCTAGAATGGAGCGGACCAGCGGCTTGCCTTCCGCCATGTTGCGATGCGTGTTCTCGATCTCCACCGTCGCGTCGTCGACCAGAATGCCGACGGCGAGCGCCAGGCCACCCAGCGTCATCACGTTGATCGTCTCGCCCAGCGCGTACAGAATGACGAGCGAGGTCGCAATCGACAGTGGAATGGACGTGCAAACGATTAGCGTCGACCGCCACGAACCGAGGAACAGCAGGATCATCAGACCGGTAAGCGCAGCCGCAATCGTCGCCTCGCGTACCACCTCGTTGATCGATTCCGACACGAAGACCGATTGATCGAACAACGGCGTGATGGTCAGCCCCGGCGGCAAGCCCGCCTTGACCTGCGGCAGCAATGCACGCACGTTTTTCACAATGTCGAGCGTCGACGTTTCGCCGTTCTTGAGCACGGTCAGCAGCGCACCGCGCTTGCCGTCCTGCCGCACGATGTTGACCTGCGGTGCGTAGCCAAGTCGCACCTGCGCCACATCTTTCACCTGCACCACGGCGCCATTCGCGGCACGGACGGGCAGGTCGTTCAAAGCACTCACCACAGCCGGCGAAGAGTTAAGCTTGATGATGAACTCGCGATCACCCATGCGTGCCACGCCAGCCGGCAAAATCAGGTTCTGCTGGTTGAAGGCCGTCGACACATCCGTAGCGGAGAGGTGCTTGGCATACAGAAGATTTGGATCGACATCGACCTGCACCTGACGCACTTTGCCGCCATAGGGCAATGGAATGGACGCGCCTTTTACGTTGGACAGGCGAGGGCGAATGAACGATGTTCCCAGGTCGTACAGGTCCTCTTCCGTCAACCCCTTTCCGCTAAGCGCCAATTGCACAATCGGTACGCTGGACGCGTCGTACTTGATGATGTTGGGCGGATAGGTGCCCGGCGGCAGGATACGGAGAATGGTTTGCACGACGGCGGTGATCTGCGACAGTGCAAGTTCCACCTTGACGGTGGGCTGAAAGTACACGCGGATCACAGCGACGCCCTGGTAGCTCTCGCTACTGGTGTGCTCAATATCGTTGACCGTGGTCGAGAGGGCGCGCTCGCACACCGTGACAATGCGGCCTTCCATATCCTGCGGCGGCAGGCCGCTGTAGCTCCACACAATGGTGACGACAGGGATGTTGATGTACGGGTAGATGTCCTTGGGCGCAGTGATCGCCGTGCCGATGCCGAGCAGCAGCATCAGCATGGAGAAGACCACAAAGGTGTAGGGGCGCCGAAGCGCCAGCCGGACAATCCACATGCGTTGTACGATCCTTCAGAGGTTCCAGTAGGTGACGTGCGTGGCGACTAGCACAGAGCAGGTGTTGCGTGCCGGCGGCCGGCAACGACGGAACAACTCTGCTCCATACATATCATTGCTTTGTTGACGTTCACCGCCGGAAGATAGATGCAAGCACTTGCCTGCACCGGCGAATCTGTCGTGGAACGGCGCTCGACGTTCGGCATTCGATCATTCCGGCCTGGTTACGGTAGGATTCTTCGCGACATGGAAAATATCGCAATGACTCCCACCTACCACGACCAGTTCTTCCTCGGCATCGACTGTGGCACCCAGGGAACCAAGGCGCTGCTGCTGCGCGGCGACGGCACCGCGGCAGGACGCGGCTATGCGAAACACGAGTTGATCGAGCGGCCGAGCGGCGCGCGCGAACAGCAGCCACAGTGGTGGGTCGATGCGCTGCATACCGCGGTAACGGCAGCCATGGCCGGGCACCCCACGGCGCAGGTAGCAGCCGTGGGCGTGAGCGGGCAGCAGCACGGGCTGGTCATTCTGAACGAGAACCACCAGGTAATTCGACCGGCCAAGTTGTGGAACGATACGGAAACTGCGCCGCAGAATGCAGAATTGGTGGAGCGGTTCGGGGGCAAGGCCGGCTGGTTCGAGCGCTTCGGCATCGTGCCACTCACCGGCTACACCGTGAGCAAGCTGTTGTGGCTGCAGCAAAACGAGCCGGAAAACTTCGCGCGCATCCACCATATCCTGTTGCCGCATGAATACCTGAACTTCTACCTGACGGGAAACCTGCGCGCGGAATACGGCGACGCCTCCGGCACCGGCTATTTCGACGTGCGCAGCCGCACGTGGATCCGCGAGATCCTCGACAACATCGACGGGGGCAGCGGCCACCTGTACCGCGCGCTGCCGGAGCTTGCGTCCGTCGACCAGCCCATCGGGACGCTGCGACCGGAGCTGGCAGCGCAACTGCACCTGCCCGCAAGCTGTCGCGTGTCGACCGGCGGCGGCGACAACATGATGGGTGCCATCGGTACGGGCAACGTGGCCGAGGGTACGGTGACCATTTCGCTCGGCACGTCCTCTACCGTGTACTCCTTTCGCGACCGGCCCGTGCTGGATGCAACAGGCAACGTGGCGCCATTCTGCTCCTCCACCGGTGGTTGGTTGCCGCTGGTGTGCACCATGAACGCGACCAACGTGGTGACGCAAACACTGGAGCTGCTCGGCAAAACCGTTGCGGACATCGACCAGGCGCTCGCGGGCACCGCGCCGGGTGCTGATGGCCTGATCCTGCTGCCCTTTCTGAACGGCGAGCGTACCCCGGATCTGCCGACCGCGCGAGGCACGCTGCTGGGCATGACCGCGACGAACTTCACGGCAGCCCACCTCGTCCGCGCGGCCGTGGAGGGCGTGACCTTCGGCATCCTGAACGGGCTTGACCTGATGCTGGAAGGCAAGCCGGCGGAGCGCATCGTGCTCATCGGCGGCGGCAGCCGGTCGGCGGCATGGCGACAACTCCTGGCGGACGCGACCGGCGCGCGCATCGATATTCCAACGGAAGAAGAGGCAGGCTGCCTGGGTGCGGCATTACAGGCGATTCACGCGACGAACGACACCGCAGACTTTCCCTCGCTCGCATCCGTCTTCGTGCGGGCGGACGAGAGCAAATCCGCCTATCCCGACGCTGCGAAGCGCGCACCGTACGCGGCCGCAATCGCGGCCTACCGGCATGCGCTGGCTGCGCACTACCCCCCAGCGGTCGGCATGCTCGATCGGCTGACACCGTAAGCACACGATCTTTCTGCTCTAATCGAACGTGTCATGAAGCCTTCTGTCACTCCGCTGAACGGCCTGCTCGTGCTGGACAAGCCGTCAGGCCTTACCTCGCACGATGTGGTCTCCCTGGCACGTCGCGCAACTGGTGAACGCTCCATCGGACACCTGGGCACACTGGATCCGATGGCTACCGGTGTGCTGCCGCTGCTGCTGGGCAAATGGACACGGCTGGCACAATTCTTTGACAGCAGCGACAAGACTTATACGGGCACGATCCGCTTCGGTTTCGCGACCGACACCTACGATCTGGAAGGCACGCCGCAGGACGAACCTCGGCCGCTGACTCGCACGCTCGACCAATTGCGGCAGCTTGCCGAGCGCTTCCACGGCACGCTCGACCAGACACCGCCCATCTTCTCCGCCAAGAAGATCAATGGCACACCCGCCTACAAGCTGGCGCGCCAGGGCAAACCGGTGGAGGTAAAACCGGCACGCATCACCATCCATCACTTTGAACTGACCGCGCTCGAGGGCGAGGTGGCGACGTTTGATATGCAGGTGTCCGCGGGCGGGTATGTGCGCTCGGTTGCGCATGAGCTGGGCCAGCTTGCCGGTTGTGGCGCGCACCTGTCCTCGCTGCGACGCACTGTTGCAGGCCCATTCACCCTGCAGCAGGCCATCACGCGCGAGCAGTTAATCGCCGCCGCAAATAACGGCACCATTGCCGACCTGCTACCGCATCCGCGCACGATCCTGCCGCAGTTCCCTGCTGTGACCGCCGATGAAGCCGCGCTGCTGAAAATGCGGAACGGCATGGACGTGAACCTGCCGGAGTTCAGCCAGGCACCGCTCGTCCGCATCTTCAGCACACCGCGAGAGCTCGCAGCCATCGGCAAGCGCGTTGCGGGCACGTTGATCCACCCCCACCTAAACCTGCGGTAGGTCTACTTCTTCAGCACTGGTTCAATAAAGCCGGCGATATTCTTCGCCACCTGCCGGCAACCCTGCGCGGTTGGGTGCACGCCGTCCTGCTGAATGCTGCCGGGAACGCCGTACACATCTTTGAGCAGAAAGGGATACAGTGGCACGTTGTATTTCTTCGCGATCACCAGGTAAGTCTGGTCGAACTCCTTGATGTATGCCGCGCTGAACTGCGGTGGCAGCGTGATGCCGGCGAGCATGACCTTGACCCCGGCATCGTGAAGCCGCGCGACAATTGCATCCAGGTTGGCCCGCGAACTGGCAACGGGAATGCCGCGCAGGCCGTCGTTGCCGCCGAACTCCACTACCACGATGGCCGGCTTGATGGCGAGCACACGGTCGACGCGGCTTAGCCCGTCCTTGGTGGTTTCGCCGCTAATGCCCATGTTCACGACGCGGTAGTGATATCCATCACGATCGAGATCTGCCTGCAGGCGGCTGGGATAAGACTCCTCCGCATCGACGCCGTACCCTGCCGTCAAGCTATCGCCGAAGCAGACGACAACCTGCCGTCCGTCGGGCGTGAGTTCGCTTGCCGGTGGAGCTTCGGCTCTCACCTGGCTGCGCGTGGGTGTTGCCATGCCGTTCTCCCCCTCCGCTTCTTTCACTGGTCGCACTGCTTTACAGCCCGCCAGCGTTGCCAACAGAACCAAACCTGCCAAACCCTTGTGCATCCTCCACCACTCCTCGGCCGTTTGTGATGCCATGGTACGCGGGCCGCCCGCTTCGCCTGCGCCACGACCGTCCCACTCACAGGCTACAGGCTTTCGCGCGATACTAGGGCTGTGCCCAACTCTTCGACACCCAGCATTCGCGTCATCAGCCTGACCAAGACCATTCGCAACGGCAGCCGCACCGTCGAGATTCTGCGCGGCATTTCGTTCGACGTGCAGGCGGGCGAGTTTGTCGCCATCATGGGTTCGTCCGGCTCGGGCAAATCAACACTGCTTGGCCTGCTCGCCGGGCTCGATTCCCCGACCAGCGGCGACGTGGTGCTGCAGGGCACGTCCGTCAGCTATCTTGCTGAAGACAAGCTGGCAACATTGCGCGGCAGGCTGATCGGCTTCGTCTTCCAGAGCTATCAGTTAATCCCGACCTTGACGGCACTCGAAAATGTCCTGCTGCCCTTCGAGCTGAACAGCACCGCACCGCAGCGCGAAGGCATCGACCGCGCGCGCAGCCTGCTTGCCGCGGTGGGCCTGGGCGATCGTACAGACCACTACCCCGTACAGCTGAGCGGTGGCGAACAGCAGCGCGTGGCGCTTGCGCGCGCCTTCATCTTGCGGCCGCCCATCGTGCTGGCGGACGAGCCGACTGGCAACCTGGACAGCAAAAACGGCGCCCAGGTGATGCAACTGTTGCTGGATCTGAACCAGCGCGAAGGCACGACGCTAGTCCTCGTCACGCACGACCCCGCGGTCGCGGCCAACGCGTCGCGCATCCTGACCGTGCGTGACGGCGCCATCCTGTCCGACCTGCCGCACACGCCTTCACCTGCAGGAGTGCTCTAGTGGCCGCGCTTCCCTGGCCCACCGCCGCGCGCATCGCCGGCCGCGAACTCCGCAATGCACGCGGCAAGTTTCTGTTCGTCATCCTGTCGGTTGCTATCGGCGTGGCGGCCCTCACGGGGGTGCGCGGCTTCTCCTCCGCCTTCCGCCAGACGCTGCTCGTGCGCGCGCGATCCATCCTCGCCGGCGACCTGGGCGCTCGCATGTTTCAGCAGCCCACTGCGGCGCAACAGGCAAAACTCGAGGGAACCGCTACGAACGGTGTCCGGATGACGCCTGTCACGGAGATGGTCGCCATGTCCACGGCGGCGAATGCACTCGATCCCCTTCTCGTCGGCCTCAAAGCCATCGATCCGGCTCAGTACCCCTACTACGGTGCTGTCGCCCTGCAACCGGCAATGCCGCTGGCACAGGCGGTGGGCGGCCAGAACGTCGCCGTCGGGGACGATTTGCTCATTCGGCTGAAGCTTAACGTCGGGGACCGCATCACCATCGGCGACGCGACCTTCACCATTGCGGCAGTCGTCGCAAGTGAGCCGGATCGCCTGAGCGGAGCGTTTGCCGCCGGCCCGCGCGTGCTGATGACGCAACCACAGCTTGCCGCCACGCACCTGCTGGCACCGGGCTCGCGCGCCAGCCAGCGATACCTTTTCAAGCTGCCGCAGGCCGACGACAAATCTGTCGCGAAGCTGAAAGCACAGATTGAAGACGCCCTGCCGGAAGCCCAGGTCACGGATTATCGCGAAACCAATCCGGCCATCACCATGGCGCTCGACCGCTCCACCAGCATTCTCTCGCTGGTCTCGCTGGTGGCCCTGGTGCTGGGCGCGGTCGGCGTCGCGATGGCCATGCGCACCCACCTGCTCGAGCGGCTGGACACCATTGCCATTATGAAGTCGCTGGGTGCGCAAAGCTCGTCGGTCGTGCGCATTTACCTGCTGCAAACGGTGGTGCTCGGGCTGCTTGGCGGCGCGGTGGGCGTGGCGCTGGGTGTCGGCGTGCAACTGGTGCTGCCGCTGCTGCTGGGCAAACTTTTGGGCATCGCGCCGCAGTTCCACATCGCCGGTTCTGCCGTCGGCGTGGGCCTGGCGACCGGCCTCATCATCACCGTGCTGTTCACGCTACCGCCGCTACTCGATATCCGCAATATCCGGCCGATCCTCATTCTTCGACGCAACGTCGACACACCTGCGGAAGAGGGAACGTCTGCCGGTGCCTGGATCTCGCGTCTGTCTGTACTCGCGCGCAAAAACGTGGCGCAGATCATCGCCTTTGCCCTCATCCTGGGCGGTCTTACGCTGATTGCGACCACCCTGTCGGACTCGAAACTTGTCGGCCGCATCTTTACCATCGGTCTCTTCGCCGTCCTGGTCGTGCTGCTCGCAACGGCCGCTGCCCTGCTCGCCGCCATTCGCTTCTTCCTGGCACGCACGCGACTGGCGCTACCCTCCGTCCTACGGCACGGCCTGGCCAATCTGTACCGGCCAGGCAATCCCTCGTCCGCGCTGCTGGCCGCGCTTGGCCTCGGCGTCATGCAGATCGCCATTGTGCTCTTCCTTAGCCAGGCATTTACGAAGGAATTGAAGCTCTCGACCAACCCGACCCTGCCAAACGTCTTCCTCATCGACATTGCATCGAACGAGATTGACGGTGTGACGAAGCTGCTGAAGTCGCAGTCCACGGTCCATGGCTCGCCGGAGTTCCTGCCGATCATCGCCTCGCGTATCCTGTCGGTGGACGCTGTGCCTGCTGCCAAACTCAAGCTGAAAAACTTTCCTCAGCGCATGCTGCAGTCCATTACGATTACGTGGTCCGACGACCTGCCGGCCGGGACCAAGGTCATCGCGGGCCGCTACTGGAAGCGTGGCGAAACAAAAGCACAGGTGGCCATCGGCGAGATGCATGCCAAGCGCCTCGGCGTACATGTTGGCTCGCACATCGTCTTCGCCGCGGCAGGCGATCCGGATCATCCCGTCGACGCAGAAGTCGCAGCAATCATCCGCTCCGACGGCCAGCACGCCTATGCGCGCGCGGAATTCATCCTTCCATCCGCGCCCCTCGCTGGTCTGCCCGTCGTTTGGTACGGCGCGGTGCACAATGACCCGGACAAGGTCGGCCAACTACAGCGCGCGCTCTACCGCCAATACCCGACGGTCACCGTCATCAACGTGGCACAGGCGCTGGAAAGCCTTCGCGGCGTGCTGCTGCAGGTCTCGGTGGTGGTGCAATTCCTATCCGGCTTTTCGATCTTTGCCGGCCTCGTCATTCTTGCGTCCGCGATTGCGGGGACGCGCTACCGGCGTATTCGAGAGGTCGTCGTGCTAAAGACACTCGGTGCCACCCGATCACGCATCGCGGCAATTTTCTCGGTCGAGTTCGCCACACTTGGACTGGTCGCCGGCCTCGTCGGCCTCCTCTTCGCGAACATCAGCGACTACTTCCTGCAGCGTAAACTCGAGATCGACTTCCACTTCCTCGCCGTGGAAAACCTCATAGCCCTGCTTGCCGTCGCCGGGTTGACGGTTGCGACCGGATGGCTCGCCAGCTTCCGCGTGCTGGGCCAAAAACCGCTTGAAGTTTTGCGAGAAGACTAGAAGCCTACGCAAAGACGGAAAGGTTTACGCAAACGTCGCAGAGAATCCGTTGCGACCTTTGCGGTGACGTTGCGTCTTTGGGTACGCTTCTATTGCGGATACTCCCGCCCCTTCCAGGCGACCCGCTTCACCACCCGCACCTGCTGCCACGATCGCACCAGCATCACCGCAAACAGCGGTAGCGCGAGGACAGACAGCAGCACGTCCATGGGCGACGCATGCGCCCGCCGAATGCGCGTCCAGTACCGCAGCAGCACGCGCAGCCATAGAATGCCGATTGCCGCACGCTGCCACAAAATTAACGAAGGCAACTCGACCGCAACCACCGGCAAGCCAAGCAGCAGCAAAAAATCAAGAAATCGCGACGCCGCCAGCAGCAGTGGATTGCCGAAAAGCAGCGCCAGGTTTTTTGTCCAGCCCTCTACCATCGCGCCCGTCGTGCGGTACATGCGCGTGCTCACCGCCTCCGGTGCATACCGCAGCCGAATGGCAAAACGTCGCTTGAACAACCGCGCCAGACCCACATCTTCCAGCACCTGGTCTGCGACAGCGGCATGCCCACCTACGTCGAAATAAGCCGTTCGCCGCACCAGCAGAAACTGCCCATTCGCCGCCGCCACCGGGCTCGACGGGTCGGCCACAGCCTTCGGCGGGTACGCGCTGGCAAGCTCCGAAAAAATGATCGGCAGCAGCGCACGCTGCACCACGTTGGCCGCAATCTGCCGCGGCGAATACGACAGCAGGCCAAGGTCGTGCCGGTCCGCTTCCACCACCGCACGATGGGCGCTGCCCGGCTCGTGCAGCGTGTCGGCATCGGTGAACAGCAGCCACTTCGCCATGCGTGCGACCGGTTGGTTGACCGCAAACCACAGGGCGGCATTCTTGCCGGTAAAGCCGTGACGCTTCGGCTTCAGTTCTGGCGCGCGCAGCACATGCACGCCATCATGCGCCGCCGCCAGGCGCTCCGCCAACGCGAGCGTTCCGTCGGTGGAACTGTCATCAATTACAACTACGTGCCAATGCTGGCCAAGCACAAACCCCGGCTCCGACTGCGCGACGAGCGACGCAACGCAGTCCTCCAGATTGTCTTCTTCATTCCGCGCCGGGATCAGCACAGAGAGCTCATGCGTGTCCGGCTCCGCGGCGTCCAGATTCTGTGACGGACGTGCCTGCGTTCGCCGTACCGGCGCGGTGCCATCCAGCCTCAGCGAAAAGCCTGCAGTCTCATCGTCATCGACCATGCCGCCGTGCTCGTCCCTGCCCACGTTGCCATCCTGGTTGCTCACGCTCGTATGATAGAACCCGTGACGATGCATGGCTTGAAACAGTGGAACCTGAACGCGGGCTCGGCCCGCAGAATGCTCGCGTGCGCGGCGCTGTGGAGCCTTCTGCCTCTGGTGGCGTGTAACCGCGGCGACCATCCACAACAGGTCATGCAGGCCGCGCCAGATTTCTCGGTGCGCGATGGTGCCCAGACCGTGACACTGAGCCAGTACCGCGGCCAAGTGGTTATCCTCAACTTTTGGGCGACTTGGTGCGCCCCCTGCCTCGACGAGCTGCCCAGCCTGGAAAACCTGCAAAAACAGATGCCCAGGGTGAAGATCATCGCTGTCTCCATCGACGACGACCCGGTCGCCTATCAGGCCTTCCTCAAGCAGTACAGCATCAGCCTGTTGAGCGTGCGCGACGGATCCACTGGCGCCAATCTGCGCTTCGGCAGTGTGCGCGTTCCCGAAAGCTATGTCATTGATCGCACTGGCGTTATCCGGCGCAAGTTCATCGGTCCGCAGGACTGGACGAGTCCGGAAATCGAGAACTTCCTTGCGAAGTTATAGTTACGCAGAGTACCCCATGTCCGCCAGCACCTTCCGCATGTACGCAAAGCTTTTGCGGACGCCGGGGACAGGATCTTCCGGCTTGATTTCATATTCCAGGTCGACGTAGCCGTCGTACTTGAGGTCGACAAGCGCCTCAAAGATCTTGCGCACCGGCATCACGCCGTCGCCGACCGCCACCTGTGACTCTTTCGCCAGCGGGTCCGCAAGGTCTTTCATGTGGATGTCATACAGACGCGCGCCTGCCATGCGGATCGCGGCAACCGGGTCGGTCTTGGTGCGCAGGGTGTGGCCCAGGTCGATGCAGTAGCCGACGCGATGGTCCATGGGCTCGATCACCTTCTGAATGTCATACGGGCTCGGCCACTCGTGGTCTTCCGGGCCATGATTGTGGATACCCATTTTGATGTTGTACTCCACGCAGAACTTCGCCACGCGCGGAAGCGCCTCGCGCGAGGGTGCGCCGACAAAACGGGGAATCTTCGCCGCCTTCAGGTACTCGAAGCTGGGCCGAATCGCCTCGTCGGTGTCCGTCCTAAAGTAGATGGCGCCGGCGTCCGTGAGCCGGATGCCGGCGTCGCGGTATACCTGCGCACGCGCGGGCACATCGGCTAGTGGCTGCATGGGCAGGTGTATGTCCTTGATGTTCAGGTTGGTGATTGCCAGTTCGTGCAATATGGCGATCATCGCCTCTGGCTTGAAGTTGCGGAAGGTGTAGGAACACTGGCCCAGCTTGATGGGCGAAGGCTTCGCCGCGAACGCAGCAGCAGGCAAGGCGGAGACGGCGGCAAGCGTAGCGGTGTTGCGCAAAAAGTCGCGACGGTTCATGCGGAGCAGTGTAAGCGCGTGTTGCAACATTCGTCCATCGGTCGAACTAGTCGGACTGCACCGCTGCTGATTGTTTGCGCCACGCGGCGATCACACGCAGATAGGCCCGCGCGGTTTCGGTGATGCGCTCCGGCTTGCCCTCAATAATCGCTTTGCTGTCCGCAAGGTCGGCGCCAACGCCCAGGGCGAACGCACCCGCCTCCAGGAACTCCGTCGCGGTCGCCACCGACACGCCGCCGGTTGGGATCAGTTCGACCTGGGGCAGCGGAGCCTTGAGGCTCTTCAGGTACTTGGCACCGCCCATCGCGCTCGCAGGAAAAACCTTGATGACATCGGCACCCGCCTGCCACGCAGTCACGACCTCCGTCGGCGTCAACGCACCGGGAAGGATCGCCACAGAGTAGCGGCGGCATATCTCGATCGTGCGCGGATTGGTCGCCGGGCTCACAACAAACTGCGCGCCCTCCAGCATGCAGATGCGCGCGGTCTCCGGGTCCAGCACCGTGCCCGCGCCGACCAGGATCTGCGGCTCTTCCCGCAGCAGCGTGCGAATGACTTCCATCGCACCCGGCACCGTCATCGTCACTTCCAGCACGTCGACGCCCCCCGCTGCAATTGCGCGCGCGATGGCAAGCGCCTCGCGCGTGGAGGTGGCGCGCAACACAGGCACGAGACCGGTATCAGCCATGCGCTTCAACACTTCAGTTTTGTTCACGATAAGATCTCCTGCGCCTGCGGTTACACCGTGACGCCATTTGCAGCAAGAAAAGGGCTGTCGTCGAGATTGCCGGTGTTCCGCACACCTGCCGGCTCAAACAGCAGGATTTCAGCTTCGAGGTCGGCGACCGGCCGGTGCTCCACACCACGCGGCACCACCAGCATGTCCCCCGCCGCAAGCTCCACCGAGCGATCGCGGAACTCCATGCGGAACGCACCGCGAAAGCAGAAGAACAGTTCATCGATCTCGTCGTGGTGATGCCAGGGGAATGCCCCCAGGATTTTCACCAGCTTGACCTCTTGCCCGTTCAGCGTGGCGGCAACGCGTGGTTGCCAGTGCTCGGCAAAGGTGCTGAATTTGTCGGCAAGGCGAATGGCGCTCATCGCTGCACTCCCGCGCCCGCGCCCTGCATCAGTCGCGTCACTTCGGCGAGCGTCGCGAAGTTGCTGTCGCCCGGCGTGGTCATGGCGAGCGCCCCGCTGGCGACACCGCACTGCAGCGCCTGCTCGATCGGCCATTGCTGCAGTGAGCCATACACCAACCCGGCCGCAAAACCGTCGCCGCCACCGACGCGGTCGAAGATTTCAAGATCGTGCATTTCCGTGGCGGCATGCACAGTACCTGCGCTGTACGCGAACGCTCCCCAGTCGTTACGGCTGGCAGTGCGTGGTGTGCGCGTCGCCGTCGCGATGAGTTTAAGTGAAGGGTGCGCCGCCGTCACACGCGCGGCCATGCCGGCGTAGCTTTCCCGCGTGTGGCGCGGCGGACCGTGCGAGGCGTCAATTGCCTCCACTGACAAATCGCCCTCATGCCCGAACAGCACGTCGACGTTTGCAGTAAGCGTCGCATTCGCCGCAGCCGCGGCAAGCCGACCGCCGCGCGCTTTCCACAACGAAGGGCGGTAGTTGCCGTCGTATGAAACGACCGTCCCATAACGCTTTGCCACCGCCATCGCCTCGCGTGCGAGCTCGAGCGTCGTGTCGCTGAGCGCAGTCAAGACGCCGCCGGTGTGAAACCAGCGCACTCCCTCTTCCCCGAAAATTCGGTCCCAGTCGATGTCGCCTGGCCGCAGTTGCGACACCGCGGTATGTCCGCGATCCATGCTGCCCAGCGCGCCACGCACACCAAAGCCGCGCTCCAGAAAATAAATGCCGTTCCGCGCCTCGGTGCCGATGCCGTCGTACTCACGCCACAGCACATGTGAGGGATCCACGCCACCCTGCAGCATCAGGTCTTCGACCAACCGGCCGACCGGATTATCCACCAGCGCGGTGACGATCGCTGTTCGCTGGCCGAAACATCGGCGCAGGCCGCGCGCGACGTTGTACTCACCGCCACCTTCCCACACGCGAAAGTGGCGCGTGGTGCTAATACGCTCTTCGCCGGGATCAAAGCGCAGCAGCACTTCGCCCAGAGTGAGAAAGTCCCAGCGGCAGCGGTGTTGGGGCTTGATGTCGAGCACGCCGTTGCCCACGCTACTGGTTCACGCCGCTGGCCAGAAAGCCGCCGTCCACCGTGATGATTTCGCCATTCACAAAGCTCGCCGCATCCGAAGCCAGATATACCGCCGCACCCACCAGTTCCTCTGTCTGCCCAAAGCGGCCCATTGGTGTACGCATTTTCAGTTCGCGGCCACGGTCACTGCCGTCCAGCAGAGCGGCATTCAGCGCGGTGCGAAACAGCCCTGGCGCAATCGCATTTACCGTCACGCCCTTGCTGCTCCACTCCACGGCAAGCGATTTGGTGAGCGCACCTACCGCGGCTTTGCTCGCAGAGTACGCCGTCACCTCCATGAACGAAACAAACGTGGTGAGCGAGGCGATGTTGATGATGCGCCCGTAACCGCGCTCCAGCATGGACTTGCCAAACACCTGGCAGCCGCGCAAGGTGCCGGTCACATTCGTGTCCATGATGTCGTCCCACGTCTCTTCACTCAGCGTCAGCGTCGGTTCGCGCTTCGTTTTTCCTGCGCAGTTCACCAGAATATCGACCTGCCCGAACTCGGACATGACCGCATCGTGCAGGTGCTGTAGCGAAGCGCGCTCGCTCACGGTCGACGTCACCCGGAGCGTCTTTACACCGGTAGCCTCAATCTTCTCCGCAGCTTCGTTCACCTGATCGTGCCGACGCGAACTTGCGACAACATTTGCCCCCGCCTCTGCCAGCCCGATGGACAGCGCGAGGCCAATGCCGGAGGTGCCGCCGACGACGACGGCCGTCTTGCCTGTGAGATCGAAAATGTTCCTGGCCATTTACTTCCCTTCTGTCGAAATGTGTTCGCGATGCAGAATGTCATCTACAACCACGGCCGGCGCGCGGTCGTTCGTCACCTTGATGGCATACGCCGGAACTTCAAGCGTCGCGAGTTGGCTGTCGAGCATCGCCGCCGGCATGAAGTGGTTGCGATGCTCCATGCGCTGCGCAATCATGTTCTTTGAACCCTCAAGCAGGATGAAGTCAAGACAACTCTGAGGAATATCCTGCAGCAACACGTTCCTGTAGCTTTCCTTCAGCGCGGAGCAGGCAAGCACGCAACCCTTGTTCATGCGCTGCTGCAGCAGCTCGTTCAGGGCACGCAGCCACGGCCAGCGGTCCTCGTCGGTCAGCGGCGTACCTGCGTGCATCTTGTCCTTGTTCGCCTGCGAATGGTAGTCATCTGCGTCCAGAAATTCTAGGCCGAGGCGTTGGGCAAGCAGCTTGCCGATGGTTGTTTTGCCGGAGCCGCTGACGCCCATCATGACGAACAGCTGCGCGCTCATGCGGCACCGCCGCTGTTACTGAAGCGCTCGCGATACGCCCACAGGCCGAGGCCCGGGTTAGACACATAAAAGATCTCTTCGCCATCCACCACATTCCACCCATCCCGCAGCGTCGCGGGGTCGTACTTTTGCGTCATCTGCGCCAGGTCGCCGTACTTGAACCCCGCGCCTTCGATCTCCTGCTGCGACAGGTGACCGGGGCAATACGTAATGCTAAAGCGTCCCTCGCTGGAGCCGTGGATCAGGTGCGCCGCAGCGGAAAGATTGCTCGCCAGTTCCGAGTCGTGCTTCGTCCATTCCAGCGTCTGCGGCGTGCCGTAATAGCCGTAACGGCGAATGAGTTTGTCGATTGTCGGGTCTTCGCCAAACTCGTGCACACCCGGCGCAAGCACGATCAGTTCACCCTCGTCGGCAAGCGCCATACGCGTGCGATAGATGCTCTTGTTGCCCAGCCAGGTTGACTTGAATTCCTGTGGATCAAGGTAGACGACGGCCTTCTTGATCTCACGATCCATCATGACAAAGTTCACCTGCAGCGCGAGTGCCGCCGCCTGGGTAAAGCACTCTGTATCGTCGCCGATGAACAGCCCGCGAATGACCAGCTTGCCCTCGCTGTTTTTGCCCACGACCGTCAGCACATAGACGATGGGCAGAGCCTGCGCAAAGTGGTCGGACGCGTAGTTCAGCACGGCACGCACGGGGTTGTCCGCGCGCCCCATGATGCGCTCCATGCCATACACCGCGCCCAGAAAATGCGAGCGATGAATGCCCATGACGCCGCCCGTGCCGACAAACACATTCTTGTTGTGGTTCGCCATGCCGATCACCTCATGCGGCACCACTTGGCCGATGGAAAGGATCAGGTCATGGCCGCCATCGCGCACCAGCCGGTTCACCTGCGCAGGCCAAGCGTAGTCCAGCTTGCCTTCGCTCACCCCGTGCATGAACTCGCCGGGGACCTCGCCGAGCGTCACCACGTCGTTGCGCCAGTCATGCACGCGAAACAGGCTGCGCGGCGTGCTGCCGAACATGGCCGCCATCTCCGGCTCGGTCATGGGACGGTGCGTGCCGAGGGCGGGCAGCACGTCAGTCAGCGCATCGCCATAGTGGCGCCACGCCATCTCCGTCAGCACGCCTGCCTGCGAGTGCGAGCGGCTGAAATCCGGTGGAATGGCAAGCACCTTTTTGCGCGGCCCAAGCTGCTCCAACGCCTGCGTCAATAGCTGTTCCACTTCCGCCGGGCCAAGCTCGGTGGAGGGCGAGCCAACGCTGCAGTAGGTGCTCACAGGCGATACGTCTTTCGCGCAAGGTTCACGGTTAAATCCTCGATCAGTGCAAAGGCTTCGTCTTCATCCAACCGATGCTCCGCTACCAGCCGCGCGAGAAACGCGCAGTCCACCCGCCGAGCCACGTCATGCCGCGCGGGAATGGAGAGCAGCGCGCGGGTATCGTCGTTGAACCCGGCCGTGTTGTAAAAGCCCGCGGTCTCCGTTACCTGCTCGCGATAGCGCATCATGCCCTCGGGCGAGTCGTGGAACCACCACGCCGGACCGAGCCGCAGGCAGGGGTAATGGCCGGCAAGCGGTGCAAGCTCGCGCGCGTAAGTTGTCTCATCAAGCGTGAACACCAGGAAGGTGAAGTCGGGGTGGTTGCCAAAGCGGTTCAACAACGGTCGCAGGCCACGCACATAGTCGGTAGGCAGCGGAATGTCCGCACCCTTGTCGCGCCCGAACTGCTCATAGAGCGGTGTGTTGTGATTACGCAGCGAGCCCGGATGCAGCTGCATAACCAAGCCGTCCTGCACGCTCATGGCGGCCATTTCCGTCAGCATCTGCGCTTGGAAAACCTCACCCTCCGCCTGCGTCGCCGTGCCCTGAAATACCTTTGCGTACAGCGCGGCAGCGTCGGCAGTCGGCAGGTCCGCGGTGTTAGCTGAGGCGTGGCCGTGATCGGTCGCTGTCGCCCCCATGCTTTTGAAGAAAGCTCGCCGGTTGCGCAGTGCCGCCAGATACCCGGCAAAGGTCGAAGTATCCTCCCCTGCAAGCCGCCCCAGCGTCAGCAAGTTCTCATGGAAACCCGCAAACTCCGGATCAATGCAGGCGTCGGGACGGAATGTCGGCAGGACCCTGCCCTTCCATCCGCTTTCGCGAATCGCTCGATGATGCTCCAGCGAGTCCAGAGCGGAATCCGTCGTCGCCAGAACCTCCAGGCGAAAGCTGTCGTACAACGCTCGCGGCAGCAGCGCGGGTGTCGTCAGCGCGCGGTCGATCGTATCGTAAAAGACGTCCGCATTTGCCTCGCACAGCCGCTCTTCCAGTCCAAACACCGAGCGGAACGCGTAGTCCATCCACAGCCGCGTCGGTGTGCCGCGAAACAGAAAGTAGTGGCGCGCAAACGTTCGCCACACCTCGCGCGGATCCACCGGCGCGCTGCCGATGCCCAGTGATTCCAACGCAATTCCCTGCGAATACAACATGCGAAAGATGTAGTGATCCGGCTGGATGAAGAGCGCGGCTGGGTTCGCAAAGGGCTCGTTTGTGGAAAACCATGCCGGGTCAGTGTGCCCGTGCGGGCTCAGGATCGGCAGTGCGCGCGCAACAGCATATAGGCGTCGCGCGATGTCGCGTTCGACCGGGGCTGCGGGAAAAAGCCTGTCCTCGTGCAACAGCATCGTTCGGGGTCACTCCTGCCGGGTCCGCCGGCTCAAAGCGCGTGCGCCACAAGAGCCAACGGCAAAGCAAGCGTATCAAACGTATGGCTTTGGTTCACGGCGCAAACGAATATCTTGCGCTGACAGGGTTGCGGCGCAGATACCGACGCACGATCTTGCGTGAACGCATGCTCCGCTTCATTTAGCTTCGATGGTATGGTTTCCGCGCTCTCCGCACTTCGCAATGCCCTGCTTCGTGCCACTCTGCCCCTGGGTGTCGCCGCCGTTTCCACCGCGATGGCCTGTGCCCAACTGGCGCTCGTTCCCATGCCCCGCGAGGTGCGTGAGGATCGCTCCCTATCTCTGGCGAACGGCGTTACGGTGCTGTGCGCAAGCTGCGACGCAGCCGACGCCTTTGCCGCGGACGACCTGAACGACGCGCTGCGCCAGAGGAACATCGCGGTCCGGCAAGGTGCGCCCGTCGTGCTCTTGCTGCTGCGGTCTACGTCGCCCCAGGGGCAGCAGGCGCTGGGCGCCACACGGCTCACGCCGGAAATGCAGGCGGAGGGCTACGCGATTGTGCCCACCGGCAACGGGCTTGCCGTCATCGCCGCAACGCCCGAAGGCGTCTTCTACGGCGCGCAAACCTTGAAGCAACTCATCGACACTGGCGGCCCGAACGGAAACGTGCTGCACCTGGCCACCATTCGCGATTGGCCCGCGATGCGCTACCGTGGACTGCACGACGACCTGTCCCGCGGGCCAGTACCCACGCTCGACTTCCAGAAAAAGCAGATTCGCATTCTTGCCGCATACAAGGCAAACGTCTACTCGCCCTATTTTGAAAACACCATGCAGTACCTTTCCGATCCGCTGGCCGCGCCGCCCGGCGGCTCCATCTCCCCGGCAGAAGCCCGCGAACTGGTCGCCTACGCTGCGAAATACCACATCACGATCATTCCCGAACAGGAAGCCTTTGGCCACCTTCATTTCATGCTGGAACAGGAGCTGTACGCGCCGCTGGCCGAAACGCCGCATGGCCACGTGCTTGCGCCGGGTGCGCCGGGGGCCATCCCGTTCATCGATCGCATGTTCAAGGAACTGGCGCGCGACTACCCCGGCCCGTTCCTCCACCTGGGCGCTGATGAAACCTTTGAGCTCGGCAAGGGCGCGACAAAGGCCGACGTGGATGCTCGCGGCCTTGGTGCCGTCTACCTCGATTTCCTGCAAAAGATCGTCACCGACCTCAAGCCGCTCAACCGCACTTTCCTTTTCTGGGGCGATGTGGCTCAGAAGGAACCCGCGCTGGTCAAGGCGCTGCCTGCGGACTTCAAGCGCAGCACCATCGCGGTTGCCTGGGAGTACAACCCGCATCCCAGTTTCGTCCCCTACATCAAGCCGTATACCGACGCCAATCTGCCCTGCTGGGTCGCACCCGGCGTCAACAATTGGAACCGTGTCTTTCCGGATAACAACCTGGCACTCTCGAATATTCAAGGATTTACCGCACAGGCGCAGCTATCTGGCTGCACGGGACAACTAAACACCGTTTGGGATGACGACGGAGAGGCGCTCTTCAACGCGAACTGGTACGGCGTCCTCTTCGGCGCGGCCGCCGCCTGGCAGCAGGGCGAAAGCTCGATTCCGCAGTTTCAGCGTTCCTATGGCCGGGTGTTTCACGGCGATACGACAGGAAACATCGATCGGGCAGAGCAGGAACTAATGCAGGCGCACCTGCTGCTGAAGGACAGTTACACCAAGGGTGCCGACGCAAACGACTTCCTCTTCTGGGTCGATCCATTTACTCCCGAAGGGCAGAGAATCGCCGCAAAACTTCGCCCCCTCAATCACGACTTGCGCATGCACGCCGAACAAGCACTGATCCTTGTGCGCGAGGCACGCAATACCGCTCCCCTGCGTGAGCAAGACGCTCTGGACGTCATGGAACTGGGTGCCCGCCGCATCGATTTCATCGGCCTCAAGTTCCAGATCGCCGACGAGATCGCCGCGGACTATGCACGCGCTTACGCTCTGCAGACCAGCAAGGTCCGCACGGATCGTGCGGAGCTTATTCGCGCATTAAGCGATATTGCCCATCCCAACTCCGTCCAGGGCAAAATGGAGGATCTGCGCAATAACTTCAGCATGATGCGCGACTTATACGAGGAAGCCTGGCTAAAGAGTTACCGCCCATACTATTTGCGGAACATGAGCGAGCGGTACACCATGGCCGTGGACACCTGGATTCAACGCGGCGACAAGGTGCGCGCGACGCGACGCGCCTGGAACGACACAGGCGTTCTTCCACCCGCCTCAGAACTTGGCATCCCATTGCCGGCGACCGCGCCATGATTGTCTTTTCCGCGGCGGCGCTCATCACCGCAGATACGATTCTCGATCGTCCGCTTATCTTTGTCGAAGATGGTCGCATCACCCGCCTTACGACGCGGCACGAGACTGTTGCTCCTGAGGGAACGCTGGATTTTCCGGACCACACCTTGAGTGCTGGCTTTTTCGATATTCACGTCCACGGCGCAGGTGGCAGTGACGTCATGGAAGGCACACCCGCCGCGATTGGCCGCGTCGGCGCGCAACTCGCGCGTTACGGTACGGCGACATATCTCGCAACGACCGTCACCACCTCCGTCGAGGCGACGCTGCACGCGCTTGACGGCATGGCCGACGTGCTGGACAGGCCGCCGCAGCCCCACGCTGCGACGCCGTTGGGTATCCACCTGGAGGGACCGTTCCTCTCCCACGCGAAGCGCGGCGTGCACCCCGCCGCTCAGCTGCAACCACCCTCCATTGAACTGTTCGACCGATTCTGGCAGGCTGCGCGCGGCACTATCCGCCTCATAACAATTGCGCCGGAACTGCCTGGCGCGACGGACCTGATCACGCACGCGCGGCAGCAGGGCGTCCGTGTGTCCCTCGGCCACTCCAACGCGCTCGCCGCCGAAACACGCGCAGGTATCGCCGCAGGTGCGTCGTCAGCAACTCACACGTTCAACGCCATGCGAACGCTCGATCATCGCGAACCCGGCATCCTGGGTGTGGTGCTGGACGACGAGGCCCTGTATGCCGAACTCATTTGCGACGGCATCCACACCACACCGGAGGCAGTCCGCTTGTGGTTCCGCAGCAAGGGCAGCGAACGCGCCCTGCTGGTGACGGACGGCATGGCGGCAATGGGCATGCCCGATGGCGAGTACAAGCTGGGCGACCTTGACGTGACCGTCGCCAATGGAAGTTGCACCTCCGGCGGTGTTCTTGCCGGATCGGTGCTGACGCTGGACCGCGCTGTCGCAAATCTACAGCGCTTCACCGGAACCTCGCTCGCCAACGCCGTGCGGCTCGCAACGCGTAATCCTGCACGCATGCTGGGCATACACGTTCTGGCGGACCTGCGCATCGGCGGTGAAGCAAACTTTAACCGATTCGATGCCGACGGTCATTTTTCGGGTTCCGTTTTACGAGGCACGTTGCTGTAAACGAGCGCTGCTTTATGACAACTGAAGGATTTGCCGCGCCGTGGGCGATCCATCGCCTACACTGCTTCATATGCCGACGCGGCTTCATCCCTTCGACCTTGCCCTCATCGCCATCTACCTTGTGGGCATCACGCTCTTCGGGCTACGCTTCCGCAAGCAGGATAAATCGCTGTCCAGTTACTTTCTCGCGGGCCGCAACGTGCCCTGGTGGGCCATCGCGCTCTCCATCGTCTCCGCAGAAACAAGCACGCTCACGATCATCAGCGTGCCTGGAATTGCCTTCGGCGGCAACTTTACTTTTCTCCAGCTTGTGCTTGGGTACATGGTGGGGCGCATCGTGCTGTGTGTCCTATTTCTGCCGCGTTACTTTCACGGTGAACTCTTTACGGCCTACCAGTTGATCGACCGGCGCTTCGGGCCAGTCCTGCACAAGGTCACCGCCGGCCTGTTCCTGCTTACGCGCGCTGCGGCGGAAGGTGTCCGCGTCTTCGCCGTGTCTATCGTTGTGGGCCTCGCCATTGGAACGAACGACATCGCGAGCATTGCGCTGATCACGGCACTGACCGTGCTGTATTCGTTCGAAGGAGGCATGACCGCCGTCATCTGGACCGACGTGGTGCAGATGCTGCTCTACATTGCGGGTACGATCGTTGCCATCTTCACCCTCGGCTCCAAGGTAAGTGGAGGATGGTCTACCATTCATGCTGTAACCCATGCCGCGGGCAAGTTACAGTTACTTGACTTCACCATCAATCTCACGACGACTTATACCTTCTGGGCAGGCATCCTCGGTGGCGCCTTTTTGACGATGGCTTCTCACGGGACCGACCAGCTGATGGTGCAGCGCCTGCTTGCGGCGAAAAATCTGCGAGAGTCCCGCATAGCCCTGCTCGCCAGCGGTGGTGTGGTTCTGCTTCAATTCAGCTTGTTCCTGATTATTGGGGCCGGTCTGTACGTGTTCTATGCGCAGCACCCGCAACTGCTCACGGTGCATGGCTCAGACCGCATCTTTCCCGCGTTCATCGTGCAGCAAATGCCCGTTGGTGTGGCTGGTTTGTTAGTCGCTGCGATCCTCGCGGCAGCCATGTCCAACCTTTCCGCCGCATTAAATTCGCTTTCCTCCACCACCGTCGTCGACTTTTATCTCCGGCTTCGACCAAACAGCACGGAACGCGCGCGCAACTTACTCAGCCGGGCCAGTATCGTCTTCTGGGCGTTGGTGCTGTTCGCCATCGCGGTCTATTCCGTAGCGAACGGCGGCAAAGGCCATGTGGTTGAGACCGGGCTATCTATCGCATCGGTGGCTTACGGGTCGCTGCTCGGCGTTTTTCTATTGGGCACACTTACCCGGTTTGCGACACAAACAGGAGCGATCCTCGGCATGATTTGCGGCTTTACTTTCAATATGGCGTGTTATCTCCCAAAGGTTTTCTCCACCATTCCTTCGCCACACATTCATGGATTTGCGCTCTCCAGCATCGCTTTCACCTGGTACGTGCTGATCGGCTCCATCATCACCTTTACCGTGGGTGCACTCATCAGCCTAGCGAAGCCCCAAAGATCAGCGGCGGCTACGGCTCTTATGCTTGCTTGTGCAGCCGCCAGTTCACCCTTCGCGCGTTCACAGCAAGCGCCTGCGACGCCCACGCACGCGGTGACCTTTGAACATGTCGACCAAATCCTGACGGACGCGATCAGAGATAATCAACTGCCGGGCGCGGTGCTCGTGGTCGGGCACAATGGCAATGTTGTGCATCATCACGCCTATGGCGATCGCGCGGTCGATCCAGCCGTTGAGGCGATGACGGAAGACACGATCTTCGACATGGCATCTCTGTCCAAGTGTCTTTCCACCGCGACCGCCATCATGCAGCTGTATGAGCAAGGAAAGCTACAGTTCGATGATCCGGTGGCGAAGTATCTTCCGGCGTTCGCCGCGAATGGCAAGGAGACTATCACCATCCGCCAACTGCTCACACACTATTCGGGGCTAAAGGAAGATGTGGTGCTCACGGACGTGTGGCAAGGCAAGGCGGAAGGCATTCGCCGCGCGATGGAAAGTACGCCTTATGGTCCGCCGGGACTTACGTTTAAATACTCTGACATCAACTACATTACCCTCGGCGCCTTGGTGGAGAAAATAAGTGGTCAGCCCCTCGATACTTATGCTGCCGAGCATATCTTCAACCCCCTGCACCTGTTGCACACAAGTTACCTTCCCGCAGTTGCACTCGTACCGCTGATTGCACCCACGGCGCACAATGACGACTTACCGATGAGCCACGACGAGTTACTGCGTGGCGTCGTCCACGATCCAACTACGCGACGCATGGGTGGTGTCGCCGGCCACGCGGGAGTATTTTCCACCGCGCAAGACGTTGCCCTATACGCACAGGCGCTGCTCGACCGGCTGGCTGGCAGGCCGAGTACCTTCCCCCTTAAAACCGAAACCGTCCGCCTCATGTGCGAACCTGAGCAGCCGGCACGGGGCAAGTATCTGCGCGGTTTCGGCTGGGACATCGACTCGCCGTTTTCCCGACCTCGTGGCACCGTCTTTCCTGTTGGCAGCTTTGGCCATACCGGCTTCACCGGAACATCCCTCTGGATGGATCCGCGGTCGAACACATACGTCGTCCTGCTGAGCAATGCCGTGCATCCGCGCGGCCGACCCGCCATTAGTGGACTGCGCGGCAAGATCGCAACAGCTGCCGCGCAGGCCTTGCATTTGTACGACTCACCCGATTCCCAACTAACCGGGTCCGTTCCCGCCGTGGCAACAGGCGATCCCGTGCGCAGCGGCATCGACGTCCTACAGGCGACGCAGTTCCAGGCGATTCGCATGATTTCTCTAACCAAGAGAACTCCGCTGCGCCTTGGCCTGCTTACGAACAATACCGGCGTCGCCATCCAGGGCAAACGCACCATCGATGTGCTTACAACCGATCTGGCGAAATCCGTTCCTAGCGCTCGCCTCACGACGCTCTTCTCTCCGGAGCACGGCATCGCCGGCGTGGAAGACAAGGAGGGGATCGGCAATGCGGTGGACCGCGCAACCGGCCTGCCGGTGGTTTCACTCTACGGAGCAAAGCCTGAAGACCGCCGGCCCAAGATCTCCGACCTCGAAAAACTCGACGCCGTCGTCATCGACCTACAGGACGCGGGTGTGCGCTTCTACACCTACGAATCCGTCGTGGGCTACTTTCTTGAAGCTGCGGCACAGGCACCGAATCACCCGGCCATCCTTGTGCTCGACCGGCCGGCGCTGATCAGCGGCGTCGTCGTAAACGGGCCGGTGAGCGATGCGGGCACCGAGCGCTACGTAAATTACACGCAGGAGCCGACGCAGCAGGGATTAACGCTCGGTGAGTTTGCCCGCTACGTTCAGCAGCAGAAACATCTGCAGGTGCCGCTCGTCGTTGTGCCGCTGAGCAACTACCAACGGGGCCTGTGGTACGACCAGACCGGCTTGCCATGGGTGAACCCCAGCCCAAATCTGCAGACGCAACAGGCAGCCTCACTTTACCCGGGCATGGCCTTTTTGGAATTCACGAACGTCTCGGTGGGTCGCGGCACCGCTGCACCCTTTGAGCAGATGGGCGCAGCTTGGATTGCAAGCGACGCGGAGGCGAAGCATCTTGCGGACCGGCTAACTGCCCGCAAGCTGACCGGTGTAGAAGTCGAAACGACAACCTTTACCCCGGCAAAGCCCTACCCCTTTGCCGGGCAGCTTGTGCACGGGTTGCGCTTCATCGTCACGGACCGGGAGCGCTTCGACGTGGCGGAGTTCGGCCTGGAATTGCTCTCCGCGCTCCACGCGCAGTACCCGGAAAAGTTTGAGTTGGCGAAGGCACGCGGCATCCTGCTGAACGACACAACGATGGCAGCACTCGCCGCCGGTACCGACCCGCACGACATCGAGTCGGGTTGGGAACCAGCGCTCATGGATTTTCGAGAGCGTCGCGCCGGAGCGTTGCTCTACGGCTACCTGCCGTCACTCTCCAGCGGCGCCCCCGTATCGCAGGCTTCCGGTTCTCCACGTTAGAACAGAAGTTTCGTTGGCCCTATGCCGCGGCGCGCGAGCCCCTGCTGTTGGCGTCGAGACTGGCCGCAAGGTCTGCAAACGCGGGCGTTGGCCCATTCCACCGAAGTGCATCGACATCGGTGAACAGCGACAAATCGGTGCGCAGCGTGGCGAGCTCTCGAAAGAGCATGGCGTCGGCAAAACGCGCACGCAGCGTTTCTGCGAGGCCACCGGCGTTCGCGACACGTACCACCCAATTCGTTCCGTGCTGTGGAATCGCTTCCAGGTGGCCATATTTTGCGAGGACGGTCGCTGTTGATTTTGCACCCCAGCCGGGCAGGCCGGGGTAGCCATCCGCGGTGTCGCCGACGAGCGCGAGATAGTCGGGGATCGACGCAGGCCGCACGCCGAACTTTGCAACAACGCCCGCCTCGTTCCGCAGCTCTTTTTTACGACGATCAAACTGGACAATTCGATCACCGACCACGCACTGCGACAGGTCTTTGTCCGGCGTGCAGATCAATACCTGGGTTACCCGTTGATCCTGTGCGGCGAGCGCGGCGCCCGTGGCAAGCGCGTCGTCTGCTTCAAACTCCACCATGGGCCAGACGACAACGCCCATCGCGGTCAGCGCCTCTTCCAGCAACGGGAATTGCGAGATCAGGTCCTCCGGCACACCGGCACCCGTTTTGTAGCCGGGGTAGAGGTCATTGCGAAACGACTCGATCACATGGTCGGTCGCAACTCCCAGGTGCGTCGCTCCGGCGCGCGTCATCGACAGGACCGAAGCCAGCACACCACGCACCGCGCCAACCTCTCTCCCCTTGGCATCCAGTATTTTCGGCAAGGCAAAGTAGTGGCGGAAGAGTTCGTAGGTGCCGTCGATGAGGTGAACCTGCATGCGATGAGGGTAGCGGCTTTGCCGGCGCTAGGGAAGGTTTTCCGTCGCACAGGCATGCAGCGCCGCCTCGATTGCCGGCCCCACCACCACCAGCAGAGGCGCGGGCCCGGGCACCAGGTCTGCAAAATCGCGCAGCCGCGCGGTAGCCACGTGCTGCTGCGGCGTGGCAGCTTTGGAAATTGCGACACACGGCGTTTCAGGAGGAATACCGGCGGTGAGTAGGTCCTGCGCCAGGCGATGCAGGTCACGACCCGGCATATAGATCGCCAGCGTTGCATCTGGCGGAATCGTCCCCTGCCACAGCGGGCCCGCGTCCGTCTTGTCGGCCGCGTGCCGGCCGGCCATCAGGATGAGCTTCGATGCGCTGCGGCGATCGGTAAGTGGCAGGTGCAGCGCGGCACCGGCAGCGAACAAGGCGGTCACCCCCGGTACGATCTGCACAGGGATGTTGGCCTCGGCGAGCGCGGCAAGCTCCTCCGCGGCACGGCCAAAAATCAGCGGATCGCCAGACTTGAGGCGCACCACGCTGCGGTTCGCACGCGCGGCGTGAATCAGCAGAGCGTGGATGCCGGATTGCGTGATGCGCGCATTGCCGCAGCGCTTGCCCACGCTCACCTGTTCGGCTTGCGGCCCGCACAGCGCGAGCACCGCGTCGGGAACAAGGTCGTCATAAAACACGATATCCGCAGACGCGAGCAGGCGCGCGGCACGCAGAGTAAGCAACTCCGGATCGCCCGGGCCAGCACCGACCAGATACACGGTTCCCTGCTGTGCGATGGTGCCGGGCAAATGGCCTCCGGTAATGTGCGCGATCCGAATGGTCGATCCCGCATTCTTCAAGTGAATGACAACGGTTGAGTGATCAGCGGCGGGTCAGCATTTACTCGTGCGTGCCGTTCCGCTCCGGATACCACTCGCGGGCGTGCGCGCGGGCCATCTGGCGCGAGGGGCAGGCCTCCGCGCCGCAGACCGCGCGCGTGGCAAGGGTGTGCAGCAGCAGTTTGCGCGGGTCGCCAAGAGGTTCCATGCCGATGACCTCGCGGCGAAGACGACCCAGTTCCAGCAACCACGGACCCAGGTCGCGCGGCAGCTGTTCGTTCAACTCCTTGCGCAGCCGCTGGGCCAGCGCGGGACTTTCGCCTGCGGTGGAGATCGCAATCTGCAGATCGCCCCGACGCACAACCGACGGAAAATAATAGTCGCAGTAGGGCGGATCATCGACGGCGTTGACAAGAATATTCTGGCGCTGCGCCTCGGCAAATACCGCGCGATTCACCTCGGCGACATTGGTGCCGGCCACGACCAGAAAGCTGCCGTCGACATCGCGATCGGTAAAGGATCGCAGATGAAGGGTCAGTGCGCCTTCCGACGCAAGTTCTTGGATGCGTGGAAAAGCTTCCAGTGCCACGACCGTGACCTCCGCCTCCGCTTCCAGCAGGCTCAGGATCTTGCTTTCCGCAATGTTGCCGGCACCTACCACGAGGCAGCGCCGGCCGGTCAGCTTGAGGAAGATCGGAAACAGGCTCATGCGACGTTCGACGGCACAGGTGCGGTGGGCAGATCGCGCGCAACAGCCGCCACCACCGTGCCCGCAAGTTGATGGCGCAGTTCTTCATCCGAAAAACGGCCAAAGTACGCGCGCAGGTTTTCCGCCTCAAGCCGCTCCTGCAGGTAGCGCTGCAGCAGCCGCTCCATGGCATCGGGCACCTCCGTTGCAGGCACGCGGTAGCCGATGGCACGGGCAAAGCGCGCATGCTCGCCAACGGCTCCCCCCACACAGAAGTAGAAGGCGTCCACCATTTGTCCATCGACCTTGATCTTCTTGCCCTCAAGCCCGATGTCGGCGATCCAGTGCTGGCCGCAGCTGTTGGGGCAGCCGGTCACGTTGATGCGCAATTGCTGGTCGAAGTGCGGCATGCGCTCATCCATTTCATCGGTCAGCCAGCGCGCAAATCCCTTGGTCTCCGCGATGGCCAGTTTGCAGAACTCTGTTCCAGTGCAGGCGACTGTACCACGCCAGAAGTTGGTAGCCTCCACATGCAGACCAAGCGCGTTGATCTGCTCCACCGCTGCAACTACGTTCTCGTTGCGTATGTTGACCAGTAAGATGTTCTGCTGCACGGTGCAACGCAACTCGCCATCCTGGCCATACTCTTCAGCAAGCGAAGCCAGCTTGTGCAGCTGTTCGCTGGTCATGCGCCCCCGCAATACCGAGATCCCGATGCTGGAGAGGCCTGCCTGAGCCTGCGGGTTTACCCCGGTATGGTCGCGGTACACATCATCGGGAACGACCTCGGCGACGGCCGGAGCAAGCGCGTATCCAAGCCGGCGATTCAGTTCCGCCAGGAACGTCTCTGCCGTCCACCCTTGCCGCATGAACAGGTACTTGAGCCGCGCATGGTTGCGGCTTTCACGCAGGCCTGCAGCGTCTTTGAAGATGCGCGCGACCTCAATGCACACCTGTTCCGCCTGCTCCGGCTTCACGAACGCGTCAAGCTTCACCGCAAGATGCGGCTCCTTGGAGAGGCCGCCCCCAACGCGCAGCGCATACCCAACCTCCTGCTTGCCGTCGACCATGCGCGAGACGCCGGTAAGGCCGACGTCGTTGATCTCGGGGTACGAGCACCACACCGGGCAGCCGGTGATGCTGATCTTGAACTTGCGCGGCAGATTGACGAACTCCGGATTTGCCGTCAGCGTTGCGGCAACGCGCTGGGCCAGCGGTGCGGCATCCAGAATCTCGTGCGCATCGTGGCCGGCCAGCGGGCAACCGGTCACGTTGCGCACCACATCACCACATGCGCCCTTGGGGCTCAGGCCCACGGCCTCTAGCGCATCCACCACCAGTGGCAGGCTCTCGATCGTCAGCCAGTGCATCTGAATGTTCTGCCGGGTCGTCACATCGCCGATGCCGCGCGCGTACTTTTCCGTGATGTCCGCGATGGTGTGCAATTGCAACGGCGTCAGGATGCCGTTGGGGACGCCCACGCGCATCATGAAGTATTCCGTGACCTTGCCTTCCCCACCCACGCCGCCGACCGCGCCCACGCCGTCGCCCTGCGTGTAAATGCCCCACCACTTGAAGTAGGTGCCGGCCCACTCGGGCAGCACGCTTTCCCGGCCCTCCGAGGCAAACTGCTTCACCTCGGTCCACGCCTGCCAAGGGTTCTTCTCCGTCTTCAGCCGCTCGACCTTCTGCGTCTTGGTTTCTTTCGGGGAGATCGCGGGAACCTTATTCAGGCCCTCTGCGGCATCGCCGAGAAATGATTCATTTGCGTCTGCCATCGATGTTCCCTATGCTCCTGCCACGGTGTGCTGCGGGCCGTTGTCCATCGTGCCCATGCCATGTTTTACGTTGGCGCCTCGCACCCAGAAGATCACTTCTTCCGCGATGTTGGTGGCGTGGTCTGCGCTGCGTTCCAGGTTGCGACACACGATAATGGAGTGCAGCGCCTGGTCGGTGCGTTCCGGTCGCTGCTGCATGGATTCCAATAACCCCTGCTGCGATTCACGATTCAGGCGGTCAATCTCGTCGTCCATGGTGAGCACGCGCTCTGCCAGGTCGGGGTCCGCATCAAGCAGCGAGCGGAGTGCATTGCGAATCATGCGCCGGGCAATCTCGCCCATACCCGCAATATCCCCCGGCAACTCCTCTGGGTTTGCCCCGGTTGGCTCCACTTCGATCAGCGCGCGCGTCTGCTTGGACGTATTGGCCGCTTGATCGCCAATGCGTTCCAGGTCGCCGTTGATGCGAATCACCGCCAGCAGAAACCGGAGGTCGACGGCCATGGGCTGCTGCTTGGCAAGTAGCTCGTATGCCATCTCGTTCACTTCGCGCTCGGCGACGTTGATCGCCTCTTCAATGTGGAGAATGTGGTCGCACAGCCCCGCATCGCGCTTCAGAAATGCCTCGACCGACAACTCCAGCGCCTGCGCAGAGAGCGCAGCCATCACCAATAGCTTGTCCTTGAGCATTGCGAGCTGTTGGTGAAACTGGATGCGGGGCATGAAGCACCTTTGCAGAGCGAATGGTTCTATTCTCACCGGAAGCGCAGCCCACCGCAACAAAGCGCCTGGCTATCGCGCGCTGGAAATAGGTTCGCCCTTCCGTTCACCGCACACCAGCGTCATCAGGCAGACGGCCACCGCCACAAACACCACCGTCCAGCCCAGCACCGGCTGCAGCGATCCCGCAAACAGACTGGTCGCCAGTCCCGCTTGAAAGACGGCATTACGCGACGACAGCAGGTTGCCCAACTGGTACGCCAACCCAGGCACAATGGCGCGCACGGACGGTGGTGACAATTCGTTCAGATGCGCAGGAATAATGCCCCACGCCCCCTGCACCATGAATTGCATCAGAAAGCCACCCAGCGCCAGCAGCACCGCATCGTGCGACCACGACCACAACGGCACCATCGGAATGGCCAGCAGCGACGCAAGAATGATGGTGCGGCGGCGGCCCAGCTTTTCCGAAAGCGTGCCGAACGCAATGCCTCCGAGCAGTGCGCCGACGCTCGCGATCGACGCGATCATGCCGACGGTCGCCGGCTCGAAGTGCTTACCCTTCTCCAGAAACGTCGGATACAGGTCCTGCGTGCCGTGGCTGAACGACGTAAACGCCGTCATCAGCAGCACCAGCAGCGCAAAGATGCCGATGTTCTTCCCAAAAAGGCTGCGCGCTTCCGCTGTAGGAGCGGCGGCGGGCCTAACCTTTGCGCGCGAGGCGGTCCATGCCGGCGACTCCTCCACGCCCGCGCGAATGAAAAACACGAGCAGCGCCGGCAGCGTGCCGATCAGAAACATCACTCGCCAATTGGTCAGCATGCCGGTGCCATGCAGGTGCGGAAACACAAGCCAATACAGCAGGCCTGCCAGCAAATTACCGCAGACGTAGCCCTCCTGCAGCAAGCCCGAGAAAAAGCCGCGCCCTTCCGCTGGCAGCGTCTCGAACGTAAGCGCCGCGCCCACACCCCACTCCCCGCCCATGGCGATGCCGAACAGCGCCCGCAGCACCAGGAAGACTCCCAGCGTGGGTGCAAACGCGGAGGCACACTCAAACACTGCGAAGCTGATCACGTTCACCATAAGCGTGGGCTTGCGCCCGAACCGCTCAGCCATTGCGCCGAACAGGAGCGCCCCCACCGGTCGCATGGCCAGCGTCCAGAACAGGCCCTCCGCCACCTGTTTCGTGCCGACGTGGAAATCTTTGGCCACTGCCGACAAGCAAAATGTCAGGATGAAGAAGTCGAACGCGTCTAGTGTCCAGCCAAGAAAGCAGGCGACGAAGGCATTGCGCTGCGTGCGCGTAAGGCGTTGCAGATGGGCAAAAAGGCTCGGCATGGTGTGGTGCCATCGTCGCATAAGTTGTGGGCCAGACCGCGGGAAAGTTTGCGCGGGAAGACACGTCGACCACCATAAAGCCAGAAGGTACGATGTCGAACTAATTTAGAATCGATCAATCAGAAGACACATCTGTTGATGTAATTGGATAGAGGTACTGTGGCGCGTTTCGGCGGGAAACACTAATGCCGCCGCGAAGCGCTACGAGGGGAGATGAATGATGAAGCAGGTTCGTGTAGGCATGATTGCTGCTGCACTGATGGTGGCGGGTTCGCTGATGGCTCAGAGCTCCAGTTGGAGCATCGATCCGGCGCACTCAGGCGTTGAGTTCCAGATCAAGCATCTGGGCGTAAGCACCGTACGCGGCAACTTTTCCGGAGTGACGGGCACGGTCGTCTGGGACGAAAAGAACGTGAGCGCATCGCATGTGGATGCGGTGATTGATGCAACGACCATCACTACAGGCCAAGCCAAGCGAGACGAACACCTCAAGAGCCCCGACTTCTTCGACGTCGCCAAGTACCCGACGCTCAAGTTCCATTCCACGAGCGTGAAGCGCGCCGGCGATGGCAAGCTGCAGGTGATCGGCGACCTGACGCTCGGCGGCCAGACCAAGCCGGTGACGCTGGATGTTGATGGCCCCGCCGCCCCGCAAAAGGGCATGGGCGGCAAAACGGTCAGCGGCTTTTCCGCCACCGGCACGATCAAGCGCACTGACTTCAACTTCGGCCAGAAGTATGCGGCACCCATGTTGAGCGATGAAGTTAAGTTCACGATCGATCTGGAAGTCGACAAGTAAACACTGGCATGACCACACGAGGCTGTCTTCCGGGGCAGTCTCGTTTCCTTCCTGCTAGTGCGGCAGCAGCGCCACCGCTTGCGTGTTGCCGGTCACCGCGCGTAGATCCTGCGCTGGATACTGCTTCAGCAACTGATGGTGCATGCAGTACAACGCAAGTTCCAGCCGGTCTGAGACGCCGAGCTTGTCATAGATTTTGCGCAGGTAGTTCTTCACCACCTGCTCCGTGGTTCCCACCTGGTAGGCAATTTCCTTGTTGCGCATGCCGCGGGTGATGCAGGTGATCATCAGCAGCTCTTTCGGGCTCAGCTTGGGCTGTGTGCGCGGGCTTGTCATGGAGACGGCCTGCGCTCGGTAAGCTTCAATCACCCAGCTCACCGCACGATTGTCGATCCAGGTTTCGCCGGCGGCAATCTTGCGGATGCACTTGATCAGCAGGTCCGGCGAAATAGAGCGCGGCACGACTCCACGAACACCGCGACGGTATAGCTCGACCGTCTTGTTCTCATCCTTGTCGATCACCTGAACGATAAACTTCGCGTCGGGCGCGCGGCGCACCAGCTCGGGAATCGCGTCAATGGTGCCGCTCAGCAGTTCACCTTCGAGAACGACGATGTCGGCAGGAAAGCGCTGCAGCGCAATGTGCAGGTTGCCGAGTGTTTCCGCCTGCGCAACTACACGGATGTCGTCTTCAATGGCAAAGACCTTGCGCATGCCCACGCGGTAGATGGCTTGGGAATCCGCGAGAATCACGCGGATAGCTCCCCCTTCCGGCTCGGCGGGTTGGGGAGTTTCGTCGTCCAGGAAGCTGTCATTCATGGTTGTTCATCCTTCAATTCATAGTGGTCGATGATCGCGCCAAGACGCACGCCATCGGCCTCGACGCGCGTCCAGACCACGCGTCCAACGCAATCCACCTGCACACTGCCAGGCGTGCCCATTGCAGAGGCGGGCAGGTGCAAATGCCACTCCAGCATGGAGCCAACTGCGGGTGCCTGCTGGCTGAGAAAGAGCGCACCGATCGAGGAAATGTCTTCGGTGATGGCTTCAATCAGGCCGGTGTCGGTACGGAGCTGAACCGGCAGATGTAGGGGAAAACGAACGGCCCCACGCATGGGCGTGGCCGGCTCATCGGCGGTGGCTGTTTGCGGGGCGTTGTGCATGGGTTGATCTCCCGTGTGCTTACTAAAGTCACCTGCTCCGTCGCAGTGTAGCTTAACTCCCCTATCCGTTTCCAGAGCAATGGCCTTTCTGTCTCAGGTCGGCACAATCAGCCCTGCCGACCCGCCCACCCACAACTGGTCTCGATTGTGATCGACACCCATCATTGCACCGCGGCCCAGCCGAAGCAGCGTGCAGACAGCACGCAACTCGCCCCCGGTCGGCCACACGTACAGGATGCGAATCTCCGCCTGGGTTTGGCCATAGGGGGTTGCCACCGTTGGCTGGAACGCCATCCGCTGCTGCAGCAGGTAGTTGCCACGCTCCCCTAGCGGAATGGCCCGGAGCCGCTCATCGCTGGGCGCGAATTCGATTCCTTTGCCGGCGAACGAGAACAACGGCTTGAGCACCCATTGCGCTCGATCATCCGTCAGCCGGTCACGGCCGCCGCCCTGCATCCATTCATCCAAGAACACTGCAGGTGGCACATAGGGGTGCCGCAGGAACGGCAACGAAAACTTGCTGAGCAGGAAGTACCAGTTCGGATGACCGGCCCACTCCACGTCCAGGTCGCCCGTCAGATCGAAGCCCGGCACAATCTGTTTCCCCACGATCTCGTCGACGATCGCCCGGTTGTAAATGCGCGCAATCGGTGTCTCCACGCCGTCGCGATCGTAGAACAGCCTGCGTCCGCGCTGCCGTATGGCGGCGATATCGACCGTGCGAATGCCGAGCCGATCCTCGTGGATGTGGAAATCCGGCAGCGTCTTCTGCAGCTCCGGCGTCACTTCCATCAGGATGACATTTTCCGGCGCGTGGCCGGCGAGAATGACGTCGCTCATCGCCTTCCAGTAGCCTGTCTCATCCAGGCCGCCCAGGTAGGACGAGAGTTCAGGCGCGAGATTGAATGCCTCGCGATACGCATCGCCGAGCACCGCCTGATATCCATACACCGAGGGAAACGCCTGCAGTTCCACAAGGCGCGGCTCCAGCGTTTCGAGCGCGCCACTCCACGCACCGTCGCCCGTGTGCACCAGGCCGAAATCCACCGTCATGAAGTTGGGGTGAGTATCCTGCCCCGCCACACGAAAGGCGTCCGGAATGGTTCGCGCAGCCCGCGCGAGATACTCCGGGTCGTGCACCAACTGGCGAGTCATGGCGCTGCCCGCGTCGATCATACGCCCGGTCAGGTCTGCCGGCAGAAACACCGGGGTCTCCGCAACACGAATCGTGAGCTTGCAGCGCGTGCGCTCGTCCATCTGGCGAAGCACCTCGCGGTAGCGTTCGTCGGTGTAGCGAGCGTTGAACTGCTGGCGAAGGTCGGCGATCATGCTCGAAAGTGTATCGCGCCTCACACCGCCGCCGTACACTCAGGTATGCGTTTGCGTGCCCAGTTCCTCCTCTCCGCCTTCGCGGCGGACCAGTTCCCTTCTGCCGCTCGCACCGGCGACATGCCGGAAGTGGCGTTTCTCGGCCGCTCCAACGTGGGTAAGTCCAGCCTCATCAACGGCCTGCTTGGCGACGTGCAAGCGCGCGTCTCCTCCACGCCGGGTCGTACGCGTTCGATCAACTTTTTTGCGTTGCATGAGATCACGAACGCCGGCAACGTGCGCCCGCTCCCGGAGTTAGTCTTTGCCGACCTGCCGGGCTACGGTTACGCCAAAATCTCGAAGTCCATCTCGGCAGAGTGGCCGACCTTCATCGATCCATATTTGGCGGAGCGCGACACGCTGGCGCTGTGCTGCTGCCTGGTCGATACCAACATCCCACCGCAGGAAAGTGACGCCAAGCTCATCGAGTTTCTGCGCTCCGTGCGGCGACCGTTCGTCGTCGTTGGCACCAAGAGTGACAAGCTGTCGGGTAATGCACTGGGCAAGTCGATTGCCGCGCTCAAGCACGACCTCGGCGTGGACGAGGTCATTGCCTGCTCGGCAAAAACGGGCAAGCAGGATCGCGGCATGAAGATGCTCTGGACCCGCATACTCGCGGTGCGCGGCGAAACGGCAGAAGCCGTGGAGATCTAGCCCTTGCGTGCGCGCATCGAGCAGTACTTCGACTTTGACGGCCTGGGTGCGACGTGGCGCACGGAGATCCTCGCAGGCCTCACCACGTTCATCACGATGGCGTACATCATCTTCGTGAACCCGGCTATCCTCGCAAAGACCGGCATGCCCATCGCGGCAGTCACGGCAGCGACGTGCCTGTGCGCGGCGCTCGGCTCCGTGCTCATGGGCGTGCTTGCGCGATATCCGCTGGCGCTTGCACCCGGCATGGGCCTCAACGCCTACTTCACCTATACCGTGTGCCTCAAGATGCATGTGCCGTGGCAAACCGCACTTGGCGCAGTCTTCCTATCCGGCATCGTTTTTCTCTTACTTACTTTGGGCGGCATTCGCCAGTTACTCGTTGGTGCCATCCCGAGAGAATTACATGCGGCTGTTGCCGGCGGCATCGGTCTCTTTATCGCCTTCATCGGACTCACTGAATCCGGCATCATCGTGAAGGATCCAAGCACGGCAGTAACTCTGGGGAATCTCCACTCACCCGAGACCGCGCTCTCGCTGTTCGGCCTGGCGCTGATCGCGCTGCTGCAGGTGCTGCGCGTGCGTGCGTCGATCCTCATTGGCATCGCAGGAACGCTGCTCACCGGGTACATTTTTCATCGCGTGCACTGGGTACCGCAGCACTTCGCCCTGCATGACATGACGGCTACAGTCGGTCAACTCGACGTGCGCGGCGCACTGAGGCTTGGCGGCCTAGAAATTATCTTTGTCTTTCTGTTTGTCGACCTCTTCGATAACATCGGCACGCTGATCGCCGTGACCAAGAAAGCCGGACTCATCCAGGAAGATTCTCAAATTCCCCGATTATCACGTATCTTTTTCGCGGATGCCACGGCGACTATCGCAGGTGCACTTACCGGTACTAGTACTGTTTGTTCTTACATTGAATCCTCAGCCGGCGTCGCTGCCGGTGGCCGCACCGGCATTCCCGCAATCGTCACCGGTTTGTGCTTCCTTGCCGCGCTGTTTGTGGCGCCACTGGTTGGCCCCATCCCCGCGTCGGCTACAGCACCCGCGCTCATCATCGTCGGTGCACTCATGGTCGGATCGATCGCGGAGATCGAGTGGGCCGACCCACTGGTAGCCATTCCCGCGTTCCTCACACTCATCCTGATCCCCCTCACTTATTCCATTGCCAACGGGCTCGGCATCGGGATCACAAGTTATGCGCTGTTGCGGCTATGCAGCGGCCGCGCGAAGTGGAGCGAGTGGTTGTTATTCGTTCTTGCCGGTTTATTCCTGGCAAGGTTCGCCTTTCTTGTACGGTGAGGACTTACGACCGGAAGCGTGCGGCAATTGGAAAGCGACGACCATTGCCAAAGCTTTTTGCGGTCACTTTAAGTACAGGCGCAGCCTGCTGGCGCTTGTACTCGCTGCGCTCTACCAGGCCAATCACCTGCTGCACTCTTTCCAGCGGCAGGCCTTGGTTCTGCGCGATCTGCTCAGCAGACTCGTAGCGCTCGACATAAGCCTGCAGCAGCGGGTCGAGCACCTCGTACGGCGGCAGTGAATCCGTGTCCATCTGTCCAGGCCGCAACTCCGCCGACGGCGGCTTGGTGATCGTGTTCTGCGGGATGACCTCACGTTCGCGATTTGCATGATGCGCCAGCTGATAGACCCGCGTCTTCCACACGTCACCGATGACTGCGAGCGCGCCCACCATGTCGCCGTACAACGTGCAGTACCCCGTCGACATTTCGCTTTTATTGCCGGTGGTCAACACCAGGTTCCCGAATTTGTTCGATATCGCCATCAGCAGCACGCCACGCAACCGCGACTGCAGGTTCTCCTCGGCGAGCCCGAACTCCGTTCCATCAAAGAGTGGTGCCAGCGTGTGCTCCATCGTTTCAAAACCCGCACGAATGGGCAGCACATGAAAGGCAATGCCAAGGCTCCCGGCCAGCGCGCGCGCATCGTCAATGGAATGTGAGGAGGAATACTCACTGGGCATCCCGATGCCAAGCACGTTCTCCGCGCCCAGCGCCTCCACCGCAAGCGCCGCGACGACAGCGGAATCGATGCCACCGCTCAGGCCGATCAGCGCCTTGCGAAAGCCCGTTTTCCGCACGTAATCGCGCACGCCCAGAGTAAGCGCCTGCCAGTCAGCCGCAGTGTCGGAGAGTACGTCCGGCACCCCCTGGATTCCGGCTTCCACTGTATCGAACAGGACCAAATCTTCCGCAAAAGATTGCGCCACCGCCAGCGGTTTGCCCGCCGCATCCAGTGCAAACGAAGCCCCGTCGAAGAGCAGGCTGTCGTTGCCGCCTACCTGGTTTACCATCGCGACCGGTACCTGGTGACGCCGTGCAAGCGCGGCCAGCATGTCGCGACGGACTACCTGCTTGCCCTGCCAGTACGGGGAGGCGGACAGGTTCAGGATGACATTCGCACCCGCTCCGGCAGCCGTACGCTGCGCCATCAATTGTTCCACCGGATCGTCGGCGTAAAAGCGTTCGTGCCAGAAGTCCTTGTCGTTCCACGCGTCTTCGCAAATCGTAATGGCAAGCGTCACGCCATCCAGCGTGATCAGGCTTTGCGACGCCGCTGGTTGGAAGTAACGCTGCTCATCAAACACGTCGTAGAACGGCAGCAACATCTTTTGCTGCACCAGCAGGACCTCGCCCCTATCGCAGAGCACGGCAACATTGCGCGCGTGCTTGCCGGGACGCACATCGGAGCGCAGCACAGTGCCGAACAGGATGGCGGGCATCTCCGGCTCGGCGGTCGCGCTCACGATGCGCTGCATCGCGGCTTCGGCCTGCGCCAGGAACTCCGGCTTTTCAATCAAATCGGCGGGCGGGTAGCCGCAGGTACTAAGTTCTGGAAACATGGCAAGCCGCGCGCCTTCGCCCGATGCGCGCCGCGCAGCTTCCAGGAGCATGTCCGTATTCTGCGCAAACGCGCCAACAGTGGGATTGAGTTGAGCGAGCGCGATCTTCACCCGTCCAGTTTACGCCGGACGAGCGCGATGCTAGCTGCCGGTGCCCCCGAGCACCACGTTCACCGTACGCACCAGGATCTTGACGTCGAGCCAAAGGCTCCAATTTTCCACGTACGCCGTATCAAGCGAGATGTAGCTGTCGAAAGACGGGTCCTGACGCGCCTCCACCTGCCACAGGCCCGTGATGCCCGGCAGCACGTCGAGACGTCGTAGGTGGCTGAGATCGTACTGCTGCACCTCAGACGCGATGGGCGGCCGCGGCCCGACGAGGCTCATGTCGCCGCGCAGCACGTTCCAAAACTGGGGCAACTCGTCGAGCGAATACTTGCGCAGCATGCGACCGACCCGGGTAATACGCGGATCGTTCGTCACCTTGAACAGGATGCCGTCGCGCTCGTTCAGGTGCGCCATCGTCTCCCTCAGCACATCCGCATCCTGCACCATGGTGCGAAACTTGTAGCATTTGAAGGTGCGGCCCTTGCGGCCAATGCGCGCCGCTGGGTACAGCATCGTCCCCTTGGAATCGAGCAGCACCGCGATGCCGATGACCAGCAGCAGCGGCGACAGCACAATGAGCGCAAGCGCGGAGAACACCAGGTCCAATGCGCGCTTGGCCATGAACGAGCCGATCGGAAAATCGCGGCGATGCAGCGGGATCGTCGGGAACTGGCCGATGTACTCCACCGATGCATTCCAGGCGAGCCCGTCGTAAAGATCCGGCACCACGCGAACATCGATGCCGACGGCGCGCGCCTCTTCCACCAGCTGAATGACCACCTGGCGATCCGCTGGCACGCTGAAGAAAATCTCATCCACAAACAGCGCACGCGCCAGTGCCACACAGTGGGAGATATCGCCGATGATGTCGGGCTCGCCAGACTTTTGTTCCGGATCGGTTAGTGCAATAAACCCTTTGAAGCGGAAACCAAGATGACGCAGCGACTCCAAATGGTTTCGCAACGCGTGGGCGACCCGGCCCGACCCGACAATCAGCACATTCCGGGTATCGACGCCGTCGCGATAGCGGCTGTACACCAGCGATCGCCACAGCGCGCGACGCGCACACAGCATGGCACCGGTAAGCAGAACAGACAGGACGACGACAATGCGCGAGACCTGCTCACCGCGCGAAAGATAGATGCTGCCGCACAAGATCAAGCCGGAGATGAGCGTGGCTTGGATGGTCATGCGCTGTTCGTGCAGGCCGCTGCGGTTCTGAATGGGGCCATACAGCCCGTACGAGCGCGTAAAAAAAACCAGGCAGAGCGCAAACCAAGCGAGGTAAATGCCAAAAATACCCCACAGCTCACCGGTAAGCTGCGTACTGCCCAACACACCGCTGCTCTCAGCCACATCGCTACGAAAGCGGAGCGCGATGAGCGACGCGATCAACGTCGTCGCAAAGTCCAGCACGGCCCATGCGGCGCTTGTGAATGAAGGCTTGCCGAATACCCTGGTCCCAGACGAGGCCGGTGCAGAGGCCGTTCGGTCCTGCTGGAGCACACGGGCTTGCTGGGTGGCTTCGCGAATCGACATGCGCCTCTAAGATGGTGCGGTAAAGCTTGTTGCTGATACCGGCGATCGTCACGCCGCCTGGGGTACAGCCTTCTATGTCAACCCAAAACGACAGAGAAGTTGTGCTGCCTGCAATGCAAAGAATGATTGTTTCACGTGGGGAGCAGCAACTCGTCCATCGCCAAAAACTCCCGCAGTACCGGGTCATCCGTGTGCTCCAGGTCTTCCACCGATCCGAAGAAGCGTGCGGTTCCCTCGTGCAGAAACAAGATGCGGTCGGCCAGCTTACGGGCAAACCGCATGTCATGCGTCACCACGATACTGGTCAGGTGCAGTTGGCGTTTGAGCCGCTCGATGAGATCGCCCAACAGATGGCCCATCAGCGGGTCAACCATGGTGGTGGGTTCGTCATACAGAATGGCTTCCGGCTGCGAGGCGAGCGCACGCGCAATGGCAATGGACCGCTTCATGCCGGTCGATAGATCGCTGGGCAGCAGGTCGTCCATGCCGGCGACGCCCACCATTTCGAGCAGGCCTTTCACCACCTGGCGAATCTGCTCATCATCCAGCTCGCCCTTCTCGCGCAGAGGAAACGCCACGTTCTCGCCCACGGTCACGGAATCGAACAGCGCGCCGTTTTGGAAGACCATCGTCACCTTGCGGCGGATGGGCTGCATCTGCTTTTCCGTAAATCCGGTGATGTCTTCGCCGGCCACCTCGATGGTCCCCGTATCAGGTTTGAGAAAGCCCATCAGCATCTGCAGCGAAACCGACTTGCCCACGCCGGAACGGCCGAGGATGCAAAGCGTTTCCCCATGGTTCAGCGACCAGTTCACGTTCTTGAGTACGTGAAACTCCCCGAAGGACTTGCTGACATCCTTAAAGGCGATGTACTGGACGGGTTCTTTTTGCTCAGGCTGGTCGTTCTGCTCGGCTGCCTGCTCAAAAAATTCGCCGACTTCCTGCTGTACGTCGGCAGACACTTCGTCGATCAGCGGCTTGTTCAAAGCCTCTTCGTCCACGACGAGCGCCGGAGCGACAAGATGCTCGCCGGGCTGCTGGCCAAGGTCGATGTGGTGTTCCGCGGGTTGCTTTTCTTCGTCTGCCATGTGCGCGTTGTGAGCCTCTAGTCTACGCGCTCTCTCCAGGTAAATTGTTCCAGGTCGCGCGGAGAGTTCAGGTTCCGGAACCACTCCGGGTGTCGGACTCGAACAGGCAGAACAAACGGCGTGGCGATGGACTCAATCGCCGGTAGAATCCTCCGCTGGCCAGCTGCCAACGCAGCTGCGGCGGCAGCGGCAAGGCTGCGATGCAGAAGCAGCGGCAGCGGCTCCGCCCCATCCGGCGGCACCAGCCATGAGGCCAAGGCGGCAGAACCCACAACCTGGGCCGCCCATCGCAGCAGCTCCGCGGCGGGCAGGCCGGGCTGGTCGATCGGTAAGATGAGCGCCCAACTCGTGGTCAGGTCATGCAGTGCCGCGTCGATGCCGCCAATCGGCCCACAGCCCGGCGTGCGATCGGCGACCAGTTCGCCGAATGGCGTCAATTGCGCGGCGCGACTCTCATCCGCGGGGTCACCGCTCAGCAGTCGCGCCGGGCCAAAAGACGCAAGGCGCGCAACCGCGTGTCCCAGCAGCGTCGCCCCCTGCCACGGCAAGAACGCTTTATCGCGCCCCATGCGTGAGGAGCGGCCGCCCACAAGAACGTACGGCGTGATGGCCTGCATCGACGCCTACGCCGTTGCCGCTAGACTGAAGAAACGAACGATGCTGTCGATGCCCGCGTAAAAGTTGGCGAGGTGAAACTTCTCATTGGGCGCATGCAGGTTGTCGTCCGGCAGACCAAAGCCCATCAGCAGCGTGGGGATTCCTAGACTGCGCTCAAAATCCCCAACGATGGGAATCGATCCGCCGCCGCGCACGAACACCGTCTCCTTGCCGAAGACCTGCCGCATGGCTTCCGTCGCCGCTGCCACAAATGGGTTGTCGGTGTTGACCACTGCAGGGTCGCCGGAGTGGATGAGGCGCGTTTCCACGGTCGTGCCCTTTGGTGCAATCGCCGCAACATGGGCTTTCAACTGGTTGAACGCTACCTGCGGCGTCATGCCGGGAACAAGGCGCAGGGACACCTTCGCTGTGGCTTTCGCCGGAATCACAGTCTTTGCACCGGCCCCAGTGAATCCACCCATGATGCCGTGCACGTCGAGCGTGGGACGCGCCCACAAGCGCTCCAGCACGCTGAAGCCGGGCTCACCGGTGAGCGCAGTCGAACCCACCTCGTGCGCCAGGTATTCCGCTTCATTGAACGGCAGCGACTTCCACGCGGCAAGCTCGGCGGCAGTCGGCGCCTGGATCCCGTCGTACAGGCCGGGAATGAGGATGTGTCCATCGTCATCCTTCAACTTCGCGATGATCTGTGCGAGCGCAACAAACGGATTTGGCGCGGCACCGCCATACATGCCGCTATGCAGGTCCGTGCGCGCGCCGCGCACCTCAATCTCCGTGTAGATCATGCCGCGCAGGCCGACGCACAAGGTGGGCAGCCCGGGCGCGAACATGTCGGTATCGCTCACCAGTGCCACATCGGCTTTCAGGCGTTCGGGATGCGCGCGCAGAAAGTGCGCAATGGCTTCGCCGCCAACCTCCTCCTCGCCTTCCGCAATCATGCGGACGTTCACCGGCAGTGTTCCCTCAGCGTGGAGCAAAGCCTCCAGCGCCTTCACGTGCATCCACAGTTGGCCTTTGTCGTCGACCGCACCGCGCGCGTAGATGTTGCCGTTGCGCTCGGTCGGGTCGAAGGGCGGCGAGATCCACTCGTCCACCGGATCGGGTGGCTGCACGTCGAAGTGGCCGTAGCACAGCACGGTGGGCTTGCCGGCGGCGTGCAGGTGGTCGGCGTAGACCAGCGGGTGGCCCGCCGTGTTGATGACTTCCACGTGCTCCATGCCGATGCGAGTCAACTCCGCCGCCAGGAACTCCGCGGCTCGCCGCACGTCCGCCGTATGGTCGGGCAGCGTGCTCACGCTGGGAATCCGCAGAAAGGCTTTCAGCTCATCCAGCGCGGCGTCACGGTTCTGTGCGGCAAATTGAAGAGCGGCGGTGGGTTCCGTATGCGTCATGCTTCTTCTCTTTTCGTTTCTGCTTATGATGGTTGCGGCGCGGGGCCGTGCCTTGTCAGAATCGAGCAGACAACGAGGACTTGGCAAATGGCAGCGGGGCAGACACAACAGTGGGACGCGCAGCAGTACGCGGCAAATGGCCGGTTCGTCGCCGATCTTGCAGGGGAAATCTTGACCTGGCTCGACGCAAAGCCCGGCGAGCGCGTGCTGGATCTTGGCTGCGGCGACGGCGCGCTGACGGCATCGCTGGTTGCGGTCGGTGCGGTCGTGACCGGCGTGGAGCTGGACCCATCCATGGCTGCCGCGGCACGTGCGCGAGGTCTCGCCGTGGTCGAACGGTCCATGACGGAACTGGAGTTTGACGGCGCCTTCGATGCCGTCTTCAGCAACGCCGCGCTGCACTGGGTGCGGGACCAGCAGGCGGTGGCTGCCGGCATACACCGCGCGCTGGTGCCAGGTGGCCGCTTCGTCGCGGAGATGGGCGGACTGGGCAACGTCGCTGCCATTCGAGTCGCGCTCGCGGCTGTCTGCGCACGGCACGATGTGGATGCGGAGGAGATCGCCCAGTCGTACTTTCCTTCTGCTGCCCAGTATCGCGGTCTACTCGAAGCGGCCGGATTTCAAGTCGAACGCATGGAGCTTGTGCCCCGGCCAACCTTGATCCAGGCAGGCATGGCCCAGTGGCTGCGCACCTTTCGCCGCGCTGTTCTTGCAGCTCTGCCGGAGAAGCAGCGCGATCCTGTCGTGAACAAAGTCGTTGCGCTCCTCGCACCCGCACCGCGCGACGATCGCGGTACCTGGTGGGCCGACTACGTGCGCTTACGCTTTATCGCCACACGCGCGTGACCCAGGCTTAGTACATGGGGATGTTCGGATCGATCTCGCGGCTGTACTGGTCGATGCCTCCGGCCAGGGACTGCGCCTGCTCAAATCCCTCACGGCGCAGCCACATGGCCACGCTCAGCGAACGCATGCCGTGGTGGCACACCACGACGGTATGCGCATCAGGGTCGAGCGCAGTATGAGCCTGCGTGGGCACATCGCCCATGGGGATGTCGAGCGAGCCCGGGATGGCGGCGGTTGCGGTTTCCCACGGTTCGCGCACATCCAGCAGGGTGACGGGTTTGCCGCTGGCGCGCAGGGCTTCAAAGTCGGCGACGGAAATTTCAGGGTTCAGCATGTCGCGTTCAGGATACCGCGCCCTGCCCCGCTGTCGACGACTGACGCCTTCCTTCCCTTTCTGCCGTCCTATGCAAGAGTATGGAAGTGGGGGCCGACGTGGCACAAACAAAAGTTCTGATCGTGGAGGATGAGCCGAACGCGCGCGCGGGGCTGGCGGAGTTGGTGACCAGCTGGGGCTATCGCACGGAAACAGCGGCGGATGGTGCGGCTGGGCTCGACATGGTGCAGCGCTGGTCGCCCGCCGTCGTCGTTACCGACTTGATGATGCCGCGCATGGATGGCCTACAGTTGCTGGACCGCGTTGGCGAGCTGTCGAAGCCGGTGGCGGTCATCGTCGTCACGGCACACGGCGCCATCGACAGCGCCGTGGACGCCATGCGCATGGGTGCCTACGACTACATTCAGAAGCCGATCGACACCGGTCGCCTGCGCACCATCCTGAAAAATGCCAGCGAACAGGCCACGGCGTCGGCCCAGCCTGCCTCAGCCATCGTGATCGAAGCCGGTGAGCCCGCGGAGAAGCTGGGCGCGCTCGTCGGCGGATCGGCAGCCATGCAGAGCATCTTTCGCACCGTCGAACGCATTGCGCCCACCAACGTCAGCGTCCTGATCACGGGCGAAAGCGGCACCGGCAAGGAACTGGCCGCACGCGCGCTGCACCTGCTCAGCGGGCGCAAGAATAAGCCGTTCGTCGCGGTCAACTGCGCAGCGATTCCGGAAACACTGATCGAAAGCGAAATCTTTGGTCATGAGAAGGGTGCCTTCACCGGCGCCCAGGAGCGCCGCGCCGGCTGCTTCGAACTTGCCGAAGAAGGCACCCTGCTGCTGGACGAGATCGGCGAAATGCCCATGGCAACTCAGGCCAAGCTGCTGCGCGTGCTGGAAGATCGCCGGGTTCGCCGGCTGGGCGCGCGCGAAGAAGTCCCGGTCAATGTGCGCGTCATCGCGGCAACCAACCGCGATCCGCAGGAGGCCGTGGCGCGCGGCGAGCTGCGCAGTGACCTGTTCTACCGGCTCAACGTCTTCCACCTGCAGATGCCAGCGCTCCGCGAACACGCGGAAGACATTCCCGCCATTGCCAACAGCATGGTGCAGGAGATGAATGCCCGCCATGGCACCACCGTCCCCGGCATCTCCCCCCAGTTAATGTCACGGCTGCAGAAGCATCGCTGGCCCGGCAACGCGCGCGAGCTGCGCAATACCATCGAGCGCGCCGTCATCCTGGCAGGTACAGAGCGGCTCACCGTCGCGCATCTGCCCGTGAACTTCGATGAAGAGATCGCCGCACCTCCGGCAACACCGCATCTCGTCCCCCTCAATTCCACCAATGCCACGCCGGCAGCACCGCCTTCACGCGGTATTGTCGAGGTCTCCGTGGGCACCACGGTCGATGCGGCTGAAAAACAACTCATCCTCAAGACGCTGGAAAGCACTGGCAACAACAAGACGCGCGCCGCAGAGATTCTTGGCATCAGCTCCAAGACATTGCAAAATAAGCTGAAGGAATACGCGGCGGCCTGAGCGTTGGCACGGCGGCAGCAAAGGATCGACGCATGCGGCTGAAGACGCGACTTGTGCTGGCGACGTCGGTGTTCGCCCTGCTGCTCACAGCGATGCTCGGCGCTGTCTTTTTTGCCGAGCTGCTCCACGGCCGCATCGCCCAGGTCGATGCCTCCAACGATGTGCTGGCACACGAGTTACTGCTGAACGTGCGAGCCGCGCTGCAGACCGGTGCCGCGCGGCAGCAGACACTGGCGGACGAGGCAGGCTTCGAGCAGTTCGTCGCCCAGACCCTGCAGGACGACGAGGCCCTGCGCCAAACCATGAACGCCATCGTGTCCTACAGCCCAACCGTGCAGGACGTGAGTGTGAGCGGCGCAAACGGTCGCGTGCTGGTGGCGACCGATCCCGTGTTGCTGGCAGCGCGGCCAACCTCCCGACGCAACTTTTCGACGCTTGCAGACGGAAGCCTATGGCAGCAATGGACGATCGTCTTCGGCCGTCCACAGGTGCTGGATGTGAGCCTGCCGCTGCAGCGAAATGGCCGGCCGTTCCTGTTTGCGCACATCGCCGTGCGATCTACATTGTTGCGCGCCGCGCTGCTGCCATGGCTTCGCGATGCGGGGGCGGTGCTGGTGGTGGCGCTGCTGTGCTCGCTTGGCGTTGCCGTGCTTCTGTCGTCCCTCGCGTTGCGCCCGCTGGAGCGAATTTCGCGCCAGTTGGAGGCGTTGTCGCGATGGAATGTGGAGGCGCAGGAGCTTCTTCCCGTCGCCGACCTTCCGGCTGCATTAACGCCGCGGCGGTTGCACCGTGTATTGCCGGCGGGAGCGGCGACCGGCTCCCCGGATGCCGAGGCGCGCGTCTCGTCCACCATCGCCGAGATTGATCGCCGCATGCGTGTCTCGGAGCAGCGGGCCACCAGCCTGTCGCAGATGCTACGCACCCTCAAGGACGGCATGCTGCTTCTGGAGGCGGACGGCACCATCGCCATGCAGAGCGATTCGGTGCGGCACTTTTTATCGGAGCCGGTCGTCGCGGGCACGCCAGTCTTCGCCCTGTTCGCCGGAACCACGGCGGAGGCTGCGTTGCGCGAAGCCTTCCGGGACCGTCGTTCGGTACGCGCACTGGCCGTTGCGCTCAGCGACGACCGCGACGTCGAGGTATCGCTCGACTTCGCCGTGAAGAGCGAATCCGCGGGCGCCTCCAGCGGTGCCATGCTCACGCTGCACGATGCCGCTGCGCGTGCGGAAATCGAGCGCGAGATCGAGGTCTCCCGCAGGATGGCAAGCATCGGTAAGTTGACCGCGGGTGTCGGCCATGAGGTCAAGAATCCCATTCACGCTATGGTGCTGCACCTCGAGCTTTTGCGGTCCAAGCTGGGCGCCGACGACGGCAACGGTGCAAGCCGGCACGTCGATGTGCTTGCCGCGGAAATGGCGCGGCTGGACCGCGTGGTGCAGGTGCTTGCCGACTTTTCGCGACCCATGGAACCCGTCCTGCGCGAGCACCCGCTGCGCGACGTCGTCGACTCCGTGGTTCGCCTGGTTTCCGTCGATGCCGGCCTGCGCGGCATTACCATCGACGTGCAGGACACGTCGCGCGGCGCGCTTGCCATGGTCGACCGCGAAATGCTCCACCAGGCCCTGCTCAACATTGTGCTCAATGCGCTGGACGCAATGCCCGACACCGGCCGGCTCACGCTGCACCTGGCGCGCGAACGCTCCATGGCCTCCATCTCCGTGCGCGACACCGGCATCGGCATCGCGCCCGATGTGCTTGGACGCATCTTCCACCTCTACTTCACTACCAAAACGGGTGGCAGCGGCATCGGTCTCGCCATGACGTGGCGCATGGTCCAGATGATGGGCGGCACCATCGACGTCCAATCCGTTGCCGACGCGGCATCGCCAGATCGCGGTACCCTGATGACTGTGCGCCTCCCCGTCACTGGCCGTAGCTCGATCCCGCGACTCAGCGAACCCGCGCTGCTGGTGGCTCCATGAGTCGCAAATACCTTCTGTTGCTCGCCGGGTGTTGCCTCGCGGTGGTGGGGTGTCATCACCGCACCCCAAAAGCGGCGGCGCTTCCTCCCCCACCGCAGGCTGTCACGCCCGTCATGGTCAGCGTGCCGCCGCCGACCCATCCGACCGAGCCGCTCCCCTCCACGTCGACGCCCGTTGCGGCAGCGCCCATCCCTGTCGTGACGCCTCCCAGGCGTCCACACAGGAAGAAACCCATTTCGGCCCCTCCATCGGCACCGCCGCAAGTTGCTGTGACCACCGCTGCACCTCCGCCGTCCATCGAATTAGGTCAACTGAGCGCCGGCGGTGACAGCGGTACCGGTCTGCGTGCCGAAACCAATACCCTGCTGACGACGCAGAAGCTGCGCCTTGAGAAGCTCCCCGCAACCATCGGGGCCACACATGCGGCCGACGTGGAGCAGGCGCGGCGCTTCCTGAAATCCGCCGAAGACGCATGGAAGACCGGCGACGTCGAAGGCGCTCACACGCTGGCCGTCAAGGCAAAGGTCCTGATCGACGACCTGTCCAAATGACCGGTTTCACAGAAACGAACAATGGCCGCCAGCATCTCTGCCGGGCGGCCGTTGTGTTCAGTGCCAGCGCCTACTGGCGGCTGGTGCGCTTCGGCTTCTGGCTGCGGCGTCCCTTGTTCGGCGCAACGCTGCCACCGTTGCCGTTGCTGCCATTGATGCCGGCAAACGGATTCACATCCCTTTCGTCGGAGTTCGCCGTCGCCGGCACATCCATCCGCTGCTCGTGCGCATTGCGGAACGGGTTCTGCGGCAGTTCCGGCATGGGCGGCGCAATAGCCTCCGGCACCTGGCTTCCCTGCTGTTGCTGCAGCGCGTGCAGCTGCTCCAGGCTCTCAATCGGCGAACCATCCGGTGCCAGGATTTGCATGCGGAACAGGTTACGCAGCGTGTCCTGCTGGAAGCGGCTCATCATCACTTCGAACATCTCAAAGCTCTCGCGCTTGTAGGCGACGAGCGGATCCTGCTGCGCATAGCCACGCAACCCGATGCCTTCTTTTAGATGATCCATCTGCAACAGGTGATCTTTCCACAAACCATCCAGCACGCTCAGCATGACGACGCGCTCGTGATAACGCAGCGTATCCGGCGTCAGGATCGTCTCCTTCACCTCAAACCGCTCTTTCAGCGCGTTGAACAGGGCTTCACCCAACTCGTGCCGATTGAGTGTCGCCGGGTCGATCTCCGGAAAGTCCGTGCCGAACAGGTCCGCCAGCTTAGTTTTCATCTCGTCGATCTTCCACTGGTCGGGATGCACGTTCGCCGGTGCCTCCGCATCCAGAATGTTCGACAGTTCGCTGGTAACGTAGTCCTCCAGAATAAGTTCCTTCTGGTCGAGGCCCTCCAACAGGGAGTGCCGCAGCCCATACACGGCCTCGCGCTGCTTGTTCATCACGTCGTCGTATTCCAGCACGTGCTTGCGAGACTCAAAATTCTGCGTTTCAACCGCCTTCTGCGCGCCCGCAATGCGATTGGTGATCATGCCGCTTTCAATCGGCTCACCCTCCTGCATGCCCATGCGCTGCAGCAGCGTGCTGACCCATTCCTTCGCAAAGATGCGCATTAGATCGTCTTCCAGCGAAAGATAGAAGCGCGAGTCGCCGGGATCGCCCTGACGGCCGGCACGGCCACGCAACTGGTTGTCCACGCGACGGGACTCGTGACGTTCTGTACCGATAATGTGCAAGCCACCCGCGGCAAGCACGTCCGCGTGGTCCTTCTGCGTGTCCGCCTGGTAGCGTGCGAGCGTCTCGTCCCACTTCGCCAGCGTCGTCTCGTACTCCTGGTTGGAGTAGTAAAACCGAAAATTTCCAGGTCCCGCGACCGGCTCGATCTCACCCTCGACGGCTGACAGCGCCTTCGCCGAGCCGGACTTTGCCAGCTCCTGCCGCGCCATGAAATCGGCATTGCCCCCCAGCAGGATGTCCGTTCCGCGGCCCGCCATGTTGGTCGCAATGGTGACCATGCCCAGCCGACCCGCCTGCGCCACGATCTCTGCCTCACGCTCGTGAAACTTCGCGTTCAGCACCACGTGGCGGATGTTCTTCTTCTTCAGAATGCCGGAAAGGTGCTCCGATTTCGCGATGGAGGTGGTGCCGACAAGGACAGGCTGCTTGAGCGCATTCAGGCGCTCGATTTCTCCGGCAACGGCGAAAAACTTCTCGCGCTCGGTGCGGAAGACCACATCCTGATGCTCGATTCGCCTCATCTGGCGATTGGTCGGAACGACCATGATCTCCAGCTTATAAATATTGTCGAACTCGGCGGCTTCCGTCTCAGCCGTACCGGTCATGCCGCTCAACTTTTTATAGAGCCGGAAGTAGTTCTGGAAGGTGATCGTCGCCAGCGTCTGGTCTTCCTTGCGGACCTCCACACCCTCCTTCGCCTCCACCGACTGGTGCAGGCCATCGGACCAGCGGCGGCCGGGCATCAGGCGGCCCGTGAACTCGTCGACGATAATAATCTCGCCGTCCTTCACCACGTATTCCACATCGCGCTTGTACAGTGCATGCGCCTTAATCGCGGTTTCCACGTGGTGCTTCAGATCCCAATTCTCCGGGTCGGCGATGTTGCCAATGCCCAGCAGTCCTTCGACCTTCTCCCAACCCTCGTCGGTCACCGTAATGGCCCGCGCCTTTTCATCAATGGTGTAGTCGCCGGTATACGTCTTCTGGTCGATGGTCTCGCTGAACTCGCCCATCTCCAACTGCGGAATGATTTGGTTGACGCGCTCGTACTTGTCCGTAGTCTGGTCGGTCGGTCCGCTGATGATCAGCGGCGTGCGCGCCTCATCGATCAGGATTGAGTCCACCTCGTCGACAATGGCGTGGTACTGCCCGCGCTGCACCAGGTCGTTCAACTCGAACTTCATGTTGTCGCGCAGGTAGTCGAATCCATACTCGTTGTTCGTGCCGTACGTGATGTCAGCGGCGTAGGCGGCGCGGCGTTCCCGATCGTCGAGGTTGTGCACGATCACGCCCACCGTCAGGCCAAGAAAACCATAAATCTTGCCCATCCACTCGGCATCGCGCTTGGCCAGGTAGTCGTTCACGGTCACCACGTGTACACCGCGCCCAGCCAATGCATTCAGATAGCACGGCAGCGTCGCGACAAGCGTCTTGCCTTCGCCGGTGCGCATTTCCGCGATCTTGCCCTGGTGCAGCACGGCGCCGCCCAGCATCTGCACGTCGAAGTGACGCATGCCCACGGCGCGCTTGCCCGCCTCGCGCACCACGGCAAACGCCTCCGGCAGCAGCTCATCCAGGGCCGCTCGCTCCGTGGCGTAAATCTCGTCCTTGTCGGTCAGGCCCTCGATACGATCGGCAACACGCTTCTTGAACTCAAAGGTCTTGCCGCGCAGTTCTTCATCCGTCAGATCCACCAACGACGGCTCGATCGCGTTGATCTGGTCGAGGAGCGGCTGCATCTTCTTGACGGCACGCTCGTTGCTGGTGCCGAAGACTTTGCTGAGTACGGAGTTGATCAAAGCGTTATCTATCCCTGTTGCCGAGGTGTACCCGGCGAAAAAGCGCGGCGGTGCCCCGGCCAAACGCTACTCCTAAGTATATCGCGCCCACGTCACCACGTCCGGCCTCGGCTTCAGGCGCGCGGATGGCTCTTGTCGTATACGTGCTGAATCTGGGTGACGGTGAGTTGGGTATAGCGCTGGGTCGTCGACAGGCGTTCATGGCCGAGCAGCTCCTGGATGGCGCGCAGGTCGGCGCCATCTTCGAGCATGTGGGTGCCGAAGGCGTGGCGCAGCGTGTGCGGATGCACGTCGGCAGCCAGGCCTCGCGCAATCGCTACTGCTTTCACGATGCGTCCGACCGACCGCGTCGTCAGCCGCGCGGTGCCACGGGCAGTCTGGTTGATCAGCAGCGGGCCCGCAAGGTGCAGCAGCTTGCCGGCACCCCGCAGTCGTTCCTCCCGGTGCGGCAGGTAAGCGTCGAGCGCCTCGCGCGCTGCATCGCCCAGTGGCACATACCGTTCTTTCCGGCCCTTTCCACGTACCAGGATGGCATCGTTCTGCCAGTGAATGTCGGCAAGATCGACGCCTACCAACTCGGAATTGCGAATGCCGCAGCCATACAGCAGTTCCCAGATCACGCGTTCGCGCTCCGGCCACAGCACGGCGTTCGCCTCCGAATCGTCTGTGGTGCGATGTGCGCCCGTTGCCGGCAGGGTGTCGAGCACGCGATTCACCTCTTCGGCCGACGGCACGCGCGGCAGGTGCTTCGGCAGCTTCGGCGTGCTCACCAGCTTTGCGGCGTTCTGCTGCACGTGGCCCGCCTGTGCCAGCCACTTGAACCACGAGCGAATCGCCGCAAGCGCGCGTGCGGCAGAGGCACGCGTCAGGCCACGGTCGTATAGCACGGCAAGGTAGGCGCGAATGTCGGTGTGTTCCACCGCAGCCATCGGCAAGGTCGCACCCCTGCACTCGCACAGGTGGGCCGTAAAGTTCTCAAGTTCGCGGGTATAGGCACGCAGGGTGTGCGCGCTGGCACTCCGCTCATGTTGCAGCACGCGGAGATACTGCGCAGCTAACTCCCTCGGCTCACGGGGTAGCGGCGGTTCGAGTACCGCATCCACTGCTCCCACAACCAGACCATCGGCCGCGAGTGAATCCTGCGCATGTAGATCTGCCGCGATCTCGTTCATGCGGCTTCACTTAACCGCCGCTTACCCCGCGGGTGATGCAGTCGATGCACTTCCTTCAACCGGCCAAGCGCCAGGTGCGTGTACACCTGCGTCGTCGCGATGTCGGCATGGCCCAACAGCGTCTGCACGGTGCGCAGATCGGCGCCGTGTTCCACCATGTGCGTGGCACAGCTGTGGCGCAGCTTGTGCGGACTGGCGTTGCGATCGTGCGCTTTCACAATGCTCCAGACCCACTGTGTCGTGAGCGGCTTTCCCGTGTGTGACAGAAAAAGTGCGCGCTGCACACCTCGCCGGACCAGCGCCGTTCTGCCACGCTCCAGGTAAACGCGCACCGCCTCCAGAGCGGCAGACCCCAACGGAACAATGCGCTCCTTGTCGCCCTTGCCGCGCACCTGGGCGCGCCCCTGATCCAGTTGCAAATCCTCCACGCGCAGCCCAACGATCTCGCCCGCGCGCAGGCCGCCGGCGTACAGCACCTCGAGAATGGCGTGATCGCGCAAGGCAAGCGCTCCGGCTTGCGGGTGACTCGCCGCGATCTGCGCGCCTTCCAACATGTTGCGCATTTCGGACTCGGCAAGCGACTTCGGCAGCACCTTCCATGTGCTCGGCGCTTCCACGTGCATCGTTGGGTCATGCGCCAGTCGTTTGTCGAGCAGCGCCCACTTGTACAGGCCGCGCAGGCAGCTCAGCTTCCGTGCGATGGAGCGATCGGTACGGTCGTGCGCGCGCAGGTGCTGCATCCAGCCTTGGACGTCTTCGTGCGTTGCGGTCAGTAAAAGACGGTGGCTCTCGCTCAAGTACTCGGAAAACTGCTCCAGGTCCTTGCCGTAGCTGTCGCAGGTTAGCGGTCGCAAACCACGCTCGACGCGCAGACAAGTCAGGTATTCGCGCACCACGGCCACATCACCTGCCGGCTTGGCGTCGGATTGAGCTGCAATGTGCATCGGAGTCTCAGTATCGGGTTTGTGCGCAGGTCGACGCGACACCGCGAACCTGACTGGTACTGGATTTAGTGCGCCGCGGCTATGCGGATTGTGAAGGAGAGAGGGCATATGCGAACCAGCGAGGGCGATTCGCGCATCGGCGTCGTCTCGGATACGCACGATCTGTTGCGGCCGCAGGTGGTCGCGGCGCTTTCCGGCGTCGACCAGATTCTGCACGCTGGCGATGTCGGGTCCATGGCGGTGCTGGACGGTCTGCGAGCCATCGCCCCCGTCACAGCCATTCGCGGCAACGTGGACGTTTCCGGCGCGATGGCCGAGTTGCCGGAAACCGAAATGGTGACGCTCGCCGGATCCACGTTGACGGCGTACCTGGTACATTCCGTACACGACCTCGACATCAATCCCGTAGCTGCAGGGGTCGCACTGGTTGTCAGCGGCCATTCGCACGCACCCTCACTCAAACAGCACGGCGGCGTTTGCTACCTGAACCCCGGCAGCGTCGGCGCGCGGCGCTTCAAACTACCCGTTTCCCTGGCCTTCGTCACCATTCGCGGCGGCGAGTTGAACGTAGAGTTCCGAACGCTCGAGGTCTAAGGGTGCGCGGCGTCCCCGTGCGTGCCCTTGCCCAGGGCCACCGAGCCGAGCAGCAGCGCAAGTCGCTTGTCCACGTCCTCAAGCTGGGTCGGCGTAATCTCCATGGCCCCGCTCGTTTCCGCACAGAAGGTATTCACGACCAGGTCGAAGCGCAGGCAGGCACTTCCCTGCATGGCAGTAAACACCTCGTCGCGCGCCTCCGTGCACACCTTGCCGTGTTGGTCGCGGCCGTGGTGGAACGGCGTGCCGTCGATCGAGGCATCCGGCAAGGGCTTCACGCCCTGCGTGGTCACCTGCGCGGCGCACTGGTCGGCATTCGCATGAGGAATGACCGAGTAGTAGAAAATCGCGCTGGCAAACGTCGACACCGGCCACGGATTGAAGTTGATCGCCGCCACACCGCGCACGTCCGTCCGTCGCCGCGCCGTGCGCGTATCCACGCCGAAGTTCGAGAGCAACCCGTCCTTCTTTTCCAAATTCCAGCCGACCGGGACGGTGAAGCTGACCCGATACTTCGGGTCGTCAAACGGCCGCGCCGTCGCGGGATCCGGATGCGCGGGCTCCTCCGGCTCGGTAAAGCCCCGCAACGGCATACGCGGCGTCGTGGGCTTGGCACGGTCGTGGAGTTCCGGTGCCGGATTGGTTGTTTGCTGCGCGGCAAGGCACCCCATACCGAGCAGGCAGACCGCCAACATGCTTCTTCGCTTCATCGTCAACGTGTGCACTGGGAGAAGAGACGAGCGACGCTGCCGGATGGTTTACCGGCGTAACCGGCGGAAGATACCGAACCGGGAATCACCCACGAATGCGTGGATTTGCAAGTGTGTACGCGAAGTCGGTCAGCAGGTTCGCGGCAAGGTACGTCAACCCGATGGCAAGCGTGCAGCCCTGCACCGTCGCATAATCGCGATTGCTGATCGCCGAAATGGTCAACCGCCCAATCCCCGGCCACGAGAAAATCGTCTCCGTCACAATCGCTCCGGCAAGCAGCGATCCAAACTGCAGACCGACCACCGTAAGCACCGGCACCAAGGCATTCCGCAGTGCATGGCGATACACCACCTGCCGCTCCGACAGCCCCTTCGCCCGTGCCGTACGAATATAATCCTGGCTCAGCTCCTCCAGCATGCTCGTCCGCACCATGCGCGTTAGAATCGCCGCCAGCGACAGCCCCAGCGTGATGGCCGGCAGCACCAGGTGCTGTGCCGTGTCGACCGATAGCAGCCGTCCCGTGCCCGCACCCGACACCGGAAACCACCCCAGCCGGATCGAACACAGGATGATAAGAACGGGCCCAAGGGCAAAATTTGGAAAGCTGAGGCCGAACAGCGAAACCACCCCCAACACGCGATCCACCGTCTTGCCCCGATGCAGCGCACTCGTGACGCCTGCCGGCACCGCCAGCAGCAGCGCAATCGCCATCGATACCACGCTCAGCAGCAAGGTATACGGATAGCGTTCGGCAATCAGCTTCAACACCGGCTGGTGCGAGCGCAACGATGTGCCGAGATCGCCACGCAACAAGCCGGCCCAATAGCGCAGATACTGCGTGTGCAGCGGCGCGTCCAGACCGTACGCGTGGCGCAGGGCCGAAAGGTCGGTCGCGCTTGCGCCTTCGCCAAGCGACTGCGCGACGGGGTCACCGGGTACCAGGTGAATCAACAGAAAGACAAACGACACGATCAGCCAAAGCACCGGCAGTGTCAGCAGCGCGCGCCTGCCGATGTGCGCGACACGCTGCGCCAGCGCAACCGTGCGTGATGCCGGCGGCGATGCTTCCGGAGCGATGCTCAACGCGGCAACACCGCTTCATCTTCGGCTTCAGTGGTAAGGTCAACCGCGGTCCCCAGTGCCTCCGTGCGGATTCGCCGGATGCGGCGGCCGTCCAGGTCGAGCACCGTGTACTGGCGGTCGCGATACGCAAACGTCTCCCCGGACTGCGGCAAATGCCCAAGTTGCGCAAGCATGAAGCCCGCCAGCGTTTCCACCCCGGCCTCCCGCGGAAACTTCCACCCAAGCTGCGTCGTCAAGTCACGCAACGTCACTGTGCCATCCAGGTCCAGCACGCCGCTTCCGTTGGGCTGCGCAATGGCACGGCTGCTGCCGTCGAACTCGTCCTCCAGCTCGCCCACGATCGTCTCCAGCGCGTCTTCCGCCGTCACCAGTCCCACGGTCGAGCCGAACTCATCCACCACAATCGCCATCTGTCGCCGTCGCTCTTGAAACTCCTGCAACAGCTCCGCCGCCAGCTTGGTTTCCGGCACCACCAACGCATCGCGCATGACTGTGCGCAGCGTCAGCGCGGTATTGCCATACGCCGCAGGCAGGCGAGAGTCCCGGCGAAAGTGCATCAGGCGGCTAATGTCTTTCGAATACACAATGCCGATGATGTGCTCCGTGCCGAGTACGGGGTCATACACCGGCACACGTGAGTGCTGCTCCTCCACGATGCGCGCACTCGCCAGTTCCACCGGCATGTCCGACGGCAGGCAAAAAATGCGTCCGCGCGGAGTCATAATCTCGCGCACTGTCACATGGTTCAGGTCGATGGCGCGGTGGATAATCTGTTCCTGGAACGCCGGCAGCAGGCCGCCTTCGCGTGTCTGCGTGGCCACCAGCTTGATCTCTTCCGGCGAATGCAGCTCCCCGCCCTCAGCCCGCAGCGGCGCACGAAAGAGGTGAAGCACCGCCGCAGTGGAAAACTTCAGCAAGCGGATCGCCGGCCGCGCAATGCGAATAAACACATCCATCGGCCCGGCAACGGCCAACGCAATACGCTCCGACCGCTGCAGCGACAATGATTTTGGAACCTGCTCGCCCAAAACCACTTCGAGAAACGTGATGAGCGCAAACGCGCAAGCCACGCCAACCGTGTGGGAAAGCACCGTCGCATGGCTTCGCAGCAGGCCGCTGCGCAGAAGTAGCGTCTCAATCATCTCCGCGACTGCCTGTTCGCCCAGCCAGCCAAGGGCGAGGGAACACAGTGTGACGCCTAATTGATTCGCTGCGAGAAAGTCGTCGATCTCGCGCTTCAGCTTTAACGCGGCGGCCGCACCCGTTCGATTTTGCGCCAGCAGCTGTTCCAGCCGCGTCTCCCGCACCGACACAACCGCAAATTCCGCGCCCACGAAAAACGCCGTGGCGAGAATCAGGACCGCGACTGTGAGAATGCGGAGCAGCGCCCACTCAAGCATGTGTCGAGTGTACTTGGGGCACCGTCGTCAGAATCTTCGTGGAGCACAAACAAAAGAGCCCGGCACATTGGCTGGGCTCTTTTCGCAGTGACGGGACGCTTACGCGGAAACTTCGCTCAGCACCTTGGTCACGGACTTATCGATCGTATCCTTCGGCACAAAACCGACGATCTGGTCGGCGATCTTACCGTCCTTGAACAATAACAGCGCCGGAATACCGCGAATACCATAGCGGCCCGGAGTCGCGTTGTTGCGATCCACGTCCATCTTCATGACCTTAAGCTTGCCCTGGTACTCCGACGCGACCTGGTCGACGATGGGCGCGAGCGCACGGCATGGTCCGCACCAGGCGGCCCAGAAATCGACGAGCACGGGGGTGTCGCTCTTGAGCACGTTCTGCTCGAACTCTGCATCGCTTACTTCGGTGACGAACTCTGATGCCATGATTGCCTTCTCCCTTTAAATCCTGTCAAACCTGCGGCTGTGTGCACAGCTTCGTTAGTACTAGATGCGAACCGCTCCAAAGAGTTTCACTGCTCCCTTGCGACAGCCAACTCGCTTACCATGGAGGCACAATGGCTTTGAACGACGAGCAATTCCGAACGGCGGTGGAGGCGGCGCAGCCGCGCACCGCGGTGTTTGATTATGACGGCACCCTGTGGCCGGGTGACGCTGGCAGCGGCTTTATGCAGTGGTCCATCCAGACCGGCCTGCTTTCGCCCGAACACGCCGCTCGTCTGACGGCTCGGCATGAGGCATACCATCGCGGGGAGGTCGGCGAGACCGCCATCTGCGGCGAGATGGTGCAGATCTACGCCGGCCTCACGGAAGCGGACGTGCGAGCAAGCGCGCGAGCGTACTTCGCATCAGAAGTCGAGCCGCACCTCTTTCCCACCATGACCGGCCTCGTGCGCCGGCTGAAGTCAGCGGGTGTGGAGATTTGGGCGGTCAGTTCCACCAACAACTGGGCCATTGAAGAGGGTGTGCGCGCACTCGGCATCGGGCCGGACCGTGTGTTGGGCGCGTGTGTCCGCACCTCCAACGGCGGCGTCGTCACCGAGGAACTGGTCGACATTCCATCGGATGAGGGCAAAGCGGAAGCACTGCGGCGCGTGGGTCTACCGCGGCCTGACTGTGTGTTCGGCAACAGCGTGCACGATGCGGCCATGCTCGATCTGGCGCGGGTACCCTTCGCGATCAACCCGAGCATGGCACTGCAGGCGCAGGCGCGGCAACGCGGCTGGGCTGTGTACTTTCCGGAGTCCCCGGCGCTGTGGCGCGGTTGAGCGGCTTTGCCGTGAGGGTATGCGTCTAATCTGTGAAGAGCCCGGGTCTGCTGCTGGACAGACAGACGCGGCTGGGATACGCCCTTGAAGAACGGCATTCGACGACTGGAAGGACGACGCGGCACCGCTGCGGCCATGGCCGGCACGCGGTCGCTGCGGCTCGTTGTCGCCGCCCTCATCCTGCGTCCTCTGCTGGGGGGCGGCGAAGAAGTGCTCATCTGCCAGCGTAAGGCCGACCAACCCATGGCCCTCAAGTGGGAGTTTCCCGGCGGCAAGATTGAGGCCGGCGAAAGCCCGGAACAGGCACTGCGCCGCGAACTGGAAGAGGAACTCGGCATTACCGCCGAAATCGGCGCGGCCGTCACCCAGGTCCGCCACAACTACCGTAACGGCGGCGCCGTTGACCTGCAGTTCTTTGCGGTGCGGCATTTTGCCGGCGAACTGGACAATCGTATCTTTCAGCAAATCCGCTGGACCGGCTTTGCTACCCTGCCGCAGTTCGACTTTCTTGCGGCCGACATCGGCCTCGTGCGCGATCTCGCGGACGGCAAGATCGCCATCCCCGCGGCCTAGGTCAGGTCTAGATCCTGAGCAGTGCGCTCGCGCCCGGTACCCTTCTGCAGCAGCACCTGTACCCGTCCGTCGGCAGCGTCCAGCTCCTTTTTGCAAGCGTCTGACAGCTGGATGCCCTGCTCAAAGATCACCAGCGACTCCTCCAGCGGCAGATCGCCACGCTCTAGCCGGTCCACGATGGCTTCGAGCTGCTTTAACTGGTCTTCAAAAGTCTGTGCCATGGTTCTCCTCTATGCGGATACAGCCGCGGGTTCGGCTTCAATCGATGGTGGTTCGAGGACGGCTTCCAGCACCTGCGCGGCCAGTTCATACCGGCCGAACGGCGCACTCACCTGCACCCCCTGAATGTGCGGGCGCGTGTGCGCCAGCATTTCCTGCGCAATGCGAACGCCTTCCACACGCGACATCTCGGGGCTTTCCTGCGCACCCATGCGGTCGATGATCTCCTCGGGCATGCTGACCTTTAGCTCGTTGCGCATGAACAGCGCATTCTTCACGCTGGTCAGCGGCCAGATACCGGCAACCACCGGAATGCGGAAGCTCTCGATGCGGCGCAGAAAATTCTCCAGTAGCGCCAGGTCGAACACCGGTTGAGTAATGGCGAACTCCGCGCCAGCCTCGACCTTGGCGGCAAAGCGCCGAACTTCCGCGTCCAGGTCAGGCACGCCGGGGTTGGCGGCGCAGGCCAGCACGAAACCAGTGGATTGCCCGATAGGCTGTCCCCCCACGTCGAGCCCGTGATTCATGTCTCGCACGATGCGCAGCAGCCCGACCGCGTCGACATCGAAAACGGCCGTCGCATCGGGGTTCGACCCCATCTTCGGTGGGTCACCCGTCAGGCACAGCACGTTACGCAGCTGCAGCGACGAAAAACCGAGCAGGTCACCTTGAATCCCAAGCAGGTTCCGGTCCCGGCAGGTGAAATGCATCACCGTTTCGATGCCAACCTCGCGCTCGATCTGCAGGCAGAGCGCACCGGCGGACATGCGGGCACTGGCGCGCGGGCTGTCCGGCACGTTGATCGCGTGCACGCCAAGCGTTTGCAGCATGCGCGCTCCGGCTACTTCCTTGCGCGAGTCGATACCGCGCGGTGGAACAATTTCCACCATCGACACGAACGTGCCCTCCGCGATCCTTCGTCCGATGCCGGTGCGTTGCGCGAGTGGAACCGGTTCCACTGCGGCCACGGGATTCCGGCGCAACGGCGTTTCCAGACCCTCGGCCTGCGCCTGGATAGCGCGCACCGACGAGCGCATCGCCTTGATGTGCACCGGCGTCGTGCCGCAGCAGCCGCCGATTAGCAGCGCACCGCCACGCAGTGCCTTGCGCGCGAAGCTGGCCAGGTATTCCGGCGAAGACAGGTAAATGCTGCGGCCGTCCACGCAGTTCGGCACGCCGGCGTTTGGCATCGCGGCAAGGGGCAGCCGGGTGACGCGACGCATCCGTTCGATGGTCTGCAGCACCAGGTTCGGCCCGTCAGAACAATTGCACCCGACCACCGCCGCACCCGCAGCTTCCAGGCGCGTCGCGGCGTCTTCTGGCGTCGTGCCGTCGGCCAGGTTGCCCTTTTCGGTCACCGTCACCATTACCACCACCAGCAGTTCCGGCGCGATGCGCTTCGCGGCTCGCAGTGCGGCCTCGGCCTCGGTGATGGAAATGGTCGTTTCCACCACCAGCAGATCGACCCCGGCGGCGTGCAAGGCACCAATCTGCTCCGCATAGACCGCCTCGACATCAACATCATTCTTGCAATCCAGCGAGCCGATCGAACCCGCGACGTAAGCATGATGCGCATGCTTCTCCCACATGCCGTCGACGGCTTCGCGTGCGATCCTCACACCAGCCGCGTTAATTTCCGCAACTTTGCCTTCGAGACCAAATCTTCGCAGCCGTACTGCATTGGCGCCAAAGGTATTCGTTTCAATCACTTCCGCCCCACCCTGCAAGTATTCCTCGTGAAGTTCGCGCACAAGCAGCGGCTGGGAGAGATTCAATTCGTCATAGCTGTGATTGATGAACACGCCGCGGGCGTAGAACATCGTCCCCATGGCGCCGTCGCACAGCAAGGGGTGACCTGTGGCAAGGCGATCGGCAAGGCTTTGCTTTTGTTCCATGGGTTCCTTTCCAGGGCTTGCTTGCAGGCGGTAGTAGGCAAGCGATCTGTTCTATCCTATGCGACCACCGGAACTGTGACCTGTCCGCACCCGCCGGCGTTGTTGCCTCGCGCTCTTGCGAGTGAGACGGAAGGCGACACGCGCCGTCCAATGGGGAAGACGGACGAGGTTCACGCGGGCCGGTTTGGTATACTTCGGTTCATTGCGCGTGCGCCTTTTACCGCGTTTCGAGGTTGTTTCTGTTGAAGAATTTCGCGAGTGCGCGGACGGCTGTCTGCCTTCTGCTGCTGTGTGCCACCGCCCTGCTCACCGGTTGCGGCGACCGCCCCTACAAGACGACGGTCGATCTGTTTGCGGGCCGGCCGATTCCGCCGTCGAAGCTGACCCAGCGCGTGCTTGTGGCCATCGCCAACTCCAGCGCGCTCGGTACGTCCGCTCTGCAGATTCTCGACGCCAAGCGCGACATTCGCTTTAACGTCTACCAGCCGAACAGCACGTTTCCGGTCAGCGGATTCGCCGCGAGCGCAGCTCCCGTCAACATCTTCAACTTCCCGGAGCAGACCGCAGGCGTGGTGTACACGGCCGACGGGACGAGCTATACGGTGAACTACGGCACGGAGGCAAGCACGGGTGCATTCTTTAGCCCGGCACTGCCGTCCGTTTCTTCGGGCATCGCCATTCCCGCAGACAGAACGTTCGGCTACTCGGCGGAAGAAGTTGCCGGGCAGTTCGTGCTGGCAGACCGCACGGCTGGATTCAATTACACGTTCTCGCTTCCCGGTGCGTACCGCGTCGCCATGAACCCGGCACACACCGTGATCTTTGTCATGACCCGCAATAACGACAACCTGTATCGCGTGCTGCGGCTGAACACCGCGCAAACACCGCCTGCCGGTGCAACGAACTGCCAGCCCATCACGCAGCCGGTGTACTGTCTGCTGCCGGTCGGTTCCTCGCAGGCGGATGGGACGGTCAGCGACCCGAATTTTCACCGGCCGCAGAACATCTATTTCTCTCCAGACGGTGCGCAGGCCTACATCTTGAGTTGTGGACGTGAGTGCGGCGGCACCGGCACCGATGCGCAGCCGCAAGTCAGTTTTGCGAACACCGCCACGATTCGCATGGACTACTATCCCGTGTCTGCCACCTACACCACGCCGGTGGTCTCAACGGTACCGGTTGGGGGTGCGACAGTCGCTTTGAGCGACGGGAATACCCTGTACGTTGCCGGTCAGCAACTCCTGAGCGATGGGTATTTCTCGGGTGTACTTTCCGTAATTCCCGTTGCGGGGAAGACAGTAACGGCGACATACAACATTTCTGACGGCACGCACACCAAAATGCTATTTGCGGATGACAACACCCTTTGGATCGGTTCGCAGAACTGCGCCAGTGGCGAACGTGCGATCAACAAGCAGAACGCCAACTGCCTGACCCGCTTCGACATCGCGGGTGCCGCGGCAGCGATCGTGCCAGCGGTGACGCCCGGCTCCTCGACCGCAACGGTTTCCTATCCCAATGAAAATCTTGACGCCTACTACTATGGCAATTTGACCGGCCTGTGCTGGGTCGAAGGCCTGCACAAGGTGTACACGGCTTACGGCGGCCAGGTGCACGCGTTCAACACGGTCGATGGGTCCGAGATCAACAACACAAACTTCACCGTGCAAGGAACCGCAACGGACGTCGCCTACATGGATGCATCGACAAACGTGGCCAATTAAGCCATCTAGAAGTGAATCAAAGCGCCCGGCTTAAAGCCGGGCGCTTTTACGTGCAAACTACATGACCGGCGGAATGCAGCGCCGCTCCAGTAGTTCCTGCAACGCCGGAGCAAGTACTTCCGCACCCGCAAAGATCGGCTTCCCTTCCAACAGGCGGCGCGAGATTCCCGGCCACTCCAGGTGGGCTGGAAGTGTGCCATCCGGTGTGATCAGCCCATCCGCGCGGTCAAGGTAGCGCAGCGCGGAAGGCTTAAAGTCGAGCACGGAGGTGTCCAGCACGGCAAGGTACAGGTCCGGCCGCAGGAAGCGCAGCACGGAGTTTGACTCCAGCAGCGTGTTCGTCGCCGTGCCCATCTCCTTGCGGAGCCGTGGCATCGCATCGGCAAGCTGCCCTTGCCGTGTCCTCACCCACAGCACACGATCCGCGCCCGCGACCAGCATGCGCGAGGTGTCGGTGCCGGAGTCTCGGCGGCGCTCTTCCGACACGGCGACCGTGTGTTCCCCGGTGTCGCAATCACAGGTTTCGCCGTTGGCCGAGCAAACGCCATGGCCAAACTGCGTGATCTTCATCGCGGTCCAGCGCAGATGCGAGGTGCCACGCAGGATGGCCTCCATCAGGGTGGTCTTGCCGATGTTACGCGTATGCCCGCCGACGACCACGACACTCACTGACTGCCACCCTTGCGCAGACGTGCCAGGTCACGCAGGTACTGCTTGAGCGGCTGTGCCGGCCTGCCCCAAAACACCTGGCCGGGGCCATGCAGCTTTTTGTTACTGAGCACACCCGCACCGCCGCCGAGGATGACGCCCGGCCCGACATGGGCGTGCTCGCCGATACCAACCTGGCCGCCAAGAATCGCGCCGTCCTCCACCACCGTCGATCCGCTAATACCGGTTTGCGCCGCCAGAATGACGTTGCGACCGATACGGCAGTTATGCCCGATGTGTACGAGATTGTCGATCTTGGTGCCGGCGCCAATGCGGGTTTCGCCCAGCGCGCCGCGGTCGATCGTGCTATTCGCGCCGATCTCCACATCGTCTTCAATCACGAGGGTGCCCTGCTGGGGGAAGAGAAGGTAAGTGCCGTCCGGACGGCGTGCGTACCCGAATCCGAGCGAACCTAGGATCGCACCGGACTGCACGGTGACACGCGCGCCCAACGTAATACCCGCCTCCAGCACCACGCGGGGCCCGATCGTCGTATCGGGGCCGATGCTGACACCCGCACCGATGACCGCGCCTGCGCCGACGAAGACCGTCGCATCCAGCACCGCCGTGCGGTCAACCACGGCAGTGGGGTGGATCGCCGGTTGGACCCTGGGGCGGAGCCGGTCAGCGATTACGCTAAAGGCGAGCCGCGGATCTGCGACCGTGAGGAGCCGCGCGTCGACCAGCAGCGAAGCTAGAGCCTCCGTCGTCAGAATCACGCCGGCGTTGCTCCCGAGTGCCGCCTGCAACGATGCGGCGGTGGCGGCAAACACGACGGCATCTGGGGCGGCGTCCTCGATCGAGGTGACGCGACATACGTCACTTTGCGTGTTCGTATCGGCGTCTTGCACGCCCAGCCACTGCGCCATGTCTTCTCTGCTTGCCATGCTTTCGTCCCTGTTGGCCATGCTACCGCTTCCGCACGCAGCGCGGACTTTCCCCGCCCGATGCCTAGCTGCGGCTGTACATGGGCGGCTCGCCTGCGGGGCGCGTCTTCCAGCGTCGATGCAGCCAGAGCCATTGGCCAGGATCTTGCCGAATGTAACGCTCCGTTACCTGCGCAAACAGGGCGGTGTTTGCCGCTGCATCCACTTCCGCGTCGTCGGTCTGCGTCAAGTGCAGTTCCTCTCCGAAATGCAGAACGTACCGCTGCTCTTCCTCGCGCCACAGCAGAAATCCCGGCAGCACGGCCGCTCCAGTCTTGCGTGCAACGCGTGCCAGGCCGCTGGCGGTGCACGCCTGCTGGCCGAAGAACGGCACGAACAGGCCTTGTGGCGGGGTCATGTTTGTATCCATAAGGATACCGACGGTCTCGCCGGCGTGCATGGCTCGCAGCAGCCCTCGAGCGAAGTCGTCCTTGTGCAGAATGCGGTTGCCATGCTGGCAGCGGATGCCGTTGACGAGCATGTCCACCAAAGGATTATCGAGCCGACGGATGACGATGCCCATAGGATAGCCAAGCAGAGAATGCACAAAGCTTGACAGCTCCCACGCGCCGAGATGCCCGGTGAGTACAAGCACACCCTTGCCCTTTGCACTCGCGGCTAGGTATCGCTCCAAGCCGTCGTACCGCATAATTTCCTTGAGCGCGCGTTCAGCGGAGTAGTGGCGCATCTGCGCAAACTCCGCCAGCAGCCAACCAAGGTTGCGATACTGCTGCCGCAGCAGGGCTTCGTGCTCGCGAGGCGTGCACGAAGGAAAGGCGATCTGCAGATTGCGGTGACCAAACCGGTTCAGCCGCCCCAGCAAGGGCCGCAGCGATGAGGCCACCAATGCGCCCACACGGCGCGACGCCGCGCGCGGCAAAAACCCCAGCAGGCCAAGCAGGAGACAAACAACCAAATACTCCACTCGATCTTTGAGGGACGGCGTGTTTGTCTGATTTGTCGGCACGCCCTAGTTTATCGAAAGTGCACCGATGTTGAGCTCCGCATACGCAGACAGGCCTCCCAAATCACGGGAGGCCTGTGTAGTTTTGCAAGACGACTACTTCGTGACTGCGCGGAAGTAATGAGCAACGGTCCGAACGAACGGCTTCGCATCGACAGGCGTCGGCACGCCGCCACCAAGAACAGTCTTATAAGGCACATTCGCGCCGTAGAAATCACGCATGGCGTCTTCATCGTCTGATAACACCGTGCCGTCAAGATCTACGCCGGCGAACAGGCCCTTGGAGCGCGACCAGGTCAGGAACTCGGCGTTCAGCTTCCAATCCGTACCTGCCTGTGCATTACGGCCAACCGGGCCTGCGGAAGCCGCAGCATCGCCACCAATCTTGAATTTGCTGGACAGCATGTGCTGCAGACTCTGGTTGTTCGTTCCTACAAGGACGAGGTCGGTCGACTGACCTCCAATTTGGAAACCGAAGCTGCCGCCGGTGAGCATGACAAAGACCGGTGCGGACCAACCTTTCGCCGTTTTGCAGGTCGCGGCGCCCTTACCATACTGCGCACCGACCAGGAAAGCGCCCTTCTTGTAAGCAGGAATGACAATAACGCACTCTCCCTGGGACAGAATCTGATCCGGGATTGCCTTGTCCGGTGTCGCCATGATCTCGGTGAGGACATTCTTTGAATTTGTGAGCCGCTCATCCAACTTCGCCTTGGATTCCGCCTGAACCGCAACCGCACTGGACATCATGACTACCGCGCAAACTGCCGCCGCTACACGTTTCATTCCGAACTCCTCAAAAGGCTCCGCGAGCGTTGAGCGCTCTGCGTTGTTGAAGAGATGTAGCTTTGCCTGTCAAAGTTGTTTGCCGCACGCAATCAAGCAAGTTGAAACGGGTGCGCTCGGCAACGGGGCTGGACCAAAAAAATGGGGCTGTATCAGGCTGGTAATGCCAGCAGAATACAGCCCCTCTTCTCCCAGGTCTGTGTTACGTAGATTCAAGATGAAGCATGAGACGGAAGCATACAAGTTACGGACTACTCGCGTAATCGGTTACCACAGCTATGTATCCTTCAGTTACCTCTTGGAAACGGATGGTTTAATTCTCGTTGAAGGCGATAACCTACTCAAAAACATAGCGTTCAAGAGCACGCACGGTGAGCGCGACGCGATTCTGAACACCGGTTTTCCTCAGCAGGGTGCTTACCAGACCCTGCACCGTTCGGGGGCTCAGATGGAGCAGTGACGCGATCTCACGATCGGATCTGCCCTGCACGAGCAACTGCAACACTTGCCGTTGGCGTGGCGTGAAAGAAACGGGTGCAGCGGGTGCTGAAACTTCGCGCGGCGAGTAAGTATCGATGAGACTTGCCAGTACCTTACGGGGTGCCCAAATCGATCCATCGGCAATAATGCTGAGTGCCGTAACGATCTCCCCCGCCGAAGCGGTATGGGATAGGTAGCCTTTTGCACCGGCGGCGACGACCTGGCCGATAAAGCGTGGATCGCTGCTTTCTCCGAAGACAAGCAGGCGCAGGCCGGGCCGAACGCGCCGGTACGCCGCCATGATGTCAAATAGGTTTTCCGTGACATCGATCAGAATGATGGTGAGTTCATGGTCGCGGACAGCGTCTGTCGGTGTCATGGGCACTAGGTCGGCCTGGCTGCTAAGCAGAGCCGTCAGCCCTTCTACCCGCAAAGGATCGTTGCACACCGTACCCACGCGCAGCCGCGAGGATTGATTTGGTGGACTCACGTCTTCCGTCATCGCCCTACTCCGTCATCGCGGCCGCAGCCCACTCAACTAGAGCTTTGGCAAGGTAATGCCTACCTGGCCCTGGTACTTGCCGGCGCGGTCGGCGTAGCTTGTTTCGCAGACTTCATCTGACTGGAAAAAAAGGATTTGGCAGAGACCTTCGTTGGCGTAAATCTTAGCTGGAAGTGGGGTGGTGTTCGAGATCTCGAGGGTGACGAAGCCTTCCCATTCCGGCTCAAAGGGCGTGACGTTCACGATAATGCCGCAGCGGGCGTAGGTCGACTTGCCGACGCACAGCGTGAGTACGTCGCGCGGAATGCGGAAGTACTCGATGGATCGGGCAAGCGCGAAGCTGTTGGGCGGGACGATGACGCTGTCGGATTGCACGGCGACAAAGGAGCGCTCGTCGAAGGCCTTCGGGTCGATGATGGCGCTGTTGACGTTGGTAAAGATTTTGAACTCATCGGAGACCCGCAGATCGTAGCCGTAAGAGGACAGGCCATAGGAAATCACTCCGGCGCGCACCTGTTTTTCGCTGAAGGGCTCGATCATGCCGGTTCGGGCCTTTTCACGGATCCACTTATCGCTTTTGATGGACATGCTGCTCCTCTGGACCAAAGATGCGGGACGAACACGAGTTTCGGTCTAATCTATGGGAGTCAGTGTACGGCACGAGACGGGAAGCTGATGCCGGGCGAATGTCATTGATTGACACAAAGAAATCGCCACCCTAACATCGGCACACGGGAAAGCGAGCTCAATAGTGATCAAGCAGGACCTCATTCAGCAGGTTGTGGACCGGACGGGCCTGCCACGTACCAAGGCGGAACAGGCCGTGGAAACGGTTTTCCAACGGATGAAGAGCGCGCTGATTGCCGGCGACCGCATCGAGTTGCGTGGATTCGGCGTGTTCACCATCAAGCCGCGCAAGACGGGGATCGGGCGCAATCCGCGCACCGGCACCGAGGTAGACATCGCTCCCGGCCGCGCCGTGCGGTTCAAGCCTGGCCGCGAGCTGCAGACGCTCGACAAAGCCGAGCGACCGTCATCGGACGCCTAGCAGGGCTAGACGCAGCCTGAGGTTTCGGCTAGTGCGAGTTAAGCGGTAGGTAGCTGGTCGGCCAGCAGATAAACGATGACGGCACAGGTTGCGGTAAGCAGGGTCGAGATGAGGACAGGCATGGCGCGCTCCGGGCAGGGTACTGCCTGAGGGATATATCGGCGTATGCCTGCGGTGCATGAGGTGTGCTGCCCTCTCTTGAGTTTTGCGTGGATGTGCCGATACAGGTCACAGGCTGCGTTGCCTGGAGTTTGCCTTGATCGTTTCGGAATCCTTGCCTGTTCCTGTTCAGACCGCAGCGTCGCGGGTGCCGACCACACACGCCGTCAACGGCTCTCAGATGTCGCGGGCTGCTGCGCGGGTGGCAGCGTGGCTGGATCGTACGTTGTCGCTGACGACGGTGGCCGCCGTGGCATTTGCGCTGCTGGTGTTCTGCTGGCTGCCAAAAAACATGGCCGATCCCGACATCTGGTGGCACCTGCGGGATGCGGCGGTGCAGGCCTCGTCGCACCACTGGCTGCAGCACGATGTATTCTCCGCGACGGCGCGCGGCGCAGTGTGGATTGACCATGAGTGGCTGGCCGAGGTGCCGTATGCGCTGGGCTGGCACTGGGGCGGACCCCAGGGGGTGCTGCTGATCAGCATTGCCGTAACGGAAGCGGTGATGCTGCTGACTTTTCTGCTGACATACCGGCTGACGCGGAATCTTGCGGTCACGATGGTGTTCAGTACCTTCGCGGCAATTGACGCGACCGTGTCGTTTGGGCCGCGGACGCTGCTGTTCGGCTGGCTTTGCCTGATCGTCGAACTGCTACTGCTGGAGCGCTGGAGCTGCGGCAAGCTGCGGGCGCACACGGCGCTATGGGCCTTTCCACTGCTGTTTGCCGCATGGGTTAACCTGCACGGGTCGTGGCTGATTGGCGTGGTTCTGCTTGCCGGGTATCTGTTATGCCGCGGGGTGACGCGGCTTTCCGAGAGACCGTGGGCGGCGCGGCTGGGCCTGTCGGGCGTGCACCACATGATGGAGCGGCCGCGGCGGCGCGACGATGCGCTGTGGCGGGCCGGCGGCTTCTCGCTGCTGGCTCTGCTGCTCAATCCGTATGGCTGGCGGCTGGTGGCGTACCCCTTCGATCTCGCCTTCAAGCAGACGCTGAACGTGGCAACGGTGGAAGAATGGCACTCGCTGGACTTTCACACGCCGCGCGCGAAGATTTTTTTGGTCATGCTGGCGGTACTCTTCATCGCGCAGTTGCTGCGGCGATCGCGCTGGGCGCTGCACGAACTGTTCTTCGTCGCGGTTGGCGTGTATGCCGCGCTTTCGTATTCGCGATTCCTGTTTCTGGCCGGGCTGCTGGTCTGCCCGATCGCGGCGAAGCAGGTTGCGGCGTGCTGGGATGCGCAAAGGCTACCGGAGGCGACGGCGCACACGCCGGGCTGGCGAGGCCTGTTGCATCTGGCGTTCATCGCAGTGATGCTGCTGATCGCGGTGGTGCGCTTCCCTTCTGCAAAGACGATGCTGGAGGCAGAGAATGCCTATCCTCGGCAGGCTGTAGTGATGCTGCGAACGTTTGAGCCGCGAGGGCCGGTGTTGAACGAGTACACGTGGGGCGGGTTTTTGGAGATGTATGCGCCGCAGGTGCCGGTGTTTATCGACCCCCGCATGGATATTTTTGAGCGCAATGGAACCTTGCAGGACTACCTGGACGTGGTGCGGCTGAAACGACCGATGGAGGTTTTGGCCAAGTACCACGTACGCTACGTGCTGTTCGGCCGCGACACGCCGCTGGTCCTGCTGCTGAAATCGACCCGCGACTGGAACGTGCGGTACGAAGATGCGACGACGGTGCTGCTGGAGCGGAGAGTGTTGCCGTGAGCACGACGATGGTGAAATCGCACGTGCTGGCAAGTGCACCCGGAAGGCGGATGGCATGGCGTGGTGACGCCGCCGTGGAAGTGCTGCTGAATGCGGCAGCGACGCTGCAGGCGGTTTGGTTTTACCTAGCGTATGTTCGGTGCTATCTCAACCTGAGCAAGTACGAAGCGGGCACCGTGCACACACCGTACCAGTACCGGCTGCTGCTGATGTTTCCATTGCGGTGGGCGCATGGGTCGTCGCTCTGCGCGCAGGTGGCCGCAGGGCTCACACACCTGCATGCGTGGTTTCCGCTGGGGGTTCGGCCGGAGAGCCTGGTGGAGTTTCCGGTGGACGTGGCGGCGGTCGCCGTGGCGGGGCTGGTAACGCGGAAGATTTACCTGGCGGCGAGCCGAACCGGCCTGCTGGCGGGGGCGGTGTATCCGCTGACGCTGGTGATGGTGACGGGCACGTACGCGCTTGGCACGATGTATCGGCTGCGGTTCGTGTATGACCTGCCGAGCCTTGGTTTTTTTGCCGCGGGTATGTTTCTGCTGTATTTCCGCAGGCCGTGGTGGCAGTTTGCGATGCTGTTCACGGTGGCGACGGTGAATCGCGAGACGACGCTGTTTCTGCTGGTGATGTGCGTGCTGGCAGGCCTGTTGCGTCAGCCGGGCGGAGGACGGGTGCGGCGCGTGCGCGGTGCACGGGCCGAGATCGTGCTGGCGGCGGTGCTGCTGGTGGCCTGGGGTGCGTGGCATGTGTGGGTGGCGCACCGGTTTGCGGAAAACGGGACGGAAAGCTGGAATCGGCTCTGGTTGAACCTGAAGGTGCTGCTGCTGCCTGCATCGTGGCTGCAACTGGCGAGCTGTTTCGCGTTCTGCTGGCCGCTGGTGTTGCTTTGGCGCAGACGAGTGCAGGACCCAGTGTTGCGCGTGTGGCTTTGGGTGGTGCCGCTTTGGGTCGTATTCATGCTGCATTATGGGCTGCTGCTGGAGAGCCGTGTGTTTGGGGAGTTGATTCCGCTGGTGGCGTGCTGTGTTGCGCTGGGTGCCGAGGGGGTATTGCTGGACCGTTTGCGGCGTGCGGAGATGGCTTCGGTTGACTCTGAGTGGGCAGCTTGATATAACTGACTTGCGAGTTGAGCCGGCGCCCGCCCGCCGGCACCTCGTACTTTTCTCCTCCGGGCCGCTCTTCCAAGGGCGGCCGGGTTGTTCCGCAGTAGCTCAATGGCAGAGCATTCGGCTGTTAACCGAAGGGTTGTAGGTTCGAGTCCTACCTGCGGAGCCAATAAATCAACAACCTAGGCCGCAATGCGCTCTGTCTGCGCTCCACTGCTGTTGAAAGCCATTTCCGCGACCCGAACCGCTGCCGTTTCCATCTCGTCCGTTACCACGTCCCCATAGATGTTCATGGTCGTTCTGATGTCCGTGTGGCGCATCATCTTCTGTTGAACCGCTACGCCCGTGCCGACCGCGTCCAGCCATGAGCGGTAGGTATGCCGGAAGGTGTGGGTGCCTAGCTCACCAATACCCGCCGCCTTCGCCGCCCGTCGCACTTCCCGCCAAACGCTCGTATAGGCGTACGGTAGCCGCCCGATCTGAACCGGACTGGCGAACACCCAATCCGCTTCATCCCGAAACGCCGATGCCGCCCGCACCGCGTGCAAGCGCCCCATAAGCTCGGGCGTGAGAACAAACGCTCGTGCCGAGCCTTTCGTCTTCACATCCCCGACCCGCTGGTTCACCATACCGCGCCGAACGTGCAACCGACTTCCCTTCCCGTCCACGTCCGCCCACTTGAGCCCGAGCGCCTCGCTACACCGAAGCCCCAGGCAAACAGACAGCAACGCCATGCTCGCGACCGGCTCCCGAAGCTCACGCATGAGCGCCTGGAACTGTTCAGCCGTGAGGCTCCGGGTATGTCGCACCCGCTTCGTCGCGCCCTTGTTCTGCACGAGCGACATCGGGTTGCGTCCAAGCGTGAGCACACCCGACCACATGGCAAACTCGACCAGCCCGTGCATAAGCGACCGAACGTGCGTCTTCGACTTTGGGGAGAGTGGAAGTTCCTTCAGCCATAGCTCCACCGGGCGGGGTTGCACGTCCTGGATGAGCATGTCGTCCCATCGCGGGATGATGTGGCACTTTAGGAATGAGCGATACACCCGCGCCGTCGAGTGACGTTCGGGCATGCGCTCGACTTCGTACCGGGTGATGACGGATTGCACAGTGTCGGCCTTTGGCTGTTCTGCCGTTTTCGTGGGTTGAATGTCAAACTCGTCGACTTGCTTCCAAGCCGCCGCTTTCGCTGGGAAGTCCTGCTTCGTCCCGATGCGCCGGGAGCGGCGGGTCGGACCGTCGGACCGTCGGACCAAAGATAGTTCCACGTCCCGCGCCGCTTGTCGTACCGCACCGACCCGGTCGTGTGTCTTGCCTGTCGCTTTACCTTTACTGCTGTGCTCACTGCTGCCTCCCATCAGCAGGCCCAGCGGATGACAGGCAAAGGGTAGCATCTAGCTCCGACTTGAGGAACCGCCATGTCGCCCGCTCCATGCCCGAGAGACGGTGGGCGGGGATCTTGCCTTCCCGTGCCCACACCACCAACATCCGGGATTTCACCTTCAGATAGGCGGCCGCCTCAGTGCTCGTCAGCCATTCCGTCGCGATCATGCCTCCCGCCGCGCGTTGGCTGCTGTCGCCCTTCGTTCCAGATTCTTGCGCCGCCATCCGACCCACACCTCATTTCGCACGATGCCGTTCTCGGCCAACTTATCGGCGATCTTGCTTGGGGTCAGCTTTGGATATCTCAGAATGATAGCTTCCGCCTCTGCCTCTTCCCGCTTGCGCTCGGGTGATTCCGTCTCGGCGTCTCGCCTTATATGCAGCGCGTGCTGCCGTAAAAACACCCGAGCGCCCACACCCGGCCAGGGCATCGCCGCGAGCAAGTAGTAGCCTTCGTGTTGCCCGATAATCTGTGCCGTCTCCTCCGGCGTCTCATCGGCCGGGATGTCATAGACCAGCACGCCCGGCTTAGGCGCTTCTGGGACTACAGTCCTATTCGCTTCCATCACCCCTCCTCGTTTGTCTTAAGTGCTTGTCGGGGCCGGTGGCGTCTACCACTCACCCATATAAGAATCACAGAATCACCAGTCACCACCCGCCCCCATCCTCCCCCGTCCTCTGCCCCTTCGCCTTGGGGGCTCGTGGCAGCTGACGTGGGGTCTGGGTTTGGACTTTTAACAAACACCCGGGTTCTGACAAGTGGAGTTGGCAGCCGTCAGCCGCCAGCCTTCACCGCGCCCCCCGGTGCTCCCAACACCAATCCTTCGACCGGGTTATCCCCCGTTCCTTTAGCAGTCGCACCAGCCCGCGCGCCGACTCTCTCGGGTGCTCACCCATGATCCGGATAGCAATTACGTCCCGCCCGTCCCGATTCCGCAGCCCCTTGCCGTTCACCGCGTCGGGCTGCTGAAACAGCCATCGGCGGCGCTGTATCCAGCTCTTACTCCGGGCCACGAGGGGCATCTCCCGGGCTTCGTAGTCGAGGAACATTTCGATGTTCGAGATGGTGAGTTGTGTGTTCGCCGCCACCACCAGCATCGAGTACCCCGGGGTCCCCAGGTACTTCCGTATGTCGATCATGTGATTCACCTTGAAGCCGCGTTCCCGGCCCTGATAGTCCTTCCAGCTCATCGTGCTTGTATCGCTCACGGCGTCGTCACTCTTTCCTCTCACAAGGGGTTACAGCACAAAGACATCAGTCCGGGGAACTTCTCCCAGAGCGGTACCGCAAAGTTGAAATTGTCGGGGTTTCGACCAAAACAAAAGCGGCCGCCCTGGGGAGGGCTAGCCGCTTGGTTGTCGATCATTCGGCGGCGAGAAGTGGTTGCTTCCGACGGCCTGGAGATAAAGTAATGGACACGCCCTGGACTGTCAAACGCCCGAGCAGTAATTGTGCGGCTACCCGCGCCACGGATGAACACCCCGCGTACCGGGATGTGTGGACGCCGTGACGCAGCCCCGCCGTAGGGGGAAGGAAGTCCGTCCACTAACCTTGTGAGCCGCAAAGCGCGGCGAAGTATCGGCTCCCGCTCGTGACCGTGGCCTCTCTCCAGAGTGCGGGGAGCCACGAGCGCCCGGCCGTCGGGGAATGTCCCCCGCCAACGTCGTTCACCGCCGAAGCGATGATCCTGATTGTTCGGCTTCTCGCCCGTAGACGTGCCCCACAAGGCACATGCGAGACCACGGGCGGCCGAGCCGGTTCGGGTTGAGTTCCCCTCGCTAGAAGCTGGGCCGCTTAGGACGAGGCGATGGTGTAGCCCTGGATTGCCTGGGGCCGACGCACGCGGCCGTCAGTCCGCCGGAACGCGAGCAACGCAATCTGACCCTGGAGGGCGAACGGCTGGTCGAGCACCTTCACGTTGATACCCGAACCGCCACGGTCACCGATGACGTAGCCCTGCTTAAAGTCACCGAACAGCAGCGGGGTTGCGCTTCGTGCGGCGACGGGCATCGCGGCACTGTACTCGACCGGGAAGCCGTGCAGGTAGTCACGGTCACCCGAGCGGGTCCATACGGGCTCGAACAGATTCGCTTGGCGCTGTGCCTTCCGAATGAGGACGGAAGTGTTCCGGCTCATCAGGAAGCTCGCATTGTCGAGGTACGCCGCGTTCAGCGTCCCGATGAGGTCGAGGGTGCCGTCGATGCTCACGAGGTCCCGAGCGCGTCGGGTTCTTCGGTCACACCGGCCCCGACGTTGCCGAGCAAGCCCTGGGCCTGATTCACCCCCGAGCCGGACACGAACCAACCTTCCTCGACCTGCTGCTGTGCGTTCATCAGGTCGTTCACCGCGAACGCCTGGAATGCGGGCACGTCCTGGGCAAGCTCGAACGACATCTTCACGAACGCACCCGCCATGAACGCGGACAGCGTGAACTGGTCGAGGCTCGGGCCGGTCTCGACGAAGTTGTTCGTCGTCGCCCCCGACTCTGCCTTGTAGGCCGCCGTGCTCGCCGCAATCTGACGGGGCACACGGAGGTCGTTCGTGGTGTTCAGCACGGTTGCCAGCTTGCGGAGGCCCGTCTCGGGTGGCGCGAGCGGAACGATCTGCCCGTCCACCTCGACCGGGACAGCATAGCCACCCGCCGAGTTTAGGCCTTCATACAGCGCCGCGTCGACGCGCTCCCCGCCCGACAGCAGAAAAGCCTGGAACGCGTTGCGGTAGTCTTCCCCGAGCACCTTCCGCTGGTGTGAGCGGGTTGCGCCCCGGCCGCTGGATGCGCCGATGGGCAGGACGGAGCCGTCTGACTGGCGGATGCCGAGCCCGGTGCCGTCGGGTAGCAGCCGAAGCGTGTTCACCTTCTCGATAGCAGCGATGCGAGATGTGAGCGCCGTGGTCTCCGTCATCACGGCATCGAGGTCGCTATTCTCGTTGTCGGTGAGTGCCCTGCCAGCGTTCTCGGCGGAGGCGATGATTGCGTCGGCCTTGTCAATGGCGGCCTTACGGTTCTGTTTTAACTCTGCGAGCATAGCCATGGTGCTTCCCTTTCGTTCAATAGGTGCGGTGCTCTCCCATGCACAGCAGCGTTCTTGTCGCGCACTTCGGCGGCCGCATGGAGCGGTGCGTTCGTGCGACCCGCGTCGTGCCGGGATTAAGCCTTGATCTTTTCGAGTTCCAGCCGGGCGCGTTGCACCGACCTGCTCGGGGCCGCCTTGGGCCGGGTAAGCCCCTGGTAGAAGTCCCGAGTCGGCTGGAGCCGGTCGACCATACCAGCGGCGAGGGCGTCTTCAGCGGAAAGCATGCGGCCTTCCCCGAAGTTGGCCCGCCGAATGGATGCGGAGGTTCGGTTCCCACGACCGACGGAGACGGCGGCGATGAACTTGTCATGCGAAGCCTTGAGCCGCCGTTTCATGTCGGCCTGGGCATCGGCGGAGAGGGGCTGGTACGGGCTCCACTCAGTCTTGAAGTCGCCCGAGTGGAGTTCCGTGACCTTGTATCCCTCGTTCTCCAGCATCTTGCTCATGTCGACGTGCAGCATCCGCACCCCGACCGAACCCACCTCACCGGACGGCGTGAGCGTGATGTCCGACGCCTGCGAAGCGAGCCAATAGGCGGCGGAGGCGGCGGCACCCTCGACCATGGCGGAGACGGGCTTCACCTTGGCAGCGTTGGCGAGTAGGGCGGCCGTCTCAGGTAGTCCGGTCACCTCTCCGCCGGGCGAATCGACGGAAAGGATGATGCGCTGAACGTCCGGGTCGGCGAGGGCCTTGTCGACCGCGTCCGCGATGGTGGCGTAGTTCGTCCCGTAGTAGCTCGGGCCGTCGTTGGTGAGCACACCCTTGATAGGCACGACGGCAACCTTGCTTCCCGCTGTCCCCTGGGTGTACGGCTTGGCAGCTTCCCAACCGCTCCCTAGCATCACGGCCTTGTCGGTTCCAATGGACTGGGGATGGTCGGAGCCAATCATCTCTCGGGCCATGAGCTTCACCACGCTCGCCGTTGCCTCCGGGCGGATAGCCCAGAGCGATTCAAAACGTTTACGCATGTGCGGCCCCGCTTTCCGGCCGCGCGTCTGGGAGGGCGAACAGCCCGTCAAGCCACCCGATAACGGCTTCGGTCTTCACACGGCGAACGGCGGCCGGTTCCATCCGCGACAGCATTGCACCGGCGATGTGCAGTGCGTGGGAGTCTTGCTGGTCTTTGCGGCTGGTGGCGCGCAGGACGATAGTGCCGTCCGACGCCAAACCTACCATTCCGCACCGCTTGAAGACGCCCAGCGCGGAAGCCCGTTTATGAGCGAGTTCCGCCTCGATGGTGTCCTTACAAGGCCTTGGCTGTTACGAGATACTGGTCGGCTGCGTCGGGTACGGCCTGTTCAAAGGCTTCGTCAGTCGGGCATTCAACGATGTATGGCATTTGTGTCTCCAGTTAGGCGGTTGGCGTGCGGGGCCGCGTCCGTCTAAACTGAAGACGGTCCGAGGCAATACCTTGTCGGGTGTTAGTTCTTGGTCTCCGCCGGGGAAGTGTCTCACCACCTCCCCGGCATCTATAAAAGTTCAGTGTGCTTTAAGCACGTCTCCAAGGCCCATCTTCTTGGCCCCTTGGACAGCCTCCGAAGCCTTCAGGAGCAGCAATGCGTTAGCCTGCTCGTTCGAGCTAAACGGCGTGATCCAGACGAGCGTTTTAGAGGCCTCATTATCTCGCAGCTTCCAAAGCATCCCCGCAAAGATTGAGCCTTCATCCTTTTCTAGTTCCTGGAAGAATGGTGCCAGCTCGCCTGTTTTCGGAATCGATTTGAAATGAAAAGCCCCATCGGTTCGCATGTATCCAAAGCTGGGGACGAGCCACTCCCAGGCGAGACCTTCATCGGCCATAACGTCGGCAGCGCGATCAACCTCAGCCATCGCCCGGTACAGTGCTTCCATGAGCGTAGGCGCTTCTGGCCTTAAGGCAGGCCGACCCGCTTTCAACCGTCTCTGCACCCGACCAGCTGAAGTGAGCTGCGAGTCCATGGCTTTCTTCCCTAGCTGTCTCGCACGGTTATCAAGCGGCGTCATATGAATAAGTAGAATCCGCTTCAAACGTCTGTCAAGGGGATTAAGTAGAATCCGCAATGATGCGATTTCAGGATGGGCGATTATCGACCAAAACGCAGAATCAACCGTCTATGTAAATTGGGGGTGGCGGAGGGCTAAACGCGACCAGTGGTAGACATTTGACCCACCCCACTCATGTTAAGGATGCGGGGGTTGTTCCACGACCTCCGGACGGCGAGGGCTCACGCGTTCGGTTCGAAGAGATTCCCTTGTCTCCGTCGAGCATGATCGACGCTGATGACTTTGGGAATGACTCGCTGCACCTTAAGCGTTCCGAAGCGTGTACGGCGTGCTGTGGTACGAAGATGCACACGCATCCGGTCTCCATCGGAAAACGCCTCATGAGCTATAGAACGCCAGAACCCATCGTCCTCAATCTTCGCGTCGAAGGACGTTCTACCGTCGTTGAAGTGCCAAGCAAGGTTCTTCCGCCACGCTACCTTTTCTATGTCGAGCACGACTTCCTCGTCCTGGGTGAGGTTGTCGATCTCAGCCTCGTCAGCGGCTTGGAGGTCGGCCTTGCGGACCACCTGGACGACAATACCTGCACGCCTTGTCTGGAACTCCTCTATCCCAGCATGCCGCAAAGGTTCGAGTGTTTTTCTTAGCTGTGTCTGCACTTCGTTGTCGTTGTAAATACGGATCAGGGTCTCAACTGCGAGGTCAATTCTGAGGTCTGCCGGAAGATCATTCGGGCTCTCGATCTTTCGCCCTTTCCGGCGCTTGAACAGCGCATAAAGTGATGTTGCGGAGACGCCCAGAAAGCCAAGCATACTGAGTAGGTTTGCGATTGCAGTAGACGCCTGCCCTGCAAACAACTGTTCCGCCGTTCGCAGGCCGTCTACAACGATATGCACGGGAACGATTAGGGAGCCGGTCTCAAAACTTGAGTCCACCTCAACCCGCATAGTCACTGAATCATCGAACAGAAGTTCTTTTACGCGCTGCGCTAAGAGTGCCTGCCCTCTTAGCCCGGCCGCAAGCACTTCCATAGGCATTCGCCCGTTCGTGAGCGCGGGGCCGCTGTAGACGATTTTGAAGAGAATCTGCGTTAACGTCCGGCATGCGCGTGTGCTGATTTGAGCAGGAATGGCTCAAGCGCGCAAATCCCACTTCCGACCAAACACTGCTGTCTAGTTACGCAAATCGTCTTCCAGTGAAGAACTCGCTTCGGTATGTGCCCGGGGTGAAGCCGCTTATAAGCGGCTGACAGCCACCGACTACGCATGAGTTAGCCTTTATAGATGCTCATCTTCCCCGACACTTGGCGGTTTGAATCTCCGGGACACCTTCCCGAGCAGGCCATACAGGATCTTCTCCAACTCGCTAAACAGATTGCGAGTCAAGGCACTGCGTGGGACGTTTACGAGACGTTCAAATCCAACTTCGCAGCGGCAGCAGGAGACTCAGCCTCACGCAGTTCCACTTCGGAGTGGGCGGAGACCGACATGTTCACCTATATGCAAAGCCTTTCTAACGCCCCACTTTTCATTCAGGCTTTCTTCGATACATGCAAACAGCTTAGGGCAGCGGGCACTCCCACTCCGGATATTGCATATCTAAACAGCATTCTACAAAGGACAAAAGCAGGCTATGAAGTTCGGCCCCCACACCTACTAGCAGTCACCGCGTCACCAACCGTCCTCATACCGCCCGCGCTACTCACTCATCTCGCCCCATTGCCCACCTCAACTGCGGTTGCCGGAGTTAATTCTTTAATGCCACTAACAAACCCGCAACCGATAACGCACACGCGGGGCCGCTCTCAAGCCTCCGTTGTGTTTGATAAGCCGACCTGCTTCGTTATTCAGCCGTTCGACAAAGGACCCTACGATAAAAGGTTTGATGATGTTCTTGTACCCGCCATCAAAGCAGCCGGTCTGCAGCCCTACCGCGTTGATAAGGACATCACGGCCGCTACCCCAATTGAGGCAATCGAAGACGGCATTCGCGGGGCCGTCGTTTGCTTGGCAGACATCACGACAGACAATCCGAACGTCTGGTATGAACTTGGATTTGCATACGCCTGCGGAACGCCCGTGGTGATGGTCTGTGCTGAAGTGAGAGCGGGTAAGCAATACCCCTTTGACATTCGACACCGTTCGATTTTTAGCTATACCGTCGAATCACGGGGTGACTTCGATAAGTTGGAGGCGGGTGTCACGGAACGACTGAAGGCCGCGATGAACAAAGGTGCGGCCATCATTCAGCTTGCCGACGCGGGGCAAGTCGTCGCCCAGGTCTCAGGATTGAGCCAGCCGGAGATGACCGTCATAGCTCTACTCGCAGGCAGCTTGAGCAGCCCTCACGGCACATACCAGCTGTCTAGCTTGCGGAACGAATGCGAACGCGCGGGTCTCACTGCCCTTGGTGTCACGATGGGCATACGTAAGCTCATATCGAAAGGCTTCATCTTGGCGAAAGCCGAGGAGGAGTCATACACAAACGACTTGTATGATGCCGTAGGAATCGAGGAGAAGGGTTGGGAGTGGATGGAAGCCAACGAAGACAAGTTCAGTCTGCTCAAAAACCGGCCAGAGTATTTAGATGACGATATCCCCTTCTAATTGCGATGATGCGGGTCCACCCAACACATCACTGAGAGCATAGGGTTTCAATTTTAGGAGGTGCCGGGGTGTGAACTTAGGTGCCACTCTTCGCGCCTTCGCCCTCGCAGAATCGCACGACATAGGCAACCTTGCGCAAGCAAACCGCTCCCGAATAACCACTCATCTGTCCCCCTCTTTTCTTCATTGGGTTGCTCGATAACGCGCCATGTGTTGCTATAAGCCATGCCGGTCTGCGAGCAAAGCATATCCCGGGAGGTAGCATCTTATGCAGCGGTCTTTGCCGCTGTCGTCTCGGGCATATTCACCCTAAGAAACACTCGAAGGCTGAACGATAATGCCGCCGATGCAGAGTCATTCAAAGGTGCTGTCCTCCGAGACTTGGAGCGTCTGAAAGCGTTCTGTCACAAAGTCAGCTCATATCGTCTACTCAGTGGAACGCTGAGTTTACCGCCTACCAAAAGCTGTGGGCAGCCATCGTGCCGGTGCGAGGCCTTTGCAACAAGGTGATTCATCGCTATGAAGAGCTTGCCGCGCTCGGAATGAACGAGGAACATCTCGTCGCCGAAGGCAAGTCGAATGCTAGGCGCGATCTTCTACATCGATACTCAGAAGCGTTAACATTTGCCACGCGGGCTATCCACGATAATGCTCCGTTCTATGAGGCTGCCATTCGCGATGCGGCTGAAGCCGTGCACACCGTAGCTAGCGAAGTTTTCCATCGCCAGTTAAAAATGCTGGTGCTGGCACAACAGCCGTCCAAAGAAGCGGAAGCCACGATGGTTGAGCTTCTACAACAAGAAGAGAATGACTGGAAACATCTGGTGTTAGCCGTCAACAGCGTTGAAGTGCTGATCCGCGCCCGTATGAATGCCGTTCGGGTCGCCCACCATGCAGCATAAGGCGTCCCTGCCCCAGCCAGCCAGGCAGGTTACGGACACTTCCTACGTTGCAGACGCGCTCTAAACTGCGCTCCATCCTTCCGTTTAGTACCACGTTGGAGGGCGTTTAGGTGTCATCCGCTGCCCTGCAAGTCGTTGATTCTACATTCGTGGGTTGATTCGAGTCCTACCTGTGGAGCCAGTCTCCCCCTCCCCCCTCCTTGTGCTAAGTTCCTCATTTCATTCGACCAGGGTCTCTAAGATTCTCATTTCACTGAGGTGCTTTCCAAGTTCCTCACTCTGTTGAGGTTATGATTTTTGCTGCACATTGAGAGGCTTCTGGCGACTTCAGTTTGTCAAGTGGTCTGGACTTAGCGGTAGAGCAGAATGGCGATGCTGTAGCTGCTGAAGGCGCTGGTGACGTCCTCGCAGGCGCCTACGGCTGCGGCGCGGTAGGCGCCGGTTTGCAGGCGGGCGGTCAGTTGATCGGGCAGGCGGTTGAGGTCTGCGGTGGTATAGCGCATGACGAAGCCGGGGCGGCGACCGACGTAGCCGGAGTCTTTGGCGCAGGTTTCACGGGCTTCGACGGTGGGTTCGGCTGAGATGCCGCGGCGGGCGAGGATGGCGGTGACGCGTTCTTCCTGCCGGGCGAAGGAAAGGGCTTCAACGGTGGAGGCGAAGTCCTCAACGGCCCAGAGTTGGCCGCGGGAGGCGACGACGGCGATGGCGATGGAGTCAACGGCGGGGTCGAGGATGTTTTCGCGGTGGTGGGGCGAGTGCATGAGCGCGTCGTGCATCTGCAGGATAGAAGGGCCGACGCCGACGTTTTCCGACACGCGAGAAAATCGGCTACCGGCGTGGGCGGCGCGGACGGAGAGGTCGGGTTCGCCGGAGAGCTGGTGGGAGAGGGTTTGCGCGGAGCGCATGGCGTTGGCGTGGAAATCCGCCGCACCCTGCAGCGGGACGTTCCAGGTGAGCGGGGGAAGGCCGGTGGCGGCGCGCTCGGCGTTCACGCTTTGGTAGAGGTATTGCTCGGCGAGGGTGTGCGCCTGCTGTGCGCTTGCGGAGGCTGCCAGAAGGAGAAATGTGAGCAGGCGGCGCATGATTCAGAGAGACACGGAGATGGGTGGAAAGATGCGGTGGGTTGGGGCATACCTTCAACGCGCTCTCACTTTCCGCAGTTTCGGGCATGATTACGGCCCGTTGGAGGTGGGCACCCGTTGAAACCAGCGTTGGATTGGTCGGTGGGTTCCCGGATTCTCCGCCTGCATCAAGCAGTCCGCACACGTGTTTCCTGAGTCGTGTGCTGCTGCCTTCAACCCACCCTTTTCACGGTGAAGCTGTGAAAAGAATGGGGCACCCGAGTTGACTGGAGCCGGGTTGACCGGGTCGGGCTGGTGGGCCTCCGTGAGGAGTCGTCCATCCATGTTCGACCATCCGGACCATGGGGCACGTTGTCCTTGGGGTACCGCGTCCCATTGTGAGTGGTACCGCATGCGGGGACTAGGGGGTGAGCGGGGGGAGGTCTGCGCGGTAGCGGCGCATGAGGGAGAAGAGGTTTTTCGCGGCCCAGTAGCGGGGGGCGTAGCGGGAGGGTTCGTCGAAGATACGCAGGAGCCAGCCGAGGTAGTACCGGTCGGCCCAGACGGGGATTTCTACCTGGTCGCCGGAGAGGAAGGCGATGGCGGCGCCGATGCAGTGGATGCCGGGGGCGTAGGAGAGCACGTCGCGCAGGTAAAGGCCCAGGCGCTCCTGGGTGCCGCCGCCGAGGGTGACGACAATGTGCGCGGGCTGGAGGTCTTCCACGAGGCTGCGAAGATCGTCGTCGACGAGCGCGGTGCGGCTGCCGTACATGGGGGCATGATAGACGTGGGTGGATGGGACGCGAATGCCCTGCCGCTGCAGCCAGGCGAGATTGCGGTTGGCCGACTGTTCGCCGGCCATGACCCAAAGGGTACTGCCCGGTGTGCGGACGACCTGGTGGGTGAGCAATTCGCGGAGGTATTCAAGGCCGGAGAGGCGACGGATGTTGCGGCCGCCGCCGAGCATGTTCCAAATGAGGACCATGTAGGCGCTGTCGGGGATGACAAGATCGGCGCCGAGCACAGCGTTGCGGTAGGCCGGTTGGGTTTGCAAGTCGCGGAGGGCGGGTGCGGCGGGAACGACGAGCAGGCCCCCGGGGAGCATGCGCTCCACTGCCTGCTGGACATTGCCGATGAAGAAGGGGATACCGAGAATCTGCTCGGTATCCCCTGGTTCGACCGGTGTTGCCCGATATGCCCTGGTGGTCAGGTTAGTTTGCTCCCACCGGAACCTCGGCGTGCATCTCGTTCTGGATCCAGGCATAGGTTTTGGCGAGGCCGTCGCGGAGACGGATGGAGGGTTCCCAGCCGAGTTTTTCGAGAATGAGGGTGTTGTCGCTGTTGCGGCCATTGACGCCCTTGGGCGCGGACAGATTGTATTTGCGCTCGAGCTTGATGCCGGCGATGTCTTCCGCGAGATCGACAAGCTGATTGATGGTGACGAGCTCGCTGGAACCGAGGTTGAGGGGCTCGAGGACATCTTCCGTGGCGATGAGCTGGGTGCCCTTGACGCAGTCGTCGATGTACATGAAAGAGCGAGTCTGGTGGCCGTCGCCCCAGATTTCGATCTCGTGCTTGCCGGACTCCTTTGCCTCAATGACCTTGCGGCAGATGGCGGCGGGTGCCTTTTCGCGGCCGCCAGTCCAGGTGCCGAGGGGGCCGTAGACGTTGTGATAGCGGGCGATGCGGGTTTCGAGGCCGTAGTCCTCATGGAAGTGGCGGCACATGCGCTCGGTGAAGAGCTTTTCCCAACCGTAGCCGTCTTCCGGCATGGCGGGGTAGGCATCCGCTTCCTTAAGCGCGACCACGTCGGGATTGGTCTGCAGATCGCCGTTATAGACGCAGGCGCTGGAGGAAAAGAAGAAGCGCTTGAGCTTTGCTTCCTTTGCGGCCATGAGCAGGTGGGTGCCGGTGAGCACGCTGAGCATGCAGAGGGCCTTGTTGTTCTCGATGAAGCCCATGCCGCCCATGTCTGCCGCGAGATCGAAGCAGACGGTCGCGTCTTTGAGCGAGGTGTGGCAGTTGTCGAGGTTCTTGAGGTCGAGCGACAGGTTCTGGAGGGAATCTGCCTGGCAGACCTGGTACCACTCGTCGAGCGGCTTGATATCGGTGGCGGAGACGACCTCGATGCCCTGGTCGATGAGGGCGCGGGTGAGATGGCCGCCGATAAACCCGCCTGCGCCTGCGACTGCGACGCGCTCTTTTTTAAGATCCATGCTCATTGATGCTCTCCGCTGGTGCTGGTGCTGTGTGCGCGGCGCTGCCGGCTCGCCACATGGGGAAAGGCAGTCTGACGCGTTGGATTTCAGTTTCGCATGAGTGCGGGGTCGCACCAAGCGACAATCGGCAACGACGGTGTATGAAATTCGGGCGAACGGAGGCGGTTTAGGATGGCAGGATGAGGAACCGGACGACGGTTGCGGCAGGGGGATTGCTGGTGCTGGTGGCGCTGCTGGCGGTGTTTGCGCCGGTGCTGGCCCCGGCGGACCCGGCGGCGCTGCACCTGGCGGACCGGCTGCTGCCACCCGGGGCGGGACACCTGTTTGGCACGGACGAGCTTGGCCGGGACATTCTGTCACGGGTGCTGTACGGCGGGCGGATGTCGCTGGTGGTGGCAGTGACGGTGGTGGCGCTGTCGCTGGCGGTAGGTCTGGTGACGGGGGCAGTCGCCGGATTTTACGGCGGTTGGCGGGACACGCTGCTGAACGTTTACGTGATGAATGCGTTTATGGCGATGCCGGGGATTCTGCTGGCGATTGCGTTTGTGGCATTTTTGGGGCCGGGGCTGCGCAACCTGGTGCTGGCGCTGGCGCTGACGGGGTGGGTGAACTACGCGCGGCTGGTGCGGGCCCAGGTGATGGCGGCGCGGGAGCGCGAGTACGTGGAGGCGGCGCGGGCGCTGGGGGCGAGCGACCTGCGGATTGTGTGCCGGCATATCCTGCCGAATATTGTGCAGCCAGTGATTGTGCAGGCGGCGATCGGGATGGCGGGCGCGGTGCTGGCAGAGGCGACGCTGTCGTTTCTGGGGCTGGGGGTGCCGCCGCCGGCGGCGAGTTGGGGATCGATGCTGAATGACGCGCGGGCTCACCTGTTCGACGCGCCGTACATGGCGGCGTTTCCGGCGGGAGCGGTGATGCTCTGTGTGCTGGCGTTCTCGTTTCTGGGAGATGCGCTGCGAGATGCGGCGGACCCCCGGACGCGTTAGGAGTGTCTGACGCCTCGGCTTGAGGCTGCGCAAGTGAAGCTCAGGGGTCAAGAGACTTGGGAAAACTTAGGTTTTTCGCACGCGTAGGGTGTACTTTCGCGCATCGGTCGATTGAGTGATCTGCCGAGAACGATCGGCGGCCTGGCTGGAAGGGTGGAACGCCCGGATCGTGAGATCAACGGGCGCTCACGCAGGTCAACTCTCCCCAAGAATTGACTGCCATATCAACATAGCAGATGTTGGCTAACGGCGAAAAATATTGCCCTGATTTGCGAAACAAAGTGTGCGCCTGCTTCGTCTGCGGTCTCCCCTGGGCGTCAGGAGAGTGTTGCCGCGGGGGCGATGGAGGTGCGTAGCAGGGTGATCGCCAGGCCGGCGTGGGTGGCGCGGGAGTGCACCTGCTGGTCGGCATGGTCCAGACTGGCTTCGGTGTCGAGCACGAGGAGGACCGAGGGGCCGGCGCCGGAGAGCGCGACGCCAAGAATGCCTGGGGTGCCGGCGAGCGGGAGGAGCGCGGGCAGGAGTGGGCAGGCGGCGGCACGGTAGGGCTGGTGCATGCGGTCTGCCATGGCGGTGCGGAGGAGGTCGCTGCGGCCGGTGGCGAAGGCGGTGGTGAGCAGGGCGACGGCCTGGACGTTGGCAATGGCGTCGGGCTTGGTGTAGTGGTCGGGAAGAAGGGCGCGCGCGGTGTGGGTGGAAAGCGAGCTTTGCGGCAGGGCGACGAGGATGGGCCAGGCGGTGGGGATGGGAAGGGTCGCGGCCTGGACAGTGGCGGTGCCGTCCGGTGCGAGCTGCATGGCGGAGGCGGTGAGGCCGCCGAGGACGCAGGCGGCGACGTTGTCGGGGTGGCCTTCGCGACGACTGGCTTCGGTGAGAATCTGGTGGCGATCCCACCCCAGATGGCCGAAGTGAGCGGCAAGTGCGACGCCGGCGACGAGGGCTGCAGCGGAAGAGCCGCAGCCCATGCCGAGGGGGATGTCGTTGTGGAGGGTGAGGGTCAGTTCAGGAGCGGTGATGCCTCGCTGAGTGAGGATGTCGCGGTAGGTGGCGAGGAGGAGGCTGTCGTCGAGGCGCCGGATGGTGTCGGTGTTGCGGCCAGTGGCGGTAATGGTGGTGTTTGTCGCGACGTCCGCCTTGACGTGGAGGGCAAAGTCGAGGGCAAGGCCCAGTGCGTCGAAGCCGGGGCCGAGGTTGGCGGAGGTGGCCGGGAGCTTTAGGTGAATTGGGGCTGCTTCCCTGCTGCTCACGGCTGATTCATCTCCGCTTCGAGCGCGGTGAGAACAGCGTGTTCGTTGGCCTCGAGGACGAGTGGCGGCTTGCGGTAAGGGTCGGCTTCGGCCATGCCGGTGGCGAGCAGGTCCTTGTGGAAATCAATGGTGTATTCGGGATCTTTGAGGGTGTGGCCGGTGAGGATGAGAACGACACGCTCGCCGGGCTGGATGTGGCCGGATTTGACGAGTTTTTTCACGCCGGCGAGGGTGACCGCGGAGGCTGGTTCGCAGCCGATGCCCTCGGCGCCGATCTGGGCTTTCGCGAGGGCGATTTCGTCTTCGGACACCTGTTCGCACCAGCCGCCGGTGGCGGCGATGACGCGCGCGGCCTTGCGCCAGCTGGCGGGGTTGCCGATGCGGATGGCGGTGGCGCGGGTATCGGCGGTAACGGGTTGGAGGTGCTTTTCTTCGTTGGTGAACCAAAGGAAGAGGGGGTTGGCGCCTTCGGCCTGGATGACGGAGATTTTGGGGATGCGGTCGATGAAGCCAAGGTGCTTGAGTTCCGCAAAGCCCTTGCCGAGCGCGGAGCCGTTCGCGAGGTTGCCGCCGGGGACGACGACGTGCTCGGGGACCTGCCAGTCGAGCTGTTCGCAGAGCTCGATGGCGGGGGTTTTCTGGCCTTCGAGGCGGTAAGGGTTGACGGAGTTGAGCAGGTAGATGGGATTGCGCTTGACGAGTTCGGCGAGCATTTTGACGCAGCCGTCGAAGTCGGTTTTGAGCTGGACGGTGAGCGCGCCGTAGTCCATGGATTGGGAGAGCTTGCCCCAGGCGATTTTGCCTTCGGGGATGAAGACGATGGAGCGGAGACCGGCGCGGGCGGCGTAGGCGGCCATGGCGGCGGAGGTGTTGCCGGTGGAGGCGCAGGCGACCCACTGAAAGCCGCGCTCGGCCGCGACGGAGAGGGCGGCGGTCATGCCGGTGTCTTTGAAAGAGCCGGTGGGGTTCATGCCCTGGTGCTTGGCGAGCAGGAAGTCGAGGCCGAGGAGTTTGCCACAGCGAGGCAGGTCGTAGAGCGGGGTGTTGCCCTCCCGGAGGGTGACGGCGTTGTGGTCGTCACGCAGAATGGGGAGGAGCTCGCGGTAGCGCCAGACGCCGGACTGATCGATGGGGAGCGTGGAGTCGCGGCGCTCGGCCCAGAGGTGACGGAGGGCGCTGGCGTTTGGCTTGTTGACGGCGCGGGCATTGGCTTCACCAAGATTGCCGGTGCGGGTCTCGCTCCAGGGGTACTCGATTTCGTAGAGTTCGCGGGAATCGGGGTCACGAAAATCGCTGGCGACGGCGTTGGGCGCGATACGCTTTCCGTCCGCGATGCATCTCAGGCTGTGTGAGCGCTCAATCATATCGATTTCTAGCCTATCGTAGTGTCGTTCTTCGGCGTGCTTCGCTGCTCTTCCTGCTTGCGGGCGTGGTGATGTTTTGTGCCGTGGGAGTGGCGCAGATGCGGGATGTCGGGGGGCCGGCGAAGAAGCGGGTAGAGCCAAAGATTGCTCCGCCCACGGGCGAGCTGCTGGTGTATTCCGCGGCGGATATGCAGCCGGTGTTTGAGGTGCTGGGACCGTACTTCGAACGGCGCACGGGCATTAAGCTGAAGATGGTGTATGGGTCGAGCGGGACGCTAAGCGAGCAGATTGTGAATGGCGCGCCGGCGGACATTTTCTTTTCTGCGGATTACACGTTTGCTGAGCGCGTGGTGGCGGCGGGCAAGGCGGATAACATCTCGCCGTATGCCTATGCCAAGGGCCTGCTGGTGCTGTGGGCTCGGAAGGATTCGCGGTTTCAGCCGTTGAGCGTGGATGTGCTGGGGCGCAAGGACTTGAAGTCGGTGGCCATTGCCAACCCGGACCACGCGCCTTATGGACGGGCGGCGCTGGCGGCGTTGAACAAGATGGGTTATCTAGTGAATGTGCAGCCGCACCTGGTGCAGGCCGAGAGCGTGGGACAGGCGGCACAGTTTGCGCTGAGCGGCAATGCGGAGCTGGCGCTGATGAGCCAGACGATTGCGTTCTCGCCGCAGTACAGGAATGCGGGGACGTCGGTGTTGTTTCCACTGTCGACGTACCTGGAGATTCGGCAATGCGCGGTGGTACGGAGAGACGCGGCGCACCGTGGCGAGGCGCATACGCTGCTGAACTACATCATGAGTGACGAGATTCAGAATCACCTGGCCGACCTGGGATTGCAGCGGTTCCAGTAAGGCGGAATGTGCGGTTCGGGTCGTCTAAACTCGTAGAGCGCTTGGACGGCGCAGACGGGGAGACGACGAGTGATGGACTTCTCTGCCCTGCTGTTGACGCTGCGCCTGGCTGCGGTGACGACAGGTGTGTTGATGGTGCTGGGTGTGCCGCTGGCGGCGTTTCTGGCGTTTGCGGAAACACGGTGGAGGTTTGTGGTGGAGGCGTTGGTGGCGCTGCCGCTGGTGCTGCCGCCGACGGTGCTGGGGTTCTACCTGCTGGTGGGGTTTAGCCCGCTGACGCGGATGGGGCGCGCGGTAGAGGCAGTGCTGGGACACCAGTTGGTGTTCTCGTTTGCCGGGTTGCTGGTGGGGTCGATGCTGTACAGCCTGCCGTTTGCGGTGCAGCCGCTGGTGGCAGGGCTGCGGGCAGTCGATCCGCGACTGATGGAGGCGGCGGCGACGCTGGGTGCGGGGCCGGTTCGGCGGGTGCTGCGGGTGGCGCTGCCGGTGGCCGGGGCTTCGTTGCTGGCCGCGGCGGTGCTGACGTTTACGCATACCGTGGGCGAGTTCGGCGTGGTGCTGATGCTGGGCGGGAGCATTCCCGGAGTGACGAAGACGCTATCCATTTCGCTGTTCGACCTGGTGGAGAATGGACAGTTTGCCGAGGCGGGACGGCTGGCGTTGCTGCTGCTGGGGGTATCGACGGTGGCGCTGCTGGCGTTGTACGCGGCACCGGTGCTGGGTGTCTTCGGGCAAAGGCGGCGTGCTTGAGTGTGCGGGTGCGATGCGATGCGCTGGCGGGCGATCTGCGGGTGTGCGTGGAAGCGGAGATGGCGGCGGCATGGACGGTGCTGTTTGGGGCTTCAGGGTCGGGCAAGACCTCTTTGCTGCGCGTGTTGGCGGGGCTTTGGCGACCGGCGGGGTGTGTGGTCGAGGTGGGGGGTGCGGAGGTGGCGGGGTTGCCGGCGCATCGGCGTGGCGTTGGGCTGGTGGCGCAGCAGCCGTCGCTGTTTCCTGGGCGGACGGTGCGGGGGAACGTGGCGTTTGGCGCGCGCGATTCTACCGCGGTGGACGAGATGCTGGAGCGGTTTCGGTTGGAGCCGCTGGCGTTGCAAGGGGTGACGCATTTGTCCGGGGGCGAGGCACAGCGGGTTTGCCTGGCGCGGGCGCTGGCGGCGAGCCCTCGGGTGCTGCTGCTGGATGAGAGTTTTACCGGGCTGCATCGGGTACTGCGGGATGAACTGATTTCGGTGCTGCGGGCGGTTGGGCGGGAGCGCGGGATGCCGATTGTGTCGGTGACGCACGATGTGGATGAGGCGTTTGCGTGTGCGGATGAGGTGTTGCGGATGGATGCGGGGCGGGTCGTTGCACGCGGAGCGGTAGCAGAGGTTCTGGGAGTGGAACGGACGGAGTTGCTACGGCGATTGGGCGCATAGCTTTTCACGAACCTGCTGGCGGGTAGCGGTGGGGTACAGCCAAAAACCTCCCTTCGGGACCCACTCTGGGAGACGAGTTCCTGTTCGGCCATGATGCGGCTAGGGCAGGTTGACGGGTTCCTGTTCGAGGGTGAGGGCGAATGTTTGCTCGACGGTTTGGATGATGTTGTTGCGGAGGGTGGCGATGTCGGCGTGGGTGGCGTTGCCGCGGTTGATGAGGGCGAGGGTGTGCTTGGAGGAGATGGCGGCGTTGCCGAGGGTGGTGCCGCGGGGGAAGCCGGCGTGTTCGAGAAGCCAGGCGGCGGGGAGCTTGAGGGTGCCTTCGGTGGTGGGCCAGTGGGGGATTTCGGATTCAGACAGGCCGGTGGCTTGCGCGAGGTGCGCGAGGTGGGTGGCGGGGACGATGGGGTTGCGGAAGAAGGAGCCGGCGGAGCGGGAGTCGGGGTCTGCGGGGTCGACGACCATGCCCTTGGCGCGGCGGATGGTGCGGACGGCTTCAGCAACCTGGGGGAGGGTGGGGTTTGTGCCTGCAGGAAAGGCGCGCTTGAGGTCGGCGTAGGAGAGGTTGGGCGCGCCACCGGGGTGCAGGGCGAAGGTGACGGCGAGGACGATGTAGCGGCCGCGCTCGGAGGTATTGAGCAGGCTGGTGCGGTAGGCAAAGCCGAGTTGGGCGGCGTGCAGGTCAACGATGGCCTGGGTGGTGGTGTCGAAGCAACGGGCGGAGACGAAGGTTTGGGCGATGTCCTGGCCGTAGGCACCGACGTTCTGGATGGGCGTGCCGCCGACGCTGCCGGGGATGCCGGCGAGGCACTCCATGCCCTCGAGGTTGCGGTCGACGGTGAACTGAACGAGGTCGTCCCAGGATTCGCCGGCGGCGGCGGTGACGTGGACCGGGTCGGGCGTAATTTCGCGGGAGACGGTGACGCCTCGCAGTTGCAGATGGAGGACGAGGCCGGGAAAGCCGGTGTCGGCGACGAGCAGGTTGCTGCCGCCGCCGAGGACGAAGAGGGGGACGTGCAGATCTTCTGTGGCGAGGCGGACGGCTTCGCGGACCTCGTCTTCGTGGTGCGCGGTGACAAACCAGCGTGCCGGGCCGCCGATGCCCAGGGTGGTGAAGGGCGCGAGAGGGACGTTTTGTTCGAGAGCGAGCTTCATGAACGGCCGGGACCTTCTTTTGTGACGTGAGCGCGGCCGGATCGCTGCATCGTGCGGCGGAGCTGCTGCATCAGGATAGAATCAAACAGGCGGCCGGGATACCGGCACCTTGCCGGGAGGCACCGATGTACCCAGAGATTATGGTCATTCCGATGCGCGAAGAGTTGACGCGCGCGGGTATTACAGAGGCACGCACGGGCGCGGAAGTGGATGCGGCGATTGCGCAACCGGGAACGACGATGGTCGTCGTGAACAGCGTGTGTGGATGCGCGGCGGGCAAGATGCGGCCGGGCGTGCGCATGGCGCTGCAGCACACCGCAAAGCCGGACCACAGCGTTACGGTGTTTGCCGGACAGGATCGCGAGGCGGTCGACAAAGCACGGTCGTACTTCCAGGGGCATCCGCCCACGTCGCCGGCGATTGCGATGTTTCGCGACGGGCAACTGGTGTACCTGATGCAGCGGTCGGCGATTGAGACAAGCAATGCACCGGCGATTGCACAGGAGTTGGCGCGGGCGTTCGATACGTATTGCGCGAAGGCAAACGCTTAGGCATTTCGCGGTTTGTTGGTGTGGACGGGAGGGCTTCGGCTCTCCCGTTTTATTTGCGTGTGTCTCGATGTGAAGCAGTGGCTGAGGTGGATTCAACCTTCTTGCGGGTGGGCCGATAAGGGGGTTGTGACCACCGCAACCGCAACGCACGATCCCCCCTCTCAACTGCGCATTGACCTGCGGCACTGGCGTCTCGATGTTATTGTTCGGCGACACGTGGAGAACGTGTTGCTGCGCTGCAACGGGAACAAGCTGCGTGCCGCCGAACTGCTCGGCATCAGCCGATCGACCCTATACCGCATGCTGGATGCACACAGCATGATGGTGCCGGGGGAAGCTGCCTGATCCTTGCACTTCTACTTTTGCCTGTGTTGCTGCATGGACATAGGCGTTGCTGTACTTTTCTGCCTTGTTTCACTCGTTGTTGTTGACCGTCGTCTGTCGCCGCGCTGCCGGTTCTACCGGGGCGCGGCTTTTTCTTTGCCGACGGTACACTGCTGAGTATGACGTTTCTGGCTCGTGCTCTTCCCCGCCTGGCGGCCGCTGCCGTTGTTGTTGCACTTTCGTGTTCACCTGCCGTGTTTGCCCAAGGTGGGGCTTCTGTGCCGGAGCGTACGGCGCAGTTGAACAAGCTGTTTGCCGGGTACTGGCAGGATGTGCTGCGGCACTCGCCGGAGCAGGCCACTGGCGTGGGCGACAAGCGGTACAACGACCAGTGGAGCGACTACAGCGGTGCGGCGTTCCACGCGTGGCTGGCGAAGGAGGGCGCGGTGCTGGCGCAGCTGGGGGCGATCCCGACGGATGGGCTGGATGCGCAGACGAAGCTGTCGGCCGAGCTGCTGGAGCGGTCGCTGGTGGATGACCAGGAGGCGGCCCGCTTCAAGGAGTGGGAGATGCCGGTGAACCAGTTTAACGGGCCGCAGACGGGGATTCCGCAGACCCTGGCGCAGATGCCATTCGACGATGTCAAGGACTATGACAACTACATTGCGCGGTTGACGAAGGTGCCAACGCTGTTTGCGCAGGTGCAGGAGGCGATGACGCTGGGCGCGGACGAGCACCGCACGCCGCCAACGCTGGTGATGAACCAAGTGGTAAAGCAGGTAACGACGCTAGCGGCGGGAAAGGCGGATGCGAGCAGCCCGTTTCTGGCACCGCTGGCGAAGTTTCCGAAGGGTGTGTCGGCGGCGGAGCAGAAGCGGATTACCACCGAGGCGACGGATGCGGTGGCGAAGCAGGTGCTGCCGGCGTATGACCGGTTTCGACGGTTTCTAACGGCGCAGTATCTGCCGGCAACGCATGCGGAACCGGGAGTTTCGGCGATTCCGGATGGTGCGGCGTACTACGATTTTCGCGTGCGGCAGAGTACGACGCTGAAGAAGAGTGCGGACGAGATTCACCAGATTGGCCTGGCGGAGGTGGCGCGGGACGAGGCCGAGATGCTGGTGATCGCGAAGAAGCTGGGCTTCACGGATTTGAAGACGTTTAACGCGGCGGTGAAGGCCGATCCGAAGCTGCACCCGAAGTCGCCGGAGGAACTGGTGGCGGCGTACCAGGGGCACATCGACGACATGCGAAAGAAGCTGCCGGAGTTGTTTGGCCGGCTGCCGAAGGCTCCGCTGACGGTGCTGCGGGTGCCGGCGTACATGGAGGCGCAGCAGGCGGCGGCGTACTACGAGCCCGGAACGCCGGATGGAACGCGGCCGGGCCATGTGTATGTCAACACGTATCACGTGACGGACCGCGGACTGCAGAATGTGGAGGCGGTGTCGTACCACGAGGGGCTGCCGGGGCACCATCTGCAGATCTCGATTGCGCAGGAGTTGACGGGGATTCCGGAGTTTCGGAAGCAGAGCTATTACACGGCGTACACCGAGGGGTGGGGGCTGTATAGCGAGCGGCTGGGCAAGGATGTTGGGTTCTACCAGGATCCGTACAGCGATTACGGGCGGCTGGAGGCGGACATCTGGCGGGCGATCCGGCTGGTGGTGGATACTGGTGTGCACAGCAAGCACTGGACGCGGCAGCAGATGGTGGATTACTTCCATGACCATTCGGGGATCGACGAGACCAATGTGCAGAGCGAGGTGGACAGGTACATTGCGTGGCCGGCGCAGGCGCTGGGATACAAGATGGGGCAGTTGAAGCTGATCGAGCTGCGGGAGCGGGCTCGGACGAAGCTGGGGGCTAAGTTTTCTCTGAGCGATTATCACGACCTGGTGCTGGATAGCGGGGCGTTGCCGCTGGATGTGCTGGAGACACGGGTAGATGCGTGGATTGCGGCGGGTGGCGGGAAGAGGTAAAACCTTTGTCTTCAAGGCGCACCCGTGTTCGTGCTGGGGTGAACAGCAGATCCCTTCGCTTCGCTACGGGATGACAAACGAGTCGCTGGTTAGAGGCGGGCGAGGGTGCGGATGCTTAGGAGGCGTTCTTCGAGGTGGCGCTCGAGAACGGTGGAGGCGAAGCGGCGGAGGTCGGCGGCGCGGGTGCGGGGCCAGTCCTCTTCGAGGAAGGCGGTCACGGGGCTGCGGAAGATGTTGACGGCGAGGGCGAGGGATTCGGCGGCGAGGGGAAGGCTGCCGGCGGGGCGATGTTGCGGCAGGAAGAGGCCGTCGCGCGTAGGGGAGAAGTAGACGCTGCTGGTTGTGCGGAGGGGTTCGCCGGTGGTGGCGCAGCGGTAGAGGTCCGGCATCCAGCCGAGGAGGCGGGGCATCCAGAGCAGGAAGTAGGTGGTGGGGAGAAAGATGCTGTCGTTGCGCATGCGCTTGAGGACGGCGAGGGCGAGGCGGTAGACGTCGTCTTCGGGCGCGCGCTCGGGCAGGGCGGCTTCGAGGACTTCGGCGACGACGGCGAGGGCGGTGGCGCGGCCGTAATCGACCGGTTCGCGGAGGGGCGACCAGAGGATGTCGAGCTGGTCCATGCGGACGAGGTCCTGGCGGGGACGCTCGGCCCAGGTGGCGCGGACCTCGGTGAGCGGCTCGAGCGCGCCGCCGAAGCGTTTGCGGGAGCGCATGGCGTGGCGGGCGATACCGCGGACGATCCCCTGCTCGCGGGTGAAGAGGGAGAGCAGGAGGTCGGCCTCGCCGAAGGGCCAGGAGCGGAGGACGATGGCTTCGGATTGGTGGGTGACGGGCACCGGTCAGCCGACGTAGAGGATGGGGGCGGTGTACTGCGTGAGTTGGCGGTCTGCGGTGACGAGAGGGGTGTCTTCGACGATTGCCTGTGCTACGAGGATGCGGTCGAAGGGGTCCCCATGGAGAAGTGGCAGCGTGGTTGTGCGCAGAGCGTGTTCGCTGGTGAGAATGAGTTCGGTGTATGCCAAATGGAGGAGAGACGTGCGAAGCGCTTCCGGGTTGACTCGGAAAACGTCCGGCCGCTTTGCGGCTTTGATTGCGATCTCCCAGATGCTGGTGGTGCTGAAGATGAAATTATTTGAAGCATCGTCGAGCAAGGCGCGCGCTGTATTCGAAAGCTGGTGTCCCTTGTACGCGGACCACAGAAGGAGTTGCGTGTCGAGCAGGTAGGTCACAGCCTCTGCCTATCGGTCGCAGCTTCCATGTCCTCTTGGCCGATTTCTTTCCAGTTCTCAGGAAAGGAGCCTTGGCCGTCGAGGAATCCGATGCGCTTACTCACATCGCGCTTCACGGGAAGGGCCGGTGCGATCGGTGTGACTTTGCCGAATGGGACTCCATTATCTTCCAGGATGAGTTCCTCGCCGCCCCGAATTCGCTGCAGCAAGTCTGCCGTGTTGGCTTCAAAGTCCTGGACGGAAACATGGGTCATCGCGTTCTCCCTCGGCTGACACGATTGTACGCAAAAGCGCGCAGCCTGAGGCTGCGCGCTTTTGCTGATGCGAGATGCTGTGGGGGTTTAGCGGCCGAAATGGGTGGCGTTGAGTTCGGCGAAGCTGGCCCACTTGTCGGGCAGGTCGTCTGCGGCGTAGATGGCGGAGACGGGGCAGACCGGGACGCAGGCGCCGCAGTCGATGCACTCGACGGGGTCGATGAACAGCTGGTCGGCGGTGTCGTTGCCGTCCTCACCCTTCTTTGGGTGGATGCAGTCGACGGGGCAGGCATCGGCGCAGGCGGTGTCTTTGGTGCCGATGCAGGGTTCTGCGATGACGTATGCCATGGGAGCTTAGTAATCCTTTCGAAACAAGCCTTGTTGCGAGAAGACGATGATACCAGTTACAGAAAATCGGAGGGAAGCGGTCGGATTTCGATCATCGCCGGGAGCGGATTCGACCGGCCCATGTCTTAAACGCGAGACACGGGCACCCTGGTTTAGCTGCCGTGTTCGTTGCGGCGGCGCTTGAACTCTTCCGGCGTGGGGATCGGTTCGAGGTTGCGGCCGGCGAACATGTCGGCGAAGACCTGGCGCAGTTCGCCGCTGATGTTGCCGTTCGTCGCGAGCATTTCGCGCGAGTTGAGCTGGAATTTGCTGCCGTCGAAGCGGGTGAGGTCGCCGCCTGCCTCTTCAATGAGCAGGTAGCCGGCGGCAGTGTCCCAGGGATTGAGGTTGAATTCCCAATAGCCGTCGAGCCGGCCGCAGGCGGTGTAGGCGAGGTCAATGGCGGCGGCACCGGCGCGGCGCAGGCCGTGGGTGCGCAGGGTGAGCTCGTGGTAGAAGTGGATGTTTGGCGACTCATGCCGCTTTTGCGAGGGGAAGCCGGTGGCGAGCAGGGCCTCCTGTAGCTGCGTGCATTTGGACGTACGGATGCGGCGCTCATTAAGCCAGGCGCCCATGCCGCGCTCGGCGTGGAAGAGCTCGTTGCGCAGCGGCTCGTAGATGACGGCGGCGACAATTTCTCCGTCTTCGTCGTCGCGGAGGTCGGGGGTGCGGTGCTCCAAGCCGAGGGAGACGCAGAAGTAGGGGAAGCCGTGGGCGAAGTTGGTGGTGCCGTCGAGCGGGTCGACGTACCAGCGGTACTCCGCGCCGAGGCGTTCGCGGGCGCCTTCTTCGCCGAAGATGCCATGGTCGGGAAAGGCCATGGCGAGCCGCTCGGTGATGAGCTTTTCGCTGGCGCGGTCGGCTTCGGTAACGATGTCGACTTCACTCTTGAACTCGGCGGTGACGCCTTTTTCGTAGTAGTGGCGCAGCAAGGCGCCGGCTTCGCGCGCGATGGCGGCAGCGGGCGTGGCGAATTTGAACTGGCTGGGGTCGTAGAAGCTCATACCCGGGCAAGGATACGGGAGAAGCGGCGAGTTAGCGAATTCGTTAAAACAAAGAGTCCGCAAGTTGTCGAGTGAGCAAGGGAAGTTAGAAGCACAAGAGCAGCGGAGTGAGCGATGCACGTTGGCTTGTTGAAGTGAGCTCTACCGGCGCAGAGACGATGTCTCGCGAGCTTAGCGGGCGTCGGCGTAGTAGCCGGTGCGGTTGCGCAGGGCGAGTGTGGCCTGGAGGGTGGGGTCGGTGAGCTGGACGGTAATGGTGCGGAAGCTAGTGTCATGACCGCGTTGCGGGGCGTAGTAGCCGAGCAGGTACTGGGCGCGGAGGTCGTCGGAGAGGTGGGCGAAGGCGGTTTTGAGGTCTTCCCGTTCCGTGACGTAGAAGTACTTGCCGCCGGTGTCGTTCGCCATTTGAATAAGGGCGTGTTCGCCGCCGACATTGCGGCCGGCGTCCGCGAGGATGGGCACGATGATGATGGGGTAGATCGCGGCGCCGGCGCGCTGTGCGGCCTCGACCGCCTTGGTGTAGCTCATTTCGCGCTTGAGCGGATTGTCGCCACCGTCGGTGACGAGGACGAGGATGCGACGGCGTTCGGCGTCGGGCTTTGCCTCGCCAAGGCGCTGGCTGGCGACGTAGATGGCGTTGTAGAGGGCGGTGTCTTCGCCCTTGCCGAGGTGGTCGAGGCCTTGCTGGATGCGTTTGGCGTCGTTGGTGAACGGGGTAATTTCGTTGGATTCGTCGGAGAAGCTGATGAGATCCATCTCGTCCTGCTCGCGAAGGATGTCCTTGGCGAAGCGGCGGGCGGCGTCCTTTTCCGTGCGGAACTGGGTGAGCACGGAGCCGGAGGTGTCAACGGCCATGACGATGGAGAGCGGGGTGGCGGCCTCGTGCTCGAAGATGGCGATCTTTTGCGGCTTGCCGTCTTCGGAAATGCGGAAGTCGGCGCGGGTGAGGTCGGGGACGGCGAGGCCTTTGCCGTCGGTGACGTTGACGGAGACGTTGACGAGGCGGCTTTCGACGCGGAGGATGGGCGCTGCATCTTGCGGTGCGGGTTGTTGTTGGGCGGCGAGGGCGGCGGCGACCAGGAGAGCGGCGAGTTTCAACGGGGAACTCCGCTTTGTTGGACGCGGATTATGGTTGGCGGTTAACGCGCTGTGGATGCGACGAGTTCCGGCGGGAAGGGTTCGCCGTGGCCCCACTCGGCGCCGTCTTCAAAGATTTCGCGCTTGTAGATGGGAACGGTTTTCTTGAGGGTGTCGATGAGCCAGCGGCAGGCGTCGAAGGTAACGCCGCGATGGGCAGAGGCGACGGCGATCACGATGCTGCTCTCACCGATCTCGAGCTTGCCGAGGCGATGGACGAGGGCGACGTCGCGCACGCCGAAGCGGGTCATCGCCTCATGGGCGAGCTTTTGCATTTCAGTGTGGGCGAGCGGTTCGAGCGCGGTGTAGTCGAGGTAGAGCGTGCGGCGGCCGCGGGTATTGTTGCGGACGATACCGTCGAAGACCGTTACGGCGCCGTCGGTTCCCTGCTTGAGGGTGTCGGTGATGCGCTGCGTGTCAATGACGGCGCGCGTGAGTTCAACCTGCATGGGACTTTCCTTCTACGCCGCCGCTGACCGGGGGGAGCAGCGCGACTTCGTCGCCGTCGTTCAACACCGTGGTGGACTGGGCGTATTGCTGGTTGATGGCGACGGCGATGCTATCCCACAGGGTGGTGATTTCAGGCGCGATGACGCGGTAGTAACGCAGAAGGTCGGCGACGCTGCGGCCCGGAAATTGCTGCAGGTCTTCGTGCTCGCCGAAGCGGTCGCGGAGGATGCCGAAGAACAGTATGTGCAGGCGCATGTGGTCTTTAGAGTACCGGCTGCTCCCGTGTGTCGCCAAGACGGACGGACGGAGCAGGCATGCCGTGGAGCAGGTTCGCTCGCACGGCAGTCGTCTTCGAGGGTGCGTCGCGTTATGCGGCGGAGGCCATAACTTCTTCGCGGATCTGTTCGGCTTCGACGGCGTCGCGCATGCTGTGGGGCAGGGCGACGGCGAGGACGTCTTCAATGCGCGAGGCGTAGTGAATGGTCATGCCTTCCGTCTGTTCCGGGGTAAGGTCCTCTTCGACGTTTGGTTTGACGTCGATGGGGAGGATCACGTCGCGGACGCCGGCGCGCTTGGCGGCAAGGAACTTTTCCTTGATGCCGCCCACAGGCAGGACATTGCCGCTGAGGGTGATTTCGCCGGTCATGGCGAGCAGCGGGCGGATGGGCATGTCGGTGAGCAGCGAAACCAGGGCAGTAGCCATGGTGACGCCGGCGCTGGGGCCGTCCTTCGGGATGGCTCCGGCGGGGACGTGCAGGTGCAGGTCGATGTCCTTGAGGACGTCCTGGTCGAGCCCGAGCGAGGTTGCGTTCGAGCGGACCCAGGTGAGTGCGGCCTGCATGCTTTCCTTCATCACGTCACCGATCTGGCCGGTGATCTGGAAGTTGCCCTTGCCCTTCATGCGGTTGGCTTCGATGAAGAGGATATCGCCGCCGACCGGTGTCCAGGCGAGGCCGACCGCGACGCCGCTGCGCTTGGTGCGCTCGGCGATCTCGGTGTCGACGCGGACCTTGTAGCCGCCGAGGAACTCGTGGATGACGGCGTCGGTGACGGTGAGGGTTTCGGTTTTGCCCTCGGCGATGCGTCGCGCCTGCTTGCGGCAGACGGTGCCGACGAGCTGCTCCAGCTTGCGGACGCCGGCCTCACGCGTGTAGTGGCGCGCGATGATGCCGAGCGATTCGCGCGGGAAGATGATGCGCGGTTCGCCGGGGACGGGCTCGGGCAGGTTTGCCTCGGGCACCTTGCCTTCGGCATCGGCAGGGGTTTCTGCCGCCGCTTCCGCGTTCTCTTTCTGCTGCTCGGCTTCGGGCTCCAGGCCGTTTTCCTTGGTCTGGCGCGGGACGAGGTATTTTGCGGCGATGTTGACCTTTTCCTCTTCGGTGTAGCCGGTCAGTTCGATGATCTCCATGCGGTCGAGCAGGGGCGCGGGGATGGGGTCGAGCTGGTTGGCGGTGCAGATGAAGAGGACCTTGGATAAGTCGAACGGCTGGTCGAGGTAGTTGTCGCGGAAGGTGCCGTTCTGTGCCGGGTCGAGGGTTTCGAGCAGGGCAGAGGCCGGGTCTCCGCGGAAGTCGCGGCCAAGCTTGTCGATCTCGTCGAGCATGAACACGGGGTCGTTGGTTTCGACGCGCTTCAGGTTCTGCACGATCTGGCCGGGCATGGCGCCGATGTAGGTGCGGCGATGACCGCGGATTTCTGCCTCGTCGTGCATGCCACCGAGAGAAATGCGGGCGAATTTGCGGCCAAGCGCCCGGGCAATAGATTTGCCGAGCGAGGTTTTCCCAACGCCGGGAGGTCCGACGAAGCAGAGGATCGGGCCCTTCATGTCGGGCTTGAGACGGCGCACGGAAAGGTAGTCGAGGATGCGGTCCTTAACCTTTTGCAGGCCGTAATGATCCTCGTCGAGGCAATCCGCGGCCTTTTTGATGTCGACCGCTTCCCCGCTGGACTTGGACCAGGGCAGAACGGCGAGCCACTCGACGTAGCTGCGGGTCATACCGTAGTCGGCCTGCGCGGGGTTCATGCGCTGCAGGCGGTTGAGCTCCTTGAGGGCTTCCTTCTTGGTCTCCTCGGGCATGCCGGCGGCTTCGATCTTGTCGCGGAGGTCCTGCACGTCCTTGCCGGTTTCGTCCTGCTCGCCGAGTTCCTTGCTGATGGCCTTCATCTGCTCGCGCAGGTAGTACTCGCGCTGTGACTGTTGGACGGCGTCCTGCACCTCATTTTGGATCTTGGAGCGCAGTTGCTGGACTTCAATTTCCTTGACCAGATGCTGGTTCAGGCGTTCCAGGCGGGGGACGATGCCAAGGATCTCGAGCAGTTCCTGCTTGTCATTGGTGGTGAGAAACGGCAGGGAGGAACCGATGAAGTCGGCGAGCCGACCGGGCTCTTCGATGTTGAGGGCGATGGTCTGCAGGTCGTCCGACAGGGTTGGCGAGGCGGAGACGATCTGCTGGAACTGGCTGACGACATTGCGCTGCAGGGCTTCAAGCTCTGGTGACTTGGGTGCCTCCTCGTCGGGGATGCGTTCGAATTCGGCCGTAAGGAAAGGCGTGGTCTGCTCGAAGGTGCCGATGCGTGCGCGTTCCGTGCCCTCGGTGAAGACGAAGAGGGACTGGTTCGGCATTTTGACCACTTTGTGGATGGTCGCGAGTGTGCCGACCTCATGGAGGTCGCCGCCGACCGGGCTGTCCTGGCGTGCGTCGCGCTGGGCGACGACGAGGATGGTGCGCTCCTCACCGAGGGACTGGATGAGCTGGATGGAGCTTTCGCGGCCGACGGTGAGCGGCAGCACGGCGTGCGGGAAGAGGACGGTTTCACGGACAGGCAGGACAGGCAGCGCGCGGCGGGCGCGGGGTTGTTCGGAGTCTGCGCCGGTGGGCTGGATGACGCTGAGAAAATCGTTCGGCATGTGAGTCAACCTCTATCAAACTTTCACACATAGGATGCAGCAGGTTAAGCGAGGATGCAACCTCTTCCCTATCGGCGGGTACCGGCCGAGTCACGATCTGAGATGGTCGCGTCTGTTGACTCATGTGTCCCAAATTGACCCAGTAACCGAAACATCGTGCATTGGGATTGAAGCAGGTCGGCGATGCGAGGGCCTGCGCTGGGCGTGGGCAGGCGCAGGTCGACGAAAAAGATGTACTCCCATGGCTTGCCGGGGACGGGACGGGATTCGATGCGTGTAAGGTCGGCGCCTAAGTGGGCGAGGCCCTGCAGAAGGTGGACGAGGGAGCCGGGGCGGTGCGGGATGGCGAAGGCGAAGCTCATCTTGTCGGCGACTTCGCCGGCTGGCCGGGTGAGGGTACGGAGGCGGTCAGCCTGGGAGGCGGGGGCAAGCAGGAAGAAGCGGGTGAAGTTGAGCGGGTCGTCTTCCAGGTCGTGCTGGAGGAGATTGCCGCCGTAGACCTGGGCGGCCGCGGGTGCGGCGATGGCGCCGAGGGTGCGATCTCCGGTGGAGACAACGTGCTTGACGGCACCGGCGGTGTCGTAGAACGGCATGGCTTGCAGGTGCGGGTGCTTCGAAAAGAAGCGGCGGCATTGGTTGAGCGCGACGGGGTGGGAGAGGATGGTGCGCAGGTCGGCCAAGCGGGTGCCGGTTGCGGCGATGAGTGCGTGGCGGATGCGGAGGGCGCTTTCGGCGAGGATGGTGACGTTGTGCTCGAGCAGCAGGTCGTAGTGGTCGGCCACAGCGCCGTGCAGGCTGTTTTCGATGGGCAGGACGGCGGCATCGGCGGTGTTGGCAGAGAGGCAGGCGAAGACGTCGGCGGAGAGGGCGCAGGGGACGAGGGTCTGCGCGCCCAACAGCGCCTGAACGGCGAGATGGCTGTTCGAGCCGGGCTCCCCCTGGATGGCTACACGCACCGTTTTCCTTTCGTGCAATCCGGTTTGCGGCGTCCACGGCGTGGGGCTCGGCTGAGCGCGGCTGGCGTCGGATTGCGACATGTTTCGCGGTAGGTTGGCAACCACTGCAGTGTACCCGGCAACTATGTTGATGTGGCTGAGAGGCTGCACATTCAACGCCCTTGGCCACCGCGCCAGGGCATCTGGAGAACGACGATGCTTTGGACGATTACGGTAGTGCTGGTAGTGCTCTGGCTGTTTGGATTGGTGGGCGGATACACGCTGGGCGGGTGGATTCACATCCTAATTGTGCTCGCGATTATTTCGCTGGTGTTCAACCTGCTGGCCGGGCGTAGGGCGCTGTAACGAGATCGAGAGAGACAGGAGGAGGCCGCTGATTGCAGCGGCCTTCTTCCTGATGAGACGCATCCAAACGATGCATGCGGCGATGGCCGCACAGGGAGAAGCACGATGAATATCGACGAGTTGAAGGGGAAAGTGCAGAGCGGTTTTGGCAAGGCGGAGTCGGCGGTGGGTGGCGTGATCGGCAGCGAAAACCTGAAGGATGCCGGAGCGGAAGACCAGTTGAAGGGTGCTGCTAAGGAGACGTGGGGCAACGCAAAGGATGCGGTGCAGGCCACGGGCGAAACCGTCTCAGACAGGGCTGCAGATACGCGTGACCATGCCAGCTACGAGGCCGGCAAGGCGCAGGGACACGTGGACTCGGGTACGGCGTCGTTCCGCGACAAGGTGGTGGTGGGCGCGGATCACCTGAAGAATTCGTTTGACGAGAAAGTAGACGACTACAAAGCGGAGCAGGCGGCCAAGCGGTAATCCCGTTGCAGGGCCAGATTGCAGAGAGCCTGCCCATGTGGCAGGCTCTCTGCTTTTGTGCGTGGCTGGTCGATAGAGCGATGGTCGACCTGAAGTCGTCAGCTACGGGAGAGCAGGACATCGGTGGCAACACTAAGAAAGTAGACGACGGAGATGATGCCGTTGAGGGTAAAGAAGGCGGCGTTCATGCGGCGCAGGTCGGTGGGTGTGATGAGCGAATGTTCGTAGAGTAGGAGTGCGCCGACGAGGACGACCCCACCGAGCGCGACGGCATGCAGGTGGAAGAGGAAGAGCAACCAGATGAGGGTACCCATGAGCAGCAGGTGCATGGCGCGGGCAAGGAGAAAGGCACCACGGATGCCGAAGGCCTGGGGCACGCTGTTGAGTCCGTGGGCGCGGTCGTGGTCGAAGTCCTGGCAAGCGTAAAGGATGTCGAAGCCGCCGACCCAGAGGAGGACAGCGACGGTGAGCACGATGATGCGGGGATCGAGCGAGCCGCGTACGGCGATCCAGGCGGCGGCGGGGGCGATGCCGAGTGCGAGGCCGAGGACCAGGTGCGACCAGCGGGTGAGGCGCTTCATGTAGCTGTATGCGAGCACCACACCGAGGGGGACGGGGGCGAGCAGCAGCGTGAGGCGATTGAGCATGGCGGCACCGAGCAGGAAGATGGCGCAGCTGACGACGATGAAGGCGAGGGCGAAGCCGCGGGAGAGTGTGCCCGCGGGGATGGCGCGGGTGGCGGTGCGAGGATTGATGGCATCGATGTCGGCGTCGACCAGGCGATTGAAGGCCATGGCGGCGGAGCGTGCGCTGACCATGCAGACAACGATCCAGAAGAGAACGGGCAGGCGCGGCCAGCCGCGGGCGGCGAGCACGGCACCCGTGAGCGCGAAGGGCAGCGCGAAGATCGAGTGTTCCCACTTGATCATGTCGAGCGTGGTGCGCGTGTTGTGCCAGGCGGCGGTGAGGGTGGCCATGCTCTCTAGTTTAGTGCCGGGTGTGGAGATGGCTTAGCGGGAGTCGGTCCGTTTGCCGGCGATCTGCAGGTTATTGATGACTTTGAAGGCACCGGAGACGCCGTTGGCGCGGAGGCCGGCGACATCCTTGTCGGCCTTGCTGTCGACCACGCCGGTAAGGGTGATGACCCCGTTGACGACGGTGATGCGGATGGGTTTTGCCGGGTCGATGGCGTAGCGATTGAGCTGCGGAAAGCCATAGATGGCGCGCGCCGCCTGGAGACGGATGCGGTCGTCGTTCAGGGAGACGGGGGCGACTTCGATGTTGTCGACGACGTCCTGCACGCCGGGGGAATGCTCGACGAGGGACACGGCGGAGTCTTTATCGGTGGGCCCGTAGGCGGTACCGCCGAGGGTGACGATGCCGTTCTGCACGCCGAGGGTGAAGCTATTGAAGGCGGTGGTGCCGTAGCCGACGCGGTCGTAGGCGAGTTTTTCCGCTAGCCTATTGCGAAGTTCGACGTCACTGATGGCTGTGGTGTCGCCGCCGGTGTCGACGGTGAGCTGGTTACTGACGGCGACGACACCTTTCCGGTGATGGATTTTGTGTTCGGCGTCTTCTTTGGTGGCGTAGAGATCAACGCTGCCCGAGAGGGTGACGATGCCGTTGGCGACCGTCGCCTTTACGTTGCTGAATCGCTTGGCATCGAGGCGTGACTGGACCTCTGCCTGCAGCTGCGCGTCAGGAGTGGGTGCTTGGGCTGCGATCGACAGCACAGCGACCGCAGACAGGATTGCAGTCGCCCACCAGCGCTGTTGCGTGAATGGTCGCATGGTTCGCCTCCTGAGGTTTAACGGTAGCGTTGACGAATTTTGTAGACGACGGAGAAGACGCCGTTTTCATCACGGGTGGCGACGATGGAGACGTTGTCGCTCAGTTGATATTGCGCGGAGATGAGCTGCTGGGTGGAGGCGTTGACGCTGGTGGCGAAGGTGACGGTGATCTTGGGCGTGAGCTGCTGCTCCACGGTGATGCGGGCGGAGGAGGTGCCGAGCGAACCGACATAGGCGGGATCGATTTTGACCTTGCCGGAGCCGCCGAAAAGCTTGTTGACGCGGTTGGAGACCGTGGCGTTGAGTGCGCCGCCGAGGAGCGCGTTCGTGGTGGGATCCTGTCCCTGCTGCTGGAGCTGCTGGGTGTTAATGGCGGCTTCTTCCTGCGTACGACCGAGGGCAAGAAGGTTGAAGACGTCAGCCTGGCTGAGCGGGGGCTCGGAGCGGTAGGTGAGCTTCGGGTTCTTCGCGGTGCCGTGGACGCCGATGGTGACGTCGTAATTCTCGACGCGGGCGGTGGCGTCGATGTCGACGATGGGATCGATGCGGATGGGGTTATTGAAGTAGATGGTGCCGCGCTGCAGCTGATAAAGCGTGTCGTTGAAGGTCGCGGAGCCGTCGTTGAGGGTAATTTTACCGAGGACGGAGGGAACGGCGGCGGTGCCGCGGATGCTGAGGTCGACGGTGCCGGCAAGGCGAGCATAACTGTTCTGGAAGTCCAGCGCGGGGGAGGACTGGACGCGGATGTCGAGGCCGATCTTGTTGAGCAGCGAGTCCGGGTCTGGCGGGGCGGAGACGTCGCTGGCACCGCCGGCGATGGAGCCGAAGTCGAAGCTCTGGGCGAGGCCGAAGCGTGTGATGAGCACGTTGCCGGAGACAAGCGCACTGCCGCCGGAACCCTGCAGGTGGACGGTGGCATTGGCGGTGGCGGAGACGCCGTAGTACCGCACACGGACGGCCTGGGCAGTGACCGTAAGGTCGGCGTAAAGGCCGTCGCGGTACTGCACGAAGCCGCCGACCTTGACGAGACCGCCACCGGAGTAGGCGGTGATGTTGTCGACAACGAGCCGGTTTTCAGTGAAGGTGGCGGTGCCGTTTATATTGGACAGGCCGTTGGGGATCTCGGCGTAAGCGAGGTTGGTGTTGCTGAAGGTGACCTTGCCGCCGAGGTTGGGCTTGCCGGTGGTGCCGGTAGCGGTGACGTCGAGCTTGACGCTGCCGGAGGCGATGATCTCCGGGTTGATGCGGTGGGCGAGGGCGACGTTAACGCTACCGTCGGCCTTTACGTTGAGGCGGCCGCCGGTTGCGGGGAGCGGTGTGCCGTCTGCGGAGAAGACCTGCGCGGTGCCGGAAGCGGTGAGGTCGGTCTCCGGGCCGGTGATGTGGAACTGCTCGAGATTGACGAGGCCGGCGGCGAGCGTGGCGCGGATGGGTCCGGCGCTGGTGAAGTCGAGGCCCTGGACCTTGAAGGCGAGCGCGTTGATGACGAGTGCACCGGAGAGAGCCTGCGGCTTTTTCGCGGGGCCGCTCAGAGTAAGTTCGCCGTTGGCGTTGCTGGTAGCGTCGAGTGTGGAGCCGGTGAGCTTGAGCACGGGTGCGACGTTGAGGCCGGTGAAGGTGGCATGCGCCTGCATGGGGTAATCCCCGGCGAGTTGCAGGTGGCCGGTAGCCTGGATCTTCGTGTTCAGCAGGTCCGAGTTGGCGACGAGGTAAACGACATCTTTCTCGCTGTGGACGTCGGCGGTGAGCTGGCCGATGGGCTGACCGGTGTAGGTCGCGTTTGCCAACGAGAGGTGGGCGACGAGGCCGGGCTGTTCAACGGTGCCATTGGCATCGGCGCTGAAGGTGAGGACGCCGTCAAGCGGGGTCTTGGCCTGTTGCACGGATTGGAGGTTGGACAGGCGGATGCTATTGCCCTGCAGGTGCGCCTGGATGTGCTTGCTGGTGAGGTTATAGCTGCCGTTGCCGTCGACCTGGACGCCCTGCGCGCGGACCTGGAGGGAGGTCGCCGTGACCTGCTGGCCGAGGACGTTGAGGTTGGCGGTGATGGCGTCAAAGGGCTGGTCGTAGGCAACGCCGTTGCGCAGGGTGACGAGGCCGGTGCCGGTGAGATTGCCGAGGGTGCCCGTGACGTGGGCGTTTGCGGCGAGAGTGCCGGTGACCGGGACCGCGCCCTGGCCTGCAATGTCGAGAACGTCGTGCATCTGGGCGTCGCCGAGCTTGACGGTGGCATCGATCTGGGCAAGGTCGTCGAAAGCGTACGAGACGACGCCTCGCTTGACGATGCGGTGGGGCCTGACGGAGCCGGAGGCGTTGAGCACGGCGGTCCCGCGCTTGATGGTGCTGCTGCCGACAGAAATGCCGGCGGCGGTGTACTCGGCGTCGGCGACAACGGAATCGATGGCGAGGTCGCCCTGCGTGCCGAGGTGGGCCTGGAGCTGGTTGGCCTGCAAGTGGCCCTTAATGTCGAGGTTCGCGACCGGGCCGGAGACGGTTCCCTGGAAATGGGCGTCGCCATGGAGCACGATGGGGAGTGCGGCGCTGCCGGTTTTACCGTTTGATTTGTAGCCGATCGCGGTCAGGACGGAGTCGAACTCGCTAAGGTCGCGGGCGTCGAGCTGGACGGCGAGCTTGGTGAGTGGGTCGCCCTTGTTGATGCCGAGGGTGCCGGTGGCGTTCAGCGTAGTCGCCGGCGTTTGCGCCTGTAGCTGCTGGATGGTGACGGTTTCGTCGGAGCCACGATAGTTGGCGCGAAGGACACCGGTGAGGGGGACGTTGCGGAGCGCGCCGCTGCGGCGGATGCCCTGAGGGGCAAGCTTGAGGTCTGCCTGGACGACGACGGAGCTGGGCAGGTCAGCCGTGTTGCCGCCCCATTCCACATGGACCGGGCCGTTGACAGCGGTGTCGATGCCAAGGTCGGTGTACTGACGGGGTTCGGTGATTTCGTTGACGGTGCGGAGCGAGATGTTGGAGACGCGGACATCGACGTAGGCGTGGGCGCGCTGAGTGGGTGCGATGGTGGGCGCACCGGTCGCGGGCGGCGGTGCATTGGCGATCTTTGCGGTAGCGTTGACGGTTTTCTGGCCGGCGACGATGGTGGCGGACTGGGCCGGGGCGTCGGCGGGGATTTCGCCGAGCCAGTTATTGATACGCATGTCGCCGGCGACCGCGCCACCTGCAGGCAGGTTGAGGGCGATGGCGTTGAAGAGGAGTTCGGTCGGCGTGACACGCAGGTCCGCTTTGCCATTGATGCCGGTCACGTTGACGTATTCGTCGCGGTAGCCGACGTCGTGCAACTGGGTACCACCGGCGACGAGATAACCCTTGGGGCAGTCCGGGCTGGGCGGAAGGACTTTGGTATCAGCCTTATTTTTATTGGGATGGCGACGCTGCCAGAAATGCGGCTGCTGCTGCGCGACCTGCGGGGTGACGGTGCAGGAATGACCGGCGAGGTCGAGGTCCAGGACACCGGCGGTGAGGCCCGGGAAGCCGCTCAGGACGGAGATTTGCGGGACTTCCAGATTGCCTTTGACCTGGACGTTCCAGACCGGGTTGTCGAAGTTTTCGATGCGGGCGTTGGCGTCAAGGTGCGAGGTCTTGCCGGTGTCGAAGCTGATGTGTTCGATGGCAATGAGCTTGCGACCGAGCTCGGCCTTGACGTTGAGCCGCGAGTGCGCCTCAGGCATGGCCTGCATGCGGGTGCGCAGGTCGCTGATGCCGATCGCAAGGCCGTAGTGGTCGGTCTTGGGAATGTAGCGGACGTTGACGCCAAGATCATTGGCCAGCAGGTCGAACGGGATGGCACGGTCGTTCAGCAGGACGGTGCCGTCGGCGAGCTCAACATTACTTGCCTGCAGGTCAAGCAGGGTGTCGAGCACGGGCTCAGTCGAGGTGCTCTTGGTTTTTGGGACGGGCTGGTTGGTGGTGCCGTCCTTGTTGATGATGAGATGGACCTGCGGCTTGTCCACGTGCAGCAGCGCGAGGGTGATGTACTTCATGGCGCCGGTGCTGCCGGTGGCGTGGGCGAAGAAGTTTTTCAGGGTGATGCGGACAAGGATGCGGTCGGCGGCGAGGTACGGCGCCTGGCCGGGGGCCTCGAGGCCGTGGATGACGAGGCCGTCCGCCTCGACGGCAAGGTGCCACAGACTAAAGTGGACGGCGTCAAGATCGACCTTGCCACCGGTGGATTCTTCGAGCGTGGAGACGAGGGTGGAGCGGACGCGGTTCTGAAAGTCGGCGGTGCCGGTATAGAGCGCGAGACCGCCAAGCATGAGAATGAAAAGCAGAACGAGCGATCCGGCGACCCACGCGACGATGCGCCACGCCTTATGCCTGCGCGGCGTTACGGTCTCTCCCTTGGGCTCTTCGGGGGGAACTGGGCTCATCAGGGGGCGACCTCGCCGTCTTTCAAGATGCGGACGCTGCCGCTGTCGCGCAGGGTTTTCAGCCACTGGTCGAGCAGGACGCTTACCTGTTGCTGGAGAAGGAGTTCTTCAATGCGCGGGCTGAGCACGGCGAGGGGCGGCGCGGGCGCGTGTTCCTTGGCGTACTGCGGCAGCATGGTGTCGGTGTAGAAATCGCTGATCTGCTTGTCGGTGATGCGGATACCGCTGCGAAAGCGCTGCTCGATGAAGCGAAGAACTTCGCCGCGCAGGCGGATGCGGGCGCGGAGTTCGGACTCGGTAAAGCCGGAGTCGGTGAGGAACTTTTGCCAGCCGGCATCGGAGGTGCAGTCCGCGGCGGCGCAGGCGGGCAGGTCTTTGCGTAGATCGTTTTCGTCCTTATCGATTTGCGCAGAGGTGATTTCCGCGGGATTGCCGCGAACCTGCTGGAGGATAAGGTCACGGTCGATAAGGCGGGTCATGGCCTGGGCGCGTTCCGTGTCGCCACTGGTGACGCGAAACGGATAAAGGCGGCTGAAGCGCTCTTCCTCTTCCAGATCGCTTTCCATGATGATGTCGCCGTTCACGATGGCGACGAGCTTGTCGACCACGTCGCCGCGCTCCGCAGGCAGCTTGTTGGCGTCAGCCGTTGCCTGGTCGTGGGCTACGGGCTTGCCCTGCTGCTGTGAGCCAGGAGCGAGGGGCGTGGTCTGCGCCGAGAGAACAGGCACGAGCACAAGCGCAAGGGCGAGCAACTTATCGAATTGGACGAGAACGTTGCGCATGGTTAGAAGCTTTGACCGATGGAGAAGAAGAATTGGATGTGACTTGCCTGGCCGACCTTGTGGTTGGGCAGTGCCTGGGAGTAGTCGTCGATGACCGGATAAATCGGCGGGTTGAGGTTATAGCTGAGGTCGAGCCGGATGGGTCCGACGGGAGTGTGATAGCGCGCGCCAAGGCCGAGGGCGTGAGAGAAATAATTGAAGTCGCAGGTGCCGACGGTGGAGAAGCCGGTGACTTGGCGGCAGGTGTTGGCGTTGGGCTGGTGGAAGCGCGTGAACGAGGGGAAGACATCACCCAGGTGCAGGAAGGTGTTGCCCATGTCGTGGAAGAGCACGAAGGAAACGCTGTCTCCGACGACGGGGAGGACGGGTGCGGGCAGCCGTAGTTCAAACGTGTTGACGAAGACCGCCGTGCCGCCGACGGGGTAGCCGGTGGTGAGGTCGCGGGGGCCGGCGGCGTTGATGCCGAAGCCGCGGTGCGAACTGGCTCCACCAGCGTACAGGCGCTCCGGCAGGGGGACGGGGTCGCAGGAGGCGTTCGTCTCCAGAAGCACGCCGGTGCAGCCCACGACGCCGGCGTTGGGATTGGCACCCATCGCGTTGATGAAGCCAAAGCGGGTGTTGCGAGCAAAGGTGTAGCTATGCTTTTTGGGGCCGAAGGTGTAGTAGGTGGCGAAGCTGGTGTCTAGCCGGTTGAAGTCAACGCCGGAGCCAAGCTTGGAGGTGGCGAGGAATTCCTGGACGGACAGGTAGACGCCCTTCGTTGCGTCGAGCGGCGAGGGATTACGGGTGTCATGAAACCAGGTAACGCCGGGACCGGCGACCTGGACCGGCTGCGATAGGAGCGGGATGAGGTTGGCCGTGACCTGGAGGCTGTTCTGGTCGACGGAAACACGGCGGTATTCCAGGTCGTAGATGAAGGTGTCGGCCTTGGGCACCTTTTGCGTGACGCGGAGGAGGCCCTGCAGCGTGCTGGACTGAAAGGTGGAGATGTTCTGCACGTTGGAATAGCCGCCGCTAAGCTGCGCGGTGAGATTGGGATTGCCGCCAAGCCGGGGCACGTTCAGCGTGAGGGTGGCAATGCGCTCGAGCAGGCCGTAGGTGGTGTGCAGGGTGACGGACTTGTCGGTGCCGAACAGGTTAATGCGTGACACGTCGGCAGACACGCGAAACGATGCACCCGCGCGACCGGAGGCACTGCAGTTGTTGCCGGTGCGGCCGTCGCCGAGCGACGCCTGGGCGCGGCAGTTTGGCTGCGGCGTGGAGAGCTGGGTTTCAAAGCCGAAGCCATAGGTGACGTCCCACCGCTTGGACTCGGTGAGTTGCACAAGGACGTTCTTGCGATCGGACTGGCCGGCAGGATTCTGCACGGCGACATTGGCCTCGCTGAAAAGGGCGAGGTCGTAGAACTTGCGCTGCATTTCCAGAAGCGCAGACTGGTCGAGCGGATCGCCTGCCTTGATGGTGAGTTGATCGGTGATGAGCTTGGGCTTGGTGTACATGGGGCCGGCAAACAGAAGGCGGTTGACGAAAGTTTGCTCGCCCTCGGTCACGATGTACGTGACGTCTGTGAGGGTCGGATCGTCTTTTTCAACGGTCTGGCGGACCTCCACGCGAGCCAGGTCGAAACCTTTGGAGAGGTACTCCTGCAGAATGGCGTCGCGGTCGCCGGAGAGAGTGGCAAGGGAGAAGGGCTGGGCCTGCTGCGCGGTGATGAGCGGCTTCATCTCCGCCAGGCGCGCCGATTCGACACCGGTGAGGTTGATGGTGCCGAACTTTTGCTGTGGGCCTTCGTCGATGTTGATGTCGACGGTGATCTTCGCGATCTTGGCTTCGGTGTCGCTCTTGATCTGCTTCGAGGTGATCTTGACTTTTTGGAAGCCGTTGGCGCGGTACAGGGACGTGATGGAATCGACGTCGTTGGACAGCAGGACGGGCGAAAACTTGCCGTACTTGACGAATGCATCCGCTTTCACGATCTGCATGCGTTCCTTGATGTTGGCCGTCTCAAAGTACTTATTGCCGATGATATTAACGGCAGCAACCTTGTAGCGCTTGCCGGGCGTGGCGGCGAACAGGACCGTCTGCGTGACGGTGCTGGGCGGCGGTAAAAGCGTGCCGTCGGGGGCGACGTTGTTCAGCGTTTGCGCGGGCGTGACGCTGGAGTCGACGGTGGCGTCGAAGTAGCCCTGCCGCTGAAGAAATTCGGTGATGTTATGGGCGCCCTCGTTGAGCAGGTCGTTGTCGACGGCGCTCTCTTCGTAAATGGGAAGGAGCTGCTTCTGACGCGCCTTGGAGACCTTGACGCCCTGGATGTCGACTTTTACGAGGGGTCCCTGGTGGTCGTTGAAGGTGTAATCGAGCTGCTTGCGGTCGGGGGCGTACTGTGATTTTTCCAGCGCGATGGCGGCTTCAAGGCGCTGGTTCTTCTGGTAGTACTTGCGCAGGCGGGTGAGACCGGTGCTGACGGTGTCGCGGGTGACGCGGTTTTTGGTGTGGAAGTATTTGAGTGTCGTGTTGGTCGTGTTGAGCTTGCCAATGTCACGGAAGCGTTGGACGCTAATGCCGGGATCGCCGTTGACCGCGACGTTTCCGACGAGGGCGCGCGGGCCGATGACGACGTTGTAGATCACGTTGACCTGGTGGCCGTCTTCGTCGCGGGTGGTGGTGGCGACGACTTTGGGCTCGTAGTAGCCGCTCTGGGCGAGCGATTGGATGATGCCCGCCTGGCCTGTGGCGACGTCGGTGTCCTGGAAGGGGTAACCGGGCTGCAGCTGCGTGGCGTACTCCAGCAGGGAGCTTTGCCGCTCGGACTTGACGCCGGCAATCTGGATGCGGCCGACGAAAAAGCGCGGATCGCCGGCGAAGATGAGGGTAACGCCGCTGTCGGTTTTTTCGCTGCGCACAGAGATATCGCGGTAGCGGCCGGTAAGAAAAAGGCGTCGGGTTGCGGCGCGGACCTTTGCCGGGTCCAGCGTGTCTCCTACCTTGAGGTCAATGAGGCTGGGCATTGTGGACTCAGCATTGAACTTGACGCCTTCGAACTGGACGCCGGTGATTTTCTGTCCGCGCAACTGGAACAGGCCCGCAGTGGCGGCGACTGCTTCTGCGGTTGCCTTCGTGGCCGCAGTTTGCGCGCTGGAGGCGGTGCCGGGAGCGACGCTGGGGGGGGCGGCGGCGCCGGTGAGACCTGTCGCCGCGCCAGGCTGCCGCGATGCCTGGGGAACAGCCTGGGTGCCCTGCACGTTGCCGGTGGAGGGCGTGCCGACGGGCTGCGAGCCCTGCGCCCATGCACCCGCAGTGGTGACCGCGGCGACGACCAACGAGCGAACGGCACGCTCCGCCAGCTTTCGGCAGGGTGATTGCGCTTCCCTGCACGCCTGCCGTGGTGCGCTGCAGGGTGCACTGTGTTGCGCCGACTGTTGCGTTCCGTCCAAAGGTTCCTATCCTCATCCCCATTCCCCACGCATGGGGAAAAGGTGTCTTCGTGGTCGCGGGCTTTGCCACTCGCTTGAACGGTGGCGAGGTGACAAGGCGGTGCGGGTAAAACAAGGTTGCGGCAATTGTGCATTTTGATGCGTGCCGCGGCAAGTACGTCGTGCGTTGTCAGGCAGGTCGACGAACGAACTGACCAGCCGGCAGATCGGAGCGGGACACCTCCTCTTTAGAATAACGGGATGAGCGAGCGGAGCGAAGTGTCGAGGCCGGAACCTGTGGCCGTGTGGCAGGATGGCCGGTATTCGCGACAGGAGCTGTTTGCCGGCGTGGGGAGCGCGGGGCAGGCGAAGCTGCGCGCGGCGCATATCGCCGTTGTGGGCTGCGGTGCAACGGGGGCGGCGGCGGCAGGTCTGCTGGCGCGTGCCGGCGTCGGTACGCTGACGTTGATCGATCGGGATTTTGTGGAGTCGTCGAACCTGCAGCGGCAGATGCTGTTCACCGAGGAGGATGCAGCGGAGGCGACGCCCAAGGCCGAGGCAGCGCGGCAGCGGCTGGGGTCCATGAATCGCGAGGTAACGGTGCATGCGCACGTTGCGGACCTGGTTCCGGGCAACGTGCATGCGCTGCTGGACGGGGCGCAGGTGGTGCTGGATGGGACCGACAATTTCGAGACCCGCTACCTGATGAACGATTATGCGGTTGAACAGGGGAAGCCCTGGATCTATGCGGCGGCGATCGGCAGCTATGCGGCGACGATGACAATTCGGCCGGGCGCGACAGCGTGCCTCGCCTGCCTGTTCCCAGAGCCGCCGGCAGGCACGGTGGAGACGTGCGATACGGCCGGAATCTTAAACACGGCAGTGAACCTGGCTGCGTCGCTGCAGGTGACGGAGGCATTGAAGCTGATGGTGGGCGACGTGGGCGCGCTGCGGACGACACTGTGGTCGATGGACCTGTGGACGGGGGAGCACTCGCAAGTGAGCGCGGCTCGGCGGCGGACCGGATGCACGGTGTGCGGGCGGCGGGAGTTTGTGCACCTGCGCGGCGAGGGCCGGCCGCACGTAACGATGTGTGGGCGCAACTCCGTACAGATTCATGAGCATCGTCGGGCGGTTGATTTCAAGGAGTTGGCAACCCGCCTGTCGCCGCTCGGCACGGTGCGGTACAACCGCCTGATGCTGCGTTTCGCGGCGCAGGGGTTTACGTTCAGCGTGTTTCCCGACGGCCGGACCGTGGTGCAGGGGACGGCCGACCCGGTGCGCGCGCGCACGTTATATGCCCGGTACATCGGATCGTGAGGAGTGAAGAGCTCTGGTAAGCGCGGGAGAATCTGCCGAGTGAGAGACAACCTGTCTTCTCCGGTGTGTCTCCCATATGTAGATCGAAATGAAGACGATGAACTATAACGACTGCATCGGCCTGCTGTATCCTTAGGAAAAGCCTGGTCCTGAAGCACTCAAATTCCTGCGTCAATGTCGGCGCAGCATGATGGCGAGGCCCATGCAACTACAGGTTTACGGAATGACACAGGCAAACTCGACGCCCCCACAGGGGCTGTTCAAACGGAATCCGCCCATTGCGGGCGAGGCCGACGCACTGGAACGTGCGAAGAACGGCGATCCGGATGCATTTTCAAAACTTTACTCTCTGCACAAGCGTCGCGTGTACACGCTGTGCCTGCGCATGCTTGGCAATGTGAGCGAAGCGGAAGACATGACGCAGGAAGCTTTTCTGCACCTGTATCGCAAGCTTGGCTCGTTTCGAGGCGAAAGCGCATTCAGCACGTGGCTGCATCGGCTCACGGTGAATTTGGTACTGATGCACCTGCGCAAGAAGGGTTTGCAGCTTGTGTCTCTGGAGGAGACGATCAATCCGTCAGAAGAGGACGCGCCGAAGCGGGACTTTGGTTCGCGCGATCCACGGCTGTCTGGCTCGGTTGATCGTGTAGCGCTGGAGCGCGCGGTGGGCACGCTCCCCCCGGGGTACCGCCTGGTATTTGTGTTGCATGATGTGGAAGGCTACGAGCACAACGAGATCGCCGAGATGCTGGAGTGCAGTACCGGTAACAGCAAATCGCAGTTGCACAAGGCACGTCTGAAGCTGCGGGAAATTCTGCGGCAGAACGAGCAGGCCGCCGTTGCAGTGCAGCCGCAAGGAGAGATGGCCCGATGATCGATCCACACCATAATCGCGCCTGGACCTGCAAGGAATTCGAACAAGCATTGCCGGAGTTGTTCGAGCGAGCAGACGGTGGCAAGCTAAGCGCCGATCCCCGCTTTGCGGCAATTTTGAAAGATTGTCCGCAGGCAGCCGAGCTTGTCCGTGACCTGGAGTACATTGCCGAGACGGCGCGCATGTTGTTGGAGCCGGAGGGTGAAGGCCCAAGCTCCAACGTGTGGTCGGCAATCCAGAGTAAGCTCGGGACCGACGGCGATTCCCTGCAGATAAATAAAAAGGTCAACTAACGAGAGCCCCGGTCCGCGTTGCACGGCATGCGCTGCCGGGTGTAGTCTTCGTGAAGCAGATGCCGCAGCGTATACAGTTCACCTCGTTTATGACCCACTACTGGTATTCGGTAGCGGCTCGAGCGGGTGCGGAGTGGTTGTTGCCTGTTCTTTGAGGCAGCGTTCAAGCGAAATTCCCCCTTCTCTGAGCCGCAACCTAACAAGGTTGCGGCTTTTCCTTTTTCCTTCCGCATGTCTCTTCCGATTCGCGATGCCCACGAGCACTTTCGCCATGCCAGCCGCTACCATCGTTCAAGAAGTTGCACCGGGCGCGCCGGATGCGCCGCTGAGACCCACGACCATGTCCCTTTCATCAAACCCGGACCGCAGTGTTACCGTGCAGCGGGTGGTGCTGACTGGGTTCATGGGTGCGGGAAAGTCGACTGTGGGCAGACTGCTGGCGGAGCAGATGGGTTGGCGCTTGATCGATGTGGATCGCGAGATCGAAGCCAAGGCCGGCATGACGGTGGCAGAGATTTTTGCGAAGCTGGGAGAATTCGTCTTCCGCCGCATGGAGACATCGGCCATTGCGCATGCGCTGGGCGAACGCCGGGTGTTCGTGGCGCTGGGTGGTGGCGCGCCAGAGGTGCTGGCGAATCGTTTGCTGCTGGAGCAGACGCCGGGGACTGCTGTAGTGCTGCTGGAAGCGCCGCTGGAGACACTGTTCGACCGCTGCGTGGCGCAGACGGAAACGGACGCGGGCGCTGAGCGACCGAATTTGGCAGATCGTGGGGCCGCAGCGGAACGGTTCCGCTATCGTGCGCCGCTTTACCGGCGGATTGCGCGGCGAGTAGTGTCCACTGCCGGGCAGACGCCGGAACAGACGGCCGCAGCGGTGCTTGCAGCGGCCGGAATGACCAGCTGAGCTTTCGGCAGCAGAAGCGCTCGCGTGACTTACGCGGGGATACGAGTCTCGCTGATGCGCGGTCATCGTGCGGATGCGCCGCCTCGATGCTGCATCCGCGCTATGCTTGAAGCTGACCTGAACCATGGCGACAACCGCATCCATCACGGCTTCACCCGTTACGCGGCGGCATTCGTTGCTGGCGGACTACGCAGAGCTGTTCAAACTGCGCGTGTCGCTGATGATTGTGATCACCGCAGGCGCGGGATATTACCTGGGGTGTCTGCGGTCGGGTATCAGTCCGCTACACCTGCAGTTTATAGAGGCCATGGTGGGCATTGCCGTGGTGAGCGCCGGATCGAGCGCGCTGAACCAGGCGCTGGAGCGCCGCACCGATGCGCTGATGCCGCGCACCGCGGGCCGGCCCATGGCAACGGAGCGTATCGGCCTGGTCCACGGTTCCATGCTGGGCCTGATGTGCATTGTCTGCGGCTCGCTTTTTTTGGCGGTGACGACGAACCCGCTGACGGGTTTTCTCACGCTGCTGACCGCGGTGAGCTATGTGGCGGTGTATACGCCGCTAAAGCGTATCAGCATGGTGGCGACATTTGTTGGCGCGTTTCCCGGAGCCCTGCCGCCGCTGATCGGCTGGACGGCAGCACGAGGAACGATCGAGTGGTCTGCGGTGGCCCTGTTTGCCCTGTTGTTTGTGTGGCAATTCCCACATTTCGAGGCCATTGGTTGGTTGTACCGGGCCGATTACGCCAAAGCCGGCATCAAGGTGACGGCCGTGGTGTCGCCGGGTGGTCGTGCGACCGCCGCACAGGCACTGTTCTACGCCGTGCTGATGATTCCGGTGAGTCTGTGGCCGGTGTGGCTTGGGATCAGCGGCTGGATCTATGGTGGCATTGCCATTGTGCTTGGTCTTGGGTACCTGTGGTACACGGTCAAATTTTTGCGGATTACACGTGGTCTGCCGTTGGACGAATCGCGCACGATTGCGCGCAATCTGCTGAAGTTCAGCGTCATTTACCTGCCTCTGCTGCTTGCGGCCATGATCGCCAACGCGCAAGGTCATATTGCCTATTAGGAACGGAATGCCTGTTACGGAACGAGTGATCCCGCCATCGGAACGACTGCATACGCCGGCTGCTGCCATCTGGGGCATTCTTGCGGTGAGTGGTGTGGCCAGCCTGTTTTTGGCATGGCTGGTGTACCTGCATCCGCCGATCGACACGGCGCATACGCGGTTTTTGTTTCTGCCTTCGTTGAACGCGGTGTTCAACGCGTGTTCGGCGGTGGCGCTGGTGGTGGGCGTCATGTTCATTCGCCGGCGGCAGGTGCGGCAGCATCGAGCGGCCATGATGACGGCGTTTGTGTTTTCGACGCTGTTTCTGGTGTCATACATCGCGAATCATGCGCTGCACGGGGAGTACAAGCTACCGATCGCGCATGTCGGCATGTTTTGGAAGGCGTATCTTAGCTTGCTGCTGTCGCACATTTTTCTCTCGGTTGTTGCCCTGCCGCTGGTGCTGATTACTTTCTTCCTTTCGCTGTCGGAGCGCTTCGCGCAGCATCGCAGGCTGGCGCGGTGGACATTCCCGATCTGGTTGTATGTGTCGGTAACGGGCGTGATCGTTGCGGTAGTTCAGGCGGTCGTGCGTCGATGAGGAGCCCCGCGGACAACAAGCTGCCGGGCGGTGGGCTGATGCGTCGCGATACGCGGGCAATTTTGCGCGTGGCGATACCGATCGAAATTATTGGACTAATCTGCTCGGCGGTTGTGGTGATCAGCGGCGGTGTGTCCGCGCATGGGCCGACCACGACGGCGGGATGGATTGCGCTGATGGTTGGCCTGGGATGCATGCCGACGGGAACGCTTTTTCTACTGCTGGGCATTGGGAAATATTTCGAAGACCGGAAGCGGACGGATTGACGCCTAGTACCCGGTACACTACGGGCGTGAATGCTACCCGAAAGCCCCCCGCAGTGCCCACGAGCGATAGATTAAGGATTCACCCTCGCCCGAAGACACCGGAGGGCACTGCAGCGGTCGACCACATGCCTGCCGTTTTAGGCCTGACCCACGACGACCGTTCCAGCCGCACGAACACCTTGGCTGGCGGCGAACGACGGCTGCAGGGCGTACAGCGGGAGAAGGCGAGCCGTGCCGACGCGGCGCCGGCACCTGCGGTGGACATCCTGCGCAGCCGCATCTTCGCCCAAGCAGACGGGCTGACGCATGGGTTTTCGACGCGCGGGGGCGGCGTGTCGACGGTGTACCGGCCATGGCTGCCGGCCGGCTTGGGCGACCTGAATCTTGGCTTTACCGTGCAGGATGATGCGGAGCACGTGCGGGAGAACCGGCGACGGTTTCTGACGGCACTGGGTGCACCAAGAATCAAGCGGTTTGCCCTGCTGCGGCAGGAGCACACGTCGCTTGTCCACGTGCTGGAGCAGGACGCTGCGATGCCGACAGATTTCACCGCCCCGGGAAAGCTGCGCGGCGATGCAGTGATGACGGATAGGCCTGGGACGCTGCTGGCCATCGGCACGGCGGACTGCCTGCCAGTGCTGCTGTTCGACCCGGTGCGGCGCGTCGTTGCGGCGTTTCACGCGGGCTGGCGCGGCACGTTGGGCCGCATTGTGGAGCGCGGGGTGGGCACCATGCGGCGGCGGTATGGCTCGGCACCGGAGGACATTCTGGCGGCGATCGGACCGGGCATCGGGCCGGTGAGCTATGCCGTTTCGGAGGAGTTGCGGCAGAACTTCGAATCGCAGTTCCGCTACGCGCCGCAACTGTTTACCGAGGTATACGATTCCGACCCGCTGCGGGAGAAGAGTCCCCCGCAGTTTCCGACGGAGCGCGCGCCGGGCCACTTGCCCACTGGGCCGCAGTTGCACCTGGACTTGCCGCAGGCGAACCGGCAACAACTGCTGGATGCCGGTTTGCTTGCGGAACACGTTGCCGTGCTTGAGGAGGACACCGCGGCGGAGACCGGCGGGTTTTTCAGCCATCGCGCGGAGAATGGATTTACCGGGCGCATGCTGTCGGTGATCGGCCTGACAGCTTAGCCGAGCTGGATTTCTGGGTTGCCAGTGTGTTCGCGAACGAGGCGCTCGGTGAGACGCAGGAGTGATTCGCCGGTTTTCGTGAGCACGAAGAGGGCTTTGGCGTCATCCCAATCGAGCTTGAAGCTGGTGGAAAGCGCGGAGATCCAGATCTGCGCGACCGGGGTGTTTGGGGTGAAAACAAACTTCGCTTTCGGTTCGTCAAACACGACGTTCAGCACACCCTGGTTTTCCTCCACCTCGAAGCCGCCATCTTCTTCGGCGTCGATCAGAGCCTGCTTCACTTCTTCCAGCGCGCGTTCCGCCTCGCGGCGGAAAGTTCCTTCATCGATCATGGTTGCAGTCTATCGTGACCTGGGAAGACTTTGCCGCAGGAAGGATACGGACGCGTTGGATGCCGGAGCCAGCCTGCGACGAGTTGGCGTATTCTACGTCTAAGTGCATAGGGTGTGCTGCGCTCGATTGGCCGCCCGGGAGTTCATGCCGCCATGCAGATCCGTCACCTTGCGCTGATCGCAACCCTTTCGCTGCCCGCCGTCGCGTTTGCGCAGACGACGCCTGTGCCGACGTCGCCGACAAGAACCAACGGCACGCCAGGCACAACGGACCCGACGAAAACGCCAACAGGAGGACCGACGAACGGACCGCCGCCGAGTGCGACGCCGGCTGACCTGGAAAAGGCGAGGGCCGAGGCGGCAAAGAATAATAACGAGCCGATTCCGGATCCGGGCGACGACCTGAAGAAGAACATCAAGAAGGGTTCAACGGATGACGTGGAGGCGGCCGGCACCCGCGACATCGGCGGCCGCGGCCTGGGCAACTGGTTTTCGACGGACTGGGAAGTGCGGAACGGCAAGTCGTACGCGATGGAGGTGGAGCGGTCGTCGAAGCTAATTACCGACCCAGTGATCGTGGAGTACATCAACCGTGTGGGCCAGAACATCGTGAAGAACTCCGATGCGAAGGTGCCGTTCACGATCAAGGTGATCGACTCGGACGAGATCAACGCGATGGCATTGCCGGGCGGATTTTTCTATGTGAACAGCGGGCTGATTCTGGCGGCGGACAACGAGAGCGAACTTGCCGGCGTTATGGCGCACGAGATTGCGCATGTGGCGGCGCACCATGCGGCGCGTGAAAATACCCGGCTGCAGTACATGCAGCTGAGCACGGTGCCGCTGATGTTTATCGGCGGCTACACGGCGTATGGGCTGTATGAGGCGTCGCAGCTTGCGATTCCGCTGAGCTTTTTGAAGTTTTCGCGTGAGTTTGAGGCGCAGGCAGACTGGCTTGGCGTGCAGTACAGCTATCGATCCGGTTATGACCCGCAAGGGCTGGTGACGATGTTCGAGAAGTTGCAAGCGCTGGAGAAGAACAAGCCCGGTGTGCTGGCAAAAGCGTTTGCGGACCATCCGCAGACGCCGGATCGGATTGCACGATCAGAGGAAGAGATCGCCACGATTTTGCCGGCGCGACCGGATTACCTGGTGACCACGTCGGAGTTCGACACGGTGAAGACGCGGCTGGCGCGCATCCAGAACAAGCGCAAGATCGATGGGAAGACGGACCCGAGCAAGCCGACGCTGCGGCGGACGAGCGCGAGTAATAACGATCCGAACAGCACGACGCAGGACAAGAGCGGGGATGACAGACCGACGCTGGGGCGGCGTGACTAGGTGTGGGGGCGCTGGAGTCCTCCCCCCCCCCTCCTTTTTCGCAAATTCTTCATTGAAGAGAACTTAGCTGGCTGCACTGGACATGGTGCAGCCACTTTGTTTTCAGGGGGGAGTGCGGTATGGGGCGGCGACGAAAAGCGGCAGTGGCCGAGGTTTGGGTGAAGTCTTTGCGCGCGAGCAGACCTGTTACGGTCGGCTCGTAGCCCGCCTGACGCGATAAACTGGACGCATGGCATTGACTGAGCGCTATACCGATGAACACGCGGCCGCCGGGCTGGACTTCCCTTTTCCCGCGATCGAGACATGGCCCAATCATTTCAAGGCGTACGAGATTTTGATTGATGATCCAGAGTTTACGTCCGTGTGCCCGAAGACGGGGCTGCCGGATTTTGGCAAGATCGAGATTCGCTACATGCCGCGCGAGCGCTGCCTGGAGCTGAAGTCCTTGAAGGAATACCTGTTTTGCTATCGGAACCTGGGGATTTTTCAGGAGAATATTTGCAACCGCGTGCTGGATGACGTGGTGAAGGCCGTGGACCCGGTGTGGTGCGAGATCAAGGGGGATTTTCGGCCACGCGGTGGGATTTCGACGGTGGTGTGGGCGACGTATCCTCGGCCGGAGGATCAGACGGCGCCGCCACCTCGGCGGTAAAGCCGGCGCTTTGTTTGTACAGGATCTAGACAAGCGATTAAGGAATTCCTTTTAACTTAAGCAGGTAGATATGTTGCAAAACGCGGACGCCGACGTGAATGACACGATCTGGCGTGAGTTGAGTACCCTCTACAACTATGACGAAGGCATGCGAGATACCTTTGCTCATGGTTTGCCAATCTACTTCGTGGAGTCGGACACACCCCAAGGTCTGCTTTTGAAGCAGTGTCCAGATAGCCGCATGGAGCTTGTGAAACACCGGCGCGGCGGTGATGAGGTTGTGCAAACGCTAGGGATGCGCTGTAAGTGAGAGATCAGAGCGATTGCCTGCCCGAGTTGGTAGTTCAACCGGGTACCCGCAAGTTAGGCTAAGCTATCTGCATCGTGACAAACCTTGATGAGGTAGGCCAGAAATGGCTGGAACTCTACGAAGCATTGGACCACCTCAAGCCCGCGGGTCTTTTCGCTGCTTATGCCCACCCCCTTTACCGCGCGCACGGCAAACGAATTCTTTACGTTGGTAAAGCGACCGATGGGCCGTTCGAGCAGAACAGCTTCGCTTCGACAAAGGGAATGGCAAGTGCAGTTCGATTGGGACAGGTCAACGACACAAGCGCCCGAATTTTTCGGAGCAAAGCTGGTACGCAGGGCGCCTCATTTTGGGGTTTTGCAAACGACCTGAGCAAGCAACTCGATCCGTCAGTCGGTGATCTATCCAACCTAGTTTGGTCAAACATTGCGAAGATTGGACATCAAGAAGATGTTCCGTCAGGACACCTCCTTTCTGCACAACTAGCGCTAGCTGAAAAGACCTTGATAGCCGAAATCGAAGCGTTCTCACCCACTATCGTCGTGTTCGTTACACGTGATTTCGCGCAAACCGTTTTGCGAGCAGCGGTCGACGGCCAAGATCACGCATCGTGGGAAAAATCGAGCAAACGAGATGAAAAGGGTCAGCTAGAAGATATGTGGTTCATGCGACCACGTTCAGATCGACCTGCGGTTTTATGGATGCGGCATCCGCAGTTTAGCTCTCGAATGCTGAGACAGCATGCAATTGAACATGTGAGTGAGCTTCTCGCATGAGTAGCGATGTGAAGATGTCGAAACATCCTGATGCGAAAGCGGCTACGGTTGCGCTGGTGTTGTTGACGGGGTTGAACCTGGTCAACTACATCGACCGGTATGTGCTGCCGGGTGTGCAGGAGATGGTGAAGTCAGAGTTTCATGTGTCGGATGAGCGGCTGGGCTCGTTGGCGACGTGGTTTTTCTTGACGTACATTATCGCCGCGCCGGCGACGGGGTGGCTGGGCGATCACTTTCCGCGCAAGCCGCTGATCGTGGTGGGGGCGCTGTTCTGGAGCGGGGTCAACCTGTTTACCGCGATGGTGCACAGCTTTGACGCGCTGCTGGTGCGGCATGCGGCGCTGGGGATTGGCGAGGCGAGCTTCGGGATTTTCGGACCGGCGGTGCTGGCGGATTTCTACCCGCCGGAGCAGCGGAACCGGGCGCTGACGATCTTTAATGTCGCGATTCCAGTGGGTGCGGCGATCGGGTATGCGGCGGGTGCGGCGCTGGGGCAGGCGCATGGGTGGCGCAGCGCGTTTTATGTGTCGACGATTCCTGGGCTGCTGCTGGCATTGGCGATCCTGTTCTTTATGCGGGAGCCGCAGCGGGGCGGTACGGATAGCGCCGCAGAGAAGGAACAGGGGTCGAAAACCGACCGCTACCTGGGGCTGTTGAAGAACCCGGCGTACATGTGGGCGACGCTGGGGTATGCGATGGCGACGTTTACGATTGGCGGCATTTCCACGTGGATTCCTACGTTTTTGCAGCGGACGGCGCACCAGACGGCGGCGCATGCAGGCTTCACCATTGGTGCGATGACGGCGGTGACTGGGCTGCTGGGAACAGCGGCGGGCGGATGGCTGGCACAGCGTTGGCTGAAACGGGATCATCGGGCGCTGTACTGGGTGAGCGCACTGGGGGCGGGATTGTGCATTCCGTTTGCGCTGCTTTGCTTCTTCGGCCCGCTGAAGACGATGCTGCCGGCGTTGGCGCTGGCGCAGTTCACGCTGTTTCTGGGCAGTGGGCCGGTGAATGCGGCGATTGTGAACTCCGTGAGTGCGCAGGTGAGGGCGACGGCGCTGGCGGGGCAGCTGTTCCTGATTCACCTGCTGGGGGATGTGCCTTCGCCGCGCATCATCGGGTTTGTGAGTGACCGCAGCAACCTGAGCTGGGGGCTGGGCGTGACGGTGCTGGCGCTGGTGCTTTCGTCGCTGTTCCAGGTCATCGGTTCGCGGTATGCGCCGCAAGACAGCCGCGCGGATGCGCCGGCACACGCTTAGCCGGTGGGCATGCTGCGGTCGTTCCTGCAGGTGGGTGCGTGGCTGGTTGCGGCGGTCTGGCTGGCCCGGATGTTGCCGGCCGTTGCAGGGCTGCGCCGCGTGCCGGACCTGCTGAGACTGGCAGGTAATTGCGTGCCGGAGGGCAATCCCCTGCTGGTGGTGGTTGTGCCGGCGAAGGATGAGGCGGCGCATATCGAGGCCACGCTGCGATCGCTGCTGGAGCAGGATTATGCCAACCTGCGCGTGATCGCGGTGAACGATCGATCGACGGATGGGACGGGAGGGCGGATGGACGCGGTGGCGGCAAGCGCGCCGGGGCGCTTGAGTGTGCTTCATGTCCGTGTGCTGCCGGATGGGTGGGCAGGCAAGGTGCATGCCATGACCATGGGTGCGCGCCTGGCGGTCGACGCCGAGTACCTGCTATTTACCGATGGCGATGTGTTCTTTGAGCGGGATGCATTGCGGCGAGCGCTGACAGTTGCCGTGAGCCGCCGTGCGGACCACTTTGTGTGCCTGCCGACGCTGCGGGTGCGGCGGTGGGACGAGGGCGTGCTGCTTGCGGTGTTTCATGCTCTGGGTGGGCTGGCAGTTCGTCTGTGGAAGGTAGAAGACGCCCAGGCAACGCGGGATGTAGTCGGGGTGGGTGCATTCAATCTGGTGCGGCGGGAGGCGTTCGAGCGCGTGGGAGGGTTTGCGGCGGAACCTCTTGCGATTGTGGAAGATCTGCGGCTGGGCCAGCGGATGAAGGCGGCGGGAATGCGGCCGGTGGTGGCGTTTGGGGCGGGGCTGGTGCAGGTGCACTGGGCGAGCGGAGCGTTGGGCATTGTGCGCACGGTGACGAAGAACTTTTTTGCGGTGCTGCAGTTCAACGTGGCGGCAACTGCAGGTGCGGCGGTGTTCATTGTGGCGATGTTCTGGCTGCCGGTAGTTGGCCTGTGTGTGCCGGGGCTGCGGGTGCCGGCGGTGCTTGCGATGGCGGCTATGGCTGTTGGATTTGCGCTGAGCGGGCCGCGTACCGGCGTTTCCGGCTGGTATGGGTTGCTGAGCCCGGTGGGTGCGCTGGGGGTTGCGGGCGCGTTGCTATGGTCGGCGCTGACGACGCTGCGACAGGGTGGGATTCGCTGGCGGGGGACGTTTTATTCCCTGGCCGAGCTGCGTCGACAGCGATAGGTGGGCTGCGCCTTTCGCGTGGGGTCGCTCATCCAATGAGGTATGAGCAACGCGTTGAATATTTCTGCCCTTGATCTTGTGAGTATGCGTCCTGGTGAGTCGACCGGTGGTGCCATTGCGCGCACCGTGGAGGCGGCACAGTTTGCCGAGGCGCAGGGGTACACGCGCTATTGGCTGGCCGAGCACCACAGCATACAGGGGCTCGCCTGTTCCGCGACGTCGGTGCTGATTGGGCATGTGGCGGGGCAGACGAAGACGATTCGCGTGGGTTCGGGCGGGGTGATGCTGCCGAACCATCCGCCGCTGGTGGTGGCGGAGCAGTTCGGGACGCTGGCGTCGCTGTATCCTGATCGGATCGACCTGGGGCTGGGGCGCGCGCCAGGATCGGATGCACCGACGATGCGGGCGATGCGTCGGGATCTACGGTCGACGGGCGACGATTTCCCGGACCTGCTGGCGGAGTTGCAGCGGTATCTTGGTGCGCCGCAGCCGGGGCAGGCGGTGCAGGCGATTCCGGGGCAGAACACGCATGTGCCGATAACACTGCTGGGGTCGAGCGGGTACTCGGCGCAACTGGCGGGGTATCTGGGGCTGCCGTTTGCGTTTGCGGCGCACTTTGCGCCAGACAATCTGGAGCCTGCGATTGAGTTGTACCGGGATAACTTCCGACCGTCGGCGGGGCTCGCTGAGCCTTATGTGATGGCGGCGCTGCCGGTGATTGCGGCAGAGACGGACGCCGAGGCGCGGCGCTTGTTTACCACGCCGCAGCAGCGCTTTTTGGCGTTGATTCGCAACCAGCCGGTGGAGGTGAAGCCGCCGGTGGACGATATGAACAGGCTGTGGAACCCGATGGAGCGCGAGGCAGTGGAAGCGCGGTTGCGGCGAGCGATCGTCGGCAGCCAGGCGACAGTTGCGCGGGAGCTTGGTGCCTTGACGGAGCGACTGGGGCTGGATGAGGTGCTGGTGGTGACGGATACGTACGAGACGGCGGATCGGCTGTTTACCTATGAGGCGGCAGCGACGGCGGCACGGGGCATCGAGCGGCGTTCGTTGGTGGCGGCGTAGTCGCTCGCTTGCCTTACTGGTAGCCTTGCAGTCGAGGAGTTAAGCACGATGGCTGCACTGCTGGAAGCAATTGAGATTAAACGGAAGAGTGTTTTTGAACTGGACGATGTGCCGTACGCGTGCCTGGAAGCGGAGGTGAGCTCGCCGACGGCGCGTGGCGGCCAGACGCTGGTTCGGCTGAAGATGCGGAACCTTCTGACGAATGCGGTGTTTGAAAAGAGCTTTAAGGCCGGCGACAAGTTCAAGGAACCGGACCTGAACCTGGTGCCCGCGTCGTACCTGTACAGCGACAATGACGGATCGCATTTCATGGACCAGGAGAGCTTCGAGACGCTGACGCTGAGCGAAGAGCAGATGCATGGCGCGCTCGACCTGCTGATTGAAGGCACGATGCTGCAGTTGCACCTGTTCAATGGCAATCCGATCGGGCTGCAGCTGCCGATTTTTGTCGAGTTGGATGTGAAGTACACGGAGCCCGCGGTGAAGGGCGATTCGTCCGCCGGCAGCGTGACGAAGGCGGCGACGCTCGAGACGGGGCTGGTGATCAAGGTGCCGCTATTTATTAAGGAAGGCGAGAAAGTGAAGGTATCGACGGAGCTGCGGGAGTTTGTGAGCCGCGCGTAGCGGCCGCTTCCCTGCGCAGCAACTCCGCTTTGCGTTCCAGTCCCCAGCGATAGCCACCCAGGCTGCCGTCGCCGCGCAGCACGCGATGGCATGGGACCAGCAGAGCGACCCGATTGCGCGCGCAGGCACTGGCGACGGCTCGGGTGGATTGCGGCATGCCAAGTTCGGCGGCGGCCTGGGCATAGGAGCGTGGCTCGCCTGAGGGGATGGTCTGCAGGTAGTTCCACACGCGCAGTTGGAATGCCGTAGCGCGCAGGTCGAGTGGGAGCGTGTCTGTACCTGGCGAGCCGTTGACGCTTTGTTGGATCGCTTGCACCCAGCGTTCAAATTCGGGGCGTGCTGCCTCGTTCATGGCTTCAAGCGTCGCGTGGGGAAACTCGGCGCGCAATGCACTGTACCCCTGCGTATCGTCGCCGAACTGTAAAAAACAGATGCCGCGATCACTGGCCGCAAGCAGCATGGGACCCAGCGAGGTCGGCAGGGTCGCGTAGCTCAGGTCCATGCCGAGGCCACCGGCACGGTACGCCCTGGGGACCATGCCGAGCGTTCGATCTGTCTTTTCATACATGCGGCTTGAGGAACCAAACCCGCTGGCATAGAGGCTGCTGGTGACGCTGCGGCCTTGCTCGAGTTCGGCTTTGAAGTGCTGCGTGCGTAAGTTGTCGGCGTACTGCTTCGGTGTGATGCCGGTAAACCTCTGGAACACCCGATGAAAGTGTGCGGCGCTCATGCCGGCGCGATCAGCGAGCGCGGCGGTGCCTACTGGTTGTTCGGCGTGCTGCGCCATCCATCGGCAGGCCTCCTCAATCACGCGTGCAGAGGGATCAGCCGTAGGCTGTTGAGTGGGGCGGCAGCGCAGGCAAGCACGGAAGCCAGCGCGTTCTGCCTCTGCTGCCGTGTCAAAGAATCGTACGTTGCGGCGAAGAGGCAGCCGCGATGCGCACGTCGGCCTGCAGAAAATACCGGTGGTGATGACGCCGTAGAGAAAAGCGTCGTGCGTCGGCGCTCGTGCGATCAGAGATTGCCAACGTGCATCGTCCTGCTGCATGTTGGGAGGTGTCGGGTTGTGGGCTTGCGGCTGCGCCATGGCAACGATCATTGCATCTCCTGTAGGCGTGCAGGTCAACGCGCTTGTTGAAGCATGCGATCGGTGAGGGATGGTGCGCACTCCGATTTCTGCGACGCAATTCCGTTCGGCGGCGGGTGCCACTCTCTGAATGGTTTGGTGCGTTCTTCTGCCGGTAGAACGGGCACACGAATCGTTGCACTCGCAACAACGCCCCACACCAAGGTTGAGTGTGGGGCGTTGTTGCGAGAGATTACCTTACTCCTCGTTCGAGCCGCACTCCACCATTGGTTTCGCACCATCGCGGAAGACACGCATGGAGCGGCCGCCGAGGATGACCTTGTCGCCGAAGGTGCAGTGCTGGAAGGGGTCCTGAATGTTGTTGGTGTCGAGGACACCCACCCATTTTGTTTCTTTTGGAGCTGACGGCAGCGTGAATTCGACGCCGTCAGCCGAGGCGTTGATGACGAAGAGGAAACTCTCGTCGTGCACCGGCTTACCCTCCTCGTCGACCACACCGAGGGTGTTGCCGTTGAGCAGAAGCATGAGGGACTTGTTCCAGCTGGTTGCCCAGTTTTCGTCGTTGAACTCGTTGCCGTCAGCGCCATACCAGGCGATGTCGCGCTCGACCGAGCCGCGAATGTTGCGGTCCTGGAAGAACTTATGGCGGCGAAGATTGGGGTGCTTGATACGTAGGTGGATGAGCTTCGACGTGAATTCGATGAGGCGCTTGCGTGGCTCGTCGAGCTTCCAGTCATACCAGGTGAGTTCGTTGTCCTGGCAGTAGCCGTTGTTGTTGCCGCGCTGCGACCGCGCCATCTCGTCGCCGCCGCATAGCATGGGTACACCCTGAGACAGGATGAGCGTGGTGAGCATGTTGCGGGTCTGGCGCTCGCGCAGTTCGTTGATGGCAGGATCGTCTGTCGGGCCTTCAGCGCCACAATTCCAGCTGTCATTGTCGTTGGCGCCGTCGGTGTTGTTGTCGCCATTCGCCTCGTTGTGCTTCTCGTTGTAACTGACGAGGTCGTCCATGGTGAAGCCGTCGTGCGCCGTGATGAAGTTGATGGAGGCGTTGGGCTTGCGGCCATCGTGCTGGTACAAGTCGGAGGAGCCGGTGAGGCGGTAGGCGAAGTCGGACAGGGTGCCTTCATCGCCCTTCCAGAAGCGGCGCACAGTGTCGCGGTACTTGCCGTTCCACTCCGCCCAGAGGACGGGGAAGTTGCCGACCTGGTAGCCGCCGTCGCCCACGTCCCACGGCTCGGCGATGAGCTTGACGGTTTGCAGCGTGGGGTCCTGGTGGATGACGTCGAAGAAGCCGGAGAGCTTAGAGACGGCATTCTCTTCGCGGGCGAGCGTGCTTGCCAGGTCGAAGCGGAAGCCGTCAACGTGCATCTCTTTGACCCAATAACGCAGCGAGTCCATGACAAGCTTGAGTACCTGCGGATGGACCACGTTGAGCGTGTTGCCGGTGCCGGTGAAGTCCATGTAGTGCTGCGGGTCGCCGGCGACGCGGCGGTAGTAGTTGGTGTTGTCGATGCCCTTCATGCTGAGCACGGGGCCGAGGCCGTTGCCCTCGCAGGTGTGGTTGTAGACGACGTCGAGAATGACCTCGAACCCGGCGGCGTGTAGGTCTTTGATCATCTGCTTGAACTCGTTGACCTGACCGCCGGCATCGCCGCTGCTGCTGTAGCGGGACATGGGTGCGAAGTAGCCGAGGGTGTTGTAGCCCCAGTAGTCGCGCAGGCCCTTGTCGACGAGATTGCCTTCGTCGATGAAATGGTGCACGGGAAGGAGTTCGATGGTGGTGACGCCGAGCTTTTTGAGGTACGCGATGCTGGCTTCCGAGGCAAGACCAGCGTAGGTGCCGCGCAGCTTTTCGGGAACGGCTTCATTCGTTTTGGTGAAGCCGCCGACGTGGACCTCGTAGATCACGGAGTCGGCGAGCGCGATTTCGGGCGAGCAGTCATCGCCCCAGTCGAAGTCCGGCTTGAGCACGATACTTTTCGGCACGCTGGCCGCGTCGTCCTGATCGTCGAACTTGAACTCGTCGCCGCTGTGGACGTCGTAGGGGAAGATGGGGCCTTTCCAGTCGACCTGGCCCTCGATGGCCTTGGCGTATGGGTCGACAAGCAGCTTATTTGCATTGAAGCGGTGGCCCTGCGCCGGATCCCACGGACCATCGACGCGGTAGCCATAGCGCTGGCCGGAAGCGATGTCGCGGATGCGGCCATGCCACACGTAGCCGGTGCGCTCCTTGAGCGCGACACAATCGGTTTCGTTTCCCTTTTCATCGAAAAAGCAAACGGTGACGCCGGTCGCGGTTTCAGAAAAGAGTGCGAAGTTGGTGCCGGACTTCTTGGCAGTGGCACCGAGCGGGTACGGTCTTCCTGGGAGCAGCGTGCGTTCCATCTTGCGTCAAAACCTCTGGGTTCGAAATTGCCTGTGGCGCTGTACACTCTGTGGATGCGCCGGAACGCCCCGGTGTCGTCTGCTGTCCATTGTGGCGACGGGAATGGTGCGCTTACCGATGCAAGACTGTAGTTCGAATCTGTGACAGTGCTGAGAGCCCGTGAGCAAGAAATCGATCTACAAACTGAGTGAAGGTAGTCCGAACCCGCGCGGCGCGACGTGGGACGGGCGCGGCACGAACTTTGCGCTGTTCTCAGAACATGCGACGCGTGTGGACCTTTGCCTGTTCGATAGTGAAGGCAAGCGCGAGCTGCAACGCGTGACGCTGCCAGAGTTTACCAACCAGATCTGGCACGGGCACCTGAAGGGCGTGATGCCGGGAACGGTGTACGGCTACCGGGTGTATGGGCCGTACGAGCCGCGGAATGGACACCGCTTTAACCACAATAAGCTGCTGCTGGACCCGTATGCGACGGCACACATCGGTGCGCTGCAGTGGAGTCCGGCGATCTTTGGCTACAAGCTGGAGACACGCGACGATACTACATTTGACGAGCGAGACAGTGCGGCGTGCATGCCGAAATGCCTGGTGGTCGATCCGCAATTTGACTGGAGCGGGCAGCCTGCCCGGCTCGGACGGTTGCGGGTGAATTGGGATGAAACCATCCTGTACGAAATGCACGTCAAGGGGTTTACGAAGCTGCATCCTGCCGTGCCAGAGAAGCTGCGCGGGACGTACGAGGGGCTGGCGGACCCGGCGGTGATTGACTATGTGAGATCGCTGGGCGTGACGTCGATCGAGCTGCTGCCGATTCACACCTTTATCAATGACAGCCACCTGCATGACCTGGACCTGACGAACTACTGGGGCTACAACAGCATCGGTTTTTTTGCGCCCGATCCGCGGTATGCGGCGACACCACGGCGCGCGCTGTACGAATTTAAGGAGATGGTGGCGCGGTACCACGAGGCCGGCATTGAGGTGATTCTGGACGTGGTGTACAACCACACGGCGGAGGGCAACGAGATGGGGCCGACGCTGTCGTTCAAGGGCATCGACAATGCCAGCTACTATCGGCTGCTGCCGGGCAATCCGCGTTACTACATCAACGATACCGGGACGGGGAACACGGTGAATGTGAGCCATCCGCGGGTGCTGCAGATGGTGTGCGACAGCCTGCGGTATTGGGTGGAGCAGACGCACGTGGATGGTTTCCGGTTCGACCTGGGAACGATCTTGGCGCGGGAACCGAACGGGTTTGACAACAAGAGCGGCTTCTTGAAGACGGTGTCGCAGGATCCCACGCTGAGCATGACGAAGCTGATTGCGGAACCGTGGGACATTGGGCCGGGCGGCTACCAGGTAGGTGGATTTCCACCGGGATGGACGGAGTGGAACGACAAGTATCGCGATACGGTGCGTGACTTTTGGAAGGGCGGATCGACCGTCGCGGAGTTGAGCAAGCGGCTGACCGCTTCGGGCGATTTATTCCACTGCATGGGGCGGCGGCCATGGAGTTCCATTAATTTTGTGACGGCGCACGACGGATTTACGCTGAACGACCTGGTGAGCTATAACGAAAAGCACAACGAGGCGAACGGCGAGCACAACCGCGACGGCGCGAACAATAATTACAGTTGGAACTGCGGTGTGGAAGGTCCGACGGACGATCCCGAGATCAACGCCCTGCGGGAGCGACAACGGCGAAACATGTTGGCGACGCTGCTGCTCAGCCAAGGCACGCCGATGCTGCTGGCCGGCGATGAATTTGCGCGGACGCAGCAGGGCAACAATAACGCGTACTGCCAGGACAGCCCCATCAGTTGGTTCGACTGGACGCTCGCAGAGGAGAATGCGTCTCTGGTGGGGTTTACGCGGAAGCTGATTGAGTTGCGAAAAAAGCACTCGATCTTGCGGCGTAACCTGTTCCTGAATGGCGAACTGGATGCGGAACTGGGCGTGCGCGACCTGACATGGATCAACGCGCGCGGCGATGAAATGGACCTGAACTCGTGGAAGGACCCGCGCACCCGGTGCTTCGGCATGATGCTGGACGGACGCGCGCGGCCGACGGGCATCAAGCAGCAGGGGCACGAGGGCACGCTGCTGCTGATCCTCAACGACCACTTTGAGGCGGTGTGCTTTTGCATGCCGACTGCGCCGGGTGGCTCGGCGTGGCGGCTGATCCTGCAGACAGCCGCGGGGGAGTTGGGTGTCGATGCAGTACACGCCGGGGATTTGTACGATGTGCCGGACCGGTCGATGATTCTGTTTGAACTGGACCGGGAGCTTCTCAGCGCGGAGTAGAAGGATACCTATCTTGCGTGCTTGTCCGCACGTTTTGCAGGGTGTTTGCTCGCAACGTGCTTGCCCGTGGACTTGTCTGGAGCGCCTTCCTTGCCGGGTACGTGTTGCGTCTCTTCCGGGTGTTTGGCGTCGTCATGCCTGGTACTCGGGAGGACGACCTGCTGGGCAGCCGCGGCCATCTCCTGCAGGGCAAGCATGACGGCGTCGTGCACCTCGGCGCGAAAGGCTTCCCGCACAGTCTCGGTGACTTCCGCCGGTTCGAATGGCACATCGGAACCGCGGCGCATGACACGTTCCAGCGCGAGTTCGACGATGGACTCCACATGGATGTGCTTGATGACGGATTTGGCGATGCTGTGCGCCGGGATGTCGAGCATGGTTTCGACGCGCGTCTGTGCGGGCGGGGCGCCGGAGGCCCAATCCTTTTCGAAGACGTCGATCATTTCACGCACGGCCCTGGTGTCGCGGAAGATGACGCCGATCTCACGGCGGGCTTCCATTTCCAGCTTGCGCAGGCTCTGGCTGCCGAGGAACGCCTCTTTGCCGTCGCGCAGGATGGCGCGGACGTGCAGGCGCATGGGGATGGAGCGCACGTTGAGCGCAGTATTGCTGGTGCTGACCTTGCCGATGATACGGACGTCAACGCCCTGCGCCTTTTTTTCGGCGAGCAGCTGCATAAAATCGGGATCGCTGATCTTCATTTCGTAGAGCAGGAGCTGTTTCTTTGCGTCACGGATGAAGTTCATGAGCTGCACGCGTGCGTTTGCGGGGCTGACGACCAGGTCGTCACAGCCGGCCTTGTAGTGGGCGCGAGCGATGTCGGTTTCAAACAGGCGAACGGCTTCGGCGACAACTTCGGGCGTGCGCAGAACGGCGGCGAAGGAGCGGCTGAGCGTGATGTCCATGTGGGTGTAGTTGAACGCGAGCAGCCAGAGCTCTTTGCGATCGATGATGAACATTTTGCCGTGATAGCGGACGAGGTCGTCTGCCGTGCGGGACACAGTGACGCCGGCACCGAGGAGGCGACTCTCGAGCTTGCGCAGATTTTTTTCTTCGCCGCGATTGGTGAAGGCGATGAGGGCCTGCACCTGCACACCGCGCTGCACGGCTTCCACGAGGGCACGCTCGACCTCAGTCCGGTCGAAGCGGAAGATCAGGATCTGGATACTTTTTTTCGCACTGCGAAGCCCCTCAAGGAGAGGCTCGATGCCGCTTTCCGGCTGAACAAACAACTTCAAATCTGGACCGCCTTTGGTGACCGATGCGAGATGCGGGGAAAACGGGACGCGCGTCTTCCCTACTGCTGTGAAAGAGGATGCTTTCTGTGCGGCGAAAGATGTTCCTTAAGGCAGCCTGAAGGGTGTGGACGCGCTCAAACAAGGTGTAGGTTGACGGTGGCCCTGCATGAGGGCGACCGATCCCCGTGCTGGAGATTTCATGACGCGTTTGTGTTCGCTGTTTCGCCTGTCGACTTTGATGCTGCCCTTGCTTGCGCCTGCCGTGCCCTCGCTGTGTGTCGCATCCACCCATGTCAACCCACTGCCTTTTGCCATGAGCGACAGCGCGGCACAGGCATCCGACAGTAAGGATGGTGCGAAGGGTAAGTCGGCCCCGGACAGCGATGCGTTGCTGCCGGCTTCCCGAATCCACAACGCGGTGCTTTGGGCGCAGCCTGCGTCGATTGCGTCGCTGGATTTATACGAGGGCATGGGTGGGGCGAAGCATGCGCCGCAGGCACCGTTCACGTTTGTGGAAGAGGCAAAGAGCGGGACGAATCCGAAATTCGATGTGAAGGATGCAGACGGGAAAAAGTGGCGGGTGAAGCTGGGCGAGGAGGCGCAACCGGAGGTGGTGGCTTCGCGCCTGCTTTGGGCGGTCGGTTATTTCGTGAACGAGGATTACCTGCTGCCGACCGCGACCGTGGCCAATTTGAAGTTGAAACGCGGGGACGAGAAGGTGAAGAACGGTGAGGTGGAGAATGCGCGGTTTGCGCGCAAGCCAGCCGGGGAAAAGAAGATCGGCATCTGGGCGTGGAAGGATAATCCGTTTGCCGGCAAGCGCGAGTTTAATGGGCTGCGTGTGATGATGGCCGTGCTGAACAACTGGGACTTGAAGGACGTGAATAACGCCGTGTATAGCGACAGCAAGACGGGGCAGCAGGTGTTCCTGGTGAGCGACGTGGGCGCGACGTTTGGATCGAATGGATTGGAGTTTTCCAAGGCACGGGCGAAGGGGAACATCGCCAGCTTCAAGGGGTCGAAGTTTGTGACGAAGGTGACGGCGACGACGGTGAGCTTCGGCACGCCGTCTGCGCCGACGGGGGTGTTCCTGGCGTCGCTTGGTGCTAGCGCCAAATCTTACGCGATGCGACGCGATCTTCAATGGATCGGGCGGGATATTCCGATTGAGGATGCGCGGTGGATGGGCGGACTGCTGGCACAGTTGTCGCACCAGCAACTGGTCGATGCATTTCGCGCGGGGAACTTTCCGGCGGAGGCGATCGAGGATTACGTCGAAGTGGTCGAGAGCCGCGTGGCGGAGTTGAAGGAACTTTCGCCGAAGCTGTAGATCGGTGTACGCCCAGGCCCGGCGCGCGCCGGGCCTTTTGCTTGCTTCCGTATCAGGCCAGGAGTGCGGCTTCTGTTTCGCTGTTGTGAAACTGGATGTCGTAGAGCTGGCGGTAGACGCCTTGGTCACGGTGCATGAGTTCGTCATGCGGACCGCTTTCAACGATGGTGCCTTCTTTGACGACGTAGATACGGTCGGCGTTGCGGACGGTGGAGAGGCGGTGCGCGATGACAATGGCGGTCTTCTTCGCCATGAGCCGATCGAGCGCTTCGAAGACGAGATGCTCGGAGGCGGCGTCGAGTGCTGCGGTGGGCTCGTCGAGGATGAGGATGGGGCTGTTGCGCACGATGGCACGGGCAATGGCGATGCGCTGACGCTGCCCACCGGAGAGGCTGAGGCCGCGCTCGCCGACGACGGTAGCGTATTTCTGCGGGAGTTTCTCGATGAACTCCGCGGCATTGGCGTCCTGCGCGGCGCGCACGATCTCTTCCCTGGTGGCTTCCGGGCGGCCATAAGCGATGTTGTCCCAGATGGTGCCGCTGAAGAGAACCGTGTCCTGCAGGACAAAGCTAATCTGCTTGCGGAGCGAACCCTGCTTGTAGTTGCGGATGTCTTTGCCGTCGATGCGGACTTCGCCGCTGACCGGATCGTAGAACCGGGCGATCATGTTGACGAGCGTGGTTTTGCCGGAGCCAGTGGGGCCGACGAGTGCAATGGTGTGGCCGGGCTCAACCTTGAGGCTGACGTCTTGCAGCACGGGGCGGTCTTCGTCGTAGCGGAAGCTGACGTTGTCGAGCTCGATGGTGCCGCGGAAGGTGGGTGCGTCTTTCGCGCCGGGCAGGTCGACCATGCTGTCGTTGTTGCCGATGATTTCCTGGATGCGCTCGTAGCCGATGTCGGCCTTGGTGTAGCTATCCATGACCTTTGACAGCTCCTGCATGGGCTTGTACATCTTCGTGAGGTACGCGATGAACAGGACCATGGAGCCCGCGGAGAGGCCGCCCTGCATGGCGAAGCTGGCGCCAAAGTAAAGCACGGCGCAGGTGCCGCAGGCGACGACGACATCGACCATGGGCGAGAGCTTGGCCTTGAGCGAGCGAGCCTTGAGTGCGGCTTCAACGGTTTCGAGCGACTCCTCTTCAAGGCGGTGAACCTCGTAGTCCTCGCGGGCAAAGGCCTTGACGACGCGGATAGAACTGATGACCTCTTGCACAACGGAAAGCATTTTGCCTTCGTGCTGGCGGACATCGCGAGAAGCCTTTTTAGCCTTGCGGGTGTAGGTGTAAACGATGAGGAAGAGGATGGGCACGACAGCCAGCGCGACGAGCGTAAAGCGCCAGTTGACGTAGAACATGACCGCGATCATGAGACCGAGCGTGAGCACGTTGACCAGCACGCCGAGCAGGCCCTGGACGATGAAGGTCTGGATGGCGTCGATGTCGGAAGTGACGCGGCTGATGAGATCACCGGTTTTAGAGTGGTCGTGGTAGGCGAGCGAGAGCTTCTGCACGTGAGCGTACAGGTTGCGGCGCAGGTCGTGGGTGACCCACTGGCCGACGGAGGTGGTGAGGTACTTGTCGCCGTAGGAGAACAGTGCATCGAGCAGGGCGATGGCCATGACGGCGGCGCAGGCGAGCAAAAGGATGTGGTGGGCGTCGGAGCCAACGGTATCCGTAATGACCTTGTAGAGCCAGCCGTGCGATTTTTTGTGGCCGATGACGTTGTCGATGACGATTTTGAGCGGCCAGGGCTGCAGGACGTCTGCCACGCTCTCGCCGAGGATGCAGCCGAAACCGAGCCACAACTGGCGGCGGTGTGGCCGCAACAAGCTCAGGATGGTCATGCGGCTTTCGCGGCCGGAAAGCTTTGCGGGTTGCTGGCTGGTTGCGAACATTGCAGCGATAACGTTTCCTTTGGAGCGTGACGTGCGGGTTAGTGGGACAGGTGGAGCAGGCGGAGGATGTCTGCGCGGAACTCCTTGAGTTCGTCGGTGCCGGCGCTGGCGGCGTAGGAGGTGAGGATACCAGTGACCGTTGTGGTCAAGTCCTGATCGCGGCTGGGGTAGAAGCCGTTGGCCGACCCCTGCGAGATGACGGGCGCAAGCAGGCGCGGGTAGTTGATGCCATGGGCACCACTGTCTTTGCGTGCGATGACAATGCGGGTGGCGGCGTAGAGTACACGCTGCTTGAAGGGAGTCGCATCGCCAAGGACGTAGTAGCGTGGGTCATCGTGGAAGAGAACTGGAAAGACGCCGTAGCCGAAGATGGCCTTGACATCGCTGCGGTAAACGGTGGCTCCAAGGCGTTCGCCGTAGCCGGCGCTATCGGTGCCGAAATGGGGGCGGCTGTCCGTTGCGTGGGAAAGGCCCGCCGATGCCAGTGAGCCGACGAAGCCGAACGGGCTAATGATGTTCGTGGTGGCAAAACGGAACTTGTCCGAGGCATGGAGCGGTTGGCCGGTCTGGCCAGCCTTGATGGTGAACTGCGGCTTGGGCGCGATAGGCGCGACGGCCGTGCTGGGATGATAGAACGGGATCGCCGCCTCGCCGGCCGCGGACGTGGAAAAACCCGGACTGTCCGGCAGGGTGGGCGCATCGGACGCTGCAACGGTGGGAAGACCAGGCGACGATGCAGCCGTCCCGCCGAGTGAGAGCGGCTCCGCATACAGCGTTCCGCTGAGAAGTAGGCAGCCGGCGACAAGGCTGTTCACAACGCTTAAGCGCCACTTAAGGTTCGGCATCGATGATTGGACGTTGGCTGCACTGCGGACGTTGCAACGAATTCTGCACCGAAGCAGGACACAGGGGCTTTATGGAAGAGTATACGCAATGGAAAATCGGCCAATTTGCAACAGGCCGTGATCGCCGGGCGGCGTGATGCGAAAGGGCTCGACCCGCGTGCCTGCAGGCATTTGCCGTGCGGTCGCGCTACCGCGGTCCTCTCCCGTGAGTGCGTCGAAGAAGTGAACGTCCAAACCGTCGGTATTGCGCTTCCAGCCGAAGACGTATTTGCCCGGATGCAGCAGCAGCGAGCCGACACGCATCGGGCTACCGACCAATAGGTAGTGGGAGTATTTGCCGTCGGCCGAGTAGCCAGCGGTAATGAGGACGACGCCGCCGATGAAGTGGCCTGCGTCGTCGGCGATGCCGGAGGCGGACCGCATCTCGGTTTCGATGCGCTCCTTCTGCACGGGGGCGCGGGCGGGTAGCGCCTGCATCAATTCATCTTCAGACGCGATGTGCCAGGAGTGAGCATGGGCGTCGGCCTGCGCCGCTGCGTGTACGGCCGTGTAGGCGGCGGCATGGGTCAGGTTTGCGGCGAGCAGAAGCGAGGCGAGACGGCGCATGGCGTTATTTGAGGTGCACAATGCCGCGCTGAATGGCGACGGTTGCGGCGTGGGTGCGGTCGGCGACGCCCAGCTTGCCGAGCAGGCTGTTCACGTGGGTCTTGACAGTAGTTTCGGAGATGCCGAGATCGCTTGCGGCGTCGCGGTTAGAGCGGCCGGCGACGATGCGGCGGAGCACGTCGAGTTCGCGCGCGGTCAGTTCCTGGCCGCTGACACGATCGGCGAGCTTTTCCGCGATGGGGCCGGGGATGCGGGCCTTGCCGGCGTGCACGATCCGAATGGTGTCGATGAGCTCGTCGATGGTCATGCCCTTGAGCAGGTAGGCCTTGGCGCCGGCCTGCAGGGCGCGGTAGATGTCCTCGTCGCCGTCGTAGGTGGTGAGCACGACGAACCGGGCTGCCGGCGTGGCGATACGAATGCGGCCAATGGCATCGACGCCGCCCATGATCGGCATTTGCAGGTCCATGAGGGTGACGTCGGGCAGCAGTTCGGCGTGGCGGGTGACGGCTTCGCGGCCGTTCGCGGCTTCGCCCACGACATCGACTTCTGCGGAGGCGCGCAGCAACGCGGCCAGGCCCTGGCGCACCACGTGGTGGTCATCGACGATCAGAACCCGAATCTTCTCTGCCATTCTGTTCCCATCCTTCTGCGCCGCGGTCAGGATTCGAGCCGCAGCGTGACCGTCGTTCCGTGCCCCGGCGCACTGACGATGCCGAGCGTTGCACCCATGGCCGCGGCGCGTTCACGCATGCCACGCAAGCCGTAGTGTCCTGCACGCGCAGCACCTGCATCCACGTCGAAGCCTGCGCCATCATCGCGCACGGTGAGGATGACCGCATCCTCCGAATAGAGGAGGGTGAGTTCAATGTGCGCGGCACCTGCATGGCGCACGGCATTGCCGATGGCTTCCTTGGCGATGCGCAAGGTTTCCTTCTCAAACGACGAGGCGAGTGCGCGGTAACTGCCGGTGACGGTGAGGCTCTGGGCCGGTGTGGCGGGAGCGATGTCGACCAGGGCGCGCAGGCGTGCGGGAAGGTCCGCGGCAGACTGGCCGGCACGCAGCGCCCAGATGCTTTCGCGGGCGTCACGGATGCCGTCGCGAACGAGAAGGCGGGTGGCGTCGATCTGCTCCTGCGCGGCTTCGGTCGCCTGGACCTTGAGTAGTTGTGCGGTGACCTCAAGCTGTAGCGAGACGGCGACGAAGTCCTGCGCGAGGGTGTCGTGAATCTCGCGGGCGATGCGGCTGCGTTCGTTGAGCACGGCAGTAAATTGCTGCTGTACGCGGCGCAGGCGCAGGCGGTACATGGCGTAGACAACAGCCGCTGCCGCGAGAAGCAGAAGCGCATAGAACCACCAGCGACGATAGATGGGCGCGGCGATATGAAACTGCAGCTCGGCCGGTGTGGTGCTGGGGGTGCCGTCGGCGTTACGCGCCTCCACCAGCAGGCGGTAGGTGCCCGGGGGCAGGTTCGTGTACTCCGCGGAGCGGCGGGTGCCGGCCTCGATCCAATCGCGGTCGAAGCCCTCGAGGCGGAAGCGATAGGTCACCTGCAGGGGCGCACGCAGGCTGAGTGCGGCGTAATCGAACACGAAGCGGCGATGCCCCGGGCCGAGACGGATGGGTGCTGCCGGCGCAAACGTGAGGTCGTCGATCTGGATGCGCTCGAAGACGACGTGCGGCGGCACGCGGTCGATGGGCAGGTGGGCGGCGTCAATGCGCGCGACGCCACGACGCGTGGCGAACCAGAGCACACCATCGGCAGTGCGCCAGGCAGAGGGATGGCCGTCGGACGAGCTATCGACGCTGGGCATGCCGTCGGCGGTGCCGTAGGTGCGGACGGCCGGCGTGCAGGGCTGGGCAGGGCGGCAGCGCAGCAGGTCCGCGAGCGCGAGCCGTTGCACGCCGGCAGGGCTGCGCACCCACAGGTTGCCGGCGGCGTCGGGCAGCAGGGCGTCGATTTCGCCCTGGATGCCGGTGACGCGCACCGCAGCGAGTTGACCTGCATGCGCAAAGGCGAGCATGCCGCTGTGCGTGCCGACGAGGAGGGTGCCCTCCGGCGCTTCGGCAAGCGCGGTGATACTGTCGGCAGGGTCGCCGCCTGCGAGGGCGACGGGCTGCGCGCGACCACCCTGCAACCGGGCAAGGCCATGCAGCGTGCCGAACCAGAGGGTACCGTCGCGCGTGCGCAGGGTGGTGCCGACTACGTCGCTGGGCAGGCCCTCCGCCGTGGTGAGCAGTCGATCGACACTGCCTGCGTGCAGGTGGGCGGCTCCGTGGCGGGTACCGATCCATACGGCGTCCGGACCGTCGGCGAGCAGGGAGCGGATGAAGTCGTCGGGCAGGCCGTCTGCCGAGGTGAGATGGCTCAGCCTGTTCTGCTGCGAGTGATAGAGACCGTCGGGCGTGCCCACCCACAGGTCCCCCGCCGTGCCGGGTGCGAGCGACAGGATGAGCCCCTGCTGCAGCAGGGCCGGGACCGTTGCGGCTGGTCCGGTGGCCCGCCGCAAACCGCTATCGCGGGTGCCGGCCCACAGCACACCGTCGCGGGTTTGGACGATGGAGGTGATGGCGTCGGTTGCGAGCGCAGGCACGGTCTGGATGGCTTGCGGGCGAAGCGTGGTGAGGCCGGCAGTGTCTGTGCCGAACCAGAGATCACCTTCGCGGTCGGCGGTCGCAGAGAGCACGGCGGTACCCGCCAACTCGGGGAGGGCGACCGGGGAGGATGCATCCGCGCGTAGGCGATACACGCCGCGATTGGTCGCGGCAAAGACGTTGGTGCCGGCCGCGAGAAGCGAGAGCAGACGGGTTCCGGGCAGGTCCGTTCCCGTACGCCAGCGATGCTGGGCCGCGCCGCAGGTCGCTTGGACTTCCGCCGTGGAGCGGAGCCAGAGGCATCCGGCGTCGTCCTCGAACAGGTCAAGCGGTGCGATGGAAAGCGGGCCGGCGATGCGGAACGTGCCTGCCTGCGCACGCAGGAGGCTGGTGCCCGCGGCGACAAGCGGAGAGCCGTCGCGCGCTCGGCCGATCGCGGTCGCTTCCCTGCCGCCCGGCAGAGGGATGTCGTTTGCTTTCAGACCGCTGACGCGCTGCAGGCCGTGCGCCGTGAGCACGAGGAGGCCACCTGCCGGCTCCGCGACGAGTTGCAGAACGGGTCCGGTGTTGACGCGATCGAAGCGCGTTCCCGACCAGCGCACCAAGCCGTCCGACGTGCCGATCCACAGCATGCCGTCGGCGGTCTGTGCCAGGCAGCAGGCATCGTTGCTTGGAAAGGCACGTTCGTTTTCAGTGCCGAAGCGCTCGAAGGCAACGCCGTCGAAGCGCACGACGCCACCTTCCGTGGCGGCCCACAGGAAGCCGTCGCGGGTCTGCAGCACGGCGTGCACGCTGTTCTGCGGTAGGCCGTCGTCGGTGGTAAAGTTCTGGCGTTGCAGTGACTGCGCCGGTGCGGTCGCGTACGGCAACGCGAGACCCAGCGCACAGCACAGCACGGCAAATAGGCGCAGCAGCATCTGCAAGGAAGCGTAGCGCATCTGGCGCGACGGAGAAACAGCGCCGGTGTTCCGCGCATCGCATGGCTATGCGTAAGACTGAAATACAAGTGGGCAAACCTTGACCCGGGACGAGTCGACCAGAACGATCACCGCCGGGCTGGAAAGCTTTTGGATGGGCGGCTTTGAGGGTGGTTCGCATCGACGCGGCGACGGCCTGCAGATCGATGTGTTGCGCGCCATGCGCCACGAGACGTTCGCCGCGCACGACTACGAACTGCTGGCGCAGGCAGGAATCCGCACGGTGCGGGATGCGCTACGCTGGCACCGGATCGAGCGCGTTGCGGGACAGTACGACTGGTCGAGTTTTTTGCCGATGTTACGCGCGGCGAATAGGACTGGGACGCAGGTGATCTGGGATTTGTGCCACTGGGGGTTGCCGCCAGACCTCGACGTGTTCGCGCCTGCGTTCATCGACCGCTTTGCACAGTTCGCCGGTGCGGCGGCGCGCGTGGTGGCCGATGAAAGCGATGCGGTTCCCTACTATTCCCCGATGAACGAGATCTCCTTTTGGTCGTGGATCGGCGGCGATGTGGGTGGGTTCTATCCCTACCGCCGAGGCTGCGGCGACCGGCTGAAGCACCAGCTTGTGCGCGCGGCGATTGCAGGCATGGAGGCGGTACGGGCGGTCGATTCGCGTGCGCGCTTTCTGCAACCGGAGCCGCTGATCCACATCGCGGAGAACACACAGTTTCCGGAAGACGACTCGAGGGTTCGTGAGTATAACGACGCGCAATATGCGGTGTTCGACCTGCTGAGCGGGCGCTTGCCGGAGTGTGGCGGCGCGCCCAAGTACCTTGATCTTCTGGGTGTGAATTTTTACTGGAACAACCAGTGGGTACATCGTGGTGCGACGGCGCCGATGGGTCACCTGAGTTATCGCGCGCTATCGTCGATGCTGGGCGATCTTGCGGCGCGGTATGACAACACTATTCTGATTTCAGAAACCGGTGCGGAAAATGAAAGCAGCACCGGATGGATGCACATGGTGGCGGCAGAAGTGCGCAAGGCACGACAGGCCGGCGTTGCGGTGGAGGGCGTGTGCATCTACCCGGTGTGCGACTACCCGGGGTGGGATGACGATCGGCATGCACGCTGCGGGCTGATCGAACTGGATGCGGCGTACGAAAAACGCCGGCTGCATGACGGTGATCGCGAAACGCTTCGGCTGTTGCAGACGTGGCATGTTGCGCATGCAGCGTGAGGGTGAAACGGCAAAAAGCAGTGCCGCAGGGCATGCGGCACTGCTTCAAAAAGATGTGAAAGCTAGGCGGTGGCCTGCACCGGGACCTGCCTTGACGATTCGTTTTCGAGAGAGAGTCGCGGCGGTACGGTGGTGGCGGTGGCTGTGTCTTCCAGAATGCGGCGCGACGCCTTCAGTGCCTGCGCAACGACCTGGTCCATGTTGAAGTACTTGTAATTCGCCAGCCGGCCAAGGAAGTACACGTGCTTCTCACGCTCAGCGAGGGTCTTGTACCGCGCGAACAAGTCGGAACTTGACTGGCATGGCACGGGATAGTACGGGTCACCCTCGGCACGCGGATACTCGTAGACCACACTCGTATTGGCGTGCGTCTGACCGGTCAGATATTTGAACTCCGTGACGCGTGTGTAGTCGTTCGTGTTGGGATAGTTGACCACCGCTGCAGTCTGGAACTGTGCCGTGTCATGCGTTTCATGCTTGAACTCGAGCGATCGATACGGCAACTTTCCATAGCGATAGCCGAAGTATTCGTCGATGGGACCGGTGAAGACAAGCGTGCGGAACGGAACAGTTTTTTCGATTTCCGTGTAGTCGACACCGAGACGAACCTCGATGAGAGGGTTCGCGAGCATGCGCTCGAACATGGCGGTGTAGCCATCGCGCGGCATGGCCTGGAAGGTATCCGTGAAGTAGCGGTCATCATGACTGAGGCGGAACGGCACACGCGCGGCAACGGATGAATCAAGATCTTTCGGATCGCGGCCCCACTGCTTTCGCGTGTAGTTGCGAAAAAACTTCTCGTATAACTCCTGGCCAACCTGACTCACGACCAGATCTTCAGAGGTCTCAATGCGATCACGCTTTTCCGCCAGGCTTGCCATAAGTGCGGCGACACCTTCCGCATCGAGCGATGTGTTGAAATACCCGTTCACGGTGTCGATGTTGATCGGCATGGGCAACAGCTTGCCGTCCACCTCGGTCAGGACGCGATGTTCGTAAGGACGCCACTCGGTGAACTGTGAAAGGTAGCGCACGACTTCAGTCGAATTAGTGTGAAAAATATGCGGGCCGTAGAGATGGATCAGAATACCGGCTTCATCCAGGCAGTCATACGCATTGCCGGCAATGTGTTTCCGGCGGTCGACCACCAAGACGCGATGTCCATGCGAGGCCATACGTTCTGCCACGACAGAGCCTGCAAAGCCCGCACCCACTACTAAAAAATCAAACAATCGACTTCTCCCTTGCCGCCCGTTCTGTTCTCGGTCTGGACAAATTGACCATCCAGGCCGGTTTTCGTTAGTCCGCCAATACCGCGATGATCTCGCGCTGCATGCCCTCCCATGTTCGCTGCCACGAATTCGTTGCGAGCGCCGTGTCCACCTTCTCAAGCCAATCCGTCGTGGGTGGCTGTACCGCGCGATCGAGCGCTTCCGCAAAGCTCTGCGCCGACTTGGCGATGGCAACCAGCCCTTCGTCACCGTAGGGCGAGACCACGTCGCGAATGGGCGTGGACACCGCCTGCCGATGTGCCGCAAGGTACTCCGGCGTCTTCGTCGGGCTGATAAATCGCGTGGATTCGTTCAGCGCGAACGGAAGCATAGCCGCATTCCAGCCGGCCAAATAGCGGGGTAACTCGCTATACCTTTTCGCGCCCAGGTAGTGCAGATTTGCTGCGCGTGGCAAGTCAGTTTCGGACAACTTTGCCAGCGGACCAAGAATGACGAACTGCATGTTGGGTCGCAACGCCGCGAGATCACGTAACAAATCAAGATCAAGCCGCTCATCGAGCACACCATAGAAACCGACGCGCGGGTGTGGAATGGACTGCTGATCCTCAGGATCAGCCTGCGCTTTGCGTGCCTGCGCGAAGTGCGCGACGTCGACGCTCGAGGCGAACAGGTGAGCGTTCGCGTGGCGATGGCGCTTACTTTGGTACAGGCTGGCACCGCCGGTAAACACAACGTCCGCACGCTTGAGCAGTTCCTCTTCGCGCACAATCAACTGCGGTGGCGCGCCCCGGAATGCGGAGAGTTCATCCATGCAGTCATACACGATGGCGTCGGCATTTAGGTCTCCGGTAAATGCGAGCGCCATGGGGGTGTAGTACCACGCGACAAAATGTGCAAGATGCTGTGTGCGTACCAACTCGTGAATGAGCAGATGCTGCGCATGCTCGATTGCGGATTGAGCATCGGCAAGCTGGTGCAGCCCTGTCGGCAGCACAGGTTTTACTACCGTGACACCGCTTTCGGTCGCCTGCAGGCGTAACTGCGGCGCGGCCGTTTCTTCAAACACAGGCTCTTCGACATAAAATACTCGGCCTGTAGCAGCGGCACGCGTAAGCAGATGCTGTGGACGCTGAAAAACAAAGTCCCATCGCAAATGACTGAAGCAAACAACATCGAAAGACGATGAGGCAGAACCGACGGTTTGAGACACTACGGGACTGTCCCGAACGACTGTCGGCATGGTGCAACTCCTCTGTTTCGTCCTGATGTTTCGACTGTACTGGATATAGATGCTGTCCGTCATGCCGAAGATGTTTTGCTTTGTAGCCGCTCGCCTGCGGCTGTGCATCCATTGCAAAGCGAACCTTGTTTGTTTGACGATGGCAACGATGTTGGTGACACGTGTGTTGCATCCCAAAGTTGCTCGTTGAACTCTTAACGGAAGTCGCGCTATCGATGAAGTTCACTCCACATTCCGCTTTTGTAAGTTTGCCGCCGCGTGACGTACTGTGTCACGTCGTGGTTGCCATCCCTGCACGCAACGAGGAGGCGCACCTGTGGCAAACACTGATGGCGTTGCAGGCGCAACGCACGTTGGATGGCCGCGCCCTGAATCAACGACACTTTGAAGTACTGCTGTTGTTGAACGATTGCAGTGACGGGTCTGAGCGCATCGCACAGCGATTCCGTACAGCGTTCCCTGACTTTCCGCTTCATGTGGCCTTGTGGACCTTTGCACCACATGAATCGCACGTGGGCAGTGCGCGCAGCATGTTGCTGCAGGAAGCTGCATCGCGACTGGCGCGGCCGGCCCATACGTTGTCGGCTTCAGAAAGTGCGTCGAATGATTCCGTAGGCCCAACGAAGTTACTGCTGACCACCGACGCCGACACAGTGGTGGATGCTTACTGGATTGCGGAGAACCTGCGTTCGGTTGAACGCGGCGCGGATGCAGTGGGCGGTGACATTCTGACGCGCGCGGAAGATCGCCGTGATTTGCCGCGACGTGCGCGACTTGCGTACGTGCTCGACCGGCGGTATCGGCGTGCTGTGGCGTGCCTGGAGGCGCTGCTCGATCCGCAGCCGCATGATCCATGGCCTCGCCATCAGCATCACTTCGGCGGCAGCATGGCATGCACGTTGGAGGCGTATCGACGCAGCGGCGGCATGCGACCGGTGCCTGTGCTGGAAGATGTTGCGTTTTACCATGCGCTGCTGGACTGCGGTGCGCGCTTTCGCCACGAACCGCGCGTGCGGGTGCATACTTCCGCGCGGATGCAGGGGCGCACCACTATCGGTATGAGCGAACAGTTAAGTCAGTGGAAGCGTAGGGGCGAACTGATGGTGGGTTCGACCGCGCTGGTGGCTGCATGCTTTGCGACACGCGCGTTGCTACGCAGGGCGATGGACGACGGACCTTCGAAAAGACAGGCGATCGCTGAATGTGCCGCACGCCTCAGGGTATCCACCGGCGTGCTGACGGATGCGATCGCCGCCAGTACATGCGTCGATCAGTGCTGGCGTGCACTGGATGGGGAGCACCGCCTGAAAGCCACAATGCCCGCGGAGCAACACATGGGGAACATGCAGAGCGAACTGGGCGCGGTGCAGCGCATGATCAGCAGCTTTGCTCATTCCGCCGAAGAAGATCCATGCGATACGTCGCGTGTCGCCGCGCTGCAAGCGGCTGCCACCATGGCTGGCTGAGCCAGGTGTCGTGCACCACGTCGCCGGTTTGCGGGTAGTCGTGCACCTCCGGCGTCCAATGCACAAGCAGCAGGTGCGCACCCGCGGGTTGGTGTTGCGCAATGCGCACACAGGCGCGCTGCAGGTCCTCCGGCGACCAGTAGTAGCCCACCTCGCAAACGGTGATGAGGTCGAAGCTACCGTCGGGAAATTCAGCCGGTAACTGGCAGCGTGCGAAGTGCACCTGCGGTTGATCCGCACAGCGGTTTCGTGCCTCCGCAAGTGCCTGTTCCGCGATGTCGATTGCAAGCAATTGATCGCAACGAGTTGCCAGCATGTGCGTAAATACACCGATGGAGCAGCCAATTTCCAGCGCGCTGCAGTAGCGCTCGCGTGGAAGAATCGCGAGCGAGCTGCTGTATTTTTCCGCTTCGTAGGGGCTGGTTTCAAATCGCCACGGATCACGGTTTGCGGCGTACACATCCTCGAAATAACGCGCCGTCAGGGACGCGGCGGTAGCATTCGACGGCAGGGAATGCTTTGAATCGCTCATGGTATCGGCTCCGTGGGCGGCTGGATGCTTGCAGAGGCGAAGGTATCGTGCGCCAAGTGATATTCCGCAATGCGCATGGCGATGCGGTCGGGTGCGGGCTGGCGGAGATACATCGTGAGATCGCGCAGAACGGTGCCAAACGGGTTGGGATGCAGCAGACCGTGCGCGCCCACGCCGACGGTGACCAGGCGCATGATCTCTGCCGCGTTGCGCTCGACGGCGGTGCGTGTCATGTCTGCCGCATGGACCATGCGCGCCGCGGCTTGGGGGTCTTGCGTGCTGAAGTGCGTTTCGGCGATGTGGGCGGCATGGTCGACCCAGAGCAGGGTTTCCTGCAGCGTTTGTACGCACTGCGACAGGCGCATCCCTTGGTGGGGATCGGCACCGCGATCGCGCACACGCAGCCACTGCGTGAAGTCGTCGACGAGACGGCGCGCACCGCCAGCATGCACCGCAGCGAAACGAATCGCGCCGCCGCTGAAGGCTGGTTCTCGATAGAAGTCGTTGGGTGCGCCAATGAGGTCGTGCGGCTGCAACACCGTACCAGTGAAGTCGATGTCGAAGCTGAAGGAAGCCTCCATGCCCATCGGCTTCCAGCTTTCGCGGTCAATGGTGAGCGTTGCCCGTTCCATCGGGACCAGCGTCATTTGCCAGCCGGCGTTGGGCAAATCTGCCGTGACGATGGGGCGTTGCACGATGCTTGCACCGGAACCGAAGGTCTTGCGACCCTGCATCACCAGTTGGCTGTCAGGCTGTTCTTGCAGTCGCACTGGCTCGGCTTCGCCCGTGTTCCACACGCCGAAGAGTTTGCCGGCGGCGGCGAGTTGCATGGCACTCGCCGCCTGCGGTGCCGTGCCGAAGCGCTTCACCAGCAGGAGCGCGTTGAGGTGGCCTTCGATCAACCGACCGAGCGCGAGCGAGCCGTAGCCGACCCAGGCAAGGCCCTGCAGCAGGTCGTGGTGAAAGCCATCGCCGCCTAATGGCAAGGAGAGCAGCCCCGCCTTGTGCATCGTGGACAGTTCGTCAATGATCTCCGCTTCGCTTGTCAGCGGTGTGCGTGTGGCCGCGGCGCGCGCCCACTGCTCGGCTCGTTCCGCGTAGCCGTCGATGCGTGTTGCTGCAGGCATTGCCACTCGATTCCTTGTGCACCAGGCACTAACGCATGGGAGACGGCGCAGGCGCACATGGGTTGCACGGGCGCTCCGCTGTTTCCAACGATACCGCCTCGTAAAGACGACGGGTCGATCATCGGTGACTGCTGATGCAAGGCGCGCGTCAGCGTGGGCGCGTCTCGTCGATGCGGAGTGGTGCGGCGAGGCCGTCCGCGAGCAAGCCGTGCTGCAGCAGGATCGCGTTCTGCCACGCGGTGTTCAACGCGCGCACGTAGTCCACCTGCAGTTGGAACAGCGTGCGTTGTGAGACGAGCACCTGCGGATATGCGGCGGCCATCATCGCGTACTTCTGCCGGTACAGGTCGTAGGCGCGTTGCGCGCGCGGCAGCAGTTCGTCGCGGTAGCGTTGCGCGGTCAGGCTGGCGGTGGCGTAATCCTGCTGCACCTGCTCGGCCTGCAGACGCAGTTGCAGGCGGGTGCGCTGTAACTCGGCCCGTGACGCATCTGCTGTTGCCTTCGCGGCTTCGCTTGCGCCCTGGTTGCGATTCCACAGCGGCAGCGTAATGCCTGCCTGCGCGACGCCCACGACACCGACGCGGCCGCTGGTGCTTTCGAGCGGCTCGTTACTTTGCTGCAGGCCAGCGTGCACTGTGAGTTCGGGCAGCATTTGCCGCCTTGCGCTGCGCACAGCCGCGTCACCGGCGACGGTCTGCTGCTCTGCGATGCGCAGCGTGGGGCTGCTGTCTGACGCCTGCTGCGCCGCACCCGCGGCGAGTTGCGGGATAGCCGTGAGGTCTCCCTGCAGCGGCGTGGGCGGCATGGTTGCGTTGCCGCTGACGGCAGCGAGCGCGGCGAACATTTTGCGGAAGCTGCGTTGAGCCGCGGCGTAGTCCAGCACGGCCTCCTCGCGCTCGACCTCGCTCTGCAGAATGTCGGGCGCATCAGCCTGGCCCACGTTGGCGAGCTGGTGCGCCGTCTCCGCGGCATCGATCGACACCTGCATCAGGCGACCACGCACGTTGGCCTCTTCCTGCGCGGCGAGTGCGGCGTAGAAGGCCTGCTGCACCGCCGAGCGCACACGTTCCTGCTGCGCCTGCAATGCAGCCTGCGCGGCAAGTGCCTGCTGCTGCACGGCTGCGCGCGCGGCGGAACGCTGGCCGCCGAGCGGGATCGTCTGCTGCACGTAACCGCCCTGCTCACCGCTGTGATAACTGCCGCCGCGAACATGGTCGGCCTCGTAGCCGATTTCGGGATTCGCCCAAAGGCCCTCTTGGCGTGCTTCGGCCTGCAGTCGTCGCACCTCGGCCGCGGCGGCGCGAAGCGTGGGATTTGCCTGCGCTGCGGCTACTTCGAAAAACGTCAGCGGCTGTGCGGCGCGTCCGCGTACGTCTGCCAGGAAATCGGGAACGGCGGTTGTGGGTGAGCCGGTTTGGCGGTCCGGGTGCTCCGGTTCCTGCAGCGTACTGCCGAGCCGCATCGGCACTTTCGTCGCGGGGATCGGGCCGGTGGGTGCATCCAGGGAAACGCCGTCAGCAGTCTTCGTGGGTGCCGCCGGTTTTTGCTGCATGTGGTCCATGCCAGGCATGTTCATCTGGGCGTGCGCAATCGTAGCGCAGCACACAGCGGCAGCGGCAAGAGTGAAGAGACGAGAGGCATGCTTCATCGTGCACCTCCCTTTGCGGCCGGTGCAGGCATGGGCATGTCCATCTTCATGGACGGATCCATCTGCATGGAATCATGTACGTGCTTCGTCGCTGCAGGATGGTGGAGGTGCGGCGTGACGGCGGGCGGGGCAGCCGGCATCGCCGTTACGACGCTTTCCTTGTTTGCGGCGACTCGACGCATGACTTCGTCGTACTCCGCCGGTGGCAGCACGCGGACGAAGGTCATCATGCCCTGCATGTTTTCGCTCCAGCCGCGCGGCAGGCCGAAGTTCTCCGGCTTGTCGACCATCGCATCCATGTTCATCATGGGACCTTCCATAAAGGCATCCTGCGGGTAGTTGGGCACGGTGTTCGCGTCGGGCGCGACCTCGAGCTTGGCCATGCCCTGCATCATCTGCTGCTGCATGGCGTCGTCGCCCATTGGCATGCCCGCGCCACCCGTGTGCGTCGTCAGGGTGCCGTTGGTCGTCGACATGTCCGACGTGGACGCCACGCCCATACCGCGGCCCAGGCTTGCGCCGTAGTCATCGCCGCCCGGTACGGTTGGCGTGCCGTTCAGCATGCCCATGCCGTTCTCCATGTCGACGCCGGCGGGCATGCCTTTGCGCGCACCCATGCGGCTCATGCGGCCCACGTTCGAGCTCATCTGGTTCATCATGTGGTGGGGCAGGTGGCAGTGCAGCATCCAGTTGCCGGGGTTGTTGGCGACGAACTCGATTTCGCGCGCCTGCGCCACGCCAACCAGCACCGTGTTGCCCGGCCACCAGGCGGTTTCAGGGATGCGGCCTCCCTCGGTGCCGGTGATGTAAAAGGTGTGGCCGTGCAGGTGCATCGGGTGGTGGTCCATGCCGAGGTTGACGAAGCGGATGCGCACGCGGCTGCCCAGGCGCACCACCAGCGGCGTGGGTGCGGGGCCGCTCTTGCCGTTCAGCACCAGCCAGTTGTACTCCATGTTCATGCTGTTGGGCACGGTGCTGCTAGGGAGCACGGCATACTCCTGCAGGTGGATCAGAAAGTCATGATCCGGCGCGGGTGTGTGCGCCTGGCGCGGATGCATGATGAAGCCGCCGAGCATGCCCACCATCTCCTGCATGGCCATGTGCGAATGGTAGAAGAAGGTGCCGGTCTGGTGGATGTCAAATTCGTAGACGTACGTGCCGCCGGGCGGCACGGCGCGCTGCGAAATGTTTGGCATGCCGTCGTAGCGGATCTGGTCTTCGAAGCCGTGCCAGTGGATCGACGTTGGCTCGGGCAGGCCGTTTTCAAAGTGGATGCGGACCTTGTCGCCCTCCGTCACCTGGATGGTGGGGCCGGGCGCGGAGCCGTTGAAGCCCCAAAGATCGACGACCTTGCCGGGCACGATTTCGCGGCGCACCGGCTCCGCGCGCAGGTGGAAAACCTTCCACTCGCCTTCCATGGTGAAGGGCAGGTCGGCGATGTCGGTCGTCACCACGGATATGGGCGCGCGACCGGCGCCGCTTGCGCGGGCACCCTGCTTGACCAGTGCCGCGCTATCGGACGCCGGGCCGCTGTTGCTGCTGCCGGAATCTGTGGGTGCACCCACGGTCGTCATGGCGCGCTCCGCCATGGCCGGCGCAGCGATCAGGCCGGCTCCGATGCCAAGGGCTCGTTGCAAAAAGTTCCTGCGATTACTCATCGCTGTTTTCCTCTCAAATGTTCGCAGCCAGGCTGCGGGCGCTGCTTCGTTTCTTGGGGGGCACGCGCGCGCGCACCGCACACGCCCCTACGTGGCGCAAGCCATGCGGAGGAGGAAAAACGAATCAGACACGGAGAGGAGAGAGCATAGCCGGCATTGCTGCGGGCACCCAGGCGAGCGCCACCGGCTTCGAACGCTGCTTTAGCACGGCGACAAAGCCCTGTCGCATCACCTGCAGAACAGGGGCGGCTGATGCAGAGGGTGAGACGCGATGATGCACTGCTGCGGCAGGCATCGCCGAGAGATCGCAGTGCACAGCGCACAGTTCCCGCACAGGATTCTGCGGCTGCGGCACGGACGAACGTTGCGGCGAAGGGCAGCAAGGCCTGCTACACGCCATCGCTGCCATGTCATCGGGGTGCGCCGACATCGCGGAGACTGCGCATTGCGCGCTCCCGGCGCGGGGCAGCGATGCCACGGCAAACAACACCGTTACCAGCACCGCAACGACCCTGGCTACACGTGACAACACACCTTCAAGGATGCGCTACTGCGCGGAAATTTCCAAGCAGTGGCTCAATTCGACGCCGCACTCCGGGCGTGCTCCGCGATTCATCCTGCGCGTGCCGTGACATGCAGGCACGCACGTCCATCACAAGCGGCAAATGAGCAGCTCGCGCTCGTAGATCATCTCCGGTGGCAGGCGGTCATGCAGATCGATAAACAACTCTTCATGCCCCATCACTTCGCGCCGCCAGTCTGCCAGGTTCACGCGCTGCACCTCGCTAAACTGCTCGCGCGAAAAGTCGAGGCCCTGCCACTGGATATCGTCGTAATGCGGCGTCCAGCCGATGGGCGTTTCGCGGCCCTGCGCACGGCCGCGCACGCGGTCCACAATCCATCGCAGCACGCGCATGTTTTCCCGAAAGCCCGGCCAAAGAAAGCAGTCGGCATCCCCCTTGCGGAACCAGTTGACGTGGAAGATGCGCGGCGTACTCTCCAGCGAGCGCTGCATCTTGATCCAGTGGCGAAAATAATCGCCCATGTGGTAGCCGCAAAACGGCAGCATGGCCATGGGGTCGCGGCGTACGCGGCCAAGTTCGCCTGCCGCCGCCGCCGTCGTTTCCGAGCCCATGGTTGCGCCGGCGTACACTCCCGCGCTCCAGTTAAACGCCTGGTAAATCAACGGAATCGTGGTGGAGCGGCGGCCGCCGAAGACGATTGCGCTCACCGGTACACCGTCGGGATTCTGCCACTCCGGATCGATGGTCGGGCACTGCGACGCGGGCGCGGTAAAGCGGCCATTGGGATGCGCGGCCTTTGTGCCCATGGCCGGTGTCCACGGCTGGCCTCGCCAATCGAGGCAATGCGCCGGCGGCACGTCGGTCATGCCCTCCCACCACACGCCGCCGTCGGGCGTCTCTGCCACATTGGTGAAGATGGTGTTGCGGCGCAGCGTGGCCATCGCGTTCGGGTTGGTCTGCTCGCTGGTGCCAGGCGCGACGCCGAAAAAGCCGGTCTCTGGATTGATCGCGCGGAGTTGTCCCTTGCTGTCGGGTTTGATCCAGGCGATGTCATCACCGACCGTCCAGACCTTCCATCCGTCGAACCCCGCCGGCGGCACGAGCATGGCGAGATTCGTTTTGCCGCAGGCTGAGGGAAATGCGGCAGCGAGATAGGTCTTCTCTGTCGCGCCCTGGGCATCGGGCGGCGACTCCAGCCCCATGAGCAACATGTGCTCCGCCATCCAGCCTTCGTCACGTGCGATGTTGCTGGCGATGCGCAGCGCAAAGCACTTCTTGCCCAGCAACGCATTGCCGCCGTAGCCCGAGCCGTAGCTCCAGATTTCGCGCGTCTCCGGAAAGTGCACGATGTACTTGTCGTCGCTGCAGGGCCACGGCACGTCCACTTGATTCGGCATCAGGGGTGCACCCACCGAGTGCATGCACGGCACAACGCGCTGCTCGCCCTTGTCGATCTCGCGCAACACGTCAGTCCCGACACGACACATGATGCGCATGTTCACCACCGCATACGCCGAATCCGTCAGTTGCACGCCGATGCGGGACATCGGTCCGCCGACCGGCCCCATGCTGAACGGCAGCACATACATGGTGCGCCCCCGCATGCAGCCGCGAAAGAGCTGCTTCAGCTTGCGCCGCATGGCGAACGGGTCCATCCAGTTGTTCGTCGGACCGGCGGCGTCCTTCGACAGCGAGCAGATGAAGGTGCGATCTTCCACGCGCGCCACGTCGTTGGGCGAGGAGCGTGCCAGAAAGCAGCCGGGCCATTGCTGCGCGTCCAGCCGGGTGAACGTGCCGGCGTCCACCAGCTGATCACACAGCACGTCATACTCCGCCTGCGATCCGTCGACCCAGTGAATGGCGTCGGGCTGGGTAAGCTCGGCCATTTTTTCCACCCAGCGGATCAGGTGCTTGTTGGTGGTCGGTACCATCGCGGTTCCGGTGGCCGGGGCTACAAGGGTTTGCATCGGAAAATCCCACTTTCGGGCGCTGCAAACGCCGCGGAACACCTGCGTCTCTATTGCATCGCAGCACTGACGGCGCGTCAACCGACCGGCTCACATGCCGCTGGTGAATGCGCTTAACATCACGGCAAACGATGCCGGGTTCGCCGAGGGATGCAAACGACTGCAAACCTCGTGCGAACCCGATGAGGTCTGCGCGACTGCCGGCGTTAGAGCGAGCTCATGTTGTGCAGGAATTCGCTGTTGTTGCGCGTTTTTCCAAGCTTGTCGGTCAGCAGTTCCATGGCCTCGGTGGGCGACAGCGGGTTGAGCACCTTGCGTAAAATCCAGGTGCGCTGCAGGTCTTCTTTAGGGATCAGCAGCTCTTCCTTCCGCGTGCCAGAGCGCTGGATGTCGATTGCCGGGAAGACGCGTTTGTCGACCAGCTTGCGATCGAGGATGACTTCCATGTTGCCCGTACCCTTGAACTCTTCGAAGATGACTTCGTCCATGCGCGAGCCGGTGTCGACGAGTGCCGTCGCCATGATGGTGAGCGAGCCGCCTTCTTCAATGTTGCGGGCAGCGCCGAAGAAGCGCTTGGGGCGTTGCAGCGCGTTGGAGTCCACACCGCCGGAGAGCACCTTGCCGCTAGGCGGAACGATGGTGTTGTAGGCGCGAGCGAGGCGGGTAATGCTGTCGAGCAGGATGACCACGTCGCGCTTGTGCTCGACCAGGCGCTTCGCCTTTTCGATTACCATTTCCGCAACCTGCACGTGGCGCGCCGCGGGCTCGTCGAAGGTGGAGGAGATGACCTCGCCCTTGACGGAGCGCTGCATGTCGGTGACTTCTTCCGGGCGTTCGTCGATAAGTAGAACGATCAAAACGACTTCGGGGTGGTTGGTCGTGATGGAATTTGCGATGGCCTGCAGCAGCACGGTTTTACCGGTGCGCGGCGGAGCGACGATGAGGCCGCGCTGGCCCTTGCCGACCGGGGTGAGCAGGTCCATCACGCGGCCGCTGATGTTTTCGCGGACGGTTTCCATCTTGACGCGCTCGTCGGCGTACAGCGGTGTCAGGTTGTCGAACAAAATCTTGTTGCGCGTCTCTTCCGGCGATTCGAAGTTGATGGCTTCAATCTTGACGAGCGCAAAATACTTTTCACCCTCGTGCGGCGGGCGGACGTTGCCGCTGATGGTGTCGCCGGTCTTGAGATCGAACTTGCGAATCTGCGACGGCGAGACGTAAATGTCGTCCGGGCCGGGCAGGTAGTTGTAGTCGGGCGAGCGCAGGAAGCCGTAGCCGTCGGGCAGAATTTCAAGCACGCCCTCAGCGAAGATATGACCCTCTTTTTCGCTCTGCGCCTGCAGAATCTTGAAGATGAGGTCCTGTTTGCGGAGAGCGCTGGTGCCTTGAATGTCGAGGCCGCGCGCGAGCTTGCCGAGTTCGGCGATGCTCTTTTCTTTCAGTTCAGAGATGGTCATTGTCACCTGTACAGCAATGCAATTTGTTTGGAATGGGTTCTACCGGAAGGAGGTCGAGCGGAGGGTGCTGCAGGCGCTGCGTGTGCTGCGGAGGAGCATTCTGCTGGAGAAGTGCCGGTGCTGCGAAGCGTGGGTGGTGCGGAGCGAAAGTATTGCAGGGGAGTACCGAAAAAGTATCACAGCTACAGGACCGCCTGCCCTGTAGCTGCTGTGCAAAATGTTACGCCGCGCGACGCTCTTCGATGTTGTCCAGAATCTCTTCCGGCTCGGGGCCGACTTCAAAGGTGGTGGGCACCTGCTCGCGGAAGCGGCCGAGCACTTCGTTGGTCGTATCCTGCAGGCGGGTGTTGGGCTTGTGCAGCTTGCGTGTCGCCTTGCTGGCCAACTGGCACAGCTGGTACCGGTTCGTCACATGGGTGAGCGCACCGAAAATCAGATCAGATCGCATGAAGTCGTGCTCCTTTGGACTTGCGCGCCCATATGCCCCCAGCGCTGCTCGCGTCTCACGATGGATAAAGGGAATAGGCTCATAGAATGTGATGTCGCAACCAGGATTTTGGGTGCAGCACCGTCGTCTTTCAACTGGCATTCTGCTCTATCGGCAGACTTACCGGCTCAAATACTTGAGAGATGGAGGGAGAATCCGCCTGAAAGCGCAAACCCTGGACGGCGTGTTGGCGAGGCCCAAAGCCGTCGACGCGTCCTCGAAGATGCCTAAAGATCAGGGCAATTCCGATTCCTCTGAAACATTAGACGGTCCGGCTGGGGAACGCAACCTTTATTTTCCGCCTCCTGTACCAATTTGCGACAATCGTGTTACGACCAGTAGCTACGGTCAAGGGTGCGGTACTGGATGGCCTCCGCAATGTGCTTCACGGCCACGTCCGGCGCGCCCTCCAGGTCAGCGATGGTGCGGGCAACCTTCAGAATGCGGTCGTGGGCGCGGGCGCTCAACCCCTGCTGCTGCATGGCACGCTCCAGCAGGCGTTCCGCATCGGTCGACAGCTCGCAAAACAGGCGAATCTGCTGCGTGCTCATCTGCGCATTTGCGTGCACGGGCTTGCCGCGCCTGCCAACCGGCACCGTCTGGTCACTGCGGCTGAAGCGCTCGTACTGCCGCTCCCGTGCAGCCAGCACGCGCGCGCGAATCTCCGCCGAGCCTTCGGCTGCCGCGCCCTGCCGCAGCTCTTTGTACTGCACCGCCGGCACCTCGATGTGAATATCGATGCGGTCGAGCAGCGGCCCGCTCACCTTCGAGACGTAGCGCTGGATCATGGGCGGCGTGCACATGCACTCGCGCTGCTTGTCGTTGAAGTAGCCGCAGGGACAGGGATTCATGGCCGCCGCCAGCATGAAACGTGCCGGAAAGCTGAGGCTCATGGCCGCCCGGGAGATGGTCACATTGCCATCTTCCAGCGGTTGGCGCAACACTTCCAGCACGTTGCGCGGAAACTCCGGCACTTCATCCAAAAACAGCAGCCCGTTGTGCGCCAGCGATACCTCGCCCGGCCGCGGGATGACGCCGCCGCCGATCAGCCCCGCGTCGCTTACGGTGTGGTGGGGCGAGCGAAACGGCCGGTGCGTCACCAGTCCCTCTTCACCATTCAGCACACCGGCAACGGAGTGAATTTTGGTCGTCTCCAGCGCCTCTTCAAAGCGCAGCGGCGCCAGAATCGACGGTAACCGCTTTGCCAGCATCGTCTTACCGCTACCCGGCGGCCCAATCATCAAAATGTTATGGCCGCCGGCGGCCGCAACCTCCAGCGCGCGCTTCGCGGTTCCCTGCCCGCGTACGTCCTTGAAGTCGAGCGGAAAATGTTCTAGCTCCTTGAGCAGGTCGCCCGCGGGCACGCGCAGCGGCTGGGCGGTCTGCGTGCCAAAGGCATCGGCATTCAACAGCTCGCGCACTTCAATCAGGGTGCGCACGGGGTAGACGTTGACGCCCTCGACCACCGCGGCTTCGCGTGCGTTCTGCGCCGACACGATGAGGTTGGCGATGCCCTTCTCCCGCGCCAGCACCGCCATGGGCAGCACGCCCGGCACGGCGCGCAGGCTGCCGTCGAGGCCGAGCTCACCGATCATCAGGTAGTTGCTCAGGTCTTTCGCATGCAGCGCGCCGTACGCGCCCAGAATCCCGATGGCGATGGGCAGGTCGAAGCCCGAGCCTTCCTTTTTCAGGTCTGCCGGCGCCAGGTTGATGACGATGCGGGTCGTTGGCAGATCGAAGCCGGAGTTCTTGATGGCGGAGCGCACACGGTCGCGACTTTCACGCACCGCCGCATCGGGCAGGCCGACCATGCTGAACTCCGCGCGTTCAAGCTTGGCGCCGGAAAAGTCGATCTCGACCTCGATGAGGTGAGCGTCGATGCCGTAAACCGCCGCGCTGAGTGCCTTAAAGAGCATGCAGGTTGGAGTGTAGACCATTGGCCGCATCTTCGGCGCATGCGGCTCGTCGCCGTGGCTGATCACGCGCTGCCGTTCCGCTTCCCACGCCTACAATCGAAGACAGTGACCAGTCTTTTCGAACTCTTCAAAATTGGCGTCGGCCCCTCCTCATCGCACACCGTGGGGCCCATGCGCGCGGCACTGTCGTTCACACACGGGCTTGAGACGGCGGGCGTTGCAGACCGGATCGCGCGCGTGCAGACCGACCTGTACGGCTCGCTCGCGCTGACCGGCGTGGGTCACGGTACGGACAATGCCGTCCTGCTCGGCCTCGCGGGCTGCGCCCCCGACATCGTCACGCCAGCAGAGCAGCAGGAAGTTTTCGCGCGTGCAGTCGCCGGCACCCTGCACTTCGGCGGCAAGCAAGCAATCGGCTTTCAACGCGAGCGCGACCTGCTGTTCCATCGGGACCAGATGTATCCGGACCCGGAGCAGCCGACACACCCGAACGGCCTGTGCTTCACCGCGTTTGCCGCCGACGGCGGTGTTCTCGCGACGGAGACCTACTTTTCCGTCGGTGGCGGCTTCATCGTCACGGCGGAGCACTTTTCCCCACGCGCCGACGCAACGCCACAGACTTCGCGGGCCGTGCCCTACCCGTTTCGCAGCGCAGCAGAGTTACTTGCGCTTGCCGCGCAGCACGGGCTTACCATTGCTGAAGTCATCTTTGCCAACGAGCTCGCGATGCGCGACGATCCAAAGATTCCGCGGCCCGCAATAGGCGGAGATGCTGCCTCCCCTAAGGACCAGATCAGAGCAGAGGTGCTGGCTCTCTGCGACGTGATGCTCGACTGCATCGAGCGCGGCATCGCGACGGACGGTATCCTTCCGGGCGGCCTCAGCGTGCGTCGGCGCGCGGCACGGCTCAGCGCGCGGCTGATTGAAAAAGGCAGCACCGATCCGCTCGCACCGCTGGATTGGGTCACGGTGTTTGCCATGGCGGTGAACGAAGAAAATGCTGCGGGCGGCCGCGTCGTGACGGCACCGACGAATGGAGCGGCCGGCGTCATTCCAGCCATCGCGCGCTACTACCGCGACTTCATTGGCGGCGCGGATACCGAGGGTCTGCTGCGTTACTTTCTTACCGCCGCCGCGATCGGCATTTTGTACAAGGAGAACGCCAGCATCAGCGGTGCGGAGGTCGGCTGCCAGGGCGAAGTCGGCGTGGCGTGCAGCATGGCCGCGGGTGGCCTGGTGGCCGCGCTGCACGGCAGCAACGCACAAGTGGAGCATGCGGCGGAGATTGCGATGGAACATAACCTTGGCATGACGTGCGACCCGATCGGCGGCCTAGTGCAGATCCCCTGCATCGAGCGCAACGCGATGGGCGCGGTGAAGGCGGTGAACGCTTCGCGCATGGCGATGAACGAAAGCGACGATCACAAGGTGTCGCTCGACCAGGTCATTCGCACCATGTATCTCACCGGCCTCGACATGCAGTCGCGCTACAAGGAAACGTCGCTTGCGGGCCTTGCGTTGAACATCATCGAGTGCTGAACCACCTCGTCACAATGCGGATGATTCGATCATGCAGAGCGTCAACACAGCCACATCGACACCTCATCCCCAGGCGCGCTGCACTTTTCTATTGACACTGCGTGCGCACACTTCTATACCTTCGATAGTTGCTTACACAGCAGCGTCGCAGTCTCGCTCAGGGAGAGTAGACGGACACAACGCGAAGCGGTGGCAAAGGCCGCAACGCAAGGCAAGCAGGACCACCAAAGGGGAAGCGCGATGCGCTTCCCCTTTGTGCTTCTGATGATGGATTCTCCGTGTTGGCAGACACGGTCCTTCCTCATGCCGCAGACGTACATCGACGCAAGCGAGCAATCGCAGGACAACCCTAAATCTTTGAGCGCCGCAAGCCGATGGTCGCGACTGCAACCGGCGAGAACAGTGCGAGGACAAAAACGCTGGCGATGAAAAAGTCGTGCATGGGGAAATCTCCTTATGCGGTGCGGCAGGCGCCTTGGATGAGAGCCAGTGCTGCCGCAATACATGCAATCGACGCGCAACTTCTGGCGCTGAATCTGCGCCGAACATTAAAGCCCGCTTAGTGTCGGTCGCGCCGCTACAGCGCACGCGGACGGCAACGCCGGTACACTCAAGGTCAAGATGACGCGCCGCCGCTGGATTGCCGATACCTGGAATCATGAACGCACCGAAGCCGCGCTGACCGGCACGCAGGCCGCGCACCTGGCGCGTGTGTTGCGCGCGCAGCCCGGACAACTGTTCGACGTGGTGGCGAATGGATTTTTGCATCGTGCGGAAGTCACCTCCGTACGCGACGACGAGGTGCGCTTCGCGCTGCACGAAGAGCGCGAGGCGGAGAGCGCGCTGCCGCTGCACCTGCTGCTTGCCGTGTTCAAGTTCGACCATTTTGAATGGGCTGTAGAAAAGGCAACGGAGCTCGGCGTTGCGGCGATGACGCCGGTGCTGGCGCGCCGCACGGAAAAGCACCTGGCGCAGGCCGCGACCAAGCGAGTCGAACGCTGGCGCCGCATCGCACACGAGGCATCGCAGCAGTCACGCCGCACGGACGTGCCGAGCATTGCAGAGCCATGCACGCTAGCCGCCGCATTGGCTTCCAGCGCAGACACACCCGCGCGCATCCTGCTGGCCGAGGTGGAACAGCAGCACACGTTGCGTGCGGCGCTGGAGGCAAGGCCTCCAGATCGAGCGGACGATCGCATTGCGCTCGCCGTGGGTCCGGAAGGCGGCTGGGCACCCGATGAGCTTCAGCGCTTCACCGACGCGCAATGGCAGCATGTGACGCTGGGCCCACGCATTCTGCGCGCAGAGACTGCGGCCATCGCAGCGATCGCGATGACCGCTGCCTGCCTTTGATCCGCGGTTTCAATGGCGGGTAGTGCCATGCGATAAAGCAGCACTGCACTAGGGGCGAGCGGCACAAAGTGAACCTGCCTTTCCGTGAAGGTAAGCGGCCCGTGATCTCACCGGTTTGCCTTACCCGAGAAACCGAGCGCAAGCCAAAACACCCCTGCGCAGAACGCAAGGGTGTTGTGTGTTTCGGCTCTTGGTGCAATTCGCTTTAGCTGAAGATTTCGCGCACGCGATCCATCAGGCCGTGGGAGTGCGGCGTGTTTTCCTTTTCCATCGTCTCGCCAAGCTGCTTCAGCAAGTCGCGCTGCTGCTTGCTCAACTTCGTCGGTGTCTGTACGCGCACTTCCACGATCAGGTCACCCTTACCCGTGGCGTTCAGGTGGGGCACGCCCTTGTTCTTCAGCTTGAAGGTTTTGCCGCTCTGCGTGCCATCGGGGACCTTCAGTACGGCCGGTCCGTCGAGCGTGCTGATTTCAAGCTCGTCGCCCAGCGCTGCCTGCGTGTAGCTTACGGGAACGACGCAATGCAGGTCGTCACCATCGCGCGAAAAGACCTTGTGCGCCTTGACCGTCAGCATCACGTACAGGTCGCCTGCCGGGCCGGCATACTTCCCTGCCTCACCCTCGCCCTGGTAGCGGATGCGCGTGCCATCTTCCACGCCGGCCGGCACCTTCACCTGGATCGTGTGTTCCCTTGTGACACGTGACTCGCCACGGCACGTTGGGCACGGATCGGTGATTTGCACACCGGTTCCTTCGCAACGAGGGCAGGCGCGCGCCACGGAGAAGAAGCCCTGCTGAAAGCGCACCTGACCCGCCCCCTTGCACTGCGGACAGGTCTGCGGCTGCTTGCCGCTTGCGGTGCCCACGCCGTGGCAGTCGCCGCACGTTTCCGCGCGCTTGATCTTGATCTCCTGCTCTTTGCCGAAGACCGCTTCCTCGAACTCAAGGGACAGGTCATACCGCAGATCGCGGCCACGCTGCTGCCGCGTCTGCTTGCGTCCGCCGCCCTGTCCGCCCATGTTGAACATCTCGCCGAAGATGTCGCCGAAGATATCGCCCAGGTCCTGCGGATCACCACCGAAGCCGCCGGGGAAGCCCGATCCGCCGCCGCTCGCACCACCCACACCGGCGTGACCGAAGCGATCGTATGCCGCGCGCTTCTGCGGGTCGCTCAGCACGCCGTAGGCCTCCGAGCACTCCTTGAACTTGTCCTCCGCGGCGTGGTCGCCGGGATTGCGGTCCGGGTGGAACTGCATCGCGAGTTTGCGGTACGCGGTCTTGATCTCGCCATCGGAGGCGGTCTTCGTCACCGACAGAACTTCGTAATAGTCGAGCTTCACGCTTGAGGCCAACTCATCTCTCCTGACCTGGAACGGTTATAGATGTGCGCGCCGTTAAGCTTCGCGCTGCGAGGGGTTGTGTGCGACCTGCACCAGCGCGGGACGAAGCAGGCGATCCTTGATCTTGTAGCCTCGGCGAATCTCCGTAAGCACCGATTCGTCCGGGTGCTCGAGCGTCTCCGTCTTGCCCAGCGCCTCGTGCACGCGCGGATCGAATGGCTCACCGACCGTCGGCACCACCGTCAGTCCGAGCCCACGCACAGCGTCGTCCAACTGCTTCGCGATCAGTTCGATGCCCGCGCGAAACTGCTCGGGCGTGCCATTTGCCTTCATCGCCAAGCCGAAGTTATCCAGCGCCGGCAGCAGGCTTTCCGCAGCCTGGCCGACCGCGTAGTCACGCAGTTCCAGACGTTCCTTTGCCTCGCGCTTCCGCGCATTATCGAACTCAGCCTGCAGCCGCGCAATGCGGTCCAGCACCTGGTCGCGCTCACGCTTCACCTGGTCGTACTCTGCCTGCGACACGGTGGCGACCGCCGCGGCTTCCGGTGCCTGCTCTTCTGCGGCGACTGCGCCCGGCAATTCTTCGTCCGTCATCGGCATCTCCGACGCTTCATTCATTCCGTTCATGCTGTCCATCCACTTCCTGTATCGATCGCTAAGATTCACTGCTTCAACTCACTTGCCGCCGGTGTCGCAACACGCGGCAGCCTAAAGACCTGCCTGCGACTCCGAAAATAACTGCGCCACGTACTGCACAGCGTTGATGGTGTTTTCGTAATGCATGCGCTGCGTGCCAATCACACCTACCGCACCGTGCTGCGTGCCTTCGCTCATAACCGGCGCTGCAATCAGCACGAGGCCCTGCATCTCCGGCGCATGCACTTCCATGTCGAACACGACGCGTACCCTCGCCGTCTGCAAACCGGCATGGTGCAGCATGGCTTCGGTGCCCATGTAGGCATGCAGCAAGGCAATCACGCGCTCCTTGGTTTGCAGTGCAACGAGCATCTCCCGAAGGCGGCCCCGATCATAGGTGTCGCCGACGAGGTTGCTGACACCCTCCACGAACACCGCCTGCTGCGCCTGCACGCCATCCTGCATGGCTGCCGTCCACAGGTCTTCCGCAGCCTGGCGCATTCGTTGGTAGTCGCCGCGCTCCGTCTCCGTGCGACGCGCAATCTCGGCGCGCACCCCGTCCATTGTCCAGCCTCGAAAGTTGTCGTTCAGGTAGCGCGATGCGGAGTCTAACTCGTCGGTGTCCACATCCTGATCCAACTGCAACACGCGATTGCGTACGACACCACCCCGGCTTACCATGACGGCCAGCACGCGGCGCGCGCCCAACCGCTGGAAGTGCACGTGGTCCAGAACATCACCTTCCCGCACCGTCGCCATCGCGACACCCACACCCGACGACAACACTGACAGCACCTGCGAGGTTCGCTCAAAGAACGCCTCGCCCCCGCTGATGCCCTGCAGCGTTGCGTCGATTTGCGAACGCGATCGCATCGGCAGAAGCGACGTGGCGATGCGATTGCCGCCCTGCAACTGCTCCACGTGCAGGCGAAATGCGCGTGCGGTTGGCACACGGCCGGCAGAGGTGTGCGGTTGCTCCAGGTATCCCGCGTCGACCAGCTCTGCCATCGTGTTGCGAATCGTCGCCGAGCTGACGCCGCTGATCGCCGCAATCCCCTGCGAGGCAACCGGTTCACCCGTGACTACGTATTGCTCCACAATCGCCGTAAGGGTGCTTTGTTGGCGCGCCGTTAACGTCGCGCCAACGCTGCCGCCGATCTGGGATGAACCGCGCATGAATCTTAGAATACCGCGACCGCGACAAGGATGCGAACGCATGTGAGCCAAAGGCACTCACATTCATTCCCGCTCGCGGCTGTCACAGGATTTCAAAGACATTTCTCGTGGCTTCTGTCACCTCGGCTGCGCGGTCCATTACGGCTGCGGCGATGCGGTAGTACCCGCCTCCGCGGGGGTCGTCCATGCCGGCAAGCGCCGCGGGTTTGCCCCGGTCACCACCTTCACGAATTGCCGGATCCAGGTCGACCGAACCCAGAAACTCGAGGTTGTACTGCCGCGCGGTCGCGGCCGTTCCGCCGGCGCCGAAAACATCCAGCATCTCGCCATTCGGCAAGCGCATCTGCGACATGTTTTCCACCAGGCCGAGCACTTCCACGTTCACCTGGTGGAACATTTCCAGCGCCTTCCGCGCGTCCTGCAGCGCTACTTCGCTGCCAGTGGAAACCACCACCGCACCCGTCAGCGGCACCGTCTGCACCAACGAGATGACCACATCGCCGGTGCCCGGCGGCAGGTCGACGAGCAGGTAATCCAGCTCGCCCCACGTAACCTGCTGCAGAAACTGCCGAATGATCTGGTGCAACATGGGCCCGCGCATCACCAGCGGCTTGTCCCCGGGCGAGATCAGCCCGACGGAGATGAACTTGACGCCGAAACTTTCAAGCGGCTGAATCATATTGCGTTCGTCCACAGAGGGCTGCCGCGACTGGCCCATCATGGTCGGTACGTTGGGGCCGTAGATGTCCGCATCAATCAATCCAACCCGGTGCCCCAACTTCGCCAGCGCCACCGCCAGGTTCACGGCCACCGTCGTCTTGCCGACGCCGCCCTTACCACTGCCGACGGCAATGATGTTGGCAATGCCTGGCAACGGCTTCGGCCCCGTTTGCGCCTGCGCCGGATTTCCCTGCCCCATGTGTCCCATATTTGTCCTTCCAGATTTCGTGACTTACTCGTTGCTTCTCAGTATGGAATCACGCGTGCCAGTCCATCGTGAGCGTCTTGCGCATCTCGCGTTTGCGCTGTACCTCGCCGGCGCGGCTTTCCCGCCGACGCATGGCATCCTCGTAGCGCCGCTTTTCATGCTCCGTTTCCGGCACAATCTGCTCCACGGCCATCGGCGTTCCCGTGGCATTGACCGCGACATACGTCACATAGGCCGTCGACACATGCCGCAGCGAGCGCGTCTTCGGGTCTTCCACCATCGCCTTCACGCCCACTTCCATGCTCGTCCGAAAGGCCCGATTGACGCTTGCCTTCAGAATCAACAGGTCGCCGACGTGCACCGGCGCGACAAAATCAAGGCCATCCATGCTCGCCGTCACCACCAGAATCGCGCGCGCATGGCGGTAGGCCGCGACCGCGCCCACCAGGTCGATGAACTGCATCAGCTTGCCGCCGAACAGGTTGCCCAACGAGTTTGCGTCGCCGGGAAAGATGATTTCGCTGCGCTCCGACTGCGATTCGCGCACGGTTCTGAGTTGCTGCTCCATACCCTCCCAGTCTACGCGGCGCGTGCAGTTGCGCCGCACGGCGGGAGCGCGAACAATGATGGCATGGACAAGATCGCCATGCTCTCTGAAATTCTGCAGCACAATCCGACCGACAGTTTCGCCCGCTACGGCCTGGCCATGGCCCACCTGGGCGACGGCAATACCGACGCCGCGCTGCGGGAGTTCGCCACAACCACCGCCCACAACCCGGACTACGTGCCGGCCTACCAGATGTCGGCCCAGACGCTGGCAAAGGTCAACCGCAACGAAGAGGCGATCGAACGCCTGCAGGCTGGTCTCGCCGCGGCCCAGCGCACCGGCAACACGCACGCCGCGTCGGAGATGCAGGCGCTGCTGGACGAACTGGAAGGCGGGTATTAACCGACGCACCGCGCGTCTGCTGGGGAACGTCACTTCCGTCGAAAAAAGCGGTTACCGAACTGGTGCTACCCGCTAGACTTCGGGCCCATGAACATGAACCGAGCCAAACCACGACATGCCATCGGGCGATGCGAATTTCACGTGCCTGCCGCTCGTATACTTGGGTCAGATGGCAACTATACAAAACGCCCCCAAGACCGTGTCGCACCCCCTGCCGCAAACCCTTGGGGTGCTGCGCACCAGCGAATGGAACGCGGAGCGCGTCTCCCGCTCCGTGAAGGATGAACTGCGTGACAACCTGATCGCCAAGATTCGCGCGAAGGAGACCATCTTCCCCGGCATCGTCGGCTATGAAGATACGGTCGTGCCTCAGATTGTGAACGCTGTGCTTTCGCGGCAGAACTTCATCCTGCTCGGCCTGCGCGGCCAAGCGAAGAGCCGCATTCTGCGCGGCCTGACCACGCTGCTGGACCCGCTGGTGCCGTACATCGCCGGATCGGAAATTCGTGACAATCCCTATAAGCCGCTGTCGCAGGCTTCAAAAAACCTGATCGCCGAAAAGGGCGACGACACCCCCATCGCTTGGCTGACGCCGGACGATCGCTTTGTCGAAAAGCTCGCAACGCCCGACGTGACGGTGGCCGACCTTATCGGCGACGTCGACCCGATCAAGGCCGCGCGCTCCGGCGAGCAGTTGTCCAGCGAACTCACCATGCACTACGGCCTGCTGCCCCGCGCGAACCGCGGCATTTTTGCCGTCAACGAGGTGCCGGATCTCGCAGGCAAAATTCAGGTCGCGCTGTTCAACATCATGCAGGAAGGCGACGTGCAAATTAAGGGCTACCCCGTCCGCCTGCAGCTGGATGTCGCACTCACCTTCTCCGCCAATCCCGAGGACTACACCGCCCGCGGCAAGATCGTGACACCGCTGAAGGATCGCATCGGCTCCGAAATCCGTACGCATTACCTCGACTCGCTGGAGCAGGCGATCTCTGTTACGGAGCAAGAAGCGTGGTCCGTGCGTCCGTCGATGGAGATCCACATCCCGCGCTACATCCGTGAGGCGGTGGAGCAGATTGCGTTCGTCGCCCGCGAGGACAAGCGTGTCGACAAGCGCAGCGGCGTCTCGCAGCGGCTGCCCATTTCAACGATGGAGTTGGTGCTGTCCAACGCCGAGCGCCGCGCCATCACCCATGGTGAGACCATCGCCGTCCCGCGCATCGGCGATATCTACACTGCGCTGCCTGGTATCACCGGCAAGATTGAGCTGGAATACGAAGGCGAGATGCGCGGTGCTGACACCGTCGTCAAGGAAATCATCCGCACGGCCGTCGCACGTACGTTTGACGGCTACTTCGCCGACGCCAACACCCAGCAGATCGAGCAGTGGTTCAACCTGGGTGGCACCGTGCAGCTTTCGGACGCAAACGCGGCCGAAGAGAGCCTCAAAGAACTGCAGCAGATCCAGGGTCTCTTCGACAAGCTGAAGCCGCTCGGCCTGGAAAAACGCGCGGGTAGCGAAGCCCTGGTCAGCGCTGCTGAGTTCCTGCTCGAGGGGATGACCGCGCACAAACGCCTGACCCGGAACGAGGAGCGCAACTTTACCGCCGGTGAGCGCCCCAACCGCAAGGAGCGCGGCCAAAACTTCGCCGACGAAGTACGCGACAAGGACCGCGAACAGCAGGATTACCAGCGCAACCGCAACAAGCGTGGCTTCAACTAGGAAGAGCCGCAGAATCAGCAAGCTAGCAAGTCAGCGAGTTAGCTTTAACGAAACCCTTTACGCAGAATGCAATCGACCAGCCCTTCACGGTCGCAAGCTGACTCGCTAACTTGCTGACTCGCTGACTCGCTGTTCTCTTGCGGACTCGCTGGTCCCTCATGAAACGTACTCGCTACACGAAATACACCGGCGACCTCGCCAGCGAAATCGCGCTGGACGACCTGATGGAAGCGCTCTCCGACTTCATGCTCGACTCCGGTTTCCAGGACCCGTTCAGCCAATTTCAGGAGTTGAATGGCGAGCACACCATGGAGAACCTGCGCGAGGCCCTACGTCAACTGATGGAATCCGGCGACTTCCTCGACGAAGCAGCCCAGGAAAAGTACGAGGCCATGAGCGACGAGCAGCGCGAGCAGATGCTTAGCGACCTCGTGCAGCGCATGGAAAACGAGAACTACATCCAGGGCCAGCAGCAGCAACCCGGCCAGTACGACGACGGCAAAGTCGACCACGCCAATGGCCCCGGCCAGATCGACCAGCCCGCGCCTCCGCAGGGCGACACCCGCTTCCACGTGACCGATAAATCGATGGATTTTCTCGGGTACAAAACACTGCGCGACCTGCTCGGCGGCATGGGCCGCGCGGTTAGCGGTCGTCACGAAACACGCTTTGAAGCCAGCGGTGTCGAGTCCTCCGGCTCCAGCAAGCCCTACGAATTCGGCGACGTCATGAACCTGGACGTCAACGCCACCCTGTCCAATGCCATGGCGCGCGAAGGCCTCACCCTGCCGATGAACGTCGACTATGAAGATCTCGTCATTCGCCAGTCGGAGTACCAGTCCTCCTGCTCCACCGTGGTCATGCTCGACTGCTCGCACAGCATGATCCTGTACGGCGAAGACCGCTTTACGCCGGCCAAGCGCGTGGCGATGGCGCTCGCCCACCTCATCAAAACCCAGTTTCCCGGCGACACCCTCCACCTCGTCCTTTTCCACGACAGCGCCGAAGAAATGCCCGTCCAACAGGTCGCCCGCGTTAAAGTCGGCCCTTGGTACACCAACACCCGCGAGGGCCTGCGCGTCGCCCAGCGCATCCTGCGCCGCAGCAACAAGGACATGAAGCAGATCGTCATGATCACCGACGGCAAGCCCAGCGCCCTCACCATGCCGGACGGTCGCATCTATAAGAACGCCTTCGGTCTCGACCCCCTCGTCATCGCGGAAACCCTGGAAGAAGTGAACCGCTGCAAGCGCGCCGGCATCGTCATTAACACCTTCATGCTGGCGCAGGACTTTGCACTGATGCAGTTTGTGCAAAAAGTAAGCGCCATGTGCCGCGGCAAAGCCTACTTCACCAGCCCCGAACGGCTGGGCAGCTACGTGCTGCAGGACTTCATGACGCGGCGCATGAAGACCGTACAGTAACTCACATAAGTATTCGAACGTGAGAAGGGGTGTCACTCCAGGACCGTAAGTGACACCCTGTGATTCAGGCTAAACGCGCTAGCTTAAAACACGAGCTTGCCAGCGAATTGTACGTTGAATGGCTCACCCGGCCCGATGCCTGGAGCGCCGCTATTATTACGCGTGTTGGTGCTGCGTCCGAAGGTGCTGGAAGTCAGGGTTGCCGTCGGGTTGGCCAAGTTCACGTGATTGAAGATGTTGAACATCTCCGCGCGGATCTGCAGGTTGACGCCCTCGCGCAGTTGCGTGTTCTTCACCAGCGAAGCATCTGTTGTGAAGAAGTTCGGGCCGCGGAAGTCATTGCGACGTGTCGTGCCGAAATTGCCGGCCGCCGGACTGACGAACGCTGCCGGGTTCAGCAACAGCGCGTACGGCGTGCCGGATGCAGGGGTGAACACGCCGCGACTGCCGTTCTTGGGATTAGCTCCAGCGACTAGGTTCGCGCGATCCTGATTCTCCCCCGTCCCGCTGACGTCAGTGCCGACTTTCACGGAGTAGGGAGTGCCGGTAAACGCCGTAACAAAGGCATTGCCCTGCCAGCCTTTAGTGATTGCGGCAAAGTGATGCCCGATCTGCGGCGCCTCATACACAACATAGCCATTGAAGGTGCTGCGCACGTCGAAGTCGGCGTTGCCGTAATCGCCATTCAGGTTGGTGGAATCCTGCGGCGCCAAACCGCGCGTGCTGGAGATGACATCCAGCGCATGACCCCACGTGTACGAAGCCTGCGATGACACGCCATGAAAGTTGTTCGTGCGCAGACTTGCCTGCAGTGAGTTGTAGTTGGAGTAGCCGTTGCTCTGAACCTCATTGACGGCACCGATCGTCGCGTAATTGGCGACGGCTCGACTCGTATAAAAAGGACGACGCGTGACCTCGGCAGTGGCCGTGTTGGCCACGCCGGGCCGCGCCTGGTTGATATCGCTCAGGTTGAACAACCGCTGCCCAACCGCACCCACATACGCGAGAGTGAAGATGGTATTGCGGCTGAACTGCACCTGGGTATTTACACCAAAGTTGTGCGAGTACGCCGTCTTAAAGTCAGGGTTGATCGTCGCCAGGCCGTAAATCGTGGAAGCGGATGGTGCGGTCGGAAACGGGTTCACACCTGTCTGCCACTGCTTGTAGGCCTGCGTCACATTGCGCACGGGGTTTGGCCCGCTCGGGTTTGCCTGGCTGCCGACTGCACCACCGTTGCCGGGACGATTATCAAAAAAGCCGTTGAAGTTTGGCGCATCGAAGTACAGCCCGTAGGTTCCGCGGATGACCATCGCCGGATTGACCTGCACCGATGCACCAAAGCGCGGCGAGAAGTTGGTACGGTTGCCGTTGTATACCTTGGGCGCACTCGCCGTGCCAACTGTGACCAGGCCATAACCGTCCGCGCCCGTCGCGCCCGGGCGGTATTCGGAAAAGTAGCCCGGCGAGTTGAACGGCGCGTTGTACTCATAGCGCACACCGTAGTTCAGCGTGAAGCTCGGCGTCACCTGGTACTGGTCCTGCACGAAGCCCGCAAAGGTGTTCTGGTAAATGCTGCGCCGCAGATAGCCCTGTGTGAAGCTGTCGGAGGTGTAGTAGCCGGCCAGGTAGTCCGCCATGGCACGGATGTCTGCCGACACGGTCGTGTCGGTTGCGTACTGCGTCGCGCCGGTCGGCAGAACGATGGCGGCGTTCGAAGTCGCCGTGCCGGTAAAGTTAAATGTTCCTCGCACATTGCGCTGGTACTGCAAGTCCATATAGTTGCGGCGGAACTCGCCACCCGCGCGGTACTGGTGCTTGCCGCGGACATAGGTGGCAGCGTCGGTAATGTGGCCGGTGTAATCTTTGCGGCCCAGCGGCTGTGTCTGGCCCACAGTGTCTAGGCCGCTGATGTTGATGGTCGGCGCGCCAAACAGCGTTGGATCAGTCACCCCCGTCGCAAGACCAAGTGCGGGAATATTCTGCGAGTGGTTCACGTCGTTGAACGTTTGGTTAAACACCCCGACTGCCGCAATGATCTGGTTCGACACGCGGTCGCTTACGGCCCAGTTATGCGACAGCGCGAAGCTCTGTGTAATGTCTGGTGCTTGCTGGTAGTAGTCGAATATATTCGTGCCGACCGCGGCAAACTGCCGACCAGTACCGACGAAAACCTGCGCACGCAGCGTTTGCCGTGAGGTCAGGTTATAGCTCAGGTTACCGATAGCATTATCGCTGTACCCACGCTGTGGACGTGGATCGAAATAATTGCCGGACGCCGCGGGACCCGAGGGCTTATTGCCCTGCGGCCAGAGCGCAAGCACGCTAAGCGACAGTGGATTGACCGCAATGCCGTGCTTAGCCAGCAGTGCTGTCCCCGCCTGCACATAGGCAGTCGTGGGCTCGGTGGCAGCGCTGGAGTTGCCAATCAGGTACATTTGCCGTTCGTAGTTCACAAAGTAGAACAGCTTATCCTTAACGATAAAGCCGCCAAGTGATCCACCGAACTGTTGGTTGCGCAGCTTGGGCTTACGTGTCGCGGACAGCAGGAAGGGCGAGCGGGCCGCGAAGAATTCGTTGCGATTGTAGTAGTAGGCCGACCCATGAATGCTGTTGGTGCCAGTTTTGATGGCGAGCGAGATCAGGCCGCCGACGTTCCGGCCCGCTTCTGCATTGGCCTGGGATTGAACAGTAAACTGGTCGATTGCATCGATCGGAATGGTGACACCGGCAATGGAGCCCACACCGCCCTGGTTTGCCGCCGCGCCATTCTGCCAGATATCGTTGCTGTCCGCGCCGTCGATCTGGTAGTTGTTCTGGTTGGCACGTGTGCCATTCAGCGATCCGGCGCCGTTATAGCCGGGCGTGATCTTGATGAGCTGCGTGTAGTCGCGCCCGTTCAGCGGGATGTTTTGCACCGCTTTGTCGTTGATAACGTTATTGTTCGCTGTCGTCACCGTGTCCAGCGCGAGCGGTGACGCACTCACGTCTACCTGCTCCGAAGACGCAGTTACACCGAGCTTCGGATCCAGCGAGTACACTTCGCCAGGACGCACGGAGATCTTGTCGATTTTAGTCGAACCGAAGCCTGGGGCCTCGATCGTCAGGGTATACGTGTTACTAAGGGGCAAATCCTGAAATGCGTATGCCCCGGCGCTCGTCGAATCCATCTTCCGCGTAAAACCCGTCTCAGGGTCAAGCAACGTGATCTTTGCCCCGGAAACGACCGCACCTGTACTGTCCTGCACCGTTCCTGCGATACCGCCACGGTAGGTCTGCGCGTGAGCAGTTGCGGGAACGAAGGTCAGAGCAACGGGGAGCATCGTGGCGCTGACGGAAAGCAATGACGGAACGAGAAGGAATTTTGCAGCGGTATTCTTCAAAAAGCGACTCCTTGGAATTTCAAGGGTGCGGCCGTCCTGACTTTGAAAGCGCAAATCGGCAGGGAAAGCGCGCGACAGCAAACACACGTTGAGTTCGCTGCGGCGCAATATTCGGTTGGAGGATTGGATTAAAGGTAGATGAACTGTCGGCAAATGGCAAGGCACGATCTGACCTTCCTGCCTTATTTCTGCGCACTCACCATGTGACAAAACGTGCATGCAACCGTGCGAGTTCTCCGTGGATCGCAGCCAGTAGAGAATAGCCTTATGTCCTTCCTATCGCAGTCATCGCCGTTTGCCATGCACACCGGACCTGTCGCCCCGCAAGATGCACCCACCAAGATGATTTCGACACGCGAGGTTTACCGCAACAGGTGGACGCGCTTGCGCGAGGATGCCATTGTGCATGCGAATGGACAGCCGGGCATCTATGGCGTGGTGGAGAAAGACCCTGCGTGCATCGTCATACCACTGGAGCGGTCGGCGGATGGTGACTTTATCACCCTGGTCCACCAGTTTCGCTACACCGTGCAGGGCAGCTATTTCGAGCTGCCGCAGGGCGGATGGGAGGTGGCCGCACCCGACCCCGAAGAGCTGGCGCGGGGTGAGCTACGAGAAGAGACCGGCATGGCTGCCGCGCGTATGACACTGCTTGGATCCAACTGGATTGCGTATGGTGCCATGCGCCAGCGTCACGACGTGTGGCTTGCGGAGGGCCTGACGCAGGGCGAGACAGAGCTAGAACCGGAGGAGGCCGGGCTGACTGTCCACCGCGTACCCGTGACGGAGTTCGAACGCATGATCCTGGACGGCCGCGTCATGGATAATTGCACGCTCGCCGCCTGGGGCATGTACCTGGTATGGAGGCGGTCGCCGGCCCGCGCATGAGGCTCGGCCGCGTGCTTACGCATCGAGCGAAATGTTTCAGAGCAGCACGACCTTAGGTGTTTGAAACCGGATTCTCCGCACGTTTTCTTGCCTGAGTTCTGCCTGCGTCCTTGCGAGTCCACCCGTCACGGTTCGGCCACACGATTAGGGCTGGGTCTCGTTCGTGGGCCGCAAAACCTCCAGGTGCGACGGATACTGTGCGGACGTCATGATGGAGACCGTCGCTGGCTTGTACGCGGAGGCGGGTGCGGATGAAATATTCTCCACGTACGTTTGCGGATTGCGGTCGTACAGAGGGAACCACGTGGACTGCACCGTGACCAGCATGCGGTGTCCTTTCAAGAACGTGTGGTCGGCCGCATGCAGGCTCCAGCGGTATTCCTGCACCTTGCCCGCCGGAATCGGTTCAGGATGCTCAAAGCTGGCACGGTAACGACCACGGAAAATCTCATCCACAATCATCTCCTGGTAACCCGCGGGAGCTTCACCGGTCGCCGGCGCATCTGCCGGGTACTGGTCGATCAGCTTCACAATAAAGTCGCCATCCGTTCCCGTCGTGCTGGCAAACAGGTCCGCAACGATGTCTCCCGTTACCGTCGTGTCGTGCTCCAACGCTGGCGTGGAGAATCGGGCAAGGTCTGTACGATCGTCCAGAAACGCCTGGTTCTCCGCAAGCCAAGTGCGCCACTTGGAAGCTTTACCGTAGGTGGACTGAATGGGTCGCTGGCGGTACGGAATGGGATGTGCCGGATCGCTGACGTAAGACACCGCTTCCGCCGTCGCGGAAGGCGATCCGGTGAAGCCAAGCGTTCCGCCCGCTCCCAGGTACAGCTTGGCCGGCACAAAGCCCGCGACCGGCGGAAACACGTTATAACGTTGCCACTGCTCCACACCACTGCGAAAGCTCGCCGTGTCCTGTAGGTTAAAGCCCGCCTTATCTTTAAGATAGAACTCAAAGAACGGCGCCTCGATAGTCTTACGGTACTCGTCGCCGGTTGGCTGGCCGAAGTTGAGCGCGCTCAATGTGCGTCCCGCACCTCCCCAACCACCGTGGTTCCACGGGCCGAGCGCAAGAAAGACTTTATGCGTGGCGTCCGCGTGCGGCCGCAGCGCGGCATATTCTGCCTGCGGCCCGAACATGTCTTCCTGGTCGAAGTAGCCGCCGGTTTCAAGCGTGGGCACCTCCGGTGCGCCAAGCCGGCGCTGTACGGCCATGTCCTGCCAGCTCTTCGTGTACGCGGGCTCGTCGATGATGTGCTTCGTGGTGGGCAGGTTGCTGGATTTTGCTTCTGCCGCGGCACCGGCGAAGTTCACGTTCTTCAGGAAGAAATCGTACGTATCGTCCGGCATGTCGACCGTTTGATCGAGCTTGTCGCGCTCCAGTTCGAGCGAATAGTCGAAGGCGTATGTCTGGCGGAGCGCACCATTGTGAAAGAAATCATCACCCAACCACACGTCGGTCATGGGCGCCTGCGGACTGATTGCCCTGACGGCGGGATGATGATCCACGCCAGCCATCATGGCAAGGAAGCCGGGATACGATACGCCGAACACGCCGACGCGACCATTATTGTTGGGGAGGTGCTTTACGAGCCAAGCGACGGTGTCGTAGGTGTCCGTGCTCTCGTCGACCAGCTTTGGATCGGTGTGGTTGCCCAGGACGTGCACGACCGGGCGATTCATTACGAAATTGCCTTGTGAGCCGTAACGTCCTCTTATGTCGGAACTTACGAAGATATAGCCACTGGCGGCGAGTTCGGGTTTGGAGCGGTTGACGGCGGCGTTGGAGGTGGCGGCACCGTAGGGCGTACGTGAGAGCAGAATGGGCAGGGCGATGCCTGACTTCTCGCTGCCTTCAGGACGCAGCACTACTACATGCAGCTTGACGCCGTCACGCACCGGCACCATGGCCTCGGTTTTGACGTAGCGCAGGCCGTGATTGAGCGGTGTGGCATCCGCGGATGTGCGTGTGAAGTGGACCGTCACGCCAGCAGGATCTACCCGTTGAAAGCCGGTTACCCGCGTGTCGGTATCCCGCTGAAAGACCGTGTGAACAGGCTCGCCTGGCTGAAAGAAGCGATCGGGAGCCTCTGCCTTGAGCATCTGCGGAAAAAGACGTTCCCCGTCAATAGTCAGCACGCCATCTTTGAGGAAGACAGCTTCCACATCGTCGGGCGCGTCATCGCGACGATACCGGCCGGTGTAGTCGGCCAGCGTCGCCGCCGGCAGGGTGATACTTGCCGGGTCGTTTGCGGGAGCCGTGGCCAGCTGCGCGGGAAGCACGCTACCGACCACGCAACCGACGGATAGGACACCGGCGTGCCAGCGATGGGCCATAAAGTTTCCTCCCCGTCGGGCTACTTCGATTCGCCGGTCAGGTTGCCGGAAACGGGGGCCATGATGTTCGTCGCCGCAGTCTCGCCACCTGTCAGGTTGCTCGGAGAGGCATTGCACTGCCAGCCAATCTTGTTGTGGGAGCCATCGCAGAACGGGCGCTTCTCGCTAACACCGCAGCGGCAAAGCGACACGGCGGGCTTACCGGTGAGATCCCACTCGGCACCGTCTGCATCAATCAGACGAATGCCGCCTTCAATGCGGAGCGGTCCGTTACGGCGGACAGTGATAGTCACAGGTTCAGACATGGACTTCCTTCTTCCTTTTGGATAGTCGCAGGATAGCAGAGCGCGCCCGCCGCAGCCCGGTGCAAGCGGTTGCCGAAGGTCTATCGCGTCTCAGCGGGTGCTGAGTCGAAACACGCCTGCACCATGGGTCAGGCTGCGCGGAGCCGGACGCGAAGATCGTCTGCCATGGACCGCAACTGGCGGAAGCGCTGTTCGAGGGAGGGAGACAGCGTCTGATCGCGCAGAGCGAGGTCCGATTGCAAAAGCATACCCGTTACTGTCGATCGCAGGTCTTCGGCCATGGCGCGTGCCACGTCTTCTCTCACGGTCGCTTCCATTTCACTGCGGCGCTCGAGCACGCTGCGCAGCAGGCGAATAAGGGCAGAGGTGCCGAGCACGGCCAAGTCGAGTTCCAAGGGAACCGCGCCACCGGCGTTCTGCCACAGCAGATCGGTTTGCGTCACTTCGTTTAACGGCAAAGCCGCATCGACGATGATGGCCTCAAATGGCTGTCGGCGCAGAGCCGCCAGTGCGGCTCTACGGCTGCGTGCAATCTCCAGCACCACGCAGGCACCTTCGCTCAACACGGCTGCGAGATTTTCCACGCCCGGCATGGTTGTAACCAGCAGGACGATACGCGTTTCAAAACGTGTTGCTTCCATGACTTAACCCCGAGACGAACGGCAGACCAAGCAAGACAGAAAAGAGAAACTGAGAGGTGAAACATTTACCGCATTCTGTTCTACAAGTACACGGTTCAATCTAGACGATGTTGTACCAATGTTGTTCATAAGCGACAACCTAACGTACTACAACTATCGTGTTAGGTTGCCGCGTCCTCGTCGTCAATGCCGTATTCCTTGAGTTTTCGATAGAGAGTCGTTTTGCCGATACCAAGAAGTTTTGCCGCCATCAACTTATCTCCATTTAGCATTCGAATGGCTGTAAGGATGGCCTGCTTCTCCAACTCGGCGATGGAAACGATAGTGGCCTGGCTCGCCGCCCCGACAGGGGTATAGGTGTGCTCCGGACGCTCGGCAGGCACGCGCGTATCGACACGGAGCGTTTCCGCTTCAAGCTGCCGACGGTAGCCGCGCAATTGTGAGGGGAAATCCGGCAGGAAGATGACCGGGCCGCTTGAAAACGAGCATGCACGCTCGATGCTGCCCTCCAGCTCGCGGACGTTGCCAGGCCAGTCATAGCCTTCAAGTACCTGGAGAACTTCGCTATCCAACTGATATTCGAGGTGGCGCAGGTCGGCCTGGCGGCGCAGGAAGTAGGCGGCGAGCAGCGGAATATCGTCTTTGCGCTCACGCAGCGGCGGTACGCGCAGGTGAACGACATTGAGGCGAAAGTATAGATCTTTGCGGAATGCGCCGGATTCCACCAGATGCGGCAGATTGCGGCTGCTGCTGGCGAGCAGACGTGCGGTGACCGGCAGGGAGGCCGCACCGCCAACCGGCCGGACCTTGCGCTCCTGCAGCGCGCGCAACAGCCTTGCCTGCAATTCCAACGGCATGGCGCCGATCTCGCGGATAAACAGCGTTCCGCCACCGTCAATCGTTAGCAGACCCTGGCGCTCCTCTCGCTCGGCCGTGCCCTCGTTCCGTACATAACCGAACAGCTCGGTTTCAAGCAGCGCCGGTGCGAGTGCGGAACAGTCTACCGACATCATGGGTCGAGCATCGGATTTTCCAGACGAGGAGTCGATCAGCCGCGCGATGATTTCCTTGCCGGTACCGCTTTCACCCACAATCAAGACAGGATGGGTTGCTGGGGCAACCTTGGCGACCATGCGCAGCAGCTTTTCCATGGCGGCGGAGGCGCCGATGAGGCCGTGGCCGCCGGCCTCCGCCAACATGCGATCCTGCAGCCGGCGGCTCTCCACATCAAACTGGCGGCGTTGTGCCGCAAGCTCCAGGGTGCCGGTTAGTTCGTCCATGGCAAAAGGCTTGGTGAGGTAATCGCTGGCACCCAGACGCATGGCGTCCACGGCCGAATTGACGGTCGCAAACGCAGTCATAACAACGATGGGCACGCGCGGAAAGGCATTCTTCAACTGCTGGACAAAAGCGAAACCCTGATCGTGCGGCAGCAGGTCAAGCAGCACGACATCAAGGTTGTGACGGTCCAGAATGTCTTTTGCCTCGGCTGGAGTACGCGCCGGATGCACGGCAAAGCCCATGGACGAGGCGATCTCACAAATGGCGCGCAGCACGTGTTCGTCGTTGTCGACCACGAGCAGATGCAGCGTGGTCATGCCGGGCAGGAGGCGGGGCAACATGACGCCGGCACCACGGGAGGATTGACGCAGTACACCGGCGGTGTCGGCCGACGCGACGACGGCGGTATCACTCAGCGGCGCGACCAGACGCGGACCTTCGCTGTCGCGCCACCCAGCCTGATCTTTTTCCGTATCGGAGGAGCGATTGCCGGCGCGCTGCTGCACCATGTTTCCCCGAAGGGGTAATCCCATTCCCGTTGCCATGCGTGCACCCCTTGCGCCAAGACGCTGCGCGGTCACTGGTGGACCTGCGCGTTGCGTGTCACGGACATCTGGGAGGCAAAGCAGTGGTACAGGGCGGTGCGCGGATCATGCGAAAGTGCTGATCCATGATCGCGGCCGGTCATAAGATAGAGCGACTCTCATGCCTGGCTCGCGTGACCTGTATCTTTGCACAGATTTGCGTTTGCCGCGAATCCCGTTGTTCAAGCAGTCAAACCCGTTCGATCACAGCTTGCCTATACTTGATGGTGTGGCAATTGAAGAAGTGTTTCGTAGTGGCGGGCGGGGTGCGGATGCGCTGCGCCCCGTGGTGCTGACGCCGAACTTTGTGGCGACGGCTGAAGGTTCGGTGCTGGTGGAGTTTGGCAACACGCGGGTGCTATGCAATGCAACGGTGGAGCAGACCGTGCCGGGCTGGCTGCGTGGTAGCGGCAAGGGCTGGGTGACCGCGGAGTACAGCATGCTGCCGCGCGCGACGCTGACGCGCACACCACGGGAGAGCGAACGCGGAAAGATCGGCGGACGGACGCATGAAATTCAGCGATTGATCGGGCGGTCCTTGCGTAGCGTTATGAATCTAAAAGCTTTAGGCGAGCGTTCGATTATTCTGGACTGCGATGTACTGCAGGCCGATGGCGGAACGCGGACCGCGGCCATTACCGGTGCGGCGGCGGCGCTGGCGCTGGCACTAGGCAAACTGGTGGCGGCGGGCACCCTGCCGAAGTCGCCGATGCGCGAGCTTGTGGCGGCGGTGAGCGTCGGCATTGTGGACGGGAAGGTGTTGCTGGACCTGGATTACAGTGAGGATTCACAGGCCGAGGTGGACAGCAACGTGGTGGTGACGGCGAGCGGCGGGCTGGTGGAAACACAGGCGACCGCAGAAAAGAAGCCTTACTCCAGGGCTCAACTGAATACCATGATGGATTATGCGGAGCGCGGCATCGCGGAGTTGATTGCGGCACAACGAAATCTGCTGGCGCAACCGTAAGCTCCATTCACCCCATCGGAATGGAAAGCAGTACCATGGCTGAACCAAGCCGGAGGAGTTTTGTATGTCGCTCAAGAAGCCCACACCCGGGAAATTAGCCGGACTCAAAGCCGTTTCCGATGCGCGCGGTGTAATTGCCGCCGCTGCCATGGACCAGCGTGGCTCGCTGCATAAATCGATCTCGGCGGCGCGCGGTGCGGACGCGAACGACCACGATTTGGAAGTGTTTAAATCTGATGTGACCAGCGTCCTGACACGGTATGCCTCGGCAATCCTGCTGGACCCGGAGTATGGCTTGCCCGCCAGCAAGCAGCGCAACGACGCCGGCCTGTTGCTGGCGTACGAGAAGACGGGCTACGACTCCACTACGCCCGGTCGGCTACCCGACCTGCTTGACCACTGGAGCGTGCGGCGGCTGAAGGAAGCGGGCGCGGATTGCATCAAGATTCTGCTGTACTACACGCCGTTCGACACGGAAGAGGTGAACGATCAGAAGCACGCCTTTATCGAGCGGATTGGCGATGAGTGTAACTTCCACGACATCCCGTTTTTCCTGGAGACGGTCGGCTACAACACCGACGGCACCGGCGAAAAGACGCTGGAGTACGCAAAGCTGAAGCCGAAGGTTGTTGCTGGATCGATGGCGGAGTTCAGCAAGGAGAGGTACTCGGTGGATGTGCTGAAGGTCGAGGTGCCGGTAGAGATGACGTTCGTCTCGGGAACAAAGGCCTTCAAGGGCCAGGAGGCTTACACGCGCGAGCAGGCGTTGCAGCTATTCCGCGACGCCGAGGCGACCACGGAGAAGCCGTTTATCTATCTATCTGCGGGTGTGACCAACGCCATCTTTATTGAAACGCTGGCGCTTGCCGGTGAGAGCGGCACAAAGTTCAACGGTGTGCTGTGCGGCCGCGCGACGTGGGCCGACGGCGTGAAGGTCTACGCGAAGGATGGAGAGCCTGGGTTCATGAAGTGGCTGGAGAGCGAGGGCGTCGAGAACATTTCGAACGTAAATAAGGCGCTGGAAGCTGCGTCGCCGTGGTACCTGAAGTTTGGGGTCGGCAGCATGGCCGAGTTGTAAGCCTTCCGTAGACCAAGCAAGGCCCCTTTTCTAGGGGCCTTGCTTGTTGGGCGACGGCGTGTCCTCGTTCTTCTCTGGTTGGTGTTCCCGTGCAGGTCTACTCTGAACATGGAAGGCTTGAGGGTTTGTGAGTAAGCGGTCAGATTCAGCTGCAGATGGAAAGCAGACGCCTTCGCGGCCCGGCATCGTGGCGGTGGCGCGACGGGCGAAGGTGTCGATCGCGACAGTCTCTCGTGTTTTGAATCATCTGGATACGGTGCAGCCTGAACTTGTGCGGCGCGTTCGCGCCGCGGTGGAGGAGACGGGATATCTTCCCGATGTCGCGGCAAGCGCGCTTTCTTCCGGTCGCAGCCGTCTGTTCGGCGTCATCATTTCCAACCTGACGAATCCTTTTTTTCCTGAACTGCTGCAGAGTTTTGAAGAGCGAGCGGTGTCCCTTGGATATGAGGTTCTGGTCGCGTCCACGGCTTACGATGTGCAGCGCATGAGCCTGTGCATCGACCGAATGCTGCAACGCAAGGTGGACGGCGTTGCCGTGATGACGTTCGGCATGGAGGGGCCGCTGCTGAGCCGGTTTGCGGATCACGGGGTTCCGCTGGTATTTATGGACCAGGCGCCAGACAGCCCGAGTATGTTCGCGATCCAGGTGGATTACGACACTGGTATCCAGCAGGCGGTACAGCACCTTGCCGTACTGGGACATCGGCGCATCGGCTTTGTGCTGGGCCCGGAGCAGCAGGTGTCCATTGCGCATCGGAAGCGGGCCATGGCTGCTGCCATGCTGGCGATTGGACTGCCGCAACGGCCGGAGTTGGTTTTTTCCGGGGACCACTCCGTGCAGAGCGGGGAGTTGGCGCTGGCCTCGTTTCTCGCGCTGGATCGTCCACCGACGGCGGTGGTGTGCTCCAACGATCTGTCCGCAATTGGCCTGATGCATGCAGCGGAAGATCGCGGCATTTCGATTCCGACGGACCTGTCGGTGATCGGGTTCGACGGCATTGAGCTTGGCGCCTACATGATGCCGCCACTCACCTCGATCGTCATGTCACGCCGTGACATCGCGGAGGCTGCGGTGAACGCATTATGGAGCAGCGTGCAGGGTCTTGAAGCTCCGCAACTCAACATCAGTACGCAGTTGCTGATTCGGCGAACGACCGCTGTTCCTGCCGGCTCGCTGGACGACCTAAGGCCGCCGGCCTGATTGGGTTCCACTAACCGTGACGTCCACATGCGGAACTCACCCTGTGCAGCGACCCCACGGATAAGTTGTTGGGCTGGAGGTGACACGGTGTCGCCGGTGCGCTCGAACCTGCCGTGGACAGATACATCCCGTGTGGCATAGTCTCTTGGCATCCTGAGCAAGCGCACCGGCCGGGAAAACGTTTACGTGCGTTCCTGTACGGCGGCTATGCTCCGGCTCGTACAACGCAGTCGACGTTCCAGCACCGGCTGTGAAAGGAAGATGATGAACTCCACGAACCGTAGTGCCGAACCGGGCGCAAGTGATGTCGTTGACCAGACGGAGTCGAACCTGGACATGGCTGTAAATCGTCGCAGCTTTCTGACCGGACTTGCGGGTGCCGCGACACTGGCTTATGCACCATGGGCGCATGCTACGGTGGCGTCGGCGGATGGGCCGGTGAACCTTGCGCGAGTCGCCCTGCCGACCAGCCTGACAGCCACCAGCGAAAATAGGCTCGGTTCGCTCAACGACGACGTAACGCCGCAAAGCTCGGCGGACCGGCAGCACGGTGCTTACGCGATTCGCCAGGAGCCGGCGGAAGACCCGCATGCGCAGCGACCGGCGGAGTGGGTGCAATATGCCTGGACGAAGCCAATCTCCATGGATCGCGTCGCCGTGTATTGGGCAATCGACAAGCCTCGTCCGAATGCGCCTCCTGGCAGCGCGGCTTCGCCCCTTGGCGTTCCCGCGTCGTATCGCGTGCTGTATTGGAACGGCAGCGATTTCGTTCCAGTAGAGCAGGTGGAAGGCCTTGGCGTTGCGGGGGACGCCTTTAACGTCACCACCTTCAAGTCGGTGCAGACGGATAAGCTGCGGCTCGAAGTGATACCCAAGGAGAACCTGGGTGCCGGCATTTTGGAATGGCAGGTCTACGGCAGTGGCGCGGCGCCAGCGATCGCTCCGGTCGTGAACGCCGGGATCGACCGCTCGGTCGTCATGGGTGCGCATACCTATCTCGCCGGGACCGCACTGTGGCTGCAGGACCGCGCCGGCAACGCTGCTCGCTGGACGAAGCTGACGGGACCGGGTGAGGTGCGGTTCGCCGACCCGAAGTCGCCGGTGACCACTGCGTCGTTCTCCGCACCCGGCGAGTACATGCTTCGTCTGTCAGGTTCAGGTTCGGGCGAGCAGGCGCATGCGGACGTGCGGGTGCACGCGGAGCCGGCACCTCCCCGCGAGCGGCTGGACGTGGTGTACACGCGCCGCTATTCGCTGGATAGTCCGCTGTGGAGCGCGCGCGCCAAGACGCTGATTGTGGACTGGATTCCGCACTGCATCGCGTATTGCGAACGGACGGACCTGGCACCGAACAAGGGCGATGGCGGCATCGACAACTTTGTCGAAGCGGCGAAAGCGAACCGCGGCGAACCGCACGCCAAGCATCGCGGGTTTGTTTTTTCGAATGCATGGGTGCACCAGACGGTGGAATCCATGTGCATTGCACTCATGGTTGATCCGCAGGGAGATGCGGAGATGATCGCCGCGCAGCAGCACATGCAAGCGACGCTGACGCGGTGGATCCCCATTATTCTCGCCGCGCAGATGGCCGATGGCTACCTGCAAACGGCGTATATCCTGGCGAACCGGGCAGAGTGGCCGCGCCGCTGGATGCCAGAACACCGCGGCAACCACGAGGGGTATGTCTCGGGCTACTTCATCGAGTCTGCCATCAATCACTACACGCTGACCGACGGCCAGGACCTGCGCATGTACAACGCCGCCAAGCGGCTGGCGGACTGCTGGGTCGCCAACATTGGGCCGGGCAAGCAGGAGTGGTTCGACGGGCACCAGGAGATGGAGCAGGCGCTGGTGCGCTTCGGCCGCTTTGTGAACGATCAGGAGGGCAACGGCCGCGGCGACAGCTATATTGTGCTCGCAAAGTTCCTGCTAGATTCACGCCGCGGCGGTTCCGAGTACGACCAGAGCCATCTGCCGCCGGGCCAGCAGTATGAAGCTGTCGGCCACGCCGTGCGCGCCATGTACTTCTACTCCGGCATGGCCGACGTGGCGGCTGAAACCGGCGACAAGGACTACCAGAGCGCCGTACTTTCGCTGTGGGACAACATGGTCAACCGCAAGTACTACGTGACGGGCGGGATCGGCAGCGGCGAAACGTCGGAGGGCTTCGGACCCAACTATGCGCTGCGCAATGAGGCCTACTGTGAGTCGTGCTCCAGCTGCGGCGTCATTTTCTTCCAGTACAAGCTGAACCTTGCCTACCACGATGCAAAGTATGCCGATCTGTACGAGCAAACCATGTACAACGCCCTGCTGGGCGGCGTCGCACTCGATGGGAAAAGCTTCTGCTACACCAATCCGCTAATCAACACGCAGCGCACCCTTTGGCATGATTGCCCATGCTGCGTCGGCAACATTCCCCGCACGCTGCTGATGATGCCGACGTGGGCCTATGTGAAGGATCGCGACAGCATCTACGTAAACCTGTTCGTGGGCAGCCGCATGCAGGTGAGCAAGGTCGCCGGCACCGACGTGGAGATGGTGCAGAAGACCGAATACCCGTGGAACGGTACCGTCGCCTTAACCGTGAACCCAAAGGAGGCGCGCACCTTCTCCGTGCGGGTGCGCATTCCTGCCGGCAGCACAAGCAAGCTGTATCGGGAGATGCCTGCGGTACAGGGTGTCACGTCTTTCTCCGTGAACGGCGAGACGGTGACTCCGCACATGGAAAAGGGTTACGCCGTGGTGACGCGCGAGTGGAAGGCCGGTGATCGCATCGAAATGGAACTGCCAATGCAGCCGCAGCGCGTGACAGCGGATGCCCGGATCGCCGCCGACCGCAATACCGTTGCGCTCAAGTATGGGCCGCTCGTCTACAACGTGGAGACCGCCGACCAGCGGAACATCAACGGCGGCCTGAGTGACGTCCCGCTAAAGACGTCGTGGCGGCCTGACCTGCTTGGCGGCGTGATGGTGATTACCGGTACGTGGAAAGACGGTTCGCCCATGCTGGCCATTCCGAACTACGCCCGCATGAACCGCACCGGTACACCGGCGATGTACCCCGGACAGGAAAGCATCGACTACGCACCCGGCGCGACCACCAGCAATGGCAGTGTGACGGCTAGCGGTTCCAAAGTGACGGCGACTCCGCCCACGCCCGCCATCATCACGCCCACGGCCGGCACCGGCGACACCTTACCTGCGGACGATCGTGCCTATGGACGCAAGCGCCGCATCGATTCGAGGGTGTGGATTTAGGTTGCGCAAATGGGAGCGGAGTGGCAAGGGGAGCGACTCCGATTCTGTTTCCCAACACTGATGACACGGCTATTCCCACTCGATGGTACCGGGGGGTTTGCTCGTGATGTCGTAGACGACCCGGTTGATGCCACGGACTTCGTTCACGATGCGGCTGCTCATGGTGCGCAGAACTTCGTACGGCAGTGGCGCCCAGTCGGCGGTCATGCCGTCGTCGGAGTGAACGGCGCGGATGGCGCAGGTGTAGGCGTAGGTGCGCTGGTCGCCCATAACGCCAACGCTCTTAACCGGCAGCAGGACGGCGAAGCTCTGCCAGATGCTGCGGTAGAGGCCGGCTTTCTTGATCTCGGCGACAACAATTTCGTCGGCGTTCTGCAGAATAGCGACGCGCTCGGGCGTGACCTCGCCCACGATGCGAACGGCGAGGCCGGGGCCGGGAAAAGGCTGGCGCTCCAGTACGTCCTGCGGCATGCCGAGGTCGGCGCCGACGCGGCGCACCTCGTCTTTGAACAGGTCACGCAGCGGCTCAATAAGCTTGAGCTTCATGTTTTCCGGCAGGCCGCCCACGTTGTGGTGGGATTTGATGGTCTGCGATGGGCCCTTGACGCTGGACGACTCAATAACGTCGGGGTAAAGAGTGCCCTGGACCAGCCATGCGACTTCCGCGCCGGTGCTGTCGTGTGCCGCGTCGCCGGTGGACTCCTGCGTGCGCAGGATGTTTGCGGCTTCGTCGTCAAAAACGGTGATGAACTCGCGGCCAATAATCTTGCGCTTGGTTTCGGGGTCGGTGATGCCGCCGAGCTGAGACAGGAAGCGCTTGCTTGCGTCGACCGCGACCACGTTCAGGCCTAGCTTTTCGCGCATATTCTTCTGCACCTGCACGAATTCGTCTTTACGCAGGACGCCGTTGTTGACGAAGATGCAGGTGAGCCGGTCACCGATGGCTTTTGAGACGAGGACGGCGGCAACGGCACTGTCCACGCCGCCGCTCAACCCGCAGATGGCGTGGCCGTTACCCACCTGCTTTCGGATGGCGTCGACAGTGGAAGTGATGAAGGATTCGGGTGTCCAGTCCGCCGTCGCGCCGCAGATGTTGAGGACGAAGTTCTTGAGCAGCGCGGTTCCCTGCTTGCTGTGCGCGACCTCAGGGTGCCATTGAACGGCGTACATGCCACGACTTTCGTCGGCGATGCTGGCGAGCGCGCTGTGGGAGGTGGCCGCGATCGCGAAACCGGCGGGAAGGTCGACGACGCTGTCGCCGTGGCTCATCCAGACTTCGAGCGTTGCCGGCAAGCCGGCGAAGAGACGGTTTTGCTGTTCGACCTGCACGTCCGCGTCGCCATACTCGCGCTTGTCCGCTGGCTCCACGCGGCCGCCCAGGTGTTGCGCCATCCACTGCATGCCGTAGCAGATGCCGAGGGTGGGCAGGCCGAGGTGCAGCAGGTTGGGGCTTGCCTTGGGGGCATCGGCGTCGTACACGGAGCTTGGGCCGCCGGACAGGATGATGCCAGTCGGCGCAAGTGCCTTGACCTGGTCGAGCGATGCGGTGCAGGGCAGGACGACGGAGAAGACGTTGAACTCACGGATGCGGCGGGCGATCAGCTGCGTGTATTGCGCGCCGAAGTCAAGGATGACGATCGTTGAACTACTCACGCATCCAGTGTAAGCGAGCCGCCTGTGGGAGCGCGGCTCCAGGCGGCTAGGACGGGTCCTTGGAGCGGGTGCGCTGCACGCCGGTCAGCACGCCGGCGCCGAGAAGAATGACGGCGACGGCGATCATCCAGTGCTGGGGTACGTGTGCGAGATGCAGGGCGTACATAACGCCAACGATGAGAATGAGATAACCGACGAGATAGATGCCGAAGTTCATGAATGCTCCAAAGCAGAATTGTGGTTCTGCGATGGGATGCAGACTGTGTGGCGAACGTCACTTCGCGCCAGCGGATGGTCGCAGCAGAGTTACATACGCCCGCAGGCGTGCGACGTGGAAGAGATCGGAGGCCGCGACGTACCAGACAGCGATGATGGCCGACCAGAGGACGATGTAGCCCTCGGTCATCACGTTGGCGAAGGGCAGCGGAAAGGCGGAGAAGGCGACGGCGAGCACGAGCAGCATGATCTTGACGATGGCGAGGACCATGTTGATTTCAAACAGCGAACTACGCAGGTCGCGCAGGCGCGCCGTTGCCGCGAGGCTTGCGAAGGCGCCCAGGTTGTCGCGCATCGACAGCACCGGCGCTGCGGTAAAGACCCAACCGATGCCCGCTGCGAGAACGAAGAGGCTGAGCGACAGCACGATGGTCAGGCCGACGTAGAGCATCGTGAGTGGCTCGCCGCCGCGCAGGATGGGGTTGACGATGGCGACGGCACCGATGGCGCGCTGGCCGAACCACCAGGCGGCGGCGACAGCGAGGATGGGCAGCAGGCGAAGAATTTGCAGCAGAAGCAGCGTGGGGATGCGCGGCCGCATGCCGGGTTCCAAGCGGCGCAGGAGGACGGTGCGCCCAAGGGTGGAGAGCAGTATCCACCAGAGGAGTAACAACGGGCCGAGCCGCAGCAGCGTGTGATCCAGGCCGGGAAGGACCAGCGTGATGAAGGCGGAGAGCTTGATGGACGCGGCCATGGGGTCGGTCAGCATTTCGTTGACTGAGAGACCTTCGATGCCGGTGAAGCGCCAGGGCACCGCGTCGAGGATGGCTTGGCCTGCCTGCAAGCTGTAATGGATCGCCGGGATGCCGAACGCCCACCGCCATGCAATTTCGATGGCGGTGAGCGAGGGCCGGTTCCATACGTAACTGAGCACGGAGACGAAGCCCTGCGTGGCGCGCTGCGGTTCGCTGGCTCGACTGCGCGGTGTGGATTGCATGGCGCTAGCGCACCACGAAATTCACGAGCTTGCCGGGGACAGCGACGATCTTCACGACCGTCTTGTCGGCGAGGCGGCCTGCGACTTTTTCGTCAGCGTGCGCGATTGCCTTGATGGAGTCGACATCAGAGGCGGCGGCGACACGGACGATGGTGACGAGCTTGCCGTTCACCTGCACGGGGATTTCAACTTCGTCTTCGCGTGCGAGATCGGCGTCGGCGACGGGCCATGTCTGGCGGAAGACGATGCCTTTGTGGCCGAGCTCTGTCCATAGTTCCTGCGCGAGGAAGGGCGCGAAGGGCGCGAGCATGAGCGTGAGAGAGCGGAAGAGTTCGCGCTGCGTGGTTGAGCCGATCTCGCCGGAGTCCATCGCGGGTTCCGCGCCCATGATCTCGTTGACCAGGATCATGATGCTGGCGATGCAGGTGTTGAAGTGCCAGCGGCCGCTGAAGTCGAGCGTGATCTTTGCGATCGTTTGGTGCAGCGTGCGCAACAGCTTTTGCCCCACAGGCGATAACGCTTCGTTGGTTACGGTTCCCTCACCTGCTCGGAGCGTCGACGCGTATTTCATCGTGATGCGGTACACCCGCGAGAGGAAGCGGGAGACGCCGGCGACGCCGTCTTCCTGCCATTCGAGGTCGCGGTCGGGTGGTGCGGCGAACAGCGCGTACATGCGCGTGGCGTCGGCACCGAATTTGGCGATCATGTCGTCGGGCGAGACGACATTGCCCTTGGACTTGGACATCTTCGCGCCATTCTTGATGACCATGCCCTGGGTGAAGAGGCGCTTCGCGGGCTCGCTGTTAGTGATAAGGCCGATGTCACGCATCACCTTGGTGAAGAAGCGCGAGTAGATGAGGTGCAGGATCGCGTGCTCCACACCGCCGATGTACTGGTCGATTTCGAACCAGTAGTTTGCGGCCTCGCTGCTGAAGGGGGCAGTGGCGTTCTTCGGGTCGGTGTAGCGGTAGAAATACCAGGACGAGTCGACGAAGGTGTCCATGGTGTCGGTTTCACGCTTAGCCGGGCCGTCGCATGCGGGGCATGTGGTGTTCACGAACTCGGGAACATTGGCGAGCGGTGAACCTGTCGTGTTGGCAACGTTGATGTTGTCAGGGAGCAGGACGGGGAGCTGCGCTTCTTGGACTGGCTGCATGCCGCAGTGGTCGCAGTAGACGATGGGGATCGGTGTGCCCCAGTAACGCTGGCGGCTGACGCCCCAGTCCTTGAGGCGGTAGGTGGTGGTCGGCTTGCCGAAGCCGCCGGCAGCAGCGAACTTGGCCATCTCCTCCTGCGCTTCGAGGACAGGTTCGCCGGTCCACTGGCCGCTGTCGATGAGCACGGCTTCGGCTTTACCGGTGTACGGCAGGGCGAGGTCGTCGGTGTCGAGGTTGGGCGCGACGACGCGGGTGATGGGCAGGTTGTACTTGGTGGCGAACTCGAAGTCGCGCTCGTCGTGTGCGGGCACGGACATGACGGCGCCGGTGCCGTAGCCGGCGAGGACGTAGTTCGCGACCCAGATGGGCAGCTTTTCGCCGTTGAAAGGATTAACGGCGTAGCGGCCGGTAGGGACACCGTGCTTGGGCAGTTCGCCGAGCGCGTCGGTGTCGCGGGCAGTCTTCTGCTGGGCGATCATCTCGTCGACCTGGGGCTTGAGGGCTTCGTCGAAACCGCACCAGTGCTGGATGAGTGGGTGGTCCGGTGCGAGCTGCAGGCTGGTTGCACCGAAAATAGTGTCGATGCGGGTGGTGAAGACTGTGATGGTCATGCTGTCGGTGCAGCCGTCGACGGCGAAGGTGACTTCCGCGCCTTCGCTGCGGCCGATCCAGTTGCGCTGCATGGTTCTGACCTTGTCGGGCCAGCCGTCCATGGTGTCGAGGCCGTCGAGCAGTTCGTCGGCGTAATTGGTGATGCGGTAGAACCATTGCGTGAGGTCGCGCTGCTCGACGAGGGTGTCTTCATGTCGCCAACAGTAGCCGTTAATGACCTGCTCGTTGGCGAGGACGGTGGCGCAGACCGGGCACCAGTTGACCTTGCTCTTTTTGCGGTAGGCGAGGTCGCGCTTGAGCATTTCGAGGAAGAACCATTGGTTCCAGCGGTAGTAGTCGGGCAGGCAGGTGGTGACTTCGCGCGCCCAGTCGTAGCTAAGTCCGAGCTGGCGCATTTGTTTGCGCATCTCCGCGATGTTCGAGAGGGTCCATTCGCGCGGTGCGGTGTTGTTCTTGATGGCTGCGTTTTCGGCGGGGAGGCCGAAGCTGTCCCAGCCCATGGGGTGGAGGACGTTGTAGCCGTTCATCCACTGGTAGCGTGCGAGCGCGTCACCGATCGAGTAGTTGCGGACGTGGCCGATGTGGAGCTTGCCGGAAGGATAGGGCAGCATCTCAAGCACGTAGTACTTCGGCTTGCCGCTGGTGTGCGGCTCGGCAGCGTAGAGGGTAGGGTCAGCGTCCCAGGCGGCCTGTTGGCGGGGTTCGATTTCTGCCGGGTTGTAGCGGATTTCGGTCTGTTCTGGCATCACTGTCTATTGTACCGAGGTCCTACTCTCCCCCTCCCGTTCCGGCTAAGTTCCTCATTCTATTGGACTGCTTGTTTAACTTCCTCATTTTTATTGGGTCTAGCGCCAAGTTCCTCATTCCATTGGAAAAGGCCACCGGCGAGGGTGGCCTTTTCTGTTGCTGTTTTTATTGTAGTGGATTCGGGATAAATACTGTGCCAAGCGGATGTTGCTGATGGCGTAAGAGTTAGGTTTGGATGGGGCTTGACAGGATTTGTACTGGCGAAGCGGGGGCGGTGCCGGACGGGAGGAAGAGGGTGAAGACAGTGCCGTGGCGGGCGGGGTTCTGGCTGCTTCGGAGGCGGAGGGCGCCGTGATGGCGGGCAATGATCTCGGAGCTGATCCAGAGGCCGAGGCCGGTGCCACCGATGCCCTTCGTCGTGAAGAAGGCGTCGAACACTTTCTGTTGCACGTCGGCGCTCATGCCGGTGCCGGTGTCAGCCACGGTGAGAACGATGCCTTCCATGCCGGTGGTCCGGTTGGTGGCGTCGCGGCTGCGGACGTAGAGGGTGCCGCCGCCGGGCATGCTATCGATGGCGTTGCCGATGAGATTGCTGAGAACCTGGCGGATTTCGCCAGAGAAACAGGTGACTGCACGCTCGGCGCGTTTGCGTTCGTCCACCTCGATGTGCGAGTTGACGAGACGACCCTGGTAGATGGAGAGGGTGTCGGTGAAGAGGTCGGAGCAGAAGGTGGGGGTGGGCGCGGTGGACTGGCGGTGAAAGCGCAGGGTCTGGCTTGTGATGGCGGAAACGCGGCGGAGTTCTCGCTCGGCGAGGTCGAGGTATTCCTGGCTCTCGGACAGCGCCTGGCTGTGGCGCGCGAGATAGATGAGGTTGGTGACAGACTCGAGCGGGTTGTTGATTTCGTGCGCGATGGAAGCGGCGAGGCGACCGACGGCGGCGAGCTTCTCATTCTGGATGAGGGCGGCCTCGGTTTTGCGGCGCAGTTCGATGTCTTCGATGATGCCGAGGATGAGTTCGGGCTTGCCGTTCTCGTCGCGAATGAGGGTGCTGTTCGCGCGGACGAGCTGGGTGGTGCCGTCCGGGCGGAGATAGTGCATTTCGGCGTCAACGGAAGGAATGGTGCCGTCAAGCAGCTTGCGAAACTGGGCGCGGTTGGATTCGATCTCTTCGGCGGGCAAAAGCAGGAGGAAGTCTTCGCCGAGAAGATCCTGACGGGTCTGGCCGGTGAGGCGTTCGTATTCACGGTTGAAGTCGACGAGGGTGCCGTCGAGCTGGGAGACGGCGATGCCGATGGGTGCGTTGTTGAAGGTGGAGCGGAAGCGCTCTTCGCTGACGCTGAGGGCATGCATGGTGCGCAGGCGCTCAACGGCGGCCCAGGTGTTGTCGGCAACCTGGCGGAAGAAGTAGACGTCGTTGTGGGACCAGACGCGCGGCTGGCTGTGATGGGCGTAAAAGCCGCCAACCCAGCGGCCATCGCGGACGAAGGGGACGCCGAGGTTGCCGATGATGCCATTGTCAGCAAAGCCAGTGTCGGCGGTGAGAGGGTCGGTGCGGGTGTCGTCGATGGCGACGGTGGCGCCGGTCTGGGCCATGGCATCGACGGCGGGGCCGATCCAGTCCGCGGGTTCGCCGCCCTGGAGCAGGGGAAGGTTGCCGTCGGCGCGGCCGATGCCGTAGAGGATCTGTTTTTCGGAGGTGACGGTAAAGAAGCCGATACGGTCGACCTGGAGTTTGCGGGCGACGAGGTCGCAGGCGGCCTGCATGAGCAGGTCGGGATCGGTGCCGTTGCGTAGGGCGTTGAAGAAGTCGACGAGGACGGCCTGGCGGCGGGTGTTCTGGGCGAGTTCGCGCTCGGTGGCGCGGCGCTCGGCGATGTCGCGGAAGACGAGGACGATGCCGGTGATGTGGCCGTTGTCGTCGCGGATGGGTGCGCCGCTGTCGTCAATGGAGATTTCGCGACCGTCACGCGCGACGAGGATGGTGTGATTGGCGAGGCCGACCACCCTGCCGGTGCGGAGGACCTTATGGGCCGGGCTCTCCGATGGTTCGCGGGTGCTTTCGTTGAGGATGCAAAAGACCTCGGTGAGGGGCTTGCCGAGGGCATCGGCGAGGAGCCAGCCGGTGAGTTCTTCAGCAACCGGGTTCATGCGGGTGATGCGCGTGTCGATGTCGGTGACGATGACGGCGTCGCCGATGCTGCGGAGGATGCGGGAGGCCTGGGCCTGAGACGCCTTGAGATCGAGCTGCGCCTGGACGGTCTGGGTGACGTCCTGCGCGATATCGAGGATACCGACGATGTCGCCCTGGGCGCTGACGATGGGGGTGTAGACGTAGTCCCAGTACATGTCTGTGAGGATGCCGTCGCGCATGAGGCGGAGGAAGACGTGCTGGAAGCTGACCGGCTGACCGAAGGCGAGCACACCTTCAAGCTGGGTGCCGACATCGGGCCAGACTTCGGCCCAGACCTGGCGGGCGGGCTGGCCGAGTGCGTTCTTGCCCAGAACAAACGGGGTGATGCCGTCGTTGTAAAGGGTGATCATGTCGGGGCCCCAGAAGATCTGCATGGCGACAGGCGAGGAGAGGGCGAGGTTTACCGTGGAGAGCAGCTCAAGCGGCCAGGTGCCGACGGGACCGAGCGGCGTGCTGGACCAGGGATAGGCGCGGATGCGGTCCGCCATGGGACCGATGCCGTGGATCAGGCGATGGGCATCGCCTGTGGGGGTCTGGTTGCTCACGTCCGTGTGTTGCGGGTGCACCCTCCTATCATGTTGGTTGCGCAAGAGATTGTCACCTGAAAGGTGGTCCGCCTTTGTCCTGATTCAGGAGAGCGCGAGCGTCTTAAGCAGGGCGACGTTGCGCTGGATGTCCAGGGGGTCGTCGACGGGGGTTTCCGCGATGAAAGCGGCGTGGGCGAAGCGGGTGTCGTGGAGCAGGCGGCGGAAGGGCGCGACGCCGAGGGTGCCCTCACCAATGTGCTGGTGACGGTCGAGTTTGCTGCCCATGGGGGCCTTGGCGTCGTTACAGTGCCAGACCTTGACGCGGCCGGTACCGATGGTTTGCTCGATATGGGCAAGAGTTTCTTCGTAGCCTTCGGGGGTGACGAGGTCGTAGCCGGCGACGTGGGTGTGGCAGGTGTCGAGACAGGTGTCGACAGGGGCGCAGCGGTCGAGCAGGTGGAGAAGGTCGGCGATTTGCTCGAAGGTGCGGCCCATGGAGAACTCGGAACCGGCGGAGTTTTCGATGAGGATGCGGAGGTTCTGCGCCTGGCAGGGGAGGTTGGCGGTGGCCTTCTCGATGTTTTCGGCGGCGTGCTGGAGGGCCTCGGCGTGGGTGAGGCCCTTCCAGGAGCCGGGGTGAAGGACGAGGAAGTCGGCGCCGAGGGCGAGGGCGCGCTCGACTTCGCCGCGGAAGGCTGCCGTCGATTTCTCGCGGACTTCGGCGGTCTGGGAGCAGAGATTGATGAGGTAACTGGCGTGGAGGGTGAGCGGGGAGATGTCGTGTTCTTTGCGGAGGGTGCGCATCTGCTCGGCGTGTTCGAGCTTGATGGGGGCGGCCTGCCAGGTGCGCGGAGAGGACGAGAAGATCTGGAAGCAGTTGCTGCCGCAGTCGAGGGCGCGCTGGACGGCGGTGTGAGGGCCGCCGGAGGTGGAGAGATGGATGCCGATGCGTTTGGGCATTGGTTCAGGATAGTCGAGCTTCGCTCGATGGAGCGCTTCGCGCTGACCCCACCCTTTCGCGGTGGAGCTGTTTGCCGGGGTGTAGATTGGTGGGCGCGAAAGAATGGGGCACCCGGGTCGTGCGGTGTGCGAGGATGGGCTGACGAGGTGTTGGGATGGCGGCTGTGCAGCAGACGTATGCGAACCATGTGCGGGTGGACCGGGCGTACCTGGCGCTGATGGTGTTGAACCTGACGGACCTGATTGCGGCGATCTGGTGGACGGCGCGGCACTTTGACGCGCACCACCTGGTGGTGGTGGGGCTGGCGATTGCAGTGCTGAGCGCGACGATTGCGACCAGGCACTATGCGCTGGTGAATCAGAACCGGGTGATTCGGCTGGAAGAGAATGTGCGGCTGCACTGGATGGGCGCGGATGGCGCGGGGCTGACGATGAAGCAGATGATTGCGCTGCGGTTTGCCAGCGATGGCGAAGTGGTGGGGCTGGCGAAGCGGGCGGTGGCAGAGGGGTTAACGCCGAAGCAGATGAAGGAAGCAATCACGGTGTGGCGGCCGGATTTAGAGCGGGTGTAGCCGATCGCCGCTACGCCACCTTGGTTGGGAGAACGACATAAGCCGTTGCGCGGCACTCTCAACTTGGAGGATGAGGTGGGCGATGGTTGCAGTGATTGCGTTGGCGGTGATTGCGTTTCTGGCGGTCGTGGTGGCGGGATTGTTCTTTGTGGGCGGCAAGCGGGCGAAGCGTTCGGAGACGCATGCACACTCGGCGGAAGAGCAGGAAGGGCTTGCGGCGGGATACGCGGTGGACACGGGGTCTTCCAATGCGAAGACACCGCGCACGAGCGGTGGCGGGGATGATTGAGTCAGGCCAGAGATTGCCGATAGGGCGAGCCTGCTGAGGCGCTTGGACGATGGCTTTCTGATGTGGCGGGAGGATGGACTCGATCAATCATGTGACGTAGAAGACCCATGTCCGAGCATCCGGACATGGGTCAAATGTTTGCGCTCACTTCGACGGGTTTCTAGTAGACGTCGAGCTGGTAGCGCTTTTCCTTTTTCATGGTGTTGAGGTAATCCTGGGCGGCATCGGGCGAGCAGGATTTGCCGTTGGCGATGCTGTCGAGCAGGGTCTGCTCGACATCTTTAGCCATGCGGCTGGCGTCGCCGCAGACGTAGAAGAAGGCACCCTGTTCCAGCCAAGAGAAGAGCTCGGCGGAGTTCTCCTTCATGCGGTCCTGGACGTAGATTTTCTTCTGCTGGTCGCGGGAGAAGGCGGTGTCGATGCGGGAGAGGGTGCCGTCCGCGAGCATGGTGTCCCACTCTTTTTCATAGAGGAAGTCGGAGGCGCGGCGCTGTTCGCCGAAGAAAAGCCAGTTCCTGCCGGAGCCGCCGTCGGCCTGGCGCTGCTGGAGGAAGGCACGGAACGGGGCGATGCCAGTGCCGGGACCAACCATGATGACGGGGGCGGACTTGTCTTCAGGCAGGCGGAAGAGGTTGTTGGCGTGGAGGAAGATGGGCATGGAAGCCCCCTCGTCCGCACGCTCCCCGAGGTGGCCGGAGCAGAGGCCCTGGCGGTCCCGGTTGTGGGTGTGGTAGCGGACAACGCGGACGGTGGTGTGGACGGTGTCGGGGTTCTTCGCCTGGGCGCTGGCGATGGAGTACATGCGCGGGGTGAGGCGGCCAAGGATGGTGAAGAGCTGCTGGGGGTCGGTGACGCCGCCGGGGTGTTCCTGCGCGAGGTCGATGAATTCGCGGCCGTAGACGTACTCTTCGGCGCGGGACTTATTGTCCTGCCCGGCGAGGGACTTGAGGAAGTCGAGGCCGGGAGTGGATTCCGGCGCGACCTTGGCATAGGCGTTGACGGAGCCGCGGGTGAGCTTGCCGATGTGGAGCTTGGTGCGCAGGGCGTCGTGGAGGTCGGTCGGCTTCTTGAAGAAGTCGAGGACCTGCTCGGTGCCGGTGTAACCGAGGGCCTGGAGGACGGCGTCGACCTCGGACTCGCGGTTGGTGGGGAGGATGCCGACGGCGTCGCCCGGGGTGTAGTGCATGGAGGGGTCGAGCGCGAGTTCGATGTGGCGCGTTTCTTTTTCGGAGTCGCGATCGGTCATGACGTAGTTGACCAGCATGGTGGACTCGAACGGGTTGTTGCGCGTGTAGGTCTGGGTCTCTGTACTCATCGGAATCTCTCGCTTTGCTGAGCTTTAAGGCTACCATGGTGCCGTTTTGAAGCGGATGGGGCAAAAGCTGACGGGGCGAGCGGTTGGTGTGGAACATTTCGTGGGAGGATTGGAGCGAAGGTTTTGTGGAGGCTGTGTTGGCAGAAGAGATGGGACAGGCAGGCGGGATCCAGGACAATCGTTCGGCGGAAGGTATTCGTTCGGCGTTTCTGCGGCACATGCGGCGCACGCTCGGCAAGCCGGTGGAACAGGCGAGCGAGTTGGACCGGTACCGTGCGATGGCGCACGTGGTACGCGACCGGGTCATGGACGATTGGATTGAAACGGTGGAGCACTACAAGCAGGACAACGTGCGCGTGGTGGCCTACCTGAGTGCGGAGTTTCTGCTGGGGCCGCACCTGATGAACGGGATGTTGAACCTGAACCTGACCAAGGCTGCCGAGGTGGCGGCGGACGGGATGGGGCTGAGTATGAGCGCGATGGCGGACGCGGAGCCGGAGCCGGGGCTGGGGAACGGCGGGCTGGGGCGGCTGGCGGCGTGTTACATGGATTCACTGACGACATTGGAGGTGCCGGCGATCGGGTATGGGCTGCGCTATGAGTTCGGGATCTTTCGGCAGGAGATCAAGGATGGCTGGCAAATTGAGCACTCGGACAAGTGGCTGCAGTATGGCAATCCTTGGGAGATTCCGGCGAGTGATGCGAGCCAGAACGTGCAGTTTGGCGGGCATACGGAGACGCAAACGGCCGAGGATGGAACGATTCACTGGAAGTGGGTGCCGGCGTTCCAGGTGAAGGGCATTGCGTACGACACGCCGATTCCGGGGTTCCGCGACAAGCAGGTGAACCGGCTGCGGCTGTGGAAGGCGGAGGCGGAGGATAGCTTCGACCTGGAGACGTTTAACCGCGGCGACTACATGGGCGCGGTGCGGGAAAAGATGGAGTCCGAAACGATCTCGAAGGTGCTATATCCGCCGGACGAGACGGAGCAAGGCAAGCGGCTGCGGCTGATGCAGCAGTACTTCTTTACATCGTGCAGCCTGAAGGACATGGTGCGGCTGCAGAAGCTGCAGGGCCGGCCGATGAACGAGTTTCACGAAAAGTGGACGGTGCAGTTGAACGACACGCACCCGTCGATCGGGATCCCGGAGTTGCTGCGCATCCTGACGGATGAAGAGGGGCTGGAGTGGGAAGAGGCGTGGACGATTACGCAGGCGACGTTCGGCTACACGAACCACACGCTGCTGCCGGAGGCGCTGGAGAAGTGGCCGCTACCGATTTTTGCGGGCCTGCTGCCGCGCCATCTCGAGATCATTTATGAGATCAATCGCCGGTTTTTGAAAGAGATGGCGGTGAAGTTTCCGAATGACCCGGCCAAGCTGGAACGCATGAGCCTGATTGGCGAGGGCGGCGAAAAGCAGGTGCGCATGGCGAACCTGGCGGTGGTGGGCAGCAAGGCAGTGAACGGTGTGGCGGCGCTGCACACGCAGCTCTTGAAAGAAGATACGCTGAAGGATTTCTACGACGCCTTCCCGGAGCGCTTCAGTAATAAGACGAACGGCGTGACGCCGCGGCGCTGGATGATGCTGGCCGATCCGCCGCTCACATCGCTGATCGACGAGAGCATTGGGCAGGGTTGGCACACGGACCTGATGGAGTTGAAAGGGCTGGAGAAATTCGTCGACGACAACGGTTTCCTGGAGAAGTGGCGCAAGCGGCAGGAGGCGTCCAAGGGACGGTTGAGTGATTACATCAACCGGACGATGGGCATGACGCTGAACCCGGCGAGCATGTTCGACGTGCAGGTGAAGCGGATTCATGAGTACAAGCGGCAGCACATGAATGCCTTGCACATTCTGAGCATGTATTGCCGGATCAAGAGCGGCGAGCTGAAGGATGTGGCACCGCGGACCTTCCTGTTTGGCGGCAAGGCTGCGCCGAGTTACACGTACGCCAAGCTGATGATCAAGTTAGTGTGCAGCGTGGGTGAGTTAGTCGGGAAGGATCCGGACACGAAGGATTTGTTACAGGTGGTGTTTGTGCCGGATTACTCGGTAAGTCTTGGTCAAAGGATTTATCCGGCGGCTGACTTACACGAGCAGATTTCGACGGCGGGCAAGGAAGCCAGCGGCACGGGCTGCATGAAGTTCATGATGAACGGCGCGGTGTCGATTGGCACGCTGGATGGCGCGAACATCGAGATTCGCGACGAGGTGGGCGCGGAGAACTTCTTCCTGTTCGGGCTGACGGCGCAGGAGATTGCGGACGAGCAGGCGCATGGGTACCGGCCGCGCACGTACTACGAGAAGAGCCCGCTGCTGAAAGAAGTGATTGACGGGCTGAGCAGCGGCCGGTTCAGCAACGGGGATCGCGATACGTTTGCGCCCATTGTGCGGGACCTGTTGCAGGTAGACCGGTTCTTTGTGATGGCGGACTTCGACGATTATGCGCGGGCGCAGGAAGAGGCCGGCAAAGCGTTTGGGGACCAGCATGCGTGGAGCAAGGTGTCGCTGTTGAATACGGCACGGTCGGGCAAGTTCAGTTCGGACCGGGCGATTCGAGAGTACTGTGCAGACATCTGGAAGGTGCCGGTGCGGCGCTAGTTCCCTACTGCTGTGATCGAGGCCCTTCGCTCAGGTTGCGAAGGGCTTTTCGCTTTCTCACGGTGGGAAAAGGAAAGTCAGCTGCCGTACAGAGAAGCGTGGATGTTTGGCATCAGATACTTTCTATGCAATCACAATGGTTCGATCTGGTTGGCCCGTCGCGCAACGTACAACTGTTCGGCATCCGCATGCTGGGCGTGGATGAGCATAATGGCCGGAAGTTATTGTTCACCCTGGTGTTTTTCGGGCTGCTGTACCTGATCAGTAAGGCACTGCGAGCGATTTTCCACACAGATTATGACAAGGATTCGCACCAGATAACGTTCTGGACGCGGCAGGGCATCAGCCTTGTGACGTTTGTGCTGGGCGCGCTTGGGTTCCTGAGCATCTGGTTTGACAACCCGACACGGCTGGCGACGGGCGTGGGCCTGGTGGGTGCGGGCCTGGCGTTTGCGCTGCAAAAAGTCATTACAAGTTTCGCGGGTTACTTTGTGATTTTGCGGGGCAAGACATTCAACGTGGGCGACCGGATTACCATGGGTGGCGTGCGTGGGGATGTGATTGCGTTGAACTTCATCCAGACGGTGATTATGGAGATGGGGCAGCCGCCGAGCGTGCAGGCGAGCGATCCGGGCATGTGGATTCAGAGCCGGCAGTACAGCGGACGTATCGTGACGGTGACGAACGCGAAGATTTTCGACGAACCGGTCTATAACTACACGCGGGACTTTCCGTATATCTGGGAAGAGATGCACATCCCGATTTCTTACACGGCGGACCGGAAGAAAGCCGAACGTATCCTGCTGGACGCGGCCGCACGCGAGTCGATGCCGATTGCGGACATTGCAAAGCCGGCGCTGGAATCGCTGGAGAGGCGCTTTCTGATTAACGTGATGGATCTGGCACCGAGGGTGTATGTGCGGCTGACGGATAACTGGGTGGAGCTGGCGGTGCGGTTCCTGTGCAAGGACCACGATATTCGCGGGCTGAAGGACCGGATGAGCCGGGAGATTGCGGATGCACTGGACGCGGCGGGAATCGGAATTGCGTCGAGCACCTACGACATTGTCGGCATGCCGCCGTTGCGCATCCAGATGGAGCCGGCGGGTACGAATGCGGACGCCCAGGCAAAGGTGTCCTAGCGCGGGTTCGACGCGTCCTATGTCACCATGGCTTACATGATCAATCATCCGCGAGTTCTGGCGGGGCTCTGTTTTGTTGTGATGTGGGGGCTGGCGTGGGTCGGGGTCTGGCTGCGCCAGCGACTGCGTCTGCATGCGGGGGACGACGAGGGCAATCTTTCGCTGGTGGTGGGTGCAACGCTGACGCTGCTGGGGTTGGTGATCGGGTTTACATTCAGCATGGCGGGGTCGCGGTACGACCAGCGACGGCTGTACGAGGAGGCAGAGGCGAACGCGATCGGCACGGAATACGTGCGAGCCGACCTGTTGCCGGCGGGCCAAGGGGCGGCAGTTAAACGGCTGCTGCTGGAGTACCTGGACTACCGGGTGGATTTTTACCAGTCGCCGTATGGACAACAGTTGCAGCGGGATGACCGGAAGACCGCGCTGTTCCAGGCGCGGCTTTAAAAGGGTGTGCTGCCGGCGGCAGCGGCGGCACCGACACCTGTGACGGGGCTGGTGGTGAGCGGCATGAACGACGTGCTGAACAGCCAGGGGTATACGCAGTTCGCATGGTGGAACCGGATTCCGACGTCGGCGTGGGGCCTGCTCATCTCGATCGGTTTGTTTGCGAATCTGCTGGTGGGCTACTCCACGCGGCCGACGCGCGCGGGCAAGCTGCTGTTGCTGGTGCTGCCGCTGGTGGTGTCGGTCTCGTTTTTCCTGGTGAGCGATCTGGACAGTCCGCGGGGTGGGATTATTCGGGTGCCCCCGCGGGACCTGATGAGCCTGCAGCAGTCACTGCACCATCCAGCGGAGTAACAGCGCGGTGTTGGCCGCACTTCGCTGTGGTTAGTTGAGAGTCCACCGGACGGTGTAGGGCGCGAGTTCGGTGGAAGTGTTGGCGACGCCTTCGAGCCAGAGTTCTTCCGCGGTGGCGTTCGGCGCGGTAAAGCCGTTCCACGGGAAGGGGCGAAGGTTGGCGCTGACGGTGAGGGTGTGGTGGTCGTTGAGGGACCAGGTGACCTCAAAGGCGTTGGCAGCAAGGACGCGAGGCTGGCCGCAGCGGCCGGCGAGGCGGCTGATGAGCGGGGCGATCTTTTGGAGGCGGACGCGGAGGATGTTGCGGTACCAAGGGAGCCAGTTAGCGTGGGCCGGGTCTTCGAGTTGGTGCCAGTCGAGTTTGGCGGATTGGAAGGTGCTCTCGGCTTGCGGGTCGGGGGCCCTGGCGAGGTCTTCGTCGCTGGCCTGGTGGAGGGTTTGGAGGAATTCGCGGCGGCCCTTGCTGACGTCGAGGCCGAGCTGGCCGTGGAAGTCGCAGAAGTAGGGGAAGGGGCTGGTTGCGGCGAATTCATCGCCCATGAAGAGCATGGGGACCTGCGGCACGAGGAGGAGAACGGCCATGACGGCGTGCACGTGTTGCGGCGGGATGAGGGCGTGGATGCGCTCGCCGGCGATGCGATTGCCGATGAGGTCGTGCGTCTGGACGAAGCTGATGAAGGCGGTGGGCGGGATGTCGCAGAGGTGGGCTTCCGACGGTTCGCCGCGGGATTGCTTGTCTTCTTCGGCGAGGATGTAGCCCTCGGCGATGCTGTGGGAGATGCGGCGGGTTTCGTCATCGTGCTGATCGCCGTCGAAGTTGGAGCGCATGCCGGCACCGAGCAGGTGGCTCATGTCGTGGTTCCACTGGGCGGTGTAGTGGCGGGCTTTGCCGCGCGGGGTGCGCACGAGTTCGGAAGCGATGTTGTGCTCGTCTTCGCGGATGAGGTGGATGCGGCGGTGGGGGTCCTGGGCGTCGGCGAAGGCGCGGATGCGGTCGGACATTTCGTCGAGCACGTGGAGCGGGCTGGGGTCGATGATGGCGTGCGAGGCGTCGAGGCGGAGGCCGTCGATATGGAATTCTTCGACCCAGTAAAGGGCGTTTTGGATGATGAATTCGCGGACCTGGGTGGCGCAGTCTCCGGCGGTGTGCTCGTCGAAGTTGAGGGCGTCGCCCCAGGGGGTGCAGTGCTCTTTGGTGAAGAACTGAGGGAAGTAGAGGGCGAGGTAGTTCCCTTCCGGGCCGAAGTGGTTGTAGACGACGTCGAGGATGACCTGAATGCCGCGGGCATGGGCGGCGTCGACGAAGGCCTTGAGCTCTTCGGGCCGGCCGTAGCTGGAGTCGGGGGCGTACATGAGGACGGAGTCGTAGCCCCAGTTGCGGAGGCCGGGAAAATCGGCGAGGCACATGAGTTCGATGGCGGTGATGCCTGTTTGCGCGAGGTGGTCGAGCTTGGCGGCGGCTGCAGTGAAGGTGCCTTCGGGCGTGAACGCGCCGACGTGGAGTTCGTAAAGGACAGTTTCGCGCCAGGGGCGGCCCTGCCATGCGGCGTCCTGCCAGTGGTAGGCTGCGGGGTCGATCACTTCGCTGGGGCCGGCGATATCGCGTGGCTGGAAGCGGGAGGCGGGGTCGGGAACGGAGGTGCCGTCGGGCAGGAGAAAGCGGTAGAGCGAGCCGGGGTGGGCCTGGTCGGTGGTGAGTTCGTACCAGCCGCTGTCGAGTTTTTCGAAAGGGAGCGGGGCGGCGGCACCCTCAAGGGCAAGGCGGATACTGTCTGCCGCGGGTGCGAAGAGTCGGAAGCGGACGGCGCCGGTGGGGAGGACTTCTGCGCCGAAGAGCATGCGATGAGTGCTGGTGTTCTGCGTGGTTTCGCTCACGCGGCATTGGATGCTGCCTTGAGGTGGTTGCGTTTTTTCCCATCGTATTTTGCGACGGCAGAGGTGTGCGTTCGCAGGGTGTGCGGCATCTGACGGTCATGCTTTCAAACTTCTGGGATGGTAAGACAGCGCGTGTGCTGAGTACGGCGTTGATCTTTGCGGCGGTGCTTTATTTTCTACGGGCGGCGCGCGAGACGCTGACGCTCTTCTTGTTTGCGATCTTGTTCGCGTATTTTGTTGCACCGTTGGTGGCCCGGTTGCAGAAGCCGCTGCGTGGGCGGATTCAGGCAATTGCGGCGGTGTACCTGGTGATTATCGGCGTCCTGGTGGGACTCGGCTTCTTGATAGGACCGCGGATTGCGCAGGAAGCGAAAGACCTGAGCACGAGTTTGCCGGGGATGGCGAATACGCTGGCTTCGGGGGAGTACCTGTCGAAGCTGGGTCAGGATCATGGCTGGAGCGCGCAGCGACAGGAGCAGATTCGCAGCTTTTTTATGGCGCATCGTAGCGACCTGGTGACGTACCTGAAGGTTGTTGGAGCGAAGGTTGCGGAGCCAGCGCAACACATCTGGTGGCTCATTCTTATTCCGATTCTGAGCCTGTTTTTTTTGAAAGACGGCGAGGAGATGGCAAACGGCATCGTGCAGATGGGCAAGAAGCCGGAGCAGCGGGTGGCGCTGAAAGGCATTGTTGGCGACGTGAACGTGATGCTGGGTAGTTACATTCGCGCGCAATTGATCCTGGCATCGCTGACGCTGGTGGTGTACACGGTGGTGCTGAGCATTATGGGCGTGCCGTATGCCTTTGTGCTGGGGCCGCTGGCGGGGATTTTTGAGTTTGTGCCAGTGGTTGGACCAGCGATTGCGGCGGTGCTGGTGTTTGGAGTGGCGGGACTGACGAGCTATGGGCACCTGCTTTGGCTGGTGGTATTTCTTGGGTTCTGGCGCTTGATGCAGGACTATGTGAACGGGCCGAAGATCATGGGCGCTTCGCTGGAGATTTCGCCCATCGTGCAGATTTTTGCGGTGCTGTCCGGGGCGGAACTGGCGGGGGTTGTGGGTGCGCTGGTGTCGGTACCGGTGGTGGCGATTCTGCGGATTTTGTGGCGGCGGATGAGTAGCGGGCGCAATGTGGATGAGGAACTGGTGAACGAGGTACCGATGGCTCCGGCTGCGGAAGGTACGGCGTAGGTTCAGATTCCCTCGGTGGCGCGGTCTTCTTTGTCGAGCATGGATTTCGCACCAGTTGATCTGATCCAACGGTCGAGGTACACGCAGGAGGCGGGGAGTCGCTGCATCTACCGCGATGGCGTTGCTGGCTGGCAGTTGCAGCGTCGTGCGACTGCTGCGTCCCTTCTTCGTCAGGCAGATGGGAGCGGGAGAGCGATCTCTGCGATGCAGCCGGTAGTGTCGGTGCGGTTGTGGAGGTGGAGGGAGCCGCGCTGGGCGGCGGCGATCTGGCGGGAGAGGGTGAGGCCGATACCGGCACCGGTGGGCTTGGTGGTGTAGAACGGCACGAAGAGATTGGCGGGGTTAGTGAGGCCGGGGCCGTTGTCGGTGATTTGCAGGAGGAGGTTGCTGGCGGTGGCGGTCCAGGTGAGGACGACCGTTGGAGCGGTGTTGAGGGCTTCGGGGTCGAGTGCAGCGTCGGCGGCATTTTTGAGCAGGTTGATGAGAAGTTGCTGGAGTTGATCGGGGTCAGCGCAGAGTTCAACGTCGGGGACAGTCTCGACGCGGATGCGGAGGCGTTGCTCAAGCGGGACGGTACGGGCGATGAGGGCACGCAAGCTAATCGTGCGCATGATGGGTGCGGGCAGGCGGGAGAGTTGCTGGTAGGCCTGAAGGAAGCGGTTGAGGGAGTCGGCGCGATCTTCGATGACGGAGAGGCCGCGGCGCAGGTCATCGAGGTCCTGCGAGGTGTGGTGGGCGCGGTCAAGGTAGAGCGGGCGGGCGCGCAGCATGCTGGCGATGGACTTGATGGGGGTGAGGGAGTTGTTGATTTCGTGGCCCAGGACGCGGATGAGGCGCTGCCAGGCGATGCGCTCCTCTTCCTGCAGGACGGCGGCGACGTCGGACAGGACGAAGAGGGTGTGAGGGATGCCGTAGAGGCGGAAGGCGGCGCGGCGGACGGCCCAGCGGGCTTCGCCGGTGCTGGGAGCGGAGGGGCTCCAGGTGAAGACGCTTTCGTCTTTCTGGTGGAGGAGGGTTTCGAGTCCAACGGAGGCGGCGGCCTGGCGGAGGGCGTGGGTGTGGTCAAGCTGGAAGGCGCGCTCGGCGGCGGCGTTGAGCAGGCGGAGGTTGCTGGATTCGTCGAAGGCGATGACGGGCGATTGCATGGAGAGCATGACACGGTCGGCGAGGGCGAGGGCGTCGAGCGCGGAGCCGCGCTGCTGCTGCAGGGTTCCGGCGAGGGCGTTAATTTCAAGCGCGAGATCACCGAGGGCGTCGCCACGACGGGCGCCGCGGGCGCGGAAGGTAAAGTCGTTTTCGCGCAGGGCGGCAATGATGTTGGAGAGGGTTTGCAGCGGGCGAACGATGCTCCCGAAAAAGTAGGACGCGGCGAGGAGCCAGAGGAGGATGGCGGCAAGTTCCGCGGCGGCCAGCGTGGCCCCGGAGGCTTGATCGAGATGGAGTGCCCACGCGAGGGTAAGCAGAAACGGTAGTGCGGCGGCGATGAGCCACAGTCGGAGCCGGCGTTCAAAGCTGAGGCGGCGACGGGTGCGACCGAGCGAAAGCCGCTGGCGGACGACGGTGTTCGGATCGTTCGACGGGGCCGGCCGCTCGCTAAATGCCATGCTTTTCCATGCGGCGGTAGAGGGCGCCGCGGCTGAGGCCGAGGGCTTCGGCGGCGTGGCTGACGTTGCCTGCAGAGCGCGCGAGGGCCTTGCGGACGAGCACGGCTTCCACGGTTTCGAGGCTCATATCGTCGAGCGTGAGGGCGGTGCCGGAGCGCTGTGACTGCAGGCCGAGATCAGCGACGGCGATGCGCGGGCCGCGGGACATGAGGACGGCGCGCTCCATGGTGTGGTCGAGCTCGCGGACGTTGCCGGGCCAAGGGTGGGCGAGCATGCTCTGCAGTGCGGCGGTTTCGAAGCCCTCAATGGGGCGGCGATAGCGCGTGCTGTAGTGGGCGAGAAAGTGGGCGGCGAGGGCAGGGATGTCTTCGCGGCGTTCGCGGAGGGCGGGCAGGCGGATTTCGACGGTGTTGAGGCGGAAGAAGAGGTCTTCACGGAAGCGGCCGGCGGCGGCCTCTTCGCGCAGGTTGGCATTGGTGGCGGAGATCATGCGGACGTCGACGCGGCGGGTGGTGGAGGAGCCGACGCGCTCCATTTCGCCGGTTTCTAGGACGCGGAGGAGCTTGCTCTGCTGGCGCAGGGGAATGTTGGCGATTTCGTCGAGGAAGAGGGTGCCGCCACTGGCGAGTTCGAAGCGGCCGATGCGGTCGGCGCGAGCGTCGGTGAACGCGCCTTTGACGTGGCCGAAGAGCTCGCTTTCAAACGTGCCCTCCGGCAGGGCGCCGGTGTTAACGGCGACGAGGGCGCGGGCGGAGCGGCGACTGCGGCGATGCAGGGTTTGTGCGACGACTTCCTTGCCGGTGCCGTGCTCGCCGGTGACTAGGACGTTGGCGTCGGAGGGGCCGATGCGGTCGATGAGGTCGAGCACGGGACGCATGGAGGGCGCGGTGGCGATAAAGGTCATCCCGTTGGTGTCGGCGCGGAGGAGGCGGTTTTCGGCTTCCAGCAGCTCCGTGCGGCGATGGGCGTGGTAGAGCTCGATCTGGGTGCGAACGACGGAGAGGAGGCGGGCGTTTTCCCAGGGTTTTTGGACGAAGTCGCTGGCACCGAGGCGCATGACGTCGACGGCGAGATCGACACTGGCCCAGGCGGTCATGACGAGGATGGGGAGCAGGCTGAAGCGCTGGCGGAGGGTGGCGAGCAGGGCCTTGCCCTCTGTGCCGCCCGTGGTGTCACGGGTGTAGTTGAGGTCGAGCAGGAGGGCGTCGTAGTCGTGATGGTCGAGGCGCTCGAGCACGGCGGCGGGCGAGCGGACGGCGTCGACGGTGTAGCCCTCGGGACGGAGGAGGAGGGTGAGGGCTTCGAGAATGAAGGGCTGGTCGTCGGCGAGGAGAAGACGGCAGCGGCGCTCGGACTGGACGGGCGTGGTCATTGCGTGACGGCCTGTGCGCCGGTACGGGCTGATTCTACCGAAACGCCGTTGGCTTCGAGCGTGGTGCCGATGGCGCGCTGGAGCTCGACGCGGGACTTCTGGTAGGCGGTGCGGGCGGCGACAAGCGCGGAGTCCGCGGTGGCGAGGGCCTGGCGCGCGGTGAGGGTTTCGAGCGCAGAACCGGCGCCGAGCTGCTGCTCCTTGCCGGTGATGTCGAAGGTGCGGGCGGCGAGGTCGCGTGCCTTGGCGGCAGAGGCGACGCGGGCCTGGCTCTGTTGCAGGGCGTACTGGGCGTTGCGGACCTCGATGCGGATCTGCTTGCGCTGCTGCTGGAGGAGGATTTCGGCCTGGCGGGTTTCAAGCTCGGAGCGGTATTGGTCGCTTTTGGCTTGGCGGTTGCGGATGGGGATGGCGACGTTGAGGCCGACGAAGTAGTTGGGTGCGGAGTTGTTGAAGGCGTTGACGAAGGAGCCGCCGTAACCGATGGGGACGGTGGATACGACGGTGGAGCCGGGTGCGGTGACGCCGGCGAGACCGACGCCGCCGTAGGTGCCGACGAGGTTGACGGAGGGGAGCAAGGCGTTGTTGACGGCGACGCGGCTGATGTCTCGGTTCTTGAGGTTGGTGGTGGAGATTTTGAGTTCGAGGCGGTGACTGAGGGCGTCGGCGATGATGTTTTCGGTGGGGGCGTCGGCTTCGATGGAAGCGTTGCCGGCGACGGTGCTGAGGTCGGTGGGGCGGACGGGCATGGCTTCGAGGATGGGGTCGTCGAGGTTCTTCGTAAGGGCGTTCTTGATGAGGAGTTCTTGGAACTGGAGGGCGGATTTAGCGATGGTGAGGTCCTGCTCGGCGCGGGCGACTTCGCCCTCGTCCTTGAGCACGTCGAGCGCGGGGATGGCCTGGAGCGCGAGCTGCTTGCGACCGGAGTCGAGGGTGCTGTTGGCGAAGCCTAGGGAGCGGGTTTTGACCTGCTCGTCTTCAAAGGCGGCGACGAGGTCCCAATAGAGATTCGCGATCTGGGTGACGGTGGTGACGACCTGGAGCTCGAAGGCTTCGTCGGAGATTTTTTTGGTGTTTTGCGCGACGCGGAGGTAACGGAGGTTGGGGCCGAAGCCGAAGCCGGCGAGGAGCGGCTGGCGGACCTGGAACTGATACTGCGAATTGAGGGTGGGATTGAGGAAGCTGAACGGGCTGTTGGTGGTGTCGCGGTTGCCGCTGTACGTGAAGTCGATGGAGGTGCCGGTGCCGAAGGCCTGGGCGTAGCCGATGTCGCCGGTGATGCCGTTGTTGCGCAGGGTGGGCACGCCGTAGATGGAGAGGTTGGAGAGCGGCGAGGTGCTGTGCTGGACACCGAAGTCGCCGGTGATGAGCGGGTCGTAGGAATTGACCGCGGTGCCGCCGCCGAGGGTGGATTGGACGAGGCCGGAGGCACCCGCGCCGGCACCGCCCGCGCCGCCGCTGGTGCCGCCCGCGCCTGCGCCGGCCGCGCTGCTGCCGAAGCCGCCGACACCGCCGCCGGGGGTGTTCTGCACGACGCCGGTGTTGACGCCGCGGTTGAAGCCGCCGGCCTTGGTGCGGAGAATGTCGGCGTCGGCGATGGGGATGTTGTAGCGCGCGATGGCGAGGTCGAGGTTGTTCTGCAGGGCGAGTTCGATGGCGTCTTTGAGGGAGAGCTGGAGGACGCCGTCGTGAATGTGGGCGTCGAGCGAGGCGGAGTTGGCGAGGTTGGCGGGCGCGACGGCGGTGGGGCGGTAGGTGTTGAAGGGGTTGCGGGAGTGCGGGATGTCGAGGCGGACGACGGGGGCAGGCGCGTCTGCGGGGGCCTGCGCGCTGGCGACGGGGGTGAGCAGGATGACCGCGGTGGCGAGGCGGGCCGTGCGAGCGGAATTCATGGTTCGTGGTGCTCCATTGAGTGCCGGTGTTCGTTTTCGGAAGGGTTCGCCGTTACTCGCCACGCAGCGCCTGCATGGGCTCGATGGCGGAGGCGCGGCGTGCCGGGACGAGGCTGGCAACGAAGGCGCTGAGGGCAAGCAGGGCGCAGGAGCCTAGCAGGGCTGGGGCGTTGTAGGACTTGATACCGAAGAGCTGGGATTGGAGGAAGTGGCCGGCAAGCAGGGCCGCGGGGATGCCGAGGGCGAGGCCGATGAGCGTCTGCGTCATGGCGCCGCGAAGGATGAGGCGGAGGATGCCGCCACGATCCGAGCCGAGCGCCATGCGGAGGCCGATCTCCGGGATGCGGCGGGCGACGGCGTAGCTGGTAACGCCGTAGAGGCCGACGGAGGCTAGGAGCAGGGCGAGCGCGCCGAAGATGGCGGTGAGGCGGACGACGAGCTGCTGCTGGGTGAACTGGTTGCCGACCTGGTCGGTGTAGGTGATCAGGCGGTCAATGGGGATGTTGGGGTCGATGGCGTGGAGGGTGGTGCGGACGAGGTTGGCTGCGGCGGTGGGGTCGCCCTGGTAGTGGACGATGAGGTTGGAGGCGAAGTGCTCAAACTCCTCGTTCTGCCGGGACTGCTCTTTTTGCGAGGGCGTTGCGTTGATGGTGTCGTAGGTGGTGAGTTGGGTGATGGGCGTGAAGAACATGGGGCGGACGTCGGAGCCGGGGCTGGCGTACTTGCTGCTTTCGGCGACGCCGACGATTTCGTACTCGCCGGTCATGGCACGGTCCGTACCGAAGTGTTCGCCGATGGGCTGCTTTCCCTTGAGGTACTTGTCGGCGAATGCCTTGTTGATGACGGCGACGTGGGTGCTGGTGGAGGTATCGTTCTCGGTGATGGGGCGGCCAAGGAGGACGCGGATGCCGAGCGTTTCAAAGTAGTGCGGCGCGATGGCGAGATAGCTGGCGCTGTTGTTGGCCATGGGATCTCCGCCGGGGAAGGCGACGCCGGTACCCCAGTTGTTGCCGGACATGGGGGCGTAGGTACCGTAGGTGAAGCTCTGGATGCCCGGCAGGCCGGGGAAGGTTTGGTCGAAGCGGCGGTAGAGACCGGCGAGCTGGTTGTAGTGGTAGCCGGCGGCCTGCAGATCGATGAAGGCGATGAGGCGGCCCTGTGGCTCGAAGTGAAAATCCTGGTGCTGCAGGTTGCGCAGGCTGGTGATGAGCAGACCGGCCATGCTGAGCAGGGTGACGGAGAGCGCGGCCTGCAGGATGACGAGGATGCGCTGCGGGAGCGTACCGCTGCCGCCGGTGGCGCGATTGGCGCCGCGGAGGGCGTCTGCCGGGTTTGCGCGAGAGGCGATGAAGGCGGGCGCGATGCCGAAGAGGATGCCGGTGAGCAGCGACAGGCCGAGGGCGAAGAGGAGGACGGGGAGCGACGGGGTGGCGGAGAGCGGATCGACCTCCACCCCCTTCATGGCGAGGGCGAGCATGGCGCGGGTGCCGGCGTAGGCGACGGCGATGGCGCAGACGCCGCCGAGCAGGGCGATGACGACTGCCTCGACGAGCATTTGGCGGACGAGCTGCCAGCGGGGCGCGCCGAGGGCAGTGCGCACGCTGATTTCCTGCTGGCGGCCGATGGCGCGGACGAGCATGAGATTGGCAAGATTGGCACAGCAGATGAGCAGGGTGGCGCCGGCGATGAGGAGGAGCAGGCGGAGGCTTTTTTCGTACTGGTCGCGCAGGTCGTTGACGCCGCCGCTGGCCGGGGCGAGTTCCGTCGTTTGCTTGGCGATGGTGGCGTCGGTGGTGTTGTCGCCGGGACCGCGGTTGGCGCGTAGCCACTGCACAAGCTGCACCTGGATGGAGCGTTCCGCGGGCTTGACGGCATGCGCGTCGGGGATGCGCATGAGGATGTCGAGCCAGTGGGCGTTAGGGTAGTTGCGGAGGCTGCGTTCGGGCTCAAGCATAGGCTCTTGGGCGATGGGCATCCAGACGCCGGCAGGGTCGCCGGTGTTGCGCTCGCCGAGGAATCCTTCTGCGGCAATGCCGGCGACGGTGACGGGATGGCCGGTGAGGAGAAGAGTTGAGCCGACGAGGTTAGGGTCGGAGGCAAACTTGGTGACCCAGAGGGTGTGGCTGAGGACGGCGACGGGGGCAGCGCCTTCCGCGTCATCCTGAGGACGGAGCATGCGGCCGGCGAAAGGCTGCACGCCGAGCACGGAAAAATAGTTGCCGGAAACGAAGCGGACGGCGAGGGGCTGGGCGGCGTTGCTATGCTCCTGCCGGGCGCTGACGCCGGTCGTGCCGGCGTCAACGGCGAGGGCTTCGACGCCGGGGGTGTGATCGCGCAGCTGCTTGTAGAGGTCGTAGGAGAAAATGCGCCAGTCGTCCTGCATACCGCCATCGACGCAGCACTCGATTTCCTTGCCGACTTTGTACAGTTGGCCCGGGCTCGAAACCGGCAAGGAGCGAAGGATGACCTGATAGGCGAGGGTGAAGATGGCGGTGGTGGCACCGATGCCGAGCGCTAGCGTGAGGATGGCGGTGGCGGCGAAGCCGGGCGAGCGGCGCAGCTGCCGGAGGGCGTAGCGGACGTCTTGCACAATGGGCTGAAGCGAGAAAGCCATGGGAATCCTTCCGTTTTGCTGCGATGCGGTTGCCGGGCTAGCGGGTGGCGCTGTAGCCGGTGCGGTACTCTTCTTCGGCGGCGGCGAGCAGGTGTTGGAGCTCGCCTTCGGCGACGATTTTGCCGTCGAATAGATGGACCTGACGGTCGGCGTGGGCGGCGAAGCGGGGGTCGTGGGTGACCATGCAGATGGTGGAGCCTTCGGCGTGCAGGTCGTTGAGCAGGCGCATGACGGCCTCGCCGTTTTTGCTGTCGAGATTGCCGGTGGGCTCGTCGGCAAGCAGGATGCTGGGGGAGCCGGCGAGGGCGCGGGCGACGGCGACACGCTGCTGCTGACCACCGCTAAGTTGCGCGGGATAGTGGCGCAGGCGGTGAGCCATGTTGACGCGCTCCAGCGCCTTGACGACTCGATCCTTACGCTCGGATGCGGCCATGCCACTGCGGTAAGTCAGGGGTAACTCGACGTTCTCAAAGACGGATAAGTCACCGATAAGATTGAAGCTCTGGAAAATAAATCCGATTTCCTGATTACGAATGCGGGAGCGGTCGGCGAAGTTAAGGTTGGCGACGGGCTTGCCGTTGAGGGTGTACTGGCCGCCGGTGGACGTGTCGAGCAGGCCGAGGATGGAGAGCAGCGTGGATTTGCCGCAGCCGGAGGGGCCGCTCATGGCGACGTATTCGCCGCGCGCGATGGAGAGATGAATGCCGGAGAGGGCGTGGGTTTCAATCTCGTCGGTGTAGAAGACCTTGGTCAGGCCTTCGATGTGGATGAGGGTTTCCTTTACCGCTGCCGTCATGCCTGGTTCTCCTGGGAGTGATGGATACCGTAAGTCGCGAGGACTTTGTCCCGTTTGGTGCTGACTTACTTTGTAAGTTCTGTTCCGGCTAAGTCGATGACTTACTGCTCGACACGGACGTGGTCGGTGTTGTCCCACTTGGACATGTCGGAGAGGATGACGGTGTCGCCCTGCTGCAGGCCGTCGAGGATCTGGATGCTGTTGACGGAGGCGCGGCCGACGCGGACGGAGACGCGGTTGGCGGACTTGCCGTCGGGCGCAAGGCGAAAGAGGCTCAGGGTGCTGTTCTCGTTGCCGGAGGCGGGGCGGCCCACGTAGAGCACATCGGTGAGACGGTCGAGATCGATGGTGCCGTCGACGGAGAGGTCCGGGCGCGCACCCTGCGGGAGTGGGCCATCAAGCGCGACATCGACGGTGACGGTGCCATTTTGCACGGCGGGGTCAATGCGCTGGACGTGGCCGGGGATCACGCCGTTGTGGGTGTCGACGGTAGCGGGCTGGCCGATCTGGATGTCGCGCGCTTGCGTTTCAGCGATCTTGAGGGCGGCCTTGAGTTGGTCGGGCTGCACGACCTTGGCGAGGGTGGCGCCGATGGCAACGTGCTCGCCGACCTGGTGCGGCAGGTCGACGAGCACGCCGTCGATGCCAGCGCGGACGCTGAGGGCTGCCTCCTGCTTCTGCTTGAGGCCGAGCAGCGCCTGGGCCTGCTGAACTTTGGCCTGCTGCACGGCGACCTGGGTGGCGATGGCCTGCTGGTTGAGGGTGAGGCGCTGCTTTTCGATGTCGTTGCGGATGCCGAGTTCGTCGGCCTTGCCGCGGGACTCGTTGTACTTGAGGCCGCTGATGACGCCGAGGTCGAGCAGGCTCTTGTCGGTTTGGGCCTGAAGCTGCGCTTGTTTTTGGTCAGCGCCGACGGTGGCCGCGCCGGCGCGCTGGGTCATGAGGTCGCTTTGCAGTTTGGCGCGAGTGTTCTGCAGATCGGCCTGCGCGGATTTTAGCTGGAGTTGCGCGTCGAGCATCTGCTGCTGGGTGGCAGGATCGACGAGGTCCATGAGGATGGTGTCGGGGTGCACGCGCGCGCCGGGCAGCACGCGGATGTGCACGACGGTGGCCTCCGTCTGCGCGGGAATGAGGAGGATTTTGTCTTCGCGCGGGGCGAGCGTGCCCGGACCGCGGACCTGGCGGAGGAGGGGGCCACGCTTGACGATGTCGGTGTAGAGCGGGCCTTCGACGGTGGGCATCGCGGGCTTCAGGCGCAGAAGAAAAAATACGAGGACGCTGACGGCAAGGAGGCCGAGGGTGCCCAAGAGGAGGGCGCGCTGACGTTTTTTCTTTTTCCGATCGGGGCGAACGATGTCCATGCACGACTCTTTAAGGCACGAGGCGTGCCAAAGTTTGATTCGCACGGATGTACGTCAAAGCCGCGCGATTCGTTCCCTGGGTGACGGATCGTCGGGGAGCAGCGGTGTTCGGAATCGCGGTGTGGTGTCCGGGAATGAACAGCGACGTTACGTGGTGTAGGTGGTGCCCAGGCCGATGCGGGCGAGGCCGCGGCGGTAGGTGATGGAGCTGCGGTCGGCGGCGAAGTGGGCCTCGGCCTGGAGGTCGATCGGAAGATCTTCGGGAAACTGCTGCTCGACGATGGCGAGGTCTTCGGCGAAGACCTGGTAGTTGAAGTCGAGTGTGGCTTCGAGGGGTGCGGCCTTGTCAAAATTGCGGCAAATGGGGACGAAGAGACGGGTTTTGCGGGCGGAAACGGGAGATGCGGCATTGAGGATGTGGAGCAGGCCGCCGCCGGGAAACTCGACCGTCAGCTTTGCGGTAAAGGGGCGGAAGACCTCGAAGCGGCGGTGCCACTGATAGCCGGGTGGGTTGAGGTGCTTGAAGCCGTGGGCGTAGTTGCTGACGGTGCTGATGTAGTCGGCGACGAAGCCTTGCGCGGTGTCGGTGACCTTGTAGTCGGGCACGACCGGGTTGTCGGGTTCGCCGAAGCTATCCTTGTGGACGAAGGCGAAGTGGCTAACGTCGAGGAAGCCTTCCATCTGGCGGCCGGCGGCGGCGGCGATATCGACGCTATCGGGCAGCACCTGGAGGTAGTCGGGGTCGTCCCACTCCTGCAGTTCGGGCAAGGGCAACGGACCGTTGTCGATGAGGCGTACCCAGATGAGGCCGTAGCGCTCCTGCGCGTGGTACATGTCGAGGTGCAGGCGCGGGGAGATGGGACCGCCAGGATGCGCGGGGATGCAGACGCAGCGGCCCTCGCTGTCGTAGCGCAGGCCGTGGTATTTGCAGATGATTTCGTTGCCCTCGACGTGACCGAGGCTCATGGGCACGCCGCGGTGATAGCAGATGTCGCGTGCGGCGGCGACGGTGCCGTTGGAAAGCCGGTAGACGACGACGCGCTCGTCGAGCAGGCGTGCGGCGTAGGGCTTGGTTGTAACTTCGTGCGAGAACGCGACGGGGTACCAGAAGGGCGCGAGGGCTGCCCAGTCGGGTGCGGTGAACGTGCAGTCACGGGGGAGTTGGCCCATGCGGGGCGAGGCGGCAACCAGAGCAGAGGCGGGAAGGTAAGACGTCGAGCTTGAGGTCGCCATGAAACATTATGGACGGAGGGTGGCGGGTGAATCAATCCGTAACCATACAGGAGCGCGAAACCGACAGGAGTTTGAAGCCAATCTGATAACCTGTTCGTCATAGAGCCGGAACGCTGGCCGGAGAGCGCTTCATCCCATTCTCCAACCATGGAGATCGACATGCACGGTTCGTTTTTTTCAGAGTACAGCCTTACTGCTATCGATTCAGATATCAACACCTTGTTCGGTCAACGGCTTTCCTTTCTGCGCAAAAAGAATGGAATGTCCCCAGAGAACTTTGCGCTGCGGATTGACGTGCGTCCGTTGGAACTGGCAGAGCTGGAAGCTGGTCGCGCGCAGGTCGATCTCGAGATGCTGAACATGATGAGCAACGTCCTGCGGCTTTCTTTGTCTGAACTGCTGCAAGGGCTTTGACAGGTCGGCAGGTCGTCAAGGGCATCGGTGATGATGGAAGCGCACTGCCCGATCTGGGCCGTGCAGACCTTCTCCCCACGCAGCGAAACGCACAACTCCGCTTTCCGGATGTTATGCGCCCGATGCCATCTGATGAGCCGCCGACTTGCTGCAGCCGTGACCGTTACAAATCCCTTGTGAGTTCGGACAGAGAGATATTAAAGCCCTGCGCAACCGTTTCAAGGTACGTCAGGCTCATGTTCTTCTTGCCACGTTCGACATCGCTGATGAAGGACCGGTCGATGCCGAGATAGGTGGCAAGTTGCGTCTGCGTGTAACCGTGCTTGGTACGAAGAGTTCGCAGCCGATTGCCGAAGCTTACGGTAATGGATGGCTGACGCACCGGGGCGATCACCGGGTTCGGTATTCGACATTCCGGAATGGAACGAGAGAACATGAGCATATTCACCTGGGAGAGTGGAAGTTGGTTTAGCAACGTAACTATCAATCGATCTATAGCAAGTGTGACGCAAACTTGTCGCTTCGCGGCATCATTCCCTGACGCGGTGTGCCGCGTTCTGTTTCTCTATTGTAGTGGACCCACAAATCATGTAGCCGCATCACAGTGTGATGCCTGCTGGCTACAGCTATGTCATTCGTTAACTTATGATGCTAAAGTTCACCCGGTTGTAGTTGCATAAACGGCAATATAGCCAGGACGGCCCGTGACGTTCGCTACCTTACAGCACGCGTCCTGCCTGCTAGAGGGTTGCGACAGAGGTGCTGAGGGCTTCGCTGTTGTGCTCGCCGGACAGACCCGCCACGGCGGCACGCTCCTCGGCCAAGAGCGTCAGGGCGATTGCCGTCCACGAACAGAGCTCTCCATAGATGCGCGTCTCCAGCAGCACACCGGTGTAACACATGATGGGAAGCCAGACCGCAAGAATGAGGATGTAGTTGCCGAACCTTGCCGGGCGGATGCGGGACCAGTACAGGAGCGCGATCGGCAGCAGGTAGCCGCACAGGTTTAAGAGTGCGGGGATGAGGCGAACCTTTAAGCGCGCGGCGTTATACCCAAAGCGCACGAAATTTTCCGAGTTATCATTGTGCCGGAAATGGTAGGCAAGGCTGACCTTGACGAGCAGCCAAATGCCCGCGAGGATGGCAGTGCGACCCCATGGAAGATTGCGCAGCGACAATCCCTGACGGGCCATCCATCGCGTAACTTTGCCGGTGGATGCAGCGATAGGTGACCTGCCTGCAGCGTCCAGCAGGTAAATGCCGATCAGGAAGAGTGTCGTCTCACGATTGAACGTACCGACGAAGATGATGGATGCAAGCAAGACGAAACGTCCCTCGTAGATGGCATAAAGGCCGCCTGTGAAAAAGGCGAGACTCATCAAATCGTAGGGATAGGAAAAATTCGCTTCGTTGTGGATGACGTACGTCCAAGTGACGCAGAACAGAAAAAGCGGGATAACAAGAGCGGACAACGTGTGACGTTGACTCACCTTGCGATAGAGCAACTGGGTGAGCGCAGCCGCGGCGAACAGGCTAACAACGCTGAGTAGGTAGAAAGGGGCGTTGCTGCCGCTCGACACTCCCTTTTCATGCACCAGATGTTGCATGAGGAAGGATGAGTTGAACATCGGTCGAAGGAAAAGAATGGGTAGAACGCGCTCCTGAAACGGCAGGCGTTCGTGGCCGGCGAGATACGCGGGCATTTTCAGGTAGAAGGTGGACGACTTGACGTAGAAGCGCACCAGCTGCAGGCATGCGCACGCGTAGAGAAATGGAATGATCCAGACGCGAAATCTACGAAAAATAGCCATATACCTAAGGTAGTCAATTCGCGGTACGTCTCACCATAACTGTGGGTAGTCGCCTACAAATGGCGCAAAGCAGCTTCTTTCCGGTCAGGACGACTTGACAGCCTGTCGGGCTCCTCGCCGCAGTGACGGGGCCGATATCGGCTATAGGCGATCTCACCAGACGATGGAAGCAAGAGGGGCATCTTATATCGGCTAAGTACCGGAGGATAATCTAATGCATCGTGTGCGGACCTGTGTGCTAAGTGCCGTGGCAGTGGCCATGGCCTTGTTGAACGTGCGAGTCGCTACTGCGGCTGCAGACCTTTCGTCGTCGTTTACGATTACCTCGCCGACAGAGGTTCCGGGTGCCGTGCTGAAACCCGGCCAATATACGATTTCAGTTGTCGATCATCTGAGCGATCGGGCAATCGTTCGGCTAGATTCGCAGGGCGGATCAACTCACGTGATTTTCCTGGGGGTGAACGCCTCAGGCAATGCTGCCGATACGACGCACCCGGTGGAATGGCCGGAAAAGTCAAAAGGGCACCATGCCTTGCGGGGCTTCACGTTTGCCGGCGGAAGGAATGTGGAGTTTGTTTATCCGAAGGCGGATGCGGTTGCGCTTGCGAACGCAAATGGCACGGGTGTGGTGGCCATCGACCCGGCATCCGAAGGGCGGCCGGAATTGTCGAAGCTTACCAATACGGACATGCAGATGGTGAACCTGTGGATTCTCACGCCTGTGCGCGTGGGACCGGGGCAAAAAGGCATCGATGCGAAACGTTATACCTCGACCTCAGTTGCCACTGCGGCGGAAACTCCGGTAACGCCTATGGCGGTGAAAGCCCCAACCAACCTGGTGAGTTCCACCTCGAATGCAGCCTCACCACTGCCCACGGTTGCGCGGGCGGAGCAGCCGGCAAGGCCCGCGGCGCACCGCACCCGGCCCGTGGTGAGCCAGCTGCCGAAGACGGCGAGCGACCTGCCGTTGACACTGGTGGGCGGCTTGCTGGCGTTTGCGGGGGCAGCGACACTTCGCCTGCGTCGCGGCCGGCAAGCATGACCCTGCGACTGCAACGGGGATTTCGCAACACGGCAGAGGCTGCGCTTTGGATGATAGGCGGAGCCCTGCTTGTGTTTGCGGTCTTTTGCTGGGCCACTTCCCTGCTCGCGCAACAGGATGGACAGCAACTGCTGCGGTCGTTGCCGCAGGGGTCGGCGCCGGTGCGGAATGAGTCGGACACACCGCACCCCGGCGGCGTGGAGGCGGAGCTCGAAATTCAATCGATCGGCCTGACAGTGCCGGTTCTTACCGGATGCAACGAGGAGACGTTGCGACGCGGTGCCTGCCGCATTCTGGGAACGGCGGTTGCGGGTGGTCTCGGGAACATGGCGGTTGCCGGCCATCGCGACACCCGCTTTCGTCCGCTCGAGCGCCTGCAGGTAGGTGCAATTGCGACCGTCACCGATGCAACGGGACGCTATGAGTACGTCGTGAGCGGGACAGAAATCGTCTCACCGGACGAGGTGCGGGTGCTCGACATTGGCGATCGGCCGGAGCTGACGCTTATCACCTGCTTTCCATTTCACTACGTGGGTGCCGCGCCCAAGCGGTACATTGTGCACGCGACCTTGCGCTCTGTCGCAGGGTCCGCTCTCTAGCAGCGGAGTGTGTGTTCAATTTTTGACCTTCAAAGACGCCACAATGCGCGCGTGAAACAGAGTCGTTGGAGCAACATGAAGATCTTTCGCAATGCTTCTGCAGCCGGTTTGCTGCTGGCCGGGGCTTCGTTCCTCGCGTTGCCGCCGTGCATTCATGGCCAGAGTGGCCTGCAGGTGATGTACGGAAAGCAGGGTGTGCAAACCATCAGCTACCTGGGGCAGGTGCTGGAAGACACTGGCCGCTTTCCCGCAGATGCTTTTCACATCTGGCACCTAAAATGCACGGATCTGAAGGGAAAAGTGAGTACCGGCGGCCAGTATGGCTGGGGTGAATCGAACAATGGGCGCTCATGGAATGCGAGTACGAGGACGTGGACCTACTCCTTTCAGTGGGGGAGCATCAGCGTGCAGTATGCGCAGAGCGGCGACACGCTAAGCATGAGGGTGACCGCGGTGAATCACAGCAACTCGGGCATCGTCTTCGATGGGGCTTCGATTTACCCGGTAGCGCTGCATTTTCCGCAATTGCCGAGTGGGTTTGCGAACGCGTCGTATAACCAGTTTGCGTTTAATACGATGGCACCCGGGCTGACGCTGGCGAACTTTGGATCGGGTGAGGTCCTGGCGGCGACGACCGAAGCGAGCAAGCCGCTGTACACCGGCTTTCAGCCGACCGGCGCAGCCAATGCGTACACCGCGCTGATCAGCTCGACGAGCCCGGACTCGCTGGCGACGTTTCAGCCGCACAACGACCGACCCCTGCAACCGGGACAGACGGATACCTTCACGGTGTCGCTGCGCTTTGCGCATGCGGGCACGACGCTGAACATGCTAGCGGCCGACGTGTACTCAAACTGGGCGGCAACGTGGCCGATGCAGTTGAAGTGGACCGACCGGCGTGCAATCGGCACGGTGTTTCTTGCGAGTTCCGCACAGGGTGACAGCAGCATCGCGGCGGGATACCCGAACAACCCGCGGCGCTACTTCAACGACGGAAATGCCAGCGATTTCGATGTGAGAACGGGCGCAGGTCTGCTGGCGTTTCAAAACCGTGTGCTGCAACAGGCGAAGGATGTCGCGACGAACCTGCGACGGCAGAACGCCCAGGGCATGGTGACGTGGGATATCGAGGGCGAACAGTTCCCGATGAACACAAGTTATGCGTGCTCGCCGGATCAGATTGCCACGCTTGCGCCGGAGATGGAGTCGGTGGTGACGAACTCGGCCTCGGCATACAAGGGCATGAAGCTGGACGACGCGTACTTCAAGACGATTCGCGATGCGGGCTTTCGTGTGGGTGTATGTGTGCGGCCGCAACATTTTATGCTGAAGGGGAACGGCACAGCGCAGCAGGTGACCCTGGGTGCCAGCGCCGAGGTGACGGCCGAGCTGATGCGCAAGATCAAGTATGCTCACGATCGCTGGGGGGCGACGCTGTTTTATATTGATTCGTCGGTGGATGGAAATGGCGCGGCGCTGGATGCTTCCATTTTTGAGAAGGTGGCGGCGGCGGTGCCCGATTCCTTGCTGATGCCGGAGGAAGCACCGTTCAAGGGATACGCCTATACGGCGCCATTCCTGACGTTTCTGTTCCACGGCGACCTGGGAACGAACGCGGCGATCTACAACGCGTATCCCAACGCCTTTAGCGTGAACCTGATCAACGATGTGGATCCGGCGAAACTTGCGGCGAACGAGGCAGCGCTGACGGCGTCCGTGAAGCGGGGTGACGTGCTGATGGTGCATGCGGAGGATTGGCAGGCGAACAATCCGAAGGTGCGGGAGATGTACCAGGCTGCGGGTGTAACGGGCGCGGGCACCGGCGGAACAGCGACGCACTCACGGGGAACACCACGGCGACAGCGGTAGCGACTCTGAAGGGTGGTCGGCATAAGTCTTTGTATTGCCTGCAGACGCTAAGGGTTCCGCACGTACTTGATGACGCACGACACTAGCGCGTGCACCCTGCCGGATGTGAACTAATTGCCCGTTCGAGGCGGCAGATCTGTGCGCACCTCTAAGGTTTAGCCGACAGCTTGCATCTCGTGTGCCGCGACGAAAGTGCGATTTGCGTTCTGCTGAAGATGCAGGCGGTCGCGCACGGCGGCTGCGCGGGCCTGCCATGTTGCGGTGAGACTCGCTTGCCAGCGCAGAGGCGCATAGCCGTCTTCAAAGTTTGTCTTGGCAAGGTGATGGAGGGCGTTGACCAGATCATCGGGAGTGTCGACGAGTTTGAGGTAGGGCTCCTTGTGCAGAAGCTCTTCAAAGCCGCGGGTGGCGAGCATGGGGCGACACGCGGCAAGATGCTCGTAAAAGCGCGTGCTGGAGCCGGAGTAGGTGGGCTCGCATTTGCGGTACGGCAGGACGGCGACGTCGAAGCTGCGAGCGTAGGCGGCGAGATCACCGTAGGGCTGACGGCCGACGAAGAGAGTGTTCCCGCGCTCGAGGACACGCTGACGGGCGTGGCGATGCGCTTCGTCGGGGATGGCCATGTCGGTCGGGCCGACGAAAAGCCAGTGCATGTCGGGAGTACGTTGCGTGGCTTCGTCCAGCAGGAGCCAGTCGAGGTTGCCGGCGAGATTGCCGACAACGCCGACCACCGGACGCTGCAGGTGGGCGGCAGGCGCGGGCAGCGGTGCAGGGGTGGAGGGTGCGGAGGCGAAGACATTGGCCTGGCGCGTGGCGTTGGGCACGATGAGGATGTTGCTGGGGTCGGCATCAGCCTGCTGAACCAGATAGTCCCTGAGGCGCGCGGAGTTTGGGCAAAGGAGAGTGGCGGCACGGCACATGCGGCGGTCGAGCGCGGGCACGTCGATGCCGCTGGAGCTGGGATAGTGATTGATGGCGTCCGTCAGCCAATAAACGACGGGACCGGGCCATCGCTCTGCGACGGGTGCAAAGTACGGCACGGTGCACACCAGCACATCCTGCCCGGGCACGCTGCCGTGCGCGCCCAGCAGTTTTGCGAGGACGGGACCGGTGCGGGCGAATGGAGCGAGCGCGGGCTTCGCATAACCGCGAAGTAGCGGAAACGAGCGCGTCGTAAAGTTATTGCCTGCGTCCGCGTGCAGCACGGGTGCGTCGCTGGCTTGAGACCAGGGAGTGAGCGTACGCCTCGGCTCCCACGCTGTGACAGGCGCAAGTTCTGCCAAGGCGGACGCAAACTCCGCATCCAGCGGCCCCGACATCTGCAGGATGTGCCAGGTAGGGCCAAGGTGTGCGGACGGAAGCATCGGTTCATTCATCGGAGGTTTAGGCAGCCTTCTTGAGGGTGAGGGATTGGGACTCCGTCAGGGGCATGGTCGTCTCCAGCAGGACAAGGCGCTGGCGGACCGCGGCCTGGATGTGATGGACGGCGGTTGCGAGCATGCTGGTCTCCGTCGATGTGGAGCCGGTGAGCAGGAGCCAGGTGTCTTCCGCGAGAACGATGCGCAACTGGCAGCAGGCCTCGTCGCCGCTGGCCAGCATGGCTTCGCGGATGTAGTTGGCGGTGCCGAGCTGCAGGTTGGCACCTTCAATGGAGAGATCGTCGCAGGTGCGCTGCAAGACGAGCCAGCACTCGTCGGGAGTCTGCGCTTCCAACAAGGCGCGGCGCAACTCTTCGATGTAGATTTCTTCCTGCACGGCGCGGCGGATCTTGCGGTGAGACAGGGTTTTGCGGGCGGCGTGAAACTCTACGTAGCCCAGCCGCTTGATGCCGAACAGCAAAAGGATGACGAAGAGAAGGAGGATGCCGATGCCCATTTCACGGCGGCCGAACGTCTGCACAAGGGCGAGGGATGCCGAGAGAAAGCAGCAGCTGTACAACACCAGCGCCGCGCCGCGCGGGGTGAACCCGAGCGCAAGCACGCGATGATGGATATGGCCGCGATCACCCTTGAAGATGGGGCGGCGGCGAAGGAAGCGGCGACCGATGGAGAGACTGACGTCGGCCAGCGGGAGCGCCATGGTCATGAGAGGACCGACCATGCCGAGCATGCCGGCGCGGCTGTCCCACACGAGGCCGAGACAGCCCAGAAGGAAGCCGATGGTGAGGCTGCCGCTATCGCCGAGAAAAACCGATGCGGGGCTGAAGTTATAGCGCAGAAAGGCGAAGAGTGCGCCGGCAAGAGGCGCGGTGGCGAGGGCGAGTCCCACGTTGCCGCTAAGCACGGCGACGAGCAGCGTGGTGAGGGTGGCGGTGAGGCCGACGCCGGTGGCGAGGCCATCCATGCCGTCGATGAGGTTGACGGCATTGGTGCAGGCGAGCAGCCACACGACGCTGAGGACGATGCCGATCCACGAAGGGCCGTGCACCAGATTGAGTCGCACACCGAGCGACACGGCGACGACGGCTGCGACGAACTGCCCAGCCAGCTTGATCTTCGGACTGAGGTCGTACAGGTCGTCTGCCAGGCCGACGAGAAACATGATGGCGGTGGCGGGCAGCACGGCGATAAAGAGGGTACGGTGGTTGACGAAAAACGGTCCGCCATGCGACTTCAAGAGGTACACGATACCAATGGCTGCGAAGTACGACAGCACGATACCGATACCGCCGCTGCGTGGAACGGCTTGCTTGTGGAACTTGCGGTCGTCATCTGGGTGGTCGACCTTGCCCATGCGGATGAAGTAATTACGGATGAGCGGGGTGCCAACCAGACACAAAACAAACGCGGTTAGACCAAGAGAAACGACGATCATGACGTTGAGCTCCTATGCGGCTTTCTCGCGTGCGTTGAGTTCCGTGGAGTGGGCCGGAGGCATGGTGTGCGTCGTGGCAGCGGTGCCTTCAAAGATGCGGGCCATACGATCGATGGCGATGGGCAGGTCGTAGTGCCGTTCCAGCGCGAGGCGTGCGTTGGCGCCAGCGAGGCGCACTTCTTCCGGGTGCGCGGCGAGGTGCCGAAGCAGGCTGACCAGGCCGGCAACGTCGCCGCTAGCAATTCGCCAGCCGCAGCGGTGGCGCTCGATGGTGAGCGCGGGCGTAGCGTCTGCCGGGCCGATGAAGAGCACCGGCCGGCCGGCGGCCATGATGCCGTAAACCTTGCTGGGTACGACGAGGCCGGAGCAGTTGTCGTACTGCAGAACGACGCCGATATCGCCCATGGCGAGGCCTTCGCTGAGCAGGTCGCGGCGGACGTAGCCGCGGAGCTCGACGGAATTCAGCGAGCGATCCTTGGTGAATTGCAGCAGCTCGGAGCGGCGGCTGCCGCCGCCGACGAAGAGGAAGCGGAAGTGGTCTTCGTCCTTGAGCGCGTCCATGGCCTGGGTGAAGGTGTCGAGGTCGTGGGCGAGGCCGAGATTGCCGGAGTAGAGCAGGACGAGGTCATTGGGGTTGCCGGGACGCGGCAGCGGTGTGATGGCGCGGGCGTTGGACCAGTTCTCCGTCTGCAAAATTTGTCGGCGGGGAATGCCGCGCCGGGCGAGACGCTCGGTCATGCACTCACCGAGGGAGAGGAGGCCATCGGCGTGCTTACGGGAACTGTCCGCGAGCAGGCCCATGACGCGGTCGATCAAGCCACCGCCTTTAATGACGCCGAGGTTGACGGCGACGTCGGGGTAGATGTCCTGTTCCCAGATGTAGTGGCGCGAGCCGCGGAAGAACTTGACGGCCGAGCCGACGAGCGAGAGCAGCGGCGGCGTGGTGAGAGAGACAACGACATCCATCCGCGGCAGCGTGAGCGCCTTGAGCAACGCGAGCGGATAAAACGACGCGTAGGACAGGATGCGGCCGAGCTTGCCGCGCGCAAAGGGTATGCTGGCGACGCGGTGGATGGTGACGGGCGGGGCTTCACCATTGGACTCGATGTCGGAATAGCCGCCGCGGCTGCAAAGGACGTGCACCTCGTGGCCGCGCTCAGCGAGGCCGGTGGTGAGGTCGGTGAGCTGCTGACTGGTGGCGGAAGAGTCGGGCCAATAGAACTGGTTCAAGAAAAGCATTTTCACAGGGAAGTCTCCTGGCCTGCGCGGGTTTTGTGTTTGGTCTGGATGACGCGGGAACGGACGAATTGAGCGGGATTGCCCGCGTGAACTTCGTAGTCGGGGACGATGCCGCTGACGACGGCACCGGCCGCGGCGACGGCGCATGTGCCCAGAACAGCGCCGGGGCCGAGCACGGACCTGGCACCGGCCCATGAGCCGTCACTGCAGAGAATGGGAGCGATCATGAGGCCGAACGAGGGGTCCGTCCAGTCATGATTGCCGGTGCAGAGATAGGCACCCTGCGACAGGCAGACGTTGCTGCCGAGGCGGACGGCGGTGAGGTTATCGATCCAGCAGTGCTCGCCGATCCAGCAGTTGTCACCGACGGTGAGAAACCACGGGTATTTGACTTCGACCTGCGGTTTGATGACGACGCCCTGGCCGATGCGTGCGCCGAATGCACGGAGAAGAAGGACGCGTAACTTCGACGACGGCAGCCATGCGGCACCGAGCAGGGGTTGGCCGAGAAAGAACCAGAGAGTACGCTTCCAGAACGGGCCGGGCTGGTACCAGCGGTTGTTATAAGTGGCGAGTTGCACGGGGCAGCGATCGCTCATAGCATCACCTCGCAGGTGGAGGGCAGCGGGCCGCCCTGAAGCCAGTGGTAGAGGTCGGCCATGCGGCGGCCGACGGAGGTCCAGGTGTAGTCGCGCTCGATGAGGCTGCGGCCGCATGCACCGGTGGCGGCGTTTTGCGTGGGGGTGCGTGCCAGCACAAAGCGCAGGGCTTCGGTGAGTTCGCCGACCTGGGCGTGGACGAGCCAGCCGGCACCGTGATCCGCAACCTGTGGCATGTTGCACTCAGGCGTAAGCAGGACGGGCTTGCCGGCAGCCATCGCTTCGAGGACACCCATGCTGAGGCCCTCGGAGTGCGATGGAAGGACGAAGCACTCGGAGGCGGCGAGCGCGCTCCACTTGAGCGTGGAATCCAGCATGCCGGTAAAAACCACGGAGTCGCGGTGAGTGGCGGAGAGTGTTTCCAGATGGGAGCGCATGCCTTCGCTGTCGGGGCCTGCGATGACGAGCGCGGCATCGCTGTGTGTTGCTGCGAGGTCGAGCCATGCCTGTACGAGGAGGTCGACGCCTTTTTTCGGGTGAAGGCGACCGAGGAACAGCACGATGCGTTTGCCGGCGAGTTGCGGGAAGGCGTCGAGAAACGGCTGCGGCGAGAACGTTTGCGGTGTGGTGACGCCGTTGGGGATGATGGCGACCGGGCGGCGGCCAGCGTAGCGGCGGTAGGCTTCGGCCTCCGCCTGAGTGAGGGCGTGCAGGCAAGCGGCGTGACGAAGGATGCTGCGCTCGATGAAAAGCGAATAAATCTGCTTGCGGACGCGATGATTGCGCAGCGCCCAAGGCTCCAGCATGCCGTGCGCCGAGACGACATAGGGCTTGTGCTGCGCGATGGCGGCGCGGCCGGCAGCGACGGAGCTTTGCTGCCACATGCCATGGATGTGGATGCCGTCTGCGCTGCGAAGGCTTTGCTGGTAATGGGCCTGAAGCGACGGGCGAGTGAGCCACTGCTTGCGGCTGGATGGCCAGAAATCAAGGGCGATGTCGCCGAGACCGGGCGGGGTGTAGTGCTCGTCCGGCTGGCAGAACGCGTCGATGGAGGGGCGCACACCGGAGCCGGCCAGCGCGGTTGCAAGCGCGGGGACGACAGCACTCACCCCGCCGTAGCGCGGGTCAATGTCCGACAGGGTCTGCACCCAGCGCGGCTGCGTTGTGACTGCGCCGGCTGCGGACTCCATCGGTGAAAAGAAGGTTGAGGACAACGGCATCATCGGCTCTCTCCCGTGGCGCGCTGGAGGCCGGAGAGAGTGCCGCGCGCGTCGGCGATCGAGGCAACCTCTGTGCCGAAACGCTCGGGCGAATACATCTGCACACGCTGGGCACCACTGGCGCCGACGCTCTTGCGCTCACTGATGGGCATGGCTTCAATTGCCTGGAGGTGGCGGACGAGGAGTCGCTCCTCTGCGGGATCAAAGACCCAGCCTGTGCTGCCGTGCTGCACCAGGTCGCGTGCGCAGCCGCAGCGGTTGGAGACGAGAACGGGCACACTGGCCGCCATCGCTTCGTTCACCACGAGACCCCACGGTTCAAGCGTGCTGGGCAGGACGAAGCAGGATGCGAAGGCGTAGAGCGGAAGCAGTTGAGCTGAGGTGCGCAGGCCAAGGAAGTGGACGTCTGCGCGGTAGGGCGAGTCCTGCAGGAGGACGCGAAGCATCGGCATGTTCGGGCCGTCGCCCGCGATGACGAGCGGCCAGGTGCCACCCTGGGAGCGGTAGCCAAGCCAGGCGGCGAGCAGGCCGTGGACATTCTTTTCCGGGGCGACGCGGCCGACAAAAAGAAAGTAATTCTCTGGCAAGCCATGATCGGCTGCTGCGCTGTTCTGCCTCGCGGCGGCAGCACCCTCCGCGTACATGCTGTTATTGACGACGTCGTAGAAACGAGCGGTGCGGTCGCGCGGAAAGCCGAGTTGCTGCAGGTAATCGAGGTGGTCTTTACCGCCGGCAACGGCCCAGCCGAAGAGCAGGCGCAGGGCGATGCTCTTTAACTCTTCTTTCCACCCGGTGCGTTTATGGTCGTAGGCGCAGCTTTCCGTCATGAGCACGCTTTTGCGACCGTGCACACGTGCCCACAGCGCGGCGGCGATGGCCGGCAGCGTGTAGTAGCCGGGGACGAGCACCGTTTCCGGATCGAGCGCGGAGAGGCGCTGCCAAACGAGGCGGGACAGCTTCAACTTATCGGCGGATTGCCAACTCGCGTCGGGCATGAGCGTTTCCACCGGCAGCGCGGCAGGTAGCCCCTCGCGGAACTTCAGGCCGGCATGCACACCGACGCCGCCGACGAACTCCATGCCGACGACGCGGCCGGCGAGTGTTGGCGCCTGCAGCAGGCCGGTAAAGCGCGCGACATGGTAGGGGTACCAGTCGATCCAGAGGACGGCGACGCGGCAGTTCGTGGGCGTCTGCGGTGACGCGGGGGGCATGTCGATCTCAGGCATGTTGCGTCACCTCGATTGGGTTGGCGGGGGGTGTTTGAGCGAAGCGGCGACGTGTACGGCGCGAGCGGTTGCGGGCGGGTCGAAGAGCCCAGCGCCAGGCGAGCCAACACGGGATGCAGAGCTCAAGCGTGCGAAAAATCATGGCCTCGCCGGTCTGCATGACGAGATAGATGGAGAGGGCTGAAAGTAGAACGTAGATGCTGGACCACGGCTGGCCGTGCAGGACGGCGCGCTTCCACACAGAGGCGTACCCGAAGCCGATCAGGCCCATAAGCAGAAGCGCGCCCCACCACATTTCGAGCCAGAGATCGGCGATGATACCGGGTGCTGAGCCGGTCGCGCCGACCCAGCCGAGCGTGTCGCCGAAACCTTCGCCGGTGCCGGCGTTATAGAGAAGTTCTGGAACGCCGAAGTCCTCATACTTGGTGGGCCAAATGGACGATGGAACCGGGCGCACCATGATTTGCGCGAGGTAACGGCGCATCCAGAAGTAGTGATCGCGACGCTCCGCACTGAGAACGGTGCCGGCGCCGTAGACGAACTCATTGCCGGTCTGCGGCTTGTCGACAATTTCGTTCACGTCGGTTTTTACGTCGAAGTCGGAGCCGAGGTAAAGATTCTGCCGGTTCGTTACGAGGAAGAGCACGAGCCAGCCCAACAAAAAGCCGGTGAATGCCATGGCAAGGACCGGCGGGCGTTTGCCGCGGCCCATGTACCAGCCCATGAGTAGGGTGACGGCAAGGCCAAAGGTTGGTCCGCGACGCCCCATAAGAAGTGCACTGGCAGCCCACGGCAGGGCAAAGCCAATCGCCATGAGCAGCGACGTGAGACGTGGCCCGCCGCGGGCAAGCACCGCAAGAGAAAGCAACACAGCGACGAGCAGAAGCATGACGCCATCGCGCACATAACCGCTGTCACTGTTACCACCCGTGTAGGAGGTACCGAACGCCGCAGTAAAGCCGCCGACCGTGATGATGGTGACGGCCCAGCACGCGACGCCGACGGTGCCGATACAACCGGCTGCAACGAGCAACCGGTTCATCGTGCGAGCAGAAGGTGGCGGCGTGGGCTCAGCCTTACGGGGCCAGCGCGTGCCGACGACAAGCGTGCCGACAACGAAGGCAAGCACACCCAGCATATTCAAGAGCTGCACGTGCACCAGCTGATCGTTATCGAAGAAACGATCGAGACCACCGCCGGAGAAGAGCTTGTACGGCATCCACCCGTAGAGAAAGACGAGCATGGCGCCGATGAACATGAGCGGGTGGAAGGGGTCGCGGCTACCGTCGAAGGCGATGATCATGCCACCAATGGCGACGAGTGCGGTGAGGAAGATGAGCAGCTCAAACATGCTTCACCTCCGCCAACTTGAAGAATGGGAGGCGACGGCGCAGGGAGAGCCACACGGCACGCGATGGCATCCAGCCATGAATGCGGCCGAGATGTACTAGCGTGCCGCCAGTGGCGACCAGGACGGCGACCATGGCGAGGGTAAACGCGACGGCATGCTGCGGGATGTACTCCCGTGCAACGGCAAGTGTTGCAAGCACCGTGCTGCCGAGCGCGCCGGCGACATAGGACAGGGTCATGCCGGCGGGCACGTGGTCGCGCCGATGCAGCGTGACGAGCACCATGGCGGACGACAGCAGGTGCGCTGCGAGGATGATGGCCATACCCTGCCATGCACTGCCACCGTGCAGCAGGCAGATGGTTGCGACGACGCCGACGAAGACCGCCCACGCGGTGTTGATCATGGCCGTGGAACGGATGGACACGACGGTGAGCCGAGCGGCCGCAGGTGCATTGCCCATGTGCACGACAGCGATTGCGAGCCCCATGGCAACAGCTGCGGAGGCAGCACTGTAGGCAGGGCCGTAGAGCAGGTGAAGACCCCACGGCACAATCACGATACCCACGCAGGCAAGCACGAGCGCAACGGCGAGTGAAGCGTAACTGCAGAGCGCCATCACGCGGTGCGGTGTGCGATCGGTATCATCGGCAGACGCCATGGTGGCATAACTGCCCTCGGTCAACAGTCCGGGCACAATGCCGGCGAGATTGCGCATCTGGCTGGAGACGGCGAAGAAACTCATTTGCACCAGCGAACTGTCGGCGCGCGCGATGAGCGTGGTGAGCCACCAGCCGGCGAGGTTTGAGCCGACTAGACCGGCAAGCTGCACAAAGCCGAAGCTCCAGATTTCGCGCAGAACGGTGACGAAGCGGGGACCACGCTCGACAGGGGCATCAGGCCGCAGGCCGAGCTTACGGCCGAACAGAAAGCACAGAAGAACGGCCGTGAGTGCAATGCTTCCCTGCGCAATGACCATGTGGTGCACGACGCCGCGGTGCGCCAGCGCGGGCATGACGGCCAGCATACCGACACCCACGCAGAGCGACAGTACCAGCAGCGCTGCGATGCGGCGCTGGCCGGCGAAAAACCCGCGCGCGCATTCCAGCAAAATGGTGCCCGCCGCCGGAACCGCGGCCCAGCGCAGGAGGGGGGTAAGCGCCGGCTTGCCCAGCAGGTGGGCGATGGGCGCCGCGCCGAACCAGAGCGCGGCCATGGCGATGGCCGCAGAGGTGCACGACACGATCGTGAGCGATGCCGCGAGCGTGCGGTATGCCGGGCTGCCGAACGGGTATTTTCCAGAAAAACGTGTCGCGGTCGCGCCGATGCCGCCTGCGGCATAGGTTGAAATGTTGTTTGCCGTGACGATGGCAAGCGAGTATGCACCGAAGACCGGCGCGCCCCCAAGGCGTGCCGCAAGGATATTGGCCAGGAAGCCACAGCCACGCTCGAGGAAAACGCCTGCACCGAGTGCGGAGGTGCTGTGCAGAAGGTTCCGCTTGACCTGCGAAGGGAGTGCCGTACCCACCGGCAGAGGCGCTGCCGGTAGCACGGACCCTGAGGATTCCTGTTCCAGAGGATCGATCAGGATCTCCGGAAGGGTCGTCTCCTCGTAGGCGGCGCTCACGAGGATGCTCCCTGCTTGTCTTTGTCGGTGGTGCTGTACCGCTCGTACGAGGAGTAGTAGTCGCTTACACCTTCGCGCTGCGGATTGAAGTCGTTGAGAATGGTGCCAATGAGTTGAACGCCGTCACGTTCGAACAGGTCGCGCGCGGCCTCTGCCTGGGGAATGGACGTGGAGTTGGCGCGCAGGATGAGAATGGCCCCGTCGCTTACACCGGCGAGCAGCCGCGCGTCGGCCATGTGAAGCATCGGTGGGGTGTCAATCAAGACGATGTCGAACTCAGCCTTCATGCGATCGAGCAGCATGGCGACCTGCGGCGAGTGCAGCAGTTCCACACTGTTTTCGCTGCCGGTGCCAGCCGTCATGACGGAGAGGTTCGGCACGTCCGTGGGCTTGCACACCTGTTCCACCGGCGTCGTTGCCGGATTCAGGTCGCCGCGTAAAAGATTGCGGACGCCAGATTCCAACTTGAGACCGAAGATCTTGTGCAGGCGCGGCTTACGCAGATCACCGTCGATGAGCAACACACGCAGGCGCGATTTGCTGAGCGCAACAGCGAGGTTCGACACAACGGTTGTTTTGCCCTCGCCGTCGCTTGGACTCGACACAACGTAGGTTCTTGACCCGCGATCCATGTTCAACAGCAGGATGGAGAAGGTCACACTGCGATAGGCCTCCGCAATGACGGAGAAGCGGTCTTCCCAGTGCGTGATGGCCAGCGCCTCAGAGGAGTAGCTGTTCTGCCCAGAGTTCTGGTTCGCGGTGAGGAGCCGCGGCGACGTGCTTGCCGTGACACCACGCTTCGCCGGAAATGCATGTGGGATGACGCCCAGTTCTTCCACCTGAAGCAGACCAGTGGTTTCACCAGGCCGACGGAAGACGCGAAGGTTGCGCTCGCGATAGAAGAAGAAGCCGATGCCGACCAGGGCTCCGAGGCTTGCTCCGCCGATGCCGTTCTTCACCGGGGACGGCGACGCAGGAACAGGTGGCGGCTTCGCTGCATCGACCACGCGAATGGAGGATGCCTGCATGGCAAGCGCGAATCCTGCTTCCTTCGCACGCTGCAGCATGGTTTGGTATAGCTGCTGCTCGGACTCGACCTCGCGGCGTAAAAGACTGACGCGGGAGGTCTTTTGCAGGTCGGACGAGACGTTGGCAAGTTGCGCGTTGTAGGCGACTTGCAGCAGATCTTCGCGGTGGCGCGCCGCTGCCAGTTCATTACCCTGGCGACCGGTGCTGGTGGTGCGAGAAGCGGCGAGTCCGGCTTCGGCATCGCGCAGCTCCGAGCGCAGGTGAATGACCTTCGGGTTCTCCTCGGTGAGCGGCGGCACGAGTTCCGCGATCTTGCCGCGGAGGTCGGCGATGCGGGTCGCGTACTGGCGGTAGGCGGGATTGTCGAGCACCTCCGGAAGCGTGTCCGGCGAGGAGAGGCGAGCTTGCGAGGACGCGGCCTCCTTCTGCATGCGGTCTGCCTGTGCACGCACGAGTTCGGTCTGCAGATCGCGCAGACGTTCTTCACCGGTCGACGACGTCTGCTGGCTCAGCATGAGGCCATTGCCGCCGACCTCGGCCTCAAGTCGGCGCTGGGAGTCTTCCGCCTTCTGGCGCACGTCAGCAAGCTGCCGGGTGAGCCACGAACTTGTCTTTTGCGCTTCTGCCGCGCGGGTTTCGATGTCTTCGCTCTCAAACTCGCGAGTCAGTCGATTGCAATAGGCGGCTGCAACTTTGGGGTCGTGCGACGTGCAGGTAAGTTCGACCAGTCGAGTCATGCCGAGTGGCTTGACCTTCACGCTGTCTGCGGTGTCGGTGACGACTGAAGCATATTGCAGCGGTTGGATATCAGGCGCATGGAGCGCACGCAGCATGCGGGACAGAATGTCCTGCCGCTCGAGCATTGCAGGGTGCGGGTCGTTGAGCAGCGATGCACTGGTGCGGCGCAGAAGCGAGTCGCTTTGAAAAAGCTTGATCTGCGTCTGCATGTCGACTTCGCGGCTTTCGGCAGAGTTGTCGCCGGTGCGGGAAACTTCGTGCATCCCCATGAAGTCGCCGTTCAGGCCTTGGATGTCGAGCGAGACATGCGCCTGGTACGACGGCTGCACCAGCATGGTGGCAAGCAGCACAAGGGCAGCCCCGGCCGCTGCGGCCAGCATGATCTTTCCCCAATGCCGGCGCAGCAGATTGAAATATTCGGAGAGCAGTGTCTCGTTCTCGGGGGTGGCTCCGCGCTTATCCGACGGGGACACGGAGGAAAACCCTGACTCGTTTGACGGCAGAGACAGTCTTGAACGCGAAGAAGACGGCGGCAGAGATGCGGAACTTGTTGCCATAAGTGCAACGCTCCAAAGTGGAAAATTTTTAGTTATCGATACACAAGGACGCCTGTCGAAACGCCGATGGCAGCCTCGATCATGCGCTTGGAAGAGGCCTTAAAGGCACTGTTCGGAATGAAAAGGATGTCGTTGGCGTAGAGGGGTTGATCGGGTTCCTTGCCGGCAAGAATCTTGCTGGCGTCCACCTTAATCTCGCGAGGCGGAACGGAGTCGCCCTCTGGGGAACGACGCAGAATGCGCGCATGACTTGCCGCGGCGTCCGGCGAAAATCCCTCTGCAAGAGAGATTGCCTGCAGCACGGAAAGTGTCTCGTGATGCGATAAGGTAAAGCCGCCGGCCTTCCGTACGTTGCCGACGACATACACGACCTCGGCCTTTGGCACCGAGACGACGTCGTTCGGTTGAATGGTGATGTTTGCGGCAGGATTTGTTGCGGAAGTTAATTGTTCCAGGGGTATTTTCAGGGAGCTGGTGGCACCGTTTAGTTCAGCCTTTAAGCCTGGTGCCTGCAACTGGCCCCATTGCGCCTGCCGCGTAATCACCACCGTCGGACCTGCGTCCGGTGCCGTACCGCCGGCAAGCGATAGAACCTCGACCAGCGTGCGAGGACCCTGCAACTGATACACGCCGGCGTGCGTGACTGCACCGAGTACGGATACCGGGCGGCTTGCATTGTCGGTGACGTTGACAGTAACGCGCGGCGCGGTGATGTACTTCGTGAGCTGCGTGGTGAGCTGGACCTTCAACTGAGTTGGAGTGAGCCCGGCTGCATGGACGATGCCGATCAATGGCAGATCGATGTTGCCGTCCGGATCGATGCGGACGGGCTTATCGCTGATTTCGTCCAGATCGGTCACGTGCAGTGAAAGCTGGTCACCCGCGCCGAGACGATACTCTACCGGCTCATCCCGCCGCAGCAGTGTTGCCTGAGGGAATACCGAAATACCGGTAGTTGCGGTAAGTACAAGGGCACAGAGAAGGTTCCGGATTGTAGGGCTAACGACCATGTCTAACCCCGTTATATGGGGAGACACAGAAGCGCTCTGTCGCCATAGGCCTACATGCGGACGGTTGACGACACTATCGCAACCTTTGGCGGGGCAACATAGTCCCAGAACAATTGCGAGAACTGTACCTGTTTTTTTCGGATTTGACCAATGCGCCCGAATGTTTCTGCCGAAGAGGAGATCTGCTTGCCACTAGAAGTGAATGACCTTGCGATACCAATCCATGTGGAGCCAACGCAATCTAGCAATGTAAAAGCCATCAACTTACTGGCTTACGTCCACTTGCGCAACATTCATGGATCCACTGGCGCGGGCAGGACGGCTAGGCAGATTACCGAGCACCTTGCACTTCGAAACGATGTCAACCTGAGGATTCTAGCGGATCAAGCAGATGCGGATCGCATCCTTCCACTCGTTCAAGAACCGTGGACGGGTTACCAGTACCACAATTTCCTACGAGACACGTCGAAGCAGCAAGCGCGCTGGTTTTTTCTGGATACGCCGACGGCAGAAAGTTTCTGGCCCGAAGTGGACGTGGTGTTTTGCACGGGAGAAAGTTACGTCCCTGTACGCAAGGCTAAGCTTGCCATGACGGCGCACGATGCGGGTTATTTCGAACCTGACGCTCACACGCGCGACACCACTTACTGGAAGACCAGGCTGAAGTGGGAGTTGCTGTACAAAAAGCTCGATCGCAAAGTTGACCTGTTTCACACGGTGTCGCAGTTTTCTGCCGAGCGGCTTGCGCACTTTTTCCCGTCCATCGCTTCGCGAATCCGCTCGGTATACAACGGTGTGACACCACACTTTTATGGCCCAGTCGCAGCCGCAGGCACGGAATACCTGGCGCAGGTGGGCCTGGTTCACCGCAAGTTCCTGCTTGTTCCCGGAGGCTTGCACTATCGTAAGAATGCCGAGTTGATTCTGGAAGCCGTGCCGCAGTTGCTTAAGCGCTTTCCTGATCTGATTATTGCCGTGGTGAACCACACGAATCCGGTGTATGCCGAGAAGACAACAGCATTCGGCGAGCGGTTTCGGTTGCTCGGCTTTGTTTCGGATGAGGCGTTGCACGCGCTCTATGCGGCCGCGGAAGTTGTCTGGTACCCGTCGCGCTACGAGGGATTCGGCCTGCCGATCGTGGAGGCCATGGCTTCGGGCACACCGGTGATCGGCAGCAACAGCTCGTCGATTCCTGAGATTGCGGGCGATGCAGCCATTCTTGCCGATCCCGCGAGTGCGGCTGCGCATGTGGATGCGATTTCCGGCTTGCTGACGGACGAAACGGCGCGGCAGCAGTTCGCACGGGCCGGACTGGTGCGGGCACAACGGTTTACGTGGTCGCAGTGTGCGGCGGAACTAAGGCAACACTTCAGCGCGTTGCTTTAACGCTCATGTGCCTTCCGAAATCGTTCAATAACTGCAGTCACACTTACTCACGTCTGGGCCGATAGCATGACTGTTCTGGAAGAAAACGCCGCAGCACACAAGCTCCCTGCGACCGATCCCGCCGCGGGAAAGATTGTGCTGGTGCATGGCGGCGCGCGCGATGCGTACCAGGTCGCGTTGGCGCTAGATCAAACAGGCCTCCTCGACGCGCTTGTGACCGACATGTACTGGGACGATGAATCGCTGCTGGCGCGCAGCCTGCCACGAGCGCTGGCGGTGGCACTGCGGGTGCGAACAGCGCCTGGGCTGAACTGCCGCCACGTGCAGACGCGCTTGTGGAGCGGACTGCTGGCCACCGGCATGGAGCGCATGCGATTTTTGCCGCTGGACTGGCGGCGTGCAGCGCGGCGGCTTTCTGATGGCCAGCTCGGACGGGCTGCGGGAAGTCGGGCGCGTGCACGACGGGAAGGCCTTCTGAGTTACAGCTACTTTGGGTCGCAGGCGTTCAAGGCGTATGGCAGGCCTGCGATGCTTTTCCAGGTGCATCCGCACCCGCAGACGATGCGGACGCTGCTGACGGACGAGTTGCGTTTGAACCCGCAGTGCGCCGAATCGCTGCAGCAGGAGTGGGAGCTTGCGCTTCCGGAAGCGGACTTTCTCAATCTTGTGGAGGAAGCGTCGGTGGCGACCCACTACCTGGTTGCCTCGAGCTTTACGCGGAACAGCCTAGTGGAGCACGGTGTGTCTGCGGCGGCTATTTCAGTGGTGCCATACGGCATCGACCTGCAGAGGTTTACACCTTCGCCGGAACAGAAGAACAGTGGCCCGACACTGCAGCTGCTCTTTGTAGGACGGATCAATCAACGCAAGGGGTTGAGCTACCTACTGGAGGCGCTGCGTCTGCTGCCGGAGGTCGATCTGCACCTGACAATTTGCGGCCGCGTGGTGGATGACTTGAGTATCTTCCGCGAGTTTGCAGACCGTATTACGATTCGCCCCTCTGTTTCTGCGGAGGAACTGGTCCTCGCGTACCAGTCGGCTGATTTATTTGTATTTCCGTCGGTAGCAGAGGGCTTCGGGCAGGTGCTGCTGGAGGCACTGGCGTGTGGGCTGCCGATTCTTTCAACAACGCATACCGCAGCACCGGATCTGGTGGACGACTGCGTGCAGGGCTTTATCGTCGAGCCACGCCGACCGGATCAACTCGCAGAAGCAATTGTGTGGGCGCGGGACCATCGCGAGGAGCTTCGCGCCATGGGTCGACGTGCACGCGTGCGGGCCGAAGAGTTTACCTGGGCGAAGTTCCGTACGGGCGTCAACCGTGCGGTCTCGCAGTATTTGCGCGCTGCGAATGAAGCGGGGACTACATGATTTTCGACTTACTACGCGATGTGCCCGATGTATCTGCCAGCGCGGACATCTGCATTGTGGGAGCGGGTGCGGCGGGCATTGCCCTAGCCGTGGAATGCGTGCGCCACGGCAAGCGCGTAGTGCTGCTGGAAGCAGGCGGCGAAGCCACAGAAGATACTGCGCACGATAGCAACCGCGGGACACTGGGCGGGAAGGCATACCGCGGTATGCAAGAGGGCCGGGCAAAGCGACTGGGCGGCACGACCACATTGTGGGGCGGACAGATTTTGGAACTGGACGCGAGCGACTTTGAGCAGCGCCCGTGGGTTGCCGGCAGCGGCTGGCCCCTGCGCAAGGAGGAACTGACGCGTCATTACGCACGCGCACTTGAGCTTGAAGGCGTGGCATCGGCGATGCAGGCAGACCATGACGTGTGGCAGCGGCTGAAGGTGAGTGAACCTGCCTTTGACGATCTTGACTTATATCTGTCGCGCTGGTGTCCTGAGCCCAACTTTGCACGACTACACCGTGCCACCCTCGACGGCCCTGCCGTGTCCGTATGGCTGCACGCTGCGGCGATCGAGGCGGAATGCGAGGGCGAGCAGGTGCGGGGCATTCGCGTGCGCAGCGCGAGTGGAAGGCGGGCGACGTTCCGAGCGGCGCAGTATGTGTTTTGCCTGGGCGCAATTGAAAGTGCGCGATTCTTTTTACAGCCGCATGAGCGTGCGATGCCGTGGAGCGAGTCAAAGCTGGTGGGTTGCTTCTTTCAGGATCATATCGACAGCAATGCTGCCACCATTGAACCCACGGATGCGGCGGCCATCCACCGCGTGTTTGACACCATTTTTTTGAACGGCTTCAAGTACAGCCCCAAGCTGAAGTTGACGGAAGAAGCACAGCGCGTGCACCGGTTGCTGAACGTGGGCGCAACGGTGTTTTCGACGAAAGCAGACGGAGCTTCGCTGAACGAGGTGAAGGCCATTGCGAAGGACGCCCTGCACGGTCGCATGCGTGCGATCACGATGCGCAGCGCGCGCACGGTAGTGGGGTCGGCGCCGCACCTTGCGCGGCAGGCTTACCGGTACGCGGTGCAGCACCGCGCCTATCACTCGCCAGACGCGCAGCTACATTTGCGAGTCCACTGCGAACAGCAGCCGTGCGGCGCAAGCGTCATTCGGCTGGCCGACGACCGTGATGCGTTTGGGATGCTTCGCGCACGTGTGTGCTGGGCGATTGCACCACAGGAGATCGCGAGCATTCGCTGCTTTGTGGAGTTGGCACAGCGTGCACTCGCGCCATATGGCAAGGTGGTGCCGCAAGCCGCATTGCTGCGCGATGACGACAGCTTCGCCGGGCAGTGCGAAGACAGCTTTCACCACATGGGCGGCATGCGCATGGATCCCTCCGCAAGCCGCGGCGTGGTGGACACGAACCTGAAGGTGCATGGAACGGCGAACTGCTATGTGTGTAGCGCGGCAGTTTACCCAAGTTCCGGTTTTTCCAATCCTACGCACACCCTGCTCGCACTAACGGTGCGGCTCGCGGAGCATCTCGCATGTTGAATACTTCGTTAGACACGGTCGCGCTCGGCCCGCTGGGACGCGTGACCACGGTATTGGGTTTTGGATGTTCCGGCATCAGCGGTGGACTGGGTCGCCGTAAGTCTCTTGCTCTGCTGGAGACCGCGTATGACGCCGGGATTCGTCACTTTGACGTGGCACCGATGTATGGTTTCGGCACGGCGGAAGAAGTTGTTGGCGAGTTTGCTTTTCGGCACGCGGGGTGGATTACAGTTACGACGAAGTTCGGGATTGCGCCACCCGCGTCCGGCGGCGCTCTCAACGCCGTGCGTACGCTGGTTCGACCTATGGCGAACCGCGTTCCGGCGCTGCGGCGACGTTTGATTCAACGCGCAGGTGCTGTTGCACAAGGTAGTGCAAAGGTAGGTTTTACGGCGCTGGAGGCGACACGCTCCCTGGAAGCAAGCCTGCGCAGGCTCCGCGTGGAACGGCTGGACCTGTTTCTTTTGCACGATGCGGAACCGGACGATCTACAGGATGACTGCCTGCTGCGCATGTTGCAGGATGCACAGGATGCCGGCAAGATTCTGAACTTTGGCGTGGGTAGCCCGGCACATACGATTGAAGCGCTAACCCGCACACATCCGCAATATTGCGGCGTCGTTCAACACGAGTGGTCGGCCCTTGGAGAAGAATTCAGCGTTACAAATCGTTTCCATGTGTGCCATCGCACCATTGCCGGCGCGGCACCCGTGGTGCAGCAGTGGCTGCAGCAGGACGCGGTGCTGCAAGCGCGCTGGAGCGCGCAGGTTGGTACCGACCTCGCGAATGCAGACAAGCTTGCGGCGCTGTTGCTGAAGGTTTCGCTCGTACTTACACCCGGTATGGTGCTGTTTTCCTCACGGCAAGCGAAGCGAATCGTGCAGAACGTAGACGTTGCCACAGACGAGTCGCTGGTGGCGCCTGCGCTGCGGCTGTATTCCCTTGTGCGGGCACAACTTGAACGCATCAGAAGCGGACATGCAATTCAGCCAGAGTCGCTGCTGGGTGCGACCGTTTCGCCATAAAATGCAGTCGCAACATGCGATAAAGATTCACAGTTGTAGCTTCCGAAGGTCGGCGATGAACGACCTTCTGCTTCGCAATAAAACGCTATAACTGACGATATTGCCTTTGTCTTACTTATGCCTTCGTCACAGGAGTTCACTTGAGGTCATCCATGCAGCGAACTGGAAACTTGCCGTTCTCCGAACATTTTTATCCCGTCATTCTGGCCGGCGGCAGTGGCACACGCTTTTGGCCGCGTAGTCGCAAGACCCGGGCCAAGCAGGTACTTGCACTGGACGGTGATCTCACCATGATCCAGAAAACATTTCATCGCGTGATGCCGACCTCGCCCGCGGACCACGTGTGGGTGATCGCGAACGACGGTGTTGCAGGTGCCATTCGGCATCAATTGCCGGACATGGCCCCACATCAACTGTTATGCGAGCCATGCGCACGAAATACTGCACCCGCATGCGGCTTGCTGGCTTATATCATCGCGCGGCAAGATCCAAGCGCGGTTCTTGGCGTCTTTCCGTCCGACCATGTAGTGACGGATGGTGCACGCTTTACGGAAGTACTGCGTGCTGGCACGGCACTGGCGCGCACACGCGGAAACATTGTTGTGTTGGGTGCGCCGCCCACCCATCCGGAAACCGGTTACGGCTACATTGAACAGGGTGCGACGATGCCCGCAGGCGATAACTCGAATGTTTCGGTACACCGTGTCACTCGCTTTACTGAAAAGCCGGATTTCGAGACCGCCCGGCACTTTGTTGAATCGAAGCGTTACGCCTGGAATAGCGGCATGTTCCTGTGGTCTGCACAGACACTGTGTGATGCGATGCTCGAGCATGTGCCGCAGCTCGCGGTGTTGCTGGAGGAAATTGCCGCGGCGTACGGCACGCCGGAGTTCGAAACAGTCTTCGGGAACTTATATCCGCTGTGCCAGAACATCAGCATCGACTACGCCGTGCTGGAGCCGCGCTCGGCAAAGGGTGCGGCCTCAAACATCTTCTGCCTACCTGCGGATTTTGGGTGGAACGATCTTGGTTCTTGGTCAGCGTTATACCAGCATCATCACTCGATGGGCGGCTATATCAAGGGTGCCAATGTCGTTGAAAGCAACGCTTCCATCATGATTGAAGCGCAGAGCAACTATGTGTATGCACCAGGGCGGCACGTTGCCCTGCTGGGCGTTGAAAATCTGGTCGTCGTTGTCACGGAGGATGCGGTACTGATTACGCGGCAAGATAAATCGCAGGAAGTTGGCCTGATTGTTAAGCAGTTAGCTCAAGGCGGACATCTGCAACTCACTTAAGCAACACTGCTGCTGTCACAACAAGAGTTTCAACGGTCGCCGATGCTGGCGGCCGTTGTTTCGTTTTGAGGCAATCTCGTTCATTTCACAGCACTTGTCGTCGATTGACGATAGAGGGGCGACTTCTCTGGGCCTAGGGAGTCATATTCTTTTGTTACTGACGTTTCTGTTGTTCTGCCTGGATACTTGCCATGATCGCTCTTCTTCGACGTGCTCTTTGCCCTGTTTTCTTTTCTCTGTTGTGCTTCTTCCTCTGTGTGGCAGGTCAGACAGCTACAGCGACGGCCCAGCAGCCGTCGACCTACATCCTGTGGCCCTCACCGGATCCAGTGTCGTTCCTTTCGCCGCTGACAGGGCTGCAGTTGGACGCGATCGCACTGACAGCTCCACCCGTTAGTGTTTCGTTAGAAGGCAACTTCAATGTTGCTGGTCTTGCCACACCCGGCACGCCTTTCGTGGGCGGCTTCGACGGTAATGGCGAAAGCCTTTCCGCAGCCCAATTTTCAACGAGTTTGCAATGGCACGGAGTGACCTTCGCCCTCGGTGCACCGGACACGTTAGATGTCGTGAGTGGCGGGACGGTGCCGTTGCCCAGCGGGGCGTATTCGAGCCTGTGGCTGCTTGCAGACCTTGTGAACGATGAAAAGCCGGGGAATCGCACCATCGTGGTGCACTATACCGATGGAACTACGAGCTCGGTGACGCAGGCGTTTAGTGACTGGGTGCGCGCACGCAACAATTCCGGAGAGTCAACCGTTACCTGCGTACCGAATCGTGTCTATTACAACGGCGCGGTCGAACCGAATTCCACGTGCGTGTATGGCTATCGTATTCCGCTTGACAGCACCAAAGGTGTGCTGTCGGTCGACTTGCCGGATGACCGGAACATTGTTGTTCTCTCGATGGCACTGCTGCCCCCCGTGGTGCCCGGGACGTATACCTACAGTCCGGCGGCGGGCAGTTATCCTCCAGAAGGAACATCAACACTCAGCGTGAGCTTTATACCGGACAGTGTTCAAGGCGCTACAAATGCAAGCGTCTCCTTAACGGTTAATCCTCCCCCAACAGCACTAAAGACCTCACTCAATTGGCCGCAACCCACACCGGTTAGCGTTGGCACCCTGTTAGGACCGGCTCAACTGGATGCGACTGCAACGGCCTTCGCTGAACCTGTAATGGTGCCGTTACTCGACGCGGCTCGCGTCAATGCTTTTTACCACGATGGGACGAGCTATCGAGCGAAGGGGTTCGACGGAAACGACGCGGCCTTCTCATTTCAGCAACTAGGATCAGCGCTCCAGTACAAGGGTGCGAGCTTTCCCCTGCTATCGCCCGATGTACAAAATGCCGCAACCAGCAGCACGATCCAATTACCTGCCGGAAACTACAGCACGCTGTATCTACTTGGCGCCGCAGCAGGTACAGACCAACTCGCACAAGTCTTTACGCTCCATTATGCGGATGGTACGTCTTCGTCGCAGAGCCTCGATTTAAGTTCCTGGACTTCTTCGACAACCTATGCTGACGAGACTGTGGTTGCAAGCACAACCATGCAGAATCTTGCCGACGGCACACAGCGAGCTTCGGTATCGCGGGTATACGGCTATTCCCTGTCGGTGGACGCTACGCGAGTAGTAAAGTCGGTAGCATTGCCGGACAATCCGCAGGTCATCCTTCTTGCTGCGGCACTTAGTACCGGGCAGACGGCACCGGTTGATGGAAGTTATAAGTATTCCCCCGCTGCGGGCACTGCAATGACTGCCGGAGACACTCCCCTGCACGTGGACTTTACGCCTGGCAGGCCCGACCTGGAGACGGCAGCATCGGATGATGTTGTGATTCACGCGCTGCGCCCGTTACTTACCATACGCGCGTTGGATGCGCAGCGCGTATATGGCACACCCAATCCGACCTTTAACGGCACGATCACAGGGGCAATTGGCAGGGACAGTTTCATTGGAAGTTACACGACCAGCGCGACTCCGCTTTCGCCGACTGGTACCTATGCCATCATTCCCACGGTGCAAGGGGACAATGTATCCGGGTACCAGGTACAGACAATCCCAGCAACGCTGACCGTAACTCAGGCAGCCAGTGTTGCGAGTCTTTCCTCTGCACAAGCCAGTGCACTCCAAGGTTCCAGCATTGCGCTGACAGCGATAGTAAACAGTGCAACTACGGGTGTTCCGACAGGATCGGTAACCTTCTTCGTTAACGGCGTGGCGAGTGCAACGAGAGCCCTGGTGAATGGATCTGCGACCCTGGTGACAACGACACTCCCCGTCGGGTCTGTGCAGGTGACTGTAACTTACGGAGGCAATCAGAACTTTCTGCCATCTTCCACCGCCTCTGCAAATCTGTTTGTGACACCGCGGGACTTTCTGCTCACGGCGAACCACGGCAATGTTCTAACCGGAACCATGGGTAGTAGTCCGACCCTTCAGTTTCGGCTTACACCGCTTAATGGCCTGTACTCCGATCAAGCGACGTTCGCCGTCTCCGGGGACTTACCAAATCAGACATATGCCACGTTTACGCCCGGCACACTGGCGGAAGACGGCGGTATCGCCGATATCGTGATGACGCTTCACACGCGCAAGTATGCGGAAGTCAACAATCCGTTTGAACGCGCCGCACAAGGTGTATCGCTTGCAGCATTGCTCGGATTCCTTCCAATCGTGGGGCTGAGACGACGAGGACGCTTGTACCGCCTTTGCGCGGCACTGCTAGCTGCGTTTGTCCTGTTCGGAGCAACAGGTTGCGGTACGGGATATGCGGCGCACGCTTACTCGTTTCAACTCACAGCGACTACGGGAACCGTGTCGCACAGTGTTCCATTAACTCTGCAGATACAGGCTTCCTCGCAGTAGGTGCCGCGCCCCACAGGCGTCCTCATCAGTGTGTTGGTGATGCCTCCGGGCTTGCATTATCCTTGCGCGGCCTGGTGTGGATGAGCAGCCAAGTGGACGTGTCTCGAAATGGCGAGGCCTCCTGGGTTGCCGTCCATTCACCGCTCCGCAATCGCCGCATCAGGTAAGCATCAAGCGCCCGATGGGGCAGAGGATGTCCGGCGTTGAAAGCTTTCTCGTTCTCAGTCAGCACATCGAGCTGGCGCTGATAGAGGATCCATTCCGGCGGGCCGCTATCCAGATCGTTCTGGAGTGTCTCAATGGTTTGTCGGCTTGAAGTGTCATAAAATGTTTGGACATACCCGTGCCATGGTGCGACATTGCAGAAGTAATTGGCATAGGTGAAGGGCAGCGAGAGTAACTCCGAACTCCCCCCGATCTGTTTGCAGACAGGCGAGAACAAAGCAAGTTGATCGCGCTGCATCCACATGCGGCCATACTGGGGATGCATGATCCATATACGTTGTGCATCGAGGGAACGCACCCGGTAATTGAACCAATCGAAAGGGTCGCGGATCTTGTCTGCCGTGGCTGAGATCAGCAGCAGTGCGACGAGGCTCAGCCAGACCGCACGCTGCCTGGTGCTGGCGAACCACCACGGCAGGCCAATGGGTAAGAGCATCAGGAACACTGCAGCAGCGGGGTAGGTGTTGGGATACCAGCGCGCGGCGCTCATTGAAATGGAGACGAGTTGACCGAGTGGTAAAAGCACGATCAGCTCACGCGCGGACCAACCTTCTGGTGAGCGGCCACGCACATGCTGCACCAAGCGAACAAGGACAATCGCACTTGCCACGTAAATGGTAAAGACGAGTAGCGAGACAAGAATGCGGGCGACGTTGCCCCGAGTAAAGTGCGTGTGGAACGGGAGCGACAGCACCAATACTGTGAAGGCGACGGTAATGAGGATGCGCCGGCGTCTCTGCGGGTTAGTCACATCGCTCGTGCGTTCCGCGCCATACGCGACGATGGCTGCGATTGCGACCACATAAAAAAGAACCAAGAAAAAACGCCAGCCACCCGCGAGTAACTCATGGATGGTGCCGAACGGGAGGCGAAAGGGATACAACAACAGGTGGCCCGTACCGCCCTTGATGGCGGCTGCTCGCGTGATGGAGTACAGCTTCCAGTTTGCGAAGGTCTCATGCAGCGTGCGCAGAATGGCCGCGATGACAAAGAGCGTGGCTGCGGCAACAATTGCGATGCTTTGTGCGGCGTGACGAACTTTGGCGGTGAGTCCACCCGGAGAGGCAGTGAAGGCAAGCGCGGCACACGACGCACCAAAGAGCAGGCCGCCATCGTTAAGACGATTCATGATGCAGAGGCCACACAGCATACCGAGGCAGCCGAGCAGTGCAAGTCGTAGCCACGTTGAGGCAGGCTGCGACAGGCGTAGAAGTGCTGCGGCAGCGAGTAACTCGAACGATGCGCTAAGCACGTGGTAGTCGTCGAAGCGCATCATGATGAAACCCATGGTGACGGCGAAGACACAGCACATGAGCAGGGCGCGCCAAGCGTAACGAAGCGGGAGGGAGAGGCTGACGAGCAGCAAAGACCCGGTGAACAGCAAGAGGTTTGCACAGGCGGGAAGTTGCGCCGCAAGCCAGCTGGGGCCGAAATACCTTAAGAATGTGGCGAGTTCCATTGCATAAAGCGGCTGCATGGCCAGGTGCAAGTCGGCGTACAACCGAGTTCCCTGCCGCAGACTCGTTGCATACCAATACCAACTACCGTCTGCCGTGGTGTGGGTTAGTGCAATGAGAAATAGTCCGTAAAGCAGACAGAATGTCGTGCTGAGAAGCAGCAAACTGCGCTCCTGCCAACGGGGCGCCTTGTGAAGCGGGGCCAAGAGTACTCCTTGCGATTGTTGGCTAGATGATAGCGACGCATCGAGAGCAAAGAGTCGCCGATCAGCGACAGGCCGACGCACTGCCGCCGTATGACCTGCAGCGAACATGCGGCGGATTATGTCGTTTCTGTTTACTCCGATTTCGTTTTAGAGGCACCAAGGATGACGATTGTGGCATGTAGCCTTATGCTTGTATACACCTCGCCCTTCTGCAGGAAAACAGATTCGCCAGCAATCGCCATTCCAACGGCGGCTTGATCGAACTGGAAATTGAAGGGTGTAATGCCTTTGCCAGACTGCACACTTGCGACGAAGAAGCGCAAGCGTGACCAACTTTTTTGCTGCATTCTTACCGCAAACGCGGCTTCTGCTAGCCACAACCGTGACCCTCGTGCGCAAGACAGACGACAGAGATCCGCGTCTGAGTCGAGGTATGTCGAAGACGCTGTTTCACCATAAGGGGCGCTACCAGTTGATCAAGCGATCTGTTTCTGCTTTCCGTGTTGCATGTACCGTAGCATCAGCCGCAGCCGGCTTAACACTGTTTTCTTCTGTGGCGGCAGCAGCCACCTATTATGTCAGTCCCGCTGGAAGCGATGCGAATAATGGTGCGTCACCGAACACCGCGTGGCAGACCGTTGCGCGTGTGAATGCTTCCGCTTTTCAGCCTGGCGATCAGGTGCTGTTTCAGCGTGGCGGCCAGTGGCATGAATCGTTCATCGCTTCTTCCAGCGGAACGCAGACCAGCCCGATTACCTTTGGTGATTACGGTAGTGGTGCCAAGCCGAAGTTCTGGGGCAGCGTCGTGCTGACGAACTCGCAGTTTCAGGCAATTGGGAACGGCCTGTATGTGTATTCCATCGCGAGCCCAGTGTATTCCGTGCTGGCGAATCAGGCTTTTTTTAATTACTCCTTCGGTCAACCAGCGAGTAACATCAGCGGCTCCTGGTCGTATTCTAATGGGCAAATCATGCTAAGCTCGCCAAGCTCCGACCCGCGCTTTGATGGCCGCGTGTACAGCGCGGTGGAGCGCGACGACGTCGTTTATACCAACGGACAAAGTCACCTGGTGTTCAACAATCTTGTCGTCGATGAGAGCGCACGCTACGACGATAACGGCGGCTATGGATTTCGCGTGATGAACAGCCAAGACGTGCAACTGACGAACTGCGAGGCGTACCACGCGGGTAAGCACCACTTTGGTGTGATTAACAGCACGCGGTTTGTGGGAACCAATCTAGTTGCGGCCTACGCGGCACCGGGGCAGCAGAGTTCGGGCGGTGCGTCGGCCTATGTGACGTATGGCGATACCAGCACCGGCCTACTTAGTCAGACGTCGGAGTGGCATAACATCAGCGCGGCGAATATGGACGACCCGCAGGACAACACCGTGTACCAATCGTTTCTGAATCATGGGGCGACGGTTACATCGGTGTGGCTGGATGGGTTGAAGTCGTACGGTGCCGGCACAGTTCTATCGAACACCGATCATCCCGGTGCGGTGGCAAAGATGACCGGCGGCTTGATTCAGAATGCGCGGCTTGAGATTGACGGCAGTGGTGCCTGGGTCGACGGCGTGGAGTTATCGGGCGCACAGGCCACCATCGACGTTGCCGCGAGTAATACAGTGCTGCAGAATCTGCTCATCCACGGCACCAACCTGGGTAGCGAGTGGTACCAGACGGCTGTGCTCGCGCGCGGCACGAACAATCTGCTGCGCTTCAGCACGATTGTGATGGATCCGGCTGCGGGGTCGAACAGCTGCATTGCCCTGCTGAGCGCAGGTGCAAACTTTCAGATGTATGGGAATATTCTGCTTGCGCCGCACCGAGTGTTCGCCCTGTGGGACGAGGGGCTGAATCTTGGGACATTCACGTTCGCAGGGTTTAATTTCTATACGCCGGGCTCCACCTTTGCGCAGTTTGTTGGTGGCGCATTTCAATGGGTAGATACGGCTTTCGGACAGTGGCAAGCAAACGGCGAGGATGTGGGATCGCTGCAGGGCGACCCGCGGTTTACCGACGCAGCGAACGGCAACTACCGGCCGCTTGCCGGCTCTCCGGTGATTGATGCAGTGCCGCTTGTGCCGTCGACGCTTACCACCATTCCGACGGATCTGGCGGGCAATGTGCGATTGCAAGGGGCGGCTTACGACATGGGTGCCTATGAGAGCACAGGGTCGGTCGCGACGGTGGTGGCGGCAGCTACCACGACGAACCTCAGCCTGAGCAACGGCACCCTGATGGCGCTTGTCTCGGCTACGTCTGGCATTCCCACGGGAACGATCAGTTTTTATGACGGTGCGAACCTGCTGGGTACCGCGCAGTTGAGTAGCGGCAGTGCAAGCCTCGCGGTGTCACTTACAACGACGGATGCGCATGTGCTGACGGCGACTTTTGCCGGTACAGCCAACTTCGCTGGAAGTACTTCACAGGCAGTGTCGGTTGCAGCCGTTGTGGTGCCGGTCACGACCCCGCCTGTCACGACCCCGCCGGTCACGACACCGCCTGTCACGACACCGCCTGTCACGACACCAGTGACCACTACGCCAGCGCAGGCGTATCCCATCCTGCTGACCTTCCCCGCTAACCTGCAAACTGTAAGTGGAACGATCACTGCGACGGCCGCGATTGGCCAAACGCTGGACGCAGCAGGATCACACCTGCTGGTAGACGGACAGTTTCTTGATGACCATCGAGTGACCTCTGCACCGTACGTTTACTCTGTCGACACCACGCAACTTACCGTCGGAGCACACACGTTGCAACTGTGGGCGCACGACATTTCCAACACGACGCTCCTGTCAAACACGGTGACAATTCTGGTCACGCGCTAACTCAAACAGGGTGCGCTCGCCGGTGGGCGCACCCTGAATTATGGACAAGTTTTGCAACGGGTGGACGACTAATGCTTTGCGTTTAATGTTTCCGGCAAGGTGGTCCAGATAAGAGCCGCGCAGACAAAGGTGAGGCTACTGACCATCATCGCGGCGCGAAGGCCGACGTGGCTGCCGAGTAAGCCAGTGAGGAGCGGTGCGAAGAAGCTGATCAGACGACCCCAGTTGAAGATGGACGAGGCTGTGGATTTGAGGTGAGGCGGGTAAAGTTCCGCAAGCCATGGCCCCCAGGTAACGCTTGCGGAGAGCGCGAAGCCATACGTGAAGCCAAGACCAAGCAGCAAAGGTGAAATGGTCGGCACAGTGAGGTACGCGACGATTGCCGCAGCAGCCAGAAAAAAGCCGAGCGCACCAAAGCGCCGGCCGTAGCGATCCCCGGCCCAGCCCCACAGAAAACCGCCAAGAATGTTGCCGATGAACTGAGCGGACACCAGGTGGCCGATTTCAGTCAGCGGCAACATACGCGTGCTTTGCAAATAGGTCGTAAGCCATCCGCTGAAGGCTTGGTAAGAGAAAAAATTAAGTCCGGTAAGTGCTGCGAGTAAAAGTGTTTGCCGGCGCAGCGTGGGTGTAAACATTTCTGCTAGTGGAATCTTTACCTTACCCGTGGAGGCGTGGGCGGCGCGAGGTAGCTGCGGGATGACGAGATACGCGAAGCCGGCCAGCAGAACGGGCGGAACACCGCCGAGCCATAGCAGCACGCGCCAGTCGTGCTGATGAAGATGGCCGAAGGCAACGCCGAGCAGGATGATGGCGGAGGAAAACGTGGTGTTGATGGCGCTGGCGAGCTTGCCGCGAACACCCGGCTGGAATAGGTCGACGTAGATACCGACGACCACGGGGAAGCTGCCGCCGAGAAAGATGCCGAGCAAAAATCGTTGCAGTAAGAGCTGCGGGTAAGTCGCGACAACGATGCCGGCCAGCAGCAGCAAGCCATAGCCGACCATGACGACAACAAGCATGTGACGGCGGCCGAGGCGATCCGCAAGTTGACCGATGACGATGGCACCGAGCAGGGCGCCGGCTCCCTGCGCCGAGTAGGCCGAACCGGCCTGGGTGAGGGTCAGGCCAAGGCTTGCACGCAGGAACGGTCGCAGGACGTCGACAGTGTTCCAGGCCCAGCCGTAGAAGAATTCCGCGAGGAGCAGAAAGCCGAAGGCGAGAAGCCGACGTTGCAGCGGAAGATCGCAGAGCAGGGCCGCGGCTGGCTGCGGGGACGGGATCACCGTCGTGAGCGCACCCTCTTCCGTTTGCTGCAGCGACACGACGTCGGCAACCGTTGAATGAGCCCGGGTGGATCGGTTCAACGGATGGGGAAGCATGCAGGACCACCTCTAGGCAGCGGCTTTGTGAAGGGCTGCGAGTTTGAGTTGCACGAGCATGGAGAGCTCATCGTAGAGCACCCATTCGTCGACGATTTTGCCTTCACGCAGATGCAGGTGCGTAAAGCCCATGACAACGAGCTTGTGGCCGGTGGGAGGACCCAGCGAGCCGTAGCCCAGGTGATGGCCGTCCATGACCCAGCGAATCGCAATTTTGGTGCCGCCTTCTTCACTGGGCACCGAGCAGATGTGCTGTGGCACGAAGGCGCCGTCGGGGATCATGGCGACGAGGCGCATGGTTTGCTGCATGACTGCGCCGATGCCGTAAAGTTCGCGCATGAGAGGTCCATGCCACTGGCAGTTGCTGGCGTAAATGTCGCCAATTTTGCCGAACATGCGCTTGTTGTAGATGTGATGGAGCCAACGGAGGACCTCGGCTTCCTCGTCGGTGTGGGCGAGGGAGAGGTCGGGTTCAGACTCCGGCGGGTACTGGCCGAGCAGGCGGCGGTTCTCGGCGATCTCAACGACGGCGTCGCCGGCCTCAAACTTGCGCTGCGCGAGCGTGGCGGCGTACGCCTGCGGATCGATGCCGAGTTGGACCAGCTGCGCCATGTTGTCGCGCGCGACCCACTCGCGGTAGATCTTGTTTTCAAGAATCATGCAGTCGACGATCGTGCGCGTGACAAAGGTGCGGCCTGTAGGCTTGCCAAATATACCGTACTCGGTGTGGCGACCGGTGCCGTGCGTCATGTGCGACGTGTAGAAGCCGTCGACGTCGTTGCCACGCCAGATCACGGAGGTGGCCATGCCGCGACGGTCGGGCAGCTCGACGATGCGCTGGATGGTTTCGCGGACGATGGATTCGCGGTCATACATGGTGCCGAGCACCCCGTAAAGAACGCAGTTGTGCGTGTAATGGGTGTAGATGAGCCCGACATCGCGCTCATCCCAAATTTTGTGCGTGCAGCGAACGATGTAGTCGACGATGTCGGTGTAGATGGGGTCGAAGCCTCGCATGGATTGGGCCTGCGGGCGGGCAGTGGGGACGAGTTCGGTGAAGTCGCGGCGCTCCACCTGCAGCACATTGCGGACGTCGTCAGGAGGTGCGGCGGCGGCGGGGGTTTGTTCGGTCACATCGTCTCCGGTTCGGTTGTAGCGCTACTGTCTGAAATGTCGTGGAACCATGCTGCCACAGAAGTGGCGGCGGTGTCCTGTTGTTCCAGAAGAGCGAAGTGACCGGCGTTTGGAATAAGGGTGAACTGCGCGTTGGGCATGGCGCTCGCGAGCTGGTGCTGCGCGTCTGAGGGGCAGACGAGGTCGCGCTCGCCGGCCTGCACAAGGGTGGGCATGGTGAGGGTCGAAAGCAGGGGCCGATAGTCGCGGCGGGCTAGGGCGGCTTCCGTCTGGTGGTGATATGCGGTGTGCCCGAGGTCCTGTGCCATGGCCGCGATCAGTCCCTGTAGAGCGAGATCCTGCTGGGCTGCGGGAGCGACGTAACTCGCCCAGAGTTGCTCGCGGACATAATGGCCGTGGCCGACTGCTTGGGCCTGCACCACGGCTTCGCGTCGTTGTGAGTGCAAGTGTGGCGGTGCAGGCGCGGCGTTGACGTTGAGCAACGCCATGCCAAGGACACGCTCTGGCGCGAGCAGCGCCACCTCAAGTGCGATGATGCCGCCGAGGGAAAAGCCGAGCAGGGCGAAGTGCTGCGGAGCGACGGCAAGAATATGTTCCGCTGCGGCACGCATGGTGTCGCAGTGGGTGGTCAGAAGGACGGTGGCGTCGAGTTGCGGGAACGTCTGCCGCAGCCGGGCGAGCAGGGGTGCGAAGACGCGCTCGTCGCACAGCGTGCCCGGCAGCAGAACCAGTGGCGGCAGCGCGACGGATGACATAGGCGAACGTAGCACGCGCGGATGCACGGTGTGGGATGAATTCGCTACAATCGTGAGCGTTCGCGCGAGCCGTGACCTGCCGCGCGTGGAGCCAACAATGCCGCAGTGGACGACCGAAGCCATAACCGCGCGCCTAGTGCGCTATGCCGACCTGCAACCGTGCCGCACGGCCTTTATCGATACCAAAACGCCGGGTTCGACCGAGAAGGAAAACTTCACCATTATTGGCCCGGGCGTAAGTGAGAGCGCGGATCAGCATGTGCACCTGCGTGAGAAGCACGGGTTCAACATCGGGGGCGCGCGGCAGCCGTTTGGGTGTGTGAACTCGCAGCACAGCCACGACACGGCGGAGATTTTTGTGGTGCACAGCGGCCACTGGCGGCTGCACTTTGGGCCGAACAAGGAGGATGGTTCGCTAGACATCGGACCGGGAGACGTGGCGTCGGTGCCGATCCACATGTTTCGCGGGTTCAGCAAGCTGGATGAGGGCAAGGGCTTTCTGTGGATGCCGCTGGGGCAGGACGACCCAGGCAAGGTGACGTGGGCGCCGGCAGTGTTTGAAGCCGCTGCCGGACATGGTTTGAAGCTGGCAAAAGGAGGGCGGCTGATCGATACGACCAGCGGCACGCATGAGCTGAAGAACGTGGAGCTGGAAGGTGCGCTGGACGAGTCCGCGCTTGCCGCGCTGAAGACGCCGCCGATGGAGAAGCTGATGGAGTGTGTGGTGCGGGCGGATGCAATGGTGGCAAACGCGGCGTCTCCGCTGGCCGGGGAGGGCGTGGAGGAGGCGGGCGTCATTGTGCCGCGTGCGACGAGGGACGGCTTCCCTGCTGGTCCGATTGCCGGGTGGTGGCCACATGACCTAAACCTGCGGCGGCTGACGCTGCAGACGGGCGCCTACGTGCCGATGCACGCGCGCAGGGAGGTGGAAGTGTTGTTTGTGCAGAGCGGCACGGTGGAGGTGAGCTGGGACGGCGGCGAGCTGCTGATGGGCGCAGGCGATACGCTGTCGGTGCCGGTGGGGCTGCCGCATGCTTTTAGGAATACGGCATCAGGACCGGCGGTGTTGTTCGTGGTGCGAGGCACGGAGGATCCGGCGATGCCGGTGTTTGCGTCCGTGCCGGTGGCTGCGGAGTTGGCCGCGGTGTAGGTTGTTCGCAAGAGCAAAGCCCCTCGCGATCGAGGGGCCTTGCTGTTTGTGGATCAGCGGGTGAGTGCGGCGAAGGTGGCGAGTTGGCGCTGGTGGCGGATGGCGGCGGCTTTCTGATGGCCGTCGAGACCTTCACTGCCGCTCTGGCGCATAGCGGGTGGCGCGACCGAGGCGATGGCGCCGTCGTCGAGCCATTGATGCGTCGCAATCTTGACGTAGGAACCGACCCAGAGGCCACCGGTATAGCGGCCGGCGTTCATGGTGGGTAGCGTGTGGTTGGTGCCGACGCACTTGTCGGAGTAAACGACGCTGGCGTTTTCTCCAATAAACAGCGAGCCATAGTTGCGCAGCTTGAGGGCAAAGCCCTTCGGGTCGGCGGTGTGAACCTGCAGGTGCTCGGCGGCGACGTGGTCGGAGTAGCGGATCATGGCCGCTTCGTCGGCGCAGACGGTGATCTCGCCGTAGTTGGTCCAGCTTTCGCAGGCGATGTTGGCCGTGGCCAGCGTTTCAAGCTGGCGCAGGACTTCTTTTGCCGTGGCTTCGGCGAGCGCGGCGTCGGTAGTAATGAGGCCGACGCGGGTGCGCACGTCGTGCTCCGCCTGCGCGAGCATATCGGTGGCGATGAGTTCGGGGTCGCCGGTACTGTCGGCGACGATAAAGATTTCCGACGGGCCTGCGAGCTGGTCGATGCCAACAGGACCGAAGACCTGGCGCTTTGCTTCGTTCACAAAAGCGTTGCCGGGCCCGACGATTTTGTTGACCTGCGGCACGGTAGCGGTGCCGTAGGCCATGGCAGCGATGGCTTGTGCGCCGCCGATGCGGAAGATGCGGTCGGCACCAGAGAGATGGCACCCGGCGATCATGGCGGGATGCGCGTTGGGCGGCAGGCAGGCGATCACCTCGTCGCAGCCCGCGACTTTGCCGGGGACGATGGTCATGATGGGCGCGGAGAGCAGGGGGAACCTGCCGCCGGGCACGTACGCGCCGACGCGCTCGATGGGGATGACGCGGTGACCGAGATGGAGGCCGGGCAGCGATTCGATTTCGAGCGGCAGAATGGTGGCGAGCTGGGCCTTGGCGAACCGGGTGACATTGTCGATGGCGAACTCGGTGTCGGCACGGGTTTGCGGATCGAGCCCGTCGACGGTGGCCTGGCGGTCCGCGGGCGAAACTTCAAAGCTGTCCAGGTCTGCCTTGTCAAAGCGGCTGGAGTATTCGCGTACAGCCTCGTCGCCGCGGGTGCGGACGGCGCGGAGAATTTCGGTGACGAGATCGACGACGTCGGCGGTGTCGCCGATGGAGCTGCGCTCGGGTGCCTTGATGTAATGGACGCTGTCTGCAAAACCTTGGGGGGAATTCATGCTTCGACTCCTTGTCGATGTTAGTTTTTCACGTCGCGGACGAGGGCGGCGGCGCCGCTGAGAAGGAAACCGTGGTCCGAACCGAGAAGGAAGAGGGTTGCGCCCTTTGCGCGCCAGTGGGGCACGTCTGCGATGCGCGTGAGGAACATGCCGACGGGTTTGCCGGCGCGCACGCCCGCGGCGCAGACGGCTTCGACGGCGGCGAGGACGCGTGGGTCGTCCAGGCTGGTGGCGCCATAGCCGACGGTGAGGTCGACGCGGCCGATGAAGAGCGCGTCGACGCCTTCGACCGCGGCGATGGCGTCGATGTCTTCCACGGCTTCGGGGTCTTCGATCTGGGCAACAACAACGGAGCGCGCGGCGCTATTGGCGAGGTGCGCGGCCATGGGTGTGCCGGTGTAGGTGGCGGCGCGCGAGGAGCCCGCGTAGCCTCTGCCGCCCGGGCCGTAGTGGCTGGCCTGCACGCCGGCGCGCGCCTCTGCAGCGGAACGGATGTGCGGCAACAGAACGCCGGTGGCGCCGCAATCCAGCGCGTTCAGTATGTGTTCGGGCGCGGCGGAGGGCACGCGGACTAGGGTGTCGATGCCGATTGCGCGCGCGGCGAGCAGGCAGGTGTCGAGCGTGCCGCGGTCGAACGGGGAATGCTCCGCGTCGAGGCACAGGCAGTCGAGATCGGTGAGGCCAAGCACCTCCACGACGATGGGCGAGGGCGTTTTGACGAAGGTGCCGACGATGAGTTCGCCGGCGGCGAGGCGTGCTTTGAGGGAGGTGCGTTGTGGGTTCATGCGGCGGTCCAACCTCCGTCGACACGGAGACTTGTTCCCGTGACCAGGGCTGATGCGCTTGAGGCGAGGTAGACGATGGCGCCCATGAGGTCTTCCACCTGGCCGAGCCGGCCGAGCTTGATCTGGGCGAGCACGGATTGGCGGAAGTCTTCATCCGCGAAGTAGGGAGCGGTGAGGGCGGTTTCTGTAAAGGTGGGCGCAATGGTGTTGGAACGGATGCCATGGGCTGCGAGGTCGAGCGCGAACGCCTTGCTCATGCCTTCCAGCGCCCACTTGGAGGCGCAGTAAAGCGAGCGATTGGGCGCGCCGACGTGGCCCATCTGCGACCCCATATGGATGAGCGAACCGGGGAGATGGGCGGCGAGCAGGCCGTGCGCGACTGCTTGTGCAACGAAGAATGCCGCGCGCACGTTGAGGTCGAGCACGGCGTCGAAGTCGTCTTCGGTGACATGCTGCATAGGCATGGGACGGTTGGTGCCGGCGTTGTTGACGAGAATGTCGAAGGGCCCGTGCTGGCGGATGGTGGCCGCGACCTGCGGGCATTCAAGCACGTTGCAAACGACTGCGGTCGCGTGGCCGCCGACGGCGCGGATGGCTTCAGCCGCGGCTTCGATCTCCGCGGCGGAGCGAGCAAGCAGCGTGACGTGCGCGCCGGCCTGAGCGAGCGCTGCAGCGGCGGCGAGACCGATGCCACGGCCTGCGCCGGTGACCAACGCGCGCTTGCCTTCCAGGCGAAATGATGGGGTTTGCGGCAGCGTCATGCGCCGGTTTTCTCGAGGGCGGCAGGTTGATCGGCGGTGCCGTACGGCACGTCGCGATGGCCGTAGCGACGGATGCGCATGTTGGCTTGTTCGCCGTGACCCACGAAGCCCTCGAGGGCGCAGAGGCGCGAGCAGTAACTGCCGATGTCGGCGGAGGCCTCGTCCGTCAGCACGCGCTGGTAGGTGCAGGTCTTGAGGAACTTGCCGACCCACAGGCCGCCGGTGTAGCGCGCTGCTTTGCGCGTGGGCAGCGTGTGATTGGTGCCGATGACCTTGTCTCCGAAGGCGACGTTGGTGCGCGGGCCGAGGAAGAGTGCGCCGTAGTTCGTCATGTTGACGAGGAAGTAGTCGGGGTCGCGGGTCATGACCTGGACGTGCTCGGAAGCGAGGTCGTCCGCGATGCGGACCATCTCCTCGTCGGAATCCGCGACGATCACCTCCCCGTGAGTTTGCCAGGCGCGGCGGGCAATGTCTGCCGTCGGCAAGATGGCGAGCAGCCGGTCGATGTGCTGCATGGTGCTGCGGGCCAGGGCTTCAGACGTGGTGAGCAGGATGGCCGGGCTGTCGGGACCGTGCTCGGCCTGTCCAAGCAGATCGGTGGCGCAGAGCTCGCCGTCAACCGAATCGTCCGCGATAACGAGGGTTTCGGTAGGGCCGGCGAAGAGGTCGATGCCGACGCGGCCAAAAAGCTGGCGCTTTGCTTCGGCGACGAAGGCATTGCCGGGGCCCACAAGCATGTCGACGGGCGCGATGCTCTCGGTGCCGAGCGCCATGGCTGCGATGGCCTGGATTCCTCCGAGGCAGTAGATTTCATCGGCGCCAGCCATGTGCTGCGCGGCGACGATGGCCGGTGCTGGGCCGCCCGCGAACGGGGGCGCGCAGGTAATAACACGCGGCACGCCCGCGACCTTTGCGGTGATGACGGACATGTGCGCGGAGGCGAGCAGCGGGTACTTGCCGCCTGGCACATAGCAACCCGCCGCGCCGACGGGGATGTGCCTGTGGCCGAGCACGACGCCAGGCAGCGTCTCCACTTCCACGTCGTGCATGGAGGCGCGCTGCACCTGAGCAAAATTTCGCACCTGCGTTTGAGCGAAGGCGATGTCCGCGAGGTCCTGTGCAGAGAGCGAGGCCATGCAGCGGTCGATCTCGGTTGGGGTGAGGCGATAATGTTCGCGGTCCCAAGCGTCGAAGCGGATGCTGAGTTCGCGCACGGCGGTGTCGCCGCGTGCTGCGACGTCGGCGAGGATGGTTTCTACGGTTTCGCGTACCTGGCGTTCGCGCTCGTTGCGCGTCTCGGTAGTCGCACCTTGTTTCAGATGTCGGGGCATGTTGACTTTCCACGCGTTGCTGCAGCATGCGTAGAATGCGTGCTGAGCGGCAGTGCCGGCGTGATGGCATGCTACGCCGCGACGCTTCGCGGTTGCAAGCCATGGCAGCAGACGCGCGAAAGCAGAGGGTCTGGATGGATCGACGAGAATTTGTGGAACGCACGTTGATGGTGGCCGGAGCATCGCTACTGGCGCGGGATGCCTGGGCCGGCCCGGCGGACGAAGGGCTGACCAGCCTGTCGATTGCCGAGGCCGGTAGACGGCTGCGCGCGCGCCAGACAACGTCGGTGGCGCTGGTCGAGGCGCTGCTACGGCGTATCGACCAGTTAAATCCCAAGCTCGATGCGTTCATTACGGTGATGCGGGAAAGCGCGCTGCATGAGGCCGCGGCGCTGGACGCGGAGGCGGCGCTGGGCAGGTTCCGCGGGCCGCTGCATGGCATACCACTGGCAGTGAAGGACAACATCGACACTGCCGGCACGCGGACGACGATGGCGAGTCTGTTGTTCGACGACCGTGTGCCGGCGGCGGACGCGTTTGTGGTCGGCCAGCTTCGCCGGGCGGGCGCCGTGCTGATCGGTAAAACGAACCTGCATGAGTTCGCGATGGGTGGCAGCTCCGCAACCAGCTACTTCGGACCTGTGCGGAACCCGTGGGCGCTGGACCGGGAAGCTGGCGGCTCGTCCGGAGGGTCGGCCGCGGCAGTCATCGCGGAACTGGCGATGGGAGCGGTCGGCACGGATACGGGTGGGTCGATCCGCATCCCCGCAGCGTGGTGCAGCGTGGTTGGCTTGAAGCCGACGTATGGCCTGGTGTCGCTGGGCGGCGTATTTCCGTTGATCTATTCGCTGGACCATTGCGGTCCGATGACCCGCACGGTGGAAGACGCGGCAGTGATGCTGAGTGCCATGGCGGGGTATGACAAGCACGATGTCGCCAGCGTGGAGCATGCGGCGGAAGACTACGTCGCGAGGATGCGGCAGGTGCGGGTTGCAGGTCTGCGTGTGGGCGTTCCGCGGTCGCCGTTTTTCGATGCCCTGGACGCGACCACGGCGGCTGCCGTGGATGCGGCCATTGCAGTGATTGGCGGCTTGGTGAAGAGCGTCCGCGCCGTTTCCCTGCCGCAAACGGGTGACCTGGACTGGACGGCCATTCGCGCGGCGGAAGTGGAGGCCGTGCATGAAGACCTGTTCCGGCGGCACGCCGGCAGCTACTCGCTGCAGACGCGCGGAGTGGTGGAGGGAACGGTGAAAGAATTGAACGATCCGGGGCAAACGAGCGCAAGCAAGATGGCCGACCTGGTCCGGGCAAATTGGCAGCTGACACGATTGCGCAAGACGATCGACGATGCGTTCACAGACTTCGACCTCGTCGTGCTACCGACGAACCGCATCGGCCCACGCACGATCAATGAAGAGCTGAAACGGGAGGAATCGCCGGAACCCACTGAACCGGAAAACATCTTCAACTCGCTGGCGTTCGACCTGTACGGTGTACCGGCGCTTAGCCTGCCATGCGGCTTTTCGCCGGCGGGTCTGCCGATCGGTCTAACGATTGCGGGGCCACATTTTTCGGAACACGTGGTGCTTGCGCTTGGCGCTGCCTACGAGCGAGCGACACCGTGGCACACGCGGCGACCTGCGCTGTCTGCCGGCATGGTGGTGCCTGCCGTGAGTTCCAGAAGAGGCTAGCGCCTTCGCTATTTGCTGAAGCCGGGCAAGTCCACACGACGGGCGATGTGGTCCTGGATCCAATGCGGATCCCACCACTCCTTGGCGTCGATCTGCACGCCGTCAAGTTGCATGGCGAAGTGGATGTGGTCGCCACCGGCCATGCCGGTCATGCCGCTAAGGCCCATGACCTGGCCGCGCTTCACGGCGTCGCCCACGTGCATGTCGATGCGGCTCATGTGGCCATAGATCGTCTGCAGGCCGTAGCCGTGGTCCACCACGATGCAGTTGCCGTAAATGCCCAGCGGCGCGGCATACACGATGCGGCCGTCGTTCGATGCCTCGACACCGACGTGCTGCGTAACGGCAAGGTCATAGCCAAGATGCACCTGCTCGTCGATCTTTTCGCCGTGGTAGATATAGCTACGCACATCGGCGAAAGTCGCCTCTGCCGCGGAGTGCGCCTGGCGGGTAAAGGGCTGGCTCCACAGGAAATGATCGGCCGTTTTAAGTCGCAGATCGGCGAGCGTTTTGTTGTTGGACTGCCGCATCTGTGTGTTGATTTTTCGGAAGCGTTCGACGGGCGTACCGGTGCCGTTCGGATCCAGCTCGCCGAGCACCTTTTGCATGAACTGGTCGGAGACCTGGATCTGGTGTTGCGTGTAAACAGGCTGTTCTTTCTTCGGGAAGACCACCGTGAGCGGTGTCGTGACGTCAGAGCCTGCGCCGTTCGACGCGTAGACCAGGGGGACGGTGTCGAGCGGCATGTTCCACGCGAACGCGTAGAGGGAGAACATGCCAGGCTTGCCGCCGGGCATCGGCCACGCGCGAAAGGTCTGGTTGCCCACGCGGATGCCGGCGGAGGTGTACGCGCCGGTCACATCGAGGGTGGCGAGGTCGGCCATGCCGCGGTAAAGATAGTGCTGGTCGGAGTCCGCGCTTACGGTAGGGGGCTGGGTGACCACCTTCACCTCGCGCTGCCAGTGCGTGGTGCCGCCGAAGAGTCCGCCGGATTTTGCTTCGAGGATCAGGACGGCACTGCCGTCGTGCAACTGGGGAGTTGCCTTGACGCCGGCGGTAAAGTTAAGGGTCACGTCGTGACTGCTCGAAGCCGCTGCCGAGCGCCACACAGGATACCGCTGGCCGTTTTGCTCCAGGGTCGCAGTAAGCTCACCCAGACCGTGGGCATCCTGCACATGCACGTCGATCGGCGTCGCCTGACCGATGGTGGTGATCGACGCGGGCACGTCGACAGACGGCTTGCTGCACCCCGTGAGAAGCGGAGCGAGCGGGAAGAGCAGAAGGAGTTTGGCGCAGGATTGGGTGTGTCGCACCTCTCGATAGTACCGGCACTGGCGGCGTTCGCGCAGATGCCACCTTCGCTGCCTTTTCCGTGTACGAGACAACTCCGCTAGATTGAGTTGAGGAAGCACAACGATTTCTGCGGGACGAGGGCAGCTGGATGAGCGTGGAAGACGACGAGAGACTCGAACTGGACGGTCGGCTGCGCGTTCTGCTGCCAGAGACGTACCAGGTGTTTGATGACGAAGTGCAGCCTCGGTCCATGGGGTCGGCGGGGTTGAAGTACGGTGCGGATGGCAAGGTGCCGTGGAACGAGATGTGGGGATCGTTTTGCGATCTGGCGATGGCGGGCGGGCCGCCCCACCGGGGTACCCTGCTGGAGCCGGACCGGGATCGTGGAGACCTGAAGACGCCGGCATATGAGGCAGCGGCAGCGGAAATCTGCCGAGGCGTGTTCCTGGTGACGGGGCTTTACGCGGAGCCGGCGCTGACCCCGGGATGGGTGCGGATGTACTGCACCAGTGCCGCGATGGCTGCGTGGCTGGTGCGTGCCATCGTGATGGAAAATGTATCTGCGATCGGTGAGGGGCTGGCACTCTATCTGCCGACTGGGCCGACATTTCGGGTCGAAAAGGAAATTAAGAATGTAATTACGGCGACGGCCAAGACCTGCCATTATTGGCAGGACCACATGTCAGACACGAAGCACGAGGAGATTGCCGGCCTGCTCGCAACGATGGAGCGCGAGGCACCGCTCGTGTTTCCAGAGGATGCGACATCCCGTGAGCTTGAAGCGGTGACGCGACAAGTGGCGGCGACCATCCTCGAGGCTACGGGGCTGGAACGATCCACCCGAGAGGCTGCCGGATGGGTGGGTCTGGATTGCCGAAGCGTTCCGGCGGCGGTCTGGATGATGCGCGCGCTCGCGGTCAGCAATGTCTTGTCGCGCCGTGAAGAGACGACTGTCTTTCTGCCGGTCAATGTCGCGGTGAGCAGGGACGCCGATCGCAGCGTGCAAGCCATGATCCGGGCGCATCGGCTTGCCGTGGCTGCCAAGATCTTCGGATAGCTGGTAGACACACAGCGGTTGGGAACGTTCGGGCATCCTACAAAACATCAATGACGATTGAGGACAAATCAAGGGCACTGGACGAGGCGCTTGCCGCGTTGGGTTCGGTGCTGGTGGCGTACTCTGGCGGAACCGACTCCGCCTTTCTTGCGTTTGCCGCGCACCGGGTGCTCGGGGACCGCGCGCTTGCGGTCATCGCCGATTCCGCTTCCCTGCCCCGTGCGGAACTGGCGCAGGCGCTTGCCTTTACCGCGGCTCACGGCATCGCGACCCGCATTCTCGCCACCGACGAGCTGGACAAGCCGGACTACGTGCGCAACGATGCGCGGCGCTGCTTTCACTGCAAGGACACGCTGTTCAGCGCGATGGAAGCCGAGCGCACACGACTTGGCTTTGCGCATCTTGCGTTCGGGATGAATGTGGACGACAAGGGCGAGTTTCGGCCGGGCCAGCAGGCGGCCGCGGAGCACAAGGCGGTTGCTCCACTGGTAACTGCCCAGTTGTCGAAAGTGGAAATTCGGCTGCTTGCACGTGCAGCCGGCCTAGAGCTTTGGGACAAGCCCGCGAGCGCGTGTCTTGCCAGCAGGATCGAATATGGCCGGCCTGTGACGTCAGCCAACCTGAGCCAGGTCGAGCAGGCGGAAGCTGCCCTGCATGGACTTGGGTTTGCGCGTGTGCGTGTTCGCCACCACGGGGAGCTTGCACGGATTGAGGTGGATCGTGAGGATTTGCCGCGAACGCTATCCATGGACATGCTCGGACAATTTACCGCCGCGCTGAAGCCGCTCGGGTTTACTTATGTGACGCTGGATACCGAGGGCTACCGCTCCGGATCGATGAATGCGGTGCTGCCGGCATCCGCCATTGCTCGGGCTCGCTGACCGTTACATCTGCCTTTGAATTCACGAGAGAACGTCTATGCGCCTTGCCTATCTCGACTGCTTTGCCGGCATCTCCGGCGACATGTTTTTGGGCGCGCTGGTAGATGCCGGTGTGCCCCGACGTGTGCTGGAGGACGCGACTAACGCGATGGGTCTGGGTGCCGCGTTGCGCTTTGACACGGTAGACCGCAGCGGTATCTCCGCACTGAAGGTGCATGTGATGGAGGGCGGTCGACTGGCGGAGGTACGACCCTCGCCCCGCCAGCAAACGACGCCGGAGCCGTATACGCAACAGATCAAGACCCAACATGAACACAGGCTGGGCCATACTGCCCTGGAGCAGGAAGAGGTCGGCATTCATCCTGACCAGGACGCGGAGGTGCATGGGCGCTCTCTCACGGTAATCCGCCAGATGATCCAGAACAGCACGCTGACTGCTCCCGTGAAGGCTCTGGCGATCGGGATTTTCGAGCTGCTCGGCCAGTCGGAGGCGAAGATCCACAACGTGCCGGTGGACGAGATTCACTTCCACGAAGTGGGTGCCGTCGACGCAATTGTAGACATTGTCGCGGCCTCGGCCGGTATCGTGCACCTGGACATGGGCACGTGGCACAGTTCGCCGGTTAATGTGGGTAGCGGCATGGTTCGGTGTGCGCATGGATTGTTTCCGGTGCCCGCACCGGCGACGGCAGACCTGCTGCGCGGCTTCCCTACCTATGCCGCCCACGTGCAGAAAGAATTGGTCACGCCGACCGGTGCGGCAATTCTACGTGCGCTGGCACCCGGCTTCGGACCACAGCCGGCGATGGCCATCGAACACATCGGCTACGGCGCTGGCACACGGAATCCGGCGCATTTTCCCAACGTGTTGCGGTTGTCCGTCGGTGAAGCTTTCAAGGAGAACGGCACGCCTTTTGCCTCAGAAGCATCGTTGCCGACAGTGGCGGTGCTCGAAACGTCGCTGGACGACACCACACCGCAGGTGCTCGCGTATGTCGCGGAGCAAGCGCTGAAGCTGGGTGCGCTTGACGTTATGCTGACACCGGTGTTGATGAAGAAGGGACGGCCCGGGACAATGGTGACGGTGCTGGCGAACCCGGAGGATACGGCCAAGTTTGAGCGTCTGCTTCTTCGAGAGACCACCACGCTCGGCGTCCGTAAACGCCAGGAGCGGCGGGTGTGCCTGGACCGCAGCCACGTCACGGTAGAGACGACGTATGGAACGATTCGGGTAAAGACGGGTTCGCACGGCGGCGAAACACTGAACGCAACCCCGGAATTCGAGGATTGCCGGCATGCTGCGGAAGCGTACGGCGTCCCCTTAAAACAAGTGCAGGCAGCAGCGATGGCCGGATACACGAGCGGACAGACAAAGGATTTGGATTGATGACACCGACGACGCTGCTTACCCTGCTGGCCGAGGTGCAACGCGGCAGCCTGACACCGGAGGAGGCCTCCGCCAGGCTGGCCAACCTGCCGTTTGAAGACACCGGCGAGGCGCGTATCGACCACCATCGCGCGCTGCGTATGGGGCTGCCCGAGGTGATCTACGCCGCGGGTAAGACCTCCTCGCAGGTAGCCGACTTGTTTGCCCGCATGACTGCGGCCGGCACGGACGTGCTTGCCAGCCGCGCCACGCCGGAAACCGCAGCGGCCGTGCAAGCGCTGACGCCCGCAGCGGAGTACGACGCGACCGCGAGACTCATCCTGCTGCGCCAGTCACCTGCCGCGGCTGCGCGAGGACACATCGCCGTGCTGTGCGCCGGGACCAGCGACCTGCCGGTGGCAGAGGAAGCTGCGCTGACGGCAGAGTTCTTCGGCGCGCAGGTCACGCGCCTGTACGACGTGGGCGTTGCGGGGCTGCACCGTCTGCTTGCGGTGCGAGGGCAACTGCTGGAAGCGCAATGCGTCATCGTTTGTGCGGGCATGGAGGGTGCGCTTCCCTCGGTCGTCGGCGGCCTGGTCGCGGTGCCGGTTATCGCCGTTCCCACATCGGTTGGATATGGAGCCTCATTCGGCGGCGCGACGGCGCTCCTGGGCATGTTGAATTCCTGTTCGCCGAATGTGACTGTCGTAAATATCGACAATGGCTTTGGGGCGGCCTACACCGCGACCTTGATTGTGCGTGGTGCAACCAGCAGCACCAAGGCGTAGGCAGCGTCCCCGGACGAATTCCTTGGCATGCTTGCGGTGGAATACTCGAGGATGCTGTGCTACATGCGCCACGTGTCGCCAGTTTCCGTTCTCCGCAAAGAAGCCGGTACTACTGTGGGACAAAGCTGCATCCAACAGACAATCTGAAGGAGCCTCCCATGGAGCGTCGTGATTTTTTGAAGACCGCCACAGTCGCTGGCTTAGCCGCTGTCGGACCCGCAGCAGCCGAAGCACAGTCGGGCAAGACATCCGACCGCGCCCCGGTTCAGCGTGCCGAACTGCCGGGCATGCTGTATCGCGAACTGGGAACCACCGGGGAACGCGTCTCCGCGATCGGCATGGGCGGCTACCACTTGGATAAGGATGGCAAGATCCTGCAGCAGGACGCCATTCGGCTGGTGCGGTCGGCCATCGATTCAGGCATTACCTTCATGGACAATTGCTGGGACTACAACGACGGCATCAGCGAGGTCCGCATGGGCCAGGCGCTGAAGGATGGTTATCGGCAGAAGGTGTTCCTGATGACGAAGCTCGACGCCAGGACGGCCAAGGATTATGACAAGCAGTTGGAACAGTCCATGGGACGCTTGAACACCGATGTGATCGATCTTGTGCAGTTTCACGAAATATTGCGCTTTGAAGACCCGGACCGTATTTTTGCCGAGGACGGCGCAATCCACGCTGCCATGGCCGCGCGTGCCGCCGGTAAGATTCGCTACATCGGCTTTACCGGGCACAAGGACCCGCAGATTCACTTGCGCATGTTTGAGATTGCCGCGCAGCACGGCTTCAAGTTCGACACGGTGCAGATGCCGGTGAACGTGTTCGATGCGCACTTCCGCTCCTTCACCAACAACGTCATTCCCGTGGCGGTGAAGGCCGGAACAGGTGTACTTGCAATGAAGACCTTCGGCGATGGATGGCTGCTGAAGACGAACACCTTTCAACCCGCCGAGGCCTTGCATTATGGGCTCTCCGTGCCGGGCGTATCCGTGGTCATCACGGGCATTGACAAGCCTGAAATTCTGCAGCAGGCATTGACGGCAGCGCGCAACTTTACCCCCATGACCGAAGCTCAGAAAAGCGACCTGCTGGGCCGCACGAAAGAGGTGGCGATGATGGGCAAATACGAACCCTTTAAAACGTCGAACATCTTCGACGGCACGGCACAGAACCCAAAGTGGCTTGGAGGGACGAGCGCTAATCCAGAAGTGAAACCCTCCTGACCGGCCCCTTCACTTACATCGGCTATCGACATGATGCGCGACTGCCGCAGCACTGTATCGTCCGGCGGCGGTCGCGTCACAGAGCGAGAGTTTGCCCGCTATGATTCCAGCATTCCCCACGCATCTTCCGCGTGTCACACCGACAGGTGTATGGCCGTTTCTTTTCTTCTGCGGCCTCGGTCTTGTGCTTGGCATGCGCCATGCAACGGACGCCGATCACCTCGTCGCACTCTCCACCATTGTGAGCAAGCAACGCTCCGTGCGTCGCGCCGCGCTGATCGGCTCTATTTGGGGTGTGGGTCACACGTTGACCATCTTCGTGGTTGGATCGCTCATCATCCTGTTTGGTGTTCACATTCCGACACGCCTTGGCCTCGCCATGGAGTTCAGTGTCGCCGTGATGCTGGTGCTGCTTGGCTTGTTCAATCTTACCGGCGTGATGCAGCGAATTTCTCGCATCTTCGCGCCGGTCGCGATGCGCGAAGTGCAGACTTCCACGAGCATGATTCAAGTGAAAAGCTCCATCAGGCAACTTGGCATGTTCCATGCCATGCGCCCGTTGCTGATCGGCCTGGTGCATGGCCTCGCCGGCTCGGCTGCGGTGGCCCTGCTGGTGTTGTCGACCATCCGCAGTCCATTATGGGCTACGCTGTATCTACTACTTTTCGGCGTAGGCACCATAGTCGGCATGATGCTGATGACGACGGCGATTGCTGTCCCCCTCACGTATGGCGGCAAGCGCTTTGGCAGGCTCAACGAGTATCTTGCAACGGCGTCCGGCCTGGTCAGTCTTTGCTTTGGCTTGTTCCTTATGTATGAACTCGGCTATGTGGGTGGCCTGTTCGGCGGGCATCCTCATTGGATTCCGAGTTAGGCCGGCCAAGGATCATCCATTAAGTTCCGGATTAGGGAGCGTATAACCCATCAAGGAGCGAAGTACGATAAGCACGCCACGCTGGGAGCAAACCCAGCAAAGCCGCCGTGAGTACCGTTGCAGCCGCGTAAAGCTGCACGCGATGTGAGGGTGCAGTCAACATCACAGGAAGACCGGTCCAACGCTCGATGACGGTGTGAAGCAAAAGCAATCCGCTGTACAGCGCAAGTAAGCCAAGTACCGTTCCGGCAGTAGCGATCAGGGCGGCCTCCACGGTAAAAAGAATGAAAATCTGCCGCGCGTGCAGCCCAATCGAGCGGAGCACGGCGATCTCGCGGCGGCGCTCGTTCAACGAGGTGTACAGCACCGCTACTAGGCTCAGCAGGCCCACCACAAGCACTGCACCGGAGATGAGGGAAAGTGCCGTGTCGGCATCGTCCGTGAGCGCCCAGAGTTCCTGCAGCGTGTACGCCGGAATAATGGCGGTCAACGGTTCGGGCTTGTATGTATCGATCTCACGTTGTAGATAAAGCGTACTGATACGGGATTTACTTCCAAGTAAGAATGCCGTGATCTGGTCGACCTTTAGCTCAGACGAGGTGAGTGGAGGCGGTGCTTCCCCGAGAGCCGGAGGGGTACCGTCGGTCCAGCCTGCATGCATTGCCTCTTCCCCGAGCAGAGTGATGTAGAGCGCATTGTCGATGGGCGTACCGGTGCGGTTGAGTATGCCGGTTATGGTAAAAGGAACGCGATCGTGCTGAAGGATGGCATGCTCTTCAATCCCATGGGAAAGGGTGATGTGCTGGCCTACCTTCAAGTGAAAACGATTTGCGGTCTCGGCACCCGCGGCAACATCAAGTAACGCTGCGGGTGCCGCGCCCTGCGCAAAGCTCAGCGTCTTGTCTCCACGGTAGCGATAGTGCTCGTACAGGTTTCTATCGGTCGCAATCACGCGGTCGCCATGAAACGAATCACCCATCGAAATCGGGATCGTCCACGCGACTGCGGGGTGATGGGCAAAATGCTGATAACTCTGCCACGAGATGTTGTTGGAGGCATTGCCGATGTGAAACACGGTGGAAAGCAGCAGCGACAGGTCGCCCCCACGCGCGCCGACAACGAGATCCGTTTTTGAGACCGTGCCGGCAAAGCCCCCGCGCATGCCATTGCGAACGGCATCGACACCTGCGAGCAGCATGATGGACAGCGCGATGGAAAACATCGTAAGAATTGCCGTGACGCGTCGAGTCAGCAGCGACTTCCACGCCAGCCGGAAAAGGATCATCGGTCCGCCTTGCGGCTCGTGCGGTTGATGGAAGCGAGCGAAAGGCTGCGATCAAACTGGGTGGCGAGCCCGCGGTCATGGGAGACAAAGAGGAGGGTCGCGCCGGACTCCTGTGTCATTTCGACAAGCAGCGTTAGAAAGCTGTCACGGCTGTCTGTGTCAAGCGCACTGGTCGGCTCGTCCGCGATGAGCAGGGGCGGCATACCGATGACGGCTCGGGCAATGGCGACGCGCTGCTGCTGCCCGACGGAAAGCTGTGTCACCGGAGCGTCAAGGTGCGTCAGGACGCCGAGCCGCGCCGCGAGTCTAGAGACCTCCTCGCAGAGGGATGCGCCTTGGATGCGAGCACGACGCTCGGGATGAAGCTGGCACGGAAGCGAAATGTTTTCGCGGGTGGACAAGTACGGCACCAGGTTGAAGCCCTGGAAGATGTAGCCGATGCTTGATCCGCGAATGGTGTCGCGCGCAGAAGCAGAAAGGCGGGCAAAGTCATGGCCGAGGACGTTGATCGTGCCGGCGGTGGGGGTCAGCATGCCGGAGAGCAGGCTAAGCAGAGTCGTTTTGCCGCTGCCCGATGGGCCGTGGAGGAAGATGCGTTCGCCTCGGGTGATATCCAGATCCGGGATACTAAGGATCTGCGAACCGCGCGGGTAAGAGAAGGTGAGGTCGCGCAGGGAGATGGCTGCTGGCATGCGGCTACTGTGCGTAGGGCTGGACGGAGTCGCCGTCCATGTTGAAGGATACATCGCCGTAAGGGCTTTGGACGGTGCTCACGTGGAGTCGGCCGACAACGGTGATGGGCTCGCTAAAGCTCATTTTCGCGTGCTTACCGCCGCGCAGCTTGACGTAAATCATCTGGTTCGGCGGCGGAGGCGGAACGTGGATGCACGCGCCAGAGAAGGGCACCAGCAGGAACTCGGTGACCTGCTCCGCATCGTCTTCCAGCGGCACCATGAAGCCGGGGACGGCCACAAGCTTTTTGTCGAGCGCACGTGCGGGCGAAGGCGCGGTGCTACCAGTCAACGTTTTGAGCGTAGACCACGTGACCGGCTGGGGTGAGGGCGCGGCGGCGAGCAGCAGGGGTACCGCCAGGATAAGTGCAAGCGGACGCTTCACGGGGTCTCCTACGTTCTTAGATGCGGAGTGAAAGGCCCATGTCTCAAACGAAGACGTGGAGCACCGTGCGCTATTTTTTCGGAATCGCTTTATCGAGAGTTTGCGGCGGCCCGCCCGCAGGAACGGAGACCGGAAAGCGTTGGCCGTGAGTGGCGCCAAACGGGCGCTCGTTGAAGGTGGTCCAGCGGCGCGACTGGCGGTCGTCGGCGGAGTGCTGCGTGGCGTCCCACAAGTCGGCGGAGATGCCGTTCAGGTCGTAGACGACCTTGCCGTCCTTGAGCGTGAGCTCGCAGACGAGCTTTTGCGTGCCCATCATCTTCGTGTTGTACATGTCGACGAAGCCGAAGTTTCCTTTGTCAATGGAGAGAACAGCAACGTCGGCGATGCCGCCCACGGAGAGGTTGCCATACTGCTCCTGGCGGATTTCATGCGCGGAGTTGGCGGTCATTTGCGCGACGACCTGCGGCACGGTTTCACCCAGGGCGAGGAACTTGTCCGCCACATTGAGCAGGTCCTTCATGCCATTATTCATGCTGCCCACGTGCAGGTCGGTGGAAATGGAATCGGGCAGGTAGCCGGATTTGACGATGGGCGTCGCGACGGTCCAGGCGAAGCTGCCACCGCCGTGACCGACGTCGCAGTAAATGCCGCGCTTGCGCATGACGAGCAGGGCTTCCGACGGGCCGCCGGTTTGCGGGTTTTGCTCGCCGCGCAGACCGGAGAAGCAATGGGTGTAGATGTCGCCGGGACGTAGGTGGGTGGCGACGAGTTCGGATAACGGCCGCTCGATGCGGCGCGCGCCAAAGTCGACCATCACGGGCAGGTTCGCGAGGTTGCCGGCGATCACGGCCTGGTCCACGGGCTTCCACTCCGGCCCGGTGAAGTGCGCCGTTTTGATACCGACGATCACGCCGGGAAACTTCTGCGCCTTCTCTGCCGTGGCCTTGCCGTCCATGTCGTCGAGGTTGTCTTCAAACTTTGCGCCACGCATGCCCGCGCCGACGATGTTGAGTTCGGCGAGAACGCGTGTCCTGCTGCGATCGATGACGCGGTCCTTGAAGTCGTCGAAACTTTTCCAGCCGCTGCTGCCGGCGTCGACGACCGTGGTGACGCCGTTGCGGAAGGTAAAGCCGTCCGGGTAGACAGAGAGGTCGCCCGCGTAGGAGTTCTTCTCGCCGGTTCCGGCGTAGACGTGGACGTGCAGATCGATGAGGCCGGGTGTGACGTAGAGGCCCTTGACGTCGATAATCTTGAGCGCGTCTTTCGGGTTCAGGTTGGGGGCGACGGCGACGACTTTGCCGTCTTTGATGCCGAGGTCGCGGTCGGCGTCGATGTGGTTCTTGGCATCGAGCACATGGCCGTGGACGAGCAGAAGATCGTACGGCAGCGGGTTGGGCGGCAGGGCAGGGCCGCGCTCAGGGCCTTCCTGCGCGAAGGCCGAGGAGGCGAGGCAGGCGGCGGTGGCCAAAAGGAGGGTGCGCATGGATCGGAGGAACATGGGGTGTCCTTGGGACTTGATTGCGGTGCTTAGGCCTTGGTTGCGGTGAAGGTTGCGCTGCCGTATTCGCCCATTTTCACCGTGCCCGATAGGGTGTTGCCCTGCACGGTGCCGGTGAAATGAAAGGGGACGTTGTAGCCGTTGGCGGCCATGTCGCTGTTGAGCTGCACCTGATCGGCAACGACCTTGCCTTTAAAGCTGGCGGTGAAGATTTCGCCCTTTTGCGTGCCCGTGAGCGCGCTGTCGTTTTGCTGCAAGACGAACTGCTGGTGGCCGACGCCGCGATGGTAGGTGATGGTCGCGTTCCAAGTGCCGGCAACGTGTTGCGTCGCACCGGTGGGCACGATCGGGTTGGTGTGCTGGCCGGGATTGCGGAGTGCCTGCGAGATGGATTTCGCGACGATGGCGGCATCGCCGGGCTGCATCATGTACGGCATGATGGTGATGCTGGAGGCCATGCTGTCGGGCCGCTTGCCGTCGCCGCCCATGACGAGAACGCGGGGCGTGGCGGCGTCCAGGGTCGCGACGAGTTCGGTGCCGGTGATGCCAACGGCCGCGCCGTCCCAGTTAATGTGCAGCAGGGGCGCACGGTTGGAAAGGTCGGCGGTGGGCATTTCCATTTGGGTGGTGAGCGATGGGATCCCCTTGAGGGCGTCGGCGATCTGGGTGTTCCAGGCGAGCCACTGGGCCTGCTCGGCGGCATGGTCGCGCTTGTACCACTCGCGCACGGCGGCCAGCATGCCCATGGCTTCTTCCTTGCCGACCTTGAGCGCGCGGCCCCAGTTGTGGTGCGGCGCGGCGTTCCAGTACGCGGCTTCGACCAGGTCCTTCGGCCCAAGCAGGACGCCGGCGGCTTGCGGGCCCCGCATGCACTTGCCGCCGGAGTAGCCGACGAAGGTGGCACCTGCAGCGAGGTGGATGTTGGGCACGAGAGGCTCTTCCGCCGCGGCATCGACAAAGACGGGAATATTCTTTTCCTTTGCGATGGCGCAGATCGTTTTAATCGACAGCGGCTCTTCGAAGGCGCGCGGTCCGCTGATGATGTAGATCATGGCGGTGCGATCGTTGATTTTCGCGCGGAACTCGTCCGCAGTCTCAGCCTCGACGATCTTGGGGCCGGACATGCGGACGCCGAAGTCGTAGGCGTTGCGGGAGTACTTGGGGAAGAGGACTTCGTCGCGCACGCGGGTGTAGGGAAAGGCCTGCGAAAGTTCAGGGTCCATGCCGACGCAACAGGCGGTGGTGGCGAGCGCGATGGCGGCCTCGCAGCCGCAGGTAACGATGGCACCGGGCGCCCCCATGAGCTTCGCGATTTCAGTGCCGACCGCAGCCATCATCTCTTCCATCTGCACGTAGTATTGCGAAGCCTCAAACATGGCCTGCTTGACCTGGGGCAGCGACTGCGAGCCGGAGATGATGGTGTAGGTGCCGCGCGCGTTAACGATGGGGCGCACGCCAATTTCGGTGAATAGATTGCTGGTGGGCGTGCCCTTGCTGGTGAGTTGGCGCGTGGTCAATACAGTCGGGTCCGTAGCGGCAGCGACTGCGAGAGACGGCGCGGCGAAGGCAACGGCGGAGAAGATTCCAGACTGCTTCAGAACATCGCGCCGAGACAGGCGTGCGAGAGACATGGCGGCTCCAGTATTGCGGTACGTTACAGCGACGCGATGCAGTCGATTTCGACGAGGGACTCACCGGGAACGCCGGAGACAGCGACGGTAGTGCGCACGGGTGGCGTTGCGCCCCAGCGGCCGGCGTAGGCAGTGTTCATGCGGGTGTAATTGGCCAGGTCGCTGAGATAGACGTTGACCTTGAGCACCTTTTCCATGGAGGAGCCGGCGGCAATGAGGTTCTGCTCGAGCTCGTCAAGGACGTGCGTGGTGTGCTCTTCGATAGTGCCCTTGAAGTGCGCGCCGATCCCGGCGATGAAAACCAAGTTGCCGAAAGTGATGATGCCGTTGAAGAGGGGCGGCTTGGGTGGACCAGCGGGTGCAGCAGCGGGTGCCGGCACGACAGGAGCGGTTGCGCCGGGCGAGGGCGGTGGCGACACGCGATGTACGGCCTTCTTCTCCCATACGGGCGCTGCGGCGGTCTGGGCCTGGGTTTCTGGGGTGAGGGCGGCCATGCCGGTGACGCCGGCGGCTGCAGCTGCAGCGTTCTTCAAAAGGCCTCTGCGGGATTGAGATGTCACGGGTGTAGTTCTCCTGGGTGGATTAGGACCTGGTGAGTGCGGCGCGGATGCGGCGGCCGACGATGCTGTCTTCGCCCGGCTGTAGCATCCATACGCCGACGACGAGGGTGTTGGCATCGGATGGGATGCCCTGGTTGGCAGGGCGGCCGGTGTTGGGATTGAGCTCGATGGAGGGTTGCGCGGAGCGGAGCGCGGCGACAACCGCCTGCGTAGTGGTGCCGGTGACTGCGGGGTCAAAGCGGATGAGCAGGTGCGGCACGTGGTTGGCAATGCGGGGGACGATGATTTCGGTCCGGACAGAGGGAATGCCGGCGACCATGCCGGCGATGAGGTCGGCGCGCTTTTGGTAGTCGGCCTGCATGGATTCTTCGGTGTGCGACAAGACCCAGTCGATGGCGGCAACCATGCCGACGATTTGTTCTTTCGCCACCTTCATGCCGCGGCCGACGCCATCGGTGGGGTTGTTGTTGGCGGCGGCCAGGTCAGTGAGCTGCTTGCGGCCGAGCAGGAGGCCGGCGTTCTGCGGGCCGCGAATGCCCTTGCCGCCGCTGAAGCTGACGAGGTCGAAACCCATGCCGGTGTACTTCCATAGGTTGGAGATGGGCGGCATGTCCGCGGCGGCGTCGATGTGGCAGGGAATGCCGTGCTCGTGGGCGATGCGCAGCCAGTCTTCGCGGCCGATCTGTGCGGGGCCCTCGGGCCCGACCTCGTCTTCTGCCGCGTTGAAGAAGTTGGTCATGCAGGCGCTGCCGGAAGCACAGGCGCGGTTGTAGTCGTCCAGGGTGAGGACTTCGGTGACACGCGCGCCGCAGAGGAACATGGCGTGGTCGTAGCCGTAGCGGTGCGCGCGCTGCACGATGACCTGGGTCTTCATCGTGGGGGTGACACCCTGCGGCATGTCGAGCGGACCGAGACTGTTGGCGTGCTGCATGCAGGCGGCGGTGGCGAGGGAGATGGCGCCGGATGCGCCGGAGGTGACGACTGCACCCTCGCAGTGAAGACGGCTGGCAAGGTACTCGCCGGCCTTCGTCTGCAGATCGTGCAGGCGCACGGGGTGCAGCGCAGCCAACTGCACGGCGGCAACGACCTGTGGCGGCATGCAGGCAGCGGTGAGCGTGGTGTAGGTGCCGGCGGCGTTGATGATCTTTGCGACGCCCAGCTTGTCGTAGTAGTCCTCCGCTGCGGAGGGTGTGGCTGCGGCTGCCTGCAGAGGCGCAACGCCGAGTGCCGAACCGACGATCCCGGCAAGACGCACGAAGCTGCGGCGGGAGAATAGTGCGCTGCCGGTCGTGGTGTGCTGGGACAATGTGGCCTCTCTGTGCTGTTTGAACAACCCGTGCCGGGACGCGAGACACAGGACACAAGGTCTTGCGCTAGATGCGGCCGAACTGCTTGACGGCTTCCACGATGGAATGGAACTTTTCGATGTACGGGTACATGCTGTGTTCGCTGTTGTCGAGCTGCTGGGCACGGACGAGGATCTCCGCCGCGTGAGCGCGGGGGACGACTACAACGCCGTCCTGATCGGCGACAAGAATGTCGCTGGGGTCAACGTGAGTGCCAGCGACTTCCAGCGGGATGTTCATGCCGCCGAAGCGGTAGTGGCCGACGGAGGTAGAAGGGACGGGGCCGGTAGCGTACACGGGAAAGCCGATGCGCTTGAGCTGCGGTAGATCGCGCACGCCGCCATCGACCACCGCGCCGACGAAGCCGCGAGCAAACATCGCGGTGCCCATGAGGCCGCCCATGCCGGCGATGTCCGCGCCGTCTTCCACCTTCATGACGTAGACAGAACCGGGACCGCCGGAGTCAATGGCGGCAAGCATACCGCTGAGCGCCTGCGGGTCTTTGTTCTCTTCTTTTTTCAGCAGCACGGTGAGCGCGGTGCCGGCGAACTTGGTGGGAAAGATGGGCTGCATGGTGTGTGCCATGTAGTGCTTCTGATGCAGCACCTGTTCCTCGGCGTCAGAGACCGAAGCGGCCTCGACGTGACGGTACTCCTCTAGCAGGAGGGAGGGATTGCGCTCAAAGTCCGCCTGGGTGAGCGGTGTGCCGGCGTGCACGATGGCCGCACCTGCCGCAAGCGCGAGCACCGCGGAGAGCGAAAGGAGGCCGAGGCGGAGATGCTTGCGAACGGGCATTGCGTTTGGACCCTCGAGCGATGGTGTAGCGAAGCGGTAGGAGCATCGTACCGCCTCTTGCCACAGGCTCGCCACAGCCGTTTGTCCTAGCGGCTGTGGCGAACGTTGGTGATGCGAGTTTAGAAGTTGATCTTGCCGGCGAGCTGCAGGATACGAGGGCTGCCCAGGTTTCCGGTCGCCGTCGAGGTGACCTGACCGAAGGTAGAACCGGTGAAATTGAAGACGCCATTGGTCGCGGTCGGCAACGTGGTGTTGCCGGGGTTGCCGAGGTTTGCGTGGTTGAAGACATTGAACGCTTCCGCGCGGAACTGGAGCTTCAAGCGTTCGATGATGGCGAAGTCCTTGAAGACGGACAGGTCGGTATTGGCCGCGCCGGGTCCGCGCTGGTCGTTGCGATGGCTGTTGCCGAAGGTGTACTGGGCGGGCAGGGCGTAGGCGGTGGTGTCGACGCAGCTTGTCTTTGCGATGTACTGCGCCTTGCCACAGGTGAAGCTGGGTGTGCGCACAAAGTTGGGCCGCTGGGTGCCGACGCCGCCGACGTTTGCCTGGTCGTTGGTGATGCCGACGTTGAACGGCTGGCCGCCCTGGAGGGTCACGATGGTGTTGACGTGCCAGCCGCCGGCGACCGTGTCGACCGCATGGCCGAAGCGGGTGAGTGCGGGCATAGTATAGGTTGCGCTGCCCACGAAGCGGCTGCGGATATCCCAGTTGGCGTCGCCGTAGTCGGCCTTGAGGTTGTACTGGATCATGGGCGTGCCGCCGCCGTTCGCGTCGTTCGACGTGTCCATGGTGTGCGACCAGGTGTAGCCCAGGTTCACATCGAGGCCGTGATAGCTGCGCTGGCGGTAGACGACGGTGAGGCCGTGATAGGTGGAGAAACCGTCGTTCTGAATCTGACGGATCTGGCCGAAGAGCTGGTATGGGCGACGTGGGTTGACGGCGCCGGCACCGGGCAACGGCTGGTTGGGATACAGCGAGTGATCGAGGTCGATCGCGCGCGAACCGAGGTACTGGAACTCGAGCGCGCTGCCGGGACTCAACTCCACGCCCGTGTCGAGGTTCCACTGGTACAGGCGCGGCGTGGGCAGGTAATGATTGTCGGTGAAGGCGTTCTGGTAGGTGCCGGGCGTGCCTGCGACCGCCGATGCCGAGCCGGTGCCGCCACCTGATGGGTTGGCGAAGCTCTGCGTCGCGATGCCGCTGGTGGGTCCGCTGAAGGTGGTCGATGCCGCGAACGGATAGTTGCTGGTGGCAAGCGTGAACGAGTTCAGATGGTTCGGGTTGTAGTAAATGCCGCCGCCGGCGCGGACGACGATCTTCTCGTTGGCGCGGTAGGCCAGGCCGAGGCGCGGTGAGACGAGGTCGAGGTTGGAGCTATGAAATTTGAAGCCGGGGACGGGAACGTAGGCTGCGCCCGTGGTCGCGGCGCTGGTGGGGATGAGCGCGGTGTAGGTGCTGTTGAGGATGCGACCGACACCGTTGAGGCTGTAGGGCACCAGCGGCAGTTCGTAGCGCACACCGTATAGGACGGTGAGCTTTTGCGAGGCCTGCCAGTTGTCCTGCACGAAGAAGCCGTTGCGCCACTCGCCCACGGAGCCCTTGACCTGGAAGAGCGGCGTGGTGACCGTCTGCGAATAGCCGGTCAGGAAGTCCGCCGCCGCGTTGCCGGAGTAGTTGCCAGTGAAGTTAAACTGGCCGCGGTTCTGGTTGGTGGCGGCGCGGCCAATGGTCATGCGGCGAATATCCACGCCGGCCATGATGTTGTGCTTGCCGAAGGTGTAGCTAATCTGGTCGTAGCCGTGCATGGTGCGGTCGTCCTGGTACCAGTTGGTTCCCTCCGCGCCCAGGCCCTGGTAGCCGCCGCTCAGCGCAATGGTCGGGATGCCGGGGTTGCCGTTCGACGTATCCGCCGTGAAGCCAGGGATGCCAAGCGCGGTACCAGCGTTGGCGGGACCGTTCACGGCAAAGTAGTTGAGTGCGTTGGACTGGAACTTGTTGTAGCCGAGCCGCAGATCGTTGATGAGCCGGGGCGTGAGGATGTGGGTGTAGCCGATGACGCCATTGGAATCGGTCGTGGGCGAGTAGCTCTGCGAGGTGGTGACGATAGCGCCGTTGACCGCGTTGCTCTTCTCGTAGGTGTAGCGCGCAAAGAGGCGGATCTTTTCGCCGATGTTGTAGTCCACGCGGTCAAGCGTCTCGTTCTTGTTGAAGACGCTTCCAACCAAGCCGTTGAAATTTTGCCCCGTCCCGGCAAGGTTCGGATGGGGATAGTACGCCAGCAGCGCGGTTGCAATTGGCGAGATGTTGGTGACTTGGTTGTTGAGGTAGTTCGCGCCCGTTGCAGGATTCTTTAGCTGGATACCCGCGCCCGTGTTGCAGATACCGGCAGAGTACGCCGTGCAGAGTGCGGAGAAATTACCGGTGCGCATGGCGTCGGTGATGAGCTGGCCGGTGAGGCTGGCCTGCGAGATGCGCCGCAGGCCCTCATACGAGCCCATGAAGAACGCCTTGTCGCGGCCGTTGAAGAGGTGCGGCACAACGATGGGGCCGCCGAGCTCGAAGCCAAATTGATTGAAGCGAAGCACCGGTGTGCGCGAGGTGCTGAGCGCGGTGAACGGCTTGGCGTTGAAGAAGTCGTTCTGCACATAGTCGTATGCCGTGCCGTGAATCTCGTTGGTGCCGGATTTTGTGTCCACGTTGATGTGGACGCCCATGTAGGCGCCGTACTGCGCGGTGTAATTCCCGGTCTGGGTCTGCACGGCGGCAACGGCGTCGGGGTTCGGCGTGACGGGCGAACTCGAGATGAGCGAGTTCATGATCGTGATGCCGTCGAGCGTGAGGGAGTTGGTGACTTCGCGCGTGCCGGCGCCGATGAAGTTTGCTCCCGGCGGCGTACCGGTGTAGCTGGTTTTGGGGCCGACAATGATGTTCGACGCCGTTGCCGCAAGCTCCAGCACGCGGCGGCTGTTGACGGGTAGGTTCGCGACCCGCTCTGCCGTGATGGTTTCACCAATGACGGCGTCATCGGTAGAGAGCGCGGGCGTCTCTGCCGTCACCGTCACGGCCTCGCTGGCGGAGCCTACCGGCAGCGACAGGTCGGTGCGCGCGGCAAGGTTCAGCGTGACGATGGCGCCGGTGGAGGTCACGGTGCGAAATCCCTGCAGCTCTGCCTTCACGTCATACGTTCCGGGCTGCACGAACGAGATCGAGTAATAGCCTTCCGCGTTCGTCTTGCCCGTATAGGCTACCTGCGTATCGCGGTTGACTGCCGTTACCTGTGCGCCAGCGAGTACTGCGCCGGAGGCATCGGTTACGGTACCGACGAGCATGGTGTTGTTGGCGACTTGGGCATGCGCGGCTGCCGCGCACAGCATGACAGCGCTTGAAGCAAGAAGTCGTTTCATTGGTGAAGCCTCCTGGAACAACTACGCAGTTCGGGAGTCGGCACAGCGCCGCGCATATGTCTGGAGAGCAAGAGACACAAACAGGCTGGCGATGCATTCATGCCGGAAAACAGAAACTGAAATGCGTTGATGACCCTGATTGAAACACACCGTTCACACAGGCGCGAGGGGCGAATGACGCATCCGCGCTTAGGGCAAGTGGCCTAGACGCCGGGTCAATCGAAATGTACGAGACCGCGCTGCAGCGCATAAATCGTCGCCTGCGTGCGATCGCGGACGCCCATCTTTTCCAGCATGGAGGAGACGTGAATGCGTACGGTCTTTTCCGCGATGCCGAGCTCGTCGGCAATCTCGCGATTGGACCGTCCCTGCGTGATGCAGAGCAGGACCTCGCGCTCGCGCGGTGTCAGCTCAACGGCAGGCATGCGCTCGGCGAGACGATCGAGCGCCACGCGCGGCAGATAGCGCAGATACCGTGACACGCTCTGGATAGCATTGATGACCTCGTCGCCGCTCGCGTCCTTCGTCAGGTAGGCCATGGCGCCAGCCTGCAGCGCGCGGTAGATGTCCTCGGAGCCCTGGTAGTTCGACAGAACCACGATGCGCGCGGGGTTCCGCTCTTTGCGCAGCGTGGCGATGACGTCGAAGCCGCTGACACGCGGCAGTCGCAGGTCGAGCACGACGACATCGGGCTGCAGTTGCCGGTAGAGGGCAATGCCCTGCTCCCCGTCCGCGGCTTCGCCCACGATGCGAATCTGCGCGTGGTTGCCCAGCAACGACTGCAGGGCCATGCGCGCGAGAAAGTGATCTTCAATGAGGAGAACCTGGATTTGCTTCATGCCGCTCTCTCTCCCGCGCTTACACGCCGCACTTACACGCCAATCCAGCGCACAAGGTCGTGCTGCCGCACGGTGGGCTGGTGAATGTGGTGGAAATCCACTGTAACCGAGACCTCGGTGCCCGTGTCGACCGAGCTGGTGAGTTGCAGGGTGCCGCCGAGCTTGCGGGCGCGCTCCTCCATGACGGGAATGCCGAAGTGGCCGGTGCGCACGGAGCGGTCGGACGCTTGAAAGCCGCGCCCGTCATTGCGCACCGTCAGGCGCAGCCGCTCCTCCTCGTATGCCAGGCTGATCTGAATGTGCGTCGGGTCGCCGTGCTTCATGGCGTTAGTCACCGCCTCCTGCCCAATGCAGACGATGTGGTGAACCGCGCCCGGCGAGATGGGGATCTCGCGTCCTCGAATGTCGAGCGTGGTACGCGGGTGCTCACGCTCAAGATAGGTACTGGTGGCGCTGGTCAGCGCCATGGAGAGGCTGTTAGTGATCGCGTCGGAGTCGCGCAGGTCCCAAATGATGCGGCGTGCCTCTGCCTGGCAGTGGGCAACCATGCTGCGCGCGAGATCACAGGATGTTGCGGCGGGATCGGCCTTGTCGGCGAACAGCTTGCTGGTGGCCTCAAGCTGCCAGGAGATCGCGGCAAAGCCGGCCATCAGGGTGTCATGGCACTCACTGGCGATGCGGTTTCTCTCCTGCAGCACGATGCCGATGCGGCCTTTGAGCAACTGGTCACGCTGTTGTAGGATCTGCACGGCGAGCACAAGCAGGACAGCGGAGACGAGCACGTAGGCGTACCAGGTCTGGTAAAAGAAGGCCCGATGCTGCACGCGAAGCGACCCCTGCGCGCCCAACCAGGGTTGGCCCGGCAGACGTGCCTGCACACGGAAAAGATACGTGCCGGGCGGCAGGCGGCGGTAGTGCGCCAGGCGCTGTTGGCTGGCTGTCCAGTCGGCGTCGTAGCCGTCCAAGCGATAACGAAACTCCGTCCGCTCTGAAGCTGGGGTGCTGTCGAAGAAGACGATCAGTTCCGGGTGGCTGGCGTCGAGGTCCACCTCCCGGGCGGGCAGCTGGCGGGGTTCGTCGAGCTCGGATCCGGTGGCCCAGCCGCGCACGTACGCCGCGGGGGCGTTCCGCGTATCGCCTTGTGCAGGCACCGGTAAGGCAGTGGGGACCGGCGGATCATTGAGCGGTGCCACCTGGGCCTGGAGCGCAACAACGAGCCAGGTGGAGCACAGGCACGCCAACACCACACACAGCACCTTCGCTGTGATGTCGCGCCGCATCCGCCTCTGGGGTAGAAGGTTCACTTCACCTAAGGCACCACACCCTCTGCCTGCGAAGCAAGTGCGTTGTGTTCGCCCGGCGCAGCTGTGGACTCCTCCAGCGTGCGTTCCGGGTCGACCGCAAGCCAGCACAGTGCACCACCAAGGCCCAGGGCAGCCGCGACGGCGAAGGAGGCGGTCCAGCCGAAACGCTGCGCGATCCACGGCGTGAGCGATGCAGTCAGCGCGCCGCCGATCTGCCCGCCCATGTTGACCAGCGACGAAAACACGCCCGAGCTGCGGCCGGCAATGTCCACCGAAACCGACCAGAACGTGCTCTGCGAAACGTAGAGCGCACCCGCGCCGCCCGCAAGGATAAAGCCCGCGAGCGTGGGACTGCGGACCTGCGATCCAAGTACCAAAAAGACCGCCGTCGCGGCAAGCGACGCCGATGCAAGATAGCAGCGCCCGGCACGCAGACCGTAACGCCGCGTGATGCGATCAGACGCCACACCACCCGCAAGGCTGAACACCGTCATGCAAAGAAAGGGCAGCATGGCGAAACGCGCGCTGGCCTTCATGTCAAATCCGCGCACCTGCGCCATGTACAGAAAAAACCAGCTGAAAAATACCCATGCGATGTAGCCGAAGCTGAAGTATCCAGCCATGAGCGCGGCCAGGTCGCGGCGGGAGAAGATCGCGCGCCACGAGATCGGCTGCGCCTTGCCGCTGCTCTCGCTAAAGCTGCGCAGCGTGTCACCCAGGCCCTCTTGAATCTCCTGCAGTTCTGCTTTCGATACTCCCGGGTGGTCCTGCGGTCGGTCACGCGCAAAGACCCACCACACCGCTCCCGCAATCAGCCCGACAACCGCGCTAAACCAGAACGCCGAACGCCAGCCATGCGCGACGATCAGCCACGTGAGCAGCGGCGGTGTGAGTCCGCTGCCCGCACCTACACCGGCAAAAATCAACCCGTTGACGAAGCCACGCTCATTGCGCGGAACCCACCGTGCCACGAACTGGTTCGCTGCGGGATAGATGACCGCTTCGCCGGCGCCCAGCAGAAACCGAATACCCATGAGAAGCGCAACCGCGTGGCCCATGGTGGAGGGCAGCATGGCCGTGGCGGCCGTGGCGATGCCCCACCATATAACGCCGAGAGCAAGCACGCGCCGCGGGCCATAACGCGCGGCAAGCACACCCGCCGGCAGTTGGAACCCCGCATAGCCGATGAGGAACGCTGAAAAGATCCAGCCAAGCCGCTGATTGCTCAGACCGTATTCACTGGCAATCTGCAGGCCTGCGATCGAGATGTTGGTGCGGTCGAGGAACGCGACGCCGCTGATCACGAAAAGCCAAAAGGCCAGGAAAAAACGGACGCGGCTGCTTCGCGCTACAGGCATTCCGCCTCCTTGAGTAAGCGGCCGGGCCGCTGAGTGTGGGTGCAAGGAAACTGTAACTGAGCGGCGATGCCGACGTATGCTTTCCCTAGGTCATTTGCAATAGAGGAGCACAGTGGATCAAAAAACGGCGCAACCGGGGTGGCACTCGCGGTACAGTAATGGCGAACCCGCTTCGAGGTTGTACATGCTGACACGCCGCCGTTTTCTTGCTCTATCCTCTGCAGTTGCGCTTGCCCCGCGCCTGTCGTTCGCGCTGCCCGCAACCGCGGCGGAGGTTTCCCGCCAGATTTACATCGGCACGAACAACAACGGTCCTGGCATGGGCATTATGACGGCAACGTGGAACGCGATGACCGGAACTATCGGTGCTGTTTCTCTTGCGGCGGAAGTGGGAAGCCCCACATTTTTGGCGAGCTTCAAACGCCCAAATGGGCAGACGTTGATCTATGCGGTGAGCGAGCTTGACGGCCCGAATGCATCGGTAAGCGCGTACACGACAACGCCGGATACCGTGAAACTGACTCTGTTAAACCGGGTGAGCACCCAGGGAGACGGCCCGACCTACGTGTCCGTCTCTCCCGACGGACGCACGGTGCTGGTCGCAAATTATGGCGGCGGCAGCGTCAGTTCCTTTCATGTACGGGAAGACGGCTCGCTGTCGGAAGCCGTGTCTCACACCCAGTTTGCGGGTTCTGGGCCATACAAGGGGCGGCAGGACAAGCCACATGCGCACTCCGCCGTGACCTCTCCGGATGGCAGGTTTGTGCTGGTCAACGATCTTGGTCTGGACCGCATTTTCCTATTCCGGCTCGACGCGGCAACGTCTCAACTGCGGGCAGCAAATCCACCCTTCTGGCAGGCGCGTCCGGGCACGGGCCCTCGACACTTGGCGTGGAGCCCTGATGGCAAACACGTGTACTGCTCCAACGAATTGGACAGCACGGTAGAAATCCTGGAGTGGAGCGAGCATCCATTGTCCCTTCGTTCCGTGGGCCACCTATCCACGCTGCCGGCGGCCTTTGCGCCGAACACCGCGTTTGTCGGTGAGGTGGTGGCGTCGGCCGATGGACGCAATGTCTACGCGGGCAACCGCGTTGCCGACGACACGATCGCCGTGTTTGACGTCGACCCCGGAAGCGGCCTGCTGAAGCAGACACAATTCGCAGCCAGCGGCGGCCAGAACTGCCGGCACCTTGCACTGGATCCAAGCGACCGCTGGATGATTGCGACACACCAGAAGAGCGGCGACCTGACGGTGCTTGCCCGTCATCCGACATCCGGTCGCTTGTCTCTGACCGGAAGATCCGTCACATTGCCAATGCCGATGTGTGTCATCTTCATTTAGCACAAGAAACAGGAAAAGCAGGTCATTTGTCCGATGACACGTGCGGCTTTCCGCTTAGGATGCAGTTATTACCACAACCTGAGTACGCTTGCCCATCCTTTGGTTCGCCGATGGGTATGTTGATGTCGTCTTCGTTTTCCAGGAAATGGACTGCCATGACTTCGACCATCACCCGTGACGACACGCGTTATCCCATTCTTCGGCGGGGAAAGAACGCTCGGTTTCCCTCGACTACGGCGGATGAAGTAGCGCGCGTCGAGGTCTGCGAAACGGCAGAGGATGTCGCCAACGCGCTGCAGCGAGCGGTACATGCAGGGCTTCGGCCGACGGTGCGCTCAGGCGGTCACTGCTACGAAGACTTCGTCGTCAACAATCCAAATGGCGTGCTGCTGGACGTGGGCATGCTCGACAGGACGGGTGCCGCGCCGGACGGCAGGCATGGGTACCAGGTCGGCCCAGGAACCATGCTGGGCGTTGCGTACAACGAGTTATTTCGCAAATACAACGTGACGCTGCCGGGCGGAAGCTGCTACTCCGTAGCTGCCGGCGGCCACCTGAGCGGCGGAGGCTATGGCCTACTCACCCGGCTGCAAGGCATGTCCGTCGATCTCATCACCGCGATCGATATTCTGACCGTCGATGCGGGCGGCACGGTCATTCCAAGGCATGTCAACCGGACGAACTGCCCCGACTTATTCCGCGCCCTGCGCGGCAGTGGCGGCGCAAGTTATGGCGTCATCACCAATTTTTACTTTGAGCACTTACCCGCGCCACCGCGTCAACTTAGCTCTGCGGGCGTGTCCTTTCCATGGGACACGATGACCGAAGAGAAGTTCATCCAGATCGCGCAAACATACGGTCATTATCACGAGACACGCGGACAGCAGGAGGATACCTGGCCCATGTTCACCATGATGGGCCTGACCCATCGCACGCCGAACGGTCGCATCGGCATTTCCGCCACATGGCACGACATGGATGGAACTAACAATCTGAGCGTACCGACGGAGTTTTTGGATTTATTCCTGAAGTGTGGCGATCCGGTGCAGGACGTTGCACCGCCAGTAAACTCCCATGCCGGCGTAACACAGGCGCGCGTCCCGGAGCAGCAGTCCCCCTGCATTGCGGGCAAACACCGCTTTGTAACCTCACCGTGGATTGATGCCACCGTCGGCGGCGGCGGCGCGGGGGTCAACGGCAACACTCGCGGCAAGTACAAATCCTGCTACATGAAGAAAAACTTTACGGTTGCGGAGTTGAAGCAGATGTATGCGTGGCTTACCCGCGATATTCCCGGTGTGAATACCAATTGCATCATCGCGGTGGATTCCTATGGGGGCGCCGCCAACAACCGCAAGATGGGCAGCGAAACGTCTATTCCGCAACGCAGCTCCGTCATGAAGCTGCAGTACCAAATGTACTGGCAGGACGCCACGGAAGATGCAGCGCGCCTCCACTATTTCGACCAGATGTACACGGAAATCTATTCTGCCAACGTGCACGGCAAGTATGCGGGTACACCGTTCCACGATGAGAACTACGAGGGCTGTTACATTAATTACCCCGATCAAGACATGGTGCGGTACACGTTCTGGCCGGAGCTGTACTACGGTCAGGATGGCCTTTACCCTTTTCTGCAGGCGGTCAAAAAGAAGTACGACCCAAACAACATTTTCCATAACAGCATGGCGGTACGCGCCTAAGGACAGAGGGGACGCATGAGGAGAGGAGACGCTGTGTGGACTCGACGATCATTTCTGCAGGCGGCCTCGTGCGCGGCGGTCGCTGCTGCAACGCCCGGTGCACCTGCCTATGCACATCCTCTGTCCTCCATATTCGCTTTCGCCTCGGTGGCAATCGACAGCGGAACGGCGACAAAGCTGCAAAGCTATCGCGTTTCGAACGGCAGGTGGCAGCAGACCGACGAAGTGACGCTGCCGACGCCCGTTCACATTTCGGCTCACCCGACCTTGCCAGTGCTTTATGCTCGCCACGACGTTGCGCTCTGGGACCATCTGCCGCGGGGCGCCGTCAGCGCATACCGCGTCAATGTGTTCGATGGAACTCTCACGCGCGTCGTCACGCAACCGCTCTCCCTTGCGGCCACCCACCCCGTGTTTGCGGCGGTCGCGGCGAACGGCACTTCCCTGCTTGTCGGCACGCGCGCGGGCATTTACAACTTGCTTCCGCTGGACCTGGACGGCAACATCCTTCCGGTCGCGGCGATTCGCAAAGAGTACGGTCGAACCGTGCCCGGCGCAGATCGGCCATCGGCGCCCGCGCATGCCATTCCGCACCCGGATGGAACGTTTCTCGCCGCGGATGTGGGGCAAGGCACGCTCTCACGTTTTCGTCACGTAGCCGATCAATTGCTGCTCGAACACCGCCAGTCTCTGCATGCACGGTCTGGTGCACAGCAGGTTGCAGTTAGCAACTGTGGCCGATGGGCCTATGCTCTGCATGCAGACGATGCATCGATCGCCGTGCACCGCATGACGCCCAAGGGTATGTGCGCGGCGCATCAGACCGTCGCCGGTCGCCAGGGACGTGCGTCGCTCCTCCTGTCTTCCTGTGGACGTTTCCTGCTCCGAGCCGACTCCTCGGTGTTGTCTGTCTTTCAGCTCGACGCACATACCGGCGAACTGTCCGGGCCGATGGAGACACTCCCGCTCCAGCTCCGGCATCTATCACTCACGCCGGATGGAACGCAGCTTATAGGCATGAACCTGTCTACCGGCGACGTTGTGACCATCGCGCTTCAACACAATTCTCCTGTCCTGGGTTCCAGGCGAACAGTGATGCGGGCGATGTCCAGGTGTACCAGCCTGGTGTTTTGTTCCGCGTAAACGGCACGCACTCAGTATGAGGTGGAATGACACGTTGGAGCATTGTTCGGCGAGCAATCGCGGCACAGGCATTGCTGTACACCGGCATGGTCGCTCACGCGCAAACGGCACCCGGATGCGCGTCGCTGCCGCATGGCGACCACCCCCACATGCGCCTGCGGCGGGGACCCATGACGGCAGTCGTCTTTCTGCCGGACGCCGTAAACGGCTACTATCGCGGATCCCGCTTCGATTGGTCCGGCATCGTTGGTTGCGTGTCCCTGAACGGCCACACATTTTTCGGCGAGTGGTTCAAGCACTACGAACCCACCATCAACGATGCCGTGACCGGACCGGCTGAAGAATTTCGCCGTTCGACAAGTGAACTTGGCTACGATGAGGCGGGGCCGGATGGGACCTTTTTAAAAATCGGCGTGGGCGTACTGCGTCGTGTGGACGACGCTCCCTACCGCTTCGGAGGCGACTATCCGATCGTGGACCACGGCGTCTGGACCGTAACGAGAAGTCGCCACGCTATCACCTTCCGCCAGGTGCTGCGATCCAGCTTCGGTTACGCATACACTTACGAAAAAAAGCTCTCGCTGGATGCGGATGGAACGGTGTTGACGTTCACCCATCGGCTTCAAAACAACGGCAGCAAGCCCATCGATACCGCAATGTACAACCATGATTTCTTCATGTTCGACGGCCGGCCCATCGGTCCCGGCGTCACGGTGCATCTGCCGTTTATTCCGGTGCCGGACACACCATTGCCAGCAGTCGCACAGATTGACGGCACGACAGTTCGCATCACCGGTCCGCTGCAGGCAGGTCATGGCATCGGCACCTACATCACGGGCTTTTCCTCTTCCCCATCGCAGTTTGATTTCGTCGTCGAGGACGCCGTTGCCGGCATGGGCGTGGAGGAGAGTGCGGATTCTTCCCTAGCGCGGATGTACTTATGGGCAACACCTACGACGATCTGCCCGGAAGGATACATCGCTCTCAATATTGCCCCGGGGCAGAGCCGGAGTTGGGCAGTCCGCTACCGCTTTCGCGCCTCCGGCAAAGGAGGTACGCCGACGCCCCCGTGATTGGAAGGATGCTTAGGTAAAAAAATCGTTAGATAAACTTTACCCAAAACGTAAAAAGCATTTACAGTCAGCAGACACCCACAATACAGACGGCCACAGTAGAACCCTTCGAGCCTACCTGTGCGCATTGTCAATGACGTCTCGCTACACCTTTCTGGAGGACGCCCCATGAAGCAAAGAACACATTGGAAAGCTCTACTGGCCCTGCCGATTGCATGCACCCTGAGCATGCATGCGCAGACCATTACCGCCGGTGTCAACGGCACCGTGACCGACGCATCCGGCGCGATTGTGCCGAACGTCAAGGTAACCGTCACCAATACTGCGACGAACGTCTCCAACGATTCGCAGACGAACGGTGCCGGCGTGTTCGTGATCCGCAACCTGCAGGTAGGCACATATAAGCTCACCTTCGCCGCTCCAGGCTTCACCCAGCAGACCCTCGGCCCGTTCACGCTTGAGTCCGGGCAGGACGCCAAGCTGGACGCAAAGCTGGGTGTCGAAGGCTCGACACAAAACGTCACCGTCAGCAGTGAACTGGTGCCGCTGCTGAATACGGAGAACTCGACGCTGGGGACCACGCTTGACACCAACGCCGTGAATACGATCCCGCTGGTTGGGCGCAACTTCACAGAGCTGACGCTGTTCGTTCCCGGCGCCGTGACCGCAACACCGGGCGGCTTTACCGGCTCCAACGCCATTGAGCGTAACGGCAACAGCACACTGGCCTCGCAGAACGGCAACCGTCAAGAGACGAACAATTTCCTGCTGGAAGGCATCGACATCAATGAGACGCTGAACAACGGCATCGGCTACAATCCCAGCCCCGACGCTATCGGCCAGGTCCGTATTGTGACGTTGAACGCGCCGGCTGAGTTCGGCAATGTCAGTGGCGGCGACGTTATTACCTTGTTCAAGAGTGGAACCAACGGCTTCCACGGCAGCGCCTTCGGCTATCTGTCGAACTACAACATGGACGCGAATACTTATGCCAACAAGCATTTCGCATCACCCGCTAGCTTTACCCCTATTACGCCCTATACGCAGACTATCTTTGGCGGAACTTTTGGCGGCCGCATCATCAAAGACAAGCTCTTTTTCTTTACCGACTACGAAGGTATTCGGTATCACTCCGCCGGTGTCTCGACGCAAAGCGTTCTCACCGCCAATATGCGTCGTGGTGACTTCAGCGAATTGCTGAACCCAAGCCTCTCCAGCGTGCCAATCCAGCTGTACAACACGCAGGCGGCGGGGCAACCGGCGTACGTGAATAACCAGATTGGCGCCGTCAGCAATCCCGTTGCGGCGTACCTGTTCGCGCATCCGGAGTACTACCCGTTGCCGAACCGGGCGGCCTCACCCGGCACCGTGCTTCAGAACAATTACAGTGCACCTACCAAGACCAATCGGTACAACGACCAATTTGACGTGAAAATCGACTGGAATGCGACACAGCGGGATAAGATCTCCGGCAGCTACTCGCATGGCAAGTCTGGCGATCGCACGATCCCGGCATTGGCAATTACCTTCCCCGGGCAGAATGTCTTTCCTTTCCAGAGCTTTGCCTTTAATTCTGTGCACACGTTCACGCCGCAGCTCATCAACGAGTTCACTGCCGGGTATACGCGCATTGTCAATCTTGGGGCCATTCCCACCGATACGACGGGCGCTTTCGGAACCAACGGCAACTCCGTCATTGGCCTGTCAGGATTGGGCCAGGCACAAGCCGGCTTCATCGCGCAGCAGTTTGCAGGGAACGGCGGCCCGGTCGGCGGAAATGGAGCAGCAGCAACTACCCTGGGAAATGCTTCGCTCGGCACCACTTACTACGACAACACCTTTAGCTACTACGACAACCTGACCTACCAGTTTGGGCGACACACAGTGAAGGGCGGCGTGCAGGTTCTGCGTTACCAGCAGAACACCTTCTATCCGGGAAACGATGGCGCAGTTGGCCACTACGACTACACCGGCGTCTTCACCGCACGAGCGGGTACAGTGGGTGGTTACAGTGCGGCAGACTTTTACAAAGGCTTCGTCTATACCCGAGCGATTGGAGGAGTCACCGGCCTGTCGGGCCAGCGCTCCTACCGTAACGCTGCTTTCATTCAGGATGACTGGAAGGCTACCCCGAACCTGACCGTGAACCTGGGTGTTCGTTGGGAGTACGACCAGCCGATCTACGAGGTCAACAACAAGGAAGCGAACATCAACTTCGCCACCAAGAAGGTTGTACTTGCAGGGCAGAATGGCAATAGCCGCGCGTTGTACAACTCGGTCTATACCAACTTCATGCCGCGCATCGGCTTCGCGTACAGCCCCAGCCAGCGCATGGTGCTACGCGGTGGCTACGGTATTACCAACTACTTCGAAGGCACAGGCGCCAACCTGCGCCTGAACTTCAACTACCCTTTCCAAAACGCCTTCACCGCCAATGCGTTTGCACCTACGGCTACCAGTGCGGGCACTTACTTTACCCCGAACCAGGGGTTTGGCTCAGCGGCGGTCAACTGCGACATCACCACCAGCGCCACACCGTGCACCACCGTTATCCGTGCCTGGCAGCAGAACATAAAACCCATGTTCGTGCAGGAGTATGATCTCGCGGTGGAGTACCAGATCAACAACACGGCTTCGGTCACGGCTGCGTATGTCGGTGAACTCGGCCAGCACCTGGTGACGGCGGGAGCAGCGAACGCTCTGCCCGCACCATGCGTCCAGAATGGTGTGGTGCAGAGCGACATCACCACGCCCTACTGCATCGCGAACAATCCAGCGCCCTTCATCAACCTTGTCGGGCAAAACGGTGCCGTGGTCTACACAGGTTCGCAGGGCTACCAGAACTACAGTGCCCTGCAGACCACCTTCCGCCAGCGCCTGAGCCGTGGTCTTGAATTCACGGTGAATTACACCTGGGCCAAGGCGCTCACCAACAGTACCGGCTTCTTCGGCGCACAGGGCATCAACGGCCAGTCTGCGTATGCACAGAACTTTTACAACTACCGTGCGGAGTACGGTCCGGCCGCGCAGGACGTACGCAACAACTTTAACGGGCACATCACCTACGCACTCCCCGTCGGTCGCGGACGTCAGTTTGGCAGCAACATGAACCGCGTTCTGGATGAGGTCATCGGTGGCTGGCAGGTTGCGGCGACCACGCTTGTTTATTCCGGCTTCCCGGTGAACATCTCGGTAGGCAATAACAACAGCTACACCGGGAATCGCTCGCTGCGCGCCAATGCCTATCGCAAGCTGGTGGTGACCAACCGCAGCGCGCTGCACTGGTTCGGCACCGATCCCTCTGTCAACACTTGCACCGCGCCAGGCCAGAACAATGGTATCTGCGCCTACGGACAGCCGGCGGACGGGACCTTCGGAACCGCCTCGGTTGACTCCGAACGCGCACCGGGCTACCAGTCTGCAGACGCTTCGGTGTTCAAGGACTTCAACATCACGGCGCACCAGCATTTCAGCTTCCGTGCCGATGCCGCCAACGTCTTCAACATCACTTCGCTCAACAATCCGGACGGGAATGCAACATCGTCGACCTTTGGACAGATCACGTCCAGCCGGTCGCAGGCTCGTCAACTACAGCTTTCGCTCAAGTACCAGTTCTAATCAGCGACACGAATTGCGAAGGGCCCGGCCAAACCGCCGGGCTCTTCGTTTTCCGCCTACTTCTAAAAGTCTGGAAGCCATGCCCTGTCGCCTCTTGCGTTCACGTCGAGCTCTTATAAGCGCGCTCTCTCTTTGCTTGGTCACTACCGGGGTGGGGCAGGTCGCGTCGGATGCCAACAAACCGGATCGCCTGGAGGCCTTCCGCGATCAGGGCCTCGGTCTCTTCATTCACTGGAGCGCCGATTCTCAGCTCGGGGTGATCATCAGCCACTCGCTGGCAGGTGCGAGCGATGCGTATGTGGATCGCTACTACCGCGACTTACCGCGGACTTTCAACCCCACGCACTTCGACCCGGAGGCGCTTGCGCGCCTTGCTTCCCTTGCGGGCTTTCACTACATGGTCTTTACCACCAAACATCACAACGGCTTTGCCATGTGGAACACGGCAACGACAGACTTCAGCATCACGCACACACCTTACAAGCAGGACATCACCCAGCAACTCTTCACCGCCTTTCGCGCGCAGGGTATCCCAACCGGAGTGTACTTTTCGCCGGACGACTTCCTTTGGCTGCATACTCACGGCAAGCAGATTGAACGGCTGGTCCCCAGCGTGCAGCCTGGCGCGAACCCCGGCCTGCTGGCTCTGGACCAGGCGCAGATGACGGAGTTGATGAGTAACTACGGTCCCGTGTCTGCCGTGTTCTTCGACGGCGAGGCGAAGGGCCTGCGCGAGATCGCGTGGAAGCTGCAGCCGGACACCGTCGTCACGCGAGGAGCCATTGAAACGCCGGAGCAGAACGTCCCCGGCGCTCCCCTGCCCGGCGCTTGGGAAGCTAACATGACCATCAGCAATGCCTGGGGCTACCAGCCAGTCGACGCGCAATACAAATCTGTTCAAGAGCTGCTACACATCCTGATTACCACGCGTGCGCGCGGCGGCAACCTGCTGCTGAACGTCGGGCTCAAGCCGGATGGATCGCTGTCGACGGAAGAGGAGGACCGCGTGCGGACGCTGGGCGCGTGGATGTTCATCAACGGCGATGCCATCTACGCGACGCGGCCTTGGGTGGTGACCAACGAGGGCGACGCGTGGTTCACGCGATCCAAGGACAGGCATACGCTGTACGTGACGCTGGAGGGCGATCACAACACTGCTGGTTGGAGGCGCGGCGATGCGCGAGACATTGTGCTGAAGACGGTGCGCGCCACGCCCACGACGACGGTAGGAATCCTCGGCCAAAACGACAAGATTGTTGAGTACCGCCCGAACATCGATCCGAAGAGTACCTTCGAGCAGCGCGCCGACGGCCTGCATCTGCACGTCACGCGCGCGCAACGTCTGCGCGACAGCGACGTATGGCCCTACCCTTCCGTGATCCGCCTGACCGATGTGGAAGAAGCCTTCACTCCACCCACGGTGCACACCCTAGCCGCGACACGCGCGAGTGGCGCCGTCGTATTGCATGGCAACTGGCGGGGCGCGGAGCCGGCGCCGGACGCACGCTTCGGCTTCGACTACCGCGTGATCACGGGCGAGGACAAGCAGTCCCGCCTGCACGGGTGGCTGCACCTGCCCACGCAGCCCGCATCGCAGCCGGGCGAGTATTCTGCTCACTTCAAGCCAGAGCCCGGCGAGCAGTACGAGGTGCGCGCCGTGCTGATGCACCCCCTACTCACGCTGTACGGCGAGGCCGTTCCTATTCCCTAGACTGCCTCACAACACGTAGGACTTCTGTCTCACGACGTGGATGGTGCCACACGGCACACTGGATCTTCTGCACTATTGGGGACGTAAAAGGAGATCGACATGAATTGGAAGTCCGGCTGGAGCCGCCGCTCGTTTCTTTCTGCACTCGGTATCGTGGGTGGCCATGCGCTTACTGGTGGTGACCTTGCGGCCGCGGCACCTCGGGGAAAAGATGCGGCCACAAACGATGGACATGCCATCGTGCCCATCACCTCAGGCCTTGGGTCGACCGGCAACGTTTATGCCGAGCTGGGCGTGACGCCACTGGTCAACATCAACGGCACGGTAACAGTCATCGGCGGCTCACTGATGAAGCCAGAAGTGATGGAATTGATCCGGCGCGGCAACGAGCACTTCGTTTTGATTGACGAGCTGGAAGTGGCCGCCGGCAAATTCATCGCGAAGTTGTGCAAGTCACCGGCAGGCTACACCGGACTGGTAACGGGCGGGGCAGCGGCGGCCATGGTGGTCGGCTACTCCGCGTTCATGACGGAAGACCTGGAGGATCGGCTGATCGCGGTGCCGGACACGAGCAGCTTCCCGCGCAATGAAGTCATCATCCAAAAAGCGCATCGCTATGCGTTCGATCACCAGATCCGCCAGACGGGTGCCAAGCTGGTGGAAGTCGTCACCCGCGAAGAGATGATCGCCGCCATCAATCCGAAGACCGTGGCGATTCACTTCACGAATATTCTGTCGGACAACGGTAAGGTCAGCGGCCCGGAGACGGTAGAGATCGCCCGCGCGCACAACCTGTACACCTTTAACGATGCCTCCGCCGATGTGCCGCCTGTGTCGCGCCTGTGGGAGTACCCCGCCGTGGGCTTCGATCTGACGACGTTCTCCGGCGGCAAGGACATCTGCGGACCGCAGGCGTCCGGCATCCTGATCGGCAAGGAGGAGCTGATTCGCTGGTCGCTGCTCAACATGAGCCCGCAGGAGGACCGCATCGGCCGCTGCTGCAAAGTCGGCAAGGAGACCATCTTCGGCCTGCTGAAGGCGCTGGAGATCTTCGTACAGCAGGACTACGACGCTACGCTGCACATGTACGACGAGCGCGCCGCCGTGATCTCGCGGGCCATCGCGCGCTTTGGTGTCACGGCCCTGCCGCGCCAGTTCAATCCGCAGGCTTTGGGCAATGTCACGCCGACTTACTCCTGGCACATCGACCCGTCCAAACTCAAGTTAACCGGGACTGAGGTGCTGCAGGCGCTTGCAGATACTCGTCCACTCGGCATCGGCAGCATGGGTGCAGGGGCGTCCGGCATGCGTGGCCGCCGTGTGGAGCAGCATCAGGATTCCGGCCACGACGCCGCAGCGACCCAGCACACCACTTCGCCTACACCAACCGGGGGCGTTCAAAAGCCAGCAAACGACACACCGCGCAAACCGCAGCGGCCCGCAGCAGATCCTCAACGCTTTGGCTTTGCGGTGTGGCAGCTGAAGGACGGCGAAGACCGACTCATTGCCGACCGCCTGATCGAAATCTTTCAAGCGGCACAAAAAGGTTGATGATAGTCAGCAGGGTGAATGATGAAACAAGCGGCACGGACTCTTGAACTACGAACCCGCGGCCAAGGGCTTTATGAGTTCACAGCAAACGTCACAGAATGGCTTCACCGTCAGGAAGTACAAACAGGACTTCTGACGGTGTTCTGCCGCCATACTTCAGCTTCGCTCTTGATCCAGGAGAACGCGGATCCCACGGTTCGCCACGATCTGCAGGCCTACTTCAGCCGACTGGCACCAGAAGATGGACCGTACGCACACAACGACGAGGGGCTCGACGATATGCCCGCTCACCTCAAGACAGCGCTCACCCAGGTACAGCTCTCGATCCCAGTACTCCATGGCAGACTTGTCCTGGGCACATGGCAAGGAATCTACCTTTTTGAACACCGCGTCCGTCCCCACAGGCGAGAAGTCGTGCTGCACCTTATCGGGGAGTAAGTCGCCGTTGCCGGAGTCTCGAGAGTAGAAAGCAACAATGGCCGAAGAACCATGTCTTCGGGTGAAGTTCGGCATGATCTTCTAGTCGTCGTCTTGAAAGAAGTAGGCCAAGCGTCTTTGCCGGTGCGCCCGATCACACTGTCGGTGCCGGCGAATGCCACACGGTCTCATCGCTCACCTGGGCCTCAGGGCCGATGACCAGAAGATCTTCGGATTTGGAGGCCTGTCCCACCTCCAGGCTGAGGGCTTCGTGGTGAGCATCTGGAAACAGGAGCCGTGATGGTTGTGGTGTCGGTGCCAATTTGCAAAAGCAGTCAGAATACATGCCGGAACCGTTCGTCGTTACATCCGTGACCAAGCCGGTTGCCATGTGGTGACCGTCACGACGGCTCCGGAAACGACTGCGCCTGTGCTATCCGTCACGGTGCCGGCATCGGCTCATGTGGTGGTTGTGCGGCGGCGGGTGCCACGAAGCCTCACGCAATCGAGATCAGGCCAAGTGTCGAGCCGGTAAACCACGCAAGGAAAAGGTGACGTGTGAGTCACATGGGAGAAGCTTGGCAATCTGTCGTCTGCGGACGCTGCTGGCGGGATGTCTCACCGTCACTACTGCGCAAAACAGACATGTTTGGATCGGGCGGATCGCGATGGAAGCAGAGACCGACGCGCCAGGAGACGTGCCAAGTAGCGCGGCAATGCTCTTGCCGGGATCGGTAACGACCTCCGTCCCGTAGTGCACGATGCCGGACTTGCCCTCGGTGCTTTTGATCGCCTGCACGCGGATGCCGGCATCGATCAGTTGCCAATCGTCCGCTTGCGCCGCCGGGTAGAAGTCACAGAGGGAGGCCACACGGTCGTCCTTTGATTGGCGACCCTGCTGCAGCAGGTAGCGGATGAGGTCGATATTCTTCACACTGATGTTGCCCAACGTCAGCAGATTATGCGAGCGCAGTGGCTACGGCGGCAGGGTACGGAAATGGATCTGCACACCCTCCGCGAGTGTCCCGACGGTGTTCATGAAGCTGTCCTCGTCGGTCGTCGGCCCGGAAGCAGACGTCACTCTTGCGCCTGAAGCGACGTAGCCGAATGACGAAGTGGAGCTCGGCGTCGTCATCGGTCGCGCGGATTACCGTATCGCGGCGAAGGACTGGAGCAGCACGTCTTCGGCTACACCATCGTTAACGAGATCAGTGCGCGCGGCGTTCAGCTCGCCACCACGCAGTGGACTTTGGGTCAAAGCTTCCCCACCTTCATGCCCCCATGAGGCCGAGCATTGTGACACGCGACGAAGTGCCGGACCCGCATGCGCTCGGCATCCAGTTGACACTCGGGGCGAGGTCATGCAGTCCGCCAACACTCGCGACCTGATCTTTCGCGTTCCGGAGCTGATCGACTACTTCTCCTCCATGCTGCCGCTAAAGCCGGGCGATGTCATCAGCACGGGCACGCCGCCGGGCATTGGATGAGGACGCACGCCACAACGCTGACTGCAACCAGACGAGCAGATGGTGCTTGCGATTGAGCGTCTGGGCTCCCTGCGCAACCGCACCCGCAAGGGCGATTAGGAGAACCTGACGCTGCGCTCGGGCATTCTCCATCCGCAACTCAACTCGCTGCTCAGCCGCGTTCGCCACACCAATACGCTGGTGATCGCGGATCGCGGCTTCCCTTCTGGCCGCAGAATGAAACTGTGGACCCTGCCTTGCTCGACGACATTCCGACCGTGATCGACATGCTGCAAGCGATCGTTCCAAACTTCGTAATCGGCAATTCCCGGACGGCGAGCGAACTCCGGCAACACAACGACGATGCGCTGCGACAACGCTTCCGCAGCCTTTTACCGCAACTAATGTTTGAGCCGCACGCCGACCTCAAATGCAGGGTGCCCGCCGCAATCGGGCTGGTCCGTGCCGGTGGAACCGCTCAATCCTCCAACGTAATCCTGCAGTCCGCATCAGTACTCCAGACAGAGAGCCCGGCACGATGCGAATCGATGCACACCACCATCTGTGGCTCTACAACCCGCGAGACTTCGCCTGGATCGACCAACCGGCCGCGGCGCTTCGCCGGGACTTTCTGCCCCAGGAGTTTCAGGCAGCCCTCGCTGGGGCACAGGTTGATGCGAGTGTCGTCGTACAGGCCCGCCAGTCGCTGGACGACACCCGCTGGCTCTCAAAATGTGCGGAGCAGTCCGGCGGCATCGCGGGTGGAGTGGGTTGGATGCCGCTCACGGACAGCGAGGCACTCTCTGCAAGCCTGCATGAATTCAAACGCAAGACTCGATTCATCGTCGAGCGTGAAATCCTGCAGGACAAACCCTCCGGCTTCCTGCTCGACTCCGCGTTGAACGACGGGATACGGCAATTAGTAGCCCACGATCTGCCCTACGACTTCTCCTCCGCGCATCGCAGCTGAAGGAGGAAATTCAGGTTGTCGACCTGCACCCCAACCAGCGATTCATTCTGGACCGTGCGGCAAAGCCACACATCGCACAGCGTGAAATGGAGCCTTGGCCCTCGTCTCTTCGCCGGCTCGGCCAAAGGTCCAACGTGTTGTGTAAGCTGTCCGGCATGGTCACCGAAGCCGACTGGCAGCGGTATACGGAGTCGGACCTGCAAGCCTATATCGCCACATGTCTGGAGGCCTTTGGGCTGGCACGCTGCATGGCGTGCTCCGACTGGCCCGTGTGTCTGCCGGCATCGCAGTATCGCGGCTTGAGGCAGTTAAAGTCTAAGCCGGCGTCCACACGATTCGACTCCGGGCCATTAGCCTAGAAGAAGGACACAGTACACAAGACTCGGTGCCCTGCGATGAGAGATTGGCAAAGCACGTCACTCTCCCTGGTCCTATTTAGACCTATTCCCATCCATCTAAGCTGCTTTAGGCAGATCGTGATGCGTTTCGTACTCACCATTCGTCATCTTTCGAGCATCCGCACCTTTAGATATCTTCGCAAACATCAATGAGGTCGGGATTGCTGCCGCTGTCCAACCGGCAATGCAGAGGAGGAGTGTCATAGACGGCATTATGCCTGCCACTGACGACAAACGTCGACATATTCTCTTAGAAGTTTACGAATACTGTTATCAAAATGGAACTCTTAGGCTGGGGAGTGAAAACAACGGTGGACTCTTGATCCTCAACCGCTGACCTGCCGGAGGATCATCTACTAGGTATCGCTCGAGTACCTGGATGTGGCAGATTCCGAGAGTTTACGGCCCGCCAAGGCGTTGGTCGCACCGGAAGATGGTGTTGAACTTCGCCGACCAACCGCAATAGGGTACCGCCGCCGCCGGAGAGCGGGCGTTGAGCCAGGTTGCGTCCGCAACCATCGCTGACGATCATCGCCAATGCCTTGCGCGTGTCCGATCACCTGCTGTCAGGGCGGCTGAAGAGCTGAGCAGTTCCCTTCCCCGACCTATGCGGAAGAGTTCTTTCCTGGTTCGCCCTGCAGCAGCCGTACCAGGCTGGCTGCTGCGGGCACCAGAAAGGCAATCGAACCAAAAACCCACATCACGGACGCGCCCAGCGTCTGGTCTGTAAGCGGATCGAGACCAAGCCCATTCGGGTGGCTTAGATAGTACGCGTAGACAGGGTGGCCGATGAAGGCGAGCAACGCGGAAAGGACTGTGTTGATGGCGTCGGCGCTGATGAGATAGAGCGGCGCAATCCACCCAAGCGGCTTTCGCTGGCTCGGCCACGGCCGCAACAGCACCCACCAGAACAGCAGCGACGTCGTGAGAAAACAGACATGCTCCACGTCATGCCAGCCTTCATGCACCAGCGCGAAATCGTACGCCGCGGGGACGTGCCACAACAGGAACGTGGCGTTCATGGCGAGCCACGCAACCGGCGCGGACGACACTCCATGCGTTGCCCGGCGCAGACCGCGGGACCGGAGCAGCGGCGACAGCGTCCAGCGGCGAACCGGGCCAGGGACACCCCGCAGCAGGGGCACGGCGGGCCAGCCCAGCCAAACCAACGGTGGCACCACGGCCATCAGCAGCAGGTGCTCCACCATGTGGGCAGTCAGGACGGTGTCGGCCAGTTCCTCCAGCGGCGACGCCAGCGCGGTCCACAGCACGAAGAGACCGGCGGTGAAGCTGCCCGCGCGCCATGGCTCGAACCCCGGCCGGGTGCGCCGCAGCAGCACAAAGCCGCGCAGGTAGATTGCCAGCGTCAGCAAGCAGCCAAGGGTAATGGCAAGCGGAGGATGCCAGTCATGCATGAGGTCTGCGAGGCTAAAGGGGCCGTTCACGCTCAGGGCTGGTGCGGCGCATCCAGCGCAGGGTCGCCGTGGTCGTCGTACGGCAGGCGCTGGCTGTCGCGGCCAAGCTGCATGGCAGGGACCTCTGCCGGGCGCAGCGTCGCATTGCCGTCGAGCGTGCGCAGAAAGCTGACGAGCGCCGTGGTTTGCGGTGGCGTCAGCACTTTGCCGAAGGCGGGCATGTTGCCGCCGCCCTGCAGCACCTGCCGAATCAACTGATCCTCGGACATGCGACCGGCAATCGTATCGAGCGCCGGCCCACGCTGGCCGCCGACGCCATCGAGCTGGTGGCAGTTGCGGCACTGCTTGTTCTGGAAGACGAGCGCGCCCTGATGCTCGACGGCGTTGCGGCCCTTCAGGTCGATCGGTGGAATCGCATCGCTGGACCACGCGTTCATAATGGGACTCCACGGGGTGTAGGTGCCGAGCCGGGTGAAGACGCCAAGCGTGAGCGCAATGACTACGACCATGAGCACGGCGACCGGCCGGCGCGACCAGTGCTTTTCGCCTTCGCCAGCCACCAGCGGCAGCAGCAGCATGCCCACGATGACTACCGGCGGCACGATGAGCAGCAGCGGCGTCTCTAGCGCGTTGGGTAGAAAGGCGAGCACCGCGTAGATCCAAAGGAAGGCAAAGTCCGGCTTGGGTGCCGTCTGGATGATGGTTGGGTCGGGCATGCCGTTGGGCCCGATGGGGCCAAAGATGACCGCCACGGCAAGCACGCTGAGCAGGATGACGGCAGCGAAGATGGCGTCTTTCCAGGCCGCATCGGGCACAAAGGCGATGCCGGTGCGCTGCGTCAGTTCATGGTACTGCCGTTCATACGTGGACTTGCGGACGATGCGGCCCGGCATGGGCCAGTCGTTGATCCCGAGCTTCAGCACCATCCAAATGTGCAGGCCGGCAAGCGCCAGCAGCGTGCCTGGAAGCACGAAGACGTGCAGTGCAAAGAAGCGGGTGAGTGTGGGGCCGCCGATGACTGGGCCACCCAGCACCATGTGAACCAGCCGGCCCCCGATGAACGGCACGCGGCTGGCGATAGAGGCGCCGATACCGAGTCCCCAATAGGCGTCCTGGTCGAAGCGAAGCACTTGGCCGGTAAAGGCCATGCCCAGCGTGAGCAGCAGCATGATGAAGCCGACCATCCACGTGAGCTCGCGCGGAAACTTGTACGCGCCAAACAGGAAGACCTGCGCCATGTGGATGAGCACAATGGCAATCATGAAGTTGGAGCCCCAGCCGTGGAGCGCGCGGACCAGCCAGCCAAGCGCCACCTGATGATCCAACAGGTTCAACGATTTCCAGGCATTACTGGCGGACGGTGCATAGACTAAGGCGAGCAGGACGCCGGTGACGATCTGCAGCAACAGAAGAACGGTCGCGGCACTGCCGAAGACATACCACCAGCTGGACGTGTTCTCCGGCACGGGATGCTCGGCGAGTTCGACTGCCGGACCGATCAGTCCAGTGCGCTGTTCGACCCAGCGATACAGCGTCCACGCGCCTCGCTTGGCCGCCGCCTCGCCGGCCTGTTCCGCTTGCTTCAACCGCTTGGGCTGGTTCATGCGTCGGTTCTTTCTGCCGGTGCCGGCACGATCTGAATGAGGTCACGGGCAGGGCTGCCGGAGCATGCGTGATTGCTGAGCGTGGGCAGTTCGCCGGCGCTGATGTAGACCGTGTCGCCGGTCACGCGGACGTCGTACTTGAACAAGCCGCGTGGTGGTGGGCCGGCGGCGCGCTCGCCGTTCGCGTAGTAGGCACCGCCGTGGCAGGGGCAAAGGAAGAGTTGCGACTCCTCAAACCAGTGCACGGGACAGCCGAGGTGCGCGCAGTTAATCGCAAACACCTCGTAGGTTGTCGGCGTCAGGCGGCGCGCCCAGCAGGGAATCTTGTCGGTGATACCGTCGGTCGGAGACGTGACTGGCGTGATGTACTCCGCAAGGCGTGTGGCACCGACGGGCATGCTGTCGAGCTTGAGCAGCGGCACCCATGCATTGTAGGAGCTATCGCGGCGGAAGAGCGGGCCCAACACATAGCCGAGAATGGGCACTGCAAGCACGGCACCGACCAGCGCATTGAGGCCCAGCGACAGCTTGAACAGGAAGACCCGGCGGGTGTGCTTGGCGCTGTGTTCGGCCGAGGACGGCATGGGCGCGTCCATGGGAGAGACGGGCAGGCGCTCGTGCCGCGCCTGCTCTTCCGGCGAGGCGAGCTCGTCGAATTCATTCATGGCGTGGCTCCAGTGGGTTGGCTTATGTTTGCCGAAGCAGTAAAGGGTAATGCCGGCCGGCGGTGGCTCACGAGGAAACTGACGAGGTCAGCCACCTGCTGGTCGGTAAGCGGGCCACCGGGGTAGCCGCGCCAGTCGGGCATCTTGTATTGCGGCGCGCCGGCGATGATGAGGGTGCGAAGGCCGCCATTGCTGATCAGGCTAAGGTACACAGGGTCGAGCACGGAGCCGTGCCCCGGCGCGTGGCAACGCAGGCAGTCCGCCCGGTACAGGTCCTGCCCGCGCGCGGCGTCGCCCACCGCGGTGCTCTGATAAGGCGGCGGATGCAATGCGGCAAGTTGTTGCGGGCTGGCCCATGCCGCGATGCCTTGCGCCAGGATGCCGACCTGCTGCTCGGTCAGCAGGCCGCCGGCTGCCTTGCCAAAGCCCGGCATCAGCGACCCGGGAATGCCGTTTGCCGTCACCGCCTGGATGGACGCCTCTCCCGCGTAGGCGATGTAGGACGCATTCGCAAGGCTGACGGCCGCACCTCCCCTGCCCTCCACGCCATGGCAGGCGGCACAGTTCTGGCTGTACAACGTGTGGAAGTCTGTGATTTCGCTGGGCCGTTTGGGGGTGGAATCCGCCTTTGGCTTGCCCGGCAGACGACATCCGCCCACAGAAGCGAGCGCCGCGATGGCGAGGGCATACGTGAGGAGGCGCTTCATCGCTGGCCCTCGCTGGATTCGCGGGTAACGACATCGCTGTGCAGGCCCGCGCGCTCGGCGAAGCTTGCATCCTGGAAGCTGGCCGAGCGCAGATGGACCGACCGGTTCACCACGTATCCCGTCACCAAGCCAAACGCGAGCTGCGACGGGAGAAACCACCACCAGTCGATACGCTGATTGAGCACGGGGCTGACCAGGCCGAGCACGCCGTAGAGCATCGCCGTCCAGAACAGCGGCACGACAAAGCCGGCGGTAAGGATGGGCCGCCTCGGGAACATGGGCAGGATGGCGGCGTACAGCAGGCCGACGAGCGGCGCGGTCACCGAGTGAATGATCGTGGCGGCAATAATGCCACGCCAGTGGAATGCGGCGAAGAAGCTAGCCGGCTGGTCCGCCCACGAGGGAAAGCCGCCGGCAGCCAGCAGGTTCACGGCGTACCACGGACTGTGGTAACGAATCACGCCGTAGAGCACCGCAGGCACGATCATGGCGGTCCCTCCGGCGATGCCGCCCTTCAGCCCAGCGAGCAGGCTGAAGGTTTCAATCGGCTGCACCTGCTGGTGCGCGCTGGATTCGCCAAGCCGCGCCACCTGGCGGCTGGACCGGGTGACCTCGACGCGGTTCGGGCTCACGTGCAACAGTTCGTGATGCTCCTGCGGCAGCACCTCAGCGAACCAGCCACGCGCCCCAAGCAGTACCATCACCACGCCCACCAGCGTGACCCACGGCGAGGTGACCATGCCGGCAATCGACAGCGCAATGCCAAGCGCGAGCACAAGCGGCCATTCGGTGGGTGCGGGCACTTCCACGCGTGCATTCGGTGGGTGTAGCCGCTGCACTAACTCTTCGGCCATGTTGACCCTTCCCTCTCGTCAGCGCCCAAAGACATACACCACCAGGAACACCACGACCCAGATTGCGTCCACAAAGTGCCAGTAATACGACAGGACCTCAACGCGGTCCTGGTGCGACGGTTGCAGCCTGCCGCGCAGCCCGGCAACCACGACCAGGCCTAGCATGAGCAGCCCCACGACCACGTGAAAGGCATGCAGCCCCACCAGCGAGTAGAAGGTGGTACCAAACAGATTCGTCTGGATCGTCAAGCCCTTGTGCACGATCAGGTCGAACCATTCCGACGCTGTGAAGCCGAGAAAAATCGTCCCCAGCAGCACGGTCAGCACCAGCCACAAGGTCGCCTGGCGCGTGTTCGTCCTTTTCAGGTGCGATGTTGCCATGTGTACAGTCCAACTGCTGGACCAGAGGCAGATGGTCGCGACAACTGGGAGCGTCAGGACTTCGCGCGGTGTCGGTCCGCTCAGGCTTTTGCCAAGGTAGAACACGTAGGCGACGACAAAAATGATGAACAGCGCGCTTTCCGTGAGGATGAGACACGCAATGCCCACAACGCCACGCGACGGACGTTCGCCGTAAGTCTGAGCATACGACGACGAGCCGGTTGTGAGAGCGGAACTCATCGTGCACCTGTTGCGAGATTGGCGCTACATTTCATAGTCGGTGTCCGGGTCGTCAGGGTGCTTCAGGTCCCACAATGGACGGCGGCTGTGGACGACTGGCTCTTCGAAAAAGTTGTAGGCCGGCGGCGGCGAGGCAGTCGCCCACTCCAGCGTCCATGCGTCCCACGGGTCCGGACCGGCAATGTCGCCGCTGCGCATCGATCGCACTAGGTTCCACACGAAGACGGACGTACCGGCAATCTGAAAGATCACGCCAATGGAGATGAGCAGGTTCAGCACGGCCCACCCACGGTCGGCTTCGTACGTCCAGATACGCCGCGGCATTCCCAGAATGCCTGGAATGTGCATGAGATCGAACGTCATGTGGAAGCCGAACAGGAAAAGCCAGAAATGCCAGCGGCCGAGGCGCTCGCTCATCATGCGGCCGCTCATCTTGGGGAACCAGTAGTAAAAGGCGGCAAACACCATGGTGAGGATGGCGCCGACCAGCACGAAATGGAAATGCGCGACGACAAAGTAGGAATTGCCCAGCTGCCAGTCGAACGGCGACACCGACAGCACGATGCCCGTCAGGCCGGCGAGCAGAAAGTTGAACAGGAATGCCGCGGAAAACAGCATGGGGGTCGCGAAGCGGATGCTGCCACCCCACAGGGTCGCGAGCCAGTTAAAAATCTTGATCCCGGTAGGCACGGCGATGATCATCGTCGCAAGCGTGAAAAACGCATTTGGACCGGGGCCCAGGCCAACGGTGAACATGTGGTGCGCCCAGACGCTCAGGCTGATGAAGCCGATCGCGACCGTTGCGATGACCATGGCCGGGTAGCCGAAGATGACCTTGCGCGAGAACACCGGGATGATTTCATTCGCGAAACCAAAGGCCGGCAGCACGAGAATGTAGACCTCCGGATGGCCGAAGATCCAGAAGAAATGCATCCACAACACGGCCGATCCGCCGGCCTGCGTGTCGAAAAAGTGTGCTCCCAGGTAGCGGTCCAGGCAGAGCATGATCTGCGCGGCGGTAAGCGGGCTGACTGCCACCAGGATGAGGAACGACGTGATGAGGTAGAGCCAGACCAGTAGCGGCATGCGCATAAGCTTCATGCCGCGGCAGCGGAGGCAGAGGGTCGTGGTCAGGATGTTGATTGCCGTGCCCACAGAGCCGATGCCGCTCAGGAGCACGCTCAGCGTCCAATAATCCGCGCTGTGGCCGGGCGAGAACACCTTGCTGGTGAGCGGAGCGTAAGCAAACCAGCCAACGTCCGGCGCAGTGCCGGCGCCATACAGGCCATCTCCGCCAAGTATGCTGAAATAAAGAAGTAAGCCTCCAAAAAGGCTGATCCAGAAGCTAAATGCGTTTAGCCGCGGAAATGCCATGTCCCTGGCCCCTAACATGAGCGGGATCAGGTAGTTACCAAAGCCGAGAAGGATAGGCATGCCGACAAACCACACCATCGTCGTGCCGTGCATGGTGAACAGGCGGTTATAGGTTGCGGCGCTGACGACGTGCTGGCCCGGCCATGCGAGCTGAACGCGGATGACGGTGGCCTCCAGGCCGCCGATCACAAGAAAGACCAGCGCGGAGAGCAGATAGAGGATGCCGATGCGCTTGTGGTCGGTTGTTACCATCCAGCCGTGCAGGTACTCCACAAGGATGCGCCCGCGGCTCGGCTGTGCTTCCTGTTCGAGAGCGTGCTGCGTGCCGGGCTGGGGTGCAAAGGTGGCCATGACTTCCTCTACTGCAGGGTTTCGAGGTATGCGGTGACGCGTGCAATTTGTTGGTCGTCCAGGTGCATGGCGGGCATGCGTGCGCCGTCTTTGTAGTGCGCCGGTTCCTTGATCCATTCGGCCACATGGTCGGGCGTGTTGGTGACGGCACCCGAGGCAAGCGTGTCGCGGCTGGCGAAGTGCGTCAGGTCCGGGCCGAAGCTGCCATCGGCTGCCGTGCCGCGGATACGATGGCAGTTCATGCAGGCGTTGTTCTCAAAGACCGCCCGGCCATCCTGCACGGCCGCCACCTGCGGTGCCGGCAGTTGCTGATTGGTCAGCCACTGATGGAACTCCTCTGGCGGTTGCGCATACACGCGGATCAGCATTTTAGCGTGCTGAGTCCCGCAGTATTGCGCACACTGTCCGAGGTATAGCCCCGGCTGCTGGGGGTCGAACCACATGACATTGATCTTGTTGGGGATGACGTCCAGCTTCCCTGCCAGCCGCGGCACCCAGAAGCTGTGGTCGGTATCGGCGGAGATCATGGACAGGTACGTGGGCGCCATGTGCTGGGGGCTGCTGGTCGGGATGTGCAGCTCGTTCGCCGTGACGACGCCAGTACCGGGATAGCGGAACTCCCACCAGAACTGGTGGCCCACCACCGTCACGTTTCTTGCGTTTGCCGGCGCATGCGATCTTGAGGTCGCGATGATGACCCGTGCCGTGGCCAGGAACAGAACGACGACGATCAGGATGGGGATAACCGTCCAGGAGAGCTCAATCTGATTGCTGCCATAAAGCTGTACGGGCTCGCGCTCGTTGGCGTCACGCCGCTCGCGGAAGTGCAGCATGGCGTAGGCAAGCAGGCCGCCAACGACAAGGAAGATGGTTCCCGTGACACACAGCGTAAGAATGGAAAGCTTTTGAATCGCAAGCGCTGGCGACGCTGCAGGGGACAGGATGTTGGTCGGGCTGGCGATGAACGACGCAATGAACACGCAACAACCCCTGGGCATCAGGAAACACCACAACCACTATTTCCTGACATTCCTGAGTCTACGGCATCTCATAAAGTGTTATACCGCTTAGGTGACATTTCTCCATTTCTGCTCCATTCCTGTGATCGAATCACCAATTTGGACTGGAAGATCAATCGGACTGGCAGATCCATGACGCGCGACACAGCGGCCGTGTTGAGAAACACGCAGAATCGAGATTGCCATGCAAGCATCCGTAGAAAAGTTTGACAGTACCAAGCCCGAGAAGCCGGTCAACGCGCCCGGCGCACCCGGCAGCGATGCCCGCTGGACCTCCAGCGCGAAGACTGCTGTGGGTACCTCGACCTCCGGCATGAGTCATGTCTGGTTTACGATTGGCCGGGGCGTGCTGAACGAAATCTATTTTCCGGATATCGACAAGGCAAACACGCGAACCATTCGGCTGCTGGTGACGGACGGCGAAGACTTCTTCTCAGACGAGGAGCAGGATGCGCACCACGAGTGTGTCGCGGAGACGCCCGGCATCCCGATGTACACGATCACCTCGACCTGCAAGTCCGGCCGGTATCGGCTGACCAAGCAGATTGTTGCAGAAGCCGAACGCGACACCCTGCTGATGCAGGTGCGGTTCGAATGCCTGCAGGCCTCTCCCACGCTGCGCCTTTTCTTGTACATCGAGCCACACCTAGCGGACCAGGGGAATGGCAACGGCGCATGGATCGGCCAGTACAAGGGCCTACCTATGCTGCTTGCTGGCCGCAACCAGGCGTTTCTTGCGTCCATGTGCACCGTTCCGTGGAAAGGCATGACCTGTGGCTATGTGGGCAGGGGTGACGGCTACGATCAGCTGAAACACTCCAAAAAACTGACCGATTTTTACACCGAAGCGTCGACCGGCAATGTATCCCTGTGCGGCGAGATCGCTCTGCCCCATCCGACCGACTCTACGTTCACTGTGGTCGTCGCCCTTGGCTCCGGACCAGCGGAGACGGCGCAGATTGCGCGTGCGGCAAGCATGGCGGACTTTGCGTTGGTAAAGCAGGACTATGTCAAAGGGTGGAAGGACACGCAAAAGCTGTTTCTAGACCTGCAATCCCCCGCCGGCTCCAAGCACGATCTGTACCGCATCAGCACGATGGTTCTGCATACCCACGAGTCGGCGCGATTTCCGGGTGCGTTCGTGGCCAGTTTGTCGCTGCCCTGGGGCTTTGCCCGTGGCGACAAGGACACGGGCGCCTACCATGTGCTTTGGCCGCGCGATCTGTGCGAGACCGCCATGGGCCTGATGGCGGCGGGCTCCTACCAGGCGGGCCGGCGGGCTCTGTTTTACCTCGCCTGTACGCAAACCCCGGACGGCGGCTGGCCCCAGAACATGTGGCTCGACGGCACGAAACACTGGGGCGCGATCCAGATGGACGGGATTGCGATGCCGATTCTGCTGGCCGACCAGCTACGCCGTGCAGGTGCCCTGGGTAACTTCAACGCGTGGCCCATGATCCGCAAGGCCGCCGCTTTTCTGGCCAAATTCGGCCCGGGCTCACAGCAGGACCGCTGGGAGGCGCTTTCCGGCTATGCCGTGTTCACGATGGCCTGCGAAATTCCCGCGCTGCTTGCCGCGGCGGACTTTGCCGATGATGCCGGCGAGCCTGCCACAGCACAATTTCTACGAGCCACGGCAGACGCCTGGAACGATGCCATCGACACCCTGCTCTATGTCGAGAACACCCACCTCGCCCAAAAGCTGGGTGTGCCGGGGTATTACCTGCGCATCGCACCGGACAAGGCCATTGTCGACCCCGACCTGCACAGCCTATGGCTGCACTTGGAAAACCACCGCATGGGGGGCGGCCATCACCATGCGATGAACGTCGTGAGCCCGGATGCGCTCGCCCTGACCCGCTTTGGCCTGCGCTCGGCCGACGACCCGCGCATGCAGGCGACCGCCAGGGTTATTGATGCGGAACTGAAGAAAGATCTGGCGACTGGGCCTGGCTGGATTCGCTCCACCGATGATGGCTACGGCGAGCACGCCGACGGGTCACCCTACAACGGCCATGGGATCGGCCGCTGCTGGCCGCTACTGGCTGGCGAGCGCGGCCACTTCGAACTGGCGGCGGGAAACACTGCCGCAGCGGAGGACCTGTTGCGCGTCATCGCCAGCCAGACCAGTGAGTGCGGCATGGTACCGGAGCAGGTGTGGGATAGCGCGGACATTCCGAAACATCAGCTCTACAACGGCCATCCTGCAGGTTCGGGCATGCCCCTGGCATGGGCTCATGCGGAGTACGTGAAGCTGGTGCGATCGGTAGGGGATAGCAAGACCTGGGACATGCCGCAGCAGCCGGTGCAACGCTATCAAGTCGAGCAGACGACATCTCCGTTCGAGATCTGGACCGAGCACGCGAAACGATCATGGATCACGCCCGGTAAGTCGCTCCGCATGGACTTCAACCAGCCCACCGCTATTACTTGGAAGCTTGGCGAAAGTGCGGCAACGACCCAATCAACTGATGCGCCTGTGCTCGATCTCCACTCCGTGCTGCTTGCCTTGCCCGCATTGTGGAAAGAGCTAAATGTCACTTACAAAGACGCAGAAGAAAAGACGCAGACGATCAAGATGGTGCCGCGGTTTTGAGCGCCATTGGATAACGGATTGGCCGGGAGCTTGCCGGGATCGTCCTCTGTCTCTCCTTAAATTGTCAGCGTTATGTCCGATGTATGCGAGGCGATGAGCGGGCTTTAGGACAAGTTCTTCTTTTGTGTGACGTAGACGCAGAGTGTCTTTTATTCGCGACGCTAGCCAGTACTGTAGAGGCCTGCCTAAGGTAGGTCGGATCGAGGTCATATCACGCTAGTCTGCATGCCGCACTGCTGATGCCGGCAGCATCCGGCTCGACAGGCCGAAATGGGGGTACAGAACAAGCCGTTACGGAATATGCATATCCATGACGATTGATCAGGAAGTTCCCAGCTTCAGGTGGTTCTTGCCGGATCCCAGCTCGTCAGACCCATACTTCTTCACATGGGCGAGAGCTTCGGCCCCGCGTGCCAATTCAAGGGCCTGTCGGTAAGAACCCTGCTTGAAGGCGTGTTTTGCTTCCTTTAGGGCTTTGCTATGAAGAGTGATGACTTCGACATCACGATCCTTCTCATCCTCGTGCTCCCAATGGTCCTGACCCTTTTCGGTCAGATGATCGAATTCGTCCTGGACAGCTTCTTCCAATTTCTCCGACAACACGGAGGCCTTTGCTGCTGAAGCGCCGAGCGCGGCGAAGCTGAAGTGTTCGGCTGCTCGTAGCAGATCGGCAGCGTTGTTTGCGCGTCCGGCCTGCAGTTCCTTCTGGGCGAGAGCAGCAAGGGTGCTCACATCTTTTTCAGTGGGGCCGGAAACCTTCTGGATGAGCTCTACCCGGCCAAGATGCGCATAGGCGCGACGGAGGTCTTTCATCTCGTGGTGTTTTGGGTCGGCGTGTTTCGCTGCTGCTTTTTTCGGTGGAGGCATCAGTCTGTCCTTTTCGTGCTGTTGTTGGCTGGAGAATGGACGGCTCCCTTTTTGAGAGCCGCCTAACTTAGCGAGAGGGTGGCGGTTGTGGGGGAGGAGCCGTGGTGTTCATGGCCGGAGCCTGGGCAGGACTCTCTGGACCGCGCTGACCTGCGGGCCTTTCCGCTGCGGGAGGCGGTGCAGGCATGTTTCCCTGTCCAGGCGCACTCAAAGGAGCTGCGGGTGGCCGCTGGCCCGGCGGCGGGGGAGGTACACCCGGTCCACCTGCGTTGCGCGCAACCGTTCCGCCGGGCGGGGGCGGCGGTGCACCAGGGCCCCGTCCTGGCCGGGGTCCACGGGGACCTTCCGGTCCGTTGACACGAGCATCAGGAGCAGGAGGGGGCGGAGGAATCGTTCCGCGTCCGGCGTCAGCTTCGACCCGGGGACCCGCGTTCGGGCCGCCGCCGTTGAGACTTCCGTCTGGTCCTCCGAGAAGCTGGGCGGTGTAGGTCTGCGAGTTCATCGTGACCTGATTCGCCATAAGGATGCGTTGCCCATTCACGGTCGAACGCGAACCGGTGACCGTAATGCGAGCACCCTTGTGGGCTTGCGTTGAGAGTTGCCGTCCAAGATCTGGCGAAACGTTCACGACGCTGCCGTTCTGAAGGTAGAGGCTGCGTACCTGCCCGTCCGGTGCTGCATTGAAGGCACGAATGCGAGAAGTCTGGGTGACTGCCGGCATTTGCGGACCGGCGGAACCGGGTGCTTCGCCCCGGCCACCCATCGGCTGCGGGAGTGCAGGTAAAGCTCCCTCAGGAGCGTTCTGAGCGAAGACTGGGGTACTCAGGATAAGACCGACAGCCATGAGGGGAAGACTGGAACGAAGACGCATGGGAGATACCTCTGGCGAGGAATACTGCAAGGCCAGCGCCAAAGTCGAGAGCGCTCTAAACTATTCATTTATAAGCATTAATGCACCTGAAGATGGTTATGGGGAGGCATCGAAGTGTTCGCTTTCCGCTCGCACCGTGTGGTCTAAGCGGACACATCCATAAAGAGGACGCTCGGGCGAGCAAAAGTAAGTCATACAAAACAAAAGGTCTTGCCCTTACCTCGATAATGGAGCTGCGATTGCACTTAGAGAGGTAATCGCCGGAACACGAAGAAAGGAGTGCTCATGACCAAACAGCGTTGGAGAAGCCTGCGATCTCGCATTCTGCTGCTTGCGGTCATCACCTGCCTTTTCCTGGGTATCGCCGCCTTCAGCTTTCTCTCTTTTTTGCGGCATAGTCAGGCAGCATCCATCTCCGCTTCGGAGCGTCATCTGACGACGGTTGCGAACGCCCTTTCTCAGAACTATTCGGACCATGCAGGTGCAGTCGAATCGTTGCGTTCTGTACAAGTCGCCTTAGATCCGCTTCCTCCTCCTCCCCCACCCCCTGAAAGGGAGTCGGCAGCTCCCCGCCCTTCAGAACCAAGACCCATCTCAGACCCTCTTTCCAAGCTCACCGCAACAACACTCCAGCGAGAGAATGGGATCGAGGGCGGTTTCTACGCGGCAACGTCTCAAGCATTGGTCGGCTACGCCTTTCCGACTCATGAGGGTCCAGGACCGGCGAAGGAAATGCCGCAGAGGGAAAGACCCACGATTCAACACCTTGTAGAGGAGGCGGTGGAGTCCGGGACCTTGAAGAGTTTTCGCTTCGAAGGCCCACATGATGCGGTGCTGTTTGTAGCGACGCCCGTTCGGGAGCCAGACACCACTCCAGGCATTAAAAGCAAAGCGGGAAGAGTCACCGGTGCGGTGTGGCTGATGCAGCGTATCCCAGGGTTCAATGGTGCACAGAGCCGGCAACTGCTGCTCACGAGTCTTGGCTTTGGCGCAGCAGCCATCATCACGGCTTTGCTAGCTTTCTTCGTGATGACAGAGATTCGAGGAGGGGTGAACTCGGTGCTTGAACGGCTGCGCCTGCTTGAGGGGGGTCTCGGAAGCAAGCAGGAGTATGGGTCAGCTCAGCCCCTGAATGAATTCCAGGAAGTGCTCGAAGGAATCGACAAGCTCGCTCATTCGCTCAACCAGAAGATCGCCAAGGAGAAGACCCTTGAAGCGGAACTTCGGCACAAGGAACGACTCTCCGCGCTTGGACAATTCGCTGCAGGGGTAGCGCATGAACTGCGAAACCCGCTTGCGACGATTCGTCTTCGAACTCAAATGAGTCAACGGTCTACAGCCTCACCGGATATTGCCCGTAACAGCAATGTGGTCCTTGAAGAGATCGACCGATTGGACACCATGATTGAAAGGCTTCTGTATTTCTCGCGGCCGATCTCCTTGCATACCGAGCCCGTCTCCCTTGAAGAGTTCTGCGAAACGGTAGTTGCACGTTGGAAGGAGCGCGCGGCCCCCGTCATGTTGACTTGTAACGCAGAGCAGGGCGTGACCCTCAATTGTGATCGCAGCCGCCTCGTCCAGATCCTCGACAATCTCATCGAGAATGCGGTTGAGTCCGCAGGTTTCCGGTCAGGATCAGCAGGCACGGTCGGCATCAAGACATCAACCAAGGGTCAAAGTACGGTGATCGAGGTTCTCGACAATGGACAAGGATTCGGGGTAGATGGCATCAAGCATGCTCTCGATCCCTTCTTCACAACGAGGGAAACCGGGACCGGTCTTGGTCTATCGATCGCGTCCGAGTTAATTCAGGCACATGGAGGGGAGCTCCGCATCCGAGACCGCCCAGAAGGTGGTGCTGTAGTTTCAGCGACCTTCCCCCTCATTGCTCCCGGGGAAGACGATCCTTTCAGCAAGGAGGTTGTTCATGGCTAACATCCTTGTCATCGATGATGACCGGAACTTTCGAGAAACCCTTTGTGACCTTCTAGAAAGCGCAGGGTACAAGGTAGAGACCGCTTCCAATGGAAGGGAGGCGCTCGCCGCCCTTCAGCGCAAGACACCTGACCTAGCCCTTTGCGACTGGAAGATGCCAGATATTGGAGGCGAACAGTTTCTACGAACCCTCGAATCCGAGGGAGCCCTGCTCTCGATGCCGGTCGTCATCATGACCGCCCACGGGACTGGTCCGAATGCAATGCAGGCCATGCAACTCGGTGCCTACGATTTCCTGACCAAACCCCTGGACATGGATCAGGCGCTGGCCACAGTCGCCCGTGCCATCAGGCATATGGAGCTGCAGCGGGAAGTGGAGCGGCTCCGTGCACAGCGCTTTGAGAACACTGAGATTCCAGCACCCGAAGAGGATCGGCGTCGCACACGGCTGGTAGGACAGTCGCCGGCATGGATCGAGATCTTTAAGAGCATCGGCAAGGTGGCCCGCACCGATGTGGGGGTCTTGCTCCTCGGCGAGTCAGGTACGGGCAAGGAGATGGTTGCCCGCACCATCCATGAGAACAGCGCCCGCAGCCGGAAACCCTTCATCATCGTGAACTGCGCTGCCCTGCCACCTGACCTGCTGGAATCGGAGTTGTTCGGCCACGAACGAGGGGCATTTACCAGCGCGGTGAGCCAGAAGATTGGCAAGTTCGAGGCCGCAGACGGCGGAACAGTCTTTCTTGACGAGATAGGCGAACTGCCATTGGCATTGCAGCCGAAGCTCCTTCGGGTTCTCCAGGAACACACCTTCGAACGTGTTGGAGCCACGTCGTCGCTCCATGCGGATGTTCGCATCATCGCAGCGACGAATCGGCTGCTTGAAGAGGACGTGGAAGAGAAGACTTTTCGTGCGGATCTCTTCTATCGCTTGAATGCCTACGTCATTCGGCTTCCGCCACTCCGGGATCGGCGCTCGGATGTTCTGCCTCTGGCGGAACACTTTCTGGAACGCTATGCCTCGCGCAATCAAACCGCTATTGCCGGGCTCACAGAAGAGGCGGTGCTTGCTCTCCAGCAATATTCGTTTCCAGGCAACGTTCGTGAGCTAGAGCACCTGATGGAACGAGCTGCCGTTCAGGCGGGAGGGCGAGCAATTACATTCGAGCAGATCAAGCATCAGTTTGCGGCAGTGAAAAGTACATCGAAAGCCGCGACGGGGCTTGAAAACCTTCTTCATCTTCCTTTCCATGAATCCGTCGCAGCTTGGGAGAAGCGATTGATCGAAAACGCTCTTGAGGCTGCCAATGGCAACAAGGCCGAAGCGGCACGGCGGCTTAGCATTCACAGGCGCTTGCTCTACGAGAAGCTCCAGCAATTTGGAATCGAAGAGCTCTAACAAAGCGTTGACTTGGAGTTCTCTTTTCGGACGTAAGCCTTTCCTTCGACATGGCTTACCTCCGACGCTACCACTACGCCTTAAGGTGGTGCCATGGCGTCCCTTTGCGGCGTTCCTGCGCCGGGAACTATCGCGTCTTCAGCAAGGACCAGCGCGGCGGCTATACGGTCCGGACTTCATCGAAACGTGCCCACGTCAAAAGCGGTGCACGACGACGACGGAACTGTACTGACATTCGATGGAGCGCAGCAACGATTCCGAAGTTGCTCTCTCGTTTCCCTGTCAGGGTTTAGCTTGCACCGCCTTCTCCGATGGACGGTCGGCCGCATTCCACCCGCCGCGATCGCTGGCCGTGGCTCCAGCAGTTGCGAAGGTACGCGCGTGGGCACTACTGGAGGCTTCACCTGCAATCGTTGGACGGCCGACGCCCATGAGCTTGGGCCGTAGCCGGTTCACGACGCCGGTCGCGCTGATGCCGCGCTGCTGCAACGGCTTGAGCACGATGAACATGAAGCCACTGTTGGAAGTCCCTTGGCCGACGGTAAAGCCGACTACGTTTTGCACCGCCGAGTCCGCGCGCACAATGGCGACGGACTGCTTGAGCGCGCGATCCCTTCTGGTGAATGAAGCATCCTGGGTGCCCTGCATGCCGCCCATGGTCTGGCCCGTATCCTGCTGCGGGAAGATGTCCTTGGTCACACGCGTGAGATAGAGCACGTTCAACCTTGCGGTGAACAGTACCTAGGCGAGCTCAAGAGTCGCGGACAGGCAATTATCGTCAACCTCGGCGTAGCCAACAGGCTGATGCTCAGTAACCCGCGATGGTGAAACGTGCCGTCAGATTGTCATCACGTCGCAATGTCCTGTTCATGCGTTGCCCTTATCTTCACGCATATGCGATTACTTTCTGCTTCTGCCCTAGCGCTGTCGGCGCTTGCCGTTGCCGTACCTGGCCCTCTTCTGTTTGCACAAAGCCAGGCTATCGACGGCAACATCGAGGGCTATGTGCGCGCAGCAGATGGCACGGCGCTGTCGGGTGCAGCGATCCGCGTGACAGAGTTACAGACCGGCCTGCAGCGGGACGCACAAACTGATGACGCAGGCTACTTCCGCGTCCAGATTCTACCGCCCGGAACTTACAGCGTTGCTATCACCAAGGACGGTTTCAGTCCACAGCAGCAGACCGGCGTCACATTGGCGGCAGGCCAGGTACAGACCCTGCGCGCTTCCCTGCCCATTGGCACCGTGGCAACCACTGTCGAGGTATCGGCGGATCTTCCCGTCATCGAAACAGGCCGCACCAATGCTTACAACAACGTCTACACGAGCCGCGAAGTACAGAACATCCCGGTGCCCGGGCGAAGCTTTCTGGATCTATTCGTGGTTAACCCAATCGTGAATGCACCGCCGCTTTCTACCGGCGGCTCGGGTACCGGCACGCCATCCGTTTCGTTTGGTGGCCTCGGCTTCCGAGCCATCAACGTGGACGGTGTCAGCAACAACGTGCAGGATGGCGCGCGCAACCTGGTGATCAGCGAAGATGCACTCAGCGAAGTGCAGGTGGTCACCAACTACTCGGCCGAGTTTGGGCGGGCGGCAGCCCTACAGCTGAACGCTATTTCTAAATCCGGCTCGAATGACCTGCACTACGGTGGTTTTCTCTTTGCGCGCAACAAGGCGCTCTCCGCGCGACCGTTTCTGCTGACCGAAACCACCCCCACGCCGCAGTTTTCCCGTTACAACTATGGCGGTACCGCCAGTGGGCCGTTGAAGAAGAACAAAGCGTTTATTTTCGGTAGCTACGAGCGCTGGCAGCAGGACGCTCCGCAGGTCTCTACATTTGGAGGCGCGTCGCAGGTCGCGGCAGCAGCCGCACTCGGCATCGCTCCGGCAGATATCGCATCGTTCAACGGTAGCTTTCGTGCACACACAATCACCATAAAGTCCGACATCGAGCTGAACCAGACAAACCGCCTGATGCTCCGCTACAACTACTACCGTGACCGCGAGAGCCCGCTGGGCAGCGGCCAGATTACGCGCGAAGTCGCCAGTCGCTTCGATGAAAATCCGCAGTCCGGAACAGCGCAGTTGGTAACGACGATCGGCCCGAAGAAGCTGAACGAGTTTCGCTTTCTCAGCATCAAGCGGGACATTTCCAATGGTGTCCTCAGCCCGCTGACGCCGCAGATCAACATCTCCGGCATTGGCAATTACAACGGCAACCAGGACGGCACGTTTGTCTCCTACGAGTCGGGCTTGCAATTCGTAGACAATTTTACTTGGAATATTGGCAATCACTCAGTGAAGGCGGGCATTGAGCTGCTGCCGAACTCGTTCAAAGAGCGCACGCGCAACCTGAACGGCACGTTCACCTTTACCGGCCTGAACGCCAGCACCACGCGCGGCGCGGTCACACCACTGCAGCAAGCCGTCAATGCGCAGAACGGCACCATCGATCCTTCTACCGGGCGACCGTACACCTACACGCAATATACGCGCGCCATTGGGCAGGAGTTCACCACTTCCCGTGTTATCAGCCAGGGCTACTTCGTGCAGGACGACTGGCGTGTGAACAGCAAGCTGAAGCTGACCTACGGCCTGCGCTACGAGGTGTTCCTGCGCCCGCAGGGCCTGCTGAATTCTAACTACCCCGCGACCGGCACCATTCCGCAGGACTATAACAACGTGGCACCGCGTCTGGGCGTGGCATACGACCCCAAAGGTGATGGTAAGACCGTGATCCGCGGCGGCTACGGCATCTACTACAACACCACAGTCGCGCAGACGTTCAATACGTTTGTCCGCGGCAACGGGGTTGCCGTGCGCAACCTTACCGTCACACCCACACAGGTTGGCGCACCAGCTTTTACTACTGCACCGGTGCCTACAACCGCCAGTGCTGCTCTGCTGCCGTCGGATCTGTACGTCTTCGGCCCAAGCTTCCAAGACCCCATGGTGCACCAGTATTTTGCCACGGTGGAGCATCAGCTGGTGCGTGACGGAGCCCTGGCCGTGTCTTACTTCGGCAATCACGCGCTGGACCTGCCGTATTCCATTCCGTCAAATCTTGCGGTGACGGGTAACGCTCCCAATGGCGGACCGCAGTACGGCGGCACCACCAACCGTCCAAACCCTGCATTCGGCAACATCTACACGACGGTTTCGGCGGGGTATCAGAACTACAATGGCTTTCTTCTGGTGTACACGCAACGCGCCCGCCACGGCCTCAGCTTCCAGGCCGCGTACAACTCCCAGCACGTGCGCGGGGTGTCGTACACCAACAATTTCACCACCTTTGGCGCTCTGACCACACCCAGCAACCCGGCCAATCCGTCTGCAGACGTGGGCCCCGGTGATTTTAGCCAGCCTAATCGCTTCACCCTGACTGCCGTGTACAACACGATGTTCCCGGCAAGCAACGCAGCCGTGTCGCGCCTGGTCAATGGCTGGACGCTGACCGCTCGCCAGGTGGCGCAGAGCGGCTTGCCCTTTTCACCGCTGACCGGGCAGGACAACAATGGCGACCTCATTTTCAACGACCGTCCGGTCGGCTACGGCTACAACTCGTACCGCCTGCCCGCGTATGTTGAAGCAGATTTCCGCGTTTCTCGCGACCTTCACGTTCACGAGCGCAACACGGTGCAGGTCGCGGCAGAGGTGTTCAACGCACACAACCGCCTGAACGCAACGAACGTGAACCGCACCTTTGGACCGGGCACCACGCCCAATAGTTCCTTCAACACCCCCACTGCTGCGGAAACAGCACGCCAGTTCCAGCTCAGCATTCGCTTCACACGCTAAACGCAGCAATCCCGGGCTCGCTCGTTCGCGCCAGTCCGGATGAGGGACCTTCAGTGAGCAAACGACCGTTTCAGATCAATCGCCGCGCTTTTCTGTCCACCGCCAGCGCTGCCCTGCTGCTGCAGGCATCGCGCGGCATGGCTCTGTCTACGCCGCCCACGACCGTGTTGCGCGCAAATCCTTTCTTGCTGGGCGTTGCATCGGGCGATCCGGAGCCGGACGGCTTTGTGCTGTGGACACGCCTCTCCACCGACACGCGGCGCGGTGACGGCGCCCTACCCACCACCGCCATCCCTGTACAGTGGGAAGTTGCAACTGATGTCGGTTTCCGCAGGATTGTGCAGAAAGGCACCGCTTCCGCCACTCCGGAGATGGGGCACGCCGTTCACGTCGAGGTGACTGGATTGCCAGCGCATAGGGAGTTCTTCTATCGCTTCCACACAGCTGACGCTACCAGCCCGGTTGGCCGCTCGCGCGCCGCACCTGCCGCAACCGCGACCGTCGACCGGCTGCGCTTTGCTTTTGCCTCGTGTCAGAACTACGAGCACGGCTACTACCATGCACACCGCGACCTGGCGCAACAGGATGTAGACGCCGTGCTGTTCCTGGGTGATTACATCTACGAGTACCGCTCCAAGGACCGACCGCGCGTGCACACCCTGCCCAAGCTGGAGACGCTGGACGACTACCGCACCTGCTACGCCCAATACCACGGTGACCCCGACCTGCAGGCCGCGCACGCAGCCCACCCATGGATCGTCACCTTTGACGACCACGAGGTAGAGAACAATTGGGCCGGAGACATCGACCAGGAGAACGACCCGCCCGCAGCCTTTTTGAAGCGCCGCGCGGCGGCTTTTCAGGCGTACTACGAAAATATGCCGCTGCGCCGAACCAGCCTGCCCACCGGGCCCGACATGACCGTCTACCGCACGCTAACCTATGGCACACTGGCGCAATTTACTGTGGTTGACACGCGGCAGTTCCGCACTGACCAACCGTGCGGCGACAACTTCAAGGCACCCTGTACAGAGCAGGCGAACCCCGCCGCTACCATGATGGGCTCAAAGCAGGAAACATGGTTCCAAAACGCAATGGCGAAGAGTCCAGCGCAGTGGAATATCGTGGCCAATCAGGTGATGGTGCAGCAGCTAAAGGAGCAGCGCAACAATGAGACCGTCTTCAACATGGACCAGTGGGATGGTTATCCCGCAGCACGCAAGCGCCTCACCGATTTCCTTGCGGCACGTAAGCCGTCTAACCCTGTCATCGTCACCGGTGACACCCACCAAACATGGGTCGGCGACTTGAAGGCAGATTTCAATGATCCGCACTCGGCAACCGTTGGCACAGAGCTCGTCGGCACATCCATCACTTCAGGCGGCGACGGCATCGCAAAAACTCGCTTCTCCGACGAGGAGCTGGCAGCAAATCCGCACATCGTCTATAACAACGACCTGCGCGGCTACTTCCTATGCGAGGTGAACCCGAGCGAGATGCGAAGCGAACTGCGCACCGTCGATAAGGTCACTGCCATGGATGGTCGCGTAACAGCTGCTGCCCACTTCCGCACAGAGGCGGGCCGGCCCGGCGTTCAAGTGTCTTAGGTTTGGCTTGACTTCAAGCTTGAGTCGAGGCTGGCAGCCACCGATATGAAGTTGGTATGGAACACCGAGGTTGCTGGCGATGTCACGTGCCGGAACTCCGCTGTTAAGCAGCTTCCCTGCCGCTTTCACTTAGGGTTTCGGTCATCTGCCGTTTGCGGCCGCCCGCGCTGCCCAGTTGGCGTGCGATTTTGAGATCCGCCCGGGTGTGCTCTGGGATAAGTTCCCTGCCATCTCGGCAAGGACAGATGCCGAATAAACGGGCGACCCATTGAAGGATCGCCCGCTAGGTCGAGTGCTGCTTGACCAGACTTCATTCAAAGCGCGACTTAGGCGCGTTTCACCAGCCGGATAAGCAATGTAAGAAGGATGGCGCCAATTACAGCCACAATGATGGTGTAGATCAATCCACCCTGTCCTGCGAAGCCAAGCGCGCGCATGATAAATCCACCCGCGATAGCACCGACGATGCCGACAACAATGTCACCGATCGTTCCAAAGCCGCTACCCTTCATGAGCTTGCCGGTAATGAAGCCAGCGATGAGTCCTACAAAAATCCACCAAACAATAAACATAAGCAGTCTCCCTTGATCCCATGTTGTGCTACCAGGTCCGAAGAATCTTGCCTGTTCGCGGTGACTGGTTGTGCAGGTCCAGGTCTGTGCCCGATCGGAACGCTCTCGCGTCCGATCGGGTTGATCTCGAGATCACTGCGTAAAGGGCAGACGAAAAACCATAACAACTCCCTCCCGGAGGAGCGCATGCGAGGGTTGAAGCAGGTAGACCCGCCGCGCGATTGCTTGACCGTAGAGTGACGCTCAGCACTTCGTAGGCGCACTGTGTGAGGTGCTAACCGATCGCTGCGAGCTGTCCGCTTATGTAAAATATTTGACTTAAGAAGAACAGGCGATCTCAGGCCACCGCGTATCTTTACGCATTTGAAACGTCAAACAGACGATTCTTCTGCAACCGAACACGTTGAACGAGCACCAAGTCTTTTCTTTAAAATGGGAGAGTATGGCAGATCCGCACCCAAACCGCTTGCTTGCCGCCATCCCCGCGAGGAGCAGGAAGCATCTGTTGTCGAAGTCGGTAGAAGTTCCATTGGCCACGCAAACGGTTCTCCACGAAGCCAGGTCACGTCCTTCGCACGCATTTTTCATCACCTCAGGCCTTGCCTCTGTTCTAGCGGTCACAACGCTTGGCCTTTCCTCTGAAGTCGGCATGGTGGGCCGAGAAGGCTTCATCGGCAGCCTGCATCTGATTGGACCGGCGGACACGCCGACTCACTGCCGTATGCAACTCGCCGGCGCTGCCATCCGTATTCCGATGGATCATCTGCAACGAGCGTTCCAGCAGGACGAAGCGATTCACCGCCGGGTGCTCGAATTTGTGCAGGCCCAAACCCATGCGTTGAGTCAGGTCGCCGGCTGTCATCGCATCCACGGAGCCTCGCAGCGTCTCACCCGCTGGCTCCTGCACGCACAGGACCTTACCGGGTCTTCCACCATCGACATCACGCAGGAGACGTTAAGTGAACTGCTGGGAACGAAGCGGGTCACCATCGTCGCAGCTGCCGGTGAGCTGCAGAAGCAAGGGCTTATTGAGTATCGGCGCGGACATATCCAGATCCTCAAGCGATCGGGTCTGGAAACTCTTGCTTGTGATTGCTACGCAACCATAAAGGAACTCCACAAGGGACTCTACAGCGCTTAATCTGCAACATCTTGGCTGTGAGAGCATCACTCTCACTTGTCAGGGACCAAGTGCCCCTGATCGTTCTTTCGATCCAAGCTTATGAGAACATCACAGTATTATTCGACGTATGACGCGAGACGGCATAGTCATCGGCCATAATCCAATCGTTACAAGCGAAGATACGCATGACTCTGCTTCTACAGTGACTCTGTGTTATGCCCCGTATACGCTGCGGATACTAAGCTGCCTTGTTCATTGTTCATCCGTCAGACCTGCAATGCAAAACGCAGTCTATTCGATTTCATATCACATTGAGCTTAGAAAGAAGCAGTCGCAACCGTGAAAGCCCTGTAAGTCGCCGAACTTATCGCGCATGCGTCCGAAGATGGTCGGGAGCAGTTGGTTCGACGCATTTACACCAAGTGTCTGCGTACGCGCGTCAGCTTGCGGAGAAACTGGAACTTCTACGGCACGCGAACAGCCGCACAACACTCAACCTTTACAGCAGGTGATATCGGCTGACAAGTCGAGGCAAACGCTCAACCATGCCGCTGCTGATGGGCGGAATGCCCTTGCACCGTTCTGCGCCATCAACCGAAGCGGCCTGAACGAACACTCCGTTACATCATTCGTTTGATGGTTTGTGGTGGGCACACAAGGATTCGAACCTTGGACTTCCACCGTGTCAAGGTGTACCGGGAATAGCCGGATGCACATTCTAAAGGGGTTAGGAGCCGGAGGAGTGGCTAAAAACCGGCGTTCTGGGCGCTATTTGCTACCAAAATGCTACCAACTTTTGCAGCGAGCCAAGGGGGCCGACCGTGAGGGATCGGCTCCTTATTCTTTGCGCTTGCTCCCAACATGGGAGCGGAGTTAGGATGAGCTTGTGAGAGTGATCGCGAGAGGCACGCTGAACGATTTCGTCACCAACTGCGTGCCGAAGGCGCAGCAGAAGGTGGTGAAGGAACATCTCGACTCTTGGTACGCCGAAGCCGATAAGGCAGCCTGGAAAACATCCGCCGAACTAAAGGCGCAATACAGTTCTGCCAGCATAATTTCGGCGGAGCGCGTCGTTTTCAATATCAAGGGAAACGACTACAGACTCGTCGTGGCGATCAACTATAGCTTCGGCATTCTGCTCATCAAATGGCTTGGAACACACGCAGAGTACGACAAGATTGATGTCAAGGAGGTAGCGTATGACGAAACCCGGTATGCAAATCCATCCGATAAGAAATAAAGACGACCACCGCCAGGCCGTTGCGAGAATTGAAGCCCTGATGAGTGCGGCTCCCAATACACCAGAAGGCGATGAACTGGACGTCTTGGCCACCCTCGTTGATGCCTATGAGGCAAAGCACTTTGTTATGGACGCTCCTTCCCCGGTGGCGGCCATCTTGTTTCGTATGGAACAGGAGCAGCTCAGCCGAAAGGACCTCGAGCCGTTGATCGGAAGCCGAGCAAGAGTATCCGAGATTCTGACCGGGAAACGATCTCTGACCCTGGACATGGTGCGGCGCGTTCGCGGCGGTCTTGGGATCTCTGCCGATCTGCTCATCGCCCCTCTTCCCACAAAATCTGCCCCTCGATCCAAGCGGAGCAAGAGCAAACCAAAAGCTCTGGCGATTGAGACGCGAAAGACAAAACAAATCATGGTCGCCAAGGCATAAGCTAAAGCGTTCTAAGGGGCCGACAATGTCGGCCCCTTTTGTTTTGCATCCGACCAGTATCCCGATGCCACAAGCGAGTCGAAGAGGGTCGGCCATGAAGCCACACTCTTCGCGGGGAGACTCTCGACTTTACTCTCAATGGTCTTCTGAGGCTCACCGGTAAAAGCTTCACTATTCCGTCACGGAATGACCGCGATACCAGAAGTTATTGGACTCAGGGTTTCGGAGAGCCGTAGGGTTTGCGCCATGCTGATTTGCTCAAGTCAGCGGAGGTGCAAACGTGATCCGTCCCTATCCATACCTGATGACAAACGTGATCGTCACCGAACGTCTCCGGTTTCTTGATCAACAGGCAGGTTTCCGCCGCATGGACATCCATTGGTGTCTGACGATCGAGCCTTCGAAGGTAAAAGCGTTCGACCGCGAACCGAAGGACAATGCCTTTGCCACATCGCGCATGCTGTCGCAACTTGAGAAAACTGCCACGCTTCTTGCAGGCAATCTCGGCGGTCTACTCGGATTGCATCTCCTAGGCAAGGACAGGGCGTTCCAATTCTTTAGCTACCTGTTCAATCTTGAAGACTGGGCAGAGCAGGATCATCTCCGCACCAACGATGGAGTCGACAGACAAATCGTCAAGAGTCCGGTGCATTGGGAAAGCGATCATCTGCGCATCGGCAAGCGATTTGTGCAGATGTTCTCTCTCCAGATGACGCCCGAGGCGTCGCGTCCCTGCTTGTTTTCCGATCTCGCAAAGCTCGATTGCGACAGCATACTTTGCTCAACATGGAAACCCAAGTCCACGACCGCGGCCCGAGACGAAATCGACCGTCAGGAGAAGTTCATCGAGTTCTTCAAAGTAGGCGTCTTCACGCGCGTGATGAGCGGCCGTGACTTCACATCGCTCGACAAGGGCGCTGGCGCGAGGGCTGCAAACAATCAGGTCGATGACCTCGGAGATGTCATCCGCTCTCTCGACAAGAAATCGCAAGGAGAGTTCTCGCTCCGCTTGCTCATCGCCACCCGGAGCCGGGCGGAACTCCTGAACGTTGCCCCTGCAGTTCACCGCGTCTTCGTAGAAGCCCGTGCGCAAGTGATGGAAGAAACGCTCGGGAACCTCTCTGCGTTCTACGCAATGTTCCCCGGCAACGGGAAGTTCAACGTTTTTCCATTGTGGCTGGCGGAAGACCATAACGCCAGACTCGCTTCGGTCTTTGCGCCGCATCTCGGACAAGGATGCGTCATCCAGTCGGTCTTACCTCCAGGAGGCAAGCTGACAATTGCTGACGTCACTTCCGGATGCGGTGTTGACAGGTACGTGATCGGGTCGCCGGCATCGTCGACGGAATCTTGCGAAACCACTGTGATCGTGGCTTGGCCCATCCTTGGCTGGGGAGACATTGGGGTTTGGGCTTGAAACACGATGTTGGAACTCCTTCGCCCTAGAGTAGGGCCTCGGCACAAACGAGCTCTTTGCCGAAACGGTCTTACTTTGGCGCTCCACTCGTTCATCCTTGAACAATCCCTTGTAGACGTTCGCGGCATCCGCTTGTGCGCGACGGCATCGCGTTTGCTTTGCAGCAAGAGCACGACATGGTTCTCGTTGGCGAGGCCAAGGATGGACACGAGGCCATTGCAGCCTTCGAGAGACTCCGCCCGGACGTCACACTTATGGATCTGCAAATGCCCCAGCTCAACGGCATCGATGCCCTTGCCCAGATCCGGATGAACTTTCCCAGTGCAAAGATCATCGTTCTGACAACCCACGCGGGAGATGCTCAAGCGACCAGGGCTCTCAAGGCCGGAGCCGCAGGATACCTACTGAAAGATTCTCTGCGCCGTGAGTTGATCGACACGATCCGAACTGTGCATGCCGGCCGTAAAGCCATTCCTGTGGGAATTGCCAGAGAACTTGCGGAGCACCTCAATTCCGAAACGCTCTCGGAGCGCGAACTTGATGTTCTACGTAGTGCGGCAGCAGGCCGCTCAAACAAAATGATCGCGGACAGCCTCGGGCTCACGGAGCAGACCGTGAAGAGCTACATGAAGAACGTTTTTGCGAAGCTTGGCGCGAGCGACCGAACCCATGCTGTAGTGATTGCCATGAAGCGTGGGTATCTTGACTCATGAGGGGGGCGCTCAGGCACAAAGATGTCTGATTATGCAAAGAATCATCGGACCTCTTGCAGCTACGCTCCGAGAACAGCATTTTCGAAAGGAATCTCATCATGCGAAATCTTCGTCCGTTAGCCGGAGTTGTCTTGGCCATCGCGCTGTTTAACGTCCGCGGGCCTGGCCTGCTTGCCCAGAATGGAGAAAAGACGATGATGAGTGTACCCACCACCAAGGTGCTCGCAATTGGTACTCTGTCCACTCCTATGACAGCAGAGATGCAGAAGGGCATCATGTCGCACGAAGTTCCCGACACAGTGAAGCTCTATCTCAGCGGCAAAATCGATCAGTGGTACGTTCGAAAGGACGGTAAGGGGGTCGTCTTCATCCTGAACGTCTCCTCTACAGATGAGGCTCACGATCTATTGGAGAAACTTCCTCTCGGCCAGGCAAAGCTGATGAGCTTCGATCTGATGCCCCTCGGGCCGCTTGCTCCGCTTGGCCTCCTTCTGCACTCCGAAAATAGCAGCAATCGGGACAACCGCTGATATCACCGGGTCGATTGGTCCGGTGTTTCGCGTCTGCAGCGCCTGAAAGTCATTTCGAAACCCAAAGTTGCCCGATCCTGTCTTGGCTGAAACAGTCTCTTTTCAGTTTTGAACCCGCGCCTTTCTCCGGTTTACTCTGTACCATGACCCTCGAGAATATGTGGGGAGTACAGAAGGGGCCATGAGGCGATCAAGAGCAGACAAAGCGATCACCCATTCGAAGATCGTCGCAGTGGCTGCGAAGCGCTTTCGTGAGAAAGGGCTGAATGGAATCGGCGTTGCGGAGGTGATGAAGGAGGCCGGCAGCAGCGCTGGCGGCTTTTATAAGCACTTCGATTCACGGGACGATCTAGTCGTTGAAGCTTTGGCAGAGTCGTTCAAATTCCTGGACCGGGTCTCTGCGAAAGCTGACGATCTGCCGCAATTTTTGGAAATGATGCTCTCTGACGAGCATCACGACAATCCTGGGAACGGATGCGGATTGACAGCCCTTTCCGGAGACGTTCGTAACGCCGCTCCCGCAGCTCGAACGGTCTATACCCAGCGCGTGCAGCAAACCCTGGCGTACTATACGGATCGCATCCCCGGAGGTACCGCCGAAGACAGACGCGCTCGGGCCGTCCTGTTGCTAAGTGCCTGTCTGGGAGGCCTGTCCATCGCACGGGCTACCAATGATCGGGCTCTCTCGCAGGAGATCCTCAAGTCACTCCGTCAAGAGATGAAAACCTTGATGAAGGCACCCTTGCCGAATGAGCCAATGAGGAAGAACGTAAAGCCGAAGAAGTGATTGATTCGTTTGCCTGTCGCTCTTCGGAACCGGAGGGCCCACCGTATCTGTGCGCTAGACCAGCTCTCATCACGATCAGCTGCCCATATGCGTAGGAGTTTGGACGATTGCCCAAAGAATCAGGCGCTGTAAAACTGACGACGGTACCTGCCTGGCGGGACGCCCAGTTCCCTCGTAAAGCTTTCTGTAAAGGTCGCCTGGTCGGAGTAGCCCAGTTGCAATGCCACATCCTTGAGGGCCTCGTTCGTCCGAGTCAGCAAATGGATCGCTTCTCGTATTCTCATGTCCAGTTGCAACTGATGAAGTGGAATTCCGAACGTTTGCTGAAAAGCTCGGGCGAAATGCCGTTCTGAGAGACCGCACACTGTTGCTAGCGATTCAAGAGACACTTGATACCCGTCGGCACCGGAGAGGAGGGTCTCAACGCGCCTCCGATTTCTCGGTGACAACCCTCCGATAGAGACGCTGCGCTTCTCCTCAGACGTGCAGTATCGGTCGAGGAGATGCGAATAGAGCGCAGAGAGGAAATATTCAATGAAGGTATTCGAAGCTCTGGCGTCTTCTCGAAGAAAACGAGTCAGCATGCGTGCGAGTACACTGGCCTCGCTCTCTAGCAGCACTGCGCGAAGTGAAATGCGACCACCTTGCCCAAGCGCGCTTGCAGAACGCATTTCATTTTCGCCTCGAAGGAACCATGTGAGCACAACATCTTTGGGGTCTGATTTCCTTCCGAAATCTTTGTTGCGCGTCAGCATAGCGAAGCTCCAGTATCCAGTGACAGCGGAGGGATGCTCTGAACGCTTCTTTTCCGCTTCCTCCAGACCGCAGGTGAAACCCCAGTGACGCTCGTGAAGCGGCGGGTAAGACAGGCCTGATCCGAAAAGCCGCAATTCAATGCAATGTCAGAGATCGTATCGTCTGAGGTCGCCAAACGGTTCTGCGCCGCTCGTATGCGTTCATTGATTCGAAACCTGTGGAACGGCATCCCGTAATTGACTTTAAAAAGGCGCGCGAAGTGGCACACAGAAAGGCGACAACGTCCGGCGATCATCTCGACCGAAACGTCCTTGGCGAGGTTCTCGGAGAGGGCCTGCGCAATTTCTGCCGTTTGCCATTGGCAGAATGCGCTTCGCGGTTGAGCGTCACTCTCTTCCAGAGCGCTTGCGAGACGCTCACAGAGAACACAAGCGGTGGCGCTCACCGCATGCGAAAAGCAATCGCCACCTACGCACAAATCACAGAGGCCGAGCGCAAGCTCGGCCACAAGGCTGTCACAAATCTGGATAGGGTCGTCCTTTTGCCTATGCAGAGACGCGGAACGCGAGAAAAGCGCGAAGAGGGAGAAGTCGATGCCGATGGAGACTACTGGAGCTAAATGATCGCCACTCTCTGGCGACGATTGACGAGCCTGGGAAGAATGCTTTGGGGCAACTCGGAACTGAACGATCTCTTCCCCTTCTCCGCCTCCATGGGTGCAGATCTGCAAGGCTATCATTCCTGGAATTTGCGGTTTGCGCCTCGTCAGGGAGCCTTTCGGCGACTCTGACTCAAACCCTGATCTGCAATGCTGGAGAAGAATCTTCTGCATAGCGCGCCTCCCATAAAGATTCAGAACCCTATGGTTCCCATAATCTATGGACACGGATGGCACGCCTATCCCCTATAGAGGACGTGCGGACTACCCTCTTAAGAGGGTGGCATCAGGACTGGCGCCTTATGCGGCCCCTAAAGACGTTCTGACAAGAAATACTTGCTCAGCCTGATCTCTCCTATTCGAGGCCCTTTTGGCTTAAGCCTAGGATTGTCGCAAGTAAAAACGTCTTGGCAAGTCGCAATCCAAATGCCGTTAACTTGATCGTAGGACGTGATGTAAGACACGAGTTCCAGATTCTCAAGAATGTCGATCCTGCTTCGCATGCGCCGCAACAACCCGTCACTGCCATAGTGTGCATACTGAACTTGAACTGGTGCCTCCATCTCGCGTGGAAAGACAATCTTTAGCCCACGCCATGTCTCATCACCTTCTGTCCAAGGCTCGATCTCTTCCGTGAGAAACCCGGGAAGCGCGTAAAGGAATGGAGCGGTGACCGAGTAGCGAATGATATTTGCGAAAAAGTAGGCGGTGCGGAGAACATCCCAGTCCGATCGTTCTGCCCGAAGCAGATGCTCCCGTGGGTGAGCCAAGGACGCACGATAAAGCCCATGCGTGTCCATGTGCGACACGAGATCGGGTTGAACCAAGAGCGTTCCTTGGCCGCCTGAAAGGCTGATGACTGTCCGTTGCTTTCTTAAAGAAAACAAAAGACGAGACTCTGGAACCATCCCGGTCCAACCCATCTCGTCACACAAGATACCATTGACGCCGAGATCGGCAGCAAAGTCCGAGAAGCGGTCCCAGTTTTTCTGCCCACCGTGCGCCTCTATAACGGAGCTTAAAAGCTCAATCATATGTTTCTCCGTTTCTCAGTTGGAGGCACGCGTAAATGAATTGACTCTAAGATCCAGTGCCTCATCGATGTGTGTCTTCCTAACCGCTTTCAGACTCGACATGTCTACCAGGCGTGAGCCGGTCATTCTTCAACCCTCCGTTCGAGGAGTGCTGCCGTCTCCGGTCATGACGGTCCGTCCCACGAATCAACTCTTGTGAGGAATCCTAGTGATGCACGCCCGCGTTGCTCTTTGTGAAAACGAGCACACTTTGGATCGCCAACAGGTTGCGCCCGCGGATCTGGATAGACCCGCATCAATCCGCTGGGGCGGTGCAGCCCAAAATTGCACTTCGCCGCAAAGAAGCCTCTGAAGAATCCTGTGAGTATCACACTGAGACCAGAGCTAGGAGCGAAGCATGCCGACGATTCACGTTTCAGACGGGGTTGAATTGTATTTCAAGGATTGGGGCACAGGTTCGGCTTTAGTCTTCTGCCACGGTTGGCCACTAAGCTCTGACGCTTGGGACGCTCAGATGCTCTTCTTTTTGAGCAAAGGCTATCGGGTCATCGCTCATGATCGACGCAGCCACGGTAGGTCCACTCAGGTAGCGGTCAACAACAACATGAACGCGTACGCTGACGACCTCGCAGCGCTTCTTGATCATCTTCAACTCCAAGACGTTGTGCTGATCGGGCATTCCACGGGAGGCGGCGAGGTGGCCCGCTACATCGGCCGCCACGGCTCATCCCGTCTTTCGAAAACGGTGCTAATGGGCGCTGTTCCGCCGGTCATGCTTCAGTCAGATATGAACCCGGCAGGAGCACCCCGATCGGTCTTCGACGAGATTCGCAGGCAAATTGTCGCAGACCGGTCTCAGTACTTCCGGGACCTGACGATACCGGCGTCGCTGCGTCAGCCCTACCAGGGGACTTCGGAACCAGCGTGGATAAACTTACCGGTTGGTCCGTCCTCGCCAAGAAGAGCCAATTCGACGCTGGTCTTCGCCCCTTCGGCAACGCTCAGCTGAGCCTGCTGTGTTCCCAAGTCAGTCTTCACCCAGCCGGGATGAGCCGAGTTGACTTTGATCGCCGTCTCCTTCAGCTCGGCCGCGAGATGAATGGTGAAGGCATTCAGGGCAGTCTTCGACGCGTTGTAGGCAAACGCCTTCAAAGGCGCAATCGGGCTGTTCGGCATCGATTGAAGCGTCAGTGAACCAAGGATGCTCGAAACGTTCACGATACGTCCGGCCTGGCTCTTTTTCAGCAACGGAAGGAATTCCCGTGTGAGCGCAACCACCGAGAGGACATTCGTGCGGAAGACGTTCTGGAATTCCATGTCCGTTGTCGTGCTCGTGTGGGCATTGAGTATGCCTCCTTCTCCGCCCACGCCCGCGTTGTTGATGAGAACGTCGAGTACACCGAACTTGCCCTCAACGAATCCGACAGCACCTTTCCGATCCTCGTCCTTTGTCACATCCAGAGTGACCGGATACGCTTCGATATTCTCCGCTGCGAGCGCTTTGGTCGCTTCCTTGGCAGCAGCATGTGTGCGCGCGCCCACCAACACAATCACATTCTGCCGTCCGAGCTGACGTGCTGTCTCGAAACCGATGCCTCGATTGGCACCACTGATAAGCGCAACCTTCTTTGCAATGTGCATGCTTTCCCTGCCTTCCTGTTTGATTCGATCATCGCCATACTCTATCGATTCAAACGACCCTCTATACTGAGCACCTCTACTGGCAACATGATTCAAAACTTATGCATTTTTTGGCGTATGTACACCATCTATATAAAAGTACGTCCAAACCTAGATCAAGAGGAGCAAAGACAATGCCGCACAAATACCTTGTTACCGGACCGACTGGCCCCACTGGACGTGGGACAGTAGAAAACCTACTGAAGGCTGGCGCCAGTGTTCGGGCCTTCACACACAGGGAGGATGAGCGATCCCAGGCATTGCGCGATCTTGGTGCAGAGGTGGTCACGGGAGATCTACTAGATTTCGAGGCCGTACGGTCCGCAATGGAAGGAGCGGATGGTGCGTACTTCGTCTACCCAATTTTCCCCGGCATTGTGCAGGCCTCTGCATACTTCTCACAAGCAGCCAAAGAAGCAGGCTTACAGATCGTCGTCAATATGTCCCAAATTTCGGCACGACGTGAAGCTACGAGTCGCGCAGCCCAGGACCATTGGATTTCTGAGCAGGTGTTCAATTGGTCCGGCATCCCGGTGACGCATCTTCGTCCGACACTCTTCGCGGAATGGGCACTCTACTTCGCAGCCCAGATCAAGACAGGAACACTTGCGCTCCCGTTCGGTACTGGCAAACATGCCCCCATCGCTACGGAAGATCAGTCAAGGGTGATCGCCAGTATCCTACTCCAGCCAGAGGATCACATCGGTAAGATCTATCCTCTCTACGGGCCCAAGGAGTACAGCTTCGCCGAGATCACGGACGAGATAAGCAAGACGATAGGCAAGCCCCTCACGTATCAGCAAGTCGACGCGTGGGACCTGAAGAAGCGCGCTACTATGCCAGCAGCCAACGAAGCACAAGCAGGCAGAAGAGAGCACGACACCCTTTGGCAACACTTCCAGGAGATCGCGAAAGATCATCAGAATGGAATCTTCAATGGCACGAATGATGTCGTGCAGCGAATCACTGGAAGGCCGCCGATCGGACTGCCGGAATTCCTGCAGGCACGAAAGCATCTGCTTCACGGCTAGATAGGGGCGCTATGAGCCGCTTCTCCAGATAGGCGCAGAACTCGTTCAGCCTGCTGGAGAAGCCCAGCTTTAATGTCCGGCCGGAGCCTTGCCGCCCGCTTTGAACGCTGCGGTGACCAAGACGAGCGGCGCCAAGCAGAGTGTAAAGGCTGCCAGGATTCGGAAGCAGTCCATGAATGCCAATAGCTGAGTTTGCGAGTGCAGCAGGTCATAGTAGTGAGCTCTCGCTCCGACGACGGCGTCAGCGTGAGAATACCCGTGAACCTGAAGGTAGTGAGTAGTGTTCTCGATGGCAGCCTGAAGAGTTGGCGAGGATGACGTCAGATTGGAACCGACTCTCTCCTGATGGAGGTTCTGTCGTCTCTCTGCCATGGTCGTCACAAGTGCAATTCCAAAGCTTCCTCCCCAGTTTCGGAAGAAGTTAGTGAGCGATGAGGCCCTGTTGTTCTGCGCGGGGCTTAATTGTGAATACGCTATGACCGTCAATGGTACGAAGAAGAATGCATAGCCGAACCCCTGGAGTGCGCGGGCTAGAGCCCAGTGATTGTAGTCGGTGTCCAAATTCAACCTGCTGAAATAGGTGAACGAGAAGGCAACCATGAGGACTGACGCGCAAAGGAGGTACTTGGGCTTCACGATGCCACGTTGCACAAGTTGGGCACCGAGCGGAGCTAGGCAAGTGATAACGAATGCACCCGGTCCCAACACCAGGCCGGCATCGATCGCTCGGTAGCCGAACAGGGACTGAAGGACCTGAGGAATCATCGTGGTCGAAGCGAATAGGCCCACGCCGAAGCCAAAGTACATCACGTTCGCGATCGCGAAGTTCCGTACCCTCAGAAGCCGAAAATCGATGACAGGGTCTTTGGTGGTTAACTCCCACCACACCGCTGTTCCAAGGAGTACCAGGGCGATCCCAGCCATCCAGCAGATGAAGGGAGAACCGAACCAATCTTCGATCTGTCCCCGATCAAGAAGAACCTCCAACGCCGCCGAACCAAATCCGATAAGAGCAATGCCGATTCCGTCTACTTGCAGCCTGCCGTTGACTCGAACCGTTTTCCGTTCCTCGGCAAACGAGGGCGGGTCCTGAACAAAGCGGTTTGTAAGGAACAAAGAGAGCAAGCCTACCGGAATGTTGATGAAGAAGACCCAGCGCCAGTTGTAGTTGTCCGTGATCCACCCGCCCAGAACCGGTCCGATTGCCGGTGCTGTGACGATTGCCACGGTATACAGAGCAAAAGCAGACGCTCGCTTCTCCGGAGGAAAAGTGTCGACCAGAATAGCCTGCTCAACCGGCGCCAGACCGCCCCCTCCGACCCCCTGCAGGATGCGGGCAAACATCATTATGTTGAGCGACGGGGCGATTCCACAAAGAAACGAAGCCACCGTAAAGAGAGCCACGCACGCCATGTAGTAGTTTTTCCGCCCCAGAACCCTCGAGAGCCAGGCTGACATCGGTAAGACAACGGCGTTCGCTACCAGATAAGTCGTGAGTATCCACGTCACCTCGTCGTACGAACGGCCCAGCCCCCCACCGATATATGGTAGGGAGACATTTGCGATCGACGTATCGAGCAACTCCATGAACGTCGCCAGAGTCACGGTGAGAGCGATGATCCACGGGTTGACCGCACGATTTGTCTTGGCCACAGATCTCCTGAGTTTCCAGTGGGGTCACAGCAGATTACGTAGGGGAGTGTTCAAAGCCTATTCGTCTCTGTTTTTTCGCCGACTGCTCTGCTTTCACGAGAGTTTGCCGGAGGAGACGCACGCGTTCCTTGCACGTGCGATCACATTTAGGCTGAGCGGACAATATCTACTCACCCTTATCCAGCGACGGTACTTCGCGCCTCTTGTCAGGTCCTGTCAGACCGTCGATTCTGCTGACAAGACCAATCCAGTTGGCTGCAGCTTGTTACAAGAAACGTTCATGTTGCGGGCATCCTGTCAAGCTGCGAAAGCCTCATACTTTTAGCGTATGAATAAACGCTAAAAATGTATTCGCTTTCATGTGCCTTGTTGAAGTACTCAGGAATGTGTCGAAAACAGACTCTCGGACGCGAACCGTGCAGATCAACATCGATATCCGACTTCAATCAGCTGCTCTCGCTTTAGCAGAAGAACAGAACTTCACACGTGCAGCTGAACGCCTTGGGATCACTCAGCCTGCGCTAAGCAAGCAGATCGGGGAGCTTGAGTCGCGTCTTGGATTTCCGGTCTTCATCCGCGGTCCGAAACGCGTCGATCTGACCGAAGGCGGCCAGGTTTTCATTCGTGGGTGTCGGGATGCGCAGGCCGTTCTGGAGAGGGCTATTCGCCTTGCCCAATCGGCACAGGGTGAGGTCCAACCCGTGGTTGCAATCGGCCACAGTCCTTACATGGATCCTGCGCTGTTGGCATCGATATTATCCGTCCATCTGCCTCTCTACCCATCACTGAGGCTGCGCGTAGAGAGCATGTTCGCTTCGGAACTTGCACACGCCGTTTTGGTTTCAGAACTCGATCTGGCTATCATCACGGAACCATCCGAAAACCCGAACCTCACGCTTGTGCAACTGGCTACGCATCCGCTCTGCGTGGTGATGCCAGCCGAACACCCTGCGGCCTCAAAGCCATCCGTATCAGTCGAGGACTTCGGCGGCGTCGGATGGTTGGTCTTTTCCCGAAAATCTCACCCGGCGATTTATGACCGCCTGATGGAGCAGGCGCGTGTTGCCGGAATCTCACCGGTAGAACTGCACCACTATGTCAGCATTCAGGAAACGGTTCACTTGATATTGGAGAACTTTGGCGTGGCGTTCGCGGCAAAGGGCATTGCTGAACAGTTGGCTAGCTCATACCTGGCCGTGCGTCCCCTGTCTCACCAGTCACTTCGGGTCACTTCCTACCTCGTTCTCCGCTCTGATCAGGGGTCTCGCCTCATCAATGAATTTGGCCGTGCCTTGATCCGTCGGGTTCTTCCTTCGGCGAAGATCGAGCCCGGATCGGGCCAGCTCCTCCTTGGCCTCTAGGTCAAGAACGCGTTGTAGAGCCTTTGCGTTTAGCACAGGTATTCCAATAGGGCATACCGTAAATATGAAAAGGAATTGGACGGGGGTTCCGGGGATAGTCAATCCTCTTTCGCACAGCGGTATCTAAATCGATACCTCTTCACAGGAGAGGATATGAGACCCACCGGACCTACCCATCAGCCAGCTCCAGACGTCGGGTCAGAGCTGCCAAACGGCACGCCGACCCTCATCAGTCCTGGGCGTCGTAAGGGCCCGCAACGAGCTCTGACTCCGAATCCTGCGATGGCAGACCCACTACTGACCGTCGAGGACGTAGGACGGCGCCTCAATGTCAGCAAGGACTGGGTCTGGGATCACTGCTGGAGAAAGACTCCAAAGCTGCCTGTCATCCGGATGGGAGACGGTGCTTTGCGTTTTCGCGCGAGCGCCATTGAGGACTTCATCAACGAGCGCGAGCGTGTCTCGTCGCAAAGATCCGCGCGCCGCTGACGAGTAAACTGAACGCAGCCCGCTGCTTCGTTCCCTCACAGAAACGAGTAGGTTCATGGGTAAATCGCAACAGTTGGGATGGGTCGTACTCAAAGGGAAGCGGTGGTACGGGTACTACCGCAAGTCGGTCCTCGATCCTGAAACAGAAGAACCCCGAGTCAGTATTGTTCCTGTACGACTCGCCTTGAAATCGCAAATGACGAAGGGTGCGGCACACGCTGCACTCCGAGATGAGATCGCAAAACAAACGGGTCAGATAGGTGACGGTCGCGTTCTAAAGGACGGTTCAGTCACCTTCGAATGGTTCGTCCGCAACCGGTACTTCCCGCTGCGACAGGGAGACTGGAGACCGGAAACAGCGAAGGAAAAGAAGGCGCAGATCGAGATCGACCTGGTGGCAAAGTTCGGCTCCCAAGCTCTCGACTCGATCGACAAATTCGAACTCCAAACGCATGTGAACCACTTGGCAAAGACGTATTGCCAAGACCGGGTCAAGCAGGCGCGATCTTACCTCATGTCGATCTTCGATGAAGCAATCGAACAGGAGTTCCTCGTCCGAGACCCGAGCCGAAAGTTGAGGATTCCGAAGAATCTTCGGCCCAAGGACAAACGGATTCTGACCTGGGATCAGTTGGCTGACGTGCTCAAAAAAGCGACACGCCGCGACCGCCTGATCATCCTTCTCGACATGACCGAAGCCCTTCGGCCGAGTGAGCTTTTCGCAATTCGTTGGCGCACGTTCGACGGCGACAACACACTCGACCTAACCGAAACGATCTACCGCGGGGTGATCCGACCCTTCGGCAAGACCCCTAAGAGTTTGGGCAAGATGCATCTTCCAGATGACCTCGTGACCGAACTTAACGAATGGAAGTTGGAGTGTAAGGATGCATCCTGCCAGGGCAGTCTCTGCAAGAACGAGGCCCACCGGAAATGCTCCCCGGATGACCCAATGTTTCCCAATGCGGACGGCGGATTCATCGACACCAGCAACTATCGCGAAAGGGTCTTGAAGCCTCTCGGGGAATCGGTGGGTATCGAAAAGCTGAACTTCCAGATCATCCGGCGCACGATCGCAACACGGGCGCAGAATCTTGGTTCAGTGAAGGATATCCAGTCGCGCTTGCGGCACTCGCGCGCTGATACCACGGCCAACGAGTACATGCAGGAGCTGCCCGAGAGCGTGCAGCAAATGGTAGGGACGGTCTACGCGATGCTCACCGGCAACGCGGGCTCCGGGATGGTGAATTGAGCATTTGCTACCAAATGCTACCAACTGCCTCTCGGCATCGCCTGTAAGTTGTTGATTTGATGGTGGGCACAGCAGGATTCGAACCTACGACTTCCACCGTGTGAAGGTGGCACTCTACCGCTGAGTTATGCGCCCGTATCCGCCACGTCTGTGCCGGCAAGGGAAGCGGTCCGCTCGATCCGCAACCTGGTTAGAATACCACGTGGTGCCGCGTTTGGCACACCTGACACCAGCACAGGGGCCGGGGCGGTTGTCTCCTAGTGGGAGGACGCTTAGTCTGTTGCGTGTGGGTGGTGTGAGCGCAGCCTGCAGCGGACAAGAGCGTGGGGACGGCATGGCAAAGTGGCAGCAGGGTGAGCGGTGGAAGACGGAGGACTCCCTTGACGAGGAGCAGTCCGCGTCTTCGGCGAATCCGGCTGGCGAATCAAAGCCGCCCAATCCAGATTCCGGAGAGCAAGACTTTCATGGCACGCAACATTCAGACTCGGATGGGGTTGAATTGGATGAGGCCGAGAACGACATGGCGACGCTGGCGTTGAATCCGGGATTGATGCACGACGAAGCAGCCCACGAGGCGAATGCACATCGAGCCGCGCTGGATGCGCGCATGGCGGAGCGACTGGTCGAAGGCGGCGACGCAGACCTTATGCTGCGACTTAAGGCCGGCGATCTGCAGTGCTTCGACGTGCTGATGAACAAATACCGTCGCCAGATGGTGCATTTCATGTTCCGCATGGTCCACAACCAGGCGGTAGCGGAAGAAATGGCGCAGGAAGTTTTTCTGCGTGTCTATCGCGCACGCGAGACGTACCGGGCCGAGGCGAAGTTCACGACGTGGCTTTACCGCATTGCCACGAACCTTGCCGTTAACCACGCACGCGATACCAAAAATGAGCGCCTCGCGCCCAAGGTGCTGCTGGATGAACCGGAGTACGAAAGCGGTTCCATGCCCGACGTTGCGGACAGCACACCATCCGCGGAGGCTAACCTGCTTCGGCGCGAGCGCATGAGTGCCATCAAGCAGCATGTGCTCGCCTTGCCGGAGCGCCAGCGCATGGCGGTACTCATGCACAAGTACCAAGATATGGATTACAAGAGCATCGGCGCAGTGCTCAAACTAAGTGAATCCGCGACGAAATCCCTGCTGTTCCGGGCATATCAAACTTTGCGAGACAAGTTGAAAGACTTTGTGTAATCCGGGACCGTCTTCAGCAATGAGAAGAGGCCGGGGAACGATTCGAGCGGAAAACGAGAGAGTGGAAGGGCGTGTGTGATGGCGATACAGGGAAAGGTTTCAGACGAACAGGCCATGGCAGAAATGATGAACCTTCTCGGGGAGTGGGAGGCGCCTGAGCCTTCGCCGTGGTTTGATGCGCGCATGATGGCGCGTTTTCGCGAAGAGGTGCAGCGCGAGCCGCAGGGATGGTTTGCGCGGCTACGTGACCGTGTCACCTTCAGCAGCACCCTTAGCATGAAGCCCATGCTTGCCGGTGCGATGGCGCTGTTGCTGGTGGCGGGCGGTGGCAGCTATCTTGAAACCGTGCACCTGCAAAAAATGGCAGCTTTGACGACCTCCGCGACGGTGCAGGATCTACAGATTCTCGATAATAACGACCAGGCGATTCAGCAGATGGATCAACTGCTCGACGACCCCGATAACAGCTAGCCAGGCCGCGGGTGCGTGGCGACCCCTTAGATTGAAGACAGAACAGACAGCGATGCAGACGGACGCCACAATACGGGTACGGCAGAGTGGAAGGGCGGGATGCCTTGGCCTCCTGGGCCTTCTGCTGTTCGCCACCCTTTCGGGTGCGCAGCCGTCGTCGCAACTTCAAGCCAGACCTGGGATGAATCGCCCGCAACAGGGACCGCGCGGAAACAATGGCTCACCGCAAGCTGAAGGAATGCAAGGCCGCGGCATGCAGGGCATGCAACGACAGGGTCAAGGCATGCAGGCGCAGCGTCCCGTCCAACGCTTCTGGCAGTCGCAACCAAACAACGCAGGCCCCAATGCGACACGGGGAGAGCACCTGCAGCAGTGGATGCAACAGCACGGCAACCTGAACACCCAGCAGCAGCAGCAGGCTCTGGAGCGGGAAAATGGCTTCCGGCAGCTACCGCCAGACACGCAGCAACGCATGCTCAATCGCTTGGACCGGCTGAACAGCATGCCGCCCAATCAGCGTGCGCGGGTGCTGCAGCGCAGTGAGCAGATGGAGCGGCTAAATCCGCAGCAGCGAGGACAGGTGCGCGGCGCCATGGGCCAACTGGGTGCCCTGCCGCAGGATCGCCGCGCCATGGTCTCGCGATCCTTTCGCGAACTGCGTAGCCTGCCACCTCAGCAGCAGAACCAAATCCTGAACTCGCCTGAGTACCGCCAGCAGTTCAGCGATGAAGAACGTGGCACCTTGGGGAATCTTCTCTCCGTCAGTCCCATGCTTCCACGCCAGTAGACCGTGGTTGACCCGCCGTCCGATTCAGCATACTGTTTGCCTATGATCCGTCCTGCGCGTTCCTGTTGTTGTATCCGCTGCCTCTCGTAGCCATGCACCCGGTCTGTCGCACCTGATCTCACTCTTTTCCTGACCGTGTTCATCCGCCCGCGAGGCCGCGTATCGCGGGCTTTGCTGTGCTCTCAGCGCGGTACATCCTTCCTTCACCACAGAAAGTAGGAGCATCAATGCGCGACTTCCTTGGCGGCGCCATCGTGGCACTGACCCTGGCAAGCACCCTTCCTGCCCAGCAGAAGAACAGCTCGGTGCGTCATTGGAGCGGCACGGCGACCGCAAGCGGCCAGTCCATTCCTATAGCACTGGATCTATCCAGACCCGGCAAAGACGGCTCGGTCGAGGGCGCTTTCCTCAACGGTCAGGAGCGTTCCACCTCCAGCAGCGGATCCGAGCAGAACGGTCATCTCGTCCTCAGCTTCAGCGACTACGCCCGCAAGCTGGAAGGCGACGTAATCGATGGTAGCTTCCACGGCACACTTTCCGGCAGTCGCATGAAGGCACCGATTCCTGTCGAGCTCCACCCAGATCGCGATGGCAAGGTGCCCACCCGCTTCGTCGCCGGCGCAAGAGCAAGCACCATCAACGGCGATTGGGAGATGGCGGTCAAGTCCTCCAAGGGGGAGTCCGCCTGGATCCTCCGCGTCTCCCCGTTCGGCGGCAACGGCGAAATCAAGGCGGTCATCCTGCGCATCGACGGCGATACTGGCGGCATGTACGGTGGCTTCGACACCGCGTCGGCAGCGTACCGCGTTAGCCGTTTCGGACCCTTTGGTCGCGAACTGCTCACGCTCAAGCCGCAGGCCGACGGCACCCTGCTCGTGACCAACCTGCTGGGCGATGGCGGCCAGTGGACAGCGCGCCGCGAAAACGTCGCACGCGCGGAAAAGCTCGCACCGCCCACCCGCTCCACGGAGCAGACGACCGTCGCGGATCCGAAGCAGCCCTTCCAGTTCTCCGCCCCCAACCTCGCCGGCGTCACCGTTTCCAGCACCGATCCGCAGTTCCACGACAAGGTCGTCATCGTCGCCATCGGCGGCAGCTGGTGCCCCAACTGCCACGACGAAGCGCCCTTTCTGGTCGAGCTCTACAACCGCTTCCACGCGCAGGGTCTGGAGATCGTGAACCTCTCCTTTGAAGAACAAGACCAGCTCAAAGACCCGCAGCGCCTGCGCGCCTTCATCACGAAATACGGCATCCCCTACACCGTGCTGGTCGCGGGAACGCCAGACGACCTGCACACCGTCGTGCCCCAGGGTAAAAACCTTAACTCCTGGCCGACGTCGTTCTTCATTGGCCGCGACGGCTTGGTCAAGCAAACGCACGCCGGCTTTTCCGGCCCGGCCACCGGCCAGTCCTACGTGGACCTCAAAGCCGAAACCACGGCGCTTATCGAAAAACTGCTCGCACAGCAAACCGTCGCCCGGCAATAAAGCATCGTGGGCAGTAGAACTCGGCTACTGCCAGCCTACGACTTGAACAGATTCTTCAAAATAAAAATGACATTCGCCGGCCGTTCCGCCAGCCGCCGCATAAAGTACGGGTACCACTCCGTGCCAAACGGCAGGTACACCCGCACGCGATATCCCCGCTTCACCAGGTCGCGTTGCAGGTCGCGCCGTACGCCGAACAGCATCTGGAATTCAAACGCATCCCGCGCGATCCCCTTCGCCGCGACGTATTTCTCCACCGCCGCGATCATCTTCTCGTCGTGCGTCGCCATGCCGTTGTACACGCCGCTCGACACCATGCGGTCCGCGAGCTTCACATAGTTCGCGTCAACATCTTCCTTCTTCGGAAATGCGTGCTCCGGCCCTTCCTTGTACGCGCCCTTGCACAGCCGAATCCGGATTCCCTGCCCCAGCAGCCGCTCCGTGTCCGCCGCCGTGCGAAACAGATACGCCTGCAGCACTGTGCCCACCGCCCCAGGGTGCTGCCGATGCAGGTCCTCCGTCAGCCGCAGCGTCGCTTCGGTATACGGCGTGCCTTCCATGTCGATGCGCACAAAGTTACCGAGCTGCGCCGCATGCGCGACGATCTCGCCCGTCACCGCCTCGCCCAGTTCCGGCGACACGTCCATGCCCACCCCGGTCAGCTTTACGGACACGTTTGCGTCCAGCCCGCCATGCGCGATCCTGTCCAGCAGCAGGTGGTACAGCTCCGCCGCCGCGCGCGCGCCAGCCTCCGTACGCACACTCTCGCCCAGCGAATCCAGCGACACGCTGAAACCTTCGCGGTTCAGCTCCGCCGTGCGGGCAATGGCATCATCCAGGGTGGTTCCAGCAACGAAGCGGCCGGAGAGTTTGCGGCCGGGACCCGTACCTTCCAGCAGGCCGCGCATCGTGTTGTTGCGCGACAGGGCGATAAACGTGGAGCGAAGCATGGCCTCAGTGTATGTCGCAAGCGCGGTTCGAGACTAGCGCACACCATCGCGCAGCGACACCGGCGCACCAGTCTGCACCGACACCTGTGGCGTAATCATGCGGCTGGTATCCGCCATGGCCGCGATCGCCGCCTCATACCGGCCAAGTAGGCTGTTCGTCCGGATCACTGCCATCTCTTCCAGCATTTTGGCGCCGTCGCGAAGATAGCTCATCTTCGACCGCTCATCATGCCCCCACGACACGGGAACCTCGCGAATTTTGAAGCCGAGCCGTCGCGCAATGAACAAAATCTCCGGGTCGAACCCCCACCGCTCCACCCGCTGCAGGCGAAAGATCATCTGCGCCGCCGGTCGCCGAAACGCTTTGAACCCGCACTGCGTATCGGCATACGGCAGGTTCATCACCATCCGAGTCACACCATTGAAGCAGCGGCCAAAAAAGCGCCTGTAAATCGGCTGGTGCTGCGTCTGACGGCTGCGGTCCAGCCACCGCGAACCGATCGCCACATCCGCTCCGTCTGCCAGCGCGTCGAACAGCCGGTCCGCTTCTTCCATTGGCGCCGACAAATCTGCATCCGTAAACATCACAAACTCGCCTACTGCCTGCAGCAGCCCATTCCGCACGGAGTACCCCTTACCCCGATTGCCGGGATTGTGGATCAGGTGCAGTTCAGGGTGCTCCGCCATGTACCGCGTCACGATGGCACAGGTATTGTCCTGAGAGCCATCGTCCACCACCAGCACTTCAGCATCCCAGCCCTGTGCCGCCACGCAGCCCAGCACACGCTGCAGTGCGTGTTCAATGCGCAGCGCCTCGTTGTATGCAGGAATGACGATGCTGATCGACGGGTGAGGCACGGACGACACTCCATGGCAAGCGACGTGTAGGCAAGAGACCTCGACGCGGGGGACAACACGTAAGGCGCGGACGAGCGATGATAACGCATTCACTAGACGACAAACCAGACGCGGAAGTCGCAGCGCGCCACAAAGCAGCCTGTTTCACGGATAGAACGTCCGGCCCGATGCTCCCGCCGGAAGACATCAGGGTCGGTGCGACACACCTTCCCGGTGCTACACTCCGAGCATCATGCCGGATCCGTATCCCCCACCCGTTCCACCAGTTGCGCCGCCACCCTACGCATTCACGCCGCCCCCGCCACCCATGCCACGGCGCAAGCGGTCCGCGGGGTTTTGGATCGCGGTGATCGGCGGCAGCGTTCTGGGCGCGGTGGTGCTGCTCGGTCTGCTTACCTGGGCGGCGGTGCGCAGCATTGGGGGCAGCGACGGATCCCCCATCGCCGGCGGCGATTCCATCGGCGTCATCGAAGTCGGCGGCGTTCTGCTCTCCGCCGATCCGCTGGGGACGCAACTGCGCAAGTTTGGCGACGATGATGATGTCAAAGCGATCATCCTCCACATCAACTCCCCGGGTGGCGGCGCGGCCGTCTCGCAGGAGCTCTACAACGAGGTGCTTCGCATCCGCAAGGAAAAGCACAAGAAGATCATTGCCTCCATTGAAACCGTCGGTGCCAGCGGCGCTTACTACATCGCCTCGGCATGCGATCGCATTTACGCCAATGACGCCTCGGTCGTCGGCTCCATCGGCGTCATCATGGAGTGGACACAGTACGGCGACCTGCTGAAGTGGGCAAAGCTCAAGCCCGTGGTGCTGCACGCCGGCGCTCTCAAAGATGCAGGCGATCCCAGTCACGACCTCACCCCGGCAGAACAGGCCTACTTCCAAGGCCTTATTGACAACATGTACGGCCAGTTCATCCACGATGTTGCCACCGGTCGCAACGTGCCCGATGCCACCATCAAGCCGCTCGCCACCGGCCAGGTTTGGACCGGGCAGCAGGCACGCGCCCTCGGCCTCGTCGACCGGGCTGGCGGTCTGCGCGTCGCACTCATGGACACCGCCCGCGAAGCCGGCATCAAGGGCGAGCCACCCGTCAAAAAGCCGGCGAAAAAGAAGACCGGCCTGCTCGCCGCGCTCGCCAGCACCGACGGTGACGACCAGATGCCTTCTCGCGCTGGCATCGAGATCCTTCCTTCAAAAGCAGGTTTTGAGCTGCTTCCTTCCAAAGCAGGCATCCTTGACCAGGCTCCTGGATTTTATTTTCTTTGGAAGTAGTGGACGAGCCGCATACTCGCGATACGCTGTGGGGAGAGTGGACATAAGTCTGCTGTCGAACATACACTGGGCCGAGGAACCGGACGCATGACAAAGGCAGAACTGGTAGATGAAGTGACCGGCCTGGGCGACCTCACCCGCCGCGACAGCGATGTCATTGTGGAAACGATCTTCGATGCCATGATCGCTGCCCTGCGCGCTGACGACAAGATTGAAATCCGAGGTTTCGGCTCCTTCCGCACACGGCAGCGCAAGCCGCGCATCGGCCGCAATCCGAAGACAGGCGATCGCGTGGAAGTGCCGGCGAAACGTATCCCTTACTTCAAACCATCGAAGGATCTGCGCGACCAGGTAAACCAGCCGCTGGCAAAGCCCCACGCGAAGCAAGAGGCGACACACAGCGGCACCCAAACGATGGAACTGGTAAGCCGCTAGGCCGTAGTTCACGAAGCCTGAGGTCACAAAGGACTGACGTTTCGGAGTCCTTGCTGACCGTTACATCCCCGAACACCGAGGCGAACTGAGGAGCTTCAGTTCAAGTCTCCTACGGGGACTCATTGCAACTCGTCGGACTTGACTGCATCCCCATCAAGAGTTTGCGTCAGCAGAGCGCGAAACGCCTCTTCGTAGGGGGCCGGCAGCATTCGCTTTTTCATCGCACGGTCGACGACCACGTGCATCGTGTCCCCGTCGCACAGCAGGGTTCCGTCTGCCACCCGAACAACCTCATAGGTCATCTTCAGCACCGCCCCGCGCATGGCGTGCAGCGTCGTGCGAACGGCGATCTCATCGTCATACCGCGCCGGCGCACGGTAACGCGCACGCGCCTCCACAACGGCGATCATGCAGCCAAAATCCTGTTCCAGCAGCTTGTATTCCAGGCCCAGCGCGCGCATCAGTTCCACGCGTCCAACCTCGAACCAGATCAGATAATTCGCGTGGTACACCACACCCATCTGGTCGGTTTCGGCATAGCGTACGCGCAACCGTGCTTCGGCATGATGCGTTGACATGCTCCCAGTGTACGGAACACCGCTCTACTCTTCGAGCGGCAGGTCTTCTTCCCGCACATGTACGCCGACATCATCCAGCATTTCCTTCTCGCGCCGCCGTGCACTCCACGCCGCCGCAAACACGTAAGCCGCGGCTACTAGCGACGCGGCCGAGAGCAGGCCAAGCGGGCGCATCCACCACGCATCGGGTGCGACTACCGCGCAGATCGCGGCATCTGAAATCTGTGCGCACGCCTGTTGCGTGTGTGCTCGATGCAGCAACACCGGCATGCCCATCAGGCTGGCAAGCACCAGCAAATAGAAAATGCGATAGCGCATCCCCACACAGATGCAGACGAGTCGGCGTAGGATGGCGGACGCCCCGGCCTTCCGTGCAGGCTTACACTGCAGGGCAGGCGACCGTTCCAAAATACGGTGCCGCAAGGGGACGGCACGTGCTCAAACCTTCCATCACCGACGCCCTGCTGGTCATCGACATGCAGGTGGATTTCATGCCGGGCGGCAGCCTCGGCGTCACCGGCGGCGATGACATCGTGCCGCACATCAACCGCCTCGGACAGTCCTTCACCAACGTCGTCCTCACCCAGGATTGGCACCCGCCGCGTCACATCTCCTTCGCCACGACGCACGGCAAACAGCCCTTCGTCGACACCGTGCAGGCAAGCTACGGTATGCAATCCCTGTGGCCCGAGCACACCCTGCAGGGCTCCTCGGGTGCCGCGCTGCACCCAGCGCTGGACTTGCCACACGCCGGCCTGATCCTGCGCAAGGGTTTTCGCGCCGAGGTCGATTCCTACTCTGCTTTCCTCGAAAACGATCACAGTACCGGCACCGGCCTCGCCGGGTACTTTCGCGAGCGCGGCATCCGGCGCGTCTTTGTGTGCGGCGTCGCGTGGGATTATTGCGTTGGCTTCACTGCCCTCGACGGCGTGGAACTCGGCTTCGACATGACCGTCATTGAAGATGCCGTACGCGGCATCGATCCCGTCTCCATGTCCGCCATGAGTCAGCGATGGGCGCAGGCCGGCGTGCACTGCGGACAAGAGGATGGGCTGTAGCAAGGTAAGACAGGAGTAACCATCTTGGTTCACCGGGTAAGTTCAACCTCGATTGACCAATGTGGAAGCCGATTCCCCTTGACTCAACCCGAATGGATTGTCATCCTAAGCACATCGCGGTCGTCGCATTATCGGACGTGCGCGCTATGGGCCCTTGCTCTGGTACCCATCCGCTACACACAACATGGCAACAATGATGGCGCCCGTCGAACAGCGTGAGGTCCTGCGCTGCGATCACTGCCTGCTGGTGCAGTTCCGCACATCCAGCAGCATGTGCCGAAAATGCCGCAAGCCGTTGGATGTGGAAGAGCCACAGCCGGCTGCACCCGCGCTCACCCTGGTTCCGCCGCCCGCACCCAGTGAAGATGGCGGCCTGCAGGTCGCAAAGGCCGTGCGCGATTTGCGCCGTGTCCGCAACTTGAGCCAGCGTCAGCTTGCCGGGCGCATGGGCGTACCGCGCACCTACATTTCCAAGATTGAGAACGGCAAGGCCATGCCGACGCTGGGTTCGCTCGAGCGCCTCGCCAAGGCCCTGCAAGTCGACATCAGCGCCCTTCTGCGCGACGCAAAATCTCGTCACACCAACGAGACCAGCCTGCTGATGACCGATCCCTTCCTGGCCGAGGTCGCAGGCTTTTGCAACCAGCTTGACGCGGTGCAGAAGTCCATATTCCTCAACCACGTACGCGAACTAGCCGCCGGTCGCCGCCGCATGGCATAGCCACTCGACCGCAGCAGGCATCCTTCCTTTCCGCATATGCCGCAAAGCCGGTGCAAGAGCCTTTGCAACGGCTTCGCGGGACGTGCTACGGTCGATGGCGGAGAACTTTCCCTTGCCCCTCTCGCAGCCACTGCGCCTCCACGAACTCTCCCCTGAGGAGACCGCGGTCTATCGCACGCTCGATCCCCGGCGCATCCCCGAGCACGTCGCCATCATCATGGACGGCAACGGCCGCTGGGCCGGCAATCGCTCCATGAAGCGCTTCCTCGGCCACCAGCAGGGCGCGGAAAGCGTGCACTTCGTCGTTGAGACGGCAAGCCGCATCAATTTGCCGTTCCTCACGCTCTACGCCTTCTCACTTGAAAACAATTTGCGCCGCCCCAAGGCTGAAGTTACGTTCCTGATGAAGCTGCTGCGCACCTTCCTGGTCGGCAACGTGCGCCGCATGAACGACAACAACGTGCGCCTGTGCACCATCGGCCGTACCAACGAATTGCCGACAGACGTGCAGGAAACCATGCGCTGGGCCCAAGCTGAAACTGCGCAAAACACCGGCACCACCCTCACTTTGGCGCTGAATTACGGATCGCGGGCGGAGATCGTGGACGCCACGCGCTCACTGCTCCACGATCTGATGACCGAGTCCGCAAGACGGGGCTGCTCCCTGGAAGATTTGCTGAGCGTGGAAGATGGCGTCACCGAAGAAGCCCTGACCCGCCGCATGTATACCCATGCCATGCCCGACCCGGATCTGCTGATCCGCACCAGCGGCGAAATGCGGATCAGCAACTACCTGCTCTGGCAGATCGCCTACAGCGAAATCTTCGTCACAGAACGCCTGTGGCCAGACTTCCGCGGCCTGCATTTACTCGAAGGCATTGCCGCCTTCCAGCAGCGCAACCGCCGTTTCGGCGGACTCGACACGGAGTTCAGCGACGAAGAGTTGCCGGAACCCGCACCGCCCGAACTCGCGCCGGTGTAGCCGCGCTGTATCCTCTTGCTTGACCTATGAAGAGAGTATTCACTGCGATCGTCTTGATCGCCATCGTCGTCGGCGTGGTTTTCTTCGGCAATCCCCTGCTGCTCGCCATCGTGTCCTGCGTCGTGGCACTGCTTGCCGCCTATGAGTATGCGCAGCTCACCGGCAGCGCCGGTGCATCCGTGCCAGCCTGGTGGCTGCTGCCCGCCATCACTCTCCTCTTTGCGGAAAGCTACTTCCGCCCTCTGGAAGGCCCTCTGCCGTTGCTCAGCTTCCTCGGCCTTAGCCTGCTCACGTATGCAGCCTTCCACGAAGCCGGCAAACACAAGTTGCAGAACGTCCTGCCCATTGCCGCAGACGGCTTCTTCGGCCTGATCTACATCGGCTATCCGCTCATGCTGGTGCCGCAGTTTGTCGCGCGCGAAAACGGCAAGACGCTGCTGCTATTCCTGATGCTTGTCGTGTGGACCGGCGACATCGCCGCCCTGTACATCGGCAAAGCCTTCGGCAAACGCAAGCTCGCACCGGCTCTGAGCCCCAATAAAACCTGGGAGGGCGCAATCGCTTCTCTCGTCGGTTCAGTCCTCGTAGCGGGCATGCTGGCGCTCGCCTGCACCTACATCGGCACACGAGACAGCACCGTCCTGCACATCTCGGAACCGCTGTGGCAGACACTGCTCCTGGCTCTGCTGGTCAACGCTGCAGCCCAGATCGGCGACCTGGTGGAGTCCGCCATCAAGCGCGGCGTGGGCGTCAAAGACTCCGGCACCATGCTGCCCGGCCACGGTGGCATCCTTGACCGCATCGACGCCCTGCTCGTCGCAGCACCCGTTCTTTGGTATCTTCTGCTGCTCAAGGAATCGGCAGGCCTCGGCGGCTGGTAGCTTCGCCTGCGCGGTGCTACCAGACAACAAATGTCGAGGCACTGCATGATATTTTTCGCCTCCGCGACGCTACCCACACCAAGAACCTGCCCCCCCCCCTTTTTCGAAGAAGTACGCCGACGCACCCAAAGCCTAGATGAAGAGTTGCGCAAATCTTACCGAAAGCCTGCAGACTGAACGCGCGCTGGCTTCAAGCGCATGGATGAGACGATAGGCACCTAAATTGAGGTACGCGAGCGCCTGGCTGCTATCGGAGCACGCCCACCCCGCACGCAGGAGACCTCTGCGAAAATAGTAGCCGATGAAGAACATTGCGATCCTCGGTTCGACCGGCTCCATCGGCACCTCGACCCTCGACATCTGCCGCCAGTACCCTGACCGTTATCGCGTCGCCTCGCTCGCCGCCGGAACGAACGTTGTTGCCGCGCTGGAGCAGTGCATGCAGTGGCATCCGCAGATCGTTAGCATGGCTAACCCACAGGTCGCAGATACCCTCGCCACGGAACTCAAGGCCCAAGGCATCACCGGCATCGAAGTCGTCCACGGCACGGCCGGAACAGTCCGCGTAGCCACCCTGCCGCAGGTTGATTTCGTCGTCAGCGCCATCGTCGGCGTCGCTGGTCTCGAAGCCACGTACGCCGCCGTCGCCGCGGGCAAGGACATCGGCCTCGCCAATAAGGAAGCCATGGTTGCCGCCGGCGATCTCATCCTCGGCAAGGCTCGCGAATTCGGTGCCGCCATCCTGCCCATCGATTCCGAGCACAACGCTATCCACCAATGCATGCGCGGCGGCACCCCGGCTGAAGTCAAGCAGATCTGGCTCACCGCCAGCGGCGGTCCCTTCCGCAACACGCCCATCGCTGACTTTGAGCGCATCACGCCCGCACAGGCGCTCAAACACCCCACCTGGGTCATGGGTCGCCGCATCACGGTCGACTCCGCTACCATGCTCAACAAGGGCCTGGAAATCATCGAGGCCTGCCGCCTCTTCGACCTGCCGCCCACCAAGGTCCGCGTCACGGTCCACCCCCAATCCAGCATTCATTCGCTGGTGGAGTATGTGGACGGCTCCATCCTCGCGCAGCTTTCCGTCACCGACATGCGCCTGCCCATCCTCTACGCCATGGCCTACCCGGAACGCGTACCGTCCGACCTTACCTTCGATCTCGCCGCCCTCGCGCACCTCGACTTCCAGCAGCCCGACTTCGAGCGCTTCCCGTGCCTGCGCCTCTCCTACGAGGCAGCGGAAGCGGGTGGCGCCGCCTGCATCGCGCTCAACGCCGCGGACGAGATCGCTGTCGATGCGTTCCTTCGCGGCGACCTGCCCTTCCTTGGCATTCCTCGCACCATTGAGCAGGTCCTCGCGCGGACCACGCCCACTCGCCCCACAAGCATCGCCGAGGTCCTCCGCATGGACGAGGAGGCGCGAAATCTCGCGCGCGAAGTCGTCTCTGCAGCAACGGTCATCGCGCATGAAACGAGCAGAATCGCCCAACTTGGCGTCTAATCAACTACGGCTTGTGCACCGTCGAGTGCGTCAACCAAAGGAACGCGCGACCGCCGCGCAGGGGAATGCACTTGCAGGGTTTTATCGGACTTCTGACGTTTCTCGTCATCCTCGGCTTCATGGTGCTCATTCATGAGCTTGGCCACTTCACCGTTGCCAAGCTCTGCGGCGTGCGCATCGAGGCGTTCGCCATCGGCTTCGGCAAGCGCCTCTTCGGCATCGTGCACAACGGCACCGACTACCGCGTCAACCTCTTACCGCTCGGCGGCTATGTCAAGATGGCCGGCCAGGATGAAATGCCGTCTTCGCTCGAAGCCAGCACCACCGCCGGCGTACCCGCAGGCTTGGAGCCCTACAACGCCGAGGCAGAAAAGCTGCTCGGCGGTGACGACGAAGCCGCCATCCTCGCAAAGGCTGGCCAGTCCGTCGCCCCCGGCGTGGAGTTTAACGCCATCCCCCGCTGGCAGCGCATGCTCGTTGCGTTCGCCGGACCGGTCGCCAACTTCATCCTCGCGTTCGTTGTGCTTCTCGCCATCGGCCTCTTCCATTTTCCCAGTGCGGAGTTTCTCCGCAGTGCGCCCGTGCTCGACTACGTACCGGCCAACAGTTCCGCCGCCAACGCCGGCCTGCGCGCCGGCGACACCATCCTGAGCCTGAACGACCACAAGACTGACAGCTGGCAGAGCTTAATGGAGCAGGCCGGCGTCGGTCTCCGCCAAACGGTTCCCGTGATCTTCACCCGTGATGGCGGACAGCAAACAACCTCGCTGTACCTGGCACCGGTGGAAGACGAAGCCGGCCTCACCCAGACCATCGGCCTCATCCCCCGCGAACAGAACGCCCCCCTCCGCGTGCATGAAGTCCGCCCCGATTCACCCGCGGCAAAGGCCGGCCTGCAGGCTGGAGACCAGATCGTTTCTGTGGACGGACAGCACTTCCACTCCGTGCCGCCGCTCGCCAGCTACCTCTCCGACCGCGACGGCAAGCCCTCCACCCTCGGCATCCTGCGCCATGGTGCCTCGCTCGACCTGCAAGTCACGCCGCTGCTCGCAAGCACGGTCAACGGCCACAAGCAGTTCCAGATCGGCTTCCAGGCCGAGCCGGGACCCTACAAGGTCGTGCGTCTCCCCCTCGGCGAAGCCATCCAGCAGTCCTGGAAAGATAACGTCCACAACTCGCTGCTCATCGTCCAGGTGCTCAAGGGCCTATTCACGCATCATGTCTCGGTCAAAAACATGAGTGGCCCGGTCGGCATCGAGCAGCAGGTGTCGGACGCCGCAAAGCAGGGCTTTTGGCCCGTCGCGGAGCTCACCGCAGCCATCAGCCTGAACCTCGGCATCTTCAACCTGCTCCCCATGCCCATCCTTGACGGCGGCCTCATTCTTTTCCTCGTCATCGAAAGCATCGCGCGCCGCGACGTGAAGCCGTCCATCAAGGAAAAGGTCTACCAGGCCGCGTTTGTCTGCATTCTGGTCTTCTTCGCGTTCGTCATGTGGAACGACATCAGCCGCCTCTCGTTCTTCACCCATCATCCCGGCTGACGCTTGCCCTGCCTAGCAGCAAACGCGAAAGCCCCGCACATCCATGCGGGGCTTTCCTTTCGTGGTGCAAACCAACAGACTGGTCAGACACCCTGCGACAAAGCGTGTGAGGGTACATCATTCCACTGTCCCAGCGCCTTCAGCTCCGCCGTTACGATACCCGCGATGCGTTTCGCCTCGTCCATCTGGTCCACTTTCAGGCTGATGGCACCTACGCGCGGATGCCCACCGCCGCCGAACCGTTCGCAGATGTCCGCGATGTTCGCCAGCCGGTCCTTTGGCACCGTCGTCCATGGACTGGTGCCGACGGAAATTTTTAGGCGCGTACTCGTCTTGGAAAGACCGACGGCATACACCGCCTCCGGCAGCAGGTAATACGGGATGAATTTGCTGTAACCCTCGGCATGCTGGTCCGTCAGGTCGAACGTGATGACCCCCTGCTCCGCCGCCGCGCGCGATCGCATCAGCGTCACATCATGCTGCTGCTTCGCGATGCGTGGGGCCAGTGCCTCCTGCACAAAATTTTCCTGCAGCGTGTCGATCAGTGACTGTGCCGTCAGCAGCGGAATGATGCGCGTGATGAACGCTGGATCCGTCGCCGCCTCAATCACCGTCGCAATTTTCATCGCGGGCGCGGCTAGCGATACCGCCGCCTCTGCCGACTCAAACTTCGCGCCATCGATGATGTCGGCCCAGTGCAGCAGGTCGGCAAACGGCGCCGTATCGAATCCGAAGCGATCTCGTCCGACGCTGGCAATCAGGCCTGCGCACGAGGTATACGCCGGGTCGAAGAACTGTTGCGGTGCCGCAACCGTGCGCCTCTGCTCGGCCTCAAACGCCGCACGATACTCCGGTGTCAAAAACGCGCTCACATGGTGATCGAACCACCACGTCAACCGCGGCGAAGGGATGTACTTGAAGTCGACAATGGCATTCTGCTCGCCTGTCAGGTCGGCCTCACTTAACCCGCCGCCCGCCGCGTGTTGCAACCCCTGGAAGGTATAGCTCTCCGCTCCGCCAAGGCACTGCTGGTGCAGCCGCGTAAACAGCGACGCGGAACACGCGCCATCGAAACAGTTGTTGTGAAACAAAACGTGCATGGGGTCTCTTTCTGCTCGATTGCATGAAATGATCCGCTCAGTACAGCGTACGCGCGGAACGTCTGTCGCCCTCGAGAAAGTTGCACCCGTTTTCCCGAGAGGCTGCATGAGGCCTGGCGATCCGGCGTCGGCTCAGGCTAATTCGACATGCTCAACCGGCTCTCACTCAGGTCCAGTTCCCGCTCCAGCGTACGGTGCAGGCCGTCCCCGATGCGGCCCTCGTTGCGCAACTTGGTCAACTCCTCCCGCTCGGCGCGCACGGCGTCGCGCAGAATGCTGCTACGGGAATGCGTTTCCAAATCGCCCACAGGCACCTCTGGGCCGCACGTGGAAATCTCCTCAATGCGGTGCTCATAGCTGTGCAGCAGGTCTTCATAGGTGTGTTCGGCCGCAGGATTCTCCTTGCGCCCCGTCTGCAACGTGTGAAGGGCCGCATGCAGCAGTAACCGGCGCGCCTCACCCTCTTCGCAGCCCTCCACCTCCTCCTTGGGAAAGCCAAGAAACCGGATGAGGAATGGCAAAGACGTGCCCTGCAGCACCAGCGTCACCAGGATCACCGAAAACGTCAGAAACAGGATCAGGTTGCGCTGCGGGAAGTCCGCGCCGTTCGCCAGCGTGTATGGCAGCGACGTCGCCGCAGCCAGCGCCACCACGCCGCGCATGCCCGTCCATCCCACCACGAACACGCCCTTCGCCGGCGGCGGCTCGCGACGCTCCTTGGTCACCAGCCGACGTAACAAAGATGCAATCATCGACCCCGGATAAATCCAGATCAGCCGCAGCGCTATCAGCAACGCCGAAAATGCAACTCCATACCCCACCAGCTTCGCCCGGCTGTAGTCGTGCAAACCGCTCACCACGTAGGGCAGTTGCAGGCCAAGCAGGATGAAAATAAGCCCGTTCAGCAGAAACTCCAACGCATCCCATACCGCCGTCGTTTGCAGGCGCGATGCCGCGGAGAAAAAGCTGGTGCTCTGCCGACTCATGAGCAGGCCGCACGCCACCACCGCAATCACGCCCGACGAGTGCGCCGCCTCCGCCGACAGGTAGCACACGTACGGCACGATCAGCGAAATCGCAATCTCCACCGGACCGTCGTCGATCCACCGCTCAAACCACGAAACCGCGCCGCCCACCAGCAGGCCAATGCCCGCTCCCCCGGCCAGCAGCCACAGAAACCGCAGCGACCCTTCGCCGATGCCCGGGGTCGTGCCCTCCACCAGCATGCTCACGCCAAACTCCAGCGCCAGCAGGCCGGTTGCATCGTTCAGCAGGCTTTCGCCCTCCAGGACGTCAACGATGCGCTGCGGCATCCCGACCTTCTTGGCGATGGACGAAGCCGCCACCGCGTCCGTCGGCGACACCACCGCGCCCAGCAGAAAACCAAGCCGCCAGTCGAAATGAGGCAAGAACAAGTGCGCCGTAAACGCCACGCCGAACGCCGTAAAAAATACCAGGCCGAACGCCAGCAGGCTGATGGAAAAGATGTTCGACCGAAACTCGCGCCACGACGTCTGCCACGCTGCGCTGAACAGCAGCGGCGGCAGAAACACCAGGAACACCACATTCGGCGGCAGCGGAATGCGCGGAATCCCCGGAACAAACGACGTCGCGAGGCCCGCCAGCACCAGCACGATCGGGTACGAATACCCAAACCGCCGCGCCACGCCGCTGATGGCAGCAACGGCGATCATCAACGCCAGCATCACCAGTTCCAGTTCGTGCAGGGGAGTCATGCTGCTGATCATCGTCCCAACAGTCTCGCAGACTCGTTACCGCTTGTGCATCCTCCAACAGGCCTGTGCACACAACCCGGTAAACTGGTCACCATCGGCATGACGACGCAAACCGCTCCCCTCACAACCACGCGCGCGCGCCGCGGCAGGCTCTTCCGGCAACTCCTCCTTGCCTGCCTTGGCCTCATCCTGCTCTCCTTTGCGGCCGCGTTCGGCACGCGTCTGTGGCTGCGTCACGCCATGCACGCTGCGCTGCCGCAAATTGACGGAACGCTGCACGTTGCCGGCCTCACCGCAAGCGTCACCGTGCAGCGTGACATGCACGGCATCCCCCACCTGCAGGCGCACAGCCTCGACGACCTGCTGTTAGCCCAGGGCTACGTCACCGCGCAGGACCGCCTGTGGCAGATGGACATGCTGCGCCGCCACGCCGCCGGGGAACTCGCAGAGGTGCTCGGCAGCGGCCTCGTCGACCATGACCGCACCCAGCGCTTCCTGCAACTGCGTGCCACCGCTGACCGCGAAATCCTGACCCTTCCCGCCGACGAACGCCATGCGCTGGAAGCCTATGCCCGCGGCGTCAACGCGGCGATGACCGACGCGGCGGACCACCTGCCTGCCGAGTTCCGCCTGCTCGGCTACGCGCCCGCACCCTGGCAGCCGCGTGATTCGCTGCTCGTCGCCTTCGCCATGGTCGAAGACCTGAGCACCCTGTATCCCGAAAAGCTCAACCGCGAAGCCGTCGCCGCAAAACTCTCACCCCAGCCCGGCGGTGACAGTCTCCTCGCCGACCTCTACCCCGTCGGCTCGTTCCGCGACCACCCGCCGGCGGAAGGCAAGCCCGACCTCTCCGCCCCGCGGCAGATGATCGAGATCCCGCTCGACGAATCCCAGGCGAAGCTCACCGCACCCGATCATCTGCACGACCTGCAGCAAGCCCGCGACATCCTCGCCCAAACCGTATCTTCCCTGAAATGTGAAGGTTGCGTCGCAGGCTCCAACAACTGGGCAGTCAGCGGCGCACGTTCCGCCAGCGGTAAACCCCTCGTAGCAAACGACATGCACCTCTCGGTCACCCTGCCCGGCATCTGGTACACCGCCGACCTCGAAGCACCGGGCCTGCATGCCAGCGGCGTCACCCTTCCCGGCGTGCCCTTCATCATCGTTGGCCATAACGAGCACGTCGCTTGGAGCTTCACGAACAGCTCCGCCGACGTGCAGGACCTCTACGTCGAACAAATCAACGGCGACACCTTCCGCGCGGCCGACGGCTCCACGCAGCCCATCGTGCACCAAACCGAAACTATCCGCGTCAAGCGCGGCCTCAACGTGACGCTCGACCTGCAGCAGACCCGCCACGGCAACGCGCTTACCCCGATCATGTCGCCCATCTTTCCGCATGAGTCGCGCGCACTCGCCCTGCGCTGGAGCCTGTACGAGCCCGGCTTCGCCAACCTTCCCTTCCTCAAGGCAAACACCGCCACCAGCGGCGCGGAGCTCGTCGACGCCTTTCGCCGCTTCGGCGGCCCCTCGCAGAACCTTGTGTGGGGCGACGATAGCGGCCACATCGGCTACCACCTCATCGGCCTCGTGCCCCTCCGCGGACCCAACGGCCAGAGCGGCATCAGCCCCGTCCCGGTCAACACCGGCACGTACGAGTGGACCGGCTTCATCCCCTACGACCAGGTGCCCGCCGTCACCGATCCCACTGGCGGTATTCTCGCCACCGCCAACGCCCGCATCACGCCCGACAACTACCCCTACGCCATCGCGCTTGATTGGGAGCTGCCCTACCGCAACGAGCGCATCTGGAAAGCGCTCGGCGACCGAACCGGCCTCACCGCCGACGACATGACTGCGTTGCAGAATGACACGTTTTCCGCGCTCGACAAAACCATCGCCGAGCGCGTCGCCTACGCCATCGACCACGCCAAGAACCCCTCCAAACGAGCTCGCGCAGCCGCAGACATCCTGCGCGCCTGGGATGGCCGCGTCAGCCGCAACAGCGTCGCGCCCAACATCACGCAGGGCATCCGCATCGCGCTTCTACCCATGCTGGTGCAGCCCAAACTCGGTGACGCTTGGCCGCTGTACACCTGGCGCGAACGCAGCTACGCCGTCGAGATGATCCTGGAACACGGCGGCGAACGCTGGCTGCCGCGCGAGTACCCGGACTGGAATGAATGTTTAACCGCCGCCCTCGAACGCGGCCTCACCGAAAGCCACGCCCCGACCAAACTCACCGGCTGGACGTGGAGCAAGACCCACACCCTGCAACTGCAACACCCCGTCTTCGACAGCAACTGGTTTCTTCGCCGGCTCAGCGGCAAGCCCGGCACCAGCGTCGCGGAGCTGCCGGGCAATGCCTTCACCGTGCGCGTTGCCACTGGATTCCACGATGCCAGCCAGCGCTTCGTCGCCGACCTCGCCGACCCGCAGCGCGCCACCATGACGCTGCCCGCCGGCGAAAGCGGCCAGTCCGCCTCACCCTGGTTCATCGACCAATGGAACAGTTGGGTTGCCGGGACACCCCTGCCGCTGCCGTTCGGGACGACGACCGGCGCAACCCTCACGCTCACCTTACAGCCGTGAAGCCAGCAGCCGACAGCTTCCCCGGACGCGCGAAGTCCTGGTTGCGCACGCACGCAGACGCCTTCTTCATCTTCCTCGCCGCCTTCCTGGCCACGCTCCCGCTGCTGGTGCGTGGCACCTCCTGCGGCCACGATCTCAGCTTCCACCTGCTCAACTGGCAGGAGGTCGCCACCCAGTGGACGCACGGCACCCTGCGCCCATTCTGGGCCTTCCACGCCGCATGGAACGCCGGCGAACCCCGCTTCGTTTTCTACCCACCACTGTCCTGGACGCTCGGCGCCCTGCTCGGCCTCGCCCTGCCGTGGACCGCAACACCCATCGCCTACACCTTCGTCACCCTCGCGTTATGCGGCCTCACCATGCGCGTGCTTCTACGCCGCTTCGTCCCGCCGACACTTGCCATCGCTGGTGCCTGCATCTACCTTGCGAACCCCTACATGCTGTTCGTCGCCTACGAGCGTACTGCTTACGCGGAACTGCTCGCTGCCGCATGGATGCCGCTGCTCCTGCTCGCCGTCCTGCAGAAGAAAGTTCATCCCAACCACCTCGCGCTCGTCGTCGCCCTGCTCTGGCTTACCAACGCACCCGCAGCCATCATCGGCAGCTACACCCTGCTTCTGCTTGCCGTCGTACGCCTCACGCAAACCGCCCTTCAAGACACACCAGACCGTATCGCCAACCTGCGGACCGATGCCAGCCGCCTCACCGCCGGCTACCTTCTCGGCCTCGCACTCGCAAGCTTCTTTCTCGTCCCCGCCATCGCGCAGCGATCGCTTGTGCAACTCGCCATGGCCAACGCCCCCGGCATGCGCCCCCGCGATAGCTTCCTCTTCGGGCACACCGGCCAACCCTTCCACGACGCCGTCCTGCGCTCCGCCTCGTGGGCCGCCGTCGCTATTCTTACCGTGGCCATTCTCTGCGCGGCCGTCCTGCTGAGCCGCCGCAAAAAGCGCCAAAGCTCCCACTCCATGCAGGCACGCGATACCGTGCGACACCGCACTCAACCTGCCAATATCTTCGCCCTCGCACTCCTCTCCATCGTTCTCCTGTTGCTGCTCACCCGCTTCAGCGCCCCCATTTGGACACACGCACCGCAACTCGCCATCCTGCAATTTCCCTGGCGCTTTCTCAGCATCGAAGCCGCCGTCGCGACCCTGCTGCTCACTCTCGTCGCAGCCTCATGGCGCACCTCACAACGTGTCGCCCTCGCTGCAGCCCTGCTCTTCGCCGCCGCCATGCCGTGGGCCGGCCACAAGCTCTACGCCCAGCCCTGCGACGAAGAGGACAACCCCGCCGCCCAGCGAGAACGCTACGTCACCGACCGCGGCAGTGAACCCACTGACGAATACACCCCTGTAGACGCCGATAACGACGCCCTGCACCCCGACCTGCCCGCAGCCTGGCTTACTACCCAGGAAAACGCACCACCCGACCCGGCAACGCTCCCCGACGTCGTCGCCACCAGTGATGGCAACCCGGAGCACCTGCACTTCGACATCCGTTCTGCCCCGCAGCCCCGCATCCTCGTCGTGCGCCTGCGTGCCTACGCCGGTTGGTCGCTGCAGATCGATGGCCGCGACCGATCCATCACACCAACGCGCGACGATGACCTGCTCACCGTCGATCTGCCCCCTGGTCCCGCACACACCGTCGACCTGCGTCTTCAGTGGACCTCCAGCGCATACGCCGGGCTGGCACTCTCCCTCGCCGCCCTGCTTCTCCTTCTGTTCCGCCGATCCATTGCACAACGACACGCCTGAATCAGAATCCTTACAAGCCCATCCACTCTACCGTCTGGAGGCAGACTGGGGACCGGGTGTATACCGCAGGCGCACATCCCGTAGAATCGACCGTAAGCCAGCATGACTGAAACCGTACAAGACCTCCTGAAGCGCGGCGCCGCCCTTACCGACGAGGCGCTCGAGCGCATCCTGCCGGGCACTGAAACTGCGCCCCACTCCATTCACCGCGCCATGCGTCATAGCGTTTTCGCCGGCGGCAAACGCCTCCGCCCGCTGCTCGCCATGGAGAGCGCGCGCCTCATCGCCGGCGACCTGCCCCGCGGCATCGCCGACCTCGGTTCCGCGCTCGAACTGATCCACACCTACTCGCTTATCCACGACGACCTGCCCGCGCTCGACAACGACGACCTGCGCCGCGGCAAACCCACCTGCCACGTCGTCTTCGGCGACGCCATCGCCATTCTCGCCGGTGACGCGCTGCAAACCCTCGCCTACGAAACACTCGGCAAGCTGCCCGTCGACCCCGCAGCCGCGATTGACATCGTGAGGGAAATCGCCATCGCTACCGGCACCGGCATTGGCGGCACGCTGCCCCCGGGCATGGTCGGTGGCCAGGTCGTCGACATCGAAAGCGAAGGCCACAAGCCTACCGCCGACCTCGTCGAAGCCATCCACCGCTCGAAGACCGGCGCACTCATCACGGTGGCCATCGTCGCCGGCGGCATCTACGGCGGTGCCTCGGCAGAGCAGGTCGCCCACCTGCGGCTTTTCGGCGAACGCGCCGGCCTCGCCTTCCAGATCGTCGACGACATCCTTGACGTCACGCAGAGCAGCGAAGCCCTCGGCAAGACCGCCGGCAAGGACACCGCGACCGAAAAGGCCACCTGGCCCGCCGTCTTCGGCATCGAGGCCTCGCAGCAACAGGCCGACGCCCTCATCCGCGACGCCTTTGCCGAACTCGACAGCTTCGGCCCCCAGACAGACGCGTTGAAATCCATCGCCCTCTACCTCGTCGAACGCAAACATTAATGCTCACCGCAGATGACGTCCGCGAAGCTCTGCGTGTCTGCTTCGACCCGGAACTGCCCGTAAACGTGGTCGATCTCGGCCTGCTACACGCCGTAGACCTCGCGCCCGATCCCAGCGCGCCCGGTATCACGCCGCGCTTCCACGTGGCCGTCACCCTGCTCCGCCGCACCACCGACGAGCAGCGCGAAGCCATGCTGCAAGGCCAGGTCGCCAACCGTCTCGCCGGCATTTACGAAGTAAGCCAAACGACCGTTCACTTCACCAACGAGCCCACCTGGACTGCCGACCGCATGTCCGACGCCGCACGTACCCAACTCGGCCTCAACCGCACACAAAAGCCAGGCCTTGTCCAGATCCAGCTCAGCTAGATCGTGTCCAACCGTCCAGGGGAGCGCGGCAGATGGCAAAGTTTGTCGACCTGTAGCGCAGCGAAGCAATTTGCTTCTCTGCGGCCGGATGAGCTGGTGGAAACCCCACCACCTAATCCAGATCGAACTCACGCAACGGCCGCCCCGTATCCGGTGACTCCTTCGCCTTGCGAAACGCCTCTTCAAACTTCTTGTTCAGGATGTCGTCGCGGTTCTTCTGCGCCTCCACCGACTGCGCAAAAATCGAGTCCCGCCGCGCATCCTGCGCACGCATCCCCTCCGCCGCCGAAGCCAGATCCTCAAACGTCTTTTTGCGCGGGGCAGCCGTGTGGCTGATCACTGTCTGCGTCACCGGGTCTACGCGCAACACGCCGCCACACTCCGGACAGCTCACCTCAAACCCAATCGCCTTCGCTGCCTTCGCCTTTGCCATGGCTGCGATTTTACGCCGACACTCAATGAAGCGGGTACGCCGGGTCTCGCACTTAGACGTGAGTTCCAACAGACCACTAGATCGCAAACACCCGATGTCCCGGGCAATCCTGCTCCGCATTGTCCACCAGCATCTCCGCCAGATCGACCGTACTCTTCGCCAGGAGCTGCACCCCCGCCACCAAACGTTCCTGTGGATGCTCGTCAGGAAACAGCGCCCCACCCACCAGCGCGGCATGCTTGCGCAGCGAAGTTTCCCGCTCCAGTTGCCAGTTCGCCGCCAACCGCCGCAGCCGGTTCATCTGGTACCGCATCTTATTCGCGGCAACCCCGGCGCTCTTGCCCAGGCCCACGTCCATCGTCTCCATCCACGCGGTGACGTCGTTCAACTCCGCATCCAGCGCATTCCCCGCAGCCGCAATCTTGTGCTTGCCCTCCATCGGGATTGCACGCGCTCCCAACTTGCTCGCCAGCGCATCCACCGGCTGCAGCGCATCGCGCAGATCAAGCTCATGCCGCTGCATCACCGCCGCCACCGCGGGCTCCACCAGCGTCGCGGAAAGCCGCGGCAGCACCGGCGTCACTACTCCCAGAATTCGCTCAAACAAGGGTCGACACTGCGCAAAATAAGCGACTTCCGCCGGCCCACCGATGTACGCCGACGTCGGCAGCAGCGCATCCTGAAACACCGGTCGCAGCAGAGCATTCGGGCTCAACCGCTCCGGTGCGCTCTCCAGAATCGCAAGCAGCTCCGCGTCGCTGTAGGTCCGTGCGCCGGCCTTCCACGTCCGCTCCACCGCAACGCGCCGAAGCGGCAGCCGGTCGCCCTCTTCCGACACCAGGAACAGCAGCGAGCTGTTCTCCGCAATCAACACCTGCGCATGAAAGCCAGCGTCCACGAGCTCCGCGGACTTCGCCAGCAATACCTCGTGCAACTCATCCGCATGCTCGATCGCGTACCGCAGCACCGGCGCTCCCATGGCGTGAAACTCGCGCGAACTCGCATCGATCACGACCAATCCATGCTCTTCAAAAATCGCACTCAACAGCTTCGCAAAGGCCGAAGCCAGCGTGTCCTGCGGCGTGTAACTCGCACGCAACACATCGCAGATCGGCGCAAACTGCAGCAACTCCTCTGCCCGCTCCAGAACAGACAAGATTGCGTCGCCCAGCAGCAGCCCGCCCACCTCGCGCAGCCGATGCCCGGCAAATGTGGAACGCAGCGTCTCCGTGCCCGCCTTCGTCACAAACGTCGCCTGGTTCACCTCGGCCAGGTCGTGGTCCTCGGTCGCCATCCAAAACACGGGTACATGCGGCACGCCGGTCGCGCTGGCTACCTTCGCCTTGCGCACCACGGCGGCGGCCTTCATTAGCGTCAGCAGCGGCCCGCCAAACAAGCCCACCTGCTGCCCGGTGACCACTGCCCTCGCTCCCGCGCGCAACTGCGCCAGGTGGGCAAACGTCGCCTCGCCCGCACCCCACGCCCGGTTCTGCGTCTCCAGCGCATCCACCAGCGCACCGCGTTCCGGCTGCAGGCGCGGCGTCGTTCCCTGCTTCCATCCATCCTCAAACGGACTTGCTGCATAAAACCGCCGCACCGCTGCATCCGCCGGTGCCGTGCGCATCTCGGTAAAGGCTTCAAACAGCGGCGATAGGTGCGGCAACACCGACATCGGAAAACAGTCGGCGATGGAATCGGTTTCGCTCATAGCCTCGCTCATGGAACCGCTCTGCGGCATCATCCGTTTCTTGCAAAAGTTAATTGCGACACGAGTGAGATGGCCGCGACCCGTCGTTGGATGCAGTTTGGTACCGTGACTGCATGGCCAAGAAGACTCCAGCGGCAAACCCCGGTAACCCCCAGCCTCCGAACAAGGCCTCCGTCGAGATGCCCACCGTGCCCGTCGGCCTGCCCAAGACCCGGCGCGGCAAGGCCACCATCGTCAGTGAAAAGCTCGCTTTCCAAGGCCACATCTTTGCCGTCTACACCGAAGAAATTCAGGAACCCAACGGTGTGCACGCCACCCGCGACGTCGTCCGCCACAGCGGCTCTGTGGTCATCCTCGCCGTCGATGAAGAAACCAACCCGGCCGACCCGCTCATCGTGCTGGAGCAGCAATATCGCCAGGCCGCGCGCGAATACCTGCTGGAACTGCCCGCCGGCCGCATCGATCCCGGTGAAAAGCCGCTGCCCGCCGCCAAGCGCGAACTCATCGAAGAAACCGGCTTCCGCGCCAAAACCTGGAAACCCCTCGTCCGCTACTTCGCCACGCCCGGCTTTGTCGGCGAATTCATGGATATCTATCTCGCCACCGGCATTGTCGCCGGCGAAGCGCACCCGGAAGAAGACGAGAAGATCGACGTCTGCCTCGTTCCCCTGTCTCAACTGGTCGAGCTCTGCCTCGCCGGCAAAATCCACGACGGCAAAACCCTCATCGGCATCATGCTCTACGCCGAGCAGCGCCGCCGATCTGCAGCCAGTGCCAAAGCCGCGGCAACTGCGGCAAAGAAAGCGCATAAAATTACCGCGTTGAAGTAATGATAGCCGCGGGCCCGGCTCCAGCTTTACCCCATCAAACCGGTGCGCCGCATCGCGACACGGCGCGCCGGCACCGTACGCCAAAGCGCCACAACCCGCGTCTACCCATCACCATCCTCCACCGCGGGTCAGCCCGGTGGAGAGCGACGGACTGATGGTGCAAGGTGAACGCGTGGCACAGCTCAAAGGCACGGTGAAGTGGTTCAACAACGCAAAAGGCTACGGCTTTCTGGGCCGCGACGACGGTGCCGCCGACGTCTTCGTCCATTACAGCTCCATCCAGACTGAGGGCTACAAAAGCTTGAAAGAAGGCGATCCCGTCGAGTTCGACGTCATCCAGGGCAGCAAGGGTCCCCAGGCCGACGGGGTCATCCTGCTCAACTAGCAACGGCGGCGCGACTCTCCCTCGCGCCGTGTACCCTCCCTTCCGCGATACCCTGAACCCATGGACAACATCACCCTCGCGCGCCTGCTGGACGAAACCGCGGCGCTGCTTGAGATCGACGCCGCCGACCCCTTCCGCATCCGCAGCTACCGCCGCGCGGCCGAGGCCGTGGAACAGCAAACTCAGCCCCTCGCCGGCATGGTTGACGACCTCAAACTGCTCACTGCCATCCCTGGCATTGGCAAGGCCATGGCGGCCAACATCGTGGACCTGGTCGCCACCGGCACCATGCCCCTGCGTGCGGAGCTGCTGACCAAGTACAAGCCCACCATGCTCGAACTCCTCCGCCTGCCCAGCATGGGCCCCAAGACTGTCGCCCTGCTGTGGAGCGCGCTTGAAATCTCGAACATCGACGAGCTCGAAACCGCCGCTAAAGCCGGCCACCTCAACAAGTTACCTCGCTTTGGCCAAAAGCAGGTCGACAAAATCCTCAAAGGCATCGAGGACCACCGCAAAAACACCGGCCGCTTCCGTATCGACGTCGCCGGCGAGTGGGCCGAGCGCATCGGCGCCCTCATCCGCGAGTTCCCCGGTATCGAGACCATCACCCCCGCCGGCTCCCTGCGCCGCGGCAAGGACACCGTGGGCGACCTCGACCTGCTCGTGACCGGCCCAGCCTGCGAGCCCGACGTCGTCGCCACGGCCGTTGAGCACGTCGCCACCCTTCCGCTCATTGACAACCTGATTGCGCGGGGCCAGAACAAGGTTAGCTTTACCCTGCGCAACCACCTGCAGGTCGACGTGCGCCTGCTGCCCCGTGTCAGCTATGGCGCCGCGCTGCAGTACTTTACCGGCAGCAAAATGCACAACGTCACGGTCCGCCAGCGCGCCCTGCGCAAGGGCTACACGCTCAGCGAATATGCCCTCGCCCGCATCGACCCCCAGCCGGGCGAGGAGACCATCGTCGCCGCCGCCACCGAGGAAGCCATCTACAACGCCCTTGGCATGGACTGGATCCCGCCCGAGCTCCGCGAGAACTGCGGTGAAATCGAAGCCGCGGAGCAGCACAACCTCCCCCACCTGATCACGCTCGACGACATTCGCGGAGACGTCCACATGCATACCGTCGCCACCGACGGTGCCAACAGCATCCGCGAAATGGCAGAGGCCGCCCTCGCCCGCGGACTCCAATTTATCGCCATCACCGACCACAGCAAAAATCTCGCAATGACCGGCGGCCTTGACGATGAACGCGCCATGGCCCACGTCCGTGCCATCCGCCAGGTCGACGCCGAGATGCAGGGCCGCATCCGCGTCTTCGCCGGCATCGAGGCCGACATCCTGCAGGCCGGCGACCTCGACCTTGCCGATGAAACCCTCGCGCAGATGGACGTCGTGGTCGGCAGCGTGCACTCCCACTTCCAGCTCCCCGCTGCGGCGATGACCGACCGCCTCCTGCGCGCCATCGAGAACCCCTACCTGCGCATCCTCGGCCACCCCACCGGCCGCGTCCTCTTGCGCCGTGAAGCCTACCAGTACGACCTGCACGCCGTGCTCAAGCGCTGCGCCGAACTGGGCGTCGCCGTCGAGCACAACGCCGCCCCACCGCGCGCCGACCTTAGCGACAGCAATCTTCGCCTGGCCAAGGAACTCGGCTGCAAGATCAGCGTCAATACCGACGCCCATGCCACCGCAGAACTCGACCGCATGCGGTATGGCATCACCCAACTCCGCCGCGCCTGGCTCGGCCCACAAGACGTGATTAACACCCTCGACCCGGACGCCTTCCTCGCTGCCCTTCGCCCACGCCCTGTTGTCTAGAGCTTGCCGCGCAGCCGCTGAAGCTCCTCGCGGTATCGTGGTGCCAAACCACCAGCCGCTGCGTCCTGAATCGCGCGTCGGTACCCCGCCAGAAAGATGGAATAAAGCACAGCCGCCGCGCACCCCACGCCGAACAGAAAGCCAAGGGCAACCCCGAGAATCGCCGCAATGGTGAAGCTGCTCATGTCACCACACTACGCGGTGCGTCAAGGCGTTGGGGTTTGAGGCTCTCGCGTGAATGCAACATCCGCCAAATGCTGGGCCGTTGCGCTGCGGCCCAACCACTCCGTCGGGGCCTGGTCGCGTGAGGTCTACTCGCGTCTGTAGAATCGCTGGGCGGAACGCCAACGGCGTTCTGCTTGTGAATACGAAGCGGCAACAAGGAGTGGACGTGGCGGAAGCGGAAGTGCAAAAGGCATTAGCGGAGACGGTCAGTGAGCAAACCATGGGCGCAGACGCGGTGCATATGACCTCGTCCCTGCGCGAGGATCGCGTTTTTCCGCCGCCACCGGAGTTCGCCGCGCGTGCACATGTTCGCTCGCTGCAGGACTACGACGCCATGTACCGCCGTTCCATCGACGAACCGGACGCTTTCTGGGCCGATGCCGCCCGCGAGCTCGACTGGATGGAGCCGTGGCACACCGTCCTTGACTGGCAGCTGCCCATTGCCCGCTGGTTCGACGGCGGCAAACTGAACCTGTGCGCGAATGCGGTCGACCGCCACGCGCTGGGCACACGCGCGACCAAGACGGCGCTGCTGTGGGAAGGCGAGCCTGGCGAGGTACGCACGCTCACCTACGCCGAGCTGCACGACGAAGTGCAGAAGTTTGCCAATGCCCTGAAAGGCCTGGGCATCGGCAAGGGCGACCGCGTGGCCATCTACATGGGCATGTGTCCGGAGCTTGCCATCGCCCTTCTGGCCTGCGCGCGCATCGGTGCGGTGCACTCCGTCATCTTCGGCGGGTTCGCGGCACAGGCCATTGCAGATCGTGCAAACGACGCCCGCTGCCGCCTGCTCATCACGCAGGACACCAGCTACCGCCGCGGTGCCGACGTGCCCCTCAAGTCCATCGCGGACGAGGCCCTGACCCGTTGCGGCTGCGTTGAAAACGTCATCGTGTACCGCCGCAGCGGCAAGCCGGTGAACATGCAGCAAGGCCGCGACCACTGGTGGCACGACCTGGTCGCGAAGGCCGACGCCGTCTGCCCGCCCGAGCCCATGGACGCCGAAGACCCGCTCTTCCTGCTCTACACCAGCGGCACCACCGGCAAGCCGAAAGGCCTGGTCCACACCACCGGTGGCTACGGCGTGGGCACGTACCTCACCTCGAAGTACATCTTCGATCTGCAGGAAGACGACGTCTACTTCTGTACGGCAGACATCGGCTGGATCACCGGCCACAGCTACGTCGTCTACGGCCCACTGCTCAACGGCGCGACGGTGGTTTTATACGAGGGCGCACCCAACTGGCCGGAAACCGACCGCTTCTGGGACATGATCGACCGCCACAGGGTCAGTGTCTTTTACACCGCGCCCACCGCCATCCGCGCCTTTATGAAGTGGGGCGTGGAGGCCGTGCGCAAGCACTCCCTTGCCTCCCTGCGCCTGCTCGGCACGGTCGGCGAGCCCATCAACCCCGAGGCGTGGATGTGGTACCACCGCGAGATCGGCAAGGAGCGCTGCCCCATCGTCGATACGTGGTGGCAGACGGAAACCGGCTCGATTATGATCGCTCCAATCCCGGGCGCGGTCGCAGCCAAACCCGGCTCCGCCACGCGCCCGTTCTTCGGTATCGTGCCTGAGATTGTGACCAAGGAGGGTGCACCGGTACCCACGGGCAGCGGTGGCTTACTCGTCATCCGCAAGCCCTGGCCGGCGATGGCCCGAGCCATCTGGGGCGACCCGGACCGCTACGCCAAGATGTGGACCGAGATCCCAGGCAGCTACTTCAGCGGCGACGGCGCACGCCAGGATGCCGACGGTTACTTCTGGCTCATGGGCCGTGTCGACGACGTGCTCAACGTCAGCGGCCACCGCCTGGGCACCATGGAAATCGAGTCGGCCCTCGTCAGCCACATGCAGGTCGCGGAAGCCGCCGTGGTGGGCCGCCCAGACGCCATGAAGGGCGAAGGCATCGTCGCGTTCGTCTCGCTGCAGGACGGTCGCGAACCCACACCGGCGTTGAAGGATGCCCTAAAAAAATGGGTCGCCAAAGAAATTGGCGCACTCGCACGGCCCGACGACATCCGCTTCACGCCCACGCTGCCGAAGACGCGATCCGGCAAGATCATGCGGCGACTGCTCCGCGAACTCGCGGCAACCGGCGAAGTCAAGGGCGACACGACCACGCTCGAAGACTTCAGCGTCGTGGCATCGTTGAAGGAAAAAGACGAGGGCTAAGCCCGGACCTTGCGCGTCCACACATGAACCACCTGCAGGGCAAAGTCACCGACTACGCGCAACGCGGACCGGTGCGGCGGGGCCTGTGGGCCATCATCATGCGAAGCGACGGCCTCTGGCAGGGCGGCGGCCCGCGCGCGTTCCACGTGAAGCGCGAGGTCTTCGACGTTGACTGCGGGGGCCTGCGTGCGGGCCTCGGTAACGGCGCGATAGGTCTCAACCGTGAGAAATTCCGACGGCTGAACAGCAACGCGAACCGGCGTATTGTGCTGAAAACGGGCCATCCAGTGGCCAGCAGAGTCGGTGTAGACCAGCTGGCTGCCGACGGCGACGGCTGCACCGGCAATGGGCTGGTTCCCCTCCGTCACGGTGCCTTCCAGTCGGTATTTCGGCAGAGAAACCCTTGGATTCGCGTGCGTCGACGAGACACCGTCGCCGGTAGATTCAAAGTCGGTGAGGCTACCGTCCCAGGCATTCGGAATGCCGGTGGCGCTCAGGCGGGCGAGACCGATTTCGGCGTTGCGCACATGCAGGCGCAGGGCGACCGTTAGCACGCGGCGAAAACCGGTTTGCGGACCAAACGGAACGTAGGTCTCCCCATGGGAGACGCTGACCGAACCCCAATTGCCCTCGAGCGTGCCGCCAACGTCCGCGTGCGGGCTGCCGTTGCCCAGCTGCATGCCGGTTTGCAGTTGCAGGTGGCGGTTCACGCTGCGTCCGGCGTCAAGCTGCAGCGTCGTGGTCGTCGCACCCAGCGGATCGGTGCGCCGCAGGACCATGGCCTGGGCAGTCGTAGGGCCATGCCGCCAGCCTTCGATCCAGACGACAGCGTGGTCGTGGGCCGATCCGCTGCTCGAGCCGAGTAGACGCACGCCGCTTTGCACCTCGCCAAGGTGCGCGGTCGCTCCCGCTTCCAGCAGGACAGAGCGCGGGCCAAGGGTGGACGGCGTGGGGCTATCGGGCAGGTCGGCGATGCCGGTGGCATACTCGTGACGCGCCGCATCGACGGTGAGCCACTGGCGCACGCGCTTGGACGCGGAGATGTTGAGCCCGATGCGTTCCAGCTGCGACAGCTGCAGATTGCGCTGTGGCTGCAGTTGCAGATGGCCGCTGGTATCAGTGATATCGACGTGCCAGGAAGATGCGGCGTGATGGAAGCTGCCGCGCAGGACGGGCCGGCCGGCGCACATGCCGGCGCTCAGAGCGAGCAGCGTCTGCGGGCGGATGCGCCATTGGCCCGAGGCGACCATGGCGTGGCGCTCGCCGCGCACGATGAGGCTGTTCCACACAATGCGGCCGGTGCGCATGGTCGCGCTCGACAGCAGCATTGTCTTTTCCCCAGAAACACCAGAAAAGAAAGCATTGCCGTAATTTTCGCCGCTGCGGCCGGCAAACACCTCGGCATGGCGATCGGCGGTGCCGACCTGCAGCAGCGCGCCGGTGGCATAGACGCCACGATCGCCCTCCTGCAGGTCAGAGGGCAGGGTGAGCGAAGGATGGCTATCACCGAGAATGAGATGGGCCGAGCCGGAGGTGACTTCACGGCTGACACCGAAATGCACGCCCTGGGCGGCACCAAGGCTGAGCCGGCTGGTGGCATTTTCGTCATAGCGGGTCAGGCTTGCACCGCTCACGCCATTCACGGAGCTGCCATAGCCGGAGAGCTGCACAACCTGCGCCGACATCCGCGGCAGGATGCCGGCGAGCAGCACCAGAAGCAGGGCCAGCCGCCGGCGCCAAGTCACGGAAGGACCTGTTCCTTGGTAAATTTCTCGAAATGCGCGCGGATGAGCTCACCCTTTTCATCCTTGGCCAGCGTCATGGAGAAAGCACGTTTGCCGCCGGGCAACAGGGGAAATCCGCCAAGCGTCGCCCGATTCTTGCCATGTGCCACGACATCGAGTTCGCGGACACGCACCACATTGGCACCGTCGTTTTGCAAGATACCGCGCATCTCCGAGCCTTCCTGGTGCAGGCCGCTGAAGTGGACATCGGTCGCAGTCACAGGCTGGCGCGCAAGCAGGTAGACAGTGTGCGGCAGGCTAAGCTGCACGTTCAAGCCATTGTGCTTCGGCAAGCCGGAGAAGTTGGCGTACACCGAGAACCACGCCGGGTAGTGGTCGGCGCTTGCCTTGTAATACACGGTGCGCTGCTGGTGCGGCGGCACGCGCAGGCTGGTCTGGCTCAGCTCCAGGTGAATGCCCTTGTCCAGCGGCATAAAGGCGGCATTGCTATCCGAATCAACGGTAAAGCTGCGCGTGTCGATCGTCACGAACAGCGGCGTCAGGCCATCGTTGGTCACGACAAAGCTGCCGTCTGCCGCAGCGGTGTACTGCACCACCGAGGGGCTCACTCCCTGCGCGCGCGCGACACCGGCGCAAAGGGCAAACATCATCAGAGCCGCAAGGCAGCAAACGCGCGCGCGGACGATGGCGGCGACGCATCGCACCATCGTCCGTCGCGCGCAGAGCACCGTGTGTGCGCGGCTCATATGGCCTGCGCCTGAAAGTGCAGGGTGCCGGTGTAGGTGTCTGCCATCAGCGACGCAGCCGGCGTCATCGTCAGCATGATGGAGTCGGTGCGGACCGTCACCGCATTGGCAGCCGTGATCAGTACCGAGTAGATCGTGGTAGCCGTCGAGCCCGCCGTAAAGGGACTGGCGGTGGTAAACGACTGCGATGCGCCGGAGTTGACGCTTGCGGTCAGCGCGGAGCTGGGGATGGTCTGCGCGTTCAGGGTACCGACCATGGCGGCCGATGCGCTGTCGAAGAAGGCATACATCTTCACCGTCTGGCCAACGCCCAGATTCCAGGTGCTGACGACCGAGATAGCCTGGGCGAGGGGTGCGGTGTTGGCCGTACCGGTTGTGACGGTGCCGAACAACACGGCGGGCACGGCGATGACGGCACCCATGCCATTCGCAACGACAGCCGTCAGAGCAACATCGATCTTGGAGCTGGTGTAGGTGGTGGCCTGGGCAGGGAGCGTGCAGGCGAGTGTGAAAAGACACACCGCTGCGAGGGAGCGAAACAATCTGAACATGGTGCGACCTCGGGGGGAAAGTCGTTGCGATCTGACTTCCTTATCGGCGACCTTCGTTGTCCCATGAGGCGACGCGTGTACAACCCCGCACGAGTTTGAGCAACATGCACACTCACCGTTGCAGGCTTGTGCCTGGATCAGCGAAGGTGCGTGCTGGCGCGGATAGGCAGCGTCACAAGGAACACCGAGCCTTCTCCGGGTTCACTTTCCGCCCAGATACGGCCGCCATGCTGACTGACGATGGTGCGGCAAATCGCGAGGCCAAGCCCCGTGCCCCCCATGGTGCGCGAGTCGGACGCGTCCACCTGCTGAAACCGCCCAAAAATATGCTCCAGCTTGTCGACTGGAATGCCGCGGCCGGTATCGCGCACTTCCAGCCTTGCTTCGCCATCGCTGATACGCCGAGTCCGCAGCGTGATCGTTCCACCGGCAGGCGTAAACTTCAGTGCGTTTGAGATCAGGTTCGTCACCGTCTGCAACAGACGATCCGCATCGGCCCACACCGTGAGTCGCTCAAAATCGAACTCGAAGTCGATCTGCGCCTTCGCGGCGGAGGCACCCAGCAAATCCGCGGCGCGCCGCATCAACGCATGAGCTTCCACCTCGGCATAGTGAAGCTCCGCCTTGCCGGATCCAATCCGCTCCAACTCCAGAATGTCGTTCACCAGGTTCACCAGCCGGTCCGTATTGCCGATCGCGATCGACAGCATTTGCTGCTGCTTGTCGGGCCTGTCCGCAAGCACGCCTGAGGCGAGAAGCCCAAGCGACGCGCGCATGCTGGTCAGCGGCGTGCGCAACTCGTGCGACACGGTGGAGACGAACTCGTCTTTCATGCGGTCCAGCGCCGCGCGCTCCGTGGTATCCGTAAATGCGACAACGATCCCGGTCACCTCACCCTCGCGAAAAATTGGGCACGCAATGTAGTCCACGGGAAAGCTGCTGCCGTCCTTGCGCCAAAAGACCTCGGTCGCCACGCGCACCGGCTTGCCCGTCTTCAAGGCGTTCAGAATGAAGCAGTCCTGCGCGGGGTAGGGGCGCCCGTCAGGATAGCTGTGATGGCTCAGGGTATGCAGGTTCCGGCCAAGCACGGCGGTCTCAATTTCACCGGCGGAGTAGCCCAGCATCTGCGCCGCTGCGGGATTACATACAGTGCAGATGGCATCCAGGTCGAGCCCGAAAATGCCGTCACCCACCGAATCAAGAATGGAATTCGACTGCTGGGTCAGCCGTAGAAGGCGGTCTTCAGCCAGCACTTTTTCCGTAATGTCCACAGCAAAGCACAGCGCATACGGTTCGCCCGTCGTCGACTCCAACAGCCGGTTGCGATACGCCAGCATGTGGGTGCGGCCGCCGCGATGGTTGAACTCGAACGTCCCCTGCGCCTCACCGGTGATCAGGAGGGTGTCGAGATACTCCGCGAAAATCCCGTTCTCCCCATCGGTCATAAAGTCTGTGACCGGCCGGCCCACCATCTGGTGGACGGCGTATCCCAAGTTTTCCGCGCCATAACTGTTCAGCGACAGCAGACGCCCATCCACGGAGTGCGTGAACACGGCACCCAGCGAACCCTCGATCAGGTGGCGATACCGTGCTTCGCTCTCGCGCAGGGTCTGCTCCGCCTCACGCTGCAGGGTAATGTCGATGCCCGTGGCGATGATGAACGCTACATCCTTGTGACCGTCGGTAAGCGCGGTAGCCGTCCACTGGATCAGCCGCGTGCTGCCGTCGCGTGCGGCCCAGCGGTCTTCATACTCAAAGGGAAATGCACCGGAGCGCATCCGGTTGAAATTCAGCCTCGACCGCGCACGGTCTTCCGCAGGAATCAACGTGTCCCATAACGTGAGGCCGACGACCTCTTCCACCGGCCTCCCGGAAATCGTTTCACACGTTCGATTGAAACGGACAACCCGGCCCGCGGTGTCGAACACAATGACCAGCGCGCCGATCGTGTCGAGCACGGCTGATACGAAATTGCGTTCGACCGTCAGAGCCGCCTCGATGCGCTGGCGGCTGCGCGCCTCCCGCTCGTTCAACCGGCTGCGCAGGCTCAGTTCCAGCCGCGTCATCACGGCGCGTGCAAGCGTGCGCAGCGTGTTGCCCTCAATCTCGTTCAGCACGCGCGGCTCCGCGGCATAGATGCACAGGCAGCCCACCGGCAGGCCCTCGTTGGTCAGCAGCGGCGCGCCGGCATAGAACTGGAAGACCCGGTCGCCCACGCGAATCCCATCCGGGCCATACTGCTCGTCGCGCGCCGCATCTGGAATGGAAAACAGGTCGCGACCGCGCACGGTCTCGTCGCACGGTGCGTCGGCCCGGGGCATGTCGCGCGCCGTCAATCCCACGCGCGACTTAAACCACACCACGTTGCCACGCACAAACGTAATCGCGGCCGCATCCGCGTCACACACCTGCGCGGTAAGCCGTGTAATGTCGTCCAAGCCCACATCCCCTGGCGAATCCAACACCTCCAACGATTCCAGCGATCGCAGCCGCGCAACTTCTTGCGCCGAAGCAAGCGGCACCCGACCGGCAGCGGCAATGCCGACGCGCGAAGCGCCCAACGGTGTGGCGGCGGTAATCTGGCGGCTCTGCATTGTCGGTGTGTCCAGGAAACAGGTCTACGGCTTCGGTTCGTCGGCGCTGGCGTCCAGGGCAACCTTCCACTTGCCGTCCGCTTGCCGCTTCCAGATGGTGATGTAACGCCCGCTCAGCGTCGTCGGATTGGCGCCCTTCCCCACCTTTGTCGTGGCATCGTAATGGCCCCACGTAAATCCCATGTCGCCGGAAGGCCCCATCTGCGCCCCCATCGGAATCCACTGCAACGTGTACTCGTCCGGCTTCCATTGGGCACTCGCCGCAATGCCGGCCTTGGTCAGCACCGGCGCGCGGCCGTTGCTTAGAGTCACCGCATCATCGGCAAACCACTGCACAAATGCCGCGCCGCCGCCCTTCGCCACAGCCTGGCTAAACTCGCCGTCCAGGGTAAGCAACTGCAGCGCACCGGGCGACAGGCCAAGCACGCCCGTCCCCTGCCCTACGCCAGGCTGCTGACGCGCGTTTTCTGACGGCATCTGCGCAGCGGCATGCGAGACGGTGAACAACGCGGAAGCTAAGATGAGAATTCGCATCGGGTCTGGGTACAAGACCTCCTCTGCTTGAGTGTGGACTCAGGACCGAGGAGAGGCAACCCGACAGGTGCCTTGACCGGCAGAAACGTACCTGCGGAGTACCGAAAAGGAGCAAGGTTGCGGATGACAGAGAAAAGGCTGCTCACAGGCGTCGCTATAGGCGCTCTGCTGGCGTACGCAGCGGGCATCTCGCTGCACGCCATGGCCGGCAGCTCAGCCCGACTAGCCACCATCGGTCTCCTCCTGCGGCTCGCCGGCGACGGCCTCCTGCTGGCATGGGTCGCCGCGCGCTGGCGAAGCCTCACCGGCCTCATCCTCGCCGGCATGGTCGTCGGCGTGCACGTTGGCATTGACGCCCCCGCCGTCGCGCTCAACCTCCACTTTCTTAGCGACATCTTCCTGCGCCTGGTCAAAACCATCGTCGCGCCGCTCATCCTTGTCACCCTCATCAGCGGTATCGCCGGCCACGGCGACCTCAAAAGCGTCGGTCGCATGGGATGGAAAAGCCTGCTCTACTTCGAGGCGCTAACCACCGTCGCGCTCGTGCTGGGGCTGGTCGCGGCTAATGTTTCCAAAGCAGGCGTCGGCCTGCACCTGCCGCCGGACCTGCGCGGCGATGTGGGTTCGGTCGCGCCGCTCCACTGGCAGGACTTCCTCGTCCACGTTTTTCCTGAAAACCTCGCAAGGAGCATCGCCGAGGGCCAAGTGCTGCAGGTCGCCGTCTTCGCCGTACTCTTCGGCCTCGGCCTGGCGATGGTGCCGCGTGAAAAAGCCGCGCCCTTGCTCCGGCTCACTGAGAGCATCACCGAGGTCATGTTCCGCTTCACCAACATTGTCATGTATCTCGCGCCGGCCGCCGTGCTCGCCGCCATCGCCTACACCATCGCGCGCCTCGGTCCCGGCGTGCTCGTGCACCTCGGCAAGCTGCTCGCGGCCTTCTACATCACGGCAGCCGTCTTCGTCGGCGGCGTCCTTGTCCCGGTAGCCCTCCTTACAAAGGTACCGCTGCGACGCTTCCTCAAGCACGTGTCCGGCCCGGCAGCCATCGCCTTCGCCACCGCCGCCAGCGAGGCTGCCCTGCCCCGCGCGATGGAAGAAATGGAAGCACTCGGCGTGCCCCGCCGCGTGCTCGCCTTCGTCATCCCCACCGGCTACTCCTTCAATCTCGACGGCTCAACCCTGTACCTATCGATGGCGATGGTCTTCGTTGCCCAAGTCGCCAACGTGCCGCTCGGCATCGGCCAGCAGGTCGTCATGGTCGGCACTCTCATGCTCGCCAGCAAGGGCGTCGCCGGCGTCCCGCGTGCGGTGCTCGTTGTCCTGCTTGCAACCGCAAGCACGCTTCACCTGCCGTCCGAGCCCATCCTCGTCCTGCTCGGCATCGACGCCCTCATGGACATGGGCCGCACCGCCATCAACGTTGTCGGCAACTGCCTGGCCAGCGCGGTTGTCGCGCAATGGGAAGGCGTCTTCGGATCCGAGTTGCCCATGCCGGCGGTCCTCGCGGAAGACGTATTGCCCTGATCAACGGTACAGTTGCTGCGGTGCGTTCTGCGTCTAACTTGCCACCTGCTCCGCGTAGCTGCGAAGACTAGAATCGTAGGTTGAACGCGCGAAAGGCACCGCGGCTAGCCCATGAGCGATTTTTTGAACACGATGCACTCCCCCGCGGCGCTCAAATCGCTGTCGATGCCCCAACTGCAGGAACTCGCCGAAGAGATCCGCGAGCGCCTCATCACCTCCGTCGCCAAGACCGGCGGCCACATCGGCCCCAACCTCGGCGTCGTCGAACTCACCATCGCCATGCACTACGTCTTCGATACGCCGACCGACTCCTTCGTTTTCGACGTGAGCCATCAGGCCTACGTGCACAAGCTGCTCACCGGCCGCGCCGACCGCTTCGACACCATCCGCCAGCCCGGCGGCCTCAACGGCTTCATGCTGCGCACGGAAAGCGAGCACGACAGCTTCGGCGCGGGCCACGCCGGCACGGCCCTCAGCGCCGCCCTCGGCATGGCCGTCGCACGTGACCGCAGTGGCGGCTCCGAGCACATCGTCGCCCTCGCCGGCGACGCCGCCTTCACCTGCGGCATCTCCTACGAGGCGCTCAACAACATCGCCGCGCAAACCAAGCGCATGATCATCGTCCTCAACGACAACGCCTGGTCGATCGACAAAAACGTAGGCGCCATCGCTGCGTACTTCCACAAGGTCGTCACCCACCCCAGCTTCCGCTACCTGCACGACCGCGCCAGCGGCTTGGTCCAGCGCTTCGGCGGCAAGGCTGCCACCCACGTGCAGCGCAAGGCGCAGGAGAGTTTCAAGGGCCTGCTCGGCCCGTCCATGCTCTTCGAAGAGTTCGGTCTCGACTACTACGGCCCGCTCGACGGCCACGACCTGCCGCTGCTCATCCAGACCTTCCAGTTCCTCAAGGCGCAGAACCGCCCCGTCATCCTGCACGCCATCACGCAAAAAGGTCGCGGCTTCCAGCCCTCGATCGACAACCAGAAGAAGTTCCACGGCCTCGGGCCCTACAATCCCGACACCGGCGAAACCACAGCAGCCGGCCAGAAAACCTACTCCGAAATTTTCGCCGAAACTCTTGTCAAGCTCGCCGACAAGGACCCCAAGGTCGTTGCCATTACGGCCGCCATGCCCAATGGCACCGCCCTCGACCTGTATCGCCCGCACCACCCCGAACGCTACTTCGACGTCGGCATCGCGGAGGAGCACGCCGTCATCTTCGCCGCCGGCATGGCCTCCAAGGGATACAAGCCCTTTTGCGCCATCTACTCCACCTTCCTCCAGCGCGCCTTCGACCCTATCGTGCACGACGTCGCCCTGCAGAACCTGCAGGTCTGCTTCTGCATGGACCGCGGCGGCCTCAGCGGCGACGACGGCCCCACCCACCATGGCCTGTTCGACATCTCCTACCTGCGCGCCATCCCCAATCTCATCCACATGGTGCCCGCAAACGAAGACGAACTCGCCGACATGATGCAAACGGCCCTCGAGTTCGCCGGCCCAAGCGCCATCCGCTACCCGCGCGGCGTCGGCCCCGGCCACCCGGTTAAAGACACCCCGAAAGCACTCGAAATCGGCCGCGCCGAAATCCTGCAACACGGCACCGACGTCGCCATCTTCGGCCTCGGCGCGCTCCTGCCGATGGCCCAGGAAATGGCAACCCGCCTCGCCACCGAAGGCCTGTCGGTCGCGGTCATCAACCCCCGCTTCGTCAAACCCATGGACCGCGCCACCGTCGAACAGATGGGCCGCACCTGCAGCCTCATCATCACTTTCGAAGATCACGTGCTCGCCGCCGGCTTCGGCTCCGCCGTCCTCGAAACCCTCAACGCCGCCGACCTCACCACCCCGGTCCTCCGCATCGGCTGGCCCGACGAGTTCATCGAACACGGCCGCGTCGACGCCCTCCGCATCAAGTACGGCATCACCGTCGACCGCGCCATGGAACGCGCCGCCCCCCACATCAAAGCCATGCAGCACGAGCGCCTCGCCGCGATCTAATTCTCCACTAAACGTCGCACCGTCAACCGTTGTGCCAAACGACGGTGAAGCGCAAACGAGCATAGTCCAGCGTTCCATTTTACGAAAGCACAAGTAGTCCCATCGCATGGGATACCTTATGCCTATGACTCTCTTTGAACGGCTTCACGAGAATGCGGTAGCGGACAATGATTTGCTAAGACTGAACGATCGCAATGGCGATGACTTTAGCGCCGCACGAGATGTTGATTTCATTTTCAAGACGGCGGAGCGCGAACGGGCGAACGACTTTCGCTCGTTTGTAAATGGCAAGAATTTTGGAATGGCTGCTGTTCAAGAGAACGGGCCAAATGACATCTTCATCAGCGTCGTCATTCACACGCCGATCAATCAAGCGGTTATCTGCTCGCTCTCAGGGTTCATGCTTTGCCTGAGTCGAATATTTGTGATTGAGTATGACGGATGGAGTTCAGCAATGCAAAAGAAAGCTTCTGTCAAAGACTAAACTCTTCTTTTTAGACAGCCAATACTGGCGCAGCAGTAGCTGTAAATATTAAGCAAGACTCATCCCGCTCGGCACTTATAAGATCCTACCGCTCCGCCAACGGCACATACGGCGCAGGATACGCCGGCCCCGTATACTCCGCGCGCGGCCGAATGAGTCGATTGTTATCATGCTGCTCGATCACATGCGCCGCCCATCCGGCGATGCGACTTACCGCGAAAATAGGCGTAAATAAATCCGGAGTAATCCCCAAGGTCGTATAAGTCGAAGCCGAGTAAAAGTCCACATTCGCATTCAACTTCTTCTCGCCCTTGATGAACTCCTCAATCGCCCGCGACATCGTAAACCACTTCAGGTTCCCTGCCGCCCGCCCCAGTTCTTCACTCATCCGGCGCAGGTGCGTGGCCCGAGGATCTTCTGTCTTGTACACGCGATGCCCGAAGCCCGAAATCTTCTCCTTGCGCGCCAGCATCCCCCGCACGTGCTCGACTGGATCGGCATTCGCCTTCTCGATCTGGTCCAGCAGCTTGGCCACGGCCTCGTTCGCGCCGCCGTGCAGCGGCCCCTTCAGCGCGCCGATCGCCCCCGTCATCGCGGAGTGCACATCGCTCAGCGTCGCCGCAATCACGCGCGCCGCAAACGTGCTGGCATTCAGTTCATGGTCTGCATGCAGCACCAGCGCCACGTCAAAGGCTGCGGTCGCCTCCGCAATTGGCTTTTCTCCGGTCAGCATCCACAAGAAATTCCCGGCATGCGACAGCGTGCGATCCGCCTCGATCAGCGGCAACCGCCGACGCAACCGATCGAACCCGGCCACGATCATGCTGATCTGCGATGTCAGCCGAATGCACTTCCGCACATTCGAGTCATGCGAATTGTCGTTATCCTCTGGGTCCGCGATCCCCAGCAGGCTCACCGCCGTCCGCAGCACCTCCATGGGCGCAGCTTTGGCCGGAATCTGCTTCAGAAAATCGATCACACGCCAGTCCAGCGAGCGCGCATCCACCAGCTTCTGCCGGAAATCCTTCAGCTCCACCTCGGTCGGCAGCTTGCCAAACCACAGCAGGTACGTCGTCTCTTCAAACGTCGACTTCGCCGCAAGTTCATGAATATCGATGCCGCGATACGACAGCACACCGGCGTCTCCGTCGATCCAGCAGATACCGGACGTGGTGGCGACAATACCTTCAAGACCGCTGACGGGCGCGTCACTTGCCATGGTTCGAGAACTCCTCTGTGCGGCGGTGCCGACGCTTTGCGTTATAGCGTGGCACCGGTGCGATTGTCACGACACCTGCGCGATCATCGCACTAGCTCCCCGAAGCGTGCAGGTGAAAACGGCTCCATCGCAAGCGATGGCGACTCGCCGCACATCACCTGCGCCATCAACCGCGCCGTCGCGGGAGCCAGCAGCACGCCATTGCGAAAGTGCCCGGCGGCAACAAACATGTTCGCCGATACCAGACCAAGCGAAGGTAGACCATCCACGCTGGCGGGCCGCAATCCCGCCCAGCGCTCCACCTCCGGTGCGTCCGCAACCCCTGGCACCAGCGAGGCGGCACGCGCGCGCAGGTCCGCAATGGTGCTGTCCTTCGTCTTCACGCAAAAACCCTTCTCCTCCACCGTCGCGCCGATCACCGCGCTGCCATCCATCCGCGGCACCACGTAGATCGACGGCGTGCGCACCACGATGTTGCCGTAGCCTTGCAGGTGCGGCGTCGCCTCTCCAAGCTGCACCCGCAACATCTGCCCCTTCACCGGCCGCATGCCGCGGCTGCTCCAAGCGCCCGTGCAATCCACAAAGTGCGCACAGCTGATCGAGCCCACACCGGTTTCGACGCGCAGCGTATTCTTGGGTGCGGTTTCCACCGACCTCAACGGTGTCGCCTGCAGCAGCTGTACGCCCGATTGCTTGCACGCGGCAACCAGGGCAGCCACCAGCTGTCGCGGGTCGAGGCTGGTCTCCCGCAACAGGCAAAACGGACCTGCCCCGTTCACGACGCCATGCGGCAACGGGTGCGCAGGCCCCACCTGCGTCGTAGCCTCCAGCGTCCATCCAGTCTGAATCACGACGCGCTCCCGCGGTGCCAGGCGCGCCAGGTCATCCAGAAACGCGGGGTACATCTGCTCGCTCAGCACGGCCAGCGGCCGCAACGCCACGGGATGCGCCGGGTCAAGGGCCGCGAGCATGCCTGCCGCCGCACTGCTTGCGCCCGCGCCCGCCACACCGCGCTCCAGCACGGTCACGCGACGTCCGCGGCGGCGCAACTCCACCGCCAACGACATGCCGATCACCCCCGCACCCGCGATGACCACATCCGTTTGCACCATGGCTTTAGTCTAAAGTCCCACGCTCAAAGGCGCAGGCAGCGATTCTCATCGCACACGGTCTAAGCTAGGTGCATCGGTTTGGCCCGATCGGGAGTGAAGGCGCATGAGCGAACTATCCAGATCTGAAGTACAGCAGTCGCGGTACAGCGCAGTCCTGCCCATCGCCGTTGCCGTCGCGCTGCTTGCAGCGCTAGGCGGCCTAGTATGGGCCTTCATCCTGCAGCAGCGACTCAGCGCCACCGAGCAGAAACTCGCCATGGCCATGCAGGACCGCAGCGTCCTGGGCCGCCAACTCCGCGAGACCGACGCGAAGATCCGCGCCAACAGCGCCAACGTCGACGAGCAGATGACCCACACCCAGCAGCAGCAAGCCGCGCTTGCGGCACGCGCCCAGGCCATCGCGGCCGACACCAACCGTCTGCAGAAAACCCAGGCCGCCACCGACGAGAAGCTAGGCGCTGTCGCCACTGACGTCAACGGTGTCAAAACCGACGTAGGTACCGTGCGCACCGACGTGACTACCACCCGCAGTGAACTGGCCGCGACCAAAACCGACGTCGCCGACACCAAATCCCTGCTCTCCCGCACCATCGGCGATGCCGGCTTTATGAGCGGCCTCATCGCGCACAACCACGACGAGCTCGAAGTGCTAAAGCACAAGGGCGACCGCACCTACTACGAATTCACCCTGCACAAAAATGCGCCGGGAACCCTGCTCGCCACCGTCAAGCTGCAACTGAAGAAACTGAACGACAAGAAATCCCGCTTCAACCTGCTCGTCAGCTCTGACGACCGCAACATTGAAAAGAAAGACAAGACCCTCGACGAGCCGATCCAGTTCTACACCGGCAAAAGCCCCGTCCTGTACGAACTCGTCGTCAACCAGATGGGCAAGGACACGGTCACAGGCTATCTGTCCGTCCCCAAGGGCATGTAGTTACTTCAAAATCACCGTGGTCGATTGCTGGTGATAGAAATCCAGCGTCAGCGATCCCTGTTTGCGCTGCGTCCACGTACTCTCGGGCCCGTTGATCTGCAGCAGAACGTAGCCCTCGGTCGTCGCGTGCGGTGCCACGGTCTGCTCCGGCTGCAGCGCCGGCAAGCCAATCTGCCGAATGGCGGGTTGCAGCGCCGGCACCAGTTGCAGCAGGCGATCGGTATCCTTTTCCTTGATCCGTGTAGCCTCCACGTCGGTACCGTCGGGGGCGATCAGTCCCGCGGTAATGTCCTTCAGAAACAGTGGCACATCCGCGCGATCCGTCACCCGCACAGCGGCCACCACGTAGATCGATTCCTCCGGCGTGTCCGTGCCCAGAACCTTCCCCTTGTGCGTATAGGTCGTGTGCAGCGGCACGGTCAGGCTTCGCAGACCGGTGACCTCCACCGCTGCATGGTTCTCATGCCGGTAGTACAGCGCAAACGCCGCCGCAAACAGCACCGCCACCACCAGGGCACTGACAAGGATCGGCCGCAGAGACTTGCGGTCATGAGAGGTATCGGATTGCAGCAGGCCGGCCATGCGTCCAGTGTCTCAGACAGGCAGCCTAGTCCAGCCGGAAAACGGCGAACCCCATCCCCGGCAGCGTGACATTCCACCCGTTAACCTTAGCGGCATCGCCAAAGACCTGCGTCGCCCTGGTACATCCCCCAAGAACATCACCTTCTGTCGGCAACGGAAGCGTGCTGGCCTTGCCTGACCGATTCACCGCCACCAGTATCGAAGGCACGCTCACCCCCGCACTGCATGCCGCGCTCGCATTCCGCGGCATCCGCACATAAGCGTACGTGTCCTGCCCCACAAGTACGGTCTGCTGCCCGCCACCCTGCAACGCAGGCGTCACTGCCCGCAAATGAGCCAACGACGCCGTAAAGTCATGCAGCGCATTCTGCTCCGGCGTTCGCCCCGCGGCAGTAAAGGCCTTGTGCGCATCCCCCGGCCACCCACCAGGAAAATCCCGTCGATTGTCCGGATCGCCCCCACCCTGCATCAGCACCTCGTCGCCGATGTAAAGCTGCGGTGTACCCCGCAGCGTCAGCGTGATGCCCGTCGCTAGCCGCAGCAGCGCAGGCGTCGCATGCGGCTCGCTCATAAAGCGAACCTGGTCATGGTTCCCAAGAATCGTCACCAGCCGCTCCGGATGCGGATACAGCCAATCCTGCTCCAGCGTCTGCTCCAGCCGGCGGAACGGCTTGTCGTTCAGCAGCGTGTCCCGCAGCGTAAAAAAATAACCATAATCAAACGGCGTGTACAGGTGCGTGTCGATCCCGCCCACTAGCCGGTCGCCCGCAAAGTAAGCCGCAATGCTGCTGTCCCCGTTGTCCACCTCACCCACTTCATTCAAATGCGGGTACAACCGGTGCAACTCCCCCAGATAGCCCTGCCAAAAGCTCCGCTGCACAAATGGAAAGGTATCGATCCGCAGCGCATCTAATCCCGTCTGCTCGATCCACCAGATCATGTTCTGCAGCAGGTACTGCGCCACCGCTGGATTCTGCTGATTCAGATCCGGCAGAATATTCGCAAACCACCCGTTCAGCTCCGCGTTCGCCGCAGACGCCGGCAGATGCGGATCCAGAATCTTTCCGAAGTCATACGTCGCCTCCACATGCCGCGCCGCCGACCCATGAAACCAGTCCGGCAACGGCGGATCGGCGTTCCATGGGTGGCCCTGCCCCACATGGTTCGGCACATCGTCAAACAGCAGCTTCATGCGGCGTCTGTGCAGCTCCACTACCAGCCGCTGGTAGTCCGCCAGCGTCCCCAACCGCGGATCCACCCGGTATAAATCCGTCGCCCCATACCCGTGGTAATCCCGCGACTTCAAGTCATTTTGCACAACAGGCGTGAGCCACACCGCCGTAATTCCCAGCTCCTGCAAATAGTCCAGGTGATCCAAAATCCCCTTCAGATCCCCGCCATGGTAGGCATGCGGATCGCTCCGGTTCGCGGCAGGAGACCCGGGCAAATGGTCATTCCCGGCATCCCCATCCGCAAACCGATCCGGCATCAGGCACACCATCACATCCGCCTGGGAAAATCCAGACGCAACATCCGCGGCAGCCCGCCGCGGCACCACCCTGTACTCAAACCCCACACTCCCGCCGTTGGTGGCCGCGACCAGGTGCAGCGTCCCAGGCGCCGCCACTGCAGACGCCAGCCAAACGATCGCCCAGTGCCCATTCGGCGACGTCACCACCTTTCGCACCGGCACCCCCGTCACCGCTGCGCCCGCAAGCCCGCTGCCATGCAGCAGCAGCATCGGCGCGGGCAGTGCGGCAAACCATTCCGGCGGGTCTACCTTGTCGATGCGAGGCGCTTGCGCGCCCAGCGCACACACGGCCACAACCCCACAGAAAAGGGCGCGGAACAGCTGACTATTGACAACACGGCAACAAAGGGACATGACCTGTCTTTCATAATCGTTCTACGTCGCACATTCAAGCAGATCTGCAGGGAGGACCAGCCGGCATGACAGGAGAAGAAGTGTGTGCAGCGCTTGCATCCCTCGGCCATGCCTCCGTTCGAGCGCCCCGGCTACTTCTCGTCTTCGCCCATCAGGACGATGAAACCATCGCCGTGGGCGGTCGCATGGAATGCCTCGGCGAATCTCGCTTCATTTGTGTCACCGACGGCGCACCCCAGGACGAAACGCACCGCAGCCGTGGTTTTGCCTCGCCTGCGGAGTATACCCTCGCCCGCCAGCAGGAGCTCGCCGAAGTCGTCCGCCACGCCCGCCTTCCGCACGATTGCATCCTCCCGCTCGTCATCGAAGGCCGCCGCATCACGGACAAGCAGGCGCGTACCGCCCTGCTCGCCCTCACTGTCGCCCTCACAGACGTCTTCGCCCAACACCAGCCCGACGCGGTGCTCACTCACCCCTACGAAGGCGGTCATCCCGACCACGATGCCTGCGCTTTCGCCGTCCACAGTGCCGTCCGCCGCGGTGGCAATGCCATTCCCATCGTCGAAGCACCGTTCTACCATCGCGGCGTCAACGGCCTCAAAACAGGCGAGTTTGCAGGCGGCGATGCAGGCGTCGAAGCAACCCTGCTGCCCTGGCAGGTGCGCAACAAGCAGGCCCGCTTCGCCTGTTTCCGCTCGCAGGCGCAAACCCTCGCGCGCTTCCCCACCGCCTCGGAGCACTATCGCACCGCGCCGAACTATGACTTCTCCGCACCGCCGCACACCGGCACCCTCAACTACGAGCACCTCGGCTGGGGCATGACCGGCGCGGAGTTCTGCGCCCTGGCCGTCGAGGCCGAGCAAGCTCTTGGCCTGTCGCGCGCGGCAAAACGCACCGCATTACCGAAGCAAACAAGATTCCCGCGCGTCAATCGAGAGGAGCCGGCGAACCGGCGGCTCCTCCGCGCACAGACTTCCTGCCTGTCGTAACCAGCAAATTGTCGATGGCCCGGCACTCCCCCGGCTCTTGCCGCCATCAGACGAAGCATCATGTCCCTTTTTGAACTGCTCAGTGTGCTGGTTACCTTGGGAGCGTTGTTCAGCTTCGTCAGCGCGCGTTGGCTCCATCTGCCCACCACCATCGGTACCATGATCCTGTCGCTTGCGGGCGCCGCACTCCTGATCGCCGTCGGCCAGGCCGTCCCCGGACTGCACGCCATGGCGGCACACACCGTCGGCGAAATCGATCTGAACCGCGTCGTTCTCCATGGCATGCTGGCGTTCCTCCTGTTTGCGGGCGCGCTGCAGTTGAACCTTGAGCACCTTGTGCGCCAGCGCGTGCCCGTGCTCGTGCTGTCCGTCGTCACCACCGCCCTGTCCACCGTGCTTGTCGCCATCCTGTTCCGCTACGGTGCACGCCTGCTGCATGTCGACGTCGCCTGGGTGCCGGCGCTGCTTTTTGGCGCCCTCATCTCGCCCACCGACCCCATCGCCGTGCTCGACATGCTGCGCCGCGCAAACGCGCCGCCCGATCTGGAAGTTCAACTTGCCGGCGAATCGCTCTTCAACGATGGCATCGGTGCCGTCATGTTTCTGTCGCTGCTCGGCGCGTCGGAAGGGGGCGCACTCCCCTCAGCCACTGTCTTTGGCGGCCTGCTGCTGGTCAAGGCCGGTGGCGGCATCGCTCTGGGCGTCGCGCTGGGCTACGCCACCTACCGCCTGCTCCGCCAAGTCGATGACTACAAAGTCGAGGTGCTGCTCACACTTGCCCTCGCCATGGGCGGGTACGCGCTGGCAGACGTGCTCACTCTTTCCGCACCTCTGGAAGTGGTAGCCGCCGGCCTCCTCGTCGGTGGACCGGCGCGAACCCACGCCATGTCCAGGATCACCCGCCAGAACCTTGATCTCTTCTGGGAACTGATCGACGCCACGCTCAACGTCGTGCTGTTCCTCCTTATGGGCCTCGAGATCCTTGTACTGCCGTTTACCCCCAGGTTCCTCGCCCTCGGTTTGCTGGCCATCCCCGCCGTCCTGCTGGCGCGCTGGATCAGCGTCACTGCCGTCGTGCGGCCCATGGGCTGGTTTCGCCAACTCATTCCCGGCTCAATCATGGTGCTCACCTGGGGTGGCCTCCGCGGTGGCCTTGCCGTCGCGCTCGCCTTGTCGCTGCCCCACGACGCAGGACTCATGCGCAGCCTCCTGCTCGTGGTGACCTTCGTCGTAGTGGTGTTTTCCATCGTCGTCCAGGGCCTCACTCTGCCTGCGGTGCTGCGCCGCTTCACCCGCACCGAAGCCTAGGGAGTACCCGGCGAAGCCACATCAGCCGGTTTCACACCGGCACGGCTTGTGCCATCATAAGAAATTTCAAAGCTTCTGGGGCGTCAGGAAGGGTCTGAGACTCCAGGCGTCACGGTGGCATGGCCTTCGCCGGGAGCAGTGGCCTTGAATCGGCCTGTTCAGAGGGGCCTACAGCTTAGCCGTATCGACAAACTCCTTAGTTGAAGGGGGATTTCGGCTCGAAGATGAGCCCGACGAGCTCGCCGCATCCAGAGCACCGTACCTTAGGAGGCGCACCGAACGGACGCCGCGCCAGAATGACACCTTCCCCTTCGATTTCACCCAGACTCCGCGGAACTGTTTGCGTTCCAAGCCGTCTTAGAGAGTACAAACGATTGCCGGACTCGAATGGCCCGAAAGTTGCATCTCACTCGATCAGGCGAAGCGAAAGGACTTGATTATCATACGAGCAGTATTTTGTGTCTCGAAAAAGTCCGAATAGCCGCCCGAAAGTAATGTGGAGCCTCTCCCTATCGTGGCTCCCCCAGATCGCACGGTGTGCCGTCACTTGCACCCGTGAACCGTAGCCACGCACGACTGAACCCGGCAGACCGACCGCCTGAAGGATCGACAAGACGCATGGAACTCGAGACCCGCGAACAGCTCGACACTCGCCCTTCCAACGTGAATCCCCCATCATTTCCCCCTGCCCGACGAACCTCCACGGTCCCCGTCGCGCCAGATCGCCTGCGCCCCAACCAGCGCGACCTGGCCTTCAAAAACTTCGGCGTCATAGATACCGGCGCGCAGGACAAAAAGTCCGTTGCCACTTCGGTTGTGGTCAATGGCTGCGTCCTGGCGTTAATCGTTGCCCTCAGCCTCACCACCAAGAAGCTTGTTCAGGTCTCCAAGGTTACGACCCTTACGGCACCCGTCATCAAGGAACCGCCACCGCCACCAAAGCCCGTGGTCAAGCTGCCGCCGCCGCCCGTTGTCAAGGTCACGCCACCCAAGCCACTCATCAACCCGCCGGTCGTTCAGGTCCCCGATCCGCCCAAGGTGCCGCCACCGGTCTTCAAGGCTGATCCCATCCCCGTCAAGGTACCCACGCCACCCGCGCCCAAAGCCGTCACCGCCCCGCCTGCTCCCAAGCCGGTTGCCATCCAGATCGCCCAGGCCACGTCAGTCGCCAACCATGACCAGCATCCCAGCCCGGTGCGCCTCGGGTCCATGACCAATCCCATCAACAACACTGCGGGTCCGGCCGTGTCCAAGGTCAACCTTGGCAACTCCGGCGCTCCTGGCATGAACGCCGCCAACACCGGTCGCGGACCGGCATCTCCCATCAACATCGGCGGTTCCGGCAGCCCCAATGGCACAAACATGAGCGGTCGCGCCAACTCACCGGTTGCCATCAAGGGCCTCAGCAATGGCGTCCCCGGCGGTACCGGGCCGCTTACCGGCAGGCCTGCCGGCGCGGTTCAGATCGCCAGTAACACCCCTCCGCCCGTTTCCATTCGTCCCGCCGCTCAGCCTGCGGTTGCCGCCACCGTGTCGCCCAAGGTCCTGTTCAAGCCACGCCCCGAATACACGGAAGAAGCCCGCCAGATGCACCTCGAGGGCAAGGTTTTCGTCAAAATTCATGTCTCTTCGGCAGGTGCGGTCCAGGTCATCGGTGTCACCAGCGGGCTCGGTCACGGTCTGGATCAGGCTGCCGTTCGCGCGGTTCAGGGCATGCGCTTCCAGCCCGCTGTGCAAAACGGCCAGCCTGTGGATTGGGATGGCGTCGTCAACATCAACTTCCAGCTGGCCGGCTAAAGCGATCGGGGCATGTTCCGGGCTTTATCCCGGCAGCATGCACCGACTTGCAATCGTCCCATCCTGGTCAACACCGCTGGATGGAAGGAATTTCCCTCTGGCTAATGCCAATTTCGTCGTACCATCGCAGCACGCCGATGGGCATTCCGGCAGGGCCAAATCGACCGCCCACCCGAATTTGGAATGTTTGACCAAGCACGTGCGCTGCCCCTCTTAGATGGAAGGCGTCGCACGTGCATCACAGATTTACCTACTCCAGGCAGCCCGGATGCCGTATCCAGCCGGTCTGCCCGGAACAACGCGCAGGAGCACCCAGTTATGATCAAGCGTTACACGCCGTGCATCTCCGGCCTGCTGGCAGGCGTTCTCGCCGTCAGTGCCACGTCCGCGCATGCCGCCATCCCCCTTTTCGGCAAGAAGACCAAGGACGATCTGCCCGCCAAAAAGCTGACCGCCGCACAGAACGCCATGATCGACAAGGCGATTGCGCGCGAGGCAGAGGTCGTCAAGGTCGTCAAGGATCGTGCACCGCTCGTCGAAACCTACATTCAGAACATGAAGCCCGACCCTGCCCTTCTGCAGGTACCCGTTTCCGACCAGCACTTCCTCGGCCGCGTCGATTTCGGCAGAGTCATCGGCGACAATGCCTACGACACGAAGGCAGTCACGCACAGCGGCGAGAAAAAAGGGTTCGCCAGCAAGCTCAATGTCTTTAGCGGCTCGCTTGGCTACATCACCAATCTTAATAAGCAGTTGCACCTGCAGTTCTCCGAGTCCGGATTCGTCCAGATGCTGCTCATCGACTCCAAGGACTTCAACCGCAACGAGTACAAGTTCGGCTTCGTCCGCAATGATTTTCTCGGGACCGTGCCCACGATGGTCTTCGACGTGGAACCGGCTACGAAGCGCACCCGTGGCCGCTTTTTCGGCCGCATCTGGATCGAGCGCCGTAACGGCAACATCGTTCGCTTCAACGGCTCCTTCGCCGGCAGCGAACGCGATCACGCCGAGTACTACCACTTTGACTCGTGGCGCACCAATGTTCAGGAAAACCTCTGGCTGCCCACCACCTTCTATGTCGAAGAAAGCGATCCCAAGAGCGACGAGAACACGGTAAAGTTCAAGGCCGTCAATCACATCTGGGGCTACGTCCTGAAGGTTCCGAACAAGGAAGCCGAAAACGTCGACGTTGAGGTGCAGGGTGCAACCGACGTCTCCAACGATGCGCAGGACGTCTCCCCACTCGGCGCACAGCGTGCCTGGGTCCAGCAGGCAGAAGACAATGTCGTCGACCGCCTTTTCCAGGCCGGGCTCCTTGACGCACCGTCCGATTTCGACAAAATCCTCGAACAAATCGCCGGTAACGTCCTTGCGTACAACAACATACAGGTAGCAAGACCCATCCGTGTCCGCACCTTGCTCACAGAACCCCTGGAATCCTTGGCAATTGGAAATACCATCGTGCTTTCGAAAAGCCTCATCGACACCACCGCTGTCCCCGGCAACTCGAACGAACAGGTGAATAACCTCTATGCTGTCATAGCTTTCCAGCTGGCACACATCATCCAGGGCCACCGCCTCGACACAAAGTTCGCCTTCAACGATCGCCTTCTTTTCCCGGATACCGCTGCTTTTGTCCGCATTCCGATGCACCACACGGATAAGGATAATGAGGAGGCTGCGAAGAAAACATTGGAACTGTTGCAGCCAAAGGAGTTACAGGATGCGGCGAGCCAGTTCGGGTTGTATCTTGCTCAATTGAAAGAGCGTTCTAAAGCATTGACAGCATTGAACGAACCGATGATCGGCGACTCCCTGATCAAGGACACGAAGACGACGACCTTCTGGTTGCAGCCGCTAGTGGCGAAGGGGACGAAGCTGAACATGAATGACCTGAAACAGAACGCGGCGATGCCGCTGGGTTCGTTCCTGCGGTTCGATCCGTGGACCGACCAGGTGATTCAGACACATGCGGCGTTTGAACCGCTGCTGTCCTCCCGTGACAAGATGCCGTTTGAGGTGACGCCGGTGTACTTGAAGCTGGCGTACTACAAGCTGCCGGTCTCGGCGGCGGATGTTGCGGCGTCGAATGCGGCGGCGGCGAACGCTAGCGGCGGCAGCACGGGCACGTCGGCAGTACCTGCGTCCACTGAAACGAACGCAGCTCCGAGCACAACGCCAGCCGCGATTCCAGCAACGGCGGCACCGACCAACGGAACCGCGCCGGGTGAGACGACGTTGACGCCGAGCACGGCTGCACCCGCGACCGGCACCAGCGCGCCGGCTGCAGCCCAACCTCGGCCGTAAGGTAGATTGGGAGTTTCGGGCAAATGTCCGGAACTCCCAAAATTTTTTTGCTGAACCGACCGAGTCGCGGATCGACCGATCGTGGACGGCTTTGTCTCATGCTGCTGCACCCATTCAGCGAGGATCTTCCATTGCGTCTTGCCTGCCTTTCGTCTTTGTTCAACCGCGCAGCGAGCCGCTGCGCTGCTCCACGTTCGGAATGCCCCAGGGACGTGGCGCAACGTTCCCCGTTGGGCTCGACTGTGTTTCACGCTGCCTGCTTGCACACCGGCCTGGTCGTTGCCGGGATAATCTTTGCCGGCATGGGCTTGCTTGGTGCGTGCAGCGCAACCGCCCTGGCGCAGGCCAGCGCGGCCGGTGTGCGCGCAGGGGATTTGCAGGTGGGCGTTGGGTTTACCTACGCCCGATCGGATTATGGGACGCCTGCCTACCTGCGCGGCGGAACGTTTTACAGCTCCTTTGACTTCAAACCAAATTTCGGGGTCGAAGTCGATTTCCACCAACTGAATGGACCGTCTGGGACTGCCGCTTACAATCTCGCGGGTTTTGACAAGATTTACCAGCGGGACTATGAGGTTGGCGGCCGCTACGTTCGGCATTACAACATTTTCAACCCGTACGCGCGTGTGATGTACGGTCGTGGGGTGTTCAATTACCAAGCCGACATTGCGAACCTGGCGTATAACATGGGTGTGATTGGCGGAGGCGTTGACATCAACGTTCAGAGGCACATCAATGTTCGTGCTGATTACGAATATCAGAAATGGTTTGGATTTCACGGCCAGATAACTGACTCCAACTCCAGTTCGCTAACGCCGCAACTGTTTACGGTTGGCGTAGCGTACCACTTTGAGTAATGGCGGCATGAATCACGCACAGGGATGTAAGCAGATGCCTCGGTCTATGCGCCGAGGCTTTTCTGTGCCGGGGCGATTCTGAAGCGCTTCAACGCTTGGTAAGTCGGTCAGGGATGGCTTTGAGAGGCCTCAAAAGCGAGAGCATCCGCGGAGTTTTCGCAGAGTACGCAAAAGATTCGCTAAGGCGTATCGACCTACGTCTGACGGAATCGAGTTTGAGGCTATGCCCATTTCACTGCTTTAGCCGTTTGTGTGGCCAACGGCTCCTCTCAATGGGGCAGCTTTCGCCATCGAGGGTAATCTCAACGGCGCATGCGCTTTCTTGGAATCACCGTTTGTATCTTGTGGTGGAACGCCGCGAATCAGCCTTAAACGTTGGTACACCCCAGTGCTGCTGGATGGTCTGAATGCGGGGCATGTCGCATCCCACATAAAAGCCCCAGCGGGTGCCGGGGCTTGATGGCTGTGAACATGGGGACGGCCCGTTAGAAGTGGTAGGCGACGCCGATTGCGGGCTGTGAGAGGACCTCATAGCGATTGGTGCTGAAGTTGGAGCCCTGGATGCCGAAGTTGGGCGATTTGACGACGAGGCCGTGGTACTGCAGGCGGACGTCGAAGCTGGGGCTGAGTTCATACGCAACGCCGCCGCCGAACATGCCGCCGAGCGAGGTGCTGCGCTTGGTGTCGAGCGTGCTGGTGCGGTTGTCCTTGATGGGCGAGAAGAGCACGCCGGCGACGCCACCTTCAAGAAACGGATTGAAGCGGTGGTAATTGCGGCTGTACACGTAACCCAGGGAAACTTCCTGCTGGCGGGTGTGGATGCTGTACGTGGCCTGGCTGTTCCGCAGGTAGTCCGCGTACTGACTGAAACCGTAGTTGACCTCAAGCGCAGAACGGGGCGTAAGCATGTAGCGGTAGCTGGCGAGCGCGCCGAGGGCCACGTTGGTGTTTAACTGCGCGCCATTCCCGTTGACCTGCGGGGCCAGCAGCACGTTGCCGCTGATGCTCACATCCTGCCGGCTCTCCTGAGCCATTGCCCCGGTTGGAGCCATTGCTGCGGCGGCCGTACCGGCCAGCAGAGCGCACATCACCATCGATTTCTTCATGCGAAAAATATCCAGATCCTTCAGAACGTGTTCTGCACACGGTCGCAGCAGTCCCGACGTCCAGCACAGAAGCTGCCCGCGGTTACCTTGCCAATTGTACCTGTACGACTCTGCCTGTCGATGGATGGTGAGCGCAACGGGCTCGGTTTGCATGGAGAAAGTTCGCAGGCTGCTGGTGAACGTTGCGCTGATTTGGGTAATCTTTGCCTTTACGCCATTGGAAGGGTGTTGAAAAGCAGATCTCTTCCCTGCGCTGCGGATGACAAACGTGAGGCTGCTTTGCGTGACTGGATGCCTGACAGCTTCGTTACACGCATGACATGGCGGAGTGAGCCGGGCGGAGCAGCGTCTGGACTCAAGCTCAGGCCGGGCGTTCGGGTAGGAAGCAGTAGGCACCCTGTGAGGCTTCGGCGTAGCGCCTGGTGGCGTTGATGAAGGCGAGGGCGGCATGGGAGAGGGTGGCTTCGCGGCGGTGGATGAGGCGGAGTTTGCGCTCCATCTGGAGTTCTTTGACCGGGACGCGGACGAGAGCGAGGGCGCGAAGTTCACGCTCGACGGTGAGGGCGGGCACGAGGGCGATGCCGTTGCCCTGCTCGACGAAGCGGCGGACGGCCTCGAGCGAGGGAAGTTCGACGTCGATACGAAGCGGGGTTTTGTACCGCTGGAAGGCTTCGAGGACCTTGGCGCGCTGGGGGGATGGGACGTTGTGGGCGACGAAGTGCTCGTCGCCGAGCTGGCGGATGGAGACGGTGCCGGCCTTGGCGAGACGGTGGCGCGGGTTGACGACAAGGGCAAGTTCGTCGCGGTAGATGACGACGGATTTAAGCGCGGCGTCCTCTGGGCGGAAGCTGACGATGCCGATTTCGACGGAGTGGGCGAGGACCTCGTCGGGGATGCGGCTGGCGAGCGAGCGCTGGACGGCGACCTTGATGCGGGGGTGGGCGCGGCAGAACTGGTCGAGGATGGGCAGCAGCGCGAGGCTGGTGTACTCGTTGGCGGCGAGGGTGAGGCGGCCGCGATGGAGGGAGCGGAGTTCGCCGAGGGCATCGGTAGCTTCGGCGCGGAGGTTGAGGAGTTTCTGGGCGTAGTCGCGCAGAACTTCACCGGCGTCGGTGAGGGAGCCGTCGCGGGCGGATCGTTCGAGGAGGGTTTCGCCCAGTTCGGCTTCGAGCTTGGCGATGGTTTGGCTGACGGCGGGCTGGGTGCGGCGGAGGCGGGTGGCGGCGCGGGAGAAGCTGCGCTCCTGCGCGACGGCGAGGAAGGTTTCGAGGGCGAAGAGATCCATGTGGTTCTCCCTTGATCGGCATGCTTTGGGCATAAGCATTTCGAATGGTGTCATCATCTCCTATAACAAGGTCTTATCGCTATACTTCAAACCAGAGGGCAGGACAGCGCACATGAAGGACCAAGTCTTATTTTTCGATACGACGCTGCGGGATGGCGAGCAATCGCCGGGATGCACGATGCACCATGCGGAGAAGCTTCGCTTTGCGCATCAACTGGCGGCGCTTGGCGTGGACATTATTGAGGCGGGGTTTCCCATTGCTTCTGATGGAGACCTGGGCAGCGTGCAGGCGATTGCGCGCGAGGTGCGTGGGCCGCGGATTGCGGCGCTGGCACGGTGCAAGCAAGGGGACATTGAGGCGGCGGCACGCGCGGTGGAGGCGGCTCCGGCGAATCGGATTCATACGTTTCTGGCGTCGAGCGATCTGCACCTGGAGGCGAAGCTGCGGATGACGCGGGCGCAGGCGCTGGAGCAGGTGGCGACGTGTGTGGCACTGGCGCGGACGTATACGGAGGATGTGGAGTTTTCTGCCGAGGATGCGACGCGGTCGGATATCGATTTTTTGGTGCAGATAATTACAGCGGCAATTGAGGCAGGGGCGACGACGATTAATTTGCCCGACACGGTTGGGTATTCGACGCCGACGGAGTATCGCCGCATGTTTGAGACGGTCCGAAGCCGCGTTGCCGCGGGGCCGGAGGTGATTTACTCCACGCACTGCCACGACGACCTGGGCCTGGCGGTGATCAACACGCTTGCCGGCGTGGAGGGCGGGGCGCGGCAGGTGGAGGTTTCCGTGCACGGTATCGGTGAGCGTGCTGGCAATGCCGCGCTGGAAGAGGTGGCGGCGCTGATGCAGGTGCGGCACGACGCCTATCCTTACCGGAATGGGTTGACACTGAGCGAGGTGGGCGCGACCAGTCGACTGCTGGACGAGATCATTTCCTTCACGCCGTCGCCGAACAAGGCGATCGTTGGGCGGAATGCGTTTGCGCACGCGAGCGGTATTCATCAGCACGGGATGCTGGCGAATCCGCTGACGTACGAGATTATGTCGGCCGCGAGCTTTGGCGTGCATGCGAATACGATCGTGCTGGGGAAACACTCCGGCCGGCGGGCGCTGCAGCACCGGTTGGGTGAGCTTGGATTTACGCTGACGCGCGAGGAGTTGGATGACGCATACACGCGATTTACGGCGCTGGCCGATCGCAAAAAGTTGATTTACGACCAGGACATTGTCGCGCTGGTGGCACAACCGGCTTAGCTGTTTGTTTTCAGGGAAGGCACCATGCATTTGAAGATTGCACTATTGGAAGGCGACGGGATCGGTCCGGAAGTGACGGACGAGGCGGTAAACGTGTTGACCTCGGTGGCAAACCATGGCGGGCATGTGTTTGAGTTTGTGCCGCTGCTGATTGGTGGGGCGGCGATCGATGCGCATGGGTCTCCGCTGCCGGCAGAGACGCTGGCTGCAACGCTGCAGTGCGATGCGGCGCTGCTGGGTGCGGTAGGGGACAACAGGTTCAACGCGCTGCCGCCGAGCCAGCGGCCCGAGGCTGGGCTGTTGCAGATTCGCGAGGCGCTGGGTGGGTTTGCGAATCTTCGGCCGGCAGTGGCATATCGGGCGCTGGCGGATAACTCTCCGTTGCGTCCGGAAATTACAGACGCCGTGGATATTTTGTTCGTGCGAGAGTTGCTGGGTGGGTTGTACTTCGGCCAGCCTCGCGCGTGGGACAAGCAGACGGGGCGCGCGCACAACACCATGGTGTACACGGTGGAAGAGGTAGAGCGCGTGGCACGGGTGGCGTTCAAGCTGGCGGCGGGGCGCGCGAAGAAGAAGGTGACCAGCGTGGACAAGGCGAACGTGCTCGAGACGTCGCAGATGTGGCGCGCGGTGGTGACGGAAGTCGCTGCCGACTTTCCGACGGTGACGCTGGAGCACCAGCTGGTGGACAGCATGGCGATTCACCTGATGACGCGGCCGCGTGACTTTGACGTGGTGCTGACGGAAAACTTATTTGGAGATATTTTGTCGGATGAGAGCGGTGTGATTACCGGGTCGCTGGGCATGCTGCCTTCGGCAACACTGGGCGGCAAGGTGAACCTGTATGAGCCGGTGCATGGGTCTGCGCCGGATATTGCGGGGACGGGTAAGGCGAATCCAATCGGGGCGATTTTAACGGCGGCACTGGTGCTGCGTCATTCCGCGGGGCTGGAGACGGAGGCCAGGATGATTGAAAACGCGGTGGTCGAGATTTTGGAGCAGGGATTTCGCACAGCGGATATTGCGCGGGGGGATGTGACCGGGCAGCGGACGGTGACGACCGCGGAGATGGGTGCGCTGGTTTTGGATAACTTGAACAGCAAGTTGAATCGGGCGGAGTTTCCGATTCCCACGTTGCAGGTATAAGTTGCCTATTTGTAAGTCGTAGGTTTTGCAGGGCACTTACACGCCTGTTCCTTCGACACCCTTGGTAGAGACCTGAATCGTTCTTTCCACCCGCACCACGGTAAAAGTTCGACACAAAACATGCGACGTTTTCCTGCCATTTCGATTGCACTGCTGCTCACGACGACGCAGGCGTGCAGCCATGCGCAGACGCCAGCACCTGCACCGTGGCTGCTGGGCTTCGACGGCAGGAGTACAAACGAACTGGTGCTCGATAAGCACTTTCCTGAGTTTCTGCGCACGCATGTCATGACACGCACGGTGAACTACTGGATAGGCAAGCCGACGAGCCCAGCGAAGGATGCACTCGAGTTTTTGCATGGGCCGCCGGACGACGTTCATGTTGCGGACGGGCGGTACCTGACGGCCAGTGCCTGCGTGCCGCATGACTGTCCGGATCGGGGTTTGCTGTGGGTGGATGTGACGACCGGGGCGACGGTGTTCGCGGCCTCGGTCTATGCAACGCCGACGCCGATCTTGGGAAACCGCGCCCATCTTTGGATGTTTAGCAATGTGGCGTTGCAGGCTGCGACGCTGCCGCCGACGCTGACGGATGCCGTTGCGAGGTGGTCGGGTGGGCCGAACGGCGATGACACGCACACGGTGATCACGGACGTGACGCTGGTGCAGCCGAATGGCAGACAGACGAAACTTACACCCGCCGAGGTCCACGCGTGGACGCCGGCAGCGATCACGACGAAAGCCGCAGGAAAATAACATGTCCGAGTTCCCTACCAATCATCACGGCCCGCGCACACTGTTTGAAAAGGTGTGGCAGCAACACCTTGTCGCGGAGCCTGCGGGTGAGCCGCCGCTGCTGTATATCGATCTGCAACTGGTGCACGAGGTGACCTCGCCGCAGGCGTTTGAGGGGTTGCGCATCGCAGGGCGAAAGCTGCGGCGACCGGACCGGCATATTGCGACGGTTGACCATAATGTGCCGACGACGAGTGTGCAGGACCGCCTGGTGATTGCTGACCAGATCAGCGCGCGGCAGGTGAATGCGCTGCGGCAGAACTGCGCGGATTTCGGGGTTGAATTTTTCGACGTGCAGGACGCCGCTCAGGGCATCGTGCACATGATTGGACCGGAGCTGGGCGCGACGAAGCCGGGCATGACGATTGTGTGCGGGGACTCGCATACGTCGACGCACGGCGCGTTTGGAGCGCTGGCGTTTGGGATTGGGACCAGCGAAGTGGAGCACGTGATGGCCACGCAGACGCTGCCGCAGGGTAAGCCGAAGACATTTCGCATCAATGTGGAAGGCGATCTGCCGTTTGGCGTGACCGCGAAGGACATCATTCTCGACATCATCGGGCGCATAGGAACGGATGGCGCGACGGGCTACGTGGTGGAATATGCCGGGTCGGCGATTCGCGCGCTGAGCATGGAAGGCCGGATGACGGTGTGCAACATGAGCATCGAAGCGGGTGCGCGCGCGGGAATGATCGCGCCGGATGAGACGACGTTTTCTTATCTGCATGGCCGGCGATTTTCGCCTGCGGGCACCGCATGGGACGAAGCAGTGGCGCACTGGCGCACGCTGCCGACCGATGCGGGTGCGACGTTTGATCGCGAGTTGCAGATCGATGCCGCGACGCTTGCGCCTGCGGTGACGTGGGGTACGTCGCCGGGCATGACGACGTTTATCGACAGCAGCGTGCCGAGGCCGGAGGACGCGCTTTCTGACGCGGACCGCAAGAGCTTTGCGCGGGCACTGGAGTATATGGATCTGCAGCCGGGGACACCGATCGAGGCGATCAAGATTGATACGGTATTTCTTGGGTCGTGTACGAACGGGCGCATTGAAGATTTACGTGCCGCCGCGGCGATTGTGCGCGGGAATCATATCGCCATGGGGATTCGCGCCATGGTTGTGCCTGGATCGCAGGTGGTGAAGAAACAGGCCGAGGAAGAGGGCCTGGATGCCGTGTTTACGGCCGCCGGATTCGAGTGGCGCGAGCCCGGGTGCAGCATGTGCCTGGGGATGAACCCGGACATTCTGCAACCTGGGGAGCGCTGCGCGAGCACGAGTAATCGGAATTTCGAGGGGCGGCAGGGGCGGGGTGGGCGCACGCACCTTGTAAGTCCACAGATGGCAGCCGCGGCCGCGATCACGGGGCACTTTACGGATATTCGTAAGTGGCCTTCAAGTGAATCTAAGTCATTGCTCAAGCCGAACAAAATGCTTGTGGAAGGAGGTTCGCGCTAATGATTCCTATCAATATTCTGACCAGCACCGCCGCTCCGCTGCCGCTGCCGAACATTGACACCGACCAGATCATCCCCAAGCAGTTTTTGAAGCGGATTGAGCGTACCGGGTATGGGGAGTTTCTGTTTTATGACTGGCGGCGCATCCAGGAGGGGCCGGATACTGGGAAGCCGCAGCCTGATTTTGTGTTGAACAAGCCGGAGTATGCCGGTGCGCGGATTCTGCTGGCCGAGAAGAACTTTGGCTGCGGGTCGTCGCGGGAGCATGCCGCTTGGGCCATCAATCAGTATGGCTTTCTTGCGGTGATTGCGCCTAGCTTCGCCGATATCTTCTATTCGAACGCGGGGAAGAACGGCATTGTGCTGGTGCGGCTGGATGACGACAAGGTGGAGACGCTGATGGCGCGGTCCACGGCGAATCCGAAGCACCGGATCACGATCAACCTGGAGCACCAGACGGTGACGGATGAGGAGGGTTTTCATGCGCGGTTTGAAATTGATGCGTTTCGCAAATTCTGTCTGATTAATGGGCTGGATGACATTGGGCTGACGCTGCGGCATGTGGATGCTCTTGATGCTTATGAGGGTCGACATAACCAAGAGTTCTGGTCTGCGCCGAAGGCGCAAACAGCCGCATAGCGTTGTCGTCCGGCAGTACAGCGGAGGGATCTGCTTTCTTCGTTGCAACAGCCTTATCGGTAAATTCCTCCGCTTCCCTGCGGAATGACACATGAAGGATGTAGCTTTGAGCACGAACGAACTCGATCCCGGCAAGCGCAACAGCACCGTTCTCACTGAAGGCCCGTCGCGTGCGGCGGCGCGCTCTTACTTGCGTGGCGTCGGCTTTAGCAAAGAAGACCTGCATAAGCCCATTATTGGTATTGCCAATACCTGGACCGAGATTGGGCCTTGTAACTTCCATTTGCGGCAGGTTGCCGAGGCGGTGAAGCAGGGGATCCGTGAGGCGGGTGGCACGCCGATGGAGTTCAACACGGTAACCATCTCCGACGGCATCACGATGGGGACCGAGGGCATGAAGGCTTCGCTAATTTCGCGCGAGGTGATTGCGGATTCGATTGAACTGGTCACGCGCGGCAACAGCTTCGACGGGCTGGTGTGCATCGCCGGATGCGATAAGAACATGCCTGCGGCGGTGATGGCGCTGGCGCGGCTTGATCTGCCGGGGCTGATGCTTTATGGCGGTTCGATCATGCCGGGAAAGTTGCGGCAGGCGGATGGGTCGAGCAAGGAAATCACCATTCTGAATGTTTTTGAAGGAATGGGGTCGCACGCTGCGGGCAAGATTAACGATGACGAGTTAGAGGCGCTAGAGGCTGCAGCGTGCCCTGGGCCGGGCGCGTGTGGCGGTCAGTTCACGGCGAACACGATGGCCATGGCGGGGGAGTTTCTCGGGATTAGTCCCATGGAAATTACCGGTGTGCCGGCGATGAGCGCGGAGAAGGCGAGTGCGTCGCGCGAGGCTGGGCGCATGGTGATGGATTTGGTGCGCAATAACATCAAGCCGTCGCAGATTTTGACGCGAGAGTCGATTGAGAATGCGATTGCGGCGGTGTGTGCTTCGGGCGGCTCGACGAATGCGGTGCTGCACCTGATTGCGATTGCGCATGAGTTGGGCATTGCGTTGACGATGGAGGATTTCGACCAGATCAGCGAGCGGACGCCTTTCATCTGCGACCTGTCGCCGGGCGGCAAATATGCGGCGAAGGATTACCAGGAGGCCGGCGGATCGCGCGTGCTGGCGCAGCGCCTGATTGAGCGTGGCGCGCTGCATGACACGCTGACGGTGAGTGGGAAGACGCTGCATGCGGAGGCTTCAACGGCGGTGGAGACGCCCGGGCAGCCGGTGATTCATACGTGGGAGCAACCGCTGAAGCCCACGGGTGGGCTGGTGATTCTGCGGGGAAATCTGGCACCGGATGGGTGCGTGGTGAAGGTCGCCGGGCATGAGCGGATCCACCATACGGGGCCGGCGCGGGTGTTTGATTCGGAGGACCTGTGCCATGCGGCGGTAGAGGCCGGGCAGATCAATCCGGGGGATGTGTGCGTGATTCGCTATGAGGGGCCGCGCGGTGGGCCGGGGATGCGCGAGATGCTTGCGGTGACGGCGGCAATCAAGGGGATTCCGGAGCTCTCGGAGACCGTGGCGTTGTTGACCGATGGTCGATTCAGCGGGGCAACGCGTGGGCTGATGGCGGGGCATGTGGCGCCGGAAGCGCAGTTGGGTGGGCCGATTGCCGCGGTGCGGGAGGGCGATACGATTACGTTTGATATTCCGGGGCGAACGTTGAATGTGAATATCTCTGAGGAAGAGTTGAGCGCGCGACTTACAGATTTTCGTGCGCCTGCGCCGAGGTATCAGCGCGGGGTATTTGCAAAGTATGCGAGCAGCGTAAGCAGCGCCAGCATTGGTGCGGTGACGATCTAGGTCAACAGTTCGACAAAGTCAGATGGGTTTGTATTGATTGAAGCACTGAAATCGCTATTGAAGCAGGCGTCCAGCGCGCGGAGTCGTGGGGAGGCTGCGGATGCCGAGCGGCTGTTCAAAGAGGCTGCGGCACAGGCCGAGGCGGACCAGGCGATTGAGCGTGCCGAGGCGCTGACGGGGGTGGCGCAGGCTCGGCGGGACAAGGGGGATCGCGTTGGGGCGGCGATTTACTACGCCGAGGCGATTACGCTGCTTCGTACGGCGAATGTCACCTCGCCGCTGGCGCACGCGCTGCGGCATGCGGCGGAGATTCGTTCGGAGATGAAGGAGTATGGGGTTTCCGGAACGCAGATTGAAGAGAGTATTCGGCTGTACCGGTCGCTGCAAGTTGCGGGCGGTGCGGAGGCCGAGCCGCTGGACCTGGCAAATGCCTTGCGTGTTTCTGCACTGAATGATGAGCGGCGCGCTTTGCAGGCGTGGGCCGAAGCCGAACAACTGTATGCCGCCGCGGGTGTTGACGCCGGCGTGACCGAGAGCCAGCAGCACCTACAACGACTTGCACCGAGCGCGCAGGAGCCCACCGCATGAGCAACCAGACGAAGCCATACCCCGACGCAACGAAGAGCGACACGCAACCGTCAGTGAGCGGCCCAAACCTTGCTGATCCAATCAGCGAGCAAAAGAAATCGCCCACGATGGACGGCGGCGGTGTCGGAGGCAAGAAGGACTCGGTGGCAATAGCGAACAGTACGCCGACGCTGACGGGTGCGGAGATTACGTGGGCGACGCTTGCGGGTGAGGGCGTGACGACGGTGTTCGGGTATCCGGGCGGGGCAATTCTGCCGATTTACGATGCGCTGCGCAAGTTTCCCACGGTGCACCATGTGCTGGTGCGGCACGAGCAGGGCGCGGCGCACATGGCCGATGGGTATGCGCGCGCGAGTGGGCAGGTGGGCGTGTGCATGGCGACGAGCGGGCCGGGCGCGACGAACCTGGTGACGGGGCTGGCGACTGCGATGCTGGATTCGATTCCGGTGGTTGCGATCACCGGGCAGGTGGCGTCGAAGGTGCTGGGAACCGATGCGTTTCAGGAAGTGGATATCACTGGCATTACGCTGCCGATTACGAAGCATAACTACGTGGTGACCAGGGCAGAGGACCTGGCCGCGACGATGCGCGAGGCCTTCCAAGTGGCGCGCAGTGGACGGCCAGGACCGGTGCTGGTCGACATCACCAAGGACGCGCAGCAGGGCACAGCGACGTTTGATTTTGCGATGTCGAAGCCGCGGGCGTATCGTCCGCACCCTATGCTGCGGGCGGCGCAGGCGGAGATGTCCACCGACCTGGAGAGCGCGCTGGCGCTGTTGTGTGCGGCGAAGAAGCCGGTGATCCTCGCCGGGCACGGCATCATTCAGAGTGGCGCGGAGCAGGCGGTGGTGGCATTTGCGGAGCGGCATGGCGTGCCGGTCGCGACGACGCTGCTGGGGCTGGGCGGCTTCCCTGCCTCGCATCCGCTGGCACTGGGCATGATGGGCATGCACGGCGAGTCGTGGGTAAACGTGGCAATCCAGGAGGCGGATTTGCTGCTGGCGTTCGGCATGCGATTTGACGATCGCGTGACCGGCAACCTGGCGCACTACGCGCAGAAGGCGAAGAAGATCCACATCGAGATCGATCCCAGTGAGATCAATAAGAATGTGAAGATCGACGTGGCCTTGATCGGCGATTTGAAGACGGTGCTGGGGCAGATTGAAGCGAAGCTGGGCGCAACGGCGCTGGATGCAGACCAGACGCGCGAGTGGCGGGAGCAGATTCGGGGGCTGAAGGGCGATGCGAGTGTGCGTGACATTCTGACGCTGCCGGACAACGGGCACCTGTACGCGGCGCACGTGATCCACGACATCTGGCATGAGGCGAAGGCCGCGGGGCGGCTGGCCGAGACGATCATCGCGACCGACGTGGGCCAGCACCAGATGTGGGAGGCGCAGTATTTTCGGCATGAGGATACGCGCACGTTGATGACGAGCGGCGGGCTGGGCACGATGGGATTTGGGCTGCCGGCGGCGATCGGCGCGAAGATGGCCTGCCCGGAGAAGGATGTGTGGGTGATCGCGGGCGACGGCGGCTTCCAGATGACGGCGGCCGAGCTCAGCACCATTCAGCAGGAGAAGTTGCACATCAATATCGCCGTGATTAACAACGGGTTTCTGGGCATGGTGCGGCAGTGGCAGGAGGCGTTCTATGACAAGAACTATGCGAGCTCGCCGATCCTTTCGCCGAACTTTGTGAAGCTGGCGGATGCGCATGAGATTGCCGGGGCGCGGGTGACCTCTCGCGCGGAAGTTACTCCAACCGTGACGCGCGCGCGGACCGGGGAGGGTAGTTTTCTGATTGATTTCGCGGTGGAGAAGGAAGACGGCGTGTACCCCATGATTGCACCGGGAAGCGCGCTGCACGAGATGGTGCGCAGGCCGAACCCGCTGCTGGAAACGAGTGAGGAGTAGATGGGTCTTGTAATTTCCATCCGGGATGAGAATGGTATGGAACTTAGCGAAATAATCGCAGATACCACCAATTTGCTCGTTCCGCTGATCGCAAGTAGTCAATTTGCAGATAGCCCTATGTTGTCCTCTATTGATCTATATGGAGACACCATTTTCAACAATCTGCAAGTGCCGCATTTAATAGACGAAATGAATCGTGCATCACATTTCGCACAGGATCTATTGCTGAGAACGCTTGTTGCGCGGCTATTGCAATATGCTTCGAGAGTTAAAGCTGAGCCACACACATATCTAGCGTTCATAGGTGATTAGAGCTTGAACTTACTGCCAGATAAATCGTTCTTCGAAAGCGATGTCGTATTGCGTCAGCATGGCGCGAACCTCGGCTTGAAAGGTTCGGCGCGGGTGGACTTCGGGTTGCGCGTCGAGGTAGTCGATGAGCTTGGTGCGATCGTTGAGGCCGATGGAGAAGGCGAAGTATTCGCGTTGCCAGCGGAACTTGTCGAAGTGGGTGCCCCGGGTCTTAATCCACTGCTGGGACTCGAGTTTCAGCTTGGCGATGACACGCTCGACGCGTTCCATCTTGCCGAGGTAGAAGGCGAGATGGACGTGATCGTCCAGCACTGCCGCACGCACGAACATGTTGTTCGACCGCGCAAGCGTTTCGTGCAGGCACGCGTGCATGCCCGGGCGCACGTCGGTTGTCATCCACGGCCTGCGATCTTTTGTGCTGAAGATCGCGTGGACCAGCACACCGTTCAGTTCCATGCGGGCGAGTATACGACGCGACACGAAAGGTTCTAAATGCTGCATACGTTTATTGCATTGGTCGATAACAAGCCCGGCGTGTTGACGCGGGTGGCTTCGTTGTTTCGCCGGCTGAATTTGAATATCGCTTCGCTGACCGTGGGTGAGACGGAGCGCGAAGATGTCTCGCGCATGACGATTGTGTGCGATGCGCCGGAGAATGCGGCGCACCGCATCCGGGCGTCACTGTACAAGCTGGAGATTACGCGCGAGGTGGACGAGGTGAATCGCAGCGAGGCGGTGGTGCGCGAGTTATGCCTGTTGAAGGTCGCGGCCGGGCCGCAGTCGCCGCACGGCATCAGCTCGCGCACGCAGATTTTTGAGCTGGCGCAGGTGTTTCGCGCGCGCGTGGTGGACCTGGCACCGGAGTCGATCATGCTGGAGATGACCGGCAGTGCCAGCAAGATTGAAGGCTTGATCCAGGTCATTCGCGAGAGCGCGTATGACATTCTGGAAGTGAGCCGGACGGGCCGCATGGCCATGCGCCGTGGGCAGCACAGCGGACGCGTGATGAAGGCGCTGGGCAGTAAGGCGCACCAGTTCGAAGACGATCCGAGCGACGATCCGGATGTGCTGGACCCGATGAACACGCTGCCGAACCAGTTTGCGGATCACGACGCTTAGGTTCACTTACTCCCTCGACTTAGACTCATACGAAAGCAAAGGACGACTTAAACATCATGGCTAAGACTTATCACGACAACGACGCGGACCTTTCACTTATTCAAGGCAAGAAGGTTGCCATTATCGGTTACGGCTCGCAGGGTCATGCGCATGCGCTCAATCTGAAGGACTCTGGCGTGGAGGTGAAGATCGGGCTGCGCGCGGGATCGAAGGGTGCGGAGAAGGCGAAGGCTGCCGGGCTGGAAGTGCTTTCCGTTGCGGATGCGGCACAGTGGGCGGACACGATCATGGTGCTGGTGCCGGACCAGACGGCGGCGGCGGTGTACAAGGAGATCGAGCCGGGTCTTACCAAGGGCAAGACGCTGATGTTTGCGCATGGATTTAACATCCGCTTCCGCACGATTACGCCGCCGGAGGGTGTGGATGTGTCGCTGGTTGCGCCGAAGTCGCCGGGGCACCGCGTGCGCGAGGTGTTTACCGAGGGGGGCGGTGTTCCGGGGTTAGTGGCGGTGGAGCAGGATGCGAGCGGCAACGCGTTGGCGAACGCATTGAGCTATGCCAAGGGTATTGGTTGTACGCGCGCGGGTGTGTTGGAGACGACGTTTACCGAGGAGACGGAGACCGACCTGTTCGGTGAGCAGGCAGTGCTGTGCGGCGGGACGGCGGCGCTGGTGAAGGCTGGCTTCGAGGTACTGACGGAAGCTGGATACCAGCCGGAGCTTGCTTACTTTGAGGTGTTGCACGAGCTGAAGCTGATCGTGGACCTGATGTATCGCGGCGGTCTGGAGTACATGCGTCACTCCATTTCCGACACCGCGGAGTGGGGCGATTATGTTGCCGGTCCGCGCATCGTGACGCCCGAGGTGAAGCAGGCGATGAAGGGGCTGCTGACCGACATTCAGGATGGCACATTCGCAAAGCGATTTATCGAAGACCAGAACTCGGGGCGCAAGGAGTTCACGAAATTCCGCGAGCAGGATCGCGAGCACCCGATTGAGAAGGTTGGCGCGGAGTTGCGCGCGGCCATGCCGTTCCTGGACCCGGTGAAGGTGGAGAATGGTGCGGTAGTGAAGGCGTAACGCTGCATTGGTTTGCAGTTGGTGAGGGGTCTGCTCTTTCCGATGCTGGTTGCCGGCTGAAGAAAAAGCAGATCCCTTCACTGCGTTACGGCATGGCCAACGAGCGCCACCCAGGGTCAATGAGGATGGGCCGTGCGCTTGGTAGGATTGCAGCTGTTCCGATGGAGCGTGCAATGACGGTGGAACGGCTGTGGCGCGGGACGCCGCTGGTGCGTGCGTGGCCGGTGAAGCTGTTGCTGCTGGCGCTGCTTGCCGTCGCGGTATTCCTGCTGCCGTACCTGTTCCCGGTGGCGCCCAGCATCAGCTTGTCGTATGTGCTGCAGTATAGCAACCGCGCGGCGCTGCTGCTGTTTACGGGCGGTGCGGTGCTGTATGCGCTGCTGACGGGCGGGGCGATGTGCCGGGCGGACGCGGTTGATCGACCGCTGCGGTGGAGGCATCTTGCGGTCGCGCTGTTGGTGATTTTTGTGCTGGCGAGTGGGCAGGCGCTGCGATCGCTGTCGCGGTCGGCAGGGATGGAGTCGTTCTACTCCATCAATCGCAGCATGATGCTGGCGGATGGGGTGCGGCCGTTTACGGGGTTCAGCTATACGTATGGGCCGCTGGAGTTATACCCGCCGATGTGGCTGCACCAGCTAACCAATCGGCCGATCACCACGACGTACTACGTGTGGCTGATCGTGCAGTGGTTGGTGGGCACGGCGATGCTTTGGTTCACGGTGAGGCACCTGCCGTGTCGGCTGCGGTGGCGTGGGCTGCTGTTCTGGGTCTTGCTGGAACTGTGCCTGGTGACGCTGGTGGCGGATGGAACGACGTATAACCCGGTACGGCTAATGGGCACGGCGTTTGCCGCGGTGGTGCTGGCAGAGGTGCATCGACGTTGGCGCAATGGGTATGCCACAGCGGTGTATGCCCTGGGGCTGGTGGCGATCAACATGGGGATCTCCGCGGACCTTGGGCTGGCGATTGCCGCGGGCGCCGTCCTTTGGTTTCTGGCGTTGTGGTGGAAGCGTGGCCTGCCGGGTGGCGCGGTGCTGCTGCTGCTCTGCGGCATTGTTGGAATCGTACTGTTTGCGAAGGCGCAGGGCTATTTCATTGCGATGGCGATGTTTGGTGCCGGGGCGTATGCGCTGCCGCTGCTGCCCACGGCGCACATGGCGCTGACGCTATTTGTGTATGTGGCGGCAGCGTGCGGTGCGGTGGCGGCGTGGCGGGCGGGGCAGTTTGACACCGCAGTACTGCCGCTGGCATTCATGGGGCTGGCCGGATTGCCGGCGGCGTTTGGGCGGGCGGACGAGGTGCACCTGCGCATGGCATCCGCGGCGTTTGTGCTGGGGCTGGCTTGGCTGCTGCAGCATGTGGTGGTGCGGCGGGTGTGGACGACGCTGGTCTTTGTGACTTACCTGTTCCCTGTTTCGCGCGAGTTGTTCCGCGAGAGCCGACGCCAAGCGAGTGTGTTTGCCCATACGCTGCTACATCCGCAGGTGGTGCACCCGTTTGCCGTGGCCATGCAGGGTGAACCGGCGATGCAGGGCATGGCGAACCAGCGGGGTGTGCCATTTTTTGCGGCGGCATCCGGTTCGCTGCGACTGCGGCCGCCATGCCCCGTGGTGTACTTTGCGCCCACGCTGACACCGCCGCGCGGCGTGGCACCAAGCTCGGTGTGCGTGGATACCGGGGCGTTCAAGGTGGCAGGAAACCTATTTACGACGCAAGCCATTCAATTGAAAGCGGATGAGCTGCTGCGGGAGCCGCGCCGAACGCTGCTGCTGCTGGATATGCCGCTGGAAGAGCAGTTCCCTACGATTGAGGATGATCCGCGCATTCTGCCGCTGGTGCAGGGATACAGCCCGCTGCACCCACGGGTGAAGCGGGCGCCGATGACGTATGGTGTGCTGATCGACGCGATTCGGGATCATTACACGCCTGATGCCCACGGGGAGAGTGGATTCCGCGTGTGGCGGCCAAAGCCCTAAGGCGCATCGAATACCCATGCGCGCTGAAGCCTTGCAACTTGTGGACGAGTTTTCGATCGATGGCCTCCTCTTTCAATCAGTGGAGGTGCCGGAAGCGGCAGCGCATGAGGTGCTGGTGGGCGTGCGAGCGGTGTCGCTGAATTATCGCGACCTGATGGTGGTACGCGGGCTCTACAACCCCAAGGTGCACAAGCCACGCACGCTGTGTTCTGACGGTGCCGGTGAGGTGCTGGCGGTCGGTGCGGCAGTGCGGGACTTTGCGGTGGGTGACCGCGTCGTTGCCGGCTTCTTCCCCGATTGGCTGGACGGGCCGCTGACCGATGCTGGCGCGGCCTCAGCCATGGGTGAGGCGACGGAAGGGGTGTTGACGACGGCGCGGAACTTTCCGGCGCATGCGCTGGTGAAGGTGCCGGCGGCGCTGTCGTTCGCCGAGGCCGCAACGCTGCCCTGCGCCGGTGTGACGGCGTGGAATGCGCTGGTCGAGATTGGAAACATTGGCGCCGGCGCCACGGCGCTGCTGCTGGGAACGGGCGGCGTGAGCACACTGGCGCTGCAGATTGCCCACCTGCGCGGCGCGACGACGATCATCACCAGTTCGTCGGAAGCCAAGCTGGAGCAGGCGAAGGCGCTAGGTGCGACGCACATTCTGCACACCACGGCGGGAACCGACTGGAGCCGGGCCGTGCGCGACCTGACGGGTGGCAAGGGCGCGACGCATATTGTAGAGGTGGGTGGTGCCGGTACGCTGCCGATGTCGCTGCGTGCTGCCGCGCGTAACGGGCTGGTCGCGATGATCGGAATCCTGAGCGGTGTGGAGCAGCCGCTAAACGTGCTGCCGGTGCTGATGAATGGGCTGCGGGTGCAGGGCATCTACGTGGGCTCGGTGGCCATGCTTTCGCGCCTGGTGCAGACCTTCGCGGACCACGAAGTTCATCCTGCGATTGGGGAGACGTTTGCCTTTCAGCAGGCGAAAGACGCGTTTCGCGCCCTGGATTCCGCCACCCACTTCGGCAAAGTCGTCGTCGAGTTCCACTGACGCATCCAATGCCTCATGCGTCTTGCATCCATCCTGCTTTGTGTCTCCGCACCGCTGGCAAGCCTTGGGCAGGCATCTACCGCTCCGTCTTTGCTGGCGGCGATGCGCGATCATGACCGACCGGTGTTGCTGTTTGCCGGACCAGACGATGCACGCGTGCAGGAGGAATATGCCGCGCTACAAGGGCACGCCGAGGAACTTCGCGAGCGGCAGATGCGTATCGTGCTTGTAACACGGAGCCCGACGCGGGCAGACGCGAACACACCGCCAGGCACGGTTGCGGCGACCGATGCGGAAGCAAAAGCGTTGCGATCTCGCTTCCACGTTGCGGCAAACCAGTTTACTGTCGTGCTGCTGGGTAAGGACGGTGGCGAAAAGTTTCGATGGCCGCAACCTGTGCCGTTTGAAACACTGCGCGCACTGGTCGACGCCATGCCTATGCGGCGGCAGGAAATGCGTCTCCGTTAACGGCCGTACACCGCTGCAAGCCGGCAAGGTATGCTGCAGAAAAGGAATGTCATGGCGACCCTCAGCCTCGATCCATCCGCTTCCTCTCTACTTGAGCGCTTCGCGGCGTACGAGTTGGCCGATCCAACGCCGGTGCCGCAGATTATAGAGGCGCTGAGGCATCTCGACCAACTCGCCGACCTTTCAGAGGCGGAACTACGGTGGTTGGCAGAACATGGCGTCGAGCACTGCTTTCCTGAGGGAACAGTCATCTTTCGCGGTGGCGAGCCGGCCAGCACCATGACCATTCTGTTGCGTGGAGAGGTGCATGTGCGCCGCCACCAGTCCGGGCCGGTGCAATACTTCATCGGTCGATCCGGCCAGTTGACGGGCAAGCTGCCCTTTAGCCGCATGAAGACATACGGCGGGGACGGCTATGCCTCCGGCGCGGTCTGGACGCTGGATTTCGAGGAGAGCCTGTTTTCCGCGATGCTTGCGGCGATTCCGGTGCTGGGTCCGCGCTGCGTTGGCGTGCTGCTGGACCGGGTGCGCGAGGTGACGCGCATGGAGCAACAGTCAGAGAAATTGAACGCGCTTGGTAAATTGGCGGCGAACCTTTCACATGAGCTGAACAATCCCGCGTCGGCTGCACGGTCGGCTGCCAACAATCTATGGACCGAACTGCGCAATTATGGCGACCAGAAATATCGCCTGGGTTCGCTGTGCTTTGACGACACGGTGAAGCAACGGTACAGCGCATGGGTGGCGACGGTGTGTGCCCTGCTGCCGCCAGGCGCGGAGCACGCGGTTTGCGACACGGTGGTGTTGAACGCGCGGGAAGACCAGTTCACGCGTTGGCTGGATGCGCACGATGTTGCGGACAGCTGGAAAATTGCGCCGACGCTAGCGGAGACCGCGATTGACATTGCGCACCTGGATGAGTTGGCTGCCATGATGAGCGGCAATGCCCTGCCGATCGCTATCTCTTCCTTTGCCGCCGCACTTAAATCGGAACGCATGACTGACGCTGTGATGGACGCGACGCGACGCATCTTCGAGCTCATTTCCGCGATCAAGGATTACAGTTACATGGACCAGGCGCCCATTCAGGAGGTGGACCTGCCGCAGGCGATTGAGAACACGCTTGCCATGTTCAATTCGCGGTGTGCCGACGTGCAAGTGGTTCGGGTATTCGATCCGGCAGCACCACCGATCCTCGCATATGGCAGCGAACTGAACCAGGTGTGGACCGCCATTATCGAAAACGCCCTGGACGCAATGGACCTGTTGCCGGCAGGCTCGGAAAAGACCCTGCGCATTCACACCGCCGTCGCCGGGCCGACCGTGCTGATTGAGTTCTGGGACAATGGCCCGGGGATCGAGGCGGGCATCCAGTCACGCATCTTTGAGCCGTTTTTTACGACCAAGGCCGTGGGTTTAGGCCTCGGTCTTGGCCTGGACATGGCGAATCGCGTGGTGACCAAACATCGGGGTCAGATATCCGTTCGCTCGAGGCCGGGTGAAACCTGCATCCAGATACGCCTGCCGTTGGAGCAAACAGGTGCTTATTAGGTGAAAGTAAAAGCCCCGTCCATTCGACGGGGCTTTCAGTCTCAGTGGTTTGGAATTACTTGGACACTTCGACGCCGCGCCAGAAGGCCATGTGATGCTTGACGGAGCGCGCTGCCGGCTTCGGATCGGGGTAGTACCACGCCGCATCTGGGTTCTCCTGGCCGTCGACCAGCAGGGAGAAGTATCGCGCCTGGCCCTTCCATAGGCAGGAAGATGTTGTGGAGCTCGGGCGCAGGAACTCGCGCTTCACCGACTCCTCCGGAAAATAGATATTACCTTCGATGGTTTCGAAGTGTTCGCTTTCAGCTACGGTGTGACCATTCCAAGTTGCCTTTGCCATGCGTAACTCACTTCCTATCGTGATGTTGGATATCCGGACTGACCCACTTCCATGAGGGAGCGGCCAACTTGCGCGCAAGGGCGCACCTTTGGCCGATCAGCCATTGCCTATTAGAGCAAAGTCTGTGCCAAAGGATGCGTCTTCGCTACATTTTCGCGGCGCTTGCTGCTTATTGCCGGATCAGGCCACCGCTTCCATGACGGGGCGCGTAGTAGCCGGGTCAGGAATCTTCAGTACCGGGACCTCGGCAACAGGTGGCGCCTCCGGAACACGGTCGGTCTGGTGGTCGTAGTCGCAGGAGATAGGGTCGGCGACCTCTTCCTTGGCGCCCTTCTTTGGCCGGCGCTTGGGCATGGCGTCGTGGTTGTGCGGGCAGACCTCGTGGAGGAAGCCGTCCTGCTTGTTGAACACCTCGACAAGGTAGGTGCTGTTGCCGCGCGGGCAGGGCGTGGCGATCAACTTCTGGTTACTGGTGTAGTCGCACTTCGGGTAGTTGGTGCAGCCGTAAAAAGTGTTGCCGGTGCGAGCTTTACGCTCAGCCAGGCTGCCTTTGCACTTGGGGCAGGGCACATCGAGGAGCGTTTGTTTCACGTATTTGCACTTGGGATAACCGGAGCAAGAGGTGAACTCACCATAGGTGCCGTGGCGCTTGACGAGCTCCATACCGCATTCGGGGCAGGGCTCGCCGGTGGGCTCCGGCGGCTTGGACTGGACTTTCTGGTTGAGGCGGCGGACGGTTTTGCAGGGCGGGTCGGCGTTGTAGTCGGGGCAGCTCATGAAGGGGCCGAAGGGACCGTTCTTGAGCACCATAAGCTTGCCGCAGTTTTCGCAGAACTCCTCTTCCTCGGTGTCGCCCTGCTCCATGGCGGCGAGGTCGGGCTTGTCGGCGAAATTTTCCTTGGTGAAGTCGCAGCTGACGGGGTCGATGAGAATGCTTTTGCCGCGAGTGGACGCAATCTTGAGCGCGGCGAGCAGTTCCTTGTCGCTGTGGACCTCTTCGTTGCTGGCTTCCGCGTCGTCGATCATGCCCTTGACGTGAAAGGGGTAGTCGACGGCGTCGGTGATGCGCTTGATCACGGCCTTGCTGTCCTTCTTGAAGGAGGCGACGGCGATGGTCTTCGGCTTGGTCTTGGTGTAGTTGCTGCAGGAGTAGAAGGAGCCGAACTTGCCCCACTTCATCACGAGCGCGCTGCCACACTTTTCACAGAGCTCGTCGGTTTTTTCTTCGCGCCGCTTGATGTCTTCCATCGAATTTTCGGCAACCTTGATCTCTTCGGTCAGGTGGTCGTAGAAGCCGGAGAGCAGGTGCGTCCACTTCTCTTCACCGTCCTCGACGCGGTCAAGCTCTTCTTCCAACTTGCGCGTGTAGGCCATGTCGAAGATGTACGGGAAGTTCTTGACCAGCAGCGTGGTCACGACCATGCCGATCTCGGTCGGGACGAACTTGCGCGCGAGCTTTTTGACGTAGTCGCGGTCCTGGATGGTGTTGATGATGGAGGCGTACGTCGACGGGCGGCCGATGCCCTGCTCTTCCAATTCCTTGACGAGCGAGGCCTCGTTGAAGCGGGGCGGCGGCTCGGTAAACTTCTGCTCGGCAAGGACGGCGACGAGATCGAGCGCCTGGCCTTGGGCGAGTGCTGGCAGCGACACGTCTTCGTCGTCCTCTGAATTCGCCTGCGTTTCGGCCTTTGCCTCGGCAGCCTTGCCGGCGCGCGGGTCGGCGATCTTCAGGAAACCGTCGAACTTGAGCACGGAGCCGGAGACTCGCACGCCGTAGCGGCGATCGGACTGGCCAGTAATCTCGACCACTGTCTGGTCATACACGGCGGCGGTCATCTGGCTGGCGACGAAGCGACGCCAGATGAGGTCGTACAGGCGAAACTGCTCCTCGCTCAGGTACTTGCGAATGCTCTCGGGCGTGTACGCGACGTGCGTGGGACGGATGGCTTCGTGGGCGTCCTGGGCGTCCTTCTTGCCCTTGAACTCGTTGGGCTTCGCGGGTAGGTACTTCGCGCCCAGGTCACCGATGTACTCGCGTGCTTCTTCAATGGCAACAGGCGCGACGCGGGTGGAATCGGTACGCATGTAGGTGATGAGGCCGACGGTGCCTTCCGCGCCGATCTCAACACCTTCGTACAGGCGCTGGGCCACGCCCATGGTGCGCTTGACGTTGAATCCGAGCCGGTTCGACGCTTGCTGCTGCAGCTGGGAGGTGGAGAAGGGGGCGGGTGCGTTGCGGCGGCGCTCCTTGGCTTCCACGCTGGCGACGGCCCACTTTGCCTCTTCCATGCCGGCTTTTGCGGCTGCGGCCAAGTCGCCATTCGGCAACGCCGGGGGACTTACGCTCTCAACGGACACACGCGCGCCGTCGATGGTGTGGAGGCGTGCGGTGAACTCCTGCTTGGCGCCTTGGGGCTTCAGCTTGGCGTCGATGGGCCAGTACTCGACGGGGTTGAAGGCCTTGATCTCGTTTTCGCGGTCGACGATGAGGCGGAGAGCGACGGTTTGCACGCGGCCCGCGCTGAGACCGCGGCGCACCTTGTCCCACAATAGCGGCGAGATTTCGTAGCCGACAAGGCGGTCGAGCACGCGGCGGGTCTGCTGCGCATCGACGAGGTTTTCATTGACCTGACGGGCGCGTGTGAAGGCGTCGACGACCGCCTTTTTCGTGATTTCGTTGAAGGTGACGCGCTGGATGGTGGTTTTGCCCTTGATCGAACCCTTCAACTGCATCTGCAGGTGGGCGGCGATGGCCTCGCCTTCGCGGTCCGGGTCGGGTGCGAGGAAGACGGCATCGGCCTTGGAGGCGAGCTTCTTCAGCTTGTCGACCAGTTTCTCCTTACCAGGCGACACAATGAGGTAGGGCTCGAAGGTGCGCTTTTTCAGTTCGACGCCGATGTCGTTTTTCGGCAGATCCATAATGTGGCCGAGCGAGGCCTCAACGATGTAATCGTTGCCAAGATATTTGTTAATCGTCTTCGCCTTTGCCGGCGACTCCACAATCACGAGATTCTTTGCCATACCGCACTTCCTGTTTTCTGCCCCGATGTGGCGGCCTCCGGCTTCCCGGCACTGCACGTTGCTGCTCTGAGCGGGGCCCACCACCCCGGCGAGTTTCCGCGAACCTGTCTCGGTGAGACGCTACCACGAAGTTTTCGCTGCGTCACGTGTTGTCCATTTGCCGCATGTCCGAAAGAGACCCGGCTGGATGCCTCTGCTCTAGAAGGTTCGCACGTAATTTTTGCCGGGCATCTGCCGTACACGGCCGGCGAGTTCAAGCTCGAAAAGAGCGGTAAAGATCTCTGCCGAGGGGAGTTGTCCCTCTAATTGCTCCATCAGGTCGTCCAGCTGAACGGATTCATCGGCCCGCAGGTGTTCATAGACGAGCCGCTCGGTCGGTGGCATTTCCTGATCCGCGAATAGAGATGCGGCTCCCCCACCTTTCGATGCAGCGTCGCCGCCTGCCAGCATAGCGAGCCTGTCTTCGAGTTCGATGCGCACCTGGCTGGGCAGGTCTTCCCAGATGTCTTCCCACGTGGCGGTGAGCTTGGCGCCCTGCTTGATGAGGGTGTTCGGACCCCAGGCGTTTTTGTTGGTGACGTTGCCGGGCACGGCGTAGACGTCGCGATTCTGCTCCATGGCGCAGCGCGCGGTGATGCGGGTGCCGCTGTTCTCTGCCGCCTCGATCACCAGCACGCCCACGCTCATGCCGCTGAGTACGCGGTTGCGCAGGGGAAAGTTCTGCGGCGCGGGAAAGGTACCGGTAGGGAACTCCGTGAGGATGCAGCCGCCGCTCATGATGATCTGCTCTGCCAGGCGCTTGTTCTCCTTGGGGTAGATGACGTCGATGCCGGTGCCCCAGACGGCCACTGTCTTCCCTTTCGCCTCGATGGCACCCTTGTGCGCCTCGGTGTCGACCCCGCGCGCCATGCCGCTCTGGATGATGACGCCGCGATTGGCCAAGTCGCGCGACAGCATCTGCGCCATGCCTGCGCCGTAGGGTGAGGGATGCCGCGTGCCGACGACGGCGATGCCGGGCAGACCGAGCAGGGCGGTTTCGCCACGCGTCCAGAGCACCGGCGGCGGATCGTAGATCTCCCGCAGACGATCCGGGTAGTCGGGGCAGTCGTGGGTCAGGAAGCCAGCACCCTGCTCTTGGACGCGCTGGATCTCCGCCTCTGCCGCGGCACGCGCCTTACCCTCGAAGACGAAGCGCGCGGAGGGTGCAGGCAGTCCCAGCGCCTCCAGCCCGGTGAGGCCGAGGCTGAGAATCTCGGCCGGGGCGTCAACCTTCGACATGGCACGAAGGGTGCGGGTCGGCCCCATTTGCGGCGTCAGCGTCAGGGCCATCCAGGCGAGCCGATTTGCCGTGTCTCCGCCGGTCGCATTGCCGGCAACGTCTGCGCGAACCGCTGTTCCCATCGCTCTCCTCCGGCGGCCGCTGGACGCAGGTTCGTCACCAGAGCCGGTCCACGTGGTTATACAACAAGGCGTGGGTGGGTTTGCGCATGCCATGACAGGAAAGGGTCGAAAAGCACCGGGAAGCGGCGGTACAACATCCAAATTGGAACGTGCCGACTTCTTCCCCACTCCCGCTACGCGTCGCGGCCATCAACTTTCTGAATCCGGCACCGCTGCTCTACGACTTTGAGCATGCACCGGCTGCTGCCGTTCTGCGCGAGCGCTACGATGTACGTTTTACCTCGCCGGCGCAGTGTGCGGCGCAGTTGCGCAGCGGTGAAGCGGACCTGGGGCTGATTCCGATCGGCGCGCTGCCCTTTGCGCCGGACCTGGTTGCGGTGCCTGGATGCACGATCGCGTCGCTGCGGGAGGTGCGGTCGATACAACTCGTGGTGCGGCCCGGGCTGCGGCTGGAAGATGTGCGGACCATTGCTGCCGATACCGCCTCAAGATCATCCGTCGCCTACGTGCAGATTTTGTTTCGGGCCTTTTTGCATGCAGACCCTGCATTGACGCAAGCTGCGGTGGATGTGGATGCCATGCTGCGAGAGGCGGATGCGGCACTGCTGATTGGCGACCCGGCACTGCTTGCGCTGGAGGCGCGCGATGCGGAGGATGGCCGCACCTGGCATGACGTCGCGGCGTTGTGGCACCAGTGCACCGGCCTGCCGTGGGTGGCAGCGGTGTGGGCTGTTCATCCAGGAGCACTGGCAACGGCCAGGGTCACGCCGACACGTCTCATCGAAGACCTGGTCAACTCGCGCGATGCGGGCTTAACGCACGTGGAGACGTTAGTGGCGGAGTGGACGCCGCGCATTGCGGTTCCCCCGGCGACGATCCGGACCTACCTGACGACGAACATCCATTACGATCTGGACCCGGATTGCCTGCGCGCGATCGAACATTTTTACGCGTTGGCGGCGGAGACCGGGGTGCTGCCGGCCTATCGGCTGCCGCTTCTGCAGACCGGATGAGACAAACGCTGCAGGCGGGCGCGACTTCTACCGCACGGCAAGCGTCCTAAGCAGCAGACGCATGCACATTGCCTTCGCCACCTTTGTTTTAGCCGCGCACCACGCGCGCACCGGTCTGCTGGGCTATTTCATGCGCCTGGGCCCGCTTGGCCTGCTGCTGATTTCCATCATTGACAGCTCACCGATTCCACTGCCGATCCCCGGCTCGTCAGACCTGCTGGTGACGCTGTTCGCGGCGCAGCACCATGGCTGGCTGTGGGCAACGGTGATTGCGACGGTGGGTTCCGGCTTAGGCAGTATCGCCAGCTACCAACTGGGCGTGGCCGGCGGCGTGACGCTGCTGGATAAGCACGTGCCGAAGCGCTTCGCTGATCGGCTGAAGCACTGGTCGGAGCACCACGCCATCCTGTCGGTCGCGCTGCCCGCGGTGCTGCCGCCGCCGGCGCCGCTCATGCCGTTCCTGATTGCGGCGGGCGCGCTCCGCATGCCACGGCGGATCTTTTATCCCACGTTTGTGCTGAGCCGGTTTGTGCGGCATGCGTTTTATGCGTGGCTTGGCGTGCATTACGGCCGACACATCCTGCCGCTCTATACCCGGCTTACCGAAGAGTATGGCTGGGTGCTGCTGCTGGTGGTGTGGGGATCGGTGGCGTTTGCCATCGTGTACGCCACGATCAAAATCGTGCAGGCACGGCGAGGCGGCAGCAGCGCAAAGGCCGCGGCAACCGCCACGGCCTGATCTTCGGCTTCTAGAACTCCCAACGCAAAAGGGTTGCGCCTACGGTAAAGCCGGCACCGACGCTGGCCATCAGTACAAGATCGCCCTTCTTGAGACGACCGTCTTCAAGCGCGGTTCCCATGGCCAACGGAATGGTGCCACCGGTGGTGTTGCCGTAGCGGTCGATGTTGATGACGACGCGGTCGAGCGGCATACCCAGCCGCTCTGCGGTGGACAGGATGATGCGCTTGTTGGCCTGGTGCGGAATGAATGCCGCGATTTCCGTGCCGTCGATGCCGTTCCGCTCCAGAATGCGTTCGCTGGCCTCAAGCATTTTGCGTACGGCGAATTTGTACACGGTCTGGCCGTCCTGCTTAATGAAATGCATGTGGTCGTGGACGGTCTGCTCACTGGACGGGTGCAGGGAGCCGCCGCCAGGCATGCAGAGGCTGTCGCCGCCGCCGCCGTCAACCTCGTGCCAGAAGTCGACGAGGCCGACCTCGCCTTCAGCGCAGGGTTCAACCAGGACCGCGCCCGCGCCGTCGCCGAACAGGATGCAGGTAGAACGATCGGTGTAGTCGACGATGGAACTCATGGTGTCGCCGCCGATGACAAGGACTTTATCGTGCGCACCGCTTTCCACGAGCTTGGCACCGACCTGCAGCGAGTAGAGGAACCCGGAGCAGGCGGCGGAGAGGTCGAAGCCCCACGCCTTGGTGGCGCCGATCTTCTTCTGCACCAGGCAGGCAGTAGCGGGGAACAGCATGTCGGGCGTGACAGTGCCGACGATGATGCAGTCCACGTCCGCTGCAGCGACGCCGGCGCGCTCGAGGCACTGCCTTGCGGCACCGGCGGCCAGGTCGCTGGTGGCCATGCCATCGCTCACGATGTGGCGCTCCCGAATGCCGGTGCGCTCCATGATCCACTGGTCGGTGGTATCGACGATTTTTTCCAGATCCGCGTTGGTCAACAGCTTCGGCGGAACATAGGTGCCCACCGACGAAATCTTCGCGCGACGTGCGATGCGCGGCTTCAACTCCAGGCTCAAGACACAGTCCTTCCGCGCCGTAACTTCCGGCGCATGAACATCCATGTCGAGCATACGTGCATGTGGCTGAATTTGCTCATCCGGGCTGACGGAACGCCAGCAGAGCGCTGAAGCAGAAAAGAACCGGGACACCCACTGCGCACGTACGAGCCCGTTACCGTTGCTTCCTTCCGGACCTGGCGGGGTTCACGGGATTACGTCGCGTAGGACCCGGTTCGAGATTCATCTTAGCATTGCCGCGTCGCCGCGCGGCGTGCGCGATGAAGCGCGCTAAACTGGAGCAAGTGTCCGCGATCGAAATTATCGAAGCTCTGCCTCCCTCCGCGGCTCCTGCCGCCGTGCGACCGCGCATCGGTTTTGTGTCGCTTGGCTGCCCAAAGAACCTGGTGGACAGCGAGGTGATGATGGGCATGCTGCACCACGCCGGCGCAGAGTTGACGCCGGACGCGGAGAGCGCCGACATCATCGTGGTGAACACCTGCTCGTTCATTGACTCGGCCAAGCAGGAGAGCGTGAACACCATCCTGGAAATGGCGAATCACAAGATCGCAAACGGTGGCCGGGCGCAGAAGCTCATCGTCGCGGGCTGCCTGGTGGAGCGATATCGCGACGAGATCCGCAAGAATATTCCAGAAGTCGATGCGGTGCTGGGCACGGGCGAGTTGGACAGCATTCTTGCCGCCGCCGGAATCGCACCCCGGACTGCACCATCGCCTTTCACGATTCTGAATGCGGTTCCCGCGTTGGAGGTGCCTGCTGGCCTCGCCATCACTGCCGATCCGCAGGCGATGTCCCTGACCGCGCCGAATGGTGCGGAGGTGCAGGCAGGGGCGTTGGCAACGCACACCGACGATGGCTTCTTCCGTGAAACGAAGGCTTCGGCCCCACAGTTGGCGCATGGCGAGGCCGCGGTGAACGCAACGGCACACAGCCATGCGCACCTGGAGTTGGGCGGTGCGGCGGCGCTGGAAGTGGAGCTTGCGCAAGGCAATGCATCTGCCGCGACGCTCGCGGAAAGCACGCTGATCGACCGTGCCAGCAGTGCCGTGCGGAAACATTCGCAGATGGACGTTGCGCCGCAGACCTCGCGACCGGAAGGCGACCTGCGCGAGCAGCAGGGCCGGTTCCGCCGCGATGATTGGGACGGCGCCACAGCCGCGTTGCCGAGCTACCTGTACAGCGACGACACGCCGCGCATTTTAACGACGCCGCGCGCGTCGGCGTACATCAAGATCGCCGAGGGCTGCGATCATCCCTGCGGCTTCTGCATCATTCCTCAGCTGCGCGGAAAGTTCCGCTCGCGGCGTATTGCTTCGATTCTGAACGAGGCGGAGAACCTGATGCGGCAAGGTGTCCGCGAGCTGACCCTGATCGGTCAGGATACGACGTGCTTCGGCGAGGACCTCGGGTTGAAAGACGGCCTGGCGCAACTGCTGGAATCGCTTGCCACCATGCACGTTGAGGGCATCGGCCGCATCAAGTGGCTGCGCTTCCTGTACGCGTACCCAAACAAGGTGACGACACGCCTGCTGGAAACGATTGCGGCGCACGACAATATTGCGAAATACCTGGATGTGCCGTTGCAGCATGCATCGCCCTCGGTGCTGAAGCGGATGAAGCGCGGCGGCTCTGGCACGATCTTTCTGCAGATGCTGGAGAAAGCCCGCCGCATCGTTCCCGGCATCGCGATTCGGACAGCATTCATCGTCGGATTTCCTGGCGAAACGGAAGAGGAATTTGCCGACCTGGAGAACTTCATCAAGGCCGCGAAGATCGATTGGCTCGGCGTGTTCAGCTACTCCGACGAGGAAGGCGCGGCAGCGTTCGACCTGGGCGCGAAAGTTCCGAAACGCACCATCGAGGCACGGCGGCGGCGACTGATGCGGACACAGTTGAAGATCAGCGCGAAAGCCCGCGCGGCGCAGGTTGGCCGCATTGTGGAAGTGCTGGTGGAAGGCCCGTCGGAAGAGACCGACCTGCTGTGGAAAGCGCGTACGCTGGACCAGGCACCGGAGATTGATGGCCACGTGCTGCTGAATGATTTCGGCGACCACGAACGGCTGGTGCCGGGCACATTTTACCGCGCGGAGATCACCGAAGCGCACGACTACGATGTCGTCGCGCGCATCATTGACTAACCCAAGGAGCACCATGGCTACCACTGCTGACGCAGAACTGATCCTGAAGCTGTACGACATTCGCCGCGAAGAAGTGATGCGCAAGGCACGCGCATTCGTCGCGTTTGAAATGCCCTGCAAGACCGCCGATGACATCCTGAAGGTGCAGCGCGCACCCGGTACGCAGGAGAATGCGTACTGGCGGCAGGTCGTCAGCTTCTGGGAGATGGCCTCGTCGTTCGTGCTGCGGGGCGCAGTCGATCCTGATCTGTTCCTCGACAGCACGGGAGAAGGCATCTTTATCTACACGAAGTTCCATCGGCTGTACAAGGAAGCAACCGGAGTCGACTTCATGCCGAAGACTGCTGAGATGGTTGCGAAGTTTCCCGCCGCAGAAGCGCACCACCAGCGCATCCACAAGATGCTCGAGTCCATGGCGCAGAACCCGGTCGTCAAGGCCGATGAAGCGTTCAACAAGGGTTAGGACGCAAACCGTGGCGGCGACCGAGAAACAAAGGCCGCCGTCACGCATCCAAGACCCTGTATGCCGATCAAAGCACTGCGCTGCCCAACCTGTAAAACGCTCGTTGCTGAAACCAACGCGGACTTCCCTTTCTGCAGCGATCGCTGCCGCCGCATCGACCTGGGCAAGTGGGCCTCCGGCGACTACCGCATCACGTCGCCGGTGCTTGATCCAGATTTGCTGGAGGATCTGGAACGTGGGCGCGGTGTGCAGAACAGTCGCGATGACGAATACTAGAGGCGACTGGTTGCCGAGGTCGCCGCATCCCATGATCCATTCCCATGCGCAGACTGATTCCAGGACTTCGCCGATCCGGCGCAACCACCATTCCCGATGCCGCGCATGACCGCGTGACGACCGATGCCGTGCTGGCCGCGGGGCATCTGCCGGGAGTGCATCGCACGCGCTGGGCGTGGATTGTCGGGACATTCTTTGGCGCGGGCCTATTGAAACCGGGGCCGGGGACGTACGGTTCCATCGCCGCGACTGCTGTGTGGTTCGTGGTGATGCGGCATGTACCCGCCAATCTGACACCATGGATCACGCTGACGATGGCCGGGGTGGCGACGGCCATCGGCATTCCCGCGGCGACGCGGGTGGCGCGTGAGAGTGGCCGCAAAGATCCGCAGATCGTGGTGATCGACGAGATTGCCGGACAGTGGCTGGCACTGACGCTGGCTCCGCCCAGCCTGCCGTTTGCGCTACTTGCGCTGGTGCTGTTCCGGGTGTTCGACATTCTGAAGCCGCCGCCCGTGCGCTGGCTTGAGCGCCTGCCGGAAGGTACGGGCATCGTCGTGGACGACCTTGCCGCCGGTCTCTACGCGTTGCTGGTGTACTTCGTCATCGCGGTCAATCTGATCCTGTTTCATCGCTGAACGCACGCCGTTGCGCGTCGTGAGGCGCGGCCTGTTCCCTGTTGCGGTGCTTTCATCTAACCTCAACTCATGTCCCTGTTCGATCAACGACGCCCGGCAGACCCCGGCGCTCCACACCTTGACGCGGTGACACCTGCGGCAGCTATGCCCGGCGGCAGCTTTGACGTGCGCGGAACGCAGTTCACCCTGAGCGGCGTACCCACCGCGCACATCGGCGACACGCTGGCCCCACTGAGCTTTACCAGTGCCCAGAAACTTACGCTGCGCGTACCCGATGGCGCGATTGCCGGCGACCTGACGCTAAGCTTCGGCGAGCATCGCAGCAACGCGCTGCCGGTGCAGATTGCCGTGCCGATCGCCGACAATTTACATCCCATTGCCGGACCTGCAGTGGACGCGGACGGCAACCTGTACACCACATTTTCCGGTGCGCGCGGGCAGACTGTTCCGGTATCGATCTTCCGCATCGATCGTGACTTTCAACAGCGTGCGTTTGTGCGTGGTCTGCCGAATGCCAGTGGCCTTGCGTTCGGACCGGACGGTTACCTGTACGCCAGTTCGCGGGCAGAAGGGACGGTCTACCGCATTTCGCCCGAGGGCACGATGGCGCAGTGGGCCGAGGGCATGGGCGTTGCCACCGGGCTCGCCTTTGACGCAGACGGCAACTTGTACGTGGGCGACCGCAGCGGAACGATTTTTAAGCTGGATAACCGCGGCAATGTCTTCGTATTTGCCACGCTGGAGCCGTCGGTGTCGGCGTACCACCTGGCGTTCAACGATGCCGGAACGTTGTTCGTCACTGGTCCGACCACGTCGTCGAACGAGGTGATCCACGCGATTGCGCCGAACGGCGACGTCAGCATTTGGTTTCGCGGCCTGGGTCGGCCGCAGGGACTCGCCTTCGATACGGACGGCAACCTGTACGTGGCGGCATCCCACCGTGGCGAACGGGGCATCCACCGCATCACGCCGCAGCGGGAAGCGAGCGTTGCCGTGAGCGGTAGCGGGTTGATCGGGCTGGCATTTATGGAAGACGGGGCCGCAGCGTTGACAACGACCAACGCGCTGTATCATGTGGAACTCGGCGTCGCCGGGCGATTGGTGCGCTGATCATGCAGGCAGAAATTATCGCGGTTGGCTCGGAGATGCTCACACCATTTCGGGTGGATACGAACTCTCTGGCGCTCACCGCGGAGCTGAACAAGCTAGGCGTCGAAGTGGCCTTCAAGACCATTCTGGGCGACGACCTGCCACAGTTAATCGCGGCGGCGAAGATCGCTCTGCGGCGCGCCGATCTTGTGTTATTTTCCGGCGGGCTTGGTCCGACGGAAGATGACCTGACCCGGGAGGCCGTTGCCGGCGCGCTGGGCCTGGGCATGACGCGCGTGGAAAGCATTGCCGTGGATTTGCGGGAACGCTTCAACAAGCGCGGCATGGTCATCGCCGAAAACAATTACCGCCAGGCCAATGTGCTGGACACGGCGACGGTGCTGCCGAACGCGAACGGCACCGCGCCCGGGCAGTGGCTGGTGGCACAGGTGGAGGGCAAGCAGCGTATTGTCGTGCTGCTGCCGGGACCGCCGAAGGAACTGACCGCGCTCTTCGCCGACCAGGTGCGCGAGCGCCTGCGGGCCGTGCTGCCGGCGGCACACATTGCGACGGGAACGCTGCGCATGGCGGTGGTGCCCGAGTCGGAGGTGGATGCGCGCACCGCGCCGATCTACGGCCAGTACGCCGACGTGCAGACGACGATCCTGAGCACGCAGGGCGAAATTCAACTCCACTTTCTATGCAGCAAGCCCACGCTGGACGAGGCGGAGGCGCGCGTGGCCGAGGTGCTGGGCCGCTGCGAGCACGAGATGGAAGAGTTCATCTTCAGCAACAACAACGACTCGCTGGAGCAGGTGGTGCTGCTGCAACTTGGGCTGCGGCATCAGACGCTTGCCGTTGCAGAGAGCTGCACGGGTGGCTTGCTTGGGCAGCGGCTGACGGCGGTTCCGGGGTCTTCGCGCAGTTTTGTGGGTGGCGCGATTGTGTACAGCAACGCGCTGAAAACGAGCTTCGCCGATGTGCCTGCCGATTTGTTAGAGGCGCATGGCGCGGTCAGTGAACCGGTGGCGAGTGCACTCGCCGAGGGCATTCGACAGCGCACGGGTGCGGACATCGGTGTCGGCATCACCGGTGTGGCCGGACCTGATGGCGGCACCGAAGCCAAGCCCGTGGGCCTGGTCTACGTGGGCCTGAGCGATGCGCGGGGGACGACGGTGCGGCAGTTAAATCTGCATGGCGACCGGGATCGCGTGCGTTGGATGACGACGCAACACGCGCTCGTCAGCCTGCGTAAGCTGCTGGCCTAGCGCGGTCTTGCTACACTCATGATCGCCATGAATCCCGCTACGCTCTGGATCGTTACTCTTGTCGCCGCGTACCTTTTGGGGTCAATACCCTTCGGGTATCTGCTGGTACGTCTTGCGCGCAATGAAGACATTCGCGACACCGGTTCCGGCAACATCGGCGCGACAAACGTGGCGCGCTCCGGTGCGAAGGGATTGGCGGTCGCGACGCTGGTGCTGGATGCGCTGAAGGGCTTCGTTGCCGTGACGCTGGCGCGAACGCTGGTGCTGCACTACAGCAGCTATCCGAGCGGCTATGACTTGGTGGCGCTGGCCGGATTGTTTGCTGTCATCGGGCACGTGTTCCCGGTGTGGCTTGGGTTTCGCGGGGGTAAGGGCGTGGCGACGGCGCTTGGCGTCTTTTTTGCGCTGACGCCATTTGCGGCGCTGCTGCTGGTCGTCCTCTTCGCGGCGGTGGTCGCGCTGACACGCATCGTGTCGCTTGCGAGCCTGATCGCGGCGGTGTGCTATCCCGTGATCGCGATTCTGGGCGACAGCAAGCACCGGTTGATCGTGGATCTCGTGTATGTCGTCATTCCGCTGCTGGTGATCGTGAAACACAGCAGCAACATTGCGCGCCTGCGCGCCGGCACCGAGCCGAAGTTCGGCGCAGCGAAAGCCGCGTAGCTCCGTGAGGTTTGTATGAGCCGTATTGCCATTCTGGGAGCGGGCGCATGGGGCACCGCTTTGGCGTTGTCGCTTGCCCGCCAGAACCGCCATGAGCTGACGCTGTGGGCGCACTCGCCCGACCATGCGGAGGAGATGGCGGTTCGACAAGAGAACGCGCGCTATTTGCCGGGGTTTGCGCTGCCGGAAAGCTTGCGCCTGACGGCTTCGTTGGAGGAGGCAGCAGCACGTGCGAGTGTGCTGCTGTCCGTCACGCCGTCCACCGCACTGCCGGAAACGATCGCCGCGCTTGCACCCTTTCTCACGGTAGACCATGTGTTCGTTTCCGCCTCCAAGGGCATTCAGGACGGCACGCATCGCCGTATGTCGGAGGTGGTGGCAGCGGTCAGCGACGTGCGTATCGCCGTACTGGGCGGCCCGAGTTTTGCGAAGGAAGTAGCGGCCGCGCTGCCGACAGCAGCGACCCTTGCAAGCACCGAGGCCGAGCTCGCCGGGCAGTTGCAGCGCGACTTTTCGTCGGATTCGCTGCGGGTCTATACCAACGACGACGTGGTGGGCGTGGAGCTTGGCGGCGCGCTCAAGAACGTGATTGCGCTGGCGGCAGGTGTCGTTGCAGGGCTGGAGCTTGGGTCGAACGCCGCGGCTGCTCTGATGACGCGCGGCATGGCCGAAATTACGCGGCTGGCTGTGGCGTGCGGTGCGAAGACCGAGACCATGAGCGGCCTGGCAGGTTACGGCGACCTGGTGCTGACGTGTACGGGCACGTTGAGCCGCAACCGCACCGTGGGCGTGGAACTGGGGCGCGGACGCAGGCTGCCGGAAATCCTTACAAGCCTGAACGGCAAGGTGGCGGAGGGCGTGCGCTGCACCTCTGCCGCGCGTGGCCTGGCCGCACTGCATGGCGTGGAGATGCCGATCACGGACCAGATGTTCGCCATCCTGCACGAGGACATCAGCCCGCGCGAAGCAATCCGCGTGCTGATGTCGCGGCCCGGCCGTAACGAGTAGGTCGCGCATCGTAAACTAGAGCCGATGGGTCTTTTCAACAGATCGAACGATGGGCCGAAGAAGCCGGGATTTTTTCAGCGGGTGCGGCAGGCCGTCACCGGGAACGACGCCGCAAGCATCGCACCGCAGGCCGAGCCGGAGCCGCTGACGCCGCAAAAGTATCCTGCGCCGCAGCCGCTGGGCACGCCGCCGCCGGAAGAGTCACTTCTCGACGACGACTTCGTTCCATTTTCCGAAGCGGAACTTGCGTTTACCGAAGGCATCGAAACTCCGGCATTTCCAGAGGCGGAAGCTACGGTCGCAATTGAGACCGCGCCGCCGGTGAACACGCCGCCCCGGAACGAGGATGATCGCAACGAGTTCGGCCTGCGGCCCATGGCGTCAAACTTCAGCTTCGGCGGTTACGCCTCGGCGGAGGAAGAGGACAACAGCTTTCTCGATCGCATGCGCACTGCTGCCGCACGCACGCGCGACCAGTTCACCTCGTCGCTGGACGGTGTCCTGTCGCTGACGCGCACAGTTGACAATGAGACCCTGGACGATCTGGAGGCGGTACTGCTGACCGCCGACATCGGCCTGGAGACAACGCAGCACATTATCGGCAACCTGCGCACGCGCGCGTTGCGGGAAAAGGCCACCGGCGCGGAGCTAAAAGTCATGCTGCGTGAAGAGCTGCTCGACATTCTGAACAGCGTGGATCAGCCGACGAACCATCCAAAATCCGCGCCGGAAGTGATCATGATGGTGGGCGTGAACGGCACGGGCAAGACCACCACCAGCGGCAAGCTGGCGGCGCTCTATGGCACCCACGGGCGGCGCGCGCTGCTGTGTGCGGCCGATACCTTTCGTGCCGCAGCGATCGACCAGCTGGAGGTGTGGGCGCGTCGGTCGAACGTCGACATCATCAAGACGCGCCAGGGCGGCGACCCGAGCGCCGCGCTGTATGACGCGCTGACCGCAGGCCGCGCGCGCAAGGCTGACATCGTCATCGTCGATACGGCCGGACGCCTGCACAACAAGGCCGGCCTGATGGCGGAGCTGGACAAGATGCGGCGCACGGCGGAAAAGCTGGTGCCGGGCGCACCGCACCAGACGTTTCTCGTTATGGACGCGACCACGGGGCAGAACGGCCTGCAGCAGGCCCGGCTGTTTCTGGATGCGTCGCGCGTCACAGGCATCGTGCTGACCAAACTGGACGGCACGGCAAAGGGCGGTATCGTGATCGCCATCGCACGCGAGTTGCGGCTGCCCGTGGTGTTTGTCGGCGTCGGCGAAAAGATGGAAGACATCGTGCCGTTCGACAATGCGAACTTCATCGACGCGCTGCTGGGAGCATAGGCAGCCAACCGGCCGAATTCACGTACATTGCACGCGGGCTCACAACCTAAAAACACTTGCTGCGTTCTTATGGAACGTACGACCGCGCGCGCACGCTGCAGGTGTTCACCCCGAACGCTGCCTCGCATATCTCAGCAATAAAGGGAATACGGACATGGGTGCATTCATCTGGTGGATTCTGGTTGGCCTGATTGCAGGCTTTCTGACAGGCAAGATCATGAAGGGCAACGGCTTCGGCGTGCTCGGGGACATTGTGGTCGGCATCATCGGCGCCTTCATTGGCGGCTTCATCATGCGTGCGCTTGGCTTTGCAGGCCAGGGTGGCTTGATTTACACCATCATCGTTGCGACCATCGGCGCGATCCTGTTGACGCTGCTGCTTCGTCTGGTTACCGGCAACCGCGGCACCAACCTGTAAGGAGTGACGCAATGAGCTTGATGGACATGGTCTCGCAGATGACCGGCGGCCAGGCGGGTAACACTGCCCAGGTTGGCGGCGGTCTCATGCAGGAATTAGAAAATCGACCCGGTGGCCTAGGCGGACTGTTGCAGTCGTTTCAACAGAACGGTCAGGGTGCAGCGGTACAGCAATGGGGCCAAGGCAACACGGCACCTGCTGATCCAAACCAGGTGGAGCAGGGGCTGAACGGCACCGGCATCATCGACAACATTTCTCAGAAGACCGGCGTGTCACCCACCATGGTCAAGACGGGGCTGGCCGTGCTGGTACCTGTGCTGATTCACCACCTGATCTCGCAGGGTCATGTGGATGAGCAGGGCCAGCAGACCGGACCGCAGCCTGAGAGTGGCGGGTTGTTGTCCTCCATTCTGGGACGCATTTTGTAACTCATCTCGAACGGAACCGGCAGAGCGCGAAGCCTCTTGGCTTCGCGCTTTGCCGTGTGCACGCCTGCTACGATGAAGCCGAAGATTCACCGAGGAGCCGCGCTTGGAAGCCAATGAAATCCAGGAGTTTGTGGAGCAGCAGGAAGGCGCGCGCGAAAGCCACATGATGGCCGTCTCCTTCTCCATCTCTGTGCTTGCCGTGCTGGTGGCGCTCGTCACGGTGCTGTCCCATCGCGCGCACACCGCAGCGGTGCTGAACCAGGCGCGTGCTTCCGATGAGTGGGGGCTGTACCAGGCGAAAAAGATTCGGCAGACGTCGATCCAAAGCACCAGCGATCTGCTGGTGGTGCTGGCGCCGAACAACCCCGCCGCCGCGGCCAAGCTGCAGGACTACAAGGCGCACATGGTGAAGTGGGACGCGGAGTTGGCGGGAAGCGAGCACCGGGCGCATGTGCTGGAAGAGCAGGTAGAAGGGGCGGAGCACAAGGCAGGGCGGTTTGATGCAGGCGAAGCGCTGCTGCAAATTTCCGTGGTGCTCGCGTCCATCACGCTGCTGACCCGTCGGCGGATGTACTGGCTTGTGGCGCTCGGACTCGGCACACTTGGTGCAGTGTTTGCCGTAATCGGCTACCTGGCGCACTGACGGTATTTAAAGCATGGGCGGGGTGAGCGCGAACGTCTCTGCCCAGGGGTCGCGCAAGATTCCACGCACACAGGCGTCCACGGTCTTGCCCGCCTCGGCGTCATGCTGAAAGTCGCAGCGGTCCACCGCCTGTAATTGCTCGATCAACGCGAACGGGTTGTGCGCGGCGTCGGCAAAAGGAATGGACGCCTCGCCGAGCTCAGTCTCCGCGAAAAAGAGTACGACCTTGTCAACCAAGCCGGCATTGAGGAAGGCGGCATTCAAGCCTGGTCCCGCTTCCAGCAGCACCGAGAGGATTTCCAGGTCGCCGAGCCGTTTGAGCACAGCCCGCAGATCGAGCTGGGGATGGGTGGGGACGCTGTTCGGAAGATTGCTGCTGGCACGCTCGTCCGGGCGTAGCGCGGGAATGGTCTCCACGCGCACGCCTCGTTGACGCAGGGCGCGCTGGCGCTCGTTGGGTGCGGTCGTTGCACAAAAAATCAGGAGATCGTCATTCGCGCTTTCAACGAGACGCGAGGCCAGCGGCGTTCGGCACTGCGTATCCAGAACCACGCGCAATAGGCGGCGGCGGCGTTGCAAATTGCTGCGGTCAGAAAGAATTGGGTCATCGGCAAGCACCGTGCCGATGCCGGTGAGAATAGCATCGTTGGCGTGGCGAAAGCGGTGTACCTCCTCACGCGCAGCTGTGCCCGTGAGCCAGAAGGGCGAACCCGCAGGGCGATGGATCGGCAACGGCGCAAGGCGGCCGTCGACGGAAAGCGCCGACTTGAGCGTGACCAGCGGCAGCCCCGTAAGAATGTGTCGCGCAAACGCATCGTTCATGGTGCGCGCTGCCGGCTGCAGCAGCCCGTCTTCCGCAAGCACGCCAGCGTTGGCGATGCGGCCCATTCCCTGCCCCGCCACATGCGGATTGGGGTCAAGCGTCGCCGCCACCACGCGCGAAACGCCTGCATCCATCAACGCATTCGCGCATGGCCCCGTACGGCCATGGTGAGAACAGGGCTCCAGCGTGACGTAGGCCGTTGCGCCGCGTGCGGCCTCGCCTGCCTGCTTGAGCGCGACGATCTCCGCATGGTCGCGCCCGTCGTAACGGTGTGCGCCCTCGCCCACGATGACGTTGCCATGCGCCAGCACACAGCCCACCTGCGGGTTGGGCGACGCGAGGCCGAGCGTGCCCTTGGCCAGTTCGAGCGCGCGTTCCATGTGGGCGTAATCCGTGGGGCTGAATGGCATGAATGTAACTGTGATGCGTGACGCCGGATCGAAGGATAGGCGCAATGCGCGGGAAGACGGTTTCGTCTAGGCTGGAAGGATGTTTACCGGATTGATTGCAGAGACGGGCAAAGTCGTGTCCGTGGAGCCGCGCGCGGGTACCACGCGCATTCGTGTGGCGGCACCGGCACTGGCGGAGCGTCTGGGGCTGGGCGATTCCATTGCCGTCAACGGCGTTTGCCTGACGGCGCTGGCACTGGAGCCTGGCTTCTTTGAGGCTGACCTGGCGCAGGAGACGCTGGATCGCACGTCGCTGTCGCGCCTCGAGCCGGGTACGGTCGTGAACCTGGAGCTACCCACGCCCGCCGGCACACCGCTGGGCGGCCACGTGGTACAGGGGCATGTGGATGGCGTCGGCCGCATGGATGCCATGACCGCTGTCGTCGAGGGTGCACCGGAACATACGGACTGGCTGCTGCGCGTGATTGCGCCGGCGTCGCTAAGCCGCTATATCGTGGAGAAGGGTTCAATCGCGATCGAAGGGATCTCACTCACGGTTGCGATGGCCGATCTGCTGCCAGACGGCTCGACGGCGGTGACGGTCGCCGTGATTCCCCACACCTACGGCGCGACCAACCTGCATGGCTTGCGTCCCGGCGACGAGGTCAACCTTGAAGTCGACGTGTTGGCGAAGTACGCCGAGCAGGAACGACGCCTGCGCAAGGCCGCAGCCTCGCGCGTGACGGAGTTCTCTCTGATCGCCGGCGGATTTTAGCTATGCCGGGGGAGGACCGCCTTGGTCATCTCCGCCCGGTCCGCCCATCGGTGCAGGTGGTGGTGTTGCCGCGGGATCGACGAAGACCGTGAGAGTGCCGGTGAGACCGGCCTGCAGATTGGCCGCGTTCGACCGCTTGATCTGCATCAGGTAGTCGCGCGGATCGCCGGCAAACACGTGATCTTCCTTCAGCCGTGTGCGCCGCAGCTTGTGCTGGCGATAGGGTTCCAACAGGCCGATTTCATCGCTTAACGCGTCGTCGAACGCGATTTGGCCGGTGTGGCAGACGTGACCGGCAGTGTACTTCGGGTACGGGGTGTGCGCTGCATTCCCGGCTGTTCCGGTCCCCGCCACGTGGCCTCCCATGTGGACTTCCAGGTGGATGTGCGTGTCGCGGCCCTGGTACCAGCCGGGGAAAATCGTCTCGAACTCAACTCTTCCCGCAGCATTCGTCATCTGCACGCCACGGCAGAACGTCTCATCGTCGGTACGCTTCATCTGCGGCGGACCGTGGCGGCCCTCGGGACCGCCTGGGCCGCCAGGTGGCCGGCCATTTGGCCCCATGTCCACGGGCGGACGACGGTTGGGATCGCCCGGCGGCGGGCCACCCGGACCACCGCCCGGCGGCGGGCCGAGTACGGCCTTGGTGTACCCGGAGTAGATGCCCAGCGCGTCGCAATGCCAGATGTCGATGGCGGCGTTCGGGACCGGCGCACATGTGCCCGCGTGACGCAGTTCCAGCGCAAACCGCAGAGGGATGCCGGGCCGGTCTTCGCGAATGTTTCCGCGCAACAGCTCGTACGGTGCATAGTAGGGGCCGACCTCAAGCTCCGGCGTGAGCGTGCACGCCTTCACCTGCTCGGCTGCCCACAGGCTGGAGCCGAAAGTATTGGCGAGCGCGACCGAGCCCAGGCCGGCGCCGGTTGCGGCAAGAAGTTTGCGACGAGACCACTGGGGCATTGTTCCCTGCTTTCGCGGCGTATGACGATGCGTCGGTGCAGGCGTTTACCGCGTCGAGAAAAGTTCTGCCGGTACCGCAGGCAGCTCCATCTGCTGCGCCGCCTGCTGCTCCACGTAGGGTTGAAAGTGCGCGCGGCAGCGTGCCTCGTACATGCCGGCTGCGCCGACCACTACAAGCTCCGTACTGGTGCCCAGCCGTTGCGTGTGGATGGCGGGCGCGCCGCACACCATGCACACGGCATTCAGCTTGGTGACCTTATCGGCAAGCGCCATCAACGCGGGAACAGGCCCAAACGGCTCATTCGCGAACGTCGTATCCAGACCGGCCAGGATGACCCGCTTTCCTGCCGCGACAAGTTCCAACACCAGCGGCAGAATGCCGTCGTCGAACCACTGCGCTTCGTCCAGCCCGACGACCTCGACCGTGTCGATGGTGTTGTCGGCGTACAGGGCTTCGCGCAGGCGGTCGGCGTTGGGCGTCACCGTCGCGGCCTCGTGCGTTTGCTGCGAGTGCGAAGCAATAGATGTGCGATGGTAGCGTAGATCGATGTCCGGTTTGAAGCAGGCGACGCGCTGGCGTGCGATGCGCGCGCGCTTAAGCCGGCGAATCAGCTCTTCGCTCTTGCCGCTGAACATGGGGCCGGTAATGACTTCAAGCACACCGGGAGCAATGCCGGTTTGTTGCGGTTGCATGGCTCGATGGTAAACGCAGGGTCTGTGGAGGACTGGCCGTTACGCCGGTGGAGGCTCCCACAATTCGAAGCGGTTACCTTCCGGATCGACTGCCCAGGCGAATCGGCCAAAGCTGTCATCGCGCTTGGGATCGATCGTCGCACCTGCCGCGCGCAGCCGCTCCAGCACACCGTCCAGGTCGTCGACGCGGTAGTTCACCATTGCCTGCTGCGTTTGCTCGCCGAGGTACTCCGTATCCTGCTTGAACGCCGTCCATGCGGTGCTGCCGTCCTTGTCGGTCCACTCAAAGTTCACGTATCCACCCGGTGCGATAGAGAAACCAAGATGCTCCGCATACCAGGCGGTGAGCGCCTTGGGATCGCGCGACCGCAGGAAGACTCCCCCAATACCGGTGACCTGTGCCATCAGATCTGCTCCACGTAGACTGCTGTGCCGTAGGCTAACACCTCCGTGACGCCGGGCATCAACTCATTTGCGTCGTAACGGAAGCTGATAACGGCATTGGCGCCCTGCTCTGCCGCGTGCTGGGCCATGCGGGCGAAGGCGTCCTCGCGGGTCTTTTCACACAGACTGGTGTAGAGCGTGATGTCGCCGCCGACCAGCGTCTGCAAGCTGGCACCGATGCTGCCGAAGACCGAACGGGAACGCACGACGATGCCGCGAACAATTCCCATAGAGCGCACGATGCGGACTCCTGGAAGTTCAAGTGCGGTGGTGATGAGCGCGGGATGGATCGCATACCGCGCCGGAGGAGAACCTCCGGCGGCAGGCGGGTACGGGGTGCTAGCCATTGGCAGCTTTCTTTTCGCGGTATAGGCGGATGAGGTGATTCGTCGAGCTGTCGTGCTTCAGCTCCGGCTCGATTGGTGACTCCAGTTCGCCGATGATCTTTTGCGCCAACACTTTACCAAGCTCCACGCCCCACTGGTCGAAGCTGTCGACGTTCCACAGCACGCCCTGCGTGAACACCGAGTGCTCATACAGCGCAACGAGGCTGCCGAGGAGCTTCGGTGTGAGCACGTCGGCGAGCAGCGTGTTGGAGGGGCGGTTGCCCTCAAAGACGCGATGCGGGACCAGGTTGTCGGGCGTGCCCTCCGCTTTCACCTCGTCCGCGGTTTTGCCGAAGGCAAGCGCTTCAGTCTGCGCGAACACATTGGCCATGAGCGTGTCGTGATGCGCGCCCAGCGGGTTCAGCGTCTTGTAGAAGCCGATGAAGTCGCATGGAATCAACCGCGTACCCTGATGAATCAACTGGTAAAAGCTATGCTGGCCGTTGGTGCCGGGCTCTCCCCAGTACACCGGGCCGGTCTCCGTGTGCACGTGTTCGCCTTCAAGCGTCACGTGCTTGCCGTTGCTCTCCATCGTAAGCTGCTGCAGGTACGCGGGGAAGCGCTTGAGGTATTGCTCGTACGGCAGGATCGCGACCGTCTGCGCGTCGAAGAAGTCGGTGTACCAGATGGTGAGCAGGCCGAGAAGGACGGGCATGTTCTGCGCCAGCGGGGTCGTCCGAAAGTGCACGTCCATGGCGTGAAAGCCGGCGAGCATCTCGTAGAACTTTTCCGGGCCGATGGCGATCATGGTCGACAGACCAATGGCGGAATCCATGGAGTAGCGACCGCCGACCCAATCCCAGAAGCCGAACATGTTGGCGGTGTCGATGCCGAACTTTGCGACCTCTTTCGCGTTGGTCGAGATCGCGACGAAGTGCTTTGCGATGGCTGATTCATCGCCGCCGGAACCCTTGAGGAACCACTCTCGCGCGCTGTGCGCATTCGACATGGTCTCGAGTGTCGTGAAGGTTTTGGAAGCGATGAGAAACAGCGTCTCCTGCGGGTCAAGATCGCGGGTGGCCTCGACGAAGTCCGTGCCGTCGACATTAGAGACAAAGCGGAACTCGAGGTCACGCTGGGTGTAGTGCTTCAACGCCTCATAGGCCATCACCGGGCCAAGATCCGAACCGCCGATGCCGATGTTCACGACCGTCTTGATGCGCTTGCCGGTCGCGCCGAGCCATGCGCCGCTGCGCACCTTATCGCTGAAGCCGGCCATCTTCTCCAGTACTTCGTGCACGGCGGGCACGACATCTTCGCCGTCGACGACAATGGATTCGCCCTTGGGCGCGCGGAGTGCCACGTGCAACACGGCGCGGTTTTCGGTGATGTTGATCTTCTTGCCGGTAAACATCGCCTCGATGCTGCCCTTGAGGTCGGCGGCTTCGGCGAGTGACACCAGCAGCTTCAGTGTTTCGTCGTTGACGCGGTTCTTCGAGTAGTCGAGCAGGATGCCCTCGGCCTCAAGCGTCATGCGTTCTCCGCGCTTGGGGTCCTGCGCAAACATGTCCTTCAGCGTTGCTGTGCCAACCTGCGCGTAGTGCGCTTCCAGTGCCTTCCACGCGTTATGCCGTTGCTCTGCCGTTCCGGGTGCAGCCATGGGTCGTTCCTCTTTCGTACGATGTGTGCGATCTTTGTCCCGCAGTTGGATGCATGCGTTGGCACAAAGATATCCGGAGGCAGGATACGCTGACGCATGCTTAATGATGCAACTGCCTGTGGCAGGCCGGCGCAGGAAGCTGGCTGCGGCCACAATGCCGGCATCTCACCTGCCATGGATAGTTCTGTCGCCGGTCGGATGTTCATCCAATTCCTTGCAGAGTTGCCGCGCGGCAAATCGACTCGCATCCACGTGTTTACCGATGCGGATGCCGACGGCCTGCCTGCAGCCGCGCTGCTGGTGCGAGCTCTGCTTGCCGCCGGGTATGAGCACGTCACAGCGGAGGCGCGCCGTAAATTCGAGAATGCCTGGATGCCTGAGGTGCAGGCTCCGCTGGCGGCGATCAGTCCCGAGGCTCTGCTGCTGGTCGACCTGGGCTCTCGCGCGGAGACTGTAATTGCAGACGTACCGACGCTGCTGATCGATCACCACGCGCCTTTCGGGATACCGCCCGAGGCCACGCTGATCACAGGCTATGGCACGGAGCCCACACCGACCAGTGGCCTGCTCGCGCTGTGGTGCGCGGCGGCAATCGCTCCTGTTGCTGCGGAAGAGTTGCAGTGGATGGCGGGGATTTCGCTTCTCTCGGACCTGGGGGATAAAGCGCCGTTCGCTGAACTGGAGGAGAGCAAGAAGCGATTTGGCGTGACCGCGTTAAAGGATCTCACAGCTCTTCTGAATGCGCCGCGACGCACAGCAGGCGGCGACGCCAGCGCTGCACTGCGGCTGCTGCTGCACGCCTCGACACCGAAGCAGGTGTTGAAGGACGGCGGACCCGAGTTAGACACGTTGCGCGCGGCAAAGACAGAGGTGAGCGCAGCGCTTGCCGTGGCGCGGAAAGCCGGGCCGAAGTTCAGCACGAAGTGGAAGGCGGAACTGGGCGCGGACATGGCTGCCGTGCGCATGGATACGCCGTGCCAGGTGCATCCGCTGGTGGCGCAGATCTGGCGTGCGCAGTTAAAGAAAGCGGTGATCTTCGGGGTGAACACCGGCTTTCGGCCGGGTTACGTGCACTTTTCCGGACGCGCGCCGAAGGGCGTGAACCTGCTGCGCTTTCTGCGCGAGCACACGCCTGCGGGCGCGGACAACACCTACGGCGGCGGCCATGATCAGGCGAGTGGTGGCGCGTTGCCGGTGCCGCTGTGGAATGCGTTTGCGACGGAGATGGGTTTTGGCCCGGAGATGCAGGTCGCCCCTTCCGCAGAAGCTCAGCGCGAGACTTCGTCGGTCATGCCTGACGCATGACGTTTGCGATAGTCCGATACCGTGGCATAGAAAGGGAGACCCTGTTTCGGGTCTCCCTTTGTCTTTCATGGCTGCCTGGCTTAGTAGCGGCGACGGCCGGCGCTGCTGCCACCACCGTTGCCGCTTCCGCTGCTGCGGCCACCGCCACCACCGCTGCTGCGGCGCTGGAACGGGCGACCCGAGCTGGGGCGGCTGGGTGCGCTGTTGTCGTCGCCTGCGCCGGGGTTGGTCTTCCACGAGCGCGATTCCATCTGCATCAGGTCGTTGACCTTGCCGGTGTCGATGGGCGCGTTGCGCTCTTCCTTGGCGAGGTTTTTGTCGGTGACGAGCCAGTCGAAGCTCATCTTGAGCTCGCGTTCCATGCGGCGCGCGTCTGACTTCTCCTGCGGCATGACGAAGGTGGTCGCGATGCCGGTTTTGCCGGCGCGGCCGGTGCGGCCGATGCGGTGGACGAAGTCTTCGCTGGTACCCGGCAGGTCGTAGTTGACGACGTTCGCAATGTGCGAGATGTCGATGCCGCGCGCGGCGACGTCCGTCGCGACGAGGATGCGGCTCTTGCCGCCGGAGAAGGCCTTGAGCGCGGCGGTGCGCTGACCCTGCGAGCGGTCGCCGTGAATGACGGAGGACTCGTGACCGAACTTCTCGAGCTTCTTCGCGATGCGGTCGGCACCGTGCTTGGTGCGGCTGAAGACGAGGTAGGTGCCTTCACCTTCGCCAAGCATCTTGTTGAGCAGCGAGAGCTTCTGGTCCTGCATGACCATGTAGGCGCGCAGTTCCACACGCTCATTGGGCTTGCTGGTGGTGCCGATCTCGATGCGGACGGGCTTGTGAACGTAGTCCTTCACGATTTCGGTGATGTTGGCATCGAGCGTGGCGGAGTAGCACATGGTCTGGCGATCCTTGGGCAGCGCGCCGACGATACGACGGATGGCCGGTAGGAAACCCATGTCGAGCATGCGATCCACTTCGTCGAGGACGAGCATTTCCACGTGGTTGAGCGAGACCTCGCGGCGCTTGAGGTAATCCTCGAGGCGGCCGGGGGTGGCGACAACGAGACGCGGACCGCGGCGCAGAGCCTCCAACTGGGCGTGCTCGGATAGGCCGCCGCAGACAAGCACGGAGTCGTGCTTGGCCTGGGGGACGATCTTGCTGTACGCCTCAAGCACCTGCATCGCGAGTTCGCGCGTGGGCAGAAGGATGAGGGCGCGAATGGGGGAGTTCGAGCGCGGCTGGCGCGAGCGGCCGTTGCTGTCGCGGCCCTGCTGGCGGGGCTCCTGACGGGGCTGCTCGGCGAGCGGGTGCGCATCCATGCGCTCGATCATCGGAATCAGGAACGACAGGGTCTTGCCGGTGCCGGTTGCGGCGGTGGCGAGGACGTCGTGGCCCTGGAGTGCGGGCGGAATCGCCTTGGCCTGAACGGGCGTGGGTGTGACGAACTTGGCCGCGTGCAGACGATCCTTCAGCTTGTCGGAGAGATCGAAGTCGTCGAAGATGAGGTCGTCGGTCGCGGCGGGAGCCTTGGGGGCATCGGCGGCGTCCACCTGCTTGGCTTCGGGGGTGGGCTTGCGCTCGGCGGCCTGCTTATGCTCCGCGGTCTTGTGCTCGGCGGCGGGCTGCTTGTGCTCGGCGGCAGGCTTTGCGGGGTGCGCGTGCTTTTTGGGTTCGGTTGCGGTGGTGGCTACTTCTTCATTGAGGACTGCGGAATTGCTGGAGGTCAAGAGAATCTTTCTTCGTGTCTGGGGCGGCGCGCTCAGGGGCGGCCTGCCTGCCAAGGGCTACGGAGGTTGCAGGGATGCGGTGTGCTCCTTTGGCTTGGGAGCTGGCATCTGGATTCGTTCGGTATCAGCTCGACGACCTGAAGTCAGGCGACGTGCTGCTGCGTGGCGAGGTCTCGCATTCGAGACCGGTCAAGCCAGAGCAACCTGCGCTTCCTCTCATTTGTTCGAGGATGGCATGCAGCGAAGGGTGATACTGCGGTGCGGTCTCTGGCCAACCCCAATCCATACCGGGTCGTTCCCGCAACGAAGAGTGGCTAGAACTTCGCCACTTGAAGAAGTGTAGCAGATGAGTCAAGCGGATGGGTTTGCGGCTGCCCCTCCCCCTCCTTGTTTCGCTAAGTTCCTCATTTGATTGAGACGGTGGCTAAGTTTGTCATTTTTCTGAGTTTCGGCGCAGAATCCTCATTCGATTGGGTTTAGGTAGTGTTGCACAGGTTTTGAGGCAGCCACTTTTCTGGAGTACACCCCGGGAGAGAGGAACCCATGTCTCAGAAGCGAGACATGGGCACCCGGTCAGGAGGCAGTTTCCAGGAAGTGGTCGGCGGTGCGAAGGGAGAGGGCCATGATGGTGGGGGCTGGGTTGGCGGCGAGTGAGGTCGGGAAGACGGAGTTGTCGGCGACCCAGAGGTTGGGGATATCCCAGCTTTTGCCCCAGGGGTCGAGGACGGAGTCGGCGGGGTCGGTGCCCATGCGGCAGGTGCCGATGGTGTGGGCGGTGCGCTGGGAGCTCCAGAGGTCTTTGCCGCCGGCGGCCATGAGGATGCGGCGCATCTTGTCTTCCGCATGGTCGCTCATCTTGTACTCGTTCTCGCCGAGCGAGAAGGTGATGAGGGGCTTGGGCAGGCCGCGCTCGTCGAGCTCGTCTGACAGGGTGACGCGGTTGTCGGGATTGGGCAGGGTGTCGCCGTTCATGCCGATGCCGACGACGTTGTTGTACTGCAGCAGGTAATCGACGAGGGCCTGACCGACGAGGTTGCGACCGGCGACGACCTGCTCTGCCCAGCCGACGGGCAGGATGCCGTAGCTCTGGAGGAGGTAGCCGCCTGCGAAGCCGGGGTTTTTGGCGCGCATAAAGTCTTCGGTAATGAGCGGTGTGGGGTAGCCCTTGTAGGGGCGGGTGTCTTTGCGGAGGGTGGCCCAGACCTGGGTGGAGATGTGGGCCATGAAGTTGCGGCCCACCTGGTCGGAGGAGTTGGCGATGCCCCAGTGGAGGAGCTGGCGCGGGGTTTCGACGCCGCCGGCGCAGAGGAATACGGTTCTGGTGCGCTGGCGCTGTTCCCTGCCCTCGTGGTCGGTGTAGAGGACGGCGGTAATGGCGCCGGTGGAGTCGCGCTCGACGCCGTGGACGAAGGACTGCTCGCGGATTTCCGCGCCGAGGCGGAGAGCGGCGGGCAGGTAGGTGACGTCCATGGTGGCCTTGGCACCGTTGCGGCAACCCTGGTGGCAGTAGCCGCGGTTGATGCAGGCGGAACGCTCACCGTATTCCGGGCGGGAGTAGGGCCGGGAGATGGCGGCGATGGGGGCGTGGGCGACGCGGATGCCGAGCGCTTCTGCACCGACGGCCATGAAGACGGCGGAGCTGTTGAGCGGGAGGGGCGGAAGGGGGTACTTGCGTTCGGGGTCCCACGGGTAGTTGGCGGGACCGGAGACACCGAGGAAGGTTTCGAGGGTCTCGAAGTACGGCTTGAGCTCGTCGTAGGTCACGGGCCAGTCGACGGCGACGCCATCGTTGGTGCGGAGCTTCATGTCGCGTGCGTCGGGACGGGGAGCGTAGGCACCCCAGTGGAGCATGCTTCCGCCGACACCGCGGCCGCTGTTGTTGGAGCCGAAGGCAGTGGGGGTGTTACCGGCGCTGAGGCGCTCGTCGGTCCAGTAGATGTTGGCGGCGACCTCGTCGGTGGGGAACTCGGTGGAGGGGTCTTCGAACCACTCGCCTGCTTCAAGTGCGACGACATTGAGGCCGGCCTGGGCGAGCTTGAAGAGAAGGGGTGCGCCGCCGGCGCCGGTGCCGATAATGACGGCGTCGACGGCCGTTTCGGTGGAGTGCCGGGTCATGTCTGCTGGCTTTTTCACTGGGGATCTCCTGCCGCTGCCGGCGCATCTTTCGAGCCATCGCCCATGCTGCCGGAGATGGCAGTGGCGTCGGGGCCGGGGTTAGGCGCGGGGCTGGCGCGGTTGTATTCGAAGGGTTGGGCGGTGTTGGGGCCGATGGCGACCCAGCCTTCGCCGGGCGCGACGCCACCGGTGATGCCGTCGGCGAAGCCGTAATACTGCATGGCGTACATGGCGTCGGGGTGGCTGACCCAGGTGCGAACGACCTCGGTTTTGACGGCCTTCATCCAGGTGGAGAGGGGGAACTGGGCGGGACCGTCAACGTCGCCATTGACGACGCAGCGGAGGTAGCCTTCGCGCGCGGGCGGCGGCATGGCGATAAAGGTCTTCATGGGGGTGTGCTGCAGCATGCTGAAGAGTGCGGTGAGGCCCTGGCGGTAGGCTTCGCCGTCGGAGGGGAGTGCGGCGTAGCGCCAGCCTGCGTTTTTGACGGATTGGAGGCGGCGGTCGATGGTGTCGGCGATGTCGACCGCGGTGCCGACGGCGGTCTGCGGCAGGATGGCGTCGACGAGCTGCTCCAGCTGGGCGAACTGCTCGTCAGAGAGGAAGCGGGAGGTGCGCGGGGCGGGGTTGGCGCGCTGCTCAAGCGCGCGTTCCGTAGCCGGGGAGACGCGGGCGCGCACGTCTGGGTCTTGCAGGATTTTGAGGGTACTCATGAGGGGATAGGACGCGGGTGGGGTAGGTAGGGCTTCTTCTTTGTCGTGTCAAAGACAGAGGGAGTTGTTGGGGTGGTTGGGTGGAGGCGTTCGTTGTGATGGGGTGACATGGGTGGTGTGGCGGGACGTGGTTTCGATTGAAGGATGGAGTCGCGGCTGCAGGGTGAGGAGCGATCTCTCGGCGGCTCAAGCGCTTGTGGGGATGAGCGGAGTTTCCAGCTCGGCGGCTAAAGGTGCGCTGGTCGGGGAAAAGGTTGGGGGTGGGTGGGAACCCGGGGTTCTGGCGGGCGTGGAAGTTGGCGACACATGAAAGCGCTGGGAGTGGTTTGGGAACCCATGGCCCACAAGCGGAATAGGGCCCCGGGGTTCTGGCAGGACGATCTTCGATCGATTGAGCGCTTTGCGCTGACCCCACCCTTTCGCGCTTGGGAGTTCTAATGCTTCGTGGACGGGTACGGCGCGAAAGAATGGGGCACCCGGGTTTTGCGGTTTGAAGGGGCCGTTCGGCCGGGGCTGATCCTGGTGGGGTGAAGTGCATCTCATGGTGCATGCTTCCTTTTCGCGAACATGGACCTGTTGATGCGCCGATGACGTTTTTGCTGTTGCACTATTTCGGCGGATCGCACCGGGAATGGGACGGGGTGGTGGCACGGCTGTCGCCGACGTACCGGACGATTGCGGCGGATCTGCCGGGGTTTGGCGAGGCGCGGGCGCTGGAGGGGTTGAGCGTGCAGGCGGTGGTGGACCGGATCCGGACGCTGCTGGCGTACCTGGCGCCGGCGCCGGTGGTGCTGGTGGGGCACAGCATGCCGGGCAAGGCGGCCATGGTGGTGGCGGCGGACCCACCGGCGAACCTGCGGGGCGTGGTGCTGCTGGCGCCTTCTCCGCTGGGCGGGGAGCCGATGACGGAGAAGCAGCGCGCGGCGCAGACGGTGGCGAACACGAGCCGGGCGCATGCGGAGGCGTTTACCGATCCGGGGTTCTATGGCATGCCCGCGCCGGAGATGTACGAGCAGGCGGTGGAGGATGTGCTGGGCGGGAGTGATGAGGCGTTTCACGACTGGCCGCTGCATGGGACGAAGGAAGACTGGCGGGACCGGGTGACGGCGTTTGCGGTGAAGACGTCGCTGATTGTTGGCGAGGACGATCAGGCGATTGCGCTGGCGGTGCAGGAGGCGGAGACGCTGCCGCTGGTGCTGGCAAGTGGTGGGCGGATGCATGTGTTGAAGAATGCGGCGCATTTGACGCCGTATCAGCAGGCGGAGGAGGTGGCGGCGGTGCTGGCGGGGTTTGCGGCCGAGGTGGCTTAGCGCGGTGCGCTACTCTTAGGGACACTGCGCCATTTCATGCTGAGGAGATGCTGTGCCTGTGCCTGCCGTCATGAACAGCCGATTTTTGAAATCGGCCCCACTGCCCCTTAACCTGAATCGGTTCAGCTTTGCCTGGATGAACGTGGCCGTGTACCTTGCGTTGACGTTTGCCCTGCTGCTCGCGGTTTTAAAGATGACGCATGGCCACTTCAGTTATTGCCTGGACGATCCGTATATCCATTTAGCCCTTGCGGAGCGCCTGCGCTACGGATTTTATGGATTGAATGCGGGAGAGCCGGTTAGTCCATCGTCGAGCATACTGTGGCCCTTTCTTCTCGTTCCGTTCGTAGGGACGAGGCTTCTGCAGTGGGCGCCGCTGATTCTGAACGTTTTGTGCAGCGCAGCAACAGCGTGGTTGCTGGGAGCGTTCGTGCAGCGTACCTTTCTGCCGGATTGGCGCGGACGCGCGCTGAGCCTGCTGCTGCTTGCCGCGACCAATGTTTTCGGCCTGGCCTATACGGGGCTTGAGCACCCGTTTGAGGTGCTACTTTGCGTTGCGGGTGCATGGGCGGTGCTGCACATGCTGGACGGCAACACGGTGCCGCGATGGACGCTGGTTGCCGTTGTCGTGCTGCCTTCCGTTCGATATGAAGGATTTCTGGTTACGTTGGGCGTGGCCTTTGCCCTGTGGGTGGCGCGGGCGAGGCTGACGGCAATCGGCTTAGTCATCGCAAGCCTCTTGCCGCTGGTCGCATTCAGTGTGTATCTGCATCATTTGCACTTGCCATGGTTTCCAATTTCGGTCTTGGTGAAGAGTAGCTCGAAGCTGCAGGACCACGGCATGCTGATCGTTCGCTTGGCGCGGCTGCTGCTTTCTGTAGGCAAGCAGACCCTGCAGGACTTTGAGCGAGTGCCGCAGTTCCTGCTTGTTGTCGTGCTGGCGTGGTTCGCCGCACAGCACTCAAAAAATCGTCGAGTGCAACTGATACTGGCCGGGTGCGCGGGTGTTGGCGCGGTGCAGGTGGTGTTGGGGCCGGTGGGCTGGTTCTTTCGCTATGAACTGTATTGCCTGACCTTTACGCTCATGATTGCAATGGACGCAATGTGCCGGAGCACTTCCAGCGGTGCCATGCCCGTCTCGATGAGCGGTCCTGCCGGGAATGCGGGTGGGCAGCATGTTGTGCCGGGTATGCTTCTGGTACTGACGAGCGCACTCGGCATGTTCTACGCGCAGGCAGTCGTGAATACCGCGCGCGCTTCAACGGGCATATGGCAGCAGCAGGCTCAAATGGGGCGGTTTGCGTCAGAGTTTTATACCGGACCTGTCGCCGTTAACGATTTGGGATGGGTGGCGTTTGACCGCCACAAGGATCAATACGTTCTGGACCTGGCTGGGCTTGGTTCCGCGGAAGTGTTCCGCACCAGTGAACCTCAGCGGACGGCGACATGGCTGGACGGCATTACCCGCGAGCACGGTGTTGGCTTAGTGATGATCTATCCGGACTGGTTCAAGGTGCTTCCAGCCACATGGAAGCCTGTCGCGAAGCTGTGCGCGGAGGGTGGCCATGGACAACCTGGACCTGCAGAGATGCGGGTGATGTTTTATGCGACGCCGCTTGCGGACGAAGCTACCCTGCTGGCGGCACTGAAACGGTATCAACGGACGCTGCCCGCTGATACCACGCTGCGGTTGCAGCCCGCGAACGCAATGGAGAGCTGCGAGGCATGATGGAGCGCAGGAAATGCCTGCATTTCCAATGCACGCCTGGAGAGATTTGACAGGTGTACCTCTGGGTCCCGTAACATCCTCGCACCGAGTGCAGTTGCGCGCGCGTGTTGCGACCTGCGAGTGGCCGCAGGACCTATTTCGCCGTAGAAAGTTGAATGAACAACGCATGGCCATGGCAGGTGTAAGCAGCACCATTTCCGCTCCACATACCGGTTCGACGAATCGTGGCGCGCTTGCCATCGTCACGACGTTGTTTTTCATGTGGGGTTTTTGCACGGTGCTGAATGACGCGCTCATTCCTCACCTGCAGTCGATTTTTTCGCTGACGTATGTGGAAGCGTCTTACGTTCAGCTGGCATTCTTCAGTTCGTATTTCGTGTTTGCGATGCCGGCAGGCTGGCTGGTAGAGCGGATCGGCTATCAGCGGACGATGGTGGTAGGACTGGGTGTGATGGCGCTGGGCGCGCTGCTCGTGGTGCCGGCCGCCACGACCGCGAAGTACCCTCTTTTCCTCGCGGTTCAGGTGGTAATTGCCGCCGGAATCACCATTCTGCAGGTGTCTGCCAACCCGTACGTCACCATTCTCGGGCCGCCGGAAACAGCATCAAGCCGCCTCAATCTGACGCAGGCCTTTAATACACTGGGCGACACGGTTGCACCTTTCTTCGGCAGCATGCTGATTCTTGGGCGCGCCGCCGTGGAAGCGGTGCCTACGGAACCTGCAGCGTTGACAGCTTACCATGTGCGCCAGGCGGGCACGGTTAAGTTGCCCTATGTCGGTATCGCGGCCACGTTGATTCTGCTGGGTGTCGCTATTGCGCTCTATCGCTTTCCGCGGCTCGAAGTCACGCGTGACTTTAGACCAAGCGGCATGGATGCGACCAACGACAGCATCTGGAAACATCCGCATGTGTGGCTGGGTGCGATCGCGATTTTCATCTATGTGGGCGCCGAGGTTTCGGTTGGCAGCTTTCTGGCGAAGTTCATTGCGGACCCAGTCATTGGCAACATGAGCCTGCAAACAGCGACCAAGATGGTGACGTTCTATTGGGCGGGCATGATGCTGGGGCGGTTTGCCGGGTCGTATGTGATGCAGAAGGTGGCGTCGAACAAGCTGCTGATGCTTGCCGGCGCGGGTGGGTTCCTGGTGGTGCTGGTTGCGGTACTGGCGACGGGGCATCTTGCCATGTGGTCGATCCTGGCGGTTGGACTGTTCAACTCCATCATGTTCCCAACGATCTTTACGCTCGGTGTGGCAGAAATGGGGCCGCTGACGGGTCGCGCATCGGGCCTGCTGGTACAGGCGATTGTGGGTGGCGCGCTGTTCCCAGTGTTGATGGGGCATTTTGCGGATACGATGGGCATCCACAAGGCGCTGGTTCTGCCCTGCCTGTGTTACCTGTACATCGTGTACTACGGCTTGAGCGGGTACAAAATCAAGTCGGATGAGTTGCAGAGCCACATCGAAGCGGTGTAATGCGGTGTATGGTTTTGAGGCACGGGCAGCGCTTCGGCGCTGCCCATTTCCTTGCTTTACACGGGATTGAGCGCCAAACCGTGCCAGAGGCTGGAGCGCAAGCAGCCCGCAGAACACGCGGACAATCCGACCGAAGATGAACGCTCGACTGCCGTTTACCCTTGCCGCAGCTTCCCTGCTGAGTGTTTCCGCTTTCATGTCCTCTGCGGGTGCGCAGAAGTCTGCGCCTACGCCGACCGACCGTGTGGTCGGACAGCTCGAGACGGTCGCCACATTCTATGGGCCGATGCCGACGGGGGTCACGGTGTCGCAGACGGGGCGCATCTTCGTGAACTTTCCGCGGTGGGGCGACAATGTACCGTTCACCGTGGCCGAGATCGTCAAAGGCAAGGCTGTGGCCTATCCGAATGAAGCGGTGAATGACTGGGCGGGGCGGAACAAGGCCAACCCGAATGCGTTTCTGGATGAGCGGGTGAACCAGACGCACTTCGTGAACGTGCAGTCAGTGGTGGTGGACCCGATGGATCGGCTGTGGGCGCTGGATACCGGCGCGCCGATGCTGAAGAATACCGTGCCGGGCGGGCCGAAGCTGGTGTGCATCGATCTGAAGACGAACCGGATTGTGAAAACGATTCTGCTGCCGCCGGAGACGGCCGGGCTGAATAGCTACATGAACGACGTGCGGTTTGACCTTCGCGTGGGCGACAGCGGACCACAGGATCCGAGCACGACGGTGGGCAGCATGCCTGCGCCAAATGCGGATGCGCAACCGAAGGACATGATGCACCCGCTGGCGGAGCGCACGCCGGGAACGGTTGCCGGCGGTGACGAGATTCATGGGACGGCGTACATTACCGATTCTTCGTCGCAGGGGCCGAACGCGCTAGTGGTGGTCGATCTGGCGACGGGCAAGAGTTTTCGCCGGCTGAACCAGCACTCAAGCGTACTGTCGGAGGACCAGTTCCTGATGTTTGCCGAGGGGCAACCGGTGTACCAGACGACGCCGGGGTATCCGCCCAAGGCGGTGAACTTCGCGGCGGACGGGATTGCTATTTCTGCAGACGGGAAGACGCTGTACTACTGCCCGATCAACGGGACGAAGCTGTATGCGGTGTCGACGGATGCGCTGCGAGACCGCACAAAGTCGGACGCGCAGGTAGCGGCAACGGTGCGCAATGTCACGGGCAAGATGCCTTCGGACGGGCTGGAGTCGGACGCAGCGGGGAATGTGTACCTGAGCGATCCGGTGACGGATAGCATTCACCGCTGGAACCCGTCGACAGGGCTGACGGAGACGTTGGTGCATGATCCGCGTTTGTTGTGGCCGGATACGATGTCGCTTGGGAGCGACGGGTATTTGTATGTGAATGCGAACCAGTTGAATCGGCAGCCCACGATGCACAACGGCGTGGACCAGCGGGTGAAGCCGTACACCATGTTCCGGATCAAGGTGGATGCGCAACCGGTGCTGCTCAAATAGCGGAGACGGGTGTGGTCGATGTCTGTTCGACATGATCCATGGGTCGGCTCCTCTGTTCCTTGGGGAGTCGACTTTTGCTGGAGAATATCGGATGTGCTTCGGTCCCTCGCTGTGCGGATACAGCCGGGGCTGGGGTCATAGCTTTGCGGCAATGTAAGGTGCAGATCGCGGGCTGACGTCCCTCTGTATCTTGGCATTCTAAGTCGCTGCCGCACCATGGCTGCACGGTTGGTGGCGGCTGCCTACAGCAGCGGTGTCACTGTTCATATTGCGCTGCGCAGTGTCAGGCTGACTGGATTGACTCGATCTGATGGTGAAGCCTATTGTCCACACGGATGCCTGCACGTTCTGAATGCCCGAAGAGGAGCCAACGGCGTATAGACTCTGAAAGTTCCCTATGATCCCTTCCCAGAATGCTCGTCCGTCTGCAGGCATCATTCGCACGTTGAACGGTGTGCGCGGCATTGCGATTCTGCTTGTGCTGTCCGTTCATCTGGTGCACATCGGATATGTGCACTTTGCGAAGGGAGCGCTGGGCACGGTCGTGGAAGTGATGTGGATGGGTTGGGTTAGCGTCGATTTGTTCTTTGTATTGTCGGGCTTCCTGATCACGGGCATACTGCTGGACACCCAGACTTCTCCGAACTATTTTCAGTCGTTTTATATGCGTCGCATTCTGCGCATTTTTCCGCTGTATTACCTTATCGTGGTGCTCTCCTTCGTCGCAATGCTGGTTCTGCGGGGGACGCATTTCGCGCAGTATGTGCCGGACCGGGGTGACCTGGTGTCGATGCTGTTCTACGTGCAGAACTACCGGGGGCTGCCGCTCGCTGTCGGTCACCTGTGGAGTCTTGCGCTGGAAGAGCAGTTCTACTTGTTGTGGCCGCTGATCGTGTTCCGGATTCGCTCACGACGGGTGCTTGCGTGGGTGCTTGTCGCGCTGCTGTGTGCTTTCGCAGCCAGCCGGTTCGCGGCGGTCGGCTTGTATGGCCGGCACTACAACCTGGATGTCCAGTTATATTTTCGCGGGGACGGGCTGCTGGTGGGTGCGCTGCTCGCCATCGCTGTTCGCAACGAACGCATGTTGAAGCGTTGCTTGAAGCTGGCCCCCGCGGTCGCCGTGTTTTGCTCATTGGCCTTCTTGTGGATCGCATTCGGGCCGCTGCATGAAGTCGTCAGCCGCGAGACGTATACACGGCTGTTCGGGTTTCCGCTGCTTGCCCTGCTTTTTGGTGCCATGGTGCTGCTGGCGTGGAAGGCAGAACGCACCGGGAGCGGGCTGGATCGTTTGCTCTGTCATCCGTTCCTGCAGGTTTCAGGGAAGTACAGTTATGGACTGTACATGTATCACGCGCCGGTGTTTATCGTGGGCGGGTTCGCCGCCGCCCGCATGCACCATGCGATGGATCATGGATGGACTCGGCTGCTGGCCGGTCTGGCCGCGGTTGCGCTCTCCTATGGGGTTGCTTTCGCTAGTTTCCGGTTCTACGAACTTCCGGTGCTGAAGTGGAAAGAGCGGTTCAACGCGATCACTCCGCAACATCACAAGCACCCGGATTTTCCGGAGAGGGACGTGGTCAGGCTGAGCGAGCAGCCGTCCCTGATGGGGTAGAGTCTCGCCGCAAAGCTCGCGGCGAAGGGGCTTAGAAGCGGAAGACCGGGCCGAGGCGGACACCCCAGTTGGTGGAGTTGATGTAGTTTTCGTGGGACAGGTAGGAGAGGCGGGGTGGGGTGCCGCGGCCGGGCGGGTCGACGATGGGACTTTGGTAGCGAAGGATCATCTGCTCGACGGTGGCGCGGAAGCCGACGTGGCGAGTGAAACGCAGATCGCCGGAGAGGGTGGCAAGGGCGGAGAAGCCGGTGCGGCGGGTCGGCTGCGCTGCGGGGGTGCCGCCGGCGATGCCGGAGCCAGTATTGGAGTAGCTGGCGAGGCCGGGCAGCAAGGAAAGGCCAATGGACGCATGCTGCCAGGCATAGCCGGTGCGGAGGCCGAAGTGCGCGGTTTGCAGAGAGCCGGCGCGGGTGAGCGGGAGGAGGCTGCCGGGTGAGGACTGCGACCGGACGACGGTAACGAAGTCTGCCCAGGGAGCGAGACGGATGCCGACTTCGGCACCGCCGCCGACGGAGGCGACGCGACAGCCGCGGCAGGGGTGGTCGTTGTCCGGCAGCGAGAGCGAGGAGTAGAAGGTGCCGACATCGACGGAGGGCCGGGCCTCGGTGCCGGTTTGAGACTCCACAATGCGGTGGTGCGGCATGGGGTCGTCGTAGTCACGGTACCAGGGAAGGCGGCCGCGCAGGGCATTGGCGAGGGACTGCGACGGGTTGAGGCTGCCGCGAAGGATGCGGTAGCGCAGCATGCCAGGATGGCGGTCAATGAGCGGATCGGAGACGTAGCGGTCGAGCATGTCCTGCGCGACGAGCAGGGCCGTGCCACCGACGGGGGTGACGATGAAGTCGACCCAGCCGGTGTTATTCGTGTATTTTGCGGTTTTCTCGCAGGCGGTGTCGCCGCCGTGGCAGCCGAGCGGATAGGTGTAACCGCCCTGGTTGAAGATGCTGTCTTCGCTGAGGGGGCCGATTTCAAACTCAACGGAATAGGCGGTTTCCCAGAGCAGGGCACGGCCGCGGCTGGCCCAGTAGGGACGGGTGTTGCTGAAGCGGAGGAGGCGGTCACGTGGATTGTTCTGGATTTCGAGGTCACCGGAGACGGCACCCTGCATGGGGTGGCCGATGTAGTTGACAACGAAGCTGTCGCCGTCGTTCCAGCGGCGCATGTTGTACTGGCCCAGGGAGGCCCAGTAGTCGGACCAGAAGGGCTTGTTGAGCAGGAGGCGGCGATCATGGGCGTCGGCGCTGAGGATACGAGGGCCGTGCTCGATGCCCTGGAAGGCGAGGGACTGCCAGAGAAGGGCTTTCCAGTGGAACTTTTCCTGCGGGTCTGGCAGCGCGGGGCCGGCGGAGACGGCGAAGTCGTTGGCAGCGGACGTGTGCGGGCGCGCCGTGAGATCGACGGAGGCAAGATCCGGGGTCGCGGTGGGAGCTTCGGGTAGCAATCGATTGAGTGCCTGCGGGTCTGCCGGTTCCAACACAACAGCTTGCGTGACTTCTTGTGCAGATGCAGCCGTTCCGGCGATAAACGCGAAACCTAGGGCAAGGACGCACGCCCGGGGGCGGCATCTCTTCTGTCGTACCAACACCAACGCTGCGCTGTCCTTCCGGCTGTTGTGGAGCTGTTCCCAGTGCGTCGCGGGTAAGGAACTGCGACGATTGGATCAAGACCGCTCCTCTATGCATTCTAAAAGAGCGCTGGATTGGGTGGCGGGCTGTTGCCTACAGTGGCGCGTAGTTCCGCTGCATGTTTCAACACATGGGGAGATTGGCCTGCTCGGACTGCGGCCCCGCGCCCAAAGGAGAAGCCCGGACAAATGCCCGGGCTCGCTTCGCGGTGAGGGATGAGGTTACGCGGTTGCCTCTTCGGTCGACTCGGGGGCCTGGGGCACCTGGGCGACGGTGAAGTTGGGATCGCCGACCTTGAAGCGGGCGAAGCGGCGGACGGAGATATTTTCGCCGAGCTTGCCGATCTTGGTGGCGATGACCTGCTTGACGGTCTGGGACTGTTCCTTGACGAAGGGCTGCTCGAGGAGGCAGACCTCTTCGTAGAACTTGCTCATCTTGCCGTCGACGATCTTGTCGACGAACTCCGGCTTCTTGCCGGTGGCGAGGGCCTGCGCCTTGAACACGTCGCGCTCACGATCGAGGTCGGCGGAGGTGACCTCTTCCTTGCTGACGTAACGGGGATCGGTCGCGGCGATGTGCATCGAGATGTCGCGGAGCAGTTCCTGGAAGTCTTCGGTGCGGGCGACGAAGTCGGACTCGCAGTTGAGCTCGAGCAGGACGCCGATCTTGCCGCCCTGGTGGATGTAGGTGCCCACGGCGCCCTCATTGGTGGAGCGAGAAGCCTTCTTGGCGGCGGAGGCCATGCCGCGCTTGCGCAGGACGACAAAGGCGTTCTCCATGTCGCCCTTGCTCTCCTGCAGGGCCTTGAGGCAGTCGCCCATGGGGGCGCCGCTCTTTTCGCGAAGGTCCTTGACGAGTTTTGCGTCTACCTTGAACGGTGCTTCGGCTGTTGCGGACATGGTGTGCTCTCTTTTTTGCGGCCTGGCCGCGGTTTGGTTCGCCCAGTGACGGTGGACGAAGAATCTGTGCTCAGACGAACGAAGAGCGTGGTCGCCGATTCAGGCAGCCACGCTCCGCGTGAAAGGCTGGTACTGAATCGGAGTTAGACGGTGGCCGGTTCTGCAGCGGCTTCCGGCTCGACGGTGGTGTCGAGCATGTGCCTGATGCCGCCGCCGAGGGCAGCTTCAAGGTCGACGGTCTCTTCCGCGGGGTCGGCAGCGGTCGAGGCGGCGAGGGTTGCAGTCTCCGGCACGTCGGGCGTTGCGCCTTCTTCGTCTTCGAGACCGATGAAGTGCTGCTCGGTGAGGATGGGCGTGACGTCCTGGTACTCACTGGCGACGCTCTTGTCACCGATCATCTGGACACCCTCGAAGGCCGAATCGGCGATCTTGGTGGTGAACAGGCGGATGGCGCGGAGGGCGTCGTCGTTGCCGGGAATGACGTAGTCGACGACGGTCGGGTCGCAGTTGGTGTCGACGACGGCGACGACCGGGATGCCGAGCTTGCGGGCTTCGGAGACGGCAATGGCTTCGTTGTTGGAGTCGACGACGAAGATGGCGTCGGGGAGGCGGCGCATATTCTTGATGCCGGCGAGATTGGTGTTGAGGTGCTTGCGCTCACGCTCGAGCTTGATGACTTCTTTCTTGGTCATCAGTTCGAAGCGGCCGTCCACGGCCATTTCGTCGAGTTCGGCGAGGCGCTTGACCGACTTCTGGACGGTGATCCAGTTGGTGAGCAGGCCGCCGAGCCAGCGCGAGTTGATGTAGGGCATGCCGGCGCGGGTCGCTTCTTCGGCCACGGCATCCTGCGCCTGGCGCTTGGTGCCGACGAAGAGGATGAGCTTGCCGGTGGAGGTGAGATCGGTGACGAACTTCGACGCTTCCTTGAACATCTTCAGCGTCTTCTGGAGGTCGATGATGTAAATGCCGTTGCGCTCGCCGAAGATGTATTCCTTCATCTTGGGGTTCCAGCGCTTGGTCTGGTGGCCGAAGTGGACGCCGGCTTCCAGCAGTTCTTTCATTGTGATCGATGCCATGTGTGGCTCCTTGTCGCATTCCGGCGGATCAGGCCGGAATTGATCCCGTTCGTCTGGGAGATTTGAATCCCCTGGAGGTTGTTTCGGAACGACGCGCGACCATTGAAGGCCGCGCGTCGCAGAAGGTAGAGAACAAGCCAGAGACTAGCGCTTGGAGAACTGGAAGCGCTTGCGGGCGCCCTTCTGACCGTACTTCTTACGCTCCTTGATGCGGGCGTCGCGGGTCAAGAGGCCGTCGGCCTTCATGATCTTGCGGAGTTCGGGGTTGAACTCAAGCAGGGCGCGGGCGATGCCCATCTTGACGGCATCGGCCTGGGCGTTGACGCCGCCACCCTTGACGGTGGTGACGATGTCGAACTCGCCGTTCATGCTGGCGGTCTCGAGGGTGCGCTTGGCGGCGACACGCTGCGCCGGGGTCACGAAGTAGACTTCAAAGCCCTTGCCGTTGACGGTGAAGCCGCCCGAGCCGGGACGAAGAAATACACGTGCGATCGCCGACTTGCGGCGGCCCGTTCCGTAATACTGCACCAGATCTGCCATGGGTTATCCTTCCATCTTTTCGTGGGTGACGCCGCCGGTATGGTTGTCGCCCGTCGAGAACGTGACGTCGAGTGGCTGAGGCATCTGCGCGTCGTGCGGGTGCTTGTCGCCCTTGTAGACCTTGAGCTTGGTGGCCATCTGGCGGCCCATCTTGCTCTTGGGGAGCATGCCCTTGATGGCCTGCTCGAGGATGGCTTCGGGCTTGCGGACGAGGAGCTTGGAGAATTCTTCTTCGCGCAGGCCGCCGGGGAAGCCGGTGTAGCGGCGATAGAGCTTCTGCGATGCCTTCATGCCGGTGAGCACGATCTTTTCGGCGTTGATCACGATGACGTGGTCGCCGGTGTCGATGTACGGGGTGTACTCGGGATTATTTTTACCGGTGAGCACACGTGCCGCACCGCTGGCGAGGCGACCGAGGGTCTTGCCGCTGGCATCGACCACGAACCACTTGCGGTTCAGGTCCTTCGAACTTGGAACAAACGTCGACATACAACACTCCCACTTCACTGCAAATCTGGTGGTGCAACTGCAAGCCTGAGCGCAACCGGACGCTACCCATGCGGGCGGACGGCGATGTTCAGAGTGGAAGTTCGGTGAGCTTGCCTGCAGCCTGACGTCGCTGCCCCGGCGAATCCCGCGTGGACCACCACACTAACCTCATGCCACCACCCGGCTAGACTGACAGCACAGGGCGGCAGACAGAGGTCTGCGCGAGTCCTCAGCATATCGAAGTTGACTTCGGGAGTCAACCAATTGGGGCTGCAGAGGGCGGGACAGCTGCGGGGTTGGAGAGGCCTGTTTTCTTGAGGCGCTTGCGTTTAGGGGTCTTGCCTGCAATGGGGTCGAGGCGGTAGACGATCATCAGGTTGCGATCAGGATCGTCCATGGCGGGAAATTCGGCGACGCGGGTGAGGCGATAGAAGGTGGCGAGCGCCTCCATCTTGTCGTCTTCGACGTAGTTCCAGGCGACGAACCAGCCGGGTTTGTAGGCGGCGATGCGGTCTTCCAGCTGCATGGTGCCGAAGTCGTCGCAGATGGAGGGCAGGCCGGTCATGAGGGAGAGGTCGGAGCCGGAGATGGAGAGGACGGTGTGGCTGTGGTTGGGCTCGCTTTCGACGATGCGGCCGACCTGGAGGGCGGCGTCCTGGAAGGTGTAGTCGGGGTGGCGGGTGTAGTGGAGCATGGCACGGGCGTCGTAGGCGACGAGGGCGAGGAAGACCGGGGCGAGCACGAGCGCGGATTGTCCGCGCCAGGCGATGGCGTGCTGCGCGCCGCGGACGACGAGCAGCGTCATGGGCACGGCGATGACGAGGTAGTACCGGGGCTGAAGGTTGGCGTGATAGATGAGGAACGCGGTGTAGCCGGCGATCCAAAGGAGGAGGGAGACGAAGACGGGGTCACGCCCGATGCGCCGGTAGAGGCAGGCGAAGAGGAGGGTGACAAAGAACATGGGATAGATGACGTGGCCGATCCAGAGGCCGTCACGGAAGGCGCCGAGGAGGATGTCGTGGGCGTTGGCGGCGGTGAGGCCGGTGTACTGGTTGGCGGAGAAGAGGTAGCGGAAGTCCTGCAGGTAGTGGGGACGGACGAGGGTGACGTAGTAGGTGAGGCCGAGGAGGAGGGCGGTGCCGCCGCTGATGGCGGTGGCACGCAGCAGGGTGCGCCACCGCCAGTGGCAGGAGGCGGCGAGCATCCAGGCGATGGCGGGAACGAGGGCGATGGCGGTGGTCTTGGTGCCGACCATGAGGGCGACGAGGATGCCAAGGGAGACCTTGCGGCCGATCGTCTGCCAGCGAGGGGCGGGGGTGCCGATGTTCGCGGCAGTGAGCAGGGCGAGGAGGGTGAGCAGGACGAGGAGCGGCTCCAGCACGGCCATGCGGCTGAAGACGAAGAAGTAGGGGCTGACGGCCATGAGGAGGGCGGCGGCGGCAGCGATCAGGGCGAGGTTGAGGCGGGAGAGGGAGAGCAGTGCCCCCGCGCGGCGGCGGAGCAGCGTGAAACCAGCGGCGACAATGCCCATGAAGACGACGACGGTGAGGGCGCGGGCGGCGACGATGCCGACGCCGGTGAAGCGGAAGAGTGCGGCCTCAAGCAGGGGCCAGACGGGGAGGGCGGCGGCGGGGTTGAAGTCGCCGGGCAGGTGCCAGGTGCCGCGCAGGTAGTGGCGGATGGCGGCGTCGCCGTACCAGCCTTCGTCGGTGTATTTTGCCCAGTCGGACCAGGGGCTGCCGTTGGGGAAGTCGGCGCGGAGGTGGAGGAAGTGGAGGAGGAGGAAGACGGCGGTGGTGGCGAGGGCGGACCAGAGGGCGGTCCAGCGGAGGGCCGTGTAGCGGGCGCGCGGGAGCATTGATGCGCGGGGCGGTATCGGCTCGGCGTCCGTTGGGGGCACAGGTCCGTTATACGGGGTTTCCCGGTGTTTGGTTGCGGTACTGGCGTCGGTGAGCGACGACGTGGGGACGGCGGGCGTGGGGGCTGTACAGAGGCTGGGCGCAGCGTGCATGCTTTGAGGGGAAACACCATGGGATTGCGCTTGTTCCGTTTCTTGCCCTTTGTTGCGTTTGCTGCTGCCCTTGCGTTGGGGCCGGTGGCGGACCGGACTGCGCCACGGGTGGAGGCGGCGGTCGAGCCGGGTGCTGCCGTACCGGACAGTAACGTGGCGATGGGGCAGCGGGTGCGCGGGATTTATCGCGGGACGGACTGGCAGCGGGACCCGAACAAGACGGCGGAGCGGGCGGCGTACTACGAGCGGCTGCTGCGGGAGCACAAACTTTCAGCGGGCGACGAATTGCAAGTGCGGCAACAGCTTGCGACGGAACAGTTACGGTCGGGAAACGTGGAGGAGGCGCTCAAGGCGCTGGAGCCGGCGTTTGCACTGGCGGCGCAGGTGAAGTTGCCGACTGCGGGGATGCGGGAGTTGCTGCATTTGCGGGCGATTACGTACCTGCGGCTGGGAGAGACGGAGAATTGCCTGGCGAACCATGGGCAGCATTCGTGCGTGTTTCCGATTAAGGCGGGCGGGGTGCATGCGCTGCCACGGGGGGCGGAGGGTGCGGTGCGCGACCTGTCGACGCTGCTGGAGGGCAATGCGCACGACGACCTGGCGCGGTGGTTATTGAACGTGGCGTACATGCAGTTGGGGCAGTATCCGGCGGGGGTGTCGGCGGCGTGGCTGCTGCCGGCCAAGCTGTTTGCCAGCGAGGCGCAGATGCCGGAGTGGACGGACATGGCGGGGCTGGCGGGCATCAACCTGACGACGCGGAGTGGCGGCGTGGTGGTGGAGGATTTCGACGGGGACGGCTTGCTGGACGTGGTGGCGAGTACGTCGAACCCGACCGGGGCGATGCACCTGTTTCATAACAACGGGGACGGGACGTTCAGCGAGCGGACGGCGGCGGCGGGGTTGAGTGACGAAGTCGGCGGGCTGAACGTGATTGTGACGGATTATGACAACGATGGGCACCCGGACCTGCTGGTGCTGCGCGGCGCGTGGTGGGGACGGTTTGGGGAATATCCGTTTAGCCTGCTTCGCAACCGGGGGAATGGGACGTTTGAGGATGTGACGGTGAAGGCGGGGCTGCTGAGCTTCGGGCCGACGCAGACCGCGGCGTGGGCGGACTTTGACGGGGACGGCCGGCTGGACCTGCTGGTGGGGCATGAGAACGGGCCGACGGCGAAGGAGCACTACCCGACACAACTGTTTCATCAGAATAGCGACGGGACGTTTACCGATGTGGGGCGGCAGACGGGGCTGGCCGAGCAGGGGTATGTGAAGGGCGTGGCGTGGGGAGATTTCAATAACGACGGGCGGCCGGATTTATACGTGTCGGTGCGGGATGGGGAGAACCGGCTTTATCGCAACGATGGCGGGTCGGATGCGGCGCACTGGAAGTTTACGGATGTGACGGCGGCGGCGGGGTTGGGGCACCAGAGCCGAACGTTTGCGACGTGGTTCTTCGATTTCGATAATGATGGTTGGCCGGATATTTTTGCGGCCGGGTACAGCGCCGGGAGCATGCAGGATGTGGGCAAGTTCGAGGCGGGGCATGCGGCGGATGCGGAGATGCCGCACCTGTACCGGAACAACCACGACGGGACGTTTACGGATGTGGCGCATGCGCTGCGGCTGGATCGGGCGATGCTAACGATGGGTGCGAACTTTGGCGACCTGGACAACGACGGTTGGCTGGACGTGTACCTGGGCACGGGCGAGCCGTCGTACGAGGCGCTGCTGCCGAACCGGATGTTTCGGAACAACGGCGGCAAGGGGTTTCAGGATGTGACGACGGCGACGGGGCTGGGGCATTTGCAGAAGGGGCACTCGATTGCATTCGCGGATGTGGAGAACCGCGGGTTGCAGGACATTTTTGAGGAGATGGGTGGAGCGTTTCCGGGTGATCCGTACCAGTCGGCGCTGTATCGCAATCCCCTGCCCGACCCGGGGCCGGGGTCGGCGACGAACCACTCAATTACGCTGCGGCTGGAGGGCGTACAGACAAACCGGGCGGCGTTCGGGACGCGGATTGAGGTGAGCTTTACGGACCGGGACGCGGCGGGCAGGCCGGTGCGGCGACATGTGTACCGGACGGTGGGAGCGGTGAGTTCGTTTGGCGGGAACCCGCTGCGGCAGGAGATTGGCGTGGGCAGGGCCGGGGTGGTGGACGAGGTGCGCCTGCGGTGGCCGCTGCGGTATGGGCAGGAGCAGGTGTTTCGAGGGCTGGCGGTGGATGGGGCGTACCGGCTGGTGGAGGGCGAGGCGGTGGCGCACCGGTTGGAGCTGCACAAGTTTCACCTGGGGGATAAGCTGGCGCCGGCGCATCATCCCATGGCGATGCGGTAGGGCTTCGGCTGGCGGCTACAGGCAGGCAGTTAGAATCGAGCGGAATGACTCGCTCCCCTGCTCACGTTCGCACCCACCCGCTTGCCGTGCTGCTGGTGACGGTGCTGGCGCTGGCGGGGGTGGTGTCGGCCGGGGCCGGGGTCTATTTCGCGATGACGCGGTCGCAGGATTTTCAGTGGTCACCGGAGCGGTTGCTGTTACGGCACATTGATCCGTGGCAGGTGGCGCTGGCGGGGAATTCGGGGAACCTGCTGATTGGGACGCAGAACCCGAACTATCTGCCTGAGTTGTATGTGCTGCTGGTGCCGTTCGGATGGATGTCGCTGCATGCGGCGAACCTGGCGTGGGGGCTGTGCAATCTTTGTTTCGCGGTGGCGAGTGCGGTGCTTGCGGCGCGGTTTTATGGGCTGCGCGGGCCACTTTGGGTGGTGGGCGTGACAGGGGCGATGCTGGCGGCGGCGCCGACGCGGACGAGCATCAGCAATGGGCAGCAGGGAGTGCTGGTGCTGGTGCTTTGGGCGGTGGCGCTGCTGGGTGTGGGGCGGGACCGACCGGGGATAGGCGGGTTGCTGCTGGTTGGTGTGTCTTATTTAAAGTACAGCTTTGCGCCGGCGGTCGCGCTTTATCTACTGCTGCGGGATGGGGTCAAGGCGGGGTTGCGGCGACTGCCTTGGACGTTTCTGCTACCGGCGGTGGGGATGGTGCTGGTGTGGGGGTGGATCGACCAGCCGCACACGGTGGGGACGCTGCTGCGGCAGGTGACGGAGCCGCTGGCGGTCGCGAAGGCGGGGTACCAGCCGACGGGTGATCCGGGGCAGACGCTGATGGATTTGCTGGAGTTTTTGCTGGGTGGCGCGCCGGTAGCCACGCCGCGGCTGACGGTGATCTGCTTCGCGGTGGCGATCGTGCTGACGGCGGCGGTGTTGGGGCTGGCGCTGCGGTGGTTGCGGCGGAGCGGGCTGGCGGGTTCGGTGGACGGGACTGGATGGCTAGTGGCGCTGATGGCGACGATGAGCTTTGCGTTTTACAAGCACCATCCGTATGACGAGGTGGTGTTTTTGTTTGCGCTTTGCCATGCGCTGCGGCATCGGCGTCAGCTTGCGGCGGTGGCTTCGCTGGTTGTGATTGGGCAGCACTGGTACCTGCAGCGGTTTCTGGATGCGCGGGTGCCGTGGTCGTTTGGGTGGGCGGAGCTGCGGCTGGCTTCGTTTGTGCTGCTGGTGGGATGTGTTTACTTCACGAAGCCGACAGGGTTGGCAGAGTACGAGGTGGTTGTTCGTGAGGTGCCTGCTTGAGCGGGCAGTTGGCGGAGGCTCGCGGGAACGCTCCGGTCGGGGAGAGTGCCGTTGCGCCGCGCGTCGATCCGCTGCCGGAGACGGCTTCCCTGCTGCTGGATGTGGTGCGGTTCGGTTTGTGCCTGCTGGTGCTGCTGGGGCATGCGACGCAGGCGTATTTTCAGCGGGGTTGGCCGAGCCTGATGCCGCTGGCGAACGGGGCGGTGCCTGGATTTTTCGTGCTGTCTGGATTTGTGATCCGGTTCGTGACGGCAACGCGGGAGCGGGAGGCGCGGCGGTACTGGGTGAGCCGGGCGTCGCGTATTTACTCCGTGGTGGTGCCGGCGATTGCCCTAACGGTGGTGTTGGATGCGGTGTCGCGGACGGCCAACCTGGAGTTTTACCGGACAGTGGTGCAGCCACAGCCGTGGAAGATCGTTCCCTTTCGGATGGTAGTCACGCTGCTGTTTCTGACGCAGGGCTGGGGGCATGCGGGGCTGCTGCTGTCGAATACGCCGTTTTGGTCGCTGGGGTACGAGGTGCCGTACTACGTGCTGTTTGGCGTGGCGGCGTTTACGCACGGCGGGGTGCGGGTGGCGCTGCTTGTGGTGACGGGGCTGCTGTTTGGGCCGCAGGTGCTGTTCCTGCTGCCCATCTGGTGGAGCGGGATCTGGCTATACGACGGGTGGCAGTGGCTGCGTCAGCCAGGGCGCGCGGGTTGGCGGGTGGGGGCGGCGGTGATTGCCTTGGTGGTGCTGGGCTGGCTAGTACTGCCATTGCGTGACTTCAATGGGTTGGCGCATATCGGGAACGTGCCGAATCCGCTTTTGCTGCTGCATCAGCAGCCGCTGCGCGCGACGATGGCGGAGTATGCAGCCGGGGTGCTGAGCGTGTGCGTGCTGTTTTTGCTGCTGTGCGCGTCCGACCTGGTGCGGCTGCCGAAGAAGACGTTGGCGGCGCGGGCGGTGCGACAGGTGGCGGAGGGGACGTTTACGCTGTACCTGTTTCACTTTCCTATGCTGGTGTGCGCGGCGGCGCTGGGACTGTATCGGAAGGAAAGTGGGGTGCAGAAGATGGCGCTGCTGCTGGGAATCGTGGTGGTGTGTGTTGCGGCGGCGGTGCCGATTGCAGGGTTCAAGAATTGGTTGCGGGATGGGTTGTCGGCGCGGCGGGGCTAGGGCAGGCCAAATAGAGGCAGCAGACACTCTGAAGCCAGAGTAGGTCAAATAACTGATCTTCGCTCTTGCTCCGTCCCAAAACGCTGTTCCCCTTCAGCAGTAGTCCGTACGATACCTACCTCAAACGCAAGATGGGGGCACACGATCTTTTGCCGCTTCGCGGTAGGCTGGGAGCATGTTGATTCCTTCGATTGATTTGATGGGCGGGCGGATTGTGCAGCTGGTGCAGGGCGAGACGCTCAAGCTGGCGTTTGATGATTTTGAGTACTGGATTGAGCGGTTTCGGAAGTATCCGCTGGTGCAGTTGATTGATTTGGACGCGGCGATGCGGCAGGGCTCGAACGCGGCGCTGATTGAGCAGTTTACGCGCCGGCTCACGTGCCAGGTGGGCGGCGGGCTGCGGACGGCGGAGGACGGACAGGCGATGCTCGATCGTGGGGCGAGCCGCGTGATCTATGGGTCGACGCTGTTTGGTGGGGAGGATGCGGCGGATCGCAAGCGGCACCCGGTGATGAATCTGAACTTCGCGGAAGGTCTGCGGAAACAGCTGGGCGAGGAGAAGCTGGTGTTCTCCGTCGACACCAAGGCGGGCAAAGTCGCGGTGAAGGGGTGGAAGGAGCAGGTGGACCTAACACCGGAGGAGGCCGTGACGTGGCTGGAGAACGACTGCGCGGCGTTCCTGTACACGCATGTGGATACGGAGGGGACGATGAGCGGATTTCCCGTAGACGCGGCGGCCATTTTGCGGGCGTGCACGGCGAAGCAGCTGATTGTGGCAGGGGGAATTCGGTCGCAGACGGAGGTGGACGACCTGGACACGATGGGCGTGGACGCGGTGGCGGGGATGGCCGTGTACTCCGGCGCGATGGACGCCTGACGGCTTACGCCGTGGTGGAGGAGCGCAGGCGGCGTACGGCCCAGAGGGGCAGGCGAAGCAGCGGGTAGAGGAAGTGGGCGCGCTCGGGCAGGGGCAAGGTTTGCCAGTCCTTGGGCGAGGTGGCGTGCAGGCGCAGCTCCTGCAGGCGATAGCGCCAGCTGCGGCGCAGGAACAGGAGCGAGCGCTTGAGGCGGCGCGGCACGAAGGCGCAGTCGGCGGCGGGAGCGGTGATGTCTTCCTGCAGAAGGGCTTCCGCGGCGATGCGGGCCAGCCACTGGCCGCGGCGGGAACCGAGGTGGGCGCCGGGCATGGGCAGGGCCGGAAAAAGCTCGGTACACAGGAGGAGGGCCTGTTCGACGGGGCGGTCGAGGTCGTACTGCCGAGCCTGATGCAGGAGGTTTGCGGCAGTGTTGGCACCCTGGTTGGCGAGGAGTGCGGCGACGTCGGCGAGCCACTTGAGGCGAAACCAAGCGTGGCCGGCGCCGTGCAGGCAGAGGCCGAGGAGCAGGTCCTGCTGTGCCGGAACCATGACCTGCAGGCCGGGAAGCAGGTCTACGGCGCGGGGGGCCGCACGGGGAAAGCTGAAGTACGCATTGTCGGATTCGCGCCAGTGGACCTCGATCTGCATGCCGCTGGAGGGGTGAAGGTATTCGTGGTGCTTGCGGAAGGTTTCGTAGGCTTCGCCTTCGGTGGAGCCGAGGTTAGCCGCGAGGTCGGTACGCTGGAAGTTGAGGCTGTGCAGGCAGGCAGCGGTACGCTCGAGCAGCTCCGGGGTGACGTAGAGGTCCAGGTCTTTGCTGTGGCGCAGGTTGAGGCTGTCGTAGGCAAGCAGTCCAAGCGGCAGGCCCTTGTGCACGGTAAACGGGAGGTTCGCGGCGTTCATGGCGCGGGTGATCCGGGCGAGATTGGCGGCGAACAGAAGGTTGGTGCGTGCGATGTCGGCGGCGGCGGCGTTGAGTGCGGTGCGGATGTCGGGGGGCAGGGCCGGGTTGTCGGTGAGGGAGCGGTGCACGAGGCCGCTGACGCGATGGCGCTTCGCCAGGTGGAGGACGCGCTGCCAGTCGACGTCCTGCAGGAGACCGGTGGAAACAGTGCCGCAGACCGGTGGCGCACAACATTGCACGATCAGGCGGAACTCGCGGGATGAGGTGTCGAAGAGCATACGTAGACTGACGCGGGAGGGTGAGCGCCTTCAAAGGATGCCACAGCGGGGCACGTTTGCGTTCTGCCGGTGGCAGGTCATGCCCAGGCCCGGCCTATGCGTAAAGGCCTACTGTAACTTCGATGGCGACGGATGCTCTTCAGCGGTGATCGCGTTTGGCCTTGCATCAATCCGTGCGCCGGTTGGAAGTCGCTGCCGGTTTGCTGCTGAGCGCTGGTCGCCTGCCGTGGCGGAGGTTCAGCGGCGTGGCTGGGTGGGGGTGGAGCGGCGGGGACGGTGCTGGCGCAGACGGGGCGCGTGCTTTACTCGGCCTTGCCGGCCGTCCAGTAGGCGGCGGCTTTGACCCACTCGGCCGGATGTTCGCGGACCTCGACGAGGTATTGGTAGAGCTCGCGGGAGAGGCGGGTTTCGCCGGCGATCCAGATGTAACCGTCGCCTGCGGGAACCGACCATTTTTCAAGCTGGGCGCGCACGGTGTCGGCGTTGGTGGCGGAGTCTCCGCTGTCGTGGAGCCAGCAGGTTTTGAGGTGGGTGGTGGAGCGAAACTGCTGACGCTCGGCATCGTCGGCGACCAGCAGGTAGGCGAAGACGGGGACGCCGGCGCGTAGGCCTTCGAGCCGGCGAGCGATCGACGGCAGAGCGCTTGCGTCGCCCAGGAGCAGGTACCAGTCGAAGTCGTCCGGGACGATGCTGGATCCCTTGGGTCCGCCGATGGCGAGGGTGTCGCCAGGTTGCGCGGCGCGGGCCCACTCTGCCGCGGGGCCGTGGTCGTGCAGGGCGAATTCGAGGGTGAGCGTACCTGCGGCGGTGTTCCAGGCGCGTGGGGTGAAGTCACGCCTCGGCTGTTCGCCGCCCCGGGAGGTGGGCAGGAAGATTTTGATGTGGTCGTCGGGGGAGGGGCTGTCGAAGTCGTGGAGATCTGGGGAGTGGAAGTCGATGCGCAATAGCCGGGGCGTGACTGCGTGCTTGCTGATGACGGTAAGCTGGCGGCGCACCGGCTCGCGGCGCATTTTTGTCATTTCGTGTCGTTCCATCTTCCACCTTTGGACGCGTGCTGCCAGCTTATGGGCCTGTACCCCGCTGGCTGCACCCTGCCGCTGCATGAGAGACGCGCGGGAGAGGTGTGGGGATTCGTGGTCGAGAGATTTGCGGAGCGCGGGAGATGGCATCAAAGATCGCACACAACTATCGATAACCGAACCGCATCACGGATGCATCATTGACGGGTGTTTTCCCGCAGATCGATACTTACGGTGCTATCCCGCCGTGTGTCTGACCGGCGAATCCGCGCACTACAGAAGGAAAGACCATGGGCGCAGTCGCAGGTTTTGCACCGCCAGACAATTCCACGCGCAAACGCGGTGTGCAGCCGCTCCAGGCCGGCAAGGGGCACAGTTTTTTTTGGCGCAAGCTGCATTCGCTGACGGGCATCGTGCCGATCGGCGCGTTCCTGATCGAGCACATCATCAGCAACTGGGAAGTGGTGAACGGCCCGCTGGCGTACGCGCAGCAGGTCAAGTTCCTGAACGGTCTGCCGTTTGTGCGGGTGCTGGAGTGGGCGTTCATCTTTATCCCGCTGGCGTACCACGCGGGGTATGGCGTATTTATCAGCCTGCGCGGGCGGGCGAGCGTCAACGTGTATCCGTGGGCGGGTAACTGGGCTTACCTGATGCAGCGCGTCACCGGCATTATCGCGCTGGTGTACATCATTCAGCATGTGTGGCGGCAGCGGTTTGCCGGGGTGAGCCTGCCGGAGCATCCGGGGCTGGCGTATGCCAAGGTGCAGTTTGAGTTCATCAGCCATCCTTGGATGATTGCGGTCTATGCGATTGCGATGATCGCGACGTGTTGGCACTTTGCATATGGCGTGTGGCTGTTCGCGGCGAAGTGGGGCATTACGCCGGGGGACAATGCACGGAAGAAGTTTGCGTACGTGTGCGGCGTGGTCGGGACCGGGCTTTGCGCGATGGGGCTGGTGAGTATCTTCTGGATCGCGTATGCCCGGCCGTACTCGCCGGTGGATGTGATGCCGGAGCAGCCGAAAGGTGTGGTGCTGCCGGCGCCAAGTGGACCTGCTGCGAATCAGCTGCCGGCACAGGGTGAGCCGATGCAGTACGACAGCCAGGGGCAGCCGATTCAGCCTAGCCCTGCGCCGGTGCAGCAGGGTGCGCAGCCGCAGTAGTCATCCCTAGTCTCTTAAAGTACGTATGTAAAAAGTTTGGTCCACAGTTCTCAGCCAAGCAGACATGAGCTATTGGATGGTCTTGGTGCACTCTAGTTCGCCGCTATTTCGATGCCATTCTGAGGACTACTAACAGCTTTTCTTGCATTCGTATTGCGGACTTGAAACTGCCAGACGATTTTATATTTGCACGAAGAGCAGGCTTTCGACGCACAGCTTCTTGCAGCACGAACTTCGAACAATACCCTCCGGTAGGGAAAAGGTAAGCACCAATGGCAGCAGCAACTACACCCCGTATTATCGTTGTCGGCGGCGGCCTTGCCGGTCTCGCTTCGGTCATCAAGATCGCCGAGGCTGGCGGTAAGGTCGACCTGTTTTCCATTGTGCCGGTCAAGCGGTCGCACTCGGTGTGTGCGCAGGGCGGCATCAATGCGGCCAAGAACCTGAAGGGCGAAGGGGACGATGTCTCCAAGCACTTCGACGACACCGTGTTTGGCGGCGACTTTCTGGCGAATCAGACGCCGGTGAAGAACATGACGGCCATGGGGCCGGCCATCATCGACCTGCTGGACCGCATGGGGGTGCCGTTCAATCGCACGCCGGAAGGTCTGCTTGATTTTCGGCGGTTCGGTGGAACGCTGTATCACCGCACGGCGTTTGCGGGCGCGACGACCGGCCAGCAGTTGCTGTACGCGCTGGACGAGCAGGTGCGCCGTTACGAGAGCGAGCAGAAGGTTCAGAAGTACGAGGGCTGGGAGTTCCTGTCGGCCGTGCTGGATACGGCGGGCGTGTGCCGCGGCATCTGTGCGATGGACCTGCGGACGATGGAGGTTCGCACCTTCCCGGCGGACGCAGTGATCATCTGCACCGGCGGCAATGGGGCTATTTTTGGTAAGTCGACCAACTCCGTCGTGTGCACCGGGTCTGCGCAGTCCGCGCTCTACCAGCAGGGCGCGTATTACGCGAACGGCGAGTTCATCCAGGTGCATCCCACCGCCATTCCGGGTGAGGACAAGCTGCGCCTGATGAGTGAGAGCGCGCGCGGCGAGGGTGGCCGCGTGTGGGTGCCGCGCAAGAAGGGCGACCCGCGGCCGTCGCAGACGATCCCCGAGGCGGATCGCTGGTACTTCCTCGAGGAGTGGTACCCCAAGTACGGCAACCTGGTGCCGCGCGACATTGCGACGCGCGCGATTCACAAGGTGGTGTACGAGCACGACCTTGGCATCGACGGACAGGCGATGGTGTATCTGGATGTCAGCCACATCGACGCCGAGACGCTGAACCGCAAGATCGAGGGCATCCTCGAGATTTACGAGAAATTTGTCGGTGACGACCCGCGCAAGGTGCCGATGAAGATTTTTCCCGGCGTGCACTACACGATGGGCGGCATGTGGGTGGACTTCGACCAGATGACCAACATCCCCGGCGTGTTTGCCGCGGGCGAGGCGGATTACTCGATTCACGGGGCGAACCGGCTGGGCGCGAATTCCCTGCTGAGCTGCATTTATGGCGGCTTTACCGCGGGGCCGAATGCCATGACCTACGCCAAGAACCTGCCGGCGATGCAGGGCGACGGCGGTCATGCGGCGGAGAAGGTGCGGCAGATGGGCAAGAACAACGTGCTGCTGAGCAACCAGGGCAAGGAAAACCCGTTCAAGCTGTGGCGTGAGCTGGGTGAGACGATGACGCGGCACGCCACGATCATTCGCAACAACGCCGGGCTGCGTGAGGCGGACGAGAAGATCGTCGACCTGCTCGCGCGGTACGAGAACATCAACCTTTCGGACAAGTCCGCGTGGGCCAACACGAGCTTTGCGTTTACCCGGCAGTTGTACAACATGTTGCAGCTAGCGCGGGTGATGGTGCAGGGTGCGGAGATGCGCGATGAATCCCGCGGCGCGCATTACAAGCCGGACTTTACCGAGCGTAACGACGAGAAGTTCCTGAAGACGACAATGGCCTGCTATGACGAGGCGAACAACGCGCCGAAGATCGGCTACGAAGAAGTCGACACGCAGTGGATCACACCGAGGCCGCGGCGGTACGACGCGACTGCGTAGGCGATCTCCGCGGGCACGTTCGACCCGTCTTCCAGTAGTACATGCACCGCAAGAGCAGTAAGCGAGGAAACCTTATGGCCACCGCCGTTCTCGACACGCCGACCACCGCCGCAGCGCCCAACGGGGCGAAAACCATCAACGTGGAGATCAAGCGCCAGGCATCGCCGGATGCGGCCGGGCGCACGGAGAAGTTTGCCATTCCCTATCGCAAGGGCATGAACATTACGTCGTTGCTGGGCGAGATCGCGATGGAGCCGATCACCGCGGCGGGGGTGGAGACGACGCCGATTGCGTATGACGCCAACTGCCTGGAGGAGATCTGCGGATCGTGCGCGATGCTCATCAACGGCAAGGCGCGCATGGCATGTTCCGCGCTGGTGGACAAACTGATGGCGGAGACGAAGGACGGCACGATCACGCTGGCGCCGCTGTCGAAGTTTCCCATCGTGCGGGACCTGGCGGTCGACCGGAGCGTGCTGTTTGAGAACCTGAAGGCCGTGAAGGCGTGGGTGCCGATCGACGGTTCATATGACCTGGGCCCGGCGGAAAAGCAGTTTCCACAGATCCAGGAGGAGCGCTATCCGCTGTCGAACTGCATCTCCTGCACGATTTGCATGGAGGTGTGCCCACAGTTCAATGACCAGACGAATTTTGTGGGCGCGGCGACGATTGCCCAGGTGAAGCTGTTCAACCTGGATCCCGCGGGCAAGCAGTTGCGCGAAGAACGGTTGCGTGCACTGGCTGGCGATGGTGGTGTGCAGGAGTGCGGCTATGCACAGAATTGCGTGCAGGCGTGCCCCAAGCAACTGCCGCTGACGGAGGCCATTAGCGACGTGAGCCGCGATGTAATTCTGCAGCAGGTAAAGGATTTCTTTGTGCGGTAGGCACAACGGAGTTGACTGAGCCAGAGGGAAGCGCCCTGATATCTGCTTCGTCTCTGCTGTTCCACTCGCAAAGACAAAAGCCCCGCGTGATGCGGGGCTTTCACATGCGCCTGTATTCCTATTACTTCGTGAAGATATCGCCTTCGTTGTGGGCGATGCGGTTCATGCCACGCTTCGCGGAGTCTTCGGCCACGCGATCGATATGCGATTGGTGACCCGGCTCCGGTGTTTCCAGCGAGTTGATGCCCGGGCGCGCCGGGGTATCTGCCGTGTCAACCTTATCCTTTGCGATGCCTTCGCCCTCGCCGGCCTGTCCGTTTCCCGTCATGCTGCTGCTCATGGTTTCACCACCTCGGCAAAGATAGACGCGGTCTGCGCGCTGCAGGTTTTCCGGCTACTTTGCGGCGAGTGACGGATTTGCGATGAACTTTGGCGGGGTGGGCTCCGTGGTGAAGCTCCAGGTGCTGAGGTAGGCCAACTGCAGGATCTTCTGCATCTTGGCAAAGTCGATCTTGTCGACCGTGTCCGTGGTGTGGTGGTAGTCCGGGTGGAAGCCGGTGAACCACCAGAAGGCCGGAACATCGTGAAGGACGAACGGAAATTGGTCGGAGCGGAAGAAGACGTTGAGCACGGCGTCGTGGTCGAAGCGGTCGTCGAGCGTGAGGCCGACCGCGCGGTTCGCCTCCTTAACCGTGCGATCGTAGTCCGGCGAGTACAGTGCACCGATCAGGTTGAGCCGGTTGGTAGTGTCCTTCGGGATGTTGATGAGGCCGTCGGTTTGGGGGCTTGCCGCTTCGTCGCGGCCAATCATGTCGAAGTTGATCTGCGCGCGAGTGGTGGCGAGCGGGCGTACGGGGTGCGCTGCCAGGTAGTACGAGCCGAGTAGACCGCGCTCTTCGCTGGCGAAGACGACGAAGAGGATGGATCGCTTCGGTTTGGCCGGGTTGGCCGCGAAGGCACGCGCGAGCTCGACGACGCCGACGGTGCCGCTGCCGTTGTCGTCGGCACCATGCCAGATCTGCGGGCATGGCTTTGGATCGGGAGGCGTGGTGGCGGGCGGGTGCGCCGGGTCGGCACAGGGCGCCATGCCATCGTGATCGTGGTGGGCGGAGATGAGAATGGTCTCCGCCGCCAGTTTCGGGTCGCTGCCCGGAAGCAGGCCGATCACGTTCTCCGTGATGCCGGTGCGCTCGGAGGTGTTGCGCAGGTGCAGCGCAAGCATGGTGTCGGGCAGCGGCTGCGAGTGCGGTGTCAGGTCTTTGTCGATGGCGGCCTGTGCAGCTTTTGGCGTGATATCGCTGGTGGCGAACAGCTCCACCGCGGCAGCGTCGCTGATGGCTGCCGCTGGAATGTGGATTTCATCGTCCTGGATGGCCTGCAAGGCGAGCGGCACGGGGCGCGCTGCGCTGGAACCGATCTTGGCGCTGCGCTCCGCGTTGGTCAGGTGCTTGCGGTTGGGCTCGGGCACCAGAAGAACGGCGACTGCACCGTGCGCCTGTGCGTTCAGCGCCTTTACGCGTGCGGTTGCGTAGCGCGTGTTGCCGGTGCCGTTGAAGATCGATTTTGGGTCGTCCTCCTGCGGTTCGTGGTCGAAGAGCAGAACGATCTTGCCGGTGGCGTCGATCTTGGCATAGTCGTCGTAGCCCAGTTCGGGCGCGGTGATGCCGTAGCCGGCGAAGACGACCGGCGCGGTGACATCGACGGCGTGCTTATACGCGCCGCCGCCATAAGGCTTTGGCCACACGGTGGTCTTCCCTGCCCGCGTGAGGCTTAGCGTGCTGGCGGCGCGATCAGGACGGTATTCCACGAGCGTGATGGGCTGCAGGAAGCCGGGCGCACCGGGGACGGCCTTTACCCCGGCCTTAAGGAACTGCGCTGCGATCCACTGCGTGGCCGTTTCATCACCGGGCTGCAGGCTTAGGCGGCCGCCGAGTTCATCGCTCGTCAGGTACGTCAGATCCTGCTTTAGGTCGGTGATCTGAATGCGCGCAAAGCCGGGACGCTCGTTCAGCGGCACGGCAGCCTTCGGAGCCTGTCCAGCCGTGACGGCAGCCACGGCCAAAGTCCATCCCATCCAACGCATCCGCATCGTCAACACCTCGGTCATCTCTTACGGGGGGTTCTCCTGTTGTATCACCGGGTAGCATGGAATCCATGCCGGACGATCTCACACAGGCTCTAGCCCTGCACGCCGATTGGCTCGTGGTGGACGGGCACGCGGACACACCACAGCGCTTTGCGGACGAGGGCTGGCAATGGACCGATCCGGAGCTGCGCGGCGGCCAGATTTCCGCTGCTACGGCAGCACAAGGTGGCCTGGATGCCGCGTTCTTCGCGTTGTGGGCGGAACCCACGCAGTGGCAGGGCCGGCTGGAGGAACGTACGCTGCAGTTGCTCACTGCCGTTGAAGGCCAGCTCGCGCGTCATGCTGGAGCCCTGACACTGTGCACCTCGGCAGCGCAGGTGCGGGAGGCCAGGGTTGCCGGCAGGTTTGCTGCCCTGCTGGGCATGGAAGGTGGCCACAGCATCGGCACGGACCTTGACCTGCTGCGCCACCTGCACGCGCGCGGTGTGCGCTACATGACGCTTAGCTGGTCCAACACCAACGACTGGTGCGACAGCAGCAACGATGCTGCGCGGCACGGCGGGCTGACGGCGTTTGGCTGCGAGGTGGTGCGCGAGATGAACCGGCTTGGCATGCTGGTGGATGTGTCGCACGTCTCCGATGCCGCATTCTGGCAGGCTGCGCGCACCAGCTGCGCCCCGGTGATCGCCAGCCACTCCTCTGCCCGCGCGCTTACCGCAGCTCCGCGTAACCTGACCGACGATCAGCTTCGTGCGGTGGCTGCATCGGGTGGCGTGGTGATGGTGAACTTTTTTGCGGCGTTTGTGAGCGAGCCTTTTCGCGCCGCGTGGAATGCGCAGCGGCACGAACGGGAGGCGGCGGTCGATGCGGCACGCGGGCGTGCGCAGGAAGGCGGAGAACCCTTCCACTTTTCGGACGAACTGGCACTGGATCGGCAGTTCGCTCTGCGCCTGCCGCGTCCTCCGCTGGGCGCGCTGCTCGACCATGTTGAACATGTGCTGCGCGTTTGCGGGCCGGCGCACACGGGTCTGGGATCGGACTTCGACGGGATTCCGCTTGCACCAGAAGGGATCGACTCCGCCGCCGACCTGCCCTGCATCACGGCAGGTCTGCTTGCCCGGGGGTGGAAGCCGCATGACCTGCGGGGAATGCTGGGCGAAAACATCCTGCGCGTTCTGGATCAGGCGCAGGCTGGGAGCTAGCGTTATCCTGAAAGAGCAATGAGCCTCCGCACCCTTAGCCTCGCCGTGCCCTGCTTCGCAGCCACCCTGTTGTGCAGCGCGGCCGCCCTCTCCCAAACCGGGACGCCGCCCCCACCGGCGCGCGAAACGCCGAAGACCAGCCCAGGGACCACGCCCGAGCCATCCGCGACCAAACCCGCAGACGACCTGCCCGATAGCCCGAGTACGACGGAGGGCATTGTCGTTCCACCCGTGCCCAATGGCCCTACCGTCGTTTTCGATACGACCATGGGCCGGTTGACCTGCCAGTTTTTTCAAAAGGAAGCGCCGCTGACCGTGGCCAACTTCATCGGCCTGGCGGAGGGGACGAAGGACTACACCGATCCGACGACCGGCCAGAAGATGTCGCACACGCGCTTCTACGACGGCACGACGTTCCACCGGGTGATTGCCAACTTTATGATTCAGGGGGGCGATCGTGCCGGCACGGGCCGCGGCGATCCGGGCTACTATTTGCCTGACGAATTTGCACCGGGTCTGCGGTTCGACCGTGAGGGCCGCCTCGCGATGGCCAATGCCGGACCGGGAACTGGCGGGTCGCAGTTCTTCATCACCGAGGCACCCACGCCGGAGCTGAACGGCAAACACACGATTTTTGGCCAATGCGATCCCCATTCTGTGGTGGTGGTGCAGACGATTGCGCGCGTGGAGAAGGATGCGCAGGACAAGCCGATCGACCCGGTGATCGTGAACCATGTGACGATCGTGCCGGAGGGCCAGCCGCTGCCGCCCGAGCCGAAAGTCACGCCAAAAGCGCCCGCGGCTGCCGCTCCGGTGCAGTAACCTCACCCGACCGCGCATCCAACAGCACGGCACCAAGTTTGAAGGAGAACGAACCGCATGGCAGACCTCGCACCCGGCACCTACGCAATCTTCCACACCAGTGAAGGCGACATCACCACGACTTTGTTCGAAGCAGACGCGCCCGAGACGGTGGCGAACTTTATCGGCCTGGCCGAAGGCACCAAGGCATGGGAGAGCCGCTCCAAGAAGGGCGACAAGCTCTACGATGGCAGCATCTTTCATCGCGTGATTCCTGACTTCATGATCCAGGGCGGCGACCCCGAAGGCTCCGGCATGGGCGGCCCCGGCTACAAATTTGCAGATGAGACCAAGGGCAGCAAGCATGGCTTTACCGCGCCCGGCAAGCTGGCCATGGCAAACTCCGGCCCGAACACCAACGGTTCGCAGTTCTTCATCACCGTTGCGCCGACGACCTGGCTCACCGGCAAGCACACCATTTTCGGTGAAGTGGTCTCAGGCATGGATATTGTGGAAAAGATTAGCAAGGTGAGCCGCGATGGCATGGATCGGCCGAAAAAGCCGGTCACCATCGATTCCGTTGTGATCGAGCGCGTCTAGCTTTTCGGCAAAGCCAAATGGCCCACCTCGCGATCGAGGTGGGCCATTTCCTTGCGCAAAGGTTAGCGTACTTTGCGTGCGCTCTTCAGCAACTGCCGAAACTACAGGGCTACGTTCAGTCCTAGTACCCGCCTGGTGCGCTCCATCTGTTCGGCTAGCAATGCCGTATTGCTGGTTAACGAAATCCCGTAACTCGCGACGATTTCCCGCAACTGCTCCGAGGACGCCTGTACCCCCGGCACGCCCTTCGCCAGCAGTTCCAGCATAATGGCGACGGCGGTGGAAGCTCCCGGTGAGGCTCCGAGCAGCGCTGCCAGTGAACCGTCCGCCGAGCGGACGATCTCTGTGCCGAACTCCAGCCGGCCCCCCTTCTTCGAGTCGCCCTTGATGATCTGCACACGCTGACCGGCGACCTCGAGCGTCCAGTCCTCATCGCGTGCTGTGGGTACGAATTGCCGCAGAGCCTCCACGCGATCCGCCTGCGACTGCATCACCTGGCCGACCAGGTACTTCGTCAGGGGGATGTTCGTCGCACCGGCACCCAGCATGCTTACCAGATTGCCTGTGCCGATCGAACGTGGCAGGTCGGCGAAAGAACCACCCTTCAGAAACTTAGTAGAAAAGCCGGCAAATGGTCCGAACAGTAGTTCGCGCTTGCCTTGAATGACGCGCGTATCGAGGTGCGGCACGCTCATGGGCGGCGCACCCAATGCGGGTTTGCCATAAACCTTGGCAGCATGGCGGTCGATGACGGTACGGTTCGTGCAGCGCAGCCACTGGCCGCTGACCGGGAAGCCGCCGTAGCCGCGACCTTCGGGAATACCGCTTTTCTGCAGCAGCGGCAGCGCGCCGCCGCCGGCACCGAGAAAGACAAACTTCGCCGTCACCCGGGTCTTCTTTTTCGTATCGAGGTCTTCGACGGACACGTACCATCGACCATCCGGCAGCTTGGTGAGGTCGCGCAGTGCATGGCGGTAGTGCACGGTCGCCATCGCCGGGTCGGGTGTGCCATGTTGGCTTTTACGCTGGTGAAGGATTTCGCTGGAGGTCAGCGACTGCAGCAACTGCCGCGTAAGCGCACCGAAATCCAGATCGGTGCCGTCGTCGGAACGCGTGGCCGCAACCGCTTCGCCCGGATCGCGACCCTCCATCATCAACGGCATCCATTGCTTCAGCGTCGCAGCATCGTCCGCAAATCGCATACCCGCAAACAGTGGCGATGCGCTGAGGGCGGCATGGCGTCGCCGCAGAAAATCGACCGCCGCCGCGCCTTCCACGAAGCTCATGTGCGGCACGGCGTGGATAAACTCGCCCGGAGCCTGCAGCAGCCCGCGCTCTACCAGCGTCGCCCAGAACTGCCGCGACTGCAGGAACTGCTCGTTGATCTTAACCGCGCGCTGGATCGCGATGGATCCATCTGCCGCCTCCGGCGTGTAGTTCAGCTCGCACAAGGCAGCATGCCCTGTGCCGGCGTTGTTCCACGCGTCCGAGCTCTCGGTAGCCGCCTCGCCGCGGCTCTCCACAAACGCGATGCGCAGCCCCGGCGACACCATCTGTAGCATCATGCCGAGCGTGGCGGACATCACGCCCGCACCGACCAGCAGCACATCGACATCGGATGCGAGCGGCTGCGCCGTGCCCACGTCTTGTGGCCCTAGCTTCAAGCCGCCGTCGCCTTCATGTTCTCCACAATACGCGCAGCGAAGCCACTGGTAGAGGCGGTGGTGGCGCCTTCCATGCCCTTGCTGAAGTCGATGGTCACAAACTTCTGCCGGATGGTCTCTTCCATCGCGTCTTCAATCAGCTTAGCCGCTTCGTTCCAGCCGAGGAACTGGAAGAGCAGAACGCCGCACAGGATGACCGAACCGGGGTTCACGACATCCTGATCTGCGAGTCGAGGCGCCGTGCCGTGGGTCGCTTCGAAAACGGCAAAGCCATCGCCGACGTTCACGCCCGGTGCGATGCCGAGTCCGCCGACCTGCGCGGCCGCGGCGTCGGAGAGATAGTCGCCGTTGAGGTTGGTGGTCGCGAGCACGCTGTACTCCGCAGGCTTCAGCAGCAAGTCCTGGAACATGGCATCGCAGATGCGGTCGTTAACCAGGATCATCTGCTTCCACTTGCCGCTGCCGTGCGTTGCGCCGATGGCGGCGAGCACGCCTTTGACCTCGGCGATGATCTTTTCGCCGAAACTGGCCGGCGCGAAGTCCATGCCTGGCTCCACGATCTTCGCGAGGGCCTCCGGTGTGGCGGACGGGTCCTTGTCCAGCGCGCCCAGCATCCAGCTCTCGCGCTCGGTCACGATGCTGTCGCGGAACTCGTTTTTGGCCACCTCGTAACCCCACTCCAGAAAGGCGCCCTCGGTGAACTTCTGGATGTTGCCCTTGTGGACAATGGTGACGGTTTTGCGGCCGTGGTCGACGGCGTACTGCAGAGCCGCGCGCACGAGCCGCTTGGACCCGCGCACACTGATTGGTTTAATCCCGAGACCGGCGTCGTCGCGCAGGCGCTTTTTGGTGTTGCCCAGCAGTTCGGTGTTGACGAAGTCGCGCAGCTTCGCGACGTCGGCGGAGCCTTCCTTAAACTCGATGCCGGCGTAGATATCCTCGGTGTTTTCACGGAAGATGACGACGTCTACCTCGTCTGGCTTGACCATGGGCGACGGGACGCCGGGGTAGTGCTTGACCGGGCGGATGCACTGGTACAGGTCCATCGTCTGGCGCAGCGTCACGTTCAGCGAGCGGATGCCGCCGCCCACTGGAGTCGTCAGCGGTCCCTTGAGGCTTACGCGGAAGTCGATGCAGGCCTGCACGGAATCCTGCGGCAGCCAGTCGTTGTGCAGGCGATAGGCTTTTTCACCGGCGAGGATTTCAAACCACTCCACCCGCCGCGCGCCGCCGTACACCTGGGCAACGGCAGCGTCCATGACCGCACGCGCGTTCTTCCAGATGTCGCGGCCGCTGCCGTCGCCCTCAATGAACGGGACGATGGGGTGATCCGGCACGGTGTAGGTGCCGTTGCTGTAGTCGATCGGTTTGCCCGCGTCGGGCGGCCGTACGCCGTTATAGATGTCCTGCATAGGTGAAAAGCGTAGCAGCCCGACCGCACGACCGGCAATCCGAGTATCGCCCACGCGTGCGGTACTCGCAGCCGCTACCTGGCCGGTGGCCCAATCAGGCCACCGCCCCATTGCAAGGTCGTTCTCCATTTGCCGTTTGCCAGCAGCACTTCAAACGTGCCGGTCATCTCCGTTTTCGTCGTCGTGGTATCGGTGTTGCGCTCGTAGGTGAGACGATAGCGCGGCCCCAGCGCGCTGGTTTCCGACAGGAAGATGGCGTAGTCCTGCCGACCATGCGCGACTTCGGCATGCTTGATGTCGATGTCATAGCGGATCACATGGCCTTCGGCGTCGAAGTAGATAGCCTTGAGCGGTGCGCCCGAGGAGTCCTGGTAGACGTACAGCAGGTCGCGATGGGCACACACGGCGGACCCCGGCGCGCTGCATGCCGCGTCCGTGGTGGCGTGGCGCGCCAGCACATGACCGTTCAGTTCGCGCACAAACGCGTATGACCCAACAGGCTGCGCGTGTGACCCCAGGTCCGCGGCCCATGTGCCTTCCAGAAAGGTCAACGAATCGATGGACAGCAGCGGCACCGGTGTTACGTCCAGCACCATGGAGCCGCGCTGCGGCGGCGGCGTTTGCGGCGAAATCATCTGCGTCCGCATGCTCGCCGCACTTGATCCAAGCAGACCAGCCACAACGACAGAAAACAGCTTCGACATGATCGTAAGGTATCGCATTTGCCTTGCACCGCACACGCGGAAAGGGCACGTCCGGCCTACGGCGCCTGGTACACGCGCATGTACTGCACGATCATGTCTGAACTTTGCGGTGTCTGGCTTGTTGGAAACCCACCGCCCAAACCAAGATCGATGATTGGGTAGTAAGGCTGCTGCATGATCGAGGGAGTGGCCAGTTCATAGACAATGACATTATCGACATAAAAGGTCATGGTACTTGCGGTCCATAACATGCCGAAGGTGTGAAAGCCGACCGTTAAGTCAGAGACCTGCGACCACTTATACCCGACCTGGGTCCCAGTGTTCCAATCGTGCAGGGTGGTGTTCACTACATTCGGTGTGAACATATACGATTCCACAACGTCGATTTCTCCTGCCGGTGCGCTTTGACTTAGATGATTCGCATTGAGCAGCCAGAAAGCCGGCCATGTTCCTGCGGCATTCGGAAACTTAGCCTTCATTTCAAAATAACCATACTTTTGCGAAAATCCGGTTCCCGTGTTATCCACCGTAGAAATCACGCCGGAATACCATGCGCCGTTTGTCTTTTGCAGGCGGATGTCCAGACCGCCGCCGGAGACGAGGGAATAAGGATCTTTGCCCACACCGTCTGTAATGCCCGCCATGTAGGTTGGCGTGGAAGGTTTGGAGGTATCAGACATGCAGCACTGCACGGTGTGCGTGAACCACTTTGCACCCGAACCGTTGACGTCGCTGATATTCAAAGTTGTAAATTCATCATTGAAGGTCAGCTTGTAACCGGTCGGCACCGTGGGCGAAGGTACGATGCTGGTGGTGGATGTTGCCACTCCCAGCTTTGCTGCCGGTGCAGGACTAAGTAGAGTGCTACCGGAGAATTTCCACTTTTCCCCGGCGACGGCATTGCAGGTTGCCATCGTCGTCGTCGCAAACGCACCCGGGGCATAGAGGCATGTACCCAATCCGGATTGCACCACATAGGACCCGTCGGCTTGTGCGGTAAGCGTAAAGAGCTGGCTCGCGCCGCCCACACAAGTCTGCAGAGTAAGCGTCGATGCCGCGGCGGTGAGGCAGCGTCCGCCAGCGATTTCTGCAATTTCATACTTTGCATTGCCCATGGAAAGCACCTGAAAGCTTGGGGGCGCCGTCCAGTACGTGATCAAGTTCGCGCCTTCCACCGATTTGCCGTACAGGATGGTGAGCGCGTTACCCTGGCTTGCCGATTCGGCGAACAGCGTGAAGGTTCCCAGATCTGTTCCGGCAGAAATCTGCGCGTGGGCAGTAAGTGAAAAGCATGCGCACAGCAGGATGAGCGCGCACGAGGCATAGTGGTCCATCTGACGTACAAGCTTCATGTACAAGATCCTTTTCAAATCGCAGTAAAGCTACCCACTCAGGTGAGTGGTTTGCGGCACGACGCCGCCGCAGATGCACACGCGTCATGGACTGCGGCACCGGCACTCATTAGTATGCAAAGCATGTGGAATCGATTGGGCCGGCCAATGCGCTGGCGGCAGCCTCTTGATCTCAACCAGTTAGTGCAGTCTATCGACGACACTTATGTTTTTTCTACAGGAGAGTTTCCCTGAATCCGGGACTCAGGCGGGAATATGTGATCAAGCCACAACTGCATTCCATGGGGAAAACATTTGCGGAGTGATTCCCGTTTTGAGAAGTCGGCTGCGCGACAGTACTCTCTGGAGGGTTCAATTCCCTGCTCAAGTTAACCCCCAAGTCGCGCCACACGTCCGAACTTAAGCGCCGACGACCTGCGGCTCCTCCACCGTGCGGCCCGGCTCTTGATAAGTCTGCTGCATCGTGTGCAGGACGTCGGTGTACTTGTTTCCGGCACCGGTGTTGAAGATGACCACGCGCTCGGCGGGCGAAAGAAAACCGTTGCTCAGCAGAGCGTCGTAGGCCGAGGTCGCTGCCGCGCCTTCCGGACTCAACAGGATGCCCTCATGCCTGCCCCAATCCTGGATGGACCGGTAGATCTGCTCGTCGGTCTGGGAAATGACGGTGCCGCCGCTGGCACGTACCGCCTCCAGAATCAGGTAGTCGCCGTACGGCTTGGGTACGCGCAGACCGCTCGCCAGTGTTTCCGCACCTTCGAACATAACGCTGGCATCGGCGCCGCTTTCAAAGGCGCGCGTCATCGGCTCACATCCCGCAGCCTGGACTGCGATCATCTTGGGCCGCTTGCCGCTCACCCAGCCCAGCGCCTCCATCTCGGCAAAAGCCTTCCACATGCCGATGAGCCCGACGCCACCGCCGGTGGGGTAGAACACCGCATCCGGATACTGCCAGCCGCACTGCTCGACTAATTCGTACCCCATGGTTTTCTTGCCTTCGACGCGGAAGGGCTCCTTGAGCGTCGAGATGTCGAACCAACCCTCCGCCTGCTTGCGTGATGCCACGATCTTGGCGCAATCGGAGATGAGGCCGTCCACCAGCGTCATGTGCGCGCCATAGGCCAAGCACTCCACCTGGTTGGCCATGGGTACATCCTGCGGCATAAAGATGTGGGCCTCGATGCCGGCAGCGGCGGCGTACGCGGCAAGCGCACCACCGGCATTGCCTGCGCTGGGCACCGCAAGCTTCGTGAGGCCATAGTGTTTGGCCATGGTGACGGCAAGCGCAAGGCCGCGCGCCTTAAAGGTTCCGGTCGGGTTGTAGCCCTCCTCCTTGAGCAACACGTTGCCATTTCGCCTGGAAGGGAGCAGCGGCGTCCAGCCTTCGCCGAGCGTCACCCGTTCCACGTCGGGCAGGACGCAGGCGTAGCGCCACATGCTGGGCACATCCGGCAGCGCGTCGCGTACGGCCGTTCCCTGTGCCGCAGACAGGTCATACCGAACGAAAAATGTTCCGGCGCACACCGGGCAGACCGTTTGTGCGCTTGTTGCATCCTGCATGTGTCGGCAGCGTGAGCATTCCAGGTGATCAATGGCGGGCATATCACTTCAGCATAATGGAAGGGCGTAACGCCACGGCAGCGGACCAGTGAATCGTGGTCTTCCCAGACATTTGCGGGCATGCGGATGACCCGCATACCCGCGCGGACGCCTACTTCGCGGTGGCTTTCACCGAGGCTTCAATCTCGCCCCATTCTTCGTTGCTCAAAATAAGGTCCACCGCCTTCATGTTCTCCTCCAGGTGCGCGATGGACGAGGTGCCTGGGATGGGCAGCATGACAGGGCTGCGATGGAGCAGCCAGGCGAGTGAAAGCTGGGCCACCGTCGCCTCGTGGCGCTTGGCCGCCTCGTCGAGAGCGCCGCCTGAGACCGCCAGCTTGCCGGCCGCCACGGGGTACCACGGAATGAACGCGATGCCGTGCTGCTCGCAGTAGTCCAGCGTTGCTTCGCTCTTGCGGTTGCCAATGTTGTATTCATTCTGCACGGAGACGATGTTGACGACCTTCGAGGCGCGCTCAATCTCTTCCGGCTTCACCTCGCTCAGGCCGACATACTTGATCTTGCCCTGCTTTTGCAGCTTGGCGATCGGCTTCAGGGAATCCTCTACCGGCACCGTGGGATCGATGCGGTGAAGCTGCCACAGGTCAATGCAGTCCACCTTGAGCCGGCGCATGCTCATCAGCACCTCCTGTTCCAGGTAGTCGGGTTTGCCGATCATGCGCCAGATGTTCGGGCCGGTGCGCACAAACCCACCCTTGGTCGCAACGACTACGCCGGGCTTGTACGGGCTCAAAGCCTCGCCGATCAGCTCCTCCGAGATGTAGGGGCCGTAGCTGTCGGCGGTGTCAATAAAGTTCACGCCCAGTTCCACGGCGCGCCGCAGGACATTTCTGGCGCTTTCCAAGTCCTTGGGCGGACCCCACACACCATCGCCGGTAAGCCGCATCGCGCCGTAGCCGAGGCGGTTCACTTCAAGTTCGCCGCCAATCCGAAAGGATGTTTCCCGCACTGTTTCGCTCATAGCTAGGACAGATGCGGCGTATCTTCCCGGCGTAGCTTGTGTTGTCCAAGCGAAGTTGCGCCATCACAAGAGCCTTCTGCAGCGTCTAATTCCGTGTGAATGCCCTTCGTTTTCCTCGCCTGCTCACGCTCGTACCCCTGGCATGGCTGACCCTTGCGGGAGCGGTTGCGGCGCAGCAACAGGCGCCACCCGCGCCACCAGATGAACCGATCCGCAAGACACTGCCGACAGAAACCAATCCCGGCACCGGCCTGCATCGCAGCCGCCTATACCTGACCGACGGCTCGTACCAGGTCGTACTAGCGTATCGCGTACAGGGCAAAAATGTCGTGTACCGCTCGGCCGAGCGCGGCGGCGAAGAGGAGTCCATCCCGCTGAAGTTTATCGATTTCGATGCAACCCACCTGTACGAACAACGCGCCGCCGACCGGGCCGCCGGCAGACAGACGCTTGAGCTAGACCCTGTGCTGGTGAAGGAAGAAGCCGAGCGTGCCGCGCGCTCGCCGGAGGTGGCGAAGAATTTGCGCCTGCCCGACGATGACAGCGTGCTCGCCCTGGACACCTACCTCGGCGAGCCGCAACTCGCCATTCTTCAGCAAACAGACGGCGAACTGAACCGCCAGACCGCCCACAATATTCTGCGCGCCGCCGTCAACCCGCTGTCCTCGGCGCACCAGCTGGTGGAACTCAAGGGCGAACGCAGCGCCGTGCAGCTCCACGTGCCCGACCCGGTGCTGTACGTGCGACTGGACGACGACCAGCCAAGTCGCGAGGAAGCTCCTGCCGGTGCCCTGCAGATCGACACTCACGGCGCGAAGGGACCGCCGCACGAGAAGCAATCCAAGACCAGCACCTACGCTATCGTTCGCTTAGATGTACGCCGAGGCGCGCGCGTGGTCACCAGCTTTTCCATTTACCTGCTTGGTGAGCAGCAGCGTCAGGCTGACGTGATCAACACGACCACCGCCCCGCTGCCCGGCGGTCACTGGCTCAGCATCACACCTGCCCAGCCGCTGACGTTTGGCGAGTATGCCCTCATGGAAGTGCTCGACGCGAAGACGGTAAACCTGGGTGTTTGGGACTTTGGCATTCATCCCACCGCCGGGCCGAACCGCGACGCGATTGTTCCGGAAGCGCGCCAGGTGCCGCGTCTGGAACGGCATCGCACCGACGATCCCCAGTAAGCCGGCATAAAGAACACCACAGACTTGCCGATAGCTTCTCCAGAACGACCCTTCCCAAGTGAGTCTTCCGGTGAACGAAATCGAACTTTCTCCAGCATCGAACGGCGTCGCGTCCGTGCCAGCATCCAAGGTGCTTGGCGCGCTCTCGTTCGCGCTTGATCTGACCGATGGCCAGCCGATGGGCCACTCCATGCAGGCCTGCCTCATCGGCATGCGCATCGGTGCCGCTCTCGGCCTTCCGCCCGCGCTGCTCTCTGACCTGTACTACGCGCTCATCCTTAAGGATGCCGGCTGCAGCAGCAATGCGTCCAAGCTCTTCCACATCCTGCAGTCCGATGAGATCGAGGCGAAACGCAGTTTAAAGGATCGCGACTGGACCAAGCAGGGCTTTGAACAACTTCGCTACGCGCTGCACAACATTGCCGTCGGTAAACCCCTGCTGCAGCGCGTCACCAGAATCCTCCAGGTCGCCCGGCAGACACCCCAAACGGAACACCTGTACGCCATTCGATGCGAGCGCGGCGCCTCCATCGCACGCCGCATCGGGTTTTCACTGCAGGTGGCGGAAGCCATTGCCAGCCTGGACGAACACTGGGACGGCAACGGCTACCCCATGCACCTCACCGGCTTTAACATCCCCCTGCTCTCGCGCATCATGAACATTTCCCAGTGCCTGGCGATCTTCTGGAGCACGAGTGGCAGCGAAACGGCGCTCTCTGTCATCAAGACCAGAAGCAAGCGGTGGTTCGATCCGGAACTGGTCAGCGTCGCCCTTTCCCTCGCCCGTCAATCGCAACTCTTCCTCCGCCTGGGGGATGCGGAACTCGTCCACAGCGTGTCGCTGCTTGAGCCTCGGGGGCTGGAACTTCAGTTGGAAGACGAAGGCCTGGATCGCATCTGCATCGCGTTTGCCGAGGTGATCGATACCAAATCGCCCTTCACCTATAGACATTCCGCGGGTGTGGCGAAGGCTGCCGTCGCGATCGCCCGCCAACTTGGCCTCACCCCTGCGGATGTGGTCGAGATGCGGCGGGCCGGTTTGCTGCACGATATCGGGAAGCTTGGCGTTCCCAACTCCATCCTGGAAAAGCCTTCAAAACTGGACGCGGCAGAGTGGGCAATCGTGCGCAAGCACCCCGACTACACACTGCAAATTCTGAAACGCATTCCTGGCTTTGAAGAGTTGAGCGAGATTGCGGCATCGCACCACGAGCGTCTTGACGGCACGGGGTATTTTCGGAACCTTGGTGCCGCACAACTCAACCAAAAGTCACGCATCCTGGCCGTGGCGGATGTCTACGACGCGCTTGCCGCAACACGGCCTTACCGCGAGTCGCTTCCCCGGGAAAAAGTATTTGCCATTATGGGTGGGGAGGCACCACATGCATTGGACGTTGAATGCCTGCGCGCCCTGCAAGCCGCACCGGAGGCGGACCTTGCCCTTCCCGAGGTCTTCCATGGAGAGCCGCGGTCGCCGCGCACCCCCATGGCGATGCCGACCCTCGCGCCACAGTTCGCCTGATCACACCGCGATAGTAAAGCTGTCTTCGCTGCGCGTCACCGCGTGGTACAGCGTGTCGCGCTCGAAGGGGACACGGCCCGCCTCACGGATCAGGCGCTCCAATTCGGTTCGCCGCATACCCTGCTCGGTCGTCGCGCCGGCGTCATGGTAGATCTTTTCTTCGACCACCGTGCCATCGATGTCATCCGCGCCAAAGCGCAGCGAAATCTGCGCCATCTTCGGCGTCACCATTTGCCAGTAGCTCTTCACATGCGCGAAGTTGTCGAGCATCAGCCGACCGATGGCAATCTGCCGCATGTCGTCGAACCCCGTGGTCTTCGGCAGGTGGCCGAGCGCAGTGTGTTGCGGGTGAAACGCCAGCGGGATGAACGTCTGGAAGCCGCCCGTCTCATCCTGCACGGCGCGCAACTTCACCATGTGGTCGATGCGGTCTTCTTCGTTTTCCACGTGGCCATACAGCATCGTGGCGTTCGAGCGCAATCCGGCTCTGTGGACCATCTTCGCGGTCTCAAGCCATTCGCCGCCGTCGATCTTGTGGTCGCAGATGATGTGCCGCACGCGGTCGGCGAAGATTTCCGCGCCGCCGCCGGGGCAACTGTCGACGCCCGCAGCCTTCATGCGCTCCAGCGCCTCGGGAATCGTCAGCTTCGCCCGCTTCGCCAAAAACGCCACCTCGACCATGGTGAACGCCTTGATGTGCACCTGCGGAAAGCGCACCTTCAAGCCTTCGACGAGGTCCAGAAAATACTCGAACGGCAGGTCTGGATGCAGACCTCCCACGATGTGGAACTCCGTAACAGCCTCGGAGTAGCCGGTCGCCGCAGACGCCCAGGCCTCTTCCAGCGCCATGGTGTACGTGCCCTCGGCACCCTTTTTACGGCCGAACGCGCACAGCCGGCATGACGCCACGCATACGTTCGTGGGATTGATGTGCCGGTTGACATTGAAGAAGGTCACATCGCCGTGCAGCCGCTCGCGCACCAGGTTCGCCAGCCAGCCGACTGCCAGGATATCCGGTGAGCGATACAAGCGGATGCCATCGGCCGTGGTGAGCCGCTCCTGCGCAAACACCTTTTCCGCAATGGGCCACAGGGCCGCATCATCGGTCTGAAACTCGTGGCGAGGACGTCCTGTCGGCGACTCATTCATAACTTAAGTTTAGACGCCCCACGTCCCCCGCACGCTTCACAATGCACGGCGAGCGATGTGCGAACAAAGAACTGCCCCGTTTCGGCGCTACACGCAAAAGCGGCGAGCCGAAGCTCGCCGCCCTTCCATGCCTGAACGCCCTACTTGCTGGCTCGCGTTTCCTGCGAGTCGACCATTCTGGGTTGAAGCACGATGCCGTCGTACGGCGTGATGCCGACCAGGTGGTCGCCCACGGAACGCGCGTTCCGTAGCACCCAGCCCGAATCCCAGTACTTGACTGACATCTCCGGCTCATGCACGGCGAACACGGTCGTGCCCGGCTTGCTGGATGTGACCAGCACGCGGCTGCCTGCCTGGTCGAAGTAGAGGCCGCTGGTGTTGGGGACGAAGAGGCCCTTCTGCGTGTGCCAGGTCACGCCATCGTCGTCCGACAGGTATACGCCCTCGCGACCACCCACCCAGAGGTGGCCCGTGTTGTCCAGTGCCAGGGCCGAGATCATTGTTAGTTCGGCAGGACCGTTGACACTGTGGAACGTGACACCGGCGTCGGTGGAAACGGCAAGCGTCTTCAGGTCGGCGACCGCAACACGCTGGCCCTGGGCCGTGACGACGCGCCACGGGGTACCGTTTGCGCTACGCACATGGTTCCAGTCGCGGCCCTGGTCCGTTGAGATCAACAGACCCTCTTCGGTCGCGGCGAACACTGCCTGATCGTTGCTCGCAATGGCATACACCCCCGTGCTCGACTCACGCGGCGGCGCGCTGCGTGCGGGTGCAGTGCTGACTGAGGCATCACGCTTTGCACCGGATTTTGCAGCAGTCGCGGTTGAAGCGCGACTGCCCGTGCGACCCTTCGCCGCGGCATTTCTGCTGGCGCGTGTGCGCGCAGCCACCTTCGGCTTCACCGAGGTGGCGCCGGCTTTTTCTTCGGGCGGCAGCGCAAGCGTCAGGCCGGAGTTCGTCCAGGTGCTATCAGCCAGACGGTAGATGCCGTGGCGTGTGCCGGCCAGCAGCGTACCGTCGGGGGTTTGGCCCAGCGAGAAAATATCCGCGCCGCTCAGCCCTGTGCTCTGCTGCGCCCAGTGTAGGCCGCCGTCGGTGCTGGCGAAGACACCGCCCGCCGCCTTGTCATTGATGACGCCGACATAGAGCATGTTTGGGTTGGTGCGATCCTGCGCGATCGCGGAAATCTGCCGGGCAGAAAATCCACTGTTCGCTGCCTGGAAGCTCTTACCGCCGTCCTCACTCATCAGCACGCCCGTGCGATCCGTGGCCAGCAGCACACGCTGCGTGTTCTTCGGGTCAATATTCACGTCATTGATGATGTAATTCGGATTGCCATGCAGCGTAAACGTGTGGCCCGCGTCCGTCGTCTTCCACAGACCATTCGTCGTTCCCGCATAGACTGTGTTTTCGGCCGAAGGATCCTCCATCAGCACGCGGGTCCGCCGCGAGTCGCTCGGAATGCCTTTGACTTTTTCGAACTTCGCACCTTGATTGACGCTGCGGTAGATGCCGGAACACGCGGACAGGTAGAGATTCTGCGGATTCATCGGGTCCATGATGATCGAAAAAACATCGGAATCATCAATCAGGCCATTTTCCTTGGTGATGTTGGACCAATGTTCTCCGCCGTCGTTCGTACGCCAGGGCAGGTGCCATGTGCCTGCGAAGATGATGCGGGGGTCCTTCGGGTCGATGGCGATGGACTCGACCTCCTTGATCTCCGCGTTGCCCGCAGGGCTAATTAGCGTCCAGGTCTTGCCGGTGTCCGTGGAGCGGAACACGCCATCGAGCGCGCCGGCGATGATGATCTTTGGGTCGGACGGCGACATGGTGAGCGCGCGGATGGAGTGGCCCTTCATCTGCTCGTTGGCGACCCACGTCTTGCCGCCGTCGTCACTGGTGTAGAGACCGCCATCGGCATGATCAAGCACCCACGCACCGATGAGCAGGTGGCTCGAATTGCGCGGGTCGACGATGATGTTGTCCAGCGCGAGGTCGTCCCGGCTGCCGAGGCGCGCAACCCGCTTCCAGGTATGGCCGCCATCCTGCGTGTCGAAGACGGTACCGGTAAGCGTGCCCAGATAAATATGGCTGGGGTTCTGCGGGTCGGCAGCAAAGGCGCGTGCATCGCCGCCATCGGGACCATAAGGCAACCAGCGGGTTTGGGCGGCAGCGAGCGTGGGCAGCGATGCAAGCAGCGTCGCAGAGACGCAAAGGGCAAGAAGAGACTTCATCTGAATCCTTGGAGAGACTGGCTCTGGCCTGATTGTAAAGGCGATTTTCTGCTTGTTCGACGAGACCGGTATCTCCCACGGCACATTGCGATGACGTTTTTCGAGCAGGATTCTTTCGCACAACGCGAAGTGGCCGACCCTTTCGGGCCGGCCACTTCGGTTACTGGTACGTGGCTACTTCTTGTGGCGGCGGTGACGCGGTGCCGGAGCGGTCCGCGACTTCGCCTTGATCATCGACTCGTCGACGGGCGTACCGTAGCTGCCCATGGTTGCGCCGGCCGGGATCAGGGTGTTGGTCACCGAGTTCGAGCCGTCATTACCGGAGAACACCATGATGCGGGAAGGATCGATTCCGGCACCGGCTTCACCCGTGGTCAGGTAGGCCTTCTCGTTGACTGCACGCTCTGCGCCCATCTTGCCATCGCCATTACCGGTAATTGCGAGCTTGGCATCGGAGCTGCGCTTCAGGTTCGACGCGATGTCGTCAAGGCAAGCCTTGGCTTCATTGTCGACACGAGTCGGGCGCTTCTTGTCGTTGTTGAAGGTGATCGCGCACAGCTGCTGCGTGCTGATGACCGGCGGTGCCGCAGGTGCCATCACGTTGACCGAAGTCGTCGCGGAAGCAGTCTGACCCTTGTCGTCTGCAACGTTGCAGGTGACGGTGATGGTGCCAGGTGCAGCACCAACGGTGGTCAGAGTTGCGGTGGAGGAACTACCCGAGATTGAACCGGAGGTCGAGCTGTAGCTGTAGGTAAGTGGACGGTTCTGCGGGCTGTTCGCCGACGAGGTGATCGTAGACGTATCGCCCGGGTTCACCGACGACGGATTGGCCGAGCAGGTAATCGTGGGTGGTGCCGGCGGGTTAATCGTGAACGGCACCGTGCAGTCGGCAAACTGACCGGCCTTGGTTCCTTCCGAAACGTGACCCTTAATGTTGTACGTACCGGCATTGGCGCCGGTCGTATCGATGTTCGCGACATTGCTGGTACCGGTGATCTTGCCACCGTCAGAGGTCCACGAATAGGTCGCGGTCTTCTTCGGGTTCAGGTTCATTGCCGTACCCGTCACGGTGATGGGGTCGCCAGCGTAGGCAGAGGTCGGGCTCACAGCGCAGGTGTACGTCACCGGCGGCGGAGGGATGATGGAACCGAACTTCAGGACGAGACCCGAGGAGAGCTGCGCGGAGTTGATGTTCGCACGGCCACCCAAAGGAGCGACGGTTGGCGCAGTCTGCGCTGGGCCGTAGTCTTCGTGGAAATAGACGTAGTCTGCCTGGAAGAGACGGAAAGCGAGATTAAATCCGTGCACCTTCGGCAGGTTGTAGTCCATGCCGCCACCAGCGGTGAGCGACGGTCCCCAGCGATAGGGCTCCTTGGCGAAGAAGGCACCGTTGGTGTTCGGGCCACCCACGTATGCGCCGCCGGCCAGGCCGTGTGCAAACAGGGTGAAGTAGGGCATCGGCGCACGGAAGATCACGCCGCCCTGCGCGAAGGACATGCCGTCGTTACGGCCATCCGGATGCGTCGCATACGAGACTTCAGCACCGGCATACTTGTTGAAGTAGTACGCCACACTGCCGATCGCACCCACGTCAACGGACGAGTAAGCGATGCCGGCGGGCTTAACCACGCCGTGAGGTCCGATGTAGGAGTAGCCGAGAAACACATCGACGCGCGACGGGTTGGGGCCGGACGGCGGTGCCGGTGCGGCAGGGGTTTGCGCAACCAGGCTGGCAGCACCAAGGCTGACTGCACTGGCAGCCAGTAAAGACCGGCCTAGTTTGCGAAACTGCTGAGAATACATATTCGAGATTACCTCCGCGGAAAACTTGCAAAAAGTGTACGGACTCATGTTGAACGGTCCGATGATTGAAGCGCGAGTGAAGTGTATAGCAGACCGTCCAGAATCCAAGCACAATTCTTCTTGCCAGGAGTCGAGACCGAACATACGACAGGGACTTAGTCGGCTGTGATGCCGTTGTACATCAATTCGTTCGATGGGCCACTACGTTCTGAACACAATCAGTAACGTGCCGCCTTGGTTTCTACCTTGTATTGCTATGCGATGTTCAAACTGTCTTTAATGCTGCCCCGCTCGGCCTGTATTTTTTCCTGTAGCAGCGTGATGGCGTAAAGCAGCTGCTCAGGACGAGGCGGACATCCTGGAACATAGATGTCTACCGGGATGATTTGGTTGACGCCCTGTAACAGGGCATAATTGTTAAACACACCACCGGAAGTGGCGCACGCCCCCATGCTGATAACCCATTTCGGTTCCGGCATCTGCTCATACAGCCGGCGAATTACGGGTGCCATCTTTTGCGAGACGCGGCCTGCCACGACCATCAGGTCGCTTTGCCGTGGCGATGGGCGAAATACCTCTGCACCGAAGCGAGCGATATCGTACCGTGAACCTCCCATGCTCATCATCTCGATAGCACAGCATGCCAGGCCGAAGGTCATAGGCCAGACGGAGTTCTTCCGCACCCAGTTCACCGCCGCATCCATCGACGCCAGCACGACGCCTTCCGGCTGCTGCGGCCCCCAATTCACCTCGCGCAGCTTTTCCTGATTTTTGCCGAAGGAGTCGAGCGTCCCGAAAAAGTACCGGTCGTTCGATTCGGGAGTGCCGTCTAGAGGTGTACCCATGGTGTTCATTCTACGGATAGGGCGCGCGCCTGCAAAGACTTGTTTTGCTCACCTTGTGCGTTGTGGGCGATTTTGTTTCAACATCGGACGCGTAGCACCACGCAACCAGTAGAATTCACGGCCGATCGATGAGTCTTTGTAGTGCAAAGGCAATTCGAAGACTTTACTTACAGATCTGCCCTGCCGGTACCTGGACACGAAAGCGCAGGCGCAGGATCGCGCCGAGGGGAGTCGGCGGCAGGTCGGCGCGCACGGTGTGTGCGGTTTCCTCGAAATGCGCGGCTACGCGTGCGGCGGAGGCTGACTGGTCGGCGGTGCCACCGGCAATCTGCGCGTCGATGATGGTGAGCTTCGCCTCTGCAGCCTGCGCCAGCAGGGGATAGAGTGCGGCACCCGCAGCGGGATGCGCCGGGTCGCGCAGAGTCGCCTGATAGGCGGACTCCGCGGAGGTGACCTGTGCGGCGTTGGTAAAGAATCGGAAGGTGCGAGGATTCCATGCGATGGCATCCTGCGCGCGAAAGGAAAAGTCAGTGCTGAGGAGAATGGGCGTGGGCGAGCGGTAGGGCGGATTCGCAAGCTCGGCGGCATCGTGCAGGGGGCGGGGCTGGTTGTGCGGCAATACGCGCACGATCCAGCCAGCAGGCACCGCCTCCAGCTTGAAGTCGAGCGATGGCGTGAGCGGATGCGTGTAGGCCTGGCCGCGGGCGACCTCACCTTCAAAAGTCAGTGTGTCGCACCGCTGCTGCGCATGCAGGGGGCAGGCGAGCAGCAGGCACAGCGCAGGCAGGCACCGGCTGCGCCGAGCGGTCGAAGTGCCGATGCACCCGGTGGGTACACGTCGTTGGTTCTGGGCGGCGAAACGCGGCGGCAAAGGGTCCCTCTCTCCACGGGGTTCGTCCTGTACAGTAAACGAAACAGCATCACCGTTTCTTTAATCTCCTTGTCTGTTCGCGGCTTCGGCCACGAACGAGAAGCACCGTCTGCTTTGCGGATGGACCGTCTTTCGTCTTTGCCGTTGAAAGGACTGAACCGCACATGCGCGATCGTTTGCAAAGTTTGCCCGGCTTCCGTTGGGTGTTGATGTTCACGCTACTGCTGGCGGGCATGGTGCCCGCGGCACATGCGCAGGCAGGCATGGAATCACACGGTGTTAGTGGCGCTTCCCCGACCGTGACCGGATCGCAGCAGGACCAGCGTCTGGCCGCGCTGGAAAAGCAGAATGCCGACCTGAAGACGTCGATCGCAAGCGCGCAGACCTCGGGCGACAACGCATGGATGCTGGTGAGCAGCGCGCTTGTGCTGATGATGAGCGGTCCCGGCCTGGCACTGTTTTATGGCGGCCTCGTCCGCAAGAAAAACATTCTCGGCACCATGATGCAGACCTTCGCCATGATGGGCGTGATCACCGTGCTCTGGGCGCTGATCGGGTACTCGCTGGCGTTCGGCGAAAATACGGGTCACTTCGGCTCGGTCATCGGCTCGTTCCAGAACGCGTTGCTGCACGGCGTGGGCCTGGTGCCGGATGGCGTGTACGTGACGACGATCCCGCTGCAGACGTTCATGGTGTACCAGTTGATGTTCGCCATCATCACGCCGGCCCTGATCACGGGTGCGTTCGCGGAACGCATGAAGTTTTCGTCGATGCTGGTGTTTCTTACGTTGTGGGCAATCTTTGTGTACAGCCCCATGGCGCACATGGTATGGGGCAAGGGCGGGCTGCTGAACGCGGCGCTGGGCGGCAAGTTCCCCTGCCTCGACTTTGCCGGGGGCACGGTGGTCCACGTCACCAGCGGAGTTTCCGCGCTGGTGACGTGCCTCTATATGGGTAAGCGCATCGGCTTTCCGAAGGTGGCCATGCCGCCGCACAGCGTGGTGCTGAGTTTTATCGGCGCATGCCTGCTGTGGGTGGGCTGGTTCGGCTTTAACGCCGGTTCCGCGCTGAACAGCGGCTCGCTGGCAACGTCGGCATTTGTCGCGACCCATTTCGCCGCGGCCGCTGCCGCCTGCGGGTGGACCGCCGCCGAATGGCTCAAGACCGGCAAGCCCACCGCGCTTGGGGCCATCTCCGGAGCAGTTGCCGGACTGGTTGGGATTACGCCTGCCGCGGGCTTTGTAACGCCCATCTCCGCGTTGTGGATCGGCCTGCTGACCGGCGTGTTCTGCTTCGCCATGGTGTTCTTCGTCAAGGTGAAGTTTGGCTATGACGACTCGCTGGATGCGTTTGGCGTGCATGGCGCGGGAGGGACGCTGGGCGCGTTGCTGACAGGCATCTTCGCCAACTCCGCGATCAACCCGATTCTGGGTGCGGGTAAGGCGACCGGCCTGCTGGAGGGCAATGCACACCAGTTGCTGAACCAGGCGACCGGCGTCGCCATTGCGTGGTGCCTGTCCATCGTGGGCACGCTGGTTCTGCTCTTTGTGGTCGACAAAACCATGGGCCTGCGCGTGAGTGCAGTTGATGAAGAGGAGGGCCTGGACCTGTCGCAGCATGGCGAAGAGGGGTATCACGCAGAGTTCACGGGCGCGCACTAAGCGTTGGCGGAAGCAGTACGCCGCTGTGTTTTGTTGGGACGTTCACTGGCGCAGTCTGCATGCAGCAACGCAGAATAGCGTGTGCACCGCGCAAGCGGCAGAAGGTGAGTAGCAGATGCAAAAGATTGAAGCAGTGATCCAGCCCGGCAAGCTTGAAGCCGTGAAAGCCGCGCTGATTGAAGTGGGCGTGGAAGGCATGACCATCGTGGAGGCGCGCGGCCACGGCCGGCAGAAGGGCCATACGGAGTTCTATCGCGGCCGCGAGTATGCCGTGGACCTGTTGCCCAAGATGAAGCTGGAAACCGTGGTGCACGATGAGTTGGCGGAGAAGGCCATTCGCGCCATTCTGACGGCCGCGCAGACCGGATCCATCGGCGACGGCAAGATTTTTGTGACACGGGTGGACGACGCGATTCGCATTCGCAATGAAGACCGCGGCGATTCAGCGATTTAGTTTGCCTTGCCACGAAGTGCGGGTTTGCAACGGTGCAAGGCTCATGGCCTGTCGAAGGAGACGCGATGGGTGAGGAACGCAACGACGGCAGCATGGCATCGCAGGTGGCGCGCCATACCTTTGACGCGGCTAGTGCGGAGGTACGCCGCGCCTTTCTGCAAGGGGAAGGCAACGGCCTCGACGCCGGCTTTCATGCTATTGCCGGCCGCTCTGCCGCCGTCGACGCGTGGATCGCCGCGGTGTGGCGCGAGACGTTTAGCGCGTCCACGCAGGAGGAGCCCGCGCTGCTCGCTACCGGCGGTTATGGGCGACGCGAGCTCTTCCCTGCCTCCGATGTCGACCTGCTCTTTCTGCTGGCGGAGCCCAGCCAGGAGAAGCACTGGAAAGATCCCATTCGCCGCTTTACCCAAATGCTGTGGGACGGCGGCCTGCGCGTTGCCGCCACCACGCGCGCGTTTGCCGAATGCGACAAGTATGACCCAGACAACTTGGAGTTCACCCTGTCGCTGCTGGATGCGCGCCACATTGCCGGGAACGCTCTGCTCGCGGAGCACCTGGTCGGCAGCGCCGAGCCGCGGCGGCTAGGCACACCGCCGGGGGGCGCGCTGCTTCGGCTCATCGAGAAGGAGCGCCGCGCCATGACCACGCGGCTGGTGGAGCTTACCCGCGAGCGCCATGCACGGTATGGTGACACGATTTTTCACCTGGAGCCGAACATCAAGGAATGCCCGGGCGGGCTGCGCGATGCGCATGCTGTGGGGTGGCTTGGACAGTTGCAACCGGAGCTGCGCAGCATGGCGTCGCTGGAGTTTGAGCGCGCGTTCGGGTTCATGGCGGCGGTACGCTGCTTTCTGCACCTGCGGCAGGGCCGCGACGTGAACGCGCTGGACTGGAAGGCACAGGACGATGCGGCAGCCGGCGGCATCGGCGTGCAGGACCACCAGCCGTGCGACCCAGCATATTGGATGCAGCTTTACTTCCGCCACGCTCGCATCATTGCGCGGCGGCTCGACCAGAGCATTGATGCCCTGCCACGGGTCAAGCCGCTGCTGCGCGTGCCAGACTTCCTGAAGCGGCGGCGGTCGAACAGCGGCACGGTGACGGCGGCCATCATTGGTCTGAGCGTGGAAGAAGACCGCATCACGCAGGAGAAGATTCGGGGAGAAGACGCGGCGCAGGATTTTGAGACGGTGCTTCGCGCGTTTGAGGCCGTGAGCGAAACCGGCCTGCGGCTGGCCAGTGTGTCGGAGGAGCGGATCGAGACCGCACTGCCGATCCTGTCTGCGCAGATGGAGGAGGGAGAGCCGCTGTGGCTGCACCTGCAACGCATCCTGACGGGGCACTGGGCCGGCCTGGCGCTGCGCAGCATGCACGCGCAGGGCGTGCTCGAGTTGCTCGTGCCGGAGTTCCACGCCATCGATGCGCTCGTGATTCGCGATGCATATCACCGCTACACAGTGGACGAGCACACGTTCGTGCTCATCGACACGCTGCATGATCTGGAGGGTGCGCAGGAGCGGCCGGTCAACACCCCGCTGCTGGAGTGGAAGCAGCGTTTCGCCGTGCTGCGCAACGACCTGCAGCAGCCCGGCCTGCTGTACCTGGCCGCGCTGCTGCATGACACCGGCAAGAGCCGCGCGGGGGAACACACCATTGAGAGTGCGAAGCTGGCCGAGAGCGTCATGACCCGGCTGGAGTTCGATGCATTTGACTGCGGCATGGTCGTGCAACTGATCACCAACCACCTGGAGATGAGCGCCGCGCTGCGACGCGACATTTTCGACGCCGAGACCGTACGCGCCTTCGCCGCCAAGGTGCGCACGCCGGATGAGCTGCGCATGCTCACGCTGTTCACCTATGCCGACATCAACGCCGTCCACCCGGACGCGCTGACGCCATGGAAAGCCGAAAACCTGTGGCGGCTGTACATTGCGACGGCAAATTACCTGGACCGCAACGTGGATGACGAGCGCGTCGATCCTCGTGTATCCAGCGACCTGATCCGGCGCATCACGGCGCTCGCACCGCAGGATAGCCGCGACCTGGTCAAGTTTCTCGAAGGCTTTCCGCAGCGCTACCTGCAAACGCGCACGCCCGAGCAAATTCGCAGCCATTACCTGCTGTCGCGCCTGCTCGCCCGCGACAGCATCCAGGTCGATCTCATGTGGACGCCGGAGCGCAGCGAGATCACGCTCATTACGCCCGACGGCCGGCTGCTGTTTGCGCGCGTCGCCGGCGTGCTCGCCAGCTGGGGCATGAACATCATCACCGCCGATGCGTTCTCGAACGCGCAAGGCCTGGTCGTCGACAGCTTCCGCTTTACCGACGAGTTCCGCACGCTGGAGATGAACCCTACGGAACGCGACCGGCTGAAAAAGGTCGTGCACGACAGCATCGCGGACGATGCCTACGCCGCGCGCACGATCGGCTCACGCAAGCGCGGCCGGCGTCGGCAGGCTCTGGTTGAGGTCGCGACCACCATCAAGTTCGACACGCGATCGTCGTCACATTCCACGCTGGTACAGGTCGTGGCGCAGGACCATCCCGGCCTGCTCTATGCCGTCTCCCAAACCCTTGGCGAAGCCCGCTGCAACATTGAGGTCGCGCTCATCGATACCGAAGGCGACACCGCAATCGACGTGTTCTACATCACGCGCGACGGCGAGCGGCTGGGCGATACGGAACTTGAGCCGCTAAAGACTGCCCTGCTGCAGGCGATCACCGCGAACGCCGACTGAGCTGCCGCGCTTGAACTGCAGACCGGGGCGACGCACACCAGAAAGACACCCGACATCGATCACCGTCAAGCATGCTTGAACGAGGCGTCCTGGCATCCACTGGGAACGGATTGCCGCATGTATATAATTCGCTCCACGTCAGCTTGAAGCAGTTTGCCGTACATTCAATTCCGCCTCTTCACGCGGCTTGAGGTGCAAGCCTCCGAGCACGAGGAAGGGTCAAACCTTAGGATAATGCATGGAACCGCGCGGCATGACGCCAGGCTGGTCGTCGTCGCAAAAATGATGCAATGACACGGGCAAAGCTACACCGATGCAGATGGAGGAGAGAGTTCGATGCCGCGCCAGAAAAAGATGATTTGTCATGACTGCGGAACCGTATTCAACCGCAAGCCGCAGAACGGCGACAAGCAGATATGTTGGAACTGCACGTCGATGAAAGTCACGCTGGTCACCGATGTGACGGCGCCGCCGCCGAGCATTCCAGATGCGCCCGACGCAAAAGGTCTCAAGATGCCGAAAGCCGCGCCACACGCTGGGAGCGGTGGCATTACGGCCGACATGCTCCAAAAGCAGCGTGGCCTGCTGAAGAAGGTAGAGCGCCCGAAGATCACCCTTCCCGGTCTGCCGAACAGCCCGATCCCCCGCGGCGTCCGCACGCTGGCGCACCTGGTGAAGAACCCGATTCTTCGCGCGAACGGCATCGAACTGGAGCTAATCTGGCGGACTCGCGGCTCCAACGCCGATCGTTACGCTTATCTGCCACAGTCGCAGGTTGACTTGACGGCAGCTTTGCGCAACATCGCCAGTGGATACATGAACCCGGAGCACGGCAACTTTAATAGCACCTACCGCAATCTCTCCACGGATTTGCCCATCCGCAAGGGCCCGCGTGCGGCACCGATTTTCGAGGGCATCAGTTACTTCGAATATGGTTGGAAAACCCCCGTCCACCCCGCCGCGAAGTGGAGCGCCTACAAGAACGGCGTCAAGTCGAGTTATACCGCTGCGGAGAACAATGACGTCAATGCCTTTCTACGCAATCTTCGCCAAAGCCAGCTTTTCTGCGAACGACTGATCGTCGCCGAGACGGGTGAGATTTTCTACACGCCGGATCACTACGGCACCTTCTTCCGCTACCATCCGGGTTCGATGCTGTGGTACAGCTACAAATCGGAGGGCGGCGCGAGTGGCCCCCAGTGGGATGAATCCTTCTATGAGGAGCCAACAGGCGCTTAACGGTCGGAGGGAGAGTGGTCCGAGTTTAGCAGCGCCTTTCGCTGCTCCCGTGCTGAGAGGCTTGAAGCGGAAATCAGGCCTCCGCCACCAGCCAGGTCACTCTGCTTGCGGCAAGTGCGCCGGCATCACCTCGGCGACGCCTGCAATCACTCAGAGAGCGAGCAGGGTCATGGTGATCGCGGCCCATTCCGCTTCCAGCGTGTCGCGGTAAACCGGCTTGCCCGCGCGCCGATACCAATAGCCGGCATTAAAGGCGTCCCCTTCCTTGCGGTGCAGGTAGGCGTGCACCCAGACGCTGTGCGGATCCTGCTCGTCGGCCTGCGCGGCCTCGTGTGCGGCGGTCCAGTCGCCGTGGGCTTCGTGCCACAGCGCGCGGAGCGGTGCGGACAGGCTGCAGGGATCCTGCTGCAGGAAAGCTTCAAGCTGCGGGCTGGTGGAAGGCATGAACATTCGATGCGCGACCGGTAGAATCGTGCGATGAGTGAGCCGCTGGTCGACCTTTCGCGGAGTCCATTGCTGCGCGTTGTCGGCCTGACGAAGGCCTACGCCGCCGCAGGATCGGCGCAGCCGCTCGTGCTGTTCGACAGGCTGAACCTGGAGGTAGCGGCAGGCGAGATAGTCGCCATCGTGGGCGAGAGCGGCGCCGGCAAAAGCACGCTGCTGCACCTGCTTGCCGCGATGGACACGCCGACCGCAGGGGACGTCTTTGTCGAGGGTACGTTGGTCGGCACCTTGACGCCGAACGCACAGGCGGAGTTCCGCAACCGCACCGTGGGCTACGTGTGGCAGGCGCACTACCTGTTACCGGAGTTTACCGCTGCGGAGAACGTCGCCATGCCGCTGCTGGCACGCGGCACATCGCAGGCTGCTGCGCACCGTGCCGCGCTGCGGTGGCTTGCGGAGGTGGAGCTTGCGGAGCGTGCCGAGCACCGCGCCGGTGAGCTTTCCGGCGGGGAGCAGCAGCGCGTGTCGCTGGCGCGCGCCCTGGTCGCGGAACCGCGCCTGCTGCTGGCCGACGAGCCCACCGGCAATCTGGACGCGCGCACCGGCGAGGTCATATTTTCCCTGCTGCAACGGCTGCATCGCGAACACCGCATGACAACTGTGCTGGTGACGCACCACGAGGCGTTTGCCCACCGCTGCGACCGCGTGTTGCGCCTGCATGGCGGTCGCCTTGTGGCGGCGTAGCGACTTGCACCGGTACCTGCGTCCGAACACCGCACCTGCCGTGCGCGTGCTGCTTCTTTTTGGGACATCTGGCGTCCAATAGATGATGCCGAAGTCGGCCCGTTCCTGATAGGGTGTTCGGTAACCTTAGTTTTGCGACACGGCTGTGCCCGTGCGGTATCGGCGGCACGATTCGAGAGATGTGGGAGGGGAACCTGTCCGCGCGGTTTGCGGGGGTTTCGGCCTGAAGGTTCCTGCATCGCAAGCGGTTTTGGGGTGCGGGAACGAGCAACGAGCCATGGTCGGCTGCACAGGTGCAGGCGACGCAAGGGGAGAGCATGTTCGAGCGTTACACCGAGAAAGCGCGGCGCGTGATCTTTTTCGCGCGGTACGAGGCCAGCCAGTTCGGCTCGCCCTACATCGAGACCGAACATCTTCTGCTGGGATTGCTGCGGGAAGACAAGGCGCTGACGAACCGCTTCTTGCGGTCGCACGCGTCGGTCGAATCGATTCGCAAACAGATTGAAGGCCACACCACGATTCGTGAGAAGGTGTCGACCTCCGTCGACCTGCCACTGAGCAATGAGTGCAAGCGCGTGCTCGCCTATGCGGCGGAAGAAGCGGAGCGGCTGAGCCACAAGCACATCGGCACGGAGCATCTGCTGCTCGGCCTGCTGCGCGAAGAGAAATGCTTTGCGGCGGAGATCCTGATGGAGCGCGGTCTGCGGTTGCCGGCCATCCGCGAGGAGTTGCAGCGCACCACGCAGGAAAAGCCCGTCGCAGCGCAGAAACAGCAGCAGCGCGGCGCCAATGCACAGCCGGAGCAGAGCATGCTTGCCGAGTTCAGCAGAGACCTGACGCAGGCCGCCATGGACCAGCAGCTCGATCCGCTCGTCGGCCGCGATACCGAGGTCGACCGTGTCATCCAGATTCTCTGCCGCCGCACCAAGAACAACCCGGTGCTGATCGGCGAACCCGGCGTCGGCAAGACCGCGATCGTTGAAGGATTGGCGCAGAAGATCGCCGACGGCGAGGTCCCCAGCTTCCTTGCGGACAAGCGTGTGCTTTCGCTCGACCTGTCGCTCATCGTTGCCGGCACCAAATATCGCGGCCAGTTTGAAGAGCGCCTGAAGACCATCATGAAAGAACTGATGGAAAACCAGAACAGCATCGTCTTCATCGACGAGTTGCACACGCTGGTAGGCGCGGGTTCGGCAGAGGGTTCGCTGGATGCGGCCAACATCCTGAAGCCGGCGCTCAGCCGTGGCGAAATCCAGTGCATCGGTGCCACTACGCCTGCGGAGTTCCGCAAATCGATCGAAAAGGATCGCTCGCTCGAACGCCGCTTTCAGGCCGTTAAAGTTCCACCGCCCAACGAGGCTGATGCCATCAAGATCATCATGGGCATCAAGGAGAAGTACGAGAAATTCCACGCCGTCAGCTACACCGACGACGCGATCGAGTTCTCCGTCTCGCATAGCAGCCGCTACATTCCCGATCGCTTCCTGCCGGACAAGGCCATCGACCTGATCGACGAAGCCGGCGCACGTGTCAAACTTCGCCAGACCACGCTTCCCGAGGAGCTGACCGAAGTCCAGAAGCGTATTAAGTTCATCGTGCACCGCATGGAAAATGCCATCGCGAACCACGAGTTCGAAAAGGCGCGTTTCTACTCGGACGAGGAACGCAAGGAGCGCGATAACCTGCGCGCGCTGCGGGAAAAGTACCACCTCGACGATTCTTCCGCGGGCATCGTAACGCGCGAGGATATCGAAGATGTGGTCAGCCGTTGGACCGGCGTGCCGATTACCTCGATTAAGGAAGAGGAGACCCAAAAGCTGCTGCGCGTTGAAGAGGAGCTGCACAAGCGCGTTATCTCGCAGGAAAAAGCGATTTCTGCTCTCGCCCGCGCAATCCGCCGCTCACGTGCAGGCCTCAAAAATCCCGCTCGGCCCATCGGTTCGTTCCTGTTCCTCGGACCGACCGGTGTCGGCAAGACGGAAATGGCCCGAACCCTCGCCCAATTCCTGTTCGGATCGGATAAGTCACTCATTCGATTCGACATGTCGGAGTTCATGGAGAAGCATTCCGTGAGCAAACTGATCGGTTCGCCTCCGGGATATGTGGGCTACGAGGAGGGCGGTCAGCTCACCGAGCGCGTCAAGCGTTCTCCGTACTCCGTCGTGCTATTGGACGAGGTGGAAAAGGCGCATCCCGATGTGTTCAACCTGCTGCTGCAGGTCTTTGAAGATGGCCACCTGACCGATGGTCTGGGCAACACGGTTGACTTCAAGAACACGATTCTGATCATGACGTCCAACATCGGTGCCAAGCACCTGATGAAGCGTGAGGGTCTCGGCTTCCAGAGCAACAAGGAAGACGTGATCGCCGACAAGGTCGAGGAACTGGTGAAGGGTGAGGTGAAGCGCACCTTCAACCCGGAATTCCTCAACCGTATCGACGAGATCATCATCTTTACGGCGCTGTCGGATGCGGACCTGATGCAGATCCTGGAGCTGCTGGTGCAGAGCCTGAACACCAACCTGGTGCACAAGGCGATCACCATTTCCGTGACGGACGAGGCCAAGAAGTGGATTCTGGACAAGACGCTGGTCGACCGCAGCTACGGTGCGCGTCCCCTGCGCCGCGCGCTCCAGCGCTATGTCGAGGACCCGCTGTCGGAAGCGCTGATCGCCGGCACCATCACGCAGCGACCTGCATTTCTCGAGGTTTACCTCGGACCGGATCAGCTATACTACCGCCCCATCTCGCAGGAAGGCGAAGAGCAGCTTGAAGGTGCAGCACTGTCAATGGTGTAGTCGAAGCCGATGAATCGAAACGTAAAACGGAGGCGCAAAAGCGCCTCCGTTTTACGTTGATCTGAATCAAGAAGAGCGACACCGGGACCAGCAAAAGAGGGGCATGAAGCCCCTCCTTTTGTATGTTCGCTTGGAGCTAGACCATGGACTTGGCTTTGTTGCCCCAGGCCGCAGCCTGATCGCCGTACTGTGCGGCTTTGGCGGAGGCTTGGTCCGTAACGTCAGAAGCCTTGCCGGCAGCGGTGTTGTAGGCCTCGGTCACAGCGTCTGCTGCGGACTTGTAGGCTTCTGCTGCAGATTCGCTGCCACGCGCGTAGGCGGCCTTGGACTGCTGGGCGAGGCGTTCGGCCTGATCCTTCAGGTAGTCGCTTGCATCGCCGATGTAGTTCCCTGCTTCGTCGTACGCTTCTGACACCTTCTTACCGGCCTCATCGTAAACATCGCCCAGTTTCTTGCGAGTTTCTTCGCCCGACTGCGGTGCGTACAGCAGCGCGATGGCGGCACCGGCGGTCACACCAACACTGAAAGCGATCCAGACATTCTTTGCGCTCATAAACAAGCCTCCTTCAAGATCGAATGGCTTTGCGGCGCATTCGGGGTATTCGGCTGTGATTCCTTTGCCGTGCGTCAGGTTGTTCGTGCCACGCAACCGCCGGCGTTACTCATTGTTGTTGTCGGCGACGGCGTAATACCCCTTGCGCGCCTGCACCTTAGCATCCTTGCCGCAGGTGATGTTGATGGTGCGGAAGGTGCCGTCGAGTTCCGGGTGTTTTGGTACATAGCTGAGCAGATACTGCGTGCGAAGCTCGTCCGAGATCTGCGCGAAGGCGTCGTCCAACTTATTCCCGTTGTGACCGATATTGATGAGCCGGCCGCCGGTCTCCTTGGTCAGCTTGTCCATCTCGGACGCGCCGATCATGCCGAAGTTGATGCCGCCATTGTAGAAGCCCGCGTCGCTGATCAGAATGACGTAGACAATGGCGTTGGATTTTTGCGCGGCTTCGATGGCTTCCTTGAGCTTGACCTGCGATCCCTGGTCGCCGCCGTCGGTCAACAGCACCAGCACCTTGCGGCCAGCCTCCTGCCGCAGTTTGTCGTGCGCGGCGAGGTAGACGGCGTCGTACAGCAGCGTCCCCTTAGGCGTGCTGTTGCCGGTAACGGAGCCGGTACCCGCGCCGGTGTTGATCTCTGCCTTGTCCATGGCGCGACGCAGTTCGCGTGTGCTGCTCGTGTAGTCGCTCAGCAGGTCGACGTTAATGTCGAAACTGAGCAGGAACGCTTCATCCTTGGGCGTGATCATGTCCTTCAAGAAGGTGGCGCCGGCTTCCTTTTCCAGCGGCAGCACGCCAATCTGAGACCCACTGGTGTCGAGCAGAATGCCAATGGTGAGCGGCAGGGTTTTTTCCTGGGTAAAGTTACGGATTGTTTGCGGCTCCTTGTTTTCGAAGACCTGGCAATCGTCCTTGTGCAGGCCGGTCAGGTAGCCGCCCTTGTCGCGCACGCTGAAATAGGTGTTGACCAGGTTGGCGCGCACGCGGATAGTCTGGTTGCTGTTCAGCGTCGTGTCATCCTCGGCGGGAGGAGGCGCGGTGCTGGCGGGTGGTGGCCCGTTGGGGCTCGGCGCCTCCTGCGCATGCAGGTGACAGGGCGCCGCGGCAAACAGACAGGCAGACAAGGCGAGAGCGGGCAACAAGCGACGCGAAAGCATACGCGTGTTGGACGGTTGAGAATGCGGGAGAGTCTACGGTGCGCAAAAGATCGCCCGCCACGGGAAAGAAGCCAGCCCTCACCGACAACGGACCGGGAGGCTGGTGCGTCCAATGCTCCAGCCACTGGTAGTCTTGAGGTTGTCTTTCCCGCGGGTATCCTGCGCCAGAAGACGGAAGAATTTGCGGTACGCGCGACGTCGCCAGCAGGCGCGCCGGGCAGGGAAACAGGAGCAAAGGTGAAGGCAGGATTAACAGCAGGAGTGTTGGCCGCGGTAGCGGTGGTGTGGGCACAGGGTACAGTTGCCGTGCAGGCGCAGGCTCTTCCGGACAGCCCGGCGGCGCAAACGTCCGCCCAAAGCACAGCGATCCCCGACAGCCCGCGGCCGCAAACGCTGCCGAACGCCGCTACCGTAACGCCCGGTCGTGGATCCAGCGCAAGCACGGATGCGCCGGTCGACCCGGATGCACCGGGAACTACGCTGCAGAGCCGGCCTGCAACTGCACCTTCCGGCAGTTCCGACGCAATGGATACCACCGCGCCAGACATCAAGCCGGAGATCGGGCCGGGCGGCCGCGTCACCCTGATTCGCACGCAGGTGCGGTTTGTGGAAGTGCCATTCACGGTGAAGGACAACAAGGGTCAATTGGTGCCGGCACTCACGTGGCGCGATGTGCGCGTATTCGAAAACGGCGTTCGCAAGCAGATCCGCCTGTTTACCGTGGACCCCTACCCGCTCTCTGTTGCGTTTGTCGTCGACCAGTCGATGCCGTATCAGACGATGAAGACGGTGAATACCGCCATGGGCGCGGTGCAGGGAGCCTTCACGCCCTACGACGAGATGGCCGTGTTTACATACAACAACGGCACAAAAATGCAGACCGATTACACCGGTGCGCAGAGCCCACGTCTTGCCGCGGTGCTGGAGCAGTCGAAGTCTGAAGGCCGTGAAGCAAACTTTGCCTCGATGGGTGGCCCGCTGGAAGAAAACGTCCAAATCAACAACCACGCCCAGGACAATATCGCACCGAACGTCAACCGGAATCATGGGACCGGACTGCAAAATAACACCAATAATCAACCCAAGGAACAGCACCCGCTGAACGATGCAATCTTTGAAGCGGCAAAGACGCTTTCAAAACGGCCGATTGGCCGGCGCCGGGTGATTTACGTCGTCAGCAACGGGCGCGAGGCGGGGTCGAAGGTCAAGACCAAAGACTTGATCAAATTTCTGCAGACGAACAACATTGCGGTGTACGCCACCGTCGTTGGCGATTCGGCGACCCCGTACGTCGGCTTCCTGGACAAGTACCACATTCCCTTCACGATGAAGGAGAACATCCTGCCGCAGTATGCCGCGGCAACGGGTGGCGAGGCGATTTCGGAGTTTCGGATCAAGGGCATCGAGACCAGCTTCCAAAAGATTGCGGAAGAGGTGCGCGTGCAGTACACGGCCGGCTTCTATAGCAACGAGCCCGCGGCGGACGGCAAATATCGTTCGCTTGAGGTTCAGGTCATGAAACCCGGGCTGAATGTCGTCGCAAAACCGGGCTACTACCCTGTGCCCGAGGCGATTCGACCGGCAGGGGCGCGGTAACGTACGGAATGACAGGCTGGGCAGCAGGACTACTGGGTGGAAATACGTTCCTCGGCCTGGTGGCGGCGGCGCTTTGGGGTGGCGGCGACTTCGCCGGGTCGATGGCGGTCAAGCGGCTGGGTGGAGTTGTTCGCGGTGCGCTGCAGGTGGTGGTAATCGGGCATGGCGTGAGCCTGGTATGCCTGAGCCTGCTTGCGCTTGCGATGCATGATGCTCTGCCCCATGGCGCACCCGTAGTGTGGAGCGTGTGCGGCGGCGCCATCTCCGGCGTGGCTCTTGTGGCGTTTTATCTTGCGCTGGCAGACGGGCACATGGGATCGGCGGCGGCGGTGAGCGGTCTGATTTGCGCGGCGCTGCCGGCGGCGGTATCGGCCTATACGGAAGGCGCCCCAGGTTGGCGTCGGCTAGTTGGATTTGCGCTTGCAGGTGCCGCCATCTGGCTGATTGCAAGCGCGGGGGCAGGCGCGTCGCGACGCGCGATGACGTTATCGGTGCTGGGTGGAGTCGGATTTGGCATCTATTTCGTGGCCCTGAAACAGGGAGGGACCGCTGGGTTGCTTTGGCCCACGGCGGCGGCACGTGTGGGCAGCCTCACGGCTTGTGCCTGCCTGCTGCTGGTGCTTGTGCTGCGGCAGCGATGGGTTTTGAACTGTGACGTTCCGGCCAAGCTGAATCGAAGTGCGCTGGCGTGGGCGGTCGGCGGAGCAGCGCTCGATACCGGCGGGAACCTGGGCTTTGTGGCCGCAACGCGCGCTGGCCGCCTGGACGTAGCAGCGGTGCTGGCCTCTATTTACCCCGCCGGCACGATTCTGCTGGCGGCCTGGCTGCTGCAGGAAAAGACCTCGCGACAGCAGAAAATGGGCATGTGGCTGGCGGTCCCTGCGATTGTGCTGATTACCCTTTAGGCGTGGCTACACATGCAGCGTGCCGATGTCGACGGTGCTCTTGGGATAGTCGAGCTTCAGGTGCTTGAGCGCGTCGACCACAATCGTCGAGATCGCCGCGTTCCGATGCCATTTGTGATCGGCGGGGATGATGTACCAGGGTGCGGATTTTGTGCTGGTGTGCTCGAAAATGTCATCGTAGGCCTGCTGGTATCTGGGCCAGAATTTGCGTTCGGCAAAGTCGCCAGCGCTGAGCTTCCAGTGCTTGTCTGGGTCGTTGATGCGGTCCCGCAGTCGCTTGCCCTGCTCGTCTGAGGAGATGTGCAGAAAGAACTTGAGAATGGTCGTGCCGCTGTTGGTGAGCAGGGTTTCGAAGTCGACGATGGACTGCATGCGCTGCTTCGCGATCTTGGCGGTGATGCTGCCGTGGACGACGGGAGCCAGCACATCCTCGTAGTGCGACCGGTTGAAAATACCGATCATGCCGCGGGCGGGGGCGAACGGGTGAACGCGCCACAGAAAGTCATGTTTAAGTTCCAGGGGTGTGGGCACCTTGAACGAGGCCACGTTGCAGCCCTGGGGGTTGACGCCATCGAAGATGCCGCGGATGGTGCCGTCCTTGCCGGCCGTATCCATGCCCTGCAGAACGATGAGCAGGCTGTTGGTGGAGCCAGCGTAGAGCACCTCTTGCAGCTTGCGCAGGGCCTTATTGCTCGCCTTCAGCGCCGCTTTGCCCTCATCCTTGTTCTTGTAGCTGCCGGTGCTGTCCGTCGCGATGTCTTTGAGCAGCACGAGCTTTTCGGCGTCGATGCGATGGGCGGAAAGCTCTTTCACGGGGCGGGCTCCCTTTCAAGGTACTGCTGGCACAGACGGCGGATGCGGCCGGAAGGGTGCCTGCGTCCTGTGTTTCAGGCATGGGAAAGGCGGCATCGCTGCCGCCGGATCGTGGAAGAACTTGCGTGCGCTTACTTGATGACGGTGTCGTTGACCGGCTTTTCCGGCGTAACAGGCGTGACGATGTGGGCGTCGTTCTTGACTTCATCGGTCACACCCTTCATGCCTTCCTTGAAGCCGCGCAGGCCTTCGCCCAGGCCCTTGCCAAGCTCCGGCAACTTGCGGCCGCCAAAGAACACGAGCAGGACGACGCCGATGACGAGCAGGTGAGTCGGCTGAAACAGGTCATTGAGCATTGCGGGTACCTCCGGGTACGGGGCGCGGGGATTGCAATCGCGCAGACAGTGGTATTGTCGCATAGTTCGTCGAGTGGCCGCCTGCTCGCGAGACGCGGGCTGTATGACGTGCGTTTGCCCACGCGGAACGTCGAACGGTATATCGTAAAGGCTGTGCCAGCCGTGGCGCCTTATCGCGCAGGCACGCATTGTTTGGAGGACCATGTTCAAGATCCGCTCCCGGCGGAACCGTGCCGGGCTGTCGCCTGCCGTTCGCCGTCACCTGCTGTGTGTCGCTGCTGCCATCATTGCCCTGCCCTTTGTTCCGGCGTTTCGGCTGCAGGCACAAAAAGACGTGTTCAAGCCGCCTGTCCCGGTGACGTATACGGAGAAGTACGAGATTTTTGGCGCGGCGAACTTTATGAACGGCCAGGCCGGCCAAAGCCTGCCTAAGCGCTACAACATGGGCGGCGGCGAGGCCATGGCAACGTACTGGCTGACGCCGAAGTATGGTGTAGTCGGCGATGTACGGTTTGTGATCGGCTCCACGCCGGTGCTGCCGGGCGGCCAGGCGACGACTCCGCGCGTGCAGACCCGGCCGTATGTATCGCAGACGGTTGCCATGGGCGGCGTGCAGTATCACTGGATCGGCAACCACTACGCCGGGGTGAATTTCCACGCGCTGGCCGGTGCCACCGTAGGGGATTTTGACCACAGCAATCCTGGGTTGTCGGCGGGTTCGTTTGCATCGGCAACGGGCCTTTACAGCAACCGTACCTCGTTCATGGGAACGGTCGGTCCCAGCTTCGACTTCAACCGGTCGGCGCATATCGCGGTTCGGCTCTCGCCGGAGATTGTGTTCGAGCACTTTGGCGATGAGCTTCGGGAATTCGTTTCGGTTTCCGGCGGCATCGTGTATCGGTTCGGCGACCGATAGGTTCTGCGGCAAAGGAAAGGCCGAACTCGGATGAGTTCGGCCTTTCCTTTGTAGATGACACAGTTACATCGTCTGCAGGAACTCGCTGGATACGGGATTTTCGTACAGAGAGCCATCGCGGGTGACGACCGTGAGACCACTGGGCGTGACAAAGTAGCGTTCCCTATCGTCGCGCTGGTCGTAACCGATGACGGTGCCGTCCGGGATGACCACGTCCCGGTCGATGATGGCGCGTCGGATCTTGCAGTGACGTCCGACCACCACATGCTGAAACAGTAAGGAGCTGTCGACGTCGGAGTAGGAATTGACGCGGACATCCTGGCTAAGCACGCTCTGCCGCACAGCCGACCCGGAGATGACGCAGCCGGGGGATACGACGGAGTTCACGGCCATGCCGGTGCGACCCATTTCGCCAAAGACGAACTTGGCCGGCGGGTACTGCGTCGGCCGTGTGCGCATCGGCCAGTCTTTATCGTACAAGTTGAACACGGGCGAGACGGAGCAGATGTCGAGGTTGGCCTCGTAATAGGCGTCGAGCGTGCCCACATCGCGCCAATAAAGGGCCTCCTGCTGGCGATTCTCGTCGACGAAGTTATAGGCCTGGACTTTGTAGCGACCGAGCAGCTTCGGCAAAATGTTGTGGCCGAAGTCATGCTTGGATCCCTGCTCTTCCGCGTCGGCGATCAGTTCAGGAAGGAGGACGTCGGTGTTGAACAGGTAGATGCCCATGCTGGCATCGACCATGTCTGGGTTGAAGGGTGACCGGACGTTGGTGGTCTTCGGCTTTTCCTCAAAACCGGTCACTTCGCCGGTGCGCGACACTTCAACCACGCCAAAGCCGGCAACCTCACCCGGATCGACAGGCAGTGTAGCGATGGTACAAGCAGCACCGCTGGCCTCGTGCTGCTCCAGCATTTTGCCGTAGTCCATTTTGTAGATATGGTCGCCGGAGAGAATGAGCACGTACTTCGGTTGTTCCGAGCCGATGGAGTAGATGTTCTGGTACACCGCATCGGCGGTGCCCTGGTACCAGCTTTTGTTGACGCGCTGCATGGGCGGCAGAATTTCGATGAACTCACCTAGCTCGTTCGCGACGACCGGACCCCAACCCTCGCGGATGTGGCGGTTGAGCGACAGCGCCTTGTACTGCGTCATGATGTAGACCTTGCGCAGGTCGCTGTTGATGCAGTTGGAGAGGGTGATGTCGATGATGCGGTACTGCCCGGCAAAGGGAACTGCCGGTTTTGCACGTTCACGGGTGAGAGGAAACAGCCGCTCGCCCGCGCCGCCGGCCAGGAGAACTCCAAGGGTGTCTTTCATAACGCGTCACTCCGATCAGTCGCATGCGGTGTCAAGCGATGACAACTCGCATTGGATGCTGAAATGGGTGGAGTTGGCAAGTACTGTTTTCGCTGCTGCTGGAGGTGAGGAAAGCGATGACTCGGCAACAGAAAGCCCGCCACGTGGGCGGGCTGATGCAACTTGTCGAACACGGTTCAAGCGGAGAAGCCGGTATTTTCTCCGGTCATGTCTTCGTTGGGTAACGAGATGCGCAAGGACTTGAGGAAGCTAACGTCATTCGTCGTGAAACCGCCCTCGGTGACCTCCGCTTCTTCGCTCGCGGTCTCGTCGTCTTCCGTCACTTCATTGAGACCGATGGTGGCCTCCAGCATGAGCAATACATCGAATCCCTGTTCGCGAATTTCGCGCACGACGCCAGAGATCGACTCAGAATCGGAGACGGACTCGTGGATGGCTTCGCCCAATTGCTGAATGAGCTGCTTAATTTTTCCGTTCATCGCCACCCCATTTCCTTTGCCCGAGAGCTTTTCGCGAAGTCTTGCCAGGTACATTACTGACCATTAGACGGCAAAACGGACACCAGAGGTACGGCAAAGATAAAGTATCCCGCACTCCTAGCAAGCCTCTGTCCGTTTTGGGGCCAGGTAGAACCTCTTACGCGCGCGTGTGATGGTCCTTCCACGCGTCTTCCAATTGGTGCGCCAGGACGGCAACCGGCTGTGTTCTCCGTTGCCAGACGAGAAAACCCGCAGCTGCTGCGCAAACGCCACCGACGGCCCACATAAACTTTCGCATTGCCTTGCCTGCTTTCCGTGAACGAGCTGCCGCGGCTGCGACGCCCATGTTGCAGGGTAGGATGCGAATTGTGCCGGGACGTGGCCTGCACTTTCGTGCCCGACGGCATACCAGCTCCGGGGTGTGGCATCACGTACACTCTTCGCATGGATCGGGTGCGGCTTGGTCGGGTGCTGGGACGAGGTGCGCGCATGGCCGCACGCACGGCGTATGAGGCGCTGGATGCCGCGACCTCTCCAGAGCCGCGCGTGATGTCCGGGCCGTCCGAGCCCGTGGCGCGCGCGTCTCAGACAACGGCCCATCGGGTAAGCTTGTTGCGACCGGACATGCCGCGCGCCCCCGCTTCAACCAGGCCCAGGCAACCCCGCGCCGGCATGTTCGCGCCGGTGCGCCGCGCTTCACGCGCCGTATCGCTGGAGGTGACGGGCAGCTTCTTCGCGCTGTTTGCGCTGTCCTTCAGCGTGGGCATGTGGCATGCGCGCGCGGAACTGCATGCGGGCGCCCACGGAATTGCGCGGTTCGCGGCGTATGGGCTGATTTCGCTCTTCTTTATGTATTGTGCGGTGAGCAGTTTTGTCCGGGCAAAACGGCTGACATAAGGCCGGGGTGCGCTGTGCCGCTAGTGGTTTGCGTGCCTCGTGCGGGGTACGGGTGCGCCGGCGCGCACGGCGTCACGCGCAAGGGGAGCAGTCGGATCGACGGTGAAGTCATACACCACGACGACACCCGGACGGCTTTGGCGGGCCACGGGAACCAGGGCGTAGTCACCGGGCACGAGGGGTGCCTGCGGGGTCAGCCGCAGCCATCCCCCGGGCAGCGACTCCGCTTTCAGGCAAACCAGCGGCGCGACACACGCGGTGCCCTGCGCAATCTGGTCGAAACGAACATGCGGCATGGTGCGGCCGCCGGCGGAGGCAGTGGCGGAGACCAGCGCCCATCCGGTGGGATTACCCCTGCCGGCGTCGCCCGTGTTCTCTGTGCGGTCGTTCGTGTGCACAAACAGGATCGGCAGTGTGGTGCGCAGAACCGTACGGGCGTGTGCGCCGGCGAGGGTGTGGGTCAGGCCGGGTTCATCCTGCGCCGCCGTGCCCGCGTGCGGCGGTTCCGTAATGGACGAGTGGTGAATGGCGAGCAGAGCGGGCGTGCCATCACTGGTGTCGAGCGCCCAGGGCAGGTTTCCATTCGGAACGGCGAGTCCGGGAGCGGCAAGCAGTTCTCCCTGGGTCACGGTGTAGCTTCCAGCTTTTGCCGCGGGTGCAGCGGTCACCGGGTTGGGTGCCGTAGCCGTTGGGTCGGCCGTTTGCGCGTGCATCGCCTGGCCCGCAGAGGCGCAAAGGCAAAGGAGCATGGAGCAACGGAACTGGGCAGCGGAACGCACAGCCGAAGCATACGCCAGCACACGCTGCGATGCCACGCGCACAATACGGCGCGTGCGGCATACCCCAGCCGCGCCAACCTCGCACAGTGGAGGAACTGAGGGCCGCTGCTATCCTCAAACGCAGGAGTTTTTCATGAGCACGCACGACCACACCGCCACCCCGTTTGTTCCTGAAGTTGCCGATGGTCATCAGCCCGGAACGCCGCTGCGGCGCACTGCCCTGTTCGCGACGCACAAGGCCATGGGCGCAAAGATGGTCGACTTCGGCGGTTGGGAGATGCCGGTGCAGTACGCCGGCCTGGTGGCGGAGCACAACGCCGTGCGGTCCGCGGTGGGCGTGTTCGACGTGTCGCACATGGGTTGCATCCAGCTGCGTGGGCCGGGCACGCTGGCCGCCGTGCAAAAGCTGCTGATGAACGACGCAAGCAAGCTGCAGATCGGCCAGGCGCACTATAGCGCCATGCTCACGCCGGAAGGCACCTTCGTCGACGACGTCGTCCTGCACAAGCTCAGCGACAACGACTACCTGATCGTCATCAACGCCGGCACGCGCGAAAAGGATATCCAGTGGGTGCGCAAGACCGTCGGCCAGATGCCGAGCGTGCACATCAACGACTACAGCGACCTGTATACGCAAATCGCCATCCAGGGGCCGAAAGCGAAAGATACCCTGCAGAAGCTGACCGACACCGACCTGTCCACCATCAAGAACTATTGGTTCACCTGGGGCAAGGTCGCTGCCCTATACAACGTGCTCATCGCGCGCACCGGCTACACGGGCGAGGACGGCTTTGAGATCTACGTGCCCAGTGACGTGCCGACCAGCGAAATGGTGTGGAAAGCCGTCTTCGAAGCGGGCGAGGAATTCGGCATCCAACCGGCCGGCCTCGGTGCGCGCAACACCCTGCGCCTGGAGAGCAGCATGGCACTCTACGGGCACGAAATCTCCGACACCATCAACGTCTTTGAAGCGCGGCTGAACCGCTACTGCAAGCTCGATAAGGAAGCGGATTTTGTCGGCAAAACCGTGCTGAGCGAAATCGAACAGCCCGGCCGCGAACTGGTCGGCCTGGTCATGGTCGACCGCGGCGTGGCCCGCGATGGCTATCCCGTACGTACGCTGGAAGGCGAGTTGATCGGCGTCGTGACCAGCGGTTCGCCCTCGCCAACGCTCAAGGTGAACATCGCCATGGCGTTTGTGCCGGTGCGCGAGGCGGTGCACGGCAACGAGGTCGCCGTCGAAATCCGCGGTGCGCTAGTGAAAGCAAAGGTCGTGGCGACTCCGTTTTACAAGCGCGCGAAAAAGACGGCGGAGATCATCTCGTAGGGGTAGGCTTAGGCATGACCTTCCGTGCGCTTCCGCTATTCGCCGTCGCCTCCCTTCCCCTGCTTGGCATTGCGAACGCGGTTGCGTCGGAGCCTGTCACCGCCGAGCGCACGCTTACCGTCTCCGGCCCGGTCACGCTTGATGTGCGCAGCGACCCCGGCGGCGTCATCGTCACCGTTGGCTCGTCCACAGCCGTCGTGGTGCACGCGTTCATTAAGCCCCTGTATGGTCGGCTGGATTTCGACCTGGCCGAGGCAAACATCCTGTCGCTGCAGAAAGATCTGCCGGTGGAGCAGAACGGCAACAGCGTCCGCGTGGGCTACGCCGACCCGTCGCGTCTGCGTGCCGTGTCCGTCCGCTATGAAGTGCAAGTGCCGAAGAACACGCAGGTCAAGGCGTTTACCGAGTCCGGCGGCATTCGCATCAGCGGCATCGCTGGGCCGGTCGAGACCTCCACCCAGTCCGGCGCAACCGAAGTTCGCGATGTGCAGGGTGCCGTGACCATCACCGGCCATTCCGGTGCGGAGAGCGCCCGCAACATCGGCGGCAACGTTACCGTGCGCAACAGTTCCGGCGGCATCGAGGTTTCCGGCGTGCGCGGCAGCGTACAGGCGGAGACTGCCAGCGGACGCACGGAAATCAGTGACGTCACCGGTGCGGTACGCTCTACCACGCGCTCCGCCAGCATCCGCATCGACGGTGCGAAGGATGAGGTCGAGGCGCGCAACACCTCCGGCAGCATCGATGTGTCGCAGTCGGGCGGTGCCATCCACGCAGAGACCACGTCGGGCGCCATCCGCATCTCGCAAGGGAGTCCGGCGGCAATCCGCGCACTGGCCGGCTCCGGCTCCATCAAGGTCGCACTGGTGTCCGGCGCAGGCTACCAACTGGATGCGCTATCGAAGTCCGGCAAGATCTCCGGACGTGCCACGGAATCCTTTCCGAAGACCAAAGACGCGCACAGCCTAAAGGCGCAAATCGGCACCGGCGGTCCGCTGGTCGATCTGGATACGCGCTCATCCAAGATTGAGATCGACTAAACGAGTTCCTCGGCGATGCCCCCCGGCAGGTGCCCCGACGCGGCCTGCGCGGCGAGACCGACTTTCTTCAGGCTTCCACGCAGGGCAGACCGCTCCGCCGGGCAAAGCGGCGACATGAGCGCATCAATGTCACGCTCATGCTTGGCGTACAGCTTCTCAATTAGCGCGCGCCCGCAGCCGGTAAGCTCGATCGTGCGCACGCGCCGGTCTGCATCGCCGCTTTGCCGCTGCACCAGCCCACGGTCGGCCATGCGGTCGATGGCCGCCGTCATCGACGCATTCGCCAGGTGCACCTTCTCGCCCAGCGCCGAAATCTTCATCGGCCCCTTATGCAGCAGCGCCTCCAGAATCATGAAGTCGCTCAGGCCGATGCCCAACGAGGCAATCGACCGCTCCATCAGCGACTGCAGCGACCGATGCGCCTTCATCATCACCAGCCAGACGGACGCGGCAGTCGGCACATCGCTGCCCTGCTGCGGCTCGTGCGCGGTGTCGGCTTGGCTTGCATTGTCCATGGGCTGCCTCTTTCGATGCGCTTCGCCTGGGAAAGGCACCGAGGTGTCGCGGTTTGCATCGAGGCCAACGATTTCGCCCGACTTTCCACACCACTGAACCCGGCGCGCCCGCTCGTCATAAAATCGAACGCATGAGCTATCCGGCGACCTATCGCTACACCAAAGAGCACGAGTGGATTGAGAATAACGGCGGCACCGCAACCATCGGCATCACCGACCACGCGCAGCATCTCCTCGGCGACATCGTGTTCGTCGACCTGCCGAAAATCGGCACGGCGCTCAAGCAGAAGGAATCGTTTGGTTCCGTGGAGAGCGTCAAAGCGGTGAGCGACGTCTACGCGCCCGCAAGCGGCGAGGTCACCGAGATTAATGAAACCCTGACCAGCGCACCGGAAACCATCAACACCGACGCCAACACTACCTGGCTCATCAAGGCCACCCTGAGTGACGCAAGCCAACTCGATACCCTGCTCGACGCCGCGGCCTACGAGCAGTACGTGAGCGAAGAAACCGGCCACTAGCACCGCACCCGCACCACCTGCTCTGGAGACGCACCCATGCGCTACCTGCCTAAGTCCCCCGCCGACCGCGTGGAGATGCTGAAAGAGATCGGCGCCGCGTCGATCGACGACCTGTTCTCAACCGTACCGGAGCAGTTCCGCCTCACCCGCGACCTGAACATCCCGCGCCAGCACGGCGAGCAGGAAGTGGTGGAGGCGTTCAAGGCCTTCGCCGCGCAGAACGCCACAGGTTACGCCAGCTTCCTCGGTGCAGGTGCCTACCGCCACTACCGGCCCGTCCTGATCGACGTGCTCTCGCAGCGCGGCGAGTTCCTGACCAGCTACACGCCCTACCAGCCGGAAATCGCCCAGGGCACGTTGCAGGCACTGTTCGAGTTCCAGACCATGATCTGCGAGCTGACCGGCATGGATATCGCCAACGCCAGCATGTACGACGGCTCCACCGGCGCGGCCGAGGCTGTCATGATGGCCGTGCGCGTCACCGGCCGCAACGCTGCTGTGATTGCCCGCACCGTGCACCCGGAGTACCGCGAGGTGCTCGCCACCTACGCCCAGCACCAGGGCATCCCCACCAGCGAGGTTCGCTACACCGCCGACGGCCGCGTCGACCTCGCCGCGCTCGATGCCGCCATCACCGCCGACACCGCCTGCGTCCTCATCCAGTCGCCCAATTTCTTCGGCACCATTGAAGACGTCGCAAAGATTGCCGAAGTCGTCCACGCCAAGGGCGCGCTGCTCATCGTCAGCATTGCCGAGGCCGTGTCGCTCGGCATCGTCAAGCCGCCAAAGGAAGCGGATATCGTCTCGCTTGAAGCGCAAAGCTTCGGCGTCGCCGTGGGCTACGGCGGACCATACTGCGGCGTCATCGCGGCCAAGGAAAAGTTTCTGCGCCAGATGCCCGGCCGCCTCGTCGGCGAGGCGAAGGATACCGAGGGCCGCCGCGGCTTCGTCCTCACGCTCTCTACCCGCGAGCAGCACATCCGCCGCGAAAAGGCGACCTCGAACATCTGCACCAACCAGTCGCTCGTCGCCCTCATGGTCACCATCTTTCTCACCGTCTACGGCAAGGGCCTGCGCGACCTTGCAGAGCAAAACCTTGCCAAGGCACACTTCCTTGCCGACGAACTCGGCAAGACGGAAGGCGCATCGGTGCTGTTTGACGGTGCACCGCGCTTCAACGAATTCGTCCTCAAAACACCGGTTCCCACCGCCCAACTCAACGCCTCCCTGCTCGAAAAGAAAATCATCGGCGGCCTCTCCCTCGCGCACTGGTACCCCGAGCTCGGCGAAGATGCCGCGCTGTGGTGTGCCACGGAAATGACTACCCGTACTGAAATCGACGCCGCAGTCGAAACTGTCGCGCAGGTGGCCGTCGGCGCCAACGAACTGGCGCTGGTCTAATGGCCGACTTCACCGATCTGCGCGACACCCAACTGGCAAGCGTCGCCTTCGTGCAGGACTACCTGCAACTCGACTTCGACGGCCCCCTGCTCACGCTGTATGTCTGGCCCGACATCGCGGATGCCGACGGCATCTCCATTGCCTACGGCGAGCCGGGCTACCGCGACGCGCTGTGCACCGTCATCGGCGAGACCGTCACCACGCCCGACCTGAATGAGGGCCGGTCGCTCACCATCGAGTTTGAAAACGGCACCGTGCTCGCGCTCAGCCTGCGCGAAGAAGACATCGATGTCGCCGAGGCCGGCAGCCTGCGCCTCGCGGTCGACGACGAACTGCTCGTGTTTTAACGTGACCCCGAACGGCAAGGAGGCAGCATGACCGGCAATCCGCATCGCTACACCTGCACGACGGAGTGGACAGGAAACCGCGGCACCGGCACCCCCGGCTACCGCGACTACGACCGTTCCTACAACGTTGCCGCGCCCGGCAAAACAACGCTGGCCGCATCCGCCGACGCCACCTTTCGCGGTGAACGCGACAAGTGGAACCCGGAAGAGATGCTGCTCTCTGCGCTGTCCGCCTGCCACATGCTGAGCTACCTGCACGTCTGTGCCGACGCGGGCATCGTCGTGCTCGGCTACACCGACGGGGCCGACGGAATCATGGATCTCGCGCCCGATGGCAGCGGCCGCTTCACCGCTGTCACGCTGCGCCCGCAGGTCACGGTTTCGCCGGAAAGCGACGCGGACACCGCCCGCATTCTGCACCATCTCGCCCACGAAAAATGCTTCATCGCGAACTCGGTGAACTTTCCGGTCGAGGTGTTGGCCACCGTGACGCCTGCTGAGTGCCAGATCGATACCACGATGGCGCGCAGCTAACGGCAGATTCTCCGCTTCGCTGCGGAACCACAACAAGCCGCTCGCGGCGAAGCATACGGCAACACGGAGTACACGATGAGCACAGCAGTCGCACCCCTCGAAACCTCGGCCACCTCTGCAACACCCTTCGTCGGCACGCCGCGCAAGGCAACCACGCACACCAACCAGAACGAAGGCCTGATTTTCGAAAAGAGCGGCCCCGGCAAGAAGGCCTATCGCCTGAGCGAGTTGGATGTCCCCGCGATCGATGCCGCGGCCCTGCTCGGCAACACCTTGCGCACCGACCTCGGCGTCATGCCTGAGATGGCGGAGATCGAAATCGTTCGTCACTTCACGCGCCTGTCCACCTGGAACTACGCCATCGATCTCGGCATGTTCCCCCTCGGCTCCTGCACCATGAAGTACAACGGCCGCGTCAACGAGGCCGTCTCGCGCCTTGAAGGCATCGCTGAAGCCCATCCCTACCAGCCCGAATCGCTGTCGCAGGGCGCGCTCGGCATCATGAAGCTGCTGCAGGATTGCCTGCTCGAAATCACCGGCATGGACGCCATCACGCTGCAGCCCGCAGCCGGCGCCCACGGCGAATTCACCGGCATCCTGATGGTGCGCGCCTACCATGAGAGCAAGGGCAACGCTCGCCGCAAGGTGCTGGTGCCCGACTCCGCACACGGCACCAACCCCGCCACGGCGGCCGTCGTCGGCTACCAGGTGCAAAACCTAAAGTCGAACGCAGAGGGTGCCATCGACCTCGACGAACTGCGCGCCGCCGTCGACGAAGATACCGCCGCACTCATGCTCACCAACCCCTCGACCATCGGCGTATTCGAGTCGCAGATTCACGAAATCGCCGAGATCCTCCACGCCAAGGGTGCGCTGCTCTACATGGACGGCGCGAACATGAACGCCCTTGTCGGCAAGACGCGCCCGGGCGATTTCGGCGCCGACGTCATGCACCTGAACCTGCACAAGACCTTCTCCACGCCCCACGGCGGCGGTGGCCCTGGCAGCGGTCCGGTCGCGTGCAAGGCCATCCTCGAGCCCTTCCTCCCCCGCCCGACCGTCATCGAGAAGGCAGACGGCACGCTCGGCTTTGACCACGATCGCCCCCAGTCCGTCGGCCGCGTCCGCATGTTCTACGGCAACTTCGGTATGTTTGTCCGCGCGCTCGCCTATACGCTGGCCAACGGCCCCGACGGCCTGCGCCTAACAACCGAAGACGCCGTGCTGAACGCGAACTACATTCGCGCCAAGCTGGAGGGCTACTTCGACCTGCCCTACAAAACCCGTTCCATGCACGAGGTCGTGTTCAGCGATAAGCTGCAGGCAAAAAATGGTGTCAAAACCGGCGACATGGGCAAGCGCCTCATCGACTACGGCTTCCACGCCTATACCGTCAGTTTCCCCATGATTGTGAGCGGCGCCATGATGATCGAACCCACCGAGAGCGAATCGCGCGAAGAACTGGACCTGCTCATCGACGCCCTGCAGCAGATCGCTCGCGAAGCCGAAGAAAACCCGGAACTCGTCAAAACCGCACCCCACTCCACCCGCATCCGCCGCCTGGACGAAACCGCCGCCGCCCGCAAACCCGTCCTACGTTGGAAAGCCCCAGCAGCAAGCACCCCCGTCCAGACCGACACCGCCGCCAAGGAATGGTAGGTGAACGAAGGCGAGCTGAATGCACTGGCAAAGCAGGTGCTGGATGCGGCTTTTGCGGTGCATACAGTGTTGGGGCCTGGCTTATTAGAGGCGGCATATGCGGCGTGTTTGGCTTACGAACTGCATCGCCGGCAGATTCCATTCGAGCGAGAGTTGCTGTGCCGTTGGTCTACCGAGGACAGAGGCTTGCGGATGTTGGCTACCGGATGGACTTTCTCGTGAATCAGGAACTTGTGGTTGAGTTGAAGGCCGTGGATGCGCTCGCTCCGGTTCATGAAGCGCAGCTTGTGTCCTATCTCAAGCTCTCAGACCGTCGTCTCGGGCTACTGATCAACTTCAATGTGGCACTGCTGCGAGATGGACTTAGGCGGCGTGTAAATCGACTTTAGAAGCGTACGCAAAGACGCAAAGTCGAACGCAGAGAGCGCGACGATTTCATGGCGGCCTTTTGCGTTTTTCTTTGCGCCTTTGCGTACGCTTTTAGAAAGAGGCACAAATGTCCGCATTCTGGGATCGCAAAGAAGAACTAGAAAAGTACGAATTCATGATGGGCCTCGAGCGGGGCCGCCTCGCCGTCTCCCTCGACGTCCTCACCGACGCCCTCGCCCTCATCGGCCAGCACGGCGTCTACTGCGTCTCCAACCGCAACCCGTCCAAACCCGCGCTCGACCTGCAGGCCGTCATGCAGGGCGTCAACGATGCGAAGGAGCTGATCGCCTCCGTCATGGAAGAGTTGAAGCACAAAAAGCTCGCCGCGGAAAATGCGCCGAAGTCGGTGTAAGCTAACAAAAGGCACCCGTAGCTCAGCTGGATAGAGCGGCAGCCTCCGAAGCTGTAGGTCAGAGGTTCGAATCCTCTCGGGTGCACCAAATTCGTTGTGAGGCCTTGGCGACTGCCGAGGCTTTTCTCTTTGCGGCGGCAAGCAAAAGGCCCCGGTAATATGCCGGGGCCTTGCTGTTGCTGGTAGCAGGTTTAGAAGTACAGCCGCCCGAGGAACTGCAGCTGACGCGGACCGTAGAGCGTGGACGAGGTCGACGTTGGCGTGAAGAACTGCGAGTAGGGAGCAAAGCAGCCGCCAGTGTTGCTGGCAGGGCATCCCGTGCCGCCCGAGGCCGTGTAAGAGTAAGCCGCCGTATTCACTGCAAGAATGTTGCGGTGATTAGCGAGGTTGAAGGCCTCGACAGCAAGTTCAAGGCGAACGCCTTCATGAAATAGCGGGAACTGGCGAGAGACGCGGGCGTCCGTGTTGTGCACGCCAGGCCCCTTGTAGCTGTTACGGGTGGCGATCTGGTCGGGAACGCGGTAGCCGGTGCCGGAGGTGACCTGTGCGCCGGAGATGCCGCCGTCACCCGAAAGACGTGAGGCGATCGTCCCATTGATGAAGCCCGTAACGGGGAAGCCGGTCTGGGCAGTCACGGTGCCCGAGACCTCAAAGCCGTTCACAGCGTAGGCCGCATACTTGTTCTGGATGGGCAGCTTGGTGATCCCGAGCAGGGTGCCGACGAACCGCCCACGCTGATCGATGTCCGACCGGGCATACTCCGCGCCGCGGCCGGAACGATGGCCGGTGGCGAAGGGAATGATGGGAGAATCGGTGCCGTTGAACGTACCGTTCGGCGCACCGGACTGGCCCGCATCCATGGTGTGCGCCCAGGTGTAATTGGCGAGGATTTCGATGCCGTTGGCAAAGGGCTTGCGCAGGGAGAATGCCGCGGCGTTGTACCAGCTATTCACGTCGGAGAAGCCGGTAAGCACCGACGACGTCGTGGTCGCGAGGCGCGCCGTGTAGTACGGAAAGGAGAAGTTGGACACACCGTTGGGCGTGGTCAGCTGGTAGGTGCGGTTGATGGCAGACGTGGGATCGACGTTGGTATCGACGTAGATGGGCAGGCGCATGCCACGGGTGCCGACGTACGCGACGGTAAGGGTGGACCGGAGGGGCAGCTGCTGCTCCACCGAAAGGTCATAGGAGTGGGTATAGGGATTCAGGAAACCACGGTTGGCACCGCGAACGCCGATCGCCGCCGAGGGTAGCCCCGGGTTGACGGCAGGAGTAGGCGCGCCGGTGAGCAGGTTAATCGGAGCCGGACCGGGCGGCGTGAATGCCGGAATCCCACCCTGAGGTGCGTACGACACGTAGGTGGTCGCCGATGGCTGCTGCAAGCGAACATTGGGCTGGCCGTTGGCCGCACCGGTCACCGCCGCATACGGCGTAATGGTCACGGTGGGCGTGGAGAACTGCTGCTGATAGACACCGTTCTCACGGCGCAGGGTGTACCAGAGCGAGTTCGAGGTCAGGCCGTAGAAGATGCCGTACCCGCCACGAACCACCATCCCCTCGACGGGGTTGTAGGAGAAGCCGAAGCGCGGCGCAACCATGTGGTAATCGGTGTTGATCGTGTCGGTGGCGGCAAGTGCAATGGCGTTCGCGGTATTGGGGCGGTCCGGCTGGGGAACCAGCTGCACATCATAGCGTGCACCCAGCGAGAGCAGAAGCTTCGAGGAGACTTTCCAATCATCCTCGGCGAAAACATCCAAATCCTTGTTCCAGAAATCGTCTGCGCCCACGTGGGTGATGGGGTCGTTGGTCTGGCTGAAGGAGTTGTAGTGACGGCCGCCGTTCACCTGGTAGGCGTCCTGAATCCACGAGGCAAAGTTGAACTCCGCCGTGGAATTGCTGTACGAGAACGCGCCGTCGCCGCCGAAGAGATTGGCAATCTGCTCGTGGATGAGGTTGACATCGACACCGACCTTTGCGGAGTGCTTCCCGACGACTTTGGAGTAGATGTCGGTGATCTGCCAGCGGTGCTCGTCGGGGAACGCGCCGCGGGGCAAGGCATTCACTTCCCCGTAAGCAAACAGGTTGGTCAGACTGATGGCGGGTCCGCCGGTGTTGGTGCCGGCTGTCTCCAGGTCGCGCGACCACTGGAAGTGGACCACGTTGGTGGTGGTGGAGTTGATCGCCGTTTCCGCGTTGGCGAAGAGGAAGCGCTCGTGGAAGTTGATGGTGCCGTTCTGCGTGACGGAGCCATTGTTCACCGTGGCGCTGGCATTGTAGCCATTGGGCTGCTTGAAATCTTCAAACAGGAACGACGCGGACAGGTGGGTCTTGGAGTTGACCTGGTAGTCGAGCCGGGGCAGGTAAATATCCTGCGTGGTGTTGCGGGAGTAGCTGCCGAGAAGCTGGTTGTTCACGAACGTGATGGCCGCATTGCATTGGGTCGCATTGATGCCCGGAATGACCGACGGGTAGATGGTGGTGCCGCGCGTAAGGTACGCGCTGCCACGACCGTCGCAAAGAGCGGCAAGCTGGCTGATGCTTTGCGTCGCCGTGTTGTACGTCGACAGATAGGTGATGGGATTGCGGCGGCGATAGCCATCGTAGACGGCGTGAAAGAAGAGCTTGTCCTTGATGATGGGTCCGCCGACAGAGACGCCGAACTGGTGCTGCGTTTTGACCGGCTGCTGCAGCAGCAGCGGGTTGTTCTGGCTGCGGCCGTTGAACTTGCTCAGTGCGTCCAGCGCGTTGGCTCCGGGCGTGCGGTAGTACTCGTACACGTCGCCGTGGAAGGCGTTGGTGCCGGACTTGGTGATGGCGTTCACCACACCGCCGGCAGACTGGCCGAACTCTGCGGAGTAGCCGGAAGAGGCTGCCTGAAACTCCTTGATGGCGTCGATCGGAAAGACATACGGCGCACCGATGGCGCGGCCGCGCGCCTCGGAAAAGAAGGCCTGGTTGTTGTTCGCGCCGTCGACCAGGTTGGTGTTGTACAGGCCGGAAATGCCGCGGAAGCTGAGCAGGCCGGTATTGCCATCGGGCGCGACGTTCGGCGTCAGCAGCACAAAATTGTCGAAGCGGCGGCCGTTCACCGGCAGGTTGTTGACTAGTTGCTCGCCGATGATCTGTGACTGCTCGGTCTTGTCGGCGTCGATCAGCACGCTGTCAGTGGTGACGACGACTTCGGTCGTGACCGAGCCGGCTGGAAGTGAAGCATCCACCGTATTGGTGCCGCCGACCTGGACGGCGACGTTCTTCTGATCCACCTTGCCAAAGCCGGGCGCCGTAATGATGACCTCGTAGCTGCCGGGCTGCAGAAACGTTGCCGTGTAGTGGCCGTCGGAGTCGGTCGTCAGGTCGCGCTTCGCGCCGGTGCCGGTATTGATCACGGTCACAGTGGCGTTGGCCACAATCGCGCCGGACGTATCGCGCACGATGCCGGAGACGTTACCGAGCGCGGCGTTCTGCGCGAGCATGGGCGAAACGGCGGCGAGGGCAAGGGTCGTGGCGAGCGCTTTCGCGCGAAGGTGCTGGGTCAATGAAATCAACTGCGTCGCTCCTGAAGCGTTGCTGCCGGAGGTTCACCAGGCGGTGAAGCGACCGGGGTTGAATGGCCGCAAGCGGCGGTGGGGTGCGTTTCAGTCTTTAAACGTTTGGGGTAAACGTCTCGCCAAAATCGCAAAATGTGTATTTGTCTAAGCGTCAGCGACGGGGCGGCACCATGTCAAGGGCGGCACGAAGATAGTTCTGCAAAAGTGGGACGCACCGCCAGCACCGGATCGTCGAAAACCTTGATCCAGTCCGCTGAAAGCATCACAACGAAGAGTGAGCATGCCTTCTAAAGGCGATGGCCCACCGGGTTCGCATAAGGCTGCGAAGCGGGTGGGTCGATGGAAGTCTGGCGCTCCGTGCGGCTATTGCAGGTGGTCGGGGATGACGGCGTGCTGCAGCAGGATGTCAAACGGCACAACGCGGAGAGTATTTTCGTGCGTAGCTTCCAGCACGACCGGGCAAGCCGCGCCGGCCTCGTACACCTGCAGCCAGCGCCCCGCACAAACGCACCAGCGGTCGCCCGGCTTCAGGCCGGGAAAGCCATACTGCGGCGCAGGCGTGGAAAGGTCATTGCCAAGCTGCTTGCTGGTGGCAAGAAACTGCTCGGTGACGATGGCGCAGACGGTGTGAACGCCCCGGTCGTCCGGGCCGGTGTTGCAGCAGCCATCCCGGTAAAAACCGGTCTGCGGCTCTGTGCCGCAGGTTTGCAGGGTCTGACCGAGAACGTTTCGGGGTGCGTCTTGTTCAAATTCAGGGGGCATGGCTGACTCCAGTGTGTCGGTAGAACGTGAGACGAGAAACCCATGCCCGAGACTCCGGACATGGGGCACACGTGTGTGTCAGGGGGCTATTTCGCGGCCATGGCAAGCTGCTGCTGATACTCCTCGTACGGCCCCTTATGGTCGGTTACCGTGCCGTGCTGGAAGTGCCAGATACGGGTACCAACCTCATCAATCAGGTCCTGATCGTGGGTAACAAGAAGAACGGTGCCGTCATACTTCTGCAGCGACTGGTTCAGGGCATTGATCGACTCCAGGTCCAGGTGGTTCGTCGGCTCGTCCAGGATGAGAACATTCGGCTTCTGCAGCATAAGCTTGCAGAACAGCAGCCGTGCCGCCTCACCACCAGAAAGGGCTTCCGTTTTCTTGAGGCCTTCTTCGCCGCGAAACAGCATCTGCCCCAGAATGCCGCGAATCTCTTCGGTCGACTTCTTCGGATCCCAGCCATGCAGCCACTCGGCGACCGTCGTCCCATGCGGAATCGCGGCCTTGTGGTCCTGCGCGAAGTAGCCGATCTGGGCCTCGTGACCCCACGTGACGCTTCCATGTGTGCGCGGGAAATCGTTGTCCTGGGTGTCTGGAACGCCGGACAGCAGCGACTTGATCATGGTCGTTTTGCCGGTGCCATTGCGGCCCATGAGCATGACCTTGTCACCGCGCATCAGGGCGCTGGTAAAGGGTTTGAAAACGGGGCCGGTAGAGCCGTCGGGCGCGGGTGTCTCGTAGGTGTGCGTCAGGGCTTCCACGTCGAGGACATTCTTGCCGCTCGGGCGCAGCGTGTCGAAGCGTATGAATGGGCGTTGGATGTTCGAGCGAGCAAGCTCCGTCGTCGCCAGGCGCTCCACTTCCTTCTTCCGCGAATTCACCTGCGAAGACCGGGTGCCGGCGCTGAAGCGCGCGATGAAGTCATTCAACTGCTCGATCTTCTTGGTGCGCTCTTCATTCTGGCTCTCAATGCGCGTCCGCACCGACACCTTCTGCATCACCATGTCGTCATAGCCACCGTTGTAGGTGATGATCGTCTGGTAATCGATATCCGCCGTGTGCGTGCACACCGCGTTCAGAAAATGCCGATCGTGTGAAATCGTGATGAGCGTGCCGGAGTAGCGGAGCAGGAAGTCCTGCAGCCAGTGAACCGACTCAAGGTCCAGATAGTTCGTCGGCTCGTCCAGCAGCAGCGCTTCCGGGTCGCCGAACAGTGCCTGCGCCAGCAGCACGCGCACCTTCTGGCCGCCCTGCAGCTCGCTCATCTTGCGCTCGTGCACCTCGTCGGGAATATCCAGGCCCTGCAGCAGAATGGCGGCGTCCGACTCCGCCTCATACCCATTCTCATCGCCGACAACGCCCTCCAACTCGCCAAGGCGAATGCCGTCATCGTCCGTCAGGTCGGCCTTGTTGTACAGGATTTCCCGCTCTTCCAGGGCAGCCCAAAGCGGCGCATTCCCCATGATCACGGTGTCGATCACGCGATAGGCGTCAAAGGCATACTGGTCCTGCCGCAGGATGCCAAGCTTGCGCGGCCGGTTGACCACGCCCTTCTGGGCCTCCAGCTCGCCGGTCAGCACCTTCATAAAGGTGGACTTACCCGCACCGTTGGGCCCGGTCAGCCCATATCGGCGACCGGAAATAAACTGCGTCGACACGTCCTCGAAGAGAATCTTCGAGCCGTAGCGCATGGTGACATTCGAGACTTGAATCATTACACTCAGTTTCTCACGTCAGGCTTGGGGTACCCGTGGTGTACGCAAAGCTATCGAAAAAAATATGGCTTACCGCCCCTCTTGTGCTCGCTTCATGTGTGCAAGGCCAGGCCTTGAGATCTGACGGCAGCGCGATCGTCGTCTTCTTTACACCCGGCGGTCATTGGCGAGGGATGGGTGAGAAGTTGAATCCGTTTGCGCTCAAAACGAAAACAACTTCGATGGGCGTGGTTTATGAGGGTGAACATCCTATTGTTCGCCTGACGCATTCGCGATTCGTCGTTCTAATGCTCAAGCCTGGAAGCCACACCTTCGGGGCAGGACGCTTGGAGCATGTACCGAAGGAGTCGGTTACGGTGTCGCTGGAACCCGGCAGCATCACGTATTTCGCTGTGACGACCACCACACCTTCTGTGCTCGCCGGGTACGCTCTAGCGGAGACGAGCCATCTTGAGGTCGTTCCCTGCACGCTCTTCGCACAAGATCACTCCGGCAGTAAATCTGAACCTGCCGAAAGGAGCCAAGTCGCAGAAAGCTACAGAGGAGCTCTGGACGAAGTGACGGACGCCACGTATTGCAAGCCGTAGCGGGCGTCCGCAATCCGGATTTTCTTGCATCTGATTGGGCTATGGCAAAGACAGCAGCTAAGAAGAAAACAGAAGAAGTAAAGCCGTTAACCCCGGCGCAGACCGAACGCGCGGAAAAGCTGAAGGCCAAGGAGAAAGAGGCAAAGAAGAAAGCCCGCCTCAAGGCCGCCCGCGAAAAACAAAAGGATAACGCCGCCGCCGAAGCCGAACGCCGGCTCCTCGCGCCCATGAGCTTCTGCGCCATGCCGCCGCAGGACGACGACGGCCTGACGATGCCGCCCTTCCCCGCCGACGCCATGCGCCTCGGCTTCCCGGTCAAGGTTATGGGCGCGCCCGACCTCAAGAGCAACGACACCCGCGGCTGGCGGCTCAACCCGCACCTGCGCGTCTCGCTCGGCTATCTCTGCGACATCTTCGCCTACCTGCGCCAGCACGACATCCGCATGTACCGCATGAGCAGCGAACTCGCGCCCTACCACACCCACCCCGACATGCCACAGTTCCACTCCATGGTCGACGACGCGCGCGACGAACTCCTCCACGTCGGCAAGATCGCGAAGGCCCAGGGCCTCCGGCTCAGCTTCCACCCCTCGCAATACATCGTGCTCAACAGCGACAACGAAGTGCTGACGCAGAAGTCGATCGCCGATCTGGAGTCGCAGGCCACCATGCTCGACTACATGGAGCTCGGCCCCGAGGCCGTCATGGTCGTCCACGTCGGCGGCGCCTATGGCAATCGCGAGCTCGGCACCGCCAACTGGGTCCGCACCTGGCCCCGGCTCAGCGAACGCGTGCAGCGCCGCCTCGTTCTGGAGAATGACGACATCCGCTTCTCCGCCGCCGACGTGCTCAGCGTTCACGAGCGCACCGGCGTCAAGTGCGTCTTCGACTACCAGCACCACTGGTGCTTCAACCCCGAAGGCCTGCCCATGGTCGATACCCTCGAGCGCTTCCTCAAGACCTGGCCCACCGGCGTCCGCCCCAAAATGCACTTCAGCTGCGCCCGCACCGAAATGCGCGAACTCAAGCGCAAGAGCCGCAAGACCGGCCTCAACGAAACCGTCCTCGTGCCACCCATCTGGACCGGTCACGCCGACTTCAACAACCCCTTTGAGACAATCACCTTTCTGCGCTCCATCCAGCACCTGGACACCGACATCATGCTGGAGTCGAAGGCCAAGGACCTGTCCCTGCTCCGCCTCCGAAACGACTTGGCGAAGTACGCACCCGAACTCACGCAGCGCTACGCCATTACGGCAAAAGATGCGACGGAGGACGCGGAAGAAATCATCGGGGAAGAGCCGTCCGAGACCTCGGACTGACGCTCAGGCGGGCAGAGCCTTCTGCAGGCGGCCCAATTGAGCAAGATGGTGCTCATGATGCAGCCGGAGGAAAAGCAGCGTGTCCTCCAGGCTCATCCACCCGCCGCGTGGCGGGCTGAACACACCACCCTCGATCTGTCGCGGGGTTGCCGTGGACACCAGCTTGCACCAGAGCGTACGCGCCTTGTCCCACGCAAGAATCGCCTGGTCGGGGGTGATCGCTGCATTCGGCAGAATCGTCGTCATCTCGGACGGAATCTTGGCCTTCAGCGGCGAGCGCATGATGCAGCGCACCACAAAACTCGTCAGCCGATCTTTCTTGCCCAGCGGCTGCGGCGATGCCATGTTGCCGGACACGGCCTGGTAGATGCCGCTCTCCGTCCGCGCAATGTGGTCCACAATCTCCGTCGCGGACCACGCGTCCGGCGCCGGACGGAAGGCAAGCTGCTCCGGCGTCCACGACGCAAGAGTCTGCAGCATTTCGGTTTTGCTGCGCTCCAGGGTGTCGAAGCGCCGTTGCAGCTTGGGAGTCATGGCCGTTCCTAAAGTATCGCATGCGCCCCCTAGGCAGTGTCGGCCAGCGAACGCAGCCTACCCCGCCGAAGCGCCAAGCTCCACAAGCAGGTGCGTCACGGCACCGCTGGCAATGGTCTCGGCGGCAAGCTCCGCACCGGCGCGCAGGCTATTTACCCGGCCCGCAACCAGAAACACCGCCGCGGCATTCAGCAGCACAATATCCCGCGCCGGGCCTACCGCGCCAGCAAACACACCCCGCAAAATCCGCTCGTTCTCTGCCGCATCGCCGCCCGGCAGCGCCGCGGCAGAACGCACCAGGCCCGCGTCCTCCGGCGTCAGCGTCATCCGGCGAACCACGCCTCCCTGCACCGACGCCGCAACCGTCTCACCGCCCAGCGAAAGCTCGTCCAGCCCGCCACCCGACGGCATCGTCCCATGCACCACCAGCGCATGCAGCAGGGTGCCCCGCGCCGCCAGTGCCTCTGCCACCTCTCCTACCGCCTCCGCCGAGTACACCCCCAGCAGCTGCCGTCGCGCACCCGCAGGGTTCGACATGGGGCCCAGCAGGTTGAACACCGTGCGAAACGGCAGCCGCCGGCGTACCGGCGCGGCATGGCGCATCGCCGGGTGCATTGCCGGTGCCAGCAAAAACGCGAAGTGGTGCGCGCGCAGCTCGGCCACAGCGCTCTCTGGCGTGTGATCCACCCGCACGCCGAGCCGTTCCAGGATGTCGGCCGAGCCGCACTGCGACGTCACCTTGCGGTTGCCGTGCTTCGCAATGGGCACACCGGCCGCCGCCGCCGTCAATGCGGCCGCAGTCGAAATGTTGAACGTATGGCTGCCATCCCCGCCCGTGCCGCAGGTGTCGACCAGCGCGTCGCGCTCCACCGCGGTAAGCGCCAGCGGCACAGACGCCGTCTGAATCGCCCGGTTGAACCCTGCAAGCTCGGTCGCCGTCGCACCCCCGCGAACGTGGAGGGTGGTGAGCATCTGCTCGATTTCGAGGTCACTGAGTTCCCCCCGCAACAGAGTCGTCATTAGGTCCGCGGCATCCGCTTGTGCCAGCGTGCCGCCATCGGTCAGGGTCTGCAGCAGGGGAAGGACAACGCGCGACATGCGCCTATTGTTTCACTGCGCAACGTCCGGGTGGTGCGTCCACGCCTTCGCTCTCCGTCCGTTCGCCTCCACCGCGTGGGCGGTAAGCGCACAAGTGTGCGTGTAGCGGATTTGCTGCCTCTTGCCGCCGTTCGCTACCATGCAGGGGATTGGCGATTGCCGCCCGGGAGTAGTACAGCGATGAAGATTCACGAGTACCAGGCCAAGGAAATTCTGCGCAAGTACGGCGTCCCCGTCCCCGAGGGCGAGATGGTCAGCACCCTCGAAGCCGCGGATACCGAGGCAAAAAAGCTGTTTTCCGCCGGAAACCCTGTCGTCGTGGTCAAGGCGCAGATCCATGCGGGTGGCCGCGGCAAGGGCGGCGGCGTCAAGGTCACCAAAGATCTGGCAGCGGCCAACGCGGCAGCCTCGGCTATCCTCGGCATGCAGCTCATCACGCACCAGACCGGCCCGGTCGGGCAAAAAGTCCAGCGCCTGCTCATCGAGCAGGGTTCCGCCATCGATCGCGAGCTCTACCTCGGCATCGTGCTCGACCGCGCCACCGGCAAGCTCACCTTCATGGCGTCACAGGCCGGCGGCATGGAAATCGAAGAAGTCGCCGCCCACACCCCGGACGCCATCTACAAGGAGCCGATCGAGCCAGCCGTCGGTCTGCAGGCCTGGCAGGCGCGCAATCTCGCCTTCAAGCTCGGCCTCACCGGTCCCCAGATCAACCAGGCGGTCGGGTTCATGCTCGGCCTTTACAAGGCGTTCACCGAAACCGACTGCTCCCTCATGGAGATCAACCCCTTCGTCACCACCAAAGACGGCAAGCTGCTCGCGCTCGATTGCAAGATCGACTTCGACGACAATGCCATGTACCGCCACAAGGACCTGAAGGAACTGCGCGACATCGCTGAAGAAGATCCGCTCGAAGTCGCCGCCAGCAAGGATTCCCTCAACTACATCAAGCTCGACGGCTCCATCGCCTGCATGGTCAACGGCGCCGGCCTCGCCATGGCGACCATGGACATCATCCACTATGCAGGCGGCTCCCCCGCCAACTTCCTCGACGTCGGCGGCGGTGCCAACCAGCAGCAGATTGAGGCAGCCTTCGCCATCCTGCTCGCCGACCCCAACGTCAAGTGCATCTTCATCAACATCTTCGGCGGCATCCTCCGGGTTGACGTCCTCGCCACCGCGGTCGTCGCCGCTGCAAAAAACCTCAACGTCACCCTCCCGCTTGTCCTCCGCCTAGAAGGCACCAACGTCGAAGAAGGCCGCAAAATCCTCGCCGACTCCGGCATCAAGTACGCCGTCGGCGAAACCATGGCCGAAGCCGCGAAATTAGCAGTTCAGGCTGCGCGGGTTTAGCGATGTCGGTCTGGGGACACGTTGTGAAGAACAATCACTCCCATGCGCAAGGACACATGCTGGGCCAGAGCGGAGATTCGTGTGTGCCCGCTTTGCGGAGCGTCCTTCACACAACGTTTTGATTTACTCATAACCTCAGGCATGTGCCGGGGTAGCAGTATGACGGAAAGGTCCAAAAATTAATGAGCGTACTCGTCGACAAGAACACCCGTCTCATCGTGCAGGGAATTACCGGCCGTGAAGGCATGTTCCACGCCAAGGGATGCCAGGAATACGGCACAAATGTCGTCGGCGGCGTAACCCCCGGTAAGGGCGGCACCATCGTTGAAGGCTTCCCCGTCTTCAATACCGTGGAAGAGGCCGTGAAGGAAACCGGCGCGAACGTCACCGTCATCTTCGTCCCGCCGCCCTTTGCCGCCGACGGCATCCTCGAAGCCGTCGCCGCCGAGCTCCCCCTCGTCATCTGCATCACCGAGGGGATCCCGACGCTCGACATGGTCAAGGCATGGGAAATCGTGCGCGCCTCCAAGTCCCGGCTCATCGGCCCAAACTGCCCTGGCGTCATCTCCCCCGGCAAAGCCAAGGTCGGCATCATGCCCGGCCGCATCCATAAGGAAGGTTCCGTCGGCATCGTCTCCCGCTCGGGCACGCTCACGTACGAGGCCGTCTACCAGCTCACCACGCGCGGCATCGGCCAATCGACCGCCATCGGCATCGGCGGCGACCCCATCATCGGCACCAACCACGTGGCCGCGCTCAAGCTCCTGAATGAGGATCCGGACACCGAAGCCATCATCATGATCGGCGAGATCGGCGGCACTGCGGAAGAAGCTGCCGCCGCCTACATCAAGCAGCACGTGACCAAGCCCGTCGTCGGCTTCATCGCCGGCCAGACCGCACCCCCCGGTCGCCGCATGGGACACGCCGGCGCCATCATCAGTGGCGGCGAGGGGACGGCCGAAAGCAAGATGGCGGCCATGGCGGAAGCGGGCATCCACGTCGTCAAGTCGCCGGCCGATATCGGCGAAACCATGGCAAGGGTGCTGGGACGCGCTTAGGTCAGCCACTGCCCCACCCTCCTTCTTCGCGCCACGGAAAGGAAGAGGATCGCCGCATCGATCGGCGATCGACGTAATGTGACAGAGTAGCGTGCGGTACATTACGTAGAAAATGTGCATCCCACACAATACAGGGCGAGTTGGACTCGACCGAGCGGTGAGATGCAGGACACAAAAACAGTTGCGGCGCAGGGCATGACGGTTCGGTCGACGGGGGATTCCCTGCTCGACCAAATTGACGTCGCCCTGTACGCAGTAGACGCCGCTGGGTTGTGTGTCCGCATCAATCGTGCCGCCGAGCGACTGCTTGGCTACACCCAGGCAGAGGCACTTGGGCAAAACATGCATGAACTGGTGCATGCCCGCCAACCCGATGGTGAGCCCTACCCGCCGGCGGACTGTCAGTTGGTACAGGCCGTCTCGGAGCACCATCGGATCGACGTGCTGGAAGAAGTGCTCTGGTCGAAGGATGGTCAACCCGTCCTCGTGGAATGTTCTTCACTGCCAGTGGTCATGGAAGATGGCACGTCGGGTGCCGTTGTGACCCTGAAGGACCTGCGCGGGCGCGCCATGGTGGAAAAGCACCTGCGCGACGCAGTTGACGAGCAGCTTGAGACCATCCGGCAGCGTGACGCAACGGCACGCATCGCCAGCGATCTCGCGGCGGAAGAAGTTCAGCGGCAGCGCGACCTGCAGCTGACGGTCGAGCGTGCTGCAGCCGAGCAGATTCGCGAGCAACAGCAGTTTTTGGGTACCGTTGCGGAGCGGGCACCCATCGGAATCGCTGTCTTTGATGACCGTGTGTGCTATCGCTGGACAAATAAAAGCTACGTGGACGCGATGGATCCCGCCTATTGCGGCATCAATCTGCGCGGTACAAGCTTCTTTGCAACAGTGGCTCCGGCGAACCTTGGTGAGCTTCGGTCCATCGTTGAGGAAGTGCAGCGTACGGGCAAGACCTACGTCGCGGATAGCTACGCGTTGGGCGGCGTCCAGCGCGGCACCACGTATTGGAACTGGTCCCTCAGTCGCCTGGAAAACGGCGATCTGATGTCGACCGCCGCAAACGTCACCGAGCAGGTGAGCGCGCGGCGCGAGGTGGAAGCCGTCTACGCAAACGCGCCGATCGCGTTGTGCTTGGTGGATGCGAAAACGCGATGCTATCTCCGGGTCAATCTGCAGTATGCCGACCTGATGGGGGTGTCGCGCGATGCCATGGTCGGAGCTCGGGTCGGTGCGTTTTCGACGTCGTCCGCAACCGAAGATATCTTGTCGCAGGCGGTGGCGGGCAAGGCGTTGGAAAACTACCTTCTGAAGCTGCACATTCTCGCGAACCCTGGTGCGCAGCGGTCCGTCCTCGTCAACATCACGCCTAACCGCAACGACACTGGTGAGGTCGAGACCCTCAGCCTCGCCATCGTCGACGTCACCGCGCAAAAACGTGCGGAAGATGCCTTGGTGCAGGCAGACAAACTGGCCGCGGTGGGTAGGCTGGCTGCGTCAATTTCGCACGAGATCAACAATCCGTTGGAAGCGGTAACCAACTTGCTGTACCTGGTGCACCAGGACCCCGCGCTTTCCGACGAAAGCTGCACCTACATCAAACAAGCCGAAGCAGAACTTGCGCGCGTCTCACAGATTGCCTCACAAACCCTACGTTTCCAGCGCCATGCCGTAGAAGCCGTTCCGGTTATGCCGAATCAATTGATCGATTCGGTGGTGGCGCTCTATCAGGGAAGGCTGAAGCATACCCGCATCGATGTGGCCGTAAAGTACAGCGGCGAGCAGGAAACGATGGTGGTGTTTGAGGGTGATGTACGACAGATTCTGAATAATCTTCTTCGCAATGCCATCGATGCCATGACTCCAACCGGCGGCAAGATTACGGTGCGTGCCAAGCGGGCAAGCTGCGTGCACACGCGCCGTCGTGGAACGCGCATTTCCATCGCGGACACCGGTCACGGCATGACCAAGGAAACGGCAGACCACATCTTCGAGCCATTTTTCACAACCAAGGGTTCCGGAGGCTCCGGTCTTGGGCTATGGATTTCGCACACCCTGGCACAGCGGCACGGCGGCGCTCTCCGGGTGCGTTCCTGCATGGCGGAGACGCACCCGCAGGGCAAGGGCGGCACAGTCTTCTCCTTGTTCTTGCCAAACCTGGAAGCCAAAGCGAAGGCAAGTTAAGCCCCGCACTTTCCGGTATCAGTGACCCGCTACAATCGAAAGCATCATCTCGCATGGCGAGATCTCAGGAGTGTTATGTTGCAGCGCACATTCAGCATTGTGAAGCCGGACGCCGTCAAGAACGGCCACACCGGTGGGATTCTGGCCGAAATCGAAAAGGCCGGCTTCAAAATTGTCAGCATCAAGCGGATGAGCCTGACCGAAGAGCAGGCAAAGGGCTTTTACCACGTTCATGCCGAGCGTCCGTTCTTCGGCGACCTGACGAAGTTCATGGCCAGCGGTCCGATCTTCCCCATGGTGCTTGAAAAGGAAAATGCAATTGCCGATTTGCGCAAGCTCATGGGCGCGACCAACCCGGCCAACGCCGAAGAGGGCACGATCCGCAAGAAGTTCGCCGAGTCCATCGAGGCGAACGCCATCCACGGGTCAGACGCGGAAGAGACGGCAGCCTTCGAAATCGGCTATTTCTTCGCCGGCTATGAATTGAAGTAGGTCGCCCGAAGTCGTCGGGAAAAGGCCACCTTTCGCCGGGTGGCCTTTTCTGTTGCATTAAGGTCTGTACCCATACCTCGGAAGTATCTGGCGGTTCACCCTAGTCCTGTTTCTGCTGCGCCTCCCGACGAGCTGCGTCTGCCTCCTGCTTCGCCTCGCGGCGCGCTTCCGCCGCCTGCTGCAGTGCCTCGCGACGTTGCTCGGCGGCCTGCTGCAAGGCTTCGCGACGAGACTGATCTGCTTGCCTCCGGGCTTCGTCCGCCTGCTGGCGAGCCTCGCGACGCGCCTGATCTCCCTGCTGCTGCGCCTCCCGCAGGCTTTCGGCTGCGGCCTGCAAGGCATCGCGACGAATCTGGTCTGCTTGCCGTCGCGCTTCGTCCCCCTGCTGCCTGCCGTTGCGTGCCGCCTCACTCGCCTGCTGCTGCGCCTCCCGCACCTGTTCGCGGGCCTGGGCTATAGCTTCCTGGGCCTCCTGCGGCAACGCGCCGGGAACCGGCGGCGGTGCCGGCACCGAGCCAAAACCAAGCTTCATGGGCACGCGTGGGGTGCGGGGCGGCGTCGGGGACGCGTCACCGCTATGGTCCACGGCAATGTCGCCATGCGTCGTGGTAAGCCGCACGGCTGTCCCGCCCCCCGCGATCGTGCCGTTCAGCACCCCGTGCGTGCCGTTACTGCCGGTCACGGAGAAGTTGCTGGACACGTCGCCGTCGCTGGTCTCCGCCGCCAGGGTGAACCTCGCCTGTTGCGGCAGGCTCAGGCGAATGTCGCCGTCGTGGTTGTCGACCGTGATCGTGCCACCCGGCGGTATGGCCGAAAGGTCGACTTTGCCGTGGCTGTTCGTCACGTTGATGGTGCCGGAAATCCGCGTCAGCGTCAGGTCGCGGCTGCGCGTCTTCAACGTGAACGGCCCGGCCGCATCGCGCGCGCTGAACTCGTCATGGTCGTCGAAGGTCACTTCCCCGTCCAGACTCGCCAGGTTGAACGTGATGCGTGTGGTGCCATAGTCCATGGGGCCGGTGATGTGCTGAAGGTGGCCGCCCCCGAAGAAGTCGCCGGAGACGTGCACAGGCCCATTGATGTCCGTCAGATTGATCTCGTCACCGGTTCCCTGCACATCCACGGGCCCCTCGATGCTATGGGCAAGCACGGACTTGTTGCGCGAATTGACGCGGACGGTGGCCGCCCCGGTGATGGCCGCAATGTCGACATCGCCCCGATTGGCCGTCACCGACGTCGCCGCCTTGAAGTTGCTCACCTTCACATCGCCGCGGTTGGCGTTCACGCTCACCCGCACGCCAGACGGCACAAGCACCGTCAGGTCGACGCTGTCGTTCTCATGGCCGTTGACCCGCAACGCCAGGTTGTCGCCCGATCCGGAGAACTGCGGCTCCAACTCATCCAGCCGGTTGCGCGCATCTCCATCCGAACTGCTGAACACCTCTTTGTGCGTGGACAGGTGGAGCAGGCCGTCATCGCTGGTGCCGGCAACCGTCACGTCGCCGCGCGGATTGTCGATCACAAGCGCGCCCGCCGCCCCGATGGCATGCGTTGCGGCCGGCGTGTCCTGCTCATGCTTGGAGCCAAGAAACTGCTTCCAGGTGTCGCCATCGGTAAAGCCGAGCGTCCACTGGTCTCCGTTGTGGTGGAGTCCCCCCTGAGCGGCGACGCCAAGCAGAGAGACGAAGATCAGCAGGGCAACGACACCGCCACCAAGCGAGTACCGCACCGGCGGCTGATCCGCGCGGCGCGACGCACGGTCGATGCCCCACTCCGCCAGCCGCAGCACCCCAAAGCCGATGAGCAGCGCCGGCCACCAGCGGCTGTACCAGTTCAGCAGCGCACCAAACGTGAGCCGGCCGTTGTGCACCAGCAGGACGACGGAGGCGACGGCGATGAGCGTCAACGGACCGATCACCGAAGGCGCACGGTTGATCCGCTGGTAGGCACGCCGCGCATCGCGCTGCTGGCGAGCCTGCGCGCGCAGGTAGTCCCGCTGCTGGCGGGCTGCGAAGCGTTGCTGCTCCCGCTGGGCATCGGCCTGGGCCTTTGCAGTACGTGCCCAGGTTTTCGCCTGCTGCTGCTGCCAGCGTGGATCGTTGGAAGGGTCGAGCCGTGGGTCGTAACGGGGATCGTTGCGATTGGCCGGGTTGAAGGGCGGCAGGTTCGGCGGGTTCGGCGTGGAACTCATGGCTACCGTCCTTCCTCATCGCGCGGCTGCGCGGGCGGCACGAAGGAGCTGCTGGCTGGTGGTGCGGTGGCGTAAGGATCAGCCTCTGCTGCCGTGCCCATCGGCGATACAGGACCCGCCGCAAGCATGCGATTGTGCGCGGCGCGCTCTAACAGCAGGAACACGCCGACCAAAATGAGCAGGTAGGGCCACATGTCGCCCCAGCTGATCGTCCCAACGTGGTCCAGCGTCAGGCCGACGCCGATGGCGAGGAGGATGAGGCCGGCACGCGTGCTGTGAAGCACGTACCACGTGCTTGCCGCCGTCCCTGCGGGATAAACCGTGCGCGCACGGAGCGTCCGGGTAATCAGCACGGCCACGCCGATCGCGATCACGATGGCACCATCCAAAAACCGGTTGGACCAATAGAACCGGTGACTCAGCGTGCCAACCAGGGCGAAGAGGCCCAACCCGATGAGCCACAGAGCGCCGGTGGGCAGACCGCCAGCCGCGGCAGGCGGCAAAGGCGGAACCTGCGGTGGGGCGTACGGCGCGAAGGGCTGTGCCGGCGGCACCGTGTACGCCGGCGTGCCATAAGGAGGCACGGCGGCAGCGCCATAGGGTGCGGTGGGCTGCGCGTAGCCCTGCGGATACACCGGCGGCTCTGCAGCAGGTGGATAGCTCGGCGGCACCTCCCGGTAGGCGCTTGCCTGCGCGTCGTAGGGCGTGGTCTGCGAGGCATACGTCGTGCTTTGCGGGCCCGGGGTGTACGGAGAGCCGGAAGGCGGCGGTGCCTGGCCGGGTACGGGCTTGGCCGTAAAGTCGCTCCAGTTGGGTCCGTTGCCAACGCCCATTCGCTCGCCAATGTTGTTCAGCCCGAAGGGATCGGGAATCTGCAGGCCATCGCGCCGGGCACGTGCGGTCTGGTACGCGTCAAACACCATGTAAAAAATCCAGCCGGTCACAAGCAGACCAAAGATGCCGTTGACATGGTCCGCCAGCGAGACGAGCACCGCAAAGATGACGATGTGTGCCAGTCCCTTGGCAAACTGGCCATTATACATGGCACCCACGCCCGGAATGAACCCGCAAAAGGCCGCGAGCCCAGGGTTCGGCAGGCCCGGATGCGGCGGCGGCACCGGGCCGGGCGCACCATACCCCGGCGTGTAGCCGTAACCCGGCGCAGCATAGGGATCGTTGGTAGCGGCAGACGCGGCGGTACCGGCAAATGGGTCGGCGGCGTGCGGGCCGGGCGGCGTGCCGGCGGGATCGTTCGTGCTGCTGTCAAAGCCGTTCATGCTCGTGCTCCTTCTCCGCGCTGGGTGTTGGCTGCGGACGCCGTGAGACTGCTCGCAGGCAGCGTGCTGGAAAGCGTGGGCGATTGGACATCGACCGTGGCATGGGGCGGGCGCGCGGGCCGCAGACTGCTATGCGGATCGGCAGGTTTCGCGTCCGGAGGCTTGCCCTTCAACGCGGGCGGCGGCGGCGCGACCACCGGCGCGGAATGCGGTGTACTGTCGTCTGTGTCACGCTGCACCTCCCTCACCCGCGACTCCAACTCGTACACCACGCGAAGATTGTCGTAGTAGCGAAAGACGCGGGCATTGGTCGTCCAAAAGCTGTGCCGCAGGTTTGCCGGGGTAAAGCTGCTGGCATGCAGGTCGCGCAGGCTGACGCCGGTCAGGTTCATGGTGAGCGCGATGGAAAAGAAGGCCATCGCCGTCGTCATCGCAAATCGCGGCTGCGACACCGAAGCCACCATCCGCCTGAACCAGTTGCCCGTACGCACCGGGCCAAACGCCAGCACACGCTGCATGCCCCCGTCGAGCGCGGAGTTGGAGGCGACGACGGTCGTTCCCGCATAGGAAAGAATGGGCTCGTTGCGAGGCCGCAACGGAATGGCCACCGCCGGATCGCCCGACGTGCGCGCCAGGATGTTCTCCATCAGCAGCGCGGGCGGGGTCGGTGGCGCGGCGTGCAGCATGCCCAGCCAGGCTCGGCCGCGCTGCGCATCTGCCAGGGCCCGGCTGCAGTTGTCGCAGCCGGCAATGTGCAGATCGAAGTGCACCTGCTCTTCCGGCAGCAGGGTCTCGTCCGAGGCGTCGAGCAGCATGCGCTCGCATTGAGCGCAGGTCAGCCGGCTGCCGGCAGGGCGGCGCGTCGCGCTGGAGTGGAAGATATCGTCGTTCATGGGCGGCCACCTCCTTCGGCGCGTTTTCCTGGAGCCATGTCGCCGGCGCTGTGCATGCCGTCACGCCCAAGCACGCGTGCCAGTTCCCCGCGGCCACGGCTGATGCGGCTTTTCACCGTACCCTCCGGCACACCCAGCACGGCGGCGATCTCCTTGTAATCCATATCCTGCAAGTCCCGCAAAATTACAGCCTCCCGAAGCTCTGGCGATAACTGCCGCAGTGCGTGTTGAATACGCGCCCGTAGCTGCGCGCCTGCGATCTCGTCATGCTGGGTTCGCCGTGAATCGGCCAGCTGCTCGGCCTTGGTTGGCCCTTCGCCGTCGTCGTTGTACGTCACATCGAGCGAATCTGTGACGCGATCCTGCCTGGTGCGCCGGAAGTGATCGACCAGCAGGTTGCGCGTCAGCGTCGTCAGCCACGTGCTGAAAGCACCTTTGCCAGGATCGAAGTTCGACAGGCTACGGTACAGCTTCAGGAAGACTTCCTGCGTGAGGTCTTCCGCGTCCGTGGGCGAGCCGGTGAACCGGTAGCAGATCCCGTAAATGCGCCGATGCTGCGCACTCACCAGTTGCGACCACGCCGCCGTATCTCCCGACAGACACAGCAGCACCAGCCGCTTCATCTGCTCCTGCTCGGCAACGCGCGCGGGATCGATGACGGCGGCGGGCTTGGCAAGGCTCTCGTTATAGCGAACTGCCGGGTCTTCCACGATGTGCAGAGGGTTTTCCTTTGCCTGGAGTAGAGGAAGTGTATCGTGCGGACGCGTCACCTTCTGCTGTGGCGAAGCAATCCACGGTGCCGGTGCAACAGCGAACCGGGGAAGCAGCGGGTTCGAGAACGAGATGGGCATCGTAGCCATGACTCCCTATACGCAGGCAATGCAACGGTGGTTCCGCACGATCTTGCCGCACTTCCTTGCACCGTCGCTTGCTTGGGTGCGCGCAGTGCAGCCGGGCCGGCGTTACACTTCCCCCATGCGTTCTCTCGCTTTTCTTGCGCTCCTTGCCCTGCCGCTTGCCGCCAATGCCCAGAGCCGTGGCTGGCTTGGCACCTGGACCACCGCGAACTTTCCCTTGCCCCCCCAAAGCGCAGCGGCAACCAGACTCGGCACCCAGCCCGTCACCCTGCGGCAGGTGGTACATCTCAGCCAGGGTGGCAAAATGCTGCGCATCCGCTTCTCCAATGAATTCGGCACCGCGCCGCTCACCATCTCTGCCGCGCACGTCGCCTTCCTCGCCGCCGGGTCAAGGATTCTGCCCGCCACCGACCGCACCCTTCTGTTCAGTGGCCAGGCATCCATCACCATTCCCGCCGGCGGCGTGGTCGCCACCGATCCTGTGAAGGAACGTGTGCCAATCTTTTCAGACCTGGTCATCTCCACCGCGCTTCCAGCCCAAGCCATTCCCGTGATCACCCATCATGCACTTGCACTGCAAACGACATTCATCGCCACAGGCGACCAGACCGCAGCCCTCGAGTTTGCGTCGCCCCTGCTCCGCCCGCCAGGCCTCACCGCGCCAGATGTGGCCGCGCCGATTCAAGCACCGGTCGGGGACAAGCCCATCGTCCGCTCACCCCGGGGCGTCAACAACACGACAGCAAGCGGCCCCTCTCCACTCCTGCTGCAAACCGGCTCCTGGTTCTTTCTGAAAGATGTCGAAGTGAATGCGGTCAAGAAATCCGCCGCCCTCGTCTGCTTCGGCGATTCCATCACCGACGGCATGGGCTCCACGACCGAAACCAACCGGCGTTATCCCGACGTGCTTGAAGGCCTCGCCGCCCAACTACCGAAAACAATGTATGTCGCCACCCTCAACGCTGGCATCAGCGGCAACCGCCTCCTGCACGACGGCGCCGGCCCCTATGCGGCGGATCGCATGGAGCGCGATGTCCTCTCCCAACCCGGCGCACGCTGGGTCATCCTTCTGGAAGGCATCAACGACATCGGTGGAGCGCGCGGCACCGACGTCACGGCAGAAGAGATCATCGCCGCGCAAACCGCTCTCGCCCAGCGCGCCCACGCCCGGGGCCTCAAAATCTACGGTGCGACCCTGACCCCGTTTGAAGGCGCCGGCTACTACACGGAGGCCGGAGAACGCATCCGCCAGCAGGTCAACGCATTTCTCCTATCCAACACGGTGTTCGACGGCGTCATCGACTTCGACAAGGCCACCCGGGACCCGAACCACCCCACACGCTTCCTCCCCAAATACGACCATGGCGATCACCTCCACCCCTCCGACCTGGGCTACGCCGCCATGGCCGCAGCCGTCCCGCTCAAACTGCTCCGCCGCAAGTAACACGTCAACCCAACAAGAACCGTGACATGGGAAACAGACCGGAGTGCACCCCAACGAAGAACGCGCGACGAGGCAGACAGTCCCCTTTCACCGTCTGACCCTAAGTCAAGACCCAGGCTCGACGCAGCTGTCCCAGCCATCCTTCAGCAACATCCAGAAACAGCAAGGCGTCCACTCAAGAAAGTGGACGCCTCATTTCTTGTGCAAACCACCTCAAGTCCTTTGTTATGAGGTTCCTGCTGGTAACCCCAATGCAATGAACAACTTGAAGCTATCCCCCTTAGAATGAGGAACTTAGCTAAATGGGAGAGGGGGGGGGGCGAGGCGTAGAACGTTAGCAGGGGATACGAAACCCGCTCAAAGCCCCCACAGTCAGCACCGTTTTGTGCGGACAGAAAACGCATCCATTGACCAGGACAGATCACGGGCCGCTTACCCTTCCTACTTCACCCGAACGATCCGAATCGTATTGTGCAGTGCCTTGTAGCAGGGCACCAGATCCTCCTGATGCGTCGCCAAGGTGTCGCGTACCGACTGGTTGAAGATCACCTTCTCCGTCGGCGCAAGCGCAATCTTTGACCCCGGAATGTCGCATTCAGGCTCCCGCGTCACCCGCATCGTCAACAGCGTCCGATCTCTCAACACAGAATCACGAATCGGTAGACCGTAACCCGGATACTGATCCACCAACCGCACAAACTGGTGATCTCCACCCTTCAGCTCAAGATCTGCCAGATAAATCTCACGGTTACCCGCAAAGCTCTGTCGAGACGAACTGCTCACCGCGAGCATCGTTACTTTCGCCGGCCGCGGCTTGGACTGATTCGTAAACGCCGAAGGCTTCTCCGCGTTTGCCACGACGCTACCAAATAGCATTGGCACTAGAACACAGACCGCAAGCTTCTTCATCCGACTCTCCACCTAAAGTTTAACCCGGAGTAGATGGGCAAGCACCCTGCATGGCTTTCCGCTTAACTCCTATGTGCCATACAGGGACACGCGTTGCGGCCAAGACGCACTTCCCCGTCCGCCTGCCGCGTCACCCTTCTGACGCCGTCTTACGGGTAGGTTGCGGCCGAGTTCCTGCAAGAGTCTAGTTCGCCCAGACGCACCAAACCCACCCTTTCGGGTGGGTTTTGGGTGTGAGGTTAATGCCGGCGACCACCTAATCTCCCACACAGCTGCCCGTGCAGTACCATCGGCCCAGCGAGACTTAACTTCCGTGTTCGGGATGGGAACGGGTGTAGCCCTCGCGGTATGTTCACCGGCAAATTGTCGAAACACTTCCAGCATGACGCGCATGCGAGGTTTCACGACTGAATAGATTGGGTAGACGTCTACCTTGGTATGTCTTTCACCTGTAAGGGTTACAGGTCATAACTACAATGCTTGGTTGAGGGTCACTCAGGACACAAACGGCGTTGACTGGATCGCCTTGCGGCGGGGTCAGCACCCTGTGCAGAGTAAATTCAATGAACAAGCCGAACGGGCGATTAGTACTGGTAAGCTACACGCATTACTGCGCTTCCACATCCAGCCTATCAACCTGGTGGTCTTCCAGGGCCCTTCTTTTCCCTTAGGGTTGGGAGATCTCATCTTAGGGCATGCTTCCCGCTTATATGCATTCAGCGGTTATCATAACCGAACTTCGCTACCCAGCCGTGCCCTTGGCAGGACAACTGGAACACAAGAGGTTCGTCCATCCCGGTCCTCTCGTACTAAGGACAGCCCCCTTCAAATCTCCTACGCCCACAGCAGATAGAGACCGAACTGTCTCGCGACGTTCTGAACCCAGCTCACGTACCGCTTTAATAGGCGAACAGCCTAACCCTTGGAACCTTCTACAGCTCCAGGATGCGATGAGCCGACATCGAGGTGCCAAACCATTGCGTCGATATGAACTCTTGGCAATGATCAGCCTGTTATCCCCGGCGTACCTTTTATCCGTTGAGCGATGGCCCTTCCATACAGAACCACCGGATCACTAAGGCCTGCTTTCGCATCTGCTCGACTTGTAGGTCTCGCAGTTAACCACACTTATGCCTTTGCACTCGACGGCTGATTTCCAAACAGCCTGAGTGTAGCTTCGCGCGCCTCCGTTACAATTTAGGAGGCGACCGCCCCAGTCAAACTACCCGTCTTACTATGTCCCTCTTCCCGATCAGGGAAGGAGGTTAGAGTCACAACAATCGCAGGGTGGTATCTCACCGTTGGCTCCACCGAAACCGAAATCCCGGTATCAAAGCCTCCCACCTATCCTGCGCAGCAATTGCCGTAACCCACAGTAAAAGTATAGTAAAGGTGCACGGGGTCTTTTCGTCTAGCTGCGGGTAACCGGCATCTTCACCGGTACTACAAGTTCGCCGAGCAACTCCTTAAGACAGTCGTACGATCGTTACTCCATTCGTGCAGGTCGGAACTTACCCGACAAGGAATTTCGCTACCTTAGGACCGTTATAGTTACGGCCGCCGTTCACTGGGGCTTCAATTCATAGCTTCGCTTGCGCTAACCACTCCTTTTAACCTTCCAGCACCGGGCAGGAGTCAGCCCCTATACGTCGTTTTAGACTTTGCAGAGACCTGTGTTTTTGTTAAACAGTCGCCGTACGCGTTTCACTGCGGCCACTTCGAGCTCTAAACTCTATTGTGGCGACCCTTCTCCCGAAGTTACGGGTCTAATTTGCCGAGTTCCTTAAGAAGCCTTCACTCGAGCGCCTTTGGATATTCTCCTCGTCTACCTGTGTCGGTTTGTGGTACGGTTCCCCATTCCTCTGCTTAGAAGTTTTTCTTGGCACCATGAACTCAGCAGGTTTCAGCCATACGGCTTACTCTTTTACGCCTCACTGTTAAGACTCGACGGATTTGCCTATCGAATCCAGCTTCACGCGTATCACACCCCATAGCCATAGGAGGTGCTGCCTATCCTTATGCGTCACTCCATCGTCATAACGAGAAATCGGGAGGTCCGGAATATTAACCGGAAATCCATCGCCTACGCCTTTCGACCTCGGCTTAGGGACCGCCTAACCCTGAGCGGATTAACCTTTCTCAGGAAACCTTAGACTTTCGGCGTGAAGGGTTCTCACCTTCATTATCGCTACTTATGCCGGCAGGGTCTCTTCTCGAAACTCCAGTAGTCTTCTCAGTCTACCTTCGCTGTCGCGAGAATGCTCTCCTACCACGCACACCCTAAAGATGTGCATCCGCTGCTTCGGTATACTGTTTTAGCCCCGTTGTATTGTCGGCACCGGACCGCTTGACCAGTGAGCTATTACGCTTTCTTTAAAGGATGGCTGCTTCTAAGCCAACCTCCTGGCTGTCTGAGCGTTCCGACTTCCTTTCCCACTTAACAGTAATTTGGGGACCTTAGCAGGCGGTCTGGACTGTTTTCCTCTCGACTGTGAAGCTTAGCCCCCACAGTCTGACTCCCGGGCTGGTTGTAACTGGCATTCGAAGTTTGGCTGGATTCAGTAAGCCGGAAAGCCCCCTAGTCCAATCATGTCTCTACCACCAATCCAAATCACCCGAGGCTAGCCCTAAAGCTATTTCGGAGAGAACGAGCTATCACGGAATTTGATTAGCCTTTCACCCCTACCCTCAGCTCATCCGAGCTTTTTTCAACAAACACCGGTTCGGTCCTCCAATGGGTGTTACCCCATCTTCAACCTGGCCAAGGGTAGATCATCCCGCTTCGCGTCTATTCCTGCCAACTACACGCCCTATTCAGACTCGCTTTCGCTGCGGCTCGCTCACGCTTAACCTTGCTGACAAGAATAACTAGCCGGCTCATTATGCAATAGGCACGCGGTCAGACATTTCCTTTCGGACATAGTCCTCCCACTGCTTGTAGGCACACGGTTTCAGGTACTTTTCACTCCCCTCAATGGGGTGCTTTTCGCCTTTCCCTCACGGTACTGGTTCACTATCGGTCAGAAACGAGTATTTAGCCTTACGGGATGGTCCCCGTGGATTCAAGCAGGGTTTCTCGTGCCCCGCCTTACTCAGGTACCTGCTTCGAGTCCAGATCAATTTCGTCTACGCGCCTGTCACGCTCTATGGTGCCGCTTCCCAGCGGCTTCGACTATCGACTGGATTGGTAACTCTACTTGTCGCAGGCCCTACAACCCCCGTGCCACCGAAATGGAACGGGTTTGGGCTCATCCGAGTTCGCTCGCCACTACTATCGGAATCGAGGTTTCTTTCTTCTCCTAGGGGTACTGAGATGGTTCACTTCCCCCCGTTCGCTTGTCACGACCTATGTATTCAGTCATGCATAACCAGGGTTCACCTGGTTGGGTTTCCCCATTCGGAAATCTCCGGATCAACGCCTGTGTGCGGCTCCCCGAAGCTTATCGCAGCTTGCCACGTCCTTCATCGCCTGTTTCTGCCAAGGCATCCACCGTGCGCCCTTAGTAGCTTGTTCATCGAATTTACTCACACACAGAAGCAACAACCCTCCATGAGCCGTAAATCCCTTACATCGCCGTTTGTTTATCCTAAAGACACTCAACACTAAATCCTCAACATCAGCGAACCTCACGATTACTCATGACGCTCACCTTGCGCGGAAACTACCCGCACGCCGAGGGCTCAGCCTTGTAGTTATATTTACCCAATCTATTCAGTTGTCAAACATCCCATGCACTCTGCTCTGTTGCAGATGCAATGCGCCCTGAAGCGCAGGAACATACTCTCTTGCGAGCCTGTCCAAGGATCAGGCTGCGACGTGCGGCTTCTCCCGCATCGCAGACTCAACCTCAGTCAGCATCAATCTCATACTTTCGAAGTGGTGGAGCTTAACGGGATCGAACCGTTGACCCCCTGCTTGCAAAGCAGGTGCTCTCCCAGCTGAGCTAAAGCCCCATCTGTTTGCCGCACAACCTGACTAGAGTAGCTCAGACGTTTCGCGGAAGCAAGAGCAGCTTCATCAGCAAGAGCAGCCTCGTATTGGTGGGCCTGGATGGACTCGAACCATCGACCTCACCCTTATCAGGGGTGCGCTCTAGCCAACTGAGCTACAGGCCCAGCCCGAGAAATCCGCGGCAGAAGCATCACTGCTCCCGCCGCTCAATCTCGCTGCTCGTTCTGAGCTCAATCGCCACAATCCAAAGATCATGGCGACAGCTCTCGAAAGTGTTTCGAGGACACAGTTGAACGTGCATGCCAGCTACGCCGGCAAGGACCATCGTGCAAACAGATGGAAGACCAAGAGAAGGTCTGGTTCAGGCTCTCTCAAGCCCACCCGAAGGCTGCCTGAGAGGTGTCCAGCCTCTCGCCTGCCCAGCACATCTCCAAAGAGAAGTACTGCTCGCATTCGCGAGTGCAATTGATTGCTGGAGCGTTCTCTCTTAGAAAGGAGGTGATCCAGCCGCAGGTTCTCCTACGGCTACCTTGTTACGACTTCACCCCAATCATGAATTATACCTTGGGCGGCTGCTCCCTTGCGGTTAGCGCACCGACTTCTAGTACGACCCACTTTCGTGATGTGACGGGCGGTGTGTACAAGGCCCGGGAACGTATTCACCGCAGCGTGCTGATCTGCGATTACTAGCGATTCCAGCTTCATGGAGTCGAGTTGCAGACTCCAATCCGAACTGAGGCCGGCTTTTTCCGATTGGCTCACCCTCGCGGGGTCGCAGCGGTTTGTACCGGCCATTGTAGCACGTGTGTAGCCCTGGACATAAAGGCCATGAGGACTTGACGTCATCCCCGCCTTCCTCCCCGTTATCCGAGGCGGTCTCGCCAGAGTGCTCAACTAAATGGTAGCAACTGGAGATAAGGGTTGCGCTCGTTGCGGGACTTAACCCAACATCTCACGACACGAGCTGACGACAGCCATGCAGCACCTATATACAGGCCCATTGCTGGGCGCCGATGTTTCCACCGGATTCCTGTACATTTCGAGCCCAGGTAAGGTTCTTCGCGTTGCGTCGAATTAAACCACATGCTCCACCGCTTGTGCGGGCCCCCGTCAATTCCTTTGAGTTTCAGCCTTGCGACCGTACTCCCCAGGCGGATTGTTTATCGCGTTAGCTTCGACACGGCAGGATTGGGTACCTGCCACATCAAACAATCATCGTTTAGGGCTAGGACTACCAGGGTATCTAATCCTGTTTGCTCCCCTAGCTTTCGCGCCTCAGCGTCAGTTATGGTCCAGTGAGCCGCTTTCGCCACAGGTGTTCCTTCCGATATCTACGCATTTCACCGCTACACCGGAAATTCCACTCACCTCTCCCATACTCAAGCCCGGCAGTTTTCCGTGCAGGCTTCGGGTTGAGCCCGAAGTTTTCACACGAAACTTGCCAAACCGCCTACGCGCCCTTTACGCCCAATAATTCCGAACAACGCTTGCCCCCCTCGTATTACCGCGGCTGCTGGCACGAAGTTAGCCGGGGCTTCTTCTATCGGTACCGTCATTATCGTCCCGATCGAAAGGAGTTTACGTCCCAAGAGACTTCATCCTCCACGCGGCGTTGCTGCGTCAGGGTTTCCCCCATTGCGCAAAATTCCCCACTGCTGCCTCCCGTAGGAGTCTGGACCGTGTTTCAGTTCCAGTGTGTCCGTGCGCCCTCTCAGGCCGGATACAGATCATCGCCTTGGTGGGCCATTACCCCACCAACTAGCTAATCTGCCGCGACCTCCTCCCCAAGCGCATTGCTGCTTTGACTCTTAAGTGTTATGCGGTATTAGCCCAGGTTTCCCTAGGTTATTCCCCACTCGAGGGTAGATTAGTCACGTGTTACTCACCCGTGCGCCACTTTACTCAGGCCCAAAAGCCCTTTCTCGTGCGACTTGCATGTGTTAGGCACGCCGCCAGCGTTGATTCTGAGCCAGGATCAAACTCTCGTTTGAATACTGGTTGCACTTACTTTTCGACGGAGGTCGAAAAGCATCGATGCAGCCGGTCAACCTCGAAATGCCGACCGGTTTAAAACTAGTGAGAATGACCAGACCAAAGTCCGTCCATGTCTCACGACTGGCACGTTCAACTATGTTGTCAAAGATCCACCACGATCACCACCTAAGCGGGTCGCTTTTGGATCAAGGACAGTCGTCAATGGTGACGATTGTGTCCTCGAACTTGCATGGGCTGTATCCATAGATTCCGGTCCCGTCTACCTAAAGAAGACGTCCGGATCAGGCTACTTGCTCGCCGGCCACAGGCTTTCCAGCACCGTACCGCGTCGCGTTCACTCTCTACTGCGTTGCACCAACCAATTCAGAGTAGCGCGTTTTGCTCTCCGTGTCAACCGGCTTGAGTTTCGCCCGCCCTCACCGTCGAACGATCCCCATGGTCGCTCCAGCCCCTCGGGCACGGTAGAACAAAGCCTCACACAAACCGCGACAACGTCGCTCTCTTCTGGCCGATGCCGTACAAACAGCACCACAAACTTAAAATCAACCTGCGGACACGCCACAAAGCGCTCCGGGAGCCTAGGCTCCTCCACTGCTCTCAACTACAGTAACTTGGGTTTGCTGGGTGACCGGAGTAAAAACCCACAGACGTCTACCACGTGAAACAAACACTTGGACTGCGCCAGTCAACCACCCGGCCCGCTCGCTCAAGACCAAACCTCAGCCCCAAACCAACTTCTCAAAGGTACCGAAGAATTCTTTCCCCGTCAACCCCTGAGCTACTGCCGCTCGACTCGTGAGGACTCTCGAACAGCCTCTTAAACATACCGAAGAACTCTCTCCTCGTCAATGCTTACGCTCTGCCCGTCCGCCACAAACTCCCAAGAGTTTATCGGGAGATTGTCCGATGGCAATAGCTAAGGCGTGTGGACAGTACTCTCGTTCAGCTCACCTGAATAAGACATTCGCTATCAAGCAAACGTGGGCGATGGCTATACTGAAAGCTCTTGACGAGGGAGCATTTCGATGGCAATTCAGACGACGGACAACATCTGGCACAACGGTGCGCTGGTGCCCTGGGCCGACGCCCAAATTCACGTGATGTCGCACGTGGTCCACTATGGTTCTTCGGTGTTCGAAGGCATTCGCTGCTATGCGCAAGGGCCGCAGGACGCCCCGACTGGCGCTGGAGTGTTTCGGCTCCGACAGCACATGCAAAGGTTTCTGGATTCGGCAAAAATCTATCGCATGCCGATCGACTACTCGCTGGACCAGCTTTGCGACGCAGTGGTAGCAGTCGTCGAAGCTAATAACGTCTCGCCGTGTTACATCCGTCCGATCGCCTTCCGCGGATACGGGGAGATCGGCGTCAACCCGCTGAAAAGCCCTGTCGAGGTCTACATTGCGAACTTTCCGTGGGGTAACTTCCTTCACGGCAATGAAGGCGCAAACGTGTGCGTGTCCAGCTGGAACCGCCTTGCACCAAATACAATGCCGTCGTTGGCCAAGGCCGGCGCGAACTACATGAATTCGCAGCTGATCCGCATGGAAGCCGCTATCAATGGGTACGATGAGGGCATCGCGCTGGACAGAAATGGCTACCTGTCGGAGGGTTCAGGCGAAAATCTCTTTCTCGTACGCGAGGGCAAGCTCTACACCTCCCCATTGGCAAATGCAGTTTTGAACGGCATTACGCGCGCCTCGGTGATCCAGATCGCAAAAGAGATGGGTCTCGAAGTGGTGGAACAGTCGTTGCCGCGGGAACTGCTGTATGTCTGTGATGAGGCGTTCTTTACGGGCACTGCAGCGGAGGTGACACACCTACGTTCGGTTGACCGCGTCCTGGTGGGTGATGGATCGATGGGGCCAATTACAAGCAGACTTCACAAGGAGTTTTTCAGCCTGGTGAACGGTCTTGCCGCAGATCGGTTCGGCTGGCTGACCCCGGTGAAGGTAAAAAGCACGGACGCAGTGGGCGAAACCGTTAACGCATAAGTCACCTCACAGCAAAAGGAAACGCGGCTGCGGGCCGCGTTTCCTTTTGCATCGCCTCAGAGCACCGTGACGCTGAACTAAAAGCGGTAAGCAATGCCAAGGCCGCCGAAAACGGGGCTAAGCACGCCGCCATGGTCATAGGTAGTGGTGGTATCGCCGTCAAACTTGGGCCAGATCTGGTAGGCACCAAACACGCGCGTGTTGAGGTGTTCGGCAATGCGATATTCCACGCCCCCATCAACCTCGTAGATGAGGTAGTTCTGGGCCCTTGGGCTGGCGACCGTCGTCACACCGGAAAAATGACCATAGCCGATGGCCGGCTTGGCAAAAATTCTGAACCTGTCCCCGAGATCACCACCGACACGCAGGCCAAACGTAACGCTGTTTGGACTCGCAGTGGATAGGGTGTGCAGCTTGATGTTTCCGCTCACCTCAACGCCGACATAACTCTTTTTAAGATCAAGCGCGACAAACGGGTTGACCATGTAGCCAACGCCGGGCCCATAGTCCGGCCGCAGGTAGGACACGCCTGTGCCGACCTGCAATAAGCCGCGTCTTGCGGCGAACTTTGCACCGTGTCGTCTGCCAAGTATCTGCGCGTGCAGATCGACTGCGAGCAAGAGGAGAACGACAGAAAGGAGGCGTTTCATCAATAATCCTCGCACCCACAGTAGTGGGAGAAGTTTCTGGTGGAGGCGAGTCCCTAGTGTACGGGTGCAACTACGGATTCCGTTCTGAAACTTTGCGAGAAACCCTCCATGTGGCTGCCAACTTACGGCACCTTACGGCTCCACAGGATGCGTTGTGAGATGGTTCATGGCATCCGCATCGTGATTGTCCCACCCGGGCAGTTCCTGGGAACCGGTGATGAGGCGGACGCCATCCTGAAAAAACAGGTAGGTAAACGCCCAGTTGCGAAACACGGAGAACCGGTTGCGGAAGCCGATGAGAAAGAAGATGTGGACGACCAACCAAGCACACCATGCGGAAAAGCCGCTCATGTGGGCTTTGAACGGCCACTTGACATCGGCAATGGCCTGGGCACGGCCGATGGTCGCCATGTCGCCCTTGTCGAAGTAGTGGAAGGGCTTGCCCATGCGGCCTCCTTCCGATTCGGTGCGAATGGATTTGCCGGCATACGCACCCATTTGCATCGCAGGCTGGGCTACACCGGGAACGGATTTGCCGCCGGTCGTCACGTCTGCGAGGTCGCCGCAAACAAAGATCTCCGGATGGCCCGCAGGATGGAGACGGTCGTTCACGACCACCTGGCCGCGCTTGTTCAGCTCCACGCCGAGCATTTTGCCGAGCGGCGATGCCTGCACGCCCGCAGCCCACAGGGTGACGACCGCATCGATGCGCTCATCACCGACCATGACGTACCCGGGCTTGATCTCGGTGACACGCTGGCCCGTGCGGACGATGACGCCCAGGTGATTCAACTGCTGCAGCGCGCTCTTCTGCAGGTCGGGCGCATACGCATTTAGGATCGACGGTGATCCCTCCAGAATCATGACCTGTGCCGCTGCGGGATCGATGTGCTTGAAATCCTTGCGGATATAGAGCTTCGCAATATCGCTAATAGCACCGGCAAGTTCCACACCCGTGGGCCCGCCGCCAATCACGATAAAGTTCAGCGCAGGATGCCTGCCGTTTTCCAGCATCTCGCCCTCGGCTTTTTCAAAGGCAAGCAGCACGCGGCGGCGAATCTCCACCGCGTCTTCAATGGTTTTGAGACCCGGGGCGAGCGGTGCCCAGTCGTCGCGACCGAAATAGGAGTGGGTGGAGCCGGTGGCCAGCACCAGGTAGTCATACTCCAGCTCGGTTCCGCTTTTCAGGTGGGCGCGGCGGCGGTCCACGTCGAAGCTCACCACTTCATCCATCAGGACCTGGGTGTTGGGCGCACGCAGAATGGCGCGGATAGGTTGCGCGATATCCGCAGCGGAAAGCACCGCCATGGCGACTTGGTAAAGCAGCGGCTGGAAGGTGTGGTGATTCTTGCGGTCGACCACCGTGATGTTGACTTCAGCCCGGGCAAGCTCCTGGGCGGCGTTGAGGCCGGCAAAGCCTGCGCCCACGATGAGCACCCGCTTGCGCGTGGTACCGGTCACACTGCTCAGGGCTGGGCTTGGAGCCGCCATGTTCGTCCTCTTCCTTGTGGTTTCAGGAATTGGATGCTCGTACGGACGGCAATGGCTCTCACACGCTCACCCAAAGGTGTGAGCTTTGGCGCACCTTCGAGGGAGGACGACCTCCCACAAATGTTTCACGCGTGACCAGAAGGGGCAATCGCCACGTCGGCATGGCACGCGAATACTCAGGGGGTTAGGTGAAGCGACGCGGCAAAACCCTGTCGCCACCTGCCGAAGAGGCCTACTTATGCACGATTTGTTGATTGCTGCCGCGTTTCTCCTTGTTGTCCTCGCACCCTGCATTGTGGCCACGTCCTCTGCGACATCGAGCAAAAAGACGATAGGGCTGTGATGAGGTGCGCCGTCACGGTTGCTTGGTGAGCGACAGGGCAAGATAGCCCGACGTTCCCGCAGCCGCGACGATGCGGGTCGTCGCGGCAGTGCCGTCGTACTGCAGCGGCGACACGCTGAAGTAGCCATCGTCGTCGGACACCGCGGTAGTCTTCGCCATACCGTAAAGCGGAGGGACTGCGCACCGGCCGGAAGCGGGACATGCCGGCTGATAGCCGTAGACAGCCTGCTGAATCTGCACGGTCGCGCCGGTCACACCGTGGCCTGCTGCATCGACCACGCGAAGTTGCACGACGCCCAGGCGCGTAGACGACGGGACTACCTGACTGTCGCCACTGACGGCCGCAATGGCGAAGTTGCTCGGCGACACACCGACCACATTGATCGTGGTGCAGGTGGTGGTCCAGGCACAGGCCTTTATCTGCGCCACTCCCGCGACAGTCAGGTTGCCCGCTGCCGTGACCCTGGCCACGCTGCTGGAGTCACTGATTGATGAAGCCGAGCCAAGTGCAACCGCACCGGAGACCACGCTCCACGCCACGGGCACGCCCGTAGCCGCGCCGCCGTTATTGACTAACTGGACTGCCGGGTTGAAGACCGCACCGGCAACGCTCGCGACGTATTGTGTCGCACGCAACGGGCTGATGGCGTGCGAGACCGTCGCCGCAACGTACTGCACGGTTACCGTGGCGCCGCTGGCCACCGCCGCCTTGAGCGCGACGGAGCCGGCGTAGGTGGCCGTGACCGTGGCCGACGCAAGGCCGGTGCTGTCGGTGAGAATCGTACAGGTGCTGAGCGAGCAGCTGCCGTAGGTCGCGCTGCCCGTGGGCACCGTGAATGTGACGGCGGTGTTGACCTGGGCGACGCCCGCCGCATTCTTCAGCCGCACGGAGAAACTCGAAGGCACGCCCGTGTTGGTGACGCTGTCCGGCACCTGCACCAGGGTGAGGACATCGGTGGATGCACCCGCATACGACAGGCCGCCCATGATGGTGGTGGTGCCGCCGGTGCGCAAATCGCTTACCGTGACATCGTTCGTGACGGTGCCGTTCAGCGTTGCGAGGGAGGGCGCGGTGGCGATGATGTCCGTTGCCGTCAGCGAGGTGACGGTCGCGAGCACGCCGCCGACGGACACGGTGTTACCGGTCTGAAAGCCGCGGCCAACGATGTGAATCGTACCGCCGCCGCTGTTCAGCCGTGCGGGCGAGACGCTGTCGGCATAAAGAAAGCGCGCACTGTAGGTGAAGTCGGGACGGCCTTCTCCACGCTCGTCCGACACGACGAAGGTGATGGTCTCTGCCGATGTAAAGACAGGCTTGAGCTGCGAGGTGCTGTTCTGCCGCCCGTTGAAGGGCGTGACGCTTGCGGCAAGAGTGGGCAGGGCGGTGGTGCTGCCGGCGTGCCAGATGCCGAGCATTGGGTGCAACTTGCCGGTGCTCGCGGCGCCGGTTTCGTCCAGCGCCATGACTTCGAGCGTGGCGGTGCGGCTGGCCTGCACGGTAAGGGAACCCCAGGAGTTGTGGCCGTAGCCGCAAAGCCTACCGCTCCAAAGACCGGTAGCGGCTACGGCTGCGGGGGCACTTTGGGTGCCGTCGCTGCCGGTGGAGCAATCGCTTGCCGCGCCGGGAACGACCGTGTTGCCGGAGCTTGCGCCACCGCTGTACCCCACGACACCAAACGTGATCGTTGGCGGCGTGCCCGAAGGCAGCACGGGACCGGTGGTGAACGGGCCAATGCTATACGCGCCCACATACAGCGGGTTCATGGCTTGCGCCTTGACGAAAACATTGTCCCAGGCAAGACCGGGGATGACCGGGATGTTCGCGATGAGCCACGCACCCTTGACCGGGCCATAGGTGGTGCCCTGCAGCGCGGGAAACGTGGTGGGTGTGCCGACCACGGGATTGCCGTTGTTCCCGCGGAAGCGGTAACCCGTAACGGCGGAGGTAGTCTCCCACGGTTCCGTGCCGTAGGTGCCGGAGTTGGACTGGCGCGTAGCGACCATGTTGACGCCATTCATGCCGGTGCCATCGGGAAAAGTGAGCGCGCCCTGCAGCGACGCTCCGTCGGTGGTGGCGTACATGCTCACGCCGTAGAGCAGGCGCAGGCCGTTCTTGTCGTCATCGCGCAGGGTAAACGGCTGGGGCAGGCACTGGTAAGTGTAGGTGCCGCAAATGATGTCGATCGGGTGCATGATGGGCCAGTGCAGCTGCTGCTGATAGGTAGGCTGCGGCGCGCCGGTAAAGACGTTGTCGTTCAACTGCGACCAGCCCACGCCAAGCACGCGACCGAAGACGCGCATGAGCTGGTACTGCATCTGCAACAACTGCTCCGGCGCGGCGCCGACGCAGCGACCGTTCAGCACGATGATGGCGTGCCCGATGGAGCCCGGTTGTACGAAGAGGTCGACCGATTCGGTGACGGCATTCTGGCGGCAACTGGTGGGCGCGCTCGCGCCGGAGCCGAGCAAGAGATCGGTAATGGTGCCGTCCGCGTCAAAGATGACGGCGATTGGCATGTTTGTGTAATTGCCGCTGCTGACATCCGTCGGCCAAATGGGGCCGGTGGAGCCAAGGTAAACATTGGCGGAGCTCACGTCCTCGTTCAGCGAACCGCCCTGCGCCAGGGTCAGCTTGGAGTAGGGGATGTTCCACACGTTGGCCGCGGCGGCGACCATGGCCGTAGCCGTACTGTTGGACACCGCGCTATTCAGCACGCCGTTGTCGACCCAGTATGTGACATTGTTGGTGTACCAGCCCATGGGAGCGCCGTCTTCGGTCCATGGCGGGTGGCTCGTCATGTACCGCACGCTCGCCGCTTGGAGCGACGGCAGCAGGAACAGGACCGCGACTAAGGCGCAGAGCATTCGCGAGGCGATCCGCATCAGCGTGTCTCCGCAGGTGCGCTTGATTTCCACGCGCGCAGCAGGCCGCTCACCAGGCCGGCGTCGATGGCGCGCAGATCAGTGCCAAGCACGTTCCCGTTGGTCGCGTCGGCAGGCCAGGCCATGCCATTGCTGGCGGCGCTGGCGCTGTGTTCGGGGGTGGCGAGTACGGGCGTGATGCCCGCGGCGTAGACGGTGTTGGCGCGAGCAGCGGTGCCGTCGGGGGCGTTGTCGGGCCGGGCTGCGGCACTGCGTTGTACGCGGGCGGCGACCCATCGCAGGTCGGTGGCGGCCGTGATTTCGTCCCCAGATAGCGGGATGATGCCGTCCACGCCACCCACGGGCGAGCTGAAGCCGCCGACGGAAGGCGCATGCAGCAGGTACATCGCGCGCTGGCCGACACGCAGACGATCGGCCTGGGTGGGCCACAGGCCTGCCCACTCGCGCAGGGTGTAGGTGTCGCCGGTGGTGACGCCGCGGATGCCGTCGTCGACGCGGAGGTCGATCTGCACAGAGTCGCCGCTCTGCTGAACGCGGAGCACTTCACCGGCGAAGATCACGGCGGCGGCATCGGCCAGGGCATGCAGGGCATCTTCAGTGGTCGCGGGCGCGGCGGGTGGCGCCGCATCGGCCGGCAGCGCAACACTTACACCGTTCGCGCGCAGCAGCAGCGCCTGTTGCAGACTAAGCTGCGCGCACGCGGGAACCGCGGTTGCCGCAGCGAGAAGAAGGCTCGCCGCCGTTGTCCAAGACCTGCTGTTTTGCCTTGCTACATGTCGCATTGCCGCACACCACCCGAGAACCTTATCGGTCCGGGGGCGGGCAACATTACGTCAGGGGCGTCAAGCCTCGTTGAACGGACGCAACTGCGCTGCACTTGGCGGCGGCGTCAGCAGGCTGACCACGAACAGCGCCAGTAGCGACACGAGCAGCGCCGGCACAATGGCATCGCGCTGTGCCAGCCACGCGGGAAACAGGCGCGCAACGAACGGCGCATCCCAGCCGATGGTGACCAGCGTGCCCAGGGCGATGGAAGTGACGGCCGCAGAGGCCGTGGCGCGCTTCCAGAAAAACGCCGCCAGGATCACCGGCGTGAGCGCGGCGGAGTAGATGGTGTACGCGTACAGGCTCTTCTTGAGCACGCTTTCGGTGTGCAGGCTTTGCCACAGTGCCCACGCTCCGAGCAGCACGATCATGAGCCGGCTGACGAGCAGGATTTCCCTGTCCGGTGCCTTTGGCCGGAGATAGCGCACGAAGACGTCGTTGACGAGGTTCGTCGCCGGGGAGAACAGGTAGTTGTTCGCGGTCGAGATGATCTTCGCGAAAATGGCGCCCATCATCAGCGCGCCCAGCAGTTGCAGCAGGGGTCCTCGCCCGCTGAGGCCGTGCAGGGCGGTAAAGGCGAGGATTTCACGCGGGTGGTCGTGCACTTCGCCCGTCGGAAAGAGCGCGGAACCAGTGACAGCGAGTGCCACGATAACTGTCTCCAGCACGACGGTGCCGATGATCCAGCCAACAACAGCATTGCGTGCGTCACGCTCGCTCTTGGCGGAAAAAAACTTCTGATACATGGACTGATTGCCCAGCATGAGCAGGCAGGTGGGGAGGAAAAGCTCCAACGCCTGGATGCCGCTGAGGTCGCCCAGCGGCTGGAAGTGCGTGGCGGGCAGGGTCGCATGCAGCCCGCTCCAGCCACCGGCGGAGTGCATGAGCAGCGGCAATGCAATCAGCATCGTCACTGTGGTCAGCAGGCCGATCACCACGTCCATGTACGCGACCGACGCCATGCCCGCAATGGCTGTGAAGACGACCACGAACCCGGCGAGAATGTAGCGGCCTTCGACCGAGCTGACCGCCGGGAAGACCAGGTGCAGGATGTCCCCGCCACCGATCAACTGGTAGCTGGTAATCGCCGTATAGGTGAAGAGCACGGCAATGACGCCGAGGACACGCGCCGTCTGGTTGTAACGCGCCTCCAGCAGGTCGGGGATGGTGAACTGGGCGAACTTCCGCGCACGTGGCGCGATGAAGTAGATGAGCAGCAAGCCAAGCCAGCCGCCACCACCCTGCCAAAGCGCGGCAAAGCCGTGCTTGTACGCGTTCTCCGCGCCACCCAGCAGCGACCCCGAACCGATCCAGCTGGACAGCAGCGTAAAGACCAGAACGGCGGCCGGCAGCGATCGGCCGGCGACTAGGTAGTCCGCCTTGGTCTTCGTCTTGCGAAACTTCGACAGCGAAACAACCAGCAGCGTGCAGACGATGATGCCGAGAATGAGGGCGTTAAGGTTCATGCGATGCAGTACTCGGACGGGAGCATTTTCATGGGTGCAAGCAGTCTACCTGCATGGTGTCGCAAGGCGCAGCGCGGCGATTATGCTGAAGGAGAGAAGCTGAAGGAGTACCGCGCGTGGCAGTGATCGACGAGCAACAAGTAGAGCGCGCGCCGGTGCGCATTGACGGGCGCGCGAAGGTGACCGGCAGCGGCGTATACACCGGCGACCTGACCGACGCCACCCTGCGGCGCTACCTGCATGTGGGCGAAGTCGCGCCGGCCCTTCTGCATGCCGTAACAGTGCCATCGACCATTGCCGCGGGCACGGTCGTCGCCATTGACCACAGCGCAGCGACAGCCCTGCCCGGGGTACGCCTGGTGCTGACACATGAGAATGCACCCCCGCTGAATAAAGTGGATTCGCTGGTAAAGGGCGAGTCGTCGAAATATTTGCCCCTGCAGAAGCCTGCCATCGTGTATCGGGGACAGCCCGTGGCCGTGGTCATAGCGGACAGCTTTGAGATCGCAACCCAGGCCGCCGACCTGGTGCGTGTCACATACGTGGCGACGCCCGCACTCACAGACTTCAACGCGCACCTGCCCGAGGCCGAACCCGTCAAGAAAGTCGGCGCCGGCGAGAAGGCGAAGGTCGAATGGGGTAACGCCGAGCAGGCCTACAAGGTCGCATCCGTTCGCGTCGATGACACCTACACGACGGCACCGGCGCACCACAACGCCATGGAGCCCGGCACAAGCATTGCTCACTGGCATGCGGAAGATGGCGAAGAGAACCGGTTGACCGTCATCACGTGCACGCAATTTGTGTACGGCGATGCAGTCATGCTGGCCGAGGCGTTCGATATCGGCCACACGGACAAAATCCTCAGCATCGTGGCCCAGGTCGCGGTGGGCAAGCGCGTGGGTGGCAAGGTGCGCGTGGTGTCGCCACTGGTGGGGGGCGCGTTCGGTTCCAAGGCCGGCAGTACGCATGTTCTGCTCGCGGCCATGGCGTCGCGGGTCACCGGGCACCCGGTCAAGCTGGTGCTTTCAAGGCCGCAGACCTTTTCGCAGATGCCCTACCGCGGCGGTTTGCAGATGCGCGTGCGGCTGGGCGCCTCTGGGGACGGCAAGCTGCAGGCGCTGTTACAGGATGCCGTTGTACAGTCGAGCACCACGGCAAGTTTTCTGGAACCGGTAGGCGAAATTACGCCGCACCTGTACGACGTGCCCAACCTTGCCATCGATCACCGCGCGCTGTTTCTGGATGTTAACTCCCCCGGCTGGATGCGCGCACCCGGCGTCGCGCCCGGCCAGTTTGCCGTGGAGTGTGCGATGGATGACCTGGCGCACGCGCTCAAGCTGGACCCCATCGACCTGCGCCTGCGCAACTATGCCGAGACCGACCCGGAAAGCGGCAAGGAGTGGTCGTCTAAGGCGCTGCGCGAGTGCTACCGCGTGGCCGCCGACCGCTTCGGCTGGCATCGCCGGCAGCCGCAAAGCACGGAGCGCGAGGGCACGGAACGCATCGGCTACGGCATGGCGACGGCGGCATACCCGACGAACCAGTTCCCCGCCATGGGCCGCGTCACGCTGCTGGGGGACGGCACGTTCCTGGCGCAGAGCTCCGCGCAGGAGGTGGGCCAGGGCGCCATCACGACGCTGTCGACGGTGGTTGCGGACGCGCTCGGCCTGCCGCTGACACGGGTGCGGCTGGAGATCGGCGACACGACGCTCCCCTTCGGCGCGTTTGCCGGCGGATCGGCGACATCGCTCTCCGTCGGGTCCGCGTTGCAGCAGGGCGTGGAAAAACTGGGCGTTCGCCTGGCGCGGCTGGCGCGCGTGGATGCGGCGAGTCCGCTGCATCGCTGTGCCCTTCGTGACATCGTGTTTACCGGCGGCAACCTGCGGCATCGCTCGGAATACGGCCGCGTGGAGGACGCAACCACGCTGATGTTGCGGCACGGCCTGGATCGCATGGAGGCGACGGGCACGACGGGCCGACGGTTCGGCAAATCGAAGTTCGGCCGCTGCGCTTTCGGTGCGCAGTTCGCGCGCGTCGCGGTGTGCGACGTAACAGGTCGCGTGCGCGTCACGCACATGACCTCCGCCTTCGCTGGCGGCAAAATCCTGAATGCGCGCACGGCACGCTCGCAGCTGCTGGGTGGCATGGTGTGGGGCATCGGCCATGCGTTGATGGAGGAAACGATCCTGGAGCGCCACAGCGGCGGTTGGCTGAACAGCAACCTGGGCGAAGCGCACGTGCCATCGAACGCTGACATCCCGGAGCTGGAGGTGCTGTTCGTGGAAGAGGACGACCGCAAAGGCAGCGAACTCGGCGCCAAGGGCCTGGGCGAAATCGGCATCGTCGGCGTTGCTGCAGCCATTTCAAACGGGGTGTTCAACGCAACCGGCAGTCGGCTGCGCGACTTACCCATGACCCCCGATCAGATGCTGCGTGCCGTGCACGTCGCAAGATAAAGCGGCATGCCAAGTCTCGTCGGCTAACGCGGCAGTACCGTACGCAACGAGAACAGGTCGACAATGGCGCGGGAGGTACCGGCGCTGTCAAAGTGATCGCGCCAGCAGGTTACGCTGCGCTGCCGCATCGCAGTCTTTTCCGCTGCGCTGGTGGCTGCCCACCGACGCAACAGGCGTGTGGTGCCTTCCAGCGTGTCCGGCTCCACATAGCCTGCCATGCAGCCGGAGATGTCGGCGTGAATGTTCACCTGGTCGGAAATGAGGGCAGGCGTGCCGCAACTGAGTGCCTCCGCGACAGCAATCCCGAAATTCTCCTGGTGCGAGGGCAGCACGAAGGCGTCCGCAGCGCGAAACGCTCCCCACTTCGCCGCGCCCGTGATCATGCCGGGCCATCGAATACGATCGGCGATACTGTGCCGTACCGCGACCTGCTGCAGCGCCGCGGCCAGACCCACCTGGTCCGGACCGGCCATAATCAGGCAAGGCAAGGCGGCTTCTTTTGCCACGATGCTGTAAGCCTCGATCAACAGGTCGCAGCCCTTCTTCTCATGGATGCGGCCGGCGTACAGCAGGTACGGCTCGCCGGGCGCAAGACCGACGGTGTTGTAAAACGCAGCCACCTGCGCCGGCGCGCCCTCGGGTGGACCGGCGGTACCATAGGGCACCACCTGCGGCGTCCATTGGCTGAACGGAAAACTCTCCGCAGCCAGCTTCGCCTCCATGGTCGCCGTAAACAGCACACGGTACGCTCCTCGCAGCACGCGCCGCTCGATCACCATCCAGTAGGGTAGTTTCTTCAGGTACTTCAGCGGGTATTCGCGGTTGAACCACGGATCGAGCATGCCGTGCGTAAAGACCGCGTACGGGTAGCGGCCCGCCAGTTCCTGCAAAGCAAGCAGCCCCTGGTATTGCCACAGTCCCTGCACCACGACACCGTCAAAGCGTGCGGCATTCGCCCGCAACCAGGTCCGCGCCTGGGGGGAGTAGCCGTAGCCATGCTTCGACCTGCCCAGCGCATGCACCGGGACGTCAAGATCATTGGGAACAGAGCCCGGCGGATCGAGCGTCAACACCTCGGCCGTATGCCCCATGGCGCGATAGCCCTCAAGAATGCGTCGCAGGCCCTCGGCTGGTCCGCCGCTTTCGCGCCGCACGGTGCGGATGATGTCGAGGAAGTGCATCTGTCTCCAGCAGCCGAGGGAGTGTGGCGGCCAACGGCTAGGCGAAGACCCCTTCCAGGTGACGAGCCCAACCCCGCAGGCCGCGTTCCGGCTGCTGTGAGGATAACCCGGAGGTGAGCCACTCCCGCACCGGTACGGCAAAGCCGGTCTTTGGCCGGTTCAGGATCGCCTCCGGCAGCCGCCGCATCGGGGCCAGGGCCATCTCCTGCTTGGTCGGTGCGCGGCCGTGGACGATAAGCGGCGCCACCTGCCTGAGCAGCGCCATGTCGACCAGCGGCACACGTACTTCCACGGAGTTCGCCATGCCGGCCCAGTCCGCGTCGCGCAGCAGCTGGTTACGCATATACAGCGTCATTTCCAGCACGGACACGCGGACGCGGTCCGCACCGGACAAGCCTTCGATGGGACGCAATGCCGCCTGCATCTGCGGAATCTGCGCCAGCTCCGCCAGGCCTGCATCGGCCATGGCAGGATCCATGACATGCGGCAGCTCCCACGGCATGTACAGGCTGCGGCGCAGCAGGTACGCACCCGGCAGGCTGTGCGCATACTCCAGCATGCCGGCATACTTGGGCGACGTGGTGCGGCGAAGTGCCGGGGCGATGGCGTGGCGAATCGCACGACCCGCCCAGGGCGCGGCTCCCGCCCAGCCGAACATGCGGCGCATGCGGGGTACCTGCTGAAAGCTGGGGTACCCGGCGAACAGCTCGTCGCCACCGAGACCCGAGAGCGCTACCTTGTAGCCCGCGCGCCGCGCCATGCGACTGACAAAAAAGATATTGACGCCGTCGATCGTCGGCTGGTCCATCGCGTCGACAAGGTGCTGGTACTCCTCCGCAAACGCCTGCTTGCCGACGATTTCTTCGAAGAAGGGCAGCCCATACTGCTCCGCGACAAGACGTGCGAGCGGCGTTTCATCATTAGCCGTGCCGGTCACCTCGTCGAAGCCGAGCGTCAGCGCTTTCAGATGGACGTCGGGCAGCTCCGACGCGAGCGCGGCAAGCATGGTGGAATCGCGACCCGCGGAAAGAAAAAGGGACACGGGAACATCGGAGACCACGTGCGCCGCAACCGTGTCGCCCAGCGCGCGATGCAGAATGTCCACGCGCTCGTCTGCCAGCGGCGGCGGGCTTGCGGCGGCGACGGCAAACACTTCGGCGATGGTTTCACCGGCAACGGTCCGCGGTTCGCCGCCACGCTCGATGACCATATGGTGGCCAGAAGGCAGAGCGCGGATGCCGCGGAAAAAGGTATACGGCTCGGGCACCGAACCCCAAAGTAGAAAGCCCGCTCTACCCGCCGGGTCCGGCTCGCGCGAGGTCAGCAGCGGCTCCAGCGTCTTCACCTGCGAGGCAAAGTGAAGCACGCCGTCGACGGTGGAGGTATACATCGGCTTGATGCCGAGCGGATCGCGTGCCAGCAGCAGCCGCTGTTTGCGATGGTCCCACAGGGCAAAGGCGAACATGCCACGCAGCAACTGCAGCATATCGTTGCCATACTGCGCGTACAGCTGCAGCAGCACCTCGGTATCGCCGTCGGTGTGGAAGACGCGGCCGCGCCGCTGTAAGGACTCCCGAAGCGCGCGAAAATTGTAGATCTCACCGTTGAAGACGATTGTGAGTGCGCCGTCGAGCGAGTGCATCGGCTGATCGGACGCGGCCGTTGGATCGAGAATGGCAAGGCGCCGGTGGGCGAACCCGACCTGACCGCTGGACTCAATCCATGTGCCGTGGCCATCCGGCCCGCGATTCCGCATGCTCTCCGTCATGCGGCAGAGCAGGGCTGCCGGGTCAGCCGGCTGCCGTTGAAGCGCGAAATACCCACCAATGCCACACATAGAAGGAAGAAAAGTAGACAAAACGCAGGCTGGCCATCTTGACGACAATGGCTCGGTGCCTCAGTTGCAAGACTATCGCCTTCTCTCGATCCAGACGTGTCCTTTTCTACCTGAGGAAGAGTGAAGCGGCAACGTGCTTTCAATGCACCGTACGTCGTAGCAGTGCCGTGACCAGCACCGTAGAACGTCAAGACTGCGGTGTGTCCGTCTGGTCGAGATGCAGCGCGCGCTCCGCCACGGCATGTTCGATTTCGGAGTTCACCTCACCACCGAGCAGGATCATGAGGCCTGTGAGATAGAACCACAGCAATAGGATGATGACTGCACCCAGTGAACCATAGGTCACGGTGTAGCTAGTGGCAAAGTGCAGATACACGCGCAGGCCGAGCGAACCGGCGATCCAGCCGAACAATGCAATGAGCGCGCCCGGGCTGAACCAGTGCCATTGACTGTTCTTAACGTCGGGGCAAAAGTAGTACATCAATTCAAACGAAAAAACCATCAACAGCGATGCCGCAATCCAGCAGACCACGCGGAGCACGACACTAAGGGCGTAGCTTCCCCAAAAGCGGTGTTCCAATGCGGATGCGCCGTAATCGCCGGAAATGAGCAGCAGCAGCGCAGAGATGACCACCGTAGCGACCATGAGTGTGATGCCGATTGCCTCGAGCCTCGCCTTCCAGAACGGGCGCGTTTCCGGCACGCGATACACAGAGTTCAACGTGTCCTGAATAGCAGAAATGCCGACTGACGCGGAAAATACCGCAACAATCAGACCCAGGGAGACCTTGCCCGGTGTGCTTGCTTCTGTCATGTGCTGGAAGGTTTCAAGCACCAGCGAAAATGCTGCAGGAGGCAGCAGGTGACCAATGCGGTTCAGCAGTTGCAGGTAGATCGTCCCCGACGACTTTGCGACGAGACCCATAATCGAGCTCATGGCGATGAGCGCCGGAAAAATGGCGGAGAAGAACGAGTAGGCGAGCTGCGACGCACGGCCGAAGAGATTGTCTTCGTCGATGCCCTTCCAGGTACGTTTGCCGATCTCCTTCAGCGACACGCCCTGCAGATTCCACATGCTAGCGATTGGATTGTGCGACACGTAGCTCCAGACGGCGTGCTCCACGGTGTGCGGCGGCTCGGTCGAAGCTGCAATCGGTGCCTTTGGTTGCGCCATACTTTCCCCCGTTCTGCGTGGACTTCCCGGCCCTTGATCGGTCGGCTTTTGCTCGTCTTCGTTCAGATGCGCCTCTGTCGCATTTCACTACCTACCCATTCACGCGCGACCATTGCAATCTTCACCCATCCAATAGGTGTGAGCGGACGAACGCAACCCCCGATGTGGCGCAAGCTGAAGCAGCTCTACCGCGTGACCCGCGAAAGCTACCGCGCGCCCATGCTTGGCTCGTCGCAGCCGCCAATGCTCGTCGATGCGGCAGACCTGGGTGTCACGTGGATTGGCCACTCGTCGTTTCTGCTCCAGATCGCCGGCCGCAACCTGCTGGTCGACCCTGTCTTTGCACGCGCACTGATCCTGCTCCGCCGCCAGCGCCGGCCCGGCCTGCGGGTGGACGAGTTGCCGCCCATTGACGCCGTGCTGCTGACGCACGCGCATATGGATCATCTGAACTTCGCCTCACTGCGCCGCGTCGTGCGTCACACCCGGCGGCTGACCGGCGTCGCGCCTGAGGTGGTCGTTCCAGAGCGTGTCGGGGACCTGGTCGGTTCGGTCGGCTTCCGACGCGTCACGGAACTTGCCTGGTGGCAGTCCGTGACGCTCGAGAGCGGCGAAGTCGACGTCACCCTCACGCCGGCAAAGCACTGGGGCGCACGCCTGTTTAAAGACACGCATCGCCTCTTCGGGGGCTACGGCATCTGTGGCGCGGGTCACGCGGTTTACCACGCTGGCGACACCGCATACTTCAACGGCTTCCACGAAATTGGCCGCCGCCTCGCACCACAGGTCGCGCTTCTACCGATCGGCGCCTACTTCCCCGACAGCTACCGCGCCGTGCACACCAGCCCGGAAGAAGCGTTGCAGGCCTACCTCGACCTCGGCACCGCACGCACCTTCATCCCCATGCACTTCGGCACCTTCCCGCTTGGGCGCGAACCGATGACTGAACCACCCGTCCGCCTGATGGCCGCCGCCGCAATCGCCGGCATCGCCGACCAGATACGGGTACTGACCGAGGGGGAAACACTCACATTGAGCGGCGAAGTGACAACACGACCGGACGAAACTATCCCCGTAACTGCGTCAAGGTAAAGCCCCGTAGAGATTTAGGCTCAGCCCTCGCCGGCTGGTGTCGTGGGGTACTCGCGTGCGCCAAAGATGCCGGTGCCGATGCGCACACAGGTCGATCCCTCGGCGATTGCCACGGCATAATCATGCGTCATGCCCATGGAAAGCTCGGGCAGCGCGACACCCGTTTCCTGCTGCACGCTGTCGCGCAGTTCGCGCAGCTTGCGAAAATAGGGCCGAGCTTCTTCGGGGTCGTCGGCGTAGGGCGGCACCATCATGAGGCCGCGCACCTGCAAGCCATCGAACTCGTCTTCGATGCGGCGCACCAGGCCGGCCACGCCATAGGGATCGATGCCCTGCTTCGACGCCTCGGGCGAAAGCTTGACCTCGATGAGGATGGGCAGCACCTTGCCTGCCTGCGCGCACGGTGCATTCAACCGCTCTGCCAGCTTTGCGGAGTCCACCGCATCCACCGCGCTGAACAGCCACGCCGCCTTGCTACTCTTGTTGGACTGCAGGTTGCCGATCAGGTGGCAGTGCACGCCGCCGACCTCTTCGCCGATCAAGCTATGCAGCTGGTCACGCTTATGCTCCCACTCCTGCACGCGGTTTTCGCCGAACAGTGTCTGGCCCGCGCGCACGGCTTCCGCCAGTAGCTTCGGTCCGTGGGTTTTGCTGACGGCCATCAGTTCGACCGACGCCGCATCGCGACTGGCCTTGTCGCAGGCGGCGGCAATGTCGGCACGCACGCGCTGCAGGTTTTCTGCAATGCTCATAGATCGATCTTAGTCGCTCGCGGCGCTGTCGTGGTGGCGAAGCGGGGCTCAGCCCTCATGTCGCAGGCGCGCACTGGCATTGGCCATGCTGCCCACTGCAGGCACGAGGCTGCCTGCGCGCCCCAGGCCGAAAGCAGGCATGTCGGCGTAGATGGTCTCGTAGTTGCCAGCCGGCACAAGATAGCTCTCGTGATAAATGCCGACGGCGGAGTTTCCTCGTGCCGCCTTTTGAAATGCCGCCCACGCCGGCAGGTGCGCCTTGTCGCGCGCGTGAGCGTAGGCGTGCAAGTGGTCGTACGACCGCCAATACTGCACCGTGCTGACCGTGCGCCAGCTCAACACAGGCTCTGCGTGCAGCAGCCCGAGCTCCGGCTTACGCTGCAATTCCTGCAGCATGCGCGGCATGGCCTGCGTCACGGGTAGCCACTTCGGCACGTTCCACAATTGGTTGATTCGTGCACCAATCAGAAAAACGACAAAGTCACCCTCGATGGTGGCGGCGAAACGGCCCAGGTTCATTGTCATAGAATGCTCCCTCCTGCTGACAGTTTGCCTGCGACCGGGCAGGAAAAGCGGGGTGCGTCTCAGAGCTTGAAGGTGACAGTCGTCATGGTTCCTGTGGCCGGTCCGCACCATCGGCAAAGGCTGCCATCGCAGCAGCCTTTGTCGATGACAACCTATAGTAAAGAGCCTATCGGCCGTGCTCTTCCAGGTACTTCTCTACTTCAAGCGCTGCCATGCAGCCGGTCCCGCTGGCCGTGATCGCCTGGCGATACCGCCGATCCTGCACATCGCCCGCACAGAACACACCCGGCAGCACCTTGCCGTCGAGCGTGGTAAACACGTTATCCTTGCTCAGGATGTAGCCATCCTCGTCCAGATCCATCTGCCCGGTGAAGAACTTCGCGTTCGGGATGTGGCCGATGCCCAGGAAGAACCCCGCGAGACCAATCTCGCGCACTTCGCCGGACTCCGTGTTGCGCACCCGAATGCCGCGTACTTCCTTCTCTTCCACGCCCAGCACCTCTTCCACCACCGTGTTGGTCAGGAACTCGATGGAAGGATGCGCCATCGCGCGATCCAGCATGATCTTGCTGGCGCGGAACGCCGCCGAGCGGTGAATGAGGTAGACCTTGGTCGCAAACCGCGTCAGGAAAATCGCTTCTTCCATCGCCGAATCGCCGCCGCCGATCACGCAGATTTCCTTGCCGCTGAAAAAGAAGCCATCGCACGTGGCGCAGCTGGAAACGCCATGGCCGATCAGTGCCTGCTCGCTCGGCAGCCCGAGCCAGCGCGCGCTTGCACCACTGGCGATGATCAGCGTCCGCGTCCTCACCTTTTTCGAGCCGAAGTCGAGCTCGATCGGTGTCTTGCTCAAGTCCGCGGCATGCAGGTGCCCCATCTCCAGCTCGGCACCGAACTTCTCCGCCTGCTTGCGCATGTTTTCGACCAGTTCCGGCCCCTGCACACCCTCGGGCCAGCCGGGGAAGTTCTCCACCAGCGTCGTAATCGAGAGCTGCCCGCCGGGCTCGTGACCCTCAATCACAAGCGGCTTCAAATTGGATCGCGCGGCATAGATGGCCGCCGTCAATCCGCTGCATCCTGAGCCGAGGATGACGGTATCTCGAATGTCGCTTGCTTCTGCCTGCTGTACGTCGCTCATGATTTAAGGTCTCGATCGTTCCGCGCATGGCTCCTGCCGTGGCAGGGCGTTTGTTGCGCCGAACTTCTATTCTAAACGGGATCGAGCCCTCTTCGTGCGAACACAGACCACCCATCGCACGCACCTTGCGTCCCATATGCTGCTATGGCTAACTCTTTGAATCCCAATACCCACGCGACGAACCACCTGATCAAGGGTGCTATTGCCGGTCTTATTGGCGGCCTGGTCGCCACCGCCGCAAAGACGGCAGCGGAAAAGGTCTATCCGCCACGCACCCACGGTGAGCCCGAGCCGACCGATGTGGCAGCACGCAAGCTCGGAGCCAGCGATCTGCCCACCCTGGAAAAGAAGGCCGCTTCCGAAAGCATTCACTGGGGTTTTGGCGCGCTCGCCGGTGCCGCTTACGGTGTTGCAGCGGAGCTATACCCCGCAGTTACAGCCAAGAATGGCGTTACCTTCGGCATGGCCCTGATGGCCTTTGCGCACGAAGGTGCCTTGCCGGCGCTAGGCTTGTCTGCCAAACCGGACGACCAGGAACCCCGGGAGCAGCGCAGCGAAATGGTGACCCACGTGGTATACGGCGTTGTCGCGGAGACGGTGCGTAGGATCGTTCGCAAGACCCTGTAAGACCTGCCGCTCAGAGAAAGGCCGCCAACATGGCGGCCTTTTCTGCGGCTATGGCAGGTCAACTATTGCGGTGGCTCCGCATACAGCGGACGCGGTGGCATGCGATACACCGCCATGCTTAACTCAGGCACCAGCACACCATTGTCCACACGATCCGGCGCGGCCTCACTGCTCAGCAGCAGCTCCGAACCTGTTGGCATGTCGAACCGCGTGAACTCTTCCGCGAAGTTAATCACCACCCGAATGTCCCCGCGATCCGTAGAGATCCAGCGGCCTTCCTCGCTGCAGTGGACTTCCATGCGGCTCATGTCCCCCAAATTGAGCGAAAGTGTCTTGCGTCGCAAGTGAATCAGGTCGCGATACCACTTGTACATTCGCGCGTGTTCCGGCTCCGCAAGTTCGCTCCAGTTCAGCTTGGAGGCTTCAAACGTCTTCGGATCCTCAGGATCCGGCACATCGTCGCCAAAGCCAAAGCTGGCAAAGTCGCGCTTGCGGCCCTCGCTTACTGCCTTGCGCAACGACTCCTCCTGGAAGTCGGCGAAGTACATCCACGGCGTGCCCGCACCCCACTCCTCCCCCATAAACAACATGGGCAGAAACGGCGCGGTGAATACGACTCCGATCGCCAGACGTGCCTTGCGTGTGCCGACGATCTGCTGCAGACGCTCGCCCTTTGCGCGGTTTCCAATCTGGTCGTGGTTCTGAATAAAGCCGACAAACTTGTGGTACGACAGATTCAGCACCGGCCGGCCGTGGTGCTTCATGCGGAATTTGGAATACTGCCCTTCGTACAGGAACGTGTGCTTCAGCGTATGCGCCAGATCCTCTATGGTGCCGAAGTCTTCGAAGTAACCGACCTGTTCGCGCTCCAGCAGCGAGAACAGCGCATGGTGAAAGTCGTCGCTCCACTGCGCATCCATGCCGAAGCCGTTCGCTTCATGCGAGGTCACCACACGCGGATTGTTGAGGTCACTCTCCGCGATCAGGACAAGACACCGGCCCACGGATGCGGAGAGATCCTCCACCTCACGCGCCATCTGCTCCAGAAAGTGCATGCCTGACCGGTCAATCAGTTCGTGCGTCGCATCAAGCCGCAGGCCGTCGAAGTGGTAGTCGCGCAGCCACATCAGGGCGTTATCGATAAAGTAACGACGCACCTGGTCGGAGCCGCCCTCTTCAAAATTGATTGCCGCGCCCCACGGCGTGACGTGCTTCTCCGTGTAGTAAGGACCAAACTGGTTGGTGTAATTTCCCGCCGGGCCGAAGTGGTTGTACACCACATCCAGAATGACCGACAGCCCCTGCGCGTGTGCCGCGTCCACAAAGCGCTTCGCTGCGTCCGGACCGCCATACGTCTCGTCGACGGCATACGGAGCGACCCCGTCGTAGCCCCAGCTCCAATTGCCCTCATAGCCGGCAATGGGCAGAACCTCGATGTGCGTGATGCCCAGCTCGCATAGGTACTTCAGCTTCTCGATTGCGGAATCGAACGTACCGCCGGGGGTAAAGGTCCCCAGGTGCATTTCATACAGGATGGCGGAAGGCAGCGGCGTCGGCCGGAACTTGTCATCGGTCCAATGAAACCTGCCCTGGTCGAAGACGCGCGAAGGCGAATGCACATCCTTCGGCTGCCAGAACGAACGGGGATCGGGGTACGCCATGGGATCGTCGTCCAGCAGAAACGCATAGTCCGTGCCGTGTCCTGCGTTCTCCACGTCCAGCGACCAGAATCCGCGGCTCGACGGCCCATTCATCGGCAGCTTCTCCTCACCAAGCTGCAGCGTGACTTTGTTCCGGCGGGGTGCCCAAATGGAAAAATGGTGCATGCGAGGGTCCTTTCGTGCGGCTCTTTTCAACAACGCATACAGGCGCCGCTTGTCCGCTTTAAATGCTGCGTTGCGGTTATTGGGTGGACTCGTCGCGCACGAGCAAGGCTACCGGCAATGATTCAAACAACGAATGCATTCTCACGGTGCCGCCGCGGAATGTCGCGCCGCTCAGCCGATCGGTCCAGGAACCCTCCGGCAGCGTCAGGGTGGTGCCGCTCCAAAGCTTGCTCAACCGGTGGCTGAACCGCTGCGCTACGGCAATTACATCGCCGCCGCGCTGAAACGCAAGCACATGGTCGGCGCGCGTGCCCTGCGCAAGTAACGGCGTATACGCGGCCTCCGCACCAAAACTGTGCGGCTGCTCTCGGCGCAAACACAGCGCCTGGTGCACCACCCACATTTTTGGCGAACCATCTTCAAAGCGGCCCTGGATACCGGCGCAAAACTCCTGCGGTGTCTGCTGCAACATGGTCTGGAGCAGCACCCTGCGGGCCTGGTAGTCCACCGGACGGCGGTTGTCCGGATCGACCAGCGAGTGGTCCCACACTTCCCCGCCCTGGTACATGTCCGGAACACCGGGAGCGATGCACTTCAGCAGGGTTTGCGCCAGCGAATTGGCGCGGCCGTCGCCATTAATGCAATTTACGAACTGCTCCAGATCCTGCAGAAACGCGGTGCTCGCGAACAGACCGTCGATAAAGGCATTGAGTGCATCTTCGTACTCGGGGTTGTTCGCGGTCCACGCGGTCTCCAGCTTGGCCTCGCGCATGGCTTTCTGCATGTACTCCTTGGTGCGGTCTGCGTCGATGGGCCAGGCGCCAATCAGCGTTTGATACAGGAAATACTCGCTGTTGGGATCGGGGTACTTGCCGGTGCGCAGCGGATTGTTCATGCGCGACCATCGCTTCAGCTTGGCGGCCCAGCGCGCAGGCGTCTCGCTCAGCACCGCAAGCCGCGCACGCACGTCGTCCGCACGCTTGGTATCGTGCGTGCTTAGCGTCGTCATCGTGTGCGGAAAGGTCTGCTGCATGTGCGCGTTGTAGGCATGAAACTGCTCGATCGACAGGCCTTCCGTCGCGGGATTGCCACCCACTTCGTTCAATGACGTGAGCCGGTTGTAGTCGTAAAACGCGGTATCCTCCACACCCTTCGCCATCACCGGCGACGTGAACTGCTGGAACCGCGCAACGAACTCCGCCTCGCGCTTGCCCGTGATCTTCAGCGTGAGCACATCGTACATAAACTCCAGTAGGCAGTGGTCGATGTCCTGCTTGCGACGCCGCTTCACCTCCTCCACGGCGTTGCGTAGCTGGGCCGCATCCTCTTCGGCCATTTCGCCATCTTCCGGCACCACGTAGGTGCGGTACACCTCGAAGCAGGCAGCGACATTGCGAATGGCGCGGCGAATCTCCGCGCGCGTAAAGTCGCGGAAGTCGCGATTCGCTTCGCAAATGGCAACGAACAGTGTCGCCAGCCGGTTCACATCACTGGCCAGCGTCTCCTTCGCCACGTTGGTCTTTTTCTCAAATGCGATATCCGCGAAATCCGTAGGCTGATGGGTGAAATCGCGGTAAATGGTGGTGAGCTGCGCCAACCCATCCGGCGCGACCAGCACCGCGTTGCACACGTTCAAAAAGTCATAGCCGCTGGTTCCTTCAATCGGCCAGTCCGAGCGCATCCATTCGCCCGATTCCAGGATTTTCTCCGCGACGATATACGCATCGGGCGCGCGTTGGCGCAGCCGCTCCAGGTACTGCTTCGGGTCGCGCAGTCCATCTGGATGGTCGATGCGCACGCCATCGAGAACGCCTTTCTCGATCCAGTACAGGATCAACTCGTGCGTCTCGTCAAATACGTGTTCGCGCTCCATGCGCAAGCCGATCAGCGAGTTCACGTCAAAGAACCGCCGGTACCCCAGTTCCTGATCCGATGTCTTCCAATACGCCAGCCGGTAGTTCTGCGCGTTCAACAATTCATCGAGAGAATCCTTGTTCGCGTTGATCTCTTCGATGGCCTCGTCGATGGCGCGGCACACGCCGGGTTCCTCTTCGCAGAGCCGCTCCAACAGCTTAACCAGCACCTGCTTATCGCGATGGCGGCTCAACTGCACGCTGCGCTCGGTCGACTCCGGCGCGGGCAGGCGCGCAAACGATGCAGCCAGAAAATTCAACGTATCCGACGGCGCAAGCGCCGCGCCCCGGCCCAGCGGCCACGCGATACTGCGCGGCGCCATGGGGAACGACTGGTCGAAATACTTGACTACAAACTCATTGCCCTCCCGCGCCAGTTTGATCTCGCCACGGCTCAACGCGCGGCCGTACTGGTCTCCCAGTACCGGCAACAACACCTTGTCCCGCAGCTTCTCTTCCGCGCTATTCCAGTCCACGTCGAAGAAGCTGGCGAACCGGCTCGACGGACCATTCTCCAGCACGTCCCACCAGAAGCGGTTTTCCTTGTGGACCGACATATGGTTCGGCACAATGTCCAGCACCTGCCCGAGGTGCAGCTCCCCCAGCTTCTTCGAAAAACGCTCATGTGCCGCCTCACCGCCAAGTTCGCGGTTCACGCGGTGATGGTCGACCACGTCATACCCATGCATCGACCCGGGGCTTGCCTGCAGATAAGGCGAACTGTACACATGCGACACACCCAAGTCACGCAAGTAGTCCGCGATGGCGGCTGCGTCATCGAAGGTGAAATCCTTATGCAGTTGCAGTCGATACGTTGAGAGAGGAGTGCGCGGCATACAGTCCAGAATCGCTCCTTCGGTCGGTGCAGACACGCAGGCGCACGGCAACACCGCGTCTGAAAAGCCCTGCCTGTATGTACCATGCTTAGGTGCGAAGAGGTTCACTCAGGTTGCACTTCGATTCCATGAGCGACAGCGCCGATGCACGACAGTGAATCGCCTCGCACCCTATGCCTCTTCCGTTTCCGCCTCGTGAGCAATCGGCTTCCCGTTCCACGGACCATTGCCGTCGTTGAGAATGATGGCTGCGTGGCTCAGGGCGATGTGGCTTAACGCCTGCGGAAAGTTCCCCAACATGCGCTGGGCCTTTGGGTCATACTCCTCCGACAACAGCCCGAGGTCATTCCGCAATCCAAGCAGCCGCTCAAAGTAAACGCACGCCTCTTCCCGTCGCCCTGCCAGGTGCAGGCACGACGTGTACCAGAACGAGCACGCCAGAAATGCGCCTTCCGACCCGGCCAATCCATCGCTGCCGCCCTCCGTGTCGTAGCGCAGCACTAGCCCGTCGGGCATCAGCCGTTCCTCCACCGCCCTGATTGTGCCCAACACCCGCGGATCGTCTCCGGGCAAAAATCCGACCAGAGGAATACGCAGCGACGACGCATCGATCGCCTTCGATCCATAGCTCTGCACAAAACTGTTCAGCTTTTTGTCGAAGCCCTTCTCCAGCAACTCTTCACGCACTGCATCCCGCTCGATGCGCCAGCGGTCCACCCGCGCGCTCTGCTCTGGCGTGTGTTTCTGCGGCTGCTCATCATACGAATGAATCGCACGGTCAAATGCCAGCCACACCTCGAGCTTGCTGTGCGTAAAGTGCTTCCGCCCACCGCGCACCTCCCACACGCCGTTATCCGGCTCGCGCCAGATCGTCGCCAGGTAGTCCAGCAAGCCACTCGCAAGCTGCCGCACGGAGTCGCCCCACATGTCGTCATCATTCACCGGCGTGCGCGTCAGCGCCGTGATGACCTCGCCGAAAATATCGAGCTGTAACTGGTCGCTTGCGCCGTTGCCCACGTTCACCGGCTTGCTGTTCTCATACCCCGGCAGCCAGTCCACCGGCCACTCATTCAGCAGCCGCTCTCCGTTTAACCCGTACACCGCACGCAATTGGTGCGGTGCACCGGAGGCCGCGCGCAGCAGCCATCCACGCCATGCTAGTGCCTCTTCGGTATAGCCGGCGTACAGCAGCGTCAGCAGCGTCCACGAAGTATCGCGCAGCCAGCAGTAGCGATAATCCCAGTTGCGCTTGCCACCAATCTGCTCCGGCAGGCTCGTCGTCGGCGCCGCCACCAGGCCGCCACTCGGCTTGTACGTCAGCGCCTTCAGCGTAATCAGTGATCGCTCCACGGCATCGTGCCACTTCGCGTTCCCATCGAAGGTTCCCTTGGCCACCCACTGCGTCCAGAAGGCCTCCGTCTCGCGCAGGGCGTCGCACGCGTCGAAGCTCTCCGGGTCCTCCGCCATCGACGAGCCGTAGCTCAGCACGAAGCAGATCGTCTCACCTTCGTGCACGGTAAAGTCCGACACCGTTTTCAGGTCTTCCCCACGCAGTGGAGCGTCCGTGCGCAGCACCACCAGGTGCGGTCCGGCAATAGCACGCATGTGGTGATCCACGTGGCTCACCCACGGGATCGTGCAGCCGTAGTCGAACCGCAGCGTCATGTCCATGCGCATCTTTACGGTGCCGCGCACGCCGTGCACCATGCGCACCACGTCCGAGTTCTTGCCCCGCGGCGGCATGAAATCGGTCACCGTTGCCTCACCGTCCAACGTCGTCCACGTCTTTTCCACGATCAGCGTATGCGGCAGGTATTGCCAGGAATCTGCGACGATGGCCTCATCCGCTGCCGGATGAATCTTGTAGTACCCGTTGTCGCGCGTGCCCAGCAACCCCGCAAACACGGCGCCCGACGAAAAAGCCGGCCAGCACAGCCAGTCCAGCGAACCATCCTTGCACACCAGCGCCGCCGTCTCGGTATCACCGATCAGGGCATAATCTTCAATGGGCGCGGCGATCAGCGGCGCCTCCTGTGTCACTTTGCCAAACAAACTCATGCTGCTCCTAAAACGTCGCCTTGCTCGTGATCTTCCCTCGTCCGCACGGACGAAGCCGATAGGAACGTACCCGCCGAAGGAAACGTGCGCGCCGCCACCCGCATCACTAAACTGTGGAGCGAGAGAGGGCAGCACACAGGTGTTGTCGAATTGGATGCGCGACAGCCGGAATGGTTCGGCCCACAATGAGACGAACCGCGGCAACGGTCCGCGCGAAGCCATACGAGGAGAGTGCGTTTTGAAGCCACATGAAGGTCGCAGCCGCGTCATCATCGAACAGATCAAGCCAGAGATCGATGGTGGCCGCCATGCCGCCAAACGCATCGTCGGCGACACGGTGCGCATCACCGCCAGCATCTACGGTGACGGACACGACCACCTGGGCGCGCGCCTGAACTACCGCCGCGCCGAAGAACGTACCTGGCGTCACGCCCCCTTTCAGCACCTTGGCAACGACGTGTGGCAGGCCGAGTTTGTCGCCGATGCAATCGGTGGCTGGGTGTATACGGTGCAGGCCTGGGTCGATCATTTCGACACCTGGATTCACGACCTGCACAAACGCATTGACGCCCAGGGTACGGCCGATTCAGCACACGGCATCAACCTCAATGAACCCCTTCCCTCCGGCGCGGACGACTCCGCCACCACCGCACCCGGTGCTCCCCGCACCGGCACCGACGCGCAGGTAACCACTGCCGTTATGAATCAGTTTTCCAGCGAAGTGGCCCTGGCCTTCCGCTCCGGTGCCATCCTTCTCGACCACGCCTCTACCATCGCCCGTGACGCAGATGCGCGCCTGCTCAAAAGCACTGCCAGCAGCCTGCGCTGGATGGCCGAGCGCCCGCAATCGCGCTACGACTTCCCGCTCTCCGACGAGTCGATCGAGCTCGCCATGAAGTACCCCGACCTCAAGTTCGCCACCAACTATGGTAAGGAGCTGCCGCTCTGGGTCGACCGTGAGCGCGCCCGTTTCAGCAGCTGGTACGAGTTCTTCCCCCGCTCTGCCGGCGAGCATGGCCAGCATGGCACCCTGCGCGACGTGACCAAGCGCCTGCCGGAAGTGGCAGCCATGGGCTTTGACGTGCTCTACATGCCTCCCATTCACCCCATCGGTACAGCCTTTCGTAAGGGCAAAAACAACAGCACCGTGGCCGAACCCGGCGACGTTGGCAGCCCTTGGGCTATCGGCAACACCGACGGCGGCCACAAGGCCATCCTGCGCGAACTTGGCAACTTCGCCGACTTCGCGGAGATGATCACCGCGGCCAACGCCAACGGCATCGACATCGCGCTCGACATCGCCTTCCAATGCTCGCCCGACCACCCCTGGGTTCGCCAGCATCCGGACTGGTTCTCCATCCGTCCGGACGGCACCATCCAGTACGCGGAAAATCCGCCGAAGAAGTACCAGGACATCTACCCGATCAATTTTGAATCCAGCGATTGGCAGGCTCTTTGGCAGGAGCTCTACTCCGTCTTCGCCTTCTGGATCGACAAGGGCGTCCGCTGCTTCCGCGTCGACAACCCGCACACCAAGGCCCTGCCGTTCTGGGAGTGGTGCATCGCCGAAGTCCGTAAGGCGCACCCGGAAGTCATCTTCCTTGCCGAAGCTTTCACCCGGCCACACGTCATGTACGGCCTCGCCAAAATGGGCTACACCCAGAGCTACACCTACTTCAGCTGGCGCACCGAGAAGAAGGAGCTGACCGACTACATGGTCGAGGTCACGACGACCCCCGTCAGCGATTTCTTCCGACCTAACCTCTGGCCCAATACACCCGACATCTTACCCGGCTTCCTGCAGACCACTAACCCCGCCGCCTACATGCAGCGCATCATTCTTGCCGCCACTCTCGGAGCAAGCTACGGAGTCTACGGGCCCGCGTTTGAATTGATGGAGCATCTGCCCGCAAAACCCGGCAGCGAAGAATACTTGAACAGCGAGAAATACCAGTTGCGTGACTGGGACCGTGAGAGCCCTCGCAGTCTCGCGCCGCTTTACACTCTGCTCAACCACATCCGCCACGCCCACCCGGCGCTCCAGATCGATGACACCCTGCACTTCCATACCATCGAGAACCCGCAGCTCATCTGCTACAGCAAGCGTGTCGGAGATGACGTGATCCTCTGCGTCGTGAACCTCGACCCCGACCACACCCAGGCCGGCATCACCGTGCTTGACCTGGAAGAGCTCGGCCTCAGCGATACGTCCTTCGAGGTGGAAGATCTGCTCGCGGGCGCGACCTACACCTGGCAGGGCGCACGCAATTTCGTGTCACTCGATCCTGGCAAGATGCCCGCCCATGTCTTTCGCGTGACAACACCCGCCGCCTGACCGCACACTCAACGTAAGCCGCAACAAGAGTTCCGCATAGCCGAGACGATCGGCGAGGGAGAGAAGACCGCGTGAGCACAGCACTTCCAACACTCGCCGCACTGCCACAGCAGGCTCCAAAGCGCAAGCCCGGCAGCACGTCCGACCCGCTCTGGTACAAGGACGCGGTGATCTACGAACTACACGTCAAGGCGTTCAACGACTCCAACGGCGACGGTTTCGGAGACTTTCAGGGCATCATCGCCCGGCTGGACTACCTGCAGCAGCTCGGCGTCACCTGCCTATGGATCCTGCCCTTCTTTCCCTCGCCCCAGCGCGACGACGGCTACGACATCGCCGATTACGTCAGCGTAAATCCGAACTACGGCACCGTCGCGGACTTCCAGCAGTTCCTGGCAGAAGCCCACGCCCGCAACATGCAGGTGATGATCGAGTTGGTCATCAATCACACCAGCGATCAGCACCCTTGGTTCCAGGCCGCGCGCCATGCGCCTCCCGGTTCGCCCGAGCGCGAGATGTACGTTTGGTCCGATACCGACAAGCTTTACTCCGGCGTCCGCATCATCTTTACCGACACGGAAAAGTCCAACTGGACCTGGGACCCTGTCGCCAACCAGTACTACTGGCATCGCTTCTTTTCGCACCAGCCCGATCTCAATTTCGACAATCCCCGCGTCATGGAAGAAGTCCTGAATGCCATGCGCTTCTGGATGGACATGGGCGTCGACGGTCTGCGTCTCGACGCCATTCCGTACCTTGTCGAGCGCGACGGCACCTCCTGCGAAAACGTGCCGGAAACTCACGTCATCATCAAGCGCATCCGCGCCGCCATTGACGCGGAGTATGAAAACCGCCTTGTTCTCGCCGAGGCCAACATGTGGCCCGACGACGTGCGCCCCTACTTCGGCGACGGCGACGAGTGCCAGATGGCCTTCCACTTCCCCCTCATGCCGCGCCTCTACATGGCATTGCGGCAGGAAGACCGCCTGCCCATCACCGAGATCATGGGCCGTACCCCGCCCATTCCTGACAACTGCCAGTGGGGTCTCTTCCTCCGCAATCACGACGAGCTCACGCTCGAAATGGTCACCGATGACGAGCGCGACTACATGTGGCTCGCCTACTCCGCCGATCCACGCATGCGCATCAACGTGGGCATTCGCCGCCGCCTCGCGCCGCTCATGGATAACAATCGCCGCCGCATCGAGCTGCTCAACTCGATCCTGTTCTCGTTCCCGGGCACGCCCATCCTTTACTACGGCGACGAGATCGGCATGGGCGACAACATTTACCTCGGCGACCGCAACGGCGTCCGAACGCCCATGCAGTGGAACAGCGATCGAAATGCCGGCTTCAGCAAGGCCGTGCCCGCCGCACTCTATTCCCCCGTCATCATGGACCCCATCTGGGGCTACCAGGCCATCAACGTCGAAGCCCAGGAGGCCGATACCAGTTCCCTTCTGCACTGGACGCGCAACATGATCGCCCTGCGCAAAATCTTCCAGGTCTTCGGCCGCGGCTCGCTCGAATTCTTCAAGCCCGACAACCGCAAGGTGCTCGCCTACTTGCGTGAACTCGACGGCGAACGTGTCGTCTGCGTCGCCAACCTCAGCCGCTTCGCCCAGCCCGTCACGCTCGACCTCAGCCGCTTCGACGGCATGACCCCAGTCGAAATGCTCGGCTACGTTCCCTTCCCGAAGATCGATAAAACCCCCTACGCCATTACCCTTGGCCCCTATGCCTTCCTTTGGCTTGAACTCCAAGCCCCCGCCGCCACCCGCAGCGAAGTCTCCGCGCAGGCGATGACGCAGCAGGAGGTCACGCTCCCCGCAACCGACATCGCCGGCGTCTTCAGCGGTGTCGGTGCCCAGCTGCTGCAGGAAGCCTTTCTCCCGAAGTACCTCGCGAGCCAACGCTGGTTCGGTGCAAAATCCCGACATATCCAAAACATCTGCATTGTCGATTCCATCACCCTCGAAGCCTCAAACGGCGCTTTGCTCTTTCTCGACGTGCAGTACACAGAAGGCGCACCCGACACCTACACCCTTCCCCTCGCCGTGCGCTCCGCCGACACCGATTATCCCGCCGATGCCGTGATCGCACGCCTGCAGCAGCCCGGCTACGACGGCGTTCTGCTTGACGGCCTTGCCCTTGCCGAAATCCGTGATCTGTTCCTGAGCGGCATCGCCACCGGAGGCTCGCACGAGACCCGAAACGGCGGTACTACGCGCGGTCTTGCCAGCAGTGCCTTCGCGCAACTGCGAGGCGAAGGCACGCTCCTCTCCCGACGCGGCTCCGCCGAACAGAGCAACAGCTCCCTCCTCTACGGCGACCGCCTCATCCTCAAGCTCTTCCGCCGCCTGCAACCTGGCGAAAATCCCGATGCTGAAATCGGCCGCTTTCTGACCGACGTCGCCCACTTCCATCACATCGCACCCTTCGCCGGCGAGATCGTCTACACCCCGCAGGACGGTGAACCCACCACCATCGGCCTCCTTCAGTCCCTCGTCGCGAATGACGGCGATGGCTGGTCCTGGACTCTCCGTGAGCTTGAAGCCTTAAAATCCAGCGATGCGGTGCGACTGCAATACCTCGCCGCTGCGCGCCTCCTCGGCCAGCGCACCGGCGAGATGCACCGGGCCCTTGCCACCCCGACCGACAACCCGGCCTTTGCCGCCGAGCCCACCACCACGGCCTCGCTCAACGAGGACGCCGATCGCCTCGAAACGCAAATCGCGGCAGCCCTGCACGCCATCCGCAGCCGCATCGCCACGCTGCCGGAAAATCTGCTCACACCGGCGGCCACCCTCATCGCCCGGCGCGACCACCTGCACGCCATTGCCGCAAGGCTGCGCGCGCTCCCCGCGGAAAAGGCAGGGCTGCGCATTCGCATTCACGGCGACTACCACCTTGGCCAGGTGCTGCGCACGACCCACGACTTCGTCCTCCTCGACTTTGAAGGCGAGCCCGCACGTTCCCTGGACGAGCGCCGCAAAAAGCAGTCTCCCCTGCGCGACGTCGCCGGCATGCTCCGCTCCTTCTCCTACGCCGGTGTCGCCGCCTTCACCGTTGCAGAAGACGCCCGCGAAACACGCCAGGCTTGGGAGCATCAGGCATGCGACGCCTTCCTCGACGGCTACCGCGAAGCCTTTGGCAACGACACCGCACTCGCCGGTTCGCCAGAAGTCACCCGCGAGCAGATGGCCGCCTACCTGCTCGAAAAATCACTCTACGAACTCATGTACGAGTTGAACAACCGGCCGGACTGGGTGGCACTCCCACTCCTCGGCATTCTTGATCTGCTTGCAACCACAGGACGGAGCTGAGCGCGATGGCTGCGACAGAAGACACCATGACCGTCACACCGCAGGCTTCAGAGCACACCGGCACCTTGCCGCTGCTCGTCTGCCTTGCTGCCGCCCACGCTGATGCCTCTTCAGAGCAGACTGCGGCGCTGCTGCGAGTGCTGCATCAGGCCATCTCGCTAGCCCAGGCAAGCGTCGGCGCGGTTACCGTTGCCCTACCGGAACTCCAGGCACCGCTCCCGGTTGCAGAGCAGGATGGCTTCACCCTGCTGTCCTATACTGCAGCCGCAACCCCGGACGCCCTGACCATCCACACCGCCGCAACCTGGTTGAGCGTTGCCGGCCTCATGCACGCGCAGGGTGCATCCGCAGCCTTGCTGCTAGGGCAGGACGCGCAGAGCCTTGCACCGGAAGCACTGGCCGGCATGATCGATGCCGTGCTCGGCCACAAAGCCGATCTCGCGCTGCCGCACTACGTGCTGCCGGCAAATCAGGGCCTGGTCAACCAGGCAATTCTCGCCCCCCTGTCTCGCGCCCTGTTCACCGCGCAGATCGGCTTTCCCCTGCCGCTCGATGCCGCATTCTCGGCCCGCATGGCCGACCGCATGGCCGCCGCCGCGCATCGTGTACCCATCGCCGCACAGGGCACCACAATTCTTTGGCCGGTAGATGAAGCCGCAACGGCCGGTTTTGACCTTGCGGAGGTGGGCAACACCACCCGCAGTCTGCCTCCCATCGCCGGCGATCTGTCGCAGATTCTGCGTGAAGTCGCAGGGTCCCTGTTTGCCGACATCGAGGCCAAGGCCACGTTCTGGCAACGCTCCCGGCCCGCAAAGGAGACACTTCGGCTGGATGCCTTGGAGGCTGCGGCGGCAACGCCCGTCGACCCGGCCGACGATCAGGAAATCGAAGACCTGCTCACCAGCTTTCGCATCGGCTACGACAACCTGCACGACATCTGGTCGCTCGTGCTTCCACCGCAAACCCTTGTCAGCCTTAAGCGCCTGTCCCAGGCCGGCCGCGACAGTTTCGCGCTGGCCGATGCGGTGTGGGTGCGCATCGTGTACGACTTTGTACTGGCACACCGGCTGCGCACGCTGCCGCGCGGCCAACTGCTGGGTGCCCTCACGCCGTTGTATCTGGCATGGGTCGCATCCCACCTGCTCGCCCTGCGCACTGGTCGTGCAACGAATGCAGACGTGCTGAGTAGCGCCTTTGAAGCGGACAGACCCTACCTCGTTTCGCGCTGGCGCTGGCCGGACCGGTTCAATCCGTAAACTTCCCCGCACCTGCCACCGTTTCCCGTTGCTTTCGCTTAAGTTGTAAGGAGAATGCCATGCACGACATCGACGACGCCCTGATCGGATCGTTCAAGCGAGTGCTCATTAATCTCGCGCACTTTCTGCCGGCTGTCCTTGCGCTGGTCGTTGCCATCGCCGTATTTGCCCTTCTGGGTGCGGGTGCGGCGTGGCTGGTGCGGCGTCTCCTAAATCGTGTGCGCTTTGACGAGCGCGCCGGCCACTTCAACGCCGCAGGCGTTACTGACTGGTCGCCCGCGCACAGCCCCACGCTGCTCGTTGGGCGTATCGTGTACTGGTCCATGGTTCTGCTCGGCGTGGTCGTCGGCGTTTCGGCGTACGACTCGGCAACGTACTCCAGCCATTTGGCGCCCTTCTTTCTGCCCTACCTGGGCCATGTGATCGGTGCCTTCCTGATCGCGCTTGTCGGCACGCTGGTCGCTCGCTACCTGTCCCGCTCCGTGCTTATCAGCGCCGCAAACGCCCGCCTGCAGTACGCGCGCATGCTCTCCGTCGGTGTCAAATCGCTGGTGTTCGTCTTCACCGGCGCCATGGTTTTGGACCATCTGCAGATCGGCCGCGCCATCGTCGAACTCGGCTTCGGCATCCTCTTCGGCGGCATTGTTCTGACCCTTGCGCTCGCGATCGGCCTCGGCTCCAAGGAGATCGTTGCCCGCTCCATTGAGCGCAACACCGATCGTCCTTCGCCCATCGACCAGGCAGCCACAGGCAACGAAGCCACCCGCGGCCTCCGCCACTTTTAGCCCCACAGGCTTAGGTCTTCTTCCCTTCCATGGCTACGGTTCGCAGCAGCTTTCCACCTTCCTGCACGACATACAAGTTACCCGCGGCCAGACCTTTTAAACTATCCTTAGTGCCCGAAGGCCATTGGATCTCGACATCCGCCGATTTCGCCGATCCCAACCCGAAATGTACGCGCGGATCGTTTTGCGAGTAATAACTCCCGCCGCTGCGCACCTCGTCTATCTGGCGCAGCGGCTGCTTCGCCGTAACATCTATCTGTGCCGTCACAATCAGCCGCGCACCAATGCCGCTGCGGTTACTCTTCGTCCCAACTAACCTGATTTTCAAAAAGGTATTTCCATTTGTACGATCGCAGCGTAATAACTGCGGCGGCGCATTCACGCAGTTCACTACAATATCCATATCCCCGTCGTTGTCATAATCGCCAAAAGCACATCCACGCGCGGGCACACTCGCGGTCATGCCACTCCCCGCGATCGATGTCACTTCCTCAAACTGACCGTCGCGTAGGTTGCGATACAGGTACTTGTGCTCCGCATACGGGCTGTCGATCTGCGTCCCATCCACCTCCGGATACACGTGCCCGTTTGACATGAACAGGTCGAGCCAGCCATCGTTATCCGGATCGAAAAAGCCCACGCCCCAGCCCAGAAACCGCGTATTTACACCCAATCCACTCAGGTACGTGTGATCCTCAAAGTTGCCGTCGCCCAGGTTCTGGTACAGCGAATCCGTGTCCCCGGCGAAGTTCGTCTTCACAAGATCAAGCAGCCCGTCCCGGTTGTAGTCGCCAACGCTCACGCCCATGCCGGCCTGCGGTTTGCCGTCCGGGGAATACGCGATTCCACTCTCGATCGCCTCGTCCTTAAACGTGCCATCTTTCTGATTACGGTAAAACGTCGCCGCCGTAGAATCGTTCGCGACATAGATATCCGGCCAACCGTCGTTGTCCAGGTCAGCCACCGTCACGCTCAGCGCATAAGTGCCGATCGTATTCGTCATTCCGGAGGTCTCACTGACATCCGAGAAGGTGCCATTACCATTATTCCGGTACAGCAGGTTCTTTCCGCCATTCAACCCAGGCGGCCCACACGCAACCTGGATGCCCTTGTACGCGCACCCCGCAGCTTCGGGCAGCGGCGCTGTCTTTAAATCGAAGTCAATGTAATTCGCGACGAATAAATCTAAGTGGCCATCCCGGTCATAGTCCAGAAACGCGCAGCCGCTGTTCCACCGTGTCGTTTTCTGCGCCAGCCCAGCCTTCACCGTCACATCGGTAAATGTGCCGTCGCCATGGTTCTTGTACAACACATTCTGCCCGTAGTAACTCACGAACAAATCATCCAGCCCGTCATTGTCATAGTCCCCGACGCAACAACCCTGACCCCATCCCGAACGCGTCATGCCGCTCTTCAACGTGATGTCGGTAAACGTCCCGTCACGGTTGTTCTTGAACAGTCGCGAGATGGGCTCCTGCCCCTTGGGAAATCCCTCCAGCCGCGTCCCGTTCACCAGAAAAAGGTCGACCCAGTCGTCATGGTCGAAGTCATAAAATGCAACGCCGCAGCCGGTTGTCTCCAGCAGGTACTTGTTGCGGTGCTCCCCGCCATAAATGGTCTTCGCGTTCAGCCCGCTGCTCTTCGCCACATCGACAAAGCTGTACCCCAGCGGCGTCCCCAGCACGGGTGATGGCTGCAGCTTGGCCGACCGTGGCTGCACATCGAACGTCGCCCGCGAGTTCGGCGACGCCACCTGCCCGGCCGGCGCGCCCATCTGTCCCGGCAGCGCCAGCGACAACACATCTTCCAGCGACAACACCAGCGCGGTGCGCGACAACGACTTCAAAAACCCGCGACGACTCTGCGGCATGCATCTCTCCCCGAGCCAACGTCACCGCCAGCAGCCCAAGTATAGGAACCCCGCGCCCTACGAGCAATCCTTCCATCAAACGACCGCCACCTACTTTGCCGCGAGCGCCTTCGCCTTCGCGCGTTCAGCATCCGCCTCGGCCGCTGCCCCCGTCTGCGCTAGCGCATCCGCCAGCGCCAGGTGCGCCGCCGCATCATTGGGGTCCGCCGCCACCGCCACTCGAAACTGCACCACCGCCTGCGCAAACTGCCCCCGCTGCCGCAGCAGATTGCCGCTGTCCAGCGCAAATCGCTCCCGCTGCTTCGTCGTCGCCGCGCGGCTCAGTTCCGCAGCCGTCTTGCGCTCGCGCACTGCCTCGTCCTTCTGGCCCAACTCCACCAGTACCGACGCCAGGTTCACATGGTTCCCGGGCTGCGCGGGATCCAGCGCAATCGCCTTGCGCAGCGCCTCCGCCGCGGCCTGCGGCTTCCCATCCTGCTTCAGCACACTACCCAGCATCGACCACGCATCCGCATTGTCCGGACGCAGCGCCAGCGCCTGCTGCAGGCTGCCAGCCGCCTCCACAAACCGGCCCTGTTGCATGTACAGCACGCCCAGCGTGTACGGCGCATCGACCAGCGTCGGGTCCAGCGCCCGCGCTTTTTCAAACGCCACGATCGCCTCCGGCAGGTTATCCTTCAGCTTCAGCGCCAGCCCCAGGTCATACGCGATCTGCGCACTATCCGGCTGCAATTCCAGCCCTCGCTTGAACTCTGCAATCGCATGGTCCAGGTCGCTCTGCTGCAGGTACGCCACCCCTAGGTCTTGGTGCAGCGTCGCGTTGTTCGGCTCAATTGCCGCCGCCACGTCGTAAACTGCGATCGACTCCTTCGCCCGACCCACCTCCACCAGCGCCAGCCCGTAGTTCGTCAGCAGCTCCGCGTCGCCGGGTCTCACCTTGCGCACCTGCTCGAACAGCGGCAGCGCCTCGTCTGAGTGCCCGGCGCTCTGCAGCGTCAGCGCCAGGCGGTACGCCACCTCCGCATCTCCAGGTTCACGCCGCAACGCCTCTCGCAGCGTCGCCAGCGCAGCCGCTTCGTTCCCTGCCGTAAACTGCGCGATGCCCAACTGCACCCGCGCCGCAATCATCGCCGGCTGCAACGCAACGGCGCGCTGCAATGCCGCAATCGCACCCGTCGCATCCCCGCTCGCGAGCAGCGCCGTACCCAGGTGCAGCTCCATCCCTGCCTGCCGCCCCCCCGTGCCCAGCCTCAACGCCGCCTCAAAATGTGGAATTGCCGCGGCAAACTCCTCCTGCCTGGCCAGCAACACACCCAGTGCGTCCTGCAGCGCATCATTGTTCGGCGCAGCGGCAACGGCAGCGTTCAAGCCCGACAAGGCCAACTGCGGCTGCCCGACCGCAAGCTGCAGACGCGTCATCGCAAGCGCCGCATCCGGCGGCAACGCACCGGAACGAGCCTGCCATCTCTGCAGGGCACCGATAGCTTCCGCAGCGAGCTCCGCCCGGCGCGCAGCGGGCAGACCTTCCACTACCGCACCCGCCGCAACCCCTAGGTTCAATTGCGCAGAACTGTCCGTGCCATCCAGTTGTAACGCGCGCTCCAACTCCGGCAGCGCCGCCGCAAACCGGCCACGCTGCACCATCACTGCACCCAGCGCACTGTGCCCTGCGGCGACGTTCGGCACAAGCTGAACAACCCGCGCGAATGCCGGCTCCGCCGCCGCAAGCCGACCCGCCTGCACTGCTGCCAACCCAGCCTTGAACGCCTCCGTCGCTGCTTGCTGCACCCCAGCCTGTTGCGCCTGCGCCGCCATGCCGGCGACAACCAGCAGCATCCACGGTCTGCCGTATCTCTTCACAGCACCGATTCTATTGCCGGCGTCACGACTTTGCCGAGGCCAGCGCCATCCGCTTTAGTGCAGTGCAACCGCCACATACTGTCGCCCAAGATACAGCCGCAGCGAAGCGCCCACCTGCACCAGCTGCAGCGGACGCGGACGCTTGAACCCGGCATCGTTCGTCACCGCCGTCTTCGCCACGTCGTGACCGCCCAGGTCCATCAACAGCGCCGTGCCGTCCGACAAAAATCCGCCGCCATACGCGCCCGCCGCCAGGTTCGCCGTGCCAAGCGTCAACGCCCGCTCCGTCACCAGGTAGAATTGATACCGCTCTCGCACCCCGGTCGAATAGCCGGACGTATCCACCAGCGACAACCAAAAGATTCCGCCATCCGGTGCCCGGTACGCCGTCGCATTCCGCAACTGCAGCGGCGCGCTCTGCCCCTGGAAGTACACGGTCGCTGGCAGCAACCGGTCCACCTGCGCCTGCGGCAAAATACCCGTACCAAGCACAGGCGCAATCGGGGCCGCGCTCATCTGTGCGGGCAGAGCACGCGCCATGCCGGTTGGCAGGCCCATCAACACGACTGCAGCCAAAACATGACTGGCGTGTCTCCATCCAAGCGTCTGTTGCATCATGTCCGTCTCCCGGCACAGCATACGCTTGCTCCACGCCCCGTGCTGGCCGAAACCATGCTCCCATGAAGCACAGGCATCTGCCAACCTGCGTCGTGATGCACATGCTTTTCTGCATCGCTCCCGCATCCGGGGCATCCAAACCTCGTTCCGTTGTTCATCTGCCCCAGCCATCCTGTCTACGGCACTGGGTGCAACAGGAGTTCTCTTTGCTCGTACAGATTTCGCGTTTCCGCGTCGTCACCGCCCTGTTTGCGGCGTCCTTACTGCTTTCCGGCTGCACGAAACAGGCACCGCCCGCACCCACCATGCAGGCCATGCCCGTGCAGGTCGCGCCCGTCGCCCCCACGGCCGTGCCGCAAACCGACACCTTCGTCGCCACCATCAAGAGTCGCCGCTCATCCACCATCCAGCCGCAGGTCAGCGGCAATCTGACAAAAATCTTCGTACACAGCGGCCAGCAGGTCGTGGCAGGCCAACTGCTCATGCAGGTCAACCCCTTGGTGCAGGTCGCCAACGTGCAGGCGCAACAGGCAGCGGAAATCCAGACGCGCGCCGCCTACCAGTACAACCAGGGTGACCTTGCCCGGCAAAAGCAGCTCTTTCAGGCCGGCATCATCAGCAAGCAGGCCTACGACCAGGCGACGCAGTCCATGGGAACGTCGCAGGGTGCGTACAGCGCCTCTCAGGCCCAGACCGCCACGCAAAAGCAGCAGCTCAGTTATTACCAGATTCGTGCACCCTTCGCCGGCACGGTTGGCGATGTTCCCGTGCACCTCGGCGATTACGTCTCGCCCACCACCCTGCTCACCACGGTCGACGTACCGACAGACCTGGAAGCCTACATCTACCTGCCCACCGACCGAGCCGCCGATGCAAAAACCGGCCTTCCCGTCGAACTGCTCGACAGCGACGGCAAAAAGGTCGCGCAGACCGCCATCTACTTCGTCTCGCCCTCGGTAGACAACGGGCTGCAGGGCATTCTCGCCAAGGCGCCCGCGCCCGCCGGTAGCAACCTGCGCGATGGTCAGATCCTCAACGCGCGCATCACCTGGTCGACTCAACAGCAGCCCGTGGTCCCCATTCTTGCCGTCACCCGCATCGGCGGCCTGCCATTCGTCTACGTCGCGCAGCCAGCCGGGGCTGGATTCATCGCCCACCAGAAGGCAGTCACGCTGGGCGAGCCGGTCGGCAATAACTACCCCGTCCTTGGCGGCCTCGCCCCCGGCGAAAAAGTCATCCTCAGCGGCCTGCAACTGTTGCAGGAAGGCGTTCCCGTCAAGCCGCTCGGCTAAGTCGCACACCCGCATTTCACCTGCGGCACCAGCTCGTCTAAGAGAGTCCTTTCATGGTCGAATTCTTCATCCGGCGACCGATCTTCGCCACCGTTTGCGCCCTGCTCATCGTGCTCGCAGGTGCCGTATCGATTCCGTCGCTGCCCATCTCGCTCTACCCGCAACTCGCGCCGCCTCAGGTTCTGGTCGCCTGTAACTACGTTGGTGCCAACTCGTCCATCGTTGAATCCGCCGTCACCATCCCGTTGGAGCAGTCCATCAACGGCGTGGAAGGCATGCGGTACATGAGCTCCACCAGCTCCAATGACGGCACCAGCACCATCACTGTCACGTTCGACACCGGCTACGACCTGTCCATCGCCGCGGTCGACGTGCAGAACCGTGTCGCCTCCGCGCAGGGCCGTCTGCCCGCCGCCGTCAACAACACCGGCATCAGCATCACCAAGGCCAACAGCAACTTCGTGCTCGCCGCCGGCTTCATTTCGCCTGACAACAGCCTGAGCCCGCTGTTCATCTCCAACTACCTTGACGTGTACGTCAAAGATGCGCTCAAGCGTGTTCCCGGAGTCGGCGACGTCGTCATCTTCGGTGAGCGCAAGTATGCCATGCGCCTCTGGCTCGACCCGGCAAAAATGGCCGCCCGCGGCCTCACCGCTACCGACGTCACCACCGCCCTCCAGGAGCAAAACGTCGAAGTCGCCGCCGGCCAGCTCGGCCAGCCACCCTCCGTTGCCGGCCAGAACTACCAAATGGCCGTGCGCGCTGTCGGCCGACTCACCGATCCACGCCAGTTTGAAAACATCATTCTCAAAACCAACGCGGCCACCACAACGACCACGGCTACAGGAACTCCCATCTCCGGCGGCATCGTCCTGCTCAGAGATGTGGGCCGCGCCGAGATTGGGGCGGAAAACTACAACACCGATCTCCGCTTTAACTTCGGCGACCAGGGCGGCAATGCCGTCGGTGTCGGCATTCAGCAACTCTCCAATGCCAATGCGCTCGACGTGGAAAAACGCTGCCTCGTCGTCCTCGCCGAGCTGCAAAAACAGTTCCCCCCAGGCATGAAGGGCGTCGTCGCGGTCGATACCACGACCGTCGTTTCCGACAGCATTCGTGAAGTTCGCACCACCATCTTTGAAGCCATCATCATCGTCATCGTCGTCATTTTCCTCTTCCTGCAGGACTGGCGTTCGACGGTCATCCCGTCCATCACGATTCCCGTATCGCTCATCGGTACCTTTGCTTTCATCAAGATCTTCGGTTTCTCCATTAACTCGCTCACGCTCTTCGGCATCACGCTCGCCACCGGCCTGGTGGTCGACGACGCGATCGTGGTTATCGAAAACGTGCAACGCCACTTGGAGGAGGGTGTCGCCAACGCCCGCGAAGCCACCAGCATCGCCATGGCTGAGGTGACGTCCGCCGTCGTCGCCACCTCGCTCGTGCTCATCTCCGTCTTCGTCCCCGTCAGCTTTTTTCCCGGCACCACCGGCATCCTCTACAAGCAGTTTTCACTCACCATCGCCTTCTCCATCGCCATCTCCGCCTTCAATGCGCTGACGCTCACACCGGCGCTGTCGGCGATCCTGCTCCACCGCGACAAGCAGTTGCTGCCGCCAATCCTCAAGCCCATCACCTACATCATCCGTAAGCCCGTGGAGTACTTCGAAAAAGGCCTCCTCAAGGTCATCAGCTGGTACGCCGCGGCTGTCGGCTTCGTGGTCGCCCACCGCTACATTCTCCTCCTGCTCTTCTTTGTCATCCTTGGCGCCACCGGTTACGTCTATACCGCGGTCCCTACCGCTTTCGTCCCCCAGGAAGACCAAGGCTACTTCCTCGTCATCGTGCAGACGCCTCCCGGTGCCTCGTTGGAATACACCAGCGAGGTTGCCGCCAAGGGAACCGCCATCATGCGGCAGGACCCGGACGTCTTCGGCACCTTCTCCGTCATGGGCTTCTCCCTCTCCGGCGGCTCCTCCCCAAACTCCGGCTTGATCTTCGGACCGCTAAAAGACGTCAACGAGCGCACCGCCAAGGGTCCCGGCCACGACGCCCGCGCCATCGTCGCGCGCCTCGCTCCCAAGCTCTTCGCCGTCCCCGGAGGCATCCTCTTCGCCACCGAACCTCCCGCCATCGCCGGCATCGGCACCGTCGGCGGCTTCCAGTTCATCTTGCAGGACGAAGGCCGCAACACCTTCGGCGACATCGACCGCGTTGCCCACACCCTGGTCGCCAAGTCACGCGCGCCTGGCTCCGGACTCGTCGGCCTGAACACCACCTTCACCGCCAACGACCCACAGCTCTTCGTCACCATCGATCGCCAGAAGGCTGAGACGATCGGAGTCCCGCTCAGCCAGATCACCGCGGCCATGGGCACCTTCATGGGCTCGGCCTACATTAACGACTTCGATTTCAACAATCGCAGCTATCGCGTCTACGTCCAGGCCGACAAGCAATTCCGCCGCAATGCCCAGGACCTGCGACAGTTTTATGTCCGCAGCAACGCCGGCCAGATGATCCCGCTCGACAACCTGGTTGCGGTGAAGGAGACCAGTGGTCCGCAGGTCATCAATCACTACAACATCTTTCGTTCTGCGGAGATAGATGGTTCGCAGGCACCTGGCCAATCCTCCGGCCAGGGCCTCGATTCAATGGTTAAGCTCTTTAATGCCAACAAGATGCCTGGAATGAACTACTCCTGGACGGGCCTGGCCTTGGAACAAGTCGAGGCACAGGGCAAGACGGTCATCATCTTCGGCCTCGGCATTCTCGTGGTGTACCTCACGCTGGCCGCGCAGTACGAGAGCTTCGCACTGCCATTCATCATCCTGCTCGCGGTGCCCACTGCCATCCTGGGCGCGCTCGGCCTGGTGGCCCTGCGTGGCCTCAACGACGACGTCTACGTGCAGATCGGCATGGTCATGCTCATCGGCCTTTCTGCCAAGAACTCGATCCTCATCGTCGAGTTCGCGGAAGAGATTCGCCGCACGGGGAAAAGCATTATCGACTCCGCCATCCAGGCGGCGGAACTCCGCCTGCGGCCCATCCTCATGACGTCCATTGCCTTCATCCTCGGCGTGCTGCCGCTCTACTTCGCGGAGGGCGCCGGCTCGTACGGCCGCCACTCGGTAGGTACGGCAGTGGTCGGCGGCATGGTCGTCTCCACCGCGCTCAATCTCTTTTTCATCCCGGTGCTTTACGTCATCCTCAGCACGCTCCTTGCGCGTTTCGGCAAGAAGACGAACACACCCCCAACCCTGCCGCCCACCGGCACCACCGTGCCGATTCTCGATCCGTCGCACGAACTGCCACCATCACACACGGCGTAGCAGTGCTTGATCCACCACAAATGGGGATGGCTGCTGCCATCCCCATTTGTGCTCACATCAAATAGCCCTCCGACGACATCTGGAACAACCGAATCGATGTTGAGGTGGAAGGTGTTCCAGTCCATTTCATCTCCAAAGCAGATCTGATCGAGAACAAGCGGCAGGTCGGCCGCTATCTGGACCCAGCGGATGCAGAAGAGCTGGAACGCCGCACCTCGCCGCCGCTTGTAGACCTGCCCGCTCCACCCTCCACATAGGCCACCGCGATCCACCGATAGATCGAGCCTTTTCTCCCTCCAGCAACACTGTGCAATCGTTACCGTGCTCCCGTACGATTGGCGCTGTTCCTGAGAACCCTGACCTTCATGCACACCACCACCAAGTCGCGCCTCGTCCTGCTCACGCTGCTGCTTACCACGGCAACCGCCGCCGTGCTCACGTTCAGCAAGCCGCAGCACGTGCACGCAGGCACGGAGCAGGAGGCCGCGGCCGCCGCGCGCCACGCCTACCACGAGAAGATTTCGGCCAAGTACAACTACTACCAGGGCAAGGAAAACCCCTTTCTGCCGTCGAACATGACCACCGACACCGGTGAGTTCATCGACCCTAAAAGCTTTCCCACCGCCGAATACTGCGGTCACTGCCACAAGGAATCGCACACCCAGTGGCGCGAGTCTGCCCACAGCAACTCCAACCGCGCGCCCTGGTACCTGAAAAACGTCGGCCTGCTGAACGAAGAGAAAGGCGTGCAGTTCAGCCGCCATTGCGAAGGCTGCCACGACCCGGTGGCCGTTGCCGCCGGTGCCATTACGCCCGGCGCAGCCAAGAAGCGGCCCTACGATCAGGATGGCGTGACCTGCTCCGTCTGCCACGCCATCAAATCCGTTGATACACGCGGTACCGGCAGCTACGTCCTCGGTGTTCCCGCGGTGCTGGTCGACGAAAACGGCGCACCCATTACCCGCCAGGTTTCGGACACCGAAATCCTGACCCATCTCGACCGCCACAGCAAGGCTGTCATGCAGCCGTTCTACAAAACCAGCGAGTTCTGCAGCAGCTGCCACAAGGCCGCGCTGCCCCACTCGCTTAACGGTTACAAGTGGCAGCGTGCCATCAGCCTCTACGACGAATGGCAGAACAGCTCCTTCGCCAAGCAGTCGCCGCTGCCTTTTTACACAAAGGACTCCGTCAGCACCTGCGAGACCTGCCACATGCAGCGCGAAGCCCTCACCAGCGTCGACCCTGGCGCGAAAAAGGGTACGCTCGCCTCGCACCGCTGGCTGGGTGCCAACACCGTTGTGCCGCAGTATTACAAGTTCGATGCACAGGCCCAGCGTATTCAGGAGTTCCTGAAGTCCGGCAGCTTTAACATTGACGTGTTCGGCATCGAGCACGGCGATCGCAATGCCGCCGTCACGGCAGACAACGCCGGCACCCTCTCCGCGCCGCTCGGCCTTGCGAACTTTGCCCTCAAGCAGGGCGAGCCCATCGTCGTCGACGTCGTCATTCAGAACAAGGGCATCGCCCACTCGCACGTGCCCGAGCAGCGCGACATGTACGAGAGCTGGACAGCCTTCACCGTGAAGGACGCTTCCGGCAAAACGCTGTTCGAAAGCGGCGCGACCGACCCCAAAACCGGCGAACTCAACCCGAACACGCACAGCTTTACCAATCGCCTGATCAACATCAACGGCACGCTGAACGCGCGGCACGAGGTGTGGAACAACCGCATCGTCGCCTACAACAACTCCATCCAGAGCGGCCGCTCGCAGATCGTGCGCTACGCCTTTACCCTGCCGCAGAACGCCGGCGACCTTACCGTCACGGCCACAGTCAAGTACCGCCGCTTTGCCCAGCACTTCATGGATTTCGGCATGGGCAAGCACTACGAGCAGCCGGTCGTCGACATGAACTCGACCACACGCACACTGCACATCGGCGAAAACAAGCCGGATGCACCGCTCGCCGCGGGCGTCAAAGACACTGGCATCAAGGAATGGATGCGCTGGAATAACTACGGCATCGGCCTGCTCGACGCGCAGCAGTACGCCGCCTCCGTCGACGCCTTTCAGCATGTGGCGAAGCTTCGGCCGGACTACGGCGACGCCTACACCAACCAGGCCATCGTCGAAATCCAGTGGGAAAAGTACGACGACGCCCGCCCGAACCTGGAAAAGGCGCTCGCCCTCGCACCGAACAATGCACGTGCCCTGTACTACCGTGCCCTGGTGGAGCGCAACGGCGGCGAGCTCGATGCAGCCATCACCGATCTGCAGGCTGTCGCGAAACAGTTCCCGCGCTCCCGCGATGCGCACCGCGAACTCGGCTTCAGCTACTACCAGCAGCACAAGTATGCCGAGGCCAAGGCGGAGTACCTTGCCGTGCAGTCCATCGACCCGGATGACCTGTCCGCGCATTACATCCTGTCCATCGTTTATCGGCGACTGAACATGAAGCCCGAGGCCGCACGCGAGGCCGCCGCCTTTGCCGACCAGAAGGATGACCCCACCGCCAACACCTATGCGTTGGAGTACCTGCGCAAAAATCCGGACATCGCGAATGAATCCGTTGTGTGGCACGTCAACACGCTTGACCCTGTGACCAGTGCTTCTGGCGTGGCGCAGGTTACCGCAAAACCCTGACATGACGCCACACTGCTACGCTGAAGTGACCATGCCTCGATCCAAGCGATGTCTCCTGCTTTTGATGCCCCTGCTCTGCGCCTCGGTGGCGCTTGCCGACTCCGACAAGGGACGTGCCGCCGGCGCGGAGGTCTACAAGACCTTCGGCTGCGCGCAATGCCACAACGCGGACCTGTCTGGTACGGAAAAAGGGCCGAACCTGCAGGGAGTGGGCAGGCGCCGGCACCAGTTCGACATCACGCAGCAGATCCACAACGGCGGCGGCGGCATGCCTTCCTTCGCCGACGTGATTGATGAGCAGCAGATGATTCACCTGGTGGAGTACCTGCATGCGCAGCGCAAAGGCCCCAAAAGCAAAAAGCAGTTCAAGTCGCTGCTCGATCCTGATCCGCCCGCCCCAGCAAAGCCCGGCTCTGACCCGCAAAACTAAGCTCAACCCATTTCTTTTGACGCGACCTTTATGAAAACACTTCTCGCCGCCGCCCTGTTTTTCGCACCTGCGCTGCTACCGGCGCAGAACAATGCCAATCCCGGCAAGCCCGTAGAGGGTTCACAGCCTGCGGCAAGCAGCGGCGCAACCACCGGTGGCGTGCACCCTGCAACCTACGACACGGAACATCGTCCCATCACCGCCGGCGGGTTCGTGCAGTCCGGTCCGGTCGTCTTTCAGGACATCGCGGCCAAGGCCGGTCTTGCGGCATTTCATCACAGCGTGGGCACGCCAGAGAAAAGTACCATCCTCGAAACCCTCGGCTCCGGTGTCACCCTGCTGGACTACGACAACGATGGCTGGCTCGATATTTACTTTGTCAATGGCAGTAACTACGACGTACTTGCCGGGAAATCAAAAGCTCCGTCTGCCGCGCTCTTCCATAACAACCACGACGGTACCTTTACCGATGTGACCGTGAAAGCCGGCGTCGCTAACGAGCGCTGGGGTATCGGCGCGGTAAGTGCCGATTACGATAATGACGGCTATCCGGATATCTTCGTCAGCAACTACGGAAAAAGCCGCCTGTACCATAACAACCACAACGGCACCTTTACCGACGTCGCGGAAAAAGCCGGTGTCACCTTCGACGGCTGGGCCACCGGGGCGACGTGGGGGGACTATGATGGCGATGGCAAGCTCGACCTCTTCGTCCCCGGCTATGTGCACTTCGATCCACCAGGTTCAGCCACTGGATCCGGCAATTCTACGAACATTTCCTTCTGCTCCTTTCGCGGCGTCAAGACCATGTGCGGCCCGCGCGGCCTCAAGGGCGAGTCCGATAAGCTCTTCCACAACAACGGCGATGGCACTTTTAGCGATGTCTCTGTAAAGGCGGGAGTAAGTGACAACAATACTTACTTCGGGCTCGCCTCGTTATTTATTGACGTCAACGGCGACGGCAAGCCCGACTTACTTGTCGCCGACGACAGCACGCCCAACTACCTGTATCTCAACAAGGGCGACGGTACCTTTGATGACGCCAGTTATGCTTCCGGTTACGCGTTGAATGAAAGCGGCCGTGAAACTGCAAGCATGGGCATCGCCGCCGGCGACTACCTGCACAACGGCCGCGTCGACTTATACAACACCACGTTCTCTGACGATTACAAACCGCTGTACCACAACGACGGCGACGGCAATTTTACCGACGTCAGCTTTCAGCTCGGCATCGCCGAACCGTCCGTTCCCTTCCTGGGCTGGGGGACCGCCTTTTTCGACTACGACAACGACGGCTGGCTCGACCTGTTCACCGCCAACGGCCATGTCTACCCGCAGGCGGACCGCAACAACTGGGGCACCAGCTTCAAGCAGCGGGCCCTCCTCATCCACAACGTCAACGGCAAGCTGCAGTTCGTCCCCGCTGTGGCCGGCACCGGGCTTGCCAAGCTGCAGGCGGCGCGCGGCATGGCCTATGGCGACCTGTTCAACGACGGCCGCGTCGACGTCGTCACCAATAATATGGACGATACCCCCTCCCTTTTCCTGAACGTGACAGCAGATGCTACCAATCGCGTCGCCGCCTTTGCCCCGGAGCCGACGCCCGGTGCCGACACGACCAACGCCAACCCGCGTCACCACTGGGTCACCCTGCGGCTGGTCGGCACCGGCAAGTGCAATCGCGATGCCATCGGGGCAACGGTTTACGTGACGGCAAGCGGCTTCCGCCAGCGCGCGGACGTCATCGCCGGCGGCTCCTTCGCTTCCTCCTCCGATAAGCGCCTCCACTTCGGCCTCGGCACGTCGACCACCATCGACAAGTGCGACATCCTGTGGCCCGATGGCACCCGCGAATCACTCCAGATTCCCGCCACCGACGCCATCTACACCGTCACCGAGGGCAAGGGCATCACAACAAAGTAACCATGCCGATCGCGCAACTCACCCTCGAACTCGCCATTGAGCACGCCCAGTCCCTTAAAGACCGGCGGCAGGTCGTACGTTCGCTGAAGGACAAACTCCGCCACGGCTTCAATATTTCCGTTGCCGAACTAGACGAAGCCCTGGTCTGGAACCGTGCCACCATCGGTATCGCTGCCATCAACGGTTCGCGCGACTATCTCGCAGGGCAGCTTGCCGAGGTGGAGCACGCCGCCGAGCGCATCGTGACGGGCCTCGGTGCTTCCATCCTGGAGAGCTTCGCCGACATCCTCGACTGACTTGTTCTATTAGTCGATCCCCCGCCTGGTAGACGGTAAGCCTCAGAGCATTTGTAACTTTCTGATAATCTGACGAGTCAGCAGGGACATTATGCCGGAACATCGCGGAAGAGACCATCATCGCAATCGCATGGCTGAGACCTTGCGAGAAGAAATTTCCATCCTCATCGGTGGGGAGCTTTCCGACCCACGCATCGGGTCGGCTACCGTGACGGAAGTCGCCATGAATCCCGGCGGCAAAAGTGGCCAGGTATACGTCTCGGTTGAGGGCGGCGAGGCCGACGAAGACAGCACGCTGGAGGGCCTGATCGCCGCACGCGGCTACATCCACTCCGTACTGCTGGACCGTTTGGGCGTCAAGCGCATCCCCGATCTCACCTTCCACATCGACAAGTCCGAGAAGATCAACGCGCGCCTGGACACGCTACTCGGACGCATGAAGAAGCGGGAGAAAAAGGCCAGAACCGCGGTGCAGCCGTGAGCACCCTGCTGGTGCCGGGCGAGGTTTCCACGAACTCCGATACAGATGTCGCTCTACCGAATCGCCGCCAGATTGAAGAATTTCTGCGTCCCGGTACGCATCTGCTCGTCACATCGCATGCGCGGCCGGACGGCGACGCCGTTGGGTCCATGCTCGCGTTCGCCGGCATCCTCGACCAGAACCACATCCGTGCGGATCTGGTTCTGGCAGATCCTGTCCCCCAGGTGTACCGCACCCTGCCGGGCGTCGACCGCATCCGCATCGCGCGGTCCATCGACGCCTCTCTCTACGACGGTGCCGTGGTGCTGGAGTGTGACGGCCTGCCGCGCACAGGTCTACTCGGCTTCGGCACATTGTCCATCTTTAATCTGGACCATCACCTGACCGGCTCTGCATACGGTGCCCTGAACTGGGTTGACTGCAATGCCAGCGCCGTCGCCGTACTTGTACTCCGGCTGGCGCAACAACTTCAACTGAGCATCACACCGGCGATGGCCACGTGCCTGTATACCGGCCTCTTTACCGACACGGGCGCATTCACCTATCCGGGCACGGCCTCAACGTCTTTTTCCGTCGCCAGCGAACTCATCGCTCTTGGTGCAGATGCCGAGGCTGTTGCCCGCGACGTGCTCTACTCTTTATCCGCCGCGCACATCCGCCTGCTCGGTATCGCCCTGTCGCGCATGCAGATCCGCGACGCCGTTGCCTGGAGCTACATCACCCAGGCTGACCTTGCCGCCGTCGGCGCCACGGACGAGGACTCCGAAGGTACCGTGACGTACCTCATCAGCATCGCCGGCGTACAGGCCGCACTCTTTTTGCGCGAACTTCCGCTTGAATCGGACACGCCGCAGCACTACCGTATTTCCCTGCGCTCCAAGTCCTCGCTGGATGTGGCAGCCGTGGCGGCCAGCTGCGGTGGCGGCGGCCATCGCACAGCGGCCGGCTGCGTTCTCTCCGGTGATCTCTTCGCGACCGTCAACCATCTGCTCGCGAAAATCAAGCGGGAGCAGCAACGTGCTCCCTCGCGTTAACCCTCTCGCACCATGCCTGCGTTGGCAAACAATGCCCATTGAAGCATGGCGAACACCCGTACATCTGTTAGCCTCAGCTTCGGCACTGACGTGAGCACTCTATCCCAGCCCGAGTCGCTGTCTGAAGACGAACTGCCGACGCCGCGGCCAAACTGGTTGCGCCGCGCGATTCATCACGCCGGCACGACCGCCTTCCGCGAACTTGTCGTTCTGTGCCTCATGACGGCCCTGCTGCTGTTCTACGGCCTAGTACCGCTGCACCTCGGCCGCGCCGTGCTTTCTCGGCCGGAGCTCGGCCTGGTCGGCGCGGACGAGCCCCGCTACGCCCAGATCGCCTACGAGATGCTGCTGGCGCACCACAACGGCTGCGTCGCTGCCGGCAACGCCAAGGTCATCCCGCGCTCGCTGCACTGGAAAGACCTGCGCGCCTCCTGGCACTGCGCGGAATCCGGCACCATCACGCCGATCCTCTACGGCCATCCCTGGCTGGAGAAGCCGGCGCTCTATTACTGGCGCACCATGAGTTTCTTCAAGGAGTTCGGCGTCAGCGATTGGGCCGCGCGCCTGCCCTCCGCCACCGGCGCATTTGGCATGGTGTTCCTCATCTTCCTGCACATGCGGCGTTTCCGCCCGGGGGGGCACCTGGACGCGGCGCTCATCACCGCATCCTGCACCGCCATCATCGCCTTCGCCCGTGGCGCGTCCACGGATATGCAGCTCGCCGCGCCCTTCGCCATCGGCATGCTCGGCTGGTACGCCTGGTACGAAACCGGGAAGAAGTTCTGGCTCTTCGACCTCTACTTCTTTGGCGCGCTGGCCACGCTCGCCAAGGGTCCGGTCGCGCCGTTCATGGGCGCCTGCATCATCCTCATGTTCGTGGGCCTGCGGCGGGAGTGGCAGGTGCTACGCCGCATGATCTGGCTGCCCGGCATCGTGCTGTACCTGGTTCTCGTGCTGCCGTGGTACATCGCCGTTCAGCTGCACAATCCCAACTTCCTCAAGCTTTTTCTGTTCGAACAAAACCTGGAACGCTTCGCCAGCGACCGTTACCAGCACCACCAGCGACCGTGGTTCTACCTCGCCGTGCTTGTGCTCGCGCTCATGCCGTGGACGGTCGTGGCCCTGCGTGCGCTCGGCGACGCCTTCCAGATCGCGCGTGCGGAGTGGCGCACCCGCTACCAGCAACAGCGCTACCTCGGCCATTCCCGCGCGGGCGACGCCTTTCCGGAGTTTCTCGTTCTTTGGGCCGTCTTCCCCGTGTTGTTCTTCTCGTTCAGCGGTAGCAAGCTCCCCGGCTACATTCTGCCGGCCATTCCGCCGCTCACCATCCTCACTGGCGACTACCTCTTCCGCGCGCGCACAGCTGGCCTGCGCAAGCGCATCCTCGTCAGCCATGGCATCACCACGGGCATCTTCGCTTTCGTCCTGCTGCTCGCACCGCAGTACATGATCTACCAGAAGATTGTGCCACCGCCGCGCGTCATCTGGACGGCCGCCGGCATTGCCGCGGCCATCGCGATCGTCATCATCGCACTCACGCGCCGCTTCGGCCTGCGCTATCTGCGCTCACTTACGACCGTACCCGTCGTCTGTCTGCTCTTCTTCCTGCTGCACACGCACGGCACGCTGCTCGACGAAAACTACTCCGCACGACCCCTTGCGGCAGAGATCGAACGGCGCGCCCCCAACATTCCCTTGCTCGTCACCCACCGCATCCGCCGCGACACGGATTACGGCCTGTGCTTCTATCGCAAACAGGCGCTGCGCCACTATCTCCCGCAGCCCTCGGCCACGGAGAAGCAGTTTGTCATTACCGGCATCCCCAACGAGCAGCACATCCTCGTCCTGCGCACGGCCGACATTCCCACGCTGCCGCTGCTGCTGCATGAGCGCCTGTACGAACCGCTGCTGCTCGATGAGTGGCAGGGTCTGGCCGTCTATCGCGTTGCCGCGCTCGTGCCTCCGCCGGCCGCCCTGCCAGCTCCCGCCCCCTTGCATCGCCGCGCTGCCCACCACCGCAAAGCCTGACCGCGCAAGCGCAAGCAGAATTCGCAGTCCGCACCCAATCAGGTTCCTCACCGCGCACCGTCCGCGCAAACCCGCTACCCTCACCTGAGGGTGCACAACTCCTCCGCCAGCTACGACATTCGCGACCTACGCCTCTCCACGGGGCGTGAGCTGCGCGCCCTGCTGGCGGAAGAAGCGACCCAGTGGCGCGCCCGCCTGTTGTGGGATTACCGCAACTCCATCGACCTGCTGCTCGGCTATCTCGACAGCCGCATTCTGCCCGGCTTCGTCGCCGTGCACCGGCCCAGCGGGCGCATCTGCGGCTACACCTTCGCCGTGTACGAAACACAAAAGGCCGTCGTCGGCGATCTGTTCGCCATCGGCGACGACCGGCTCTACGTGGAGCAAACCCTGCTCCACCATTTATTGCCCATGCTGCAGCACACGCCCGGTGTCGACCGCGTGGAGTCGCAACTGCTGCTCGCCGACGAGGCGCTGCAACCGATTTTCAACGATGCAGGCTTTCACAGCGATCGCCGCCTCTTTATGCAGGCCGCACTGCCCGACCTGCGCGAGCTCATCCAGCCCGGCTCGCTGGTGCGCAGCGATGACGAGCCGCTCCCGGCCCTGCCCGACAACCTGAAACTCCGCCGCTGGACGGCCCCCGTGTATCAGCCGGCCGCAGACCTCATTCACCGCGCCTACGCCCACCACGGCGACACCTACATTAACGATCAGTACCGCACCGTGCAGGGCTGCCTACGCTTCCTGCACAACATCGTGCGCTTCCCCGGCTGCGGCGTATTTTCGCCGGACTACTCTTTCGTCCTCATCGACGAGCGCAGCAACGAGCTACAGGGCCTCATTCTCACCTCGCGCGTCGAGCCGGACACCGCACACATTCCACAACTCTGCATTAGTCCGCGCCGCCGCGCTCGTGGTTTTGGCCGCCTGCTCCTGCGCCACGCCGCCACAGAACTCGCCCGCGCCGGCCTGCGCACCGTCACCCTTACCGTGACCGAGGCCAACACGCCCGCGCTCTCCCTCTACCAGCGCCTCGGTTTCACCACCCGCCACCCATTCCACGCCAACATCTGGCAACGCGAAAGCCGCGGCTGAGGACACCGCGGCTCGCTTGAACTTGATTGGACCTAGTGCTTGATCAGCCACATCCCCCAGCTGACGACCACCGCCGCCGCCACAAAACTGCCAAAACAGAACGCGCCAAAGCGGATCATGTTCTTCGGTACCGCCCGCTGCGTGATGCCAAACACCACTGAAGCAAACAACGCGTACAACAACAACGCCGTAAAGTGCGACATAGCTACAGGTCCACCTTTCGCCCATTTGCCAGCGACTGCGCGTCTACAGCGGCCATCACGTTCAGCAATCCGGCCACCACGATAAACTTCGATCCCCAGTCCGACGCCGCGGTGGATAGCTGCGTCGCGCCCAGGTCGGTCAGCTTCGCCACCACCCACAGTCCAATCGCGCCCGCATCCCCGACGAAGCCAAGGATGTCCAGCGGGTCACCCGTCGTGGGCGTGTACACCTTGCCATGAATGCTCAGGCCGATCGCGAACATCGCCACCACCGACACGAACAGCAGCAACGCCCGCACCGGCTTGCGCACCAGCACATGCCCGAGTCCCGGCACCAGCCAGCCGGCCAGCAACACCAACTCCGGCGACACCCCACTACGCTTCACCGGTACCACCACCGCATGAGTCCCCATACGCTCCCAAGTCTACCAGCCGCTCAAAATCAAGTACGCAACCGTGACGCGTTGGTTCCACTGGATGGTCGATGTCTTGCATTTGGCACATGAGTTCACCGCTAGATCCGCACCAACTCCCGCTGCACCCGCCCCGTCACTACCGCGCCCGTCTGGCTCGTCATCATGTCCACTTCACTCCGCACGCCGAATTCCCCAGGCAAATACACCCCCGGCTCCACGGAAAAGCACGTCATCGGTAAAATCCGCCGCTCGTCATGCGACTCAAAGTCGTCCAGGTGCGCCCCAGCGCCATGCAGCACCGTGCCGATGTTGTGCCCCGTTCGATGCGTAAACCACTCCCCCAGCCCCCGCGCAACAATTACCTCCCGCGCTGCCCGGTCCGGCTCCCATCCTGCAATCGGTTCGCCCGCCGCAAACCGCGCTTCCACCAGGGCAATCGCCGCGTCGCGCCCATCGCGCACCGCCTCAAACACCTGCTGCTCGCGCTCCGTCGGCTCGCGATCCACTACGCCCGTCCATGTAATGTCGTACCAGACTGACTCCGGGTCAGCCGCCACCTTCGCCCAGATGTCGATCAACACAAAGCTGCCGCGCTCGATCGCACGCGAACTTTCCGCCGTCGCGTCATAGTGCGAGTCCGCCGCATTCGGCCCCACGCTCACGTTCGGCCCATGCTCCCACTCCAGACCCTCGCGCCGCATGGCCTGCTGCAGATACTCCACCATCGCGAACTCATCGGTCCCAGCGCCGCGCACCCGCCGCCCCATTTCGAGCCAGCATTCCGCCAGAATTGCATCGATCGCCCGCTGCGCCACACCATGCGACGCGATCTGTGCCGGGGTCAGCACCGCCTCGAACCGGCTTACCAGGTCCGCTGAACTCACGATTATCTTGCCCATCTCCCGCAGCATCTCGATTGTGCCGGCATCCACCAGGCCCACATACATGACAGCATTGCGTGGCGAATACTGCATCGCTAGTGTCGTCGAGCCCGCAAGCATCGCCCTCACGCCAGCCTCCATCTCCTGCCAGGTGCTGTACTCTGCCTTGTTCCCCGGTAGAGCATCCAGCCGACCCGCCTCAATGCGGTGCACCAGCTTCTTCGGCTCCCCCTGCGCCGGCACAAAGTACCACCACCGTCGCGACACCAGCGTCGGCGTTCCCAGCCCCAGGATGCGATACGCCAGCGGATCGCGCATGTGGTGATCGTAGAAAAGCCATCCATCCAGCCCCGCCGCCTGCAACGCCGCCTGCACCTGTCCCAAGTCCATGCCACACCTCAACACCAACAGCCTAACGCGAAGAAGCCCCTGCCGCAGCAAGGGCTTCCCACGCAAACCAACCATTTACATCGTGGACACGGGCACGTACACATCCGTCGTCGCCCACTTCACATGCAGCTGCGTCTTGCCGCCCATCGTCTTCTCGAAGCCGATCGACATCACTTCCTGCGGCGTCGGCAACGTGCCCTTCATCATGGCCGTCTTGCCCAGGTCATCCTTTTCGAAGCGCTCCGTGCCCCACTGGCCCGTGTGCTTGCAGACGACGAGCTGCCATGTGCCTTCGCTCGGCAGCGTCACCAACGTGTACTTGCCAGCCGGTACATTCAACGTGCCCACCTTCAGGTTGCCGGTCGTTTCAAAGCTCGTGGCCTCATTCGCACCGGTACGCCACCAGGTGTTGTACGGCACCAGGCCACCCATAATCGCGCGGCCCTTCACACTCGGCGCGCCGTAGCTGATTGCGATCTTTGTGCCCTTCAGGTCCACATCCGCCATCTTGCGCGGGCTGGCAATCGCCTTGCCGCTCTTCGCCATCGGCTTCATCGGTGCCATGTCCTGCGCACCCGCCACCATGCCACAACATGCCGCCATCGCCACTGCTACCACAAGCTTCTTCATCGTCAGTCTCCTTCGTCCTTAAACGAACACAAGCCTACCAGTTAGTCCCGCACTCACTGGTCTAAAGAAAAGCCCCGCAACATTGCGAGGCTCTATCCATAACCTGAGGCTAATTCTTCTTCTCGACGTCTGGCTTTGCTTCCTTCTCGTCGTCTTCGCTTTCGTTCTCGCTCTTCTTTTCCTTGGCGGTCTTCGGCTTCTTCTCGTCTTCCTCTTCGTGCGCGTCGTCTTCGCTGGCAGCCTGCTTCAGCAGCGGCTTCACCGCGGCATACATCGCCTTCGCCGTGGCCGTTTCTTCCTTCAGCGTTTCATCCAGCAGCGACGCCACGTCCTTGAGTCCCAATCCCTTCGCAAACGCGACGGCAACGGTGTACCCGGCAATCTCATAGTGCTTCACACGACCCGCCGCACCGATGATGCCGAGGTCCATGTTTGCGCCTTCCGCATCCTTCTCAATTGCGTCCTGGCACTCCTCCACACAGCCTTCCATGCCGCTGCAGTGCTGCCCCGTCGCCTTTTTTCCAAGATGGCCGAACGCTTCCTTCAGCCGCAGCACCTGCCCCTTGGTCTGCTCCAGATTGTCCTTCAGCAGTGCCTTTAGCTCCGCGCTCTTCGCGGCCTTGACCACCTTCGGCAGCGCCTTCACCAACTGGTTTTCTGCGCTGTACAGGTCCCGCATTTCGTCGAGCAACACATCCATCAACGCCATTGTCGTTCTCCAGTAATCTCGTCGCGGCGAAGTTACTCGCACATACGACCCACCACTTAGGAGTGCGTTCCCACCAACGCAGTTGCAGCACTAAGTGCGTTTTGCGCGAACTTGCTGCATCGTCTCCATGCGCGCATACAAATCCTGCAACGTGCGCACACCGGCCTCCGCCTCTGCACGATCCGGCTGCTCGTTCGTGTCGTTCCACCCGGTATCGTCGCCGTGATCGCCACTTGGCTGAATCACGATGCCGTCCCGCCGCGCCAGCACGTTCAACCCCTTGTAATACAGCCCGTAGTTCACACCTTCCTGTGGGATGAGCCACGCAATCTGGCCGCGCACCGGCACGATGCTTTCATCCGCAAACAGCGCCCGCGCGCCATATCCTGTGCAGTTCACGATCAACGTTTGCGGCAGCGCGGCCAGGTCCGCCGGCGTGTGAAACTCCCGCGTCTCCACCTTGCCTCCACCAATCTGGAACTCCTCCATCAACTGCCGCGAATAACTCGCCACGTTAAATGTCAGCGACGAAGCACGCCGCACATACTTCGTCGGAAACGGCGTCGAGCCCGGCGGCAGCGTCTTCGTCTTCGGCGTCAGGTCCGCAATCGAGTCGCGATACCGCGCAAAGTCGTGCCCACCCGACTCCTCCGCCACGACTCGCCCGCCGGTTGACGGACCTTCATCCAGAAGGAAGTATCGATCCGTCCACTCGATCGGCGTTCCGGCCGCGCCAAGGTAGCTCTGGTACAGGCTGAACGATGTGCGCGCCATCCGTTCCCAGTCCGCCGCAAACGTCGCCGGAGCCGCACTCTTCAGCGCGATGCGCGAGTCCGGCGTCCAGCTCCCCGTCGCGCGACTCGACCGCACATACGGCGGCCGTTCCTTGGCATAGATCGTCACCTGCAGCCCCATGCGCTGCGCCGTCAGCGCCGCCGTCAACCCCAGCGCGCCACACCCGATCACCGCAACCTCCCGCACCCCCGGCGCCGCCTCCATCACCTTCCGCACAATCACATCGGCGCTTCCCCACGAAAGCGACCACCCACTGCCGCCATGCCCATAGTTGTGCGCGACAATCTTGTCGCCAACGCGCTCTAGCTCCAGCCGCGGTCCCGCTGCGCGAAACGGCCGCAGGCACACCGTGATGCGAAACAGCCGGTCCATGTCCGCGCGAATCGGCATAATCGCACCCGGCGCATCGTAAAACGGCATCGCGTCAGGCGCAGTCCCCGGCGCGTACTGCGGCACCGCCGCCGTCACCACCCGCTTGGTACATCCACCCAGCAGGCCCACACCCGCCAGCGCTCCACCGCCCTGCAAAAACCGCCGTCGATCCATCGTCACTTCTCCTCGCACCAGCAGAAACGCGCCTCCACCGCAGGCGGTTCCATCGCGCACAAAATTGTCTGGACACCCTCGTTATACCGCAGCCATTCGACCCGCGCGCCCAATCACGCGACAATAGAGGAGCCATGCCATTGAACGTAGGAATAGTCGGTCTGCCCAACGTGGGAAAATCCACCATCTTTAGCGCGCTCACCTCCGTCGAGGCCGTCGCCGCCAACTACCCCTTCTGCACCATCGAGCCCAACGTCGGCATCGTTCCCGTGCCCGACATCCGCCAGGACAAGATCGTCGCCCTCGTCAAACCCAACTCCATCGTCCCTACGGTGATGGAGTTCGTCGACATTGCCGGCCTCGTCGCGGGCGCGTCGAAGGGCGAAGGCCTCGGCAACCAGTTCCTCGCCAACATCCGCTCCACCGACGCTACGCTCCACATCGTGCGCTGCTTTGAAGACAACGAGATCATCCACGTCGCCGGCAAGGTCGATCCGCTTTCCGACATCGACGTCATCAACACTGAGCTTATGCTCGCCGACCTCGACACGGTCACCAAGCGCCACGACAAGGTGCAAAAGCTGGCCCGCACCTCGCAGGACAGCAAGGTCAAAAATGAGTTCTCCGCCCTCACCAAGCTCCTCGAGGCGCTAAACGCCGGCCAGCCCGCCCGCACCGCCGACCTCACCGACGAGGAGCGCCCGCTCACCCGCGACCTCCATCTCATCACCATGAAGCCCACGCTCTACGTCGCCAACGTCGATGAAGCCGGCCTCACCAGCGGCAATGCCCACACCGCCGCCGTCGAAGCCCGCGCCAAGGCCGAAGGCAACGAAGTCGTCCGCATTTGCGGCGCGCTCGAGGCAGAGATCGCTACCCTCGATCCCGCCGAGCGCGAGGAGTTCCTCGAAGCTGCGGGCATCACCGAACCCGGCCTCACCCGCCTCATCCACGCCGCTTACAAAATGCTTGGTCTCATCACCTACTTCACCTCTGGCGTGCAGGAAGTTCGCGCCTGGACCATCAAGCAGGGCACAAAAGCCCCCGGTGCCGCCGGCGTCATCCACACCGACTTTGAGCGCGGCTTTATCAAGGCCGACGCATACAACTGCGAAGACCTTTTCCGCCTCGGCTCCGAACAGGCCGTCAAGGAAAAGGGCCTCCTCCGCTCTGAAGGCAAGGAGTACGTCGTCAAGGACGGCGACATCCTCTTCTTCAAGTTCAACGTCTAGCTCCGCGCACAGACGAGCGGCATCCAATCACCTGAACAGGAGATTGCAATGCCGCTCAATTCCTACGTCACCCTGGGCCACTCCGGTCTTCGCGTCAGCCCCTTTTGCCTGGGCGCCATGAGCTTCGGCGAAGACCTCGGCTGGGGTTCCAGCGTCGCCGACTCCGAAGCTATCCTCGCCCGCTATCTCGATGGCGGTGGCAACTTCATCGACACCGCCAACGGCTACACTCGCGGCCACTCTGAAAAGATCATCGGTGACTTCTTCGCCGCGCGCAAAGGCCGTCGCGACCGCACCGTCATCGCTACAAAGTTCTTCGTCAATCTCTTCGCGGGCGACCCCAACGGCGGCGGTGCCAGCCGTAAGGCTATCGTTGCCCAGTGTGACGAATCCCTCCGTCGCCTGCAGACCGACTACATCGACCTGTACTACCTGCATAACTGGGACCGCTTCACGCCGATTGAAGAGACGATGAGCGCCCTTGATGACCTCGTCACCGCCGGCAAGATCCGCTACATCGGCTTCTCCGACACACCCGCATGGAAGGTCGCTCAGGCGCAACTCATTGCGCATTTCCGTGGCTGGGCGCCCATCGCCGGCCTGCAGATTGAATACTCCCTGGGCGAGCGAACGGTTGAAGGCGAACTCATCCCCATGGCGCAGGAACTCGGCATGGGCGTGCTGCCTTGGAGTCCTCTGCGCATGGGCGTGTTCTCTGGCAAGTACACCCGCGCGAACCAGCAGGAGCTGTCCAAGCGCGCCGGCTACGTCGGCAAGATCAGTGAACAGGAATACGACACCATCGACGCCCTGGAGGAGATCGCGAAGAACCTGAACACCGACGTCGCGACCGTGGCCCTCGCCTGGGTCCATAACCGGCCGGGTGTCACCAGCACCATCATCGGCGCGCGCACCATGGATCATCTTGAGGCCAACCTGAAGGCGATCGATCTTCAGCTCACGCCCGAACAGATGAATACACTGAATGAGGTCTCAAAGCCGAAGCTCAATTTCCCCTACGACTTCGTCATGAACATGTCTCCGAATTTTCAACATGCCGGAACCACCGTCAACGGCGTACCGAGCAAGCTGGTCGGCAACGTGCCGGTTGACGACTCCCAGCGCTATTGACTCTGGCTTGGCTCCACCCGGCCAGCCGTGCTTCGACACGGCTGGCCGTCGTACCTTACTCTTCGAGTCTTACCATGTCCACCATCCTTGCCGTTTGCCTCAATCCGCTTCATACCTTCAGCAAACTTCCTCAACCCACGATTCACCTGCTGGCCGGCCAAGGCGTGCAGGGCGACGCCCACTGCGGCACCACCGTCCAGCACCTCTACCTCAAGCGCAAAAACGCCGCCGCTCCCAACCTCATGCAGGTTCACCTCCTGCAATCGGAGCTCTTCACTGAACTCGGCGCCGACCATCCCCTCACCCCTGGCGAACTCGGCGAAAACATCACCACCCAAGCAATCGATCTCCTTCGTCTACCTACGGGAACCCGCCTCCATCTCGGCCCTGACGCGATCGTGGAGCTCACCGGCCTGCGCACACCCTGCAAGCAGATCGACCGCTTTCAAACCGGCCTGCAGGCGCAACTGCTCGACCAGACGCTGCCGCCACGACAACGAAGCAAGGCGGGCGTCATGGCCGTCGTCCTACGCTCCGGCACGTGCAAGGCATCGGACGAAATCCATGTCGACCTTCCGAGTGGTACTTTTCGTCCGCTATCGCACATTTAGTGCTCTCCATCCCTGAAGATCCGAATCTCCACGTCGATAAAGATTCAGGAGGATGAAAAGCATGCCGCCAGCCTGCACTGCCTGCAAAGACGGAATCACACAGCCAATGCCGTTCAGCATGGCGTTTCAACCTATTGTTGACGTCGAAGCCAATCGGGTCTTCGCCTACGAAGCGCTCGTGCGCGGCCCTCAGAACGAATCTGCCTACAGCGTCCTCTCGCAGGTGACGGAAGAAAATCGCTACAGCTTCGACCAGAGCTGCCGCGTCCGCGCCATCACGCTTGCCAGCCAGCTCGGCCTGGCACAAACCGGGGCCCACCTCTCCATCAATTTCATTCCCGGCGCCGTGTACAGCCCGGCCGCCTGTATCCAGCTCACGCTCAAGACGGCCAACCAACTCAGCTTTCCCCTCGACCGCCTCATCTTCGAGATTACTGAGGGCGAGATGGTCAATGACCCCTCCCATCTGCAGGCAATCGCCGGGGAGTACCGTCGCCATGGCTTCCAGGTGGCTCTCGATGATTTCGGCGCGGGCTACTCGCATCTCAACCTGCTCGCAACGCTGCCAACCGACGTCGTCAAGCTGGACATGGGCCTGACCCGCGCCCTGCATGAGCGTCCCCGTGCGCAGCACATCGTCCGCAGCATGGTCGGCCTCAGCCACGACCTTGGCGCTACCTTAGTCGCCGAAGGAATTGAGACGGTTGAGGAGTTCCAGGCCGTGCGCGCCTGCGGCGTAACCCATATCCAGGGATATCTCCTTGCGCAACCTACGTTTGAAGCGCTTCCCGCATTCCGCCTGCCCACCCAACCGGTTGAGCCAGCCCGCGCGTCGCGTAAAAGCTCCGCCTGGCTTCCGATCATTCAACCATTCCACGCTGCCTAAGCGACGTACCCATGTACGCTATCCGGCCGAGGTATAAAGGCGTTTGCTGGATCAGCGTTATGCGGAGACGAGGCCCCTTGTGATTCACCTTAAGAAGGCCAAGCGGCACTGCATGGAGACAGATTCACTGTTCCATGCGCTCCACACCAAAGTAGTTCGCGCCAGCAAACAAGCCCTCAGCCCGGCGATGCAGCCTGTACGCATACCGCCAAAACAGCACTAACAGCCAAACGAAAACGAGGCCGAATGTTCGGCCTCGTTTCACGGTTCGTGCACAGTCCATTTAGGCCGTGGCTTCGACCGGCTGCTCTGCCGCTGCTTCGGCTTCCGCCTTGGCTGCTGCGGCTGCGGCCTGTTTCGCCGCGGCTGCCTTCATGTCAGCAACATTGCCACCCAGCTCTGCAGCCATCTTCTCGGTGGAGAATGCCTCGATCATGTCGCCGGCGCGAATGTCGCGTTGACCCAAATCGATACCGCACTCCATGCCGCTACGCACTTCGCTGGCATCGTCCTTGTTGCGTTTCAGGTTCTGGATCTTACCCTTCCAGACTTCAACCCCGTCGCGCATCAGGCGGACCTGAGCGTTGCGCTTGATCTCGCCATCGCGGACCACACAGCCGGCAATCTGTCCGACCTTCGTGATTTTGAAGACCTGCAGCACTTCCGCGCGGCCCAGGTAGTTCTCCTGGAACACCGGCTCCAACAGTCCGAGCATGGCCTTCGTCATTTCGTCTTGCAGCTCGTAAATGATTGAGTGCAAACGAATTTCAACGTTGTCCTGGTCAGCCAGTTCCTGTGCCTTGCGCTCCGGTCGCACGTTGAACCCGATAATGATCGCGTTCGACGCCGCTGCCAACAGCACATCGCTTTCGGTAATAGCGCCCACGCCTGAATGCAGCACGCGAAGGCGAACCTTCTCGGTCGACATGCGGTGCAGGCTGTCTTCCAGCACCTGGACGGAACCCTGCACGTCGCCCTTGAGGATGATGTTGAGGTCCTTGACGCCGGCGGTGCGGATCTGCTCGGCGAGTCCTTCCAACGACACGCGGCTGGACTTGGCAAGCGCTGCCTCACGCTCCTTGAGCTTGCGGTACTGTGCAATGCCCTTCGCTTTGTCGCGGTCGGCCATCACGATAAACGTATCGCCCGCATCTGGAATCGATTCCAGACCCAGAATTTCCACCGGCGTCGACGGCCCCGCCGACTCGATCGGACGTCCGCGGTCATCAAACATTGCGCGAATCTTGCCGAAGGTATTGCCGACAATGTAGCTGTCGCCCGTGCGCAACGTTCCGTTCTGCACCAGGATGGAGGCAACCGCACCGCGGCCACGATCGAGCTTGGCTTCGATAACGGTACCAACGGCCGGACGCTCCGGGATTGCCTTCTGCGCATTGGTGTCGGCGACGAGACAAATCATCTCCTCAAGACCATCCAGGTTGATGCGCTGCTTCGCCGAAACCTCGACGAATTCCACGTCACCACCCCAGCCCACAAGCTGCAGACCACGCTCGGCAAGCTGCTGCTTGACCTTGCTGCTGTCGGCACCTGGCTTGTCGATCTTGTTGATCGCCACGATGATCGGCACCTTCGCCGCCTTCGCGTGATCGATTGCCTCAATCGTCTGCGGCATGACGCCGTCGTCCGCCGCAACCACGATGACGACAATGTCCGTGACTTTGGCTCCGCGCGCACGCATGCGTGTGAAGGCTTCGTGACCCGGCGTATCCAGAAAGACGATCTCGCGTCCAAACGCCGGAGAATCCGGCTTGTTGACGTGAACCTTGTACGCGCCGATGTGCTGCGTAATGCCACCGGCTTCGCCACTGGCGACATCGGTCGAACGGATCGCATCGAGCAGCGACGTTTTGCCGTGGTCGACGTGACCCATGACGGTAACGACCGGCGGACGAACCACCTCAGCCATACCGGTAGTGTCTTCGAGCAGGCCTTCGATCGCTTCGTTCTCAAGCTGCTCTTCGACGGTCTGAATCTGGGCGTCCGCGCCAAAGCTCGCGGCTACACCCTTCACCAGTTCGTTGTCGAGCGACTGGTTCACTGTCACGAATACGCCACGCATCAGCAAGGTCGCGATGAGATCCTTACCGCGGAGGTCCAGCTTTTCCGCCAGATCCTTCACGGAGATACCTTCGGTGACGGTGATGACACGCGTGATGGGCACTTCGCCCATCGGCACCTGCGCTCCGCCATAACGCGACGGTGGTGCAAAGCCCTTCATCGGGCCTTCTTTTGTCTTCTCGTAACGCTTCTTGTTTGCCGCACCCTTGCGCGCAGCCGGACGCATGCCGGGCTTCGCAGACCCAGGTGCGCCTTCCGTGACCATGCCGCCCGGACCAGCGGGGCGGGGTCCACCAAAGCCAGGCCGCGCACCGAATCCAGGACGCGCCGCGAAGCCGGGACGTGCCCCCGGAGGCCCACCCGCAGGCGGTCCACCCGGATAGGTGCGTGTTGGATGCATGGGACGACGAATACCACCGGGGCCGACTGGGCCACCCGGACCACCCGCTCCCTGGTAGCCGCCGGGGCGCGGTCCACCCGCGAACGGTGGACGGCTGCCGGGAACACTGCCCGGACCTGACGGTGGACGCTGGAAGATCGGGCGACGCGGTGCCTGCCCTGGAGCAGGCGGCGGCGCGGCGTATGTCGGTCGCGGCCCGGTCTGCGGCATGATGACGCGCCGCACCGGTGCTGCGGGAACTTCCGGCACAGGTGCTACCTCGACCACAGGCGGTGGCGGGGGCGCAACCGGAGCAGGGGCGCTTGCCGGCACAGCCGCATTTGCGGGAGGACGGGCAACGATCACGCCCTGGGGCGGCGGCGTGCTGCTTGCAATGGCTGGCCGCTCACCGGCCGGCTGGCCGGGGCGCGCGACTCCGCCGATGGGCGGTCGCGCGACGACAGGGCGCGGTGCCGGCTGAACGATGGATGGGGCCTGGCGAACCTGCGGCACGATGCTACGGCGCGGCGCGTCGGTTGTTCCATCGTCCGTCCGTGGCTGCGCGATGCGCAAGGTCGGCATTAGTGGCGTTGCGCGAGGATTGCGCGGCGGCAGAGGAGCAGAGGCTGGGGGCGGCAGTGGGCGAGCCGGCGCAGCCACGACGGGGGCAGCTGCGACTGGTGCAGCCACAGGCGCTGCGGGGGCGACGGGGCGGGGCGTAACCACAGCAGGCGGTGGTGCCGCAGCCGCTACCGATGCAGGAGTCACAAAACGAGGTGCGGCCGGAGCAGCAACAACGGGTGTCGCAGGAGCAGTCCGTCCAAGCTGAGGTGCAGCCTGCACTGGAGCGGTAGGAGCCGGAGCCGCAGGAGCAGGTACGACAGGAGCGGAAACAACGGGAGAGGAGCCGACAGGCCGGAGACCAGGAGCTGTGACCACGGCTGGCCTGGGCACAACAGCCACCGCGGGTCGAGCCTGCTGGGGATTTTGTTCTGCCTGACGTCGCTCGAGAATTGCCCGTGCGATGTCACCGGGCTTGGAGGCGCGGGAGAAGTCAACCTTTTGACGGGCTTCTGCCTGCTGTGCGGCGCTTCGTGAAGAACCGCGCCCACCATTGATATGTCCACGCACCTTTTCAGCCTCATCTTCTTCGATAGATGAGCTGTGCGTCTTCTTTTCAGTCACTCCGACCGCCGTCAGCGCGTCAAGAATACTCTTGCTCTTGACTTCAAGCTCACGTGCCAGATCATTAATGCGTACTTTACTCAATCCGCCCTCGTCCCCACTCGTGCGCCCCTAGCTGTGCATAGAAACTCCCATGGAAGGTTCTGCCGCAGAGGCAAACAGTTCTGCTCTTTGATTATCGCCTGAAAACACGTTGTTCGTGCATTCAAACAAGGTCAATCCCACCGTTTGTGAACCCTGGCTAACCAAGGTTCTCATCCGGATCGGTCGTTTCCGTCGCGGTCTCCCCGGCCTGCTCGGCCAGATCTTCTACCGTCTGGTTGTCCATCTCGATGCGCGACTCACGAATATCGGCGTCGCTGCCGAACCCGTCAAGCTCGCTGTCCGCGTCTTCGCGGGCAATCAGGTCGTCGGCGGACTCGTCCACTTCGACAGCCTCATTGCCTTCTCCTGCCTGCTCCGACAATATCTGCTCAGTTGTTTTGCTCATGGAACTCCTCTCCGTCAGGTCGCCCTCATCGGCGGCCGTCAGGTCGTTGGCATCGGCTGCCAGCAGCAGCACATCGCCCTCAATGGGTTGATTCGGCTCGTCGCCCTCGACATAAGGCTTGCCGTCCGCCTCGGTCGGCTCATCATGGGCCACTGAAGAATCAGATGCGGTGTTGTTGTCCAACGTCGCAGCCAACTCGCTGACGGGCTTTTCCGGACGCGTTTCGCCTTCTTCATACTGGCCGAAGTAGTGCCGCACCGCGACAGAAATCTTCTCCACCGACTTCTCCCCGATGCCCGGGACCTCGCCCAGTTCCTCGGCCGTCATGTCCGCCAAGTGCTCGACGGTGGTGATACCGGCAGCAATCAGCTTCTCCAGCACGGACTCGCCAAGCTCCGTCACCTGCTCAATCGGCGTGGTCGGACCGCCAGAAAGCGCCTGCATGGCACTTTCCACCTCCTGGCGCTTCTCTTCCTCACTCTTGATGTCGATCTTCCAGCCCAGCAGCTTGGCGGCGAGCCGTACGTTCTGGCCCTTCTTGCCGATGGCCAACGATAGCTGGGTATCGTCGACAATCACTTCAAGCTGCTTCTCACCCAAATCCGTAATGGAGACGCGCGAGACCTTGGCCGGCTGCAGTGCCTTCTCCGCAAAGGTCGTAATTTCTTCGCTGTACTCGATGATGTCGATCTTTTCGCCACGCAATTCGCGAATGATGGACTGCACGCGCATGCCCTTCATGCCGACGCACGCACCCACTGGGTCCACATCCTTGTCACGCGAAACGACGGCGATTTTGGTGCGCTCGCCAGCCTCACGCGCAATGGCGCGGATGGAAACGGTTCCATCGTAGATTTCCGGAACCTCACTTTGAAAGAGCGTTTGCACCAGCGACGGCGCGGCGCGGCTGACGATGACCTGCGGGCCCTTAGCGGCGCGATCGACCCGCACCAGCGCCACGCGGATGCGCTCGCCGACGCTGAACTGCTCCAGCCGGCTCTGCTCCCGCTTGGGCATGCGTGCTTCGGCCTTGCCCAGGTCAAAAATGATGTCCATGGGCTCAATGCGCTTCACCGTGGCATTGATGATTTCGCCCACGCGGTGCGCATATTCGTTAAATACGGTGTCCCGCTCGGCCTCGCGGACCTTTTGGAAGATGACCTGCTTGGCCATCTGCGCGGCGATGCGGCCCAGTGGGGAGGTGTCCTTGTAAAAGCGCAGCTCCGAGCCGATTTCGACCTCGCCCGCCATTTCCTTCGCCTCGTCCAGCGTCAGGTGGTTGTCCGGGTCCAACGGCTCTTCTTCGGTCGGCTCCACCACGGTCTTGTACTCGTACGCGCGGATTTCGCCGGTCTCCTTGTCGAACTCGCCGCGCATGTTGGTCGCGGTCTTGTAGTATTTGCGCGTTGCCAGCGCAATCGCGTCTTCCACCGCGCCCACTACGATCTCCGGGTCGATGCCTTTGTCGCGGCTCATCGTTTCAATTGCCTGGTACAGTGCGCTTGCCATTTACCAACTCCTGCAGAATGCTGAAATGCTGCCCAACACGGGCGAGAATGCCGGCGACTAGATCTCGGCGATCAGGTGCGCCTTGTCAATGTCCTGCAGCGGAATCGCCACCGTTTCCGGCGCGAGCTCCGTGCCCTTTTTCTTGCGGCCCTTCGGCTTCACCGCGGCCAGGTCCAGCGTGACGATGCCATCGGCGAACGTCATGCGTCCTTCGACCTTCTTGGACCCCAGCACCGGCTGAAACGTTTTGACCTCGACCAGAAAGCCAGCGAACCGCTCATAATCCGCCGCCTTATATAGGTTGCGCTCGATACCCGGCGACGACACCTCCAGCGTGTATTCCGCGGTGCCCGGAATCAGCTCTTCCACATCAATGACGGTGCCGAAATCGTGCGCAAACGCCGCGCAGTCCTCGTGGGTGACGCCGCTCAGCGCCTCCACCGGTACGCCGCTGGGCAGGCCGGTCGCATCTTCCGCGGCGCGCTTCTTCAGTTCGTCCCGACCTGCCGCGTCCTTTTCCACAAACACTCGCAGCGCCCGCGCCTTGCCCGCACCGATAAAGTCGACCTCTACCACCTCAAGCCCATGGCGCGCGGCGATGCGGTCTGCTGTTGCCCGAACTGCATCCATTGCCACTGCCATCGGCCCTGTGCCCCTGCCTCTTGCTTGAAATCGGCGCAAAGAAAAGGCGGGCTCTCGCCCACCCAGTTGCTTCGGCCCGCGCCGGAAGACCGGCACAACGGGGAAGAACTTTGCTCACAGTATCGAGTCTACGCCGCAACGTCGGTGCACGGCAAGGGGTTAGCCCTTGTTCCCCAGACCTCTGCTGACTAAACTAATCGAAGACTTTTCCGGATCGGTCTCGTCCCATATACAGACCCCGAACAGACCGTAGACGGAGGGCCCACGCGCCCACCCTGCGGGGAGGATTTTCTTGCGTCGCGTCATCACCCTCGTAGCTCTACTCTTTTGTGCTGTTCCTCTCGGCGTCAGTCTCGCGGGTTGCGGCAGCTCCGTCTCCGCCGCCGGTCAGTATTGCAGCGGCTCCAGCGGTCCGCGCGTCGGCCAGGTGCAGACCGTCGTGCTGCAGCCGCAGTCGACCGATATCAGCCTGAGCTACGGCCAAAGCACGACGCTGACCGCGCCTACCGGCACTGACTGCCAGCGCAATACGGTCGCCCTCACCAACGTCGCCTACTCTACGGGGGACGCCGCAGCTGCCGGCATTCTGGACGTGAGCCCGACGGGGGACATGTGTGCCGGCACGTGGAACCGCAACTCCGCGGGCAGCATCGCGAACTACACCACCTGCGTGCCTACCGGCAAGACTGGCGTCGCCTCCGTGACCGCCACGGCTAACGGCGTCGGTAGCAACCAGATCGTGGTGTACGTGCACCCCATCGTCACGGATATCGAGCTCGGTCTGCCGTCCACGGACTGCGTCGCCGATCCCGCGACGAACTGCAAGCAGTATTCGAGCCTTGCCGTGCCCCTAAACACCAGCGTTCCGGCCTACTCGCCGAATGATTGCCTGTCCTTCGGCCAAAGCGCCCAACTCGTCGCACGCTTCTACGATGGCCCTGCAAGCTTCGCCAATAACATCACCTACAGTGCTGGGCATCCGACCTTCGCTCCACTGACCAGCGGCATCATCACCGTAAACACTGCCAATAGCGGCGTCTTCACTGCATCCGCACCGGGCACAACCATCGTCACCGCCTCGCTTGGGCCTGCTGGCGGCAGTACCACGTCCAACGCCGGTACCGTCTCGGTCTGCGCGCCCAAAAACATCACCATCAACACGCTCAACGCCGTGAACGGCAAAGTCAGTGTCAACGTCGGCAGCACCGAAGCGATCACGGCGACTGTCACGGACACGAAGGGGCAGGTCATCACCGGCCTCAATCTCACCTATGAGTCCACCGCGCCGGTGACCACTGCGGCCTCGACCAGCACCATTATTCCAGTGTTTGCGGGTGGCGCGGCGGTGAACGCCTTCTGCCTGCCGCCGTCCTGCAATCCCGCGCCGCTGGCCTCCATTGGTCGCTACCCGAACGGCACGCCTTCCGGCAACGGGAAGCCTGTCAGCTCCAACAGCATCCAGGTGACGACGCCCGGCACCGTCAGTTCGTTGCTCTGGATTTCCAGCACCGATTCGCAGTATCTTTTGCCGATCGATCTCACCACCGGAGTCATTCCCACGCCCACCCGCCTGCCGTTGCAGCCCAATAGCATGGTGCTGACGCAGGATGGCACCACCATCTATCTCGGCTCCGCACAGGGCCTCATGACGTTTTCCACCGCAGCGAACAGCGTCACGACGACGAACATCGCGATCCAAGGGCCGGTGCTTGCCGCCTCGCCCGACAGCACACAGATTATCGTGACCGATCCCAACCGCAAGACGGTGACGCTTTATACGGCATCCAGTGGTGCCGCCGTTAGTTCCTTTGCCGGTGTCGGCACGCGCGCTGCGTTTACGCCTGATGGCACCACCGCCTACATCGTCACGACGGATAACCACCTGCTCGTCTACACGCCTTCGACCAGTTGGCATTCGTATGACCTGTCTGGCAATGGTGCCGTCAACGACGTGGTTGCCGCGATTCCGGCGGTTGGCGGCTTTGTTGGCACAGCAACCTCAGTCAACGGCCGCTCCTACTGCCCCAACACCACCACTGCCGTGACGGACTATTACCCGCAGGCCTCGAACACCGTGCTATCGCCCGCCGTGGCAGACCGCCTCGCCGCGACCAACGACGGCCTCCACCTGCTGGATGTGCGTTTGGCAAACGTGAACGGCACGCCCGTAGTCAACGACCTGCTGCTCGGCAACGGTACCGGCCTGCCCGTGCAGGAATGCCCGGAAAACGGGTCCACTCCAGCCTTTACTACCGCCGTCAACACCACGCTGACCGGCATCACGGCCTCGACCGTGACCGGCGTCTACCCGGCATCGGATTCGTCGCTTGCGGCCATTACGACCACTGCGGCAACGGGTGCGTCCACGACGGGTGCCCTGCTTCCGATCTACCGTCCGGCTAACAATGGCGCAGGAACGGTGAGTACGGTGCCGCTTGCAAAGGGTGCTACGGCCGCAGTTGCGGGTGCCATCTCCACGGACAACCGCTTTTTCTACGCTGGAACCAGTGGTGACAACCTCGTGCACACCATTACGCTGGGCACGCTGACGGACACGCGGCAGATCAATCCACAGCTGCCCAGCCTCAGCAGCCCAACCACCACCGCGGTGCCGAACCTGATCGTCCTGCGACCTCGCACCGCCCTCGTCGCCGGCCAGTAACCACGGTAGATCCAACGCAAGAAGGGCAGACCCTGTGGGTCTGCCCTTCTTGCATACACGCGATCTGCTTCAACCAAAGCAAATCAACTCACCCTCACTTCAGCCGTTCCGCCAGCACCGCCCGGCCTACCGCGTCCAGCACGCCATTGAGAAAATTCAGGCTTTCCGGCGCGGCGTAACGGCGTGCAATTTCCAACGCCTCGTTGATCACGATGGGGTGCGGCGTCGCCTTGAAGCCGAGCATCTCCGCCACGGCCATGCGCAACAGGTTGCGGTCCACCGCGGCCATGCGCGTCAGCCGCCAGTTCTGCGCGTGCTTTTCAATCAGCTCATCCACCTCGTCCGACCGTTCCGTGGCCACGCGGAACAGGTCCTCCGCGAACTCCCGGGTATCGGCCTCCACCGTCTGCTTACCGTCATCGTCCTCGCGGCTCTTCCAGAACACGCGCCGCACTTCCAGCGGCTGCTGCTTGCCCATGTCCGCCTGGTACAGCATCTGCATCGCCAGTTCGCGGCTCTTCCGTCGTTCTCCCATGTGTACTGCCCTGCCTGTCTCTCTGCGCCGTGACGCCGTCGTACGTACCTTGAGTTGCGGCCCTACAGCCCTGAGCCGCTGGCTTACAGACCCGCGTCTTCCACCAGCGCATCGGCAACTGCTGCTGCCGGCGTTGCCACGACACCTGGCTGGGTCAGCGCGCCCTCGGCAAGCAGCGCGTCCGTCACCGCGCGCGCAGCGAACACACCGCCGCCCGCATGACCATCCGCCACACCCAGCTTCTTCGCGATGCTCACCATTTCAATGGCCGCCATCGCTGCCTCGAAGCCCTTGTTCCCTGCCTTCACGCCCGCGCGATCCAGCGCCTGCTCCAGCGTCTCGCATGTCAGCACGCCGAACGCATGCGGCACGCCCGTGTCCTGCTGGCTCTGGCCGATGCCGCGCGCCGCCTCGTTATAAATAGCCTCGTAGTGCGCCGTCTCCCCGCGTAACAGGCAGCCCAGCGTGATGATCGCATCAAACTTCCGCAGGCCGTTTGCCTCTCGCAGGTCCGCCAGCATCCGCGCCGCATTCGGAATCTCCCACGCTCCGGAAACTCGAACGATTTCGATGTCCGCGCGGCTACCACCCGACCGCAGAATCCCGTCCAGCGATCCCTGCAGCAGCCGGTCGGTAATCACCGCATTCCACCGCGCGACCACAATGGCAAATCGCATTCCAGCCGCGGACAGATCACCCTCGATCGCCACCGGCCGCCCGGCAAGCACGTCCTCGCGCTCCCAGAACCCGAACGGCACACCGGCAACACTCGCAGTAAACATCCGCGATTTCCAGTGCGTCGGCGCGATTTCCCCGACCTGCGACCCGGAACCTGCCGCCGCCCATTGCGCGACCACGGCATGCACCACGTCCAACTGCGTCACTTCCACCAGCAGCTCTGGCACGGCAGGCATCCGTCCCGTCGCAAACTCCATGTTCCCCAGCGGGGCCAGGAACGCGGCACCCTTACCGCCGTCGTCCTGCCATCCCTTGCCCGGCTCAAAGCCAAGCGCTGCGAACAACGCAACGGCTCGCTCCCACTCCTCAACAGCCGCCACGGGCCGCACCACGGTCAGTCCCTTGATCATGTCTTGATTCTATCCGTCAGCACACCTTGCGCCTTGCTATCCTTGATGTCGTGCGTACGTCGACCTTTTCCCTGCTCCTGCTGCTTGCCCCCGCGCTCCTGACCGGCTGCAAATCCGTTCCCGCCGACACCGCCGCCGCGCAGTTGGAGCATACCCACCAGGTCGACGCCGCGCGCCAGGACCTGCAGCAGATTCCGCCTCCCAGCAAGCACCTCTATCTCAACGTGCAACGCATGGAAGACTGGCAAAACCCCTGGCTCACTGTGCAGGAAAAGATGATCTCCATTCACATCCTGATGGCCGACGCCAACCCGTCCGACCTGGGCAAGGGCACCATGTTACGCCCAAAGGCCGCACGCGTGCAGGTACTCAACGTCGACCCGAAAAACATTGCGGAAGCCCTCAACGCCATCCCGCGCGACGCCTGGCCTTACGGCCGCGTCATCGCGATTGAAGAGGCGCACGACGCACCTGCGGAAGCCCGCCCCGCGCTGCGCCGCAACATCGAAACCGCCGTCGATACCCTCAACAGCATCGGTGTCGTTGTGGACGAGTGGGCCGACAACCGTCCCATCGGCAGCCGCTGACCTGAGGCTTTATGCCGTGCGCCATTTAATGTTGCAGCCGAGGCACGCCCGCTGCTCCACCAATGGCGCGGCTCCGGCGACCAGCGCCTCCATGGCGCGCCGCAGGTCAGCACCATGCGCCGCCTGATGGACCTGTTCATCCTTTACCACGCCCGCAGCCTCGTCGCTCGCACGATAAGGCCGCGTCTCGTCGAACTGCCCGTGGTACGCAAGGTTGAACTCCCGGTCGAACAGGTACAGGTCGGGCGTGCACGCTGCGTGGAACTCCCGCGCCGTTTCCTGGGCTTCGTCCATCAGGTACGGAAAGCACCAGCCGAGCCGCGCCGCCTGATCCTGCATCGCATCGGGCCCATCCTGCGGGTACGCCGCCACGTCGTTCGACATTACCGCGACGGTCGCCACACGATCTGCAAACTCTGTCGTCAACCGCCCCAGCGCCGCCTCCATGTGCTGCACAAATGGGCAATGCACGCTGAGGAACAACACCAGAAGACCTGCGCGCGCGTCTGCATCGTCGACGCCGGCAAAGACGTCGTCCCGCCCAATTGCCTGCCCGCTGCGCACATCCATCAACTCAAACGCTGGGCAAACCGCGCCCAGCGCCAGTTCCGTATTCGATTCCGTCCTTGCCATGCACAGTTCGTTGCGCAACAGCGCAGCCGGGTTGACCGCCGCTACACCGTGGTGATGTTGCCGTTCACACCCGCGGGAAAAAACGCACCCTTCGTCGTGCCCGTGGTCGTCGAACCATAGAGAATCGCCAGTACCTGCGAGGACGTGCGCCGGAACGCAAACCCGTTGTAGGTATTCGTCTGTCCTGTCGTCCCGCTGGCGAGTGTTGCGAAGAACCCACCCTTGGCTAGTGTCGGCCCGGCCAGCGCCAGCGCTACCGTCCCCGGGTCCGCAGGGATAATGTCGAACCCATCCGCCGGCACATACCCAGCCAGTGTCGACGGATACATTGCACCCTGTTGAATCGCAAGCAGTCGCAGCGCACCCGAGTGGAAGCCTTCCACCGCCAGAATCTGCGCCGCCGCCGCCACATTGTTGCCCGTCAGGTACGACGCCGCACCCGCGTACGCTGTCACGCCCACATCTTCAAAGAGCCGGGCAGTCTGGATGTAATTTGCTGGCCCGACCGGGGCCAGCGCCGCCAGGTTGATCTGCGGTCGCGCCACCGCCAGCGTACTCAGCGCACTACGCAGGGCGCTCACGTGCGACATTTCGTCGAATGCAATCTCCGCGAAAAGGTCCGCGCTCTGCTGGTTCGCAAACGTAATCTGCGCGGGTGGATTCTGCACTGCTGGTCCGCCACCCGTCAGGCTCGAGTCGAGATCCTTGCCGGTCACGATGTACGAGTAAAACGTCGCCTCCAGGTATTCCAGGTTCAGCGCAAAGTTCAGCACATCGGCCTCACTTTGCCCCTGCGCGTCCACGTACACGTCGGTGTTGCCGCAGCCCACAATGGCCGCTCCCGCCGCCACTGCGCCGGCAATACCCACACCCGCGCCCGCCAGAAAACTCCTGCGATTTACGCGCCGCGCCTTCGCGGCCTCCACGTCGCCCTCTTGCAGCCGCACCTGTACCTCGTCCATGAACCTCTCCTTGCAATCCCGTCCCCAGAAATGCGTGCACCCTGCGGAACTTCCACGTTAGAACACATTCGGTCGGGGGATGTTGTTCGTACCTTTAAGGGTACATTCGCATGCCTCATGGGTCAGAATGGCGCGATAGTACACGCTTCGACGCGTACTCCTGTCAAGACCTGATCTGTGACGTGTTTTGACATGACGCGATTTCGACGTCACTCCATCCAACCAGCGTAAGACCGTAATTGCATTCTCACTGCAAGATCACCCACGTTCCATGTTTCCCGCGCACATTCGCGCTTTTGTTGTTGGAGGTTTGTTCTAGTGTTTACGCATAATTCTCTCGTTTCGTCCGCATTCCGCACATCCAGCCTGCCCCTTGCTGCTGCCGCCCTGCTTTTCCTTGCAGGCGCAGGCTTCACCCAGGCACAGACTGCCGACGCGAGCACGCCCGCGGTTTCCAGCTCGTCCGTCGCAACCATTGATGCGCCCGGCAGCAGCGCGCAAGACCCGACCATGCAACCGGCCGCCACGCCCGCGCCCAGCCGCGGATGGGGCATCAGCTACCGGCAGGAAGTGACACCCGGCAAGGGCTACCTGCACACGCATGGCTTCGACATGGCCGCCAGCGGCACAGGCCGCTACCAGAACGTCGTCACCCGCCAGTCTCCGGCAATTGCCGGCACCACGGAAGGCGTCGGCTTCCTCGCCAACTTCCGTGAGCACCCCACTTCGTGGTTCGGCCTGGAACTGAACTACAGCTACAACAAATACAGTGAGCACTACACTTCGCGCGCCGCCGGCGTTGGCCGCACCAATCTGCAGATCGGCCAGCATGAAGGCACCGCCGGCTACGTTTTCCACATCAAGACACCGTATGTGCAGCCCTTCATCGTGCTCGGCGGCGGTGGCGTCAACTTCCGAGGCACCCAGTCCAACCCACAGATCGGCAACCAGTGGCGTGGTGCCGCCATGTACGAGGTCGGCCTCGACTTCGTCAGCAAGCGCCAGCCCCATGTCGGCTTCCGCGTGCAGGAGCATGGCCTCTTCTACAAGGCGCCGGACTTCTACGTCGCCAACCTGCGCTCCAACAGCTGGGTGCATCAGGCAGCACCGTCGGTCGGCGTTTTCTACCGCTTTTAACGGCAGTTGACTGTCATGCGGCGTCTGCTTTGCGGCAGGCGCCGCATTCATTTTTCCGGCCTTCTCCACCTTTTGATCGTTCGCCCTAACGCTTCCGTCCGCTACCTTGGTACTCGAATACATTTGCAGGAGGATCAAGATGTCCGTAGCACAAGACCCCGCCCTGGAGCGTCTGAAAGAGGGCATCCGCCGCTTTCAAACGCAAGTGTACCCACAGCACAGCGCCAGCTACCAGACCGCCGCAACCACCCCACAAACGCCACACACCCTCATCATTACCTGCGCTGATTCGCGTATTGACGTCGAAACCATCACCGGCAGCGTTCCTGGCGAAATCTTCGCGGCACGGAATGTCGGCAACATGGTGCCGCCCTATGGGGAAATGATGGGCGGTGTTTCGGCGGTCATTGAATATGCGGTCGACGCCCTGAAGGTCCAGCACGCCGTCGTCTGCGGCCACATGGATTGTGGCGCCATGAAGGCTTTGAAAAACGACGAGAGCCACCTCGATAGCATGCCCACCGTGAAAAGCTGGCTGCGCAACGCCACGGCTGCCAAATCCGTGGCGAAGTCCATGGAAACCGGTGAGGTCAACCTGCGCACGCTCACCGAGCAGAACGTCCTGCTGCAGCTCACCCATTTACAAACCCATCCCTCCGTGCGGGGTGCGATGGCCCGTGGCGAACTCACCATCTCCGGATGGATTTACGACATTGCCTCCGGGGACGTGCTCATCCACGATGTGGAGACCCAGGCGTTTCAATCGACCCTGCCCAAGGAGACCTCTGCTGCATGATTGTTCCCCGCGGCCCGAATTTTCGCCGTCTCCTCGAATACGTGGGCATGCCGCTCCTTCTGCTCTTTCTCTACGACGCAGCTATCGTGCTGGGCTTCAAAGTGCTGCACTGGCACTGGATTTCGCTCCAGCACATTCCTGTCGCGCTGTTCGGCTCGGCCATCGGTATCGTGCTCGGGTTCCGCAACAACAGCAGCTATAGCCGCTGGTGGGAGGCCCGCACGCTGTGGGGCGCCATCGTCAACAACTCCCGCTCCTGGGCACGCCAGGTCGTCACGAACGTGCGCTGGATGAAGCCGGACCAGCGCGACACCGTCATTGCCGTCCACGCCCGGCTCATTTACCTGCAGATCGCGCACGTCATCTCCCTGCGCCAGTCCTTGCGCGGCCTGCCGCCGCTTGAAGGTCTGCAGGGCATTTTGTCGGAAGACGACCTCGTCGCCCTTGCACCGGAAAAAAACGTCCCCTACGCCCTGCAGATTCAGCAGGGACACCTGCTGCGCGAATGCCTCGAACGCGACTGGCTCGACAGCCTGCAATGGTCAGCCATGGACACCACGCTCAACGACCTCGCCGATGCGCAGGGTGCCTCCGAGCGCATCAAGAACACGCCTATGCCCAAGCAGTACAACTTCTTCCCGCAACTGTTTATCCAGATCTACTGCCTGCTTCTCCCACTCGCTCTCGTGCAGAACATGGGCTGGTTTACCCCGCTCGGCTCCACGCTGGTCGGCTTCATCTTTCTTGCGCTCGACAAAATCGGCCGAGACCTCGAAGACCCCTTCGACAACACCATGTACGACATTCCGCTCACCGCCATCAGCCGCACCATCGAGATCAACCTGCGCCAGACCCTCGGCGAAAAACACTTGCCCGAAGCTGCCACACCGATCAACGGCGTCCTCTGGTAGAACAAGCCGGCCCCACAGCAAAGCCGAGGCAAATGCCTCGGCTTTTGCATGCTCGAGGTTTGGGAGGGAGCAGGGGCCTTTAGTCTTCTGAATCAGCTTTGCTAATCCCGCGCGACCCGCACGCGAGGCTCCGGCGGCGTCAGCCAAATCCTTCCATCGCGCACATATAAGATCCGATCCGCCACCGCCGCCGCCTCCGGATTGTGCGTGATCATCATCACCGTCTGGCCCATCTTTTTCGATGCATGCCGCAGCATGTCCAGCACATTGTCGGAGTTCTCCGTATCCAGGTTGCCGGTCGGTTCATCCGCCAGGATCAGCGCCGGTCGGCTGATGAGCGCACGCGCAATCGCCACCCGCTGCTGCTCGCCGCCGCTCAGTTCGTTGGGCCGCTTGTCCAGCCGCCCGTCGATCTGCAGCAGACGCGCCAGTTCTTCCAGCAGGCCGGTATCCAGCGGCTTGCCTGTCTCTGCAATCTCGTGCGCCAGCTCCACATTGCCGCGCGCCGTCAGCGTGGGCAGCAGGTTAAACCGCTGAAAGACAAAACCAATTTTCGCGCCGCGCTGCCTGGTCCGCTCCGCATCGCTCAGCGTGGCAAAGTCCACGCCGTCGATCTTCACGTTGCCGCCCGTGGCGTTTGTCAACCCGCCCAGCAGATAAAACAGCGTCGACTTACCCGACCCCGAAGGCCCCACGATCGCCACAAACTCCCCGCGCTCGACAGAAAACGTCGCGTCCTTCAACGCCTGCGTCTCCACCTTGCCCGACCGATATGTCTTGCTCAACTGTTCCGCGACAATCATTGCCATAAGCCAGTCCAGTCTACCGGAACCGGCCAACTACTAACCGGGCACGCCAAGCTTTCGCACAAACCGCGACACCCCAGCGCGGAAGCGCCCAAACTCCGGGTGGTCCATTCTGCCGCGCTTACGACAGCATCGCACCCCGTATTCCTTGAAGCGCAAAGGGGTGGGGCCTACACGCAGCGTCGTTCGAGCCAAGCTCGACCCGCCCCGATCTGCGAAAATAGCCAAGTGTCCCGCCCAACCTTCCTCGCCCTGGCCCTGCTCCTCCCGCTTACCGGTTGCGGCTACCACACGGTCGGCTCCGCCACCCACATCCCCGGCAACGTCCGCACCCTGGCGGTTCCCGTCTTCGTGACGCGCGCCCAGCAATACCGCACCGAAAACATCTTTACCGATGCCGTTATCCGCGAGCTCAACACGCGCACCCGCTACGTCATCGTGAATAGCACCGAACACAGCGACGCCACGCTCCAGGGCACCATCCTCACCGAATCCGTCGCCCCGCTCACCTACGACTCGTCCAGCGGCGCCACCTCGTCCTACCTCATCACTATCCAGGCAAAGGTCGTGCTCACCGCCCGTGACGGCCGCGTCCTGTACACCAACGACCGCTTCCTCTTCCGTGACCAGTTCCAGTCCACGCAGGACCTAAGCGCCTTTATCCAGGAAGACGGACCCGCCGTCAAGCGCCTCGGCCGCGACTTCGCCCAGGCCATGGTCAGCGATCTGCTCAACTCGTTTTAAGTGTGGAAGGTCGCAGGACTCCGGCTACGCTGCCCGTGTCCGCTCCGCCTCAAGCACGGCGACACGCTCTCGAAGCGGCATCGTTTCCCGTAAGGCAGCAATTTCGCCCAACGATTTTCCGACGTTGATTGCCGCGAGTACGCGCTCGAAATTGTTGGCGTTCATCTGCTCCATGGCTCTAAAGCGATCATCCATGCCTTTGAAGCGATCATCGATATGCTTCTCCAAAGAGTCGATCCGCTTCTCGACCGAGTCCAGGCGCACCTTCAGTTCGCGCACATCCGGAGCGATCACATCCTGGATCAGCTTCTGCACGGTCTCTAGAACGTTATCCGCCATGGTAGCCACAGTCTAGCCCGCGCCGCCACACACCTGCAACAATAAACCCGTGCCTGCCGCCCTTAAGTCCTTCGCCGCCGTCGACCGCTTTCTCTCTGAACTCGGCACCCCCGCCATGCGCCCCGGCTACGTCCTGCTCGGCAGCGAACCCTTCCTCTACGACCGCGCTCGCGCCGGCATTCTGCAGAAACTTGTCCCGCCTGACCTGCGCGACTTCTGCCTGCACGACCTCGAACTCAACGCCGACACCACCATCTTCGACGCGCTTGATCTCGCCCAGACACCGTCCCTCATGGCCCCCTTCCAGGTCCTCTTTATTCGCGGCCTGAAGACGCTTTACGGCCGCGGCGCCAAGAAGGAAGAGTTCGCCGCCATCGACCGCTACTTCCGATCGGCCAACCCGCAGGCACTGCTCCTTTTCGTCGCCGACCACCTCGCCCTGCCCGCCGACCTGCGCCGCATGGACCGCGAAGACAAGGACCGCTACGATCGCATCAAGGAAACCCTGGGCGACGCCGTCGGCACCGTCGAACTCCAATCCATCGACGAAGCCGACGCCATTCGCTGGACCACCGATACCGCTGCCGCGCGCAACGTCACCCTGGAGCCCGAAGCCGCTCGCGAGCTCACCGACGCCCTCGCCGGCAACATGCTGCAAATCGCCAGCGAGCTTGAAAAGCTTACGCTCTACGTCAGCACTCCAGTCCGCGCCATCCCACCGCTCGCCCGTCCTAACACCATCACGCTGGAAGAGGTCGAAACCCTCGTCCTAGCCGCCAAGCAGCGCTCCCTTTATGAACTCACCGACGCCATCAGCCGCCGCGACCGCCCCCGCGCTCTGCTTCTGCTGCGCGGTTTGCTCAACGCGTCCGACGGCGGCGAAGACTCCGCCATTGGCCACCTCTACATGCTCGCCCGCACCTTCCGCCAGATGCTTATTCTGCAGGAAAAAAGCGTTCGCGATAGCCGCAGCGTCTGGACCGTCCTCTGGCCCGGCTTCCGTATGCCGCCCTACGCTGTCGACGATATCCTCGCCCAAACGCGCCGCTACAAAACCCGCTCCGCCCTCACCCATGCCCTGCGCCTGGTTGCACGCGCCGATCTCGACCTCCGCAGCGGCCCGGTTGACAAGTCTCTCGTTCTGGAGCGCCTCGTCCTCGACCTCGCCACCGAGCCTAAACCGCTCGAAGCCAACGCCGCCTGACGAACCAAGCGCCTTGACCCCGCATCCCACAAGCAGATTACAAATAGGACTCACGCCCCATGACGATGTACTGGGTCTATGACCTGCCCAACTGGCTTTTCGGCCTGCTCTGCATTACTGCCTTCATCCTTCTCGGCGCCGCCGGCCTCTACGCCACACGCGGTTTCGTTCGCCGCGTCCACCGCGAAGACCACTCCCACAATGACATCGTGAGCTACTACCTCGCTGCCGTCACCATCTTTTATGGCATCACGCTCGGCCTCGTCTCCGTCGGCACCTGGACCAACTACAACGTCATCCAGGACAAGGTCGACCGCGAAGCCCAGGATCTCGCCTCCCTCTACCGTGACGCCGGCAGCTACCCCGAACCCCTGCGATCACAACTCACGCTCGACCTTCGTGGCTATGCGCATGAGGTCATCGAGCAGAGCTGGCCCCAGCAGCGCCAGGGTCTTATCCCCCGCGGCTCCGCCGTCTACCTCGACAACTTCCAGCAGCACCTGCTTCAGTTCCAGCCCACCACCATGGGCCAGTCCGTCATCTACCAGGAAAGCTACCGCCAGTTCAACGATCTTGTGGAGTCTCGCCGCTCCCGCCTCGATTCCACCACGACCTCCATCCCGCGTTCCCTCTGGTGGCTAGTCCTTGTCGGTGCGGTCGTCTGCATCGTCACCACCCTCTTCTTTCACACCCGCAGCTTCAGCATGCATCTTTGGATGACCGGCCTCATGAGCGGCCTGCTCGGCCTCATGATCTTTCTCATGGCCACCCTCGACAACCCCTTCCGCGGCAAAATCAGCATCAGCCCCGCGCCCCTCCAGCGCGTTCTGAATCAATGGGAAAACCGCCAAACCGACAGGAACCCATGACCCTCTACTGGATCTACGACCTCCCGCCATGGCTCTTCGGTATCGTCTGCATCGGCGCGTTCATCGGCTTCGGCCTGCTCGGCACCCATCTCACCCGCGCCTTTGTCCGTCGTGTTCACCAGGAAGACCACTCGCACAACGACATCGTTGGCTACTACCTCTCTGCTGTCACCGTCTTCTACGGCATCACCCTTGGCCTTGTTGCTATCGGCACCTGGACGAACTATTCCGCCATTCAGGACAAGGTTGACCACGAAGCCCAGATCGTCGCCTCCCTCTACCGCGACGTCAATGTGTACCCCGAGCCCGCCCGTTCCGCGCTCACCGCCGACCTGCGCAACTACGTCCGCGAGGTGATCGACAACAGTTGGCCCCAAATGCGTCGCGGCGTCGTCCCCACCGGCTCCGCCGTCATGATCGACGACTTCCAGCTACACCTGCTCCAATTCCGCCCCGCTGACCTGGGCCAGCAGGTGCTCTACGAAGAGGCCTACCGTCAGTTCAACAACCTCATCGAGGTTCGCCGCTCGCGCCTCGACTCCGTCCAGACCAGCCTGCCCCGTTCGCTTTGGTGGATGGTGATTCTGGGTGCCCTCACGTGCATCGCCGCCACATGGTTCTTCCACATGCGCTCTTCCAGCATGCACCGGTGGATGACCGTTCTCATGAGTGGCCTGCTCGGCCTGATGATTTTCCTTGTAGCCACCCTCGATAACCCGTTCCGCGGCAAGGTCTCCGTCGGCCCCGACTCCCTGGAGCGCGTCCACACCCAGATCCTGCGCCTCTCACAGAACCCGCCCGCCGTCCTCTACACTCCGGCAAATTAGCCGTAAAGCCGTCGCGTACTCCACACTACTTGTGCCCGAACAATGTCTCCAACATACTCAGCGACACAGGGGAAGCCGGTGCCGCCGCGGCTTGGGCCTTCTCTTCCGCCAACGCTTCCGCCGCAAGATACGCCCGGCTATTCAACAGATTCCTCTCCATGCTCCGTGAAAAATCCGTCACCTCGTCCGCACTCTTGCCGTTGTCCGCCGCCTTCTGGAACTCCGCGCGCATGTTCTGCATCTTCGCTTCCAGGTCATCCAGCGCGCTGAACACCATTGCCTCCGGCGTCATCGGCAGCTTCGGCGACCCATACTCGAAACGCCCGTGATGGCTCAAAATCAGGTGCTCGACCAGAATGCGCAGGCGGTCCGGAAAGGGCTGCAGCCCCGCAATCTTCTCGCGGATCATGCCAATCACGATCGTGATGTGCCCCAGCAGCTGTCCCTCTGTCGTGTACTTGAATGCGGACTTCCATGCCAGCTCGCGCACCTTGCCAAAGTCATGCAGAATCGCACCTGCCACCAGCAGATCCTGGTCCACCTCGTCGTCATATTGCGGCGCTACCCGCTTGCACAGCCGCACCAGAAACACTACGTGCTCCAGCAGCCCGCCCAGCCATGCATGGTGCAGCATCTTCGCCGCCGGCGCCGCCTTAAACGCAGGCCCCAGTTCTGGATCGTCCAAAAACGATCGCACCAGCCGCTGCAGATCGCGGTTGGTAAACGCATCGACCGCGGCAAGCAGTTCCGCCCATAGCGACTCCACGTTGTACTGCGTCACCGCCTGAAAATCGGCAACATCCACTTCCGACTCGGCCGCATGCCGTAGCTTCTGCAGCGTCATCTGAAAGCGGCCCTGGTACTTGTCCACCCGGCCCTGCGCCTTTACATAACAGCCGCTGCCGCACGTCTCCAGCACACCGGGAAACTCCTCCCACATGCGCCCGTCAAACGTGCCGGTCCGGTCCGTGAGCGTCACCGCCAGGTACTGCCCACCACCCTTTTTGTCCCGCGCCGCAATCGAGCTCAACAGAAAATAAGACACCACGGCAGTGTTCTCATGACGCGCCGCATCCGCGATAAAGAAATCTTTCATAACCCTTTCAGCATAACCGTCCACCCACGCACCTTGCCGAGTGACCCCAACGCCAACCCAGAAACCAACCGAGATGCCCCCTCTTTACCGCGCCTCTCCACTGCCTCAACCCACCAGAATCCTTGCCCTCCCGTAGCGCAGCGAAGAGGTCTGCCCTTCCTTCCGCAACTGCGTCCACCCGTTGCATCGTGCAGCGTGCCGCCTACGAACAAAAAGCAAAAAGGCCGGCACCGCAAACGCGGCACCGGCCTTTCCCCACATCGACTACTGCGGCTGCTTGTTCGTATCCGGCAGCGGCGAACTACTGTTCGGGGTCACTGTCCCGTTCGTGCTCGGCGTCTGCGACGGCAGCGTCGTTCCCGGTGCCGCCTGGTCCGCTGGCGGCAACGTGGTGTCATCCATGGTCACCGGCTCTTTGCCACGGCGCTCCTTTTCATCCTGCTTCGAGTTCTCATTCGGCAGGTTTCCCGTCTGCGACGAAGCGGAAGGCGTACCCGTCGTTTGCTGCGGCCCATTCTGCTGGTGCAACCGGTCCGGCAGACCGTTGTCCACCAGCGTCGGCTTGGCCTCGGGCGTCGTCTCCTGCAGGCGCTGTTTAGCCTCACCCTTCGCACGCTTTTTCTTCTTTTTGCCCGTATCGCCGTTCAGCCCCAGCGCCGTGGACTGCACCGCAGCCGTCTGCTTTTCGGTCGTGGACGGTCCGGTCGGCTTCGACGTCACCTTGTCAATCGCCTTGGCCGTGATCTTGTCCTGCTTTTTGACCTTGATCTCCGGTTCCTTATCGGCGAACCGCGTCTTTTTACGCGGTGCTACCTCTTCCGTCGCCTCATCCGGCGTGTTGGCTGCAACGGTGTTGCCGGTACCCACTGGGGCCAGCTGTGTGCCCGGTGCCACCTCTGCCGCGGTACCCGCCAGCGCTGGATTCGTCGCGGATGTTCCTAACGCGTCCTGCCCAGAGGACGACGCACCCTGCCGCACCACGTGCCCCGTTGCCACTTCCACGCCGGTGTCGTCGCTCGGCGCCTCCGGCAGCGCATTCGTTGGCGCCTGGCCGAAGCGCACCTTCTCGCGGTGGACCTTCTTCGGCTTGCCATGCTTGTCCAGCTCGGCCGGTGCCAATTTCTGCACCGTGTTGCCCTTCGCCGCGAGCCCCGCCTTTTGCAGGCGCGCATTCTGCTTCTCTGCGTCCAGACGCCGCTTGAGAATGGTCTTCTTCTTCGGCGCGGGAGCGACATACGACGCAAACACCGGCTTCGCCTGCTTTGCGCTTGCGCCCGTGTCCACAAATCCTGGTTTGATGTCGACGTAGCTGTCTTCCCGCAGCTTCGTCAGGTACGCCCGCAGCGCCGGATTGATCTCTTCCTGATACATGGCGTTCTGCACGTCGCCTTCAACCTTTTCAAACGGCTGCACGCCGGCATTGACGCGGTCCACCGCCTTCAAAATGACGAAGCCTTGCCGCGTACGCACCGGGTCCGTAATGCCCCCCACCGGCAGTTCAAACGTTTTATCCTCCAGCACCTTGGCCAGCTGCCCCCTACGGAACACGCCCAGATCCCCGCCCTGCGCCGCCGTCGGTCCGCCCGAAACAGCCTTCGCCGTCGCCGCAAAATCCGCGCCATCCTTCAGCTTCTTCTCGGTGTCTTCCGCCTTGGCCTGCGCCGCTGCCAGGTCCGCGTCCGTCGCGTTCGCTGGCGTCGGAATCAGGATCTCCGACAGCCGCACCTGTTCCGGCTGCGAGAACTGGTCTTTGTGCTCGTCGTAGTACTTCTGCTCGCCACCTTTGGTCATGCGGATATTGCGCCCGACCTCGTCCCGCACCACCGACCGCGTCAGCACCTGGTTGCGAATGTTGCTCTTGAAATCCTCAAACGATACGCCCTGCTTACGCGCCGCGGCTTCGAGCGCCTCCATGTTCGGCAGGTTGTTCTGTTTGCGGATCTCGTCCAGTTGGCGCACCACTTCGGCGTCGGCATTCACGCCCAGCTCCTTTGCCTTGCTGATCAGCAACTGCTGATCGATCAGGTCGCGCAGCATGTTGCGCTGCCGCTCCGCGGGGTCGCCGGCATTGGCGGCGTTCTGGGCCAGCTCGTTCTGCAACACCTCTTCACCACGCATCAGGTCCGACCGCGTAATGATCTGGTCGTTGATGCGGGCGATCACCTCTTCGGCGACCGTGCCGTTCGGTGTAATCGCCGTCGTTACCGGAAAGTTGACCACCGGTGTCGGCGCCTGCGCCTGCGGCGACACAACACCGGGCGACTGGTACCGCGGCGCACCCATGGGCGCGGGGGCCTGCGCGTGCAGCGACACCGCCGAAACGGCAAGGGCGGCCGACGCTGCGGCCAAACGAAACGCGGGAAAGAATCGGGTCATGCGTACCTGCAAAGGAGTCTGCGCGTGCTCTGCGCTGCCCGTTGGACGAACCGCGGGCAGCAGAGGGTAGGCGTTGCTCACCATTCTACCTGCCAGATAGCCTGCGCATGCGCCGCCCTACCGTCTTCGCTACCCACCCGGTGCTATACTCCGTCTACCTTTCAGGGCTCAGGCTGCCGTCACGGGCAGTCGGCTTCCGAAACGTACTACTGAGGGAATCTGCCGCATGCCTATGCCTGCCCGCCGCGCCATCGTTTCCTTGACCGTCTTCCTGGCCACCTGCGCCGTGGGCGGAACCTTTCTGCAGACCAGGGTCAGCGCCCAAAGTTCCAGCGACGAGAGCGCCCTGCGCGATAACCTCCATCAATTCACCGATGTGTATGCGGTCATCGAGCAGAACTACGCGGATCCTCTGACCAAGGACACGGTCGATAAAGCCATTTACGACGGCGCGATCCCAAGCATGCTGCACGTGCTTGACCCCCATTCCAACTTCTACGACCCGAAGGCATACGCGCAGATGCGCGAGGACCAGCGCGGCCACTACTATGGCGTCGGCATGCACATCCAGTCGTCACCCGACAAAGCCGGTGTCGTGCACGTCATGGTCATGGATACCTTTGAGGGTTCGCCCGCGCACAAAGCCGGCATCCGACCCGGGGACATGCTCGTTTCCATCGATGGCAAGTCGACCGATGGCATGGATTCCGCCGCTGTCGCCAACACGCTGAAGGGCGCCAAGGGAACGCACGCAAGCGTCGCGGTTAACCGCGAGGGCCACGATAAGCCCATCACCTTTGACCTGGTGCGCGATGATATTCCGCGGCCTTCGGTCGATCTGGCCTACATGATCAAGCCCGGCATCGGCTACATCCGCGTGACCCAATTCATGGAGACGACCTCGCACGAGGTACAGGACGCGCTCACCAAGTTTGGCCCCGGCCTGCAGGGCCTGGTCATCGACATGCGCGGCAACCCGGGCGGTTTGCTGAACGAAGCCGTCGCCATGAGCGATAAGTTTTTAAAGAAGGGCGACCTCGTCGTCTCACAGCGTGGGCGCGCCTTTCCAGATCAGACCTACCGCGCGAACCATGGCGAGGCGCGTGGCGAGCAGTTCCCCATTGTGGTGCTGGTCAATCGCAACACCGCATCCGCCGCTGAAATCGTGAGCGGAGCCCTGCAGGACCATGACCGCGCCCTGATCGTCGGCGAAACCACCTTTGGCAAAGGCTTGGTGCAGACCGTCTTCCAGATTGCCGACAACACCGGACTGGCGCTCACGACCTACCACTACTACACGCCGTCCGGTCGACTCATCCAGCGCGACTACACCGGTGTCTCCCTCTACGACTACTACTATGTGCGCGACGATGCGAAGCCGGCGGATAAGACCAATCTCGAGGTGAAGCTGACAGACAGCGGGCGAACGGTGTATGGCGGCGGCGGGATCACACCGGACGAGAAAATCGAGCAGCTCAAGGCTAACCCATTTGAGATCAATCTTTTACAGCACACCGCGTTCTTCAATTTCACCAAACATTACCTTGCCAACCGTGACATCGACAAGAACTTCCAGGTCGATGACGCGGTGCTGACGGACTTCAAGGGCTTCCTGAAAAAGGAAAACGTCAGCTATAGCGACGCAGACTTCAACGCCAATCTCGACTGGATCAAGACCAACATCAAGGGTGATCTGTTCGCCTCGCAGTTCGGTGTCATCGAAGGTCAGCACGCGCGTGCCGACAGCGATCCGCAGATCGCAAAGGCACTCACCTTTATGCCGGAGGCGCTTGCACTGGAACAGAATGCATTGAAGAGCGATCAGCAGAAGACGGCAAGCCTACGCTGAGGTGCAGCAAACGACGAAAAGACGGCCAACGCCGACGCAAACGAACCAGACCTACTTCAGGATAGAAGTAGGTCTTTTTCGATTCATTTCACCCTTTGCGCGCCGAGGTTCGACTCGCCTTACCCTTGCACCCAGCAAGACTGTTCTGCCGGAGTACACTTACCAGCATCATGACCCTGTTTCGCCACGCCGTTTCGCTTGTCGCCATTGCCCTCTGTGTTGCCCCCGCGCGGGGCGTTCTCGCGCAGCGGTTAAGTGCCGATGGCGCAACGCAGACCTTTGGCGTTCTTTCCGAGCAGTACTTCGACGACGTGTATTTTCACTACCAGCCCACGTCCGGCACGCAGGTGGGATTTCACCAGTACGACAGCCAGCTTGAGGATTACTCCGCCGCCAATGCCGCGCGCGAAGTAGCGGCCTTGCACCAATATCTGACGAAGATCGAAGCGATTCCCGCGGACGGCCTGGATCGCGAAGTAGCGGCAGACCGGCAGATCCTGCTCAACAGCATCCGTTCGCAGTTGCTCTCGTTGGAAACCATCCGCATGGCGGAAAAGAACCCGGACCTGTACTCCAGCGGTGTCACGAATGCGGTTTTTGTGCTGATGGAGCGGCCCTATGCCTCGGCAGATACGCGGCTGCGTGCGGCGGTGGAGCGTGAACGGCAGATGCCGCAGGTCTTTGCGGAAGCGCGCAAAAACCTGAAGAACCCGCCGAAGATTTACACGGAAATTGCGCTTGATCAGATCGACGGGCTGGTTTCGTTCTTCGAGAACGACGTGCCGTCAGCATTCGCCGACGCGACCGATGCAAAGACGAAGGCGGAGTTCGCGAAGACCAACGCTGCCGTCATCAACGCGCTGAAAAGCTACGGCGTCTGGATGAAGTCGGACCTGCTGCCGCGCTCCAACGGCGACTTCCGTTTCGGTGCCGACACCTACCGCAAAAAGCTGCAGTACGACGAGATGGTGGACACGCCACTCGACCAACTGCTCGCGTTGAACGACGCCAACATGAAGGCCAACCAAGCGCTGTTTGCAAAGGTCGCGAAAGAGATCGACCCGTCCAAGACGCCGCAGCAGGAACTGGCCGAATTAGCCACCATGCACCCTGCCGGCAGCGCGCTGCTGCAGGCGTTCCGTGATAGTTTTTCCGCGCAGATCGGCTTCATCGAGAGCCACCACATCATCACCCTGCCCAGCCAGATTCGGCCGGTGCTGGAGGAGACGCCGCCCTTCGAACGCGCGACGACGCAGGCCAGCATGGACGCGCCGGGTCCCTTTGAGACGCACAGCACCAAAGCCTACTTCAACGTGACACTGCCGGAAGCGAGCTGGACGCCGGCTCGCACCGCGGAGTACCTGGCCGCCTTCAATGTCGGCACCATCGTGAGCACCAGCGTGCACGAGGCGTATCCCGGCCACTACACGCAGTTCCTGTGGCAGGACAGGTTTCCTTCCAAGATCCGCAAGCTGATCGGCGCCAACACCAACATCGAAGGCTGGGCGCACTACTGCGAGCAGATGATGCTGGACGAGGGATACCTGCCGCCGAACACCGACGCGCGCACGGCAAAGCTGATCCGCCTCGGCCAGTTGCAGGACGCCCTGCTGCGCAATGCGCGCTTCACCGTCGGCATCAAGATGCACACGCAGGGCTGGACGATCGACCAGGCCGAGCAGTTCTTCGTGACCGAAGGCTACCAGTCGCCGGCAATTGCGAAGGTGGAAACACGTCGCGGCACGTCGGATGCAACCTACCTGTATTACACGCTGGGCAAGCTCGAGATTTTGAAGCTGCGTGAGGATGTGCGTGCGAAACAGGGCGCGGCGTTCACACTGGGTAACTTCCACGACCAACTGATGCTGCAGGGCCCTGTGCCGATAAAAATCATACGGCAGGCAATGCTTAACAACGACACACCCGTACTCTAGCGCCACTTTTGGTAGCGTGACTGCGGTGATTTGTACTCTTTATTCCTGACTTCAAGGCCATTCTGTGACGAAACCGATACGTAAAGCAGTATTTCCCGCTGCCGGGCTGGGTACCCGATTTTTGCCGGCGACCAAGGCAACGCCCAAAGAAATGCTGCCGCTGGTCGATAAGCCGCTGATTCAATACGGCGTGGAAGAAGCCGTCGCGGCAGGCTGCACCGAAATCATCATTGTGACCGGCCGCGGCAAGACGACCATGGAGGACCATTTCGACCGGTCGCCGGAGTTGGAGGCCTCCCTCGAGCGCCGTGGAAAGACGGCCCTGCTGGAAACGGCAAAGAGCCTGTCGAAGATTGCGCGTATCACCTACGTGCGGCAGCCGGAGGCATTGGGCCTGGGCCATGCGGTCCTTATGGCGAAGGAGATCGTTGGCGACGAGCCGTTTGCCGTGATTCTTCCAGACGACATCGTCGACGCGAAGGTCGCCTGCATGAAGCAGATGGTTGATGCCTTCGCGCAGCGCGGCGCATCCATTCTGGGCAGCGAAGTGGTCGAAGGCGATGCGATCCAGGCGTACGGCTGCCTTGCGTGCAGCCCTGTGGCCGACGACCCGCGCCTGTGCGAGGTCACGGACCTGGTGGAAAAGCCGAAGCCGAGCGAGGCGCCGAGCCAGAACGCCATCATTGGCCGGTACATTCTGACGCCGGGGATCTTCCGCTGCCTGGAGCAGTTGAAGCCGGGTGCTGGCGGCGAACTGCAGCTGACCGACGGCATCAAGGCACTGCTGGCCACGGAAAAGGTGTACGGCTTTACCTACGAAGGCAAGCGCCACGATGCCGGCGACAAGCTAGGCTTTTTAAAGGCCAATGTGGAGTTTGCCCTGAAGCGCGACGACCTGGGACCGCCGTTCCGCGCGTGGCTCAAGACGCTCGAGTTGTAACTGCTGACATTCTGGAAACGAAAAGGGCTCCGCTTACGCGGAGTCTTTTTCGTTGGCCATCAGCGCCAGGCCGTACGCAACGGAGGTAAACGCCTCGCCGCTGGTGACGCGTTCGGCACCGAAGCGGTCGGTGAACAGCGCGCGCACCGCAGGAACCAGCGACGTGCCGCCGGTGAGGAAGACGCGATCGACCGCATCTGCAGCGACTTGGCTCTTTGCCAGCAGGTCGTCCAGGGCATGGCGCATGCGATCGAGATCGGGGGCAATCCAGGCTTCAAACTCAGCGCGCGAAACGTCTGCGTGGAGCGTGACAGCGTCGGTGTCCAGGCGAAACTTCGCAGCCTGCGCGGTAGATAGCTCCGCCTTGAGCCGCTGCACGCTGCGATGCAGCTGGTAGCCGAGGTCCTGCTCGACGACGGCACGGAGGGCGGCGATCTTGTCCGGCTCCAGCGCGCGCTTTTCCGTGGTGCGCAGCATCTCACGCACACTGTGGGTGCGCAGAAACGATAGGGTGTGCCACCGCTCAAGCCGGGCGTACACCCATGCGGGTAGCGCCGGCAGCACCTTGCCCAGCGACTGGGCCATGGAATCTGAACCAAGCGCAGGCGACACCAGGCGGCGCACGATGCGCGCGTCGAACGCATCGCCGGCGAGGCCGACGCCGGTGCTAGCAAGTACCTGCCGCGCCTCTGCCGTGCGGCCGACGCGGAGTAGCGCAAAATCCGTGGTGCCGCCGCCGAAGTCGCCGATCAGCACGGTTTCCTCGCGTTCGAGCGTCGACGCGTAGGCATACGCCGCGGCGACCGGTTCCATGGCGAAGGAAACCTCGTCGAAGCCGGCCTGCAGAAAGGCTCCGTGCAGCCGGTCAACGGCGAAGTTGTTGTCGGCCTCGGTGTCCGCGCCGACGAAGACGACCGGCCGTCCCACCAGGGCACGCTTGACCTCAAAGCCGAGTGCCTCTGACGCACGCACGCGCAGGTCCTGTAGCATGCGGCTGACCAGGTCTTCAAACCGATAGGGCCGGCCGAAGATTTCTGTGCCGGTGAGGTCGCGCGCGGAGAGATAACTCTTGAGCGACTGCACCAGCCGGCCTGGGACACCCTCGCCGGAGTCGTATGCGGCGAGATACTCGGCGACGGCGGTGCCGCCGGTCCATACGGAGACTTTCTTGGCCGTCCCCGTCGTTCGCTGCTGCAGATAGAGTAGCGAGCGCGACGACAGGGACGAGCCCGCCACGGAGGGAAACGGGACGAGCGTGACGCTGCCGCCGTGAGCCAAGGCAACGGAGCTGTTGGTGGTGCCAAAATCGATGCCGACCGTGCCGTGCGTCACCTGGCGCGGACTCGCACGGGGATCGTCGCCGAACTGGAACCAGAAATAAACATGGACGTTGATTTTACCTGTTGTCCGCAGCCTGCTTGCGTCCGGGTTTACTGCGGATGTCTTCGTGCCACCTAACCTTTTCCGGCGTGTACGGTCTATTGCAATAAGGCTTCACGATTCTGACTCCGGAGTCAGTACAGGGCATGGGAACGCAGGCGATTGGTTTTGGTGCAGCGCGAATCGGCGCGAATGGCGCGCTCGCGGGTGGTGCGGTCAAGGTAGAATCGCCGGGAATGGCGAAGGTAGCGGCAGGTCGAACAGCACGCGCAGCGCTGACACCAGCGCAGATGGAAGCGCGGGCGCAGCAGCGTCTGGAAGACGACGAACTGATCCGGCAGGCACAACGTGGCCAGCGCGAGAGCTTCGATACGCTGGTGCGACGCTACGATTCTGCGGTGCTGCGGCTGGGGCTGCACCTGCTGGGCAATGAACAGGACGCGCAGGACGTGCACCAGGAGGCGTTTCTTAAGGCTTACCGCCACCTGTCGAACTTTCGGTTTGAGTGCTCGTTTTACACCTGGCTCTACCGCATCGTGACGAATCTATGCCTGGACGCGCTTCGCCGCCGCAAGAGCCGCCGCGAAGATCCGTCGACCGTCACGGATTCCAGCGGCGACGTGATGGACCTGATGAGCAATGTGAGCGACGATCGCGCCGGTGCCAACCCCGCCGCGGAAATGGAGCGGCACGTGCTGCACATGCGCATTCAGGAAGCGCTGGCGATCCTGACGCCGCGCGAACGCATGGTATTCGAGTTAAAGCACTATCAGGGATTGAAATTGCGCGCGATCGGTGAAATGCTGCAGACCACCGAAGAAACCGCCAAGAACACCCTGTTTCGCGCGACGAAGAAGCTGCGCGCAAACCTGAAGGATGCTTAGCGTCTTCACCGCTGTTGAACCGCTAGCTGGTACAAGAAGAACCGCACCTCGGACATAGAGTCGAGGGCGGAAAGCATCACCCGGTAACACCATTTAACGAGGCTAGGCAAAGGAATACGCGATGATTTGCGAAGAAGCAAAACAACTCGTGATGCTGCAGGAGTACGGCGAGCTCGGAGAGGACGAGCAGGCCGAGCTGGAATTGCACATGCATGGCTGTCCGGAATGCGTCGAGGAACGCAATGCGGTGCGGACGTTTAGCGGGGTCATGGCGAGCGACATGCTGCCGGAAGTGCCCCCGAATCTGCTGGCCCGCGCACGCATGCAATTGGGCGATGCCCTGGACGACACACCATCGATCGGCATGGTCGACCGCACCTGGAATCTGATGGTGAGCACGTGGCATTCCCTGCGGCACGCGCCTGCGCTCGCGGCGCTGCTGGTTGGCATCGGTTTCCTTTCCGGTGACCTGCTGAACCGTTATCAGGTAGCGCATGAGCCGCGGTTGCCCACGCCGGTATTGCTGCAGAACAGCACGCAGGGCGTGATTGCGAATGTGAGCAGCGTGACACAGACGCCCAACAGCGAAGTGGTCGACGTGAAGTACAACCGGATTGTGCCGGAAACCATGCAGGGCTCGTTGGACGACCCGCAGATTCGTCAGTTGCTGATGACCGCCGCCCAGCACGGCAGCGACAGCCAGGTACGTGAGCAGAGTGTCGGCCTGCTGGCGAGTGAGTGCCGCGCCGGGCACCAGTGCGAGGCCCAGAGTGCCAACGGCGCGGACGGGCGCGGCTTTCGCGATGCCCTGTTGGTCAGCCTGCGCTACGACAAGAGCCCGCAGGTGCGTCTGAAGGCGCTGGAAGGCTTGCAGTCATTCATCGGGCTGGACCAGCGGGTGCGCGACGCCGTGCTGGAGAGCCTGATGCGCGACCCAAGCAGCACCGTGCGCACCCGCGCCATTGGCATGCTGGAGCCCGTGCAGGCTGACAGCAGCGTACGCCAGGTGCTGCACACGGTCAGCACGCAGGACGACAATCCCTACATCCGCACAGCCTCGATGCAGGCGCTTGAGGGCTCTAATGGAATGCAGTAGACGTTCCCTTGCCGGTGTTGCCATGCTGTGTACAGTCGCCTTGCCCATGTTTGCGGCGCGGCTACAAATTACCCGCGTACCTACCATGCTGGTGGCCGCGGGCGGCCTGCACGGCGGCGGCCAGGGCTTTCTCGGCGTGGCAACACGCAACCTCAGCGATCCCGCACTGGCAGCGTTGCACCTGAAAGAAACCCACGGTGCATGCGTGGTGATGGTCGATCACGACAGCCCCGCATGGAAGGCAGGCATCCGCGAGCACGATGTGCTGACCAACCTGAACGGCGCGCCCATCGACAGTGAAGAGCAACTGGCCCGGCTGCTGCGGGATATCCCGCCAGGTCGCAGCGTGCAGATCGTGTTAAGCCGTGACGGGATGCAGCAGACGTTGAACGCGGTTATAGCAGACCGGGACGAGGTGGGGAAGCTCGCCTGGGAGCAGCACTTTGTGGTTCCCGCGCCAAGCGACTCTACGGAAAGTATGCCCCCCGTGCCGCCAGTCAGGGCACGCAGCAGCACGTTCGGCCACAACTTTGTCGGCAGTCATTTACTACCGGGAGGGTCGGCGTACACCGGGGCGATGGTGGACGAAATCGGACCGCAGTTAGCGGAGTATTTCGGCCTGAAGTCTGGCAAGGGGCTGTTGGTGCACAGCGTGGATCCAAACTCGCCTGCTGCCGATGCAGGGCTGCATGCCGGCGACGTGGTATGCAAAATCAACGGCCAGCCCATGAGCACCCGCGGCGATTGGGCACATGCGCTGCATGACAGCAAGGGCCATCCCGTGAGTGTGACCGTCATGCGTGAGCGCCACGAACAGATCCTGACCATTGTGCCCGACGGCAAGCGGCGCAGCGACGCGGAGCAACCGGGCGAGAGTGAACACCACTGGCTTGCGGTGCTATTGGTGCATCCGCACGGGCTGTAGCCTGTGCGGCGCGTCGTGTCCGGTGACGGCATCGTGACACAAGGGTCGAGTGTCGCCCTATACTGGGAGCATCGATGCCAACTTTTGAGCCGCAGCAGCCCACCCTGGACAACTATCAGCTCGACCACGCCTACGACGAAATGTTCGAGAGGACCGGTGGCCTGCATCAGCATTACCGTCCCTTGATGGAGCACTTTGGCAGCCTGCCGCAAGCCGAGCTGCAGCGGAAAAAGCAGGCAGCGGACCTATCCTTCCTCAATCAAGGCATTACCTTCACCGTCTACGGTAAGGACGAGGGGACCGAAAAGATCTTTCCTTACGACCTGCTGCCGCGCGTCATCACCGCCGCGGAGTGGGAGCGCGTGGAACGCGGCTTGAAACAACGCATTACCGCACTCAATTTGTTTTTGAAAGATATTTACACCGAAGGCCGGATTTTAAAAGACGGCGTGGTGCCTCGCGAAATTGTGTATTCGTGCAAGCAGTTCCGCCGCCACATGATCGGCCTGAACGTGCCGCGCAACGTGTACATCGCAGTCACGGGGACCGACCTGATTCGTCTGGAGAACGGTGAGTTTGTCGTGCTGGAAGATAACCTGCGCGTACCCAGCGGCGTAAGTTACATGCTGACCAATCGGCGCGTGATGAAGCGCATTTTCCCGCAATTGTTTCGCCGATACAACGTGCGTCCCATTGAGCAGTACACGCAGATGTTGCTGGCGACCCTGCGTTCGCTTGCACCGGAAGGTCGCCCCGAACCGAACATCGTCCTGCTGTCGCCTGGCGTCTTTAATTCCGCATATTACGAGCACGCGTATCTTGCGCGCCAGATGGGCATTGAGTTAGTCGAAGGCCGCGACTTAGTGACACACGACAATATTGTCTACATGCGAACGACGAGTGGTTTGCGCCAGGTGGATGTAATTTATCGGCGAGTCGATGATGATTTTATCGATCCGCTCAGCTTCCGTCCGGACTCGATGCTCGGCGTGAGTGGCCTGTTTAATGCCTACCGCGCTGGCAACGTAACACTGGCAAACGCCTTCGGCACCGGCGTCGCCGATGACAAAGCAATTTACGCCTATGTGCCGGACATCATTAAGTATTACCTGAGTGAAGATCCCATTCTGCCCAACGTGAAAACGTTCCTCATGTCGATCGAGAAAGAACGAAATCACGTGCTGCAAAATCTCGACAAGATGGTGGTGAAGGCGGTGGGTGAGAGCGGCGGCTATGGCATGCTGATCGGGCCGCAAAGCACCGCGGCGCAGCGTGATGAGTTTCGTGACAAGATTATTGCTGATCCCCGCAATTACATCGCCCAGCCAACGATTACGTTCAGCCGCGCGCCCTGCTTGATGGACGACGGCTTTCAGGCGCGCCACGTGGACCTGCGGCCATACGTTCTGTATGGGTCGGACAAAGTGTCCATCGTCCCTGGAGGGCTGACACGCGTTGCCCTGAAGAAAGGCTCGCTGGTCGTGAACAGTTCACAAGGCGGCGGCAGCAAAGACACCTGGGTGCTGAGCGAGTAAGTCGCTGTACTCTTCCGTTTCGATTGGGATCTTTCTATTTACTGGTGAGTCACGGAGTCTCCGATGTTATCTCGCGTTGCCGATAGTTTGTATTGGATGAGCCGCTACCTGGAGCGCGCGGAAAATACGACGCGACTGCTGGATGTGAACTTGAACCTAATGTTGGACGAGAGCCCGGACGGTGCGGAGCGCCGCTGGCAGCGCGTGTTACTTTCGCTGGGCTCGCCGGCCGACTTGGAATGGAAGGGCGATGCCTTCGCGCTGGCGCGCGAGCTGACCTTCAACCCGGAGTCGCAGGCAAGCGTGCTGGGGTGCATCCTTGCAGCGCGGGAGAATGCGCGTCATGTGCGGGAACAGATCTCCACTGAAATGTGGCAGCGGCTGAATAGCCTCTACCTGCAGGTGACCCGTCCGGAGTTGAAGAAGAACCTGCAGGCTGAGGCAGTGCTTGGGGAAAACGAGGCACCGACCGAGTTCCTGACGCAGGTGATGGAGGCAGTGCACCAGTTCCAGGGGGTCACCGATTCCACGATGAGTCATGGTGAGGGCTGGCAGTTCATCCAGGTAGGCCGATACATGGAACGCGCCTCCGCCTTGGCCAATCTGCTGGAAAGCTACCAGGACGAGCTGTGGAAGCAGCATGAGCACATGCGCGATGGCAACGAGTACCTGGAGTGGAGCGGATTATTGCGGTCCGCGACGGCGTTTGAGGCGTACTGCAAGGTGTACACGGCGGATCTCGATCCCGAGTGGATTCTGGAATTCCTGCTGCTGGATGCGGATTTCCCGCACTCGCTGCGGTTTTCGATTGAGTCGATGAACCATGCACTGAAGGCAGTGGAAGCCGTGAGTGGCGGGACGCGATCGGACAAGCTGAGCCGCATTTCCGGCCGTCTGCGCGCAATGTTAAGTTACAGCAGCGTGGATGAAATCTTAAGTACCGGCGTCGTGGCTTACCTGCAAAGCATCCAGAAAATCGCAGGAGAAATCCATATGGCGATCTATGAGCTCTATGTCGACTACAGTATTCAGGCTGCGTTGGCTGGATAATGTACGGCGTCTATCTTCCGGGCGGTATAACTTCGTTACGATTGGAGCGCCATGTATTACACCGTTCGGCATTTGACCAAGTTTACTTACAGCAAGGAAGTGAGCGAAAGCATCATGGAGACGCGGATGCATCCGCGTTCGGACGAGTACCAGCGCTGTTTGTCGTTCCAGTTGTCGGTGTCGCCGCGCTGCCGGGTGTTCAGTTATAAAGATCATTTGCAAAATAACGTGCATCACTTTGACATTCCCGGCGCGCATCAGCAACTGGTGATCGTGGCAGAAAGCTTGGTGGAGATGGAGGATCGGCTCCCGGTGCCGGCGTTCCTGACGCCGGACGCCTGGATCGAGCTGGATGCGATGGTGCAGGCAGGTGATTACTGGGAGTTTCTGTTTCCGAGCGAGTTTACCGCGCCGACCGAGCGACTGGAGCAACTGGCGGATGAGTTGAACTTGGTGCGACGGGATGACCCGCTGATGGTTCTGCATGCATTGAACGAGCAGGTGTACCGTGCGTTTGATTATGTGCCGAAGTCAACGGCTGTGGATTCACCGATTGATGTGGCGCTGGAGCAGCGGACGGGGGTTTGCCAGGATTTTGCGCATGTGATGCTGGCGCTGATCCGGTCACGACTGCGGATTCCCTGCCGGTATGTGAGCGGATATTTGTACTCGGATGCTGCGAGCGGGCGGAACGATCGCAGTGTGAACTCTGCGACGCATGCGTGGATTGAGGCGTTGCTGCCGCAGATTGGGTGGGTTGGGTTTGACCCGACGAACTGGCTGGTGGCGGGCGATCGGCACATTCGCACGGCGATTGGGCGGGATTATGCGGATGTGCCGCCGACGCACGGCAATTTTCGCGGTCGGGCGAGCAGCGAACTGACTGTTGCGGTGCGGGTGAGCCCGAGCGAGGGTTCTGCCCTGCCGGACCAGGGATTGCCGGTGCCGGAAGACTGGTCGACGCTGGTGGAAAAGGCACAGCAGGTGCCGGTGTCGCTGCCTGCTGCTGCGTTGCTCACGGCGCGGCATATGCGGCAGGCGCAACAGGCCCAGCAGCAACAATAGGGTAGCTTCCCCCCCCCCGGAATGCTTAAATTCCTCATTCTGTTAGGGTTGCAGGGCAAGTTCCTCATTCCAGGCGAGCTGATCTCAAGTTACTCATTTGAATAGCTTTGTGAGTGGCTGCACCAGAAACGGGGCAGCCACTTTCTTTTGTGGGTGCATGTACAAAAGCCCTCGCTGGTCGCGAGGGCCTTTGTAGTTGTTGTGAGGTTTCGTTAGAAGATGAACTTGCCCCAGAGGACCATGGTGCGGCCCGGATCTTCGATGGCATTGGTGCGGTTTTGAAAGTTGCCGGTACCGATGTCGTAGGTGTTGCTGTCGAGGTAGCCGATGTTGTTGTGGTTGGCAATGTTTTGGACTTCGGCGCGGACGAGGAAGGTGCCGCGATCAAAGTGCGGGATGCCGATTCCCTTTTCCACGGCGATGTCGTTCTCGATAAAGCCCGGATTGGAGAAGCTGTTGCGGCCAATTTCCCGGGAGAGATAGCTGTTATCCGGGAAGTACGGGATCAGGAAGTGCTGGCTGTTGAGGGCGACCTGAGTCAGAGCGCCAGTCTGCCGGAATGCCTTGTAGTCGTAGTAGACGCCGTTGAGGCCTTTGGGAAGGAAGTGGCCGTCGATGGCTGCGGATTCAAGCGGCAGGCTCTTGTTGATTTCGATTGCTCGGTCGTTTGCCGCACTGCCATCGCCGTTCAGATCGTAGCCGACGACACCGAAGGTATTGTAGGCACCGCTCTGCAGGCGGGTGATGCCCGAGAGCGTCCAGTGGCGGGTCAGCACGTTCAGACCGAAGTCGGTCAGGCTGTTTGATGCGGTGTATCCCTTTGGAGAGAAGACATACGTGAAGGAGGCGTAGTGGCGATGGTCGTAAGTGGAGTTGCCATAGTCCTGGCGGCGGCCACCGGGAGCCAGGTTTGCCGAATAAGAAGTGCCGCTGGAGGACTGGGTGAAGATCTCCGAGCCGTTGTCGAGTGTCTTGCCGTAGGTGTAGTTTCCACGGATCTGGAAGCCATGACCAAAGAGGTGTGACCCCTCAACCTGGAGGCTGTTGTAGTTGGAATTACCAAAGCTGCCGCGAGCGACGATGGCGCCGTAGGCAGTGTTGAGACGGGCACCGGTCAGGCCGTTGAAGTAGTTGTACTGCTGATTGAGGTAGAGCTTGTCGGACTTGGCGCCGACGTACCGGATAGCCAAAAAGATGTTGCCGGGGAACTGATGTTCCACCCCGAGGTTGTACTCGTACGTGACGGGGTTTGCGATGTTGGTGAGGACGCTGGTGACGCTGGAGGTGAGGGTCAAGCGAGGCGTGATGTTTCCGACCTGGCTGGTGGCGTTGCCAAGGCCAGCACCAGTGGTCTGGATGAGGGTACCGGTCGGAGCATTGGGCGAGGTCTGTGCCGCGTTGGTGACAAAGTTGCTGAACGCGCTGTCGTAGAAGACACCGAAGCCGCCGCGAAGGACTGACTTGCCATCGCCGAACATGCCGCCCGAATGGGGGGAGTAGGCAAAGCCAAAGCGGGGAGCGATGTTGTTGTTGTCGTTGTGAATCTTATTGACAGTGGGGGTGACGACGCCGCTGCTATTCAGCACCAGAATGCCAAACGGGTTGTTCGGATCGATGCCGGGGTACTGGAGAGAGTTCTCCGGATTGGTGAGGTAATCGTAGCGGATGCCGAAGTTCATGGTGAGGTCGGCAGAGAGCTTGATGTCGTCCTGGAGGAAGAAGCCAGAGCGCCAGTTGTGCGGATCGATGCGGGTGGGGCCGAAGGTGCGGGTCGCCGAACCGGACGGTCCGAGCTGGTTCTGGAGGAAGTTGCCGAGGGCACTAGGGTAGGTGACACCCGTGGCGTTGGTTCCGCCCGCGGTAAACGCAAGTGTTCCCTTGGCATTCTGAGAGACGAGGTCCATCTCCAACTGCCGACCGATATCAAATCCGATGCGGAAGGACTGTCGGCCGTGAGTGAGCCCGATGGTGTCCTGCAACTGGTAGAGATCTTCGCCGCGACCCTGCGGGAAGTTCTGATTGGGGCCGAGGCCGATGGTTCCACCCGTGCTCACATTCTTGAGGTCAGGAATGCTGATGGTCTGCAAGGCAAAAAGAGGATTGGCCTGGGTTGCCGCAGTAGGAGCAAAGGCGAAGTTCAGGCGCGTTTCAGAGATGCGGAACTCATTGAGGAGGTTAGGAGTAAAGACGTGCGTCCATGAACCAGCACCAAGTTCGGAGGGGCCGCCCTGCTGGGTATCGAAACCGACGAGAGCGCCACCATTGTTTCCGAAGTCCGGCGAGAGAGAGCTGCGGTCATGCAGGTAGCGGAAGGCGAAGCTATCCTTGTCCCACGGCTTGTAGTCGATGCGGTACGTCCACTGCGTGTCAGGATTGCTGACCGAAGCGTTAGGGCGCTGAAAATTGTTGAACGTGACGATACAGCCGGTGGCAGGGCAACCGGTTTGTGCGCCAACATTCACCCGGACCACCGACCGAGTGACTGGGGTGTACGTCGTGAGATAGCTGCCGTTGCTTAGGTAAGCATTCAGCAGAGCGACCTGTGCGCCGCCGATGCTCTGCAGGGTGTTGTAGCCCGCCTGATCCGGAAGCTGCAGGACATTAGCAGTTTCTTTGCCGTAGTAGCGCTCGAGCGACAAGCCACCGAAGACAAAAAGCTTGTCCTTGAGGATAGGGCCGCCGGCAGCAAAGCCGAGAGTGTGTGTGTTGAATCGGGCCTTGGTGTAGCCGGCAACACCGCGCTCCTGCCCACCCACGGCGTTGAGGCCAGAACCGGTGTACCGCTCGAAAGCGCTGCCATGAATCTGGTTGGTTCCGGCCTTGGTGACGAGGTTGACGACGGCGCCACCGGCTCGTCCATACTCTGCAGAGGCGGAGCTGGTGAGAACTGCGACTGACTCGTAGGAGTCTGGGATCTGGGGCTGAAAGGCCTGGCCACCAATGGAGACGTCATTGATTTCCTGTGAATCGAGCAGGAAGTTGTTGGCGCGCGGGCGTGCCCCGTTGACCTGAATGTCTTCGCCGTTGCTGAAGCGGTTCCCCGACCCGCGAACCGTCTGCACGCCCGGTGCGGTGGTCGCGAGCTCATACGGGTTGAGGGTGAAGATGGGGAGCTTGGAGAGATCCTGGGAGTTGACGATGCCGGTGATCTGGCCATTTTCGGTGTTGATGGACTGCGAGTCTGCCTGGACTTCGACTTCTGACGTGTTGCTACCGACGCTGAGCTTGACGTCGTAGCTGACAACCTGGGAGGGGGTCACGATGACGTTGGTGGCCTTGAAGCCCTGAAAGCCGGGCTGGTCGACCGTGACGGTGTAGGTTTCGGGGTCGAGTGCTTCGATGCGGTAGGTGCCGTCGCCCTTGGTGTTGATGGTGCGGGTGGCACCGTCGGCGACGCCGACGATTTTGACGGAGGCGTTGGGGATGACTGCGCCGGAGGAGTCACGGACGACGCCAACGAGGATGCCCTTGCTGGTCTGAGCGTTGGCGGACACGGTGCCGAGGGAAACGGCTACGGTGGCAAGCGTCACGGCGGACGCGAATTTCCTTACAAACATTCGTTCGGCTCCGAAAGCTGGTTTTGATCGTCAGAAGCACAATCTGCAAAAAAGAGAGAAACTGCGGGCTGGCCCGGCAGTTTGTGTGTGAAGACGTATGGCTTTAGAGATATCACGAGCAAGTGAAGGGCCAAATTGGGAAGGTTCGATTATTGCCCGAATATGAACACTGGATCAATTTGGGACAGAGGTGGCATATGGAATTTGGTAGGGAGTCATGATTTTCGGGATGGTTGCCTTGCCATCGTTGGACGTTGCGCGATAAAGGAGCGCAAGAGGCTGAGGCTGTCACCCGGGCCGACGCAATGAAAAACCCACGTCTCAGAAGCGAGACGTGGGGCACCCGGAGTCGTGGGTGGGATTAGAGGTTGAGGCCTTTGAAGATGCGTTCGGGGATGGCGCGGATGACGGCCATGATGGGGGCCCACTGGATGGGGGTGTAGAGGGTGTCGGTGCGGTTGTCGATGGCTTTGACGATTTCGGCGGCGACCTTGTTGGGGTCGGCGAACTTTTCGCTGCCCTTCATGCCGGCGGTCATGCCGGTTTTGACGGGCCCGGGCTTGACGGTGAGGACGTGGACGCCTTCGCGGTCGACGCGGTTGCGGAGGCCGCCGAGGAAGGCGGTGAGGCCGGCCTTGGAGGAGCCGTAGACGTAGTTGGACTTGCGTCCGCGCTCGCCGGCGACGGAGGAGAGAACGGCGAGGGTGCCGTGGCCGTGGCTGACCATGTAGTTGGCGAGCCAGGTGAGGAGCGAGACCGGGACGGTGTAGTTGGTGTGGACGATGTGGAGGGCGTGCTCGGTCTCCTGCTCGGCGCGGGGCTGGTCGCCGAGGATGCCGACGGCGAGGTAGGCGACGTCAAGGCCGCCGAGGGATTCGACTGCCTTTGCGCATAGGGCCGGGTGGGCTTCTACGTTGTCGAGGTCGAGGACGGCGGTGTCGATGTAGGCGGCGCCGCGGGTTTTGAGGTCGGCGGCGACGGCGGCGAGGCGGTCGGCGTTGCGGGCGACGAGGAAGATGCTGGCGCCTTGTTTGGCCCAGATGCGGGCGGTGGCCTCGGCGATGCCGGAGGTTGCGCCGAAGATGAGGACTTTGCGGGGGGTGGTCTGGGGCTGGTTGGGCATAGTGGGTGTCCTCTTGGCTGGGTTAAGAGCGGAACGCAAAGTACGCAAAGGAAGAACGCGGAGGACGCGGCGGTGGGTTCCGGGTTTCCTTTGGGGTTCGTGGTTGAGGAGCGGATCCCTTCACTTCGTTACGGGAAGACAAATGTTGGCGCGGGTGACGGCCATTATTGGATGACGCGCTCCCAGAAGCTGCTGGTGAGGAGGGGGTCTTTGAAGCGGGCGAAGTGGTGCCACTGGGGGTAGCTGGTTTGGAATTGCTGGGCGGTCATGCGGGCGTCCTTGGCGGGGTAGAGTTTGCCGCCGTGGTCGAGGGTCATGGTGGCGAGGCGGTCGAAGAGGGCGAAGGAGTCGGGCTTGATGGGGAAATCGAGGGCCAGGGTGATGCCGGGCTGGGGGAAGCTCATGAGGCCGGGGCTGGGGACGTTGCCAAACGCCTTGAGGACGGCGAGGAAGCTGGCCAGGCCGGAGTTGGCGACTTCGCGGAGGATGGCGGTGGTGCCTTCGCGCGCGGTGGCCCAGGGGAGCGCCGACTGGAACTGGAGCAGGCCGGATTTGCCGTAGAGGCGGTTCCAGTGGAGGACCTTATCGAGCGGGTAGAAGAAGGGCTCGTAGTCCTGCAGGGCGTGGACGCGGGGCTTGCGCTGCTTGTGGAAGAAGGCGGCGTTGAAGAGGCTGACCGTGGTGCGGTTGAGCGCGAAGCCGGGGGCGTTGCAGGGGAAGGTGAGTTTTGGTTTGGGGCTGGGGGTGAGCTCGTCGGGGATGTGGCTGTGGTCGCCGAGCATGAAGATGCCGCGGGCGAAGTTGTTGCCGGTGGAGGTGCAGTCGACCCAGCTCACGGTGTATTCGACGTGTTTGTACTGGTCGGTAAGGGCGAGGAACTCGTCGATGCCGTGGAACTGGATGCCTTCGTAGTCGATGAGGCGGCTCGCGATGGGCTTGAGGCGGAGCTGAATCCAGGTGAGGACGCCGGTGAGGCCGAGGCCGCCAATGGTGGCGGCGAACCAGTCGGGGTTGTCGGTGTTGGAGCAGTGGATGCGGGTGCCGTTGGAGCGGACGAGCTCGAACTGGGTGACGTGGTTGCCGAAGGTGCCGGCGAGGTGGTGGTTTTTGCCGTGGATGTCGTTGGCGACCGCACCGCCCAGGGTCACGTATTTGGTGCCGGGGGAGACGGGCAGGAACCAGCCGCGGGGGACGGCGAAGTCGAGGAGGTCGGCGAGGGTGAGGCCGGCTTCGGCGGTGAGGATGCCGGTGTGGGGGTCGAAGGCGAGTAGGCGGTTCATGCCGGTCGTCAGGAGGAGGTTGCCGTCTTCGAGGAGGCAACTGTCGCCGTAGGAGCGGCCCATGCCGACGGGGAGGGCGCCTTGCGGCATGCCGTTGTGGTCTTCCAAAAGTTTGGGGTAGTCAGATTGCCAGGTGAGGGGGATGACGGTGGCGGGGAGGCGGGGATAGCGGCCCCAGGATTCGAAGGGGATGCGGGCTTCGACCTCAGCCGGGGCCGCGCTGGTGCGGTGGCGCAACGGCGGCGCGGGCTGGGTGAGGTTGGTCATCCATCTCAGGATACGGGACGGGCGTAGTCGAAGTAGCGCTTGAGGCGGAGGAAGGGTTTTTCGTAGAGCTGGAAGGAGAGCCAGGCGGCGAGGGAGGAGAGCGCGAGGATGAAGACGGCGGTGCCGGCGACGGCGATGGCCTTGTTGTGGAAGAGAGCGAAGAGGACGTCGCGGCTGACGCGGGAGAGGTACGGCAGGAAGATGAGGTGCAGGACGTAGAGGCCGTAGCTGTATTTGCCGAACCAGCGGAGGGGGCGGAGGCTGAAAAAGTTCGAGACTGGGCCGGGGCGAAGGGACCAGGCGACGAGGCCGCAGGCGGCGAGGGCGACGACGGAAAAGCGGAGGCAGAAGATCCAGTAGAGGGAGGCGAAGATGTTCGGGAGGGTGAGGGAGACGACGACCAATGCTGCGGTGGTGAGGAAGAGGCTGGGAGCGGCGCGGAGGATGCGGGGCCAGGCGGGGCCTCGGTAGAGCATGGCGAGGACGGCGCCGAGGAGAAGGGCGTCGGCGCGGGCAAACATGTTGTGGTGGGTGGCGTAGGCGTTCGTCCAGACGGCCATGAGGAGAACGCGGAAGAGGAGCGCAGCGAGGCTGAGGACAAGGGCGAGGCGCAGGACGCGGAGGCGGGTGCGCGCGGCGAAGACGAGGAGGGGCCAGACGAGGTAGAACTGCTCCTCAATGGCGAGCGACCAGAGGTGGTTGAGCGTGACGCCGGGGGCGAGGACGAAGGTGTACTGGTTGTAGTTGCTGAAGTTTTGCAGGTAGAGCAGGAGCGGGATGAAGATGCCGTGCCACTGGATGCCCAATGCCGGAGTGAGGGCGAGCAGGAGAAAGAGGACGCCGTAATACAGCGGGAAGATGCGCAGGATGCGGCGCATGTAGAAATTGCGGAAGTAGGCGGGGCCTTTGCGCGAGTCGACGAGGATGCCGGTGATGAGGAAGCCGCTGAGGACGAAGAAGAGGTCGACGCCCATCCAGCCGTAATAGAAGAGGCGGCCGAGGAGGCGGACGGCGGGGCCGCTGTTGGCGAAGTTGACGGCGAAGAGATGGGAGGCCATGACGGCGAGGATGGCGAGGCCGCGAATGCCGTCGAGCGGGACGAGATGGCCGCCACCGAAGTGGCGGGTGCGGGGTTCGCCGTGGGTGGGTGTGGCCATGCGGTGGGTTGAGCATAGCAGCGAGTCCGCACGTCAGCGAGTTCGCACATCTGCGGGCTTGATTGCTGGTTCGGTACGCACTCGCCGAGAGGGGCAGCCCACCCTTTCGCGCGGGTGGAGTCACCGGGGCGGCGGAGGTGTGCGGCGCGAAAGAATGGGGCACCCAGATGAGCGGCGGCGTGCCGGATCGTGCGGGGTGCTAAAGTCTGTCGCATGAGACGTTTGCTTCAGACGATTGCCTTTTGTGCCCTTGCGGGTGGTGTGTGCGGCGTTGCAGTGGCTGAGAACTTTACGGTGCTGGCGACGCCGCAGACGGTAGCGTGGGGCTACTACAGCGGCATGAGCAAGCCGGTGCTGACGGTGCACAGCGGCGATACGGTGACGATGCAGACGCTGTCGACGTGCGGGTCGCCGGAGCGGATGATGGCGCAGGGCGTGAAGCCGGCAGAGATTCCGCCGTATACTGCGGCAATTTACAAGGAAGTGACGGACAAAGGGCCGGGCGGGCACATTCTGACCGGGCCGGTGGCGATTGCGGAGGCGGAGCCGGGCGATGTGCTGGAAGTGCAGATCGTGAAGGTGCAACTGGACGCGGATTTTGCGTGCAACGGATTTGGGCTGGGCCGCGGATTTTTGCCGATGGAGTTTCCTTACTCACGATCGAAGATTATTCCGCTGGACCGGGCGAAGATGATCGCGCACTTTGCGCCGGGCATCGAGTTGCCGCTGCATCCATTTTTCGGCAGCATGGGCGTGGCGCCGGCCGGTGGCAAGATCGACAGTGCGCCGCCGTTTGCGCATGCCGGGAACCTGGATAACAAGGAACTGGTGGCGGGGACGACGCTGTACATCCCGGTTGCGGCGAAGGGTGCGCTGTTCGAGGCGGGCGATGGACACGCCGGACAGGGCAACGGCGAGGTGGACATCACGGCGCTGGAGACGTACCTGACGGGGACGTTCAAGTTCGTTGTGCACAAGGACAAGCATTTGATCTGGCCGCGGGCGGAGACGCCGGAGGCGTACATTGCGATGGGCTTTAGCAAGGATCTGCACGAGGCGACGGAGCATGCGGTGCGGGAAATGATCGACTTCCTGGTGACGGAGAAGCACCTGAGCCGGGATGAGGCTTATATGTTGACGAGTGTTGCGGGGGATGTGGACATTACGCAGCTGGTGGATGGGAATGTGGGCGTGCATGTGATGATGCCGAAGCGGATCTTTGCGGGTGCTAGATTGCCGCAGTGATACAGCAGTGGGCATCCACATGAATTTTTCTACTTCGAGGGAGATTCAGGAACACGAAAGATGTACTTGAGGACCACAACAAACATGCCGATAAAGTTCGCCGTCGTTGTTGTAAGAAGTACGATTAGCAGCTTGTCGCTGAATGGGTGGAAAAAACGGGTAGGGACGACAGCCTGGGCCAATAAGAGGATATAAACAAGCGAGATCCAAACTACAACGACCTTAAATGTTCTTCTCGCATAGGATTCTCGTTGCGCACGAGCAGCAACAATGTCCGCAATTACTTCTCGCTTGGCGGAGTTCTCAAGCGAAGCTCGCTCATCTTCTATCAAGACCTGAGTCGTTGAGGTGCTTTCAGCTTTGATATCTATCCGATTCTCAATTACACCCGGATCAATCTGCCGCTCGATCTGCTTTTCCAGATCACCCATTTTGGGCCGCTAGTGCAGTAAAGTATGTCTGGATACTTGCAGTCGGGATCACTCGCAGATTTGAAGACCACGCCTTCTCCCAAGGTGAGCCGATTGCATGGGTAAGCTCAACAAGTTTGAAAGGCGCGAGTGTTCCATACTTCTGCCAGATCGCACCGATTAGACTGTTCGCGTAGGCGTCATCATCAATTGACATACTCGTGAGTGTGGGCTCTGAACCGACGTACTCACCCAAAGCTCCGATTTTAAATACCCGTGCGTTATCGACAATTGGACGACTCCCAAAACGCCGAAATTCATCGTACAGCTTGCGTACGACAGGACCGTACTGCCAAGCCTCAATTTGCTCAGATATCAATGGGCGCTGTCGCAGTCCAAGATGCCAGCCGTGAGCAAAATATACAAGCTTCTGAATTTCGATCTGGGTTAATTCACGGCCAGAAAGTCGTCCCCGATCAAGAAGTTGGTTCGCAACAGCTGCTGCTGAGTAGGGCATGAGAAATTCCTCTGGTCTAAAGTTTAGACGCAAAGAAAAGGCGAAAGGGTTCGCCTGTGCAGTCCGATTACGACTCGCGTCAATTCGTTCTATCTCAGAACTGGTGGTCGCGCAAGCAGATTATTGGCGCTGGTAGGCGCGGACCCAGTCGACTTGCATGGTGGTGGGGAAGGTGGTGGTGGGGTTTGGCGGGCCGGGCCAGTTGCCGCCTACGGCGAGGTTGAGCAGGACGAAGAAGGGGTGGTCGAAGACCCAGGGGCTGCCGGCCGGGAGGTCGGCGGGGGTGCGGGTTTCGTAGAGGGTCTGGTCGACGTAGAAGCGGATAGCGGTGGGTTCCCACTCAACGGCGTAGGTGTGGAAGCGGGCGCTGGCGGGTTCGCCGTTGGGCAGCGTGGTGCTGCCGGTGAGCGGGTGGGCGCCGGAGTAGCCGGGGCCGTGGAGCGTGCCGTGGACCGTGCCGGGCTGCTTGCCGACGACCTCGACGATATCGATTTCGCCGGATTGGGGCCAGGGTGCGGTGTCGAGGTTGCTGCCGAGCATCCAGAAGGCGGGCCAGATGCCCTCCCCGCCGGCGGGGAGCTTGATGCGGGCTTCGATGCGGCCGTAGGCCTGGTCGAACTTGCCGCGGGTGTTGATGCGGGCGGAGGTGTAGTCGCGCGGCTTGCCGTCGGTGCCGGTGAAGTTTTCCTTGCGGGCGGTGATCTCGAGGTTGCCGTCGCGGACGGCGACGTTGCGGAGGCGCGCGGTGTAGGTTTCAAGTTCGTTGTTGCCGTAGCCGTTGCCGCCGGTTTCGGCGGTCCAGTGGGCGGGGTCGGGGGCGGTGTCGTTGGGGCCGTCGAACTCGTCGTGCCAGGTGAGGGTGTAGCCGGGTTTGTTGAGGGCGCTGAGGTCGGGGTCGCAGTCGACGCGGATGAAGGCGGAGTCGGTGTCGACGGGGAAGTTGGCGCGGGTGCCCTGGGTGGTTTGCCATGCCGTCGTGGTGGGGTGGAGGAGTTGTCCGCCGGCGTGGATGGGCAGGTTGAAATCGGCTTCAGGAGTGTTCCAGCGGTAGGCTACGGTACCGTTGCTGTCGTTGAAGTTGAGTTCGAGGGTGGGGATGTGAACGTATTTTAAGTAAGCGTTGAAGATAGGGGTGTAGTCTGCGCCCAAGTGTTGGTTGAAGTACGCGACGACATCTTCGGTGAGGATGGTTTTGTACTTATAGGTTTCGGCGAAACCGTGCAGGGTGGCAAACCATTTTGTGTCATCGGCGACGGCATTGCGCAGGGTGTTGAGTAAGAGGGCACCCTTGAAGTACTGGTCGCGGTCGGGCTGCTGGTTGCGGTTGCGGGGCTGCAGGATGGGCTGCTTGTTGAAGACCATGTGCTGAAAGCTGTTGATGTATTTGACTTCGTCGGCGTGGCCGTACATGGCCTCAACGTAGACGGCTTCCATGTAGGTGGTGAAGCCCTCGTGGATCCACATGTCCGCGGGATCGGCGGCGGTGACGGAGTTGCCGAACCACTCGTGGCCGCTCTCGTGGATGAGGATGAAGTCGAAGCGTGGGCTGATGCCGACGCCGGTCCAGTCGCCATGGTTGAAGTTGAGATAGCTGTTGTGGAAGCCATTGCCGTAGGCGACGGCGCTCTGGTGCTCCATGCCGGAGTAGGGGACCTGGACGACCTTGTAGCCGTCACGGGCGAAGGGATAATCGCCAAAAAACTTCTGGTAGATGGATAACATCGGCTTGGCCTGGGCGAACTGGATTTTTGCCTTCTCCAGGTCTTCGGGGAGGACGTAATAATTCAGGTCCAACGTATCTAACTTATCGCTGAAATGAGAGTAAGTGCCGATGTTAAGAGCAACGTCGTAGTTGTTGATCGGGTAGGTGACGCGCCAGTCCCAGCGGGTGGTGCCGTTGTGCAGGTCCTTGCTGCCGAGGAGGCGGCCGTTGCTGACGGCGGTCAGGCCATTGGGGACGGCGAGGTGGAGGTCAATTCCCTCTTGCGGCTCGTCGCGCCACTGATCCTTGTTGGGCCACCAGACGCGGGCACCCTCGTCTTCGCAACTGGTGACGATCCAGGGGCGGCCCGCGGGGTCCTTGGTGAAGACCACACCGCCGAAGCGGCCGACCTCTTTGGGCTGGCCGGAGTAGGCGACGGTGATGCTATAGGTTTTGCCCTGGCGCATGGGTTTGGGCGTGTTGACGAAGAAGGTTGCGCCATGGCGGGTGAAGGTGAGGGGCGTGTGGCCCATGCGGACGGCGTCGATGCTGAGGTCGGTCGCGAGTTCAAGCTGGATGCGCGAGCCGGGTTGCAGCATGCGGAAGCGGACCGTGTTGGTGCCGCGGATGGATTTGGTGGCGGGGTCGATGCGGAGGTCGAGCGTGTAGTGGAGGAGGTCGTTGTTGGCGCGGTAGGGGCCGTTTTCGCCGAGGAGTCTCCCGGCGGTCAACGCTTCAGCGGACACCGGCGGCGGCACGGGGCTGGGAGTGCTTTGGGCCTGGGCGCTGGAGACGAGGAGGACGACACCAACCGGGAGACAGGGAAGACGCATACCGAAGGATAGCGGTAGACGCGGTTGGTGGGTTTTCAGAGATCTGTGCTGCCGAGTGCCGTAAACGCCGGAAACCCATGTCCGAGCATACGGACATGGGTGTGCGAATTACTTGTGTTGGCCGCTGAGTTTGCTGGCGGCGGCGGCCTTCTGGTCGCCCTTCTTTTCGCCGGGGGTCTGGTTCTTCTTCGGCTTGCAGCTTCCCTTTTCGCCGGCCTTCTTGCCCGGGGTGGGCTCGTAGCCGGGCCAGCAGGCCTGGGCGCTGCTGGGCTTTTCGCCTGCGGGTTTTTTCTGGGCGGATTTCTTGCCAGGGGTCTTCTTGGTGTCGGCGCCGGTGATGTGGTTGCGGCTTTCGGCGGCCTTGGTGTTGGCCGACTTGGTGGCGGGGGCAGCTTTTTTGGCTGCGGTGTTCTTTGCTGGTGTTTTCTTTTCGGTGGTCTTTTTTGCCGCGGTCTTCTTCGCGGGGGCGGACTTGGTTGTGGATTTTTTCGCGGTGGCCATGGTGCGTTTAGAAGTCAGGTGATGGCTTGTGGTTATCCTGCGGTTCACCTCCGCTTGATGAAGGCGGAAGAGCTGCGCGATTTCATGGCGCGATGAAACAGTCAGCGAGTAAGGCGGAGGCGGATGGGGCCTTTGGCGGTGGAGGGGTCGACGATTTGGCCGGCCTGGGTGATGACGATTTTTTGCTGGGCGACGAGGCGGCGAGCGGCGGCGCGGGCGGGTTCCATGAGGGGCTCCCACTGGGCGCGGTCTTCGCCGGTGAGGGCGCGTGCGGCCTCGGACGGGCAGATGGTTTTGCCGGCACTGCGCTGGTGGAGGAGTTCGAGGATTTTAGCTTCGAGGGCGGCTTCGGGCGCGCCGGGTTTGTGGGTGCGACAGGCGTCAGAGCAGAGCTTTACGTTGTCCCAGTCGCGCTCCCACTTTTTGCGCCAAGTGATGGTGCGGCCGCAGGTGGTGCAGGATTTTGGGGCGGGGGTGGCGGTCGGGGTGCGGTCGCGGGAGGTGGGTTTGCGGTCGGGCATGTGGTGGTTGGATGCGGTCAAGCTTCGCTCGACGAAGCGCTTTCGCGCTGGACCCCACCCTTTCGCGCGGAAGAGTGTTGCGGGTTCGGAAGGATTGCAGCGCGAAAGAATGGGGCACCCGGGTTCTGGGAACCGACCTTGAGTGCCTGGATGAAACCCACCTTACCGCGCTTCGGGTTTGCCGGTGGTTCGGGAACTTCGCGAGCGCGGTCAAGATGGGGCACCCGGGTTCAGTTTCGAAGACGGTTGCGGGATAGGCATCCCTTAGACTGGGGGTCTATGTCTACGTTTCCGCCGTTGGTTGAGCAGATGGACCTGATTACTAAGGGTGCCGCTGAGATTATTCCGTTGGATGAGTTGTCGAAGCGACTGGAGCAGTCGATTGCGACGGGGGTGCCGCTGCGCATCAAGGCGGGGTTCGACCCGACGGCGCCGGACCTGCACCTGGGGCATACGGTGCTGATGCGGAAGCTGCGGCACTTTCAGCAGTTGGGGCATACGGTGATCTTTCTGATTGGGGATTCGACAGCGCTGATTGGGGACCCGACGGGCAAATCGCAGACGCGGAAGGCGCTGACACGCGAGCAGATTGCAGAGAATGCGGCGACGTACCAGGAGCAGGTGTTCAAGATCCTGGACCGGGAGAAGACCGAGGTGCGGTTCAACAGCGAATGGCTGGATGAGTTGCGGTATGCGGATTTTGTGCGGTTGCAGGCGCAGTTCACCGTGTCGCAGATGATGGAGCGGGATGATTTTCACAAGCGGTTTCAGGCGGAGGAGCCGATTGCGCTGCACGAGTTTATGTACCCGATCATGCAGGGGTACGACTCCGTTGCGCTGAAGAGCGACGTGGAGCTGGGCGGGACGGACCAGAAGTTTAACCTGATGCGCGGGCGCGATTTGCAGCGCTCGGCCGGGCAGCCGCCGCAGATTGTGCTGATGATGCCGATCATCGAGGGGCTGGACGGCGTGCAGAAGATGTCGAAGTCGCTGGGCAATGCGATTGGCGTGAACGAGCCGCCGTTCGAGATGTTCGGCAAGCTGATGCAGGTGTCGGATGAGCTGATGTGGCGGTACTGGACGCTGCTGACGGACCGGACGCAGGCGGAGATTGCGGCGATGCAGGCGGGGGTGGTGGAGGGATCGCTGCACCCGATGGAGGCCAAGAAGGAGATGGCGCGCACGATTACCAGCGGCTTCCATGGGATGGAGGCGGCCATGCGCGCGGAGGCGAACTGGGGCACGCAGTTTCAGAAGGGCGGCGTGAGCGAGGATACGGAGCGGGTGACGCTGCGGGCGGCGGAGCTGGGGTACGAGGCTGGGACGGTTGGCGTGGACAAGCTGGTGGCGCTGAGCGGGCTGGCGAGCAGCATGGGCGAGGCACGGCGCAAGCGGGCGGAGAAGGCGGTGCGGGTGGATGACGCGGCGGTGCTGGAGCCGCGCTTCGCGGTGCCGGGGCTGCCGATGACGCTGATGGTGAAGCTGGGGAAGAAGACGAAGCTGGTGACGTTGACGTAGAGAGCCTCAGGCGATGCGCACCTGATCCGAGGGTCCGGTGGTGAGCCGTGCCATGGGTTGCAGGTGATCGTGGGGGAAGAGGATGAGCCAGTCTTCCGCGAGGGCGCGACGGTAGAGGCGGCTGCGTTCGGCGATGGTGCGGAGGGGATCGAGATCGAAGGCCATGACCCAGGTTTCGTCGAGGTGGGCGGCGGTGGGAATGAGATCGGAGACGAAGCAGGCGTGCTCGCCGCGGCTGTGAATGTGGACGACCATTGTCTGGGCGGTGTGGCCGGGGAAACATTCGACGGAGATGCCGGGGGAGAGCTCTTCGGTGACGCCATCGCCCGCGATGGCGGTGAGACGCATTTGGCCGGTGGCGAGGAGCGGCTCATAGTTGTCGGCAACGTAGCTGATGCGGTCGCGGGAGAACTGGTGGCGGCCATGGTCGACCTCGCCGGTGTGGGTGAAGTACTGCGCGTTGGGAAAGAAAGGGTGGACGCCGGCTTCGTCGCGGATGGTATTCCAGCCGCAGTGGTCCCAGTGCAGGTGGGTGTTGATAACGAAGTCGATGTCGGCAGGGGCGACGCCTGCGGCCGCGAGGGACGCGGGGAGCAGTTGCTGCGTGGCGTAGATGGCTTGGAGCTTTGCGGAGAGTTTGTTGCCGAAGCCGGTTTCGATGAGGGTGGTTTTGCCTGCTAAGCGGACAACGACGCAATTGAGGCCGATGGCAATACGGTTCTGATCGTCGGCGGGCATGCGGCGCTGCCAGAGGGTTTTGGGAACGACGCCGAACATGGCGCCACCGTCGAAGCGGGCCGTGCCGTCGGTGCAGATGAGGATCTCGGCGTCGCCGACGGTGGCGTGGCCGCGCCGGAGGTCGTTGGGGGACGTGGCGAGCGTGAAGTGCATGGGAGCAAGGGTACGCGACTTCACTTGTTTGTTGCCCATCGTGACCTTGCGCCCAATGGCTGGAGGGGCGGTGGAATAGGAGGGCGTTGTTAGAATCGTCTGATGCACAAACAAGAAGCGGCTGGATCTAACATTCGCGCGATACTCGCGCTGTGTCTGGTACTTCTGCCTGCAATCCTTTTCTATGCCATTTTGATCAAAACATCATTTAACCTGCCGCTACTGGACGATTATCACGCGCTGCTGCAGCCGGTGAATCATCTTCGGACGATGTCAGGATTGCGAAGAGATCTTTCCTACTATTTAGCCATGCAACACAATGAGTATAAGTTGTGGCTGGATACAGGAGCGGCCTGGCTGCAAGAGTCGGTTCTTGGTCACCTAAATTTTCGGGTGCTGAGCCTTGCGGGCGATAGCTTTGTTCTTGGCCTTGGTACGCTTTTGTGGAGGCTATTTTCGGCGCGAGACATGAAGTTTACAGAACGCCTGCTTTGGTTTGCGCCAGCGTCATGGCTGGTGTTCCAGTTGAGTTACGCTGAGACGCTGAATTGGCCGATGGCGGGGCTGCAAAATATTCCGGTCGTAGTATTTTCACTTTTCGGATTAATGCTACTGATGCGAACAGGATGGGGACCATTTACCTTGGCAGTCGTTTGCCTTGTGGGCGCCGTGGCAGCATCGGGCAATGGCTTGCTGGTTATTCCCGTTGGGCTTTTGGCCTTGGCGCTACAGCGAAGGTATGCACAGTTAGCCTGCTGGCTGGTCGCTGCCGCGGTATTGGTGAGCGGATATGCGTACCACTTCAATGTGCTATCGTCTCAGACGGCGGAGCGCCGGTCCATTCTCGTGACGCTGCGACATTTCAGCCCAATGTATACGCTGGCGATGATGGGCAGCGAGGGAACGCGGCATGGTGCCGTAATATTAGGCCTGCTGATTTTTACCTTGAACATCTACCTGCTTTGGACAGGGTATTTTCGAACGCATCCGGCGATCGGTTACTGCACTCTGTTTTTACTACTGACGGCTGTTGGAGTGGGTGGGATCCGTTCAGAGTTTGGGATTGCCCAAGCGGTGAGTTCGCGCTATCACATGTACTGCATGCTACTGCTTGTTTTTGCTTGGTTTGCGTGGGTGGACCGAATGTTGACCTACGGCCGGGAGGAACAATCACGCAGAGTACTTATTGGTGCACTGATCGTCACGATTGTGTTTGCTCTGTCGAGAGATTGGTGGGGGTACAGGATGCTGAAGGCGAGAGAGAGCTACACCAAGAGTGGCATGGAGGCGTATCAGAAATCTCTTAGCGCAGGTGGTACCCTCGGACCCGTGTTCTGGATCCCGGATGTAAACCCCGCTTATGGAATGCTGAATCCCTCCGCACGTACTACGTTGACAGAGTCTATTGCGTTGGGGACATACACGCCGCCGAAGTAGAATGCGCCTTGATGGCATGGCAAAGGCCACGGCGGGTGCCGTGGCCTTTGCGTTGGACTGAATTAGTCCTGTTCCTTGCGGACCTTTTTGCGATTGCGCTTGCGTGCGAGGGCTTCCTTCACGCGCTTCTTTTCGCCGGGCTTCAGGTAAAAGGAGTGGCGCTTGACTTCTTTGATGATGTCTTCCTGCTGAACCTTACGCTTGAAGCGACGAAGGGCGTTCTCGAGGGGCTCGCCTTCTTGCAGACGTACTTCTGCCAATGTAAAAACACCTCGCCTTCGGGCCAACGGGCCAAGTAGCAGTCTACCGCAGGTTTTCTACTCCTGCACGATTTTGACGAAGACCCCGTCGGGGAGGGTTTTACCGCCGAGCAGGTGGATGCTGCCATTGCGGACGAAGCCTCGGAGCATTTCGCCTTGTGCGGGCGCGGTGCCAGTGGCGGTGGGGCGGGTGATGGAGATTTCGCGTGGCGGCGGTGCGGCTGGGCGAGCAGGTGCGGCGGCTGGGCGAGCGGGTGCGGCGGCGGCGCGGCGTTCGTGCGGGGCGAGCAGGGTGGGGACGCTGGCTGCGGGGGATTTACCCTGGCCGCGGTCCATGGCGTCGTTGGCGAGGCGGTCTGCTTCCTTGTTTTTGTGGCGCAGGGCGTGGGTGATAACGAAGCTGTCGAGTTTCGCGATGCGGCGCTTGGCTTCTTCAAACAGGGGGCGGAGGTCGGGGGAGTTGACCTTGTAGCGGCCCTGGATCTGCTTGACCATGAGCTCGGAGTCGCTGATAACGCGGACATTGCCGGTGCCGGTTTGGATGGCCCAGGCGAGGACGCCGAGGAGGCCGCTGTATTCGGCGTAGTTGTTGGTCTGCTTGCCGAGGTATTCGGAGAGCTCGGCGAGAACGGTGCCGTTGGCTGCGGTGATCTGCGCGCCGTAGCCGGCGGGGCCGGGGTTGCCGCGGGAGCCGCCGTCGCAGTGGGCGGTGACGGGGGCAGTCTTGTTGAGGGTGGGCGCGGGGGTGGCGCTGCCGAAGAGATTGCCTGAACTCATCGGTCGATCATCTCGCGTGGGGGTGGGTCGGGGCAAATGGGGTGGGCGTTTGTAACAATGGAGAGGTGAAGACTCCTGAAAGACCTGCTGGACCGCGTTCTGACGTATCGCCCCGAGCTGCCGAGTTGCCGAAGGAACCGCGTCGGCCGCGGCCACCGGCGCAGGTAGAGGCCAAGGCGCGGGCGGCACGGGAAAAGACGGCAGCGACGTTTGCCCGCGGCGGTCGCGAGGGCGCACCGGTGACGGCGGCAATGTCGGCGGCACCGATCTCGGCGGCGCGGGCGGCAGCGTTTACGATTCTGACGCGGGTGGCGACGACGGCCGCGCACAGCGACGACCTGCTGCATGGGCCGGCGGTGAATGCGCTGAGCGCGGAGGACCGGAACCTGACGACAGCGCTGGTGCTGGGCGTGCTGCGGTGGCAGATGGCGCTGGATGCGCAGGTGCGGCCCTTGCTGCAAAGGCCGGATACCGAGTTGCACCCGGCGGCGCTGCTGGCGCTCCGGCTAGCGCTGCTGCAGCTGCAGTACATGGACCGGATTCCGCCCCACGCGGCGATCAATGAATCGGTGGAGCTGGCGCGGGCGAACGGCGCGGCGCATGCGGCGGGCATGGTGAATGCGCTGCTGCGACGGTTTCTGCGGGAACGCGATGCAGCCGGGCCGGTGCGGCAGACGCTGGCCGCGGCGACACCGGCGGAGATTGCGCATCCGGCATGGCTACTGGCACGGTGGCGGGCGCGGTATGGCGGGCGGAATGCTCGGCTGCTGGCGGCGTACGACCAAGTGGAACCGCCTTCGCGGGGGTTGTTCGACCATGCGGAGGGTGAGTCGGAGTTGCCGCTGATGGATGATGGGTCGCGGCTGATCGCGGAGCTGGCGGCGGCTGCGGTTCCGACGCCCGCACGGATCCTGGATGCGTGCGCGGCGCCTGGAGGGAAGACGCGTTTGCTGGCGTTGCGACATGCTGCTTCGCAGATTGTGGCGGCAGATGTGAGCGAGAAACGGCTGGCGGCGATGCGGTTGCGGCTGGAGCGAGAGCCTGCGGCGGCGGCGATCGTGACGGTGGTCGCGGATATGACGGTGTCGCATGTGAAGGGCGCGAGCGCGATCGTTCTCGATGCGAGTGATGCGACATCCATGAAGATTCCTGAAACCCACGTCGGAGACTCCGGAGCCGAGGAACGTGTTGGCTCAGGGGAGGTTGGCGCTTTGGGCGGGGAGGCGACAACCTCTCTTTCAAGCTCGGGAGATGGGGCGTTCGACCCTCTTGCGGACGTGGAACATGTCGCGGTGCATCCGCTGGCGGGGGCGTTTGATTTGATTCTGGTGGATGCGCCTTGTAGCGGGACGGGGACGCTGGCGCGGAATCCGGAGATTCGGCACCGGTTGCGGGAGGGGGATCTGCCGCGACAGGCGGAGCGGCAGAAGGCCATTCTGCGGAATGCAGTGCGCCGGGTGGCACCGGGTGGGCGGGTGCTGTACTCCACGTGCAGCATGGAGCCGGAGGAGAATGAGGCGGTGGTGGCGGCGGTGATCGCAGACGGCGGAGTTGCCATTGAGCCGGTGGGGGCGTTGCTAGAGCGGTTGCCGGGGTTGTCGGCGGAGGTGGTCGCGCACTTGCGAGAGACGGCGGTGACGGCAGAAGGTGCGTTGCGCACGGTGCCGGGGGTGCATGCGGCGGATGGGTTTTACGCGGTAGTGTTGCGGCGGAAAATGGCTTCAAGCGGAGATCGATAACATGACGATCTCCGCGGCTGAAACGGCTTGTCGGCACGGCTGTTCTGTCTCGGCGGCGAGGCTACGGTCTCACTGGCGGCGGCATGCGCACGATGGGGGCCGGGGTGTTTGCGGTGCCGGGCGCAGCGGGCAGTGGACCTGAGGCGGAGGGCGTCGTCGCGGCGGGGGCGGCGTAGCTGCGGGTCATGGTGACGTGGGGGTTGTCGCCAGCGGTGACGCGGGCGCCGGCCTGTGGCGACTGAGTGACGACGGGGCCGGAGGGTGTGGCGGGCGCGGCCGGCGCTGTGACGTTCGTGACGGTGCCATCGGCGTTGGTAACGGTGGTGATGGGCTGGGCGCTCTGCGGGACGATGGCGTAGAGGCCGAGGTTGAGCTCTTTCATGCGGGCGCGGGCGGCCGGAAACGAGAGGCCGACGAGGTTGGGCATGACCCAGGCGTGGGGTACGGCTTCAATGGGCTGGCTGAGGAGGAGGCTGACTTCCGGTTTTTCGACTCCCTCGGCGTTGGGTGCGGGGGTTTGCGCGAGGACGGTGTCGGCGAGCCCGGGTGCGGCGAGGTGGGCCAGGGTGCCGAGGTCGAGCGAGGCGCGACGAATGGCGGTGGCGGCGTCGCGCTGGTCCATACCGATGGTGTCGGGGATGGGAACACGTTGGGGGCCGATGCTTTCGGTGATGCGCATGTGCCAGCCCTTGCGGACGCGGGTACCGGCTGCCGGGACCTGCGACAAGACGCGGCCGGCCGGAACGATGGTGGAATAGAAGCGGTTGTCGACGGTGAGGTTGAGCTTCGCGTCGTGGGTCTGGTCACTGGCGTCGTCGAGGGTGAGGCCGCTGAGATTGGGCACGGTGACCTCACCTGCGTGGATGGCGACGCGCATGGTAAGCAGCGCGCCCAGCAGGCCGACGGTGGACATGGCGAGCAGCGTGAGGCCGATGCTGAAGGCGCGGGTGATGCCGTGCTTGACCTCGCCGGTGTTGTTTCGGTAGCGGACGCGAATCTTCATGGGCCGTGGTTAGTGTAGCCGGGTTGGAGTCTGTGCTTCGGGGTTTCATCGCTCCATGCCCCAAAGGCGGGACACGGAGCACCCGGGTTTGTGCCGGTTCGGAACCCACCTTAACCGCGCTTTGGATGGGTTGGTCGTGCGAACTTTTGTGCGGCGCGGTGAAGATGGGGCACCCGGGTTCTGGCTTGGTCAGCGGGCGTTGTCGGTGGCGGGTTCGGGGTGGATGAGGAGGCGGGAGATCTCGGGGCGGCGGCGGAGGAAGGCGGCTTCGAGGGCGCTGATGCTGCGGTGGACGTCGTCCATGCGGAGGTCGTCGGGCAGGGTGCAGTGGCAGCTCATTTCGAGCCGGTCGCCGTGCTGCATGGTGACCACGTCGTGGATGTCTTCGATGTCGGGGAAGTCGTGCGCGACGGCGCGGAGGTCCTGGACGAGCATACGGTCGCGCTCGACGAGGACGGGCGTTTCGATGGTGGCGACTTCGCTCTCGATGTGGGTGACGATGGTGTGGATGGCGGGAACTTCGCGTCGCATTTCCGCCTCGATGCGGGAGACGGTTTCGTGCGCTTCGCGGAGGGGCGTGGCGGCGGGAAGTTCGACGTGCTGCTCCACGTGGAGGCCGTCGGCGAGTTGCTGAACGCTGACGTCGTGGATCGACAGGTCGGAGCGGGAGGCGACGGCGCGGACGCGGTCGAACACGCTTTCGCGCACGTCGGCGGTGGGCACGGTGTGGACGACGACGTCGGTGCCGGGAAGCACGGTTTGCACGGCTGCGGTAACGGCGAAGACGATCTGCTCGGAGCGCTGAAAGGAGATGGTGCGGGCCATGCCGACGGTGATGTCGGCGAAGTAAGCGGGGCCAGCGCGGCGCATGCGGAGCTGGTTCACGGAGACGACGCCCTCGATGCGGCGGACGGCTTCGATCATGGCGCGACGGGTTTCGGGCGGGGTTTTGTCGAGCAGCGCGTCCATAGTTTCGCGAAAGAGATGCGCGGTGACGCGGAGGATGATGACAGAGACGATAAGGGCGGCAATGGGGTCGGCGAGTTCGAGTTGGCGGAGGTGAAAGTGCTCCCCGGCATAGGCGGCGGCGAGGCCGACGAGGACGGCGACCGAAGACCAGATGTCGGTGCCGAAGTGCATGGCCTCCGCTTCCAGGGCTTGAGAATGCGCCTGTTTGGCGATCTGCGCGAGCTGGCGGGAGCGTGCCCAATCCACCGCAATGGAGAGGACGAGGACGAGGAGCGGCCAGGGGCTGAACTCCAGCGCGAGATTGTCGCCGTGGCGGTAGTGGTTGATGCGCTTGACGGCCTCGACGATGATCCACGCGGAGGAGGCGAGCATGAAGAAGGTTTCGACGAAGGCGGAGAGGCTCTCGATGCGGCCATGGCCGTAGCTGTGGTCTTCGTCGGGGGGCTTGTCAGAGACGCGGAGGCTGAGCAGCGTCATGCCGCTGGCGAGCAGGTCGATGCCGCTATGCGCGGCCTCGGAGAGCATGCCGAGCGAGCCGGTGGCGACACCGGTGATGATTTTGAGCAGGGTGATGGCAGTGGCGGCGAGGACGCTGCGCAGGGCGGTGTCACGTTTGGCCTGCACGATTTCCGGGGCGAGTTCGCCGGCGCGTGGGGGTTTCGCTGCGCTGGCTGGGGGCATGGGTCGCAGTGGGGGAGTTGTGCTCATGGCCGGACCTACAGCCTACACGCGATGGATGTGGGAGACGTGACCGCGGGCTATTTGTTGGCGAACGCGGGATTGCTGAATCGAGGTCGGCCGCCGAGTTTGCTGTTTCCGCGGGCGGCGATGACTTTTGCGGGACTCATCGAGCGGCCGCCCCGGGGCACCCATGCGACTGGCCATCCACCGTTGGGAACCGAAGCCTTTGGTTTATTGCGCGGTGCCTGCCCAAAGGCCGGCGACGCCGAAGAGGTAGGGGGACCAAGTGGTTTGGTTGAAGCCGGCGCGCTGCATCATGGCGCACATTTCCTGGGTTGGCGGGAAGCGCTCGACGCTGGCGGGCAGGTAGCGGTAGGACGCGCCGGAGCCGGAGAGCATGCCACCAATGCGCGGCAGGACGTGGCGGAAGTAGAGGCGATAGGCGTCGCCGAGAAGGCCCTTCGGTTCGCTGAAGTCGAGGATGCCGATGCTGCCGCCGGGGCGGAGAACGCGGCGGATCTCGCACAGGCCGGCGTCGTAGTCGGCCAGGTTGCGGAAGCCGAAGGCGGAGGTGACGAGGTCCTGGCTGGCGGTGTCGAGGGGGAGATGGAGGGCGTCGGCTTCGATGAAAAGGACGGGCTTGCCGGCGAGTTTTGCGCGGCCGCGCTCGATCATTTCGTGGGAGAAGTCGATGGCGGTGAGGGGGGCTGCGCTTCCCTGCCCTTTCGGGCGGCGGGCGAGGAGGGCAGCGGTCATGTCGGCGGTGCCGCAGCAGAGGTCGAGCACGTTGCTTTCCGGGCGGCGAAGGATGGGGTCGAAACGCTTGGCGGCGCGGGCCCACCAGACGTGGTCCATGCCGAGGGAGAGGACGTGGTTGAGGCGGTCGTACTTGGGGGCGATGGTGTCGAACATGGCCTGGACGGCGAGGCCAGCGGAGGCGGTGTCGGTGGCGCCTTCGGGGCGGGCACCGAGCGGGCGGTTGTCGGTGGGATCAATCATGCGGTCACCGCGTGCATTTCGTTGAGCATGGCTGTGGCGGCGGTGCGAAGTTCGGCTTCGGTGACGTCGCGGACGAGGTCGACGCGGCCGATGCCGGTAGGGAGGACGAACCTGAGGACGCCGCTGCGCTTCTTTTTGTCGCGGCCGGTGAGGGTGACGAGGTTGTCGGCGGTTGCCTCGAAGGGCGGCAGCGCGGTCGTGCGGTGGATGAGGGCGACGATGCGTTCGGCGTCCTGCGGCACGATGGCGTTGCGGGATTGGGCGAGGCGGACGGCGGCGATCATGCCCCAGCCGATGGCTTCGCCGTGGAGGAGCGCGGTGTAGCCGGTGGCGGCCTCGATGGCGTGGCCGAGGGTGTGGCCGAAATTAAGGATGGCGCGCTCGCCGGTTTCAAACTCGTCTGCGGTGACGACGGCAGCCTTGATGCGGACACTGGCTTCGACGATGTGTTCGAGGGTGACGGGGTCGCCGGCGATGGCTCTGTCGGCGTTCTGCTCCATGAAGTCGAAGAGCGCAGGATCGCGGATGACAGCGGACTTGACGCTTTCCTGCAGGCCGGCGCGGAGTTCGCGTGGAGGCAGGGTGCGCAGGGTGGCAATGTCGGCGAAGACGGCGACGGGCTGATGAAAGCTGCCGACAAGGTTTTTGCCGGCGGCGAGGTTGACGCCGGTTTTGCCGCCGACCGACGAATCGACTTGGGCGAGGAGGGTGGTGGGGACCTGGATGAAACGGAGGCCGCGCATGTAGATGGCGGCGAGGAAGCCGGTGATGTCGCCGAGGACGCCGCCGCCGAGGGCGATCAGCAGAGTGTCGCGGTCGGCGCCGAGGGCGGCCAGTTGCTCGCAGAGGGACTCGAGGGTCGCGAGGCGTTTTTCGCTTTCGCCGGCGGGGATGCGGAGTAGGTGGACAGGGTAGCCGGCGCTTTTCAGCGGATCCACAACGGGGGCGGCCCAGTGGTGTTCGATTTGTGGCGAGGTGAGGATCACGATCTTCGAGACCTCGCCGGGGAGGGCCTGGATCGTGGCGGGCAGGGCCGCTAGGGCGCCGGTGCCGAGGTGGACGGGGTAGGTCGCGGTGGAGGTGGTTACGTGGAGAACGGGCACGCTTGATTATCGCAGTTGGGTCCAGCGCTGCTCGTTTCGCGAAGCCAGACATGGGCATCCGCGGTCATTGCAACGGTGAATGTCGGTTCGGCTAAGCTGTTGGGATGATGGTTGGGGATGTGGTGGAGTTTTCGTTGCCGGATCAGGATGGCGTGATGGTGTCGCTGGCGCAGTTCCGGGGCAAGCCGGTGGTGCTGTTTTTCTATCCGCGCGCAGATACGCCGGGGTGCACGGTGGAGGCCTGCGAGTTTCGCGACCTGTATGCAGACCTGACGGCGGCGGGTGCGGTGTTGCTGGGGATTTCTCGCGACACACCGGGCAAGCAGAAGAAGTTTGCGGAGAAGTTTGGACTGACGTATCCGCTGCTGGCGGATGCGGAGATGATCGTTGCCAAGCAGTTTGATGTCGTGAAGCAGGCGAGCATGTATGGCAAACCGGTGACGAAGGTGGAGCGGTCGACGTTTGTCTTCGACACGGAAGGGCGGCTGGAGGCGGAGTTTCGCGGGGTGAAGCCGGAGGGGCATGCGGCGGAGATGCTGGCGCTGGTGAAGGGCGTGGCTTAGGCCGGCTTCGCTTCGCGCCGGACTGTTGCGGGGCTCGGCCGTTGGAGCGGCGGAGGATTGGCTTTGAGTGATGACGCGTACTACCCGCGGGTGGCGACATGGGGTGATGTGGCGGCGCTGCGTGCGTTGATCTCGGCCTCGGTGCGCGGGCTGCAGACGGAGTACACGGAGGCGCAGCGCGAGGGTGCGCTGGGGCATGTGCTGGGGCTGGATACGCAGTTGATCGCGGATGAGACGTACTTTATTGCGACGGTCGATGGCATGCCGGTGGCGAGCGGCGGCTGGAGCTATCGGGCGACGCTGTTCGGGAGTGACGATGGGCCGAACCGGGTGCGGGCGGTGCTGGATCCGGCGCGGGATGCGGCGAAGATCCGGGCGATCTTTGTGCATCCGGCGTGGGCTCGGCGCGGGCTGGGGACGCGCCTGCTGCGGCACTGCGAGGCAGCGGCTCGGGATGCCGGGTTTGTGCGAGTGGAGATGGGGTCGACGCTGACCGGAGTGCCGCTCTACCAGCGCGAAGGGTATGTTGCGATGGGGCGGGTGGAAGTACCCCTGCCGAATGGCGAACACCTGGTGATTGTGCCCATGGAGAAGGCGCTGTTGGGTTGCGCGGCGGTCAGGCGGCCGGGAAGCTGAGGTCCTGCTCTGCGCCGAAGGTGGCTTCGGTGCCGATGGCGGGTGCGGCGTCGGGCAGTTCCTTTTTGCCTTCTTTACCGACCGCGGTAACGATGAGACTGAGCACGTCGTAGTTGCCGATGCGGGTGACCTGGATCGAGAGTTCGCCAGCGCTGGTAAGGGAGCCGGCCTGCGATGCCTGCACGACGGTGAGTTGAACGGGGGTTCCAGTGGACAGGCCACCGATGGGTGCGGCGAGGGTTGCGGCGAGCGTGTCGCCATTGCGCACGTGGCCGGAGTCCGCCGAATGGAGCAACTTGACCTGGATGGGCGTGCCGGAGCGGATGCCGAGCGGGTTGCCGACGGCGGTGATGTTGAGCAGGGGATGGTCACCCGATGGCTTGTCTGCCTGCGGCCTGCCGTAGATGACGACGCGGCTGTTGGCGATGGGTGCGGTGGAATTCGGGCGGGAAGCAGGACCGCGCTGCGTGCGTCGGGCGGTGGCGGTCGGTGCACCCGGCTTCGGTGCGGTAGTTCCCGGCGTCGCATTGCGTGGGGACTGGGCGGTCGCTGGCGCGTTTGCGGGGGAAGCATCGGCGGAGGTGGGCGCGGCACCGGGTGCGCCAGGTTGCGGCGTCTGGCCGGCCGGTGCGATTTGGGCCGATGTGCTGCAGGCTGCGCCGTAAAGCAACAGGAGTGCAAGCGCGGGGATGACTGCTTTTGTCATGGGTGTGGGATGAGGGTCGTACAGGCGAGGTTGCAGAACCCGGCGTGTTCCATTGTGCGGCAGGAGCGGGGGACAAGTTGGTCAGATGTTCGCGTAGGGAGTGCTACATGACCGCATGTTTGCGCGATGTTTCGGCTGCGTGAGCGGGATCTGCGCACGAGCCGAAGGGTGGTTCGCAGGGACGAGAGGCTTAGTCTCCCGAGGCGGGGGCGTGTTGCAGGCCGGGAGTGTGGACGGGCGCGTGATCGACGGGAGCGGGAGCGAAAAAGGCGCGGACGCGATCGAAGGCGAGATAGACCACGGGTGTGGTGAACAGGGTGAGGGCCTGGGAGACGATCAGGCCGCCGACGATGGTAATGCCGAGGGGCCGGCGAAGTTCAGACCCGGTGCCGGTGCCGAAGGCGAGCGGGAGGGCGCCGAGCAGGGCGGCGAACGTGGTCATGGTGATGGGGCGGAAGCGGAGGACGCAGGCTTCATAGATGGCGTCGACCGGGGCCTTGCCGTGCTCGCGTTCAGCGACGAGGGCAAAGTCGATCATCATGATCGCATTCTTCTTCACGATGCCGATGAGCAGCAGGATACCGATCATGGCGATAACGGAGAGATCGGTCTGGGTGAGGATGAGCGCGAGAATGGCGCCGACGCCGGCGGACGGCAAGGTGGACAGGATCGTGAGCGGATGGATGAAGCTTTCGTACAGGATGCCGAGCACGATGTAGACCGCGGTAAGGGCGAGCAAGACGAGGTAGGGCTCGGAGGAAAGCGAGTCTTTGAACGCGGCGGCGGTGCCCTGGAAGCCGCCGGCGATGGAAGCGGGGATGCCGATGGTGTTGCGGGCGTGTTCGATGGCGGTAGTGGCCTGGGAGAGCGAGACGCCGGGCGCGATGTTGAACGAGAGGGTGACCGCGGGGGAGAGGCCCTGGTGGTTGACCTGGAGCGGAATGCGTTTTTCTTCGTAGTGGCTGATGGCAGCAAGGGGAATCTGCGCGCCGGTGGAGGATTTGACGAAGATGGTTTTGAGCGCGTCGGGTGACTGCTGAAACTGGGGTGCGACCTCGAGCACGACGTGGTACTGATTCAGAGTTTTATAGGTGGTGGAGACCTGGCGCTGGCCGAAAGCGGTGGAGAGGGTCTGATCGATGGCGAGGGCGGTGATGCCAAGGCGGGACGCGGTGTCGCGGTCGATGACGAGGTCTTCTTCCAGGCCGGCTTCCTGCTGATCGGTGGCGACGTCGCGGAGCTCGGGCTCATGCTGCATGGCGTTGAGCATGAGGGGCGACCAGTGGTTGAGGTCGCTGACGGAGTCGCCGGTGAGGGTGTACTGGTACTGGGTGGAGGACTGGCGGCCGCCGATGTTGAGTTCCTGCGAGGACTGGAGGAAGGTTTGCGCGCCCGGGATGGCGGCGAGCTTGGGGCGGAGCTGCGCGATGACCTGGTCGGCACCGACGTGCCCGGGCCGGTCGTCGAGCGACTTAAGCGACAAGAACATGCGACCGGAATTGTTGGCACCGCCGCCGGGTCCGCCGCCGCCGACGAAGCTCATGACATTTTCGACGGCGGGGTTGGACTTGACGATGGCGGTGATCTGCTGGACTTTGACCTTCATGGTGTCGAAAGAGACGTCCTGCTGGCCGATGATGGCGCCGCCGAGCCGGCCGGTGTCCTGCTGGGGGAAGAAGCCTTTGGGCACGATGATGAACAGATAGATGTTGAGGATGAAGGTGGCGATGGTGACGAGGAGCACGAGTGTTTGGTGGCGTAGAACCCAGCGGAGGCCCCGCTCGTATTCCGCAAGGATGAAATCGAAAAACCGCTCGCTGGCGCGATAGATGCGGCCGTGTTTGCGGGCGGAGTGCGGCTCAAGAAAGCGCGCGGAGAGCATGGGCGTGGTCGTGAGGGAGACGACGAGCGAGACAAGGATGGCGACAGACAGAGTGACGGCGAACTCGCGGAAGAGGCGGCCGACGATGCCGCCCATGAGCAGGATCGGAATGAAGACGGCGATGAGCGAGATAGACATGCTCATGACGGTGAAGCCGATCTCGCGCGAGCCGAGCATCGCCGCTTCGTAGGGGCTGAGGCCCTCTTCCAGGTGGCGGGAGATGTTCTCGATGACGACGATGGCGTCATCGACGACAAAGCCGGTGGAGATGGTGAGCGCCATGAGCGAAAGGTTATCGAGCGTGTAGCCCAGCAGATACATGACGCCGAAGGTGCCGAGGAGCGAAAGGGGGACGGACACCGAGGGGATCAGGGTCGAACGGACTTCGCGGAGAAAGGCGAAGACGACGAGGATGACCAGGAACACGGTGAGGATCATGGTGCGGGTGATGTCTTTGACGGAGGCGCGGATGGTGGAGGTGCGGTCGAGCGCGACGTGAAGCGTGATGCTGGCGGGGATGGAGGCCTGCAGCGCGGGAAGCTGCTTGAGGACGTTGTCGACCGTGTCGATCACATTGGCGCCGGGCGACTTGAAGACGATGACGAGCACGCCCGGGCGGCCGTTGAACATGCCAAAGGTGTGAATGTCTTCCACGGAGTCGACGACGGAGGCGATGTCGCCGAGCCGCACGATGCCGGCGGCGTTGGTGCTGGTGGTGCTGACGTTGGAGCCGTTGGGATTGAGCGCGGCAGACTGGTAGCCGGTGCCGGTGTTGAGCGCGGCATTAGCAGGCGCGGAGGAGTTGTTGTTGGTAGTACTGCCAGCGTTGGTGCTGATGACACCGGTACCGGTGGTGCCGCCGGTGGTGGTGGTGGTGCCCGTCGTGGCGCTGGCGACGTTGGACTGGAGACCGTTGGCTGCCTGCGCGCTGGAAACCGCACCGCGGCTGGTGGCGATGACGAGCGGGCGGTAGGCGTCCGCGCCGAAGAGCTGGTCGGAGGTATCGATGGACCAGCGGCGTTCGTCGCCGTTCAGGTAGCCGGTGGGCTGGAGGACGTTGAAGGTCTGGGCGGCGGCGGCGACGGCGTTGAGCGACAAGTTGTAGCTGGTGAGCTGAGAGGGGTTGGCCTCGATACGGACGCCCGGCTTGGAGGAGCCACCGACAAACGTCTGGCCGACACCAGCGACGGAAGCGAGTTTTTGCGCAAGAATGCTGTCGCCCGCGTCGTAAATCTGCGGGACAGTGAGGGTGTCGGAGGTAAGGGAGAGGATGAGAATGGGTGCGTCGGACGGGTTGATTTTGCGGTAGGTGGGATTGCTGGGCAGGTTAGCAGGCAGTTGGGCGCGCGCGGCGGAGATGGCGGCCTGCACGTCGCGGGCGGCGCCGTTGATGTCTCGGCTGAGATCGAACTGCATGGTGATGCTGACCGACCCCTGCGAGGAGGTCGAGGTCATCTGGTTGATGCCGGCAATGCGGGAAAACTGCCGCTCCAACGGTGTGGCGACGGCGGAAGCCATGGTCTCAGGGTCGGCACCGGGGAGGCCGGCACCGACGGAGATGACGGGAAACTCGACTTCTGGAAGGGAGGCGACCGGCAGGAGCTTGTACGCGACAGCACCGGCGAGAAGAATGGCGATAGAGAGCAGGAAGGTGGCAACGGGGCGCTTGATAAAGGGAGCGGAGAAGTGCACGTTGCCGATGGGCTCACTGGCCTGCTCGGTTTCAGCGTTGCGCTGGTGGTCAGACACCGAGGCGCGGTCTTGCGGTGCGGCATCGCCGGCGCGGGTGTCGGGACCGCGATCGTGCGCGAGCGCGTTGAGTTTTGCCGCGTCGCCGGGATGCGCGTGGTCGCGGGGGGTTCGGTCGCCGGGTTGGAAGTCTTGGGGCATGCGGGGAAATTAGTCGCCGGCGGCGTAGTGGGGTTGGTCTTCGTGGAGGTGTCGCTGGAGTTCGCGGTCGCTTTCTTCGGTGTTGAAGTAGCGGCGGCCAATGCGGTCGAAGAAGAGGTAGACGACGGGTGTGGTGAAGAGAGTGAGGACCTGGGAAACGATGAGGCCGCCGACGATAGTGATACCGAGCGGGCGGCGGAGTTCGGATCCCGTTCCGCTGCCGAGAGCGAGGGGCACGCCGCCGAGCAGGGCTGCCATGGTCGTCATCATGATGGGGCGGAAGCGAAGGAGACAGGCCTGATAGATGGCTTCCTCCGGGGATTTGCCGCCCTCGCGTTCGGCTTCGAGGGCGAAGTCGATCATCATGATGGCATTCTTTTTGACGATGCCGATGAGCAGGATGATGCCGATGAGCGCAATGACGGAGAGATTGGTGCCAGTGATCTGCAGTGCGAGAATGGCGCCAACGCCGGCGGACGGCAGTGTGGACAGGATCGTGATGGGGTGGATGTAGCTTTCGTACAGCACGCCGAGCACGATGTAGACCGTGATAAGCGCGGCGAGGATGAGCATCGGCTGGTTGGAGAGCGACGCCTCGAAGGAGGCCGCGGTGCCCTCGAAATTGGCGTTCACGCTGAGCGGCATGTTGAGTTCTTTTTCCGCCTTGCGCACCTGCGTGACGGCGTCGCCGATACTGGCACCGGGCGCGAGATTGAACGACAGGTTGACGGACGGGAACTGGCCCTGGTGCGAGATGGCAAGGGTGGTGGGCTTCTGCTCAAAGTGAGTGAACGTGCTGAGCGGGACCTGGGTGCCGTTGCTGCTTTTGACGTAGATATTGTCGAGCGCGGCGGGGTTCTTCTGGAACTTGGGCGAGACTTCGAGGATGACGTGGTACTGGTTTTGCTGGGTGAACATGGTGGACACCTGGCGCTGGCCAAAGGCGTCGTAAAGGGTGTCGTCGATGTTCTGCGGGGTGATGCCGAGGCGTGAGGCGGTGTCGCGATCAATGACGAGCGAGGCCTGCAGGCCATCGGTGGTCTGGTCGGTGGCGACGTCGGCGAGCGCGGGCAGCGTGCGGAACTTGCGCAGGATGATGTTGGACCACTGCACGAGTTCGGTGGTGCTGGCGTCTTCAATCGAGTACTGATACTGGGTACGTGCGGTGCGGTTCTCGACCGTGAGGTCCTGTAGCGGCTGCAGGTAGGCCTGGATGCCTTCGATCTGGTTGAGCTTCGGCTGAAGGCGGCGGATGACGCCTTCCGCGTCGGTCTTGCGATTTTCCTTGTCGCGCAGGTTGATCTGGATGCGGCCGGAGTTGAGCGTGGGATTAGTGGCGTCGATGCCGATGAAGGAGCTGATGGATTCCACATCCGGATCTTCAAGGATGGTGGTGGCGAGCGCCTGCTGTTTGCCGCTCATCGCGGCGAAGCTGGTGTCCTGCGCGGCGTCGGTGATGGCGAGAATGACGCCGGTGTCCTGCACCGGGAAAAATCCCTTGGGCACGACGGAGTAGAGCACAAGCGTGAGGACGAAGGTGGCGAGGGTGACAAGGAGAGTCAGCACCTGGTGGCGCAGGACGAAGCGGACACCGGTAGCGTAGCGCGCGATGACCCACTCAAAGAACTCCTCACTCCGTTTGTAGAGGCGCCCCTTCTGGCTTTCGGGCGTGTGTCTGAGGATTTTGGCCGCCATCATGGGCGTGAGCGTGAGGGAGACGACGGCGGAAACGAGGATGGTGACGGAGAGAGTGACGGCGAATTCGCGGAAGAGGCGGCCGACGATGTCACCCATGAAGAGTAATGGGATGAGCACGGCAATGAGCGAGATGGTGAGCGAGAGGATCGTGAAGCCGATCTGCTCAGAGCCCATGAGCGCCGCGTCGAGGGGGGTGTGCCCTTCTTCGAGGTAGCGGTCGATATTTTCGACCATGACGATGGCGTCGTCGACGACGAAGCCGGTGGAGATGGTGAGCGCCATGAGCGACAGGTTGTCGAGCGAGTAGCCCAGCAGGTACATGACGCCGAAGGTACCGACGATGGAGAGCGGTACGGCAAGCGCCGGAATGATGGTGGCGCGCCACGACCGCAAGAAGAGAAAGATGACCAGAATGACAAGGCCGATTGTGAGGAGCAGCTCGAACTTGGTGTCTTCTACCGAGGCGCGAATGGTGATGGTGCGATCGGTGAGGACCTGGAGCTTCACGGAAGTCGGCAGGGTTGCCTGCAGGCGCGGGAGCAGAGCCTGAACGCTGTCGACGACTTTGGTGATGTTGGCGCCGGGCTGGCGCTGGATGTTGACGATGACGGCAGGATGGGTGGTCGCGGGTTCGCCGTTTTCCGGGGCGCGGCCCATCCATGCGGCCTGGAACTCGTTCTCCGCGGCGTCGACGGAGTTCGCTACATCGCGCAGGTACACCGGTGAGCCGTTGCGGTAGGCGATGATGACGTTGTTGTACCCGGCGGCGTTGAGGATCTGGTCGTTGGCGCCGATGGTGTAGGACTGGTGCGCGCCGTTGAGATTGCCCTTGGCCTGGTCGACGTTCGCAGAGGCAAGGGCCGTACGCATGTCTTCCAGCGACAGGCCGTAGCCGGCGAGCGCGGTGGGGTTGGCCTGGATGCGGACGCCGGGCTTCTGGCCGCCGGCAATGGAGACGAGGCCGACGCCGGACAGCTGCGAGATCTTTTGCGCGAGAACGGTGTCGGCGAGATCCTCGACCTTGGTCAGCTCGAGGGTATCGCTGGTGAGCGCGAGGGTGAGGATGGGTGCGTCGGCCGGGTTGACTTTGTTGTAGATCGGCGGGTTGGGCAGGTCTTTGGGCAGGTAGCTGTTTGCGGCATTGATGGCGGCCTGCACGTCCTGCTGGGCGACGTCGATCGATTCCGACAGCGAGAACTGGAGAGTAATGATGCTGCCGCCGCCGGAAGAGGTCGACGTCATTTCTGTAAGTCCGGGGATCTGCCCGAACTGGCGCTCGAGGGGCCCCGTGACGGCGGAGGACATGACCTCCGGGCTGGCACCCGGGTAGAACGTCTGGACCTGGATGGTCGGGTAATCCACCTCGGGCAGGGCGGAGACGGGAAGCTGAAAATACGCGACGGTGCCGGCGAGCAGGATTGCGAGCATGAGCAGCGCGGTCGCGACGGGACGAAGAATAAAAGGGCGGGACGGACTCATGCAGCACCTGCGCCGACTGCGCTCGCCGACTGGTTGGTCCGGCGACAGAAGCGCTGTTGCCGGAGGGTGCGGCACCGCTCAGGAGAGCGGTGCCGGCGCGTGATGTGCGGGCAGAGAATCACTGCTGTGGAGCTCCAGCAGGCTTGCCTTGCCGCTTCGCTTTGCGCTGTACGGGGCCGTCGCGGTCACCGTCGCTACCGTTGTTGAAGCTGGAGTCCGGCGTGCGGGTGGAGCGGGTGTTGCCATCGTCCGGGTGAGCGCTGGGCGCGGCGGCAGCGTTGCCCATGGTGGCGGGATCGACCGCCTGTGAGGGACGGGGAATGATCTTGCTGCCGTCTTTCAGCTTCTCTTCTCCGTCGGTGACGACGCGATCGCCAGGCTGCACGCCGCTGTGGATGACCACGAGGTTGCCCTGGGTGAGATCGATGGCGATGTTGCGGGTATGGACCAGGTAGCTGGTCTGGCGCTGACCGCCGGACCGCCCGGGGCCTCCGGTGACGGTACCACCAGCGCCCGTACCGCCACTGCCGGAGGCACTGGTTGCAGCGGGTGGATTGTTTGCCGATGCCGCGGTGCCGGGCTTACCGTTACCCGCGTTTCCGGCGGAGGCGTCTGGCGCGACGGGGTGAGCCATATCGATCCAGTACACGTAGGAGCCATTGGCACCCGTCTGGACGGCGGCAGCGGGAACGACGATGGCGTTGGTGCGGTTCTCCAGAACGAGGCGGATGTTGACGAACTGGTTGGGGAACAGCGCGCCGTCGGTGTTCCCGAAGACGGCCTTGAGCTTGGCGGTACCGGTGGTGGTATCGATCTGGTTGTCGACGGTAAGCAGTTGGCCGGTGGCGAGCTTGTGCAGGTTGGCGCGATCCCACGCCTCGGCGACGAGCTGATGGCCGGTGCGCATTTTCTCGAAGACGGCGGGAAGCTGGTCTTCGGGCAGGGTGAAGATGACGGAAATGGGTTGGACCTGCGTAATGATGACCAGACCGGTGCTGCTGTTTGCAGCGATGACGTTGCCCACATCGACCTGGCGCAGACCAACGATGCCGGAGATCGGCGAGGTGATGCGGGTGTACACCAGGTTGACGCGGGCGGCCTGGATGGCGGCGCGGTCTGCCTCAAGCGTGCCGCCTGCCTGGCCGGCCGTGCTTTCCTGCGCCTGTGCCTGCTCGCGGCTGACGACGCCGGCGGCGTAGAGCTGGTTGTAGCGCTGCTGCTGGGCAACGGCGTTGGCGGCGTTGGCCTGGTCGCGGACGAGGTTACCCTGCGCCTGGGCGAGCGCGGCTTGATAAGGTCGCGGATCGATCTCGATGAGGAGCTGGCCCTGGCTGACCCGTTGGCCCTCGCGGAAATTGACGCGGGTAATCTGTCCGTCGACACGGCTTTTGAGCGTGACGGTGTTGTAGGCCGTGACGGTGCCGAGCGCGGTGAGATAGATGGGCACGGCACGCTGCTGCACGACATCGAATGCGACCGGGACTGGCCGGTTTGCGGCGGCAGCGGCACCCTTTTGCTGCTGTTGGGTTTCTTCCTTGTTGGAGCGCAGGCGGTACACAATAAACGCCGCGACGGCCGCGAGGAGCAGAACAATGATGAGGATGCGCAGCCAGGAGCGCTTCTTTTTAACGGGTTCAGAAGCAGGCGCGGGGTGCTGGGATGCGTCACCCGGCAGACCGGTGGACGCCGGAGATGCGTGCTCGGGAAGCGCGTACACCTCGTGCGCGGGGGGAGTCGAGTCGTGCTCGCTCGTTGTCGGCAATGCCATGTCTATCGGTAAGCCTTCGCAGAAGGAATGAAGTGAGGAGCGCAATCCGGGAACGCGCTGTTGCCTCAAGACTAATAGATGTACGTTTGACGGAACGCAGAGTTTCGCGAGGTCGCCTGATTTGACGCGTCGGCAGTAATCGTCGGGGTGCGGCTGGAGGCAGGGCCGCCTCATATAATCCGACTGGAGCTTGCAGCAGCACGCAGCTCCGCACACGGAATAACCCTATGGCAGAGAACATTTTGACTTTTGCACCCGACGACGCGATGATCTCTGCTGCCGGCGAGGTGCCGCTTTGTGTGGACCTGGATGGCACCCTGGTGAAGAGCGACACGCTGATTGACGCGGTACTGCTGCTGGCGCGGCAGCAGCCGCGGTCACCGCTGCACTGGCCGGCGTGGGTGCGCAAGGGGCGCGCAGGGTTCAAGCGAGAGGTGACGGGACGCGCCGTGGTGGACGTGGAACACCTGCCGTACAACCAGGCGCTGCTTGCGTTTCTGCGCGAGGAACATGCGCGGGGGCGGCGGATTTACCTGGCGACGGCGGCGGATATCGGCTTCGCGGAGCAGGTGGCCGCGCACGTGGGGCTGTTCACGGGGGTGCTGGCGAGTGATGGCACGCTAAACCTGGCGGGGAAGAACAAGCTGGCGGCGTTCCAGGAGCGGTTTCCCGAGGGGTTCTCATACATCGGCAACGCGATTCCGGACCGGACGTTGCTGCAGGCGAGCCACCAGCCGATGGTGGCGAATCCGCATGGCAAGCTGCGGTCGGCGATGCGGCGAGACGGGGTGACGGCACACCGGGAGTTTCTGGATCGGCGCAGCCCACTGAAGTCGCTGTTCAAGGCGATCCGGATTCACCAGTGGGCGAAGAATACGCTCGTGTTTCTGCCGCTGCTGCTGGCACACGATCGCGCGCCGAATGTGGTGGTGGCGTCGATCGTGGCGTTTTTATCATTGTCTTTCTGTGCGAGTGCGACCTACCTGATCAACGACCTGCTGGACATCGAGGCAGATCGGCGGCACCCGCGCAAGAGGAACCGGCCATTTGCGGCGGGAGACCTTTCGCCGTTTGCGGGCGTAGTGGTGATCGGCACGTTTTTTGTGATAGCGGTGCTGCTGGCTCTGGCCCTGCCGCACATCTATGCGGCGCTGCCGGGGGTGGGCGGCGAGCACCAGGCGCTTTGGGGGTCCTACCGGTTTTTGGAGTGGCTTGGTCTGTATACGGCGACGACGCTGGCGTATTCGTTTTACCTGAAGCGGCTGGCGCTGGTGGATGTGCTGGTGCTGAGCGGACTGTACACGGTGCGGATCCTGGCCGGGTCGGCGGCGACGGCAATTGATGTGTCCGCGTGGCTGGCGGCGTTTTCGATTTTCTTTTTCTTGTCGCTGGCGTTTGTGAAGCGGTTTGCGGAACTGGAGCTGATGGTGAAGGGCGGCCAGACCAAGGCGAGTGGCCGCGGTTACGGCACGGACGACATGGAGCAGTTGCGGTCGTTCGGCACGAGCAGCGCGTTTGCCAGCGTGGTGGTACTGACGATGTACATTTCCGGCCTGGCGAACCGGCTGTACGCACACCCGGCGCGGCTATGGCTGCTGGTGCCGGTTGTGATCCTGTGGCTGTGCCGGGTGTGGCTGCGGGCCAGCCGCGGGCTGCTGCACGAGGATCCGGTGGTGTATGCCATTACGGATAAGACGAGTTGGCTGCTTGGGGTGATTTCGGCGGCGATTGTTTGGTGGGCGCTTTGACACGGCAACGTAGACTACGAACAGCATGAGTTACGAACTACCGAAGAACCTGAGTTTTGCCTCGCGCGAGGATGTACGTGCGGCGCTGGCGGAGTTGGAAACTAATTTCGACGCGGAGTTGAGGCCCGTTGCCGACGCGGACGGGCGCGAGCGGTTTCGCGTTCGCTGGTTCGGCGATAAGGCCGGGCTGGTGAACCGGGGTGCGGGGTCGTGGATCAAGTCAATTCCGGCGGCGGAGAAGCGCGAGTTCGGAGCGCTGTTCAACGAGTTCAAGGCCAAGCTGACGGAGAGGTTTGCGGCTGCCGGGATCACTACCGAAGCGGTGTCTAAGGCTGCCGGCCTGGATCTGTCGCTGCCGGGGATTCGGCGGGGGCTTGGAGTGGAGCATCCGTTGACGCGGACCATGCGCGAGATGGTGGCGGTGTTTGCGGCGCTAGGGTATTCCACGGGGCTGGGGCCTGAGGTGGAGACGGATTTTTATAACTTCGAGGCGCTGAATTTTCCGCCGAACCATCCGGCGCGGGACACACAGGACACGCTCGTCGTGGCAGACCAGGCGGGCAAGCCACTGCGGGAACGGCTGCTGATGCGCACGCATACGTCGCCGGTGCAGATTCGGAGCATGATTGCGGGGCCGCCGCCGCTGCGGCTGGTAATTCCGGGCAAGGTGCATCGCAATGATGAAAGCGACGCGACACACTCGCCCATCTTTCACCAGGTGGAGGGGCTGTGCGTGGATCGCGGCGTCACGTTCAGCGACCTGAAGGGCACGCTGGATCATGCGATGAAGGCGTTCTTCGGGTCGAGCGTAAAGACGCGGTTTTTCCCGTCGTTCTTCCCATTCACAGAGCCGAGCGCGGATGTGCAGATCAGCTGTCCGTTCTGTGGTGGCGCGGGTTGCCGCAAGTGCAAACACAGTGGGTGGATCGAACTGCTGGGCTGCGGCATGGTCGATCCGGCGGTGTTTGCGGCGGTGGATGCGCGGCGCATGGAGAACGGGCTGGAGCCGGCATATGACGTGCCGGGGATCAGCGGATTTGCGTTTGGCATGGGCGTGGAGCGCATTGCCATGATGAAGTATGGCGTCGGGGATATTGGTCAGTTCTATTCCGGCGATATGCGGTTTCTTTCTCAGTTCCAGTAAGACGGGAGATAGGGCGCGATCTAGCCAATGGGCTAAGTCGATGACTCGCTGTACTTATGAATATTCTGGCAAATTGGTTGCGCGAGTTTTTGCCTGCGCTGGAAGTAAATGATCGGCAGTTGGCCGAGGACCTGACCCTGCGGGGGATCGCGGTGGAAGGTGTGCATGCGCTGGCGGATGGCGGACATCTGTTTGAGATGGACATTACGACCAACCGCGTGGATGCGATGAACCACTATGGCGTGGCGCGGGAGGCCGCGGCGATTTACGGGGTGCCTCTGCTGACGCTGGAGGACCGGCGGGTGGTGCACGCGGAGGCAGGCGAAGTGTCTGCGGGCGTGCCTGTGCTGGAGGATGAATTTTCTGCCGGGGAGTACGCGGCGCCGCATGCACAGACGCCGAGTGGGTTAGTGGGTGCGAACAAGGCGGAGATGCCGCTTGCCGCGGGTGGTGCCGGGTATCCGGTGCGGATCGAGGCGGAGGATCTGTGCGGTAGGTTTACGGCGCAGGTGGTGCGGGGCGTTACGGTTGGGCCTTCAACCGGGCTGGTGGCGGAGCGGTTTGCGGCGCTGGGGCAGAAGCTGATTTCGAACGCGGTGGATGCAACGAACGCCAACTGGATGGCCATGGGGCACCCGACGCACGTGTTCGACCTGGATACGCTGGAGGGTGGCATCGTGGTGCGGCGGGCGCGGGCGGGCGAGACGCTGCGACTGCTGGATGGCAGCGAGAAGACACTGACGGTCGAGGACCTGGTCATTGCGGATGAGCGGAAAGCGCTGGGGCTTGCAGGCGTGATGGGCGGGTGGGATTCGCGCGTGACGGAGGCGACCAAGAACATTCTGGTGGAGGCGGCGTGGTTTGCGCCGGCGGCGATTCGCGCGAGTTCGCGTCGGCATGGACTGCATACGGATGCGTCGCACCGGTATGAACGCGGCGCGGACCTAGGTGCGTGCGCGCTGGCGAATCGGCTGGTGACGCGGTCGGTGGTGACGCATTGCGGTGGCGCGGCGGATGCGGCGTTTACGGATGTGACGGTGTCGGCGTGGGAGGCGAAGACGACGAAGCGGCCTCATGTGCTGCTGAGCGTGTCGAACGCGCAGGCGCTGCTGGGGACGACGCTGGAGGTGGGAGAGAGCGGCTATGCCGTTCCGGCGGACAAGGTGGAGCAGTACCTGGAGGCGCTGGGGTGCCACCTGCGGCCGACGATGGACGGCGACGGGTTTGAGGTAACGCTGCCGAGCTGGCGACTGGACCTGGAACGCGAGATCGACCTGGTGGAAGAGATTGCGCGGGTGTACGGGTACAACCGGTTTGCGGATACACTGCCGAGCTTCAGCGGCGGGGTGACGGCGCTGCCCCACGCAGCGCAGGAGGCCAAGCTGCGCGAGACGCTGCTGGCGCTAGGGTACACGGAGGCGCTGAGCAGCACGTTTGCGGGTGAGGCGGAGAGTGCGCTGTTTGCTGCCGCACCAGCCGTCGTGATGGGCAATCCGCTATCGGCGGAGGCGAGCGTGCTGCGGCCCTCGCTGCTGCCGGGCACGGTCGGCATGGTGGGGCAGAACAGCACTCGCGATGTGCGGGAGGTGCGGCTGTTTGAGGTCGGCCACGTATTTACCGGGTCGACGGCGGACGTGGTGGAGGAGCCTTCGCTGGCGCTGGCGGCGTATGGCGGTGACGTCGCGACAAGGACGGTCGGCGCAGCGGATGCGTTGTTCTTTGAAGTGAAAGGCGCGCTGGAAGAGGTGCTTGGGCGGTTTGTGACGCCGGCGGTGGTATGGACCGGTGAGAGTTTGCCGGCGTGGGTGGAGCCGGGGCGTGGTGCGCGGGTGACGATCGGTGGCGTGGCGCTGGCGGTTCTGGGCGAGTTGAGTGCGGCGGATCGGGAGGCGCGCAAACTGCGGGAAACCGTGGTGCTGGCCGAGGTGCATTTGCCGACGCTGTATGCGTGTCCGCTGCGACAGCCGAGCGCGGTGGAGCCTTCGCGGTTCCAGGCAGTGGAACGGGATTTGTCGTTCCTGTTCAGCGACCGGGTGCAGTGGAGCGACGTGGTGCGGGCGGTGCGTGGGCTGGGGATCACGGAGATGTTGTCGCTGGCACCGGTGGAGATTTTCCGGGATCGCAAGGGCAAGAGCGTGCCGGCTGGCGAGTATTCCCTGCTGCTGCGCATGGTGTTCCAGTCGGCGGAGCGGACATTGCGGGAAGAGGAGCTGACGGAGTGGCAGGAGCGGGTGGTCGGGGCCCTGACGGGGATCGGTGGGCGGCATCGTGCGCCGGAGGCTGTGGGAGCCTAGCTTGTGAAGTCCGAGTCGCAAGGGCGAGAGATGGGCATCCAGCCCGGGTAGCCGCGGCGACCGTGCGGATGTCTGGAACCCATGTCCGAGAATCGAGACGTGGATCACGCTGTCCGTGACGGCATCCGGGAATGCGACCGGGCGGTGTCCGAAGATCGCGCTTGCCGATGTTTCGGCGGAACGCGCATCATACGGTCATGTTGCAGAAACGCTTACTGAATACGCCCCTTGCCCAGCCGCTAACGACCGAAATCGTAGTAAATGGACGGCCGGTGCCAGCGGCACCTGGCGAACTGCTGATTGAGGTACTGAATCGGGCGGCCAAGCTGGCGAACGACACCCTGCGCGAGGCGGGCGACCGGGTTCAGGATCGGGTGTTATCGCCGGGCGAGCGGCGGGCGGCGCAGTTTCAGAGCAACCTGACGGACGCGAAGGAGTCCTCACCGTCGTACCACCCGGAGTTTTCGCCGAATTCGTCGCTGGCGGCGGGCATCGGTGAGTACCGCAGCGTGCCACAACTTTGCTACCACGAGCAGATGGGACCAATCCAGACGTGCGATACATGCATGGTGGAGGTGGACGGTAAGCTAGTGCGGGCGTGCGCGACGGAAGTCATTGCGGGCATGCGCGTGGAGAGCGAGAGCGCACGTGCGGACCGGGCACAGCGCGAGGCCATGGATCGTGTGCTGGGCAACCACGACCTGTACTGCACGGTATGCGACAACAGCAATGGCAACTGCGTCATTCATAATTCCGTGCACGAGATGCAGGTGAAGCACCAGGAGCGGCCGTACCTGACGAAGCCGTATCCACAGGACCATTCCAACCCGTTCTACCGGTATGACCCAGACCAATGCATCCTGTGCGGGCGCTGCGTGGAGGCCTGCCAGGACGTGCAGGTCAACGAGACGCTGACGATCGACTGGACGAGCAAGCACCCGCGCGTGTTGTGGGATGGCGGCGAGCAGATTGCCGGGTCTTCATGCGTGAGTTGTGGCCACTGCGTGACGGTCTGCCCGTGTAACGCGCTGATGGAAAAGAGCATGCTGGGCAAGGCGGGATACCTGACCAACCTTCCGGGCAAGGTGCTGGACGACATGATCGAGGTGATCAAGGGGGTGGAGCCGGAGCTTGGCTACCCGCCGATCATGGCCATTTCGAACATGGAATCGAAGATGCGCGAGGCGAGCGTGGTGCGCACGAAAACGGTGTGCACGTACTGCGGGGTCGGCTGCTCGTTCGACGTTTGGACGCGGGATCGCCACATTTTGAAAATCGAACCGGAGCATGGGCCGGCGAATGGAATTTCGACCTGCGTGAAGGGCAAGTTTGGGTGGGGCTTTGTCAATGCGGAGGAGCGGCTGCATACGCCGCTCATTCGCAAGCACGACCCAATCCACGGCGATACCTACGTGGAGGCGACGTGGGAGGAGGCGCTGGACCTGATTGAGAGCAAGTTCCGCTCGATCAAGGAGGAGTTTGGGCCGGATGCGCTGGCGTTTATTGCTTCGTCAAAGTGTACAAACGAAGAGAGTTACCTCATGCAGAAGCTTGCACGGGGCGTCATTGGGACGAACAACATCGACAACTGCTCGCGGTACTGCCAGACGCCGGCGACGATGGGGCTGTCGCGGACGGTGAAGACGGGCGGCGACTCCGGGTCCATCAGCGATATCGAGATGGCGGGGCTGGTGCTGATCGTCGGTTCAAACACGAGTGAAAGCCACCCGGTGCTGGCGACTCGGATCAAGCGGTCGCACAAATTCCGCGGGCAGCGCATGATTGTGAGCGACATTCGCAAGCACGAGATGGCGGAGCGAGCCGACATCTTTATGCGGCCGAACCCGGGCACCGACATGGTGTGGATGAGTGCGGTGACGAAGTACATCTTCGACATGGGGTGGGCGGCCGAGGAGTGGATCGCACGGTTGGTCAACAAGCGCGAAGAGTACCTGGAGAGCCTGGCGCCGTTCACGATGGAGTACGCCGAGAAGATTACAGGCATTTCCGCGAACACGCTACGCGAGGTGGCGCGGGAGATCCACGAGGCGGACGGCACGTGCATTCTGTGGGCCATGGGCGTGACGCAGCACTGTGGTGGGTCGGACACCTCGACCGCCATCAGCAATCTGCTGCTGGCGACGGGCAATTATGGGCGCAAAGGTGCCGGTGCCTACCCGTTGCGGGGGCATAACAATGTGCAGGGTGCGAGCGACTTTGGGTCGATGCCGAACCTGCTGCCGGGCTACCAGATGGTGGACGACCCGGAGGTGCGCGGCAAGTTCGAAGCGGCGTGGGGTGTGAGCCTGCCGGTGACGAAGGGCAAGGATAACCACGAGATGATGGAGGCGATCCTCGCGGGCAAGCTGAAGTCGCTATACATCAAGGGCGAGGACACGATTACCAGCGATGGCAATGCGAACAATGTGGGTCAGGCTCTGGCGCAGGTGGACTTCCTGATCGTGCAGGACATCGCCTTCAGCGAGACGTGCAAGTTTGCCAACGTGGTGCTGCCGGCTTCGCCTTCTCTGGAGAAGGACGGCACGTTCACGAATACGGAGCGGCGCATTCAGCGGCTGTACAAGGCGGTGGATCCGCTGGGCGAGTCGCGGCCGGACTGGGAGATTCTGCAAATGATCGCGAACCGGCTGAGTGCGGGATGGGCGTACTCGCATCCGTCGGAGATCATGGCGGAGATTGCGTCGCTGACGCCAATGTTCGCGGGCGTGACGTACGAGCGGCTGGAGGGGTACAAGAGCCTGCAATGGCCGGTGGCAGCGGATGGGACAGACTCGCCCAACCTGTTCATGGACGGCTTTCCTTTCCCGGATGGCAAGGCGAAGTTTTACCCGCTGGAGTACATTGCGCCGAGCGAGCAGTTGGACGAAGCCTTCGACCTGCACCTGAACAACGGACGCATCCTGGAGCACTTTGAGCAGGGCGCGATGACGTTGTTGTCCAAGGGCATCCAGCAGATTACGCCGAGCAACTGGCTGGAGGTATCGCCGGAACTTGCCGGGGAGCGCGGGCTGGAATCTGGGTCGAAGGTCGAATTGCAATCCCGGTGGGGCTTGATTCGGGCGCGGGTGCTGGTAACGGATCGGGTCGAGGGCAAGCAGATGTACATGCCAATGAACAACGTGGTGGACCCGGTGAACCGGCTGACGGGTGCGCACGTGGACCGTGCGACGCATACGCCGGCTTACAAAGAATTAGCGGTGAAGATGCGCGTGCTGAAGGAGCGTGGGCGGTCGCCGCTGCAGCCGGAAAACTTCCGCAATGGCAACCGAATACCGCAAATGGGTGTGGATGTCGAGCAGAAGTGGCAGCGCGCGGACTATTACGTGCCGGGAACCAAGGGCGACAAGCTGGTCCAGATCAACACGACAAAGGTTTAGCGCGGACCGCGCAGAAGAGGAATTGTGGCAAATCCAATTGCATTTAGACCGAAGCCGATCGACCCGCGGGATGGATTGCGGAAAAAGCTGCACGCTGCGCCAGACGAGCACGCCGAGGCGCTGCTTGTGGCGTACCAGACGCTGCAGGCAGCGCATGATCAGGGTCTGCTGGACCTGCTGCATGGCGCGATTGCGCACAAGGATAAGGTGTTCGAGCAGCTGGCGGAAGCGGCCAAGGTCCAGGCGAGCATCGACGCGCTGCGCAATGCCATGAGCCTGGCGAAGGTGCTGGGCTCGATTGAGCCGGAGACAATGAGTTGCATCACGGCTTCGTTGTCGTCGTCATCGAATCCGAAGGAGGAGCCGCCGCTTAGCCTTTGGGGTTTGTTTCGGAAGGCGACTTCGGTGGAAGGCCGACGCGGGCTGACGATGATGGTGAATGTGCTAGTGGCGCTTGGGACCCGGCGGTTTGCCGGTGCGGGGACATCGAACAAGTCTTGACGGGCACGTCTCACTCAAGCAGTGAACGTCTGCGGGGAAGGGTTCACCGGGTTTTGCTGATGTCGGGGCCCATGAGTTGCTGGGAGTTCGCGGCGGGTTCGGTGGGTGTGGCTGAGGGCTGATCGTTGGGGTTGCAGTGGTGTTCGAGACCAGTGCGGAGCAGGGCGAAGGCTTCCTCAGGGGTGTCGGCAAACTGGAAAATGTCCTTGTCGGCGACGGCAATGGCACCTTTCTCGGCGAGCAGATCGAGGTTGATGACGCCTTTCCAGTAGGCGGAGCCATAGATGATGATGGTCATTTGCTTTGCGAGTTTGTGAGTTTGGGCGAGGGTGAGGAGCTCGAACATTTCATCGAGCGTACCGAAGCCGCCGGGGAAGACGACCAGCGCTTTCGCTAGGTAGGCAAACCAGAACTTGCGCATGAAGAAGTAGTGGAACTCGAAGTTGAGCGCGGGCGTGATGTAGGGGTTGGGACGCTGCTCGAACGGCAGGACGATGTTGAGGCCAATGGTTTTGCCGCCTGCTTCGTGCGCGCCGCGGTTGGCGGCTTCCATGATGCCAGGGCCGCCCCCCGAGGTGACGACGAAGCGGTGGCGCGGGCCTGGAAGTGCTTTCGCCCAAGTGGTGAGCAGGTGCGCGAGTTGGCGCGCGTCCTCGTAGTAGCCAGCCATTTCGATGGCGGTTTGGGCGCGGGCGCGCTGCAGGTCTGAGGCTTCGGGCGCAGTAGCAGGCTGTTCGCTCGCGGGTGCGGGTTCGGCGCTGCCGGTGTTTGCCAGCAGTTGCATCTGGGTTTTTGCTTCGTCGAGCGCGTGAAAGCGGGCCGAGCCGAAGAAGACGACCGTGTCTTCGATGCGTTCGCGGCGGAAGCGGGCCATGGGTTCCTGGTACTCCGCGAGGATGCGGAGCGCGCGGCAGTCAGGACCGTTGAGAAACTCTTCGTTTTCGTAGGCGAGGGGGGCTTTTTCGAGGATGGGGTCGATGGTCATGCGGGAAGTTGGATGCGGCTGGAGCTCCAACGCATGTCTCAGGGGCGAGACGTGGGGCACCCGGTTCCCTACTGCGCGCTACTCATTGAGATAGCTGTCGTATTGGGATTCGAGCACGCCGGTGTTGCGGGCGAGCGTGAGCTTGGCGCGGTTGAACTGAAGGAGGGCGTCCACCAGTTGGGATTGCGCGTTGGCCAGGGTGGACTGCGCCTGGACGACGGGAAGCGTGTCGTCAATGCCGGCGCGGTAGCGTTGCAAGGCGTCGCCGAGTGCCTGGTTGGCGAGGGTGACGTTGCTGCTGGCAGCTTTGACCAGCTCGTTATAGGTGTTGACGTCGAGCATGGACGAGCGAATCTGCTGGTCAACGTCGGCATGCAGGCTGGTGAGTTGCGAATGCAGGCGGGAGAGCTGAGCATCGGCAACCTGACGATCGCCGCGGAAACGTGCCTCTTCAAAGATCGGGAAGTCAACGCCGCCCTGCGCGACAAAGTCTCCGTGGTAAAGCCCGAAAGTTTCGCCGATGACGCCGTAGAAGCCGCTGACCTTGGCGGCAGGCAGGCGCTCGTAGGCGATCGCCTTGCGCTGTAGCCGGGCAGATTCCAACTGCGCTTCGAGCGACAGCAGGTCTTTGCGTCGCTTGTAGGCGACCTGCTTTGCCGTTTCAAGCGGCAGCGCGGCGAGCTCGTGGTAGGGGACGGGGTCGACGAGATCGAGCTGCTGGTCTGCGGCGAGTCCCATGTCGCGGTTAAGCTGGATGATGTCTTTGGCGAGGGTGTTGCGATCCTGCACGAGTTCCTGGTCGCGCTGCTGGCGGTCGACGCGGGTGCGCAGCAGGTCGAGGTTGGTGCCGGTGCCGGCTTCCTTGCGGGCCAGGGCCTGTCGCTCCAGTTCGCGGTCGGTCAGGAGCTGTGATTCAGCGTCGCGAATGGACGCCTGGTCGGCGAGCACGCGCAGGTATTGGCCAGCTACGGCCTCCACGATGCCGGATCGGTCGGACAGGGCCTGTAATTGGGTGATGCGCGCCTGCACCTTGGCGGCTTTATAGATCTCATACGCCGGCAGGTTGAACAACTGCTGACTGAGGTTGATCTGCGCGCTGGTCACGTCGTACTTGACGATAGTGGGGAAGGTGGTGCCGGGGGGCAGAAGAGCGCCGATGAGTGTGGGATCAAAGCCGCGGGCCGCGAGATTCACCTCTTGGGTGGAAGACATGCCGGTGGCGCTAAGCGTGGGGATGAGCGCGTTGAACGCGATGGATTGCAGGCCGCTAACCTGGCGCGCCGTCTGTTGATTGATGGAAATGCTGACGTTGTGCTGCAAGCCGAGCTGCACGGCGTCGTCCAACGAGAGCTTGAGCGGCTGCTGCGTGGCGACAGGGGTGCTGGCGCCATTCGAAAATTTGCGCGGTGCGGTGGCGCCTACGGGACCGCTAACCGTGAGCGAGGGGCCGCGCGGCTCTGGCGCTAAGGGCAGGTTGGGAGCGTCGGCAACGGAGGGCTGCAGGGGAGCCGGAAGCGTGGTCTGGATGCGCGGCTCGGTAGGCGCCGCAGCGGGCTGCGAGGGTTGTGCGTCCTGCGCGAGGAGGCTCGTTGCGGATACCGCGACCGTGACAAAAGCTGCCCGCCAGAGTGCGCGCATGCGCTTGCTGCACCTGCTGTCCTGCTCCATGCCCAAACCGCGAATGCCTCCCATGACCTGATGCCTGTCGTTCTTCTTGCGGATATAGATTCAGTTGTGTCCCCCCTGGTTGCGGAAAGTTCATTGCTGCAGCGAAGAAGGACGGTGGAACGATGTATGGGTGGGCTGCGCGACCTTCCGCCGGGTGCTGCGTCTAGAATGAGAGGATCGCGTGCGGTTTTCTGTGCACACGTTCCAGGGAGAGGTAATGATGCCACGCCGTACCGCTGTTGCTTTTGCGCTGACCACTGCTCTGACCTTTGCCGCCAGCCGCATGCCGGCGCAGATTGCCGGGCCGCCGGAGGGTACAAACAGCTTTCACGACGTGTCGATGCTGAAGCCGCCCGTGGGGCAGAAGGTGGCAATCATCGTGTTTGAAGATATGGAATGCCCTGCCTGCGCAGCCTCTCACCCCGTGGAACTGAAGGCGGCCGCGCAGTATCATGTGCCGTTGGTGCGCTATGACTTTCCCCTGCAGATGCACGTGTGGAGCCGCGATGCCGCGGTGTTTGCGCGCTACCTGCAGGACAAAGTGAGCCCGAAGCTGGCGGATGACTACCGCACGGCGCTGTTCGCCCAGCAGATTTCCATTGGCAGCAAGGACGACCTGCAGAACTTCACGCGGAAGTTCATGGCGCAGCATGGGCAGAGCATGCCGTTTGTGGTGGATCCGTCGGGCGCGCTGGCGGCACAGGTGCAGGCGGATTACAAGCTGGGAGAGCGGCTGAATGTGAATCGCACGCCGACCATTGTGGTGGTGACGCCGACAAAGTACCAGGTCATCAGCGGCAATGAGAGTGGACCCAGCGATGCAAATCGGCTGTTCCCCGTGCTGGACGCGGCGGTGGCGCAAACCAAGGGCGCACCCGCGGCACATGCGGTGCGAACGTCGGCGCATAAATAGTCGCGGAATTTTGTCAAGCAAAACCCCGCCAATGGCGGGGTTTTCAAGCATGAGTTCGGTTAGTAATGAGGCTGGGCATCCGCGGCCTTGCGATCAGCCTTGTCCTGCGCCTTGTCGGCTTCTTTTTGCGCGTGGGTGTCCAACGCTTTGCGCTGCTTTTTGTCGGCGTGAGCCTGTGCCTTGCTGGCCTTGCGGTCCTGTTTGAGCTGATCTTTGGTCTGGCTAGTGAGATCGGTGTTACTTTGCGCAATCGTGGCAACGGGAAGGACGCATGCTGCCGCGAGCACGAATACCGCGGCGGAACGAACGATCAACATGGAGATCTCCTGGGATTGAAGTGGGGAGGCTGAACAGATCTATTGCACGGTAGGTGGGGGTGCAGTGCCGGCTTTTTTGGCAGCCTTTGCGGCTTTATCCTGCTGCTTCAAGGCTTTGCGCTTGTCTTTCTCGGCCTTTGCCTGCTGCTTGTTGGCCTTTTCTTCCTTCTTAAGCTGGTCCTGCACGCTTTGCGTTGTCTGCGGCGCCACAGGTGTGGCTTGCGCGAAGGTAGAGGTCGGCAACGACACGGTGGCTGTGAGGACAATCGCGGAGACAAGTGCGGCAGAGAGTACGTGCTTCTTCATGGATGTGCAAACCTCTTGTCGTCAGATGCTGCCGCACGCCCGAAGGAATCGGAGAGGCGGCGGAAAACTGGTCGCATCTACGGGAGATTAGCCGATTTGCACCAGATCGCCGTGGCCGCTGGACTTGGGCGCGGAAGGGCGGGGCGGGTGCGGTGTCTGCGCGCCGCGCCAGTGGTCGATGTAGCTGACCTGGTGCACGCAGGAGATGGTGCAGTTGGGCGCGCAGCCTTTTTCGCTGAGGAACTCGCGCTGGATATCGGCCTTGGTGTATTGGGCGATGGGGGTGCCGGGATAGCCGCGCTGCTGGGAGCAGTAGTGGACGAGGCCCTGCTCGCAGATGTAGAGGTAGCGCGAGCCGGCGCGGCAACGCCAATCGTTGGGCATGCCGTTGGCGATGGCTTCCTGGAACTTATTGAAACGCGAGTAGGAGCGACGAGTCATTTTGCGGACGCGCTCCCAAACCTTGCGCTCTTCTCCGCCAAGCGATTTGAGCTGGCCGGAGCCGTCGTGGATGATGCCGATGGTGGAGGAAAAACCGAGATCAAGGGCACGTGCCGAGACGGTGTGGGCGTCCTGCGGATTGGGGATGCCACCGCCGACGACGGAGTTGATGTTGACGTGAAAGTCGGCGTACTGAGCGAGCCAGATGAGGCGCTGGTCGAGGACCTTGAGCGATTTTTTGCTGACCTCGTCCGGCATGACGTTGTCGATGGAAATCTGCAGGTGGTCGAGGCCGGCCTTGTTGAGGCGCTCGATGCGCTCCCGGTTTAGGTTGTAACCGTTGGTGATCATGCCCGCCATGGCACCATTGTGGCGGATGCGGGCGATGATGGCGTCGAGATCGGGGTGGAGCGTGGGTTCGCCGCCAGAGATGGTGATGACGGAGGTGCCCATGCGGCCGAGTTCATCGATGCGGCGCTCCATCTCAGCGAGCGGCACGGGGTCGGAGTGGTTGTCGAACTCGTTGCAGTAGGTGCATGCCAGGTTGCAGCGGCGCATCGGCACGATCTGCGCCATATAAGGATGCGACGTGTGCAGCAGCGCCCAGCCGATGGAGGCGAGTTCGCGCAGGCGGAGCGTGGCCAGCCGGGCGCGCCGGCGAAGGGGCATGGGCCGCGTGACGGGCTTAAGTTCCATGGCGGGGCGCGGGGTCTGGGCGACGGTGGACATTGCTCTCTAGTTTAGCCGAACGGCCTTCCTCTCTCGCGACTACACATGTATATGCAGGTTCATCAACCACACGGAAGGGGCATCGGGTATATCGATGCACATCTTTTTGCGTCGGCTAAGGTCATGGAGAACACCGGGCTTTGGACGCGGAACAAACGCCTTCTGGCGGCAGCCAAGAGCCTGGATCTGCCCACAACCGCCGAGTATTCACACAGGGTGCGGACGCCTCTTCCCTACGTCACACCCCCTTGAAAGCGCCGTTCCTGTAGACTGATGATATTGTCTTGCGCGCCCTTTCTGCGCACCGGGAACACTGCGCCCCGCTTTAGGGCTGCGACGGCGGGCAACACACATTCTTTTTTGAAGACGGGATACACACTTCTGTGAGCAATACGATTCGCAACATCGCCATCATCGCGCACGTCGACCATGGCAAGACCACCCTTGTGGATGCGATGCTTCGGCAGAGCGGCACATTTCGCGCCAACGAGGCCGTGACCGACCGCGTCATGGATTCGAACGACCTGGAACGCGAGCGCGGCATTACCATTCTGGCCAAGAACACGGCTGTGCACTACGGCGACGGCAAGATCAACATCGTCGATACGCCGGGCCACGCCGACTTCGGCGGCGAAGTGGAACGCGCGCTGAAGATGGTGGATGGTGTGGTTCTGCTGGTGGATGCGTCGGAAGGTCCACTGCCGCAAACGCGGTTCGTGCTGTCGAAGGCGCTTGCGGCGAAGCTGACGCCGATCCTCGTCATCAACAAGATCGATCGGCCGGATGCGCGCGTGCAAGAAGTGCTGAACGAGGTCTATGACCTGTTCATTGACCTGGATGCCGCCGAAGACCAGTTGGACTTCCCTGTTGTCTATACCAACGGCAAGGCCGGTACGGCGACGCTGGACATGGCCGTCGCAGGCGAGAATCTTCAGCCGCTGTTCGAGACGATTGAAAAGGCCATTGCGCCGGCGACCGGTGACCCGGACGGTCCGCTGCAGATCCTGGTGACGAACCTGGATTACAGCGATTACCTTGGCCGCCTGGGCATTGCGCGCGTATTCAACGGCACGCTGAAGAACGGCGAAACAGTCAACATCGCCAAGCTCGACGGTACACTGCAGGCCGTCAAGATTACCAAGCTGTTTAGTTTCAGCGGGCTAAAGCGCACGGATATTGAAGAGACCACCACCGGTGACATTATCGCCGTGGCGGGTGTGAGCGGTCTGACCATCGGTGAGACGATCACCGGTCTTGAGAACCCTTCGCCGCTGCCGCCGATCGTCATCGACGAGCCGACGATTGCGATCCAGTTTTCCGTGAACAACTCGCCATTCGCAGGACGCGAAGGCCAGTACGTGACCAGCCGCAACCTCCGCGAGCGGCTGGATAAGGAACTGCAGACCAACGTGTCGATTCGCGTGGAAGACACCGGTTCGCCCGACACGTTTAAGGTGCTTGGACGTGGCGAACTGCAGCTTGCCGTGCTCATCGAAATGATGCGCCGTGAAGGCTTCGAGCTGATGGTCGGGCGTCCGGAGATTGTGACCCGCCGCATCGACGGCGCGCTGATGGAGCCGGTCGAATACGTCACCATCGACGTGCCGGAAGAGTTCAGCGGTACCGTGATTCAGAAGCTTGGACCTCGCAAGGGTGAAATGACCAAGATGCACGGGCAAGGCCGCATCCGCATGGAATTCAAGGTGCCGTCCCGCGGCCTAATCGGCCTGCGCTCGGAAATGCTGACGGAGACCCGCGGCACGATCGTGATGAACACCCTGTTCGACGGCTACATGCCGTACCAGGGTGAGATTCCCGCACGCCTGAACGGCACGCTGATCAGCGACCGCAGCGGCGTCACAACGACCTATGCACTGAACGGCCTGCAGGAGCGCGGCACGTTGTTCATGGGCGAGGGTGTCGAGGTATACGAAGGCATGATCGTGGGCGAAAACAGCCGCGATAACGACCTGGATGTGAACTGTGTCCGTGAAAAGAAGCTGACGAACATGCGTGCATCCAGCGCCGACGATGCGTTGCGCCTGGTGCCCTACAAGCAGCTGACGCTCGAGCAGTGCATCGAATTCATCGCCGACGACGAAGTGGTCGAGGTGACGCCGAAGAGCCTGCGCATGCGGAAGAAGATTCTGCAGGCAAACCGCCGGTCGCGCGGCAGCAAGCAGCTTGTCGAGGCGTAGAACCCAGGCAGTGCAAGCGGCCCGGCTTCTCAGGAAGCCGGGCTTTTGTTTGTGCGAGGTGGCGGTGCGTACCGCCGGATGTGCTGCGTGAGGGGAAAGCAGATCCCCTCGCTGCGCTACGGGATGACAAACAGGGTCATTGCGCTCGTTTAGAAGCAGCGCATTCGACGGTGCGTACTGTTCGAACACCCGCGCTCTGCTACCGTAGATTGAGATGAGTACGCAGTCGAAGCTACCGTTTGCCGCACCCGCTTCGACGCCGATCGAAGCCGCGGCCGGTGGAGCGACCGACCGCATGAGCGGGCCTGCACCCGTCTGGCTGCAGCGGTTGTCGCTGGCGGTGCTGGTGGTGTTCTGCCTGTACCTGGGCGGGCTGCTGGTGTACCTGCCGTGGTGGAAGGAAATGTGGGATCACAATGGACTGCTTCTGGGCTTGCCGCGGCTGCATCATTTCCTTATCCAGGGGCCTGTGCGCGGGCTGGTGAGCGGCATTGGGCTGCTGGATTTATGGATCGGCATTTCCGAAATTGTGCACTACCGCGAGTACCGCAGCTAGACATGCATCCAGCACACTTTCAATGCGCGGCATGCTTTAGCTGGGTGGAGACGACGGTGGACGAGAGCGGTGGCTCACGGCAGCAGTACGTGGAAGACTGCCAAGTGTGTTGCCAGCCGAATATCCTGACCATTGTGTGGGACCGTGGCGATGGCGAGTATGTGATTTCGGCGGAGCTGGAGTCATAAAAGCAGAAGCGTACGCGAAGACGCAAAGTTGGCGCAAAGAACGCAAGGTGAACTCTGCGGTCTTTGCGCTTTACTTTGCGTACGCTTTGTTTGTTACAGGGTTTTCAGGTCGAGCACAAAGCGGTACTTGACGTCGGACTTGAGGACGCGGTCCCAGGCTTCGTCGAGCTTGTCGAAGCTGGTCAGTTCAATGTCGGAGACGATATTGTGTTCGCCGCAGAAGTCGAGCATTTCCTGCGTTTCCGCGATGCCGCCGATCATGGAGCCGGTGAAGTTGCGGCGGGCGATGACGGAGAAGCCGGAGACGGCAAACGGCTTTTCCGGCAGGCCCACGGTGCACAGGGTGCCGTTGCGCTTGAGCAGGGCGAGGTAGGGCGTGAGGTCGTGGTCGCCGGAGACGGTGTCGAGGATGAAGTCGAAGCTGTTGGCGTGGGGTGCGTGCCAGTTCTCCTCTTTTGTCAGAATGACTTCATCGGCACCGAGCTTCTTGGCATCATCGATCTTGTTGGCGCTGGTGGTGAACTGGACGGTGTGCGCGCCGAACGCGTGGGAGAACTTGAGACCCATGTGACCAAGGCCGCCTAGACCGATAATGCCGACCTTGCTGCCGGGACCAACTTTCCAGTGCTTCAGCGGGGCGTAGGTGGTGATGCCGGCGCAAAGTAGAGGGGCCGCGGCAGCCTTGTCGAGGTTTGCCGGAACGTGCAGGGCGTAGCCTTCGTCGAGGACGATGTGGTTGCCGTAGCCGCCGAAGGTTGGGTTGCCGGCCTTGTCTTTGCTGTTGTAGGTGAAGACGGTCTGCTGGCGATCGCAATACTGCTCGTCGCCTTCCTTGCAGCTGGCGCACTCGCGGCAGCTATCGACCATGCAGCCGACGGCGGCGGTGTCGCCCACCTTGAACTTGGTCACCTTGTCGCCGACTGCCGTGACGGTGCCGACGATTTCATGGCCGGGGACCATGGGATAGATGGAGCCGCCCCATTCGTTGCGCGCCTGGTGAATGTCGGAGTGGCAGATGCCACAAAAATCGATGTCGAGAAGGATGTCGCTGGGGCCGGGCTCGCGGTGTTCGTAGTTGAAGGGGGCGAGCGGCGTGGAGGCGTTCTGGGCAGCGTAGCCCTGGGTAGCAATCACTTGGGGGTTCTCCTGGTTTGTGTGGGTTGAAGGGAGCAGCGGTGCGCGCGATGAGGCGGGGCGCAACGCTGTTCCACGCCGTGGGTCCCCGGCTGTGTCACCATTATAAGGAATGCCATCGAACGCACCCGAATCCGGCACTAACGAACCTTCAAGCCACGCGGCGTTTCGGTCGCGCAGCTTTCGCAACTATCAACTGGCACGCTTCCTTGTCATTCTGGGGGCGGAGGCGCAGTCGATCGCTGTGGCGTGGCAGGTGTACCAGATCACGCACTCGGCGCTGCTGCTGGGGGCGACGGGGCTGGCACTGTTCTTGCCAGGCGTGCTGTTTGTGCTGCCGGCGGGCCACGCGGCGGACCGGTACGACCGTAAGGGCCTGATTCTGGCCTGCTACGGCGTGCAACTGCTGGCGACACTGGTGCTCTTTTGGCTGGCCTACACGGGCAGCCACAACGTGTGGGCGGTGTATGGGACGCTGTTTTTTGTCGGCGTGGGACGCGCGTTTTCCGGCCCGGCGAGCGCGGCGCTGCTGCCTTCCCTGGTGCCGAAAGACGGCTTTGTGAATGCCATGACCTGGGGCTCGGCGATTTTTCAGACGGCGAACATTAGCGGCCCCGCGCTTGGCGGCCTGCTGTTTACAATCGCCCTGCCGGGCAGCATGGCGCGGTTCAATGGCGCGCCGCTGGTCTACTTGGTGACGCTCACGACGCTGCTCGCGTTCCTTGTGCTGATGAGCACCATTACGCCGCGGAACGAAGTACGCGAGAAGAAGGCGTTTACCGTGGCGACGATGCTTGCGGGCATCCACTACGTACGGCGGGCGCGGCTGCTGCTGGGGTCCATTTCGCTGGATATGTTTGCCGTTCTGCTGGGCGGCGCGGTGTCGCTGATGCCGATTTTTGCGCAGGATATTCTGCATGCCGGGCCGCGTGGGCTGGGGTTGCTGCGGGCGGCCCCGGCGATCGGTGCGCTGGCGATCAGCGTGACGCTGGCGCGACGGCCCATCCAGCACGGTGCGGGCAAGCTGATGCTGGTGTGTGTCGGCGTGTTCGGTGCGGCGACGATCGGGTTTGGGATATCGCGGTCGATTCCGCTGTCGCTGCTGCTATTGGCGATCATCGGTGCCAGCGACAACGTGAGCGTGATTGTGCGCAGTTCGATTCTGCAGCTGGGCACGCCGGCGGAGATGCGCGGCCGGGTAAGCGCGGTGAACTGGATTTTTCTGGGTGCCTCGAACGAGTTGGGCGAGTTTGAGAGCGGCCTGACGGCGCATTGGTTTGGGGCGGTGCGGGCGGTGGTGTACGGCGGCATCGGGTCGATGATGGTAACGGGGTTGTGGAGCTTCTTCTTCCCTGCCCTGCGCGATGTGGATACGCTGAAGCCTGAGGAATTGCTTGCCGCAAACGCGTACAGCATTGCCGAGCCGATCGACTAAGGGAGACGTGTGATGGCAATGCAGGACGGACAGTTTCAAGACAATGGCACGCGCAACCTGTTGCTGGGTGCGACCGTACTCATGCTGATGGCGGGGGCGGTGCGCGGTTACCTTGTGTATCGTGCGCACCACGCGCCGGCGGCCGTGACCCAGCAGGACACCATGCCGGACACGCACCTGACGCGGGACGACCTGATCTTTCCGCGCAACCTGCACGCGGCGACGCTGGCCGACCTGCAGCAACTGGACGGCAAGCGGGTGTGGGTGCAGGCCGCCGGAGAAACCATTTACTACGCCGGATCGGCGAAGGGTGCGGACCTGCTGAAGCCGATCGCTTACCTGAAAGGTGCGGAACCGTTGGACGTCGTACGCTTTGTGTCGCAGAAGACGCCGCAGGACAAGACTGCCGATTCCTGGCTGGTGATGCTGTTCCACAAGGCGGCCGACCCGAAGACGCTGCTGGCAACGCAGGTGGGCACGTCTGTCGGCAAGCAGGACAACATCGTGGCGGACATGAAGTTTTACTACGACGACCCGCACACCCTGTACGCCTGGCCCGTGGCGACGTGGCAGGCGGTGGATGCGCACCAGCCGCTGGTGGGTATGAACGAGTTCCAGGCGAATTTGGCGCTGGGGCAAATCACAAGCACAAGCAACAGCGACAAGGGCGACCGAAGCGTGACGTACACAGGCAACGGCAAGCCGGTAGAAGTGACGTTTGTGAAGAACCGGGCGACGAAGATTACGGCGCAGTAAGTAGGCTTCGAAAGCCCGAATGCCAAACGTGGGATATATGGGGCACCGGGTTCTTCTGTGCCCGGTGTTCTGCGGCTAAAGGGATACCAGTATGCCGTCCCAGAAGCGCAGGCGGGATTCGAGCGCGAACATGGCGGCGCGTTCGGCTTCGGCCCACTTGGCGGCGTCGTTGCCGCAGAGTTCCGCGATCATGCGCAGTGCCATGGGGCCGTGCTCTTCTCCGTCGACCTCGATGTGGCGCTCCAAATACCAGAGGAAGGTGTCGACCGCGCCGTCCATCTGGCGGTTGAGGTCGCGGACGAAGCCCTTGAACATTTCCGGGATCAGGTCTTCACGGCCGAAGGTGAAGGCCGCGGCCGCGACGTGGAGTTTGTTTTCGGCGATGAGCGAAAAGGTGTCCCAGACGAAAGCCTGTGCGGGGAGGGGTGCATTGGCCTGAGCGAGGGCGCGCTCCACGGTGGCGCCTTCCTGCAGATGCTGCAGCATGTTGTCGATGGTTTCGGTGGAGGCGCCGCACTGCTGCATGGCGAGGCGGTAGATTTCGAAGTGGCTGAGGGGCTTGCCGTCGAACATGTCGCTCTCCTCGCCAAGGACGATTTCGTTGACGAGGCGGCGGCTCTCCGGCAGGGCGCTTGGCGTCCAGGGCACGTCTACGCAGGTGAGGCCGCGCTGCAGTGTTTTAAGCAGGCTCATGAAGTCCCAGACGGCAAAGACGTGGGCTTCCAGAAAGGTACGCAGGTGCTGCACGGTGTGCAGAGAGCCGTAGAGCGGGTGCGCGGCGAGGCGGGCGTAGAGTGGCCGCAGCTTCGCTTCCAACGCCGTCAGGGGCGTGAGCAGGGTTTCAGTCAGCGTTACGGTCGAAGTCTGGGTGCTCGATTGTTCGGTCAGGGTCATCCTCGCCCCTCTAATCGACGCAAAAACTCCCAGGCATAGATGCCACTCTCGTGGCCGTCGTTCCATTTGAATTTGATGGCATAGCGGCCAATGGGTTCCGCGCTGGAGGGACGTGCCGGTGGGGCGTAGATGGGAAAAGTCTGCTTCGGCGCGGGCTTTGGGACACCGGGCAGACGACCGTCGGCTTCGCGGGCCTCGTGGCAGGTGGCGCAGGGGCAGGCATCGCGCAGGAAGGGGAAGGTCCAGTGGGAGTGGTGGCCGTCCTTCCAGTCGATGAAGAGGCCGGTGCCTTCGGTGAGTTCGACGCGGACCTTTGCCGGCGTGATGGCGTCGGGCGGCAGGGGCTGCTCGGCCTGCGCCTCGCGGCGGGCATCGTCCAGGTTCACAATGCGAATGCCTTCGTGGCTCATGCCTTTCAGTTTACGTGCGGGCGGTGGCGTAGCTGGGGTCGAACTCCGGCGTGGCGGCGATCAACGCACGGGTGTACGGCTCGCGCGGGGCGTCGCAGACCTGCAACACGTCGCCAGTTTCCACCAGCCGACCGCGCTGAAGCACTGCCACGCGGTCGCACAGGTAGCGCACCAGCGGCATGGAGTGCGAGATCATGAGGCAGGTGAGGCCATGGCGGCGCTGCAGGTCGCGCAAGAGGTTGACGACCTGTGCACCGACCGAGACATCGAGCGCGCTGACCGGCTCATCGAGCACAAGGAAGTCGGGCCGCAGGGCAAGTGCACGGGCGATGTTGATGCGCTGCCGCTGGCCCCCGCTGAACTCATGTGGGTAGCGTTCGAGCGCGGTTGCGGGCATGCCGACTTCTTCAAGCAGGGCGTGCAGACGGTGTTGCAGGGCGTCGCCACGCAGCCGCTCTTCGCGGTGAATGAGGAAGGGCTCTTCGAGGGTTTGCCGCACGCGCATGCGGGGATCGAGCGCGGCAAACGGGTCCTGGAAGACGATGCCCATGCGTCGCCGCAGCCGGCGCAGGTCGTGCTTGCGGGCCTGCAGCACGTCGCTACCATCGAAGGTCACGGAGCCGGCGGTCGGCTCAATGAGCCGCAGCATCATGCGGGCGACGGTACTTTTGCCGCTGCCGCTTTCACCCACCAGACCGAGGATTTCGCCGCGCGCGATGGAGAGGCTGACATCGTCGACGACGGTGGCCGCGCCGTAGCGTTTCGTCAGGTCGCGAGCTTCGATTAACGGTGTATTCATCGGGTGAACATCGGCGGATGGGCGTGGTGAAAGCCCGTGTGCTGCTGATACAGGCGGGCGAAGGCGAGCAGGCGAGCGTCGTCGTACAGGCCGGCGAGGAAGGTGAGGCTGACCGGTGTGCCGGGGCCGCCGACATTGTCGGGCGCGCCGTCTTCGGTGTGCGACGGCGGCGGTGCGTCGGCGCCGCGAAGGCCGTTCGGCACGATGCAGGCGGGGTGGCCGGAGAGATTGGTCGCAACCAGTTGGGGACCGCCGCTGGGTGTGACGATGACGTCGACCATGGCAAACAACGCTGCCATCTGCGCGATGAGTACGGAGCGGGCGCGCATGGCCTGCACGTAGTCCACGCCGCTGTAGAGGCGGGCGGTACGGAACTGGTTGGGCCAGTCGCCCGGACCCTGCGCGGTCAGCAGGGCGTCGCGGCCGCTGCGGGTGAGTTCGTCGAACGCCGCCGCAGCCTCGACACCAAGCACGGGCGAGATGGAGCCAAAGGGCAGGTCCGGCAGCTTGACCGGGACGAGCGTGACGCCCATGGCACGCAGAGCGTCGAGTGCGGCGCGGTCGTAACGGTTGTCGTAGATGCGTCGGTCGAGCGCGTGCTGCCGTTGCAGGTGCTGCTCCTGCTGCTTCGCGGGGGAGAGTGCGTCGGTTTCCGGCCTTGCCACGTCTGCGGCGGGTGCGGTCTGGACGGGGACAGCGAAGGCGCTCTCAAGGTAGCCGACACGCAGGCTTTTGAGGTCGAGCGGCGAGGCGTAGAACGGTGCGTTGTGCACGGCGAGGTCGTGGCCATCGGGACCATGGATCGCGGCAAGCACCAGTGCCGCGTCTTCTGCGCTGCGGGCAATGGGGCCGAGCTTGTCCATGGACCAGCTGAGCGCCATGGCGCCGGTGCGTGGAACGAAGCCGAAGGTCGGCCGGAACCCGGTGACGCCACAGCGTGTGCACGGGGACGAAATGGAGCCAAGCGTCTCTGAACCGATGGCAAACGCGACGCAGCCCGCGCTGACGGCGGAAGCGGAACCGGCAGAGGAGCCGCTGGAACCCTGCGCGGGGTTCCAGGGGTTGCGCGTGCGGCCGCCGAACCAGACGTCACCCTGCGCCAACGCACCCAGCGACAGCTTCGCTACGAGCACGGCACCCGCGGCATCCAGCCGCTGCACGACCGTTGCGTCCTCGTCGAAGTGTTGCGCTTCGAAGCCGGCTGCGCCCCACGTCGTGGGATAACCCTTGACGGCGAGCAGGTCTTTCGCGCCCCAGGGAATGCCGTGCAGCGGCCCGCGCAACTTGCCGGCGGCGATCTCGCGATCGGCAAGCGCGGCCTGTGCGAGCGCGCGTTCGTCAAGCGGCGTGATGAGGAAATGCAGCTTCGGGGCGTAGCGGCGCAGGCGTTCGAGGTAGAGCTTCGTGAGCTCGACAGAGGTGACCTTGCGCTGCCGCAACAGTGCGCCCAACTGCGCGACGGACGCAAAGGCGAGTGTGTCCGGGTGCCCCACGAGCCCACGAACGTCTGGATCGGCAAATTTGCGTTGAGGAACAGTTCCGGCCATTGTGGGCATGGTGAATCCGCCTGGCCGTGGATCGAACACGACTGCTGGTGCCACAGCATTCGGCAGCTTCATGGCGCGGATTGCGGTGAGTCCCTCACGATTCGCACGCACGCCTTCCAGCATCATCTGCCGCTGCTCCAGCGTCAGGGTCAGGCCGGCGACGTTTGCGGCTGCCTCCAGCATGTCGGCCGTCAAAGGCAGCATGCCGGCAATTGGAGGCATGGCCGCCGTTTGGGCCTGACCGGTTGGCAACGCCAACGCCAGCAGAGCGCCGGGCAACAACGTTTGTGCAAGGCCGGCGGCGCTGCAGCGGGCCAGGAACTCTCGTCGATCAATCATGCGTTTCACTGTATCGCGTGTGTGGCCGCAATGCCCGGCTCCCCACCAAGCACGGCGATTTGGAAACGCTTCGCGCTCCCTGCCGTCGATGGTTCGCCTCGCAGTCAGCCAACCCTTGAGTTCCAGATCGTGGTGATGCGATGGGTTCCTGCTGCAGTGCCTTGCTTCTGTGCGTCTAACGGCGCATGCTGCCGAAACTTCATTGCACCGCACTGCTCTTGCTCGCCCACACTGCCGCCGTTTTCGCGCAGACGGCGGTCCTCAATCCGATGTTGCCGCCACGCGCACAAGCAGGACCTGTGTCAGGCCGAGCAGGGCATGAGCAGGTGGTCGGCTATTTTCCGCAGTGGGGCGTGTATGAGCACCGTTTTCTGCCACGCGATCTCATCCGGTCGGGTGCAATTCGGCTGCTGACTCAGCTGGATTATGCGCAGACGATCATCCAGAACAACGCCTGCGCCATTGCGGACGCGCAGGCCGATACGAATTTCAATTTCGCCGCGGCGGACAGCATCGACAGCGTCGCCGACGTTCCGAGCACGGCCCTGCGGGGCAACCTGCACCAGATGCAACTGCTGCATGCGCGCTACCCGCAGGTGCGTCTGCTGATTTCGATTGAGGGCAAGCAAAGCCTGTTTGAAGACGCCGCGAAGCCGGAGAACCGCGTTGGGTTCGTGCGGTCGTGCCTGACGAAGTATGTGGAAGGCCACCTTGCGCCGGGCATGGAGCTCGGTCGCGTGTTCAGCGGTGTTGACGTCGATTGGGAGTATCCCAATGCCGACCATGCGCAGGACTTTTACGCGCTGCTGGCGGAGTTTCGCCGGCAGATGGATGCGCTGCGTCCAGAGCTGACACTGTCGATTGCGAGCAGCGCGAACGCGAAAAGTATCGGGCCAATCGATTGGCGGCGCGTGGCCACAAGCGTCGACCAGATTGGCGTGATGACCTATGACTTCGAAGGCCCATGGAGCCACACGACGGGGTTCGTGGCACCGCTGCGCGCGGCTGATCCAAACGCGGCGACGGTATCGACCGTCATCGCGGCGTACCTCGCGGCTGGCGTGCCGCCGCGCAAGCTGCTGCTGGGCGTGCCCTTTTACGCGTACCAGTGGCACAACGTGGGTGAGACCGGGACGCACGGGCTGCTTGCCAAGGGCGATCCCCTACGCGGCAACCGCAACCAGTCCACGGCGGCCGCGCTGCTGGCCGCGACGCCGAACGCAAAGCTGTATCGCGACCCGGTGTCGCTGTCGCCGTGGATTTATGACGGCGACAACTTCCTGACGTTTGACGATGCCGTGTCGCTGCGCGCAAAGGCGCAGTACGCGGAGCGGCAGAAACTCGGTGGCATCATGATCTGGGAGCTGTCCGGCGACACGGTGGATGTACAGTTGCTGCGCGCCGTACAGGGTGGAAAGTAATGTGTCGCACTCGGCTGCCTGTGCACGGCGCGCTCTCGCTCGCGCCTGGATGGCCGTTGCTGAGCGACCTGCCGCACCATCGAAAGTGCTCTACTCCAAGCTAGTCCGTGGCGTACAATTCCCGCGTTGACATAGACTTGCAAGTTCTCTTGGGGGAGAGTGGCGATGCGGACGATTGCGAAGATTGTGGTGCTGGGGTTGGTGGCGACCGGAATGGCTGGATGTGCGCGGCATTCCAAGTCGGACAAGTATTTTCTTGTTGCGGCGAATAACAAGGTGCCCTACTGGAAAGCGGCGAACGAGGGTTTCCAGAAAGCGGCGGCGGAGTACGCGGTAACAGCGCAGATGGTCGGACCCGAGGGCGATGATGTAGGGGCGGAAGCGGATGCCTTCAAGCAGGCGGTCGACTCAAAGCCCGCAGGCATTCTGGTGTCTGTGGCGGATGCGCAACGCCTGCAGCCGGAGATCAACGTGGCCGTTCGGTCGGGTGTGCCGGTGATCACCATCGACTCCGATGCGCCCAGCAGCGCGCGTTTGTTCTTCATCGGCACCAACAATTTCGAAGCCGGCCACCTGGGCGCGCAAAAGCTGGTAAGCCTGCTGAATGGCAAGGGAAACGTGGTGTTCTACAGCTTTCCGGCGCAGCCTAACCTTGCCGAGCGACTGAAGGGATATGTCGATGGGCTTTCCACCCATCCCGGCATCAAAGTGGTGGATGTGTTCGATATCAAGGGCGACTCCGGCGCGGCGTTTGACAAGACACGGGAATACCTGGCGCGCACGGGTGCGGACAAGATCGACGCCTTCGTGTCGCTGGATTCCGTCAGCGGCAAGGACGTGGCGGACGCGTTGAAGCGCCAGAACCAGACCGACCGCAGCATCATTGCGATGGACACGAGCGCAGACATTCTCGATCTAGTGAAGAGTGGCGAGGTAAAGGCGACGATCTCACAAAAGCCATACACCATGGGCTATGTGGGGCTGAAAGCGCTGGCGCAGATTCATGAAGACGGCGCCAAGGACTTGACCAGCCACAACGCATCGAATCCACATTCCACTTACCCAAGCTTTATCGACACAGGTACGTCGCTGGTCGACAAGGATAACGTGGATAGCTTCATGAAGTAAGCACGCGCCTCGTTGTCGGCGATACGCATCGGGAAAGGAATCTGCTGTTATTCCGGGACGACTCCGGCGAACAGCAGATCCCTTTCATTGGTGTGTTTCAACGTGCAAAAACGATGTCGCTAGATGTCGAGGTTCTTCACGTCCAGCGCGTTCTCTTCAATGAACTTGCGGCGCGCCTCGACGTCTTCGCCCATGAGCGTGGTGAAGATTTCTTCAGTGGCGGCGATGTCTTCCAGGCGGACCTGCAGAAGCGTGCGGCGTTCGGGGTCCATGGTCGTCTCCCACAACTGTTCGGCGGTCATTTCGCCAAGACCCTTGTAGCGCTGCACCTGGTACTCTTTTTTGCCCTGCTCGATGACGTACTCGAAGAGTTCGCGGGGAGTCTGCTTCTCGACGGGGTCCTGGCCGGCCTTGGGCGCGCGCTTGGTGCCCTTGACCTCGGTCGCGGTGCCCGGTGCAGCCGCAAGGACGTCGGTGACGCCCTCGGTTTCAGCCACTTCCTCGGCCTCATCGGCCGCCGCGATTTCCGCCTTGCTGCCCGTCTTCTGCACGTACTCGATCAGGAACGGCGGTTTGAGGTACTCCGCGATGCCGGCGTATTTGCCCAGCATCATGCGCATCTCCGGCGAGTTAACGGCCGCGAAATCGATGCGGCGATGTGCTCCCTGGGCGTCGATGTACTCGAGCGACCAGGTACCGTGCTCTTCATCGCGGACAGGGTCGCCAACCGACTTGAACTGGAACTCTTTCGCAATGGCCTTGAGGCGGTTGGCGAGTTCCGCGAGCTTGTCGGTGGTTTCAAAGTCGGCGCGGTGAGCCGGGTCCTTGCCCTCATGCGCGAAGAGTTCGGCGACGGCAAAGGTGACGCGGTCGTTGCGGAAACGCTTGTCGGCCTTGTCAAAGGTGCCCAGGTACTCGTTGAGCTGGCCCATGAACTTGGTCAGGTCCTTGCCCTCGAGCATGGGCGGCAGCTCGCCGGTGGGCGCGGTGCCGTAGCGCACAGTCATGCCGTCGGCGGCGCGCTTGACCATGACCTTGACGAATTCGCGGTCGTCCTTGACGTACTGCTCAAACTTGCCCTTCTTGATTTTGTAGAGCGGCGGCTGCGCGATGTAGACGTGGCCGCGCATGATGAGCTGCGTCATGTGCCGGAAAAAGAAGGTGAGCAGGAGCGTGCGGATGTGCGATCCGTCGACGTCGGCATCCGTCATCAGAATCAGCTTGCCGTAGCGCAGCTTGTCGAGCGAAAAATCGTCCTTGCCGATCCCGGTGCCGAGCGCGGTAATCATGGCGCGAATTTCTTCGTGGCCCAGCATCTTGTCGTAGCGGGCCTTCTCCACGTTCAGAATCTTGCCCTTGAGCGGCAGAATGGCCTGATAACGGCGGTCGCGGCCCTGCTTGGCGGTGCCGCCGGCGGATTCACCTTCGACCAGGTAGAGCTCGCACTTGTCGGGCTGGCGCTCGCTGCAATCGGCGAGCTTGCCCGGCAGGCCGCCGCCGTCGAGCGCACCCTTGCGGCGGGTCAGGTCGCGTGCCTTGCGTGCGGCCTCGCGGGCGCGCAGGGCGTCAATGGCCTTGTTGATGATTTTCTTAGTGACCTGCGGGTTTTGTTCGAAGAAGGCGCCAAGACGCTCGTTGACAAAGGACTGCACCTGGCCGGAGATGTCGGAGTTGAGCTTGCCCTTGGTCTGGCCCTCGAACTGCGGCTGCGGTAACTTGACGCTTACCACCGCGACGAGACCTTCGCGGACATCATCGCCACTCAGGGCTTCCTTCATGTCCTTGAACAAGCCAAGCGACTGGCCCGCGGCATTGATGGTGCGCGTCAGCGAGGTGCGGAAGCCGGAGAGGTGGGTGCCGCCATCGACCGTGTTGATGTTGTTGGCGAAGCTGAACACCGTCTCGGAATACGCGTCGTTGTACTGCAGCGCGATTTCCATGACCAGCTGCCCGCGCGTGGCCTCCATGTAAATCGGCTTTTCGTGCAGCACGGCCTTGCCCTTGTTCAGGTGGCGGATGAACTCTTCGATGCCGCCCTTGTACTTGAACGAGGCGGTCTTGGTCTCGCCCTTGGCGTCGGTCTGGCGCTCGTCGGTAAGGGTGATTTCGATGCCCTTGTTGAGAAAGGCGAGCTGGCGCAGGCGGCCGGCGAGCGTGTCGTAGTTGTACTCATGGACGCTGAAGATCGACTTGTCGGGAAGGAAGTGGACCTTGGTGCCGCGCTTGGAGCTGGTGCCCACCTGGCGGACACCGCTGATGGGGTCGCCCTTGCTGTAATCCTGCTGGTAGGTGAAGCCGTCGCGCCAGATTTCCACGTCGAACTCTTCGCTCAGCGCATTGACGCACGAGACGCCAACGCCGTGCAGACCGCCGGAGACCTTATAGGTGCTGGCGTCAAACTTGCCGCCAGCATGCAGCTTGGTGAGCACGACCTGGACGGCAGGCATCTTTTCGCCGTTACCGAGGTCCTTCATGTCGACGGGAATGCCGCGACCGTCGTCAATGACGGTGACGGAGTTGTCGACGTGAATGATGACGTCGATGCGCGTGGCGAAGCCGGCGAGGGCTTCGTCGACCGAGTTGTCCACCACTTCATACACCAGGTGGTGCAGACCCTGCTCGGTCGTGGAGCCGATGTACATGGCGGGCCGCAGACGGACGGCCTCCAGGCCCTCGAGCACGCGAATATTGTCGGAGGTATAGCTCTTGGAGCCGCCCTTCTCGTGGCCCACCTGGGAAACTTCGGTCGGCACGGCGGCGTTTGTGGCGTCGGTCTGTTGCAGGTCGAGCAGGGGCGTTTCGGTGGCCATCGTTCTCCCGGGAAGCTAAAGGACAGACTGCGGTCAAAGCGCACTCAGGGCGAGGCGCAAACGCTGGTCTATACCCCTATTTTAGCATCCGGCGACGGCGAAACCCGTCCTGCGCGCCTGTGCGGCGGGTGCCCAGCCTGCCCCGGCTAGAATGAAGGCGACAGGATCGTTCGGGAGCAGTCGCCAGACGCGGCGCACCTCCGGGAGATTCACAATCGAGCGCAGGAGACGCTTTGCACGAGCGCACCGACGATACGCCTGGCAGAGCCGCGACAACGCAAGAAGCGGGCCATTTGCTGCTGTATGGGACCGCTGGCTTCTGCGTCGTATTCGGTATGCTGCTCATTCTGCAAGTGCAGGTTGCGGGAGACGGCATGTGGTTCTGGTATGCCAAGCTGCTGCTGGGCGGCCGACACCTGTATGGCGATCTGCACCTGGCGTTGCAGCCGCTGTTCGTGCTGGTAACGGCGGCAAACATGCGGGTGTTTGGCGAGGGCTGGCTGATGTCGAAGCTGCCGGCGGCCGTGCTGCTGGCGGTGTACGTCGGCGTATTGTGCGCGATTGCTCGGCGGCTGCCGCTGCAAGATGGGCCGAGGGCCGTGCTGCTGCTGGCGGCGTTCTCTTTTCCGCTGCTGTTTGAGGCGGATCGGTTCGACGATTATCACGTGCTGGCCGACTGCTTCCAGGTGGGCTCGATCCTGCTGCTGCTGATGCTGCGGCAGGTGGGTAGGCGAAGGCTGCTTGCACAATCGGCACTGCTTGGCGTGTGGAGCGGGCTGGCAATGATGTCGCGGTTGAATGATGGTGGCCTGCTGTGGGGCACGGTGCTGCTGGCGCTGCTGGTGATTGCGCCGATCCGCAGGCTCGCGTGTGGCGCGATATTCACGGGCATGACCGCGCTGACCGTGGCGTGCACAGTGTGGCTCACCGGCGACTCGCTGGGGGCGTGGGCGACAAACTCGATCTTTCGTGCGGCGGGGGCGAAGGGCGGCTCCGGCAAGCTGCTGGTTTACCCTTTTCACCTGTTGGTGGAGACGAGCTCGCACTTCTTTCGCAACGATCGATTCATCGTTTTGTTGGGGTGGACGTTGCTGTTTGTCGTGCTGGTGTTGTGGGTTGCGCGGCGACCAGCGCTGAATCGGAGCGCCGCGCGCCTGCATGCCGGTGTAGCGGTGCTGGCGATCACGATGCTTGCGTACATTCCACTGCTGCGGGCAAATCGCTGGGCCATCGTGACGCTGCCGCGCATGGTGTGCGCGACCATGATCCTGGTGGGGCTGCTGCTGGGCCTTGCGACGCTTGTGCGTGCGGCGCTGGCGATTGCGGGACGCCGGCAGGAGACGTGGACTCCGTTCGAATTACTGCTGCTGATTCCGCTTGGCCAACTGGTGAGCGGGTCGCTGTCCTCTGCGGGGGAGTACCTTCCACTGAACGCGCCCATCGGTATCCTGCTAATGCTGTTGCCCTTTGCGTACCCGGCCTTCTTTCGCCGCGCGGACCGCGCCTACGCGTATGCCGCGGTGCTGGGGCTGGCGAGCGTTTGCTGCCTGGCGTATAAGACAGCAACTCCTTTCGCATGGCAGAGTTACCACACCGCGCCGCTGTTCACCCACCGGCAGTGGTATCGCCACCCGGTGTACAGGCCCATGGTTATTGAAACGGACCTCCTGGAATTCGTCGAACCGATGTGTGGGCGCATTCACGGCGCGGCGAACCCATCAATGCTCAGCATGCCGCTGCCGTACGTCAACTACTTCTGCAATGTGCCGCCATGGAAGGACGAGGTACAGACCTTTTTCGACACGTCAACCGAGCAGACCGTGGGTGCGTTGGACGCGGCCCTGCTCGCGGGCCCGCCGCGCACGATCGTGTACCAGCGCCAGATCTTGAACATGCTGGCACACGAGCGGCTGTACACGGACTATCGGCCGCTACCGCACCGCGCGCTGGACCAACTCATGGTCGACAAACTGACACGCGGCGAGTGGTCGCTGGCGCATCAGCAATGCGTCGCGGAGTCGGATTGGCTGTTAATCGAAACCGTACCCCGCGCGGGACGGGCACCAGGGCGGGCGTTGCCGTTTGACGCCGACCCGTATCGCTGTGTGGATCGAAAGCTCGCGGATGCACTGGAAAGCGGCAGACCTTCTCGCACGAAATCGCCTTGAGCGTTGTTGGTGAGGCCATCTGCATGTATTCTTGGAAGGTTGGCCAGAAATCCCGGCCAGCATTCCAGCAGGTGCGCCCCGGCCGCCCGCGGCAAGAGAGCCTCAACATGCCCAAGATGAAGACCCACACGGGTGCCGCAAAGCGCTTCAAGATGACTGGTACCGGCAAGATTAAGCGCGGCCAGACAAAGAAGCGTCACATCCTGACCACGAAGGACACGAAGACCAAGCGGAAACTTACCGCGAATGCTTATGTGTCCGACGGCGATTACGCCAAGGTCAAGCGGATGATTCCCTACGCCTGAGCTGTATGAAGGCGTGTTCCCGATGTTCTCTCCAGCCGCAGTCACAAGCTGCAACGGTCCACGAATCGCGTAGACGGACCCTCGGCGCAAATCACCGCACCGATGACGAGAGAGAACGCAGCAAGTGTGTGAAGAGGTTTTCGACAGCCAGCCTGTCACCTGCCTCCAGCCGCTGAAGCACCCTACGCCCAAAGGAGAAGCACATGCCCCGTGTCAAACGTGGTACCAAACGCCGGGATCGCCGCAAAAAGATCCTGCACCGCGCGTCCGGATACTTCCTCACGAAATCCAAGCTGTACCAGGCAGCGCAGGAAGCCGTCGAGCGTGGTCTGAAGTTTGCCTACATCGGGCGTAAGCAGAAGAAGCGCCAGTTCCGCTCGCTGTGGATCGTTCGCATCGGTGCCGCTGCACGCATCCATGGCCTGAGCTACTCCAAGTTCATCAGCGGTCTGAAGAAGGCCGGCAATGGACTGGATCGCAAGATTCTTGCCGACATCGCCGTGCGCGATGCCGCTGGGTTCGCCGCACTGGCCGTGGTCGCCAAGGCTGCACATGAGACCAAGGTCGCCGCTTAAGCGCCCCCTTCATCACTCTGCGAGAAGCCGTAGCCTTCGGGTTGCGGCTTTTGCGTCTGATCTTGGATTCAGGCGCTTCGGAATCCGAGCGCGCGCAGATACATCGTCCAGCACAGCATCGCAGCCGTACCTACCAGGACCGCGCCCGACGTCACCAGCCAACCCTTGCGCGTGAGCGTGTGTTTGTTCTTCGTGTTCACCATCATGATCTGGCCAGTGCCGACGTCGACCGTGACGATGACCACTGCCAGGTACAGCAGGACCGGAGGCAGCAGGACGCCCTTGGTGTAGTACCGTAGCGCACCGCCACTAGCCAGCGCGCGATGCACCGGCAGGTACATGCCGATGTAGCCGATAACAAGTGCGACCGCTGCCAGCAGGACCGCCGCAATTACACGTTTGCGCGATGCAGGGTCGGGCGGAAGCAACGGCTCATCGTGCACTGGCCCCTTGCGTGAATCAGACATCTTCCGCTACACGATGGGATGAACGAGCGGGTCGGCCGCGAAGATGCCAGCGAATGATGCGCGGTAAACGAAGAAGAGAAACGCCCACAGCGCCACCGTGAGCAACGCGATGGGCAGGCCGCTGGGCGCAAGGAACAGGTGGAAGAGCAGCACGTTGAACACGACCGGCCCAAGCAGGGTAAGGCCGAGCGGCACGAAGCGCCCTACCAGCAGCAGCACGCCGCCGATAATTTGAATCAGGCCGACCACCTTCATGTAACCGGTGCCACCGATCGCGGCCATGAACAGGCCGGCGTTGCCAGACATGGCCTGCATGGGCAGGAAGTGGAGGATGATGTTCGAACCGAAGAAGACGAACGCCAGGCCGAGCAGGATGCGCGTGATGAGAATTGCGTATTTCACGGGGTGATCTCCAGGCGCGGCGAGCCGCAACAGACGTTAGGATGCAGCAGGGAGCGCGGGAGGGCAAGTCTTTGTTTCAGGATGGAGTCGGGCAGTTTGAACTGACGCGTGCCATGCTGCTGAAGATTCCGCGCGTGGTTGAGACCATGCAGTGGCGCGGGCTGCTGGTGTACTGGGTGTTGGACCGCGCGGTCGGCGGCAGGATTTTCGCAATCCTGAACCCGGAGCCGGGTGGTGCCGCGCCGATCGCTTTCGCCGCGGGCCCGAAGCGCGCAGCGGAACTGCTGGAGATAGATGGCGTGCGGCCGGCACCGCACCTTGCGCGGGCGCACTGGGTAGCGCTGGCGGACTGGGCCGTACTGCCGCAGCGCGAGCTCCATGCGGAGTTGCTGGCGGCGCATACCTATGTCAGCAACCGTTTGCCGCCTCGTACGCAGCGCCTGTGCGAGCTTCCTGCAAAGCAGTATCGTGAGCTGGTGCGGGAGCGCCGCGCTGCCGCTAAGGCCTGAACCCACGGTGTGCCTCGCACGTCATACGATGAGACATGCAACCCACCGGAGTTTCGCTCTCCCTTGAAGGCCGTACGGCCCTGATCACTGGCGGCTCGCGCGGCATCGGTGCCGCCACCGTTCGCCTGTTTCGCCAGGCTGGCGCGCGCGTCGCGTTCAGCTATCGCAGTGCACGTGGGCAGGCGGAGGCGCTGCAGGCCGAATGCGGCGGACCGGACGTATGCCGCGCATTCCAGCAGGAATTGCAGACGCCGCAGGATGGCGACGCGCTGGTAGCGGCTGCGGTGCAGGCTTTCGGCACGGTGGATTGCCTGGTGGTGAACCACGGCATCTGGCCACCGCACGACGCGCCGATCGGCTCCATGACGAGTGCCCAGTGGCGCACGACGATGGGCATCAACCTGGACAGCGCGTTCGGCCTGGTGCGTGCCGCGGTGGCGCACATGCAGGCGAGCGAGAAGACCGTGAAAGGCCACATTGTGCTCGTAAGTTCGACTGCCGGGCAGCGTGGCGAGGCTTTTCACGCGGATTACGCTGCGAGCAAGGGGGCGCTCATCAGCATGACCAAGGGCCTCTCGAGTGAGCTTGCACCTGCGGGAATCTACGTGAACTGCGTGGCACCCGGCTGGGTCGAAACCGACATGAGCCGCGAGACGCTTGCGGACCCCGCCGCGTCCAACAGGATATTCGGCACCATTCCGCTGCGGCGGGTGGGCACGCCGGACGAGATTGCCGCGCCGATCCTTTTTCTGTGCACGCCGTGGGCGGGCTTTGTTTCGGGTGAGATCTTTAACGTGAATGGCGGCGCGGTGCTGGTCGGCTAGCGCCGCATGGGGAGTTGCACTTGCTGGAGTTCAATCGGGTTTTGCTGGTAGCGGCGTTGTTGAGCATGACGGGTGCGTGCGTGGCACAGCAGCAGCAATCGCAACAGGGTAAGAAGCCCGACACGAAGCAGAAGCCGAAGGGGCCGACGGCAGACCAACTGCCGCCGCCGAAACCGGACGTACTGCCGGAAAATGAACACATCGTGGTCACGCAGACGGCACCGAGCGGCACGGGCGAGGCGCGCGCACGCGCACTCCTGCAAAAGATGGCCGATGCCATCGGCGGACCGCGCCGCATGCAGCGCAACGACTACCGGCTGGAGGGCCGCACATCGTCCTTCTTCAAAAACCAGCCGACCGGTTCGACCGAGTACATCCTCTACCACCACCCGCTGGCCGGCACCACGTATGAGGATCGAGTGGAGCTGACAAAGAAGCGCAGCATCGTGCAGATCTGGACGCCGACCGAGGGTTTTGAGGTGACGTATAAGGGGCGCACGGAGTTACCCGCCGCCGACCGCGAGGCTTATTTCCGGCGAACGCAGTATTCGCTCGATGCCCTGCTGGCCACGTGGGTGGCAGACCCGGACGCGCTCATCATCGACAACGGCACCAGCCTGGTGTCGCGGCGGCAGGCGGAGTCGGTCACGATCATCAATAAGAACAACGACAGCGTCACCGTCGATATCGAGGTAGAAACGAACCTGCCGATTCGGCGCACCTTCAAGGTGCGCAACGCCACGTACAAGGATTTCGACGAAGATGCGGAGGAGTACAGTGACTGGCACACGGAATCGGGTATCCCCGTGCCTTACGCGACGACGCGTTATTTGAACGGCGACATGGTGTCGCAGCGCTTTGTCACGAAGATTGAATTTAAGCCGGTGGACTTGTCCTATTTTTCCGCGACGGCACCAATTGGGAAGCACAAATAAGGTTGTTACTTTCGATTGATTCAAGAGAAAGGGCCGGCAAATGCCGGCCCTTTCTGCATAACATCGCAGGCTATTTGTTGGTAGAGAAGGTGATGACCTGCACGCTGTACGCGGGCACCGTATGTTGCATGGCAGCACCGGCACCGTGCAGCACGCTGTGCACCGGAACGATGTGGCGCGGATCGGTAATGCTGTTCGTCTGCGATGGGTTGGTACCGCCGATGGTGTCCACGGCCGCATCCTTTGCGATCTTGCCTGCACCATTCAGGTGTAGCGCGATGGGCTGTGCGGTTGAGGTCGCATTGACCAGCTTCAGGTACAGGTGCGACGCGTCGCTGGTAACGGAGTACACCAGGCGCTCGCTGCCGCCGGTCTTCGTGGACTCCGGCACATCGGTGCCGAGCGATTGTGCAAACAGACCCTGCGCGTAATAGGACGGAGAGCCATAACTCGACATCGCGTCATAACCGATGAGGTCGCTTTCCCATTGCATGCCGCCAGGGTTCACGTTCACCAGTAGCGGCGCATAACTTGCCATCACGATGAGGTCGCTGTTGCGTTCCAACGAGGTCATGAAGGCAGCGTCGCCCAGCATGGCACCCAGGTTGGTGGTCGGTGAACCTTCGCGTGTCGCCCACTCACCAACAAACACCTTTGGACCGCTGCGGTCGGCCTTGTCGTACATTTGCAGCATGTTATAAAACTCGCCCTGCTTGCGGTAGTAGTGGTCGTCGATCACATCCGGCTTCATGGTTTGGATCGGCGTGGTCGCAATCAATTCAAGCTGCGGATACACCGCCTTAATGGCCTTGTAAAACTGGGCGTATCTTTGGCCGTAACTTCCCGACCGATCAAATTCATCTTCGTTGCCGATCTCGACATAGTGCAACGGAAACGGCGCGGGATGGCCAAGCTGCGTGCGAATCGCGCCCCACTTGGTGCTGCTGTCGCCGATCGTAAATTCGATTTCGTCCAAGGCATCGTCGATGAACGGCTTCAGCGTGGCTCCCCCGGCGATGTGCGTGCCCTTCAGGCTGTAACCGGCATACACCGCGAGCACGGGGTCAATCTTTAGATCCTCGGTCCACTCCAGGAACTCCAGCAGGCCGAGACCATCAGTAGACTGGTAGTTCCACGGGCTGCGGTGGGTCGGCCGGTCTTCCAGCTTGCCCAGTGTGGTCTTCCAATTGAAGCGCTCTTCGACGGTATCGCCTTCCAGGTAGTTGCCGCCCGGCATGCGCAGGAACTTCGGGTGCAGGCCGGCGAGCATCTCCATTAGATCGATCCGGTTGCCGTTGGCGCGATTCTTGTACGTGGGCGGAAACAGCGAGACGAGTTGCACGTCGATGGCGCCGGGCTGCGCCAGCGTCAATTCCAGATGGTTTGCCGACGATGGAACAATCTTGCCGGTGTGCAGGGTGAACTCATACTTCTGCCAGGTACCAGTCAGCGGTGCAGTCGTTGCAGTGGCAACGGCATGGCCCGTCATGTCACTGACCAGCGAAACGGTAACGGGGCCAACGGGTGTGAGAGTTTGTCCCGTCGCCGGGCCGACGTAGGGCGTGTTGACCGAGGTCGCATCCGCCTGCGGTACCGCGTGCTTCATGCCGGTCGCAGCAGGCGCTGCGAGCTTTGCAAAGAACGACCCGGTGTAGGTCGTCTCCGGCCGCAGCGCCATGCCCCAGTAGCCATCGTTGCGCAGGCCGGCAGGATTTTGTGCATCGGCGGCAGTCACGTTCAAGCGCAGGCTGTGGGGCAGGTCGAGCGTGGGACCGCTGGTGGGTTCATCGCTCATGGTCGCGCGCCCCGTGCCGGTCTCCACGGTGTCCCAGTGGACAAAGCCCGACCATTCATGATCGAAGGTGCGATTGCGCACCATTTCGGCGTAGAGGCCCCCGTCGTAGGAGTAGTTGATCTCCTCGGTCATGAGACCGTAGAGCGTGGGACTGACCTTGTGCAAGGACTTGTCGGCCTGGATGTCGATCGTTGTGGTGGCTTGCGCAGGAGCAAGTGGCGTGCACAGAAGCAGCGCCGCCGCGGCGAGCGAGTAAGCGTTTACACGGAACCAGGTCGAGCGAGGCATAGGCGTCATTGTGTGCCTATTGTGCGGAACGAACCACACACTTGGCAAATCGCGCACGTCCGGTCGGTATGGGTTCCAGGTTCCGGTGCACTCTCCTGTAGAAGCAACTACACTTGGGCGAATCGCGGGAGGCACTTTCGATGGACCGCAAGACCCCTGTTCTTACGCTGCTTCTGCTTTGCGGCTGGCACGCCGCCACCGCACAAACCGCGCAAACCGCACAAACCGCGCCTGCTGCCGCCGATTCCATCGCCAGCGATCCCGTGCTTCGGCAGCCCGTGGCCGCGCTCACGCCGCAACAGATTACCGGCATGCAAACAAAGCTCGCCGACTGGCCGCAGCTTGGCCGCTACCGCGACAGCAACGCCGCGCTGCCGCCGCCGGAGAAGGATCGCGTCGTCTTCTTTGGTGACAGCATTACCGACGCCTGGGGCCGCTATGGCAACACAGGATTCTTTCCCGGTAAGCCGTATGTGAACCGCGGCATCAGCGGTCAGACCACGCCGCAGATGCTGATCCGTTTTCAGCAGGATGTGGTCGCGCTAAAGCCCGCCGCGGTGCTGATTCTGGCGGGCACCAACGACCTCGCTGGCAACACCGGCCTGTCGACCGTGCCCATGATCGAGGACAACCTGCGATCGATGGTGACGATCGCGCAGGCCAATGGCATCCGCGTCATCCTGGCGAGCGTTTTACCGGTGGGCGAATATCCGTGGCGGCGTGGTGTACGGCGCGGTGCTGACATTCGCGAGCTGAACGCATGGATGCAGAAGTACGCCGCCGCCACGCACTGCACGTATCTGGACTACTACACCGCGCTGGCCGATGCGGACGGCGCCATGAAGCCCGGCACCAGCAAGGACGGCGTGCACCCCACGGCTGCCGGCTACGCTCTGATGGCGCCGCTTGCCCAGGCCGCGATCGATCGCACGCTGCGGCATTGAGCGAACCTGCAGAGAGTCCTCCCTTTGCGCAGCGAATGCTGCTAGCGTCAGGGGATGCTTCGCGGGATCAGTTCGCATATTTTTCTGCAGCAACGGCTGCACGCCGGGCTGCTCGACGCGATGGTGGCTGGCGGTGCCCAGACCATCGAACTCTTCGCCGCGCGTCACCACCTGGACTACACCGATCGCGCCGAGGTGAAGGACATCGCCCGCTGGTTTAAGAACAATGACTGCCGCGCCACCCTGCACCAGCCATTGTTTGATGGCGTACAGTCGCCAGCGCAGTGGTCCAAACACGTGCCGGTGACGCTGAACCTGATCGCCGCGGAAAAAGGCCGCCGCATCGAGGCGATGGACGAGACCAAGCGCGCGCTGGAACTTGCCGAGCAGATCGATATCGACAGCATCGTTCTCCACCTGGGCACCAAGGAGGACGAGTGGAGCGAACGCACGCTTGACCTTGCGATGACGGCGATCGAGCACATCAAGGCGTTCGCGCACCCACTCGGCGTCAAAACCCTGATCGAGACACTGCCTAGCCCTGTGACCATGCCAGAACACTTGCTGGACATTCTGCGCATCGGCCACCTGGATACGGTGGGTGTGTGCCTGGACGTGGGCCACATGAACTTGCCCGGCATGCCGCCGCTGGCCGAGGCGTTTTCTTTGCTGAGCAAGCGCATCAAGGAAGTGCACCTGCACGACAACGGCGGTGAGCGCGACGAGCACTGCTGGCCGGGCGACGGTACCACCGATTGGAACGCCGTGCGCGAGGGCATGGCAACGCTGCCGGACGACGTAAAGGGTGTGCTTGAAGTGAACTTCCTGCCGGAGACTGACGCGAAAACCATGAGCGCCCGCGCGGCCAAGGCGTTCGGCATGCTGGAAGCGGTACCGGCTTAAGAACGGCAAAGCCTCCCGCAATGTACGGGAAGTGATCGCAAAGTTGCGCGAATTGACTTACCGCGTACTTTGCGAACACTTGGCGCACCGTGCGGGAGGCTCCTGCTTTTCACGCCTGCCCCATTGAAACGCATACACTTGAGGCAGTATGTCGATCACCACCGAAGCACCGCTCTCCTCCATCGCCACCATCGGTCAGCACGAGGGCGAAACTGTCCGCGTGCGCGGCTGGCTGTACAACCTGCGCGCCAGCGGCAAACTGCTGTTCCCTATCCTGCGCGACGGCAGCGGCACCATCCAGGGCATCGTGCCCAAGGCCGCGGTCAGCGAAGAAGTCTTCGAAACACTGAAGAACCTGACGCTCGAATCCAGCCTGACCGTCACCGGCAAGGTGCGCGCGGACAGCCGTGCACCCAGCGGCTTTGAGCTCGACGTGGCCGACGTGAGCGTCACCCAGCGCGTACCCGACGACCAGCCTTTCCCCATTACGCTCAAGGAGCACGGCACCGACTTTCTGATGGAGCGCCGACACCTGTGGATGCGGACGCCGCGCCAAAGCGCCATCCTCCGCGTGCGCGCGACGATCATGCGTGCGGCGCAGGAGTACTTCGACACCAATGATTTCATCCGCACCGATCCACCCATCCTGACGCCGGCCGCGTGCGAGGGTACCAGCGAGCTGTTCGAGATGAAGTACTTCGACGAGGGCAACGCCTACCTGACGCAGAGCGGCCAGCTCTACATCGAGGCAACGGCGCTGGCATTGGGCAAGGTCTACAGCTTTGGCCCGACCTTTCGCGCGGAAAAAAGCAAGACGCGCCGCCACCTGACCGAGTTCTGGATGATTGAACCGGAAGTCGCGTACGCCGACCTGGACGATCTGATGGTGCTTGCGGAAAACTTCTTGGCGCACATCGTGCAGGCCATTCTGGCAAAACACCGCGCCGACTTGAAGACCATCACCGGTGGTGACGAAAAAGCCGCGAAGCTGGAGAAGATTCAGGCGCCGTTCCCCCGCGTAAGCTACGACGAAGCACACGCCATGCTGGAAGACGCCTTCAGCAAGGGCCTGATTGAAAACCGGCACACCTACGGCGACGACTTCGGTTCGCCCGACGAAACCTACATTTCCAACCAGTTCGACCGGCCGGTGATGGTGCATCGCTATCCCGCAGCGGTGAAGGCGTTCTACATGCAGCCCGACCCGGAAGACGCGACCAAGGCCCTGTGCGTGGACGTGCTCGCCCCCGAGGGCTATGGCGAAATCATCGGCGGCTCGCAACGCGTGGACAGCTACGACCTCTTGCACCAGCGCATCGTCGATCACGGCCTGCCACTTGAAGCGTTCCAGTGGTACCTGGACCTGCGCCGCTATGGCAGCGTGCCGCACAGCGGCTTTGGCATGGGCATCGAGCGCGTGGTGGCCTGGACATGCGGCCTCGACCACGTGCGCGAAACCATTCCCTTTGCCCGCACCCTGAACCGCATCTACCCGTAGGCTGGGTCGGTTTGTTCCCCGACCCAGGCCACGGCCTGCCTACCTGGCAGCGGCATCCTCCTCGGCAATGACCAGGTCCCACGGCTTGATGTTGAGTTGCGCGCCGGGCGCAAGCGCGTCGCCCGTCACGACACTGTGGGCAGCCTTGCCTGTGTAGGCGAAGCTTGCCGGCTCGGACGCATAGTTCAGGAAGTAGTGGATCGGTCTGCCGGCGGCATTGGTGCCATGCTTCACGCGCACCGTGGCCGGAATAGTCGTGTCGACGGAAATGCCGGCAAGCTGCAGTGTGTGTTGAACGAGGTCCTTCTGCAGCGCATCGCTGACGGCCGTTCCCTCATACGTCAGGGTGCCCTTGCCAAAGGTGTTGTCGGTGATTGCCGGCCATTGCCCGAAGAACGGGTCCTCGTAGAACGCCAGCGCTTTGGCCGTCGTCGGTAGCAGGAACTCCGCCCACTTCGAAACCTTGTTGTCCGCACCCGCATGGAACGGATCACCCTTCAGCGCGAGCGGCGTTTCGAGATTGGAGAACTCCTGGTACGTGAAGCCCGCGGCGCCGGCCAGCGGACCCGGCGCACGCTGCCAGCGTACCGCGGAGTTCTCGTTCGCAAAGGCGGATTTGAAGGTCATCAGGACATGGCCGCCGCTCTTCACAAACTCGGAGATCCGATTGAGCAGCGCATCGTCGGCAATGTACAGCGCCGGCACGATGAGCACCTTGTACTGAGAGAAATCCGTTGTGGTGGGAAAAACGAAGTCGGTTCCCACGTTGCTGTCGTACAACGCTTTATGCACCTGCTCCACCAGTTGGCCGTAGCTGGTGGAGGCGTGGCCCGGCACCCACGGCGGACCGGTCCGGTACTCGTACGGCATAAAGGTCAGTGCGTTGTTGCTGTCGACACTGTAGAGGATCGCGACGTCGTTCTTTACGCGCAGGTTGACGATGTGCGGCCCGACCTTCTCCAGTTCATGTGCCGTTTTTGACACCTCGGCGTAGGCGCGGTTCGGCTCGAGGTCGTGGCTCAGCACACCCTTCCAATAAGTCTCCTGGCCGGCGTGGATCGAGTGCCAATGCCAGTACTCGACCATATTGGCGCCGCTTGAGAGGTCGGTGTACACATCGAGCCGAAGCTGGCCATCGTACGGCGGATACTGCATTGCAGAATCCCAGCTAATCGTCTGCGCATTGGTCTCAGTTACTAGAAAATTACCATGCTTGAGCGACCGGCTGAAATCGCCCTGCAGTGCCTGCCATGCACCGTCCATGTGGTTCTGCGTGCCGTGGTAGGGGTTGTTCGCGACCACGTCGAGGCTCTGCGCAACGGCGGGCTCGTTCACGTCCAGCCGCATCATGCTGCCGTAATCCTGCGTCACGAACTGGTCCGGCCGCCGGCTCTTGCGCACCAGCTCCGACTGCCAATGCAGAAAATCGGTGACGCGGTCCTGCTGGAAGCGCGTCCACTCCAGCTTGTAGCTGGTGCTGGTCGCGTGGTCGCGCGTGGGAAAGTCGTTCCAGTCGTTCACGTCCTGGCCCCAGTAATTCAGGAACCAGGCCTTGTTCAGCGCATCAGTGGTGCCGAATTTCTTCTTCAGCCGTTCGACGAAGGCCGCCTGCACCGATGGGTTGGTCGCGCCATAGCTGCTGGTTTCGTTATCGATCTGCCAGCCAATGACGGCGGGATTGTCCCTGTAGTGCGCGACCATCTTGGTAATTAACCGTTCGGCGTAGCGGCGATAGTTGGGGTCATCCGTATTCATGTTCTGACGCATGCCATATCCGGTTTCCCCGCCGCCCATGGGCCGCGCCAGCATCTCCGGGTGCGCCTTCGCCATCCACGTGGGAATGGAGTACGTCGGCGTCCCCATGATGACCTTGATGTGCGCCTTGCCCATGGCGTCTACCACGCGGTCCATCCACGCAGTTTCAAACGCGCCGTCGCTTGGCTCCCACAGGCTCCACGTGCTTTCGCCCATGCGCACCACGGTGATGCCGGCCTGCTGCATCAGGGCGACGTCCTTCTCCAGCCGGCCCGGCTGCAGGTCGGCAGGCATGTATTCGTTGTAGTACGCCGCGCCGTATAGCACCCCGGGCAGCTTCATGCCGGGGGTGGGATCGTAGGCGGGTGCCTGCGCGTATACGGTGGCGGCGGCAAGTGCAAGGGAGACGAGCAGGTGGCGCTTGAACATTTCAAATCCTCGATGTCGGTCTGGTGGGTGGCGTTAGAAACGGCCAAGCTTGATGCGCACAGCAGTGTTCGGCTGCCGGTTGAAGTTGAGGCCGCGGTCGGTCTGGTCGCCATTCCACAGCCGCTGCGGCTTCCATGTGCCATGGTCGTAGGTGCCCTCTTCCGCGCTCAGCACCTGCATGCGCAGGCCGGGCAGGCGGCCTGCCACGTGGAAGGCTACGCTGCTATCGACGCCGGTGACGAGAAACTCATCCGGCCCAAGCTGCGCGACCAGCGCGCGGCCGCTCTGGTCCTTGGTCCCCGGCGCATGGCGGCCGTCGCGCTGCGGAAAGCCGAAGCGCACCGAGGCTTTCCACGCACCGAAATCCAGCTCCTGCTCCGCCTGGCCGGGCGCGTCGACGGCGGTCTGTAGCTTGCCTTCGAAATTCAGCTTTGCGATCTCGCGCGACATGGGCCCCAGCAGCGCGAAGTTCTCCGTGTGCTGCTTCGGCCCTTCGCCTTCCTTGAACGTCCAGTTCGTGTAGTCCACGCCGAATGGGCTGAAGCCGATCGCGCCCTGGCCCAGCGCGAGGAAAAAGTACGGCGCATAGCTGTCGCCGTTGCCAGTTTCGGGAATCCAGAGCGCGTTGTCGGGCCGGTTGTACGTCTTCAAAATCGAGAGATAAAACTCGCGGTCGTCACTGTAAATATCCGGACCGATGATATCGATGGAGGGTGTGAACGCCTTCCACAGCGACAGCTGGTTCTGCACCGGACCGCCGGATGGGTAGCCGATGCCCGGGTTCGGAATCTGCCGCTCCGGCAGTTCCTGAACCGGGTAGCTGACCCACACGTTGCAGTAGAACGGGATGTTGAACGCCGCCTTGCCGGCCGCCGCAATCTCGTTGATGTAGCGGGATTGCGTGTATGCCTGGAACGTCTCGTCCGCCGCGCCGCCGAAGACCTCCCGCCACGTGCCCTTGGGCTTGCCGGCGACTTTGAGCATGTCGGCCGGCACCTGGCCGTCGAACTCACGCGTGGCCGCAGCGGAGTAATCGCGCGGCGAACCCACGATGCCCGATTCATTTTCCACCTGCACCAGCAGCACCGTGTGGTCGGTGCTGTCGATCTGCGCCAGGTGCTGCATCAGCGCGGTAAAGGCATGCTTGTCCGCCTCCAGGTTCGTGCGGGAGTTGGCCGACAGCACGTCGATCGGCTCCCCTGCGGCGTTGATCACGCGCGGATACTTCGCCGTGTCCGTCTTCACCCACTGCGGCGCGTAGTGCATGTTGCCGTTCTTCCACGTGCCGAACCACAGGATGACTAGGTGCATGCCGTGCTGCCGCGCCTGCGTTACCAGCAGGTCCGCGGTGGAGAAGTCGAACTTGCCCGGCTCCGGCTCCATCTGCTCCCAGTACACGGGCGCCTCGGCGGTGTTGGCGTGCATGGCTTCCAGCGCCGGCCACACCTGCGGCAGCGTCGACGCCCACGAACTGGAGTTGTTGATCTGCGCACCGAGAACGAGATACGGCGCACCGTCCACCATCAGGGCGTGCCGACCGTTCTGCGCGACAATGCGTGGCGCCTCGTGGGCAGTTCCCTGCGCAAGAGCGAATGTGCCGGCCGAAACTCCCAGCGACAGGCAAAGGGCAACACGTGCAGCGAAATGCGTCATGCAACAACTCCTTAAAGATCGGGTCAGGCAAGCAGCCGCACTACCTGCGGCATGATTATGGGGGAGGTGGACGTGGTGCCGCGTGGCAGCCCGGGGCCGATCACGACGGCGGTCGCCGAGCCTTCCTGCCACACCAGAAAGCGCGATTGCGCCGCGTCCGGCAGCCGTTGCAGGTTGAGCCAGGTGGTCCAGGCTGCCTGCTCGGCATCGATGCGCGACCCGGCAGCGTCTGGACCGGCGGACGGCGCGCCACTCAGCAGATCGTTCATGCCCTGTTCGCGCTGGCGCGGCGTGTAGCGCGCCAGGAGGGTCGCGGGTTGCGCGCGGCGCAGGCACTCCCGCGACGCCCACTGCACGAAGGTGGTGCTGAAAATCTGCGTGCCAGACCCCTCGGTCAGCAGCGACAGTTCAAAATGCGCCAGCACACGGTCGCGCGTTGCGGGCAGTCCCGCGGCCTCCGGCGTCAGGTGTGCCATCAAGGTGCGTAGTTCCTCCGGCCCCGACGTGCCCGCCGTCATCACCGTGCCCGCGCGCGCCAGCAGGCGTTCCCGCGTGGGCGCCAGCGTGTCGTAGCCGACGCGGACGACCTCCGTTTCCGGGATCCCGGCCGCGCGCTCCGCCAGCATCGCAGAAGCACTGAAACCGGTCCCAACGGCGGCAGGCGCTGCACCATCGACGTGCCAGTGAGCATACGCTGCCGGCAATTGCTGCGCGCGTTGGTACAGGTGCGCCTGCAAGGTTGCAAATCCATTCGCCGGATCGACATGGTCGAGCAGCACACCCTCGCGCCGCAGGCTGCGGTACGGCACCGCCCCCAGCACAGGCGCACCAAGGGAGGCCGCCAGCACAACCATAACCAGCCGCGGCATCTCCGGGGCCGCCCGCACATGCTCTCGATACGGCTGCTCGCCAGAGCTGCCGTGCCCCACCGAGGCATCACGGAGCGTGGTTGCGCTCTGCCCTGCAACGCCTCGACCCGCTGCAGTGTGCCCCGTCGCAGCCTGCGGTGCCGTACCCTCCTGCGCCGAAGCCGGGCCCTGCAACACCGCCGGCGAACGTTGAAATGTCGCAAGCTGCTCCGCGTAAACCTTCGCCGCCTCGCGAAACGCTGGCATCTGGTGCGTCGCCCACAGCGTCGCAGTCAGCTGCTCCATGTAACCTGGCGCATCGTTGACCCAGTCCAGTTCACTCAACGCGGCAGGCAGCGTGAGCAGCTGAAACGGCCGCACAACGGCTGCAAGCATTGGCGCAGCCATGCCACGGAGCCATTGCATCTGCGCCTGAATGTCCTGCCGCTCGCGCGGAAACTTCCAGTCCAGCGCGCTCACCTCGCGCAGCAAAATGGGCAGCAACGGCAGCGGCAACTGCCGCAGCAGCTCAAGGTTGGCCTGCGCACTGGCGCGTGCGAGCGGCGGGTACGCGGTAAAGGTCAGGAGCTGTAACCCAGAGGGCTGCATGGCTTACAGCACCTCCTGCAGCAGCTTGCCGTGGGCGAAGCGCGCATTCAATCCAAGTCGATTCGCCAGCGTCGGCACCAGGTCAATGGACTCCACAGGCCGGTCCACCACGACATTCTGGGGAATGCCAGGCCCCATCGCCAGCATCCACGTGGTGCGGCTCAGCGCGTCGCCCGTACGATGGTGCTGGAAGCCGTTACCACCGCTGTCCTCATCCGAATCGCGGCCGAAATCCGGCAGCACAAACATACTTGTGCGGCCCTTGTACTCCGGCTCGGTCTGAATGGTGCGCCAAAGCTCCGCGCACAACCGATCCGACCGCTGAATACCTTCCAGATACAGGGAAAACGCACCGGAGTGCGCGATATCGATGTCATGCAGCGTGATCCAAAGCAGCGACGGTGCGAGCTCGCGCATGATCTGCCGCGCGAGGTAAACGGACAGTTCGTCCGGGCTTCGCAGATTGGTCGCATGCGCGCGAAAGTCATCGACCGACAGTCGCAGGATCTCCGCCGTGCGGTGCAACTCCGCCTGCGACACGGTACCCGCGGGCGATGGATCGAACAGAGGCGTTTCGTAGTTGTCCCGCAGCAGGTGTTCATAGCTCGCACCCGGCTTCTCTTTGAGCGCGGCGGCGAGCAGGTGCTTCGGCAGCAGCACGCGCGCGCCGAGGCCCGCGCCATACAACGCACTCGTGCTTTCGCCGATGCCGCCAAAGCCGTTCGACGGCGCGACCACCCAGGCATCATCCGCGGGTCGGCGCAAATCGCGGCGCAGGTACTCGAAGATGGTCGGGTTCGCCGGCTGCACCGCGGCGAAGTTGTTAAAGCTTTCGTACACCCCCGTCGCCAGCGACGCCGTCGCCACGTAGTGCCCCAGGATGCCGCGATTGACCACCTGCGTGTAGAACGTCGCCTGCGGAATCAGTTCGCGTAGCAGGTGCGGGATGTTTTCCTGGCCGTCTGGCGCGAACGTCTCCGCGTCGCGTGCGCCTCCGCCGAACGTCACGACGACGACCTTTGGCGCGCGCGGTGCCATCGCCTGCGCACGCAAACCACTCGACACACCGAAGATGCCCGCAGCGGCACCGACACCGGCGACCTCGCGCAGAAAATCACGTCGGCTGCGTCCCTGGCGTTCGGCGACCTCTCGCAGGCTGCCGGCAACCTCGATCAATTGGCCACGGTCACGAACGTCATCACCTCCTGCATCCGACGATTGTCAGCATCCTTGGCAGTCTGCGCAGACTGCTGCTGCAGTGCCATCTGCTGCTGCGCTTCATCTTTGCGGCCCGTGTGGCTGTAGGCGCGAGCCAGACGATAGTGTGCCTCGGCATAGCCAGGCCGAAGCGCGACCGCGTGCTCCAGCGAGGCCGCACTCTCTGGCCATTGATTGCGCTGCTGCTGCACGACGGCAAGCTGATACCAGGCTTCCGCCAGCCTCGAGCTTGTCGAGAGGGCCTGCTTGAGCAGCGTCTCCGCCTTCGCTGCATCAGCCGGGTTTGCGGCGTTGTGCAGCAGCGCGGTGGCGGCGTACAGGTTGGCAAAGGCATTGTGCGGGTGGCTCTCCGCATAGACGACCAGGTCGCCACAGCCGTCGACCGCGCCAGAGACCTGGGCGCTGCAACTACGCCCCAGCATGTCCGCGGCGATAGCGCTGCCGGGCTGCGCGGCAAGCTGCGCGTGAAAGATCTCCGCCGCGTGGGCGAAATCATTGTTGCCGAAGTAGGCCACGCCCAGCCCGGTCGCAACGCGCTCACTGGCGGGGTAACGGGTGTGCGCATACCGGAGCACTTCAATCGCGGCGGGAAACGTCCAGTGCTGCAGCAGCTCGTTGCCATAGGCAAGCAGGTTGGCTTCGCTGGGGTCGAGCTCCGCGGCGCGCTTGAAGTGGGTGAACGCCGGCTGAAAATGCCCGAGCTTCTCTTCCACCTCGCCCAGCAATTCCTGCGTGGGAGCATTGGCCTCGGCATCGGGTGTGCCTTGCAGCACGGCAGCGGCCTGCTGCGGACGATTGGCGTCGAACAGCGCGAGCGCCCAGTCGTGGCGCAGGTCGCCCGTGCTGCCCGCCGCACCCGCGTGCTGGACGGCAAATTCGAAGCTGGCCGCAGCGTCGTCATACCGCTTAAGCTCCATCAGTGCCTGCGCCTCACCAAGCCGGGCTGTGATATTCGCAGGCTCCAGATGACACGCCTGCTGCAGCAGCGGCAGAGCTTCCGCCGCACGATGCAGGTGGAGCAGCGCAATGCCAAGGTTCTCCGTCACCGCAGCGTTTTGCGGAGCAAGAAGATGTGCACGCTGTAAGTAGCCGGCGCCAGCGCCAAGGTCACCCGACTCCAGGTAGGACATGCCAGCCGCCGTCTGCACCATGACATTCCCGGGGTAACGGGCTGCAAGGGTGGCAAGCACAGGACGAGCCTGCTGCACCTGGCCCGCATCGTACGCGGCAAGCGCCTTCTCCAGGACGGGCTGGTCCGCAGCGGCGACAATTGCTTTGCCCTGCCGTACCGCTGCCTGTGCCGAGCCGTCGCGTGACACCATCACGGATGCGGCGACGGTGACCGCACACAACAGCAAGCAAGCAGAAGTGCTGCTACACCTGGCAACGAGGGTCGGCTCTGAGCGCCACCAGCTGCGGGTATCACGAGATGTTTTCTGAAAGAGGGACATCGCAAATAGAGAAGCTGCCGGGTGTAGGATCGCACCCGGCAGCTTGGTTCGGCACGGCTTTGCTCACTTCCGATTAGAAGTTGAACTTGGCCGCGAATTGGAAGAAGCGCGAGTCTGGATAGAACTGACCCAGGCTGCGGTTGCTGGTAATCTGGCCGGCATTGGTTCCCGAAATGTTGCCATTCGGTGTGCCATACGCGGGCGTGTTCAGCAGGTTGAAGTAGTCGGCGCGCAGCTGGAAGTTCGTCTCCTTGTACAGCGAGAAGTTCTTGAACAGCGAACCGTTGATGCGCTCGTAGCCCGGTCCGTAGACCGTGTTACGCGGCGCGCCGACATAAGCAAGTGCTGCCAGCCCCGTTACGCGTGTGCCTACGGGAATGGAGGTACCGGCTGGGGGATTGATGAAGGCGCATGGGTTATACCAGTTGGTGGTTGTACGAACCTTTGCCGGTGCGGTGCAGCCATTTGCGCTGGCCGTGCCGAAAGGATCGCCGATACGTATCGGATGTGCTCCGGATCCGTTCACCGTCGTGATGCTGGTGTTGAGGGAGAACGGGTTTCCAGTCTGCGCGATGAACGTAAGGCTATTCGTCCATCCACCGAGCAAGATATCGGTGATGCCATGATGATTGCCGAACCGTCGGCCCACGCCGTACGGGATCTGGTACGACCCGTTCAGGGTGAAGCGCTGGCGAATATCGAAGGGCGAATTGCTGTAGTCCGCGCCAATACCGAGCAACACGGGATTGCGGTAACCCGAGTCACCGTCCAGAGGCGTCGGAGCATTATCTAGTGAGTGTGAGTAGGTATAACTCGCAAGGTAACTTAGACCGTTGTTAAACCTCTGATCGAGCTTCGCCTGTAGCGAGTTGTAGTTGGACGAGCCGATGTACGCACTGTACGCATCGCCACCAATTGTGGGAAACGAGCGGAGTGGCGTGACGTCAGTCGCGGAGTTGACGAGTGCGGTCGGCGAGTTTAGATCCGGGAAAACAACCAGGTGGTGCGAGACCGAACCCACGTAAGCCAGTCCGGCGGACAGTGTGTTGTTGATCGCGTACTCGGTGGACAGGTTGTACTGCTGGCTATACGGCGTCTTTACCTTAGCGTCCGAACCGCGAAGGCCAGGGTTGGCGATAGAGTTCTGCAACCCTGCAGCAATCGCTGTGGAAAAGCCGTTCTCAAGCGTGATGCCGTTGCTGCGGCAGCTGGTCGTCGTACACGATCCGAAGAGCGTCTGCGAGCTGTAGTTCGCGTCGTACTCAAATGGGTAGTTTTCGCCCAGGTTTGGGTAGTACCCGGTGCTCTCCAGGCCACCAAAGAAGATACCGTAACCTGACCGCACCACCAGTTTGTCGTTGATCTTGTATGCCATGCCAAATCGTGGCGCGACATTAGTCTTCTGTGGCTGCACCAGGAATCGATTATCCGTGTACTGGATCGCAATCCGGTTCGCGGCAAGAGTATTGGTGAAGATAGGAGACAGTGCCACGTTTCGCTTGGACGAAGGGATAAGGTAAAGCCCCGTGCCCGCACTCGCTCCAAACCCCGTGATGGTGAACGCCGCCTGGTTGTCGTGGCGCTCAAGGTAGGGCTGGGAGTACTCGTAGCGCAAACCCAAGTTGAGAGTAAGATTCGGCGTCACTTTCCAATCATCCTGGAAGTAACCCGCGCGAACCCAGCGCACATCATCAGAGGTGAAGATGTTCGACAGCGCGCCGCTGTCCTGATTGTTCGTCAGGAAGTCGGCGACACCGAAGCCGCTGTAATTTACTCCATTGACGTTCGGGGATCCCTGCGCGGCGGTGAACTTACCGCTGTACGTGTAGGAACCGCGAGCCTGCGTGGGCTGCGTGGTGGAGAAGCGAATGCGCTGGAAGTTCACGCCCATGCGCATGGCATGATTGCCGGCAATCTTGGTGACGTTGTCCAGAATCTGGTAGACGTTCTGGTACTCGTTGGTCACGGCAAACGTCGGCGAACCGAAGCTTGCGATTCCGCCGATCGCTACGTTCGGCAGACCACCGTTTAACGTGCCACCTGGGATACCCCCCAGGCCGATGCTCGCCGGAATGCCCTGCGTGTTGGCATTCGGCTGCTGGAAGCCGAAGTTGCCATAGTTATAGCCGAACCGCGCTTCGTTCGACAGGTTTGAGTTGAAAATATGCGTTTCGCTGAACGCGAGCGCCTCGCCCAGGTTCACGATAGTACCCGTGTCACCAAAACTACCGCCGTCCAGAATATTCCCGAGCACAGGTGCGCGGCTTCCCGGATCGTTCGAGTAGCTGGCACGCACAAACGCCTGGTCGTGCTGCGTTGCGTTGTAGTCCATGCGGACGTCGAATTGCGTGGTGTTATCCACGGCGTTGCGGTTCGAGAAATAATTGTTGGTGTAGGCCCCGGTCGGATTGACTTGGTTGGGTGTCGGATATAGGTTCAAAATGCGCAGCGCGGTCGGGTTAATCTGGCTAGCCCTCAGCGTGTTATTGACCAGCGGAGTGGCGATGTTGGCGGAATTTGGCTGCACCAACTGGGTCGGCGTGCCACCCGCCGTTACGGGATTCAGCAGTTCGCTGAAGTTACCTTGGCGCATCAGCAGCGTGGGAACGGTCAGGTTCTGCTGCTCCCCGAAGATGATGCGGTTCGCCTCGGCATCGCCGAAAAGGAACAGCTTGTCCTTCCACAGGGGGAACCCAATGGTGCCGCCGAACTGGTTCTGGCGATATTTCGGAACCGTGCGGTTGGAGCCGGACTGCCACTCGTGAATGTCGAACGCGTCGTTGCGGATGTACTCCCACGCCGAGCCGTGAATGCTATTGGTACCGCTCTTCACCGAGACGTTGATGACTGCGCCGGCGGAATGACCGTATTCCGCGCTGTATGCACCGGTCTGCACCTTGAACTCGGCCAGCGCCTCCGGTGGCGGCTTCACGTTGTAGGACGCGCCGTTGAAGAAGTCGACGACGTTCACGTTGTTGTCGACACCGTCGAGGATGAAGTTATTCTGCTCCGACCGCTGGCCATTGGCCGAGAAGTCGCCCTTACCTGCGCCGCGCGATCCGTTGCCGGGAGCGATACCCGCAGAAAGCTGCGCGATGAAGACGTAGTTGCGGCCGTTGAGCGGAGTGTCGACGATCGTCTGTGCCGAAACCACCTGGCCGGTGGATCCGTCGCCGGTCTGCAGCAGCGGAGCCGCCGTCGTGACTTCAACCACCTCAGACGTTGCGCCTGCGTTCAGCTTCACATCGATGGTGGCGCGCTCGCCCACATTCACCACGACCTTGTCCTGCTGGGTGGTCGCGAAACCGGGGTACGACGCTTTCACCGTGTAGTTGCCGATCTTGACCGGCGAAAAGGTATACACACCCTTGCCGTCGGTTTTGTCCTGCAGCGTAAAACCAGTGTCGATGTTGGTGATCGTGACCTGGGCATTCGGAATGACGCCGCCCTGTGTATCCGAAATGGTGCCCGTAATGGTTCCCTGGTCGACCTGCGCGCGCAGAGCCGGGCTCCACGCAACGAAACCGAGGAGGAATACGACGACAGCCAGACTTGCGCGCCGACAAAGCTCGCGAATCGGCTTACTCCTGATATTTTCCATACCCTTCAACTTGCCTCCAAAATCTTCTTGTGCAGCTTCTGCTCCGCAGGCACCGCAAACTTTCACGGACAGATGAACACGCTTACATTTCGTGGATGAACCATACCGGGGAAGATCTATACCTGTCTATATTTTTTTTTGAAACTTTTCGTCTGCAGTTTCGTAAACGCCGTTAACTGCTTTAAAGCAAAGGAAGGCGAGGGTTTCGCCGTGTCGCTCTTTCATCCAATCGCTTAACCCTGCAGACGCCAGCAACCGGAGAGCGCCAGACTCACCGCCTGACATCTCGAAGGGCTGGCGTCCGGCTCATGTCATCGGAGACAGCATCGATGCGGCGCATCGGATTAGGCTTGCGTAAACCCTGGATGAACAACATGCGTTGCGGTCGCGCGCTGCAACGCCACACCCGCCTGCGCCAGCTTTGCTTCTCCGTACATCTGTCCGATAAGGCAAATGCCGTGCGGTGCGCGACGAGGCGGGTTGAACCTTGGCAGCGGGCGCGCGGGATCGGGTGCCCAGTCGCTGCGTGCTTCCGACACGTCGACCATGCCGGCGGGAAACGTGAGCGCCGGGTGACCAGTGAAGTTCGTGATGACCATCGGCTCGTCGCGCAGCGTGGGAACCAGCAGCAGGTCGATCGTGCTCATCAGCCTGCCAAACTCCACCGCAACGCGCCGGCGCAGGCGATCTGCCTGCACCAGGTCGACCGCCGAAAGGAAGCGCGCCTGGCGAAAGCTGTTGGGCCAAGCGTCTGCCGTCTGCATCGTCAATTCGCGATCTCTGTGGGACAGCGTCAGTTCCTCAAACGCCGCCGCCGCTTCGGCAAACAGAATCACATTGAGCGAGTCATACGGCCAATCCGGCAGACTGACCGGCACCAGGTGCATGCCAAGCTGCTCGACCATCTTCATCGCAGCACGATCGACTTCTGTCGCGGGTGCCTCGTTCATCCACGCAGGCACATAGCCGATGCGCAAGCCTCCGATTGCGGTCGAAGCATCGAAATGCAAGGATGCATTCGTGCTGGCAAGATCACCGCCATCGTGTCCCTGGATCGCGGCGAGCACCAGCATCGTGTCCTCCACGCTGCGCGCCATGGGTCCGAGCTTGTCGCACGTCCAGCTCAGTGTCATGGCACCCGTGTGCGGAACGCGGCCGAATGTCGGGCGAAGCCCGGTTACGCCGCAGCGCATCGACGGACTCAGGATCGACCCCTGCGTCTCGCTGCCAATCGCAAACCCCACCAGGCCCGCCGAGACCGCCGATCCCGGACTGGCACTCGACCCCGAGGAACCCTCCTCCAAAATCCACGGGTTCCGCGTCTGCCCGCCGAACCAGACATCGTTCAGCGCCAGCGCACCCAGCGACAGCTTGGCCACCAGCACCGCTCCCGCGTCGCTCAGCCGGCGGATGACCGCGGCATCGACAGTCGGCACATGGTCTCGAAACGGCTCGGCACCGTACGTGGTCGCGATCCCTGCCGTGTCCAGCAGGTCCTTCGCACCATACGGGATGCCGTGCAGCGGCCCACGGTACCTGCCTGCGGCGATCTCCGCGTCCGCGCTGCGCGCCTGCTTGAGCGCATGCTCCTCCGTCAGTGTGATGACGCAGTGCAGTTGCGGATCGTACTTCTTTAATCGCGCAAGATAGATGCGCGTCAACCGCTCCGACGTGATCTGCTTTGTCCGCATCCAGTGCGACAGGTGCGTCACGGGAGAGAAAGCGATTGTTGCCTCGTCCGTCGGCAGAGGTGCTGTGACGGGTGCCAGGCGAAGCGTCGGCGTTTCGATCGGTGCAACGATGGGCGTGAGCATCGGGTTCCACGTGGTCGCCGGCACGTCCGCATCCGTCAGCGGCAGTTTGCGCGGACCGACGCGCCGCTCCAGCAAGGGTGCCATGCTGTTGCGCCAGTTGCCCGCCGCCTGTGCCTGCTCCGTCGCTGAGAGCGTCACCTGCGCCAGCTTTTCCGCCTCGACAAACGTCGCGGCGCTCACCCCGGGGCCGGCGGCAGGAGCCGTGCCGAAGACCGGCGGCGCACCAGGATTCGGCGTCTGAGGTACCTGTGACGCGGCAGTCGCGCCAGCCAGTGCCAGCGATCCGTGAACGAGAAAAGTGCGGCGGGTTGGCGCGTCTGCGGGCATGGAAAACCTCGGTTGGAAGCAGCGGTGGCTTATTCTCGCAGATCGCGCACGTGTACCGAAGCGGGTACGCACCTCCACCGTCGCATGCACGAAGCCGATATCCTCGCGAAGATGGGCTTCGGCCCGCGTTCGATTGGGGAGAAATGGCGAAGAAGCTACGCGTAGGTGTGTTGTTCGGGGGCAAGTCGGGGGAGCATGAGGTCTCGCTGCGGTCTGCCGCTTCCATTCTGAAGGCGATCGATCGCAAGAAGTACGAAGTCGTGCCGATCGGCATCGCGAAGTCTGGCCAGTGGCTGGGTGGCGCGCAAGCCCAGGCGCTGCTTGATGGCGGCGCACCTGCCTTGTCGGCGAAGAAGCCATCGACGCGCAAGGCGCACGCGGCAGCCGTGAACGCGGTCAGCGAAGCGCTGGGCATTTCAGCGCAAGAAGACAGCGCGCTCGCAACCCAGCCTGCGCCGGTCGTCGACACCACCGGCCTCGATGTCGTCTTTCCCGTGCTGCACGGCACCTTCGGCGAAGACGGCACCATTCAGGGCCTGCTCGAAATGGCCGGCGTCGCCTACGTGGGCTCGGGCGTGCTGGGCAGCGCTGTCGGCATGGACAAGGCCGCGATGAAGACCATGTTTGCCGCCGCCGGCCTGCCCCTGGTCAAGCACGTGACGGTGCTGCGCGGCGAGTGGCAGGCGAGCCCGCGCAAGGTCACGGCGCGCGTGGAAGCGGCGCTCCAGTACCCCGTCTTCGTGAAGCCGGCGAACCTCGGTTCGAGCGTCGGCATCAGCAAGGTACGCGCGCGTGCGGAGCTTGCGGCGGCCATGAACGAGGCCGCGCAGTTCGACCGCAAGATCGTCATTGAAGAGGGCGTCGGCGGCATGGGCAAGTTGCGCGCCCAGGGTAAGGCGCGCGAGCTAGAAGTCGCCGTGCTCGGCAACGACACGCCCGAGGCGAGCGTCGTCGGCGAGATCGTGCCCGACCGCGAGTTTTACGATTATGCCTCCAAGTACGACGCCACCAGCACCAGCGAGCCGCAGATTCCCGCCAAGCTCACGCGCGCGCAATCGAAAGAGCTGCGCGCCATGGCCGTGCGCGCCTTCCAGGCCTGCGACTGCAGCGGCCTCGCGCGCGTCGACTTCCTGATGGAGGCCGCCGACCCGAAGTCAACCAAGGCACCGAAGATTTACCTCAACGAAGTCAACACCATGCCCGGCTTCACCTCTATCAGCATGTACCCCAAGCTTTGGGAGGCAAGCGGCGTCGGCTATCGCGACTTGATCGACCGGCTCATCACACTTGCGGTGGAACGCCAAACGGAAAAAAAGCAGACGAAGTTCTCCGTCTAAGTAACGTCTGCAAAGGCGCCAAGCCTGCACAAAGAACGCCAAGAAAAACTTAGCGTTCTTTGCGGAAAAACTTGGCGTCCTTTGCGTACGCTTTTGCTTTTACTTCCCGGCAAGCAGCGCAACCAACCCCGCCTCATCCAGCACCGCCACGTTCAACTCCTGCGCCTTCGTGAGCTTGCTACCGGCTTCATCTCCAGCTACCAGGTAACTCGTCTTCTTACTCACTGTTCCGCTCACCTTGCCACCTTCAGCCTCGATGCGCTGCTTCGCTTCATCCCGCGTCAGTGTGGGCAGCGTCCCGGTCAACACGAAGGTCAACCCCGCAAGCGCGCTTCCCACCACCTTTTTTTCCGCGGTGAACTGCAGGCCGTGACTCCGCAAATCCTCCACCAGCGCGCGATTGCGATCGATGGCGAAAAACTCGCGAATGGTAGCGGCAACGATCGGCCCGATGCCCTCCGCCTTCACCAGGTCTTCCTCGCTCGCCGCCATGATTGCGTCCAGCGAACCGAACGTATTCGCCAGATCCTGCGCGGTACGGTCCCCCACATGCCGAATGCCGAGCCCAAGCAGCACGCGGTATAGCGGTGCCTGCCGACTGCGATCGATCTGCGCCAGCAGTGCCTGCGCGGTCTTCACGCCGACGCGATCCAGCGCGACGAGATCGGCCTCGGTTAGCCGGTACAGGTCGGCCACGGTATGCACCAGGGCCTTGCGCGTCGGCTCAGGTGCCGTCTGTTCTTCGGCAATTTCGACATCGGTCGAAGCATCTTCCTGCCTCACTTCGATGGTCGTCGAAGCGTTTGATTGTGCTTCCATTGCCGCCAGCGACGTGGGTTCGTTGAGCGGATGGCCCATCAGCTGCGACACCATCGACTCGCCCAGACCCTCGATATTCATGACCCCGCGCGAGGCATAGTGCAGCAGTTCTTCCGACAGCCGCGCGGGGCAGCTCGCATTCACACAGCGGAAGTCGATCTCGCCCTCCGCACGCACCACCGGCTCATGGCAGCGCGGGCAATGTGCGGGAAATACGATCTCTCGCGTGCCGCGCGGATGCTCCGCGTCGTCGACGGCCTCGGTGATTTTGGGGATCACATCGCCGCCACGCTCCACCGCGACAAAGTCGCCGATGCGCACCCCCAGCCGCGCAATCTCATCCGGATTGTGCAGCGTCGCGCGCGCCACCGTAATGCCGCCGATGGGCACGGGTGCAAGCGCAGCAACCGGCGTCAGCTTACCCGTCCGGCCCACCTGGAACAGCACATCCAGCAGCTGCGTCACGGCTCCGCGCGCGGCAAACTTGTACGCAATGGCCCAGCGCGGTGCCTTGCCGGTGAAGCCCAGCCGTCGCTGCTGTGCGGTTGCATCCACCTTCACCACGATGCCGTCGATCTCATACGTCAGCGCATCGCGCTTTGGCTCGGCGGCCGCAATAAACGCCAGCACCTCGTCGATCGTATCAACCGTCTTCGCATTCGGGTTCGTACGAAAGCCGGCGGCATGCAGCGCATGCAGTGCCTCCGATTGCGACGGCAGCAGAAAATCGCTGGCGTCCGCAGCCGCCTTGTCCCGCAGCAGAAAGTAGGCGTAGAAATCCAGCCGCCGTTGCGCCACGATCGACGGCTCCACCGTGCGAATCGTCCCTGCCGCGGCATTGCGCGGATTGGCCGCGGCCGACTGCCCCGCACGCTCGCGCTCCTCGTTCATCTTTATAAACGCCGCATGCGGCATCACGCATTCGCCGCGCACCTCAAAGTTCTGCGGCAAACCTGCCGCCTGCAGTTTCGCCGCGGAAATCGTCAGCGGAATCGACCGGATGGTGCGCACGTTGCCCGTCACATCTTCACCGGTGCTGCCGTCACCGCGCGTCAGCCCACGCAGCAGTCGCGCTCCGCCATTCTCCGCCGGCCCATAATGCAGCGCCAGCGACAGCCCGTCCAGTTTGAACTCGCACGTGTAGCGCAGCACGTCGGTCGAGTGCAGCGACGCCGTCACGCGGTCGGCCCAGGCACGCAACTCGGCCTCGTTGTAGGCGTTATCCAGCGACAGCATCGGCCGCGAATGCCCCACCTTGGCAAAGCCGTCCTTCGGCTTCCCGCCTACGCGCTGGGTCGGGCTGTCGGGCGTCACCAGCTCCGGGTGCTCGGCCTCCAGCGCCTGCAGCCGGTGCACCAGCTTGTCGTACTGCGCGTCCGACAGCACCGGCGCGTCCAGCACGTAGTACAGGTGCTCGTGGTGCTCAATCTCGTGGCGTAGATCGTCGATCTCGCCCTGTGCGGTTTGTGCCGGTGTACTCATCGTGTCGCAGTGTAGGATGCGCGAATGCCGCTGCCAAGGCCCGCGGTGCCGCACGCCCCTGTATCCTTGGCAGCAATGGAACCGGTAACGCACATGTTGACTGGCGCGTGCCTCTCGCGCGCGCTGGGCTTTCCACGGCGGGCCCGCCACGCGACGCTCGCCTGCGTCATCGCGGCAGAACTGCCGGATGCAGATTACGTCTACCGCCTTGGCGGCCCGATCACCTACTTCCAGCACCATCGCGGCTGGACCCACGCCCTCTGGTCCTTGCCCCTGCAGGCTGCGCTGGTGGTGGCGCTGATGTTCGCCTGGCGTTATGCACGCAACGCATGGACGAGTCGGCGACGGCGCAGCACCGAACAGGCCCCCTGGCGACCCTGGCTGCTCGGCGCCATGGCACTGCTTGCGCTGCTGAGCCACCTGCTTCTGGACTGGACCAACAACTACGGTGTCCGGCCGTTCGCGCCGTGGAATCCGCGCTGGTACGCGGGCGAACTCGTCTTCATCGTGGAGCCGGTCTTCCTCGTCGTGCTCACGCTGGCGCTGGTTGTGCCGCTGCTGTTTTCACTGGCAGACAGGGAAATTGGCGTGCGCCGGCCACGCTTTCGGGGGCAGGGCCTCGCCGGCGCCGCACTGGCAATCATGGTCGGCATCTGGATCTGGCGCTACAACCTTCGCGACAGCGCGGTGGCCATTGCACGCAATACAGAGTTTCCCGGCGGCGCGCCGCTGCGCATCTCCGCCAGCCCCTACCCGGTCACCCCGTACCGCTGGCACATGGTGGTGGAAACGACGAATAACTTCGTCACCGGCACCATCGATCCGCGCATGAACATCATGGAAACGGACCAGGTGCCCACGCCCAAACCGGCAGCGACCCTGGCAACGCTCGCCGCAAAGCACAGCCAGCTGGGCCAGGTGTACCTCGATTGGGCGAAATACCCGGTGGTGGAAGAGATTGGATCGGCGGCGGAGATCCACCCCGGTCTGGACCTGACCCCCGAAGAGGCAACACTGCGGGTCGTGCGCTTCCGCGATCTGCGTTTCGGCTATGACGTTTTGGGCCTGCGCGGTTCAAGCGGTGCGCTGATGGGCGAAGCCTGGGTCAAAGACGGCCATACCGTCGTGCGGCAGAGCTTTGGTGGTGCCGTGCAGCGTTAGCGCAGCCGACGTGTGGAACAATCAACACATGGCTGCATTTCTGGTACTGCTGTTCGCGGTCTTAAGCCGGCTGGTGCCGCACCTGCTGGGCGTTCCGGCCTGGGGTGTGACCGCTCTTGGTGGCGGCCTTCTCTTTTTCGGGTCGCGCCTGCCCGCACGTCAACGCTGGAAGGTGCTCCTGGCCATCCCGCTCATCGGCGCCATGGACTGGTACCTGACCACAAAGGTCTACGGCTTTCCGTTCCACGTCTCTGGGTATGTCATTCCTTGGCTCTGGTACGCCGGTGTGGCCTGGCTCGGGGCCTTTGTGCTTGGCCAACGCCGAACGGCATGGCGCGTCGCGGGCGCTGCCGTCGGCTCGGCAACTGGCTTTTTTCTGCTCAGCAATGGCCTCGTCTGGCTGAATGGCACCATGTATCCGCGAACCGGCAGCGGTCTATTGGCCTGCTATGGGGCTGGGCTTCCGTTTTACCGCAACGATGCGCTGGCGACGCTCGCACTGTGCGGCATCCTCTTCGGCCTTCCGGTACTAGCGAAACGACTCGTCGATATCGTCAGTGACCTGGGCGTGCCCGTTTAAATGGTGAGGAGTGCCCGGACCGGGCTGCCGGCGAGCTCTCTGAACCGGAGAAGAGTGCGGCTATTCCCAAACGACGAAGGCCGGCGAGAGAGGGCCTTTCTGCGGGCTCCAACGCGAGCTACTCTTCCACAATGCGTGTCGTGCCCGGCTCGGCATCTTCCATGGGCAGCGCAATCCCACGACGGCGATCGAATACCTTGCGCACCACCCACACCAGCACGCCGAAGACCAAGAGCCCAACGACACCCAGCACCAGGTGCGCGTGTGTGCGGTACGCCGTTTGCAGGATGGTGCTCGCTGCGGTGCCGTACTTCAAGGCAAACAGCGCAACGATCAGAAACTGGATGAACTTGCCGGCAAACAGCGCGAGCAGGAAGCTGCGGACGCGCATTTCGAACACACCGGCGCAGAACTCAAACAGTTTCAACGGGATAGGTGGAGGACTCATCGCCGGCAGCATAATCGCAAGAAATTCCTGCCGTTCGAACCGGTCGCGCATCTTCTCGAACCGCTGCCGATTGATCTTCTTCAGCAAAAACTGCTCGCCACCGAGACGTCCGATGTAGTACGGCAGCAGGCTGCCGAGGGTCGACGCCAGCGCCGTGACGAAGGCGCACAGCAAGAAGTTGAGGTGGTCGGCCGCCACGTAAAACACCACCCAGCCGATGAGGCCGCCTGGGAGTGGGATCAGCGCGGAATCGAGCAGAGATAGACCTGCCAGGCCCCAAATGCCGAACGGCTTGAACGTGTTGCTGACCAGAAGGCTGAAGTGCGCCAGCCACCCGGTGATTGCGTGCCAAGCGCCGTGGGGCTTCGCATGAGTGTCCGCAGCTTGCAGCACGAGCGTGGCAATGGTGGCGAGGTGCATCCCGCCTATTTTACCCGTGCGGCACACCGTCGTCGCATGACGTACCGCACGCGATACCGTCAGTGAGAGAATAGGACGTTGCGCGCCGCGTACGCGGGCCCACGAAACTCTTTGACCGCGAAATGAGTCACACAGGGACGCATGCCTGGACTGGAAACACCGCCGCAGCAGGAAATCCCCGAAACGCCGCCGGCAGCGACCGGTCGGGGCGGCAGTCGTCGTTACAACTATCTCGACACGCATGAGCTCGTCATGCTGTTGGAAGATGTTGACGACGAACGATCGCGTGCGCGCTTTCGCGAAGCGATGTATCTCGCTATTATCCTTTGGCTTGCGCTGGTGCTGCTCTATATTTTTGTGCCGCGCTGGCTGCCGCGCAGGCCGGTGCTGATCGTGCAGGACCGCAATCCAAAGGAACTGACCTACCTCGACACGCCGCCAGATCTAAAAAATCTGCTCAAGAAGCACCCGTCACCGAACATCAGCACGCACAGTACCGAAGCGCAGACGCCCAAGCCGGTGAACGTGCCGCACCCGCCGGAGCCCAAGGCCGGCACGCCGCAACCACCTGCGCCAAAGGCTCAGCCGCAGCCCCGACCGGCGCAGCAGGCCGCACCGCAGCAGGCACAACCCCAGCAGCCGCAACAGACCGCGCAGCAGGCACCGCCCCAGCAGACCGCTAAGTCCACGCCGACGCCTCGGCCATCTAACACGCCGCCGCTGGTCGATAGTCCCGCGCCTTCCGCGCAGAAAACACCCGTCTTCAAGCAGGGCGGTAGCGCCGCATCGCAGATTGCGGATGCCGCGCGCGGCTCCCGCAACACTGCGCAGGACGCCGGAGACTATGGCTCAACTGGCCGCGGCAATGCAGGTTCGGGTGCAGCTGGCGTCAAAGTTTTGTCCGATACGCAGGGCGTGGATTTCTCGCGCTACTTGGCACACCTGCTCGCCGACGTTCGCCGGAACTGGCTGCCGTTGATCCCGGAAGAGGCCAATAGCCCGCTATTCAAGCAGGGCATCACCGGTGTGCGCTTTACGATTCTGCCCAACGGCACCATTAGCGTGATGAACCTGGACTACTCGACGCATGACGACGCCATTAACCGGGCCGCCTGGGGATCGATCAAGAGCCTCGGCCAGGCACCGCCGCTGCCCAAGGAGTTCCACGGTCCGAACCTCGAGCTGCGCATCGAGTTCCGTGTGAATGAAGACCGCCAGTAGCCGCCTGTGCGACCCTGAAGCTGTGACAGCACCCGTACGCGAAAGCCGCGATGAACGGCACCGGCGCGAGCAGGACGAAGCGGCTGTACGGTATGCCGCGGAACGCCGGCTGCAGGTGGTCGGCCTGCTGTTGCTGGCCGCTGCCGTGCTGGTCGGCACGGTGCTACATGCCGGTGTGCGGAACGTTTTTTTGCCGGGATGGTGGCGGTTTTGGTAGGCGATCTTCCCTTGCTGCTGGTGCTGGTCGGCGCCACAGGCTCCGGCAAAACGGCACTTTCGCTGCAGCTTGCGGAGCGGCTGGGCGGCGAGATCGTTTCCTGTGATTCCGTCGCGGTGTATCGCGGCATGGACCTGGGATCGGCCAAGCCAACAGCCGCCGAGCGCGCGCGCGTGCGCCACCACCTGATCGATGTCGTTTCCCCCGACGTGGAGTACAGCGCCGGAGACTACGGTCGGGCGGCCCGCGCCGCAGTCCATGACATTGCGGTACGCGGAAAGGTGCCGATTGTCGCCGGCGGCACTGGCCTGTACCTGCGCGCGCTGCTGGATGGCCTGAGCGCCGTTCCCCCGCGCGACGAAGCCTTGCGCGCGCGGCTGGCCCAGGCGACGACGCAGCGTGGCGGGGGCTTGCTGCACCGCACGCTGCGTCGCCTCGACTCTGCGGCGGCCAGCCGTATCCACGCCAACGACGCGCCCAAACTCATCCGCGCGATCGAAATCAACGTCCTAGCCGGCAGGCCAACCACCCACGCGTGGGCAGAGGGCCAGCCGCAGCCGCTCACTGGCTTCCGCATCGTGCAGTTCGGCCTCGCCCCCCCGCGCGACGCGCTGTACCGCCGCATCGACGACCGCTGCGAGCGCATGTTCGCGGACGGCCTGGTAGACGAAACGCGCGGGCTCGTGGCACAGTACGGCACCGGATCGCGTGCACTCGGCGCGCTCGGCTACGCGCAGGCCCAGGCAGTGCTGCGGAGTGAGATGACCCAGGCCGAAGCCATTGCCGCAACGCAGCAGGGCCATCGCAATTACGCGAAGCGCCAGGGCACGTGGTTTCGCAGGGATGCGCGCATTCACTGGCTGCAGGACTTTGGCGAGGCGTGCCCGTTGGCCATCATCCAGCGGATCGGGCAAGGTTAAGGCTTGCGTTGCACGTTCTTCGGCGCACGCGGTGCCTACTCCGCCGGTTGCACGGTCAGGTCGTCTTCCAGCTTGAAGCGCACCAGCGACTCGGCCGAGATCTCGATATCACGATTTCCCGTGACGCCGCCCAGCAGCGTGCCCAGGCCGCCACCGGCGAGACCACCAACCGCCAGACCGACACCACCCGTCGCCAAACCGCCGACCAGCATTCCCACACCGGCACCTGTGCCGATGAACGCCGCACTCCGCTTGCCTTTACCCTTCTTGGTGCGGTGCAGGCTGGCCGTCGCAATGGGGTACACCTTGCCCTGGTAGGCGATGGACGTGAGCCGCAGCCCAAGGTACGAGCGCCCTTTGAAATGGCCGCGACGATGCGCCTCCGTCACGATGCCGTTGACCCGGGTGCCGCGCGGCAGCACGGTCTGGCCCTGCTCGGCGACACCTTCCGCGAGTTCGCCGGTGAAGCGGTCGCCGGCGTGGCTATGCTTGACGGAGATGGTCTGGTTGATGCGAATGGCGAGGCCTGTACCGGCGGGGACCGTGACATTCGTCGGCACGAAGACAGCCGGCGGTGCGACGGGTGCCGTGGCGGCGGTCTCCAACGACGGTGCCACCTCACCTGGCGGCAGCGGTGCGGGTGCTGGCGCTGCCATCTTCGGCCCGGCAAAGGTCACGGTGTTGCCCGGTGCAGGACGCGCGCCGTTGCTCCAGTCAGGCTGGCCGGCGATGAGTGGTGCACCGGCGGTGGTCGTGGTGGTGCTGACCGTGGGCTGCGCGCCGGCGGTGCTCGCCGGCTGAACAATCGTCACCGTCGTCTTGCCGTCCTTATCCACTGAGATGACCTGCTGCGCCTGGCCGGTGCTGGTTGCGGCGATCTTTGCCTGCTCCACTTGGCGGTCATACTCCGACTTGCAGCCGCTCAGCGGAAGGAGGAGAACCGCTGAGATCATGGTCGTGCAAACGATGTGCCGCAATGCGGCATGGCGCGAGACTTGAGACATGAGGCAGCTCCCTTCCTTCGATCAAGCGTAGGATGCGTGTCGGCTTTTGACGTACTGCCTGACGCGCTGCATTTGTTGCGGACCTTACGTGGGCCGCGCGTACACCACGCGGCCAGCGGCGATCGTGCGGTGCACCCGGCCCAGCATGGGCGCACCGTCGAACGGCGTGTTGCGCGATCGCGAGGCGCTGGTTGCAGGGTCATAGGCGTAGCTTTCCGCCGGGTCGAAGACGACCAGGTCCGCGGGTGCGCCGGTCGCGATGCTGCCCAGATTTGCCAGGTTTAGCACCGTTGCCGGGGCCGAGGTGAGCAGCGCCAGCACGCGTCCGAGCGACATGCCGGCCTGTTTGTGCAGAAGGCGCAGCGCGGTGCCGAGCGCCGTTTCCAGGCCGACGATGCCGTTGGGCGCACGCTCAAACTCCACGTTCTTTTCCCACGCGGCGTGGGGCGCATGGTCGGTGGCGAGGATGTCGACGGTACCGTCAAGCACGGCGGCGATGCAGGCATCGCGATCCTCTGCCGGACGCAGCGGCGGGTTCATTTTAAATCGCGTGTCGTACGCGACGGATCCCTGCGCCGCGTCGCCGGCGATGGCCTCATGCGTGAACGCAAGGTGGTGCGGCGCGACTTCGCAGGTCACGTGCAGACCGCGACGTTTTGCCGCGCGGATCAGCTCCAGCGCCGCCGCCGTGGACACATGCTGCACGTGGAGGTGAGGCTGCAGTTTGGTGTCGCGCTCAATGGATTCCAGCAGCAGCAGATCGCGCTCGACGATGCCCGCCTCCGCCGACACCGGCATGCCGCGCAGGCCCAGGCGAAAGCTGACGGTGCCGTGGTGCATGCTTGCGCCGGGTGTCTGGCGCGTGTCCTCCGCATGCTGCGAGATGGGCAGGCCGAGGCGCGCCGCGGCAGTTAACGCCGCGCGCATGACGGCATCTTCCAGCACCGGTTTGCCGTCGTCGGTAAAGCCGATGGCGCCGGCTTCGTGCAGCGCGGCATAGTCGGTGAGGTGCTCGCCCATGCTGCCGATGGTTGCCGCCGGCATGGCCAGCACGCGCACGGCGGGGTTGCGGTCGGGCGATTGCACAAAGCGCAGGACGTCGACGGAATCGGTGACGGGCACGGTGTTCGGCATGGCGACGACCGTGGTGAAGCCACCCGCGGCCGCGGCCAGGGTGCCGGTGGCGATCGTCTCCTTATGCGTCTGGCCCGGCTCGCGCAGGTGCACGTGGGCGTCGATCAGGCCGGGCGCGACGAACAGGCCGGTGCAGTCGATGACGGTTGCGTTCAGGTCTTGTGCCTGCGTGTCGAACGCGCCCGCGGTGCCGGTGTGCACGGTGCGCACCACCCCGTCGACAATGAGCAGTTCGCCGGGGGTTTGCAGGTCGCGGCTGGGCTGCAGCAGCGTGGCGTTGCGCAGGTACAGGGCGTCGCTCATGCGGTCTCCGTTTCAGGTGCGGTGAGGGCGCGCTGCAGCAGGGCCATGCGGATGGCGAGGCCGTGCGTGACCTGCCGCTCAATGCGCGATTGGGGTCCGTCGGCAACCGCGGAATCGATCTCAAGGCCCCGCACCATGGGCCCCGGATGCAGCACCAGAAGCTGCGGAAAGGGAGCAAGCCGTCGCTCGTTCAGCTGGTACGCGGTCATGTATTCCGGCAGGTTGAGGTCGAGGCCGTTGAGCCGTTCGCGCTGTACCCGCAGCATCATGACAACGTCGGCCTGCGCCAGTGCGCGGTCGGAATCCCGCTCGATTTCGATCCCCGGTGCGAGTGCGAGGGCCTCTTCCGGCAGCAACGCTTCCGGCCCGCACAGCAGCACGCGCGCCCCCAGCCGGGGCAGCAGCATGGCGTTTGATCGGGCGACGCGCGAGTGGCGGATGTCGCCGGTGATGACGACCGTTTTGCCGCGCAGGGTATCGGGGGAGACGTCGGGCGGGAGCGAAAAGTATTCGAGGATGGTGCGCAGGTCCAGAAGCGCCTGCGATGGGTGTTCGTGCGCACCGTCGCCCGCGTTCAATATCGGCAGACCGGTGCTGCGCGCCAGCAGGTCGGGGGCGCCACTGCTGTTCGACCGCAGGATGATGCACTCCGCGCCGAGCGCCCGCAGCGTCACGCCGGTGTCGTGCAGGCTTTCGCCCTTCTCGATAGACGAGCTTTTGTCGCTGACCAGCGTCGTGAGTGCGCCGAGCGACTTGGCCGCGAGCTCAAACGATGTGCGGGTGCGGGTAGAGGACTCGTAAAACAGCAGAGCCACGCGGCGGCCCTCCAGCCGGCGCACGCGGACACTGTGGGGCTCAGTTTCCAGCATCGTCGCTAACGCCAAAATGCCGGAGATATCGGAAAGCGAAACGTCGCCGATAGATAAAAGACCTGGGGCATGCGGTGCTGCGGCGGCAAAGCTCATCTGCAGACCGATTGTAGACGGCAGAGGATGCCGTGTTGGCATACGGGTGGACCTGTTTTGGAACGACTCGCCTACCGTTGTGTACCAAGTGGGCTACAGGTACATCATTTTCCGCATCCGGCTACGCGAGGATGGTGTGGAACACATGAGGAAAGGGGCCACGTGATCGAACACATCTCATTTACCGTCACCCAGCGCGAGGATGAGACTGTCCGCATCGGCGTGGCGGAGCCGGCGTCGATCCGTGTCGCCGGGGACTCCATTTTCCACAGCGTCGTGGCGCTGGAGCGTGCGCTGGAACGCGTCGGCCTGCCGTCGACCCTGGCGCGGCAAAACGGCCCTAGCATGCCCCTGCCCGTGACCCTGGTGCAGCTTTCGCGCCTCGGCTTTCTGTAGGCAGCGCCCCTGCCAGCAGCTATGCTGAAGGGCATGTTGCTGCCGCTCGCACTTCTGCTTGGATTCGTCGGACAAACGCCATCGCCCGAAGCCCCGCCACTGGTGACGCTCACCGGCATTGGCGTGCAGATTTATACCTGCGGGCCCGCCGACAAGTGGGTGCTTACCGCGCCCGAGGCCACGCTGTTCCGCGAGCGAGAACAGGTCGGCACGCACAGCGCTGGACCCCAGTGGACGTGGAACGACGGCAGCGCCGTGACCGGCAAGGTGCTCACCACGACACCCTCCAGCGATCCCACGAAAAACGTTCCGTTGCTTGAACTCTCGGCGACTGCAGTTCCGGGAGCGACCGGCTTCCTCACCCCGGTCACACGCATCACGCGCACCGACACCCAGGGCGGCGTTGCGCCAGCGGACGGCTGCGGCCCCGGCGTGCGCGGCGAACGTCTGCGCGTGCCCTACGCGGCGACGTACAAGATGTTCGCGCGCTAGCGTCTAACGCTGCGTGCCGGCCAGCACCTGCGCGTAAAATTCCTCGTACTGCGCGATGATGCGCGTGGTGCAGAACCTGTCCTGCGCGGTCTGGCGTGCGGCCTTGGCCATGGCGGCGCGGCGGGGTTCGTCCTCTAGCAGCGCGATGGCACCAGTGGCCATGGCATCCACTGCGCCCACGTCGTACAGCAAACCGTTCACGCCGTCATCCACCAGTTCCGGCACGCCACCCACGCGCGTTGCGATGCATGGCACGCCGCAGGCCATGGCCTCCAGCGCGGCCAGGCCGAAGCTCTCCATGCTGGACGGCATGAGCATCAGGTCCGCCAGCGGCAGCAGGTCATGCACGCTGTCCTGCTTACCCAGAAAGTGGATGCGATTCTGGATGCCGTGCTTCAACGCGAGGTGCTCCGCAAGTGAACGGTCCGGCCCATCGCCGATGAGCATGAGCCGCGCCGGCATGGCCTGTGCGATGCGCGCAAACACTTCGACAACATCATCTACCCGCTTGACCCGACGGAAGTTGGACAGGTGCACGATCAGCCGCTCGCCGGGTTCGGCATACTGCGGCCGCAGCTCGCGCCGCACGGTCTCATTGGGCCGATAAACATCGCAGTTCACGAAGTTGTAGATCACCTGGATCGGCCGCTGGATGTCGAAATACTTCACCGTCGACAGCTTCAGATCGTTTGAAATCGACGTCACGCCGTCGCTTTGGTCGATGCCGAACCGCGTGATCGGCAGGTAGCCGGGGTCCTGCCCCACCAGCGTGATGTCGGTGCCGTGCAACGTCGTGATGAACGGCAGGCGAATCCCCTTCGCCTCCAGCATTTGCCGCGCCAGCAGCGCGCTTACGGAGTGCGGAATCGCGTAGTGCACATGCAGCAGATCCAACTGGTAGAACTCCGCAACCTCTGCCATACGCGACGCGAGCGCGAGGTCGTACGGCGGGTACTGGAACAGCGGATAACTGGTGACCGCAACCTCATGAAAGAAGATGCCGTGCTCCCGGCCGGTCAGCCGAAACGGCTGCTGGTAGGTGATGAAATGCACCTGGTGGCCGCGCGCCGCAAGCTCGATGCCGAGCTCCGTTGCAACCACGCCACTGCCGCCATAGGTGGGGTAACACGTTACGCCGATTTTCATGCAGGTCCGCGCGCTCCAGAAACGATCATGAGGAACTCCGGCTTGGCGTTTTGCCGAACAGATACCCCAGCAGCAGCGCAAGGATAGGCAGCACCGTGCGGGTTACCAGCAGGTCGAATACGTCCGTCAGCGACTGGCGATATTGGTCGTACACGACTTTCTGCGTGTCCAGAGCGTCTTTCACTTGTGCCGCGGAAAGTCCGGCAGTCGACGGCGTGGGCGGCAGGTGCTGCACGTAAAACCAGAGCAGAACAGTGGTGACACACAGCATCCAGAACAGGCCGGCGGCGACAAAAATCGTATTCCAGCGCTCCAGATAGGTTGCCGGTTGCAGCTTTTCCAGCTCGCCGTTCTGCTCTGGCTCAATGTGCGCAATTTGAGGTGAAAACGCCAGTGGATCACTCATTCCGCTAGGGAAGGATGACCACTTGTTGCACGACACCTTCGTGGTTTGAGATCGCCACATTATCCGAGCTGCCCGCCGGCACCTTGGACTTGAGATACTTGTAGGTGGCGACGGCGTTTCGAATCACATCAGCCTTGGAGCCGCCTTTTGCCAGTTCGCTGAGAGTTTGCTCGAATTTCGCGTCCATATCCATCGTGTATGTGGTCATGGTGTCTCCTGCCGTTTTCATTGTACTGCTCGGGTAGCTTGCACGCGGCATGCGTGTTCATCCATGCTTAGTCGACGCGTTCCACCAGCAGCACCTGGTCGGTGCCATCCACCTCGCGCAGCTTCACCTCTACAATTTCACGCGCGCTGGTCGGCACGACACGGCCCACAAACTGCGCCTCGATCGGCAGTTCGCGATGGCCGCGATCGATCAGCACCAGCAGGCGCACGGAGCGCGGCCGGCCGTGGTCGAATAAGGCGTCCAGCGCCGCGCGGATGGTGCGCCCGGTGTACAGGACGTCGTCCAGCAGGATAATGTCGCGATCGGCAATGTCGAAGCCGATGGCTTCGCGGTTTACCGTCGGCCGTGGGCCGGCGGTCGACAGGTCGTCGCGATAAAACGAAATGTCGAGCGTGCCGATGGATACCGGCTGCTTTTCAATCGTCTCAATGATGGCACCAATGCGCTGCGCCAGCGGCACACCACGGCGCTTGATGCCGACCAGTCCCAGGTTGCCGCCGCCGTTGTGCTTTTCGACGATCTGGTGCGCCAGACGGACCAGCGTCCGATCGATCTCGCTGCCGGACAGGAGGCGGCCTTTTTCGCGAATGGTGGCGGAGGGGGCGACGTTGGGCTCGACCGGCGGGTTCGACATAGCGGTCATGATACGGAGGGGCTTCGCTGTCCGCAACTACCGGCGGCTGCGGCGGGACTACCGGCGGCTGCGGCGCTGCTGGCCGCCCAGCAGCGCACCCGCGACTGCGCCCGCAACCGCGCCCACCAGCAGCAGCAGCGCGCAGGTAAACACATACACAAACAGAAACACCCCGGCGCGCGCCTCCGGCCATTGCAGCAACGCCGGGACTGGGGTGCCGGTGCTGTTCATGCGCGTGGCAAATTCCTGAAACGCCAGGTCAAGATTGCCCCGCACGATGTGCGAGTGCATGCCATAGCGGAGCACAAAACCCGCAACGCCCGACGCTATCGCCAGCGCCGCAGACAATAGCAGCGCCAGCACCACGCCCATGCGCGCGCCCATGCCCGGGGTAAACGGGGGGTACGGCCGGCGCCGCAGGTATGCCGCGCCGCTGCCCAGAGTCAGCAGAGGAAGGAGCAGCAGTGTCAGAAACCCACCGCCGCCCACGACCACGATCTCCGGCTTCAACAGCGAGGGCACCAAGCCCAGAAGTGCCGCCACAAGCAGCACACGAAAAGCCAGCGTCCATTCCACGGCACCGGTCAGCACCAGCGATCCGGGACCTGCGGCGGGAAGCACGGGTGCAGGCTCCTGCGCCTCCTCCGGCACACGCAGCTGCGGCAGACCGCATATCGCGCAAAACGCGGCACGGCTTCCGTCGATTAGGGGCAGGGTCGCTTCGCAGCGTGGGCAATGTTCCGGCATGGACCTAGAAGCCAAGCTAACCTACCGGGCCCCGCCCTGCAAAGCTCGGCAGTCCACGTCTCCACAATCCGGCGCGCCGGGTAGCGCGCAAACGATTGGGGACCACCCTCGCGCTTCTGTGCCGTTCCGGATTGGGGATGCTGCGGTGCGGTTACAGCCCGTGTCGGCCACCCTGCTGTGGTAACCTCACTTTGGATAGAGGGCAAAGGTTGCCCCCGGTTCTTTGTCGTTTTCCGCCTTGCTTCCCGTTCCGTTTCCGCTGAGTTTCCGCGCTTTCTCACTCGACCAAAGGCAGCACACTTCATGACCAGCAGCCCCACGCCAAGTACGGTCTACGACCTGATCGTCATCGGCTCCGGACCCGCCGGACAGCGGGCCGCCATTTTCGGCGCCAAGCTCGGCAGAAAGGTCGCCCTGGTGGAATCGCGCGAAGTGGTCGGCGGTGCCTGCATCAGCACCGGCACCATCCCCTCCAAGACCATGCGCGAAGCCGTGTTGCACCTCTCCGGCTACAACTATAAGTCGATCTACGGCATGAACTACCGGGTCAAGGAACGCATCACGATGGCGGACCTCGCCTTCCGCGTGCAGCACGTCATCAAGACCGAAATCGACGTTACCGAAGCCCAGCTCAACCGCAACAACATCGAGATGCTCACCGGCATCGCCTCGTTTGAAGACGCCAACCACGTGAAGGTGACCAATTCGCGCGGATCGACGGTGTACGAAGGCAAGAACATCATCATCGGCACCGGTACCAAGCCGGCCGCCAGTGAAAAGGTACCGATTAACGGCTCCACCATCATCAATTCCGATCTCATCCTCGAACTGAAAAATCTGCCCAAGACCATGATCGTCGTCGGCGGCGGCGTCATCGGCGTGGAGTACACCTGCATGTTCGCCGCGCTCGGCGTGCGCGTCACGCTCATCGAGCGCCGGCCTCGCCTGCTCGAGTTCGCCGACCAGGAAATTGTTGAGGCCCTCAGCTACCACCTGCGCGACAGCCGCGTCACCATGCGCATGAACGAAGAGGTCGAGAGCGTCGTCGAAAATGAAGACGGCACCGTGACCGCGCTGCTCGAAAGCCGCAAAAAGGTCCAGGGCGACGCCCTTCTCTACGCCGTCGGGCGCCAGGGCAACGTCGACGAACTCATGCTGGCCAACATCGGCGTCACCTCTGACAGCCGCGGCCGCATCCCCGTGGACAAGGACTTCCGCACCAAGTGTCCGTCCGTCTTCGCCGTCGGTGACGTCATTGGCTTTCCCTCCCTCGCCTCGGTGTCGATGGAGCAGGGTCGCATCTCCGCTGCGCGCGCCTTCGGCGACGAGACCATCCTCTCCAACCCCAGCTACTACCCCTACGGCATCTGGACCATTCCGGAGATCAGCTTCCTGGGCAAGACCGAAGAGCAACTCACCGAGGAAGACGTGCCCTACGAGGTCGGCGTCGCCTACTACCGCGAGATCGCCCGTGGACAGATTCGCGGCGACACCACCGGTCGCCTCAAGCTCATCTTCAACCGCGAAACCCGCCTCATCCTCGGCGTGCACATTATCGGCGAAGGCGCCAGCGAGCTGCTCCACATCGGCCAGGCTGTTATGGCCCTCGGTGGCACCGTCGACTACTTTGTCGACACCGTCTTCAACTACCCCACGCTGGCCGAGTGCTACAAAGTCGCCGCCTTCAACGGCCTCAACCGACTACGTAAGGACTAGCGCCGCAGCGTAGCTGGTGTAGACTGCGCCATGCGCTTAATGAACTCCTTGTCGGTTGTTTGTGGCTGCCTTGTGGCGCTCACTCTATCGGGCCAGTCCAACTCTGCTGACCCAGCCCTCTTTGCGAAAGCAAAAGCTGCGACCGTCGTAATCCTCACCGGCGAGGGTGCTGGTCGGCTGCACGGTTTTGGCTCGGGCATACTAGTGCGATCCGACGGCACCATTCTTACCGCGCTGCACGTGATTAAAGGTGCTACGGAAGTACAGGTTCGCCTGTCCGATGGTAACCTCTACGATCACGTGGAACTGCTTGGCTCCGATGAACGGCGCGACATTGCCGCGTTGAAGATCGCCGCAACCAGACTACCCTTCCTTTCTCCCTCAGCGCAGACGGAACAGACGATCGGCGAGTCGGTATTCGCGGTCACACACGCCAGCGGCCTCAGTTTCTCCGCGACAGAGGGCATTCTTTCAGCGATTCGTCCCGCGGCAGAGATTCCGGGAGCTGGGAGCGGATTCACCCTGCTTCAGTTCACCGCTCCTATCGCACCGGGTGCAAGTGGTAGCGCCCTGCTCGATCGTTCTGCGAACGTGATCGGCATTATCACCAGCGGCATGGCGAATGCCGGCTTTGCAGTGCCGGTCAACAGCGTGCTGGGCCTGGTGGAGTCAGGGCAGCGCACCACCCTCGGCAGCGGAGCGGCACTGCAGCTCCCAGCGCAACAGCAGGCGAACTCGTCACAATCCAGCGCTGCCGTCGCCGACTTGCATCCCAAGGACCTGCTGAAACGTGCACGAACAATCTATTTGCACTCAAAAACGTCTTTCTTGACCATCGATACGCTACAGCGAGCGATGCTCCTGCAAAAAGATTGGCCTGGAGCAGGTTTGACCATCATCAACGATCCGCGCCTAGCCGATGTAGCTGTCGAGATTGACCGGCCACTGTTCACCTACGTGCATACGTGGGTATTGACCGACCGAAGCAGCAGCGTCGTACTTGGAGCAGGCAAAGTCACAGCTCTTGACGGCACCATCGCGTCAGGAGACATCGCAAAACAGATTCTGAAGCTCTTTCGCGACGCGCACGCTCCCGCGGTCAAACCGTAGCTGAAGTGCTACACAGATTGTGAACCGCTGCCTTTCCTTCACGTAGGGGAGCCGTGGAATGCCGCACAACCAATTCCGGCTCGACCACTAGTCGCGCCGGTTGTGCACCGCTGTCCCAGTCCGGCTGCAGCATGCTTTGCAGCACCGTTGTTGCCGCCAGCACACCCATGCGGTGCAGCGGTTGACGCACTGTTGTCAGCCCCGGCTGGTGATATGCCGCCAGGCTCACATCATCAAAGCCGACCACGGAGACATCTTCCGGCGCGCGCAAGCCCGCGACCCGAAGCGCCCGCATCGCACCAATCGCCGACATGTCGTTGAACGCGAATAGCGCTGTGAAGTGCACGCTGGTCGCGAGCAGACGCTGCGCGGCGAGAAAGCCGGGCTCGTCCGTAGCCAGGTTCTCGGTCATTTGCACCACCAGTTCCCTCGGCAGCGACAGTTGCAGGCGCGCGGCGGCAGCCTGAATGGAGCACCAGCGCGGCCCCGTGTCCGAACTGAACGCCTGGCCCTTGATGATGGCGATGCGGCGGTGCCCCAGGTCACGCAGGTGCGTCAGCGCCAACTCCGCCGCCAGATCGTGGTTCAGCACGATGTTCGTTACGCCCTCATGCGGGTTCGGGCACGAGATCGTCACCGTCGGCACACCCCCTACCGACGGCAACCCCGTGTCGACGGCGACAATGCCATCCACCGCCCGGTCCATGAACATGCGGTGGGTTACGGCCAGCACCTCGTCGCGATGGTGGTGCGTGATCAGCATCATCGCGTACCCCGCCGCGGACAGCGACTCCTCCAGCCCTGCCAGCACCAGCGTTGCATAGCCTTCCGACAGCTCCGGCACCAGCACGCCAATCGTCATGGAGTGCCCACGCCGCAGCGACCGCGCCAGCAGATTGGGTCGGTAATTCAACGCCTCCGCCGCCGCCAGCACGCGTGCCTGTGTGGCTTGTGGAATAGATTGTGCCGCTGGCGCGCGGCTCAACACGCGCGAAATCGTGGCCTTCGACAAACCCAGATAATCCGACAGCGTTGCAAGCGAGGTGGTACCGCGCTTCGCAGGACGCTTGGTTCCCTTGGAGAGATCGTGGACTGTCATGGATTGCGTTGACCTTACCGCAGAGCACCGCACAGGGGCAAATGTTCACCACCATGGAGCAAACCGCGAGACAGGCACAGCCGCACTGTGCCGATTGCTGCCGAGGCGAGTGCCGTCTTTTGTCGTTTGACAAACATATGGGCAAAGCTCGATAGTTCCGGAGGCTCGTGCAATCGTTTGCCTAGCCGTGGCAGACCGCCCCGCGCAAACGATTGCCGACTTTGGAGGCAACATGAATTCCCTGAACAGAACCCTCTCCACAAAGGGTCCACGCCGGCGCACTGCCACGATCCTGCTGTCCACCGCGGCAGTCCTCGCCTGTGCCCCATCCCTGCACGCGCAGTTCCGCGCATCCATCACCGGCACCGTTACCGACGCCACCGGCGCCATCATTCCCGGCGCAACCATCACGTTGCTCGACACTGCCACCAATAAAACTCTTACCGCCACCTCCAATGGCAGCGGCGCTTACAGTTTCAACGCCCTTCCGCCTGACCGGTTCAATCTCACGGCGACCATGCCCGGCTTCCAGACGAAAGTCATCACCGCCCTCGCCATCACGCCCGAGCAGGCAAACAATGTCGACCTCCAGCTTGCCGTCGGCGCCACCGATCAGACCGTCACCGTCAACGCCGACACGATCCCGCCGCTCGAGACCTCAACCGCCTCCATCAGCGGCACCATCTCCGCCGAGCAGATCCAGCACCTGCCCACAGCCGGCCACGACATCTTTCAGCTTGCCCAGCTTGCACCGGGTTCGTTTGGAGACGGTCAGCGCTCCGGCAGCGGTGGCACGAACAACTTGCCCGGCCAGCAGGGTCCCGGCGGCTCCAGTTCTACCCAGGGCGTCTTCGCCACGGAAAATGGTCCCCAGGCCCTCGCAAACGGTGGTCAGTATGAGACGAACAGCATCAACATCGATGGCATTAGCACCGTCTCCGCAGTGTGGGGCGGCACGAGCATCATCACGCCCAATGCGGACTCGGTCGACAACATCAAGCTGACCAGCAACGGCTACGATGCCGAGTTCGGACGATTCAGCGGCTCCAACATTCAGGTGACCACCAAGTCCGGCACCAACCAGTTCCACGGCAGTGCGTTCCTCCGTGTCGCGCGTCCCGGCTTGAATGCGTTTAATCGTTACAACGGCACCAACTCGGTTCTGCCGTTTACGCTGGGCACCGGAGTAGCGAATAACAACGTGAACCGTGCCGCGGCACACGGCCTCGTTCGAGACACGGCACGCTACAACGATATCGGCGGCAGCATCGGCGGCCCGATTCTCAAAAACAAGATCTTTGCCTTCTTTGCGTATGAGACTATCCGCAACAGCTCCAGTACCCTGGCCAACGGCTTCTATACGACCGGTGCGTATGAAGCGCTCGCACCTGCGGGTTCGATCGCCAGCCGTTACACGACAAACGCGGGGCATACCCTCATCGGCGCGACACCCCTCTCCACCACCTGCCAGAGCGCCGGGCTCACCGAAGGCCCCGGCTGCCACACGGTGACCGGCGGCATCGACATCGGGTCTCCGCTGCGCACGGCGCGCGGTACCCTGGACCCCACCTACGTCTCCAGCACCAATCCGGGTACGGGTGGCGGCCTCGATGGCACTCCCGATCTCATCGCCTACCAGACCTCCACTCCCTTCACCTCCAACCAGGCGCAATACAACGGCCGGCTCGATGGCGATGTCACGAGCAAAGACCATCTGGCCTTCGCCATCTACTGGGTGCCCTCCTCGCAGGACTCCATCAACGGCCCTGCCCGCACGTACAACACCTACCATCACAACCAGATCAACGAAGCATTGTCGGTGATCTATAACCACACATTTTCTTCCACGTTCCTGAACGAGGCACGCGCCAATGCGGCCGGCTGGCGATGGAACGAACTGACCGACAATCCCCAGGTACCGTTTGGCCTGACGCAGAGCGCGATCATCGCTCCCGGCACCAGCAGTTTCCAGCAGTATGGCACCCCCGGACCGAGCCACCTAAACCAATGGACCTTTGGGTACAAAGACGTCGCAACCAAGATCATTCGCACCCACACGATCAAATTCGGCGGGGATGCCACACAACTGCACTACCTGCAGGATCCACTGTATGCCGCACGCCCAACCTTCAGCTTCTCGAACATCTGGACGTTCCTGAACGATGCACCCTATAACGAGAGCGGCCAGTTCAACCGCTTCAACGGCACTCCCTTCAGCAACCGTTACGACATGCGGGAGTGGATCACGGGCGGCTTTGCCCAGGACGACTGGAAAACCACTCCGAACCTGACACTCACCATGGGCTTGCGCTACAACTACTTCGATTCGCTCTACTCCAAGCAGAACAATTTGTCTCACGTTGTGTTAGGTCAGGGCGCAAACACCTTTACCGGCCTGCAACTTATCCGCGGCGGCAACTCCTGGGTTCCGCAAAAGGGGAACTTCGGTCCGCAGCTCGGCTTTAACTACAATCCGGAAATGTTTAACAAGCGGTTTGTCGTTCGGGGTGGATACGGCCTGAACTACAACCAGTTCGAGATTGCCCTGACGGCAAACCAGTCCAACAGCCCGAACGATGCAGTCACGCCGAACTTCAGCGGCACACCACTGGTTGCCGATTCGCGTGTGCAATATAACCTGCCCTCCGACCTGAACTCGATCTTTGGCTTCGCCGCAAACACAAACCTCATCACCAACTACGGTGCCAACGGTCTACCCACAACTCAGGGCTTCCGCCTCACCACTGTGCCCTATCACACCAAAACGCAGCAGGTGCATCACTACTCCCTGGAGTTGCAGGGCGACCTCGGCCACCAAATGGTCGCAACAGCTACCTATCAGGGCAGCTCAGCGCACCACCTGGTCTACCACGAGGACTCGTATCTGCGGGGAGCCTACCAGGGCTATGCCTTCAACACGCAGACCAACTACATCGAGAACTTCGGCGACACTGGCAATTCAAATTACAACGCACTGATTCTCGACCTCAAGCACAACATGGCCCATAACTTCAGCCTGGATGCGAGCTTCACCTACGCCAAAAGCATGGATGATAACTCGGGTCCATACACGATTGATCCGTATTCTTACAACCCGCTCTATCTAAGGGCTGCCTCTGACTTCAATGTCGGCAAGGCACTGAAGATTTTCGGCGTGTATAGCCCGAAGTTCTACTACGGTACAAACCGCTTTGCAAAGGTCATGCTTAACGGCTTTAACGTCAGCGGCATCTACAACCTTCATACCGGCTTTCCGTGGACGCCAACCGTCAACTACAACACCGATGCATATTACATCGGCAGCGGGTACAACACGCTTCGTCCCACGGCCTACCTGGGCGGCGCTGGGAACGATCGCAGCAATCGCGGATACATCAGCTCCGGTCTGGCACCCAACTTCTCCCGTGGTGGCCGCGCCTACTTCAGCGCGTACAGCACGGCGCAGATTACAGGTGTCGCCTTTCCCAACCGTCCCACCTTCTTTCCGGTACCGGGCGTGGGTCGCAACAGCCTGATTGGGCCTCGTTACCAGGCTCTCGACGCAACCCTTACCAAGGCGTTCGGCGTGCCAAATCGCTACCTTGGCGAACGCACCGGACTTGAGTTTAAGGCAGACGCCTTTAACGTCTTCAACAACACCAACCTGAGTTCGAGCATTAATAACAACATCGATGGCGCGACCTTTGGTACATCTAGCGCCGGGCTCGCGGGTCGCCAGGTACAACTCCAGGTACGCGTCAGCTTCTAATTGGCTGGTTCCTGCTTCGGGGAGAGCGCGCTACCTCAGACGCTCTCCTTTCTTCTTTCACGTTGACTTACGGTGTTAGCTCCTGGAACCACTTTCGAGGCCTTACAACATGAACAAATGGAAACACGGCATTCGCCTGCTCGCGCTTACTGTTGTACTTGCGGCTCCGGCTGGTTCGTTTGCGCAGGAGCGCATCGACGTCGACGCCACCGCGCCTACCACCGCCTTCCCGCACTTCTGGGAAAAGACCTTCGGCTCCGGCCGCGCCATTCTCTCGCTACGCGATAGCTATCGCCAGGACCTGCGCGCCGTCAAGCAGGCCACAAACTTCGAGTCTGTTCGCTTCCACGGCATCCTGATGGACGAGGTCGGCCTTTACGATCCTGACCGCATGACAAAGAACCCGGGCCTCGCCGCGCAGAAGGCAAATGATGCCTCTGCCTATAACTTCTCCTACGTCGACCAGATTTACGACGGCCTGCTCGCGAACAAGGTACGGCCCTTTGTCGAACTTAGTTTCATGCCGAGAAAACTGGCCGCCAATCCCGATCTCACGCAACCGTTTTTCTACAAACCCGTCGTTTCCCCACCGAAGGATTACGCCGCTTGGGACGCAATGATTACCGCCTTTGCACAGCACGTCATCGCGCGCTACGGCATCGATGAAGTCTCCACCTGGAAGTTTGAAGTGTGGAACGAACCGAACCTTGATTTCTGGGGTGGCGACCCCAAGCAGGCAACTTACTGGGAGCTGTACGACCACACCGCGCGCGCCATCAAGCAAGTATCGCCGCGCCTGCAAATCGGCGGCCCCGCCACGGCGCAAGCCGCATGGGTGCCGGACTTTCTAAAGCACGTCGCTGCCGAGCACGTCCCCGTCGACTTCGTTTCCACCCACGTCTACGCGAACGACAACGCCAAGGATGTCTTCGGCACCACGGAAGATATTCCGCGCGATGTCATGGTCTACCGCTCCGTCAAGAAAGTGCACGATCAAATCGCGCAATCTTCCCTGCCGAAGTTACCGCTGATCTTTTCGGAATACAACGCGAGCTATGCCAACGAGCCCGATGTCACGGATTCCCCCTACATCGGCCCGTGGCTTGCAAACACCATCCGCCTGTGCGACGGGCTTACCGACAGCATGGATTACTGGTCCTTCTCCGACGTGTTCGAAGAGCAGGGTGTCGTGCGCAGCCCGTTTTACGGTGGCTTCGGTCTAATCGCGGCCGATAACATTCCGAAGGCTTCCTATAACGTGTTTACCCTGTTACACAAGTTAGGCGACCACCGGATCCAGTTATCTTCGGATTCAGCGTTGGCTACGACCGACAGCAGCGGCAATCTGACGATGGCTCTGTGGAACTACGCGCCGCCCAGTGGCACCGGTGCCTCTTACACGGCACCTGCGCAGCCCGTCGGCCCTGACCGCACTTTCACTGTGAACCTGAACCACGTGGGCAAAAGCGCGCATGTCACCCTGTGGCGCGTGGACGAAACCCACAGCAACGCTGTCGCCGCCTTCGACGCAATGGGCCGCCCTGCTGCGGACCTGACCCCGGCACAAGTCACGGAGCTAAAGAAGGCCGGTGCACTCGCGCCTGCGGAAGAACTAGCCCTCGTTGACGGCAAGCTGCAGGTGACAATTCCGGCGCATGGTCTGGTTGTTCTGACCGTGAAGAAGTAAGAGCGAAAACAAACCATCAAGCAGGACCACCTTTTCTGGTGGTCCTGCTTTTTCAAAGGCGGAACGTGATTACTCGAGTCGAAACAAGCAAGTCACATACTTTGCACCCTGCCCTTGAAGTCTTGGGCGCTGGTCTTCTCATGCTGGGGTTGGCTGCGGTGGTTGTGCCGAGCGCTGCATCGGCGCAGTCCTTTGCACGGTACGGCGATCACGTCTTTTTCGATAACAGCGCCTCCTCGGACTTTGATCCATACAGCCACGGCACCATTTCAAGCCCGAGCACCCTCAAGTTGGTCGACGGAAAAGTTCCGCTGGAAACCACCGAGTTTGTCAGTGGTCCGAACGCACTGGAACTCTCCTGGACAAGCGCACCGAATGGCGGCTGGGACGCCCAGCTCAACACAATCCGCTGGCGCAACGCGGACCTCGCCTGGCAGGGCAACACGCTGTCGTTCTGGGTGTGGAGCGGGCAGACCCTCAAGGCAGCGTCGCTGCCACGTCTGGCCGTCAGTGATGCGGACGGCGGCCACACTGTCGCGGTCGGTCTCCGCGCCTACACGGGCGACGTCCCGGCCCACCGCTGGACGCGCATCAACGTGCCCATGGCAGGCCTGCAGTCCGATTCCCTGCACCCCTTCAACCCATCGCGGCTCGAGTCCATCGTCTTCAGCCAGGATGCCGCCGACAACCGGCCGCATACGCTTTTCGTCGATGAAATCCGCATCGGCGACGCAACCGCGCCCAATGCAAAACCTGCCGCCCCAACCGCACTTACCGCAAAAGGTTATGAGCGTCACATCGATCTGCAGTGGCAGGCATCGCAGGACGAAGCAACGGCGGAATACGTCATCTATCGCTCGCTCAACAACGGCCCGTACAAGGCTATCGGCACCCAGCGCACCGGCGTGCATCGCTACGCCGATTACGTTGGCGATGCCAACACCGGTGCCAGCTACCAGGTCACTGCGCGCACGGTCACCCTGCAGGAATCCGCACGCACTGCCGCCGTCACCGCGCACACTCATCCAATGTCCGACGATGAGTTGCTGACCATGGTGCAGGAGGCCAGCTTCCGCTACTACTGGGATGGCGCGGAGCCCCACAGCAGCATGGCGCTGGAGTCGCAGCCCGGCCCGGACAACCTCGTCGCCATGGGTGCCAGCGGCTTTGGCGTCATGGCGCTGGTGGTCGCGGTTGACCGTGGTTTCATCACCCGCCAAGAAGGCCTGGAGCGAATGCAGCGCATCACTGCGTTTCTGTCGCACGCCGACCGCTTTCATGGCGTGTGGCCGCACTTTCTTGACGGCACCACCGGCCACGTCATTTCGCTGTTCGGCATTTACGACGACGGCGCCGACCTCGTCGAAACTTCGTTCATGATGCAGGGCCTGCTCACCGCGCGGCAATACTTCAACGCCGCGACACCCGGTGAAACTGCCCTGCGCGACACCATCAACACCCTGTGGCGCGGCGTGGAGTGGGACTGGTTTCGCGCCACGCCCAAGCGCGACGCCCTCTACTGGCACTGGTCGCCGCACTACGCCTTCCACATCGCCAACCGGCTTGAAGGGTGGAACGAGGTGATGATTACCTACATGCTCGCCATCGCCTCGCCCACACACGCAGTTCCCGCGTCGCTCTACCACACGGGGTACACACGCGAAGGTGTCGGCACACCATACGGCATCCAGCATACCTACTTCGGCATTCCACTCACACAGGGTTACGTACCCAACTCACCTGGCCCGCTCTTCTTTACGCAATACTCCTACATGGGGTACGACCCGCGCGGCGTGCGGGATAAGTATAGTAATTACTTCCGCAATAACACGAACGAGGCGCGAGTAAGTCAGGCGTACTCCATCGCCAACCCGAAACACTTCAAAGGGTACGGTGCCAACAGCTGGGGGCTTACCGCCGTCGACGGCCCGGACGACCGCTACCACGAGTACAAGCCATTCGACGAGGACGATGGAACGATCGCACCCACAGGTGCCATCGCCTCCTACGCCTACACCCCCGAGGCTTCGCTGCTCGCGCTCAAGCACTGGTACCGCGACCTGGGCGCGCAGACGTGGAGCATTTACGGCTTTCGCGATGCCTTCAACGAGCAGCAGAACTGGTACTCCGCCACCAACATGGGCCTGAACCAGGCGCCGCAAACTGTCATGATCGAAAATGGCCGCACCGGCCTCATCTGGAAAACCTTTATGTCCAGCCCTGAGATCCGCCCCATGCAACAGGCAATCGGCCTAATAGCTGACAAGGAATAGATCTCCTGCCTGCGTGATTTCTGATGACGCAAGCAACGTACCGCATGCCGTCGAACTCAAACACTTCGTTGGCGGTTGAACCGCCGTGAGGGAATAGGATGAAGCCGTTTGAGATGAAGCGCATCGTAGTCGTCGCCTTGGCTTTGGTGAGTGTGTGTGGCATGGCGCAGGCACAGGATACGAAGTCTGCGGATAAGTCGTTCGTTGCGGACAGTGCGCAGGACAGCCTTGCCGAAATTAACTTCGCCAAGCTTGCGCTGCAAAAGAGCCAGGATACGAACATTCGTGCGTTCGCCACCCGCATGATTCACGACCACGAGATGCTAATTACCAGCATGAAGCCATTCGCCGCCAAGCTCGATGCGAAGGTACCCAGCGGCCCTCCGATGATGGATCACGTCAAGTACGAAGAACTCAAGCTAAAGTCCGGTCAGAGCTTCGATCGTGCCTACGTGGAGCTGATGGTCAAGGATCACCATACCGACCTGGACAATTTCATCAAGGAAGCCAATGCAACCGCCGACCCCGCACTCAAGGCCGCCGTGTTGAAGGGTGAAGGTGTGATCAAGGAACACACAATCATGATCGATAAGATCGCGCACATGGGCGGTATCGAAACGCCCGCCATGCCCGCGGGCGCGTAGTTCGCTGCATTGCAGGTCGTCTGTAGTAAGGCATTAGTGATGCCACCATGGCCCGGGCCGTGGTGGCATCACTGCTTACAGATAGCCGAAACAAGGGACCGAGGATGATCTGCCTTGTTACACTCGCCCCATGCGCTTCCCCCTGCTTGCCGCCGTTGCCGTCGTTTCTTTAAGCCTCTCCGCGCTGGGTCAGCAGCCCACGCCCACCGTCGCCGACGCGCAGGCATTTCTCGATCGTGCCAACGCCGCGCTGCTGCAGAAAAGCACCCAGTCGTCACACGCCGCATGGCTCGCCTCCACGGACATCAACGAGGACTCCGAAGCCACCGCCGCCCTGCTCGGCGAACAGGCGGACACCCTCTCCCTACAGCTGATTGAAGAGAGTCACCGCTTCGACAGGGTGACCCTGCCCGCGCCCATGCGCCGCCAACTGATGCTGCTTCAGGTCAACGCGCCCGCCGCACCGCACGACCCCAAGCTGCTGGCCGAGAGCTCGCTGATTGGCGCCCAGCTTACCGGCATGTACGGCAAAGGCAAGTACTGCCCACCCACCCCGGCCGACGCGCCCTGCATGGGCATCGACGCTATCTCGAACATTATGGCGACCTCGCGCGACCCGAAGCAGCTCACCGATCTCTGGGTCGGCTGGCACAGCATCGGCGCACCCATGCGCGACAAATACGCCCGCATCATCGAGTTGCAAAACACTGGCGCGCGCGAGCAGGGTTACCACGACACCGGCGAGCTGTGGCGTGCCGGCTACGACATGACCCCGGCTCAGTTCTCCGCTGAGGTCGACCACGCCTGGACGCAGTTGCAGCCACTGTATACCGAGCTGCACACCTACGTGCGCAATCGCCTCATCGCCAAGTACGGCGACGCGGCAAAGCGCCCCGACGGCATGATTCCCGCCGAACTGCTGGGCAACATGTGGGCGCAGGAGTGGGGCAACATCTACGACATCGTTGCGCCGACCGACCCGAAGCTGAACCAGTTCAAGCCGGTAGACTTGCAGGCCGCACTCCTCAAACAGATCAGCGAAAAGGATCCAGCGGCAGCGCTCGTCGCACGTTGCGAAGCCATGCACCACGACCAGTCTGCTGCCGCACAGGTCGTCGGCTGCGGCACCAACTCCGACGCGGAGCACGCCGCCCAACTTGCCGCCGGCAAGGACATGGTCCATTACGGCGAAAGCTTCTTCACCTCCCTCGGCTTCGCCCCCCTGCCGCCCACCTTCTGGCAGCGCTCGCAATTCATCCACCCGCGCGACCGCGACGTTGTCTGCCACGCCTCCGCATGGGACCTGAACGCGGTGGACGACCTGCGCGTCAAGATGTGCATCGAGGTCAACGCTGACTACTTCACCACGGTGCATCACGAGCTCGGCCACAACTTCTACCAGCGCGCCTACAACAGGCAGCCCCTTCTCTTCCGCAACGGCGCGAACGACGGCTTCCACGAGGCCATCGGCGATGCCGTCGCGCTCAGCATCACGCCCGCCTACCTCAAGCAGCTCGGCCTCGCCGAGAACGAGCCCCCAGCAGCCGCCGACATCCCACTGCAGCTGCGCACGGCGCTCGACAAGGTCGCCTTCCTCCCGTTCGCACTCGCGCTCGACAAATGGCGCTGGCAGGTCTTCAGCGGGCAGATCAAGCCGGCGGACTACAACGTCGCCTGGTGGGCCCTGCGCGCCAAGTACCAGGGCGTCGTCCCGCCCGTCGCGCGCACCGAGGCAGACTTCGACGCCGGCGCCAAAAACCACATTCCGACCAACGTGCCCTACGCCCGCTACTTTCTGGCCCGGCTTTACCAGTTCCAGTTTTACAAAGCCATGTGCGACGCCAGCGGTTACACCGGCCCGCTCAACCGTTGCTCGTTCTACGGCTCCAAAGCCGCCGGCGACAAGCTGAACACCATGCTGCAGGCAGGCCAGAGCCAGCCCTGGCAGGCCACGCTGCAGCAAATGACTGGCGTGGACCACCTGGACGCCCAGCCCATGCTCGACTATTTCGCGCCACTCTATGCCTGGCTCAAGCTCCAGAACGGCACAAAGTAAGGGGATTGCGCAATCAGCCAGCAACTCAGGGTTGCGTGCCGTCAGCGCGTAGGTGCATAATCCGGCGCACGGGCCTTCTCGCATCGCGCGTCGGCCAACACCGCATGTTCGCACCGCAGCATTGTGATGAAAGCAGGCACGCCATGGCTGGCAAAAAGACAGTTGGACTGACGCTCTCCAAGCGTATCGTGGCGGGACTGGTGGACGAGCACGGCGTCGCGGGCGAACTGCGTGGCTACCCGTTCGACACCGAGGACACTGACGACGCCCTGATGGAGATGCCGCGCGAGCGCCTCATCGAAGCCATGTGCGAGCAGATCGTCGCCGTTGTGCGCGGCCTGCCCAACGACGGCAGCGAAGGCATAGGCCTGGTGCGTGATGGCGCAGCCGCGGGCTTCTCGCACGAGGGCCAGATCGACGCCGTCGGCGTCGCCCTGCCCGGTATCGTGCGCAACGGCGTGGTCGAAGACGCGCCCAATCTGCCCCAGCTCAAGGGCGTCCGCGCCGCGCAGGAAATCGGTGCCATGCTCAAGGCGCACGGCATCGACGTACCCATCACCGTCATCAACGACGCAGACGCCGTCGCCGCCGGCCTGGCCGCATCGCAGGGCAAACTTGCCCAGATGATTCGCGTCTGGACGCTCGGCACTGGCATCGGCTTTGGCCGCTATCCCCTAACCGAAGGTGTTGGCGAAGGCGGTCACACCACCGTCACGCTCGACGAGAAGGAAACCTTCTGCGGCTGTGGCGGACGCGGCCACATGGAAGGCATCATGGGTCACCGTGCGATGCGCCTGCGCTTTCTTGACATGGAGCCGGAAGACGTCTTTGAGGCCGCGAAAGAGTGCGACCCGCGCTGCCTCGACTTCAAGAAGCTCTGGCACCGCGCCCTCGCCGCCGGCACCGCCTCCAGCATTCACTACAGCGGCGCGGGTAAGTTCTATATCACCGGCTACAACGTCCGCTTTGTCGATGTGCCCATGCTTTACCAGTATCTCGAACAGATGGTCAGCATGAGCCCGCTGCAGGGCTACAGCATCGAAACCCGCCCGGAGGATGCGCGCAACGAGGTCGTCGGGGCCGCCGTCACCGCGCGCCAGGCAGCCGAGCAGGCCACCGAGTCGCTACCGGTAGCTGTCGGCGCCTGAAGACTTTCCAGCATCAGCTCCGACAACATCGCCACGCCCCCGCGCTCGTACACTTGAACTGACATGACGACGAGCGCTACCGACGAGCAGACACAGGCCTTCGAGCAGCGCCTCGGCTACACTTTCCGCGATGCCGCGCTCCTGCAACTTGCGCTCACCCACCGCTCCGTCGCCGAAGAGCAGGGCCGCAGCGAAACCAGCGCCGACAACGAGCAGCTTGAGTTTCTCGGCGACTCCGTGCTCGACCTCATCGTCACCGAACTTCTGCTCGATCGTTTCGCCCATCGCCGCGAAGGCGACCTCACCCGCATGCGCGCCATGCTCGTCAGCCGCGAGAACCTCGCAGCCGTCGGTGCCAATCTGCAACTCGGTGAGGTGCTGCGCCTCGGCAAAGACCTGGAAGCCGCCGGCGGCCGCACCAAAACCTCCCTGCTCGCCAACGCCGTGGAAGCCGTGCTCGCCGCGGTCTACCGCGACAGCGCACCTGGCGGTTACGACATCGCGTGCGACCTGGTGACTCGCCATATCTTCCAGCCGCACCTCGCCACGCTCGACCAAGTTGCAGAAGCGGGAGCCAACTTCGGAGTTATGGGGGACTGGAAATCCGCCCTGCAGGAGCTTCTGCAGGCCCGAGGCGACGGCGTCCCCCACTACCGCACGGCAGCCGAGCTCGGCGCCAACCAGGCCGACCGCCGCTTCGTCGAAGAAGTTCTCCTTGGCGACGTGGTTCTCGGCCGCGGCGAAGCACGCAATCGCAAAACCGCGCAAAAATCGGCTGCCGCCGAGGCCTACCGCCTGCTCACCGCGCCCTCCCCGGACGGCGCCGCATGAGTTCGCCGCCACTCGCCATTCCCCTGCCGGAACACGGCCTTCACCCCGTCGGCACCGCGCCCTTGGCTCCGCGTAACACCCTTCTACACGCCCTGCTTGAGGTTGCCGTCTCACTCGCGCGCCTCACCGTCCTGTCCCTCTTCGTCGTCACCTTCCTGCTGCAACCGTTCCAGATCCCGTCCGGCTCCATGGAACACACGCTGCTCGTCGGTGACTTCGTTCTCGTCAACAAGCAGGTCTTCGCACCGGCCGGCAGCTGGGGCTGGCTGTTGCCCTACCGCGAACCCGCACATGACTCGCTCGTCGTCTTCCACTACCCTGTGCACCCGGAAGAACTGCTGGTCAAGCGGGTGATCGCGCTGCCCGGCGACCGCATCCACTTGCGCGACAACCATGTGTACCTCAACGACCACGTGCTCGACGAACCGTTCGCCCAGTACCGCCCTGCGGGCCGCTCCAGCTTCCGCGACCGTTTTCCCAACCTGCAGGAAGCTGACCCCGCAGTGGAGGCCGCATGGTGGACCGAGCTGCGCACCCGCATGAGCGGCGGCGACCTCCCCATTCCGCCCGGCACCGCCTTCGCCATGGGCGACAACCGCAACAACAGCCAGGACAGCCGCTTCTGGGGCCTCGTGCCGCGCGCAAACCTCGTCGGCGAACCTCTGCTCGTCTACCTTTCCGTCGACCGTACCGCCACCGGCACGCGCCTGCGCCGGGAACGAATGATTCGCGTCTTGCGTTAAAGCAGAGAGGCGACCGCGACCCCGCCGGGGCGGTACACTGGTCGCTGCGGAGGGTCCACCGGTGGCAACAGAAATAGTCAGAGAAGAAGACGGAACCATCGGAACGGTAGACGCCGCGGCAGCAACTTCTGCGCCGGAAGAACGCCAGGAGACCTTGCCCGAATCCCTCGCCGGCACGGCCTTCGTCTTCGTCATCGGCCTGTTCTTCATGACGTTCCTCGCGCAGAATTACGTCATCCCGTCGGCCTCCATGGAGAAAACCCTCCTCATCGGCGACCACGTCGTCGTCGACCGGTCCACCCTCGCGCCGCAGAATTACTCCACCGGCATCATGCACTACCGCGACATCAAGCATGGCGACATCATCGTCTTCGTCAAGCCCAACCCGGAAGAGCCGGATCTTGTCCTCGTCAAGCGCGCCATCGGCCTGCCCGGCGACCGCATTCACCTGGAAAATGGCATCCTCTTCCTGAATGGCGTGCGCCAGAACGAACCGCAGATCAGCGTCCCCTCCGCGAACGACCAGGGCAATGAAGGCATTCAGGCATACCGCGACAACTTCCCCACCGGCAGCCCGTCCTACGACACCACCGCCCTGTGGGATGTCGACCGCCCCCATTTCATCCAGAACGGCGACCTCGTCGTTCCGCCCGGCAAGGTCTTCGCCATGGGCGACAACCGCACCGGCTCGCTCGACAGCCGCTTCTGGGGCTTCGTGCCGCGCGAAAACATCATGGGCCGCCCCATGTTCGTCTACTGGTCGTTCATCACGCCGGCTAACCAAAACGACAAGACCGGCCTCGCCAACACCGTCTCCTGGTTCCTGCACGAGGCGTCGCACATCGTCAGCGACACCCGCTGGGCACGCACCGGCCACGTGGTGCGTTGATCCATGCCGATCGAAAGTGAAGACGGCCGCGCCCACGAAGCGGCCGCGCAGGAACGCCGCAACGAACGCGACCGCTGGAGCGACAACGCCATCGATCGCGAGCCCCTCATCGGCAGGCGCGGTGTGCGCCGTCTGCTCTGGATTCTTGCTGCCGTCGTCCTGATCGTTCTCCTGGCCACGCTGCCGCCGCTGCTCAACGTCAACCGCTATCAGCGACGTGTCGCCTCCGCCATCGCCGGCGCCATCGGCCGCCCGGTGCGCTTCGACCGTATTGAACTCCACCTGCTGCCGCTGCCCGGCTTCACCATCCACAACTTCGTCGTCATGGAAGACGGTGCCTTCGGCGCAGAACCAGCCATGCGCGCCAACACCGTCGAGGCCCGCATCCGCTTCGGCTCGCTCTGGCGCCGCCGCGTGGAGATCTCCCGCATTCAGTTGCAGGCACCCACCGTCAACCTCGTCCGCAACGCCGCCGGCTACTGGAATCTGCAGGGCGTGGTCAAACAGGCAGCCGAGGTGCAGAGCGCCCCAACCGCCCAGGTTCGCGCCAGTGACACGCCCCGGTTCCCCTACGTCGAAGCCACCGAAGCTCGCGTCAACCTGAAACTGGGCGACACCAAGCTCCCCTACTCGCTGACCGATGCAACCTTCGCCCTTTGGCTGCCCAACGAACAGGCGTGGCATCTCCGCCTCGCCGGCCGGCCCATGCGCACCGACACCGACGCCAGCGATGTGGGCGTGCTACGCGTGGAAGCAACGCTCGGCCGCAACGGAGGCAGCACCGCGCAACAGGCGTTCACGCTCGACGCCAACTGGAAACCCACACCGCTCGGCGAAGCCAGCAAGCTCGCCGTCGGCACCGACGCCGGCTGGCGCGGCAGCGTCTCCGGCGAAATGCAGGTCCAGGGCACCCCCTCCGCCATGCACATTTCTACCGACATCCACGTCCGTGACCTGCGCCGCGCAGAGTTCGTGCCCGCGGAGACCATCGAACTCGATGCCCACTGCGAAGCTCAGGCCATGGGCATCGTGCACCAGCTCACCGACGTCCGCTGCGCCCTGCCCACGGCAACACACGGCTCCCTCTTGGACCAGCTTCCGTTCTTCAACGCGACGTCGACCGCCACCACCGTTGCGCCCGACGTCCTCACGCTCGAAGCCGACATGCCCAGCGCAACCAACTGGCGCACCGCCACGGCGAAGGTCAACCTCGCCGTGGCCTCGCCCGCCTGGGCGCTCAGCTGGATGCGCCTCTTCTCCACCCGCATGGGCACCTCTGCGAATGTGGGCGGTACCTTCAGCCTCTCGGCGCAGTACGACCCCGGCATCACGGCAACCGGCTGGACCGGCTCCGCCACGTGCCACTGCCTTCTGCCCGCGCCAGCCGGCAGCGGGACACCGGCCGCGCAGCAGCAATGGCTTGTGCTGATCAGCAACGCTGCACCGCTCGATCCCGCAAAAGCTTTGGCCTTTAGCCTGACGCTGGATGCCTCGCGCGAAGCTGCCGCCAAAGCAAGTGCCTCAAACATCGACGAATCTGGCGCCACACGACCGGCGACGCCCGCGGCAAACCCCGCCGACAGCCTCTCCGCCACCATCGATCGTGCGGGAACAACCATTCAGTATACCGATGCCGACGACGCCCGCGAGCTTGCGCAGGTCATTCCGGCACTGGCGGACGACCTGCCTGCAACACTTACTGGGCCGGCAGCGTCAACGCGCCCCTGGAATGCACCGCAAACCTGGGCCGCTGCCCGTGTTTTACCAACCCCGCTCGTGCGTCACCACGTCCGTTCACGCCACTCCCGACGCTGAGGCGGTCAACGCCTCGCGAAGCAGCTTGCCGTCGCGACGTGCATCCATCGTTGCACATCACCCACCCGCACACGGATTCGAACAAAGGGACACGGCTTCAAGGCCATGCCCGGTGAGGGCACACACCGCCTAGCGCATCGCCGCCGGCAGTGAAATGGTCCGCCGATGATTGCTCGTCCGCTGCTCCGGCGTCGTCCCGTCGTTCACCGTCACCTCTTCCGGTGCCGTCTCAAACGGCACCCGGATCGTCGCCCGGCTATGCGCCGCCACCCGCAGACTCAGCGTATTCTGCAGGCCGCTGCCCCGCACCGTCACCGGCACCTCCGCCGCCGCGCCTCCGTTGTTTTGTACCTCCACCGCAATCAGCCACGACCCATCGGCAGACGCAATGCGGTTGCGCGACGCCATGGTCGTGCTCTCCTGTTCCGCACGGTCCGCCTGCGGCACCACCTCCGGCCCAATGGGTCCGCCCACCGGCCTGCGCTGGGTAGGCACCGTGTTCGTCACCGTGCCGCGTTCAATTCTCCGCGGCGCCACGTTCACAATCGCAAGGTCGGGTAGCCCCGCATCACGGTCGATCCAGTCCGCGAAAAACCATTGCAGATCCTTGCCCGCGGCCGCCTCGACCAGCCGCTCGAACATCGAGGTATCCGTCTCGCCCGTACCGGATCCACGGCTGCCGATCCATCCGGAGATCGCCTGCTTCAGCGCCGCGTCCCCGGCAATTTGCCGCAGCATCCCCAACACATACGCGCCCTTGATCCGCGCGCAATCCGCCTCCACGCACTCCGCCAGCGGCGGCATCGCGGCGGCAGGCCCAACCGCATCAGTAGACGAAGAAACACCCGCTGCGGCGGGCGGCTGCCGCGCAGGTGTACCCGCCTCCGCCCGCGCCAGCGCCACCGCGTTCCCTGCGCTGGTAAACGCCGACGCCCGGCCGATCGTTCGTTCCAGGTACAGCGTCCGCAAAAACTCCGGCAACCCCTCCGCCAGCCACGGCGTCACGTTCGCCGGTAGCCACGCCGCTGCCAGCGGATATGCCAGCGCGGGTGCCAGCAGTTTCGCATCCTCTGCCTGCAGCGGCGTCACCAGCAGGTCGCCCGCGGCAAACGGCTGCGCACCCGGCAGCGGCACATCCACAATCTGCAGCAACCGCGCGGGCCGGGCTGTCAGCCACTCCTCCAGCATCGGTCGAACACGGGCCGCTGCGGCCTGATACGCCTCGGCGGCGGCCATATCCTCCGTCGCCACACGCACCAGCGCACTCGCCCGTTGCGGCGCGGCGGTCAAAAACAGCGACGGAAACTCCGCGCCCACAATCCGCCGCGGCCACTCCGCCGTATACAGCCGCGTCTCCCCGGCGGGCGAGCCTGCATCCGCCACAACATCGTTCTCGCTGGAGGACTCCTCCTTCGCCGCAGAAGAAGAGATCACACCGGACGCTGAAGACACACCCGTCGCAGGCGCGCTCACCGCCGCGTTCGGGGCATCCCCACTCGTCGCCACCTCCGCCAGTGGACGGTCGGCTCCTAGCAGGAACGCCGTCCCGGGTGCCGGCCCAGCCGTCTCCACCGTCAGCCGAAGACGCATGCCGCTGCCCTCATTACGCATGCGCTGCGCATCCATAACCTGCCCAAACTCCGCCCCCGTGGCCAGCAGTGCGACCGGTGCCGCCACCGGCATCCAAAGCACATTTCCAAACCCGCGCAGGCCGGTAAACCGATCGCTCACCGTGTCCCAGTCCGACAACGCGGCCCGCTCCGCCGGCGCACCCAGCCGCAGCAGTCGTTGCGCGCTGCTGCCCAGCACGCCGCCGTAGAACACATCCAAGTCCACTGTCTTGCCCGGCAACAGCGGCTGCGGCAACGTCACCGCCATCTCCGTCGCCGCCCCGGTATGATCCGCGTCCGTCGCCACGCGATGCTGCTGCAACTCAAGCGCTGCCGAACCGCCGCTCGACAGCACAAGCCGCGCGCTCTGCCACTGCAGTGAAGACGAAATCTGCAGCACAATCCGCGTCAGTGGCGTGGCGGCCCCGTTCTGTACCGTCAGCTTCGCGCGCGCACTCGCGTCGCCGGTCTGCAGATTCAGGTGTAGGTCCAGCGCCGTCTCCCGTACCAGCGGCGCGGCGCGGTCGGCATCCGTCACCCCCGCAAACACCGCGGCACAGGCCGCCGCGCACGTTGCCCCATCCTTCCGCGCAGCTACCGCCAGCACAGGGCTTTCCGTGGCCACGCCTATCGCCGGCGCGGTCTCCGTAGTCCCCTGCTCTGCCCGGCGCTGCAAACCCCGCCGCGTCGAATGACGACGCACCGACGACGACGTTCCACCACCCGGAACCGCAACCGTCGCATCCGCCGGCGCAGCCTGATCCGGGGCCGCCGGTGCAGCCCCATTCGATGGCACAACCTGATCCGGAGCCGCAGCCCCATCCGCATGGCGCTCGAACAACACCGTCCCGTGCGCAGGAGCCGGCGGCACCTTGCCATCCTGCGTCGCCGGCGCAGGCAGGGCAGGCTGCGTCTGCGCGCCGCCACTTCCCGCAAACGTAACAACACTCAACGTGCAGCAGCACGCCAGTCTCCGCGAGCTCTTCCAACCACCGGTCAATCGCAAAATCTTTAGGAACCCAAACCCTTTCGTGGTTTGGACGGTCCCCCCACCACTTCGTCCCGCACCGGTCGGCCCATTACCCTTCGCTGCCGCGCTGCCTCGTACAGCACCACCGCACCGGCCACCGACACGTTCAACGACGGCACCGCCCCCAACATCGGAATCCGCAGCAGAAAGTCGCACGTCCGCTTCGTCAAATCGTGCAGCCCCGCACCCTCGCGCCCCAGCACCAAGCAGCAGTCCCCGCCAAAGTCGAAATCCGTGTAGTCCTGCGACCCGCGCTCGTCCAGCCCCACAATCCAGATGTTCTCGCGCTTCAGCTGCTCCAGCGACCGCACTAGGTTCGTCACTTTAGCCATGCGCACATGTTCTGTCGCGCCCGCCGCCGCTTTCGCCACCGTGCCGGTCACGCCCGCCGCCCGCCGCTCCGGCAGCAGCACGCCGTTCACCCCCGCGCCGTCCGCCGTACGCAGCAGCGCGCCCAGGTTGTGCGGATCTTCAATCCCATCCAGCGCCAGCAGCAGGTGCTTCGTGCCGTTTGCCGGCGGCCGTAGCAGGTCTTCCAGCGTCAACGCCCGGCGCTCCCGCAGAAACGCCACCGCGCCACCGTGCGTCTCCGTGCGGGTCATCCGCGCCAGCTCGTCCCGTGATGCCGACGTCACCCGGATCCGGCGCTCGCGGCACAGCTCCGCCAGTGCCGTCAGCCGCGAACTGCCGCCACTCTGCAGCGCCACATGATCCAGGTCGGCAGGTCGCGTGCGCACCGCTTCGGTCACCGGGTGCACGCCAAACAAAATCTCCATCGCTTCAGTGTACGGTTCCGCAACACACCACCGTATACTTTGGGCAACCGCGGCTTTGTCGACTCGCGGCAACACACGCAGAGCAGCAGCAGGCGAACCATCACCTCAGAACGGGAAGGTGCCATGCCGATCAAACAAAAATCCTCGCCTGACCGCGTCTTTCCCCCAGGCAAGGGCGTCCATTCCGGTGTGAGCTCTGCTGCCGCCACCTTTCGCTCCGCCGGAAACGTTTACGCCACGCGCTTCGCCGCCAGCGGAGGTACCAATGCCGCGGTTTTGGCCGAGGCTGCCGCAGCGGAAAATGCCGCCATTGCGCACGGCCTCAAGCGTCAGGATGCGGCCCTGCTCGACCGGCTGATCGACACCTACCAGCACCGCCTCATGCGCTATCTCACCTTCCTGACCGGCCGCCGTGAAACCGCGGAAGACCTCTTCCAGGAAACTTGGATCCGCGTCCTTCTGCGCGGTGCCCAGTTCAACGGCAACGCACGCTTCGACACTTGGCTGTTCACCATCGCGCGCAACCTCGTCATCGATCTGTCGCGCAAAAAAACGATGGCCTCGCTCGACGAAATGCAAGACCCCGGTGAAGACGAGCGCCCCTTTGAAATCGCCGCTGAAGACCCCTCACCCTACGAACAGTTCCGCACCCGCGAAAACGCCGCTGAAGTCGCTGCCGTTCTTTTGGAGCTTCACCCCACCTATCGCGAGGTGCTCGTCCTTCGCTTCCACGAGGAACTGCCGCTAGAAGAAATCGCCAGTGTCACCCGGTCTCCCCTCAGCACGGTAAAATCACGACTTTACCGCGGTCTCGCCGCCCTCAAGCCCGAACTTGAAAAGGTGCGTGCCGCGCGCCGTGCGGAGGCGTGCTAATGGCCGCCACGGAAAACACCCCCAATTGGTACGACGACGATGCGCGGCCCGCATCCAGTGACCCCGGCACAAACGCCCGCGCAGCCATCGTCAACCGCACCCACCGCGTCGTGCGCGAACGCGCCCAGCAAATGCAGCAGCAGCGCAGCAACGCGCGCAGCCTCGCCCTGCCGCTCACCATCTGCAGTGTGCTCCTGCTCATGCTCAGCTACGCCGCGTGGACTGTCTTCTCCGGCACGGCGGCAGGCTTCGGCTCTGAACTGGAAGAAGAAGCCGGCAAGCTGCTCTCCGGCTCCACGCTCGATACCGGCGGCCCCGGCTTCGTCCTCTTTCTCTGGTTTCTGCCGGTGAGCGCCGTTACGCTCGGTTCCGTTATGTTCCGTCGCACACGCGACCACCGCCACAACGAGGTGAGCCGTTGAACTGGGGATTCGACACCAATCTTCGTCCCGATGTGGACAAGCAGGACAACGAACTCAGCCTCATCCCATGGTGGTCGGTCGCGCTGTCCCTTGTTGTCTTCTGCGCGGTCCAGGTTCTCTTCCACTATGAACCGCAACCGGCCCAGCATCACGGCTCCCCCGCCATGCGCTGGCTCTTCAGCTACAGCTGGGGCACCGCCCTCGCCAGCTACGTCCTTCTGATCGGCTACATCAGCCGCGACGTCAAGCGCCGCAACATGAGCCCCGGCATCTGGATGCTCATGGCACTCGTCATGCCCGGCGGCATCGGCGCCATTGTGTATTTCCTGCTGCGCCAGCCCGTCATGACGCGCTGCCCCAGTTGCCGCACAGAACTCGCCAACGGCTTCCACTTCTGCCCGCAGTGCCAGTTCCAGATGGCCCCGGTCTGCGGTCAATGCTTCCGTGGCGTCCACATTACCGACGCCTACTGCGTCCAGTGCGGCCACGACCTCACGCACGACTCCATGCCTGCCCGCCTCCGCTCCTACAGCGACTAGCTGCCCTGCAAAACAGAGCGACCGCAGCCCTCCCTCGCGCGTCTGAATGCGTATGAAGATGACGGGCAATACCATTCTGGTCACAGGCGGCGGCACCGGTATCGGCCGCGGCCTGGCCGAGGCGTTTCAAAAATTGGGCAACACCGTTCTTATCGCTGGCCGACGCCAAAGCGTCCTCCGCGACGCCGTCAAGGCGAATCCCGGCATGGAGTTCCTCAGCCTCGACACCAGCGACGAAAAAAGCATCGCCGACGCCGCGCAATACCTCGACGAGCGCTTCCCCAAACTCAACGTCGTCCTGCACAGCGCTGGCATCATGAAGAACGAAGACCTGCAGACTGAAGACGTCGCCACCGCGAAGGAAATTATCGGCATCAACCTGCTCGGTCCCATGCTGCTGAACGCCGCGCTCATGCCGCAACTATTGCAGCAGCCCACCGCCACCATCCTCACCGTCACCTCCGGCCTGGCCTTCGTTCCGCTCGCCATGACGCCAACCTACTGCGCCACCAAGGCCGCCATCCACTCCTACACGCAGTCCCTGCGCTACCAGCTCAAAGACACGAACATCGGCGTCACCGAAATCATTCCACCCTACGTGCAGACCGAGCTCATGGGCCCCGGCCAGAAAGCCGACCCCGCCGCCATGCCGCTCGACGAGTATCTCGCCGAGACCATGCAGCTCCTCCAGAGCAATCCGGACGCCACGGAAGTCCTCGTCGAACGCGTGAAGCCGCTCCGCTTCGCCGAAAAAAACGGCAACCTCGACGACTTTATGAACCAGTTCAACGATCATATGGTCGCTTCCCGCGCAAAACGCGACGCCTAGCGCACCACATTCATCCATCGGCCCGCTTCCAACACCACGGAAGCGGGCCATTGCCGTTCTCAACCCCAGTACAAATTCTGTTGACGGGCCACGGCCAATGTTGTCTCCTTGGTCGAACTTCCACGGAGGCAAACGATGCGTTCGATCGACACCTACCTCACCTTCGATGGCAATTGCCGCGAAGCCATGACCTTTTACGCCGCCGCCCTCGGCGCCGAAGCGGAGATCATGGACGCCTCGCAAGGCCCCTGCGCGCCGGAAGACACCGGCCGCGTCCTCCACGCCCGCATCGCCAAAGGCAACGTGCGCCTCATGGCCTCTGACACCATGTCTATGACGCCCTTCAAACTCGAGCCCGGCAACAACTTCTCCCTCTCGCTCGACTGCGAAAGCGCCGAGGAGCAGGACGAAGTCTTCGCCAGGCTGGCTGACGGCGGCGAAGTCCGCATGCCCCTGCAGGACACCTTCTGGGGCGCACGATTCGGCATGCTTATCGACAAATTCGGCATCCAGTGGATGTTCAACTGGGACAAAACCCCACATGCAAGGTAGCGCTGCTACGCCGTACCCTCGCGGCCCCGTCCCGTGACCGTCGCCAGCAACACGCTGCACACCATAAACCCGGCCGCCACGTAATACGGCAGCCCCGGCAGATGCAGCCCGCGCCAGTCCCCCACCGCCTTGGCAAACAGCCACGTAAACAGCCCCGGCCCAAGCATGCCCGCAATGCCGCGCAGGCTGTTGATGGCCCCCTGCAACTGCCCCTGCTCGCCGGGTCCCGCCGTCCGGCTCATCATGCCCTGTGTTGCCGGCCACGCGATCGACGTCAGGTTCAGCAGCGGAATCGAAGCCAGGAACCACCACCCATTTGGCGCCGAAGCAAACCCGACGTATCCAACCGCACCACCCGCAAGCCCGTAGATCGTCGCCCGCCGATCCCCGAGCACCGCCGATGCCCTCCGTACCAGGAAGAACCCGTACAGAATCGTCATCGCCCCCAGCAGTGCCAGCGAGTTCCCAATCGCATGCACCGACCAGTGATACCGGTACTCCGCATACACCACGTACACATTCAACAGCGAATTCTGCGCCAGGTATCCCAGCAAAAGCACGAAAGACAGCGACACCAGCGTGCGCGACCGCGACAGCATCCGTACCGATCCCACCGGGTTCGCCCGCTTCCACGAGAACCGGCTCCGGTTCTCCTTCTTCAGCGACTCCGGCAGCACAAAGTACCCATACGTCGCATTGCACAGCGACAGCCCGGCCGAGATCCAGAACGGCAGCCGAGGGTGGATACTCCCCAACCACCCGCCCAGCGCCGGCCCTACGATGAACCCGAACCCAAACGCCGCCTGCAACATGCCGAACGCCGCCGCCCGCTTCTCCCGTGGCGTCACGTCGCTCATGTACGCCTGTGCCGTCGGCACGCTGCTCGCCGTAATGCCCGCCAGTATTCGCCCGATCAGCAGAAACCGCAGCGACGGCGCCAGCGCCATCAACACGTAATCCAGACCCAGCCCAAAGTTCGACAGCAGCACGATCGGCCTGCGCCCAAACCGATCCGACAACGACCCCAGCACCGGCGAAAAGAAGAACTGCATCGCTGCAAACGTCATGCCGAAGATGCCGATCATCTCCGCCGTGCGCGCCGTCGAGTTCCCAACAAACCCCGAGATCAAACTCGGCAGCACCGGCGCGATCATACCCAGCGCCAGCATGTCTAGTCCCACCGTCAGGTAGATGAACGTCGCCGCCGCCCGCTGTTTTGTCGGCGTGTGCAACGGCGAAGCGGCAGGATCGACCGCGGGAAAATCCGTCGGATCGTCCACGCCGCGCGTAGCCGCAACATCATCTGCCACGCGCTTCAGCGGCTCATTCTCCGGTGCCAGTCCTTCGCTCATGCGCCGCTGCTGCGCCCGCGCAGGTAAAACTCCGCCAGTTCCAGGTCCCCCGGCTGCGTGATCTTGAAGTTCGCCGCAGACCCCGCAACCACCGCCACCGTCACACCCGCCCGCTCCAGCAGGCTCGCCTCATCCGTTCCCTGAAAGCTGTCAGCCTCCGCCTCGGCAAACGCCCGCAGCATGGTACCCAGCAGCGCGCCCTGCGGCGTCTGCGCCTGCACCACGCGCTCCCGTGGAATGGTCGACGTGACAATCGCGCCATCCGCCGTCCGCTCCACCTGCTTGATCGTATCCACCGCCGGCAGCCCCACGATCGCCGCGCCATGCCGCTCAATTGCGTCGATGGTGCGCTCGATCGTCGCCGCGTCAATCAGCGGCCGCACGGCGTCGTGCACCAGGACGATGTCACTCGCCGCGGCCGTCAGCGTACGCAGCGCATTGCCCACACTCGCCTGGCGATGGTCTCCGCCAATCGCCAGGGTCACGCGCTCCGCCAGCCCATGCTCCGCCAGCTGCTCCACCACGTGCTCCCGCTCGGCTGCGCGAATCGCCAGCACAATCGAAGTTACCCGCCCCACCGCCGCAAACGCGCGCACACTGCGCACCAGCACCGGCTCCCCGCCCAGCGACAGAAACTGCTTCGCCGAAACACCCGCAACGGCCATGCGCGTCCCAAGACCCGCAGCCGGAAGAATCACATGAACCTGCATAGCATTTCAGTCTAGACGGTCGGCGAACCGGCTACGAACCAAAGGCGAGTCCCCCTCTGCGTACTCCGCGCAAAACTCCGCGACCTCTGCGTACGCTCTTCACTTTCGATATGCTGGAGAGCGACACGGAGGTCCACCGATTTGGCAGGCATGAGGATTGGTTACGGGTTCGACTCACACGCCTTCAAGCCGGGCGTGCCCCTCGTCATCGGCGGTCTGAAGATCGAGCACACCGAAGGCCTGGCCGGCCACAGCGACGGCGACGTACTCCTGCACGCCATCACCGACGCCCTTCTCGGCGCCGTCAGCGCTGGCGACATTGGCACCTTCTTCCCCCCGTCCGACGATCGCTGGAAGGGTGCCGATTCTTCCCTCTTCCTCGAAACCGCGCTCGAAGAAATCGCCACCGCCGGCTACCGCATCGTCAACCTCGATTGCGTGCTTATTCTGCAACGGCCCAAGATCGTGCCCATCGCCGGCGACATGCGCGCACGCGTCGCCGAACTGCTCAACGTGCCCGCGCGCGACGTCGGCATAAAGGCAAAAACCCCCGAGGGCCTTAATCAGGACGGCGTCGCCGTCGCCCACGTCATCGCCCTTCTGGAAGCCCTGTCCGAACCCGAAGAGCCAAAGCTCCTCACCGCGGAAATGGAAGACGACGCCGAAGTCGAGGTCGTCGTCCGCACCCTCATGGGCGAATCCCACGACCTCCGTCGCCTCGGCCGAAAGCCCGCCTTTGACTCCGACGATTTGACGTAGTGCAAACACCCGCGCAATGGCAGAATGGCTCACGGCAAAGCGCGTCCTTGAACGCGGAGCCAAAAGGCAGACACCTATGACCCAGGCAAACATCGATCCGGCACAGGCGCAGCGAATGGCCGCCACCATGGTGCCCATCTTCGGCGTGTTCGTCTTGCTCCTAATCGTCGCGTTGATCGTGCCGCTCTGGGTCGCCTTTAAAAAAGCCGGCCACTCGCCATGGCTCTCCATGCTGATCTTCATTCCCGGCATCGGCGTGCTGGTCACGCTCTACGTGCTCGCCTTCATCACCTGGCGCGTCACCCCGGTCGCTCCGGACTACACCGCCTACCCACCGCAGGCCTATCCGCCGCAAAGCCAGCCGCCCCAGCTCTACACCCGGCCGGGCGCGTATACCCCGGCACCCAGCGCCTACCCACCCGTACCGCAGGGACCGGCCTATCCGCCTACAGAACCGTCCCGCGAGCTCTAAGCCCTTTACACCAGCAAGACAGGCACGCCATAACTCTGCAGGATGTGATCATGGGTCACCAGAATCGAACCTTCGACGGCTGCCTGCGCGATCAGCATGCGGTCGAACGGGTCGCGATGCAGGTGCGGCATCGTTGCGATACGGTCCGCATGTTCTGGCAGAATCGGTAGCAACTCGAACTCGTTACGCCGCACAACATCCAACACCGACTCTGTGCCTGGCAGTTTGCCCAGAGATCGCTTGATGGACAACTCCCAAACGGTGACCGTACTGATCACGATGCGGTCCCTTTGCAAACCGTATGCGGTTGGTAACTTCCGACGCCAACTTCGGGTCAGCCGTGTCGTACCAAAGCAAGATGTGCGAGTCGAGCAGCAGATTCACTCAATCATCCCAAAAGCTCGCTGGTACTCATCCGGCAAAGGATCGTCGAAGCTGTCAGGAAGCCGACCAATCCAGAGAAATTCTGCCCGTAAGGCCTCGGCACTGCACGCCTTTCCTCCGCCACTGCTACCGTGGCTGTTACCGGAAACGGAATAATCTTCGCCACCGCAACCCCCTCCCGCGACAGCACAATCTCTTCGCCCGCCTCGGCCCGGCTCACCAGCAACGCCAACTCCGTCTCGTCCGCACGCACACTGTACGATCCCATCCCGTAACGCTATGCCGCGCCCCAACCCCGGTCAAGCGCAAACCGCCGCGAACCAGCGCGCCCACGCTGCTACCCTTAGAGACGGCATGAGCGCAGAAATCACCACCATCGAAGCACGCAACCCCAAGCAGCAGGGCCCCGTCCGCGTCCGCATCGCACCGTCCCCCACCGGCGACCCGCACGTCGGCACCGCCTACATCGGCCTGTTGAATTATGTGTTCGCGAAACAGCGCGGCGGCAAGTTCGTCCTCCGCATCGAAGACACCGACCGCACCCGCTTCGTCGCCTCTTCCGAGCAGATGATCTTCGACGCCCTCCGCTGGACCGGACTCTCCTGGGACGAAGGCCCCGACGTCGGCGGTCCCCACGGCCCCTACCGCCAGAGCGAGCGCACCGACATCTACCGCGAATACTGCCAGCGCCTCGTCGACAGCGGCCACGCCTACCGTGCTTTTGAGACCGCCGAAGAGCTCGACACCGAGCGCAAGGCCCAGATGGCCGCAAAGCAGCCGCCCAAGTACAACGGCCCCTCCCGTCGCTACACGCCCGACCAGGTCGAGGCCGCGCTGGCGGAAGGTAAGCCCTACACCATCCGCCTCCGCGTCCCCCACGGCGAGGCCGGCGTTGGCGTCGCATCTACCACCTTTCACGACGAGCTCCGCGGCGACATCACCTTCGACCACTTCAACGTCGACGACCAGGTCCTCATGAAGTCCGACGGCTTCCCCACCTACCACCTCGCCAATGTCGTCGACGACCACCTCATGGGCATCACCGACGTCATTCGCGCCGAGGAGTGGATCAGCTCCACCCCCAAGCACGTCCTCCTTTACCAGGCGTTCGGCTGGGACCTGCCCCGCTTCTGGCACATGCCGCTGCTGCGCAACGTCGACAAGTCCAAAATCAGTAAGCGCAAAAACCCGGTTTCGCTCGTCTACTACCGCCAGGCCGGCTTTCTGCCCCAGGCCATGCTCAACTTCCTCGGCCTCATGGGTGGCGGCATGGCGCAGCCCACCGAGCAGGAAATCGTCAGCAAGGGCCTCGACACCAGCAAAAACGACCTCTTCACCCTCACGGACATGGTCGACCGCTTCGACTTCAAGCGCATCTCCCTCGGCGGCCCCGTCTTCGACCTCGTCAAGCTCCGGTGGATGAACAGCGAATACCTCCGCGCCATGAGCAGCGAGGAATTTTTCCTCGCCATGAAGTCGACCGTCTTCTCCGACAGCTACCTGCGCGAGATCGCACCCCTCGTCCAGACGCGAATCGAGACGCTCGGCCAGTTCGGCGACCTCGCGGACTTCTTCTTCAAAGACGACGTCCTGCCCCCGCCCGACGTCTTCATCCCGAAAAAGCGCACCGTCGAAGACACCCTGGCTTTCGCCGCCGAAATGCTGCCCACCCTCGAAGCCGCCGACTGGACCACCGAAGCCATCGACGCCGCCCTCCGCGCCCTGCTCACCGCAAAAGAGTGGTCCGTCAAGGACGCTTTCATGCTGCTCCGCGCCATCCTCACCGGCAAAACCGCCTCGCCCCCGCTACTCGAATCCCTCGTCGTCTTCGGCAAGGCCCGCTCCCTCGACCGCCTCCGCCGCTTCCTCGAAACCCAGAAAAAGCGCCGCAGCTAGGTATGCACGTCAACAGAAAACCGCATGACGCTGCAGGAACAACACAGCGTCATGCGGTTTTTCCTTGCAAAGGGAAGACGAGTGCGCACACCGGCATGGCGCACCCTCAACATTCGGACACGTAGTAGCAACGTGCGGCTTCAGCCGCCGAGATGTTCCACTGCCAACGGGACACCACTCCGAACGAAGTGCATCCTTGCGCATGTGCTCCGCAGCGATCCCTCTACTCCCAGCGCCCTTCTGACCGTCGAAGCACTCGTCGCTGCACTACCCGCGCCAGCACCGCCCCAGCGATCGCCCCAAGCGCATCCAGCACAATATCGCCATACTCCAGCGGCGCCGCGTGGTACCAGTACTCCACAAACTCCGTCGCACCACCAAACACCACCAGCGCCACCAACAGCACGGCCTGCACCGCCTCCAACCGCGCCGATTGCACGGCAAGCCAGCTCATTCCACCAAAAAGACCCAGGTGAAACCAGGGATGCAGCAACCCATACGAATGCAGCATGGCCCGCTGCTGCGCCGGTGTATTTGCCCCAACGGCAACCCCAGCCACCATCAGCACGGCACCCACCGCCGACCACCGCTGCCGGTCTATAATGCCGCTACTTAGCCGTAAACGGCTGCTCCACCGCCAATAGCTTTGGCGGATAGCATGCACTCGCGTCGCAAGCCTGGTAGTGCAGCGCAGCCTTCAAGGTCTGCTGCCCAGGCTTGGCCGTCAGGTGCGCCACCAGCGTAAAGTCGCCGGTATACACATCCAGCTTGTTCTTCGGCTCAAAGCTGAAGCTGTACGGCGTGCCCTGCGGAAAATCGACGGCAGAAACATTCCCCTGCGGCAGGTCCTCCACCGCGATCTTCGTCGGAATCAGCATGTCGCTCTTGGGCGCATGCGAATTGATGTGAAACCCCGCGTCCACATGGAACCGCAGCGCCAACGTCACTGGCCGATTTGCCGCCACGCTCTGCGGCTCCGCAGCGAACGTCACATGGCCACCCTTCGCCGCCGGCGCACGCTGCCCCACATCCATCATCTGCGCATACACTTGGCCGTTCCACGCGCGCACATTCAGTGCCAGCACAACAGCCGCCACCGCAACCAGCGGCACCATGCGAAACCGATTCAGCCGTCGACCCATCGGAATCACGTCTAGCTCCCCGCCTGCAGCAACTTCTGCACGTTCGCCTCAGCCTCATCCTTGCTCGCAAGGCCAATTGCCTCGGCACGGATCACGCCATTCTTGTCGATATAAAATGTCGCCGGCAGCATGTCTAGCCCGCCATACGCATCGCCCACCTTGTGGTTGCTCAACAGGATTGGGTAGGTCACGCCCAGCTTCTTCGTCGTGTCGCCTACCTCCTGCTTCAGCACGTCCGGCTTCACCTCGTCATCCTCATTGATGCCGACCACCTGCAGCCCCTCCCCTGCGTATTTCTGCTGAAACTCCTCAAACCACGGCATCTCCACCTTGCACGGCGCGCACCACGTCGCCCAGAAGTTCAGCAGCACCGGCTTGCCCTTTAGGTCCGCCAGCGACACCGTCTTGCCATCCAGCGTCTTCAGCGAAAATACCGCCGCCGGCTTGCCGCGCAGATCGGGCGCCGATCCAAACTGCGACGACGCCGCATCCAACGATGCCGTTGCACCCGGCTTGTCTACCGCGATCATGGCTTGCTTGTCGCGTGCCTGCGCCTCTTCCGCCTTGCGCGTGCGCAGGTTATGCATGCCCGACCACACCAGCAGGGCGACGACCAAAACAATGGCTCCAGCAACAAGTCCGTTACGCATGGGCAGCAATCTCTCTCAAAACTCAGCTACTACAGCAGATGAGCCGAGCCCAGCTTACGATGCTTTCCCCTGTCCGACATCCGCAAACCGGAGGAACCCCGAACAAATTACCCGCACAACACCCGTAGAATGGACGGAACAGAAAGCGAACCCACGAATCCATGCAACGCTGGTCCAAACTGTTCATCCCCACCCTGCGCGACATCCCCGCAGACGCCGAAGTCGCGAGCCACCAACTGCTCCTCCGCGCGGGCTACATCCGCCAGCTCGGCGCCGGCATTTACAGCTATCTGCCCCTCGGCACCCGCGCCATCAACAAGGTCGTCGCCATCGTGCGGCAGGAGATGGACACCATCGCACAGGAGTTCTTCCTGCCCGCACTCCACCCCCGCGAAGTCTGGGAAGAGAGCGGCCGCTGGACCGGCATGGGCGACAACATGTTCCGCCTCAAGGATCGTCGCGGCGCCGACCTCGCCCTCGGCATGACGCATGAAGAGGTCATGACCTCCATTGCGCGAAACGAACTCCGCAGCTACAAGCAGCTCCCGCAGATCTGGTACCAGATCCAGACCAAGTTCCGCGACGAACCACGACCCAAAAGCGGCCTTCTCCGCGTCCGCCAGTTCACCATGAAAGACTCCTACAGCTTCGACATCGACGCCGAAGGCCTCGACCAAAGCTACGACCTGCACGACGCCGCCTACCGCCGCATCTTCACCCGCTGCGGCCTCGAATTCGTCGCGGTTGAGGCAGACAGCGGTGCCATGGGCGGTTCGCAGTCGCAGGAGTTCATGGTCTACACCGAGGCCGGCGAGGACTGGATCGCCAGCTCCCCCGATGGCACCTACGCCGCGAACATTGAGAAGGCATCCTCGAAGCTCGCCCCCGTCGAAGACCTCGCACCTACCGGCGACGGCCTGCCCGAGCTCGTCCACACCCCCGGCAAAGCCGCCATTGCCGACGTCGCGGAGTTCTTTGGTATCGCCCCCTCGCAGGACATCAAGTGCGTCGCCTACATGGGCCAGATCGCCGGTCCACAGGGCACCCCGCTCGAAAAACCCGTCATCGCCTTCCTGCGCGGCGACCACCAGGTGAACGAAACCAAGCTGGCCGGCGCGGCCCACTGCGACGATCTGCGCACCATGCAGGCAGACGAGTTGGAACGCTATTTAAGCGGTCCCGCGGGCTACCTCGGCCCTATCGGCCTTACCGTCCTGCCTGCGGAAGTCTTCACCGTGAACCGCGGCTTTTACGACGCTGCACTCATCGCGAAAGCCAAGCTCGGCACCGAAGCAGCGATGCTCTTCAAAAATGAGCGCGCCGCCACCATCGTCGTCGACTCCGCGCTCGAAGGCCGCCACAATCTCGTCGCCGGTGCCAACAAGCTGGACTTCCACTATCGTAACGTCACCCCCGGCCGCGACTTTACCTGGACCGTCGCCGCCGACATCCGCAACGTCGCCGCGGGTGAGCCCGACCCGCTCACCGGCCAGCCCCTGCGCCTCGGCAAGGCGGTCGAGATCGGCCACATCTTCAAGCTTGGCTACAAGTATTCGCAGAGTATGGGTGCCCGCGTCCTCGACCGCAACGGCAAGGAAACCACGCCGATCATGGGCTCCTACGGCATCGGCATCGAGCGCATCCTCACCGCCGCCATCGAACAAAGCGCCGCGAAGCTCGGCAAAAACGACCGCGGCGAGTGGAGCTACGCCCTGCCGGCCAGCATCGCGCCCTTCCCCGTCGTCGTCACCGTCACCAAGCAGAGCGACCCGATCCTCGCCGAAGCCGGTGAACGCATTGCCAATGCACTGGAAGCCGCAGGCATCGACGTCCTGCTCGACGACCGCAACGACTCCGCCGGCACCAAGTTCAAAGACGCCGACCTCATCGGCGCTCCCTACCGCATCAACGTCGGCAAAAAACTCACCGACGGCCTCGTCGAACTCGTCGACCGCCTGCAAAACACCACTACCGACATTCCCGTAGAGGCCGTCATGCCCACACTCCAACCGCTGCTTTCCCGCGGCACCCAGGTCTAGTCTCAACCACAAGGGCGTACCGCGTTGCGCGCAAGGAGCAAACGATGGCAGTCAAGGTAAAGCTCGGCGGCACCTCGCCCCGGTACGACAACGCAGGCAGCCGCCGCAGCCGCCCCCTCTGGAAGCGGCTGCTCACCTTCGCCGCCGTCGTCACTCTCGCCTGCCTCCTCGTCGGCGCCGGCATCTTTGGCTACTACTACCTCGAATACCAGCGCGTCGTCGATGACCGCATCGCCGCCGGCCCGCTCTTCGCCAGCACTTCGCAAATCTACGCCGCACCCAAGGAAATTCGTCCCGGCCAGCACCTCACCGCCGCCGCCGTCGCCGCAGACCTGCGCCGCGCCGGCTACAACGTCAACCTGCAACTCGGCCAGTACACCCTTTCCGGCAACTCCGTCACCATCCGGCCCGGCGCGCAGTCCTTCCATTCCCCAGACGGCGCCACCATCACTGATGACGGCGAGCAGGTCACCGCCATCACCGCCGACAATGGCGTCCAGCTTCGCAGCTACGAGCTCGAACCCCAGCTCATCACTGGCCTCAGCGAAGACAAAAACCGCACCAAGCGCCGCCTCGTCACCTACGACCAGATTCCCAAGTCCCTTGTTGAGGCCGTCACCGCCATTGAAGATCGCCGCTTCTTCGACCACAACGGCGTCAACTTCGGCCGCCTCGCCGAGTGCTTCATCGAGGACACCACCAGCGGCCACAAGCGCTGCGGCGGCTCCACCCTCACCATGCAGCTCGCCCGCGGCTTCTTCCTCTCACCGGAAAAAAGCCTCAAGCGCAAGATGATCGAAATCATGATCACCCTGCAGCTTGAATCCCGCTTCAACAAGCAGGAAATCTTCGCCATGTATGCCAACCAGATCAACCTTGGCCAGCGTGGATCGTTTGCCATCAACGGATTCGGCGAGGCCGCCCAGTCCTACTTCGGCAAAGACCTCCGCCAGATCGACGTCGCCCAGGCCGCCCTGCTCGCCGGCATCATCCAGCGCCCCAACTACTTCAACCCCTTCCGCCACCCGGAGCGCGCCATTGAGCGCCGCAACCTCGTGCTCAAAAGCATGGTCGAAACCGGCGCCCTCACCGCCGCCGAAAGCGAGCGCGCCCAGGGCGAACCCCTCAAGCTCGCGCCGCAAAACGTCGACGCCAGCGAAGCCCCCTACTTCGTCGACCTCGTCCACGAGCAACTCAGCCAGCGCCTCGGCGACACCACCCAAAGCGGCACCCTGCGCATCTACACCTCGCTCGACCCAGACCTGCAGCGTGCCGCCAGCGAAGCCGTTACCGCCGGCATGGTCAACGTCGACGCCGAAGTCCGCCGCAACCACCACGGCAACGAGCCCCTCGTCTACCCGCAGGTCGCCCTCGTCGCGCTCAACCCCCACACCGGCCAGGTGCTCGCCCTCGTCGGCGGCCGCAACTACGGCCAGTCCCAGCTTGACCGCGCCGTCAGCAAGCGCCCCACCGGTTCCATCTTCAAGCCCTTCGTCTACGCCACGGCAGAAATGGGCACCGTCAGCGGCCAGCAGCTCGGGACGACAACGGATGCAGACGGCAACCAGACCGGCACCGGCTTCTTCACCGCCGTCACTCAGCTCAACGACACCCCCACCACCTTTACCTACGACAACGGCCGCTCCACCTACACCCCGCGCAACTACAAGGACAGCTTCCACGGCAACGTCACCGCCATTTACGCGCTGGCCCACTCCCTCAACAACGCCACCGTCGAACTCGCGCAAAAAGTAGGCTTTGAAAACGTCGCCGCCCTCGGCCGCGCCAGTGGCATCGCCGCCGCCCGCGGTACCCCCGCCGTCGCTCTCGGCGCCTACGACGCCACACCGCTCGACATGGCCGGCGCCTACACCGTCTTCGCCAACGGCGGCGTCCACATCACCCCCTGGCTGCTCAAGGCCGTGCGCAACGACAAGGCCGATGTCGTCGCCGACTTCACCCCCGAAGCTCGCCAGGTCATGGACCCCAAGGCCGCCGCGCTCACCCAGTCCCTGCTCCAGGGCGTCATGGACTTCGGTTACGGCGTCGCCGTCCGGCAAAAAGGCTTCCACGCCCCCGCTGCCGGCAAAACCGGCACCAGCCACGACGCCTGGTTCGCCGCCTACAGCTCCAACCTCATCTGCGTCGTCTGGGTCGGCAACGACGACTATACCGACGTCAAGCTCTCCGGCGCCCTCGCCGCCGCGCCCATCTGGGCCGAGTTCATGAACCGCGCCATCAAGCTCCCGCAATACAGCGACATGAAGGAGTTCACCCCCGTCGAAGGGGTAACCAACTACCGCATCGACAAGGCCAGCAACCTCTTGGCCGACGAAACCTGCCCGAACGACTACACCGCCGCCTTTCTCAACGGCTCCCAGCCGCAAAGCACCTGCAGCCGCATGGGCGGTGGCCACGACAACGTCCTCGACGCCGTTATGGGCTACACCCCCGGCACCACCACTTCCGCCGAAGAAGCCGACGATCCTACCCCCAACGGCCAACCCAAACACCGCAACCTCCTCCAAAAGCTCTTCGGCGGCGGCGAAAAGAAAGCCCCTTCCAACCAGGATCCACCCCAGTAGCAGCAACAAGCGGTAAGCATAGATGCTGCTTTGCTGGAGTCATGCTGTTGGGCTGAACCTACATGACAAACAGCTCAGGCGTGCACCCGCCTTGCTCAACTCGGAGATTGGCAGGCGATCCGAGTCACAACCTCTACGACGAACGTACTGTTAATCCTGCGAAGACGCTGATTCTGGATTGGCAATGAGGGCTGCGAGACAAGCATCGTTGAATAGTTGTCCAATCGACCCGCTCAAATGAAGAGTCCGGAAGACCGTTATTTCGCCCTTCGAGACTCACGCGCCACTATCATAGTCATTCATGCGTAAAGACTTGACTTCACAATCGTCAGCTGCCTCCCGCATTCTTGTCCTGTCCTTCTGGTGTTTCCTACTGCTGTACGTGGCAATACTGCTCTACCATCCGGCGTTTGGCGTCATCGACGATCACCAGTTCATGACGACCCTGCGCGTTGGCAGGTGGGTGCCCCCTTTTATCATTCCGGTCTCTGGCAGATTCGTTCCCCTTCTTGCCGCGGAGTTCAATATCTTGTCGCTGCTGTCCACGTCCGCGACGGCCTTTTACCTTCTCAACGCGTTGGAAGCTGTCGCAGTTGCATGGCTGCTAGTGCGAACGGCGCAACTTGCGCCCGCGCGCAGATACCCCGCTGCGCCCTACATCGCGACGCTATTTGTGCTGCTGACGCCGGCATTCGCCATGGCCTATCTACGCCTCTGGGTGCAGGAGAAAAATGAGCTCTTCGTCCTTGCGGCTTTCCTGCTGACCTACCTCAAACTTCGAGAAACGGGAAAGCTGCGCTACGCAGGAACATGCCTCGTCCTTGGATCAATCGTCCTGTACACAAAGGAGACGGGATTCGTTCCCGTAGCTGCCGTCGGCTTCTTCGGCCTATGGCTTGATCACCGTTCCGCATTGTTACCGCACCCGCAGCAGCGGCGAATATGGCGAGCACTACACGTCTCGCTACTGTTATCGTGTGCCGCCTTCCTGCTTACCTACTACTTTTTGGTTTACCGACACAAAGGACCTGTCCTGTACGGCAGCAGACCCGGGGGCAGGCTGCAGCAGCATTTACGCGCGCTCTCGGCAGACGCGCTGCACGAACCTCTGCTGCTTGGGTTATTTTGCCTGCTCGCCGTGCTAATCTTTGCTCGGAAACGTAGCGTCGCCCCCCCGGTCAAGGTGCTGCTGCTGTCGGGGCTTGCCATCATCCTGGCCTATGTCACCCTCGGTCTTGCGAATGCGTATTACCTTCTTCCCGCGTACTTCGTTGTTCCCTACCTGGTAACAGCGGCTCTTGAATCACAATCACTTGCGCAATATCTTCGCAGGCCGGCATTACTCGGAATAGCTGCCGGTGTTTGTGCCATTCAACTCGTTGTGGTCGTGCAGGAGTACACTTTCTGGAGAATAGGTGCCACTAACTTCCAGGCAATCTTGCCTTCATTGGAGCAGCAGTTACAAGGCCCGCAACGAGTAAATCTTTTCCTGGATGGAGTTGGCTCGGGATCGAGCTTGGAAGTTTTCGACAGCCTCGTGGAGTATCTACAGGCCGATGGAGTAGCAGCTACAAAGTACGACTTAATGTCGAATCTTTCAACAGCCGGCAAGATCAACTTCAACCCGGCATCCCCTCCGCCATTTCATTACCAGCGGATCACGACGGCTGGCATCCCGCGGCCGGGAGATTTGCTACTGGTGACACCATTTGCAGCAGAACAATACCGAAATAAGTTCGCCGATCATAGCCAGTACGCCTTACTGAGTCGCACAGACTCTTGGTCTTACGCCAACTTCAGCGTCAAGACGCTGCTTCGGCGCGCACTGCATCAACCACTCGGCGTCGACGCAGTCATCGATCCAAATTACGAACTCTATCGCAAGCTGCCCTAACCACTCCGTAGCGTAGCAACTTCACTTGGCATACTCCCGGCCGCAATCACCGCCGCCGCCCTGCAGCAAACTTGTTCGTCGCAAGGCCAAACGTCAACACCTGCGCCTGGCTTTCATGTCCGTGCAACATGAAATGGCAGCCATCTCCGCTTGAGCAGCTTCCGCACAAGCAGTTCGTGACAAGCCACTGCACCGAAAGGAAGATGCAGCTTGGCAGTTCGTGATCGGCAGTGCATCAGCCAGCCACGTTTGAAGCACAAGAGCTCGGCGACATGCATCCCTGCTGCAATTTACCGCTTCATCTCACCCTGCAACCGCGCCAGCAGCCGCTGCACGTCCGCATCGCTTGGTGCCAGCTTCGCCGCGGTCTGCATGTGCGGCAACGCTTCCGCCATCCGGTTCTCACTCGCCAGCACAATGGCCAGCGTGCGCTCCGCATCCGCATCCGCGCGCACAGCCAGCGCCCGCGTCAGGTCTCGCTCGGCGGTCGCAAAGTCATTCGCTCCCGCAGCAATCTGCGCCTCGTTGTACAGTGCGTCGAAGTTCTCCGGATCCAGCAGGAGCGCCGCACGAAACGCCGCCGCCCCCTCCGCGTTGCGCCCCTGCGCCAGCAGCGCAGACCCCAGCCCCACCTCCGCCGCCACATCCTTCGCATTCATCCCCAGCAGCGCCCGGAACTGCGCCTCCGCCGCCGCAAAATCACTCCGCTCCAGCTCCACCTTCGCCAGGTCAAAACGCGCGTCGGCATACTGCGGATCGGCCGTGACCGCCGCCTGAAAACTAGCCTGCGCCGCCGCAGCATCCCCACCCAAAAACTGCACCGTCCCCAGCCCGGTCAGCACCCGCGCATCGCCGGGCTTCACCTCCAGCGCCCGCGTATACAAGCCACTTGCCTCCGTGTACTCCCCGGCCGTCGCCGCCATAGACGCAAGATTAAACAGCGCCGTCGTATCCTTTCCATCCTTGCTCAGCCGGTTCTGCATCCACGCCCGCTCCAGCGGAATCCTTGCATCACCTGAACCTGCCGCAGACCCCATCGGCAACACCTGCAACCAGAGGTGCCCCATCTCGTCCGTCGAGTTATTCCCTGCCCGCACCCGCACCCCCGGCACATGCGGATTCCGCGGGTTCGACGCGCTGTTGTCGTACGTGTACCGCATGTGCAGCACCGTCCCCTTCGGCAGCGGCAGCGGCTTGCTTAACCGGTAGATCGCCTGCCGCTCGATGTCCCAATCCGGCACCAGCACCAGCCACTTCGTCTCGCCCGTCGGCAGCGTCGCAAATCCCTCCATCCGCTTGCCCAGGTAGTGCGCATGCGGGTACACCGCCAGCACCTCCACCGCCTCCGGCAGCGTCAGCGTATCCTCCACCACAAAGTGCGCGTCACCCGCCGGAATATCCAGCGCATCGTCATGCTCCAACTGCAACAGCATCGGCAATTGCGTGGCGGGAGCCTTCGCAAAGTACAGCCCAATCCGCGCCTGGATCCGCTCCACCTTGCCCGTCGGCTTCAGGTGCATGTTCAGCACCAGGTCGTTGCCCGGGTCCAGCCGCCATGGCATCGACTCCGGCTCCACCAGCGCCGTCGAATCCGGTTTCCAAAACAGAAAATGCGAATCCGGATCGAAGTTCTTCCCACCGTCGATCGTAATGTCCATTCCCGGCACGCCGCGCTGCCAGTCGTTCGGGTGCGCCCGCCGCAGCGCCGCCGTCCGGTCCAGGATCACGTTGGCATGGTGCACCACCTGCGGCGACCCCGGCTTGATCTCCATCGCCCGCACCCATCGCGTGCCCGTCAGGTTCGCCGGCAGGGCAAAGTTCTCAAAGACATCCGGCCCACTCGCCGGCACCTCCGTCGGGCTCGTCACGCTCAGCACCAGGTCCGGCGGCCCCAGCTCCCACTCCGACGTGTACACCGGAGGCTTCGGCGCGTCGTCCCCCTGCGCCATGCCACCCGCCACCCACGCCTTCACCATCGCGATATCGCGCTCACTCAACCGCCGCGAATCCGCAAACTCCCCGTGTCCCGGCGCCGGCAGCCACGGCGGCATATACCGCGACGCCGTCACCTGCTCCATCAGCCCGCCCCACCGCCGCGCCTCGGGGTACGTCACCAGCGAAAACGGCCCCGACCCGCCCGCATGGTGGCACGCCGTGCAGTTCTTGTACATAATCGGCGCCACATCATGCGACCACGTCACCCGCGCCTCTGCCGCACGCACCTTATCCGCAGGCGCAATCGCCCCACCCACCACCGCCACGCACACCGCGACGAAAGCCAGCAAACAGGCTGCGGCCAGCCGAGCCCTCGCGCTCGGCCCGGCAGTTCGCCGCAACCCCGTTTCGAGCCAAACCGATAGCGGCATCATCGCGCCGCCCCCAGGGCCTGCTTCACTGCCGGCCCCGTGACAATCCCACACCCTACTACCGGGCCGCCCGCCGGCATCACCGGCTGGTGCGCCAGCACCGCCACCACCGCATTTTCCAGATCGTGCCGCTCCGCCCGTACCCGCTCCAATCCAAGATGCACATAGCGGTCATCGATCCGTCCGCGATAGGCCACCCGCCAAACCGGCCCCTCATGCAATAACAACACCGCCTCCGGAGTCGCCGTCGCCCCGGTCGCCCGCACCAGCGCCCCCGCCGGATCCATTCTCACTTCGCTCATCGGCGCCCCGAACTCCACCTGGTGCCGACCCACACCCGCCGTCGTCTCCGTCGCATTTGCGTACACATACCGCGTCAGCACACCCTGCCTCGCAAACCGCGCCGCCAGCCGCTCCATTTCCGGAAAATACCGGTTCGACACCGGGCAATCTGAAGCCACAAAGTACAACACCAGCGCCTTCGCCTGGGATGCATTTAGCCCGGCAACCTCCGCCGATCCCAGCCGCACCGTCTGCGCCCGCACACCCGCCGCAAGCAACAGCACCCCTATCAGCCCGCGCGCGACTCCCGCAGAGAACATCACCTCAACATCGTAAGCAGCACGCACACCGCTGGCAATAGCCGCCCCATCACCGCCTCAACACCCAACCTTCCGCCGCCGGATCGCCCCATTCCACCCCACCGGCGCCGCCACCGCCTCCCCCGCAGGCGAAACCTGCCCCGCCGCAGCCATCCACGGCTGGCACCCCGGGCACCAGTACGTCGACCTCGCTCCCGGTCCCTGCTTCCGCATCTCCACCAGCGCGCCGCACCGGCGGCACTCCTGCCCGCGCCGCCCATACACCCACAGCCGATTCTTCTCATTGCCGCTGTTCGTCGTCCGCCGATTGCCACTGTACGTCACAATCCCGTCGCCGCCCGTCTCCGTCGACCCATCAATCACATTTGCCTTCAGCCACTTCTGGCTCACCTCGGCCATCTTCAGCATCTCGTCCGCCGTAATCGTGCTCATCTGCCGAAACGGATGCACCCCCGCATAAAACGCGACCTCGCTCTTGTACACATTCCCCAGCCCCGCAATCACGCGCTGGTTCAACAACACATTCGCAATCTCGTCTTCAGGATGCGACGCCGCCCGCGCCTGCAACGCCCGCACCCCCGCATCCGCCGTGTACTCCCCGCTCAACACATCCGGCCCCAGCTTCGGCACGCTCGACTTCCGCTCCAGCGACGCCGCCGTATGAAACTCCGCGACCGGCACGTTAAACGCCACCGCCTGCCACCCCTCAACCTCAAGAAACGCCCGCATCGCCCGCTTCGGCGACCACCATTTCTCGCCCGTCTTGTAGATGTGCCACGAACCGCTCATCAACATGTGCGTCACCAGGATCAGGTCGCCCGACAAAAACATCAGCAACCACTTGCCCCGCGATTCCACCCGCTCGACCACGCGCCCCACCACCGGCCGGTCATCGTTCACCGTCGCCAGGTGCGCATACCCCGTCTCAAACCGCGTCACCGTCCCACCCGTCAGCACCTTCCCCAAGGCCCGCGCCGACCGATAAATCGTATCCCCTTCAGGCATCTCTCTTCCTCACTGAACCATTGATTTGTCTCACTGCCAGCGCGCGTTCCATCCAGGCTTGGCACATCGAGGGTCCATCATGCGCGGACGCTGACGCGCTACCCACGTAACCAACCCGACCCATGGCCCAGACTGAACTACATTGTCGACGCGGCGGCCGGCATCGCCCCCGGCAGCGCGGGCAGGTTCCGCCGCAAATTAAACCCCATCGGCGCCGCCTGGAACCCTGCATCCAGCAGCACCCGCGCCATCGGGTGCTCCGCCACCGCCACGTTGTTGATGCTCTGGATCAGCATCCCAATCCGCCCGCTCTGGTCCGTCGCCGGCTCCCCAATCCGCCCCGACCCGGCCTGTGCCATCACCACAAAATACCGCGCCAGCGCCCGCATCACCTGTGTCCGCTGCGGATCTTCCTCGGGCAAAAACACCTGCACATTCGGATTCCCGCGCCGCAGGTACGCCGTCAGCGCACCGTCAGCCAGCACTACCCGCGCGCCCACCGTCCGCGTCAGCGACCCGCCATCCGCCGGCTGCGGCCACTTCAGCAGCGCACCATACGGATTCGCCGGGTCCGTCGCCGCCAGCACCAGCATCTCCGGGTCAGTATCGGGCCGCTTCGTCCGCAGCGACCGTAGCAAATCCAGTGCCGACGGCATGGCAAACTGCACCGCACCCAGGTCCGCCGCGAAGTACCCCCGCCGGATCTTGCCACTCTCCTCCAACGCCTTCATCACGTCGTAAATGGCGGAAAAGCCACCCGGCAAATTCTCCGCATGCGCCGTCTCCCGAAATACCACGCCATACCGCTGCAGCAACTGGTGCGCCTCCGCATGCGACCACGCCGTCGCATTCCGAGGCCCATCCGCCAGCGCTGGATTCACCGCCCACCGCCCCTGCACCGTCGGCGGCGTCGTCCGTCGCGACCGAAACGTCGCCGCCTGATTATGAATGCGCCGCTGCGGCTTGCCCTGGTGATTCGTCGTCCCGCGTCCATTGACCGCATTCCGATCCGTGTACGCCCGCAGAGACTGCAACGAGTCGTTCGTCACCGCGCCACGCCACACTAGGTTCCACAGCGCCTCGATCGTCTCCCCCGGGTACCCACCACCCACAGCCGCCCCATTCCGCGCTTCGGGGTTCCCCGTCGCCTCGTGGATCGGCTGAAAAAACGAAGCCCCATGCCCGCGCAGATACTCCAGCACCCGTTCCTCGCGCTCCTTCGTCGAAGACCCCTCCTCCAGCACCGCCGCCGCCTGCCCCGTCGCCACCGGCGGCCACAGCAGCGGCAACTTCTCCGCCAGGTACAGCCCAATCCGCCCATCCCGCTCGCCGATCGGCTCAAACCCCGCCCACGTCACCTCGCCCGCCGCCACCAGCGTATCCAGGTCCGCCGGCTTGTAGCCCGCAATACGCGCCGGCAAAATCTCCGCCTCCAGCAACGACGCCGGCAGCGGCGCACCCTGCAGCGTTTCGATCACATCCAGCAGCGCATCCAGCCCACGCCGTGGCGTCAGCACGCCCTGCCAGTGGGTAAACAGCCGCGCCAGCGTCTGCTGCTCCACCGGCTCCACTTCCTTGCGCAACCGTGCCAGCGATCGCCGCCGAATCGTGCGCAACACCTCCGCATCGCACCACTCCCGCGAAAGCCCACCCGGCCGAAACGCCCCCTCCACCACGCGGCCGCTCTGCACCAGCCGCTGCAGCACCGCTTCCGCCGTCTCCGCCGGAATCTTGAACCGCGCCGCCGCCTCCGCCGTCGTAAACGGCCCATGCGTCCGCCCATACCGCCGAATCAGGTCGACCATCGCCTCCGGTGCCGCGTTCAGAAACGCCGTCGGCAGCCCCGGCGGCAGCGGAATGCCCAGCGCATCCCGGTACCGCGCCGCATCCTCCACCGCGATCAGCCGCTTCTCCCCGCCGATCATTAGCTCCAACACGCGCCGCGATTTCTGCAGCCGATCCACCGTGATCGCCACCTCTGCCGACACCACGCGCCGCAGCAACTCCGCCCGGTTCAGATCCCCCAGCCGCAGCAGCAGGTCGTGCACGCCATCCATGTTTCGCGCGCGGTAGTCCGGCGCCAGCATCTGCAACTGCTCTTCCGTCTCCTCGATCGCGTTCGCGTCCAGCAACTCGCGCAGGTCCGCATCGCCCAACAGCTCCCGTAACTGCTCCTGGTCGATCGACAGCGCCTGCGCCCGGCGCTCGGCCAGCGGCGCATCCCCGTCGTAAATGTAGTTCGCGACGTAGCTAAACAGCAGCGCCGCCGCAAACGGTGAAGGCGTTCGCGAATCCACCGTATGCACCCGAATCTGCCGCTGCCCGATCGATCGCAAAATCTCGCTCAGCGCCGGCATATCGAACACATCCCGCAGACATTCCCGGTACGCCTCCAGCAACATGGGAAACTGCGGATACCGCGCCGCCACCGAAAGCAGGTCATACGCCCGCTTTCTCTGCTGCCACAGGGGCGCACGCCCGTCCGCCCGCCGACGCGGCAGCAGCAGCGCCCGCGCCGCGGCCTCGCGAAACTTCGCGGCAAACAGCGCCGTCGATCCCAACTGCCGCTGCACAAACTCCGCAGCCTCCTGCGGCTCGGGGAACAGGTCCTCCGTCTCCGGTGCCTTGTCCGCCTCCGGAAAGCGAATGACGAATCCATCCTCGCTCCACATCGCCTCCACGTCCGGCCCGCCGCCCGCGCGAATCCGCCCCATCACCGCCATCGCCCACGGCGCATGCACCCGCGAGCCGAACGGCGTCATCACGCACACCCGCCAGTCGCCTAGTTCATCGCGCACCCGCTCCACGACGATCGTGCGATCGTCCGGAACGGACTCCGTCGCCAGTTCCTGGTCGCTCAGGTACCGCATCACATTTTCCGCGGCGAGCACGTCCAGATCATGCTCGCGCGTCAGCCGCACCAGCGCCGCGCTTCTCGGCATGTCGCGCAACTCGCGCACCAGCGTGCCGATCCGCCGGCCAAATTCCAGCGGCCGCCCCGCCTGGTCCCCGTGCCAGAACGGCATCTTCCCCGGCTCGCCCGGCGCGGGAGAAACCAGCACCCGGTCATGCGTAATCTCATCGATCCGCCACGTCGAAGCGCCCAGGATGAACGTCTCGCCCTGCCGCGCCTCGAACACCATCTCTTCGTCCAACTCACCCACGCGCACCGGCTTGTTTCGCTCGCCCGACAGAAACACCCCGAACGTGCCGCGATCCGGAATCGTGCCGCCGTTCAGAATCGCAATCTTCTTCACGCCGGCGCGCGGCGTCAGCCACTGCCGCTGCCGATCCCACGTCACCCGCGGCCGCAGCTCGCCAAACTCATCCGACGGGTAGCGCCCCGCCAGCATATCCAGCACGCCCTCAAACACCTGCACGCTCAGCGACGCGTACCCCGCACACGACCGAATGATCCCCAGCAACCGGTGATAGCTGATGCCCGGAAACTCTTCCTCGTCGCTGCGGTGCTTCTTCGCCCGGTGCATCGCCTCCGTCGCATCCAGCGGCGGGTGCGCAATCACCGCGACCATCTGCTGCGCCAGCACATCCAGCGCATTGCGCAGGTAGCGCGTGCTTTCCACGTGGCCCTCGTGCATCGCCCGCGTCACCGCCGCGCACGCAATCAAATCCGCACGATACTTCGGAAAAATAATGCCCTTGCTTGCCGCGCCAACCGTATGCCCGGCCCGCCCGATCCGCTGCATCCCGCTCGCAACCGAAGGGGGTGCCTCGATCTGGATCACCAAATCCACCGCGCCCATATCGATGCCCAACTCCAGAGACGAGGTCGCCACCAGCGCCTTGATCTGCCCCGCCTTCAGCAACTCCTCAATCTCACTGCGCTGCGACGAAGCCAGCGACCCATGGTGCGCCCGCGCAATCTGCTCGCCCGCCAATTCATTGATCGCGCCTGCCAGCCTCTCCGCAATCCTCCGCGCATTCACGAACAAAATCGTCGACGTGTGCGCCCGGATAATCTCCAGCAGCCGCGGATGGATGCTCTGCCAGATGCTCGTCCGCTTCGGCCCCTGCGACGCCGGCCCGCTCGGCGTCTCCTGGATCTCGCCCAGCCGCGCCATGTCCTCCACCGGCACCTCGACCGTAAGCTCCAGCGTTTTGCGCGCACCGGCATTCACAATCGTCACCGGCCGAAACCGTGGCGCGTTCACCTCGCCCGCAATCACCGCCGCGGGTTCGTCCTCCCCCAGCGCGAGCGCCGCATCTCCGGCAATCTCCGCCACTTCCGCAGTCGGTCCCTTCTGCGTTCCATCGCGATCCGCACCCGGCGTGGGCGAAGCTTCGATGTCTGCTTGAACATCGCTTGGCTCCACTTCAATACTTGCTTGATCCTCGAAATGAGCCGCAACGCCAGGGTCTCCCGTACTCTCCACCGGCGAAGACGTCACTTCCGGAAGCGCACCCTCCAGCGTCGCGAACCCGTCCGCTCCCCCCAAGAACCGCGCCACCTCTTCCAGCGGCCGCTGCGTGGCACTCAAGCCGATGCGCTGCACCTTGCGCCCTGCTAGCGCCTCAAGTCGTTCGAGCGAAAGCGCCATGTGCGCCCCACGCTTGCTCGGCACTAGCGCATGAATCTCGTCGATGATCACCGTCTCGACCGTCCGCAGCGCCTCGCCCGCGTTGCTCGTCAGCAGCAGGTACAGCGACTCAGGCGTGGTAATCAAAATGTCGCCGGGATGCTTCGCAAATCGCGCCCGGTCCGCCGCCGGCGTGTCCCCCGTCCGCACGCTAATCTCCGGCACGTGCACCGGCACCCCCATGCGTGCCGCCATGTTGCTGATGCCTGCCAGCGGTGACCGCAGGTTCCGCTCCACATCCACCGCAAGCGCCTTCAGCGGCGAGATGTACACCACCCGCACACCCTCGCCCTCGGGCAGAATCTGCGTCTTCTCCACCTTCGGCCCGCGCTTGCCGCCACGCTTTGGCTTCTCCGACGCCGGCGCCTTGAACGGCCGAGGCCCATCCTGCAACATCAACTTGTCCAGGCACCACAAAAACGCCGTCAGCGTCTTGCCCGTACCTGTCGGCGCCAAGATCAGCGTCGACTCCCCACGCGCAATCGCCGGCCAGCCTTCAGTCTGCGGCACGGTCGGTCCCTCAAACACCTGCCGAAACCACTCCGCCGTCACCGGATGGAACTGCAACAACACATCCGCCGCCGATACTTCGACAACAGGCACCGCAGCAGGAATACCCTCGCCTGCCGCCGGTTTGGTGGAACGCTTTTTAGCCTTGGTCGTCACGGTCATCCAGCGGATTGGATGCGGGACGGCTCGGCTTCGGCGGCAGCGGCATCGCGATAAACGCGTAGCTGTTCCGCGTCACCGCATTCACCGCCGCAACGACATGATCAAGGTATGGCTCCATTGTGGCCACTGCTCAGAGCCAAGAACAACAAGCGAAATCAAGCGATGTGCAAGGTTCTGCTGGTACACAAAGTTCTGGTCTGCCGTAAGAAAAAGATCGAGACCTGCACGCTCGGCAGTCTCCAGCAGCATGCCGTTGTTCAATGTTGCCCAGCCACGCTCATGCGCTGTGCGTACAAAGTGTCCCTTGAGCAGACGACGAAGGCCTTTTGGGACATTACTGTCAAACAGGATGAGCAACGCGCGGAGCCTTTCTGGCGTAGGCAAGCAGCTCGTTGACATCGTCCAGGTCAAGATCGAACATCTCGGCGATGTCGATCGGATGAACGCCCGCTTCCCAGTTGTCAACAATCTGATCCGCGGAAATCCGAATTCCGCGCAACGTCCACATGCCACCCATCTTTTCCGGATCAGATTCAGTGATAGGGCAATGCGACTAATCGATGCCTGTCATGGTTCCCTCGCTCGCCCTCTAGCTTACGCCCGCTTGCGTTCTCACCGCGGCCAACATAGCCTGTAGAACTCTGCCCAGGGGAACACGATGGCACTCAACACCGAACTCCAGCAACACTTACTCGCCGTAGCCGCTGCCGTGGCCGCCAACGCCTACGCACCCTACAGCCGCTTCTACGTCGGCGCCGCTATCCTCCTCCAAACCGGCGAAATCATCACTGGCTGCAACGTCGAAAACGCCAGCTACCGCCTCACCTGCTGCGCGGAGCAAACCGCCATCGCCCGCGCCATCGCCCAGCATGGCCCGGACCTCCGCATCGCAGCCGTCGCCGTCGCCAACCTTGACTCCACCATCGCCTGCGCGCCCTGCGGTGCCTGCCGCCAGACCATCGCCGAATTCGCCGACACCGACTGCCCCATCCTCTACCCCGATGGCAACGGCACCGCCACGCTCTCCACCCTCGGCGACCTGCTGCCCGCCCGCTTCAACGCGGCATCGCTGCCGGCAGCGGTCTAGAGGCCACGATGAGCGAGCAAACCTTCCATCCCGTCGACGCCATCATCAAAAAACGTGACGGCCAAGAACTCACCGAAGCCGAAATCCGCGCCTTCATCACCGGCGTCATCGAGGAGCAAATCACCCCCGCCCGCACCTCTGCCCTCCTCATGGCCATCTTCCAGCGCGGCCTCACCCCGCGCGAACTCACGGCGCTTACCCAGGCCATGCGCACCTCTGGCGAAGTCTTCGACGCCTCCGCCCTCATGCCCGCCACCGTCGACAAGCACTCCACCGGCGGCGTCGGCGACAAGACCTCCCTCCTCATCGCACCCATCGTGGCCGCTGCGGGCCTCGCCGTCCCCATGATCAGCGGCCGCTCCCTTGGCCACACCGGCGGCACACTCGACAAGCTCGAGACCATCCCCGGCTACAACACGCAACTGAACATACAGCAGTTCGGCGAAGTCCTCGCAGACTGCAACGCCAGCATGATCGGCCAAACGGAAAACCTTGTCCCCGCCGACCGCATCCTCTACGCCCTCCGCGACCACACCGGCACCGTCGAAAGCCCAAACCTCATCTGCGCCAGCATCATGAGCAAAAAGCTCGCCGAAGACCTCGACGCCCTCGTCCTCGACGTCAAAACCGGCTCCGGCGCCTTCATGCCCACCGACGAGGCCAGCCGCCACCTCGCCCAGCTCCTCGTCCAGACCGGCAACGACGCCGGCACTCGCACCGTCGCCCTGCTCACCAGCATGGACGAGCCGCTCGGCCGCTTCGCCGGCAACTGGGTCGAGGTCTGGGAGTGCATCGACGTCCTGCAGAACCGCCCACACCCTCTGTCAAAAGACATGGTCGACCTCTCGCTCGACCTCTCCGCCTGGATGCTCCACCTCGGCGGTGCCACATCCACCGTCGAAGCCGGCCGCGAACGCGCCCAACAGGTCCTCGAAAACGGCGAAGCCTACCAGCACTGGCTGCGCATGGTCACCCTCCACGGCGGCGACACCTCCGTCTTCACCAACCCCGCGGCACACCACACCCCCGGCGCTACCCGCGTTCTGCGTGCAGAAACCGCAGGCTACCTCGCCGGCATGGACTGTAAGCAGGTCGGCTGGGCCGTCCAGCGCCTCGGCGCCGGCCGTGAGCTCCCCGGCGGCCCCGTCTCCCCCAACGCCGGTATCGAAATGCACGCAAAAATCGGCGACCCCGTCACTCCCGGCGCACCCCTTATCACCCTCTTCGCCGACACCGAGGCCCAACTCGACGAACCCGAACGCATGCTCCGCGAGACCCTCCGCTTCACGGACACCCCCGTCCCGCGCACCCCCCTCATCCGCGCCATACTCGGCGCATAAGTTGCCTTCTAAAACGGGACGCGCGGCGGAAAAGTCCCGACCGCTCCCAGCACCTTGGGTATCCTGACCGCAGCCGCCGCATGACCACCTCCATCGACACCTCCGTCGTCCTCACCACGTGCAGCCGTGCACCCAGCCTCGCCGCACTGCTCGACAGCCTCAAACCCGAGCTCGAGCAAGCTCCCTTCCCCGTCGAGCTGGTCATCGTCGACGACGGCTCCACCGACGACACCCTGCACGTCCTGCACCACTTCGCAAAGACCACCCACATTCCCGTCCGCATCCTTGCCGGCGCGTCCACCGGCGTCGCCGCCGCCCGCAACCTTGGCCTGCACGCCGCACGCGGCACCTGGATCGCCAACTGCGATGACGACCAGATCGCCCTGCCCGGCTGGCTCCAAGCCCTGCGCCACGCGGCAGAAACCACCGGTGCCGCCATTATCGGCGGCGCACTCACCCTGCACCTGCCCCCGCCCTTCAACGCAGATCACTACGGCCCCCGCGCCCAACGCCTTCTCGGCTACACCGAACCCGCCGGTAACATCCGCCCGTACGCCCTCGGCCACAGCCCCGCTACCAACAACGTCCTCATGCGCGCCGACCTCATCCGCAACCTCGGCGGCTTCGACGTCCAGTTCACGGAGGGCGGCGAAGACGCTGACCTCTTCGAACGCGCCGCCCAGGCCGGCCACCGCATCGTGTACCAGCCCGCCGCCTGCATGGTCCACATGCTCACCGAGCGCCGACTCACCCCCAACGGCCTGCGCTGGGCAGCCCACCGCATTGGCGCCGGCCAGGCCCGCGTCGCCCGACACACCGGCGGCTACCCCCGGCTCCTGCTCGCTCTCGCCAAGCGCCTCGGCGTTCTCCTGCTACGCGACCTGCCGCTGCTTCTCCTGCAAATCCTGCGTCACGATCAACGCGCCGCCCTCGATACCCGCTGCAGCATCTGGTACACATCCGGTCTCTTCGCCGCTGCCCCATCTCTGCTGCGCGGCCACACCAATCACGCCTCCGCCTTCCTCCAGCGCATGGACTTTCGCCGCCGCAACGGCGAACGCAACGGCTAGACCCATACGCAGGAAAGCCTCCGCGCAGAACTGCAGCACGGAGGCCATCCCGAATCCCACCAACGTCCTACAGGTCCGGCGACGACAGTACAGGCGGTTCATCCAGGTGCGCCACCGGCTTCATCGCGCCGATCTGCTGCAGGATGCCGACCTCGTGCGAAGCTCCCCAGCGCTCCACAATCTTCGCGTCTGCATTGAACTTGGAAATCTGCATCCCACGAACCTTGATCTTCCTCCCCGTCGCGGGAATCCCGTTGAACGGCCCACCCTGCGTCCCGGTGATGGTATACGCGAAGGCCACGTTGTCCTCGTCCGCCACCATGTGCTCCACCGCGATCTGAAAATCAGGAAACGCGGAATGGAACTGTGTAAAGTAGTGGGCAAAGCCTTCCGGCCCGGGCCCCTGATCGTCCGCGGGATCGTGATCCTTCACGCCAGGTGCGATGACTTCGTTCAGCTTCTCAAACTTGTAGCTGTTGATAATCTCGCCCATCTTCTTCTGGGTCGCGATGTTTGCTTCTTTGCTCATGAATAACTCCCTCCTTGCCTGAGATGCAGGTCCCGCCCACGCGGCGAGGGGTCGCGCAGCCCAGCTTTGAGCAGAGGGATAGAAGTGTTCGAGCGGTGAAGGTTGGGTCATGCCTCCCAACACTCCGGCCTGCCACAGGGCGCCGTCAGCTCCCTAATTCATCCACTTCCGATCCTTCGGATCGCGCCGCTCATCCTCCGGCGAAATATACCGGCCCTCCTGGTCGAAATGCACCACGCGGTCCTGCTTGCGCATGTACACCTCAAACTTGCGTGCTGCCCGCCGCCGCTTGAAGCGTACATAGTCGTTCTGCATGCCGTAATACCGCTCCGTCATCCCGGCGGAAAACCCGCGCATCGACGCATACCGCACATACACAAACGCACACAACCCACAGCACAGCTCCACCGTCGCCGTCAGCGCCTGCTGGCCGTAAATCAACCGTGCCAGGTCCACCAGGACATAAATCGCCACCAGATACTTCACCTTCATGCGCAGAATAAACAGCAGCATGATCTCGACATCCGCAAACAGCACGCCAAATGCCACCAGCACGCCGAACAGCGGCGCAAACACGCCAAACGTCAGCTCGTACGGCATCAGCGTAAACAGCCGCACATGCGGCCCAATCAGCGGCAACATTCCAAGCAGCGCCGCCAGCACGCCACCACCAATGGCCGACACGTAAAACAGCTCGGTGAAACATCGCGAACCGCGCACATCCTCCAGCATCGACCCGGTGAACCACAGTGTGAGCAGTCCGAACGCCGTCCCCAGAATCCCGGAGTTCAAAAACGAATATGTCACCGGTTGCCAAATCAACCCGTGCGCCACCCGATCCGGCGATAACGCCAGCGCCAACTCCAGCCGCGCCAGCAGCAGCGGCGACGCAAAGCTCACAATTGCCAACGCAAAAAATACAAAAAGGTTGATCAGCACGATGCGGCGCGTCGCACCGCGAAATGGTGGAAGCGTCAGGGTCGTGGGTGCCGTTCCGCGCATAGCTCTATCGTACCCCCGCACCTTGAACGCCGCGCGAAAACGGCGTCCTCACATTCCCGAATCAAGACTCCTCAATCAATATTCAAAGATATGCGGTGCCGGATACGTCAGCGTCCCATCCGACCGCTGGTACGGAATAAAAATCCGCTTATCCCCATTCACGGTCGACCCCACGATCACCGTCGTTCCAAATGTCCCCGACCCGTCCGTCACCGACTTATCCACGTGGTGCGACCGAATCGGCCCGACCGGCGAAAACTTCGTCCAATCCTCGGTAAACCGGTCCAGCGGATATCCCTTGTACTTCGCCGGGTTCGCCTGCCAGTCCTTGTCGTTCACGTACACGCCATACGCCCCGGCAAAGTCCTTGTTCTGGATATCCGTCAGAAACACGTTTACCTTGTGCTCCACCGGCAGGTTGCTGAACGCCCATCCATGCCCGGTAATGAATCCGGCAAATGTCAGCACGATCAGCAGTGCGAACAGCACACCGCCCGCAATCGTCGCATTCCTCGCGCGATTCTCCTTGCGCTCATCGTAGGCAGGTGCGTTCAACAGGGTCATAGCTTGCCAATCCCTCGAGTCGAGTTCAACTCATTAGACACCGCAAACCCGGCAACCGGGTATGTCACAAACTTAGAAAAAACGCCCCAGCGTAAACACCGTCTTGCGGTGATTGTCCGTTCCGATCGCCTCGCCAAACGTAATCGCCCCGATCGGCGTCTCCGCCGCCACCCCCAGAAAGAAATCCTGCCGCGTCACCGTCGCCGCATTCGGCGCAAACACCTGCCCGAACTCATACGTCCCCAGCACATAGATCGACTGCCCCAGCGGCGCTGGCAGCGACGCAATCCGCCGAAAGTACGCCGGCCGCAGCAGCGTGTAATCCGTGCCGCGATATTCGTCGTACGCGCTCGCCGCCAGCCGCAACGGCCCGCCCAGCGTAAACCGGAACGGATCGGCAATCGTCCGGTGCCCGAACGTTCCGCCCTCGCCGGAGATGCTCAACGTATTCCCGTGGCCGATGTCGCGGAAGTACGCGCCCACCACCGTCACCTTCGGCGCGGTCTGGCTCGCCGTCGTCGCGTACTGCACGCCCGCACCCACATCCAGCCGCAGCCCATGCCGCGGAATCACCGCCCGGTCCTGCCCATTGAACCGGTACAGCGCACGCACCTCCTGCACGTGCCCGTTGAAATCCGGCAGTCCATCGCCGCCCGTCGTCGTGTGCCACCGGTTCGTGTACTCGTGCCAACCCGCGCGCAGCTCCGTATAGTGGGATACCGTATACCCCAGGTCGAACCCACCCCCGGCAAGCAACTGCTGCCGTTGTGCCACGCGCTTCTGATTCGCATAAATGTACACCGGCGACCGCAGCAGGTACGCCCGCGGTGCGGCAAACAACCCACCCGCCGTCAGCCGCCGCTGGTACTCCGGCTCCACCTCCGTCAAAAACCCGAACCGCAGCCGCGCCCGAAGCTCGGACCGGTAGCCGCCGAAATCCTGCGCTGTCAGGATGCTGTCGATCGTCGCCCGCGCCGTGCCGCCACTCTGCGCAATCACGTTACCGCCAATCAGCAGAAATGGTGGACCATACGGCTTGTCCCGCACCAGCACGTTCAACTGCGCGTCATCCGGCTTCACCACGTACCCCGGCGGGGCAATCGCCGCATCGTACATCGGTACATCCGAAGCCGGCGCCACCGTCTCAAACTGGTTCTTCTTGCCCCCCTTCGTGGGCGGATCTTCCCGCTTGCCCACCGGCAGCGTGTTGTTTACCGGCGCATTGCTGATCGCCTGCCCCCGCGCACCTGCCGCATTCGCGGAACCTGCAGCCGCCGCCGGGTCCGTCGCCCCCACTTGCCGCGCCAACAGGTCATCCCCGGGTCCACGTTTCTCCTGCGGATGCAGCAGCTCCCGCGCATCCCCGCTCGGCTTGCCCTGGTTTGCCGGCCCCGTCACCTTCATGTTCATCGGTTGTCCCGGCTTCGACAGGTAATAGTTCGCGTCATACCGCCCATCCGACCGAATCTCGTTCTCTGCCGCGTTGACCTGCGTCGCGCGCAGCGGCTTGCCCACCAGCGGCGCGACCGCCTGCCCGACCCCATACGCCGTCGTGGGTGCCGGAGCCGTCACCACCAACCGCGCGATGTTCCCCACCCGCCCGGTCGATCGCGCCTTCCGCTCCGCCACGTACGTCGCCCAGTCCGCATCCCCCAGCCGATACACCACCAGCTTGGCCCGCACCTGCTCCGCCGCCGCATACCCCGCATCCGCCAGCTGCTCGGCCTTCGCATAATCCGCCGCGCCCACGCCCGACGGGGCAACCGGCTCAATCAGCACATCCGCCAGCCCGCGCGACCGCACCTCGTTCGACCACGCAGCCACGGAAAAGCTCCGCCCCAGTATCCCCAGCAGCGAGTTTGTATCGCCCTTGTCCGGCGGCGTCAGCGGCAGCGACACCGCCAGCACCACCTCCGCATGCAGCGCACCCTTCACCAGGTCGGTCGGCAGGTTCTCCGTCAGCGCGCCGTCCACGTAAATGTGCCCGCCATCGGCCAGCGGCGGAAACACCCCTGGAATCGAAATCGATGCGCGCACCGCCTCCGCCAGCGGTCCCTGGTTGAATACCGCCTCGCGTCCCACCAGGATATCCGTCGCCACGCACCGAAATGGCACCGGCAGATTGTCGAAGTCGTACCCTGCGCCATACGGCAAAAACTGCGCGCTCAAAAACTCGTTCAGCCCATAATCCAGCAGCACGCCATTTCGAAAACTCACGCCATGCCGCAGCCCCAGGTTGAACCCGCCCGGCAGAAACCGCGCATCCTCGCGACGCCGGTAATTCAGCTGCCGAAAATCCTGGTCCAGCCGAAACACCGTGGCGAACACCTTGTCGCTCGTCAACGCCTCCATCTGCGCCGGCGTGTGACCCGTCGCATACAGCGATCCCACCAGGGCGCCCATGCTCGTGCCGGCAATTGCATCCACCGGCACGTGGTTCTCCTCAAACCACCGCAGCACGCCGATCTCGCTCAGCGCCAGCGCACCACCGCCCCCCAGCGCCAAACCGATCCGCTTCCGGTGCAGCGCGGGCGGCGGCCCGGACGGCGCATTCGTCACCGCACCGCCGGACTGCGACAGGTCCGGCCCTTTCGACACTGCCCCATTCTGCGCAGGCGTGCCCTGCTCCTGCTGCTGCATTGCAGCACTCGCCGGCAGCTGTTGCGCCGCACCCGTGGCCTGTCCGGAGGCGGAGCACACCGCGACAGATAGTACAACAGACCCGCACAACCAACGTGCAAAACAGGTTCGTTCCATCAACTTCATGATTCCTTGCGATTAAGCTGCGGCAAAACACCGATCCTGACCAGAATACGTCGCCCGCGCCATCCTGCCCGTTTCTTCACACCCGCGAAATACCACCTTGGGAATCGCCGCTCCAAGCAACTTCATCGCCGGAACTGCGTCTCCCTTACCAGCCCACCTTTCCAAGGCATAACGTGACGCGGCGTCTCCGCGCATCGCTCGTTGATCCATTACCCCGTCGCCTCAGCGAAAAGGTCCACCCTGCAACATGAACCCGCCGCCACTCACGCCGCACCTTTGCCATCGGCACCTGCGGTAAAGCGTATAGCGCGCATCCCGCATTGGGTCATCACCGCGGCCCTTGCCCTGTGCGCGCTCCTGGCGGTCACCTCCATCGCCCTGGCCGTTGCCGCCCGGCAGTTCGCCCCCACGGCCCGCCGGCGCATCCTCACCGCGCTCCAGGCGCAACTCGGCTCACCCGTCCACATCGGCCCGATCGCCACCCGCTTTCACGGTAAGTTGATCGTGGACATGGAGGACCTCCAGGCCCAGAGCGTCCTCCGCAACATCCCCGGCGATCCCGCTCACCCCATGCTCCGCGTGCGCCACGCCACCGTCCGCATCGGCCTGCTTGACGCTCTCTTCAACCGCATGAACCTCACCGACGCCCAAGCCACGGGCATCATCGTCGAACTCCCCCCACTCCCGCCAAACCCCACCACGACCAAGCCCGGCGTCCCCTCCGCCATTCACCTCGCCAATCTCACCCTCGACGACGCCCATCTCACTTTCCTTCCCGCCGACCCCACCCGTGCCCCCCTGCGCTTCGACCTCCCCCACGTTCAGCTCAACGGCCTCGACAACACCGGCCCCACCCCGTTCACCGCCACCGTCGACGCCGGCGACCCCATCGGCAACGTCCAGACCACCGGCACCCTCGGCCCCTGGCAAACCACCGACCCGCGCGCCACGCCCATTCAGGGCACCTTCACCTTCGACCACCGCAGCGTCGCCAGCGTCCGCGGCCTGCGCGGCATCCTGTCCATGCAGGCTCGCTATCACGGCACCCTCGCGCAGCTGCAAACCGAAGGCGACACGCAGGACCCCGCCTTCGGCCTCGACATCAGCGCCCACACGATCCCCCTCCGCACCCACTACCTCATGACGATCGACGCCGTGCAGGGCATCGTCCACCTGCAATCCGTCGACGCCCACTTCCTCCACACCGAATTCCAGCTCCGCGGCGACATCACTAAGCACGCCAACCCCGACGGCTACGTCCTCGACCTTGCCCTGCACGTTCCCGAAGGTCGCATCGAAGACGGTCTCCTCCTCGCCGCTGCCACCGCTCCCCCGCTCCTCCGCGGCGACCTCACCATGGACGGCAAGCTCTCCATGTCTGCCGGCCCGGAATCCGTCTCCCGCAAGCTGCAGCTCCGCAACGGCACCTTCCATCTCACCGATACCCGCTTCGGCAACACCTCCGCCCAACACAGCGCCGACAGCATGAGCGAACGCGCCAGCGGCCACCCTGAAGACGCCAACCGCGCCGACGCCTCGCCCTCCACCGCCAACGCCAACGGTGCGCTATCGTTGTCTGACCGCCTGCTTCACCTCACCGGTGTCCACCTCACCGCGCCCGGCGCCCAGCTTCTCCTCGCCGGCACCTACCACCTGGGCGGCACCGCCTTCGCCATGGCCGGCACCCTGCACACGGACGCCAAAGCCTCCGACATGAACACCGGCCTCAAGGGCTGGCTCACCCGCCCCTTCAACGGCCTCTTTGCCCACGGCCGCCCCGGCGCCACCTTCCCCTTCCAGGTCACCGGCACCGGCAACACCCCACACTTCCAGGTCACCCTGCCCGGCGGCAAGAAACTCACCGCCATCGATTAACCGGGCTACGGCAACCCCACCCATCGCCAGCACGTACAGGGCTGCTGCCCCGGCACCCCCAGGTGATCCGTCCCCACCTGCTCCAGGTCCACCGCCGCGTCCTCCTCCGACATCCTCACCGGCTCATGCCACATCCGCGTAAATCCGCCATGCTCCGCAAACAGCTGGTCGAACTCCGAGTTCACATAGATCACATCCAGCTCGCCCGGCCGGCCCGCAAACTCCCGCGCCATGTGCGCAATCACCTCGCCCAACACCTTCGCCGCGAATGGATTGAACAGGTACGCCACACAGGGTCCCGCCGGAAACGTGAACTGCGTCGCATCCACGCAGCGCGACTCCACCGGGCACACCGCCTTGCCCTGCGTCTCCCATCGCGCAATGTTCTCCGTCGCAATGCCATGCAGCCCCGGGTGCATCTCTACCCCAATGCACTGCTTAAACGGCAACCGCGACGCCATCAGCAGCACGCGCCCCTTACCCGACCCGAAATCCACAAACGACAGTGTCCCCAGCGGCGCAATGCCCGGCGTCGCCTGCCACCGCTCCAGCGCACCCAGAAACAGCGAAGGTGCCGTCCCGTAGTACGCCACCGAGTACAAATCGTTCACGCTGCCCGTCTTCAGTGCACTCCCATGGATGAACCCGCCCGTCTCTACGCCCTCGCGCTCATCAAACGGGTGCGTCCCCGGCCGCACCAGCACCGACTGCGGCGCGGTGGAAAAATTCCCCGTCCGCAACCGGTGCATTACGTTGCCCCACGCATGCCGCACACCGCGCTGCGCTGCCGTCCGCCGCAGACTCTGCAAACTCGCCAGAAGACCCACGCTACGCCGCCCGCGTCGCTTCGGCCCAGTGCAGAGCCTCGCTAATCTGCTGCGCCAGCGTCATCGGGTCAAACGGCTTGAACAGCACCGCCGCCACCCCCAGGTCGGCAAACCGCCGCTGGTCCACACCCTGCACCTTCGCCGTCAGCAGCAGCACGGGAATGTGCGCAATCTCCGGCGTCCCCTGCATCGTGCGAAACGTCGACGGCCCATCCATGTCCGGCATCATCACATCCAGCAGAATCGCTTCCGGCTGCTCGGCAATCGCCTTGCCGATGCCCTCCGCCCCGGACCGCGCACACGTCACATCCCAACCCGCGGTCGCTTCCAGCGTCAGGCTGGCCACCTCGCGGATATCGTCTTCGTCGTCAATGATCAAAATTCGGCGCGGCATCGTTCCCTGAATCCTAGGTGCAGAACTCCCCAACTGGCATAGCACCTTCGTTGCAGCCGTGCCCCGAACGGGTGACCCGTCTCAATCTGAAACCATCCCACCCTCGGCGCATGGGTCGCAACAGTAAGGGCCCCCGTCTGCGGGAGCCCTCTTGTCCGTACTTTCCATCACCCTACGCCGTTACGGGCTCCAGCATGGCCGCAAAGTGCTTGCCCGTCCGCGCCTTGGCCGCATCCTTGTGGAACGCATAGCCCGCAATCAGCGGAAACGCAATCGTCGCCTCGCTGAACACCATCTGCTCATACGTCAGGTCGACCTTGCCCCACGAGCTCGCTTCCTTCAGCGTCGATCCGCTCAGCGCACCGTCGCGCGCATCCGCCACCGTCACCTGGATCGCGTACTTGTGCATGCTCGCTTCGACGCCCAGAATGTCCGCCGCCACCACAATGTCCTGCGCAAAGTTCTTTGGCACACCGCCGCCGATCATCAGCAGCCCCGTCGTCGGGTTCTGAATCTTCAGCTGCGTCAGCTCGTAAAAGTCCTTGCCGCTGTCGATCGAGCACATCGGCTTACCCTGCCGCGCATGCTGGTGCGCCACAATGCCAAAGCCGAACGAGCAGTCCGAAAATGCCGGGCAGAAAATCGGCACATCCAGCTCATAGCACGCCAGCACGATCGAATCCGGGTTGCCGTTCTCCGGCGTCCGGCCATTCTCGTGCAGGTACTTGCCCATCTCGCGAATGTACTCGCGCGACGAATACACCTGCGGCTTCATCCCATTGATGATCTTCTCTGTCGTCGCATCGCAGATGCGCAGCTCTTCTTCATCGATGAACGTGTCGTAAATGCGGTCGATCATCAACTCGCGCAGCGTGGCATCCGCGCCGCCGTACTTGTACTCTTCGCCCGCGATGTAGTGTTTGAAGCCGAGCGCTTCGAAAAAGTCCTGGTCCACAATATTCGCGCCCGTCGACACAATCGCATCCACCATGTGGTGGCGCACCAGATCCACGATCACCTTCTGCAACCCGGCCGAAATCAGCGACCCAGCCAGGCACAGAATCACGCCGCACTCCGTGTCGCGCAGCATCATGTCGTAAATCGTGGCGGCGCGGGCAAGGTCACGCGAGCTGTAGGCCATCGCGGCCATCGCATCGACCAGCGGCACAACGTTGTGCTGCGTGATGTCGATGTGCTGAATGGGGTTCTGGAGAAGTTCCTGTTTCGTAGGCATGTCAGGGAGTAGTTTATCGCGTTTGTCCCAGCAGACACGCGCTTTTCATGAAGATTGCGCGACACGCCGGCCCACCCCGGCATGCCGCGCCAGCCCGTTCTTACAGCGAGCCCGTCGCAATCAGGTGCTTGTAAAAATGCGAGCTCATCTTCGGCGTCCGCTTCTGCGTCTGAAAATCCACATACGTGATCCCAAACCGCTTCTCATACCCATCCGCCCACTCGTAGTTATCCAAGAGGCTCCAGCAGAAGTACCCCTTCACCGGCACGCCCTCGCTCACCGCCCGCTGCAGGTTGGTCAGGTAGTTCTTCAGGTACATCACCCGATCCGAGTCATAAATCTGCCCGTCCGCCGCAACCTTGTCGTCGCTCGAACAGCCGTTCTCCGTGATGTACATCTCCGTAATGCCCCACTTCTCGCACGCCAGCTTCGGCACCCAGTACAGCGCCTCCGGCCCCACCGTCAGCCACGGACTGAACATGTGCGGATAGCTCGACGGGTTCGGCACGTTTTCATAACCGTCCGCGTTGTCGGCCGCGCGGACGAAATGCGGCGTGTAGATGTTAATCCCCTGGAAATCCAGCTTCGACCCAATCGCCGACATCTCCTCCGGCGTAAACTTCGGCGCGTCCGCACCCAGCAGCCGTAGGTAGCGCTCCGTATACTTGCCCGTCCGCATCACGTTCAGGTAGCCGGCGTTCTCCTCCGCAATCGCGATCTTCGCCGCCGCCACGTGCTCCGGCGCGTTGTAAATCGGCGTCACGGCCTCCAGGTTCTCGGCCGACCCCACCTTCGTCCCTGCCTTGCTGTGCGCCCGAATCGCCTGCACCGCCAGCCCATGGCCCAGCACCGCATAGTGCCGCGCCTGCGCCAGCTTACCCTTGCTCAACCGCAGCCCCGGCGCGTGCAGGCCATTGCCGTAGCCCAGGTCGATAAACGTCGAAATCTCGTTCATCGTCATGTAGTTGTGAATCACGTCGCCCAACTGCGACGCCACATACCCGGCGTAATCCGCGAACGCCACCGCTGTATCCCGGTTCTGCCAGCCGCCGCGGTCTTCCAGCGGCTGCGGCAGGTCCCAGTGGTAGAGCGTGCAATACGGCGTCACGCCCGCCGCCAGCAGAGCCTCCGCGAACTTGCGGTAGTGGTCGATCCCCTTCTGGTTCGGCTTGCCCGTGCCGGTCGGAAAGATGCGCGACCACGCGATCGAAAACCGGCACGTCTTCAGCCCCAGGTCCTTCATCAGCGCAATGTCTTCCGGGTACCGGTGGTAGCTGTCCGTTGCCACATCGCCCGTGTCGCCGTTGTGCGTCTTGCCCGCCGTGTGGCTGAACGTATCCCACACCGTCGTGCCGCGCCCGTCCTCGTTCACCGCGCCTTCCACCTGGTAGCTCGCCGTCGCCGATCCCCACAGAAAGTTCTTCGGAAACATGCGATCCGTCGCAGGGTTCATCCCCTGCGCGGCAGCAACAGTAGGTGCCCCACCCGCAGTAACGGTGGCGGCAGTGGCAGCGGCAAGTTGCGCAAACGCGCGGCGTGAGATCGGCATGGCTTCCTCGTTCAAAACAAATTGATCGCCCCGAGTGTAGCCGGTTGCACCCACGATGCACCAGTCATCCACAGGACATTGGTAAGGTAAAGGGCAAGACCGCCATGATCATCAACTTCTCCGAGCGCGCCCACAACCATAATTTCGAGCTCGACCCCATCGTCCGCTCCCTGCTCGACACCGACTTCTACAAGCTCCTCATGCTCCAGTTCCTCTGGAAGCACTTCCGCTCCACCCGCGTTACCTTCGGCCTGCGCAACCGCACCGCAAAGTTCCAGCTCGCTGGCATGATCAAGCGCGAAGAAGTCCTCGCGCAGTTCGAGCACGTCAAGCAGCTCCGCTTCCGCAAATCCGAGCTCATCTGGCTCGCCGGCAACACCTTCTACTCCACCCGCGGCATCTTCGAACCCGCCTTCCTCGACTGGCTCGAGCACGACTTCCGCCTCTCCGACTTCCAGCTCAGCGAAAAAGACGGCCAGTTCGAACTCCGCTTCGAAGGCCCCTGGGTCGACGTCACCATGTGGGAGATCTACGCCCTCTCCATCCTCAACGAGCTCAAAACCCGCGCCGCGCTCAAGGACATGACCGAGTTCGAGCTCGACATCCTCTACGCCCGCGCCAAGACCCGCCTCTGGGAAAAAATCGAAAAACTCCGCGGCGTCCCCGGCCTCGCCGTCGCCGACTTCGGCACCCGCCGCCGCCACTCCTTTCTCTGGCAGGAGTTCGTCGTCGAAGCCATGCACGCCGAGCTCGACGGCGCCTTCTCCGGCACCAGCAACACCTTCCTCGCCTACAAGCACGACATGGAAGCCATCGGCACCAACGCCCACGAAATCCCCATGGCCATGGCCGCCCTCACAAACAACGACGCCGACCTCTGCCAGGCCCAGTACCACATGCTCGAACTCTGGCAGCAGACCTACGGCGACGCCCTGCAGGTCATGCTCCCCGACACCTACGGCACCACCCAGTTCCTGCAAAACGCCCCCGACTGGGTCAGCGGCTGGACCGGCCAGCGCGTCGACAGCAAGGACCCCTTCGTCGCCGGCGACGAGTACATCGCCTGGCTCCACTCCCGTAACGTCGACCCCCGCCAAAAACTCCTCATCGCCTCCGACGGCCTCGACGTGCAGGAAATCCTCAGCCTCCACGCCTACTTCATGGGCACCATCCAGCCCGGCATCAGCGCCCGCGACTTCCGCGACGCCGCCGACTTCCGCGACCCGCGCAAGTGGCAACCCGAGCGCCGCATCCGCTTCTCCGCCGGCTGGGGCACCCTGCTCACCAACGACTTCCGCGACTGCCATCCCCGCGCCGAAGACGGCCTCGAACCCATCTCCCTCGTCTGCAAACTCATCCGCGCCGAAGACCGTCCCGCCGTCAAACTCTCCGACAACTACCTCAAGGCCAGCGGCCCCAAGGACGAAGTCGAACGCTACCGCCGCGTCTTCGGCCTCGCCGGCATGGCCAACACCCCCATCCTCGTCTAACGGCGGGCTTGAAACGTAGCAGTGAACTTTAGCCCACTGGAGATGTATGCCAAAGCAGAGGGCCGTTAGCTCGGCTTTTCTTCGTCGCTCCAAAAAGCCGCACTTGTCAGACACCAGCCGGTTCGCCACCGCAGACCCAAGTGGGGTACAACCTGCTTTAGCCGCCGCAATTCCAAGCCTCCGAATGGAGCCGGAAGCATCTCCGAAGCTGCCGCGCGTGCATCCAGATCCGCTGACTTAGGCCAGAATCCGCATCCTCCCGGCCCGCAAAGCCGGCCCGTAAACCAAAACGCGTCCGCCTCGACTTCAGCAAAAGCAGCCTGACCTATCCCCGCACATCCACAACGGGCGGCTCCACCGTCGGCGCCGCTTCCCGCAGCAGCGTATGGTTCCGCCGCATCAGCACCACCAGTCCCCGCCGCAGCCAGATCGCCAGCACTGGGCAAAGCACCGCCGCTACCACGGCCCAGATCACCAGCGCATGCCACTCCCACTGCCAGATCTCCTGCACCATCCGCACCGGATGATGGCTCAGATGCTTCAACTGGTGCTTGTCCATCGGCAGCCCCCGCGTGTGAAACAGGAACACCCCCGCCTGCACAAACGGCAGAAACAGCAGCCATTGCAGCGGCGCCACCACATGCGTGCCCACCTGCGACGCCACCTGGTTCAGCCGAAACAGCAGCGCAATCAGGATCACCACCACCGTCGTCACGCCGATCAGCGGATTGATCCCGATCACCACGCCCACCGCAATCGACCACGCCAGCCGCTTCGGCGAAACCCCGCCCCGCAGCAGCCGTAGCAGCGGCCGCACCACCCGGCACCGAATGAACTCACGCACCGCCTGCGGCACCAGCATCATCCCCCGTTGGATTCCCTTTTCACCCCGCACGACCAGCCGCGCCTGCCACAAGTCGACATTTCTTGCGTCTCATCACACCTCTGGGGTCGATGCGTCAGACCGTACCCGGAATCCCGCGCTTCGCCGACCACAACCGCCGCGCCCGCAGCGTGCTCAGCACCGCCTCCACCGACCAGTCCAGCGACTGGCATCCATCCACCCGCACGTCCGCCTTCTCCCGCGACGGCAGAATAAACTCATCCGCCATCGGTCGCGCCGTCGCGTCGAACTGCTCCCGCACCGAAGCCTCCGTCCGCCCGCGCTCCCGCGTGTCCCGATGAATCCGCCGCGTCAGGCACACATCATGCGGCGCATCCACATACACCGTCAGCGTGTACAGCGGCAGCAGCTCCGCATAGTGCAGCGCTAGAATGCCCTCCACAATCACAAACCGCTGCGGAGCCACCCGGTCGAATTTCCCCAGCACCCGTGAATGCTGGCTGAAATCGTAAATCGGCCGGTCGATCGGCTGCCCGTTCGACAGCGCCTCCACATGCTCCAGGATCAGCTCGCTCTCCAGCGAATCCGGATGGTCGAAGTTCCGCTTGTGCCGCACATCCATCGGAAATTCCGAAAGATCCCGGTAGTACAGGTCCAGCGGAAACAGCGTCGCCTCCAACTCCTGCGCCAACTCCCGCGCCAGCGTCGTCTTCCCGCTGCACGAGCACCCGCCAATCCCCAGCACCGTCGGCCGCACCAGCCCGTGCAACGTCAACTGTTCCGTCACGCTCCGGCCTCGCCGCTTCCGCTCGTCATCTCACGGCCTCGTTGTCATCCCTGAGCAGTGGTTGCCTCGTAGCTTCTGTTTGTCATCCCGTAGCGAAGCGAAGGGATCTGCTTTCTTTCGTTCAGCCAACATCACTCACCAGCAGCCGCAATCCGCGGTACCAGCGCCGTCACCAGCGCCCCAAACCGCTTCCCCGCCTGCACCCCCACGTCCATCACTTCCAGGTGGTGCAGCTTCTCCCCCGTCACCCCCGCCGCCGGGTTCGTCACCAGCGACAAGCCCAGCACCCGCATGCCCATGTGCCGCGCCACGATCACCTCGTGCACCGTCGACATCCCCACCAGGTCCGCCCCCAGCGTCCGAAACGCTCGAATCTCCGCGGGTGTCTCATAACTCGGTCCCAGCACGGCCAGGTACACCCCGGTCGGCATCGTCCATCCCTGCACCCGCGCCTCGTCCACCGCCATCCGCAGCAGCGCCGGGTCATACGCCGTCGTCATGTCGAAAAACCGCAGCCCCGTATCCGCGCCCTTGTCCCGGTCCAGACCGAAGCGCGCCTCGTTCGGCCCCAGCGCCGCGTTCGTCCCCGTCAGGTTGATGTGGTCGCTGATCCCGCAAATCGTCCCCGGCCCGAACCCCGCATCGATGCCCCCGGCAGCGTTCGTCACCACCAGCGTCCGTACGCCAAACAGCCCCAGCACCCGCGCCGGAAACGTCACCGCGTCCATCGCGTACCCCTCGTACGCATGCACCCGCCCCTGCATCACCGCCACCGGTACGCCGCCCACGGTGCCAATCACCAGGCGCCCGCTGTGCCCCTCCACGGTCGACAGCGGAAAATGCGGAATCGCCGCATACGGCACCGCCACCGCATCCTCCACCGCATCCGCAAACTCCCCCAGCCCCGACCCCAGCACAATTCCCAGCCGCGGCCGCAACGCGGTTGACTGCGCCAGGTACTCCGCCGCCGCACACGCTCGCTCATACAAGTTATTCAAAGGACCTTCTTTCCGAGCCGGCGACGCAACTCGCGCGAAACATTTCGAGAGCAGTGCAACACCGCGACAACCGTCAACTGCTCAGGCGCAGACTGAAGGACGATCCAGTATGGCCGCACCAGCCAGAATCGAACCTGTTTCTTGGAGAGCTCTAGTCGTACAAGGGCGGTGCCGGGGTAGTGTGAAAGATGGCGGATGGCATTACCGATTTCCCCGGTAAACCGGTCCGAAGCGGCACTGGGAGCTTGGTAGTACGCCTGAATCGCACGGAGGTCGTCGAACGCTGCCTCAGCAAAAACGATCTCCGTCATGCCTGCTTGGTACGCCTTGAATTGAGCTCTGCCATCACTTGCTCTGCTGGAATCACGCGACCCGCTGCCACGTCCTCAAGTCCCCGGCTGATGCGCTCGTCGGCATAGGCCAGCCACTCTTCATCGACATCGTTCGCCTCGTGATCCATGACGATGTTGTTCATGCCTTGATGAAGAGCCTCGCGAAACGCTTCATCAAGGGAAGCAAATCGGCCCTTGCGCACCTGCTCCTTCAGAAAAGCCTCATGATCCGGAGTGAGTTCCATGTGCATGTGCACCACCTCTGTCGTCAGAATAACGCCTGCACCCTCTACTTCAGCAGCATGCTCACGATGCTGGCACTCATCAAATTCGCCATCGTCCCCGCCAGCATCGCCCGCAGCCCCAGCCGTGCCAGTTCATTCCGCCGGTTCGGAATCAGCGCGCCAATCCCGCCAATCTGCATCCCCACCGACCCCAGGTTCGCAAACCCGCACAGCGCAAACGTCGCAATCGCCAGCGTCCGCGTGCTGATCGCCCCCGCCTTCGCCAGCGTCCCCAGTTGCGTGTACGCAATGAATTCGTTCAGCACCGCGCGCGTGCCAATCAGGTTCCCCACGATCGGCGCATCGTGCCACGGAATCCCAATCATCCACGCCACCGGCGCACAAAAGAACCCAAGGATCGCATTCAGCGACGAAGGGAAACCTAGGTCATGCCCACCCACCGCATGCACCCCGATCACGTTGTGAATGCCCAGCAGGATCCCGTTCAGCAGCCCCACCAGCGCCAGAAAGCTGATCAGCATGATGGCCACGTTAAACGCCAGCTGCCCGCCGTCGATTGTCCCGCGCGCAATCGCCCCCAGAAGGTTCTCGTTGCTGTGCTCTTCCTCCATCGTCATGTGCACGGTGCCCATCGTCTCGGGCTGCTCCGTCTCCGGCACCAGCATCTTCGCAATCAGGATCGTCCCCGGTGCCGTCATAATGACCGCGCTCAGCAGATCCTGCGCCCGAATCCCGAACGAAATATACGCCGCCATGATGCCGCCCGACACATGCGCCATGCCGCTCGTCATGATCGTCATCAGCTCCGACCGTGTCGCCCCGTTCAAAAATGGACGAATCGTCAGCGGCGCCTCGGTCTGTCCCATAAAGATCGAAGCCGCAACATTGGTCGACTCCGCGCCGCTCGTCCCCATCGTCCGCTGCATCACCCACGCCACCCAGCGAATCACCCGCTGCATCAGCCCGATGTGGTACAGCACCGCAAACAGCGCGCTCACAAAAATAATCGTCGGCAGCACCGCAAACGCCAGCACCTGCAGCGGGCTCCGCGGGTTCCCCATCTGCCCAAACACAAACGCCGATCCATCTACCGAGTGCGCCAGCAGTGACGTAATCCACCCGCTTACCACGCTCAGCACCCGCTGCCCGACTGGAAACCGGATCACCAGCACCGCAAAAAACACCTGCAGGCTCAGCCCCCACACCACCGTCCGCCACCGGATCGCGCGCCGATCCGTCGACAGCGCATACGCAACCAAAAGCAGCACGGCAATGCCGAGCAGACCGGTAAAACGGGCCAAGGCGGAGCCCTCCTCGCAGCATCAAAAATCGGTTGCGCCCAGTGTACCGCCTACCGCGTCTCCCGGTCCCCGCCCACCACCACCTGCCCATATTCCAGCAGCGTCACCATCCCCACCCCGCCACACACATTCCCGCACACCGCCGGCACAAACCACCGCGGGTAGCTCATCCACCCCAGGTGCCCCGTCAGCACCGCGGAAAATACCTCCCCGCTCGCCGCAATGCAGTGCGCAAACCCGCCCAGCCCCACCACCAGCGTCAGCATAAAAATCACCATCACCGACCCCGTAATGCTGTGCGACGCCGACACCAGCCACGCCACCAGCGCAATAATCCACCCACCCATCACGCCCGACCAGAACACCGTCGCCGCCGGGTGCCGCGTCGCCTCCATCCCCAGCCCCACCAGCGCCTCCAGCACCTTCGGCTGCAGCGCATGCGTCTGCGTCGCCAGCACCGCAAACGTCAGCGCCCCCAGCACATTCATCGGCAGCACAATCGCCCACAGCCGCGCCGTCCGGCCCACGTTCTTCTTCGTCGCCAACACCAGAGCCACGGGATACAGCGTGTTCTCCGTAAACAGCTGCGCCCGCCCCAGGATCACCACGATGAACCCCAGCGGATAAAACAGCCGCGCACAAAACGCCGCCACCACTCCATCCCCCAGCAGCCCCAGCGCAATCGCCGTCCCCATCGCGCTCAGCCCCATAAAAATCCCACCCGCATACGCAGAAATCGCCAGCGACGTCGCCGACCGCTTCAGCTCATCCGTCGCGCTGTGCAGCACCTGCCGGTAAATCTGCTCTGCGCTCGGACGCTCCAGGTCCTTCTGCGACCCATCCTCGCCGCCGCCACCGCCCTGTTCCTTGCGCTTGAAAGAAAATCCCATGCCCCTCTGATGCAACTCCGCATCTTGACGCGCGTCCCCTACCTGCAGCGAGCCGCTCCTCCGTCCAGGCGCATCCATATTCCCGAGGACCCCATATGCAAACCCGCACCTTCTCCAACTTCAACATCCCCGTCGCCCCCCTCATGCTCGGCGGCAACGTCTTCGGCTGGACCGCCGACGAACCCACCTCCTTCCGCATCCTCGACACCTTTGTCGACTGAGGCTTCAACTTCATCGACACCGCCGACGTCTACTCCCGCTGGGCTCCCGGCCACACCGGCGGCGAGAGCGAGACCATCCTCGGCAAGTGGTTCAAGCAATCCGGCAAGCGCGACCAGGTCGTCCTCGCCACCAAGGTCGGCATGGACATGGGCGACGGCAAGCAGGGCCTCGCCCCCGCCTACATCCGCGAAGCCGTCGAGGCCAGCCTCCGCCGCCTGCAAACCGACCGCATCGACCTCTACCAGACCCACAAGGACGACCCCGACACCCCGCTCGAAGCCACCGCCCAGGCCCTCGACGCCCTTGTCCGCGAAGGCAAGGTCCGCGTCCTCGGCGCCAGCAACTTCACCGGCCGCCGCCTCCGCGCCGCCATCGAAGTTGCCCGCAACGCCGGCTGGGCCGCCTACGAAACCCTGCAGCCCCACTACAATCTCGTCGAGCGCGCAGACTACGAGCACGATCTCGCACCCGTCGCCGCGGAATACAACCTCGGCGTCGTCCCCTACTTCTCCCTTGCCTCCGGCTTTCTCACCGGCAAATACAAATCCACCGAGGACGCCAAGGGCAAACAACGCGGCAACCAGGTCAGTAAATACCTCAACGAAAAAGGCGAAGCCGTCCTAAAAGCTCTTGCCGACGTAGCAAACCAAACCAACGCCAAAGAAGCCACCATCGCCCTCGCCTGGCTCCTCTCCCGCCCAAACATCCTCGCCCCCATCGCCAGCGCCACCAAACTCGACCAGCTCGAAGACCTGTTCGCCGCCCCCGACCTCCAACTAACCCCCGACCAGCTAACCCACCTATCCCAGGCAAGCGCCAATGTTCCAGAGGAAAAAGAACCCGCGATGGCACATGCCCTCCCATCAGAAGGCGACACGTCCACCCGGTAAGACGCATCCAGCCGGCGCGGGCCGAACATCCTCCGGTCCGCGCTGATTTACTGCAGAATGTAACCCGAAGCCGTCGTTGTGACGGCAAGGCTGCTGAAACCGCTTACCGCAAACGCCGTCGCATACGACAGACTTACCTTGACCGTAACCGCGGTGCCGACGGCATGCGTCGAGGACGTCCAGGTCGGCGTCACCACCACGCTGCCCGCAGGGAGCACCGCCGCATACGACCGCACGATGGCCTGCAGGTCCGCCGCGGCACACGGGGTAATGCTCGCCGCGCCATGCTGGGTCGCATACCGCAACGCCGCACGGCTGCCGTATGTGGCCGCAACGTAGCAGTACAAAAACAGCATCATCTGCAACAGCCCAAACGTGAACATGAGAAACACGGGCAGGACAAGGGCGACTTCCAGCAGTTCATTGCCGTCTTCCTCGCGCCATAGCCGTTTCCAGCCGCCACGCCGCGTCGCCCCCCAACCCATGGGACGGGTCATCTACTGCCCCCACGCGACGCGCATGGTGGCGACGCTGGACATGGGAAACGTGCCCGAGGTCCCATACACCTTGAACAACAGGGTCGTCGTGGAAGACGTGGCCACCTTCACGTACTGCACAGGCGTCGACTGCCCGCTACAACTCGATGTGCAACTCGTCGTGGAACCGTTCGGGCTGCAGCTACAGTATGCGGTCGCGGTGACGTTAAAGCCTGGCAGGCCGTCTGCGGCGGACGTCGCGGCGTTTTGCATCCCGGCAAGGTTCGAGCCGTTTCCTGCAATCGTGCCATAACGCGCACCTACCGTCGCCGCATCGGTCACGCGGATTAACCGTTGCACAATCAGCGCTCCCTGCATCGCCGACAGCAGCACCACCACAAACAGCGGCAGAATCAGTGCCACTTCCACGAGCGCCGCGCCACCCTCCTCCTTGAACAAACGCACGTCGCACCTCTCTCAGCCTGAGACGCGCCTTCCTGCCGGCGACTCCCCGCTGCACGACAGCTTTATCGGCACCCGATCAAAGAGCTTCACGCAATGTCGTACGGAAGGGGATAAAGCATCCGCCGCCGCAAGCCGATAACCCGTGTAGCTGGCGACGGCTGCTTGAATCTGCCGCACTCCGGTGCACGGAAGGAGTCCGTCTCATGTTGATCTACGGGGTCGGTGCGCTTTCCACGCTTCTCCTCTTTTGCGCCCTCCTTCTGGATCTCGGCCGGTTTGAACAGCTCAAAGTGCGCATGCAAACCATTGCTGACGCTGCAGCCGTCGGTGGGCTCTACGACTCCGTAGATGGTGGCAGCATTCTTCGCGGCGCCTACAACGATGGCATTCTCAACGGCTTCGACATGGGGGGCACGCTGTCCGGCAGCTATGGCACACCGACAGCTGGCGCCTACAACGGCAATAGCAACGCACTTCGTGTCACCGTCACCGCTACACCCAAGGCCACATTTTTGCCAAAAGCCGTCACCACCCTGACCGCAGCCGCGACCGCCATGCTTGTGCCCACACCGTGCGTCGCCATCCTTGGCAAATTCAACACGTCTTCCCCGTCACTTTCGTACCTCAACGGAAGCACCGCAGCCAGTTGTCCGACCTATGCCGGGTCGTCCTACAACATCAGCGGCACGACGATGTCAGGCAATGGCACGTTTTTTGTCGCCGCCAGTTCCGCGAACAGTTCTGGCTCGCCCGGCACCACGGCCAACTTCGGCGCGCCCACCATTGCCGACCCGCTCAGCTACGTGCCGGCTCCCGCGGTCGGCACGACTTGTACCCGCTCCAGTAGCGCCGGTGCCGTCCTTACCATCACCACTTTGAGCCCGGGTCTGTACTGCGGCGGTCTGACCATCGGCGATGGTGCCAGCAATTCCCCGACGGTAACGTTCAATGCGGGTATGTACGTTTTGACCGGTCCGCTAAACGAAAAGTCGGGCACGATGAAGAGTAACGGTGGCGTGACGTTCTACATCGCAAACAGCAACGTCGGTCCCAGCAGCATCTTAAACAACGGTGGCAATGGCGTACTTACCGCACCGACCAGCGGCACCTGGCAGGGCATCCTCTTCTATTCCGACCGCTCCATCCCCGCCGGTCAGGCGAACCTTAACCTGCGGAACTGGAATCGCAGTGGCACAACCATCGACGGGATCTTCTATCTGCCCAACCAGGGCTTGATCGTCTCCAATATCACGCTTAAACCCGTCAACTACCTCGCCGTCGTCGCGGACTACGCCCAGATGAACAACACCGACTTCGAACCCGCGGCCAATTTCTCGACCCTCGCGAGTGGCAACCCCCTTCATCCCATCGGCGGCACCGTCGGCATCGTGGAATAGCGGGCAGCCGCCGATGCCGCTACTTCACCGGCACCGGCCCCACCCAGTATGTCCGCCGCGCCCGCACCGTCGCCTCCGGATACTCCGGCACCGTCACCCGCAACTCATGCAATCCCTCCGTCGCATTCCCCGGCACCGTAAAGCTCAGCAGGTAGTAGTTATGAATCCGGTTACTCAGCCGGTTCGCCCCATCCTCAAATCCCTTCTTCGTCCCGAAGTTGTCATAGTCCCCGCCACTCAACCGTGCCACCGTCTTCGGCACATTCTCTTTCAGCGCGTTCACCGCCGCCACCAGCAGGTTCACCGCCGTGCCCAGCAGGCCGCTCCCCCGCCCCGGCTTCATGTCGTCCTTCAGGCTGTCGCGATACGGGCTGAACGCAAAGCTGTCCACCACGATGTTGTTCCGGCCAAGCTGCGCAATCAAATCCGCCTCTTTCACCGAAGACCCATGGTCCCGCGTCTCCGAGATCAGCAGGATCGCCCGCCGGTTCCGCGGCTCCCGGTTCTCCAAAATCGACGCCGCATAACTCAGCGCATCCATCGTCGCCGCATTGCCGTCTTCGCACGGCCCCATGCCCTGCATCGCCGCGCCAATCTTTTCACTCTTCTTTGTAAACGGCTGTACCAGCTGCGGATGGCTGCCATAGCGCACCAGCGCCACCTCGTGCGGCGCCTCGCCCGTCACCGCGTCGATCATCGTCGGCAACTGCTCAATCTTGCCGTACTCCGTCATCGCGCTGCGCGAGCACTGCACCACCACCACCAGGCTCAATCCCAGCGCATCCGCCTCCTGCTCCAGCCGAAAACGCCGCGGCGCGCCGTCATCCGTCAGGCTGAACTGCTCCGCCTTCAGGTCATACAGAATCTTGCCCTTGATATCCACCGTCGCCGGCACCAGGATCAGCGTCGTCCCCGTCTGCAACTGGTAGGGCTGCCCCTCCGCCCCGCCCTGCGGCTGCTGCGCGTCCGGCACCCCGCTGGCTGGCGCACTTGGCGCCGACGCCTGCGGCGGCACACCCGCCTGCCCCAGCACCACGCCCGCACCGCATCCCAGCCCAAGCCCCAACGCCAGCACCCAACCCAAGCGATCACTCATAGATCCATTCTGCTCCAACAGAAAGTGGCAGCACCAAAACTTGTGCAACACATCCTAACTCCAGCCACAGGAGGAACTTGACTATAACTCTCATCAAATGAGTAGTTTACAAATCAGAACCCTTAAAATGAGGAACTTACGACAAATGGAGGGGGAGGGGGTCCCACCCGCATCCAACCCCACGAGGCTTTGAAACCGACCCATGATCTATCCACCAGCGCGCCGCTCCGACCACGTCGACCACTACTTCAACACCGCCGTCCCCGACCCCTATCGCTGGATGGAAGACCTCGAATCCCCCGAACTTCGCATCTGGATTGACGCCGAAAACACCCTCACCCGCACCTACCTCGACCAGCTCCCGACCCGCAACCTCCTCCGCGCCCGCATGGAAGAGCTCAGCAACTACGAGCGCTTTTCCCTCCCGCAGCGCTTCGGCACCCGCTTCTTCTACACCCACAACAGCGGCCTGCAGAACCAGGCAGTCCTCTACTGGACCGAAGGCTTAGAAGGCAAACCCCAAATCCTTTTCGACCCCAACACCGCTTCGACTGACGGCACCGTCGCCCTCGCCGGCCTCAGCCTCTCTGAAGACGGCACCCTCGCCGCCCTCGCCCTCGCGGAAGCCGGCAGCGACTGGAAGACTATTCGCATCCGCAATGTTTCCACCGGCGAGGATCTCGCAGACCGCATCGAGTGGACCAAATTCAGCACGCCCACCTGGCTCCACGACGGCACCGGCTTCTTCTACAGCGGCTACGACGCCCCACCGGATGGCGATCCGCTCAAGGCCGTCAACCTCTTCGCCAAGCTCTATTTCCACCGCCTCGGCACTCCCCAATCCGAAGACACCCTCATCTTCGATCGCCCCGATGACCCGGAAATCTTCCTCCACGCCGGCATCTCCGACGACGGCCGCTATCTCTGGATTCACCAAAGCCGCGGCACCAGCCCCAACAACGAGCTGGCTTACCTCGACTTAGGCGAAACTCTCGCCGATGTTACCGCGCCCGTACAAACCCTCATCGGAAAAGCAGACGCAAGTTACTCCCCGATCAGTAACATCGGCAAACGCGTCCTACTCCAGACAACCCTCGAAGCACCAAACGGCCGAGTCATTGCCCTTGACTTAGACAGCGCCGCGCGCGACCAATGGCAAAGCATCCTTCCTCAGCGCGAGTCCAAGCTCGAAAGCGTCTCACTTGTGCATCGCACCCTCATCGCCGACTACCTCACCGACGCACACACCACCATCGAGCTCTTCACCGAAGACGGCAGGCCGCTGCGCACACTCGACCTTCCCGGCATCGGCTCCGCTGGCGGCTTCTCCGGCCGTCGCGACGACACCGAAACCTTCTACTCCTACACCGACTTCACCGCTCCCGGCGTTATCTACCGCTTAGACCTGCAGACCTTCGCCTCCACGGTCTACCGCGAGCCGAAAGTCACCTTCGACCGCACGGCCTACCTCACAGAGCAGGTCTTCGCCACCTCAAAAGATGGCACAAGCATCCCCATCTTCCTCACCTACCGCAAAGGCCTGCAGCGCAACGGCGACAACCCCACGCTGCTCTATGCTTACGGCGGCTTCGGCATCTCCCTCACACCCGCATTCTCTCCCTCGAACATTGCATGGCTTGAGCAAGGCGGTATCTACGCCCAGGCCTGCCTGCGCGGCGGTGGCGAGTACGGCGAGACCTGGCACGCTGCCGGAACGAAGCTACAGAAGCAGAATGTTTTCGATGACTTCGCGGCATGCGCCCAATTCCTTGTGGCCAAGCATTACACCGCTGCCAGTAAGCTGGCGATTCAAGGTGGCTCCAATGGTGGTCTACTCGTCGGTGCCATGCTCACGCAGGTGCCTCACCTGTTCGCCACGGCCAATGCAGCAGTCGGCGTTATGGATATGCTGCGCTTCGACCAGTTCACCGTCGGCTGGGGATGGAAGCAGGATTACGGAGCACCCAGCGAAGTCGAGGAAGAGTTCCATGCGCTCCTCGCATACTCGCCGCTGCACAATGTCCAGGAGGGCACAAGCTATCCCGCCACGCTCATCACCACCGGCGATCACGACGACCGCGTCTTCCCCGCGCACAGCTTTAAGTTCACCGCGGAAATGCAACGCGATCAGACAGCTTCAGCGCCGATACTGATCCGCGTTGAAACACGTGCGGGTCATGGAGGCGGCATGCCGCTTTCCAAGCGGCTCGACGTCGCCGCCGATACTTTTGCCTTCTTCCTGCACGAACTAGGCGGTGACACCACGCTGGAAAAGAGTTAGTGCTTCAGACCCGGATTTTTGCTGAGACTCAACAGATTGGCAAAAATCCGGTAACTTCCAGGAACGCCTTCCGGCATTTCGCGAAAGAACGCATACGCCAGGTAAACGTAATAGCCTTTGCCATAGGGCGCGTAGACTAGACCGCCGGTTTGCGGGTCCTGTCCCGCGTCGTGCGTCTCGGTCAATGCCGTGTAGTGAGCGTCATAGCTGCGCAGGAAGCCATGGCCTCGCTCTTCGACCCAGCCATCAAAATCCTTCGGACCAATCTGGTTTGGATAAGCGAATACCGGATCATTCGGCTTTCGGATCGAGACAGGCGCCGTCTCTTCCACAACCTTTTCCGCATCCCCAGGCACCGACAGCGGATACGGCCCATAGTTGCGGTCATACTCCGCCGTCTGGTACTCCGTAATTACGACACCACCATTCTTCACATAACTAAGTAAGCGGTTGTTAAAGGTGCGTAACTCCGGCCTGGCAGCATAGGTTCGGATGCCAAGGACGATGGCGTCATAGACACTCAGGTCAGCGGAAGCGATGTTCGCGGCAGAAAGCTCGGTCACGTGGACGCCCAGGTGTTCCAGTGCCTGCGGCACATCATCCCCGGTTCCCATGATGTAGGCAACACGCAGATCAGGGGCGATCCGAACGTCCACGCCCGTAGTTTTGTAACTCGCCGGCGCATACTGCGGGTACGGTCGAATGCCCGGGTAGCCAATTGTGGTAAACCCTTGCGTGTAGGCTTTGCCGGCGTAGGTGGCGGTTGCCGAAATGGTGTAAGTCTGCGGCTGCAGGGCGTGCGGCGTCACGTCAAAATGCAGCGTGCTCTCCTCGTTATCTCGCGCAATGGCGAAGCTTGCGTTCGCCGGAGACGCTGTCCATCCGTCCGGCAGGGTCAACGCAAGCGAACCTGCCGCGGGCCCCTTGACGCTGCTGTGCACCGTGACATCCAGCGGCAAGGTTGCGGCCTGCAGAGGAACGATGCCCGCCCGTGGCGACACGCGCACCGAGATTGCGGGCGCGACCAGCAGTGGGTTGACGACGATGCCCTGCCCGTTCTCACGACGCGCCGTCTGCACCACCCCACTGAGCGACACGCGCGTGCCTTGAAAGGTGTACTCCAGGGTTGCGGAGAGCGGATACGGCATGGTGGGCAAGGTGAGATAGGCCGGATTCTGCAGGTCATAATAGGCCTGCTCAAGCGTGGGCCGCGAGAAGTAGGGACCGGTCAGTAGCGCGTCCTGTGGCACGGTTGCCGTCAACAGAACGTCTCTGCCTTCGCCCGCGGCAAGCGATGCAGGCAGCGTGGAAACGGCAGAAGTCTTCCAGTCTGCCGCCGGACTTGGCACCAGGCGCAGTCCCTCCACGTGAACGGATTGGGCACCCTGGTCCGCAACGTGGACGGAAATACCAAAGGTTTGCCCTGCAATGACGGTCGTCGATGCATTCGCGCTGTAGGCGGCAGCACTCGCGGCATCGACTGGTCCCATCGGCCCGTTTGCCCCCGGCGCACTGCCAGCCGGCTCGACGACGGCGAGCAGCGTGATACCAAGCGCCTGGTTTAACGCGAGTTGGAACTGGGTCTCCTTGATTCGTAGTTCATGAAGAGCGTTGTAGTGCGCATCGTCGGTAGGCGAGGCACTGAGCGTTGCGATGAGCGCGCGTGTTTCGCTCAAGCCTTTTGCCAGCGAACCAGCGCAGGTGGTTGGGTCGTTGACGTTGTATTGGTTGGCCGCGGCTTCGATCTGGGCGGCGATGGAACGCAGACTTGCTCGAACGGCTGCCTGCTGCGGCGACGGCAGATAAGCAGCGATACCCGGCAGGCTGATGTCGATGCCGTCGAACATGCTGTCTTCGTGCGCGGAAAGTGGTCCCCGGGCCACGCGCGAGGCATAGAGGTGGTACGGCGAGTCGAACGGACCGGCGGCGGGAATGCCCGTGCCGCCGTTCTGTGATTTCTGCTGGTTGAGACCTTCTCGCGCGATCTGGAGAAAGCTCTCGCCAAAGGGTGCGTCATACTTGCCTTCGGGAATGGTGACTGTGACGGTCGGTACGCCGACGATTGCCTCGCCCGTAATGTAATTCTTGAACGCGACCGGTGCCCATTTGCCGGTGGCGTAATCGAAAATGCCGCGGTTGGTGACGCGGGCAAACGGAACGCGGGCATACATTTTGAGCGGCGCCCAAGGCCTGAGACCTTCGCGCATCTGCTCCGGAAAGCGCGTTGGGTCCGCGGCCGCCGTATACACCTCCTGCGCCGTGAGCCCAGAGGTCTGGTGATGACCGTGGCCGTCGGACACATAGCCAGCAAAGACGCTGGTCACCACCATGGGACGGGTCATGCGGACCACGCGCACCGCATCCGCAAGCACGCGTTCGTGGGTCCATTGCGTCAGGGTTTCTTCCATGGTTTTAGAAAAGCCAAAGTCCGCGACACGCGTGTAGTACAGGTGATCGCCATAATAGCGATTCGCCGCCAGGTGTTCCTGCGTACGCAGAATGCCGAGCGCGTCCCAGAAGTCGCCGGTCATCACGTTCTGTCCGCCTTCGCCGCGGTTGAGCGACAGCAGCGAGACATCCGCGCCCTTCGCACGGCTCATGTAGGTGAGTAGGCCGCCATCCTCATCATCGGGATGGGCGTTGATCTGGATGAGGCTGGCGCGCGTGCGCAGTTGCCGCAGGGTCTGCGCCAGGCCGGGGGCTCCACGATCGATCGCAAGCGGGTAGGCAAACGCATTCTGCTGCACCGGTACGGTTGCCGTGGACTGCGCCTGCATCATGGTCGCAAACACGCAGCAGGCGGCAAGTCGCATTGCAAAACGCAGGGTGCTTTCGATCCGTTGCGCCATCACTACACTCCTTGATCTCAACGTGCTCAGGACAACTCTTATCTTGTTCTTCGACAAGACGTATGCGCACACGACACATGCAGAGGATGGAGGTTCGACGCTTCTCTTGAGACGAGAGAAGGAGCGGCACGCTGAAGCACGGTGATCGCAGGATAAAGAGTTTCCACCACTTTCTCAACCTTCCGCACGGCCGAGGCCGCGGCAGTCTCCGCAAACCAGCCCTGCCGGCGTGCTACAACGGCGAGAGTGAATCTTGAAGCCAACACGAGCGGACACGCAGACGCAGTGCCGACAGCGGAAGGCCTGCCGCGTGGTCTGAGTACGGTTGGCGCGCTTGGCGCCAACATCATCGACATGGTGGGCGTTGGGCCATTCATCACACTGCCGCTGATCTTGAGCGCGATGGGCGGCCCGCAGGCAATGCTGGGCTGGGTGCTGGGCGCGCTGCTTTCGCTGTGCGACGGCTGCACCTGGAGCGAGCTGGGCACGGCCTACCCCGAGGCCGGTGGCAGCTACGCCTATCTGCAGACAGCGTTTCCGCCGCGCGCCGGTCGGCTGTTCAGCTTTCTGTATGCGTGGCAGCTGCTGTTTTCCGCGCCGCTCTCCATTGCGTCCGGGTGCATCGGTTTTGCGCAATACGCCGCGTGGTTCTGGCCGGGTGCGTCGCGGGTGCACCTGTCGCTGCTTGCAATCGCGGCATGCGGCGTGGCGACGGCGCTGCTGTTGCAGCCGATTCAGCGCATCGGCCAGGTGACGCGCACGCTTGGCCTGGTCGTGCTGTTGACGCTGTGCGGTGTGATTGCGATTGGCTTCACGCATTTTTCCGCGGCGCGGGCATTCTCATTTCCACCGGCAGCATTCCACCTGGATGGTGCCTTCTTTGCCGGCCTGGGCGCGGGCCTGCTGGTGAGTGCATATGACTACTGGGGCTACTACAACGTCTGCTTCCTGGGCGCGGAGGTGCGCGATCCGCAGCGCACGATTCCGCGGGCGGTGCTTGGATCCATTGTGATTGTGGGCACGCTGTACCTGCTGATGAACGTGGCGACGCTGGGCGTGTTGCCGTGGCAGGAGCTGACGCGTGCAGACACGGGAGCGCGCCGCTACACCATGGCGACACTCACCGAACGTGCCTTTGCGGCACACGCCTGGGCGCACGGCGCGGCGACGGTGACGGTGGTGCTGGTGGCAGTTGCGGCGCTTGCCAGCGTGTACGCGCTGCTGCTGGGGTACTCGCGCATCCCATTTGCGGCGGCGCGGGACGGCAACTTCCCCGCCGTCTTCGGCCGGCTGCATCCGCGGCTGCGTGTGCCGGTCGTGTCGCTGCTGACACTCGCTGCCGCCACGGCACTGTGCTGCGTCTTTCGGCTGCAGGAGGTCATTGCGTCGTTAGTCGTATTGCGGATTCTGTTCCAGTTTCTGCTGCAGGGCGTCGCCGTCATGCTGCCGCGGCATCGTGCGGCGCGGCGGTTGGCGGGGCGATTCCGCATGCCGCTGTACCCGCTGCCGACGCTGGTGGCGCTGGCAGGATTTGTCTTCATCCTGCTGTCGCGTCCGCAGATCTTCCGTGAGCTGCGGCTGGCCGCTTTCGTTCTGGTCACCGGCTTGGTGGCCTATGCCGTGCGGCAGCGGACGGCAAAGGCCGCGGGGGTACACTAACGCGATGGCAGACATGCACCTCGCGGGAATCGTTGCTGCAAGCGGTGTTGCGGCGGCTTCGTTTACCGTGGCGGGGCTCGCCTATGCGGCGAACTGGCCGACGTCGCAAATCTTCGGCGCAACGCTGGTCGACGCGCCGGACCCGGACGCCGCGCATCACACCATTGCCCTGACCTTCGACGATGGTCCAAGTCCGCGCAACACGCCGGCGCTGCTGGATGCACTTGCCGCCGCCGGCGTACACGCCACCTTCTTCCTGATCGGCAATCATGTGCGACGGCATCCGGAGCTCGCCCGACGCGTCGTTGCGGCAGGGCACGCGGTCGGCAATCACACCAACATGCACCCCAACCTGTCGCGCAAGTCCGCGGAGCGCATCCTAGCAGAGCTGCGGGACTGTCAACACATCATCGCGGACACCACCGGCACCCTGCCAACGTTCTTCCGGCCGCCCTATGGCGCGCGCCGGCCGATCGTGTTGCGCACGGCGCGCCAGCTTGGCATGATTCCGGTGATGTGGAACATCACTGCCGGCGATTGGGCCTCGCCGAGCCCCGAACACCTGCTTGCGCGCATCGAAAAAGGCATGGCGCGGAATCGGCGGCGCGGGCGCACGAGTAACATTCTGCTGCATGACGCATCGCACCTGGACGGCGAGCAACCACACAGCCGGGCGGACACCGTTGCCGTGGTCGATACTTTACTTCAGCGGCGCGACTTGCACTTTGTACCAGTCACCACCTTGCTCCCGACTTAGCTGAATGGCCGCAGATGGCACGCGCGCCAGACAGCCCGAGGCGCCGTGCCTGCCATCACAGATTTAGCGCTCGAGTGCTGCTAGGTACCCACCGGCCACCTCGCACGCAGGAGATGAGCATGGCACAGCCGGCAGAATCGTTCGACGCACCGACCTTCCCAAAAGTAGGAAGCATCTGGCAGCCTCTGCCCAAGGGGAAGCACGGCAAGCAGGTAGCCGCACACACCGTCCAAACCATTAACGCCACACCGGATCAGGTATACAACCTGTATACGCGTGTTGAGTCGCTGCCCATCTGGCAGGAAGGCGTAGTCTCGGTTGAGCGCATCGGACCGAAGCGCCTGCACTGGAAAATGCAGGACCCCGGCACAGGCACGCCGTTCGAATTCGATTCCGAAGAGCTGGAAGCGGTGCAGGGCAAGCGCCACGTATCACGCGTCCTGACCGGCCCGACGGCGGGGACCACGGAGACGCTTCAGCTTGAGCCGCACCCTGCCGGTCGTGGAACCATCGCGACGCTCACCGAAGAGTACACAGTGCCCGGGGGCCTGGCGACCAGGATCGTAAGCTCCGTCATCTCCCGCAGCCCGACGCAGGTCCTGATCGAAGATTTGCGCCACCTCAAAGCGCTTCTAGAGGCAGGGGAGATTCCGACCGTGGAAGGTCAAACGGCGGGCAAGCGCGGTTTAAGTGGCAAATTCAAGCGTTATCTGTATGGAGAAAACATGCCCACACCCCCCGGAACCCGCACCGATGCACGTCCCGAAGACCTGCCGGCAACGGCCTCTCCCAACCCACCACGCTGGGCCGTTATCCTGGGCACCACGGCTGCGGTCGCTGTACTTGGCTTCCTCTTTTACATTGAGACGCGCGAAGACTAGGTGCTGTCCCCGCTGCATTTCCGTTCGAATCCTTTGACCCGAGTATGGGCGCGCACACCGCGCCGGAGTAAGACATGAAAGCCGTTTGCTGGATGGGTAGTGGCAAAGTTGAAGTGCAAACCGTAGAGGATCCGAAGATTCTCAATCCAAGCGACGCCATTATCCGCGTAACGCGCACAGCCATCTGTGGCAGCGATCTGCACCTGTTCAATGGCTACATTCCGACAATGGAATCCGGCGACATCCTGGGCCATGAGTTCATGGGCATCGTGGAAGAGGTCGGCACCGAGGTCAAAAAGCTGAAGCGCGGCGACCGCGTGGTTATTCCGTTCACCATCGCGTGCGGTAACTGCTTTTTCTGCAACACCGACCTGTGGTCTCTGTGCGACAACAGTAATCCGAACGCGCGTATCTGCGAGACGATGTACGGCTATTCCGGATCGGCATTGTTCGGCTTCTCGCATATCTATGGGGGATTCGCCGGCGGGCAGGCGCAGTATGTGCGTGTACCGTTTGCCGACGTCGGCCCAATCAAAATCGAGTCCGATATTCCGGATGAGAAAGTACTCTTCCTGTCGGACATTTACCCTACCGGCTACCAGGCTGCAGAAAATGCGCAAATCAGACCGGGTGACACCGTGGCGGTCTTCGGATGTGGCCCGGTTGGCTTGTTTGCCATTGCCAGCGCCTACATGTTCGGTGCGGAAAAAGTGATTGCGATTGACCGCTTTCCCGAGCGACTCGCACTCGCTCGTGAGTATTGCGGTGCGACCACCATCGACTACACTGCCGGCAACCCGTCCATTGTGGAAGCGTTGCGCGATCTGAGCGACGGTATCGGTCCTGACTCCATCATCGACGCTGTGGGCATGGAAGCACATGGCACGGATGCCGCGGCGTTGTACGACAGGGTGGATCAGGCGTTGATGCTAGAAACAGACCGGCCGACGGTGCTGCGCCAAGCCATTCAGGCCGTACGCAAGGGTGGCACGTTGTCCATCCCCGGCGTCTATGGCGGCGACATCGACAAGCTCAACTTCGGTGCAGCCTTCGGCAAGGGCCTCACCATGAAAATGGGCCAGACCAACATGCACAAGTATCTGCAGCCATTACTCAAAAGCATTGAAGACGGCAAGATCGATCCGAGCTTTATGATTTCGCACCGCATCGGTATCGAAGATGTCCCGCAAATGTACAAGACTTGGCGCGACAAGAAGGACGGCGTCACCAAGATCGTGATTGATCCATTCCGCGATCGTGGGATTGACCGGCTACGCGCGTAGTATTCCTACTCTGGCACGGTTCGGTTAGTCGTCCCCGAACAGTGTCATTCAAGACCTGAAGCCAGGGGTTATCTTTTCTTTAGCCACAAACCCCTGGGAGAAGCCCTCCGTTCGCGGAGGGCTATTTTTTCGCCCTGACTATTGCCGAAACCGGCGCACTTAGTCGATAGATACTGCAATCCTCGTAGCCGCTGGTGACATAGAGGCCATCGGCACAGTGACGAATCGTGGCCTTATCCGCGTCACGATCCACATGCGACAGAAAAACGCGGCCCTGCCACAATAGTTTGTAGGTTGGGTGCTCCTGCGCGATCACTGCCTTCTGCTCATCGTTGACATACACCAGGTCGAGTTGCTCTTCACGCCCGGCGAACTGACGCGTCAACCGGTCGAGGAACCGGTCCATCAGCACCAGGTCAAATGGATTGAACAGGAACAGGCAGCATGGACCGGTCGGCATGCGCAGAGTCATGGCATCCGCCTCCTCCACGCGCATGGGAACAGTAGTGTGTGTCAGCTGCCAGAGGTCTACATTTTCTCGCATGTTCGCAGCAAGCATCGGGTGCAGCTCTACCCCGACGATGCGGCGAAACGGCATGTGCGACGCCAGCAGCATCGCCCTGCCTTTGCCCGCACCGATATCGACAAACGCCGTTTGCTCCAGCGGATGCAGCGCGACCCGCTGCCAGTGCGCCATCACTTTCTGGAACAGAGAGGGTGCGGTGCCGTGGTATGCGGTGATGTAGCGGTCATGACGGTGCCCGGTTTGCAGGTCCTCACCCGGAATCAGCGCACCCGTGTCGGTACCGTGCGCCGCGTCAAACGGGTGTACCGGAACGGGGCCTCGGCGCACTTTGCGGCGTGGTGGAAGCAGCATCGGTTGAGTGTACCGTGCGCTGCATCGCTCGTAGAACGGACAAAGGACGTGCCATGTGCGGCACGCCCCTTGGTCTTGCTACGACTGAGTTAGTCGCGGCCGAGTTCTTCCACGCCGTAGCGCTCGATGTACTCTTCCGGCTCTTCCGCAACGGTCTTGTTCTGGCCGGGGACGTAGTTAGGGTCGTCGCTCTTGACGGTGACCTTGACGTGCGCCGACACTTCGCGGAACAGCTTGACCGGCACGTGGAACTCGCCGAGCTGCTTGAGCGGCTCGGCAAGCTGGATCTTGCGACGGTCCACGTCGAAGCCCTGCTTCTCGAACTCCGTCGCGATGTCCTGCGTGGTGACGGAGCCGAACAGTACGTCATTGGCGCCGACTTTCCGCTCGAAGGTCATCTCGACGGCGTTGAGCTTCTCCGCCTGCTCCAGTGCGGTGGCCTTGTCCTTGGCGGCCTTGCGGACGGCCGAGTCCTTCATCTGCACGATCACTGCCTTGTTGGAGACGGTCGCCTCGATGGCGAGCCGCTGGGGCAGCAGGTAATTGCGTCCGTAGCCGTTGGCTACCTTCACGACGTCGCCGCGGTGACCGAGGCTGTCGACGTCTTCTTTCAGGATGACTTCCATGGTGATCTCCCTGGTGACGGGCGTTCGGGAACACCCGTCGTGCATGGGGGCCTGTGGCCGCCCGGGTTGGCTTAGAACTTGGCGGCGAAGGGCAGCAGAGCGATGTTGCGCGACTGCTTGATGGCCTGCGAGAGCTGACGCTGGTGCGTAGTGCACACACCGGTCAGGCGGCGCGGCGTGATCTTGCCGCGCTCGGCGACGAAGCCTTGGAGCAAGCGCACGTCGCGATAGCTGATGGCGTCGATCTTTTCCACACAGAACTTGCAGACCTTCTTGCGGCGGAAGAACTTGCGACCGCCACCACCCGCGGGACGGGGAGGACGCGGTGCGCCGGAGTTGTTGCCCTGGTAGCCGCCGCCACCGCCGCCCTGCGCGGGTGCGGGTGCCGGTGTGGACGGGGTGCTGCTGGTCGTTTCGTCAGCCATGATGGCTTCATCCTTTCAGAGCGCGAGCGGTGCTCGGGCTCCCGGTTCGGCGGGCTTGACACTCCGGGGTCGCGGTGGACCCCATGAACGATGCGGGAGTGAAGCCTCGCGGTTTGTTTCGTCATACAGCGGCCGAAAGTAGGGCCGAAGTTATGCGCTGACGGGCTCGGCAACTGCCGGTGCATCCAGGCTGGGTGCAACGGGGGTCTCGGTGGTGCCGGGCTGGTCGGCCTTGATGAAGTCGGCAACCGGTGCGGGCAGCGGCGCGTCGGCCTGGGTCTGCACAGGTGCCTGCGGCGCGGACTGGTGCTGCGTGCTGGTCTTCACCTTGGTGTCGCGCTTTGCCTTCACCTTGGCCAGGCGCTTGTTTTCTTCATCCGTGCGAACGGTGATGAACTTTATTACCTGCTCGGTCACGCGAAGGCGACGCTCGAGTTCGGCGACGAGCGGGCCGTCCGCGGCGATGTGCAGCAGAACGTACTGGCCATCCTGAAACTTGCGGACGGTGTACGCGAGGCGGCGGCGGCCAAGCTTTTCAATCTGGTTCACTTCGCCATTGCCAGTGGTAATGACGGCGGAGAAACCTTCGATCAACTTTTCGAGATCGGCTTCTTCAATGTCCGGGCGGACGATGAACATGACTTCGTAGGTACGGGTCATTCAGGGTTCTTCTTTCTGCGGGGATGTGAGCCCCGCACCTTCGCAAAGGAAGGTATGGAAGTTAGGCACCGCGACGTATCGACTACTGCACGAGCTATGTCGAGTTACGCCTCATCGCGGCGGTTAAACAGATTCATGGCCGGGCCGATGCCCTGCGCCACGATGGTTTCGACCGCCTGCGCGGCGCGGTCGAGAGCTTCATCCAACAGCGCAAGGTCGGCCTTGCGCAGCGGTTGCAGCAGGTAGTCGGAACCACCTGCACGGATTTCGCGGCCATCCGGCGCGGCACCTTTGCCCACGCCGATCCGGATGCGGATCCAATCCTGCGTACCGAGCACACCGGTGATCGACTTGACCCCGTTGTGCCCGTTGCTGCTGCCGTTCGCGCTCAGCTTGACGCGGCCGAGCGAAAAAGCCAACTCGTCGTAGAGCACGAGAACCTCGTGCGCCGGAGTGAGTTGCAACTCCTGAGCCAGTGCGGCAATGGCATGCCCGCTCAGGTTCATAAACGTTTCCGGCTTGGCCAGCAGGCACTCTTCGCCTGCAATGATTGCCTTGCCGGTAAGTGCCTTGCCACGCCGGTTTGCCAGTACCGCCCCGCTACGTTCCGCGAGACGGTCGATGGCCAGAAAACCGGCGTTGTGCGGGGTGAAGGTGTACTCCGGACCAGGATTGCCAAGACCGACGATCAACTTCACGTGCATGCTCCGTACCAGCTGTTAGCCCCTCGCTGTTAGCCCTCGCAAGACCTTCTTGCAAAGAGCTAACGGCTGAGAGCCAAGGGCTACATCCTTACTTCTTTGCGGCGGGCTTTGCGGCAGCGGCTGCCGGCGCCGCGGCTTCCTTACCCTTACCCTTGGTCACTTCAGGCTCAGGGGTTCCAGGAGCTGCAGCGTCCACGGCAACATCTTCCTTGATGACGGTGACGTGAGCCACGGTTTCGGTCGCGTCACCCAAGAACTTGATGGAACCGGAGTGCGGCAGGTCCGCGATGTGAATCGCCTGGTTCATGTCCAGATTCGTCACGTCGACATCGAGCGAGGTCGGAATGTCGCCGGGCAGGCACTCGATCTGCACTTCGCGCAGCACCTGGTCCAGAACGCCGCCACCAATCTTGACGCCGACCGGAACGCCCGTCAGGAACACCGGCACGGACACGCGCATGGCCTTATCCATCGCGATGCGCTTCAGGTCGATGTGCAGCAGGTGACCCTTAATGGGCTCATACTGCCAGTCCACGATCATGGCCTTGCTTGCGGGCGCTTCTGCGATGTTGAGGTCGAAGATGGTGTTGTGGCCGGAGTCGGAATGCAGAATCTTGAGGATTGCCTTCGGGTCGAGCGTAATCGCCATCGACTCCTGGCCGGCACCGTACACGACTGCCGGGATGAGGCCGGCGACGCGGACGCGGCGGGCGTGATTCTTGTTGAACTTGCCGGTACGAAGGGTTCCTGCGACTGCTTCTGGAATTGCCATGTGCTTTCCTTTCGGGCACGCCGTATACCGGCGCTCCCTTTGCGGCACGTGCCGCGGTAAGTGGTTCGTTTAGGAGAAGAGCGAACTGACGCTCGTCTCCATGTGGATGCTCTCAATCGCGCGGCCCAGCAGGCCGGCGACCGACAGCACCTTGACTTTGCCGATGGCCACCGCATCCACACGAAGTGGAATGGTGTTGGTGACCACGAGTTCCTTGAGCCTGCTTGCGGCCAGCCGCTCCGCCGCCGGACCGGAGAGCACGGCATGCGAGGCACAGGCATACACCTCTTCGGCACCATTGTTGAACAGCGCATCGACAGTCTTCGTCAGCGTTCCTGCCGTATCGACGATATCGTCGAGGATGATGCAGGTACGGCCGCGCACGTCGCCGATGACGTTCATGACTTCCGTGACGTTGATGTCGGTGCGGCGCTTATCGACGATGGCAAGCGGCACGCCAAGCTTCTGCGCGAAAAAGCGCGCGCGCTCCACGCCACCGGCGTCCGGCGAAACAACCGTCAGGTTCGGCAGGTTGAGGTCGCGGAAATAACCGACCAGCACCGGCGAGGCAAACAGGTGGTCGACCGGGATATTGAAGAAGCCCTGGATCTGCGCGGCGTGCAGGTCGACCAGCAGCGCACGGTTCGCGCCGGCGGTCTGCAACAGGTCTGCGATGAGCTTGGACGTGATGGCAACACGCGGGCGGTCCTTGCGATCCTGCCGGGCGTAGCCGTAATACGGCATCACGACGGTGACGCGCGCAGCGGATGCCCGCTTGAGCGCGTCGATCATGATGAGCAGCTCCAGCAGGTGCTTTTCCACCGGCGCACTGGTCGGCTGCAGGATGAACACGTCGGCCCCACGCACATTCTCCAGCAGCTGAAAGTGAATTTCCCCGTCGGAAAAATCCTGCAGCTTGGTCTGACCGAGAGGCACACCCAGAAAGGCGCAGACCTCTTCCGCAAGCGGACGATTGGCCGAGCCGGAAAAAATCTTGAAGCGTTTGTCCTCCGCCAGGCGCGAGGTCTTCTTACGCTCCGGCGCGGGCGCGACAGGCTTGCCGGGCTGCGCTACGGGCTTGTCGGTACCGTTGGCCGAGGCTTGGAGTGCGGGGAGTTCGAGCGTGGGCATATCGTCTGTTGGCGCCATGTGCGGTGCGAGTCCTTCTCCAAGCCGGTTAGCGTTGGTCAAAGATGCTGCCGAGATGTCCTGCCGATCCCCTCTCCCATAAAGTGTGCAGCAAACGCACGGAAGCGGAAATCGACGCTAAATGTCTGGTTGGGCGACCAGGATTCGAACCTGGACAAAGTGCTCCAAAGGCACTTGACCTACCGTTAGTCGATCGCCCAACGCCGCCCGCCGCGACCCGTTTGGGTGTTGGCTGGAAGCTAGTACCAGCTTCAGTGTACGAAACTTCTGTGCCGTTCCGCGGACGATCTGCAATTGATGCCGCCCTAAGCGGGAAACATCGTGCCCCAGTACTCGTCGCGCGTGACGGTGTGCGTCAAAAACGTGCGTGCCCCGGCGTTCAGACCGGAAACACGCTGCTGGGCCGCGACGGCATCTGCCTGTGTCCTGTACAGACCGAACAGGGACGACCCGGAGCCTGAAAGCATGGCCAGCAGCGCAGACGAAACTGCCGTGGACACGCTGTCCCGAGACATCTCACCCAGAAGGGCTTGCTTGATTGCGCGCAGGGAGGGGTGCTGCTGAAAGACGACAGACTCAAAGTCGTTTTCAATCCCGGTGCGGACAAGCGCGAGAAGTGGATTCCCGGCCAGGTCTTGGGCGTTCGAGCCCGAGACACCGGAGGCGCCGGTCTGATCTTCCTTGGCCCCCAGGGGACCGCCGAAGACCGTGTGGCCCGCCGGTGTAAAGGCAGAGGCGTAGACGCGGCTCAACTCACTTAGCCTATCGTTTGCCGCCAGTGTCGTCAACTGTGTAATCTGCGCGTCCCAGGCACGGAAAGCCGCGAGCGTCGAGGAACCAACCCGCGGCATCACGACCACCGCGTGCATCCGGGGCAGATCGGGGTACGGCATGACCAGTTCCCCGCGGCTGTGCGCATACACCGTGCCGCCGACCAGGAATACCGGCACGTCCGAACCGACGCGCGCGGCCAGTACCTGCCGGTCCGTAGGTGCCAGCGCGATGCCGAGTTCGCGCTCCAGGCCAAGCAGCGCAGCCGCCGCATTGGCCGACCCGGCGCCCATGCCGCCCTGCATCGGCAGGTTCTTCTGAAGGTGCAGATGCACATTCGCCGTGACGCCTAGTCCCGCCAGGGCTTCACTTACCATGCGCCAGACCGTGTTGCGCGCATCGCACGGCACGCGGGCATCGCTGCAGGTGAGCGTGATGCCCGTCTGCGCTGCACGCTCCGCCTGCACGGTGACGAGGTCATGCAATGCCATGGTTTGGAAGAGCGTCGTCAGGTCGTGAAAACCGTCTGGGCGCGGCGGCCCGATGCGCAGGCCAAGGTTGATCTTGGAGTAGGAGCGGACGATGGTCGGCGAGCGTTGGCGCATGAGCCTCAAGTGTATCGGTGCGCAAAAGGTCTTTGCACTGTTCGCCATTGCAGAGACTTTGTGCACCGCAGCACGCCGCTTGACCATTTCGCACCGCCTCGCGTTAGGCTGAGGTGCGTGCCTGTCAGTCGCTATGGATCAAATCCGAAGTTTCTGCGTATCAGCACACAGGTCTGTTCAACCATGCATTGGTTCCACCATCTTCAAGGCGCAGGCCGCGTCGCCTACCTGTTGCTCCTCATGCCTGCCCTGCTGGCGGCGCAGACCAGCGTGCAGCCACAGCCACCAGGCAGCAGAGGCAACCTCGCCGACCCGACCGCCACGCCGCGCGTTCTGGTCGACGGTCACCTGTCCGTGCCCATGCTCGACCACGACCTGACCCTGGGTGACTTTGCCGGCATGAAGCCCACGCCGGCACTGCGGGACAAGCTGACCCACGTGGCCGACATGGTCCAGAACCAGCCGCTGGACGGCAAGCCGGCAACCGAACGCACCGAGGTGTGGCTGGGCCGCACGCACACTACATTTTTCGCTGTGTTTGTCTGCTACGACCACTTGCCCGCGACCATGCGCAGCCACCTGGCACGGCGGGAAAATATCTCGAACGATGACTCCGTGGGTCTGTTGCTCGATCCTTTCCAGGATCGTCGGCGCGGCATCCTGTTCCAGTTAAATCCCGCCGGCGTGCAGGCGGACGCCAACTGGACAGAAAATAACGACCCCGACTTCAGCTATGACCAGGTATGGAATAGCGCGGCGCGGCGTACCGGAGAAGGCTGGATTGCGCTGATGGCCATTCCCTTTCGCAGCATCCGCTCGCGCAGCGCCGCGCCGGAGTGGGGCGTGGTACTGAGCCGCAACCTGCCACGCAATAGCGAGACGGATTACTGGCCGCGCATCTCGCAATCCATCAGCGGCACGCTGACGCAGGAGGGCGCGCTGCTGGGCATGGAAGGTGCGACGTCGCATAACATCCAGGTCAATCCGTATGGCCTGATGCACCGCATTCGCGAGTTAGACATCAACGATCCAATGAATCCATTCTTCAGTAACAGGAACTTACAGGGCACCGTTGGTGGAGACGCGAAGGCTGTCGTTAAAGACACGATCGTGCTGGATGGCACCATCAATCCGGACTTCAGCCAGATCGAATCGGACCAGCCGCAGTTCCGGGTGAACCAGCGCTTTGCCGTGTTCTACCCGGAGCTAAGACCGTTCTTTCTTGAAAATTCCAGTTACTTCGATACACCAATTCAACTGCTATACACGCGGACGATTGAAATTCCGGAATATGGCATCCGTGCCACAGGAAAGATTCACCACACCAATGTCGGGTTCCTTTCGATTGATGATCGTGCACCCGGAATCTTTGTCGCACCGGATGATCCCCTGCACGGAAGAAAAGCGTTGACCACCGTGATGCGCGTGTCGCAGGACCTGGGCAAGTACTCCAACGTGGGTATGATTTATGCACAGCGAACACTTGCTGGAAGCAGTAACCGGGTCGGTGGATTGGATTTCAACTACCACATCAGTCAGCACTGGACGATGCTTGGTGCGTCCGTCGTCAGTTCAACCCATGACCTGGATGGAAGCTACAGCGCCGGACCGGCAAATAAGTTACAGGTGCTGCGCCAAGGGCATAGTTTTTTCTTTTCGGAAAACTATCGCGACTTCAGCCAGGGTTATCGGGCCGATGCCGGATTTGTTACCGTGCCGCAGGTGCGGCAGACGAATACAAACAGCAGTTACACATGGTATCCAACACACCATTTCGTACAAACGTATGGAATTCAGGCGAATAATCGCCTCGCCTTTAACCGGCTAGGGCAGCGCATCTTCCACTACGCCGAAGGCGACATTATTCTTACGCTGCCGCACAACGGCTTGGTCGTTCCCTTTCTTGGGCAGAACTCCGATACGCTTGGGCCTGCGGATTACTCGGCCCTGGCTCGGCGCAGTAACTTTACGCAGAACTACGGCGGCATCCTCGTCAAGGCGGCCCCAAAGCCGCAGTTGAATTTGAGTCTGAACTACTATCACGGCGCAACCCCGAACTATAGCCCTGTAGGGACCACCCCGCCGACCCTGCTGACGGAAGACAAGGTGCAGGCCTACGTCACACTGCAACCCGTCAGCAGCCTGACGGTGGATAACACTTACCTGCTGGATCGCACGCACGAGGCACACGGCACGCAAGGCGCGTACGAAAGCCAGACGCTGCGCACCAAGATCAACTACCAGTTCACGCGGGCATTCTCCGCGCGGGCCATCGTGGAGTACGACTCCGTCGGCCGCAATCCGCTGGTCAGCGCGCTGGATCGGACGAAGCAGGTGAGCACGGAGTTTTTGTTGACGTGGCTGCCGCACCCGGGAACGGCGATCTACGTCGGCTACGACTCCGACCTGCAGAACCTGGACCGCAGCCTGTGCAACCGCACGGTGAGCGGCACCTGCGACCCGAACAATATAGATGCGCCGCGGTCATCGCAGTATCTGAACGACGGGCGGCAGCTGTTTATCAAGGCGTCGTACCTGCTGCGGTTCTAAGCGTTCCTGCCGCTTGCGTATGCTAAGTGCATCCCTTGCTGCTGCCGGAGAATGCCGATGCGTCGTCGCCTGTTTGCCGTTGCCTTGAGTGCTGCGCTTCCCTTACATGCCACCGCGCAGGATGCTGTCTCGAAGCCACCGGTGCGCACGCAGCACGCCATGGTCGTCACCATTCAGCATGACGCGACCGATGCCGGCGTGAACATCCTGAAGCAAGGCGGCAACGCCGTGGACGCCGCGGTCGCTGTCGGGTTTGCGTTAGCGGTGGTGTATCCGCAAGCGGGTAATCTTGGCGGTGGCGGCTTCATGCTCATCCGCCCAGGACACGCCAGCGGCGCGAAAAAGCTGGCGGATGGCAAGTCGCACTTCCTTGACTATCGAGAAAAGGCACCGGCTGCGGCAACACGCGACATGTACCTGGATAAGGACAGCAACGTCGTGAAGGGCATGAGCACGCAGGGATACAAGGCGAGCGGTGTCCCCGGCACCGTGGCCGGCCTCGTATACGCGGAGCAGCACTTTGGCAGGCTCGGCCTGAAAGCCGTCATGCAGCCGGCCATCAGGCTGGCGCGCGACGGCTGGGTGGGCACGGAACCGGAGCTCAAGGCATGGCAGACGAAGCAGATGCTGCCCTTTCCGGAATCGCGGCGAGTGTTTCAGCGCGACGGCAATTTTTACCAGCCGGGTGAGGTCATTAAGCAGCCTGACCTCGCGGCCACGCTCGAGCGCATCGTCGCCGATCCCACAGACTTTTACACCGGCGCCATGGGCCGGCAGATCGCCGACTTCATGCAGGCGGGCGGCGGCCTGATTACGCGAGAAGACATGGCGGCCTACCAGGTGAAGGATCGCGAACCGCTCACCGGCAAGTACCACGGCTACGACATCATCACGTCACCGCCACCGTCGTCCGGCGGCATCGTTCTGCTGGAAATCCTGAACATCCTGGGCGGCTACGACCTGCCGAAGCTCGGCGGCGACCGCTCTCCGGCGCAGGTACACCTCATCACCGAGGCGTTCCGTCGCGCCTACATGGATCGCGGCGATTACCTGGGCGACCCCGACTTCATGACCATGCCGCTGAAGCAGATGGCCGACCCGGCGTATGCGGCGGCGTGGCGCAAGACCATCGACCCGGTGAACGCAACGCCGAGCGCTTCCCTCACCCGGCCCGCGGGCTTCATGCCGGAGCCGCCGAAGGCCACCCGCGACGTGCATGAGTCTCCGCAGACCACACACTTCAGCGTGGTGGACGCAGACGGCAACGCAGTCAGCAGCACCTACACGCTCAACTTCTTTTTCGGCAGCGGCGTGACCATCAAGGGCCTTGGCTTTGTCATGAACGACGAGATGGACGACTTCGCCTCAAAGCAGGGTGTGCCCAACGGATTCGGCCTGGTGCAGGGGCCGGCGAACGCGATTGCGCCGGGCAAGCGACCGCTCAGCAGCATGTCGCCCACGATCGTGACCAAGGGCGGCAAGCTGCGGCTGGTGCTGGGCACGCCGGGCGGCTCGACCATTCCGACGACGGTGGCGAACGACCTCATCAGCGTCGTCGACAATGGCCTGACGATTCAGCAATCGGCCGATGCACCGCGCTTTCATCACCAGTTCCTGCCCGACGTGCTGCAATTGGAAAAGCGGTATCCCGTGGGCGTGATCGACGTGCTCGCCACACGCGGCTACACGCTGAGACGATCGGGCGAGTTTGACGAGAAGAACCCAGGCGTTTGGGGTGACAGCGAGTTGATCGCGGTAGACCCGGCGACGGGTGACCTGCTGGGTGGCCACGACACGCGGCGCGCCTTCGGCAAGGCAGACGGGTACTAAAGCCCCAAGCCTCGACCGAACCGGTGTCGACGCTCTACACTGCTGCGACACTGCAAAAGCACGACGGCACGTAGGAGAAGGCGTTGACGATTACAGGAAAACTAATGCTCAGCACCGCGGTGGGCGCGCTGGGCGGCATGCTGTTCGGCTTTGATACAGTCGTCATCAGCGGCACCATAGACCAGCTCGCGCGCGTGTTCAGCCTGTCGCCGGCGGCACAGGGCAACACCGTGGCGGTCGCGCTGTGGGGCACGGTGCTGGGCTCCCTGGTCAGCGGCTGGCTCGGTACGAAATTGGGTGGCCGCAACGCGCTGCGCGTCATGGCGCTGCTGTATGTTGTCAGCGCCATCGGCTGCGCGCTTGCACCCAGTTGGATCGCCCTGATGGTACTTCGCTTCATTGGCGGCATCGGCATCGGCGGCTCCAGCGTGCTTGGGCCGGTATATATCGCAGAGCTTGCGCCGGCAGCATGGCGCGGCCGGCTGGTCGGCACCTTTCAGGTCATGGTCGTGGTCGGCATCTTGCTTGCCTACGTCAGCAACTGGTACCTGGCGCGACCGGCGATGAACCTGGGCGCGGCGGAGTGGCGATGGCAGCTCGGTATCGCGGCAATTCCGGCGTTGCTTTTCCTCGTGCTGCTGTACACGATTCCGCAGAGCTCACGCTTCCTGATCTCGCAGAACAGCCTCGACGATGCGCTGACCGTGCTGCGCGAAATGGGCGCGATGGACCCAAAAGGCGAACTCGAAGATATTCGCCGGTCCATCCACATGGAGAGCGCGGAGAAGGATGAACCACTCTTCCAGAAGTCACTGCGGCTGCCGTTATTTCTCGCCGTCACCATCGGCATGTTCAACCAGTTGTCGGGCATCAATGCGATTCTGTACTACGCACCCAGCATCTTCACCTCGGCCGGGCTCACGCAAATGTCGGCGTTCTCGCAGTCCATCTGGATTGGGCTGGCGAACTTGGTGGCGACGTTCATCGGCATGTCCGTGATTGATCGTGTTGGCCGCAAGACACTGCTGCTGATCGGTTCCGTCGGCATGGTCATTGCGCTGACTGGTGTCGGCCTCATCTTTCAGAGCCACACGCATGCGGAGCTGCTGGTGTGGTGCCTGGTCATGTTCATCGCCTTTTTCGCCGTGTCGCAGGGTGCGGTCATCTGGGTCTACATCTCTGAGGTGTTTCCAACGCGCGTCCGCAACAAGGGACAGAGCCTCGGCGCATCCGCGCACTGGATCATGAACGGCATCATCGCTGCGCTGTTCCCTATCGTCGCCGTCAAGATGTCACGCGCGATCCCGTTCTACTTTTTCGCCGTCATGATGGTGGTGCAATTCATCGTTGTGCTGACGATTTATCCGGAGACGAAGGGACGCACGCTGGAGCAGTTGCAGGCACAACTGGAGCGGTAACACTCACCTGCAGAAAAGCCCGACCGTTCACAGCGGTCGGGCCTTTTCTGTCGAATCCAAGCGTACTTAAAATCCCGGGTCCGAGATTTTGCGGGTCGTGATGTTGGGCGTGTACTTCGCCAGTGTGGGAGCGATCTCCGAAGCCTTGCCCACGACGACGATGACCACATTCGCGCTGGTTGGAAAGTCCTTCGCAAGCACCGCTTTTTCCTGTTCATTGGTCGTGCCCTGCGCCTGCACCAGGTTGCGGTTGAAGTCGTCGCGTGAAATGGAGTACAGCTCATTGCGCGCCATGGTATTTGCGAGCGACTGTGAACTTTCAAGCCGTGGCGGCAGGCTGCCAGCAAGCGTGTTTTTGGCAGAGGTGAGTTCCACGTCTGTGAACGGCTTTGCGTGCAGCGTGTCCATCGCCTCGAAGGTTTTGTCGATCGCCGGAACAGTCGTCGCATTCTTTGTGAAGGTCGCTATGGTGAAGGCGCCGGGCACACGGTTTTCGCTGAAGCTGGAATTCGCGCCGTAGGTGTAGCCGGTCTTGATGCGCAGTTCCGTGTTGAGCAGCGAGGTGAAGCGGCCGCCAAACAGCGAGTTCACCACGTCGATCTCACCACGGCTTGGGTTCGTCGCGTCGATACCGACATTGCCAATGGCGAAGTAGGTCTGCGTGGCGTCAGGCTTGTCGATAAGCAGAAGACGACGGCCTTGTTGCAGCGGTAGCTTTGCCAGCACCACCGGCGCGGGAGCCTTGCCCTGCCAGCCGCCGAAACTGCTCTGCAGCGCGGCACGCATGGCCTTCGCATCGAAATCTCCGGCGACGGCGAGGATGGCGTTGCCCGGCGTGTAGTTCATCTTGTAAAAGGCCAGGATGTCGTCGCGCGTGATGCCTTTGAGCGACACCTCATCGCCCATGGTCGGTCGCCCATACGGGTGCCCACCATACAGGAATTTGCGGTAATACAGCGGCAACACGGCCTGTGGCTGATCCTTCGCGGCGCGCACGGCATCGCCCTGCTGCGCCACCAGCTTGGTCACTTCGGCCGGGGCAAAGGCAGGATGCAGCACCACGTCGGTCAACAGCGCGAGCGCGGCCGCCTGGTCTTTCTTCAGAAAGTCGATGCTGACGGAGGTCGCATCCAGCGTCGCGCCAGCGCTGTACAACATGCCGATGGAGTCGGCGTCGCTGGAGATCTGGTCTGCCGTGCGCGTCGCCGTCCCTTTGCGCAGCAGCGCCGCCGTCAATGCGGCGGTACCTTCCTTATCCGCTGGGTCTGCGACCGAACCGGAGCGCAGCAGCAGCGTCGCACTGGCCAGCGGCACCTCATGCTTTTCCAGCAGCAGCACCGTCAACCCGTTGGGCAACACCACACGCTCATACGCCGGCAGCACATAAGGACGAGGCGGCGGCGGAACAATTTTCGCCGAGGTCGACTGTGCGAAAGCGCCCATCCCGCTGAAGAGCACGCAAGCGGAAGCAAGGGAACGTACCAGGGTGTGCCGGATCATTACTGACCGCCTTTCGCGGGTGCTGCCACCGTTGCGGGTTTCGTTGCAGACGCGTCTGGAATGAGCGTCGCGACTGTGCGATTTGCCGGCGCGAAGTAGGTAGTCACGACGCGTTGAATATCTGCCGGTGTCACCGCATTCACCAGCGCCTCTTCTTGATTGGCGTGCTGCCAGTCGCCAAAGTACAGGTCTGCCGCGCCAATCTCCTGCGCACGCCCAGCAATGGTGCGTAGCTGCCGGTAGTGCTGCGCGATCAACTGATTTTTGGCCTTCGTCAGCTCCGCCGCATCCACCGGGGTGGTGCGTAACTTGTCGAGTTCGGCATAGATCCCGGCCTCCACCTTCTCTGGCTCGACACCGGCGCGCGGCTGAGCCTCAAACTCGAACAGGCCCGGATTCAGACGCGTTTCCTGCGATGAATTGACCTGAAGCGCCAACTGCTGCCCGTCCACCAGCGAGCGATACAGCCGGGAGCTTTGCCCCGTCGTTAGAATGCCATCCAGCACCTGCAGCGCGTAGAAGTCCGGGCTGCGCGCATCGACCGTGTGGTATCCGATCATGAGCAGCGGCAGTTGCGCCGGCTTGCGTACGGTGACACGGCGCTCGCCGGTCTGCGGCATTTCCCGGGTGCGCACCGGCGGTGGCGGCGCATGCGTTGGCACCTGCGCGAAATATTTCTCGGCCAGCGCAAACACCTCAGCCGCCTTCACATTGCCGACCACCACCATGGTCGCGTTTGCCGGCGAGTACCCCATGGCGTGATAGCTCTTCAGGTCGTCGATCGTCCAGCCTTCGATATCCGACGGCCAGCCCACCACGGGCCAGTGGTACGGCGAACTCTCAAACGCCGCGGCATTCAGAGCCTCGCTCAGCACGCCATTGTTACTGTTGTCCACGCGCAGCCGGCGCTCGCTATACACGACCTGCCGCTCGCTCTCCACCACCGCCGGCAGAAACGCGAGGTTCTGCATGCGATCGGACTCGGCATCCATCACCAGTTCCAGCGCCGACGAAGGCGTCCAGTCCTGGTACACCGTGGCGTCGTTGCTGGTGTACGCGTTGTTGTTGCCGCCGGCGCTGTCCATCGCCGTGTCGAACTCGCCCTTGCCGTACTTTGCCGCGCCATTGAACATCATGTGCTCAAAAAAGTGCGACAGCCCGGTGATGCCCTCGTGCTCGTTGCGCGAACCCACGCGGTAAAACGTGTACACCGCGATGTTGGGGATGGAATCATCCTGCTGCACCAGCAGCTTCAAGCCATTGGGCAGGGTCTTGCTTTCCACCCGAAGCTGGGCGCGCACGGTCGCGGGCGCAACGCAAAGCAACACAGAAGCAAGCAGCGGCAGCGCGAATCTGCGGCAGAAACGAGGCAGGGTTCGATTAGGCATGTGCAGACGATCATACGGCGCAAACGCCACCTTGCAAACACCTATGCGATTTCGTGTGGCGCAACATCCGCCTGACGATCTACGGCGGTCCCGGCTTCGCCGACCGCGGTAGAAACGTGAGCGCGGCCACTCGTCAGCAACTCAAACCAGTCACCCAGGATGCCGAGTTTCTGCGCGGTTCCCGGCATCTTTGCCACGTAGATGCCGCGCCACATCAACCAGCCAAGAAACCCCTTGATGCGCAGGCCAAACACATGCGCCACGCCGGCATAGCGCGCCACCACGGCGAGGGTACCGATCTGCTTATACGTGAACGGCTTCGGCTCGCGTCCACGAATAATCGCGATGATATTTGCCGCCACCAGCGCACCTTCTCGAATGGCATTCTGCGCGGTGGGTGCAAACGTCTTACCCTCGTTGTTCGGATCAGGAATTTCGGCGCAATCGCCGATCGCCCAGACGTTCGTCTGCCCCTGTACGCGAAAGCAGCTGTCCGTAGCGATACCGTGCTTTTTGCCCTTCGCGCAGTCCAGCATCGCGATGAGCGGGGGCGGCGTAATCCCGGTGTCCCAGATGACCAGGCCGGCCGGCAGCACCTCGCCACTGGTCAGCGTCAGCGCGCCGTCTTCCACCTTCTGGACGCCCACTTCCAGCAGGACGCGCACGCCATCCTTCTCCAGCCTTTGCTTGCCATATACGCCGAGGCTTTCGGGCATTTCCGACATCAGGCCCTTCGACGGCTCCACGAGTGTCAGCGAAAGCTCAGACGACTTGATGCCCTGGGCTTTTGCCGTGTCGCGCACCAAGTCATTCACGGATGCCATCGTCTCCACGCCGGTGTACCCACCACCGGCAACGACGATGCTCAGCAGCCGCTTGCGCACGTCACCTGTTGCCATTCGGGCACGCTCCACATTGCGCTGCGCCGTGGCCTGCACGCGGCGTGCGTCATGCAGCGTCTTCATGGGCACACTATGCTCGCGTGCGCCTTCGATGTCGCGGTAATTCGTTGTCGACCCAAGCGCGATGACCAGGTGATCGCCGTGCAAGACGGTGCCGTCCGCAAGCGTGACGGTGTGGTTCGGCACGTCGATCGCCGTGACCTCGCCCTGCACAAACTTAACGCGATGAGGCAGCGTGCGGTTTGGTGCAATGACATGCGCCGGGCTAACCGATCGGCCTGCCGCCTCGGTCAGCATGGGCGTGTACAGCAGGTAGTCATTGCGATCGACCAGCGTCACGCGGCAGTCTGGCAGCAGCTTGTTTCCCAGCGCCGCGGCAGCATACCAGCCACCAAATCCACCGCCTACCACCACCACATGAGCCCTGGCCTGCTGCATTTCGCTTGTCGTCATGCTTCTATCCTCGCAGATGCAGGGCTCAGATTAACCGCGATTCGTGAAGCATGCCCACGAAACCGAAGCTTTGGCTGCGTTTCCATGGTGTGGCGAAATGCAGCGCTGCCTTGTGAGCTACAGCCCGCCAGGACAGAAGCGAACAACCTATCGCAGTACTCGCGTTGGCTGAGTTGAAATGTGTCGCTACATGACGACTTCATGCTGAACGAATTAAGTCGGCATGAGAGAGGAGCGGCAAAGAAAAGGAGCATGCAATGTCGCATGCTCCCTGATGTTACAAACTGCCGACTTACATCGACAGGTTCAATATGCGGTTCAGGCGCTGCACAAAGCTTGCCGGGTCTTTCAGTGGCAAGCCTTCCATGAGAAGCGCCTGGTCCAGCAGCAGCCAGGCGGCATCACTCATCACCGCATCGTCGGATTGCGCCAGCAGCTTCTTCACGATCTCATGCTCCGGGTTGATTTCGAGCGTCGGCTTCGGCTCCGGCAGCTCTTTCTGGCCCATGGCACGCAGCATCTGCTGCAGCTGCATGGAGGGCTCTTCCTCGTCCGACACGACGCACGACGGGCTGTCCGCAAGGCGCATGGTTGCACGCACATCCTTCACGCGATCGCCCAGCGTCGCCTTCAGCTTGTCGAGCAGCGGCTGCAGCGCGGCGTCCGGTTCCGGCTCCGCGTCGTCCTTGAAGTCTTCGCTGGTCCCTGCTTTGTTGACGGCTTTCAGGTCGATGTCGGCGTACTTTTCGATTTGGCCGAAGACGATCTCGTCGACCTCGTCGTCAAGAATCAGGACTTCGATGTCCTTCTTTTTGTACATCTCCAGCAGCGGCGACTTACGCAGCAGCGACTCCGCGCCGCCGGTAATGTAGTACAGACTCTTTTGATCCGCACCCATGCGCGCCTTTGCATCGGCAAGGCTGGTCAGGCCTTCGACCTTGGTCGACTTCACGCGGACGAGTTCGAGCAGCGTCTCGCGGTTGGCGTGGTCGGTGTAGAGGCCTTCCTTCAGCGGACGGTTGTACTGCGTGATGAAGGCGAGATACTTTTCCGCATCCTTGCTGGCGATGCTTTTGAGTTCCGACAGGATCTTCTTGACGCTTGCCGTGCGGATGCTGGCGAGCACGCGGCTCTCCTGCAGCAGCTCGCGACTTACATTCAGCGGCAGGTCTTCACTGTCGATAATGCCGCGGACGAAGCGAAGATACTGCGGTAATAAGTCCTTTGCATCGTCCAGGATAAAGACTCGTTTGACGTATAACTTGACGCCGCCCTTGTACTCCGCCTGGTATAAGTCGAGGGGCGCTTTGGCAGGAATGTAGAAGAGCGTCGTGTACTCCAGGCTGCCCTCGGCCTGGGTGTGAAACCAGAAGAGCGGGTCTGCGGAATCGCCGGAGATCGACTTATACAGCTCGGTGTACTCTTCGTCTTTCAGCTCGCTCTTGGAGCGACGCCAGAGGGCGCTGGCGGCGTTGACCTGCTCGGTGGTGCGGATCTTGTCGGACTTCTTTTCTTCCTCGTTCCACTCGCTCTTGTCATAGGTCAGGAAGATGGGGAAGGCGATGTGGTTGGAGTACTTTTTGACGATCTCTTTCAATCGCCAGCTGTTGGCGTACTGCTTGCCTTCGTCGTTCAGGTGCAACAGGACGGTGGTGCCGGCGGCCGCGCGCTCGGCGGGCTCGATGTCGAAGCCGGTTTTGCCGTCGCTGGTCCAGCACCATGCCTGCTCTTCGCCTGCCTTGCGGGAGACGACCTCGATGCGGTCTGCGACCATGAAGGCGCTGTAGAAGCCGACGCCGAACTGGCCGATGAGGTTGGAATCCTTGCGTGCGTCGCCGGAAAGCTGAGAGAGGAAGTTCTTGGTGCCGGAGCGCGCGATGGTGCCAAGGTGCGCAACGAGGTCTTCCTCGTTCATGCCGATGCCGGTGTCGGCGATGGTGAGCGTATTCGCGGTCTCGTCGACCTCGAGATCGATGCGCGGGTCGAAGGGCAGGTCCTTGAGCGCGGCATCGGTGAGGGTGAGGTAGCGCAGCTTGTCGAGCGCGTCGGACGAGTTGGAGATGAGCTCGCGGAGGAAGATTTCCGGGTGCGAGTACAGCGAATGGATGATGAGTTGAAGTAACTGGCTGACTTCGGTTTGGAACTCTTGCTTTGGCATCTTCCCCATTGTAAAAGCAGGGATTTGCCTGTGCCAACCTGACCGGTCAACTTACAGCTTCCTAAGAAGCTGCGCTGCAAAGCGGAAGGAAAATTGCGTGACGCAGGCTGGAATCATGGGAGGCAAGCGCGCGTGACCGGGACAACGCTACACCCAGTGGAAACGCCGACCTTAAGGCAAAACCCGGTGCTGCATGTGGCACCGAACCGTGCACCTAATGTCCGGGCTGCGCTGCCGCGCGTGCTGCGTACCGCGTGGATTGCCTCCGGTGTGATATTTTCTCTGATGCTCGTGGTGGGCTTTGTGCGGTGGCGGGCGGGTGCGGCGGTGGCGCACTACAACCCGTTGAGTGGCAAGGCTTTTCCGGATTTGCTGGAGTATCTGCCGACGTTTCGGCTGCTGCATACGGCGGCGTTCTTTCACCCGGCGGCGTCGCCGGTGGCGTATCCGCCGTTTGCGGCCGTGGTGTATGCGGCGCTGTATGCGACGGGGCGGCCGGCGCTGGCGTTCACGGTGATCACGGTGGCCTGGGTTGCGCTGCTAACGTGGCAGGTGTCGCGGTGGCTGCGCGGGCGTGGTGTGAGGCTGGTGGCGGCTTGGCTTTTGCCGGTTACGATGGTGCTGATGGCGTTTCCGTTTGAGGCGATGCTGTGGTGCGGCAATCTTGAGCTGTTTCTGTGGGTGTTTACGGCGACGGGTGTGTGGGCGTTTTGCCATGGTAGGCCGCGGGTTGCGGCGGTGATGTGGGGGTGCGCGGCGGCGATGAAGCTGTTTCCGCTGGTGTTGCTGGTGCTTTTGTGGCCGAGGCGGCAGTTTCGCGCGATGGCTTGCGGCTTGGTGGCGTTTGGCGGGGTGAGCCTGGTGTCGCTGTGGTTTCTGGGGCCGACGGTTGCGGTGGCGTTTCAGGGGTCGGTGCGCAATGTGTTTGGGTATCAGAATCAGCGGGTGTCGGAGTGGACGATGCATGAGCTGGCCAGCAACCACTCCGCATTTACGCTGGTGAAGTTTGTGCTGCGCGTGTGCAATGTGCCGTTTCCGGCGGGGAAGCTGCCGTACTATGCGTGCGGTGCCCTGCTGTTTGCGGCGGTGTATTTTGGGCGCGTCGTGCGGCTGCCGCGGGTAAACCAGGTCTTGCTGGTGACCGTGTTTATGCTGCTGCTGCCGCCGATTTCTTACGCGCACACGCTCTTGCACCTGTTTGCGCCGCTGGTGCTGCTGGTGGGGGTGGCGATGGAGGCGGAGCGCCGGGGGGAGTGGGTGGCGGGGTTGAATGGGACGCTGCTGCTGATGGCACCGCTTTCCGGGTCGTTTATGTTGCTGACGGAGCGGCGGTTTTTCCTGTTTGGGGGGTTGGTGCAGGGGGTGTTGTTGCTGCTGGTGTTTTACCGGGCGACGCGGTATCCGTTTGCCGTAGAGGGACCCCCTCCCCCCTCCCTGGTGGCGCTAAATTGTTGATTCTTTTGAGCGAGGCTGCCAAGTTCATCATTTTAGTGGAGTTATGCTCAAATTCTTCATTTGGCTGGGGTTAGGTGCGGTTGCACAGGTTTTGGTGCTGCCACTTTGTCCCGCGCGATGCGTTTGGAGAGGTAGCGGTTCCAGTACATGAGGAGGCCGGTTGCCGCGAGGATGGGCAGGCTCAGGCCGAGTAGGGACCAGAGAATTTTGACGGGGAGGCCCCAGAGGGTGCCGAAGTGGAGCGGGTAGACAAGCCAGAGGATCCAGTCGCCGAGAGTGTGGTTCTGGCCGTAGTGCCAAGTGGTGAGGAGTTGGCCCTGGGCGTTGAAGGTGTGGATGTCGCGGTGGGAGTAGTCGCCGGGGGTGCGGGTGTCGACGTAGGCGGTGAAGTTGCCGGTTTCCGTGGCGGGGAGGGAGATGCCGGAGAGCCAGGCGGTTGGGTTCAGGGTTTGAATGGTTTCGAGGATAGTGGTCAGGGGGGCTTTGGGTCGAGCTTCGCTCGATTGAGCGCCTTTGGCGCTGACCCCACCCTTTCGCGCTTCGAGTGTTTGCTGGGTTGTGGTTTTTGCGGGCGCGAAAGAATGGGGCACCCGGGTGGTTGTTGGTGCGGGGGAGTTGGGTTTCCGGGTGGTTGCTGGTGCGGGAGGATCGGGCACCCGGGTTGTTGCAGGGTTGGGGAGCTTGGGTTCCTTCATGCCTTGCAGGGGGGAGAAGAAGGCGATGGTGGCGGCGGTTTGGGTGGGCCAGAGGAAGTCGATGGCGGTGAGGCCCCAGAAGGCGACGATGGCGAGCGTGGCGATGCCGATGAGGTTGTGGCTGTCGTAGGTGATGCGCTTCCAGTTGGCGCGGAAGTTGATGCGGAGGCCGCGGGCCCAGAGTTTGAGGCCGGGCCACCAGAGGATTGCTCCCGTTAGTGCGAGGACGAGCAGGCCGATGCCGGCCACGCAGTTGATCACGAAGCCGGTCTGGCCCATGAGGAGGTAGACGTGGAAGTCGTGGACGGTGTCGATGAGGAGTTTGGGGCGGTTTGGCAGCAGGTGGGCGTCGGTGGCGTCGGCTAACACGGTGTGGCGGGGATTTTGCGGGCCGCGCAGGTAGAGGGTGTAGGCGGGGGTGTCGTTCGAGGGAAAGCTGAGGAAGAACGGGGTTTCTTTGGGGAAGGACGTTGCCGCGTTTGCCAGGACCTGTTGGGGGGAGGCGAGGTGGGCTGGGTTGACGTGGAGGTCGCGGGTGGCGTGGGCTCGGAGTTCGTCTTCAAAGACGAGGATGGAGCCGGAGAGGCCGATAAGGGCGACGTAGACGGACAGGAGGATGCCGAGCCAGAGGTGGACCTGGAAGAGGGCTCGCCGGAGGGGGAGTTTGCGGGGGTGGTGGAGGGCGGTTTGGAGGAGGGGCATGGTTTGTTTTGGGTTAGAACTCTCCTCCGAAGATCCGGAGATGTGACACGTCGTTCGTTTCCTTCGAAGGTAGTGGAGGTATGATCCCACCTTCATCGCGGTGACGTGTTGTGGTGATTCGACACTGTTTTTGCCGCGATGAAGGTGGGGCACCCGGCTTCGTTTGTGGGAGTTGAAAGAGCGGTCGATCTTCGATCGATGGAACGCTTTGCGCTTACCCCACCCTTTCGCGCTTTGATTATTTGCCGGGGGAAGGGGCTGTGCGGCGCGAAAGAATGGGGCACCCGGGGTATATCTGCCCTTCGCTCTTCATTAGAAGCGGTATTTGGCGGAGCCGATGACGTTGCGGGCGTAGCCGTAGTAGCAGGCGGTGAGGCCGGTGCAGGTGGCGACGTAACGCTTGTCGGTGAGGTTGGTGGCGTTGACGGCGAAGAGGGTGCCGCGGTAGCCGAAGCGGAGGCCGGCGTCGAGCAGGGTGTAGTTGGGGATGTAGAAGCTGTTGGCGTCGGTGGCGGTGGCCGGGGCGTTGGAGAGGTTAGTGCCGATAAAGCGGACGCCGAAGTTGCCGCCGAGACCGGCGAAGCGGCCGCCGCGCTGGGTGTAGTCGGCGAGGGCGCTGACCTGGTTGCGCGGAGTCTGCGGGAGCCAGCGGCCAACGGCGAGCGGCGTTTCGGGCGCGGAGTTTACGTTGGTGGCGGTAAGGGTGTAGCCGCCGTGCAGGTTGAGGCCGTGCGAGAGGCTGGCAATGCCTTCGACTTCAAAGCCGCGAGAGCGGACTTCGCCATCCTGGTGGCTATTGAAGTTGGAATCGGAGACGAGCACGTTGGTCTGGTTGATCTGGAAGAAGGACGCGGTGATGAAGCTGTTGCCGCTGCGGGGCTGGAACTTGAGGCCGCCTTCGATCTGGCGGGCGTCGGAGGGCTTGGCCGGGTCGGTGGACTGCTTCGTCGTCGCGTTGTAGACGTAGGTGCCGGCGTTGGGCAGGAACGAGGTGGAGAAGGCGACGTAGGGCGCGAAGCCGGAGTCGGTGAGGTAGGTGACGCCAGCGCGGCCGGTGAAGCGGGTGTCGAGATGGGAGAAGTTCGTGGTGCCGGCGTTGAAGTTGGTGACGTCGTTTTTGGCGAAGTCCTGGCGACCGCCGACGGTGAGGACGAGGTGGCGCTTGAACTTGACCTGGTCCTGCGCGTAGAGGCCGTGCTGCTGGAGGAGGCTGTTGTTGTTGAGGAACGGGCTGCCGGTGGGAATGGTCGCCTTGCCGTAGACGGGGTTGAAGATGTTGATGTCGGAGAGGCCGAAGAGGTAGTAGCTGACGGACCGCTGGTCGATGTGCTGGTAGTCGTAGCCGAAGAGGACGGTCTGCTCGACGGTGCCGCCGGTGTTGAAGCGGCGCAGGGCGCGGTTGTCTACCGTGTTGAGGCGGTTGCGGTTGGGCGTGGCGAAGAGGTAGCGGGAGACGTTTGTGGTGCTTGTGCCGTCGAAGCCGCCGCCGAAGAGGGTCTGGCCCTTGAAGTTGATGTACTGGTAGCGGTAGTTGCTGTGGACGTTCCAGCCGTCGGTGAAGAGGTGGTCGGCGGTGTAGCCAACGGAGGCCTGGTTGCGGCGGACGGCATCGTAGCCGGGCTCGCCGACGAAGGCGCTGACGGGGATGATGCCGTTGGGGTTGGTGTTGAAGAGGGTACCGTTGGCGGGGAGAAACTGGCTCCACTTGGTGCCGTCGTGCTGGTAGTCGGCGAGGAGGGTGACGTTGGTGCGGTCGCCGGGGCGGTAGGTGAAGGACGGCGCGATGAGGCGGCGGTTGTCGGGGGTGTAGTTGATCTGGGTGCCGGAGTTGCGGACGAGGCCGAGGAGGCGGTAGCGGAATTTCTGCTGCGCGTCGATGGAGCCGGTGGTGTCGAGCGCGCCCTGGCGGCGGCCGTAGGAGCCGAACTGGGCTTCGAGTTCGGTGTGGCGCTCGGCGGCGGGGCGCTTGGTGACCTGGTTGATGAGGCCGCCGGGCGGGACTTCGCCGTAGAGGATGGAGGACGGTCCCTTGAGGACTTCGACGCTTTCGAGCTCGTAGGGGTCGAGCTTGCCGGCGAGGGAGTTGAAGCGCATGCCGTCGCGGTAGACGCCGAAGGTTTCGGCGGCGAAACCGCGGATTTTGAGCCAGTCGAAGCGTGGCTCGACACCGTACTCGTCGGCCTGGATGCCGGGCGTGTAGCGGAGGGCTTCGTTCATGGTGATGACCTGGCGGGACTCCATTTCCTGCTGATTGATGATGGAAATGGACTGCGGGACCTCGATGAGGGGCGAATTGGTTTTGCTGCCGGCGTTGCTGTCGTAGGGAACGAAGCCGCTGTTGGCGGTGACGGTGACGACGTCGGTGGCGGAGCCTACCTGGAGGGTGAGGACGAGGGGTGCGGCGGCCGAGACGGGCAGGTCGCTCTGGGTGTAGGGGGCGAAGCCGGCGGCGGTGACGGTGGCGCGGTAGGTGCCGGGGCGCAGGTGGAGCGTGGCCTCGCCGGCGGCGTTGGACTGGGCGGTGTGGTTGCTGCTGCCGCACTGGAGGGTGATGACGGCGAGGGGGATGAGGGCGCCGGCGGCGTCGCGGACCTGGACGGGGATGGAGGCGGCGGGCTGGGTGGTGTCGACCTGGCAGGTGGGCGCGGGCGCGGGCGCGGCGTGGAGGGCGGCGGTGTTGAGGAGCGTGGTGGCGAGAAGGATGTTGCGGTGGATCATGGGCTTCTTTTGACCTTTCAGGCGCAATGCCGCGGTTGCGCGGTGGATGGCGCATGCGGATCGGGCCCTGTTGAAACTTGCGGCTCGCTTCTATGGCGGAGAGGCGCGCTCGGCTTGGAGCGCGGACGTCTCTCCCCCTCAGGAGAGCCTCAGACTTTGTGCTGCTTTGAAAGTACGACAGATGTGGTCCGAGATGCAATCGGTTTTTGCAGGCGGGGCGTTTGCGATACTGCGCTATGCGCGTTTACCAGACGGTGTTCGGGGTGTTTCACCATTTTGATCTGGCGCGGGAGCTGGAGCGGCGGGGGCTGCTGGCGGGGGTGTTTTCCACGTGGCCGTGGCAGCGGCTGAAGCGCGAGGGGCTGCGGCGGGCGAAGGTGCGGACGTTTCCGTGGGTGCATACGCCGGAGTACGTGCTGCGGCGGGCGGGGCTGCTGCCGCGATGGATGGACGACCAGACGGGGTATGCGAATGCGCTCTTGTTCGATGAGTACACGCTGCGACGGATTGGGGAGTGCGAGGCGTTGATCGGGATCAGCGGGTCTTCGCTGAAAACGGGGGCGCTGGTGCAGCGGAGGGGTGGGAAGTTTTATTGCGACCGGGGGTCGTCGCACCAGCGGTACCAGGAGGAGCTGGTTTCCGAGGAGTTTCGGCGGTGGGGGGTGGAGGCGCCGGTGAGCGATCCGCGGGATACGGCGCGGGAGGAGGCGATCTACGCGATGGCGGACGGGATCACGGTGCCGTCGAGCTTTGCGGCGCGGTCATTTGCCGCGATGGGCGTGCCGGCGGAGAAGGTGCACACTATTCCGTATGGGGTGCGGCTGGAGAACTTCAAGCCGGCGGGGGAGCCTGTGGCCGGGGGGTTCGAGGTGTTGTTTGTGGGGGGTGTGGGGCTGCGGAAGGGGGTGCCTTATCTGCTGGAGGCGTTTGCGCGGGTGCGGCATCCGCGCAAACGGCTGCGGGTGGTGGGAGCGCTATCGCGGGAAATGGGACCGGTGCTGGAGCGGCTGCCCAAGGAGCATGTGGAGTTTTTGGGGGTGTTGCCGCAGGCGCGGGTGGCTTCGCTCATGAGTGCGAGCCATGTGCTGGTGTTGCCGAGTATCGAGGAGGGGCTGGCGCTGGTGCAGGGGCAGGCGCTGGCTTGCGGGTGCCCGGTGATTTGTTCGACGAATACGGGTGGGGAGGACTTGTTCGACGACGGGGTGGAGGGGTTTGTGGTGCCGATTCGGGATGCGGGGGCGCTGGCGGAGCGGATGCAGCGGCTTTGTGATGCGCCTCTGCTGCAGCAGAGGATGCGGGCGGCGGGGCTGGAGCGGGTGAAGCGAATGGGCGGGTGGGAGAGGTATGGGGACCTATGGCAGGCGCTGATCGAGGGCGCAGTTGGCCAGGGTGAAAGGTGAGTCGAAGTCGGCGAGGGATTGGAGGGTCTGGTCGCGGGCGGAGAGGACGGGGTCGCTGATGGGCCAGGGGATGCCTGCGGAATCCCAGCGGATGCCGTCGTCGCAGGCGGGGGTGTAGACCGAGGAGAGCTTGTAGAAGAGGAGGGCTTCGGCACCGGTGACGCAGAAGCCGTGGGCGAGGCCGGCGGGCAGGTAGAGCGCGTTGGCCATGGTGCAGCTGAGGTTGACGGAGATGTGTTCGCCGTAGGTGGGCGAGTCGCGGCGGAGGTCGACGGCGACGTCCCAGGCGCGGCCGCGGAGGCAGAGGACGACCTTGTGGTGCTGCATGGGCGGCCGCTGAAAGTGAAGGCCGCGCAGGGTGCCGGGGAGGGAGCGGGTGACGTACTCCTCCTCGTAGTGGGTGCAGAGGCCGAGGTCTCGCCAGAGGGGGCGGTGGTAGATTTTGGCGAAGAAGCCGCGCTGGTCGTCAAGAACGGTGGGGCGGAGCTCGTAGCAGCCGTGGATTTTGGTTTCGATGACCTGGATGTTCGGGCGGGGAGCTTCGAGCGCACTTACTTCCGGGTTCTTGGTCGTGCTGAGAGTGGACGCCATTGGATCGATTGTAAATCTGCGGGTTGGTGGTGTTTCGGCCCTGGCGGCTAGAGGCGGCTGCGGCTGGGTGCGCCGGCGGTGGGGACGCGCTGGTATGATCCCGAAATCGTCGCGCAAGGGGTTGCGGCGGTGGCCGGGTTTTGACGGGGCGGCACACGAGGAGTTCTATGAAGGCGTCGCGAGGTTCTGCTTTCCGGTGGGTGATGTGTTTGCTGCTTGGCAGCGCGGGTGCTGCGGGGGCGCAGGTCGCGGCGACGCCGCCGCTGGGGTGGAACAGCTGGGATTCGTATGGGTTGTCGATTACGGCGGCGGAGTGGAAGGCGAATGTGGACTGGTTCCACGCGCACCTGCAGCCGGCGGGATGGCAGTACGTGGTGCTGGATGAGGGGTGGTACCTGGCGCATCCGGAGAATGCGGGCGGCAAGGGCGACCAGGGCTACATGCTGAATGCCGCGGGTCAGTTTGTGCCGGCGCCGGTGCGGTTTCCTGCGGGTGTGGCAGGGCTGGCGCGGGATGCGCATGCCATGGGGCTGAAGTTCGGGCTGCACATTATTCGCGGGATTCCCAAGCTGGCGGTGGAGCGGAACACGGCGATCGCTGCAGGGATGCATGCGGCGGATGCGGCGGACACGAGCGATACGTGCCGGTGGAATCCGGATAACTATGGCGTGCGGGACAACGCGGCGGGGCAGGCGTACTACGACGGGCTGATGCGGCTGTATGCCGGATGGGGCGTGGATTTTTTGAAGGTGGATTGCATTGCGAAGCCGTACAACGCGCACGAGATCCGGATGCTGCGGTCGGCGATCGACAAGACGGGGAGGCCAATGGTGCTGAGCCTGTCGCCGGGGCCGACGCCGCTGGCGGATGCGGCGGATGTGAGTGCGAAGGCGAACCTGTGGCGGATTTCCGACGATGTGTGGGATGTGTGGAGCGACGCCAAGCTGACGCCGGACAGCTTTCCGGAGACGGTGCGCAACCAGTTCGATGTGCTGGCGAAGTGGATGCCGTACCAGCGGCCGGGGCATTGGCCGGATGCGGACATGCTGCCGGTGGGGACGCTGGGGCCGCGGCCGGGCTGGGGCGAGGCGCGGGAGTCGCGGTTTACGGAGGAGGAGACGCGGTCGCTGCTGACGTTGTGGTCGATTGCGCGATGTCCGCTGGTGCTGGGGGCGAATTTGACGAAGGTGTCGCCGGAGTTGGAGGCGGCGCTGACCAACAAACTGTTGCTGGAGGTGGACCAGCACGCGAGCGAGAGCCGGGAGTTGCTGCGGGATGGCGACACGGTGGTGTGGAGCGCGAAGGCGGCGGGGGGCGGGATGTATTTCGCCGTGTTCAACCTTCGGGAGAGCGAGGCTGCGGTGCGGTTGCCTTGGGAGAAGCTGGGGCTGGGTGCCGGGGCGCATGCGGTGCAGGATGTTTGGGCGGACGCTTCGCTTGGATCGCAGACGGAATTGGGTGGGACCCTGCGGAAACACGCGTCGATGCTGGTGCGGGTGCGGTGAAGGTGGCTCCGGGGAGTGTTATGAAGCACGTGCTTGCTGCGGTGGTTGGTGTTGCTTGTCTGGGTCGTGGGGCGGTTGCGGAGATTCGGCTGCCGCATCTGTTGAGCGATCATGCGGTGTTGCAGCGGGATGCGCCGGTGCATGTGTGGGGGTGGGCGAACCCGGGTGCTTCGCTGACGATTCATCTGCATGCGCAGACGGTGACGGCGGTGGCGGACCGGCTGGGCAAGTGGAACGCGACGCTGCTGCCTGAGCCTGCGGGCGGGCCGTACACGCTGACGATCGATGGCGACGGGCATGCGGAATTGCAGGACGTGATGCTGGGCGATGTGTGGTTTGCGTCGGGCCAGAGCAACATGGAGATGCCGCTGAAGGGGTTTGGCGGGACGACAGTGGTGAAGGACAGCGCGCGGGAGATTGCGGCGGCGAACCGGCCGGAGTTGCGGCTGCTGCTGGCGGAGCGCAAGAGCGCGGACCTGCCGCTGGATGACCTGAGTGGTGCGTGGACGCGGTGTACGCCGGAGACGGCTGCAAACTTTTCGGCCGTGGCGTACTTTTTCGGACGCGAGATTGCGGCGCGCGAGCATGTGACGGTGGGGCTGATCGACGCGACTTGGGGCGGGACGCCGGCGGATGCGTGGGTGTCGATGGACACGCTGGGCAGCGATGCGCGGCTGCTGCCGGCGTTTGCCGCGCGTGCGGAGTTTGCGGCGCAGCAGGCGGATGCGGCGGTGCAGATCGCAGCCGAAAAGCGAGAGGATGCGGCGGCGGTGGCGGCGGGCAAGCCTGCACCGGCGCACGCATGGCATCCGGATGCGGGGTCATGGAACCCTGCGGGGCTGTACAACGGCATGATTGCGCCGGCGACGCCGTACACGCTGAAGGGCTTTCTCTGGTACCAGGGCGAGACGAACAGTGGAACGGGGCGGGCGGAGTTCTACCGGACGCTGTTCCCTGCCCTGATCGCGGACTGGCGGATGCATTTCGGCCAGGGCGACCTGCCGTTTGTGTATGCGCAGATTTCAAGCTTCAACTCGCCAGCGGAGCACTGGGGGACCGTGCGGGATGCGCAGCGGCGGGCGCTGGCGTTGCGCAACACGGCGATGGCGGTGACGCTGGACATTGGGCTGGCGGGCAATGTGCATCCGCCGGACAAGCAGACGGTGGGCGCGCGGCTGGCGCTGGGGGCGCGGGCGGTAGCGTATGGCGAGGCGGTGGCATACCAATCTCCGCTATTGCGGGAAGTGACGATGCAGACGGGGGCGTTGCGGGTGTGGTTCGACGGCGCGGACGGGCTGACGAGCCGGGGCAAGGCGGTGGAGGGTTTTGAAGTCGCCGGGGCGGATCACCGGTTTGTGCCGGCGACGGCAGAGGTCGAGGGGACGTCGGTGGTAGTGCGATCGGCGCAGGTGGAGACGCCGCGCTACGCGCGGTACCTGTGGCAGAACGTTGCGCCGGCGCCGCTGTACAACGGGGCGGGGCTGCCGGCGTCGACGTTTTCTTCGGAATGGTTTCCGGTGACCGAGCGGTGAGCTGCTGGGAGGCTTAGCGGCGTGACCTTGCCACTTCCGTACCGTGAGCTGGGTTACCTTGCCGATTCGCCGTGGGTTAGAGAACGAGGATAAGACTTCGTATCGCGTGATTACCCGTCTTCAGGGCAGGAGGGAGATGCCTGGGCAGGCGTGCGCCGGGGCGGGTACCGGGGCCCGAACGAGGTGACTTTCGAGTGCTTCTTTGGTGTGGGCCGTTGCTGGGGATAGGGAGGCAGAAGTGTGTCGAAGCCTGATATATCTCATTGAGTCAGACTCGAATCTGAAACTTTGCGCCGTGGATGCAAGTCACACGCGGCGCGCCTGGATTTGCCCTGGCTGACGGAGACACTGTTTTGCGGAGAACGGGCGCGGCGCGCATGAGTGACGTCGCAACGCTGGCCGGCGTAAGCACCATGACGGTGTCGCGCGCGTTGAGCGGAAGTTCGGTGGTGTCTGACGAGTTGCGGCGGCGTGTGCTGAGCGCGGCGGCGGCGCTGCAGTATGCGCCGAATGAGATTGCGCGGTCGTTGCGGGAGCAGAGGTCGCGGCAGATCGGCATCATCGTACCGAACCTTGTCGAGCCGTTTTATGCGATGAGCGCGCATGCGGCAAGTGAGGTGGCGAAGCGGCACGCGTATTCCGTGGTGCTGTCTATCTCAAACGAGGAGCCGCGGGCGGAGTTTGAGCAGGCGTGCCAAATGCAGCGGCGGCATGTTGCGGGGCTGGTGGTGATTCCCGCGGCGGGCAAGTCGATGCTGGCGCGGCCGCAGTTGCGGATGCTGCCGATTGCGCTGGTGGACCGGCCGGGGGAGACCGACCGCTTCGATTGCGTGCTGGTCGACAACCTGGAGGGTGTGCGGCACGGCATGCGGCACCTGCTGGAATTGGGGCATCGGCGGATTGTGTTTGTGGGGCTGCAGCAGAAAGTCTATACGCAGAAGCGGCGGTCGCTGGGCTATGCCGCGGCGATGCGGGAAGCAGGGCTGACGCCGTCGGTTGCCATGGTGTCGCGGGTGCTAGACGAGTCGGTGGAAATGGTGCGGCAGATGCTGAAGAGGCGGGAGCCGCCGACGGCCCTGTTTTGCGCCAACCACATGGTGACGCGGCTCATGCTGCATGCGTTGAAGGTGATGGGACTTGCACCGCCAAAGCCGCTGGCGTTGATGGGTTTCGACGACTTTGAGATGGCCGACCTGATGCACCCCGGCACAACCGTGGTGCGCCAGCCGGTGGAAGAGATGAGCCGGCGCGCGACGGAAATGCTGTTTGCACGGTTGGCAGGAGACACGCAGGCCGCGCCGCGACAGGTGGTGTTGCCGGTGGAACTGGTGGTGCGCGGATCATGCGGGACGAGGGAGCAAGCGCGCACGGCCTGATGCCGTTACGAACTGACTTGGGCGCGCCTAGCGTCTCGTCGCCACAAGGCAGGTGTTCGGTTACTTTCGATTCGCCGATTGAGGCGACTATTCCAGCCTTCAATAGGTTGCGGCATTGATTTGGCGTGTTATCGTTATCCCGCAAAGACGGATATCAAACATAAGCGCGAAACGTGCGCGTGCAGGTGAAACGGAGCAGTATCCTTCGGCAAAGCCGAACCCGTTGTAGAGGTGCCTATGCTTGTGACCGCTTTGTACATTTTGCGCTTGGATTATGTTTCTGTTTCCTCCCCAGCGCGCGCCGAGATTTTTGCCGGGAGCGTTTGTTGTGCCGACTGCCGGGATGGCACGAACACAAAGTTTCCCGGAAGGACGACGTGGTAGCACGCGGTGCGTTGACATGAGACGTGCCGCGATGCGTGGAAGTGGGTGTTATGGAAGCTCCCTGCCAGAGTAGAGACGACGTTGCGTTGACGGGGGTCTTGGCAAGCGCGGACATTGCGCTGCTGCTGCTGCGCCGGGATGCGACGGTGCGCCTGATTTCGCCGCGCATGGCCGACCTTTTGGGTCTGGCGGCATGGCAGGTGGGTCAATCGTTGCAGGAGTTGCGGTTGCCGCTGACGGGTGTTCGCGGCCTGGAGCGGGTGTGTGCGGAGCTGTGGCAGACGCGCGGGACCCACGAGCAGGAGGTGCAGAACCGGCGCGGGCTCCGGTACCTGCTGCGGATTGTGCCGCATTGGAGCGCGGGCGAGATGGAGGGGCTCGTGATGACGCTGGCGGAGATGGGCACGGAGCGCGTGCTGCGGCAGCGATTGACGGAGTCGCGGGATGTTGCGGCGTGCATGCTGCAGGAGATGCCCATGCCGGTTGCGGTTCTGCATGCGGACCTGACGTTTCGCTCGGCGAACGCGGCGTTTGAAACGCTAACGGAGGCAGGGCTGGAAGGCAGATCGCTGGAAGACGTGGCGTGGCGCCGGTGGAGGGTGACGGCGGATGCGTTGGCATTGGGCCCGTTGCGGAGCCTGCCAGCGGGCGGGCTGATGGAAGTGGAATTCAGCACGCGGGAGGTGCCGGGCAAGGTGCTGCGGATGAAGTGCCGAGCCCTGATGAACGGGGCGGACCGCGTGCTGCTGCTGATGGTGGAAGACGTGACGCTGCGGCGGGAGACGGAACGCGCGCTGGCCCGGCAGCAGACGGCGCTGGTAGACGAGGCGGAGCACCGCGAGACGCTGCTGAAGCTGGCGCAAACGGAGTTGCACGAGATGGCGCACCAGCTGTTTACGGTGCAGGAGCAGGAGCGGGAACGCATTGCTCGCGAGCTGCACGATGACGTGAGCCAGCGGCTGAGCCTGCTGGAGATGGCGTGCGGCTCGCTGTCGCGGACGGGGCGGCGCGTGGCCGAGCGGCGAGAGATCGCGCGGCTGCTGGAGCAGATTCACTCGCTTGCCGACGATGTGCGGACGATGTCGCACCACCTGCACCCGGCAGTGCTGAAGCAACTGGGGCTGGTGGTGGCGGTGCATACGCTGGTGGACGCGTTTGTGGAGAGGGAGACCCTGCCGGTGACGTTTGTGTCGACGGTGGGCGCGGTAGAGATGTCGGACCTTGCGTCGACGACGTGCTACCGGATTGTGCAGGAGGCGCTGCGCAACGTGGTCAAGCATGCCGGCAGGACGGCCGTGCACGTGAGCCTGGATGCCGCGGAGGGATGGCTGCACCTGCAGGTGCGCGATGCCGGACGGGGCTTCAACCAGGACCCGCTGGTGCCGCACCAGGGGCTTGGGCTGACCAGTATGCGCGAGCGGGCACGCATTGCGGGGGGAACGCTTTCTATCGTGTCTGCCCTGGGGGAGGGCACGGTGGTGTTGGCGAATGTGCCGGTGAACCTGGTTGGCTAAGCACCGGGTGCTGGTGGCGGACGACCACGCGCTGATGGCGGAGGGTTTGCAGCGGCTACTGGCTCCGCAGTACGACGTGCTTGGGATCTGCCTGAATGGACGGCAGCTGGTAGACGATGCGCGGCGGCTGAATCCGGATATCGTGGTGCTGGACATCGGGATGCCGGAATTGAACGGGATTGAAGCGGCGCGCCAGCTGAAGCTGTGGTCGGCGCGGATTGTGCTGGTCTTTGTCACGCAGCAGCTGGAGCTTGCGTTTGTGCGAGCGGCCTTTCGTGCCGGTGCGCTGGGGTATGTCGCGAAGCAGTCGGCGTCGACTGAGCTGCTGCACGCGGTGAGGAGTGCGAGCTTTGGGAGGCCGTATGTGACGCCGCTGCTGGCGCAAACGCTGACGGAGGTGGAGCTGGAAAGGCTGACGACGGGCCATGAGTCCGACCGGGAGACGCTGACCCGGCGACAGCGCGAGGTGCTGCAGTTGGTGGCTGAGGGCCGGACGGTGAAGGAAATTTCCAGCCGGCTCGGGATTTCGCCGAAGACGGTGGAGTTTCACAAGAGTGCGTTGATGGACGAGTTGGGGCTTCGTACGACAGCAGATTTAACCCGCTATGCGCTGTCGCGCGGATTGCTACCCTATCAAACGGAATAGGCGACGTGCGGTCCTTGAGACGGCAGTCCTCGAGCTTGTCGGGCGAGCACGCGACTATTCGAGAGCTGTAGTTGATGGACTACATGTCGTCAGAAGACGCTTTTCATGTGTGTTGGGCCGGACATAATCGGTGTGACATGGGAGTCTTTTTTGGCGTCCCGTTCCGACTGTGTTGTGACATCAGGTTCTGCTTTTTCTGACGATCAGCCCTGCCCGGCCATTGGGCAGGTCGCTGAGGGAACATCGCTTCATGATGTTACTCGCGTGACGGGAATGTCCGCTGCCATACGCGGCGAGTGCGGCCTTGGACGCCCGTAGGTTGCAGAGACGTTTAACTCGCTGCTGACTTAAGTCTGCGTAAGTGCAATGCTGCACAGGGAGTAAGTGCGCCTGCGGTCTGGCGGGATGGCTGCATGGTGCGCCGAACAACGGGCGATCTGTCTGCGGCGAGCGAAGCCTCGCAGCTGTCTTGGCGGGCTTTACGGGTTGCGCGAGCGAACGGCGTGTATGTTACATACAGCGCCTTCCCTTTTATTTCCTGTTTCTCTTTTTTTGCGGACCTAGATATCTCCCTAGTACTCCTGATGACAAAGAGCGACTACTTTTCTCGATAGCACACAAAGACGCCACTGCGAAGGATGTTGATTGTTGCGTTTTGCCAAGGGATGACTCCAGAGCACGATCCAGTGCCGACAACATCTCCAAGGCCGTTCTTCCAGATTGTGATTCCTCTCTCCAGGAGCTTCCTCACATGCACGGTTATCAACCAAAGACGTTTCCCACTCACACGATTGCCGTTAGCTACGACACGACGCGCATTCTTCCGAAGAGTCAATCACGCACCGTGGCGAGCCGCTTCGGCCAGCGACTGCGGCAGTTACGCCGCGAACGCAACCTGACGCAGTTGGACATGGCCGTAACGTTTGGCATCGATCGGAGCTTTATCAGCGATGTGGAGCGCGGGCGAAAATCGATGTCGCTGCCGATGCTTGAGGTGGTGGCACTTGGTTTGCAGGTCTCGCTTTCTGACCTGCTGCGCGACCTGTAGGCGCCACTTCCTTTGACCCAAAGAACCTTGCGCGGTGCAGCCTCGGTGGCCACTGTGTAAAGGGTTTGGAGGGGGAAAATCTGGTGAGGGGAGTCCGTCCTCCAGTGAGGGTGTGACGGTGCGCCTGCGAGCTGGCTGCCTCGTCTGTGATTCCCGCTGTGGCCTGTTTGCTCCGGCCCGCGCCTGTGCTGTGCGCACAGGCGTTGCGGCGGAGCTGCCGGCGGAGCTGCAGGCGGCGCGGCGAAGATGAAGAGGTTTGTGCTGTGTCGCTTGCGCGGCACCATTCAAGCGGCGGCGCGGGCGCGGGCGTTGCAGGGGATGGTGCGTTCGGCGGGACGCTTTCCGCAGCAGGTGGGCCGGGGCACCACGCCCATGGTGGCTAGAAGTGGAGAGCGGGGCGAAGGCCGGTAAATTTTCACCTTGCTGCAATGCAGTTGTGGGATAAATCTGTACCATCGAAGCTCACCCGTTCTGCTGTTTCTGCCCTTTCGCTTGTTCGACAAGCACGTCCTCCCTCTTCGCCCGTTTGTGGAGTTGTCATGAAAGTCCGTTCCTGTCAGGTTGTTCGTGCCGTTAGTCTTTTTGCGTTGGTGTGGTTCAGCGTGCTGTGCGGGGCGCAGGACCGGCTGCTGGTGACGCAGGTGTATGGCGGTGGCGGCAGCACGAGTACGAATCCCACGCCTTCGTACAAGAACGACTTTGTGGAGATTTTTAACGCGGGCACGACGAGTGTGGATTTGTCGGCGTACTCGGTGCAGTATGGGCCGTCGAGTACGGCCGTTTTCAGTGGCATCACGCTGCTGAACAATCCGGCGACGGGTTCGCTGGCGCCGGGGCAGTACTTCCTGGTGCAGGAGGGAGCGACGAGTGCCGCCGCTGGCTCGACCATGCCGCCCCCATTCACGGGTGCGGTGTTGACGGGTGCGGATCAGGTAGACACGGTGGCGTATGCGGCGGGTTCGGCCAAGGTGGCGCTGGTCAAGGGGCGCGCGCTGCTGAATGCGGCGACGGGGTCGTGCAGCAGTGCTTCGATCGTGAGCCTGGTGGGGTATGGAACGCTGGGGAGCACGACGTGTGCCGAGGGTGGAGCGGCGGTTGGTCTGCTGAGCAGTACGACGAGCGCGACGCGGACGGTGTCGTGCACGGATTCGGGGTCGAACCAGGCGGACTTTACGGTGGGGACGCCGACGCTGCGAAACAGCTCGACGACGCTGGCGCCCTGCAGCGGGACAGTACCGGTGGCGGCGCTTTCGATTTTGAGTGCGACGGCGAGCCCGGCGAGCGTGATGCAAGGTGGATCGGCCACGCTGTCGGTGGTGGTGTCGCCGGGGAGTACAAGTACCGGTGTTGCGGTGCAGGCGGATCTGTCGACGATTGGCGGGAGTGCGACGCAGGCGCTGGTGCTGGGGTCGACGGCGAACACGTACACGTTTAGCGCGACGGTGGGCGGGAGTGTGGCGGCGGGCAGTGCTTCCCTGCCGGTGACGGTGACGGATGCGCAGGGAGGGCGGGCGACGGGCAGCATCAGCCTGACGGTGCAGCCGGCACTGGCGAACACACCGATTGCGACGTTGCAGGCGAACCGCGCGACGTACGTGGGGACGACGGTGCAGACGACTGGTGTCATTACCGTCGTGACGAGCAGCGGGTGGTACATGCAGACCCCATCGAGCACGCCGGGGGCGACGGGCGATGAGGGGCTGTATGTGTACCGCGGCAGCAGCGCGGTGACGGGTGCGGTGGTGGGCAACGTGGTGACGGTGACGGGGCTGCTGACGCTGTACCCTTCCGCCGCGACGAGCCACACGCCATCGCTGGAGTTGACGCAGCCCGCGGTGACGGTGACGAGCACGGGCAATGCGCTGCCGACGCCGATTGCGCTGAGCAGCCTGACGCCGGGTGGTGGGATTTACCAGTTGAAGCCGTACGAGGGAATGCTGGTGCGGTTCCCCTCGGTGACGAGCGTGAGCGGGACGACGGGCAACCTGACGGAGACGACGGAGACGACGACCTCGACGGGGCAGTTTTTCGCGACGGTGACGGGCGTGGCGCGGCCGTTCCGCGAGCCGGGCATGGACCTCCGCGACTTTCCGGCGGCGACTTGCCCGACGCTGACGAACTGCACGGCGACGGCGACGAGCGCGGGGGTGGCGCGGCCGGCGAACCTCGTGCTGTATGACGACAACCCGGAGCGGCTGATTATCGAGAGTTCGCTGGGTGGCGGGACGGCGCTGGATGTGTCGACGGGCGCGGTGCTGACGAATCCTACGGGCGTGATCGATTTCAGCTACTCGACGGATGTGCCGTACGGAGACCCGGCGCGGCTGATCCTGCTGCCGGGCAGCGTGACGGCGGCGAACTATACGCCGGGGATTTCGGTGCAGCCGCTGGCGGTGCCGAACAGCGGCGAGGTGACGATTGCGGCGTTCAACGTGGAGCGGTTCTTCAATCCCAGCGCGGCGGACAACAAGTTCTACAACGCGGGTACGGGCAACGTGGGAAACAGCAGCGCGGTGAACGTGACGGCGGCAGCGTATGCGCGGCGGCTGGCGAAGCTGTCGGTGGCGGTACGGAATGTGCTGAACATGCCGGATGTGCTGTCGATGGAGGAGGTGGAGAACGTGTCGGTGCTGAACGATATTAGCGCGCAGATTGACGCGGATGCCACGGCGGCGGGACAGGTACCACCGCACTATGCGGCGTATGGCACGGATTCGGTGACGACGTTTACGGACGATGTGGGCGGAATTTCCATCGGGTTCCTGGTGAAGCCGGCGACGGTGAATGTGAAGGCGTTTGAGCAGATGGGGGCGAAGTCGACCTTCCAGGCATCGACGGGGACGCAGACGCTGAACGACCGGCCCTCGGATGTGCTGCACGTGGGGTTCAAGCGGGCGGGCGCGACGGATTACCCGATGACGCTGATTTCCAACCACCTGCGGTCGCTGAGCGGGATCAACACGAGTGCAGATACGCGGCTGAAGAAAGAGCTGCAGGCGGAGATGCTGGCGACGCTGATCCAGGGGTACCAGGCGGCAGGCGAGCACGTGCTGGCAATGGGGGATATGAACGCGTTCGAGTTCTCCGACGGGTACACGGATACGCTGGGCACAATTACGGGGCGGGTGGCCGACCCGACGACGGTGGTGCAGGCGGGCAAGGCAATTGTGAGCCCGGTGGCGACGGACCTGGTGACGCTGTTGCCGGCGGCGCAGCGGCAGTCGTATGTGGAGTTTGGCAATGCGCAGGTGCTGGACCACATCGTGGCGACGGCGGATATCGCGGGCACGACGCGGCTGGCGTATGCGCATTTGAACTCCGACTTTCCGGAGGTGCTGCTGAACGATGCGACGAGCCCGGCGCGGACGTCGGACCATGACGCGGCACTGGCGTATGTGCCGGTGCCGGCGGCGGTGCTGCGCGGGATGGTGACGGGAACGACGGTGTTTCCGGCTCAGGTGTATGGGGCGACGTCGAACCCGACGCAGGTGTTGACCGTGACGAATACGGGGGAAGGCACGATTACGCTGACGAGCATTACGGCGAGCGGGGACTTTGCGCAGTCGAACAACTGCGGCGGGACGCTGGCGGTGGGTGCGACGTGCGCGGTGAACTTGGCGTTTGTGCCGTCGGCTGCGGGTGCGCGGACGGGTGTGCTGACCATTGCAAGCAATGCTGCGGGGCTGGGACCGGTGACGTTGACCGGAACGGCGATTGCGGCGGCGACCACGACGACGGTGGTGTCGGGGCAGACGCCTTCGGTGCTGGGGTCGGCGGTGACGTTTACGGCGACGGTGGCTGGGCTGCCGGGCGTGGTGCCGACGGGGTCGGTGGCGTTTGCCGATGGGTTGAATGGGCCGGTGCTTGGGACTTCGACGCTGGCGAATGGTGTTGCGACGTTTAGCACCGCGGCACTGACGGCTTCGGCGCATACGGTGGTGGCGCGGTACGCGGGGTCGGCGGTATATGCGGCTTCGAGCGGCGCGGTGACGCAGGTGGTGGCGGGCGCGGCGTTTTCGCTTTCGGGCGGGACGACGGGCGCGTTTGCGGTGACGGTGGTGCGCGGCAGTTCCGCGAGTGCCACGGTGACGGTGACGCCGATTGCGGGGTTTGCCGGTGTGGTGATGCTGGCGTGCAATGGGGTGCCGGCGGGGTTGACGTGTGGATTAGCTCCGGCTTCGCTGACGTTTGCGAGTGGCGGTGCGGCGCAGACGTCGAACCTGACGTTGGGCACGGTGACGACGGTGAGTGCGCTGCGCGGTTCAAGTGCGGTGCAGCTGGCTTCGCTGGTGGTGTTGCTTGCTGGTGTTGGCGCGAGTGGGCGGAGGCTGCGGGGGCGGTTGCTGGTGTTGGGGCTGCTGCTGGTGGGTGCAGCTTCGCTGACGGGGTGTGGGAGTTCATCGGTGCAGACTTCGAGTTCAACCACGGCGGCCGGGACGTACACGGTGAACGTGGTGGCGACGAGTGGGACGATGAGCCAGACGTTGCCGGTGGTGGTGACGGTGCAATAGCTGTCGATTGATGCAGGGAGGGAGCGATGGCCTTAGGGTCATCGCTTCTTTTTTGTTTTGTGCCGGGTTTGGAGCCCACCTTAAACGCGCCCTGGAGGTCGTTCTCAGGTTGAGAATGTTTGCGGCGCGTTGAAGGTGGGGCACCCGGGTGGGTTCGCGGCGGGGCGAAAAAGCAGATCCCTTCGCTTCGCTACGGGATGACAAACGGTGGTGCGGGGGATGAAGGCTGTTGCGGTGGCGGGGCTGTTGCGGTGACGGGGCTGTTGCGGTGACGGGGCTGTTGCGGTGGCGAAGGCTGTCGCGGGGACGAGGGTTGCTGCGGGGACGGAGAGTTGCTGCGGGCTCACAAGACTTACCGCTGGGGACTTCGGCTCGGTGCGGGAGAGAATGGCATCCGATAGGTGTACAGAGAGTGGAGTTGGGCCGATGAAGCGGATCTTCGTGTCTTGTTTGCTGGCGGTGGTGGCTGCGCTTGGTGCTGGGGCGGCGCGGGCGCAGGAGGCCTTGGCGTTGTCGGGGGAGGTGGCGGGGGCGCATGATCCGTCGATGATCCATGCGGGCAAGACGTGGGTCGTGTTTACGACGGGCAGGGCCGCGGATGGCGGGCAGTTGGGGCTGCGGTGCTCGGAGGATCTGCACACGTGGCGGAACTGCGGACATGTGTTCGATGTGGTGCCGGCGTGGATTGCGCAGCGGAGCCCGCTGACGAAGGATTTGTGGGCGCCGGATATTTCGTATGAGCATGGGGAGTACCGGCTGTATTACGCGTACTCGGTGTTTGGGAAGAACACGTCTGGCATTGCGCTGGCGACGAATGCGACGTTGGACCCTGCGAGCCCGCGCTACAAGTGGGTGGATAAAGGACTGGTGGTGGAGTCGAAGGTGGGCGATGACTTTAATGCCATCGACGCGAACTATGTGGAGGATGCCAGGGGCGGGGCCTGGCTGGATTTTGGGAGCTTCTGGGGCGGGATCAAGATGCGGGCGCTGGATGCTTCGACGGGGCTGCTGTCGACAACAGATACGGTGACGTATTCGCTGGCTTCGCGTGGGAGTGGCGGGGATGCGCATGCGGCGGGGCTGCCGCCGGATACGCAGGCGGTGGAGGCTCCGTTCATCGTGCCGCATGGGGAGTATTTCTATTTGTTTGTTTCCTTTGATCTTTGCTGCCGGGGAACGAAGAGTACGTATCGAACGATGGTGGGGCGGTCGTCGCGGGTGACCGGGCCGTACGTGGACAGGGCGGGGGTGGCGATGACAAAGGGCGGCGGTACGGGGTTGCTGGTGGCGAACGACAAGTGGGTTGGGCCGGGTGGGGAGTCGGTGGTACTGGGTTCGCCGGACCTGCTGGTGTTTCACGCGTATGACGCGGTGACGGGGAGGCCTTCGCTGCAGATTTCGACGATTGGGTGGAAGGATGGATGGCCGGAGGCAGCGCTGGAGCGGTGATTGCTAGCTTGCCTGCAGTGGGGTGTAGAGAGCGGCGGCTTGCGGTGTGTGCTGGGCGAGGCGCATGCGGTGGGCCCACCAGGCGCTGATGGCGATGCCCGCGGTGAGGGAGCCCGTGATGCGGCCGATCCACAGGCCGTGCAGGCCCTGGCCGTGGTGAAAGGCGAGCAGGTAGGCGAGGGGCATGCCGATCAGCCAGTTGCAGACGATGCTGATGATCATGGGGGTGCGGGTGTCGCCGAGGCCGGTGAGGGCGGAGGCGAGGACGACGAAGGCGGTGTCGCCGATCTGCATGCCGGCGGCGAGCAGGAAGAGCGGGGCGGCGGCGAGGACGACGGCGTGGTCGTTGGTGTACATGCCGGCCCAGAGCGGGGCGAAGCCGGCGAAGAGTGCCGCTGCGACGATGCTGAAGCCGAGGGCGAGCGTAAGGGTGGCGCGGGCGGACTGCTGCACCTGGCGGAGGTCGTTGCGGCCGGCGGCCTGGCCAACGCGGACCATGGCGGCGTAGGAGAGGCCGGCGGGGACCATGTAGACGAAGGCGTTGAGGTCGAGCGTGACCTGGTGCGCGGCGAGGGCAATGGTGCCGAGGCGGGCGCAGAGGATGGACAGGCAGGTGGAGGTGCCGAGTTCCAGGCTGTACTGCAGGCCGCTGGGCCAGCCAATGCGAAGGAGTGCGCGGAGGCGCGTCCAGTTGGGTTTCAGGACGTGGGTGGTGAGGCGGAGGCCCCATTCGCGGAGGCTGCGGGCGGTGGCGAGGAGGAGTAGCGCGAGCATCCAGACGCGGACGACGCAGGTGGCCCAGCCAGAGCCGGCGACGCCCATTGCCGGCGCGCCGAGATGGCCGTAGAGGAAGACCCAATCAGCGGCAAGATTGACGACGGCGGCGGTGATGAGGGAGACGGAGACTGCCGTGACGCGGTTGATGGATTGCAGGTAACGGCGCAGCGCCATGTAGAGCATGAGGGGCGCGGTGGACCAGAGGAGGGCGGCGACGTAGCGGCGGGTTTCCGCGACAATGTCGGGCGGCGTACCGAAGTGCGGGAGGAGGCTGAGGCTGGCCCAGGTGAGGCCCATGACGAGAGGCGTGCCGGCGAGCACGATCCACATCGATTGGCCGAGCATGCGGACGCACTCTTCGCGGTCGTCGCGGCCGAAGGCCTGGGCGATGAAGGTTTCCATGCCATTAAGCAGGTAGATGGCAAAGAAGACGAGGGCGTAGTAGATGGTGTTGCCGAGCGAGGAGGACGCGATGGACAGGGCGGAGTGGGGGAGGCGGCCGATCATGAGGGCGTCGACGATGTAGGTCGACATCCAGCCGAGTTCGCCGATAGCCAAGGGGCCGCCAAGCCGCAGGACGGACCTGAGTTCAATGCCGAAGCCTTTGTCGCCCCTGGGGTGGGACACTTCCCTTGCCTGCACGCTGTTCACGACCCGTCCGGCTTCCAGTTGAAACGAAAATGACGAAGGTGAAGGTGAGTGTTTCACCAGTGTTTCGACGGGATGAAGAACGTGCGGCAGAAATGCGGTGGTGGGAAGGTGCGGAGCCTGGATCGTGGTGGACGATTGCTGCTACGTGGCTCTAGTATGGCTCGCCGGTGCACCGAGATCTTTCGCCGGCAGGAGTTTTCCCATGCGTCTTCTTTCCCGTCTGGTACTCGTTTTCACCGCCCTGCTCGGGCTATGCACGCAGGCTTTGATCGCGCAGAATGCGGTGCCGATTCCGGCGAACCATGTGCGGATTCACTACCATCGCGCGGATGGCGTGTATACCGGGTGGACCGTCTACGCGTTTGGCGGGACGACGGAGGACACGGGGAACTTTGCCGGTGGGCCGGTGGCGGTAAGCGGGACGGATGGGTTTGGCGCGTACTTCGATGTGGGCATCGTTGCGGGGACGACGGATGTGGGGATCATCGTGCACAACCCGGCGACGGGGGTGAAGGACCCGGGGCCGGATGAGCATATCAATCCCGCCGTGCAGGGGAATGAGTTTTACCAGTTGTCGGGCGTGACGGGGCTGACGACGACGATGCCGAGCACGACGGTGCCGACGGGCGTTCCGGCGAATACGGCGCGGATTCACTTTTACCGGCCGGATGGGAACTACAGCGGGTGGACGGTGTACGGGTTCAACGATGCGGCTTCGGACCAGGGGAACTACAACGGCGGCCCGGTGCAGCAGTCGGGCACGGACGCGTATGGGGCGTACTACGATGTGCCGCTGAAGGCGGGGGCGCAGGACCTGGGATTCATCGTGCATAACATTTCAATCGGTGCGAAGAATACGCCGGCGGACCTGCACCTGAACGTGGCGCTGCATAACGAGGCGTGGATTATTTCTGGCGATCCGACGGTGTACCTGGTGCCGCCGACGGCCGCGCAGTTGCTGAGTGCGAACTTCTTCAAGCTGCAGGCGTTCTGGATCGATGCGACGACGATTGCGCTGCAGAGCGTGTACGTGCAGGGCAGCGGCGAGACGTTTGCGTTGGTGAGCAGCCCGACGGCGGGACTGGCGGTGACGGCGAACGGTGTGAGTGGCGGCGCGGTGCTGGCGCTGAGCGCGGGTGGGGCGCTGACGGCGGAGCAGTTGGCGCGGTTTCCGCAGCTGAAGGGATACGTGACGGTGCGGCTGCCGGGCAGCCTGAAGCCTGCGGACTATCGCGGGTTGCTGACCGGGCAGCTGGCGGTGCAGGTGCTGCACAGCGACGGCACGCTGGCGTATGCGACGGGCGTGCAGACCGCAGGCGTGCTGGATGACCTGTATGCCTATGGCGGCAAGCTGGGCGTGGTGGTGCGGTCGTTCCGCTGGCTGGACGAGTGGTTCGATTTCGCGGACGAAGACGCCGGCGACGTGAAGATCAAGGTGTGGGCGCCGACCGCGCAGACGATGAAGCTGCAGCTGTTCAAGGCCTCGACCGACACCGCGCCCTCGCGGGTGGTGGCGATGCGCAACCACAACGGCGTGTGGGTGGCGACGCTGGACGGCAGCTGGATCGGCAAGTACTACCTGCTGGACGAGGTGGTGTATGCGCCGACGACGCGGGCGGTGGTGGAGAACATCGTGACCGACCCGTACAGCATCGACCTGGCGCTGAACGGGACGAAGAGCCGCATTACGGACATGAACGCGGACAGCACGCAGCCGCAGGGTTGGGACTTCGACCGCGCGCCGCAGCTGGCACGGGTGAACGACCTGAGCATTTATGAGCTGCACGTGCGGGACTTTAGCGTGAACGACCTGACGGTGCCGGCGGAGCATCGCGGCATGTACCTGGCGTTTACGGATCGGAACTCCGACGGCATGCGGCACCTGCGGGCGCTGAGCCAGGCGGGGTTGAAGGCGATCCACCTGTTGCCGACGTTCCACTTCAACAGCGTGAACGAGGATAAGAGCACGTGGAAGACGACGCCGGACCTGAACGGGCTGGGGCCGGACAGCCAGCAGCAGCAGGCGGCGGTGGCTGCAGTGCAGGGCGCGGATGCGTACAACTGGGGTTACGACCCGGATCACTACCTGGCGCCGGAGGGCAGCTACGCGGTGAACCCGGACAGGCGGGTGCGGGAGTACCGGCAGATGGTGATGGCGCTGCACGGGTCGGGGCTGCGCGTGATCCAGGACGTGGTGTTCAACCACACGAGCGGGTTTGGAGAGGCGAGTAACTCGATTCTGGACGAGGTGGTGCCGAACTACTACGTCCGTCTGGACGCGGACGGCGCGCTGCTGATGGGCAGCTGCTGCGCGGACACGGCAACCGAGCACCTGATGATGGGCAAGCTGCAGCAGGATGCCATCGTGTGGAACGCGAAGCAGTACAAGATCGATGGGTTTCGCTTCGACATTATGAGCTTCACATTTGTGAGCAACCTCCAAAAGATTCGGCAGGCGCTGGCGAAGCTGACGCTGGAGAGGGATGGCGTCGACGGGTCGAAGATTTACATTTACGGCGAAGGGTTCAGCTTTGGGGAGACGGCGAACAGCGCGCTCGGAGTGAATGCGCAGCAGAGCAATTTGTATGGCACGGGGATCGGCAGCTTCAACGACCGGATGCGCGATGGTGTGCGTGGTGGTGGGCCGTTTGACGATGAGCGGGTACAGGGTTTCGGCACGGGTTTGTTTACGGCGCCGAGTGCGTACACGTCGTCGGTGACGGCGCTGCTGGACCAGAAGGCGACGCTGCTGCATCGGTCGGACTGGATTCGGGTGGGGCTGACGGGGAACCTGCGGGACTACACGTTCACGGATGCTACCGGCAACCAGAACACGGGCGCGGGGCTGGACTACCAGGGGCAGCCGACAGGGTATACGGCGACGCCGGTGGAGGCGGTGAACTACGTTTCAGTGCATGACAACCAGAGTATTTTCGACGCCATTCAGCTGAAGGCGGCGACGACGGAATCGGCGCAGAGCCATGCGCGGCGGCAGGTGCTGAGCATGAGCCTGGTGGCGCTGGGCCAGGGCGTGCCGTTCTTTATGGCGGGCGACGACCTGTTGCGGTCCAAGAGCCTGGACCAGAACAGCTACGACTCCGGCGACTGGTTCAACAAAATTGACTGGACGGGCCAGGGGAACAACTGGGCGATCGGGTTGCCCATTGCGAGCCAGAACCAGACGCAGTGGACCTTCCAACAGCCTTTGCTGGCGGATCGCAGCCTGCAGCCTTCGCCTGCGGATATTGCGACAACGACGACGGCGTTCCAGGAGTTTTTGCGGATTCGGGACAGCTCAGGTTTGTTTCGGATGGGGAGTGCGGCGGAGGTTCAGCAGAACCTGACGTTTTTGAACACGGGGGCAAGCCAGGTGCCGGGGTTGATCGTGATGCGGCTGACGGCGTCTGGGTGCGAGGGGTATCGGCAGGTGGTGGTGGTGTTTAACGCGACCACGACGGAGCAGAACTTTACCGCGGCTGCGCTGGCGGGCCAGCGGCTGATGTTGCACCCGGTGCAGCAGAGGTCGGGCGATGCGGTGGTGCGGACGTCGTCGGTGAACCGGAAGACGGGGACGCTGACGGTGCCGGGGCTGACGACGGCGGTGTTCGTTGCGGAGCAATGAGTTCGCCGCGAAAGGAACAACGGTGTCGTGTGACGTGTACTCTGGCGTGGAGTAAATGCCCACGGAGTGAACGCACGCATGAGCACGAGAACCTTGTTTGAGATCAACCAGGCAGCACGCCGGCGGATGCTTGCCGGCGTGCTGTTTTCCGTTTGCGCGTTGCCGGCGTTGGCCGCTCCCGTGGCGTTGCGGGTGAACCGGCTTGTGGATCCGCTGGGGGTGGATGATGCGACGCCTTCGCTGTCGTGGCAGAGCAATGCGACGGCGAAGAACTGGGTGCAGGCGGCGTACCAGGTGGAGGTGGCGTCGACGCCGGAGTTGCTGCGCAGGGGCAAGGCGGATGTGTGGGATTCGGGGCGGGTGGCATCGGCGGAGTCCGTGGGCATTGCGTACGCGGGCAACGCGATGGAGGCACGGCGGCGGTACTTCTGGCGGGTGCGGACGTGGAGCAATGGCGGGGCGGAGGAGACGTCAGCCGAGAACGCGTGGTGGGAGACGGGGTTGCTGCAGAAGGACGCCTGGACGGCTGCATGGATTGGTGCGGATCGATCAGCGGAGCGGGCGTTGCTGGGGCGGGTGCAGTGGATCTGGCTGCCGGGTGCGGATGCGCGGCATGTGCCGGGGGAGCAGGCGGCGGAGCTGCGGTACACGCTGCACCTGGATGCCATGCCGGAGGCGGTGACGCTGCACGTGCTGACAGGTGGGAACTTTACCGCGGAGGTGAACGGCAAGGAAACGGGGCACAAGGTGGAGTGGGGCGCGTTTGACCGGGAGGACATTCGGGGCGCACTGCATGTGGGGGAGAACGAGATCGTCCTTCGCACGACGGCGCGCGGAGCGAAGGCGCCGAAGACGACGGCGGATGCCGTGGCGGCGGTGCTGCGGGTGCGCGGTGCGGATGGGCAGACGCGAGACATCGTGAGCGATGGTGCCTGGCAGGCGCGGGCTGGTTCGGCTGCGGCGTGGAAGCCGGCGCTGGTGGTGGGTCCGCTGGCGAGTCTGCAGGTGAGTGTGGGGTCGGACCGGCAGGTGATGGAGCCGGTGCCGGAGCGATTGACGACGGATGTCGCCCTGCTGCGGAAGCAGTTTGCGGTGACGGGGAAGGTACAGTCGGCGCGGCTGTATGTGACGGCGATGGGAGCGTATCGCGCCTCGATCAACGGGCAGCGGGTGGGCGCGACGGAGCTTGCGCCGGGATTCACGGATTTTCGCAAGCGCGTGCAATACCAGGTGTATGACGTGACAGGGCTGCTGCATCATGGGGACAACGTGGTGGGCGCGATGCTGGGCGGCGGCTGGCATGGAAGTCCGCTGCTGTGGTCGGGCGTGCGGGAGTTTGCCGGGCCGGACTTGCTGCGGGCGCAGCTGGTGGTGACGTACACCAGCGGCAAGCAGACCGTGGTGGGGACGGACCGGACGTGGCAGGCAGCGCAGGGTCCGACGACGTCTGCCGAGATTTATGGCGGCGAGCGCTACGATGCGCGGCTGGAGGTGCCGGGGTGGGATACGGCTTCGTTCAAGGCGAACAGCGCATGGCTGCCGGTGGTGGAGGGAACGGTTGCGCCCGCGGTGCAGGTGACGGCGCAGCAGGATTTGCCGATGCACGTGGCGCAGACGATGAAGCCGGTGCAGAGCGTTGCGTTGAACGTGCCGAGCGTTGCGCCGGGCACGCTGCTGCTGGACATGGGCCAGAACATGGTGGGCAATGTGCGGCTTCGGGTGCAGGGCGCACGCGGGACGGTGGTGCGGCTGCAGTTTGCCGAACGGCTGAAGCCGGATGGTTCGGTGTACACGGAAAATCTGCGCGATGCGGAGGCGATGGACGAGTACACGCTGCGTGGCGGCGGACCAGAGGTGTGGCAACCGGCGTTTACGTTCCATGGGTTTCGGTACCTGCAGATTTCCGGGTTGCCGGTGGGCGCTGTTGCGCCGACCGTGACGGGCGAGGTGATCAACAGCCTGCCGGACCAGCCGGCGATGCGGTTTACCAGTTCGAGCACGCTGCTGAACCGGATGTTCGAGTTGGGGTTGTGGGGGCAGCGCGGGAACTATGTTTCAGTACCGACGGACTGCCCGCAGCGGGATGAGCGTATGGGGTGGATGGGCGATGCGGGGGTGTTCTGGCGGACGGGGAGCTACAACTTCAACGTGGATGCGTTCTCGCACAAATTCATGGATGACGTGAGCGATGCGCAGACGGCAGAGGGTGTGTTTCCGAACATTGCGCCGAACCTGCTGCTGGTAGGGCCCGAGGCAGTGGGCGCGCCGGGATGGGGCGATGCGGGCGTGCTGGTGCCGTATGCGACGTGGATGCAGTATGGCGACCGGAAGCTGATCGACGAGCACTGGGCGGCGATGCAGCATTGGACGCAATGGATTGAATCGAAGAACCCGGAGTGGCTGCGGAAGAATGACCTTGGGCCGAACTATGCGGACTGGCTGGCGCCCGATCCGAAGACACCGGGAGACCTGGTGGCGACGGCGTACTGGGCGGTGCTGGCGCGGCAGATGGAGGCGATGGCACGGGCAACGGGGCGGGAAGCGGAGGCCGCGCACTACGCCGCGGCGTATGACCACATTCGCGCGGCTTATACCAGTGCATACCTGCATGCGGATGGCACGGTGAGCGGTGGAACGCAGACGGCTTACCTGCTAACGCTGTATGCGGGCCTGGCGCAGCCGGAGCAGCGGAAGGGACTGACGGACCGGCTGGTTGCGGACATCGAGGCGCATGGCAACCACCTGACGACGGGGTTCCTGGGCACGCCGTTTTTGCTGTTTGTATTGGACGGGGAGGGGCGCACGGATGTGGCGTACAAGCTCTTGCTGAACGATACGTACCCGTCGTGGGGCTACATGGTGAAGAAGGGCGCGACGACGTGGTGGGAGCGGTGGAACGGGGACACGGGCGACCCGGGAATGAACTCGTACAACCACTATGCGTTCGGTTCGGTGATGGCGTGGGTATACCGGCGGGTTGCGGGCATCGACACGGATGCGGGTGGGGCGGGGTTTCATCACCTGACGATTGCGCCGCAGGTGGACCCAAGCCTGACGCATGCACACGCGGAGTATGACTCGGCATACGGGACGGTGACGACGGACTGGACGTATGCGGCGGCGGGGGCACTGCAGTTGACCGTGTCCGTTCCCGCGAACACGACGGCGACGGTGACGCTGCCGGCGCATGGGAAAAGCCAGGTCTTTCGCGATGGTGCGGTGCAGGAGGGTCTGACGGCAGCCATCGGGTCGGGAACGACCAGATTCGAGGTGCGATGAGTGTCTGGGAAGGATGCCTATGGTTGGGTGCGGGGAAAAGTGGCGGAGAGTGGGGGACCCTAAACACTTTTAAAAATATATAAATGAATTGGATAGTTTGGCTGCTATAGTCAGGTAATAGTCAGGTAAAACGCGTTGAGCCCCATAAAAACAGGCGAAATTGCCCTTGTTTGGTACTACAAATCCGAAAAGGGCTGGAGACGTGCTCCCGTCCTCATGGGTGCCAATGGGCGCATCCGGACCGGTGTAGTCCTGATCGACGGCAAGGAACAGAAGTTCCCGGATGGCCGGTTCCAGCTTCGCACTTATGGTCTCAAAGGCGAGAACGTCTACGTCAACGCTGGCACGAACGCAGCCGAAGCCCTGCTGCAGAGGGATGTGGCGTCCAAGCGGCGGAAGGTTCGCCGTGATGCTGAGGCTGCTGGCGTTGGCCTGCCCGATCTTTTGTACCAGTGGGATTGTTAGTGTAGCGCAGTGATCCTTAGGACTGGATCGTTGCAGGATAGGGCTGGGAGAGCTGTCAGGCGCGTAGCGCCTGGCAGCTCTCCGAGCCGAGCGGGTTCTGGCCTCCACGCCTGGGGAGCGGGGGGCCTGTAACCCAACGAGGAGTGGGGCCGGACGGTGTTGTAGTGAACGCGCCAGCGTTCTGCCAGCACGCGCAGCTCCTTCATCGAGTAGAAGATTTCACCGTTGAGGAACTCGTCCCGGAGTTTGGAGTTGAAGCTTTCGCAGAAGCCGTTCTCCCACGGAGATCCCGGCTCGATGTACAGCGTTTTGGCGCCTGTCTTCGCCAGCCACCTGCGCAGGTCTTTGGCCACGAACTCCGGCCCATTGTCGGAGCGAAGATGTTCTGGAACTCCCTTCAGCACCATGACATCGGCCAGTGCAGAGATGACCCTGGCACTGGACCAGCGGCGTTCCGCGCGCACCAGCAGGCTTTCACGCGTGTGCTCGTCGATCAGGTTCAACAGCCGTACGCTGCGGCCATCATGCGTCCGGGCGCTGACGAAGTCGTAGCTCCACACATGGTTCCGCCGCTCCGGTCTGAGCCGTACGCACGAACCATCGTTGAGCCATAGGCGTCCTCGTGGCTTCTGCTTCTGCGGCACCTTTAGCCCCTCGCGACGCCAGATACGCTCCACGCGGTCCTTACCCACCCGCCAGCCAGCTCGCTTGAGCAGCGCCGTGATCCGGCGATACCCATAACGACCGTACTGGCTGGCAAGCTGGATGATCGCCTGCGTAAGCGCATCTTCATCTTCCCGCCGGATCGCACGGTAGCGCTGCGTGCCGCGCGGCTGGTTGGCCAGCCGGCATGCCCTGCGCTCCGTCATCCCATGCGTCTGCTGTGCATGAGCTGATGCGATCCGCCGTCGCTCAGGGCTTAGAAGTTTCCCGAGGCGAAGTCCTTCAACACAAGGTTGTCCAGGCTCAGGTTCGCTACCAGACGCTTCAGCTTCGAGTTCTCCTGCTCCAGCTCCTTCAGCCGCTTCGCCTGATCCACCTGAAGACCGCCGTACTCCTTCCGCCAACGGAAGTACGTCTGCTCCACGATCCCGGCTTCCTTCGCCGCCAGAGCTGTCGTCTTCCCGTTCGCGATCGCCACTTCAATCTGACGCAGCAGGTTCACCACCTGCTCCGGCTGATACTTCTTGCCCCGACTCATACGCGCTCCCTGTCCAGTTCTCTCTTATCCACTGGTACATTTCAAGCCGGGCACTCCACACGCTTGACGGACTTAAAGAGGTGATGAAAGATCCTGCCCCCGAAGCCCTCGTGGTGGAGTTGGCCGGAAGCACCGTAAATATACGCGCGCGCTGGTGGATTGCACCGCCGCAGCAGAAAGATTTGATGGAGAGCATGAGCGCGAGTCTCAGAGCGATCAAAAACGCCCTGACGGAAGCTGGCATCGATCTGCCGCTGCCGACGCAGCAGGTACTCTTCCACGACCAGACCGAGGAAACAGACGGCGACCGTTCACGTCAGCGCGAAGGCTGGCCTTCCCAGAAAGCAGGCAATCCACGCTCCCGCCTTGCGCTGCAAGCAGAGCAGACGAAAACCGCAGCAAACTCTTCCTCCACGAACTAGATACGAGTTCTCAGGAGTTCTATGCGTATTCCTTTTTCAGTTTCGCTTTTTCTCTTTGCTCTTCCACTTTTTGCTTAGAATCGGGTTCCTGCCTGTCTCACGGAAATACAAATCAGTTCTGCCAAGCCGACACCCACAACGGGTACTGCTCCAGCGCGAGCTAAGCAATGGAGTCTGCCAGCAGGGATCGACCTGGAGCTATGACCGTCGAGGCATTACCGTCAGCGGAGGCTGCGGAGCCGACTTCCTGGTAGCAGGCGAACCCAGATCTTACAAACGCAGGATCACGTGGGGGCGACCAGAATTACGGAACCACGACTACGGCGATGCAGGCGGAGATCACCGAAACGATCGTCCGGAGCGGCATGAAGATGGAGACGATCGGGAAAGGCACTACGCTCCCCGCCAGCAAACCATAATCAGGGTGGCTTAGGAGGCGTTTTCGGAGCGATTCTCGGCGGCGGCGTACAAGCACAGCTTCCTGCTGCTTCTGTTTACACGTTCAGACTGCTGGCAATCTCAAGACCTGCACCGCAGCGTTGAAATCTTTCCTGCCATGACTGGCTCCGTTCGCGCGAGCAGACCTCCAAAGGGATGGGTAGGTCCAACTGTAACCAGATGGATCTACCTGTGCGTGAGCAGCTTCCCGGCTCAATCCTGCACATCTACTCGGTAGGCTTACCTTTCACGGATTGCAAGGAGCTCTGATTCGAACTGCCATCCCTGCTCAAGACTGTGAATGAGCCATCGGTTTCGAGGACAACAGCACCAACATCGCCTACATCAGACTGACCTCCAGCTCGGATCGCTGCAAGGATTTCCGACTGCGTAACACGTTCGGAGCGCATCGCAGATTGAAGAAACTTTCCGTCGAAAAAGAGCAGCCGTGGGTCTGCCTTAACCAGCTTACTTACGAACTCGGAGCGCACCGCCAGCCACGCCACCGTGAATTGCAAAAGAATCAGAACCGCAAAGGCGAGCAGGCCCTCGGCAAGTGCAACACCCTTTGACACCACCACGCTGGCGAGAGTGGAACCAAGAGCAACGGTGACGACCAGGTCGAACACGTTCATTTTCGAAAGTGTGCGCTTGCCAGAAAGACGCAGCATCAGCACGAGTGCAAGGTAAGCCGCGACGCCGACAATTACGACTCTCAGCAGGCCGTTCCAGCTGTCAAAGAACATGTTTGTCACCTCGGAAGAAGGAATGGAACAAAGAGAGCCACTCGGGCCTTGCTGCTCGTAATCGCAGGCGGGAACTGGTAAGGTATCGAGATCGACCAGCTTGCCATGGATTTCCTGCAACTGCTTGGGAGAGATATGTCCATGAAATGCGGACGGATCGGCAAAGAAGCTTTGAATGCTGCGACGCGTACCAAGCGATACAGGGTATGTTGGCTGGTGGGTGAGCCGGTCCAGTAGCTGCTGATACGTTGAATCAGTCAGGCGATACGACCCGGGCTGCACCTCTCTCCCGGTATCCAAATCACGATTTGGAAGATCCTGACGGGTAAGCGTGTCGCCCTTCTGCATACCGGTCAGAATGGAGCGCATTTCTACGATGGATTGATTCAAACTGCGGACATAGTCCTGTTCTGTTTGGATAGTCGGTCCCTTGATGGCCAGCATCGTTGGTGCGCCGATCTTGGGTGTGAGTTGGACCAGACCGGCAAGAAGATGGGTGCCGACACCCGGCGAACTTCGATAGCGATCCCAGCCATTCTCCAGGCCAGACTGGGCAAGATCGTGCACCATCCTGTCGAGTTCCGGTCCGGGTGTGTCCGGAGGCAGATCCGTCCGATGCAATAGCGCCTCTGCCGCTGCAATGCGTGGCAGAATATGGTGCACGGAAGTTTGATAGCCAAGGAGATTTGGATGCTGACTGCCACCGAGGATATCGTGCAGCGGTATGCCGTACGTCTCCTCAAAAGCGCGGGAAAGTAGCGGCAGAGGTACCTGTAGGCCGACGGCTTCCAGGTAATCCGGAGGTGCAAACCGATGCTTGCTGATCTCGTTCACATCGAAGGCAAACTCCGCCTGAACGTGTGCATGCGGATCTTCATCGTAGGTGACCCACGGCCCATATTCCTTCCGCAGGTTGGGAAACTCCACCGGAACGGCAAAGTTGGTGGCGACTGAATGGCCAATGGAATCTCCCACATAGTGAGACAATGCGCCCAGAGCAAAGGCCAATTCGTCCGCAGAACGAGCATCACGAATAAGGGCGCGAACAAAGTCCCCTGAACGTACGTAATGCAGCAAATCGCTGAAAAACTGATCGCCCAGCGGGTAATAGCCGAGGTCCTGAATGGCACAACCGCCATACGCGTAGGCATGCGCTTCATGGAGCTGAGCCGCGGTCAGTCCAGGGTATCGAGCTTGAAGCGCCGGCACCATGGATTGCTTCCAGGACAGGTCCACAAGCTGCTGATGACTTTGTACGGAGTATGCTTCTGCGGACGGAGTACCGGAAAGACCAAAGCACGTCGCACAGAGAACAAATCGCAGGCACTTCAACCGTCCGATCAAAGCTCCCTTCTTAGGCATCTCTTGAGTGTATCCGTTTGCAGGTCGATTCATATTGTGAGTGGCACAGACCTGCAACGTATGCCTTCCTTCTCAAGTGAAGGCTCGGTTTGAGGACTGAAATCACAACGATGGCAGCGACAGAAGCAAATGGTAAGTAGCCATCATGGAAGGCGCTCACATCCTACGATCAGGAGTAAAGTAGAAAGGCATTCAATGGAGAACGAGACCTCACGCAACCCAGCGTCTATCGAAAAGATTCTCTCAGCAAGAGAAATGTTCCTGGGGTTCGTCAGCGCGCGCGTCGAGGATCGTGAGGCGGCGGAAGACATTCTGCATTCCTGCTATGTAAAAGCGCTGGAGCATGCGGGAGAGTTACGCGATGGGGAAAGCTCGATTGCGTGGTTCTATCGCATTCTGCGCAATGCCACCATCGACCATTACCGTCGCCGCGACTCGCGGGCTAAGGCTCACGAAGCGCTTGCGCTGGAGACGCCCGTAAGCTACGAGGAAGAAATGGACTGCGACGGCTTGCGCCTGCATCGGAGGGGCCATCAGCGGGCTAAGACCGGAGTACGGTGATGTCGTACAGCAGGTGGACCTCGCAGGAGTGCCTCTGGAGCGTTTCGCAAAAGAGCGGGGCTTGACGCCCAACAATGCAGCCGTGCGTTTGCATCGGGCGCGCAAAGCGCTGGCAAAGCAGCTGACCACCGTTTGCGGCGCATGCGCTACCCATCATTGCCTGGATTGCACCTGTAGACAGCCGAAGGTGTAAGAGTAGCGGGAGCGGTGCGTCAGCAGCAGTGAGGAGAACGACTATGTGCTGCTGCAGCAAACCCAAGGAAGTGAATTTGAAGGAACATCAACCAGAGATGGCACCGGCGAAAACCCTGCCCGTCCCGACACCTGCTCAACTCGCTACAAAAGAGTCGTGCTCGACCGCTTCGTGTGGCTGCAACACGGTAGGAAAAGCGGCCTGAACACGGTTCAGGGACTGCAGAGAAGAGGCCCCGTGGAAATATCGATGCAACAGAACGACGAAAACACAGATGCCGGAATCAGCCGGCGTCGATTTGTACAGGGAGTCACGGTTGCAGGCGCGACGGCCGCGCTGGGTCTTCGGCCCGTCTACGCTTCTGCGCTGACACCTCTGCGTCAGCCCGGTGTGCTCGAAGGCAAGGATTTCAACCTGACCATTGGGCGTCAGCCGATCAATCTGACCGGCCGGCAAAGCTGGGCCAACGCCATCAACGGCGGTGTTCCCGGCCCGGTGCTGCGCTGGCGTGAAGGCGATGTGATCGACATTCACGTGAAAAACGAGATGCCGGAGGTGACCGGCCTGCACTGGCACGGCATCATCCTGCCCAACAACATGGACGGCGTGCCCGGCCTGGAGTTCGCTGGCATCCCTCCTGGCGAGACCTTTCACTATCACTTCCCTGTGCTGCAAAGTGGGACCTACTGGTACCACAGCCACATGGGCTACCAGGAGCAGAAGGGCGCGTATGGTGCCCTCATCATCGACCCGGCAGGCCCGCAGGAGATCGCGGCCGACCGCGACCACGTGATCCTGCTGAGCGACTGGACCGACGACGACCCCACTACTATCGCAAGCAACTTCAAGCAGATGAGCAGTTACTACAATTATAAGCAGCGAACCACCGCGACCGACATCGTGGACGTAAAGAAGAATGGTTTGGCCGCCACGCTGAAGGATCGAGCAAAGTGGTCACGCATGCGCATGGACCCGACCGGCCTGGAAGCGCCGACTGGAATCGTCTACACCTACCTGATCAATGGGTATCCGGCCGCTGCCAACTGGACCGCCCTGTTCAAACCCGGCGAACGTGTCCGCCTGCGCTTCATCAACGCCTCCGCCGCCACCTACTATGACGTGCGTATTCCCGGCCTGAAGATGAGCGTCGTGCATGTGCATGGGAATAATGTCGAACCGGTGGAAGTGGATGAGTTTCGCATCGCCGTCGCGGAAACGTATGACGTAATCGTCGAGCCCAAAGAGGACCGGGCGTATACCGTATTCGCGCAGGACCTTGGCCGCACCGGCTACGCCCGGGCAACGCTTGCACCGCGCGAAGGCATGACGGCAAAGGTGCCTCCGCTCGACCCGCGACCGATGCGCGGCATGGCCGATATGGGCATGGCAAAGATGATGCCGAACCAGATCGAAGCGTCGGATAAGGACCGCAGCCGGCTGGGCGGAATCGCCGGCAAGAGTTCCATTGAAATTGCCGCAGACATCAGCCTGCTTCCAGGCCACCAGCCCATGCGCATGCGACCGGATGTAGCCAAGGCCAAGCCAGACGTGGAGCAACAGTTTGTGGCCAAGATGCTGACGGATCGCCTGAACACACCCGGAGACGGACTGAACTACCAACATCGTCGCAGCCTGACGTATGGCGATCTGCGGTCGCGCAAACCTGGCGTCGATCTACGCCCGCCTACGCGTGAACTTGTGCTGCGGCTGACCGGAAACATGAACCGCTTTATCTGGGGGTTCAACGGACACAAGTACACCGAGGTCGGCCCCATCAACGTCACCGTCGGCGAGCGCTTTCGCCTGCGCATGATCAACGACACCATGATGAGTCATCCCATCCATCTGCACGGCATGTGGATGGAGCTGGAGAATGGCCAAGGCGAACATCGGCCCTATTTGCACACCATCAGCGTACAGCCAGCGGAAGACCTTTCCGCTCTGGTGACGCCGGTCGCCACGGGGCAGTGGCCGCTGCACTGCCATATTCTGTACCACTTCGAGGCGGGTATGTTCCGCACCATGCGCGTGCTGCCGGAGGCCAATGATGCTTGAGTCTCGGATCCTCTGTATGTCCGCGCTGCTGTGCGGCTGTCTAAGCGCGTTACCAGCGAAGGCGCAGCAAGCACCGCCTCTTAACCATCGTGACCTCAACGGCGCGGCACCATACGGAACGCCCATTGCCGATGACCGTCTTTACGTTCACGGCGTATTCAACCAGTTGGAAGGGCGGCTCGCCACAGCCCCTTACTTCCGATGGGATGGGCAGGCATGGGCTGGCAACGACTTCAACAAGCTCTGGCTAAAATCCGAAGGCCGCGTCAACGCCGATGGGAAAGCGCAGATGAGTGATGGCGACACCGAGCTGCTCTACGACCGGCCAATCTCAACTTACTTCAACGTGCAGGCAGGAGTACGGTCTGACCTTGATTCGATGCGGAACAGGACGTGGGCTGCAGTGGGCATTCAGGGCCTGGCTGTCGGGAACTGGAATGTCGAAGCGACCGGCTATGCGAGTACCGAGCGCCGGTTCGCCTTCAAGACGAACGCTTCCTGGAACTACCGCTTTACACAGCGGCTGATTCTGCAGCCACAGTTTGAGACAAACTTCTATAGCCGTGATGAGCCTTCACGTGGAATCGGTGCGGGCCTGTCAAATATCGATAGCGGTCTGCGTCTGAGGTATGAGTTCACCCGCAAGCTGGCACCGTATGTCGGTGTAACGTACCAGAGCTTTTTCTTTAACACGGCTGCAATGCGTCACCAAAGCGGCTACGCTGCTTATGATGTTCGCGGCGTCGTGGGTCTTCAGACGTGGTTCTAATCAGCTTTGCGTGTTCACCCTGGAGGCTTACCTTGAAGTCCGCTCTCGTTTTGGCCCTCTGTCTTTCCGCTGCTTTGGCAACGGTGCTTGCGCAGCAAACCAACGTGCCCACCGTAAGTGCGGATAACACCTCCGTCGTCCACCCGCCTCAACCGCTGGAGCCCGACATGAAAGGCTATGGCACGCGAGGCGTTGAGGGTAAAACACTCGCCGATATGCTCGCCTCCTGCAAGGCTCCCACGCAGCTCTCCCGCGTGCAGGCCTCCCGTTGCGCCCAGCTCCGGCGCTCGATGAAGACTCAGCCTGATGGGACCGTAGAAGAGACCCTGAAGCAGGTAAAGTAGAGCGACTTTGGGCGCTCAAGACTGGATTTGTCCGACATGCAGAATCGAGCACGCCTTTGAGTCGACCAAGTTCGTCAAGAGGTCCTCTGTAATAGTTGAGACGACCGTGCCACAGGTCTTGTGCTCGCGAAATCGAGCTGCTTCTGCTCGTGGCCTTTGGGATGCTGCTCGCGCCACAGTTCCAGGAGGAGCGGCGGCATGCGAAGAAGTGAAAGACGAGCCTGCCTGCGGCGGTACTGGTGTCGAAGTTCTCGTTAAGAGAGATGAAGTTGATGCCGCTCGTATCGAGCCGGTCCACGATTTGAAGGAGGTTGCGGATCGAGCGGCCCAGCCGGTCCAATCGCCACACCACAAGGGTGTCGCCTTGCTCCAGCCGGTCCAGGCACTTTTCCAACTCAGGTCGATCCAGCGTACCGCCGCCCATCGTTTCCTGATCGATACGCTTGCAGCCAGCTTTTTTCAGGTCGGCAAATTGACCCGCTGTATCCTGCTGTTCGGTTGACACCCTTGCATACCCAATGACCATGCAAAGAGGCTCCCAGAAACGGTGTGTTCCAGCACCATGATTCTGGTTAGGTTTCTGGTTGCGTTTAGGCTCGCAAACCCCACATAATCAGGCGAGCTGCAGACACTACCAGAAACCTTCGTTTGTGGATCTCCAGCAGCGGCAGCACCAAGGTCTATAGCTCATGGAGCCCCCGACATTGGTGCTTCCGGAGAAGCTTGGTTTCCGACAAGCGCATAACGCGTTCAGCGATCTATTCGGCGCTGCACAAGCGTCATCCGTACGGCTTCGGACAGGTCAACTGGAACGGCGGCCAGTTCAGTCCGCGCCGCCTCCGTAGGCACATGCCCCGCCAGCGGCACGCGCTGCTGTGGATTCACTGCGCTAACACGATCCGCCTGTACAACGGCCGTCAGTTTTCTGGTCTGCTGTGCGTTCGCTCGGCCCTGGAAACCAGTAAGAACAAGCGACGCGGTGCAAGACAGCACACAGCGGCGGGAAAGAAGCGAAGAGCGCAGGCCAATACCTATGATGAAAGTTTGTTTGATGGTCTGCAGTCTAAGACATTATAGTGAGACGCTACTCGGAAGATTGCGCACTTCCAAACATCTGCCGCCATTGCGTGACATAACCAGGGTTCCTGATGGTGTCGCTATGAAAGGGGTTCTGACCACGGTTCGGATTGGAGCCGCTCAGCGGAAGGTTGAAGAGCAAGACATGATCCTGCGGAATCTCAAGCGCCCGGTAGGCATGGGCAATTAGCTCCGTTGTATTTTCCTGCACATGTCGTTCCGCCCACCAACGGTCCGGAGGTGTCGCAGAGGGACGGCTAAGCCAAGGAGCAGGGACTTTCGCCGGGCCCGTCACATCCCACGGACTCGAGAAGAGGACGACGCGGTACACCGGATAGAACTTGGCGATGTACGCTGCCATGCCGGCACCCTGCGACAAGCCTGAGACGGCGATACGGCTCCAGGCGGGACGGCCTTCCGGTGTCAGATAACTCTTCCAGCCGGCGTCAGGGTGTTCGTGGTCCAGGAAGCGAAGAAGCGCTTCCAGCCGCCTGTTGATCGCTTCCTGCGGTGGATTCTGGACAGGACCAACGCCTTGTCCGAAGGTTCTGACTTGCCGAAACCGAGCCGAACAGCTCGGCTCAGGGTTCTGCGGGCACACCTGAGACACAGCCGGTGTGTCGTTATAGGCCAGTGCGATTACCCGGTAGCCCTGCTCAGCGATTGTTCGCAACAGCACCGGACCATTCCCCGGTTTGCCGTTTGTGCCACTCAGAAAAAGGACCAGCGGTGTCGCGCTGGTGGACGATGGAGGCGTAAAGATGACGTTCGGCTCATCAAAGGCTTGAACGGTAGGATCGGCCTGAGATGGTCTTACGAGTTCCAGTTCCTCTGCGTGCGCACAACAGATGATAAGCGGAACAACGAACAACAGCATGTGACGAGTCCACACTTTCATTTCCTTTCATCCGGCAACGTCGACGTTAGATGCAACTCTGCAGAACCAGTGCATCCGCGTGCTGCCCGGTGTGCCGTAAGACGTCACTTGCTCCGAGTTGCGTTATCGGGTAGAAGCAAAATCTTCCCGTGAGCCCGGCCTTCCAAAGTCATTTCGAAAGCTTCTCTCCACTCATCGAGTCGAAACGTGCGCGCAACAGGAATGGTGAATTTTCCTTTCGCTGCAAGTTGAGCGTACTTTCCGAGTACGTCATAACGGGGCACCAGATCTGGCTCGCTTCCCGTTGTACGCACGCCGAAGTTATCTGGACCGAAGTCGATCAGGCTCATCACGCGTTGGGGATCACCACCAACCAGATTGATCAGATCAGGTAGCGCACTCTTTCCGCTAGCGGCAGTCTGCAAGGCAACGTCAGGTTTTCGATCGGTCGTTGCTCGAACCCTGTCTGCAAGTCCGTCTCCGTATGCCGTGACATCTGCTCCAAGCTTCCGCAGGTCGCCGGCAAAGGTATCTCCGGCAGTTGCAATCACATGAGCACCTTTCAGGATGGCCATCTGAACAGCCGCAAACCCAACCATGGTTCCCGCGCCGTTGACCACTATCGTCTGACCTTTTTCAAGACCGAGCAGGTCAAGGGCGCGAGCTGCGGTTTCAACAGACATGGGCATTGCTGCTGCAGATTGCAACTCCAGTTTCTCGGGAACAAATTCCCAAACGACCAGAACTGCATGCTCTGCTGCTCCAGCGCTGGGTTCGCCACCGAAATCAGGAACACCGAACACCTTGTCGCCGACCCTGACGTTCGAAACATCCGCTCCAACCTCATCGACTGTCCCGGAAACGTCGGTGCCAATGCCTCGTGGAAGCGACTTCGCCATAAATCCCTGGCAAAGAATTGCGTCCATCGGGTTCAGCGCACATGCTTCGACTCGCACCCGAATCTGGTTTGGGCCAGCCTTCGGAAGAACCGTCTCTTCCAGTGTAAGAACTTCTAACGGTTCACCGAAAGTGTGAAGACGAAGAGCTTTCATTTTGGACTGATCGGACATGATGTTTCTCCAGTTTTGGGCGCATGTGAAATGCGGTGTTCTGTTTACTGCGGGCCGCATGACACGATAGCCGGCTCAAGAGACACCCCACAGCATGTGCTGCTTGTTCGTTGATAAGCGCTTGTCAGCCTCATGCAGATGCTCATGCATACCCGCGGTGTGCCTTCATGACGTCCAGCGTGTCGTGCACACTGTTCCAGAGAATTTCACCGCTCTCCCAGGGAAGAGCATGGTAACCCCGAGCGCGTGTACCCCGGACAACTGTCATGCCTTCGACGAGACGCATCGTCTCGTCGAGCTGTTCGAGCTGATTCATCGGTACAAGTTGGTCATCTTCACTTTGATCAAGCAGCAGAATCCCAGGTGCCCTGCCCGCTTTTAACCGTCTTGCAATCTGCCCTGGGTCGAAGCGTGACGGGCTGACGGCAGCCCACAGATCTTCGTCCTTGCCGAAGGCATTACTCAACATCGTTCTGTATTCCGAACCCAAAGCTTCATGTGCAGGATCAAGACTATAAACGAGATTTGGCAGATCGTAGAGACCATTCAGCCCAATGAGCGCTGCAGGCGTCACAGGTTCCTCCACATCGTGAATGCCGTAGAACGCCGGCGTCTGCAAAGCGATTTGAAACGCAAGGCATGCACCGCAACTGTGACCGGACATCACATAGGAGTTGTCTTTCATGCCCAAGCCGCGAAGCAGCGTGAGCCCTGACAGAACATCATGTACGTGCTGCGGGTGAACAGCTTCACGCGCGGGATCGGAGTGGTTAGCTGCGTCTGGATCGTAGGGGTCGTCCGGATGGGACGGAAACTTCGTAACGGTGTAGTTCAGGCTGACGATCGCATCGAGTTCGTGAACCGTACGTTCCTTCTCAAACGCAAGGGCGACAGATGGTTCCACAGAAGCCGCTGTCACATGAGGGTCGCGCCAGGCACCCCCATGCACATGAACCCAGAATCTCGGAAAGGTCGGCTGCCCCATCGATTGCGGGAGTCGAGTTACTGGCCTACCGACCAATTCCAGGTTAGGTGGAGTTGCCGGCAAATAGACAGTGAGGCTTTGCAGGCGGTTGGCGCCTTTGTGATAGGGTACGCCTCTTGCAGCAACGACTCTCACGGGCAGGTCTTTCGAAGGACTGGCAACGTAGAGTTGTTCCCACACTTCCTGCTTCAGTGCCATCGCGCTTCCTCATGAGCTGCCGGTACCAACAATGTCCACAAGACCTCTCCACACCGGCTTACAGCTTCTGTAGTTCCAGCGGTAGGGCGAACGTGTCCCCTGGGAACGGGCTCAAATCGAGAGACACGTAATGATACGCACGCTCACGGAACAGCCAACAGCCTTCGTGCTTCACCAGTTCATCGGTAAACAAGCCCAGTGTCTGGTAAAACTTGTCGCCGCCTCTGGCAACCTCGCGCACAAGCCAGCGAGCGCTTGCAGTTGATCCATTGATCTCAATTATGCCGCTATGGATCAGCTGAACGAAGAACTCTTTGCTGCCGCGCAACTGAGAGAGAAAATTCATGATCGCGTCTACGCCGAAAAACGTTGTAAGGTTCGGTTCGTTAATCGTGAAGACACCGTCAGCCACCCACAACTTGCGCACATAGTCCTGATCATTGCGCGTTTCCCCGTCTGCAAAGCGCGCGACCAGACCACGAATGGCGACCTCATCTTCTATCCGCTCGACTTTCTCTTCCAACGTAGCCATGTCTTATCTCCTCTTCGTTTGGCGCACAGCGATCATTCTCAAAGATACGAGCCCAGCACGTTGAAGTCTTTCGCGAGAGCACCACGTATTTCGTGGAACAACGGGTTAGACAACTCGCGGCCACGGCTACGCTACTCCGTATGAAACTTTCGCCAGCGCCCAGGCGTTTGTCCCGTCACGCGGCGAAATGCGGTTGTGAACTGGGGCTGAGCTGCAAAGCCAACGTCAAGCGCAACATCAGACAACGATCGCCCCTGCTGCAACAGCAACGTCTTGGCTCGATCAATTCGTCTGCGGAGTAGCCACTCGAAGGGCGAAAGCCCAGTCGATGCCTTGAACGCCCGGCTGAAATGAGTTGGGGAACAACCAGAGGCCAGAGCAAGAGTCGATAACGATACGTCTCGGGCGTGCAGGTCGCTCATCGCGTCGCAGGCGCGTTTTAGTTGTCCAGGTGCCAATCCCTTGTGGGTGTTCCTGGCTAGCGAAGTGCGTGCGCCCGGAACAAAGCTGGAATGCACAGAGAGTACTTGCAGCGCAATTTCCTGAGAGGCAAGGTCCATCCGGAAGCTACTGAATGGCTCCGCCTTCGCAATGCTTTGAGCAATGCGCTCACTCGCATTCAATATAGAAAGATCCAACTGAAAGCCAGGGTTCATAACTTCTAGGTCTCCGGCTCCCTTGTAGCGCAGCCCGACGTCGTCGCTCACGTTTTTCAGCAGATGGTCCTGAAGGAATAACAACAGCATCTCCCAGGGTCCCTGTGTATTCACAGCAACGTGCTCGCCCGGGCGGTACAGATTCACTCCTCCCCGAAGAATTCTTCCGGAATGACTGAGGCGCCCATTTTGGGTCACTCGGCCCTGATGAGGTGTCATGCAAATAGCAAGTTGGCAGTAGCCGGCTGGTGAAACCTTCTCGAAAGCTCGCATCTTCTGCGACGAATCACGAAACAGGTGGGCGCTGGCAGCGCCACGGAAGCTCTCCACGTTGCCCAGCAGCGTATCGTCCTCACCCCCACTCGCCTCCCGTCCTGACACTCTGTCGAATGTGGTAGTCGACCTCTTCATGAACGTCCTCTCTTGGTCAGCGTCGGTCGATGAACTCGGCACCGGCAGCATCTCCGCTCTGGCACACGGGGAACGTTGAAGATTCTAATGCAGCCCACTAAGCAGGTTTGACATGACAGAGTCGGCTGTGTCCATTCTGATGAAAGCATTCGCTCGACACATTGACTGACCCTGCTCAGACTAAACACTACCTTCAGCGCCAGATTCTATGAGCGGTGTTCTGCCGGTGCGTCCGCAGCCTGCATCGCCCTTTGGGCCAAGCTGCGAAAGGTGTCTCTTAGCTCCAATGGCTGATAGACGATGATGCGGCGACCCATACTCAGGAGCGTCGCGGCGAAGAACTCCAGGTTGTCGCGTCCACACAGTAAGCGGACGCCACCGCCCTCTTCCTCCATAGAAACTCTCCACAGCTCGAACGAGCTCTTCGCTTCTTCGAAGGGGATATCGATCCAAAGGTCGACGTGGTATTTGGACTGCACAAACGGTAGGTTCTCCTTCAGATATCGCCCTGCGTCGAAGTCCTCCGGTCGTTCAAACGTTGCGCTGGAAAGTTGGAGATGAATCACGCGATCAAGCCGGAAGGTCCGTATCGCTTTCCGGTCACTGCAGAAACCAATCAGGTACCAGCGATCGTCCGTGTGCAACACCGCATACGGCTCAATCTCTCGATGTGAACTCTGGCCATCGTGGGACACGTAGTCAAAACGAAGGCGGTTACTGCTTCGGATCGCAGACGCAGCCAGGATCAAGCTGGCCGCCGGTGCGGGTACCATCCAAGACTTCGGTTCAAAGGCGATAAAGTCGTTGACCGTCTCCAGACTCGACCGCAGGGCAATGGGCAACACCCTTGTGAGTTTGGAGAGTGCCCCCTCGGTTGCTGGGGCAAATGCCTCCAAGCCAATCTGCCGCAGTGCCCGCAAGCCCAGCGACAGAGCAAAAGCCTCTTCGTTCGTGAGTAGCAGCGGAGGCAGGCGGGAACCAGGACGCAGCCGATAGGCTCCGCCTACGCCTGGGGAGGCCTCTACGGGGATGTTCAGCTCTCGAAGTCGCACGATGTAGCGTTGCACCGTGCGCACATCCACCTCTAGAGCTTGGGCAAGCTCCGCTCCGGTCACGCGGTCGCGCGACTGAAGCAGCTCGAGAGTCGTCAGGACACGCAGGACCGGATATTGCATTCCTCACTTAATTTACGACATTGATTGTCGGGAATACCTTCTAGTCTTTGCTTGTGCCCAGCTTGGGACAGGAGAAAGCCATGAGCGTAAACGTTGTTACACATCTCAACTTCCGCGGTGAGGCTCGCAGCGCCCTTCAGTTCTACCAGGGTGTTTTCGGTGGCAACCTGGTGATCGTCACGTACAAAGACCTGGGACAGGTGCAGGAACCCGACGATGCCGAGAAGGTCATCTGGGGCCAGGTGGCTTCAGAGAGCGGCTTCAAAGTCATGGCATTTGACGCCACGGCGAGAGTGCCATTTGATCGCGGTCAGAATTCGTTCTACGTGGCCGCTCGTTTCGACACGGCAACAGAAGCGCAAGAGTGCTGGGACAAGCTCAAAGCCGATGCAAGCATCCGGCAGGAGCTGGGACCTGCGCCCTGGTCGCCGATGTATGGCATGCTGCAGGACAAGTTCGGCATCGTCTGGGTCATCGACCTTGAAGCGAACGCTTAAATACAGGCAGGCGGATGCCACTACGGCGTCCGCCCACTCCTCTCCTCTGTGAGCGGCGGTTCTTTCCACTCGTGCTTTGTGTCCTTCAGCGACTCAGTGCTTTCCTCGTCGCAGCCGTATGGAGCTTCAATGCTCCCAGGTAACGCATCGTCTGAGTCAGGCTTCTGAAAGTGGGGGCACTGACTCCGTTCTGCCAAAACTACGAAACATAGACACGACTTGATCGCATGCATCCGGCGCATAGAACATCTCAGTGTTCACCATCGTGTCCGCCGTCATGGCTTTCATGCGCGCAAACATCTCTGCCTCATACGCGGCGATCGCAACCGCGGAAGTGTCGGTCGTGAGCAGCAGCTTCGACAGCACCAGAGCATCCAGCATCGCCATGTTCACGCCTTCGCCTGCGTAGGGTGGCATGACGTGTGCTGCATCTCCGATGAGAGTGACGTTTGGTCTGGGCTCCCAGTGCTGATCTGTCGGACAGACCAGCAGCGGTCGCCAGACCATGGATACCGCTTCCCGAAACAGCGGTTCCCAAAGCTCGCTCCATCCTTCGAAGTTTGTCCGGAACCATGCAACGCGTTGTTTCGGCCCGCTCGCCTGTTCAAGGCTCCGCCGCGCCGCTGTGTCAGAAGTTTTCAAACCTGCGTACAGCAGCACACTTCCATCCGGCTTTGACCCCATGCCGATGGTTCTCTCGTTACCCAGAGCGATCAAAGCTGACCCTCCAAGGAGGTCCCAAAGCTCCGGTATGGTCTGCTGCGCCGCAGGAACCAACCCCTCTACGAGCGACACGCCAACATATTCCGGTCGAATTAGCGTGACCAGTTCACGCAGGCGAGAGTTTGCGCCGTCGCTGCCGATCGCAATGTCGGCAACAGCAGTTTGTCCGCTCTCGAAACGGAGCACCACCTGCTCTCCGTCCAGCCCAGCAGACTCAAGCTTGCAGTCCCACTGCACCGTACCAGGCTGGAGTGAATCCAGCAGAAGATCTCGCAGCGGCCCGCGCTCGATTTCGGGACGTTTGCCCGCCCCAGACATCTCGCGCGGATGATCGTGGAGAACAGTCCCCTTCTCGTCGGTAAGGCGAAGGCGATCAAGGTCCGGGCGGTGATTGGCCCAGAATGCATCCATCAAGCCGGCAGCTTCCAACGCCGCGAGACCAGAGTGTTCATGAAGGTCTAACGCGCTGCCTTGCACGCGCGCGCTCCGGCTTTTGTCACGTTCGTACACCGTAACGCTCGCTCCGCCTTGCTGGAGTAGCCGCGCTAACGTCAAGCCTCCAGGCCCTCCGCCCACAATGGCGATCTTCTTCCCGCTGATGGCACACATATACCTCTAGCTTATCTGCACCCGCGTGGAAAGCTTGTTGCGTCGGCCGCAGGGCGACTCAGCCAGAAGCTGGAACGACACGAGGGAGGGATGCCATTCACGTATCAACAGGATCTTGGACTTGCCGCGGAGGTCGGCTCTGTTGCATTAACCGTGCCTGAGCAGATTCGAGGCTAGATCGCTTCATGTTCAAGCGTCGTCGTTTCCCGGTTGAGATCATCCTGCTCTGCGTTCGCTGGTATTGCAAGTACGGGATTTCGTATCGGGACCTGGCCGAGATGATGCAGAAGCGTGGTGTGGAAGTGGATCCGACCACGATCATGCGTTGAATCCATCGCTACGCACCTGAGCTCGAGAAGCGGGCGCGCCGCTTCCAAAGGTACGGTTCAACCTCCTGGCGCGTCGACGAGACCTACATCAAGGTCGGCGGACGATGGAAGTATCTATTTCGGGCTCTCGACAAGCATGGCATGCTCATCGATTTGCTGCTGCTTGAGAGTCGAAATACGCGCGCAGCATACCGTTTCCTTAGCAAAGCGCTGACAACGATGCGTGACTGGCCTGCCTCCTCCATCACCACGGACGAGCTTCGTTCCTATCCAGAAGCGATCGAACGGCTGAAACGGGAAGGCAAGCTCTCCACAACCGCAAAGCACCGAACGTCGAAGTACCTGAACAATATCGTCGAAGCGGACCATAGCGCTCTCAAGCAGGTCATCCGTCCCACCCGAGGGTTCCAAACCATGAAGTCTGCCACGGCAACCATCAAAGGCTTCGAGATCATGCGTTTGATCCGACGCGGTCACTGCCTCACCTGCAAGCGCGGAGCTAACAACGAAGTACGCTTCGTGAACTCACTGTTTGGTCTCGCCGCTTAAAGGTCAGAACGCTAACACGAGCCGAGCTGTGGCTACCGTGAGTTAATGCAACAGAGCCGCATTTCCGGTGAACGTCTCTGGGGAAGTGGAGGCCGGGGTACGCTATCACAAACCTTCGTTTGTGACAAATGCCAAGCTTCTTGAAGCCGCTCCACTAGAATCGACCTAAACGCTAAATGATTGGCTTCGGTTGTTGATATTTATGACCAGCAAGAATGAACTGGTGTCTTGATCTGAAGACAGAGTAGAGTCCCTTCGGTTCATCCGGTTTTCTGTCTAGCGAGCAGACTCATCGCAGCTAGGCTTGCCGTCGCGCCGAGTCAAAATTACTGTGAGTTGAATTGTGTCTGGGTACGACAGGAGGACTCTAGTGATGCATGTGCTCCAACGTCTTCGCTCGTTACACACGATCCGTCAGCGTCCAGTCGCTGCGCTGCTGATCATCACGGCTTACCTTACGGCGGGGCTTGCAGTTGCGCTTTTCGCTGTCTCACATCGCCGGATACTCAGTGAAAGATCCAACCTTCCAATCTCAGACATAGCAGCCATCTTCCAGAGCACCATCGGACCCGCGGTCGCTTTAGGGGGCGCGATCGCAGCGGTCTATCTAGCCGTGTTGGGGTTAAGGATCATCGAGACACAGTCAATACGTGAAGATACGAAGCAAGTCGTCGAGTTTGCTTCCAAGTCGCTGAGCCCTTTCCTGCGTCTGAACACCATCCTTGTAGAACTCCTTACTGTAATCGAGGGTTACGGCTCATGGATGCTCGCAGAGTTTGATTCGGTCGTGCAGGAGGAACTACGAAAGGCGGAGAGCTCAAAGGTGGGCCTGTTGCCGGCGGAACTCGCACGTCAGGTGTTTGCCTCGGAGCTGGCGTTCCAGGAAACCGCGCGTAACTACGTCTCAGAACTTTGCCAAGAGATGGATGTAGCACTCGGCGCGATCTCCGCGTCACCGGAGGCTCTGGCGCTTTGGCGAACATGCAAAAGCCGAGCACGTATAGAGGAACTTGGAGCAAGGCCAAATCGCGATGCTCTTGATCTGAATTCCAGCCCTTCGACTGTAAGATCAATGCTTTACGGATTGCGAGACCTATTTCGTATAGCGTCCACCGATCTTGAAACGCAAATGAGTCTTATTCTGAGGCTGCACAGATATCGTGATATGTCTCTTGTACCGCTTGAGCCCACAGGCGAGGACGACATGAAGCTGCGGATGTTCCTCCTGAGTACATTCATCGTATCGAGAGATGACGGGGCGAAATGGAAAGGCCGAAACACGACAGCCGCGGCTATTTTGGATTGCTTTGACGCCACCCCCACGGCAGAAGAGACGGTCGCGTTTCTGGAGAAGCAGTTTTTCTCAGGGAAGTCTCTCCCCAAAGTGATTCGAAACTATGTCGTTGCCTGTTCTCCAAGCGATACCGTTCCCCCGTTCTACCGCTCACTCTTGGCACTCAAGACCGAGGAGCTGCTCGTTTTCCATAAGGAGGATGACGCCTAGGCAGTGGGTATCTTGGAAGCCAAGATGGACATTGTCACAAACCTTCGTTTGAGATGAGGGTGTTCACACCCACAGAGGTATAGTCAAGCTTCAAGGAGACAACATTATGGCGGACTGCACAATCATGACCGGTGAAACCCTAGCCGAAATGTCTCCCGGCCCTAGAGCGTTCGCCAGGGCCAAGCCGCTTTACCACCAACTGGCTTTAGCTACCCTTCTCTGTCTCGGGGCATCTGGATGCCGTTCGAGTGCTCCGAATCAACCCTCAGCAGCTAAAGCAACAGTCCTGCATGCACTCTCCGATGATCCTGACAGCCTGACCGGGCAGTATGGCGCAGAAGACAAGGGCCAAATGTTGCCCTTTATTCGAATCAGTCACCCTACTGCCGATAGGCCTTTTGTCATCGAGGAGTTTTCTGGAAACAAGTGGCGGGTTGATAAGGAGACAGGACGCCCGCTGACGCGCGAAGAGTTTGCAAAGCTCGTTGGGGCCGGAATCGATGTGCCATTCACGGGGTTGGTGCTTGGACAGACGGCGTTCATCAAGGTGCGGGAAGGCTGGCAGCAAGGAAAGTTCAAGACCAAGACAGGGTATCTCTTCTTTACTGCGTTAGGTCCGATAGAACTCACCAAAATGTAGTGCTCTTGTCTTCGCCGTCTCACCAAATGTCTCAATAGGCTCAGGACCAGTTCCCTCCTGCGTCAAAGAACCATAAAGAATGACCCTAATACGACACGTTTGGTCCCTGTCAAAGATGTCGCGTTGGGCTATACCTCATAACTACGTTCTTAGTTTTGGAGCCTCACAAGAAAGCTAGCCCTCTGTACTCATATTGAGTACACTTGTTCTCATGACGAGTACAACAGACTCAGTTCTCGGTGAAATGCTTTTCGGGAGAACCAGAAGCCGGTTACTTGCGACGCTCTACGACAAACCGGATACACCCTTCTTTGTTCGGCAGTTGGCGAGACATATTCGTGGAAGTGCCGGCACAGTCCAGCGTGAGCTGATGACGTTGGCGTCAGCTGGGCTCATCACGAGAAACAACCGTGAAAACCAGGTCTTATACCAAGCGAATTCGAAACACCCAATCTACCCAGAGCTCCATTCCCTTTTAGCAAAAACGACAGGCGCTTTTGCCATGCTTGCAGAATCACTGTCCTCATTCGCCCAAAACATCGAATTTGCTTTCGTCTATGGCTCCTTCGCGCGCGGTGAGGAAACGGCGGCGAGCGACATCGACCTGATGGTAGTTGGCGAGATCACGTTGGACAATTTGCTTCAGGGCCTGACGCCTACGGAACAGAGGTTGTCTCGACCACTCAATCCTACCGTCTACTCCCGCCAAGAGCTTCGGCGCAAGATCCACACCGGGAACCACTTTATCAAGGCTGTGCAGTTAGCGCCGCTGGTTTTTTTGATCGGAGACGAGAGTGAGTTTAGAGAGATACGTTGAAAACTCGTGGCTTCGACGCGAGCCCACGAGTTCTCAAGAGATTGCCGACCAGCTTGGCATCGTGAAGCGCTCAATGAGCGATGCAGCAGTTGTCGACATCTCTGACGACCTTCGCTTCTACACAACGTTTAACGCTATTCTCGCGCTCGCCAACACGGCATTACGCGCGAATGGCTACCGTGCAGCAACTCAATCAGGTCACCACGCGCGAATTCTCGAAACGCTTGAGTTCACGATTCGTGCTGATGTGCGGCTTCTCCGCAAGCTGTCCGCTTTTTTCAAGAAGCGCAACAGCGCAAGCTATGATTCTGCCGGTTCGATAAGCGATGACGATCTCAACCAAATACTGACAACTGCGCAAGAATTGCGCACCACCGTTGAGGACTGGTTAATGAAGGCTCACCCAGAACTCAGAAGCTCGCAGGGCACAAACGATTGCCATGACAGCCCGAACGCGAAGTAGACCGACGACACGCTGAGACAGACAGACAGTGGCGCTCCTCTGAGGGTCCACGAGGCAAAAAATGCCCCTTCGCTTGAAGGGGCCTCTCCCAGGTTGCCGTGAGTGTTCTGGCTGTGTAGACGATAGCAGACAAATGGCCTATGCACTTTCGTAACGTCATGCTGGTACAAATTACCAACTTCAACACATTTTTACTCAGTCAACATGGTCAGCACACCGCGTAATGTAGGCATTAGCCCTCTTCTCCCAGGTCGGGGTCAGTTGCTGGGTGCGAGCGCCCTGGAACAAGCGTGCCCTCCCGGTGACGTTCTAAACGCTCCCACAAACCGGCGCGGTTGGTTCGGTGTTTGGACAAAGCGGTTCAACTCCGCCACTGGCATCAACACTCTTCCACCGAAGCGCCGCGTCGACCTGTAGAGCATTCCAGCCGTCCAAAGTAAATCGAAGCGACACATAACGACATCCCTTGCCTTGCTTCGAGCATGCTTGGCTGTGCCAACGCTGTTTGGCAGACTCGGCCCTCGAAGAAGGTATGGCCGTACACAAGCATTCCGATCTTCGCTGAAGACGAACGCAATCTTCGCTTCTAGCTGACTACTTCTTGGATTCTCGATAGTGATCATAAAGGCAGTATGCAATCTCAAGTCTTGGCCGCACCAGCGCCTGCCGCTGAGGGCGACCTGCCGACTGGAAAGCTCTCGACACACCTGCACAAACTGAGACATATCTGATTCGAGCGCAGGCATGCACCTTTATCCTTCGCTTGCAGGACAAAGGCCATTTCAAGATCCTAGACGTGCCACTTTTCCTTGGCAAAACCGTAAACAACAGTGGCGACGTGTTTGGGCTGTCTGATAACGAAGCTGTGCCTTTGAGCCATGGTCTGTACCAACTAGCAGTCGGAAGCAGCTTCAGCAGGCATTGGACTTGCCCCGAGTGACCTAACGGTCTTGTGTTCTCCGCCGTCCACTTCAAGCGTCGGCGCTGCTTCGGGCACCCACTATACAAACATCACAGTGCAAAGGGTGCACGCGCCTATGCAAGCCCCGTCCGCCCCGCTCGCGGCTGCGGCGACATGCCGGGACGGCTCACGCAGCTTCAGCCAGCACCACAGCGGCACATGCTCGCACCATGGCGGCGTCGCACGATGGCTTGTGAACTAACCGCAGACGGCTACTGTCCCCACGAGTCCAGCATCCGGTAAAGCGTGCTACGGCTGATGTCCAGCTCGTCTGCCGTTTGTACCTTATTGCCGCCGCACTCACGATAGACCTTCAGCACGTGGCGCTTCACCGCGTCTTCCAGCTTGCGGGACAGGAAAGGTGCTGGAGGTGCGGTTTGGGCTGCGTACGTACTTTCGATGCGGGATTGGAATTGCATGTCCCATATATCGACAGCTGGGAGGATCTCTTTAGCTCTTCGCGAGTACATGCAAGAAGAAGTCAGCGCGCGTTCGGGTATTCATGAATTCGGAGGTCCTGTTCCAGGATGAGCTAGAACAAGTCTCTGCTTGAGAAGATCACGTACGTCTTCGACCGTGAAAACGTGGGACACTGACATTTCGATTGGTCGCTTCCCACTCATACCACGTAGTCTCAGCCCTCGGTACCCGCATCGACCGACACAGCTGTTAGACCTTCTTCGATTGCGAAGTCGCGAATATCGTCTATCCTCCTTATGGTCGATGGATGTTTGTAGCTTCTAGGTGGAATCAGCTTATTACTCTGGCTCGCCTGCAGGGAATTTGGCTTTCGATCCATGCTGCGATCTTGGGTACGCAACAAACCCAGAATCTCAGTAAGCGAACTTTCCGGAGAGCGCCCCCCCCCCCCTTGCGCCGCCTGATCTCCTGCCCTTGGGGGAATTGCATCAATGTTCCTCGAAGCTCAGGCCAGCACTTTTCGGCACACTGTAAATGAATAAACCTAATAACGTGAGCGCGATCCATAAGAACGCTTATTCGTCTGCATAGGTCCAGCGTCATTCGGCCAGCTTATCCTTGCAACTTGTGCAGCCGAGCTTCTTTGCGCCCCTGCTTGCTATATCGGGCGACTACGATCTGCCATAGCAGGACAAAGATGGATCGCTTCCACCACTGTCCTTCGGGGTAGTTCTTTGCGATCCAATAGGCATCATTCTTGTGGCTGTCGTACTCCATAAGCCTCCTCGTCTTCAGGAATAGTCTAGCGTACCCGGCTTACCATTGGCCGTCGAAAACGGCGCAAGCAACAGAAGTAAACCAAACCTGCGAAGTGCGCCAAAATCAAAGCTGGCCACATTGAAGCCCCGTAGAGACTTTCACGAACATCGCGGGAGGTATTGTCACCCGGTCTCCGCATGAACCACCGCTCGCCCAGCAGTGTAAAGCCTGCTAGAACGAAACCAGCGCCGTAGACTCGGAGTAGTGTCAGCAAGAAAAGAGTGTATCTCGTTGTCAAGGCACTGCCTATAACAGTACAGCGTCCTTTCCATGTAGCTGAAGTCCGCCCGAGTTCTTCGCTCAGCCGTTCGAACGCCGAAGACACTAATCGCGAACCGTGTAGTAGAAATAGATCAGAAGGATGCAGGCCTTGCCTGCATAGGCGAGCAAACCCAAGGCAGACTCAAACGTCGGACTGATCTTAATTGGTCGAGTTTACTCCATAAGCAGCCGACGATTTCGACGGTAATGCATCCAATGCGCAGCAACGCTGCCATTATTAGCGCGATCCCAAATACCCTATCATCTGCTTAAGACAACACCCTCCTCAGCAGCCTAACTCAATTCGATCGTCTTGCGAACCCGCCGATAATGATGCTTGGAACACAGCTTGTTGCCGAGATGCACGGTACGTTGTTCGCTGTACCAGCTTAAGCCGTGCTGGGCAGAGTTAGTGATTAGGCTGCTGTACAGTTTCACGACAGCGTGCCGATAGAAAGCACATGTTTCTTCAGCAGATTCATTCGCCCGACGTAATCACTCCGCCCGCGTCAGGGATAGGAGCCCCATTCCTTTCGTTAAAGCTGGAAGACGTTATAAAGCATCATGTGCTGATGGTTTACCGGAAGTGTGATGGAAACAAGGTCCAAACCGCCAAGGTGCTCTGCGTGAGCCGAAGCGCACTCTATGGCATGCTTCGCGGGTGGGGGCAGGTGTAAGTAGAAACTTGCCGGAGAGAACATGTGCTCAGCCGTCGATTTCACTGCGTGGTGAAATGCAATGGTGCTATAGAAAACCAAAACCAGACGAAGATCACCACAATTAGAACGGTTAGAAGTAGGCCTATCATTTGACGCAGCTCCTCAGGCCTCAGCTTAGGGTGGTGTCGCTATGTCAGCACAAACCGTCAACGTTCTGTCCGCATACTGATGGAGCGCGATGCACCTGCCTAGAGAATCTAGTCTTCAGGTTCAGGAACGGCCTTCCGTAAAACCGGTAGCAGGCGGGGCTGCTCCGCTGCCAGCTCGACTCGATCTGCCCGTGCCGACTGTAATGGTTATTCGGGAACACCCTCTGGCAGGGCTCACGCGGGTTTGCAGCAGTCGAGGACACCGACCGTGGCTGCTACAGCCCGCACACGCCCTCTGCTATTGCCCCAAAATCAGCCGTGATTCCTCCCCTGCTGACACGCTTCCTCCACTCCACGACAACCTGCTACCTCAAGACGGATTGTAGATGGAGACATGATCACGCGATCGAGCAGATCATCAACCGCTACTTCCCCGGGTCGCCAGTGTCGGCGTGGGTGAGTTAGAGGCGTAGCTATGCCCTTGGAGATCTGGACAAGATGCAAGCGCGTCGCAATCCGCTTGCTGGCCACGCTTATTCGCCGCCGAATGGACCGGATCCGGTATGCCGCAGCCCACGACATCCTCCTTGACATGCTCTTCGCTTTCGGTATGGAGTGAGCCGCCTGGTCACAGTGTCCGGATTCCCTGGCCTGTCGTCCGCGCAGGCGATTAGATCGCACCTTCCTACCATGAGTTCCATCAAACTTAGCTCCGTTTCATCCCGAATGACGACGTCCCACTGGCGAAGCATTAGAGACCGCAGCCAAGATAGCGCTGAGCACCAAGGCACACCGAAGGCCTAGCCCTCCTTCGCCTCACACCCGAAAGGCTCGAAAGCAAACTAAGTCTGGGCCGTTATGTGCATGCAGCGGATTCTGCTATCCAGAACACAGCAAGCACGGCTGAAGCTATGGAGATGCAGCCGATGACAGATATGGACCCTCCACGCAGCGGGGGTCCTAAACAAATCTGAGCAAAGGTTGATCATAATTTGCCAACTCAGGGAACACACTTGCAAGGTCACTCGTCGGCATGCCTAGCCAACGCACCAGAGTCGCAGCATACTGGGTTGACGAGGTGGTGGGGATCCAGGTCCCTATGCCAGCGAGGTCATCCGGACCCCCAAGCGTGAGGTCAGGAAAAGTCCCGTAAAGATCGCCGCCCCGAACTGCACCGCCAACGATCATGTGATGGTTCCCCCAAGCATGGTCACTGCCCGCTGTGGCATTTGCTTGCAAGGATCGGCCAAAGTCAGATGCAGTGAACATTGTTACGTTGTTGTACATCCCTATTTCCTGTAGTCCCTTAGCATAGCTGGAGAATGCTTCATCGAGACGACTCAGATAGGCCCCTGCCATCGAATTCTGGTCACTGTGTGAATCATATCCACCGTCGACACAGACAAAGATTTGCGTCTTCGTGTCGTGAACTCGTCTTCCATTGATCATTTGTACTACCGTTTGAAGTTGCTGACCGATGGAAGAGTTGGGGAAAGTTGTCTGCAGGCCAGCACCGGCAAGGAAAGCATCGCTGAACAGCCTGGATTGATTAAGAAAGCCTGCTTGGAATTGTGCGAGGTGTTTCTGGACAATACTCGAGGATGTTCCGCCCTCACACAGTTGCAAATATGGGGCGACCTCCGCCAAGGCATTTAGCGTCGAGACGGCTGCCGCTCCGTCGCTCACGGTGCCGAAAGATCCTGCCGCACCTTGTGCGATTAATTGAAATCCGGCGGTAGAGACGACTGTAGGCATTGATCCCTGACGCAACAGATCACTGACGCGTCCTGCCCATCCAGTATTCAGCACTGTCTGTGTTGAAGATGTGTACCATTCACCGATCTGTGCCGCGTGCGAGTACATGTTGATCGGCAGTAGGCTAGGAGACAGGTCAGGGCTCTTCTTAACCACGTGTGGCAGCGTTCCCACATTTGCAAGAAGAGCCACCTCGCCCGAGTTATACATCGCTGACACCTTTGGCAGCCGCGGATTCAAGCCAAATGCCTCACCTTTACTGGTGGGCTTTAACACATTGAGTTGCCCACGCGGGACGCATATGGCGGATCGAGGCTGAGCGTACGAGCTGTAGCGATCGTCCATCGGAACCACAAGATTATTCCCGTCGATCCCCCCACCTAGGAAGACACACACAATTGCTTTGTAACCGTCGGTGGCCTGCGCGATCAAGCGGGTGCCTGCCAGCTGCTGGATGATAGGTCCAAGTCCAGCGCAAGCTAGGGCTCTCGTGGACTGTGTGACAAACGATCTGCGGTTCATGATGATCCTCCTGTCCCTTTATCGTCCAATTAGTGCACGACTTGAAATGATGACGAAGCTAATCCGATTAAAAGCATGTTTGGTAACAGGCTATGCACGTCTTCCGATGCATGATCTGAGGCATACTGCGCTAAGGCTGCCTGCGTGCTCGGGGGCATCGTGCCGTGAAACATCCAATGGTTCATCTGGATGATCAAGTCGGCGGCAGAGGAGACATTCCAAAGAGGAGACCCATGCAGATCTGACGCAAGCCCAGGCAATGAACCATGAAGTATGCTGTTAAGAAAGCCAACCTTCGCCATGGCGGCGTTGTTGTTTAGGAGTTGTGCTTCAGGCGATAGTGTTCCGTCGGGAAGGGCGTTTGTGGGAGAAAAGTAGCCAAAGACAGTAGGTTCCATAAGTACCTCCTCGCCCCAAGGATTCATAGACACATAGACACGATCGTCCGTGTATACCCCCCCAATCAGATTCATGATGTGAGCCATGTAGAGGATGGGTTCCATAACGTGAGCGTCTTGGGTTTGTCCTGATGACGGGTCGTCGCCTCTTCTAGCTTCAGGATCCAAAAGAATCGCCCTGACGACTGCGGATAGATCTCCTTTGATGCCTTGGCCGTTATTATCGAAGACTGTAGATACGCGACGGACGTAGGCTGGGGATGGGTTGCTTGTAACGAGATGCTGAATAAGCTGTTTGCTCAGGAACGGTCCCATGTTGGGATGCTTATAAAGCGCATCCAAGACCGCGGATAGGTCATCTGGAGCAGTGCGCCCGGCAGGAAGCGTTACTCCAGGCAGTACCGTCTTTTGCTTCATGTTATGCGCCCCGACTTGAGCTTGCATCGGCTTCATCGGATCTGCTAAATAGTATGTAAGAGAGCCGTCGGTATTTGAGAAGGTCCAGCCGCTGAGTGCCGCAGCCATATTGATAATGTTGTCTTCAGTGTAGCTGTTTATGGGTAGGCCATCGCTTCCCAGCACCAGCGTACCGTCAGGGCTCAATGTGTTTGGCCCGATGGTCATCAGCTGGAGGAATTCACGAGCGAAGTTCTGGTTTGCCGTGAAGGTGTAAGGCCAGCCGTCGAAGTTGATAGCGTTGTTGAGGAAGGTCCCCATCAATGGACTTAGGGCGACATCATTCATGAGCTTTCTAATATTTCCGAAAGCGTCTCGCTCGATGGTAGCCTCCCAGTAGTGACCGCATTCTGCTGCGTAGCAAGCTGGGGAGTATCCGAAAGTATAGATCTCCCTGAGGGCGAGGCTTAATCGCTGTCTGAGGGCATAGCTGCTGGCCTGCGTGTTGGCCATGTAAACGCCATAGTCCATGCCGGCATCCTTCACATAGTCATATGGATCATTTCCTAACTGCCAATCAATCCAGCCGGAGAAGCCCCTCTTCTGAATCTGGGCTATTTGGTCCGACGTGGGGCCAAATCCCGCTTGTTGTGAAAAGCGAACGGCAGCGTCAAATGAAACTGCAGGCGGACTTACAGGGATGCTTAGGGTATTTGAGTCGCCAGGCATTGAGCCGCCGACATGAGCAACAATCATCTGAGGTCCTACATCTGATGGCCGGAGTGATAATGTCACCGTCATCTGGGAGGCAGACGAAACCGAAAAGGTTATCGGAGATCCGTTGGCAGTGACGCTCTGTACGGCGGTAAAACCTGTTCCGGATAACCTGAGAGCAGTTGTCGCTCCGCTCACAGCAGAGGATGGCGTGGCAGTGGTAAGAATGGGGAGAGGGGAGTAGTTCAGTACGGAAAGGTTCGCTTGTATAGACGTATCCGAAAGCAGCGTCGCGACGATGATGTCAGCCGCAGTTGACGCCACGGTTGTAGGCGGGGTGTATACCCCCATCGCGATGGTACCAAGCGCCGGACGTTTCAAGTCCCAACGAACAGCTGTGGTGGGTTGGTCGTCGAGCATAGCTAAAATCTGAAGCGGCGCGCCACCTGCACGCACGGATACGGGTGAGCTTATCCCTCCGCTTCCGGCTTGTAGAGACAACACATGGTTTAGCCCGGTGCCACTCAGGTGAGCGAGGGTGGGAAACGACCCAGCACGGACCGAGAGATCTGTCTCGATACTTCCTTTTGAGATCGGCGTGAAAGCGATGGTTAGTGTGCACGTGGAGGCCGGCGGAAGAGATGCTGAGCAAGTCGTCGACTGAACAGAGAACCCAGAGCCGACAGACGGATGTTCAATGGTTCGAGCAACACCAGCTGAATTCCTCAGCGTGAATGTCAGAGGACTCGACGAATGTCCGATCCGTGTATCCGGGAAAGATGCGGCGCTCGGATCGAGTGTCAATCCGTTCGGTGCACCGTTACCTGTGAGTTGGAAAATAAACGAAGTGCCGCCGCTGGTCATCTGAGCTTTAGCCGACTGGAGACCAACGGTCAACGGATTGAAAACGAGGTTCAGAGAGCACGTAGCGCCAGAAGCAAGTAAGCTCTCACAAGTTCCAGACGAAAGGCTAAAGACAGCATTGTCGATAGTCAACGCTGAGAGATTTGCGCTCTTCGAACTAGCGTTCGTAACCTGCACTACCTGGCTGCTACTAGCTTGGCCGACAGTGGCACTGCCAAAGTCCACAGTGGGCTTGGAAAAAATGAGTGTTTGCGACAATCCCGCTGAGGACGACGACGACCCGGAACCTGCTGCACCGTTGTTGAAGGGGCCGCCCACACCACAACCCAGAAGAAGCATAATCGTAGCAGTCATCAAAACGAAGGCGCCCTGGGAGAGCTCGAGAAGGGATGTGTGCTTGTCCGTGCTGTCCGGCGGCTGGATCTGAGAAGTGGGCATGCTATCCTCACGCTTCTCATCGGCGAACTAGGAGTATTCTTGATTGCTTTGCTAGAACGACAAATGCGACCCCGAAAGATGTGACAAGTCCCTCTTATTAGTCGCAAGCTATCGGCAGATGACGCGAAAGCATTAGGACATTTGGCCTGCTCGCTCCGTGCAGCCGGAGGGCTGTAACCCCTAAAGAAAACTGCCGACGGCCGAGCAGAGGCAGAACGTCGGCTAGTAAAGTGTTGTAACGGGTTCTGTGATAACCAATCGACTCACCGAGGATGTAGCTCAAGCATATGATCTCTAGCCCATTCCGCGCCAACATGTACCTTGAAGTCATCGTGATTGTACTGCTGTGCGCTGCAGTCGTGGTATTTTACAATCGCGACAATCCTCCGCCGGGCTCAGACGACACTTGCAGACGCTTAATAGTCTTTGGCAGCCATGCGGAAGTGACACGCCAGAGCATCGGTGGACTTCTTAGCCTAGAAGCCTTACCAATGCAATCCCCCCGTATCCTCAAGAAAGCAGTTGAAATAAACGACGAGCTCAGACGATTGCGGCAAGAGGCTGTCTCGGCGGAGCAGCTGCAGGCCGTGGAGCAGTTGAGTTTGTGGAATGAGAGGGTTCGGTCCTGCGCCATGTTGAAAGGCAACCAGCACGAGACTTGTCTTACCCATGCAGGTGAGGCAGAACTCAACAGCTTACGCGCAACTGCTGCTGTTTCTGGAGTGAGTGCGACCTGCGACGAATCTGACAGCTCGCTCCCTGAATAACGACACTGCAGCCGAGCTCAGTAGGCGAATGCACACGCCGTAGCTTTGTAGAGGGGAGCATTCAAAGAGCTTGCGAAAAAACAGTTCTTAAGCGGCATTCCTTGCCGCGTGTACAGGCGGGCCATGCGGCCTAACCTGTTATATCTGTAAGAAGAAGCTCGTGCTAAAGGGTGTGATGGACTGTGCACCAGGAGCCAAGTTCCTCTGCCTGTGTTCTGAGCTAGCGCCTCTCTCCCGGGGTTAGTTCTACTCCTGCATCCTTTCTCGCATTACTGTTTCTCGCTGGTGCCGGCTCATGAAGGGTTTCTCGAATGCTAAGAAGAACAGGTATGCAAGCCCCAGCACGGGGGGCACCACTGCGAGTGCCAAAACGCAATACCGAACGAGGGGATCCCACGAAGCAAGCGCGCTTCTGTGTCCTGAAACGTACATCAAAGGCAAACTGTGTATAAGGTAGATGCTGTAAGAGTAGAGGCCTAATGCGCGCAAAGGCTTTAACGTGAAAAAGCGCCAAGCGCGGCCGAGTGGGAGGCTCATTCCACAGCAAAGAAAGATGGTCGTGATCACTGAAATGCTGAGATCTCCGAGTAGCGACCAATAAAGGTTACCTACTACGAGGCACGCCACAGCAGGCAGGATCAACGACTTTGATAGGAAATTGTACGACTGCCCATTCGCAATATCTGCGCCTAGCATCCCGAACGTGAACAGCAGCACATAGTGTAGGTTTCCATGGTATCCCAGAAGCACCGATGCAGGAATAGTTATCCCAGCAACTAACAGTACGCATAGCGGCGGGCTGAGCTTTCTCCAGAGAATAACGAGCAAGGGAAACACGACATAGATCTGACATTCAACGGCAACTGACCACAAGGGCCCGTTAAATGTGTATTTACTTTGTTCAAACCAGTTGTGCAAAAGAGCAAGGTGAAGCACAAGGCTGAGCGGAGAAGAACGCCACAGCATTGATGAGTAGAGCCCGGGGCGTCCCGCAAAGAGCGGTGCGAAGAGGACAGATAGCAGTAACGCTGAATAGTACGGTGGAAGTATGCGCCGGGCGCGCTTTTTCAAGAACACTGAAGCTCCACCTCTCAAATGGTTGCCGGCTCGAGCTACTGGAAGCATAAGACAAAAACCCGAGATGGTGATGAATACTGCTACACAGTAGCCGCCCCATCCGAAGAACCATAGAAGCCCACCGCGCAGATATCCAGAAGCTAAGGCAAGATGATGCATGACAATGTACAGAGCGCAAAACCCGCGGAGGCCATCAATATAATCCAAATGCTCCGAACGAGGAACGCGGACCTCTGATTTCATCGTGGACACTCTGTTCCCGTCTTTCTTGCTAGGGCGCAAGCTCCATCTAAGGGTTGCTAGGTCTACGTCTTTTGCCTCTATGTTGACCCCATCGTCGGGTAAGGTCAACAGCAGCGAACATAAAGATCGGAACGTCAACCTCAACTAAAAGCGTGGCGCTTCCCTTAAGAGGCTTGCGGCGTTGGAGTGACGCTTAGTTGTATTCCGGTGGCCGCGGCTGATAGGCTGTGACCTGTAAGGCCGACCCTGTAAAGCGTCCGAGCTTTTGTTGAGCAGGAATGATTAGCCTCAAAAGTCAACTGACTCGGCCTCCCGGAATAAGAGCCATTAACTCTCGAGCTCATTCTGAATAGTCAATGGATATCGTAACGCGAGAACACCTGAACCGATTAGACAAACTGTCCGTAACTGTGCGCCATATCTGGCTCCTGAAAATATGACGTAGCTTTCTGGAGTGAGCACTAGCGCCATAAGAATCAGCTGGGTCGTCAGAGATGTTACCGATTGATTTACCCGTTCCGCCTCAATCGCTAACACGCAAAGCGATCCAAAAGCTACGTATAGCGACAGCAGAGTGTAGTCGTATGAGACGGGCGGAATCGTCACCGAAAGAATCGACACTACGAGAATGTGATTGAGTTGAGGAAGACGCCACAGGAACAAGACGAAGATAAGGATACCGAGAGCTGCTGCGCTTATAGTGTAAGTTCGTACAAACGGTGTAAGGTCAGGGTGGTGAGAAAGCGTGACAAGCTTGACAAGTGAAAAGAAGGAATGGTCGTAGCCCAACGCCCATTCTGAGGCGGCAAAGTATTTCCCGAACGCCTGCAATTGAATGCTATTCCAACGGAATGCAGCCGCGAGAGTGGGCCCTAGCCCCCAGAGGGAGAGCGTTGTGATCGCCAGGGCCGTTAGAACGGCGATGCCTACTTCTTTGAATCGGCGTCTTACCACAAGAAGGCTCAAGAACATGAACGGATAGAGCTTTAAAGCTACTGCCAACCCGAAAGCCACAGCTGCCCAGCCGTACTTTTTTCGAATAAAGAGTATAAGTCCAAGGCTGACCGGAATCCAGATTAAGATCTCTAAGTTTCCTCTTTGAATCAGGAATAGAACGGGGTAGGACGTCAAAAGAGCTGTTATCGTAAACAGCCCTGCAGAGCCTGAGTTGATACCAGTAGAGCGTAGCGCCTTGAACAGCACAGCAGCGAATGTGATGACTACACCAATGCTGACGAGTAGGAATTCGCGGATGGGATGCTGGAACCGCATGAACAAAGCAATTGGATAGAGGAGTGGCGCGGGATACATCGCATATTGACCGGGGAACTGCGTAAAAAATGCATCTGTGCCAAATAGACGGAATCGCGGTCTAAATGCCTGGAAATCCTGAAACAAGTCTCCGGGGACAAAATAATAGGGTGCCGAGTAGGGTAAGCCATAACCCCGTACACGCCAGATTAGTGCGCTTAATAGGGAGCTTATGGTCAATGCGCAAGCGACCAACAAAAAGAGACGTAGCGCTCGCGGGAGATCTGAATAGCAAGCAAGTAGACGTTTAGTCACGATGGACCATGTCAGATTGTATGAAAGAGTCGTCGATGGTGCCATCCTCTAGCCGTTTGCGGAGTTGGATCAACTGCTCACGTGCGTGTTTGCGCATATAAATGTTCCATATGCGCTCTTCATAGGGAGTCACCCGCACGCCATTTGCAGGCTCCTTGAAGCGGCAACGTTCGTCTGAACACAGGAATAGAGCAGAGTTATATCCGTCGACTGGGCAACGGATGACACGATGGTCATCAGAGCCGCGCGAACAGCCTGGATCATGCAACAGGGTCAAATTGTCTGGAGGCCATCCCTGAGGGTGATTGTAAAGGTGGACACCCTCCTCTAATGTCAGAGCGACAGTCGAGGCAAGAAGGAAAAAAAAAACGTAGGCTGCAAGTCTGTGCATTATAAATTACGTTAAGTCAATGCGATGCTGTTGTCGAGGGCAGGGCTAAGGATAGCCGCGGGCTTCGCGTTTCCGTCTTGGGATTAGCGGCTAGATGGTTCATCGTGAGGAGTGCTCGACGGTCAGACGTGTTCGAAAGGGGCGAAAAATGCTGAAGCAGAGCGGGTCTTTATAAGCAGCGGGGCGAGCGGCTCAATTTGCTGATACTTTCAGGCTTGCCCGTGTCTGACAGCCGGCAAGATCTCGCAGTGGTACCCTGCACAGATGGAGCCGCCGAAGAGTGCGCGCAATGAAAGCTGCGAGTTGTCCGCAAACGTGGTATCGGCTGGGTCCGAATAAGAGATGATTCTCGCTTAAAACGTTTCAGTGGTCGCGCAGTCTTCACTGCACGTCGCCGGGACGCAGCCTGAAGATTCTGCCTCTATTTTCATCCTGTACGCACCTGCTGCAGCATTGATTCGGCTTTAAAACCGAGAGCCATGAGGGTTTGCAGGCGAACACGAAGTGGCTTACGCCAAGGAATCATGTGCCGCTCTGTTGCTAGCGCCTCACAAGCTTCTTCACTATTGATGAGATCATTCACAAAGGCAAACGTTATGGCGTCATGCAGGGTCGGAGAACTAGCGGCCCATCTCTCATTGCCAACGAGAACGATCGTCAAGGCCCCGTCGCCAGTTTCGGTGAATCCTAGTAGCCCGAGACGTTCCATTATGGAACTATATCCGAAGTCTCTATGCGAGGACATTGGGTTGTGTCAGCAACCGAGTCAGGAGCATACAAGGTGAAGTGAACGGTAACGAGGAAGCTTCGTTCTGTTTGTCGTAGCGGTTCACGATGGTGCGAATCTGATTGAGGTTGGCGAAGAAGTGCAGGATCCGGTGCCGCGCCTTGTAGAGGCCTTGTCGTAGGTCTAGGTCTGAAGTCGTGCGCGCGCGGCCGGATAACGGTCTACTTGCCGGCTTGCGCAGCGGGCAAGTACCCGGGCTACTGCGTCGAAGGTATTGTCGGCAAGCACGGTAGAGGCCTTGTTGTGCGGCAATAGCACGTCGGCTCCATCCAGTTCGCAGGCCTGCCCGGCAGTGAGGTCAATGACCAACTGGTTGGCGAGCACATCGACCTCGGCGTGGATACTGGTGCTCAGTCCGCCTGCTGCGCCGATGGGGCACATACCACAAATGGGGGATAGCCTTATTTAGAGACTGTCGCTACGTTCCGGGGAAGTCATCAATTAGCTGTTCGCTGCGCGGGACAAGCACTGAACTGCAACGTTCTTTGATCCCTCTTGGCTCGCGAAGCGATGTTCATCCAGCGAACACGCATACTCGTGAGAGATTGACGCTCTCAGCAGGAACAAAGAGAATCGTGCGGTATCCCAGGATCACTTGAAGCAATCCGAAGCGGATCTTAAAGCAAATCGGACACCTGTACTACTGAGGTTCTTTGTAATGGCTGCTTTGGATAAATTATGTTCTGGTGGCATACCGGAGGCATCGACACGTCTGCGCTTCATCCGTCGGTTGAACGGATCGGCGCAAAGCATTCTTGTCGAAGATCACAACGATCAGCTATGGGTGCTTAAACCGAAAAGCGATCTACAAGGTCCTAACGCGCTCGCTAACGAACTCATTGGCTCTACTCTTTGCAAATCCATAGGACTGCCTGTGCCAGAGCACAAGGTAATTTCTGTTGACGAGATGTTCTGCAGAGATCCGCGGGTTAGGCTCTGGACGCGATCTGGACACACTGCAGTTGTCCCAGGACTTCATTTTGCGTCGCGCTTCATCCCTGACGTGACGGGGAAGGACGCGTTCGAGTTTATTCCATCCACCCTTCAATCATCGATTCGGGATACCTCGAATTGCTTAGGGATGTTCATCTTTGATGTTTGGGCAATGCATGCAGATAGCCGCCAGGCACTATTCAGCCTTGAGGGATCCGAGCTCTATCCGATTTTCTTTGATCATAGTCACCTTTTTGGGGGCCCCGCAGGACGTACAAATAAACCGTTCATTGATGGGAGATTATTACAAAGAATCGCCCTCGCCAGCTTTAAAGATGGGGTGTTGCATGAACGCTTGATCAAGCGCATGGAAGACATTTTGCCCCACGCTCTTCACGAGGTCATCAACGAGACCCCGGTACATTGGTTTTCCGGTGAATTACACACGCTTGAAGCTAGCTTGCTCAATCGATTGGACAGTCTCCGCCCTCTTGTAGATCTAGCTTTTGCTGCGGTAGAGTTTCGAATAAGGGAAATCTGTGAACGTAATCAGGTTGAGTCGCAGACTGATTTTCGAGTTTTGTCGCACAGAGGAACGGTGCAATGGGCTTGAGGTCGCGTCAATCATCTGTAAAGTCGAAGGTTCGTCCTACTTTTACGAGATCGTTATTTCAGATGATTGGCAAGATGTAGTTTGCGATGAAGAGCCCTTCCGGATGTTGTATAACGAGCACTTTCTCACTACGTTGCGTTTTGCTACGCAGGTACAATTACACGCATTGTTCACCGAAGGACAGGAGCTTTCGATCGGTCCTATTAGGGGACGGCTTCTCGATCCTTCATGACGAATGCCCGAACGTTGCTGGTGGCGTTCACCAAACCGTTCTTAACAGAATCACGTTCTCCAGGTATACGCTACCTCTTGAGGACTCTGCATGGTGCGTGTGAAAAAGAGTCTGGACACGCTGTCATCAGTGGAGGGGAGTACCTACAGGAGCTCCTCTATGCATAGGTCCGTGGATCATTGTGGCAATCGAACTTCGCAAATTCGATGCACCATCAGCACATAGCGTCGGGGTCGTGAAACCACAGCCTATCCTGGGAAGGCCCACTCTACAGTGGGCCTACTTTTTACACTGACCGCCCGATTGATGATGAAGCATCGTGCACAATGGCTGTTCTGCCCAAGGATCGCCAGACCGATAACAGTGGCCGTCTCGTTCGATTCCGATGAAAGCATAATGAGTCACACTGTGAAGGTTGGCGGGATCATCTCCCGTTCGCACTCCCTCTACTACGGATATGGGGGCGCGGACAAAGCTCCCACGCAAATCTTGGAAGGTGATCTCATCAGATCTTGCATCTTTTTCCCTAGACTCACTCTCCAGGGAATCTGCAGTTATCCTCGTCACAGGACGATGAACGATGATGTCGTAGATGCAGTCTTTGCGCGCATGCAGCGGCTAGAGCAGGCTCTCCAATTGGTCACTGTGGAAGCAGATGACGACGGGTTGGCTGTAGGCAACTGTGCTTTCCGCATCCTGCCTTTGCACTCTTGCCGCGCGAAGGGCAGCGTTGCGGCATGGTGCGTGCTTGCGCTGACGGCATTGCTGTCGCTGGTGTGGTCGCATGTGCGGCTAATGTGGAACGATGAGTTTCTCTCGTTTTATGGGGACAGCACGGCGTCGCTGGGACAGGTGTTTCGGGTGCAGTTGCACTCGCCGATTTCGCTGGACCCGCCCACGTATCACCTGCTAAGCCACCTGAGCATGGACGCGGTCGGGCGCAACGCGATGGCGCTGCGGCTGCCGGCACTGGGCGGATTTCTGCTGCTGCAGGCCTGCCTCTTTTTGCTGGTGCGGCGGCTTGCCGGGTGCCGTGCGGCGCTGGTGGCGATGGCGTTTCCGCTGATGACGGCGAGCTTTCGCTACTCCGTGGAGGGTCGGCCATATGGGCTGCTCCTCGGGCTATACGCGCTGTCGCTGCTGTGCTGGTACACGGCGGCGCGGGAGCATGACCGGCCTCGGCTGGTGCCACTGGTTGGCCTCACCGTGGCGATTGCGCTTGCGGTGACGAGCCACTATTTTGGCGTGCTGATCCTGGTGCCGGTGTCGCTGGCGGAGCTTGCGCGAACCGTGCGGGGGCGGCGGTTTGACTGGGCCATGGTGGGTGCGCTGGTTGCGGGGCTGGCGTCGGTGGCGGTGATTCTGCCGTTTCAAAAAGCGCTGCTGCCGTATCGGCAGCACTACTACACGAGCGCGGTGAACCTGCACAACATCAGCCAGGGGTATCGCGAGATTTTTCTGCGGTATAACGGCTTTGCGGTTCCGGTGCAGCGGTTGCTTGCGATGATGCTCGCGCTGGCAACGCTCGCGCTGGTGATTGCGGCGGTACGTGTGTTTCGCCGCGGGCCGCAGCGCGCGGAAGCACCAGACCGGGCGCTTTGGGTGGGGTTGTGGATGGGGCTGCTTGGGTTTGCGGCGCTACCCTTCTTTGGCTACCTGTTCGGCAAGTACGTGACGCACACCATGGAGGTGCGGTACGTGATCGCGGCGCTGATCGCGTTTGCGGTGGCGCTGGCCGTGGTGCTGGAACAGCGGCTGCAGTCGGATCGGTTTTTTCATGGCGTGTTTGGCGGGATGCTGGTGGTGGGGACGATTGCGGCGGGCGTGCAGATTCGGACTGAGCGGAGCGCGTCTAAGGCTATTCTCGCAAGCTTGACGGTGCCGCCTGCCCTGACTGCCGAACTGGTCGCGCACCCGGCGGAGCGGCTGTATACACAGAGCCTGACGGACCTGTTCACGATCAGCTACTACGGGCCGACGCCGCTGGTGCGGGACCGCATCACGCTGCTGTATGACGGGGCCGCGGAGGTGCAGTGGCTGGGGCACAATACGAATGCGGTAACGGCGGTATACCTGCAGCGGTTTTCGCCGCTGGCTGCGGTGCCATATGCGGAGTTTCTGCGGCAGCCTGCGCCGCTGCTGCTGTACTACGACACCGGTTGGGAGTGGGTCGGCCGTGACTTGGCGGCGCGGCAGGCGAAGGTGCAGCCGCTGGGGACGGCGCTGCATGGGAGCCTGGTGCGCTTGGAGAACGAGGATTGCGGCGGAAGCGCGCGGTCGAGGCATTCGTCCTCTCGGACAGTTGCTAACTGTTCAGGGAAGTCATGGCGACTTGCGTCAGAGTGTTCGCGTTGTGGACTGGCCGAGAGGTCCTCAGCATCCCAAAATGCATTAGACATGGAGAACTATTCACAATTAGAGGAAGGCGCACCCAACCAGGTGCTCTTCTACCCGGAGTACCGCGTACTGATTTTGCCCGATCGGCATGTAATTGCTTACTTACATGCCAGCCACTCACTCCAACCGTTCCGCGCACTGAACAGGTGGTACATCGCCTACCTGCACGTTTGGCGATGTGTATGTACCCTGAAGCGGGTTCGGTCTGTGCATCGGCACTACTCAGCGCCCAAACTCTCAGAAACCTGAGGCATCGTTCATCCTTACTCAGCTCCGGATTCAAGATGAATGCTGGCTCCTTTGCTCCGCAGACGTAAAAACTCAAGCGAAACCTACTTCTTCGTACCAGCGGACGGTTCAACCAGCTCGTCGCGATCTACAGGGTCGACAGATGTAGCTCCTACGCCTCTTCAATCGTCCTGCTTCACATGCTTCCAGGTACGCCCTTGTATTACCGCGAGAATCGAGCTCGGCGCAACCCCATATTGCTCCGCGAGCTGCCGGTAGGGCATTCCATGTTCTCGGGCGGTGCGTATCTCCCGCACTTTGGCTTCAGTCAACTTCGCCAGGTGGTTTCCAGTGCCTTCGAGTCTGCTTTGTGTCCGCCGCGCTCCCTGAAGTCCGTTCCAACGCAAGCCGCGGACGAGCTTGCTGATGGTCGCAGGACTGACACCATAGTCCTCGGCAAGCGTCTTGTTCCGCTCTCCCGCCAGACTGCGGCGGATGATCTCGAGCGACTGCTCGCTGGTGAGCTTTGCCACCGGCGAGTTCTCCCCACGCAGCGGATTCAGCATGTCGGCCCCTAAAAGTTTGCCCAGCACCTCCATCAAAGAGGAGGCGCTGGGCGAGTTGGGTTACTTACCTCGACGGGAGGGCGTGCTCCAGTGTACGTCTCGTAGCCAAGAAATGCGTGGAATTTTGTTCCACAAGAAAAGCAGGATTCCCACTTGCCAGAAGGCGAAGAATAGGCGCACATCATGCATGCGGCACCAGAGACACCGCGCACCGTTGGCGGCAACGCTTTGCACGTCATCCGAATCCTTAATCTCACAGATGCACGCTTTATGACCCGCGCGGAGGTTGAAGCTGCGGCTAATGTCTGGTCGGACGATGTTTCATTTCCATGGCTTCGAAAAGCTGCCCTACATCGCGACAGGTATTCATGATTGTGGCGCTGCTCTCCTGCAGCACAACTCCCTACTGTCCTGGATACAAGTTCGAGAACTGATCAATGTAGACGAGGGTGATGATCTCACGGATCAGAGAGCGCGAGCAATCCTGTTGTTGTGCGCCGTCTATGGTCTTAGAGCCAGAGAGGTCGTACGCCTCGGGCCAGACACCGTTTCCTACACAACAGAGGTGATCAATACACGCGGACGCATCGCGACTGACCTCTTGAACGCCCGATCAAGATTGACATAGCGGTCTGGCCAGTCGAGCAAAGAAGAAAGTATCGCGTTGGAAGAAATTCGCGTCTGCGATGAAGCAGGACGGCGCGAATCATGGAGATGCCAGGAAGCTCACCCTGCGATTGGCCGGTAGTCGATCCCATCTACTTCCAGACGTCCCAGTCTTACAAAGCAAGAAAGAAGCAGGTCACCGGCCAACCTTGCTCATCGTGGCCCGGAAAGGGCTGTGACAGAGGGCTGAAAGTTGTAGATGTGGAGTAATCAGGTGGTATTCAAGTATTGTTCAGGTCAGCCGATCGTCGCAACATGCATGTTCTTCTAGTGGTGACTTTCGTATGGGCAGTGGTTCTAGTCCCTTTCGCTCTTTGTTGCGGTGCCTTCCTAAAAGGCGGTTTCAACCCTCAACCGCTGACCAGAGACATGGTTGTTGGCCGCTTCCAACTGGCCGAGTCTACGCTCTAGAACGAGACCGGGCAGTCTGTTCCACTTTGTGTAGGCAGGCTTCTTCGCGGCCCTGCTTGCTGCAGCGTGCCGCTACCACCTGCCATAGCAGGTTGATGACCGACCGCATCGACCATCGTCCCCACGGACACAGCTCAGCTTCCTACTCTGCTGCGCTGCGACGTTCCGCGTATTGACTCATGACGACGAGCATTCTCGAAGACAGCGCTGATGTCGAGTCACAGTTGCTTATTGACGCATGTACAAACGTCGCGGCGCGGGCTGAGCGGCAACAAACTATAGCGTCTTCGTGTCCACAAGCGGATACTCTGTTAACGTGCGCACACATGGAACGCCGTATCTACGTCAATCGTTCAGCCGCCAGATCGTGGGTATTGACTGTCTACGCCTCGTGTCTGCCTTACTGGTGGTGGGAGTCCATCTTGGAATTGCAGCTTGGTTGCCGGAGCGAAACGGGGGAATTGAAATCACCCACGCATTCGATGCACTTAAGCCTTGGCTTTGCTTCGGATGGGTCGGGGTGCAGATCTTCTTCGTGATCTCTGGTTTCGTGATCGCCTACTCGGTACAGAGGGTAAGCGCTCCAGACTTCGCGAGAAATCGTTTTCTCCGGCTTTATCCAATAGCTTTCATGTCAGCATCCATAACTCTTCTAGCAACCGAGTTGTACTTTGCTCCGCATTTGCCTCAGACGAGGATATGGGCTTCCTTCCTGCGGGTAATTTTGTTTATCCCTACCGGAGAGCTTCTTGACGATTCATTTTGGACATTGCCGATCGAAGCATGCTTTTATCTTGTTGTTTACCTTTTGCTCCTCACTAAAACCTTACGGTGGCTTACTCCCGTCATGTCAGCGATCGGAACGCTCAGCGCGATGTTCTGGACGCTTGCAACGACCCTTCCCTTTCTGCATGGAAGTCTCCACGCCATTGCGGTAAGAATCTGCAATCAGATCGCGGGCCGCAACTACACGCTCATCCCTCATGGCTGCTATTTCGCACTTGGAGTGCTAATGTGGGAATGCCTTTTCCATCGCGTACATTGGCGACTTCTAGTTGTCGCTTTAGTCTGCATCTTGGGTGGCATCCTCGAAATTAGAAGCAAGTCCATGGCCACTGAAACGTATCTGCGAGTCGCATTCCCTTGGCAGGCTTCGGTTGCAATCTGGCTGGTGGCAGTTGCGGTTATAGCCTTCAGCGTGCTCAAGAATGCTGAAATTCAAGATCTGTTCGGTAGGACAGGCAATAAGATTGCTAGAATGTTAGGCCTAATAACCTATCCCCTGTACTTGCTCCACTATCGAGTTGGCACCATCCTGATTCTACTTCTTGCGCCTTTCGTTGGCTTCCGCCTTGCCCTCACCATGATCCTAGCCCTGCTGCTTGTCGTTGCTTACATCCTGGCAATGCATTTAGACCCTTTCATACAGGGGCGCATTAAGCGCGTACAGTAACAGCCCGGCTGTAAGCTGCACGAAGCATTCGCCTAGTGCAGTTCTTCACCCTACTGAGTGATGACCAGCAAGGGCGCTATACAAAACCAATACCAGACGAAGATCGCCAAGATGAGAACGGTCAGAAACAGACCTACCTTTTTACGCAGCTTGACTTGATCTACTTTCATTATCGAGCCTCAGCTTTGGCCGTGTCGTTATGTCAGCACAGCCAAGAACGCTGTGTCCCCACACTGATGGAGCGCAATCCAAGTGTACAAACAACTAAACAGCACCCTCACCAGCAGCTTAACTCAATGCGATCGTCTTGCGAACCTCGCCAACCATAATGCTTGGAGCACCGTTGGTGGCCGAAATGAACTGACGTTGTGCCACATTTTGGGGTTAGGAATAGCCCAGCCGGTAGCCAGCACGCCAGCAACGCTCACCACACACTGTGAAGGACAGCTGTCACGCAGGTGCAATTCGAAGCGCATCTTACGGGTATGACTTCGAATTAAATCGGCGACCATACCGTCCCACAGCTTGGGCAGGGCACCTGGAACATGGGAGACTCTGCAGGCAAACGGCTTGCGGAGATCCCTGCGCTGCGACACGGACTCGAACTGGGCATGCAGGTCATCGATACCGCTGAGATGTATGGAGACGGTCGATCGGAGACGCTGGTCGGCGAAGCAATCTCTGGCGTGCAGGATCAGGTATACCTCATCAGCAAAGTACTGCCCTTGCACGCCTCGGCGAGAGGAACCATCCAGGCGTGCGAAGCCAGTTTGAAGCGACTAGGCGTCAGCAGTCTCGATCTTTACCTGCTCCACTGGCGAGGATGCTTTGCATTGAAAGAGACCCTCGAGGGCTTTCAACACTTACAGCAGGACGGCAAGATCACGGCGTGGGGTGTGTCGAACTTCGATGTGGCAGACATGGAGGAGCTGTTCCAAGTCGAAGGAGGCCGCAGTGCGCCACCAACCAGGTGCTCTACAACCCGGAGTATCGCGGGATCGAGTTCGATCTGCTGCCATGGTGCGAGAAGGCTGGTGTAGCCGTGATGGCGTACTCTCCAGTCGGGCAGGGTGGTGATCTTCTACGGTCGGATGCATTAAAGGGCATTGCACATGCGAGGGGGCTCACACCGGCTCAAGTAGCACTCGCCTGGTGCATGCGCAAACCGGTTCTCGCTATTCCAAAAGCAGGCTCTGTCGCTCACATCGAGGAGAACGCCGCAGCAGCCGAAATCCACCTCAGCGAAGCGGAACTGGCGACCATGGATGAGGCATTCCCACCGCCCTCAAGGAAGCTGTGGCTCGATGTGCTTTAACGAAAAGCTTCAATCAGCGCTACCGCTCTTCGCGAGAATCAGCAATTCCAGTGCTTCGATGTACGTGTGGTGCACCATGGACGTGTCTTCCATCAGCGCCTTGTACTCCTCAGCATCTCCGACCAGCCTCCAGGCCAGTTCCTCCAAGCGCTTGACATAGACGGTGAGCTCCTCGGGGGAGCGGTCAGGCAACATCTGAGGTCCGGAGTCTAACGTGGTTGTGCTCCGGCCTTCGCGGCTGGCAGCTTTGGGCAGCCGTAGCTGGCCTTCAGGGAAAGCAAAAGGCCTAGCGCTCGGCCCTCGTCCATCAGCTTCGGATTTTGTTGCATGTAGATCACGTAAACGCGAGCGATCGTCTCCAGGCTGGCTCCGCGGACGCACACCTCTTCTTTGAGCACGTTCAGGCCATCGATGTAGCCGCCGACGTACCCGAAGCAGTAGGTACTGCTTGCAAGCTCTGCTTTTGCCTGTGCCGAGTTCGGATCGTCATTCAGCCTCACCGCAGCTTGGCAGCTGCCATACAGATGAGCGCCTTTCGACAGGTCTGCCGGCATAGCAGAGCTTCGGGTGATCATCGCCAAGAAAAGCATGAGCATATTTGGAATGTAGCAGCCATCCCGCAGCATTCGAAATGCGTGAACAACTGAATGGCCTTGACCTCAGACAGCGGCAGGTCGTGAAAGTGGCTGCCTACAGGCTTGCTTCGGACAGCGCTTTGGAACGCGACCATTTTGCGGTAACCATGCGTGGCCACAGACTCCGCAGGTCAAAAGCTCGCGCTTTTGTGGAAGGCCGTAGCGGATACGGGCATGCTCGACGGCCACCCGGGAACGGCCAGTCAGTGAAACGACTTCCCCGGCACTCAGGATCGGTAACATTTGCAGTTCCTCTGGTGCCCACGGGTTCTCATTCATGGCCCGCAAGCGGTCGGCCACTCCGGATGCCCTACCCGTCACCGAACCCACCTGACTGATTGCCGTCTGGAAGCCCGCTGTTGCACGGCTCTCGATTCCGAGTGCGCGGCGCCAAATCGCGACCGTCGGTTCGGAGACAGCCCAGTAAAACTGGATCGCTCCGCTCGTTTCAACGAACAAGGCTTTCAGCAGGTCATGGCTGACGACGATCGCCCAGCGTCGCCCTTTAGTCCCGCCGAGCGGTACACCGATTGCGCCCTTGTCGTGCCAGCCCCTTACTTCTACCGTCCCACGCACGGCACAGGTGATCGCACTGCCTAACTTAACGTTAGGTGATCTGTACGGACCCTGGAGCAGAATTGGTTTGTGTGTCGACATCACTCTTCACCCCAAAGCCTCGGAAATCTGAGACTTAAAAGTCAGCCAAAGGCAGCGGATCGTCGTTTTTTCGTCCTCCTGAACCGCAGGAGCGAAAAATTGATCCCAATCACTCTATTCGCCCCGGCGAACGGTCCATCCAACTCATCGCGCTCTGCTGTATCGCCGGCGTAGTTCGCAGGGGTTCTGCAGCATCTGTCTACTTCACGTGTCTCCAGGTACGCCCTTGTATTACCGCAAGAATCGAGCTCGGCGCAACCCCATATTGCCCGGCGAGCTGTCGGTAGGGCGTTCCATGTTCTCGGGCGGCGCGTATATCTTGCACTTTGGCTTCAGTCAACTTCGCCAGGTGGTTTCCAGTGCCTTCGAGTCTGCTTTGTGTCCGCCGCGCTCCCTGAAGTCCGTTCCAACGCAAGCCGCGGACGAGCTTGCTGATGGTCGCAGGACTGACACCATATTCCTCGGCAAGTGGTTTGTGCCGCTCCCCTGCCAGGTTGCGGCGGATGATCTCGAGCGACTGCTCGCTGGTGAGCTTCGCCACCGGCGAGTTTTCCCCACGCTGCGGATTCAGCATGTCAGCACCTAAAAGTTTGCCCAGCACCTCCATCAAACAGGACGCGCTGGGCGAGTTGGGTTACTTCCCTCGACGGGAGGGCGTGCTCCAGTGTACGTCTCGTAGCCGAGAAATGCGTGGAATTTTGTTCCACAAGAAAGGCAGCATTCCAACTTGCCAGAAGGCGAAGAATAGGCGAACATCATGCATGCGGCACCAGAGACACCGCGCACCTCACTTCACCCTGGCAGGTGGAGCTCTCTGGGCCGTGGCCACCCAATATGGTGGCTTTCCGTGGACTGCCGGCCGCCAAAGAGCTGCCGCAAAGGGGTTCCCTGCTAAAGGGCGCTTTCCTGTCCTCAGCCGTTCCCTGCTTCCCGTCTCACGCACCGCTCCCCGGCACGCAACCGCCGTCATCCGGCGACGAAGACTTGTCTCTCCGGTCTCTGTCGCCCACTTCACCGACCCTCAGGTACCGGCGCTAGCCGGTGCCACGAACCCGCGACCTTCTACGAGGCTGGCAGCTATGGGCTACTACCAGAGCAACAAAGTTTCGCCCGAAAAGCGAAACGCTCCAGGACCCGAATCCCGGAGCGATCTCGTAGAAGGAGGTGTCCCGCCATGCAAACCGTACAGTTTGCATTCAAGGGCTTTACCCTGCAGATTCCAGGAGAAATCCTGATGTTTCTGCTCGTAAAGCTCCTCCAGCACTACCTGCTCTAACGCTGGAGGTCACCATCAACCGGCTTCCCCGTCCTGCCAGGGATGGGGAAACCTTCCCGATCCAGCATAATGCGTCTTCGCGGGACAATGCCAGGTCTGAGACTTGTTCCTGGCTTCAGCTGGCATCGCTTAATCGGCTGCTGTGAACGTGGTTCCATCGTGTTCGAATGGGTGAGGTGGGTCAAGCCTGCTTTTTGTTGCATCCCACATCTCCCAACCAAGCGATGTTCCTTTCTGGTCCATATAGACGACACGCAATTGATGTCCAAGAAAGTGTAGCTCTGCATATTGCGAGATCGCTGTTTGTGAGCCATCTACACCGCGATTGCTGACAAAGGCAAATGGTGTACAGCCCGGGTCTGCTTTTACCTCATGCTGAACCTCATGCGGAATGCAGCCGCTCCCAATGAGGCGGGCGTTAAACAAAGTCTCATCATCGCGGTAGATCGTGAAACGATGTTCGTGGCCAAAAAACCACGCAAAAATCGCATCATGCTTAATCCCAGCAGTTGCCAATAACTCACAAATGTCACCCCGAAGAGGCTCAGAATCAGAGAACTCTTGAGTGTGCGCCGATACGGGCTGGTGGTGGCTTAGAAAAATGTTCGCCCGCTTAGATCCCTTCGAGAGCAGGTCTATAAGCCATTGCCACTGTACCTGCATCGGATCATCTACCGAGTTTGGCTTGAGCCGGCCCTCCAGGTAGGCAGTGTCGAGGCCGATCAGCCTCCAATACTCACCCTCAAGGCAGAAAAACGGCTGTTTCTGCTCAAAGGCGGGGAGGACGACTTTGAAGAAGGACTCGCCCCCGCTGTACATCTCATGGTTTCCATTAAGAGCTAGGCTCGTGCCCTGCGGTTTTGAAACACCGTTTTCTGTCGGGCCTATCTGAAGGGGCCAATTTCGCAAGAACGCTTCACACTCTGCCTTGATTCCACCGTAGTAGATGTCACCGAGGTGAATAACAGTCTTTGGCTTCGGATCGGCATTTGCAGCGGTTGTAGCCACCTGCCTTGCCGCTGGGTTGTCCCCGCCCCAATCGGCCAACAGGGAAACAGTCGAGCGCTCGTCGAGGGGAAGAATCGCCGGTGTTCCAGGCGGGTAGGTCGCCTTAGAGACCTTGATGTCCTTCCACGCCTTAATTACAGCCTGCAGCAATGGCATTCTGACACCTTCAAGCTCATGGACCTCGTGGAAAAAGCTCTTAAGCTTGAAGCCAAGTTCCTCGAGCGGTGTGATTACCCAAACCGCATTCTTATCACCATAGCCCTGCAACCCAGGAACATCTTCAAAAACGGTCCCCAGAATGCTTTGGTAAAGACCTACGATGTCCACGCGAGAAGCATAGTGGATGTATGGTTCAGGAATCTCGGCAGCTGCCGCGTCCCTCACGGAAGTAAAATCGGCCAGCAGTTGCAGCCGATGAGCTTCCACTTCTGCCTCCGTCTGTAAGCCAGCGCCTAACTTAATCGCTGTAGTCAGATCAGCAGAAGATTGGCTGAAATGCTCAACCAACTGAGAAGAACTAGCTTTCACAAAGGGATGATGTCCGGCACTCTCGTTCACGTCGCCTCCAAGCCACAAAGCATTCGCCCAATGTTCGCCCAGCGCACAATTCTTTGCAAGCGGCTTCTGAGCGAACGGCGAACCATCTCGAAAGATGGCAGCCTTGCTCCATTACTGTCGCCTGAGTAGGTGTCAGCAACAACGCGGCTTGTCGCCCGGAGTGCCTAGTGAGCGGAGATGTAGCTACAAACGTTCTTAGCCATGTTCTTGAGGGTCTTCGCTGGGGACAGGTATAGCACGTCACCCTTCAGATTACTGAGAGAAGAACCACCCGGCTGAGTTTCCAAAATGAACTCCGCAGTCTCGCGATCTTTGGTGAACGTGACGGTTGGGCACCGCTTTGCGAATTCGCCCATCACAACTGGGGCAGAGTGATGCTCGCCCTCTTGAGCTTGAGCTGTGTTCCCGTACACCTGAGCGTTTCCGGTCTGTGTGACCTTATCGACAACGAACACCCTGCGCTGCGTTTGAGGCGCCACCGCGGAGGCTTGCAGGGCAGCTAAAAGAATTAGAGCAAAGGCAGTCTTCATTCCGGCATTGAATCACGCCTGTGAAGCACCTTCAACGCATTCCTCCGATGATTACTCCTCCCGACGTCTGCGTTCTGTCCCAACGAAGACTCTGGCTTGGAAGCCATCCTTAACGCTCCAGCGTTGATCCATGGGCCCACTGAATAGTTCGTTTGGGACCTCGCATGAAGCCGCCGCATTGTCCCAGCAAGTGACGTGCGGTGGTGGCGTGGTTGCCTCCACATTCTGCAGCTGAGCTGTTGCCTGTCGCGCAACGTCGGAGAGGGAAAGGGTGCCGCGTTCGGGAAAGATCGGCCAGTAAGGATCAGGGTTGTGCAGGCTCAAGACCGCGCAAATCCGTGTGTGACGAGGCTGGAGAGATCGACCGATCATTGGCCCTTTCCCTTGCACGAACACGTTTGTGCCGGCTTCGCTGTTGCCTTTTCCTGTTTCCGTATCGATCGGAAATTGAAAGCTCGTATCTCCATACATCGCTCCAAGCATGATGTGGGGCGAGGAGAGATCGACAAAGCTTCCAGGAAAGGCAGCCAGGGCAATGACGTTGAGGCTGTCTGGAAGATCGGTGAACTGCTTGAACGCTTCCCCAAGATGATTGCGAATGGGCGGGTAAGGATCGTGGTAGCCAACACCCGAGTGCATCGGAGGTGGGTTAAAGATGGTTTTCACCTCAACCAGGACGCGTGTTCCGTCGTTCGCGTACACAGCGAAGTCCAGCACTTTCCTCGTTTCCAGGAGAGACGGATGGCGTTCGTACCGCAAGGAGCGGCTGATGAGATAACGCTCGAAGAGCGCTTCTCCATATGGGCCGATGTTTTGCTGGCCAGGCACAGGCACCTTGTTCATCGCCCGATTCTAGACAGAATCATGTAGCCAAGCACCCACGACAACCGGAGTTGTCGTGGGTGACTCAAACGCCGTCACCTGCCTACACCTGGATAGGTGAGCCATAGAGGCACCGCCACCAGTACAAAGCAGGTGTATGCGCCGCTTAGAAAAAAGGCGCACCGATGAAAGCTTGACAGGGTTCGTTGAGAGCGTAGGCGCCAAAACATGATGCCGGTCAGCACTGGTGCGATCAAGAGCAGGTAGAGCATTCCTATGGACGCCATTCCTGACCACTCCCAAAGCCAAGCCGTGAGCAGTACCAACAGCCATCCTCCCAGAGTAAAGAACAGGATGAAGAAGGAAGTAGTGGGGGGTGAGTCGACCCGCGCCCGTCTCATCCTCTGAATGAGGATGGAATAAGCAGCCAAGCCCAGCAAAGGCGTGACAACGTAGATGAACAACACTTTAAGTAGGGCCACGTCGAGGCCTTTCAGCGTTCGATATTGCAATCGTACCGTCTGCCTGAGCGTTGACCCGTCTTGTACGCGCTGAAATGCTCGATTCAGGCGCGTTAACGGGCAGAGAACTCAGCTACCCATTCGACCTGCTCCGGTGTGTCTGGAACGCTCAGCCCACGAACTGAGGAGATCCGTTGGAAGGCATCCTGCGAAGACCACCCATGGCTGCAGAGAAGCGCCGCGATCATCAGAGATGACCTGCCGATTCCCGCTCTGCAGTGAGCACCCACGCTCTTGCCGGAATCCGCAGCATGCTTCACCTCTTCCAGAAATGCCGCGAAAGCTTTCCGCGATGCTGGCACCTGGCGGTCAGCAATGGGGAAGTTCATGTATCGAACGTCGGCTTGCTCGCAGGCTGACTGTTCTGCCTCCAGCCCTAGCTCTTTCTGCTCCCCCGGTGTCAGGAGCGAAATCAGCACGTCAATGCCCTCTCGCTTCAGTGAGACCAGCTCATCCTCAAGCCAGTCGTTCCCGCGCGGTCGAGGAACAATGGCAAGCGAATGCTCGAAATCCACCCAGTAAATTTGCATGGCCAATCGTATCCCTGAAGCGCGCCTGTTACCCCTGAAACGGACGCTTCAAGGCGTAAACCGACGATCACCGGACTAAACTCCTTGGCATGCCCTTTCAGCGTTTTCTGCAGTTCATCAAGCGTCCCAGGATGACCCTTGCTGAAGATCAGCAGATGAAGCGGAGAGCCATGAAGGCGGACCTGTTTTTCAAACGAATACTCTGGCCTGATGAGGAAACGGCTTTCGTCAGCGACGAGGCCACCCTAAGGGATCTCTCGTTAGCCCCTGACGAGGATTTGATCCGTAAAGTCCAGACTTATTACGGTAAAACCCTGAGCGCCGGCGACTTCACGAAGCGATTCTGGGTGTTGCTCGATGAGCTGCAGGAGCCGATCACAGACGAGCATCCCCCTACAAGCTAGAGTTTGTACAAATCAAAACCGACGTTTAGGCGTTCCTACGGCCCGCACTCGTGCGAATGGCAACATCCACAATTGTCTAGAACGCACATTTTAGACGAGCCACCCTACTCTGAAATGGGTGGATCGCTTCGGCTTGTGGCCGTTTAGGTCTCGTTTCGTTTTTGCTGAGCCTTACGCTTTCTTCGAAGTGCAAGCCAGAGAACCACGTTTAAAACCGGCCTCCCAGCACCGCGAAGGAACGTTTTCTGACTCCACGTTTCAGCCTGTACCCATTGAGTGTGGTAATCGCAGGTTTGCTCGTCGATGTAGCTACATACGATTACAAGCTGATGCTTCTGCTGAAAGATATCCGTGCATTCCACCACGTGAAATGCTGGGTGGCCTTTGGAGAAAGGAGCTACGTGCAGTTTGGTTGGGGAGTTCTCTTTAAGAATCAAGCCGAGCGATTGCGTGACGGCATCTTTGGGAACTCTTAGGCCGTGCGGCTCCACATGAAAACCATCAAAGTTCTTAATTCTGAATGTCTGTGAATGCAAAGCTGGTCCACCCACGTTCAAAATTCCAACATCTTCCATGAACTTCGCTCGACGATTCACATTGATCGCTAGGTAAGGAACCATCGCACCTCTTCTCGCACGCTCAGCCTCCAACATCATCGTTCGCGTATATAGCGTGTAGAAAACTAGAACTACTAACCCAAGTCCTGATGCATTCTGACCGTACGTCAGCCAATGCCAAGGATGGAGTATTTGGTAGAAAAAGCTGCTCAATGGGGACCTCCAAAATCAAGCGCGCATAGTGTCCGAAGAATACCTTTACAGGGCTGGATTCGAATTGATTGTGATCCCGATGGTGAACTAGCAAGGGCTGTTACATTTTCCTCAACGGACGTAGAGGAAAATGTAACGCATGGCGAACAGACGGTTTGTGAGCTACTTGAGGGTTTTAACGGCGCGGCAGGGTGCATCAGGACTCGGCCTGGAGGCGCAACGCGCCGCAGTTGCCGGCTACCTCAACGGAGACGACTGGACGCTTGTGCGGGAAATCGTCGAGATCGAAAGCGGCAAACGCAACGACCGGCCAGCCCTGGCCGAGGCGCTTCGCCTCTGTCGGCGTCAGCGCGCCACACTCGTGATCGGCAAGCTGGACCGGCTTGCACGCAACGTCGTCTTCATCGCAACGCTGATGGAAGAGAAAGTGCCGTTCGTTGCGGTGGATATGCCCTCTGCCAATGACCTCACCGTGCACATCCTTGCTGCAGTCGCCCAGGATGAGGCGAAGCGCATCTCCGAGCGGACGAAGGCCGCACTGACCGCAGCGAAAGCGCGGGGCACGAAGCTGGGTGGGTTGCGCATCTCCTCAGAAGACTTCGCCGCATTGAGCCGCAAAGGACAGGCTGCCGGTGCGGTCGTCCGTGCGGCCAAAGCTCAGAAGTTTCGTGAAGACGCGCTACCTGTCATTCAAGAGATTCAGGCGGCCGGCTTCACCAGCCTGCGCACCATCGCCGCAGAACTGAATGCACGGGGCGAAATCTCAACTCGCGGCGGATCGTGGTCCGCCGTCCAGGTGCAGCGGATTCTTAACGTGTGTGGTTCGAACCAGGCACTTGGTTCTGTGGGCTAAATCCCCATGGCTCCACCCGGGTAATGCCAGTGAGTGTGCCGCTAAACAGCCCCATGTGGCCGTGAGCGTGCGCCTTGAAGATTCCTCCGCAAATCGCATACTTTGTATTGACTGCCTTTACCTGCTTTTTGGAAAGGTCTCTAGGGCGATCAAACCAGATAGCGTTTTGTGAGATGGCGTTTTCAAAATCTTCCCGGTGCAGATAAAGAGCGTCCCCTTCAAACTCCAGGCGGAGGAATCCGATTACCTGTATACGCTTGCCGTCGTAACGGAGCGGATTGGCAATCAGTTCAATTAGGCTTACGTCGCTTACGTCGCTACCAACAGGGCCTCCCTGCGAGAAACTTTCAACTGCTTCGATTGTCAGAGCAGCTTGCTCACGAATTTCAGCATGCGAAGAAGACAGGAGGGGCTTGAGACCTGCTGAAACTGGCCTCGCCTTGTTTCCTAAAGCGCCAATTGCTTTTAGGGCCGCCATCCTTTTGTTAAGCGGTTCCGCTGAATCTCCCGCTTGTTCACTCCAAGCCTGAGCAAATGGGATAGCAGCATCCCCCATCTTTTCAATCACCATTGACGCAGCTTGGGAAGTCTTCTCCGCCTCTAAAAGAGGCATCAGGAAAGGAATTGCTTTCGCGCCCAGCGAGACCAAGGCAAAATCAGTTTGGCTATCGCTTTCCTTCGGCAGATCTTCCACCAACGCTTGAATGGCTGCAGGCGTTCCAATCTGTTTTAACGGCCTAGCCATCCACCCACCAGGCTCCTTTTGAAGCGCAGATCGTAGCGCCGGCACATCCGATGGTGTCCAAGTCTTCCAGTTCTCTAGGATCGCTTGAGACAGGTTTCGCCAGCCCGCATCGTCTCCGGCGGCACGCTGCAGAAGTTCATGCTTTGCAGGCTCTCCAAAGGTTCGCAGCTTGCGTGTGAAAGCTTCATCATCTGGCCCGATGGACCCGTCTGCTTTGAAAGCAACAGGATCGAGACTGCGAAGGCATGCATCCAGTGAACGGCATAAACGAAAGCTAGAAGGCACAGATGCCATTGCAGGCTGCGTTCTAGGCCAAACCCCTAAAAAGAGTGTTATGGCTACGGCAGTTTCCTTCCTCAACTTCATCACGAGGCTCCCTGGGCTTAGACACCGGTCAGGTCCTGTTCGTGCCACAACACCTAGTTCATGCGTGACCCGGCCCCGGGGCACGTGATCCCCCCGCGTTGCTTCTCTTCTACGTCCGTTGAGAGAATGTAACAAAATCGCTTGACACAGCATCATGAGCCGCCCATCAGGTTAGGACCATGGCAGGCCTGGTCTGTGGCATGCGTAACGGCATGGATTCGGTAGCCGTCGGTTACCTGTTGCATTTGGACAAAGTACGTCGGACCCGGGTTACTGCCCTTTGCAGACGAGTCGACAATCTCGCTTGTCACCTTTGCCTGAAAGTGAGTTGGGGAGTCTGTGCAGGCACGTACAGACTGGATGGCAGGATAGAGCACAGTCGCGTTTTTACCTTTTTCTTCGTAGGTGAAATCCTCAAACATCCGCCAAGTAAGCGAGTCTGCAGGGCCATCCGCAAAATCAGCAGCTTCCTTTCTGGGTAGCTCAAACCACTCGGACAGGCTGTCACCAGCGTTCATCGCAAGCGGTTCGACACGATGGACTCCAGCAGCCGAGACCGCGTAGCGCATAACGCCTTTTCGAGAGACTCGATCTCCACCTGCACTGACACTGGTCCGCACCTCAAAACCGCTCAGAGTCGCTCGCACCGTAAGGGGAGGATCTTCATCCGCTCTTCGATATCCATGTACCCCGTGCCACAGGAGTTGATCTGCTCGATCAGCCCCAAGCTCAAGGATGTCCATGCTGAAGGCGCTCATGGTCGAAGTGCACCACGGCGTACCATGAACAACCAGAAGCAAAGGATGACCATCAAGCTCTGGCTTTAAAAGCAGCGTTTCGTAGGCATCCCCATAGGCACCACTGACATTCCGATACGGTTTACTCTGCCAGAGCAGCTCCTGCTTCCAGGCTCCCTCTCTATCGCTGTATGCCAGCAAAACAGTGTCGTTTCCGCACGCGATGGCAAAAGACTCCTGTACCAACAGGATGGTTGGTTTGGGTTTGCTGACAGACAGGGTTAATTCCCCACCATACAAGCCGGCGACGGGCTGCTTGGACCCATCGTTTCCCAGCTTGCGCCATTGTTCGTTGGAGAGCTTCCCTACCGTAGAAGCCGGCATTGCGGCCAAAAGTTTCCGTTGCACCGAGGCCGCACTTGCGGTAACCGCTAACCCTGCGATCACTGCATCCGTCTGAGACGATAAAGCTTTCTTGAAGCTGCTGACTGCCTTTTGGAGGACAACCGGAACCTCTGTAGCCATGTCATCTGATACGGAAAACTTCAGTAGAGCCTGCTGGGCATCCGCGACCGATGTTGCAGTCTTCGCCTGTGGTAAAGCGCGCGTCCCAAGAATGATTGGCGCAAAGACCACCGCTGCCCAAGACCTTCTGCTGTTCCAAGATGTCATGGAGCATGATTGCGCCAATGCGAACGGAACGCAACGACTTCAGAGCAGGTGTTTGATAAATGTCCTTTATCAGATGTCCTGAGCGGGGCTAATAGCCCTTACAGAGCACGAGGTCCACAGCTTTTCCTTGATCCATAATGACCATCCAATCGCTGTCCCGCAGGAAGAGAACCTCTTTACCTCTAGCTTTAAAGCCTCGCTCGCCCACTGTTCCGGCCTGGTTTAAGCAAAGTTGATCGTATGGCCGAGCCTCGGAAAGCGTTCGAACATTACCAAACCGATCCTTCAGCTGTGCTGAACTCAGACCAGACACAAGCCTTACTGCCTAACTATCGTGGGTCATGCCTCCTAAGGCATGATCTAGGTTCATGTTTCTGTTCAACCCGTGAGACCAGAGTACGTATTCGATGTTTTTGGGATCGTAATCTTCTGGGTACCCCGTTACCCAAAACAGCAATGCAAAAAAGGAGAACGCTAATCCGGCAAGCATGCCGACGCTTCCTGCTACCAACAATCTCCTTTCCTGCATCGTTTTCCTCGATGGTGTTCTGATTAGACTATTCCACCCATACCCTCCCGTTAACTCCCATTGTCGGGCAGGGGCAGATCGCAGCCGGCCCGCCTTCAGCCTCACAGCCCAAGGCTGTCGTTCACGGCGACGGCGATGTCCTGTTCGCTTCCGAGGTATCGTTCGGTGGTTTGGATGGAGGAGTGTCCGAGCAGGAACTTGATCTGTTCGAGGTCGCCGCCGGATTTGCGGCAGAGCTTGGCACATGTCCTTCGCAGGTCGTGGGCGCCGAAGCGTTCGACGCCGATCTGCCGTGCGGATTCCGTCACGACGGCCCAGATGGCCCAGTCGCTCAGGCTTGCGCCGACCTTGCCGCCCTTCCGGAGGGACCGCAGCAGAAGGCCGTCTTCGATACCTGCCGCGGTCTGCCAGGCGTTGATCCCGTGCTTGACCCACACGGGGACGGCGACGGTGCGGATGCGTCCCCCCTTGCCGCGGAGGTCGGCGATCACCCAGCGGTTCTCCCGCATCTGGATGTCCTCGACGGTGAGCGAGGCAAGTTCCCTTCGGCGCAACGCGCAGCCGACCAGCAGAGCGAGGATGGCGTAGTCGCGCTTGCCGGCAACGGTCGAGCGATCGGGCACGGCAAGCAGCTCCCTTGCCTGCTCTTTTGTGAGCCAGTTCCCCAGCCGGGTGCCCTTCTCCGACACATTCGGGATGTCGGTCAGGTTGGCAGCGTCCTCGGCCGATAGCATGCCGTTCTTTCGCGCCTCCGTCACGAGCTTGCGCACCGCCGACAGACGAACGTTGATGGTCGAGGGCGCGAGACCGTCCATGGACGCCCGGTACTCGAGAAGAAGTGCTCGGGTGAGCGGACGGCCGTCGGCGAGGACGAACAGCAGGTCCAAAGCCTTGGCGTAGTTCCGCCGGGAGTTCGGTGAGGTGACGGCATCGAGCACCAGGCACCGCAGATCGGCCTGCGCTGCCGTGAGCACGGGCGTTTCCGGCGCGTCTGTGGGCTCCCCCAGGCTGTAGACCGCGATTTCTGCTGTTTCGGTCACAAACCCAGTTTACCTCCGACAATTTGCATTATCGTGGCCTAGAAGTAAGCTTTATCTTCTTAAATACAAGCCACTTAGGTAGCTCATCGTGCCTGGGCTGAGCCGAGCAACTATATGCCGTTCCGCTCCCTCGGTCGAAGGTTTGCGGTCTCCGCTACGACTTTTTGGAGGCTACCCTGTCTCACCCTCTGAAGCGGTCATTCAACGCCTGAAAAGCAATTCCGCGCGATTAGAGCCGCGCAGTTCGGAAGCCGTACCTGCTGAGGAACTCCGCTCCTGGCGCGTGCAAGCCGATGGAAAAAGCTTCGTGCAGCTCAAGGTATTCGCTTCCTCCGGCCACTACGCGGCTGCCCTTGCAGGGCACTTTTCCGCACAGCATTGCACTTGCCGCCCTTGCTGGCGTGAGCTAGGCCAAGGCGTGATTGAGAACACAATCACAGCCAAATCCAGCAAAGCGAGGTCACCCCAATGGGATACAACCACTACTGGAACCGTCCTCAGATCATCGCCTCCACCACCTTGACCGCCACCGCTCAGGACCTGCTCACCCTGCTTCCCGCTCTGGAAGCTGCCGGCGCACCGCTCGCCAACCCAATGGCCGGGAAGTGCCGGAGAGTGGACCGGAGTTCCTCGGGTTCAACGGTGTCCAGTGCTGCGGCCATGCCAAGAACCTCAAACGGGCCATCTGGTTTGCAACACCTTACTGGAGACACCTGCGACATCGTGCAAGTCCATGAACTAGATCGTAGAACGGGTAAACGCACGTAGTCAGGTAAAGCGCACGTAGTCAGGTAAAACCCTTCGAAGATCGAAATAGACTGCACAATTAGCACTAATGGCACGTGGAGTAACCCGGTCAAGTACCTTGTTCTGCGCTATGTAGCTGTCGTCATTAGGTTTAATGGAAAAGTGGCGGAGAGTGGGGGATTCGAACCCCCGATAGAGTTTTTGACCCTATAACGGTTTAGCAAACCGCCGCCTTCAGCCACTCGGCCAACTCTCCGCGACGCCCTGGCTCGCGCCTTTGCAGGCGGAACGCTGGAGCGATTCCGATTATAGCGCGTGTGGGGGCGGCTCGGTGATCGAACTCGTTTGCGCGTGGCCGCATACAATAACGGTGAAGCTACAGGAGCCTAGAACGCATGGCACATATGGTATTTTGCGCGAAGTACAAGCAGGAGCTCGAGGGGCTGGACGAGCCGCCGTTCGACAGCGAACTGGGGCAGAAGGTTTATAAGACGATCTCGAACAAGGCGTGGGGCGAGTGGGTGGAGCGGCAGAAGATGCTGCTGAACGAATACCGCCTGCAGCCGTGGACGCCGCAGGCGCAGGAGTTCCTGGTGGAACAGATGAACGACTTCTTCTATGGCAGCGGCGGCGAACTCCCCAAGGAGTACGTGGCCCCGACGGCATAGCGGTGGCGGAGACGATGATGTCTGCGAGCCCTGCGACCTCTCTGCGCGCGAGCAAAAACAGCCGGTTTGTGCGGGCGTGCCTGCGGCAGCCGGTGGACCGGACGCCGGTCTGGTTTTTGCGGCAGGCGGGCAGGTACATGCCGGAGTATATGGCGGTGCGGAAGCACCACACGCTGCTGGATATTTGCCGGACGCCGGAGATTGCGGCGGAGGTGACGATTACCGCGGCGGAGCGGCTGGGGATTGACGCGGCTATCATCTTTGCCGATTTGCTGCTGCCGTTTACACCGATGGGGCTCGACTTTGAGTTCGTGAATGGCGAGGGGCCCGTGGTGCGGAACCCGATTCGGACGCGCGAGCAGATCGAGGCGCTGCGGACGGACCGGACGGACGACCTACGGTATGTGGCGCGGGCCATCGAGAACGTGTCGAAGCACTTTGCGCCGGCGCGCGCGGATGGGGATGAGCTGGGCATCATCGGCTTCTGCGGCGCGCCGTTTACGCTGGCGAGCTACATGATCGAGGGTGGAAGTTCTCGAAATTACATTGAGACGAAAAAGATCATGTACGGCGACCCCGCGGCGTGGCACCTGCTGCAGGAAAAGCTGGTGACAGTGCTGGTGGAGTATGCGGCGCAGCAGGTGGAGGCGGGCGCGGACGTGATCCAGATTTTCGATAGCTGGGCGGGTGCGCTGGCGGTGAACGACTACGTGGACTACGTGTTACCGGCGACGACGACACTGGTGCAGCGCGTGAAGGCGCTGGGTGTGCCGGTGATCTATTTTGGCGTCGATACCGCTTCGTTGCTGAGCACGATGCGCGGGACGGGTGCCGATGTGCTTGGGCTGGACTGGCGGGTGCCGCTGGACGAAGGTTGGCGGCTGGCCGGGCCGGAGGTCGCCGTGCAGGGGAATCTTGACCCGATCGCGCTGTTTGCACCGCAAGACGTGCTGCAACAGCGCGTAAAAGCAGTGCTGGATGCGGCGGGTGGCCGACCGGGGCACATTTTCAACCTGGGGCATGGGATTGTTCCGGGCACGCCGGTGGACAACGTGATTGCCGTGGCGCAGTGGGTGCGTGACTTGAGTGGGCCTTCGAACGGTGGTGTTGCGTGAGCCTGTTTCATTTTCTGGTGGGCGTTGCGGCGGAGAAGCTGAAGCTGGCCGAGGTGCTGGAGCCCTTTCATGCGGAGATTGGCCGGCAGGCCGGTCTATCGGCGCAGCGGCGGGCGCGGGAGTACGCCGCAGTGGAACGCGGTAACGCCGCAATGCTGGATGGAGTGTTTGCCCCGCTGGCGCGGGAGATTGCGGAGCCTTCCGTGAGCTCGCAGCCAGCGAAGGTGAAGGCCGTGAAGCCGGAGGCGGTGTTGCTGCTGGCGCATGGCACGCCCGATACGCTGGGCGAAATGGACGCGTACCTGAAGCTGGTGACGGGTGGGCGCGGCGTGCCGCCGCACGTGGTGCACGAATTGCAGGAGCGGTATGCCGAAATTGGCTTGCGAGAGGAGCCGACCGAAGAGGGTCCACACCTGACGCGGTGGACGCTGCTGCAGGGGCGCCTGCTGGCCGAGGCATTGGGCGTGCCGGTGTATGTGGGGATGCGGAACTGGAAGCCGTTTATCGGCGATGTGGTCGCGCAGATGAAGGCGGATGGCGTGCGGTCGGCCACGACGCTTTGCCTGGCGCCGCAGAATAGCCGCACGAGCGTGGGGCTGTACAAGCGCGCGGTGGAAACGGCTGCGGGCGAGGACCTTCGCATTGATTTCCTTGCCGGCTGGGCGGAGCATCCGCTGCTGGCGCGGGCGTTCGCGGAGACGATGCGCGTGGCGTTGGACAAGGCGCGTGCGACGGGTGCGCGGACGGCGGTGCTGTTTACGGCGCACTCGGTTCCCTGCCGCACGGTGCAGGCTTCGATAAAGCCGGTGGAGCACCACGGCATGGTGCTGGCGACGGAGCCGGACACGTACAACCGCGAGTGCAAGATAACGGCGGAGCGCATTGCCGCGGCGCTGAGTGTCGGTGGGTCGCAGGCCGGGGATGATCCGCTGCGCGAGGAGGACTGGTTTTTCTGCTTTCAGAGCCAGGGGCTGAGCGGTGGGCCGTGGATTGGGCCCTCGGTGGAGGACACGCTTGCGGCGCTGCAGAAGGAAGGCTACGAGCACGTCGTGATGCAGCCGGTCGGGTTTCTGTGCGATCACGTGGAGATTTTGTACGACATCGACATCGCGTTTCAGCAGACGGCCAAGGAAGTGGGCGTGGTGGTGTCGCGGGCGGACAGCCTGAACGATTCGCCGACGCTGATTGCAGCGATGGAAGATATTGTGCTGCGCGGATATGCGCATGCCACGCCGAAGCCGGTAGCGACGGGTGCAGCGGAGGTGGTGCGGCTCTTGACACCGCTGCCCGAAGCGGAAGCCGTGACGGCGTGATGGGGCGCTCCGTTGCCATCGTCGGGGGCGGGATCGCTGGAGTTGCAGCGGCATATGAGTTTGCTCGGCAGCAGCGCGCGGGGGCGGATGTTCGATTCACGCTGATCGAAGCTTCGCACCGGCTCGGCGGGATTGTGGAGACCATTCGCCGCGACAGCTTTGTGATGGAAACCGGTCCGGACGCGTGGGTGACGGACAAGCCATGGGCGCGCGAGGTGGCGGAAGAGCTTGGGTTGGGCGGCGACATCATGGCGTCGAACGACGCCGAGCGCGTGACCTATGTGCTGCGCGGCGGGAGGCTGCTGGCCATGCCGGAGGGGATGCGCATGATGGTGCCGTCGGACCTGGCGGCGCTGGAGGGATGCGAGCTGTTCAGCCGGCGGGCGCGTGAGGCTTATGCCGCGGAGCCGGGGCGTGCGGAGGAGCTGAAACGCAGCGCGCCGGGACACGACGAGCCGGTCGCGAGCTTTGTGACGCGGCACTTTGGCGAGGAGGTGCTGCGCGTGGTGGGTGCGCCGCTGCTAAATGGCGTGTTTGGCGGGGATGTGCGCAAGTTGAGCGTGCAGGCGGTGATGCAGCCGTTCACAAAAATGGAGCGCGAGCATGGATCGCTGATCACGGCGGTACAGGCGCGGGATGCGGAACGAGGCGACAAGCCGCGGCCGGCGACGTTTACGACGCTGCGTAGAGGCATGGGGTCGCTGGTGGAGGCAATGGTAGCGACGCTGCCTGACTCGGCGGGGCGGATGGGCAGCAGCGTGGTCGATTTGCGGCGCGAGGCTGCCGGGTGGAGTCTGCGGGTGGTGCCCACTGCTGAGGCCGCACGGGGTAAGCGCCATGCGGAACGGGAGCAGTTTGATGCGGTGTTGCTGGCGACGCCGGTTGGGGTGACGGCGAAGCTGATGCACGCGGTGGATCGGCGTGCGGCAGAGTTGGTGGACGTACCGGCGAGTTCGGCAGTGACTGTGGCGTTTGCGTTTGCGCCGGGGAACGGGATCACGTGGCCGCGCGGATTCGGGTTTCTGGCACCGCCAAACGAGGGCAGTCGATTGCTGGCAGGGACGTTTGCGGACCAGAAGTTTACGGATCGCGTGCCGGAGGGTGGGCGGCTGGTGCGCGCGTACTTTGGCGGTGCGACCGCGGACAAGCTGATTCCCCAGGGGGATGAGGCGATTGCCTCGCTCGCCTTTGCCGAGTTGCAGAAGGTGCTGGGGGCGCTGCCAGCTGCCACGGTAACGGTGGTGCGGCGGTGGCCACGGGCGCTGCCGCAGTACGAGGTTGGGCACCTGAAGCGGATGGCGGAGTTGGACCGGCGGGTGGGTTCGCTTGGGAATTTGCGGCTGCTGGGGAATGGGTATCGCGGTGTTGGAGTGCCGGATTTAATTCGGGATGCACGCGCGGCGGCACGGGAGTTCTCGCAAAGCTAACTCCGCGGTCCCTGACAGATACCTGCCCGCCGCCGAGGAAGTGGATTACTGCGCGGCCCAGGCCATGCCGTCGGGGTCGGGACCGGCGTCGATGTGGCCTATAATTTTCAGCGTTTGCAGATCGAGCACGGCGACGGTGTTGTCGGGGGAGCAGGCGATGTAGGCCCGGGTGCCGTCGGGCTGGATGAGGATGCCGGCAGCGCCGTGACCGATGGGGATGCGGGCGGTGACGGCGCGGGTTTTGGCGTCGAGCACGACGAGGTTGCCGCCGTTAAGGGTGGAGACGAGAACATGGCGACCGTCGAGCGTGAACTTAAGGCGGTTGGCGCCGTGGACGTCGGCCTGGAGCGTGGCGACCACCTGTTTTGCGGCATAGTCGATGACGGAGATGGTGCCATCCTGGGCGTTGGCTGCCCAGATCTCTTTGCCGTCCGGGGAGAGATCGAAGCCTTCGGAGCCGTTGCCGACCTTGATCACGGTTTCATTCCAGTCCTTACGCTCGAGCATGGACGGGGGTGGTCCGCCGGGGCCACCTGCGCCGGGGGGCGGTGGGGGCATGTGGACGATTTCACGGTCGAGCAGACTGACCGTGCCGGAGTTGACGTTGGTGGTGATGAGGTGTTCGCCCCCGAGGGCGACGTGGATCATGTGGGTGCGGTTCTGGCCGGTGCCGAGAATGAAGTCGACGCGGTGGGTGGCGGGGTCGTAACGGCCAACGGCTTTCGCACCTTCGGCGGTGAACCAGACCTCGCGGTCGACAAAGGCGAGGCCGTGCGGGCCGTTGAGCGGGCCGAGATCGATGCTGGGCTGGGGTGTGGCGGTCGCGAGGTCGATGACGGCGAGGGTGTGGAAGGCGCCGAAGCCGTAGTTCGAGACGTAGGCGGTGCGGCCGTCGGTAGAGGCAATCACCTCATGCGGGTCGTCACCAACAGGCGCCCTGGCGGTGACGCGGAGGGTCGCCGGGTCGACGATGCTGAGGGTGTGGTTGCGCTTGGAGAGCACAAGCAGGCGGCCGGTCTGCGCCGTTACGGCGGTTACTGCGAATGCGCTAAGCAAGACGGCGGCGAGAGCTGGACGAGAGAGGTTCATGAGCGCACCATGGTGTGATTCAATGTGGTCTTCGATGCGCGGCGGACGTCTCGCGTCGTGCGGGTCGATCTGTACCCGGTCCCTGCGACCCGGCGGCCTGTGGTGCGCCGCCGACATCGGCGCCCACGGGTGAGCTGGGTCGCAGGGGCCGGGTACAGCCGTTTGAGCAGCGAACGTACGTGCCGATCGCAGGTGGTCGCGGGCGGGAGCCGGTGCGCCTGCACGGGCTTGCGTCGCGGTGCGTGGATCGGCGTTTCGCTGCTCACGCCTGGATGGCAGGGTTGACGGCACCCGCCGGAAAGATTTGGAGAGATCAGGAGAGCGGTGCAGCCACCGCTCTCTTCGCTTTATATTCGCCCCAGAGTTGAGGCGGCGCAAGCGCGAAGTTTGGATTTCTTTGGAGTGCACCGGAGTTGGGGCATAATGCCCGCCTGCGGGATGCGAAAAGTTTCGAATTGGGAAGAGGAGTGTGTTTTAGGCGGAACGACGATACTGGAGGCATGAGCCTTGAGTCTGTAAACGCCCATTCCCTTCCCTCCCCCCCTCCCGCGCCGGTGCAGGATCCGCGTGCCGCATTGCTGTCGTGCGAGGCGGCACTGGCGCTGGTGATGGACCATGCGAGCGCGCTTGTGGCGAAGGATGTGACCGAGAAAGTTGCGCTGGCCGAGGCGCACGGGCGCGTGCTGGCGGCGGCGCTGGTGGCGGATCGGGATCAGCCGCCGTTCGACCGGTCGACGCGGGACGGGTACGCGCTGCGTGCGGCGGAGTCGGGCGCGGGAGGAGCAGTGCGGCTGGTGGGGGCGATTCGGGCGGGTGAAGCGTGGGGCGGGGCGGCGCTGGCCGCGGGCGAGGCAATCGAGATCATGACCGGGGCGCCGGTGCCGGCGGGGGCAGACTGCGTGCTGATGGTGGAGCATGCGTCGCTGGACGGTCACGTATTGCGGTCCGCGGCGAAGAAGCCTTTGCGGCCTGGGGAGAACTTTGTGCCGCGGGCGGCGGAGGCGCGGGCCGGGGACACAGTGCTGGCGGCGGGAGCGCGGATGGGTGTGGCGGAGGTGGCGCTGGCGGCTTCAGTCGGGGCGGCGGCTGTTGAGGTGTGGACGCGACCGGTAGTGGCAATTCTGGCGACGGGCGATGAGTTGGTGGAGGTGGACGAGGTGCCGGGGGCGATGCAGATTCGGAATTCGAATTCGCATGGACTGGCGGCACTGGTGCGGGCGAATGGTGGGGAGGCGCGGGTGTTGCCGCCGGTGGCGGATACGCGGGAGGCCTTGCTTGGGGCGATTCAGGGTGAGCGTGAAGCGGGGATGTTGCTGCTGTCGGGTGGGGTTTCTGCCGGCAAGTATGACCTGGTAGAAGAGGTGTTGCTGGGCATGGGCGCGGAGTTCTTTTTTACCGGAGTGACGATTCAGCCGGGCAAGCCTGCGGTGTTTGGGCGGCTGCCGGCTGCGGATGGCCAGCGGGAGCAGTGGGTGTTTGGGCTGCCGGGGAACCCGGTGTCGACGCAGGTGACGGCGACGCTGTTTGCCATGCCGCTGCTGCGGGCGCTGGGCGGGGAGGCTGTTGCCGGGCCGGTCTTTGTGGGAGCGATGTTGACGGAGGCGGTGGCGGTGCGGCCGGGGCTAACGCGGTTTTTGCCGGCACGGATGGAGAGTGCCTTGGGCGGAGCGACGGTGCGGCCGACGGGGTGGCAGGGATCGGGGGATTTACATTCGAATGCGCGGGCGAATTGCTACCTGGTGGTGCCTTCGACGGTAGAGGGTTTGGCGGCCGGGGCTGCGGTGACGGTGTTGCTGCGGTAGGTGGATGCCCGGAGAGCCGATCTCAGCGGCTAAAGCCGTGGGCAAGGGGTTTTCTCGATCTCAGTGGCCAACGCCGCATTGCAGGAAGAGTAGTTCTTCTCGACCCCCCGATCCACGATCGCTGCCGCCAAAACACGCGTTGCGGTTTGGGCCAGGTGTGAGAATGGATCGGAAGACCCGAGGTGGTGCGCGAAGGAGTTTTGCGCATCGAATCGGCTTGGGAGATTGAAAAGAACATGGCAGAGAACACGCGCACGGAACGGGTAGTCGGCATCGACCTGGGGACGACAAATTCGCTGGTGGCGTACCTGGAGCAGGGCAAGCCGGTGGTGATTCCGGGCGAGGACGGATCGGCGCTGGTGCCGTCGGTGGTGGCGATTGAGGGTGACGCGGTAGTGGTAGGGAATGCCGCGCGCGGCACGCTGTTGAGTGTGCCCGGGAATGCGGTGTATTCGGCCAAGCGGCTGATGGGCAGAGGGCTTGCGGATGTGCGGGCGGAGTTGGAGTTCTTTCCGTTTCAGCTGGAAGAGACGGGCGACGACGCGGTGTTGAAGCTGCGCGTGGGCGATCGCACGCTGACGCCGCCGGAGGTAAGCGCGCTGGTGCTGCAGCAGTTGAAGCGCAACGCCGAGCGGTACTTTGGCGCGCCGGTGACGAAGGCCGTGGTGACGGTGCCCGCGTACTTCAACGATGCGCAGCGGCAGGCGACCAAGGATGCGGGACGAATCGCCGGGCTGGAGGTGCTGCGGCTGGTGAACGAGCCGACGGCGGCGGCACTGGCGTATGGGTTGGACCGCGCCAAGGCCGGCACTGTGGCAGTGTATGACTTTGGCGGCGGCACGTTCGACGTGTCGATTCTGAAGCTGCATGACGGGATCTTTGAGGTGATCTCGACGAACGGCGACACGCACCTGGGCGGCGACGACATCGACAACCTGCTACTAACGATTGCGCTGGATGAGATTCGCAACGAGTTCTTTGCGGGCATGGCGCTTGCGGCGCTGCCGGCGGCACTGGTGCAGGCGGTGCGCAAGTCTGTCATTGAGGTAAAGATTGCGCTGTCGAATGCGGAGAGTGCTCGATTCGACGTGGTGCTGGATGGCAAGGGTGAGCAGCGGTACACGCGGGAGATTACGCGGGCGCAATTCGAAGAGCTGATTGCGCCGGTGATCGAACGCACGGCGGCACCGGCGCGGCAGGCGCTGCGGGATGCGGGCTTGGAGACGAGCGCGATCGATGAAGTGGTGCTGGTGGGCGGGTCGACGCGCATTCCGGCGGTGCGAGCGCTGGTGGACCGGGTCTTCGGGTTGAGCGCGCGCGGTAAGTCGGCGCATACGGAACTGAATCCGGATGAAGTCGTGGCGTTGGGCGCTGCGGTGCAGGCGGATATTCTTGCGGGTGGGTCGGCGGCGACGAACGATTTGCTGCTGCTGGATGTGACGCCGCTATCGCTGGGCATCGAGGCGCTGGGTGGCGTGGTGGCGAAGATCATCCAGCGGAACTCAACGATTCCGGCGAGCGCGACGGAACACTTTACGACGGGTGTGGATGGGCAGACGAACGTGGCGATCCACGTGGTGCAGGGCGAGCGGGAACTGGCGAAGGACTGCCGGTCGCTGGCGCGGTTCGACCTGAAGAATGTGCCGCCGATGACGGCGGGCATGCCGCGCATCGAGGTGAAGTTCTTGATCGATGCGAACGGGATTTTGCAGGTGAGTGCGCGAGAGCAGCGCAGCGGACAGGCTGCCGAAATTGAGGTGAAGCCGAGCTACGGCCTGACGGACGAGCAGGTGGAGACGATGATTTTGGAAAGCTTCGACCATGCGGAAGACGACCTGAACGAGCGGCAGTTAATCGAGGCGAAGAACGAGGCCGCGACCATTCTGGAAGCGGTGGAGAAGGGGCAAAAGACGTCGGCGTGGCAGCAGTTGACGCCGGATGAGATCGAGAAGATTCACGCGGCGGTGTTGGAGCTGGATGCAAGTGTGAAGGGCAATGAATACAAGCTGATTCGGCGTGGGATTGAGACGCTGGATAAGCGGACGCATCGCTTCGCCGAGTTGATGATGGATAGCGCAGTGACGGGTGCTCTGACGGGACAGACGATGCAGGATGCGGATACGAAGCTGGGCGAGAATGTGACCGCACCTCATGCGTTTGCGCCGGCGCAGATTAGCGAGAGCAACACAGGCGACAGCAAATAAACCGCTGTTTCGCCGAGGAGATTGACTGATGAAACTCATCGCTTTGGAAGAGCATTTTGTCACTGCCGACATCCGGGCGGCGTGGGCGGCGTCCGCACTCGGCAAAGAGGGTACGGCCAGCTTCGACCGCGGAGAGATCGAAGCGCGACTGGAGGACCTGGGCGACGAGCGACTTGCGCTGATGGATGAAGGCGGTGTCGATGTACAGGTGCTGTCGGTCACGACGCCCGCCCTGCACAATTTAGAGCCAGAGGAGAGTGTTCGTCTGGCGCGGCAAACGAACGACTTTCTGGCGGGTGTCATCGCTCGCCATCCAGAGCGGTTTCAGGGGTTTGCCACGCTGCCAACTGCAGCACCGGCGGAAGCGGCGGTGGAGTTGGAGCGCTGCATCACGCAGTTGAGTTTCAAGGGAACGATGCTGTGCGGCCGCACGCGGGACAAGAACCTAGACCATGCGGATTTTTTACCGATGTTCGAAACAGCCGCGAAGCTTGGCGTGCCCGTGTACATCCATCCGCAGGTGCCGCAGCGCGCGGTGCGAGATGCGCTTTATTCCGGCTTTGGGGAGAGCGTCGATGCTGCATTTGCCGCGTTCGGCCTGGGTTGGCATTACGAGGCCGGTATCCAATTTGTGCGGTTGGTGCTTGCGGGCGTGTTCGACAAATACCCGGACTTACAAATCATTCTTGGTCACTGGGGCGAAGTTGTTCTTTTCTATCTGGAGCGGCTTAGTGGACTTGCACGTGTGACGAAGCTGCAACGGCCGATTGCCGACTACTTCCGGCGGAATCTTTACGTGACGCCTAGCGGCATGTGGAGCCAGGATTATCTCCAGCGTGCGGTTGACGTTGTTGGGCCTGAGCGCATTCTTTTCTCAGTGGATTACCCGTACCAGTACAAGCCCGGAGGCGGGGCGCGGGCATTTTTGGAAGGGACTCCTCTTACGGAGGAACAGCGGGAACTGTTCGCGTATGGTAACTGGGAACGCCTAACCGGGGCACTGCGGTAGTAAGCGTTCGCGGGTTAAGACTTGCCATGTGCGCCCGCGGCGTGTTCCTTTGGTATGCGCGTCAAACTACGCCGCGAACACTTCTGGAGCACACATGCACCGCACAATCCTGTTATCCCTCGCCCTGTCCGCTTGCACGTTTCCCGCCGTCACCGCAGCTGTTGCGCAGGGGCCGCATGTGCCTACCGCTGCGGAAAAGCAGCAGGTGGAATCGATGATTCAGCAGATGACGCCGGAGCAGAAGATCGACTACATCGGCGGGACGGGGTTTGCGGCGCGGGCGGTGCCGTCGCTGGGGATTCCGGCACTGGAGATGAGCGACGGGCCGTATGGCACGCGGTCAAACTCTGGCTTTCCTTCCACGACGTATGCCGCGGGCATAGGGCTGGCGGCTTCATGGGATCGCGACCTGGCGGCGGCGGTGGGTGCGGGAATTGGGCGCGATGCGCGGGCACGTGGAGTGAACTACATGCTGGGGCCGGGCGTGAACATTTACCGGTCGCCGCGCAACGGGCGGAACTTTGAGTATTTCGGCGAGGATCCGTACCTGTCGGGTGAGATGGCGGTCGGCTACATTACGGGCATGCAGAAGCAGGGCGTGAGCGCGACTGTGAAGCACTTCGCGGCGAATAACTCCGAGTATCTGCGGCACGATTCGGATTCGATTGTGGATGAGCGGACGCTGCGGGAGATTTACCTGCCGGCGTTTGAGATGGCCGTCACGAAGGGTCATGTGGGCGCCGTGATGGACAGCTACAACCTGATCAACGGCGAGCATGCGACGCAGAATACGCACTTGAACATCGACATTCTTCGTAAGGACTGGGGCTTTCCGTACACGCTGATGTCGGACTGGGTGGCGACGTACAGCGGCGTGGGCGCGGCGAATGGCGGACTCGATCTCGAGATGCCGAACGGCGCCTTTATGAACACGAAGACCCTGCTGCCGGCGCTGGCGAACGGGACGGTGAAGCAGGCGACGATTGACGACAAGGTGCGGCACATTCTGCTGACGGCGGTGAGTTTCGGCTGGCTGGCGCCGGGGTATTCGCAGCGGGACACGTCGATTTCGGTAGCGAGTGCGCAGAGCAATGCGACGGCCCTGCGGAGTGCGCGGGAAGCCATTGTGCTGCTGAAGAACAGCGGAAACCTGCTGCCGCTGGATCGCGCGCAGGTGAAGACGATTCTGGTGGTGGGGCCGGATGCGTACCCGGGCGTGGCAGTGGGCGGCGGCAGCGCGGGGGTGGTGCCATTCAATATGACAGGGCCGCTGGTGGGGCTGCAGCGAGTGGCGGGCGATGGAGTGAATGTGCTGTATGACGCGGGGTTGCCGACGCTGTCGGAGCTGGCGCGGCGGACGAACTTTATGACCGAGAGCACCGGCGGCAAGCCTGGCGTGGTCGTGGAGAAGTTCGACAATGGCGATCTTTCGGGTGCGGGAACGCAGTCGACGGCGCACCACATCGACGTCACCGGCATTGGGTGGGACGCCATTTCCGACAATCTGGATGAGTTGATGGGCGCGATCATGAGCGGCGAGCAGAAGACAGTGTCGCAGCGCATGACGGGGTACCTGAACGTGGAGACCGCCGCCGATTACCTGCTGGCGCTGACGACTGGCGGCGAAAGCAACGGGCTGCGCGTGTACGTGGACGGCAAGCCGGTGGTGGACGACTGGAAGTATGTGCGCGCGTTTGAGCCTCACCTGACGATGCCGCTGACGGCGGGCATGCACAAGGTGGTGGTGGAGACATGGCAGAAGGGGCCGATTGGCGGCAAGGTGCGGCTGGCGCTGGTGCCGGAGGAGTCTGTCGTTTCGGCGCAGGCCAAGGCGATGGCGGCGAAGGCGGACGTGGTCGTCGTTGCTGCGGGCTACCAGACGAACAAGGACAACGAGAGTGAAGGCGAGGGCGGCGACCGGACGTTCGATCTGCCGTTCGGCCAGGATGCGCTGATTCGCGCGATGGCGGCGGCAAACCCGAAGACGGTAGTTGCAGTGACGAGCGGCGGCAACGTGGATTCCACGACGTGGATCGACAAGGTGCCGGCGCTGCTGGAGACGTGGTACGGCGGGCAGAGTGGCGGGCAGGCGCTGGCGGAGGTGGTGTTTGGCGACGTCAATCCGTCGGGGCATTTGCCGGCGACGTTTGAGCGGCGCGCGGAGGATAATCCGACCTACAAGAACTTCTATCCGCAAGATGGCGGCATTCGCGTGGTGTACAAGGAAGGGATTTTTGTCGGGTATCGCGGGTACCAGAAGGAGAAGATTGCGCCGCTGTTTCCGTTTGGGTTTGGGCTATCGTACACGACGTTTGCCTTTGGCAAGCTGATGGTGTCGCCGGCGAGTGGCGCGAACATGACGGTGAGCTTCGACGTGACGAACACGGGTACGCGCAAGGGCGCGGAGGTGGCGCAGGTGTATGTGGGCGATCCGCACCCGAAGGTGGCACGGCCGATTCGCGAGCTGAAGGGGTTTGAGCGGGTGGAGCTGGCGCCGGGCGAGACGAAGCACGTGACGGTGCCGCTGGATGCGCGGTCATTTGCGTACTACGACGTGGGCGGGAAGAAGTGGGTGGTGGATCCTGGAAAGTTCACGGTGGAGGTGGGCGATTCGGTCGACATGCTGCCGCTGAAGGAGACGGTGACTGTAAGTAAGGAATCGGCAAACGCGGCATTCTGAGTGCGACGTACTCCATCAAGTTCGCTGCGGAAATAGTTTGCCTCTAGCGCAACCACTTATCGTCGTTCGTGTTTTGACTGTTGTACGCGCTGGCAATCTGCGACGCGGCCATTCTGAAAGAGATGAAAGGTAGATAGCCATGAACATGAAGTCAATCGCGATTGCAGCAGCCATCGTACTGTTGCCGGTAAGTTCCGCCTTTGCGCAGAAAACGACCTACGGCCAGCGCCACTCCATCAACGCACGCGAGAACAATCAGCAGCGGCGCATTGCGCGTGGGGTGAAAGATGGCCAGATCACGCCGCACGGAGCCGCCGTGGCCGAACGGAATCAAAGCCGCATCGCGACGGAAGACCGTAACATGCGTGCAGCGGACGGCGGACATCTGACGGCGCAGGATCGGCACACGCTGGCACGCCAGCAGGACCGGACGTCGAAGGGGATTTATACGCGAAACCATAACCAGGCCACTGATCCGGGTGTTCTGCCGAACGCACCGCGCTAAGTGCGGTTCTGCCGACGATGAAGGGCTGCCGCAAGGTAGCCCTTTGTTGTGCGTGGTGCTGCGTGGCTCATTGGTGTTCGCGCGGCTGTTGAGGCGCAACTTCTTTGGCGCGCTTAGGTCACATTTTGCCGGTTGGCGCGGTACTGTTTGCGCAGGGAGCCAAGGACTTGATTGAACGCGACGACCCAGGGTACGGCAAGGGAGAAGAGCAGGCGTGCGATGAGAATCTGCAGTAGGCGTGGGCGGAGGGCAGATTCGCGCAGCATGGCGACGAGGTCGAGGCGGTAAGCGAAGTAGCTCTCAAGCAGGAGTATGAGGAGGAATGGCCAGGGGGTGAGGTGGAGCAGAAGGAGAGTGGCGATTTCTGCGACGCAGCGGAGCACGTTGCGCAGGAGGCGGGCGGGGCGCATGCCGGCGATGCCGTCGGCGATGGCGTAGCTGGCGACCTGGGCGAGCGCGCCGTGGAGCGTATTGTGCGGCGTGTAGATAGCCTTCGCGTCGTTAGCAAAGACGGTGCGAGAGGTCTGGCGCATGACCTGGTCGAAGAGGACGTCTTCGCCGATGAACAGCGTCTCGGGAAAGCCGCCGGCGCGTGCCCAGGCCTCGCGGGTGAAGGCCATGGAGCGGGCGGTGCAGGATTTGGTGGGGTCGGCGGCGGAGAGCTTGACACCGAGGAAAGGCGCGGCGGCGATGTCCCAGACGGAGGCCTGATCGAGCTCTAGCCGGGAGCCGCCGAGAGCGTATTCCGCGGTGCTTTCAAGCAAGGGTGCAGTGAGGTGCGCGAGCCAGGTTGGGGCGTAGCGGCAGCCGGCGTCGGCGCAGGCGATGACGTTGCCGGTTGCCGCGGCGATGGCGACGTTGCGGCCGCGGGCGATGGGGCCGGGGGAGCTGCGAAGGTTGCAGGTATCGTCCTGCAGGGCAAGCAGGGCGGGCCAATGCGCGGCGGCCTGCTGCAGATGCTGCCAGGTGCCATCGGTAGAGCCGCCGTCGACGAGCACGACCTGCTGCGGCGGGGGCACCTGCTGGCGCAGGGAGTGCAGCAAGACACCGATGTCTTCGCGCTCGTTGAGCACGGTGGCAATGACGCTAAGGGTGGGTTCCGGCACAGAGTGGAAGTGTATCGCGGTGGGACACAAATGCCTGCGAACGGCGACGTTGAAGACGGACGACGGAGTGACGCGATAGTCTCGTAGTTGGCTGAGAACACTGCCGAAACCGCACCGAGGCGAAGACCCGATGGCCATGATGAGTAACACCAGCTACAGCGCGTCGAGCCGCGCCTCGACGGACTACCGCGCCATGACGGTGGCGACGGCGCTGTTCTTTATGTGGGGCTTTTTGACGAGCCTGAACGACATTCTGATTCCGCATTTGAAGTCGATTTTTGCGCTGTCGAATGCGCAGGCGGCGCTGATCCAGTTTGCGTTTTTTGGGTCGTATTTTTTGTTTGCGATTCCGGGCGGCAAGCTGGTGGAGTACCGCGGGTACAAGCAGACGATGGTGATTGGTCTGCTGGTGGCGGCGGCTGGGGCGGCGCTGTTTCTGCCGGCAGCGAAGATGGCGAGCTACCCGCTCTTTCTGGGTGCGCTGGTGGTGCTGGCGGCGGGCATCACGTTTCTGCAGGTGAGCGCGAACCCGTATGTGACGAGCATCGGCCCAGCGGACACGGCGAGCAGCCGGTTGAACTTTTCGCAGGCGTTCAACTCGCTGGGTACGACGATTGCGCCGAAGATTGGCGGCCTGTTCATCCTGGGTGCGGCGGTGCCGGTTGCCGTGGAGAAGCTGAAGTCGCTGACGGCGCCGCAGTTGCAGGCGTACCGCGCAGAACAGGCGGGCACGGTGCAGACGCCGTACATCGTGATCACGGCGATTCTGCTGATGCTGGCGGCGGTGCTGGCGAGCATCAAGCTGGGGCAGCAGGCGCAGAATACGGTAGATTACCGGCCGATTGCGGGCTTTGGCGGTAGCGTGTGGGGGCAGAAGTGGCTGCTGCTGGGCGCGGCGGGAATTTTTCTGTACGTGGGTGCGGAGGTGTCGATCGGCAGCTTTTTGATCGGGTACTTTGGCCGGCCGGAGATCGGGAACCTGACAGCGACGGCAGCCGCAACGTATGTGAGCTATTACTGGCTGGGCGCGATGATTGGGCGGTTTATTGGCGCGGCGGTGCTGCAGAAGATGCGCACGGGAACGCTGCTGGGCTTGTGCGCGCTGGTGGCTTGCCTGCTGGTAGTCGCGAGCATGGTGACGACGGGGCATGCGGCGATGTGGACGATTCTTGCCGTGGGTCTGTTCAACAGCATCATGTTCCCCAGCATTTTCACGCTGGGGCTGGCCGGGCTGGGTGAGCTGACGAGCAAGGGATCGAGCCTGATGGTGCAGGCGATTGTGGGTGGCGCACTTGTGCCGCTGGTGTATGGCAGGCTGGCGGACGGGATTGGCTATCAGCATGCGTTTGTTGTGCCGGCGCTTTGCTATGTGTACATCGCGATCTATGGGTTTGCGGCGGCGCGGCGGCCGCTCCAGACCGAACCACTGGCGGCGTAGGCGCGGTGCGGCAGTCGGCGCAGATGAGGCCAACTGCCGCTTTTTAGTTTCATCGCCTGTGTTATCGGTTGCGGTGCCCTGCTTTGCTATACTCGCCATCACGGAACCGGCGCTGCCGTATGCATGGTCGCCGCGCTTTTCTGAGACAGCGCAGCAGCCAAGGGGACACGACTGACGATGATGGACACCGCCATGCCGCAGGTCTCGTTCGGCGAACGCGTGCGCGCCCATCTGCAGATTGCACGGCTCGATCACTCAATTAAAAACCTGTTCGTGCTGCCCGGCGTGATCGTGCCGCTGAGCGCGTATCCGGCGATGGCATCGTGGCACCTGGCAAGTACGCTGGTGCTGGCGTTTGTGAGCATTACGCTGGTGGCCTGTAGTAATTACGTCATCAACGAAGTGCTGGATGCGCCGTTCGACCGGCTGCACCCGATCAAGAAGAACCGGCCTGCGGCGCGCGGCGTGGTGAACGTGCCGGTGGCGTACGTGCAGTGGCTGCTGATGATGGTGGTCGGCATCGCCCTGGGGCTGCTGATCAGCAAGCTGTTTGCGCTGACGGCGTTGGTGCTTTGGATCATGGGGTGCGTGTACAACATCCCTCCGATTCGCACGAAAGATGTGCAGTACCTGGATGTGCTGACGGAGTCGATCAATAACCCGCTGCGCATGCTGCTGGGCTGGTATGCGGTGACGGCGGCGATGGGCATGCCGCTGGTGCCGCCGATTTCGCTGCTGATTGCGTACTGGATGATCGGCTGCTACTTCATGGGGCTGAAGCGGTTTTCGGAGCTGTCGGAGATTGGCGATCGCACAGTGGCGGGCAACTACCGCGCGTCGTTCAAGCACTACACACCGGAGTCGCTGCTGGTGAGCGTATTGTTTTATGCGTCAACCGCCATGCTGTTTCTGGGCGCATTCATCATTCGGTATCGCATTGAGTTGATCCTTGGATTTCCGCTGGTGGCGTTCACGATGGCGATCTATTTGAAGATCGCGTTCAAGCCGCAGAGCGCGGTGCAGAATCCGGAAAAGCTGTATCGCGAGCCGCTGTTGATGGCGTCGTTCTTGGCGACGACGCTGGTAATGGCGATCCTGCTGTTTGTGCGGATGCCGCGGCTGGAGCGGTTCTTCGATCCGACGCTGCCGACGCCGATGACAGCTGGCCGTATTGAGGTCAGGGTCGTTCCTGCCGCCGGCGTCGACGCGGGCCGTTGAGCGCCCCTGGCCAGTCGCCGCCGCATCGCCGCGCGAAGGGCAGCGTTGAGGCATGGTGCGTGCTTGCGCTGACGGCGGTGCTGTCGTTGGCGTGGTCGCATGTGCGGTTGATGTGGAACGATGAGTTTCTCTCGTTTTATGGGGACAGCACGGCGTCACTGGGACAGGTGTTTCGGGTGCAACTACGCTCACCGATTTCGCTGGACCCGCCCACGTATCACCTGCTAAGCCACCTGAGCATGGACGCGGTCGGGCGCAACGCGATGGCGCTGCGGCTGCCGGCACTGGGCGGATTTCTGCTGCTGCAGGCCTGCCTCTTTTTGCTGGTGCGGCGGCTTGCCGGGTGCCGTGCGGCGCTGGTGGCGATGGCGTTTCCGCTGATGACGGCGAGCTTTCGCTACTCCGTGGAGGGTCGGCCATATGGGCTGCTCCTCGGGCTATACGCGCTGTCGCTGCTGTGCTGGTACACGGCGGCGCGGGAGCATGACCGGCCTCGGCTGGTGCCACTGGTTGGCCTCACCGTGGCGATTGCGCTTGCGGTGACGAGCCACTATTTTGGCGTGCTGATCCTGGTGCCGGTGTCGCTGGCGGAGCTTGCGCGAACCGTGCGGGGGCGGCGGTTTGACTGGGCCATGGTGGGTGCGCTGGTTGCGGGGCTGGCGTCGGTGGCGGTGATTCTGCCGTTTCAAAAAGCGCTGCTGCCGTATCGGCAGCACTACTACACGAGCGCGGTGAACCTGCACAACATCAGCCAGGGGTATCGCGAGATTTTTCTGCGGTATAACGGCTTTGCGGTTCCGGTGCAGCGGTTGCTTGCGATGATGCTCGCGCTGGCAACGCTCGCGCTGGTGATTGCGGCGGTACGTGTGTTTCGCCGCGGGCCGCAGCGCGCGGAAGCACCAGACCGGGCGCTTTGGGTGGGGTTGTGGATGGGGCTGCTTGGGTTTGCGGCGCTACCCTTCTTTGGCTACCTGTTCGGCAAGTACGTGACGCACACCATGGAGGTGCGGTACGTGATCGCGGCGCTGATCGCGTTTGCGGTGGCGCTGGCCGTGGTGCTGGAACAGCGGCTGCAGTCGGATCGGTTTTTTCATGGCGTGTTTGGCGGGATGCTGGTGGTGGGGACGATTGCGGCGGGCGTGCAGATTCGGACTGAGCGGAGCGCGTCTAAGGCTATTCTCGCAAGCTTGACGGTGCCGCCTGCCCTGACTGCCGAACTGGTCGCGCACCCGGCGGAGCGGCTGTATACACAGAGCCTGACGGACCTGTTCACGATCAGCTACTACGGGCCGACGCCGCTGGTGCGGGACCGCATCACGCTGCTGTATGACGGGGCCGCGGAGGTGCAGTGGCTGGGGCACAATACGAATGCGGTAACGGCGGTATACCTGCAGCGGTTTTCGCCGCTGGCTGCGGTGCCATATGCGGAGTTTCTGCGGCAGCCTGCGCCGCTGCTGCTGTACTACGACACCGGTTGGGAGTGGGTCGGCCGTGACTTGGCGGCGCGGCAGGCGAAGGTGCAGCCGCTGGGGACGGCGCTGCATGGGAGCCTGGTGCGCGTTGAGGGCGGGGATCGCGGCGGGAGCGCTCGGTAGGATGACGGTGCGCTCTATGTTGCGGAGTGATGCGAGCGAACGCACGCCGCCGGCATCGCCCGCAAGCGCGCCAGAGGACCGCGGCGCGACCGGGACCGGCAGCGGCAAGGACCTGCATAACCTGGACGTGCTGCGTGCCGTGGCGGTGCTGACCGTGGTGGTGTCGCACGTGATTGCGGTGTGCGCGCCGGGGGTGACGCTGCACCGGTACGGCGCGTTTGGCGTGGCGCTGTTTTTTGTGCACACGGCGCTGGTGCTGATGTGGTCGCTTGCGCGGCGGCCTTCTACGGTGGATTTCTACATGCGGCGAGCGGCGCGGATTTACCCGCTGGCGATGCTGGTGACGGTGCTGGTGGTGACAACGCATGCGCCGGTGAGCGTGGGGCGGGGCACGGGATACTTCGTGTACACGCACCTGAGCTCGGTGCAGATCGCGGAACACTTCTTGCTGGTGCAGAACCTGTTCAGCGGCAACCAGCTGCTGTACGTGATGTGGAGTCTGCCACTGGAAGTGCAGATGTACACGGTGCTGCCAGTGCTGTTCTTCTTTGTGCAGCGGAACCGGCGAGTGTGGCCGCTGGTGGTGTTCTGGGCGATCACGTGGCTATTCTGCCTGCGCGAGTTTCCCGGCAACGACCTGAACCTCCTGTTTAGCGTGTGCTACTTCTTGCCGGGCGTGATGGCGTATGTGGGCTTCAGCCGGGTGGGTGCGCGTCTGCCGGGATGGGTATTTGTGCCGGTGCTGACGGGGCTGGTGGTGTGGGGCGGTAATGTTGCGGGGTGGCGCATGGCAGCGCTGCCGGCACTTGCACTGGGTCTGCTGCTGCCGCAGTTTCGGCAGTTGAGGGCGAGCCCGCTGACGCGCGCTGCGTGGTACGTGGCGCGGTACAGCTATGGCATTTACCTGCTGCATCCGTTTTGCCTGGTGGTTGCGTTTTACCTGCTGCCCCGGCAGCCGCTGGGGGTGCAGCTGGCTGTGTTTGCGGGGGCGCTGGTGGTGTCTTCGGTGGCGGCGTTCCACCTGGTGGAGGCGCCGTGTATTCGCATGGGGGGCCGGGTGGCGGCGCGATATGCACGGTCGCTGGATGCGGCGGCGGCATGAGGCGGCGCTGGGTGCTCATCGTCGTCGTGATGTTGAATGTGCTGCTGTATGCGGTGTATTTCCTGCACCTGAAGGCGGACTTCCCCAACAGCTCACCCTGGAACGATTTCGCAAAGTTTACGGATGAGGGCTGGTACGGCGGCACGGCGCTACGCTGGTTGCAGACGGGCCGGTGGTACGTGGAGGGCGGGTTCAATCCAACGGTTGTTCTGCCGGCGTGGCCGGTGGTGCTGGCCGGGTGGTTTCGGCTGGTAGGGCCGGGGATGGTTGCGGCGCGGGCGCTGACGGTGCTGTTTTTTGGCGGATCGCTGGTGCTGTTGTATGCGCTGCTGCGGCCGTGGACGGGCAGGCTGGCGGCGGCGCTGAGTGTGACGCTGGTTGTGGTGAATCCGTATTGTTTTGGATTCGATCGGCTGGCGTTGCTGGAGCCGCTGGTGGTGTTCCTGTTTCTGTTGGCGCTTTGGGTGGCAAGTGGACACGGCGGCGTGTGGGCGCGAGCGATTGCCGTGGGTGCGCTGTTGGCGGCTGCCGTGCTGACGAAGACGACGGCCGTGGTGCTGGCGCCGGCGGTGCTGTACCAGCTTTGGGCGACGGCGGCTGGACCGCTGCCGCCGGTGGAGGCGTGGGATCTGAGCCGTTGGCATCGAGTGGTGCGCCATGTGCTCGGGCATCGGCGGGCGCTTGCGTTGGTGGTGGCGGCGGCGGTGACGGGCGGGGGGCTTTGGGGGTTGTACTTTTTGGCGCTGGTGCGGCCGCACCACCTCGCGGCGTACCAGCAGCTGTTTGCCGTGAATGCGGGTAAGGCGCATGGGCGGATTCTGCTGCAGGTGATGGCGCGGGCGCTGGGGGATACGCTGTGGATCAACCGCATCCTGCTGCCGCTGACGATGCTGGCGGTGGCGGCGTCGACCCGGTTTTTGCGTGAGCTTTGGCGCGTGCCGTTGTATGTCAGCAGCGTGCTGGCGCTGGCGGGAACGATTGGCATGATTGGGTGGCACACGTGGTTTCAGCCGCGGTATTACGTGGTGTGCGTGTTTCCGGCGGTGATGGTGCTGGCGCTGGCGACGCGTGCGCTGCGGGAGCGTGCCCGGGGGTTGGAGCGCGGGTCACCGTGGCGGATGGCGCACCGCGTGACCATGGTGGCGTTGGAGGTTGCCGGAGCGACGATGCTGCTACAGACGGCGCGGTACGTGCTGCATCCGGAGTACACGATGCGCGATGCCGCGGATATCATTGCCGCGACAATGCGGGCCGATGCCAGTCATGCGCCGGTGCTGCTGTCCGGGTCGGGCGATACGATTGCACTGTTTACCGGGGTGCGGGCAGTGAATCCGGAGTGGGCGCTGGGTGGTTTGCCGGCGCTGCTTGAGCGCGAGCAGCCGGGGTGGTTTGCGGCATTTACACCCCGGGAGGAGAAGCGCATTGCGGACTTGCGCACGCGCTATGACCTGCGGCCGGTGGCGGAGTATCGCGTGTTCGATGAGCCAGAGCATCGCGTGTTGCAGCTGTATCGACTGGAGCCGCTGGGCGGCGGATCGTTTTCGTCAGATAGAGCAGCCCGGGAGTAGACTTTCGCGCAGAGGCTGCGATGCGAAGAGTCCTGTTCTGCCGTTGGATGTTGCTGCTCGTCCTGGGTGCGGCTGTCGAATCGCTGCACGCGCAGCAGAGCTCGGAAGAGGCGACGACGGACGGCGGCGGCTCGCCGGATGTGCTGGAAAGTATCTTCGTGCCTGCCCTGCCGGGTGCGCCCTTCACCTTGACGCTGGCGACGGAGTGGACGCGGTTGATGGAGAATGGCGGCACGTTTGTGTCGGTGAATCAGCGGGTGCTGCGACGCGACAGCGTGGGCCGGCTGTACCAGGAGCGCTGGCTGCTGGTGCCGAAGGGCAGCGGAATTGTGTCGAGCATGAGCTGGATCCAGATTGCCGACCCCACCGCGAAAACACTGCTGCAGTGCAGTGTGCGGCAGCAGGCGTGCGAGCTGCTGCGGTGGAACATGCCGTCCGCGGCGCGCTACTTGCCGCCGGCCGCGGGCGCGCAGCCGCTGCGCAACGGCGCGGGCATTCGCATGCACGAGGATCTGGGCGAGAGCGATGTGCTGGGGCTGCCGGTGCACGTGTACCGCGATACGACGACGCTGAACCCCGGCACGTTCGGCAACGACAAGCCGTTGGTGACGACGCGGGAGTTCAGCTTTTCCGCCGCGCTTGGGGTAAACCTGCGGTCGGTGCTGGACACGCCGCAGGTGGGGCGGCAGCAGTTTACCGTGACGGCGATCACGACGTCGGAGCCGGAGCCGCAGTTTTTCCAAGTGCCGGCGGGGTACCGCGTGGTGGATCACCGGGGCACACCCGCGACACCCTGACCCGGAGAGTAATGCTCGCCTGCATCGCGTCGAAGGCCACATCTGCTCCTAAAGGTTCCGTGATGTTCCGTCGGTGGGCTTGAGACGCGAGCGAATCCCTACCGATGCGGAAGAGGCGCGATCCGCATGAGCGGGGGTTTTGCCGCTTTTCAGAGGCGGCGTACGTCCAAGACGAAAGATGTCGCATGCGCGTGATGTTGCCGTTCAGTCGCGCACTTGCAGACGCCGTTTTGAACCGATGCTGTGCAGTTTCTACGACTTCTTTACGTTTTCGCCGCCGCCGGGAAACTAGAATGGGACAGTGAGAACGATGCAGACCGACTCCGGTAGCGCAACGCGCGCCGCCGCCCTGCGGATGGAGCCACCGCTGGCTCTTCCCTTGCCCGCCGGCTTCAAGCGCAGTGTCGGTCGGCAGATTGCCTGCCTGGTTGCGCTGACGGCGATGCTTGGCTGCCATGGCAATGAAACGAAGCGCGAGGCCGCAGAGGCACCGCCGAGTACGCCGATTGTTGTGGATAGCGGATCGGACAATTCCGCCCACGTGGCCAATGCGGCGTTGTTTCCCCTGGCCACGGCGCAGGTGCGGTCGGCGTTTCAGACGTTGAATGTCACGGGGACCGTGCAGCCGGACGTGTCGCGCGAGGTGCCGGTGCTTTCGATTGCGAATGGCCGTGTGGTGGCGCTGCACGTGGCGCTGGGCAACACGGTGCACAAGGGTCAATTGGTGATGGAGGTGCAGTCGCCGGACGTGACGCAGGCCTTCCTGAGCTATCAAACGGCGCTTGCGAATGAGAGCCTGGCGAATACCACGCTGACACGCGACAAGCTGCTGTACGACAAGGGTGCGATTGCGAAAAGCCTCGTCGACATCGCGCAGAATGGCGAAGATGACGCCAAGGCGGCGTTGCGTGCGAGCGAACAGGAGCTGCGGCTGCTGGGCGTCGACAAAAATCATCCGAGTGATACGACGCGAGTATATGCGCCGATTTCGGGCATTGTGGTGGCGCAGAACACGACGGCCGCGGGTGCCGCCGGCATCAATCTTGCGGGCGTTGGCGGATCGCTGACCATTGCCGACCTAAGCCACGTGTGGGTGGTGTGCGATGTGTATGAGAACGACCTGAGCACGGTGCGCGTGGGCGAGGCTGCCGAGATCCGGCTGAACGCGTTTCCGGATCGCGTGCTAAATGGCACGATCAGCGATATCGGCGAAATTCTGGACCCGAGCATTCGCACGGCAAAGGTGCGCATCCAGGTGGCGAACCCCGGCAACTTCATGCGCATTGGCATGTTTGCGACGGCGACGTTCCGCGGGGCAAAGGCGCACGATGCCGTGACCGTGCCGGGCAATGCGATTCTGCATTTGCATGATCGGGACTTCGTTTATATTCCGGGCGCGGGCAGCAACAACTTCCGCAGGATTGCTGTGCGCACGGGGCAGGTGTTTCCGGGCAATGCGGTCGAGATTTTGAGTGGCCTGGACGCGGGGCAGCAGGTGGTGAGCAACGCGCTCGAACTGCAGAATGCGGCAGGGCAGTAGATGATTCGCAAGCTCGTCGACTTTGCGCTCGACAACCGCTTCATTATTCTTGTGGTCGCCGTGCTGCTGTTTGGCTGGGGCGCCATCAGCTTCCATAACCTGCCGGTGGAAGCGTACCCCGACGTGGCGAACAACTACGTGACGGTGATTACGCAGTGGCCAGGGCGCGCCGCCGAAGAGGTGGAGCAGCAGGTCACGGTGCCGCTGGAGATCGGCTTTGCGGGCATTCCGCACATGTCGTCGCTGCGGTCGACGTCGCTGGCAGGTCTGTCGAGCGTGACGATGGTGTTTGACGACGAAAGCGTGAACGACACCAACCGGCAGAAGGTAGTGGAGCGGCTCACCCAGGTGACGCTGCCCGCGAACCTGCAGCCGCAGATCGGCACGGACTGGTCGCCGGTGGGGCAGATTTACTGGTACACGCTGGAGAGCACGAACCCCGCGATCGACACCATGCAGCTGAAGACGATTGAGGACTGGACGCTCGAGAAGACGCTGCGCACAGTGCCGGGCGTGGTAGATGTATCGAGCTTTGGCGGGCCGACGCGCGAGTACCAGGTGATTCTGGACCCGGCGAAGCTGGTGAGCTATGGCCTGAACATTGCGCAGGTAAAAGCGGCGCTTGCGGCGAACAACACGAATGCGGGCGGCAGCTTTATCGAGCAGGGCGCGCAGCAGATCAACGTGCGCGAGGTCGGGCTGTATCGCTCCGTCGATGACATTGCGAACACGCCGGTCAAGGCACTGAACGGCACAGCGCTGCGCATTCGCGACATCGCGACAGTGCAGCAGGGACCGAAGATTCGCCTGGGGCAGATCGGCCGCACGGTTCGCATGCCGAATGGCGAGCTGGCGAATAACCCCGATGCGGTTGAGGGCATTCTCGAGCTGCAGAAGGGCGCAAACAGCGACGAAACGCTGGATCATATTCACGCGGAAGTAAACCAGTTGAACACGCGCGTGCTGCCCAAGGGCGTGAAGATCGTGCCGTTCCTGGACCGGTCGAACCTGCTGACGCTGACGACGCATACCGTGCTGGACAACCTGCGGGACGGCATCCTGCTGGTCGTCATCATCCTGTTTTTCTTCCTTGGCAACATTCGCGGCGCGATCATCGTGGCGCTCACGATTCCGTTTGCGCTGCTGTTTGCGTCCATCTGCCTCGACCTGCGGCACATTCCGGCGAACCTGCTGAGCCTGGGCGCGCTCGACTTCGGCATGGTGGTCGATGGCGCGGTGGTGATCGTGGAAAACATCGTCCGCCACCTGAGCCACGGGCGCCGCCACGACTTGACGGTGAAAGAGCAGATTCGCCTGGCCGCGCATGAGGTGCAGCGACCGGTGTTCTACGCGATCGGCATCATCATCACGACGTACCTGCCGATTTTCACCCTGCAATCAGTCGAAGGCCGGCTGTTCAAGCCCATGAGTTGGACGGTCGCGTTTGCGCTGCTGGGGGCGCTGATTTTCAGCATGCTGATTGCACCGGTGCTGGCCAGTTTCTTCTTCCGCAACGGCACCTCGGAGTGGGAAAACCCGGTGCTGCGCTGGCTGACCGCGCGCTATCGGTACGCTGTGCAATGGGCGATTGAGCACCGCTACGTGACGGTGGGCGTGGCAGCGACGGCGCTGCTGACGTCTGCCGCGCTGCTGTTCTCAGGCGTGGTGGGATCGGAGTTTTTGCCGCACCTGGATGAGGGCGCGATCTGGGCGCGCGGCACGCTTGCGCCCTCAACCGGTCCGGCGGAAAGTCTTGCTGTGGCGAATAAGGCACGCGTTCTGCTGGCGGCATTTCCCGAGGTCAACCAGGTCGTCAGCCAGATCGGCCGGCCGGACGACGGCACTGATACTACCGGCTTTTTCAACACGGAATATTATGTCGACCTGAAGCAGAAAAAAGATTGGCGCCCCGTCTTCAAAGAAAACAAGGAAGAACTGATTGCCGCAATGAACCGCCAGCTGTCGCAACTGCCGGGCGTGATCTGGAACTTCTCGCAGCCCATTAGCGACAACGTGGAAGAGGCTGTGAGCGGCGTCAAAGGCGAGCTTGCCGTGAAGCTGTACGGCACCGACCTGAAGACGCTGGAGGCGAAGGGCGACGAAATTGTGCAGGTCATGAGCAAGATTCGCGGCGTGCGCGATCTTGGGCTGTTCCGCGTGATTGGGCAGCCGAACCTGAACTTTATTGTGGACCGCGAGGCTGCCGGGCGCTTCGGCATCAACGTGTCGGACATTCAGGATGCGATCGAATCTGCGGTGGGTGGAAACGCCGTAACCCAGGTGCTGGATGGCGAAGCACGCTACGACGTGACGACGCGCTATGCTGGCCCCTACCGCGCGACGCCCGAGGCGATCAATGAGATTCGCATCGTTGCGCCGAGTGGGGAACGCGTGTCGCTGGCACAGTTGACCAAGCTGGTGACGACCGATGGCGCAGAGGAGATTTACCGCGAGAACGGCTTGCGGTATGTGGCCATCAAGTATTCCGTGCGTGACCGCGATCTTGGGTCGACGGTGGAAGAGGCGATCGACAAGGTCTCCAAGCAGGTGTACCTGCCGGCCGGGTACAAGATCGATTGGGCGGGCGAATACGAGAGCCAGAAGCGGTCGTCGCGGCGGCTGATGCTGGTGCTTCCCATCACGCTGCTGCTCATCTTCATCATTCTGTACACGATGTTCAAGTCGGCCAAGTGGGCAACGCTGATCCTGGCCAATCTTGCGATGGCGCCATTTGGTGGGCTGCTTGCGCTGCTGGCGACGGGCACGCATTTTTCCGTGTCGTCGGGGGTTGGATTCCTGGCGCTGTTCGGTGTCAGTGTGCAGACCGGCATCATCATGCTGGAGTACATGAACCAACTGCGAGCGAACGGTGCGGACCCGGCAACGGCTGCGATTGAGGGTGCGGTGCTGCGACTGCGACCCATCCTGATGACGATGCTGGTCGCCACCCTTGGGCTGCTGCCGGCGGCGCTGAGCCACGGCATCGGGTCGGATTCGCAGCGGCCATTTGCCATTGTGATTGTCGGCGGCTTGGTGGGCGCGCTGGTGATCAACGTGTTTCTGCTGCCCACGCTGTACGTGTGGATCTCGCGCAAAGACGACGACCTGCCCACACCCGATCCGGAGTTCAACACGTGAGTAACCGACTCCCCTTACCTGGAATGAACAAGTTTTTGCGATCGCGCGATGAAGCCATGTCCTCCTCACTGCGCTTCGCACCATTCACGGCATCACGCCGTAATGCCGCCACGGTCCTGGTAGCGCTCGCGGCGTGCCTGACACCGCTCTCTGCGGCGGCACAGGCCGCTGGAGCCGGCGGTGGTGCGGCGGGTGCAGGTTCTGCCACCAGCGGTGCGGCGGGTGCGGCGGCGCAAAGTGGTGCGGCGACCGCGGCCGGAGCCAATGCCGCAGCCAGCGGTGCGGGCCAAGTGGGAGGGCAGACTTCGAGCAGTAACCCTGTGACCTACGCGGCAGGTGCGGCACCGGGAGCCGACCCGCGCAAGCCACCCGCGAGCAAGCCCGGCGCGCTTACCCTGCAACAGGTCATCGACCGCGCGCGGCAGGATAATCCGACGCTGCTTGCGGGGGAGCAGAATCTTCGCGCTACGCGGGCGCAGGAGATCCAGGCCGGTGTGCGCGTGAATCCGAACTTCGGCGTTGCCGGCAGCAACGTGACGCTCGACGCAGACGGGATGAATCCGTATAGCTACTCGGCGCAGGTGTCGCGGCTGTTTGAGCGTGGCAACAAGCGCACCTACCGGCTTGCCAACGCGCGTGCGACCACGTCACAGACCGAGGCCCTGCTCGCCGACACGGCGCGGCAGACCGAGCTTGCAGTTCGCGAAAGCTTCACGACCATGCTGATCGCCAAGCAGGCGCTGCAGCTGAGCCAAGCGCAGCTTGCCGATTTTCGCCACCAGGTGGAGGTCGGCAAGGACCGCTACCAGGCGGGTGACCTTGGCAAGCTGGACTACCTGCGACTCGACCTGCAGCTGGGCTCATCCGAGAGCGATGAGCAGAATGCGGAGATCGCCGTGGCGCAGGCGAGCGACCGCCTGCAGACGCTGATGGGCATTGTGCAGCCGACAGCGAACTTCGACATTACCGGCGACATTGTGCCGCCGCTGGTCGTGCTCACCCGCGAACAGTTGCTGGCGCAGGCGCTGCAGACACGACCCGATCTGCGTGCGGCACAGTCTGCCATCGTTGCCGCCGATGCCGCGCAACGGCTTGCCATTGCCAACGGCACGGCCGACCCTACGCTGGAGGGCGAGTATGACAAGACCGGTCATGACAACTCTGCCGGCTTCAGCGTGAACGTGCCGCTGCGCCTGTTCGACCGCAACCAGGGCAACAAGGAAACGGCCCGGCTGCAGGCGCAGGGTGCGCGCCTGACCGCACAGGCAACGCGCAACCAGGTGGCCAGCGACGTGGCCCAGGCGTACATCGCCTACACGCACGCCAAGACACTGAGCGACCGGTTCAGCAGCCACTATCTCGATGAGTCGGCGGAGGTGCTGAGCATTGCGCGCTTCAGCTTCGACCACGGCGGTGCGGCGCTGATTGATTACCTGGATGCACTGCGCGAGGCACGCAGCACGACGAGCGACGCGCTGAACGCCTACTCGCAGACGTGGATGGCAATTCACCAGTTGAGCGCCGCCACGGGCACGAATCTGCTGCCTTAGGTTCGTGCGCATAGGCGATGCCAAGTGCATCGGGTGCAGAGTAAGTGACACGGCAATTTACGAGCCAACCAAGCCTGCAACGTATAAGTCGCGATGCTTACTCGCCTCGCCTTGATCAACCGCGCTTCGCAATTCTACTTGCCTGATTCCGTGCCCCGCACAAAGGCAGCCACATCGTCGTGGAACTTATGCAGGACGCCCTCATTCACATAAACCATGTGACCGCTTTCGTAATAGTGGGTTTCGATATTTGCCTGCAACTTTTGCGGCATGGGTAGGTGGTGCACTTCATAGAGCCCCTCAAAGTATGGCGTCGCCAGGTCGTAGTACCCACCGGCCAGCATCACTTTCATCTTCGGGTTGCTCTTCATGGTGAAGGCCAGGTCTGGAAGCACGTTGGTGCCGCCCTCGCCCTGCCCGACGGGTGGCCCCATGGGTGGCTGGTGGCGCAGGTCCCACTGGAAGGTTGGGTCCGCGTACGCGCTCGGCTTATAGGTCTGGTCGCGGCCGTACTTCAACTCCACGCGCATGTACTGGTTGAGCGCGGCCGTGTAGGCCGAAGAGACGGCACTCGACTGCGGGTCATAGTCCCACGTTTCACTCAGTCGGTTAAGGTCGGGCCCCTTGTAGCGGCTGTCGAGCCGGCCCGTCGTGATGCCTTCTGCGTCCTGCAACTGCTTGCCGAACTGGCCAGCCTGGATGCGCAGATCGCCCTTCAGAATGTAGTCCACGGGCAGGCCGGTGTAGCTGTGCAGCTTTTGCGCGACCGCCTGGCGCTGTGCGTCGGGCAGGGCCGAGCCCTGCAGCAGGGCTGTCTCATACTCGCCCAGCGTGAAGGCTTCTACCTCGCGCAGGAAAGGTTCCAGCGCGGGCGGCTGCACCGGTAGTTTGTGGTGGTAGAAGGCGGTTGCCGCGTAGGTGGGTAGCGCCAATGCCGCTGCCTGATCCACGCCGGGGTTGAAGCGCGTGCCCTCGTCGGCGTTGTCGAAATCGAGAATCGCGCTCAGCAGAACGATGCCGTTCAGGTCGATCTGTTGCTGCAGAATCGCGCTCAGCACGGCGGAGCGCGGGGTGCCGTACGATTCGCCGAAGAGGTACTTGGGCGAGTTCCAGCGGTCGTACTTGGTGAGGAACCTGCGGATAAACCGGTCGAAGGCATGGGCATCCGGGTCCACGCCCCAGAACGCCTTCTCCTTGTCTTTGCCGTAGATACGAGAAAATCCGGTGCCAGGTGCGTCGATGAATACGAGGTCCGCGACGTCAAGCAGGCTGTACTGGTTTTCGACGATGCTGTAGGGAGCGGCGGTCTGGTGCTCCGTGTCAGGCGTCACCACGCGACGCGGGCCAAACGAACCCATGTGCAGCCACATGGTGGCCGACCCCGGCCCACCGTTGTAGAAAAAGATGACCGGGCGCGTGGAACCACTCGGGCCAGCAGGCTCTGTTTTGACATAGGCCGTGTAGAACATGCGTGCCGTTGCCGGGGCCTCTTCCGGCTTTGCCGCGTCAGGTGGGTTTATGCCGGAATCCGGCAGCAGTTTGCCGTCCATGCCGAGAAGTGCGTCGAAGCTGTCGGAGTAGCCCACGGTAAGCGTGCCCGCCGTGGCCTTGTAGGCGATCTTCTGGCCGCCTACCGTTACCGTGCCGTCGGTCGTGGAGTCGGGCGGCATTGCTGCCTGTGGTGGCACTTCCGGCTTACCCTGCACCACCACTTTCTGCTCGCCCGGCTTCGGTGGCGTTTGCGCCCATGCAGGCACAACGGTGGACAGTAGAGCGACACAGCACAGCAGACGCCTGGTCATGGAGGAAGCCTCGGGTGGGGTATACCGGCAGCGTAGCAGAAAAGTAATGCCGGTCGCCCGGGTGCATGCGGGAGGCCAGGTCTGCTGGTCGCCAATAGTCACGAGGTCGATTTTTTCGGAAGTAGAAATCGGTCCTGGATGTGGCTGGCTCACCGTGAAGCCCAGTGAACGACAACAGAGCTTTCAAAGCAGAAAGCAGGGTTCCGTTGACGTAAGTCGGGAAACCGTTCGGAACGAATAAGCAAAATGGAGGCAGCGAAAATAAGTCCGGCCTCCATTGCCTGTGCGACGTGTTATTGCCAGCGCGCGATGCGCACAGCCTGATCGACCGTATTGTGCGCTGCGTCCACATGCTGCAGGGCGCTGTTGCGCAGGCCGCGCGACTGCGGCACATCTTCCGCGCGCGCGAGGTCCTTATGCGCCGCGTACAGCAGCTCATTCGCTTTGGCGAAGCGGTTCTGCGGGGTCAGGTGGGCGTCGATGGGAAAGGGATCATCGAGGCCCTTGCCGTCGTCGATGGCGGCGGCCTTAATGTCGTTGATGGCGGCGTCGATCTCGCGAATCGCCTTGTTGTCTTCGGCACGCACGGGCTGCCAGGCCCAGCCGTCGTTCAGGTAGTGGCGCGCCGCGCGCAGGTCGGTGAGTGCGTGCAGGTAGGCGGGGTGCGGGCCGGGGACCTGACCGTATCCCTGGGGGCCATAAGCCTGGGCGTGGGCGGCAACGCTGCCGGCGGCGAGCGCGAAGGGAAACAGGACACATGCGATCTTCATCGTTCTACTCTCCTGCGGCGGGACTCACCGCAAGGGTGAAGACAGAAGTGCTGCGAGTTAGTTCGCGTGTCGGTGGAGATATAAAGTTGCGCAGGCTGGCACGAATTTATAAGGTAGCGTCCGGTCGCCTTCTGCGGCGTGCGGCACTTATACTTGCGAATGCATGCACCTGACCGCCGTCATCGTCGACGATGAACCGCTCGCCCGGCGCGAGTTGCACTACCTGCTTGGGCGCGCAGGCGATGTGACCGTGGTGGCCGAGGCGTCGAACGGCATTGAAGCCGTGGAGATCATTCGCTCCGCCGCACCCGACGTCGTCTTTCTCGATGTGCAGATGCCCGGGCTGGATGGGTTTGCCGTGCTGAAGAAGCTGCTCGGCAACAAGGCGCACGGCTCGGTGGAGATGCCGGAGGTGGTCTTCGCTACGGCGTTCGACCAGTATGCCGTGCGCGCGTTCGACGTAAACGCGATCGATTACCTGCTGAAGCCGTTCGACGAAAAGCGGGTACACCAGGCGATCGACAAGGTGCGCCGTCGGCGTTCGGCGGTGAGCGCGCCTGCCCTCGAACAAGTGCCACAGGCAAGCAGCGAAGAACGCTTGGAAAGCCTGCTGAAGCTGCTGCAGTTGCAGGCCGAAGCAGGCACGCAGAAGCCGGTCGGCGTCGCACAGGGGCCGGACTCCAAGGTGCGCAGCGGCAAGGTGGTGGTGCGCAGCGGGCAGCGGCTGCTGCTGGTGGACCAGCGCGACATCAGCTTCGCCAGCATTGAGGAAGGCGACATTTCGGTCGTGACCACCACGATGGACGGCCTGGCGAACTGCCGCACCATTGAGGAGTTGGCGGACCAGGTCGACGCCGAGACGTTCTGGCGCGCGCACCGCTCGTTTCTGGTCAATATCCAGCACATTCGCGAGGTGGTGCCGTGGTTCAAGTCCAGTTACCTGCTGCGCATGGACGACCGCAAACACACCGAAATCCCCGTGGCCCGCGCACAGATCAAGCGGCTGCGGGAACTGTTCAACCTGTAGGTGCTCAGTGTGCGGCGCTGCTCAGGTCGGTCACCTGTTTCTCCAGCCGGGCCGCGGCCGTTTCAATCGGTTCCAGATCTTCGCCGCTGTTGACCAAACGCTTCAGGGCATACTGCGCTTCGTCATAGGCCTGCTGGTACTTGCCCGTGCGTTCCAGGTGGCTGACCAGGTACAGCGCCGCGTCGCGTGACAGTGGAAACTGATGCACCCAATCGCGCAGCGTTGCGGTGGCACCCTGGTTGTCGCCATTGGCGGCCTGCTGGATCGCGAGATAGTTGTAGACCTTCTGCTCGCTGGGGTGGTACTGCAGTTCGAGCCGCAGATCTCCGAGCGCTGCCTCTGCCTGGTTGGTGCGCGCGTCGACGGCAGCGTAGCCCATCCACAAGCCTTCTACCTTGGGGTCCAGCGACTTTGCCTGGTCCAGCAGCACGCGCGCTGCAGCCACATCGCCGTGGCCGACCAGCGGCCTTGCCTCCTGCACCAGCTGCGCCGCGGTGCGTGGATGCATGGCTGTTGCCACACTTGCCGCGTCGGCGTCCGACAGTTCCTGCGTCTGCACCGTGCGGATGCCGGGGCCGTTCTGTGCCTGAGTCGCCCTGGATAGGGTGACAGTAGAGGTGACCTTTTCGGGCGGGTTCAATTGCAGGTAGGGCACATCGCCAATGCTTGCGCGGTCATACCACTCGCGATAAGGTTTGATGTCGCTCGCCGGCAGCTTTGCCTTCACCACCACAAGTCGCCGCTCTGCCACGAGCTTGTTGCCTTCCATGTGATACGAGGTAGAACTTTTTGCAAAGGCGGTATCTTCGTGTTCCGCATCGGGCAGCGTCGCCGTCCAGCCTGGCGGCAGCGTCTCTTCCACGCGGGTGGTCAGCGTGTGTGGACCACCCAGCTGGATGCTAGACGTGGGCGGCTTTTCTGGAGAGAAGGAGGGCAGAAACTGCGGCGCAAACGCAATGGTGACGCGGTTATCGCCCCAGCTCTGTTCTTTGTCGCGGTGATAGTGAAAGGTCATGCGGAGCGGCTGGTTTGCGTCGTCCAGGTGCTCAAACGCGGCATTGCTGACGGTGCCGCCAAAGCCGAAGCTCGCCATCACGCGCTGCGCCGCATCGCCGTAGCCGGAAGCCGGAACGCTGCGTAATGCCATGCGAAAACCCAGTTCCAGATCGTCGTGAAACACGTAGGCCATTTCTGAATCGGAGGCGAGTTTGTCGTTCAGCGCACCGGTGACCGTGACCGTCACAGTTGCGGGATAGGGCAGGTCCGCGGGCGTGCTCAGGACCATGGCCGTTCGTGTGGGCGGTATGTCCAGCGCTCGCCGGTCGCGGACGCCGGCCAGCAGCGCGCCCCAGGGTGCCACCTCGTTTGTCGTGTCCAGCCACACGGCCTGGCCCGCAACAGTGGCAAGGGTGATCAGGTGGTTGAACGACGCCGGCGAGGGCACAGCCTCGTTCCACCGCACACCCACACCGACCAACACCGGGTCTGCGGGCACGCCGAGCACACCCAGCATGGCGGCAAGCAGCGTGTGCTTGTCTTTACAGTCGCCGTACTGGTTGGCCAACACCTCTGCCGAGGTGTGCGGCCTGAACCTGCCCACACCAAACGACACCGCGACATAATGAATCTGCGACGACACATAGGCATAGACGGCCTGCGCTTTTTCCAGGTCGGTCCGCTTGCCGGCGGTCAACTCCGCAACTTTGGCGCGCACCGATGCGTCAGCCGTGCCCTGCGCGGCGATCAGGTCGCGGTACCATGCACCCACCGCAGCCCAGTCAGCAAAGGTCGTCCACGCAATCGAGGGCAGCGGCCCCTTCGTCGCGTCCAGCTCCTCCTCCGCGGTCAGCATCTTCTGCTCGTTGGCCAGCCTCATCGCTTCAGCCGCCGCACCCACCGTCGGGTGCAGATCCGCATGCTCCCAACGGTACGTCTTTGCTCCATCCACAACCGTTTCGGTCGGCGGCTTGCTGTCGGCGTGCGGGTTCGTCCATACGGTGATGTGCGTTGCCGCCAGCACCTGCAGTTCGTGCACCTCCGACAGCACGACCACCCCTTTCAGGCAGACGTCCTGCCCGTAGAACTGGCCGGGGATCTCGGCCTTGTTTACGGTGACGCGCGTCTTCCACTCCAGCACGTCGCCCACGTGCAGGCTGCGCAGGGGCAGGTCCTTCGTCTTCAGATCGCTGTACGTCGGAGCCTCGCGCGTAACGGGCTGAGGCTGTTCCACGGCTGCACTCGCCGGCGTTTCCGCCACCGTGCCATCGGGCCGGCGCACCCGCGCATACACAAACTCTGCCTGCTCCGACGCGGAGGCGAACCCCACCTGCACCACGCTGAACAGGTGCACGGCCGCCTCCGACTGCAGCTGAATCGCGTAGGCATAGTCCCGCGTGCCGGTACCGTTGGCGTTCACCTGCGTGCGCGTTACATAGCTGCGAACGACATACGGCTCCGCCTTGAACGCATCGGTAGCGGTCGCAGCTACCGGCGCCTGCGCACCCGCGCAGACCGCACACCAGGCCAGCACACCCATTACCGCCGAACGCCGCACCACCCGCATTCCCGCACCGCCTCGAAGAAGCCCCATCATACCTGCAAGCTGCGGAATGCTCTTACTCCGGCACGCGTGTTCCCTGATGAAAGCGCATCTGCCACCGACCCTCACGGCTCACCCAGATAGAACTGCGCAACGACGACGGCCCCGGCGAACGAACGACATGGTACGTGACCAGGACCACGCCCGGAGCGAGCAGCGCGGCGGCAAACGCGCGCACCTCCGGTGAATCGCCCGGCGCACGCTCCGCCAACAGGGAGGCGAGGATGGCCTGCCGATCGAAGACCCGACCGGAGCTGCCGAACTCGCAGAAGTCCGCGGCGAGCAAAGCTTCCAACGCGAAGCGGTCGGCACGCACGGCAGGCTGCAGCAGCCGCTCTTCCAGCGCCTGCAGATGCGCCGCCAATTCCACATCATCCATCGCGCCGGTAGTCCCCGCTCTTGCCGCCGCTCTTGCGCAAGAGGCGCACCTCGCGGATCTGGATGCCCTTGTCGAGCGCCTTTGTCATGTCGTACACGGTGAGCGCGGCGATGGAGGCGGCGGTCATGGCTTCCATCTCCACGCCGGTGCCCGCGACAGTGGCGGCGGTGGCTCGGATGCGCACGCCGCCACCTGTCCGGAGCAGGGCCGCGGGCTGCACGACCGTGACCTCCACATCGACAAAGGACAGCGCCAGCGGATGACACATGGGGATAAGATCGCTGGTGCGCTTGGCCGCCAGGATGCCGGCGATGCGCGCAACCTCCAGCGGATTGCCCTTGGGGTTCTGCGGCAGCGCGGCCAGCACCGCGGCGTTCAGCTCGACGAACGCCTCCGCCACTGCTTCCCGCCGCGTGGCGGACTTAGCACCCACATCTACCATGCGCGCCTCACCGGCGGCATCATAGTGCGAAAGGCCGGTCGATTTCTTCGTCAAAGGTCCTGCCCCCGCAGCATCAGCATGCCGACACCCAGCAGCACCGCATCTGCCGTAAACCAAGGCCATAGCGGCCCCTTGAAGTGATAGCCATACAACCTACCCTGCAGGACGAGGTAGACGCTGACGACCAGCAGCGCCGGCGCAAGCACTGCCGTGCCGACAAGCAGCTTGCCGATGAGCACGCGCCGCGGTGAGCGGGTTTCCGGATTGGTTTCGTTGTGCATCTGCTTCAGCCTACCGCGTACCGGTTCAACGTGTGCGCCGGACTATCGCCGTGCCATACCGCCCTGTGGTGCGCGGTGCTGGCCAGTGGTGAATTCCAACGCGAGTTGCAAGTGGTATTCCGCGAGCGCGGCGTCGCGATGATTTCTGTAGCGCTCGGTCAGCGCAGCCTTTTTACCGTGCACGCGCGCGGCCAGCGCCTCCAGGATGAGCCAGTCATGCCATCGCCCCCCAGCCTCCTGCAGGTACTCAAACCGCTGGGCCAACTTCTTTGCCTGCGGGCTGCCGTCGGGCAGGCTCTCCGCCATGTAGCGGCACTGCTTGGCGGCCTTGCGCAGTTCGTGCAGCGTGTCTTCGTTCAGGTGTTGCAGGCGCTGCAGCGCATGGCTGTTGTCGGGCAGCTCACCATCCTTATGCTTGCCCTGCGGCACGTGCAACGCGCGCGCACTGCGCACTGCAAACGCACCCTGAATGCGGCCGCTCAACTCCTGCGCGGTAAAACTTTTGATTGGACGATGCAGCTTGGACGGCGCAGCCTCCGCCAGCGGATTCATTTTGAGTTGCAATGCGCGCAACGCATGGGCCAGCGGCTCGCTTTCCGCGCGCAGCGTTGCGACCAGGTCCGACGTTTCTCCGACACGCTTCTTCGCCAACTTCTTGATCAGCTTGGCGGCTTCCTTGCGCATGGCGTCGCCGCGGGAACCGGCACTGACGGCGGCGCGGTCCGGCATGTCTGCTTCGATCATTTCGGCCTGCACATCCAGGTCGCGCACGGCGGCGGCGGCGCGGCGCACACGGCGCAACAGGCGGTCCACCTCCGCCGCTTCCTTCGCGTGCTCGGGCAGACCGGGCAGCTGTTCCAGCAGCACCAGTTGTGCTTCCATGCGGCGGGTAGTGGTACGCAGCTTGTGCACCGGGCCCTTCTCCGCCGCGGTTTGCGCGACGAGCATGGCGCTGTCAAGGGCGTGCACCTGATCGTCCAGCAGCTCCGGTGCCTGAATCTGTTTCGTCTTGCTCACGACAGCTTGGATGCACGCCGCGCGGATTCGCTGCCAGCAGAAAGTGCACGCGTGACATCTGTCACCTGACGCGAATGACGATCTGCCTCTGCACACGCGGCGTCGGCGCTCTACTCTTGAACTCGAGCAGTAAGAAAAGCGAGATGAGACCGATGCCAGCTTCGACCAGCGCAACGATGCCCCAGACGACGACACTGCGCCATACCGCCGAGGTACCCGCCGCCCTGCTCGGCATCACGCACCGCTATGATTCCACCCGTGGCGATGCCGCACCCGCGCTGCGCGACTTCTCCCTCACGCTGCAACCTGGCGAAGTCGTTGCGCTGCTGGGTCCGAACGGCGCCGGCAAAACGACCGCCATCAAGCTGCTGCTTGGCCTGCTGACCCCCACCGAGGGTACCGCCCGCATCTTTGGCCAGAACCCGCGCGAGACCCGCACCCGCGAACGCATTGGCACCATGCTGCAGGTGGCCCGGCTGCCGGAAACGCTGCGCTGCCGTGAGTTCCTTAACCTCTTCCGCAGCTACTACCCCAACCCGCTGCCGCTGGAGCCGCTGATCGACGCCACCGGCGTGCGCGACTTTCAGAAGAAGGAATTCCGCCAGCTTTCCGGCGGGCAAAAGCAGCGGCTGCTCTTTGCCATCGCGCTCTGCGGCAACCCCGATCTCGTCTTCCTCGACGAGCCCACGCTGGGCATGGATATCGAGACCCGCCACGCACTGTGGGCGCAGGTGCGCGAGCTTTCCGCGCGGGGGAAAACCGTCCTGCTGACGACGCACTACCTCGAAGAGGCCGACACCCTCGCCGACCGTATCGTCGTCATGGCGCAGGGTTCCGTCATTGCCGAGGGCACGCCGACGGAGATCAAGTCGCGCGTCACCGGCCGCAAGATCCGCTGCGTCACCGCCATCGCGCCGCAGACGCTGCGAGAAATGCCCGGCGTGCTCGGCGTGGAAACGATCGGCGCAGCCACGACGCTCACCGTCAACGACGCGGAATCCGTACTGCGCCACTTACTCAACGCCGACCCCACACTGCACTCGCTTGAAGTTACCAGCCCAAACCTGGAAGACGCCTTTCTCGCATTAACGGGCACGGCGTAGTTTCGACGTACAACAGATGAACTTACAAGCAAACCTCTTACTTGCACCGGAGCCGACCATGACCACCGCCACCCGCGCACCGCAACTGCCGCTCTACCTGAACGAGACCAAGTACGAATTTCTGCGCCTTCTGCGTGCGCGTGCGTTCTCACTTGCGACCATCGGCTTCCCGGTCATGTTTTACCTGCTGTTCGGCGTGATCGTCGGCAACAGCAGCGGCCCTGCCGGCGAATGGCGGGCGACTTACCTGCTGGGTACCTACTGCATCTTCGGCCTCGCTGGCGTTGCGCTGTTCGGCATCTGCGTCACGCTGGCCAACGAGCGTGCCCTCGGCTGGCTTGAGGTCAAGCAGGCCAGCCCCATGCCCGCCGCGGCTTACCTGCTGTCGAAGGTGCTGACCGCCGCCGCCTTCGCCATGATCATCTTCGCCATCCTTTCCACCATTGGCGTGACGATGGGCCACGTCCACATGAGCCACGCGCACTGGCTACATCTGGGCCTCACCGTGCTGGGCGGCGTGCTCCCCTTTTCCGCCATGGGCCTGCTGCTCGCAATGCTGGTGCCCGCCACCGCTGCCACCGGCGTCGTCAACCTCATCTACCTGCCGATGAGCTTCCTCTCCGGCCTGTGGATTCCCCTGGAAGGCTTGCCTAAGTGGCTTAGCCGCACCGCCTTTCTGTGGCCCACCTGGCATCTCGGCCAACTCGCCGTGTGGAGCATCGGCTACGGCAGCAAATGGCCCGTCTGGCAACATGTCCTCTGGCTCGCCTGCTTCACCGTCGCCGCACTCGTCGCCGCCACGCTACTGTTCCAGCGCAAAGCCAATAAGGCCTGACAGCATCGCTCAATGCATCCACCTATCGAGTCCAGAACTGCTTTCCTTCCAACACCACGTTGATCCAGAGCTTAGAGGCATTGGCGCTTAGGCTCGTTGGCAATTGACGTTCTGTCAAATGGCGGGATCGAGATGTATTTCGTCCTCAATTTCTTTTTTGGAGATCCGCCGATCAAGCCTGGCGCGAAGGGTAATAAACGGGCGCTCGATGAACCAGTACAGAAGAGACGCGACGCCGAGACAGGTTAGTGCATAGATCGCCGAAGATTGCCATCCGGCCTCTGCTGTTAGCCCAGGCAGCAGGAGGTGCGTGGCATGAGCAACTGCCTTGTGGGTCAGATACAAGCTGAACGCTAAGGATGCAAGCGCTGATGCTCCCGGAATTTTGGTGCGCATCAATCCCTTCTCGCACACTGCCGAAGCTACAAGTAATCCGAATCCACAGGCGAGGACTGGAAAAGAGAAAAGGATGCTCATTGGAAGATCAGGGTTTGGATAGTTAAAGTTACAGAACCGGAGAGCACCCAGAACGCAAATCACTCCGATGAACGCCAGCAGTCCACTGTGCCTGCTCCACCGGATCCACCACTGCGTCTTGAACGTGCGGACGACGGCAGCGCTTACACCCACCAGTAATCCATCAAGCCGCGAATATGTGGGATAGTAGATGAACTTCATCAGCATAGGACCTCGCTCATCATCCGCTTGCTCCACAAAGGAGTGAAACAACCATCCCCGCAATGCAATTCCACCCACGACAATAAAAAGCAACACTGAAGCCGTCTTCCATACCGCCGGTTTGCGCATGAGTAGAAGGAGCAAGAGTGGAAACACCAAGTAGAAGTGCTCCTCAACGCACAGAGACCAGACGTGGGAGAATGCGCGGTGTTCGGGGTACCCAAGTAACAGAAGGTTCCACGTAAAAGTCGCGTACTGCCAACTGGCATATGGCCCGGGAGCTTCTCGCCATAAGGGCACGAATAAATACAAAAGCAGAACGGCGAGAAACGCAGGCAGAATCCTGAATGCGCGGCGCCTATAGAACTCCCAAAGTGACGGTCGCACGCCGATAAGGTAGGGCTTGAGGAGTTGAGAGCCGATGAGGAAACCGCTTAGGACAAAGAACAAATCCACGCCAATCCAACCAATTCTGGCGATCGATCCAAAGGAGGCCGGGAGCAGACCTTGAATGTTGAGGTGATAGAGCATCACGATCAGGAAGGCCAGAGCACGCAAGCTATCCAGTCCATGCAAGCGCATGGACGATGGGTTCGGAGTAGGGTTCATGGAACAACCTGGCAGTCAAAGTGTGTGCAGACTTACTTGTGAGGAGACGCTGAGTCCCCTTGTGGACGCCAGTATCGAATCTGGTACCGGCGCCCCTCAAGTACGCACTAACTATTACCAAGAAATTAGAAGGTGGTGCCAGAGACGCCAACGCATTAATGCAGAAAGTTCTGCATCGATCAGGACAGTTCAAAGATTCGACTAACAATTTCCACCTAGCGCGTGCGGTTACTCTGTGACTTTAATGAAAGTCATGCGATTCCATCGGTGCAGACGTGACCGTCAGTTCCTCGATGTGTTTCGCGCGGAGATGGATGACCTTGTCGATGTTCTGCAGGGTGCCTTCCACCAGCAGGAACTTGGCATAGGTGACGAGATTGCGATTGGCTTCGTAGAGGTCGGGATCGACGATGGCGTTAGCGATGCCCGTCTCGTCTTCTAGCGATAAAAAAATAAAACCATGCGCAGTGCCTGGCCGCTGCCGGGCGATGACCTGACCGGCGATGCGGACCTTGACACCGTTGCGGACCAGCTTGAGGTCGCTAGCGCTGAAGACGCTCATCTGACGGAGCCGGGGGCGGCAAAGTCCCATGGGATGTCGGCCGACGGTGACGCCGGTGCCGGCGTAGTCAGCAACCATGCGTTCCTCTTGACTCATGGCTTGTAGCGGAGAGGTATGCCCTTCATCGCGATCTAACCCGGCAAGCAGCGGCCCGGCGGCCCGCACTGCGCGTTCAACTTGCCAGAGAGCATCCCGGCGGTGCACCGTTTCTCCCAGCGAATTCAGGGCTCCAGTCTCAGCAAGGGTGGAGAGCTGGGCTCGGGAAATCGATGGCACACGGCGGGCAAGTTCTTCAATCGATCCGAAAGGCCGGAGGGCGCGGACGCGTTCGATGTCCGCAGCAATGGCAGCAGCAAGACCACTCACATAGCGAAAACCGAGCCGAAGGGAGAGAGAATTATCCGGCTCCCGCTCGAGAACGCAGTTCCAGTCGGAACGCAGGATGTCCACGGGCTTGATCCGCAGGCCGTGGCGCTGCGCATCTTTCACCAGGACAGCTGCCGAGTAGAAGCCCATCGGCTGGTTGTTGAGGATGGCTGCGGTGAAGATAGGCAGGTAGTGGAACTTCAGCCAAGCCGAGGCATACGCGATGAGGGCGAAGCTGGCCGCGTGGGACTCCGGGAAGCCGTAGAGCGCGAAGGAACTGATGGCAAGGATGATCTCTTCCTGGGCTTTGGGGCTGACCTTGTTGGCATCCATGCCGGCACGCAGCTTGATTTCCAATGCCTTCATCTTGTCCTGTGACCGGCGGCTGCCGAGAGCGCGCCGTAGTTCTTCGGCTTCGCCGCCGGTAAAGTTGGCGATCTTCATGGCGATGCGCAGTAGCTGCTCTTGAAACAGTGGAACGCCCAGAGTTCTTGCAAGGACATCATCCAGCAAGGGATGCAGCGACGTGATCTTGCTTGGGTCTTTGCGCCGTTCCATGTAGGGGTTCATCATCTGCCCGACGATCGGGCCGGGTCGGATGATGGCGACCTGCACCACGAGATCGTAGAACTTGTCGGGGTTGTTGCGGGGAAGAGATGCCATCTGCGCCCGACTCTCCACCTGGAAGAGGCCGATCGTGTCGGCCCGGCGAAGCGACTCAAACACCTTGGGGTCATCGTGCGGGATCTGGGCGATGTCGATCGTTTCGCCATAGTGCTTTGGAATGAGTTCAACGCAATCCTTGAGGACGGCCATCATGCCGAGGCCGAGCAGGTCGACCTTGATGAGACCCATGTCGGCGCAATCTTCCTTGTCCCACTGGACGACATTGCGGTTCGCCATGCTCGCAGGTTCAATGGGAACAACGGAGGCGAGCTGGCCCTGCGCGATGATCATGCCACCCGAGTGCTGGCCCAGATGCCGAGGCAGATCGAGCATCCGGATCGACAGCTCCAAGTACTTCGAAATGCGGGGGTGGTTGAGGTCGAAACCTGCCTGTTGGAAGTGATGAGCCATGGTGTCGGTGGGCCCCTTCCACTCAAAGGAGCCCACCAGCCGCGTAAGCCGCGTCTGCATGTCGGCGTCGAAACCGAGCGACTTGCCCACCTCGCGCGCGGCAGAGCGGCCGCGGTAAGTGACAATGTTGGCGCACATCGCAGCACCGAGCTGGCCGTAGCGGTCGTAGACGTACTGGATGGCACGTTCGCGGTCTCCACCCGAGGGGAGGTCCAGATCGATATCGGGCCACTCCCCGCGTACTTCGGAGAGGAATCGTTCAAAGAGAAGATCCATGCCAACCGGGTCAACGGCGGTGATGCCTAGCGCGTAACAGACAGCGGAATTGGCAGCAGAACCACGTCCCTGCACGAGGATGCCATTTTTGCGGCAAAACTCCACGATGTCCCACACGATGAGGAAGTAGCCGGCAAGACCGAGCTTCGCGATTAGCGCGAGTTCGGTGTCTACCTGCTGATCGGCCCTCGTGCGCAGCTTTGCACTGGCCTTGCAGCTGTAGCGACGAGCCACGCCGTCAAGGGTGCGCTTGCGTAAAAAGCTGTCCATGTCGTCGCCGTCCGGAACGGGATAACGGGGGAACTCGTATCCCATGTCCTTCATTTGGAAGGTGAGCCGGCTGGAGAGTTCACCGGTGTTGCCAATGGCCTCGGGAAGATCACGGAAGAGAGCGCCCATCTGCTCCGCTGAACGCAGGTGCCGCTTGCCGTTCTGCTGCAGGAGCAGCCCGGCCTCGTCGAGGGAACAGCCGTGGCGAATACTGGTGAGTACGTCGAGGATCTCGCGCTCGAACTCGGTGGCCATGCTCACGCCATTCGTGGCCAGCAGCGGCAGGTGAAACTCCCGTCCCAGAGCAATGGCGGCTTGGTTGCGCGCCTCCTGTTCGCAGATGCCATGCCGCTGCAGTTCGACATAGACGTTCTTCGGCCCGAAGGTCTGCACGAGGCGGTTCAGAACGGTTCGACCCTCGTCCATACCGCCATGTTCCAGGGCTGCGGCAAGCGGGCCTTCGTCACCGCCGGTTATGCAGACGAGACCTTCCGCGTACCGCTCGATGCTGCGGAATGGGGCGACGCCGTCGCCCTTAGACCGTTGCGCCAGCTTGTAGCTGGAGATGAGCATGGAAAGATTTCTGTAGCCGGTCTGCGATTCGCAAAGCAACGACAAGCGGACCGGACGGTTGGGAATCGTGTGGGGTTGCCACGCTGCCGGCCGCACCTGCTGGCCGAAGGTATCGACCGACACCTCGGCACCAATGTGCGAGCGCAAGCCCAGTTTCTTCGCCGTGGTGTACAGGCGTGGTGAGCCGTAGAGACCGTCGCGGTCGAGGATCGCAAGGCCGGGCAACTCCAGGTTGGCAGCCTGCTGGGTCATGGCTTCGGGGAGCGACGCGCCTTCCAGAAAGCTGAAGGCAGAACGCGCGTGTAATTCGACATAGCGGTCAGTCATAGAGCCCCATCACCGACCACTCTTTGGAAGAGTGGTCCTGCCGCAAGCGCAGTGCCTGTACCGGGTTGGTTGTCACGACATCCCAGAGGTCGTGATCCCACGCCTGCCCGTCCCACCAGGAACCGGAAGAGTGCCACGGTCCTGCTGTGGCGCTGATCGCCAGCCTTGATCCTTGCCAGAACATGGCACGTGGCTGGTCACCCCAGCAGGTCACACGCACGGACTGCGGAGGCCGGAACATGCGAATTGCAAGGCTGGACGGTAGCGCTTCCTTTACCACACCCTCCAGAAGACTCGGCCGGAACGGGGCCACGGTGAAGGCATCGCTGCTGTGAGTGTTCCGCAGTTGTGGCGATCCCACGTTATCTTCACCGGCGATGGAGCGCAGCCGGGCCAGCAGCAATTCGAGTTTGTCCGGTTCGGGAAACTGCGCCTGGAAGAGACCGCGCTGCGCGGTCTGCGGTTGGGTGGGCTCTGCTTCCAGCGTGACGCGCACGATGCCGCTCTGCGGTGGATGTGCCTGCAGCTCCAGGTTGAGCAGCTTGAGCAGCACCTCCCGGTTTTGTGTCGGTGTCGAGGGACGCACTTCGATGCTGTGGGGTGCGGCACGTTCCAGGTCGAGGATAAGTCGCAACGAGCGCAACGCGTAGGCGCGCTCCATTGCATTGCGCAGGATCGACTCCAGCATCGGCGAAAGCACGAAGAGCAGAGAATCGAGCAGCTCCACTGGTGTCTCGAGTGCGGTGATTTCGGAAAGGGTAAACTCCGCTTGTTCCGGAACCAGCAGGTGATCGGCTTCGCCGCGTGCGAGTTGTTGCAACCGTTTTCCCTGCTGACCGAGACGGCTGATCAGCGCCGTTTCCGGCAATGCCGCTAGCTCGCCCAACGTGCGAATACCCCAGCGGTTCAGGACCGCAAGCATCCTGGCCTCACAAGGCAGTAAAGCAACCGGCAACCGGGCGAGCCTGCTGCGCACGCTGTCCTGGTCGGTACAGACAACTGTTGGGCTGCTGCGGGCAAGCAATAGAGCGGCTTCCGCGTTTGGGGCCATGCCGACGCCGGCTGGAAATCCGGATGCGCGAAGCTCATGGTGGAGCTTGCGGGCGTAGCTCTCGGCGGAGCCGAAGAGCGTGCCAATTCCGGAGCTGTCGATCAGGAGCACGACGGCCAGCCGGTGGGCTTCCGCATAGTCGTTCAATGGGGAAGCAATTGCCTGGATGCGTGGTGAAAAACGCTCCACAATCTCCAGCGCGACGGCATAGGCCGCCTGCTCTTCCTGAACCTGCCGCGCTCGAAACAGAGCCTGAAAGCCCGCTTCGGCCTGTGCCTTACTCATGCCGTGCTCGATGCCGACTGCTCCCGCTTGTCTGCAAAACGAAACGACCTTCTCCTGGGGTGCGATTCCCTCCAGCACGACGCATGGCTGGCAACACAGCTCCGGCGAGGTGCGCTGCCAGGCCACAACGGGGAACTCCGGGATGTGGATCGCCGCAAAGGACATGCCTACCTCCCAGCCGCCCGCATCCATGCCGGCGTCGTATCCCAGTTTGTCGCCCGTCCCGGCGCCTTCCGGCCGAAGGTAGGCCCGGTCCGTTGCCGTGCGACTTCGGCGCGATGCGGAACCGCAGTGAGCACGCCCTGGATCTTTGGTGGCTCACCAACGGAACATTCCAGCACGCAAGCCGCGCTGGAACGCGCGCATGGCTCCCGCGTAAGCAGCAGCAGAATGGCATCGCTTTCCTGCGCCCCACGCCGATAGCGAAACCAGGTTGCGGACGGAATGCGCAGAGCCTCTTGCGGAGCGACCGATGCAAGGTCCAGCACCACCACGCGAAAGCCACCCGACTGCAACACCTGATCCGTTGCACGAAGTGCACGGTCCAGTCGATCCCACGGCTTTTGCTCGCGTCGGTGCATCGATGTCGGCTGCAGACTCGCAGCCGCACGTACCCGAGCCGCCTCAGCCGCTACCTTGTCGCTCTGTCGCAAGGGGTCAGTGTCATCCACCTTGCGGAGATTCCAGCGTTCCCACTCCACCTGATCCTGAGAAGCCGTGTGCAGGCCGAGCGGCTGGTTTGGGTGGCCAGGAGTTCCCTCCATCTTCCGCCTACGCCGCTCTTCCTTGTGCAACAGCATTTCTTCAAGTGCCGGAGCCAAGCCCTTCGTCTCGCCGCGCGGGTGCGACGTGCCGCAACCGCCACTCATGGGCCCGCTAGCTCCATTTGGTGCAGACATGTTGGAAGACGCGGATATCTTCCTTAGAGAAGTGGAAGGTTGTATCGGCGCTGCAAAGCGCACCCAAAGCAGGTTTCCAAGCTGGACGCCAACTGCAGCTGCGCTATGCGGAGAGAGCATGTCGCTCACATCGATGAAGGCGCAGGCACCTTCCATCGAAGCGCTTGCAAGCAAAGAAAGCGCGAGAGAGGATCGCCCGGAACCGTCTGGCCCAGTCAGTTCACATACGGAGCCGATCGGGAAGCCACCACCCAGCAGTGCATCCACCCGCGCATTGCCGATGGGGTGAAGCCGGGGCGCTTGCAGCGGCACAGGGGTAAGCGCGGCCGGAATGCGGTTCGCCAGTTGTGCCTCGATCTCACGCCTTAATGTAGCTGCCTGCATATTTCGCCTTCTGTTCGCCTAGCGTAGTGCATTGCGAGGTGAAAAGGCTAGTGTGCACAAGAATTTGTGCAGCAAGAAATACCGGCTGAAAAATGCATGAGCACCGTCTATTGCGGAGACGGTGGAACCTTGCTGGAGGTGTGTGTGGTGGCCAGAGACGGGATCGAACCGCCGACGCCGGCCTTTTCAGGGCCGCGCTCTACCACTGAGCTATCTGGCCATGGGGTTGAACCCGTGGGTTGCGCCGCGATGCGAAGGTTGCACCGAAACGTCACGCGCGGCCTGGGATGGCCACAGCGGCCGCGGAGAACTCAGAAATACTCACGCGACTAGCCAAGTATACCCAACCCGGCCCATCCCGCCAACTCCGCCGGGCGCGACGGCAAAAGCGGGCGCGTTATGCTGGGAGGCATCCCTTCGGAAAGCCGCGCACCGACCCTGGCGTGCCTGCTTGTCCCGGGAAAATTCATCGGCAGGTTCGCCATGCGTCGTTCCGCGTTGTTCTATTGTTTTGCTGTTTACACACTGACGATGACGGCATGGGCCCAGTCTGCGGAAACGCGCACGGCACAGCGCCTTGACGCCATCCACGACAACCCCGCCGCCGTGCGCGCCTTTGTGCTGCGCATGCCCAAGGGCGGCGACCTGCACATGCACCTGTCCGGTGCCGTCTACGCCGAAACCTTCCTGCAGAATGCCGCGGACGACAACCTGTGCGCCGACCCGGTCAAGCTCGTCCTTCTGCCCAACATCGGCACCACGAAATCGAACCCCGCCAAGCCCGTGTGCGCGGAAGGCACGGTACCCGCCGCCGAGGCCTTCACCAACCAGAAGCTCTACGACGCGCTCGTCGACAGCTTCAGCATGCGCAGCTTTCAACCCACGCCGGGCGTCAGCGGCCACGACCAGTTCTTCGCCACCTTCGGTCGTTTCAACGGCATCAGCAAAACGCACCTGCCCGAATGGGTCGACGAGGTCGCCACCCGCGCCGCATCGCAGAACGAACAGTACCTCGAAATCATGAGCACGCCCGACTTCGCCGAGGCCGCCGCGCTCGCACGCAAGCTCAACCTGCCTGGCAACCGCACGGACTACGCCGCCATGCGCGACGAACTGCTCAAGGCCGGCCTCGCCGCCAACCTCGCGCGCGACCGCGAGGAGTTCGACATGGTCGAGCGCCGCCGCCGCGAGATCGAACACTGCGGCACACCGCAGGCCACCGCCGCCTGCACGGTCAAGGTGCGCTTCCTCTTCCAGGTGCTGCGCGCCTTTCCGCCCAGCACCGTCTTTGCGCAGACCGTGCTCGCGTTCGAGCTCGCCAGCATCGACCCACGCGTCGTCGGCCTCAACTACGTGCAGCCGGAAGACAGCTACGGCAGCATGAGCCAGTACAGCGAACAAATGCGTATGCTGCGCGCGCTGCGGCCGCTGTACCCCAAGGTGCACCTGAGCCTTCATGCCGGCGAACTCGCGCCCGGCCTGGTGCCACCCGCGGGCCTGCGCTTCCACATCCGCGAGGCGGTAGAGGTCGCGGGTGCCGAGCGTATTGGCCACGGCGTCGACATGGCCAGCGAAACCGGCAGCGCGCAACTGCTGCGCGAGATGCACGACCGCAACATCATGCTCGAACTGAACATTACGTCCAACGACACCATTCTCGGCGTGCGCGGCATGTACAGCCCGCTCAGCCTGTATCGCGCGGCCGGTGTGCCCTTCGCCATTTCGACGGATGACGAAGGTGTCAGCCGCATCGACCTGACCAATGAATACATGCGCGGCGTGATCGACCAGCACCTGACGTACACCGACCTCAAAGCTTCCGCCCGCGCCTCGCTCGAACACAGCTTTCTGCCCGGCGACACGCTCAACGCCGCACCCAATCGCTACACCACCCTGCGCGGCGGATGCACGCTGCCCGCGACAGTTCGACCATCATCGAACTGCGAAACATTCCTCAAAAGCAGCGAACGCGCCATGCAGCAGTATGATTTAGAGCGCCGCTTCGCCGCCTTTGAAGCCGACACTACCAGTCGCTAGCCGTCTACAACGAATCGCGAGAATCTTTTATCGCAGCAAGCCTTTGTCATCCCGCAGTGAAGCGCCGGGATCTGCTTTTCGCATCGCCAGCAGCCTTCATCCTGCAAACGATCCAAATCCCTAAAGGAGCAATCCTCGTGAAGCGCGCCCTCTCCATCCTCGGCCAGAGCCTCCTGCTCTTCCTCGCAGCCTTCGCCGGCATGCTCTTTCTTGGCAGGCTGGTTCCCTCGCTGCACCTCGTCCACGTCGTCTCCCAGCAGGGCTTTCTGCGCCGCCAATATGAATTCGACTGGCTGCTCTCGGTCTCGTTCGTCTACCTGCTGTTCCTGCTCATTGGCCTGCTCACCCGACGCATTCGCACCAGCTGGATCGCCAGCACCGCAGCCTTCGTCCTCACCATCCTCGTGATCATTGTCTTCACGAAAATCGGCTTCAAGGACATCAACCTGCTCTACGGCGCCAACTAGCGCGCAACGTAAATCCGATAATCCGCCGTATGCGGCACCGTCGTCGCCACATGCGTGCTTTCCAGCTGATACCGCGCCTTCAGCCAGGCCGCAAACGCAGGCCAGCGGTGCAGTTTACTGAAGCTGAAGTCGTCCTGGTCCGGCCAGTTGTGTGCCGACAGCACGATGACCCGTGGCGGCCGCGCATCCATCTCCCGCAAAAAGCGCTGCTGCAGCGCCAACAGAAAAGGCTGCCGATCCCTGGAAAACAGCATGTTGTCGTTCACGAAGCCTGTCGGCTGTTCCAGCCGCAAATCGTACAGCGCACCCATGCAGCCGCCCAGTGTCATGTCTAGGCATTGCACGCGCCCATCCAGCGAAGGCCCACCAAGCCGCCGCAAGTCCCCAATGAGCGCCATCTGCGTTGCGACGGGATAGGCGTTCTTCGCATGATCCCGCCATAACCTCAGCGGCATGCGTACTCCACCGACCAGGAGCAACACTAAGGCAATCACGCGCCGATCCCACGCCATGCTTTCAAGTCCACGCTGTGCCACCACGAACCCAAGCACCAGCGCGAACAGCAGCATCGGGTACACGTGATATGGAAACCCCTTGCGCTGCGCCAGATACATGGCGAAACCAACCATCGCACTCACACACAACAGCAACAGCCGTAAGTCAACCCACCACTTACTCCGCATCGCTAAGTAGACCGTAAGTCCCAGGGCCACCAGCACGGGATAACTCATCACCCGCAGCAGCATGTAATGCAGGTTCGCCTCGGCTTGCCCCGAGTACCACGCACCCAGCGTGCGCTCCGTCTGCAAAAACGCTGCAAACGCCCCCGGCCAATGCCGAAAGTAAAGCACTGTCGCGCACGCCGGTAGCGACCCGCCGACCATCGACCAACCAATCACGCGCAACACAACCTTAGACCGCAAGCGCAAGCACACCAACACGATCACAACAACCGGCAGCAACACCGCAAACGGCTTGATCGCGCTCGCCCACCCACCCAGCGCCATGCACGGTGTCATCCACACCGCCTGCTGACGCTCCACGCAAAGCGCCGCGCACCCAACGCACGCCATCAGCAGCAGCGACACCAGCCACTCGCGCTCGCCCAGGTCATACGCTCCATCGTTCAAATGGATCATCCACGTCAACATGGCGCCGCACGCACCGGCCAGCCGATAGCCACGCCCCGCCATTGCCGCACTCACCGCAACAGCACACAAACCAACGAAACTATCCCACCGCCACAGCCCCGCCGCATCTGCGCCGAACACATGCATGCTGAACCACTCGGTCATCAGCACGCCCGGCAGGTTCATCTCCACTTGCTGCAGATACGGCGCATGGCCGCGCCCAATCATGAACGAAACATAATGCAGAATTGCCGCATCATGCACCAGCGGAAATGTGCGCGCGTATAGCACCTCACGCGTCAATGCAATCAGCAGCACACACGCGCAAACACCAATCGCCAGCGCCGCCCATCTCGCGCCCGCAACCACCTGCATCAGCCAGTCACACCCAGCGCGGCCGTTTCAAACTGCAGCATGGCATCATCGTTCCAGCGATGGTCGTCGCTGTGCCAATTGTTGCGCCCATCATCCATAAAGTTCGGAAAGTTCGACCGGCAATGACTCTCGCGCTTGTCGAAGTCGATCAGCACCTGCGGCACGCCGTCTAGCCGCAGCACCGAACGCTGCCCGTCAGCGCTCCACTCGATGGTCGCCAGCCGCTGCCGTTCACCGTCTTCCCCGCTCTTCATCGACTCCACGTTGTAGACGAGCATTGCGTCCAGCACCGTCACGTCGAAGTCGTCCTGCAGCGTCGCCCGCTCCCCGTCGCAGGCATAGCAGTAACCCGCCACGCCCTCATCCTCAAACACGACGCGCCACGCCAGTGATCGCTCCGGGGAATAACTCACCAGCTTCGCCGCACCTACCTTGAATTCCAGCGCATCCATGCCTGCCATTCTAGCAATCGCCGCGTGCGGGCATCGGCTGGCCTGCGCTAAGGGGCGATACACTAGGGCGACGCCTTCATGAGTTTCCGTTTCCACTTTGGCCGCCCCCAGGGCATCGCCGCGCTGCTCCTGCTCCTCTTCTTCGGCGAGGCGCTGTTTGTCATCGGCCGCGCACCCCTCACCGCAAGCGACTATCGCTACGCCCTGTGCGGCCGCGAAATGTGGGAGAAACCTTCGCCCGCGCTCGGCTACTTCACCACCTGCGGCAACATGCAGGGCGACGGGTCGCTGGCTTACCGCGCCGCCGCCCTGCCGCTTACGGTGTATGTCACGGCACTGCGCGTGCAGGATTACCTTGCCGCGAAGGCGGACGAACGCAAACCGCTGGCTCAACGCACCTACAGCCCCAACCCGACCGGCGGCTCTGTCTACGACTTGCGCCACCAGATCGACGGCCTGCGCTACCTGCTGCGCGTCCCTTTCGCCCTGGCCGCCGTGCTGCTGGGTGCTGGACTGTGGTGGGTCTCGCGAAGGCTCTTCGGCAATTTCGGTGGCTTTTTCGCACTTGCGCTGTATTGCCTTTCTCCCGCGGTTCTCAGCGCAGCTACCACACCGAACAACGACATTCTCGCCGCATGGGGCCTCTACGCCGTCATCTACACCGCCATCGGCATCGGCCACGCCATGTATGGCCCCACGCGCAAGTGGCGTCCACGCATCGTGCTATTCACCGTGGCGCTCGGCCTTACCGCCTGCGCGCACGTCCTCACCGCCATCGTCGGCCTCTTCTTCTCCGCCATCTTCCTGCTCTACGTTGCAGAGCGACGGCGCTCCGCCGTGCTACCGCTGCTTGTCGCTTCGTCGATGGGTGCCCTCTTCATCGTGTTCGCGTCGTACGCATTTCGCCTCGGCGCGTTCTTTTATGTCTTCACCGCCGGTGCCGCGCGCTTCACGTTGTCGCATCTGCCTGCAATTGCGTTCGCCACCGCACCCGCTAATCTGCCGACAATGCTTGCACTTGCCGTCAGCTTCTTTTTGCTCCTCGCTGTCGGCCGGTCACGGTATTTCGGCAACATCGTACCGTTTGTCGTCGCGCTCTGCGTGTTGCCGCTGGTTACCACCCAGATCTCGACCGACGCCGTTCTATGGGCGGTCCCTTTTCTGCTGACGTTCATCGCAGGCACATTCGCAGACGCCTTCGAAACGCGTTATCGGACGCTTTATCTCGCACTCGCCGCAACCGTGATCGCCGCACAGGGTGTCTTCGCCGCGATCGCGCTGAAGACCATGCATCGTTAACACTGCACCAGTCGCCAAAAATTGGCTCTCTTCCCTGCCTGGGTATCCTCATTTGACACACAATGCAAAAATCTGCGCGAAACGCCAATAAAGGCGCATCCTACAGGCAGACCTTACATGAAAACACCTTCTGCTCACCTGCTCTTTGCTGCCGCCCTCCTCGTCTCGCTGCCCGTCTCCGGCTGTAAAAAGGCCAAGCAGGTCGCTGCCCAGGCTACCGGCTCGATCGGCGTCTCCGCACCGACGTATACCGACGAACTGCATGGCGCCATTGATCCCGGCCACCTCGCCCTGCTGAAATATCCAGACTTCAGCGATATTCAACCGGCCATTGCCAGCTTTTATGACAACCGGAACTTTACTTTGGCGTGGAGCGACAAAGGCAAACCGACCACTCAGGCCAGCGCCATGATGGAGGCGTTTTCCAACGCGCGCCAGCGTGGCCTGGAGCCGGAAGATTACGACGCCAGCAAATGGCAGGCTCGCGTCTCCGACTTGTCGACCGATCAGGGAAAAGCCAACTTTGACGCAGCCATGTCCGTCGATGCCGCGCGCTTTATCAACGCCATTCACATGGGCCGCACGGACCCACAATCCTTTGCGTTCGGCATGGACTCCAGCAGCAAGCAACTCGACTTGCCTACCGTTCTTGAGTCGCAGCTCTCCACCAGCAGCGATGTGCCCGCGACACTCGATGGCTTTGAGCCGCAGAACGCTCAGTTCAAGGCGCTGAAAACGTCTCTCAAGCAGTATCTCGATCTGGCCGCAAAAGATCACAGCGAGCCCCTTCCCGATCCGGGCAAGAATTCCTTTGCAGTAAGCGCAAGCTATCCCGCACTGCAGCCGCTCGCGCAAAAACTCACGCTGCTGGGTGATCTACAGACCTCTGGTGATGCTGACGCTTCGCCTGATCTTTCCGCGCTGAACGAGGCAATCAAGCACTTCCAGCATCGCCACGGCATCGCGGAAGACGGCAAGCTCAATGCTCCAACTATCACCGCGCTCAATATTCCGGTGACCACGCGCGTGCAGCAGATCAGTGACACCATGGAGCGGTGGCGCTGGCTGAACGACGAGTACCAGCATCCCGCGATCCTGGTGAACCTGCCCGAGTTTGTCTTGCGTACCTTTGAGGGCGACAACGAAGAGTTCCGCATGAACGTCGTCGATGGTCAGTCGAGCAAGGAAGAACACCATACGCCGATGATTGCAGACCACATGAAATACCTGGTCTTTCGGCCTTACTGGAACCTTCCGGTCGACATTGCGAAAAAAGATCTCGTGCCGCACATTGAAAAGAACCCCGGCTACCTGGCCGAGCACCATTACGAAACCGTCAACAACAAGGGCGAACCGGAACCCGCCTCTGCGGACCGCATAGCTCATGGCAATGTTCTTGTACGCCAGCTTCCAGGACCGAACAATTCACTTGGGCTGGTGAAGTTTATGTTTCCAAACAAGTTCGATGTGTATCTGCATGATACGGACTCGCATTCCCTGTTCAGCAGGACGCGGCGGGATTACAGCCATGGGTGTGTTCGGGTGCAGGATCCGCCGAAGCTTGCGGATTGGCTGCTGCGGGATAACTCTCAGTGGGATGCGGAGAAGATCCAGGACACGATGCAGGATGAGTCGGTGACGAATAAAAATGTTTCGCTGCCGAAACCGATTCCGATTGTCTTGTTTTATGGGACGGCTTATGTGGATGGTGGAGAAATTCACTTTTTTCAGGATTTGTATGGGTATGACAAGGATATGGAGGAGCAGTTGAAGAAGGGGCCGCCTTATCCGAAGAAGCCTGTGATTCAGAGGGGTGAGGCTTCGGTGTAAGGGGTCTCCCCCTCCCCACGGGTGTCGTGGTAAGTTCCTGATTCTATTGGATCGGTCTGGTAAGTTCCTGATTCTGTTGGATCGGGGACGAAGCGGGCGTTGGTGCTGGCGAGTTGGAGGCCGTAGAGGAGGACCGAGGCGCGGCGGGTTTAGAGACGGCCGATGGCGAGGGCCTGCAGGACGTTGGAGATGGCGAGCTGGATGGCGGCGGCGTCTTCGAGCAGGCCGAGGTCGACTTCGAGCGGTTTGCGGATGACGCCACGGGTACCGTCGATGTGCTGGGGCTTGACGGGCCCCATGCCGACGAAGTCGCCGCGGCTGTTGAAGTTGGGCGCGATGAACTCGGGCGGGCGGCGGTTTTCGTCGGCCAACTCGCGCTGCTGGCGGCGGAACGCGGTGTGGAAGTAGCAGAAGTCGTCGGTGCGCAGTGCCGGGGATTTGCAGCGGAGGCCGGTGGTGAGGGTGTGCTGGCAGAGACGGTACATGAGAATGTCCTTTCCGGTGGATGGGTGATGGTTGCCGTGGCCGCAGGTTGGGGCCGTGCGGTTGGGCCTGTGTGGCGGGGTCTGTGTGGTTGGGTTTGGGCGGCTTCAGTACCACTTTTGCGGGCGTGCGGCCTGCTCGGCGGCGAGTTGGGCTTTGCGCTCGGCTTCGAGACGCTCAAAGTGGGTGGGGGTGCAGCCACCGTAGTAGGTGGTGCGGGTGACGATGCGGGAGACGTGGTTGAGTGCGGTGAGCGGGGTCTCGACGTACGTCTTTTCCAGGCCTTTGACCGGTGCGTTCATGGATTGCCTCTCTTTCGGGTGCAACGGGAAAGGGCTTCCGCCGCACGGGTGTGCGAAGGAAGCCCTGTTTCTATTGTAAGGAGTTGGCGTAAATAGAGTGCCAAGTCTATTTCGTTTGGTTTGTTTGTGTTAGGGGTGTTGGGGGGTTGACAGGATTTTCTGACGGGCACCGATTGGGATTATCTTCTCGAGACTGGCAGTTTCGGTTTCTGGAAGCTTTACCCCACCCTTTTCACGGTGAAGCTGTGAAAAGAATGGGGCACCCGGGCGGTTGCTGGCTGGGGATGATCTGGTTGGGGCGGCGCACTACTTGTCGGCGGCGTGGTCGTAGCTGATGACGCGGGTGAGTTGCCAGCCGGTGGGGGTGTAGCGCCAGAGCATGGCGAACTTGGCATCGCCGGTGGGGATTTCGGGGTGGTTGGGGTGGGTGAAGCGGTGGGCGCCGATTTCGAGCGCGCCGTAGTTGTTGAGGCGGTGGACTTCGAGGGAGCCGGGGACGAGGGTGCGCTCGGTTTTGCCGCAGATGTTGTTTCTGATGGCGGTGAGGAAGACTTCCCTGCCGGTCGCGAGGCCGGTCTTGTCGTGATAGAACTCCAGGTCGGCGGAGACGAGGTTGCCGAGGGTGGCGAGGTCGCAGGTGTTGTAGGCGGTGAAGAGTTTGCGGTCGAGGTCGGCGACGGTGCTGGCGAGGGTGTCGGGCGCGTGGGCGACGGGGGTGGAGGTGTGCCAGGCGGCGTCGGCGCGGACCGCGTCCACGACGACGCGGGCACCGGAAGCACCGGGGAGGCCGGTGGCGGTGCCGCGCAGGTGGTCGCCCTGCAAGGTGAGATGGAACTGGACGGTGACGGTGGGGTTGACGGGCACCGTGACGGTGTTGCGGGTGAGGGTGGCCTGCGTGGCGGGCGAGAGGTGGGCAGGGTCGTTGCCGGCGGCGCTGGCGGAGGGATTGGTTGGGTCGAGGGAGAGGTAGAGCTGGTCGGGGTCGACGCTGCCGTCGGGGTGGACGGTGTCGAGGGTGCCGGCCCAGTGGCCGGTGAGGGTGGTGGGCGGTTGGGCGTGGGTGGTGGCGGTGATGCCGAGGAGGAGGGCCAGGGTGGTGAGGTGGGGGAGGATGCGGTGGGTCATTTGAGCCTCGTTTGGGGACTCAGGCTTGTACGCGCATTTTCCAGCCATAGTTCGCCAGAGACTGGAACAGAACTTCGCAGACCGGTGTCTGTTCTTAAATTGGTGGCCTGAAGTATGAGGTGTGTGATGCGACGAACGACCTTGCGGCGCTCTACGTTTCTGACTCTGTTGTGCTTTGCGCAAGCGGTTCGAGCACAGGCCTACTTTCCTCCGAATGCGTTCGGCAAAACTGCAGGCGCAAATAAACTCGTAGCCAACTGGTACACACATCAATTGAAAGCTCTACAAGAGAGGCCGCTGTTCCCTGCTGTGGAGCACCGAGAGATGTATCGCTTTTTATGGCTGCGCACGTTTGATCACCCAATTGCTGTTCGTCTTGACGTTCATGAGGACGGTACGGGTACCCTCGTGACCAAGATGGCGAGTGGCGCGGGTGGGTACGCCCCAGGCAAGCTTACGGAAGACAGAACGAGCGTGCTGACGCGAGAACAGGTATCCACCTTCGTCGGCAAGACGATTGCCGTTCACTTTTGGAAGTTGCCGAGCTACGACTTGAACAGAAGCGGGGAGGATGGCTCCGAATGGGTGATTGAGGGAGTGAAGGATGGCAAGTACCACATTGTTGACAGGTGGAGTCCAGACAAGGGAGCGGTCTTTGAGTTAGGGTCTGCGCTCGCCTTTGATCTTGCGCATGTTCTCGTTCCTGAAGGGCGGCTCTACTAAGGGCTTTAGTCCGTCTCAAAGACTCCGGACAGAGGTCACCCGGGTCAGATGTTCCATTGTCAGCCTAAGCCTTGCTCCCACACGTCGCAAAAGCGCGATGATGTATGGGGCACCCGACTTCGGAAGACTTGAGTCGACGGTTGGACCGAGAGGATTACGAGTGGGTTGCGAGGCGGCTTGCTGGGCCGTTCTCTGATACGGACGCAGAGTCGATGATTCAGGAATTTCTTACGATCTGACAGCCTGACGACTTGAACCCACACATCGCAAAGTGCCGCGATGTATGGGGCACCCGGCAGGAGATGGCGATCCTGACGAACATCATTCACGAGGAGTGGACCGGGCACAGCACTGCGTCTCACAGAGAATTGAAGGGGCTGAAGAAAAGTCACAACCTGCGCGACCACATGACGGAGGCGGAACTGATCTTTACGGCGCTGGCGGAGTTGTCGACGCGGCAGATTGCCGAGAGCGTGGAGGCTACCGGGATGCACCAGAACAGCAAGGCGGCGCAGGATGGTGGGCGGATTGCCAAGCGGGCGCGGCTTTCGCTGGAGGAGAAGACCGGGAAGAAGGTGGTGTCGAAGGAGAACTATCTGCCGCCGGGACGAATTTCACGAGGGCTAAAGTGATTGGAACCGATACACCGCAAAGTAGGCGATGCATAGGGCACCCGGCTTAAGAAACCTAATGCTCAACCCTTCATAACATGCCGAATTTCTTCAAGAGACTTAGCTGTTTTTCGAGCTTATCTGGATCTGTTGTCGAGTCAACACTAAGATTCAGGTTGACAGTTGCCTGACTACCCTTTTGCTGCCTCTTAGGCGTTGATGGACCTTCGGTTCGTTCCGTGGCTTTGCCTTCTGAGTTCTCGCCGATGGCCTCTTCTTCGTCGGCTCCAGCCTGAGCCCCATCCTCAACGTGCCCATTTTGGTCTTCATCATCCGAAGCTTCACTAGGCGTAGAGTTAGCGGCTGATTTGATAGTGACGCTATCGCCGTCCATTGATGCAACCTGAGCAGCAAGCGCAGAAGCTATAAAGAGGTTAGTACATTCTGAAGCTGATTCTGGATGGACTTTTAGCCCCTTCACGCGCTGCTCAATTCGAGCTTTGGAAGTAGTATCATTCTGAAAAGTCTCATAGATTTGTCGGAAGACTTTAGGCTTCAGCAGTGCTTGTTGAGCCAATCCAGACTGCTCCTCAAGCGGAGCAGCATCAATAGCTATCGCTAGCGAACTGGCCTTGTATGCAGACGGTAGCCCCTCAAGCAATCCGTATTGCTTCATAGCAGCTGCCCGTACTTGACCTCGGCCGTGAGAAGCCCCAAATACCCCTGCAAAGATTGAACTTGCCGGGAGCGGCCCGTTGTGTGTCTTGGAAACCAGCTTTTTTGCGTATGCAAGAGCTTTTTCAAGATCGATGTGAGGAAACTGTGCACCGCCTTTGCGACCTTTAGCCTTCTTGCTGGGTTGGCTGTCCTTTTCCGGCTTTTCACTCTTGGCTGACTCTTCTTGCGTCACATTATCCTCGCCTTATGTCGTTGAACTTACCCTCGATGGAAGTCAAAAGTGATTTGAATCCGACTTCATAAGAAGAGCGAAAGGCTGCGTATAGCTTTTCAGTGACGGTCTCTGGAACCGGTGCGTTATCTATGCGGAGCGGAAGGACTGTTACTTTCTTTTGTTCGATCTCTGCTACGAGCGCATGACTCAGCTCTTTTTTTACCCAAGGCGAAGAGCTCGAACTCTCCGTGACAACCAAGAGGAAGAAGTCAGATGAAGCTAAGCCTTGTGCAATTTTCTCAGGTACCGAATCACCTACGAGTATCTGTTGTTCGTCCAGCCATACTCTAACTCCATTTGCAAAAAGGTCTGAAGCTAACCTGCGTACAAACGGCTTGTCTCTTGAACTGTGTGAGATGAAGGCAATACGTTCAGCAGTGTGCTCTGCGTGCCTAATTTCTTTCGATGCTACCGCCGCATCAATAAGTGTCTCTACACGCAAACTGAGATCAAAAACCTGACCGACTGAATCTGCCCACGCGATTAGAGGTGCTACGGCGTTCTTGTCGTAGTCGGTTTCGCCTGCGATGGTTGCAGCTTTGCGCATCGCATCCTATAAGCCATCGCCAAAGGATAAAAACTGTCGGATCGAGCGTACAAGCGGAAGTCGAAGCATGGCCTCACGAACCACGCGTTTCTTCTCTTCAGGAGACCCTTTGTACGGGTAGGGTTGGGTAAGCACATAGTTAGCATCATCCGGAGTGTCGACGAGACCCATGAGCCGAGCATTTTTCAAGATCTTACCGGCTGTTCTCGGGTCAACGTTCGCAAATTGAGCTATGTGCTTGGTCGAGGGATGGTCTATCCATGCGACAGCGTCGAGCATCGCAAAGAGGGGCTCGATCTTGACAGATTCATAACGGATCTTCGGCTTAGCAGAACTCTTCGTGGCTTTTGACTGCGGCATTTGACGACATTTGTAGCAGAAACGCGCAGGTTTTGCACTTCTTACTCGCCGACTTTTAGGACGGCTAGGAAGGCTTCCTGGGGGATGTCGACCTGGCCGATGCGTTTCATGCGTTTTTTGCCTTCTTTTTGTTTGTTGAGGAGTTTCTTTTTGCGGGAGATGTCGCCGCCGTAGCATTTGGCGATGACGTCTTTGCGGATGGCGGAGACGGTTTCGCGGGCGACGATTTTGGAGCCGATGGCGGCCTGGATGGCGACCTCGAACATTTGGCGGGGGATGAGTTCGCGCATTTTGTGGACGAGGGCCTTGCCGCGCTCGTAGGCGAAGTCGCGGTGGACGATGATGGAGAGGGCGTCGACGGGTTCGCCGGAGACGAGGATGTCCATTTTGACCATGGGCGAGACCCACATGCCGGACAGGGCGTAGTCGAGCGAGGCGTACCCGCGGGAGACGGACTTGAGGCGGTCGTAGAAGTCAAGGACGATTTCGTTGAGGGGGAGCTCGTAGGTGATGAGGACGCGGGAGCCGGAGACGTATTCGAAGTTTTTCTGCTTGCCGCGCTTGTCTTCGACGAGCTTGAGGATGCCGCCGACGTACTCCTCGTTGGTGAGGATTTTGGCGGTGATGATGGGTTCCTGGATGGAGTCGATGGTGGTGGGGTCGGGCCAGCGGGAGGGGTTTTCGACCTCGACCTGGGTGCCGCCGGTGAGGGTGATGAGGTAGCGGACGCCGGGGGCGGTGGTGATGAGGTCGAGGTTGAACTCGCGCTCGAGGCGCTCCTGGATGATTTCCATGTGGAGGAGGCCGAGGAAGCCGCAGCGGAAGCCGAAGCCGAGGGCGGTGGAGGCTTCGGGCTCGAAGGAGAAGCTGGCGTCGTTGAGCTTGAGTTTTCCTAGGGCTTCGCGGAGGGCGCCGTGCTCGTGGGATTCGATGGTGTAGAGGCCGGCGAAGACCATGGACTTGATGTCTTCAAAGCCGGGGAGGGGTTCGGCGGCGGGGTTGCTGGGGTCGGTGATGGTGTCGCCGACCTTGGTGTCTGCGACGTCTTTGATGGTGGCGACGAAGAAGCCGACTTCGCCGGCGGAGAGGGTGGCGATTTCGACGGGTTTGGGGGTGAGGACGCCCATGGATTCGACGTCGAAGGTGCGGCCGTTGCTCATGAGGCGGATGCGCTGGCCGGTGCGGAGGGTGCCGTTGATGACGCGGGCCAGGACGATGACACCCTTGTAGGGGTCGAACCAGGAGTCGAAGATGAGGGCCTGGAGGGGTTTGGAGGCGTCGCCTTCGGGGTGGGGGAGGCGGGTGACGACGGCTTCCAGGATGTCGGCGACGTTTAGGCCGGTCTTTGCACTGACGCAGACGGCGTCGTCGGCGGGGAGGCCGACGGTGTTCTCGATCATCTCCTTGGTGCGGTCGATGTCGGCCGAGGGGAGGTCGATTTTGTTGATGACGGGGATGATTTCGAGGCCGTTGGAGATGGCTAGGTAGGCGTTGGCGAGAGTTTGGGCTTCTACGCCTTGGCTGGCGTCGACGACGAGGAGGGCGCCTTCGCAGGAGGCGAGGGAGCGGGAGACCTCGTAGGAGAAGTCGACGTGGCCGGGGGTGTCGATGAGGTTGAGCTGGTAGGTGTGGCCGTCGTGGGCCTGGTACATCATGCGGACGGAGTGGGCCTTGATGGTGATGCCGCGCTCGCGTTCGAGGTCCATGGCGTCGAGGACCTGGGCCTGCATTTCACGCTGGGTGAGCGAGCCGGTGAGCTCGAGCAGGCGGTCGGAGAGGGTGGACTTGCCGTGGTCGATGTGCGCGATGATCGCGAAGTTGCGGATGTATTTGGGGTCCATGGGCTGGTATTGATTCTACCGGGCAATGGAGGTCGGTGCAGGGCTACTGGAGGACGGTGCGAGCGGTGCGAAAGTCGGCGGGAGGGATGAAGAGGCGCGGGTCGGGCTCGTTGAGGTCGAGATGGGTAACGGTGAAGGTTTGGGCATTGCCGCGCGGGTCGAAGCGTTTGGTGAGGAGGTTAATTTCGAGGCGCGGAGCAAACCAGAACTCCTTGACGGTGGGTTCCGGGGTTTTGTATCCAGTGTCGGGGCCGCTGCGGGTGGTGATTTCTCGGGATCCAACGGTGGGCAGGTTTTCGATGGTGCGGTCGCCGAGGTTTTCGCGGGTGACCTCCCAGCCGGGGAGCTTGATGGACGTGACGAGTTCGGGCGAGACGGCGGTAAGCGGGTTGTACGCAGAGACGGTGCAGGTGTGGGTGGCGGGGAGACAGTCGGTGAACTCGTGGCGTGCGGGGTCGGAGAATTGGAGAGCGGTGAGAGAGGTGACCTCTGTGTCGCCATGAGGCGTGAAGTAGCGACGCTCTTCAAAAATGCGGCCGGTGCTGTCGCGGGCGACGGTGCGGTGATTGCGGAGGGTGACGGTGGTGCCGTCTGCGAGATTGCGCGTCCACTCCGTAACGACGACGGCGCGGAAGGGAGCGCCGGGTTTGGGGAGGATGGCAATGCTCTGGAAGCGCTCGCGGGTGCCGCCGTCCGGCGCGTGGGGCGCGATCTGGGCGGGGAGCGTGAGGGCGAGGAGTGCGGCGGCGGAGAGGAGGCGGGAGCGATGCATGCTGGACCCTCGACGGGAGCAGTTTATCGCAAGCAGTGGGTCACGGTATGCGAATCCTCGCAGGCGAATCGGAGCGGGTAGTCACTTGGCGGAGGCGTCTGCGGTTGGGTCACTGGCGGCAGAAAAGCTCCCGCATCTAATATGTAGCCATGTCACAGATGCTTCGCGCCTACAGTCTCGGATATGAGGGGATCAGCCTCGACAGGTACGTTGAGTTGCTGAAAGGACACGGTGTGGCCGCCGTGGTGGATGTGCGCGAGCATGCCTGGAGCTACAAGAAGGGTTTTTCGAAAAAGCCGCTCACTGAGCGGCTGGCGGTGGAAGGCATCGGATACGTGCACCTGAAGTCTGCGGGCAATCCCTCAAAAAACCGGAAGTCGGGTTTGCCGCCGAACGAAGTCATCGAACGCTACCGCGAACATTTAAGCAAGGATGAGCGCTGCCTGGGCGAGGTCCTAGACCTTATCCGCCACTACTCGGCTGACGGAGGTGTATGCCTTCTTTGCTTCGAAAGGCATCCGCATGAGTGTCACCGGAAAGTGATCCTCGATCGGATTGTCGAGAATGGTGAGGCAATGATGACGTGCCACTTAGGAGAAGTTCAGGCCTAGGCTAGCTTGCAGTGTCCGTTTCGGGTACCAAAGACCGATGATCGCGAACGAGCCGGGGAACAGCCTGAAATTTCCAAGCATGAATGCGGTCCGGTGTTCTTCAGAAAGTAGTCGATTGACTTTCTCGATCGCGGTGGGCATGCCGTGATTTCGTGCCAGCTCACAGATTTCCCAATCCAAGATCTGAGTTTTGTGGCCACTGCATTCTGCATCGGAGCAGAGCCAATCGACAGACACCCGGCTTCCTAAGTAGTCGAGAGACTTCATCTCAGGGGGCGTCATGCTCTCGAAGAGAGCACGTTGGCTTCGCTGGGCTTCGTTTTGCTTTAGAAGCTTCTGTTGTTTGTTGTGGAAGGCAGCCGCGTCGTCCTCATCGCGCTCCTTCTCGGTTACGCTCCGCACGTACGTTGGATAGATGAACGCAAGCGACGTGCCGGCTGTCCTTTGCGCTTCGTGTAGTTCGCTCATGGAGGTGAACTGCCAAGCGGCTGACCGAAGGACCTCGTTGCGCCGCGCAAGCCATTCATTTTTTACTGACGAGCGGATCCTGCTCAACAATTGGATGGAATCAGTGTCAATCTGAAAACTCTCTGGCCTTGGATCATTCTCACTTCGCCGGATGTCTGCTTCGATCCATTGGTAACGCTGAAACTGTTGCGGACCTAACAAATAGCGAAAGGGAATGGGGTAAAGACGGAAGGCTGTTCCTGCCTCGTCAACAGCCGCTGTACACACTGTTTCTGTGTATTTAGAGCTTAGCTCGGGGTAGGTCTTTGCGATGATGAGCAATCGTCTGCGCTGATAACCCATGATTTTGCGTTCATCATACGCGAGGAGCGGCCATTCTCTTATTGCCAGATTTCCTAAAGCGTATGGCGATGCGAGGTGTTCAGCGATCACCACTGCCTCGATGTGCGTGGTGGATTGCTGCTGCTACCGGGGAGCTAGGCGTCGGCGGGGGTGGAGAAGGTGGCGACGAGGCAGGGGGCGAGGACCATGAGGACGAAGGTGGCGGCGGGGAGGAGGTGGAACATGGCGGCGGCCTTTCTGGGGGAGCGTTGGTGGTGGGCGGATGGTTGCGCCGGGTGTTGCATGGCTTGCGCGGAGCGTGGGCTCGGGCGTGGAGATTGCGGCGCTGGTCGCGCCTGGCGCGGTTCGGGTTAGGCTTCGGTGCCGACGCAGCGGGTGGCGACGATGCAGGGGGCAAGGATCATGAGGAGGAAGGCGGAGGCGATGGCGAGGTCGTGCATGGTGGGTGTCCTCTTCAGGTTGGCGTTGGGCGTTTGATCGGGATGGGTAAGGCGGTGGTTGGGCGGGAGCGCCTGGTGCTGGGCTTCCCGCGGTGGTGGTGTGCGGTGTTGGTGGCGTTGTGCGGTGTTGGTGGCGTTGTGCGGTGTTGGTGGCGTTGTGCGGTGTTGGTGGCGTTGTGCGGTGTTGGTGGCGTTGTGCGGTGTTGGGGCGTTGTGCGGTGTTGGTGGCGTTATGCGGTGTTGGTGGCGTTATGCGGTGGCGGTGGGGAGGCGGCATTCCGAGGCGCTGGCGATAAGGCTGGGGGCGAAGATGATGGCGGCGAAGACGGCGGCGATGAGGAGGTCGGTCATGGAGTCCCTTTTCTTTTGCGGCGGCCCCTGTGTTGGGTGGGGCTCGCTGCTCACATGTCCAATATCGCGCGGAACGATGGGGGCTCCCATTGCCTGTTGGGGTGGGTTGGGCGGTCGTTTGGTGGAGGCGTGGGGAGGGTTGGGGGAGGCGGGATGACGCGGAGGTGGGAGGGGGATATTGGTGATTGATGGCCGGGGAAGGATGGTGGGCGCACGCTTATGGCGGCTAAAGGGGGCGATGGGTGTGGTGCTGGTGCGGAATGATTTTGATCGCGGAGCGTGCTTGTGCGGAACCCACCTTAACCGCGCAGAGAATGTGTGCGAGTGGAGGTTAAAGCGGCGCGGTGAAGGTGGGGCACCCGGCGCAGAACGTGTGTCGAGGGGGAGAGAGTGGAGGGCGCGGTGAAGGTGGGGCACCCGGGTGGCGATGCCTCATGCAGGGAAAGCAGATCCGTTCGCTTCGCTACGGGATGACAAGCCGTACGGCCATGGGAGGACATACGTGCGGGTCAGGGGGGAGGACCCACGTGAACGAAGACCCATGTCTCACATTGCGAGACATGGGTCTTCCGTGTTCTTCCTGAATTAGAAGAGGAGTTTGAGGCCGGCCTGGAGTTGGCGGGAGGTGGCGGCGGCGGTAATGACGCCGGCGGTGGGGCTGGCGACGACGGCTGCGGTTTGGGCGGCGGTGTTGCCCTGGGTGGGGCCGGAGGAGAAGACGACGGGGTTGGGCGCGAGCAGATTGGCGTGGTTGAGGAGGTTGAAGGTTTCGATGCGGAACTGGAGGGAGGTGTGCTCGGTGAGGCGGGTGGTTTTGAGCAGGGAGAGATCCCAGTCGGCGTAACCGGGAGAGCTTAGTGTGTCGCGGCCGAGATTGCCGACGGTGCCGTAGCTGGGCGCGGTGAAGGCGGCGGGGTTGAAGTAGCGGGCGGCGCGCTGAGCGGTGGAGCCACCGGGGTAGAGCGGGCCTTGGAAGGTGGCGCTGCGGTTGGGGCGGACGGGGTTGCGGGTGTCGCCGGAGCCGGTGGGGTTGTAGCCGAGCTGGGGGGTAAAGGGCAGGCCGCTTTGCAGGGTGACGATGGTGCTGACGGTCCACCCCGCGACGGCGCGCTGGAGGAGGGGGTTGCCCTGCGCGAGGTAGCGGTGGCCGGTGCCGAGAGGGAGGTCCCAGGTGCCGTTGACGGCGGCGAGATGGCGGACGTCGGTGGCGGCGGGACCGTAGTCGAGCGCAGGGTTTTTGGGGTAGGAGACGAAGGCGGGGGTGTTGGCGGAGACGCTGGTGTTCCAGGCGGTGCCGTTGTCGAGGTTCTTGCTGAAGGTGTAGACGCCGCGGAGCTGGAGGCCGGCGGCGAGGGTGCGGCGGAGGTCGACGACGAGGCCGTTGTAGTTGCTGGACCCGCCGGAGACCCAGGAGGTGGTGTTGGCGACGAGGGGGTTGGCGCGGGTGGTGGTGGGGTAGTAGAGGGTACCGTTGGGGACGCCGACGGGGCAGTTGTTGCTGCAGACGATGCTGGCGGGTTCGTTCTGATTTTCCGACAGGATCTGGTGAGTGCCGTGGGAGCCGATGTAGCCGACGGTGAGGGAGAGGTTGGGGGCGAGCTGCTGCTCGATGCGGAAGGTGTAGGCCTGGACGGCGGGGGTGCGGAGGTCGGTCTGGACGTTGGAGGGGGAGATGAGGCCGGGGGCGCCGGAGGTGGGGGCGGCGACGGTGGTGCCGCTGTAGGAGAGGGTGGTGTTGAAGGGGGCGGCCTGGTCGAGGCGGTAGTCGAGGTTGTCGAGGAGTGAGTTGTGGAGGCCGAAGCCGGCGCGGAGGGAGGTTTTGCCGTTGCCGAAGACGTTCCAGGCGAGGCCGATGCGGGGCTGGGGGAGGAAGCGGGCGCGGTTGGTGAGGAGGCCGTTGCTGCTGACGGTGGGATTGGTGCTGATGACGCCGTTGGTGAGGCTGTAGACGCCGGCGCGGCCGTGGGACTCGTTGAAGCCGTTGCTCGATTCGAAGCGGAAGCCGGCGAGGAGTTCGAGGTTGGGGGTGGGCTTCCAGGTGTCCTGCACGTAGCCTGCGCCGAAGAAGGAGCGCCAGCCGAGGGCGGTGGGACGGGGGACGACGGTGAAGGTCTTGATGTTGCCGGCGAGGAAGGTGGCAAGGGAGGCGAAGGAGGCCTGGCCGTACTGATTTTGGGCGAGGTTGTCGTTGGATTGGAGGCGCTGGAGCCAGCCACCGACCTCGACGGTGTGGTTGCCGGCGGTGAAGAAGAGGTGGTCGTCGAAGGTGAAGAGGTTGCGGGCGATGCTGTTGTCGGAGCCGACGTTGGCACCGGCACCGGTGATTTGGGACGAGCCGTTGGAGGCGGTGGAGCCGGCGATGACGACCGCGCCGATGGGCTTGCCGGGGACGAAGGTGCCGGCCTGGGCGGCGACGCTATCGGGAACGGTACCGAGGAAGAAAAAGCTGGCGCGGGAGAAGCCGAAGCGGGCGGTGTTGAGCAGGCGGGGCGAGAAGACGTGCTGCTCTTGCGCGGAGAGGACCTGTTCGCGGAGGGCCTCGTTGATGAGGGAGTAGGGGTTCTGGGTGGGGGTGTTGGCGGTGGAGTCGTCGACGGTGTAGACGGCGAAGAAGAGGTCGTTGCCGGTGAGGTTGGTGTCGAAGCGGGCGGTGCCGAAGTCTTCGCGGATGTGCTGGACGGGGGTGGAGTAGGCGATGGCGATGCCGGCGCCGAGATCGGGGCCGTTGGCGATGGGCCAGAGATTGAGCAGGGGGCGGACAGAGGGCGCGGCGGCGGCGCGGGAGGCGGCGTTGGGGACAAGGGTGACGTCGCTGAGGCCGAGGTTCTGGCGGTAGCCTTCGTAGTTGCCGAAGAGGAAGGCCTTGTTGCGGCGGAGGGGACCGCCGAGGGCTGCGCCGTAGTTGTTGCGCTGAAAGCTGGGTTTTTTGGCCTGGTCGAAGTAGTTGCGGGCGTCGAGGGCGGAGTTGCGGAGGAACTCGTAGGCGGCGCCGTGCAGGGTGTTGGTGCCGGAGGAGGTGACGATGGAGATCTGCGCGCCCTGGCGCTTGCCGTAGGTGGCGCCGTAGGTGTCGGCGACGACGTTGAACTCGCGCACGGCTTCGACGCCGAGGAGCTGACCGCTGGTGCCGCCGGGGGTGACGTTGATGAGCGAGGCACCGGTGTATTCCACGCCGTTGAGGAGGTAGAGGTTGTCCTGCGGGCGGCGGCCGGAGACGGAGAACATGTTGCCGACCGAGGAATTTGACGTTCCGACGGAGCCGGAGCGCTGCGCGGTGTAGTTGACGGTAGCGGGGTTGAGGGTGATGAGCTGGTCGTAGCTGCGGCCGTTGAGGGGGAGGTCCTTGACCTGGCGCTCGCTGACCTGGCCGGAGACCTGCTCGTTGGAGAGGTTGACGGTAGGCGTGGCCTCGGTGACGGTAACCTCTTGCTGGTCGGAGGCGGGGTGGAGGCGGAGGTCGAGATTGACGGCCTGGCCGACCGAGAGGGTGACGCCGGTGTGGCGCTCGGTGGTAAAGCCGGGGGATTCCACAACGACGGTGTAGGTGCCGACGGGGATGGAGGGCGCGGCGTAGCGGCCGGCGGCGTCGGTGTGCAGGCGGCGCTCGGTGCCGGTGTCTTCATTGCGGACGGAGACGGCGGCGTTGGGGACCGCGGCGCCGGAGGTGTCTTCCACGTGGCCGGCGAGGGTGCTGCCGACGACCTGGGCGTGGGCGAGGGTGGAGGCGAGAGCGAGGGCGAGCAGGGGGAGGCGGCGGTACGAGGGCATGGTGAGGGATTCCTTACGGCTGTGGCGGTGCGGTTGAACGGACGCGGCGGGGCGCGACGGCAGGGAGGAGCCGGATCAACGACAGCAACAACAATGCAAGGACGGGAGCATGGGGGTACCGGGGATGCGTGAAGATGCCTGGAGGCTGAGAACAGGACGCGGGGGCTTACTCGACTAACAACAACAGAGGGATGTTGTGCAGGAGTGTAGCGTCATGCCGTGATGTTACGCGAGTGGGGGAGGCGAGACAAGCGGAGGGCTGACACGACGCTGTGTGGCTGCGGAATTACGGCGATGGTTACGTTGCCGCTACCTTGTTCGCCAGCACGCCGTGGGTGTGGGGCGGGCAGAGGTTAGGCGGGAGAGTTCGGGGCGGGTAGCAGCGCATGGCGCTTGCGGGGCGGGGTGGAATCAGGTTGAATGAGGTGAGTTGCGACGCCTTTTATCCATCCTGCTGTTGGCGATGTTTGCCCTGCCCTTTGCCCTGCCGCTGCTTGCAGCGCGCACGGTGGAGGATGCGGGGCTGCCGGCGTGTTGCCGGGCGGGCGGGCGGCACGGTTGCAGCATGCGGATGCATCGGGCGAGCGATGCGCCGGGCGTGCGGGGGCCACGGGAGACTTGCCCGTATGCGCCTGCGGGGTTCGTGTCGGTGCATGTTGATCGGCTGGGGTTTGCGCCAGTGCGTGCGAACGGTGTGGCGATGGTGGCGCAGGCCGCGAGTGTGGCGCGGGCGGAGTGCATGTGGCGGGTGGCGCGGGAGCGGTCGCGGCACAAGCGCGGTCCACCGGCAAGTTCCCTGCTGTAGCAATCTGCCGTTTTTGCGTGTGACCATGCGCGGATCACCGTGCGTGCGCTTTGAGGTGCCTCTATCGATGGGGCATTCAGCGCAGGCTGGTGTGCGCATGGCTCACTCCCCGCCGCGGTCATGAGTGGCGTGCACTTTGCAGGCTTGAATGCCCCCTGGAGATGTTGTGTTTCGATCAGTGTTGAGTTCCCTTTTTGTGGTTTGTGTCGCGCTGCCTGTTGCGGCGCAGGAGACGGTCACGACGGCTTCGCTTGCGGGGCGTGTGACGGATGGTTCCGGTGCGGCGTTGGGCGGTGCGGAGGTGGTCGTGGTGGAGCTTGCGACGAGCCAGGTGCGACGCGTGCTGGCGGATGCGGAGGGGCGGTTTCGCGTGGCATACCTGCCGGTGGGGACGTATGCGGTGACGGCCGCGGCGACGGGGTTTGCGGCGGTGCGGCGGCGGGTGGAGGTGTCTGTGGGATCGGCGTTCGATGTGACGTTTGCCCTGGCACCTGGGTCCGTTTCGACGACGGTGGAGGTACGCGGCGAGGTGCCGGTGGTGGAGCAGGACCGGAGCCAGATTGCGGGGACGGTGGGCGAGCGGGAGGCGGCTGCGTTGCCGTGGAATGGGCGGAACTTTCTTGACCTGGCGCTGCTGGTGCCGGGGGTGTCGCCGACGAATACGGCGAGCGTGCAGACGTTTGCGGAGACGTCGCCAGTGGTGGGGCAGGGCTACTCCGTGAACAGCCAGCGAAACTTTTCGAATGGGTTCGTGGTGGATGGGCTTTCGGCGAACGACGATGCGGCGGGGCTGGCGGGGAACGTGTACGGGCTGGAGGTGGTGCGAGCGTTCCAGGTGGTGACGACGGGCGGGCAGGCGGAGTTTGGGCGGGCGCTGGGCGGGTACTTCAATGTCGTGACGAAGAGCGGCGGCAATGCGGTGCATGGGACGGCGTACGGGTTTTTGCGGAGCTCGAAACTGAACGCGGCGAATGCGTTGACGCGGGGGACGCTGCCGCTGACGCAGGGGCAGTATGGTGCGAGTTTGAGCGGGCCGGTGCGGCGGGACCGGACGTTTTTGTATGCGAACTTCGAGCAGCGGCGATTGAATACGGATGGCATTTTGACGATTGCGGCGGCGAGTGCGACGGCCATCAACGCGCGGCTGCGGGCGGTGGGGTACAGGGCGCCGCTGCTGGCGGTGGGGGCGTCGCTGTATCCGACGACGGTGCATACGACGACGGGATTTGTGCGGGGCGATCACCAGTTCAGCAGCCGCGACCAGTTCAACCTGCGGTACAGCACGTACCGGCTGGATGCGCTGAATGCGCGCGGCGTGGGCGGCCTGGCGGCGGTGAGTTATGGCACGGCGGTGCGGGATGTGAACCACACGGTGGCGGTGAGCAACGTGGCCACGCTTTCTCCGCGGGTGGTGAACGAGACGCGGGGGCAGGTGACGGTGGACCGGCTGGAGGCGCCGCCGAACGACGAGGTAGGGCCGGCGGTGACCATTGCCGGGGTGGCTTCGTTTGGGCGGTTTTCCAGCTCACCGACGGCACGGTTCAACGTGCTGGTGGAGGGTGTGGACAACGTGGTGCTGCAGCGCGGGGCGCACACGGTGAAAGCGGGTGTGGACTTTTTGTTCAACCACGACACGATCACGTTTCCGCAGTCGGTGCGGGGGGCGTATACGTTTTCGTCGCTGGCGAACTTTCTTACTGGGACGTACAACACGCAGGGATTTACGCAGACGTTTGGTGTGCCGGCGGTGACGCAGAACAATCCGAATGCGGGCCTGTATCTGCAGGACGAGTGGAAGGCGTCGCCGCGGCTGACGGTGAACGCGGGCTTGCGGTACGACCTGCAGTGGCTGCGGACGGTGGCGACGGATACGAACAACGTGTCGCCGCGCGTGGGGGTGGCGTGGTCGCCGGCGCGCGATGGGCGGATGGTGGTGCGGGCGAGCTATGGGTTGTTCTATGACCGGGTGCCGCTGCGGGCGCTGGCGAATGCGCTGCTGTCGGCGAACAACACGACGGACGTGGCGCGGGCGGGGCTGCTGAGTTACACGTTCAGCCCGGGGCAGGCGGGGGCGCCGGTGTTTCCGCAGGTGGCGAGCGGGCCGCCGGCGGGAGCGCTGGTGAATTACACGCTGATGAACCGGCACCTGGGCAATGCGTACGCGCAGCAGACGGGGCTGGAGGTGGAGCAGCAGATCGGTGCGCGGGGGAGTCTGGGCGTGAGCTATCAGCACTTGCGCGGGGAGCACTTGCTGGCATCGGTGAACCAGAATATCAACGTGGATGGGAGCCGGCCGAACCCGGCGTATGGCAACGCGCGGGCGTATGACGGGGTAGCGGATTCGACGTATGACGGGCTGGCGGTGTCGGTGGTGCAGAGGCCTGCGACCTGGGCGAGTGCGCGGCTGTCGTACACGTGGTCGAAGGCGATGGACGATGTGGGAGAGTTCTTTTTCAGCGCGCCGGTGAACAACTTTTTTGTGGGCGAGGATCGGAGCCGGTCGGATGACGACCAGCGGCACCGGGTGGTGTTCGATGCGGTGGTGTCGTCGCCTGCGGGGCCTGCTGCCGGCGTGCTGGAGAACGTGACGCATGGATGGCAGCTTGGCGGGATCGTGCAGTACTACTCGCGGCTGCCGTTCAACGTGGTGACGGGGACGACGACGCGGCAGGGGACGGCGCAGCGGCCATGTACGGCGGGGTACAGCCTGGCGGCGCATGGGGGCTTGAACCCGTGCACGGAGGCGCTGGCGGGGGCGATGATTCCGCGGAATGCCGGGGCGGGGTTCGATTTTTTCAACGTGAGTGCGCGGCTGAGCCGGACGTTTGCAGTGACGGAGCGGGTGCGCGTGGAGGCGCTGGCGGAGGCGTTCAATGCGCTGAATCATCGCAACGACATGATTCCGAATGGGACGTTCGGGACGGCGGCGTATCCGGCTTCAGGGAACGGGACGTTTGGGCAGGCGACGGCGGTGGGGGATGCGCGAAGTGTGCAGTTGGCGCTGCGGGTGAGTTTTTGAGGGAGGAAGACGCCTTTAGAAGCGGAAGGCGCCGAAGAAGCTGATGAGGCGGTTGGCGGCGGTGCTGCCGGTTTGCTCGTTGTTGAGGGTGAGGCTGCGGCCGAAGTAGGGCGAGCTGAGCTGGCCGACGGGCGGGGACGGGTTGACGTTGTTGAGGACGTTCTGGCTTTCGACGGAGAAGTAGAGCTGGTAAGGGCGCTGGGGTTTTTCGGGCTTTTCGCCGGGCTTGAGCTTGATGGCGGGATCTGCGGGTGCGGGTTTGGGGAGCGGGCCGAGGCCGAAGCCCTTGCCGAACTGGAGGTTGAGCGAGAAGAGGCCGGGAGCGCGGCCGTAGTTGATGGGGATGAGGCGCTGGCCGGCAATGGGTACGGTGTCGAAGTTGCCGTAGGCCGTGCGGACGACCGAGGCGCGGGTGAGGTCGGTGGCGAAGGTGGGGCGATCGTTGTAGATGGAGTCGCCGTTGAGGTCGGTGCCGGTGGTGATGTTGAAGCGGGTGGCTGTGTGGGCGGCGAGAAAGAAGGAGCCGGAGAAGCCGCGGCCGAAGTCGCCGTTGGCACCGGTGTAGAGGCGCTGGCGGGCGAGGCTGGCGGTGCGTCCGTAGTCCTGGCCGATGTTGTAGGAGTTGGAGGTGAAGGCATCGGGGCCACCGACGTCGGACTGACGCCAGCGGGCGGCGTAGAAGCCCCACATCTCGATGTGCTTGGTGAGTTGGAAGTTGTAATTGGTGGAGACGGTGTGCGTGTTGTTGATGCCGTCGGAGCTGAACTGGTAGATGTTCTGCGTGCCGCCGAAGGGACGGACGCCGTTGAGCGGGGCGTTGACGTTGCGGGAGAGAAACTGGTGGATGCCGCGCTCGACGGTGAACGAGACGGTGACGTTGCCGCGCTTGGCGAGGGCGCGCTCGGCGCTGATGCCCTGCGCCACGACATAGGCCGAGTGGAAGTTGGGGGCGATGCGGTAGACGGTGGGTTGGACGGTGCCGAGGTTGGCGGGCGCGGGGATGTTGGGGTAGAAGTCGGGATTTTGGAGGTAGTAGGACTGCTGGGTGATGCCGTTCTGGCGGGTGGCGGTGAGGATGTCGTTGGACTCAAAGCGCTGGTAGAAGATGCCGGCGCCGCCACGGAGATTGAACAGCGGCGACTTGAACTTTTTCGGCTGCACCGTCCAGCTGAAGGCGATGCGGGGCGCGGGGTCATTGTGGTCAGGAATGCCGCTTTGAGATTCGTAGCGGAGGCCGGAGATGAGGGAGAAGTGGGGCTTGAGCTTCCACTCGTCTTCGAAATAGGCACCGAGGTCGCCGGTGAGGATGACGGCGGAAGGCGTGCCGGCGGTGAGATTGAACTGTGAGGGGCCACCGCCGGCGGCGCGGATCTGCGCGGCGGTTTGGCCGGCGGCCTGACCGCGCAGGGTGATCTGGTAGGCGGCGAGGGTGGGGAAGATGTACTGGCCGTTGTAGTTGCCGGTGGAGAAGTTGCTGTCGCGGACGAGGCGGTAGCGCGCGCCGGCGCGAAAGAAGTGCTTGCCGCGATCGACGCTGAGGTATTCCTGGAACTCGTAGCGGTCGGTGTTGTCGCGGAAGCGGCCGGCGGGGCTGCCGCCGCCGTTGAAGGAACCCTGCACGATGACGGTGGGCGTGGTGTCGTTGGGCGCCTGCTGCGTGCGGGTGCGGAGGTACTGGAAGCGGGATTCTGCGACGATGTGCGCGCCGACGATGGTGGTGTTGCCGAGCTGGAGCGTGTTGGTCTTGGTGTCGGTGGTGACGCCCTGCGAGGCGAGGACGAGCTGGCCGACGCCGCTGTTGGTCTGGTGCGACGTGGACAACTCGTAGCGCGAGGTGAGGGTGTTGTTGGGGGTGAGCTGGCGGTCGAGGCGCAGGGAGTAGCTGTTGTTGACGGAGGGGTTGGGGATGGCCTGCGCGAGCGCGGTGCTGTTGAAGGCGGTGTCGAGGACGACGGCGTTGACGGCGGCGTTGTTTTCCATGTCGTTGCGGTCGTAGCCGACGAAGAAGCTGGTTGCTTTGCCGAGGGGCCCGGTGAGGTTCGCGTCGAAAAAGGTGCTGTGGTAGGCGGGCTGGGTGGTGATGAAGGGGTTGCGGGCGTTGAAGCTGTCGGCGTTGCCGCTGGCGAAAGCGGAGCCGTGGAGCTTGTCGGTGCCGGGCTTGGTGAAGATGTCGATGACGGTGTTGCCGCGCTGGTCGAACTGCGAGGAGAAGGCGTTCTGGTTGATGCGAATTTCGCGGATGCTGGACTTGGGCGGGAAGCGGCCGCCGGAGAAGCCGTCGATGCGGAACTGCGGGGGCGTGCCTTCGTCGGAGCCGACGAGTGCGCCGAGCTGCTGCTGGAGCGTGGTGGGGTTGTCAGAGAGGGTGCGGAGGCGGTCGCCCTTGAGGACGATGGCGTCGCTGCTGGAGCTGCCGGTGCTGTCGTCGGTGGCGGCGACGTCGACGATCTCGTCGGCGGTGCGGATGGTGAGTTTGAGGTTGAGGTCGGGGTGGGGCGCGGCAGCGGTGAGGGTGATGGATTGCTGGAGGACAGTGAAGCCGGTGGCTTCCACCTGGAGGAGGTAGGTGCCGAGGGGGAGCGGCAGAGAGGCGCGACCTGCGGCGTCGGTAACGGCCTGGCGGAGGGGTTCGCCGTCTGGATTTTCTGCGGCGAAGATGCGGACCGTGGCGTTGGGAATGTTTGCGCCGGAGGGGTCGGAAATGAGGGCGGCGATGCCGGGTTGCTGCTGCGCATGGGCTGTTGCGGCGAGCAGACAAGAAAGGGTAAGGGTGGAGCGGGTTGCGCGCATGGAACCCCTTGGAAGCAGATGCAACGACGGATGAGGGGTGGACGTGGGTTGGTTTTGTGGGTAAGCCGGGAAGTTGAAAAAGTTTGTGGAGGGGTGTCGCGGGAGTTATCTCGTGCAGCTGTTGGTGCAGAGAGCAAATGGGAGCAGTGGCTACAATGGTCGATGTGCAAAGAAACGCTGGCCTGCGAGCCGTTCCTGGTGCTTTGAGTGCGTCCTGTGTGCGGGCGTGCATGGTGTTGATGGCGCGGCGTGTGGTGCTGGGTGTCTGCTGCGGGCCTTTGGTGTTGCTGGCCGGATGTCCGGATGCGAATGGCGGCGGTGCGGCGACGGTAAAGAAGAGTGCACAGCAGACGGCACCGTCGATTGCGGGTAGCAGGCCTGCGGCGACGGGGGGCAAGGGTGCGGTGACTGCCGGCGCTGCGCAGGTGGCGGGCGCGGTGCCGGAGACGCCGGCGCAGCAGGAGCAGGCGCGCAAGGTGCAGGCGCTGACGCAGCAGGTGGACAAGAGCTATGGCAGCGGCGTGGCGAACTATCGCGCGGGGCGGCTGGATGCGGCGCGGCTGGACTTTGACTTTGCCGTGGATTTGATGCTGACGAGCGGCATCGATGTGAAGAACGATGCGACGTTGAACGATGAGTTCGAGCGGATCGTGAACGCGGTGAACTCGTTAGAGATGGATGCGCTAAAGCAGGGGAACGGGTTTTCGCCGAAGTCGGAAGAGACGCCGGTGGAGGCGGTGGGCGACCTGACGTTTCCCCCGGATGCGGCGCTGGCCGCGCAGTTGCGCGGTGAGTTGAATACGACGTCAGACCTGCCGCTGGTGATTAACGATGAGGTCGCGGGATACATCAACGCGTTTGCAAATTCACGCGCGTTCACAGCACACATGCGGCGGTCGCTGGAGCGCGCGGGCAAGTTTCGTCCGTACATTCAGCAGGTGCTGAAGGAAGAGGGTGTGCCGCAGGATTTGATCTATCTTGCGGTCGCGGAGTCAGGCTTTCAGTTGCAGGTGGTGAACCCGAGCGGCGCGGCGGGGATGTGGCAGTTCATGCCGTTTCAGGGGGCATATGGGCTGGCGCGGAATGGGTACTTCGACGAGCGGTTCGACCCGGAGAAAAGTACGCGCGCGTACGGCCGGTACATGAAGACGCTGTACAAGCAGTTTGGCGACTGGTACCTGGCGATGGCGGCGTACAACTGGGGTCCGGGGAATGTGCAGAAGGCCGTGATGCGCACGGGGTATGCGGACTTTTGGGAGCTGTACCGGCGCAACGCGATGCCGCGCGAGACAAAGAACTATGTGCCGCAGATTTTGGCGGCGATCCTGATGGCGAAAAACCCAGCCAAGTATGGGCTGGAAGGTGTGATGGCAGATGCGCCGCTGGTGACCGATACGGTCGGCGTGGACTACGCGATGGACCTGCGGCTGGCGGCGGATGTGACGGACACGACGCTGGCGAACATCGTGTCGCTGAACCCGGCGCTGCTGCGGCTGAGCACGCCTGCGGGTATCCGGTATGACCTGCATTTGCCGCAGGGAACGAAGGCGGAGTTCGACGAGCGGATCGCGGCGATTCCGCTGGAGAAGCGGGCGTCGTGGCGATTCCACGAAATGCGCACGGGCGAGACGCTGGAGCAGGTGTCGCAGTTGTTCCATGTGACGCCGCACGACATTCGCGTGGCGAACGACCTGGACGATACGGACCCGGTGGGCGAGGGCGACGACCTGGTGGTGCCGGTGTATGCGTCGGGCCAGCCGAGCACGCGGCCGCTGCAGTACACGGCGCATGCGGGCGATACGCTGGTGACGATTGCGGACCGCTTCAACGTGTCGAGTGGCGAGTTGCGCGAGTGGAATCACCTAGATAGCGGGGAGATTGCATCGGGCGATACGTTGTATGTGAGCGAGCCGGTGCGGCTGCCGCCGGCGGGGCGTGGCGGGCACGTGCGGGCAAGCCGTCGTGGGCGTGGCGCAATGGCTTCGCGTGGGAGACGCGGGCGTGGTGCGGTGGTTGCGCGTGGACGCGGAAGCCGTAGCTCTGCGCGTGTGGCGACACGTGGTGGCGGGCGTGTACCGCAAGGTCGTGCGCGTTCGCATGGTGCGGGCACGGCACGTGCGGGTGGTACGGCGAAGGCACGTGCGGGCGGTGCGGCAAAGGCACATGCGGGTAGCCGCGGCAGGCGTCGTTAGTGCTGTTCGCTGGACGACGCAGCAGAGGAACGCACGCGTCCCAGACGAGGAAAGTTTGTTGCACTGGACCAAACTTGTGCTTGCTAATGCACTGGTTGCGGTGCACCATAGTGGGGTAATCCGTGGAGTCGTTTGTTTGCATCCTATGGGGCACTGAAGCAGGAGGGTTGAACCATGCCGTATGAAGATGAGGACCTGAAGCTCTACGCCGCCGCGAAGGACGACGACGCAGAGTACGACGATGACGCCGAAGAGGACGAAGACACGGACGAGGATGAAGACGACGATGACTTCGACGATGATGACGACGATGAAGAAGAAGTAACGTCGACGCCGGCGACCGACGACGACGACGATGAGGACGACGACACCCTGGACGACGAAGAAGACGACCTGGATGACGAGGACGAGGATGACGACGACGTGAAGCTGAACGCGCAGGGCAATGACGCGATGCTGCAGTCGGAACCGCACTCGGAACAGGCGACGCTGTACGCGTCGCCTTCGTCGCAGGTGGACCCATACACGCCGCCGGACCGGATGAGCAAGGAGCCGGAAGAGAACCCGACGGAAGCCGAGCTGATCGACGTGCCGGCCTTTGCGGAGGCAGGCGATGAGGATGACGAGCCGCCGGCGAAGAGTTCGGGCAAGGCTGCCGTGATGGATGAGGACAATAAGGACGGGGCTGCCGACGGAGACGACGACGCAAAGGTAGCGGAAAACGGCGTGGACGTGGGGAACGACCTGGTCCTCGACGCTTTGGATGAGGATGACAAGTTGACGGCTACGGTGAAGCCGGCCCCGACGAAAAATGCTCCGCTGAAGAGTGCTGTGAAGAAGGCTGCCGTGAAGGCACCGGCGGCGAAGAAAGCCGCGGCGAAAAAAGTGGCGTCAAAGGGTGCAGCGGTGAAGGTGGCCGCGAAGAAGGCCCCTGCGAAAAAAGTTGCCGCCGTGAAGGCGCCGGTCAAGGCTGTGGTACCGAAGGGCAAAGCTGTTCCGGCGGCAGGCAAGAAGGTTGCGGCAGTGAAGGTTATGGCGGGGAAGACTGCGACGAAGAGCGGCAGCGCGAAGCTTGACGCGCCGGCGAAGAACGCTGCGAAGAACACCAAAGGATCTGCAGTGGCAAAGGGCGTATCTGCGTCCAAGCCTGCTGCGAAGAAGTCTGCTGTGACGGCGACGAAGGCTGCGAAGCCGTCGGCGGTGCGCAGCGGCACGGCAGCCGCAGGCAGGGCAGCCCAATCTACACAACGAGGTAAGACGTTGGCCACCAAAAAAGCAGCAGCAAAGGAACCAGTGAAGAAGGCCGCCGCGAAGAAAACCGCGACGACCCCGGTGAAGACGACGACTGCGGCGAAGAAGACCGTGACACCGAAGGCACCTGCGAAGACGTCCGCGGCCAAGCCCACAACGAAGGCGACCGCGACCAAGGCAGCGGCAAAGACCAACGCAAAGGCACCGGCAGCGAAGAAGACGGCCGCCAAGCCTGCAACCAAGGCCACTGCACCGAAGACTGCCGCAACGAAGACTGCGACACCGAAGACTGCGGCTCCGAAAGCTGCCGCTTCGAAGACGGCTGCAAAGGCACCTGCCAAGAAGACGGCGGCGAAGAAGACCGCGAAGTAAGTCGCTTCAGGGAGAAGCCAGCCGGGTCTGCCGGAGGGTGTGATGCAAAGGCAAGCAAAAGTGCCCGGTGCTGCTATGGCAGCGACCGGGCTTTTTTGCGTCGGGATGCGGCGGTGCCAGAGCGGGCGGTGCGTCGACTTCCCTGCTCTCTGCCACTGGCGTACCGAACAATAGCCCCCTGCGCGACGGGATGACAAGCAGGTCGCGGCGACGAACCAGTCGGCTCCGTGCCTTGCGCGTGGGTGGGAGAACAGCAGATCCCTTCGCTACGCTGCGGGATGCCCCCTGAGGTGCGGAGCGGTAGACGTTTCAGCGAGACGCCTTGTATGCGCGCGCGGTTGCGTGTGACGGTGAGACATGCGCCAGGGCTGAAAGACAATGCCTGCTTCAAACGAACCATTGGCATGAAAAACCCATGTCTCGAACGCGAGACATGGGTACCCGGTGCATGGGGTGGGTTGAGGATGTCAGGATTTTTTTGCGGCTTCGATCGCGGCGAGGACGTCTTCGCTGTGATTGCCGACCTTGACGTTGGGCCAGACCTTAACGACTTTGCCGGCGGGCGAGATGAGGTAAGTGACGCGCGAGGCAAACTTCATGTCGCCGCTGGCCTGGACGGGGACGCCGTACTCGTCGACGACCTTGTGTTCGGGGTCGGCGAGGAGCTTGAAGGTGAGATTTTCCTTGGTACAGAAGGTTTTGTGGCTATCTGCGGTATTGAGTGAGACGCCGAGGATGGCGGCACCGAGCTTATCGAATTTGGCCTGGTCCCGTTGGAAGTTGTGGGCTTCGAGGGTACAGCCGGGGGTCATGTCCTTGGGGTAGAAGTAGAGGACGACCCACTTGCCCTTGTAGTCCTTGAGCGAGACCGCGCTGTTGTCTTGCGAGGGCAGGGTGAAGCTGGGGGCGGTGGTGCCGTCGGGGAGCAGGCCTTCGGCGGCGGCGGCGCGTGCCTGGCGGGCGGTGAACAGTGCGCCCACGGAGGCGAGGACGAGAAGCGTGAGGATGGCGAGGCGCTGCGGCATGTGTTGGGCTCCTGAAGGGTCGAGGTTAGTAGAGCCTAAAAGCAGCGAGTCAGCAAGGTGTTTTAGTTTGCGCCATGATGCGGAATCATGACGCTGCCGATACTGTTCGCATGGTGACATTCTTCGCTGCCTGGTTCGCTCTTTCGGTCGTGGTCACGTTTACCGCGGGTTTTCTGGTGTCTCCTGCAGAGGTGGAGTAGGCCGGTTGAGGTGCGAGTTCGATGGGGTCGACCTAGGGCAGTGACTCACCGGCGATGGCGATGTGGGCGGCGTTGGCGGCGGCGAGAACGGCTTCGAGGTTGAAGATGAGGGTGCGGCCGGCTTCAATGGCGAGGCAGGTGGCACCTGCGCGCTGCATGGTTTCGATGGTAGGGACGCCGATGACGGGGACATCGAACCGGAGATCCTGATTAGGTTTGGCGACTTTGACGACGGTCAGGGCGCTGCTGAGGGTTTGCGCTTCCCCGCTCACGCCATTGAGGAGTTGGCCGGCGCGGAGGATAGTGGCGTCGGTGCCTTCCATCGCTTCGACGGCGACGCAGGCGGAGGCGGCGAGGACGACGGTCTGGCCAAGGTCGACGGCGGCGAGGTGTTTGGCGATGCGGAGGCCATAGGCGATGTCGGCGCGCTCCTGCTCGGTGGGCGCGCGCCGGGTGAGCGTGCCGGGTCTGGCGAGGAGAGGCTCGAGGTACGCGGTGCTGCTGATGAGAGTGATGCCCTCGTCTTCGAGGACCTTTGCGACGGCACCGAGGAGCATGTCGGTGGAGCGAGTGCGGAGGTTGAGCAGGAGCTTGGCGAGGCGCCAGTCGGGGCGGATGCTGGAGAAGATCTGCTTGTGGCGGACCTGGCCGGCCATAACGGCGTTCTGCACGCCTTCGCGCTGGAAGGTGTCGATGAGCTTGCTGAGGTCACCGAGGGAGAGCCAGTGGACGGTGATGTTGGGGTCTGCGGCGGCGCGGGTGTTCATGGCGTCGTCGGTTTCTTCCTTAATGGCGGCGACAACGACGCGGAGATTGCGGGCGCGCGCGGCGTCGAGAAGAAGGAAGGGGAACTGGCCGTTGCCGGCGATGAGGCCAAGGGTTGCGTTCACGGGTTCAGTCGTTTCGTGGTGGAGAGCGGTGAGGCCGTAGGTGTTTGCCTACAGCTGTACATCAGGGTTGTTTGCGGTGGTATAGTGGGACGCATTCCGCGCAGTTCCTGTTGTTGTGAGTTGATGTTCAAAGGCTGGCGATGCCTCCGGTGAGGGACATTTCGTTGGGCATGTCGACAGTTTGATCGTTGTTCCTGTTGTTGTGTAGCTGAATCAGCGACTTCCCAGGAGTATCTGTCATGAGTTCGAGATTTGTGTCGCACCGTCGAAACCTCGCCTGCGTTGCGGGGCTCACCTTGATCGTATGCACGATGGCGGCAGGAGCGCAGCATACGAGTACGATTCCCCCGAATTACCATGGGCCGATGCTGAATGCAGTCTGCATTGCCAGCGTGGACGGCGTGAATGGCATGGTGAGCAGCGTGTTCTCTGTGTCCGGCTACTACCGTATTGACGCCGAACGTGCGTGGGCGAGCTATGCGACCAGTCAGAATGGTGGCAAGGCAGTCAAGGGTTCCCGTTGCATCTGGTCGGTGAACACGATTGACCCCGCCAAGGTTAACATCAGCAGCCAGAACGGCGGGAAAGTGACGCAGACAAGCTGGAAGTTTGACCCGGCGACGATGCTGCCGGCGGCGGGGGCGGGGACGGCGGTCGCAACGGTGTCGAACCCTGGAGTGCGTTCCGCTGGAAGCTCTGTAACGGCAGGAGGGACGAGCAGGAGTTCTGCCGTGGCGACGACTGCTGCGCACGGAGCGGGTGTACAGGGATCGGCAGCGCAGGGGGCAACGGCAGCGCAAGGGGCCACGGCACAAGGAGCGGCGGGAACGCCTGCAACGGGTGTGGCGTCTGTAGCTCAGACGATGCAGCAGAGCATGCAGGACGCGAAGACGTCTGCCACGACGGCGGTGACGGGATCAGTGAACAGTGTGACGACGACGACGGTGCAGACTGTGGGGGCTACCGTCGCAGGTGGCATCCAGAGCATGCAGGCGTCGGTTTTGAACAGGCTGAGCCGAAAGAAGGCGACGCCGGCAGTTGCGCCGGCCGGCGCGCAGGCAGGCGCGCCGGCGCAAACCCTGGTGGCACAGACAGCCGGTGCCGCGCCAGGGGTAGCACCTGTCGGCGGACCACTGCCGGCAACCAGTGCAGCTGCGGGTGGTGCGGGCGCGATGCGTTTCGTCTTCTGCCATCTTGTGGGTGGCGGCACGGAGTACGTGAGCGATGTGTTTCCGACTACGATGGCGGGTGGATCGACCCTGGAAGCGGCGTTCTGGAAAGACATAGGAACCCAGTACCGGCTGACGAATGTGCCCTATCGGAACAACGTGGCGTGCGTGTTCAGCGCGACGGAAGCAGATGCGGTGGCGGGGGTACAGATGCTAAAGAACAGCGCGGCGCAGCGTGGTGTGGGCGCAGACCATGAGGTCGACACGACGTGGACGTATAACGGCCCGACACCGTAAACCTTTCCTAGCCGATGCATTGTGGAGCGTTGACATGAGCCGTATGAACCCGATGGTTTTAGCTGCGTGCCTTTGTGTAAGCACCAATGTACTGTTTTCGCCCAGCTCGACTGTTGACGGTTCGAGAGTTTCACCACGATTTGCCGGTCTGCTTGCAGGGGCGGTGTTGCCGTCACAAGCCAGCACGGTATGCGCCGGCGTCGTTCCAGCAGGGTTTGTAACCACTGCGATCTCAGGGACTTGCTCTCTTGGCCCGGGACGTTCTGCCGTGATGCGCACGATACAAAGCACGGCTGGGCTGCCGGTCAGCTTTCGGCTGAATGTTTGCGGCCCGTTCACCGTCCCCGCAGGATGGGCGTTGGTGGGCGTCGGCCAAACAGCATGCTTTTCCAGCCTGGGAACTACGTACCTGTCGGGGACGATCATGAACCTGAACGGGCTACCGTCGAAGACGACGGTGGACGTGTGCGGCTTGCCTGCTCCGGCAGGCTGGAAAGTCCAATTGCAGCGCCCGACACCATGCTCTAGCGGGCCTACGTCCTATCTAAGGTATGAGATTGTGAAGCTCTAGTCTGGACTCAGCGAGCTGTGCACAGCGAGCAGGTCGTGGTTGACCGAATGGGGATCGGTGCCACTGTGATGGTGAAGGCTGAAGACACGGAATGGTTCGCGCTTCAACAAGCACCACATCGATGGTTCGGCAGCAGAGGTGGGTATACTGGGGGAGCAGGCGGGCTGAACGATCGCCGCTGGATGCGTTTGACGCATTTGGGGGAGGAAAGTCCGGACTCCACGGGGCAGTGTGCCGGGTAACGCCCGGGAGGTGGGTTTCAAGACCCATCGACGGCCAGTGCCACAGAGACGATACCGCCGTTTTCCTTCGGGAGAACGGTAAGGGTGAAAAGGTGCGGTAAGAGCGCACCGCGCCGGCAGCAATGTTGGCGGCAAGGTAAACCCCACACGGAGCAAGACCAAATAGGCGGGAAAATCATGCCCCTTGCGGGACATGTGCTGCGCATCGGCCCGGTGCGCCAGACTCGCGGGTAGGTCGCTTGAGCCCAGCAGCGATGCTGGGCCTAGAGGAATGATCGTTCTCGACAGAATCCGGCTTACAGGCCCGCCTGCTCGTGATTGGAAGATGCGCCGCTTTGGGAGGATTGCCTCCCGGGCGGCGCATTTTTGGTTTCAGGATCGATACTCATCTCCGCGTGAGGTAAAGGCCGTGGGTGGTGCGGGCTTTCAGGTTGGAGTCGGTGACATGGATGTCCAGGGGCTGGTAGTCGGTGCCGGGCTCGGCGGGTGGCGGGGTGAAGCTCATGGTGTAGGTGCCGGCGGTGTCGGCGGTGCTCTGCTCGAGGAGTTGGGTGAGGCTGTTGCTGCCATTAAGAGCAAGGCCGCCGCTTTGCTCCGCGAGGACCTGGAGGCCCAGGTTGCCGATCTGCGCCTGACCGGGTTCGCGGACGCCCTTGACGAACTGGCGGTAGTAGAAGGTGCGGGTCAGGTCCTCTTGGGTGCCGAGCGGATTGAGGCTGTAGAGGGTGATGTTGGCGGCGTGGATGAGGTTGGAGAATCTGACAATCTCTTGGTAAATCTGCTGTTCGTCGCGGCCGCTAAGCTGGATGCCGGGGCCGGAGAGCAGCGGCCAGCCGGGGGAGATCCAGAGAACGGATTTGTGGCCGGGGACGGCGGCGAGCGAGCTTAGAATGCGGGCAAAGGCTTTGAGGGAGACGTCGAGCCGCTCCTGCGCGCCGTAAAAACCGGAGCTGCGGCGGAGGGTGCGCAGGGCGATGGTTTCGTGTTCGAGCGCGTCGTTGAGAGCATTACCGTCGGTGGTGAAGTGGGGCGTTTGTTCGACGGTGGTATCGGTGACGAGGACGATGGAGGTGGGCTGGCGGAGTACGCCGTCGTTTGCCTTGAGGTACTTGCCAATCTGCTCTCGCTCGAACGCGACGTTGGTGTACGTGGCGTTCACGGCGTCAATGACGAGGAGGACCTTGCCCGAGTCCGCGATGGGGCGGACGTTGCTGAGGTGCTGCGGGGTGCCGTTGGCCTGCAGGGTGAAAACGGAGGCGGGCAGGTTGGGGACGGGCTGGCCCTTGGCGTCTGTGACGATGACATTGAGGGTGTAGGGCGCGCCGGGTACCGCCGAGGGTGCGGCAGTGTCGCCGACGCGCGGTGCAGTCGCGGTGTGGTCTTGCGCTGGTAAAGCAAGGCAGAAGGCAAGGGTGAGGAAGAGCGGCATACAGATACGAGAAGTCATGGGTTCTCTGCCCTGCTATGCGGCGAGGCCACTAGCGGAAGAAGTCGGAGTGGGTGATGACGTTGAGGATGAGGATGCTGGCGGCGATGGTGAACCAGTCTTCGAGGTTGGCGATGGGCCAGTCTTTGCCGACGAGCTTGGCGAGTTTGGTGCGGACCCACCAGCCGCCGTAGGTGCCGAGCAGGGCGCCGATGCCGCCGGTGAGGCCCTTGAGGTAGTGGTGGCCGCCGACGCGGGGCGCGATGAGCACACCGACGAAGACGCCAAACAGGACCCGGCCGGCGACGCCGATGGGCGAGGTGCGCGATGGCGTGTTGGGCAGCTTGTCGCCGATGTACTCGCCCAGGGCCATGAGGCTGAAGATGCCGACGGAGATGGGATTGGCCGCGAAGTGACGCCAACCGGTGAGTTCAAACGGCGGGGCGTAGACGCCTTTGACGTAGGAAAACCAGCACACCACGGCGATGGGGGTGAGCGTGCGGAGGCCGGTGAGCATGCCGAGCAGAAGGACGAGAACGTAACCCATGGGACCTAGGATGGCGCGAGTGCGGTGAGAGGTGCCGAAAATGTTTGGTTAGTCGGCGGCAAGCGCGTCGACGGCGGGTTCGGCGAAGGTGATGCGATCGGCGCGGGTCCACCAGCCGGGTTGCTGCTGCGGGGTGGGCCTGCCCATGGCGAGTTGCTGGACATAGGCGGTGTAGGGCGTGGCGTGGAGGATGCCATTGCGCGCGTCGAAGACACCGGGTTCGTAGGCGTCCGCGTCGCGGGTGCAGAGAGTCGACCAGTTCCAAGAGCCGAGCAACGCCCAGAGGGTGACGGCGCGAACATCGACACCGGCGGAGCGGGCGGTTTGCGCGGCGGTCCAGATTTCGTGCAGCCAGCGGATCTGGTCTTCGGGCGAGCCGCAGAGGTGGACCTCGGTGATGGCGACGGGCAGACCGTAGCGGTTCCAGGCCTCGGTGAGGATGGGTGCGACGCCGGGAAGCGGCTCAATGCGGACGCGGAGGGCCTCAATGTCGACGAGGGGGTCCGTGCCGGTTTCGCCGCCGCGGAAGTGGTGGGGGTAGAGGTCGACGCGGTGGTCGAGGAAGCGATCGCTGGTGAGGTAGTAGTTGAGGCCGAGGATGGCGGGCGGGCAGGGGTTCGCGGCGAACCAGAGGATGTCTTCGCGGGCAATGCCGTTCTGCAGAAGGTCGCCGAAGAGGGGGTGATGCTCGTCGACGAGGCCGCAGAGCAGGTCGGTGCCGAGCCAGCGGCGGGCGTCGCGGAGTTCGCGGAAGCTTTCGCGCTCAGGTGTGGAGAAGATGCTGCCGCCGTCTTCGGTGTAGAGGAGGCGGGCCTCGGGCTGCACGGTACGGATGGCCTGCATGGCGAGCACGGTGGCCTTGACCTCATGCAGGAGGGCGCACAGGTAGCTGGGCACGCTGTGATGGTGCGGATACCAGAGGCCGTAGAGGCAGGAAAAGCGAGCCGTGGTGTGGGGCTCGTTGACGGGCGTGTAGTCCGTGACCCAAGGGTAGCGCTGGGCGACCTGGAGGGCGTAGGCCGCGAGTTTTTGCGGGAAGGCGGGGTCGAGCAGGTCGGTGGTGCGGGGGCCGCTGCCGTGGTGCACGAGGCCGACGATGGGCTGCAGGAAGTTGCGCTGCATGGCGGCGAGGGTGCGGTCGAAGCTGGGCCAGTCGGGGGTGCCGATGCCGTCTTCGTTACCCTGCTCCCAGAGCAGCGGGAGGCGGAGGGTGCGGATGCCGAGGGCGGCGATGCGGGCGAAGTCGGTGTCGGCACGCTCGCGGTGGCCGGACCAGAGGTTCTGGTCGAAGTAGTGGTCGCCGACGCGGTTGATGGTGCTTTCGGTGCCGCCCCACAGTTCGAGGTCCTGGGTGTTTGCGTGCATGCAGCCTCCGTATGGAACGCTGCCGCACGTGCGCCGGCATGGCGAGCGTGGGATGACTGCAGGTTGATTTGTTGGATGGCTGACACTTGGGCTGCCGCCGTACTGCGGGGGAAATGGGCTGTCGCCGGAGAGCGACACGGTACAGGGATGTACCGTGTCGCACGGGGGTTAATGGGCGGCGGGCAATTGGAGCATGAGGCCGCTGTTGCCGGCGGTTTCGACCGTCGGGAGTTGGCCGTTCCAGCGGTCGACGAGGGCGCGCTGGTTTTCAAGCCGGCGCAGTTCGAGCAACTGGGGTGTGATGCTGGTCTGGCGGATGCGGTTCGCCTCGGCCTCGCCCTGGGCGCGGGTGACGGAGCTCTTGGCTTCTCCCTCGGCCTGGGCGATGGTTTTCGCGGCTTCGGCCTGGGTTTGCTCCAGCTCGTTGCGGGCGCGTTCGGCGTTCTGGATGGCCTGGGCCTTGGCGGTGATGGCCTCTGCGATGACTTGCGGTACGCGGGGTGCGCCGATGAAGCCAAACTGCTGGAGCTGGACGCCGACTGGGTCAAGCTGCTGCTGGATGAGGTGCTGCGCGCGGGCGAGGAACTCCGACTTGTCTTCGCCGTAGATCTGCTCGACGGTGTAAGTGGCGGCGACCTGGTTGAGGGAGTTACGGACGACGTCGCGGAGGATGCCGTGGGTGAACTGACTTAGGTCGGTAACGCGGTATTTGACATAGAAGTCGGGGACTCGGGAGGCGTCGATGGAGTAACTGAGGCTGACGTCGGAGTAGATTTCCATGCCCTCTTTTGTGTTGTAACTCATTTCTTCATTACTGGCGTTTCCTTCGGATAAGTCGTGGGTCCACTTTACGGTTTGGACATAGGTGGGGAACTCGATGATTTCTGAGCGGAGGGGCGAGTAGAAGACCCAGCCGGTGCGGATGGGGATCTCGGATGCGCCGCGCTGTGAGCCGCTGAGCACGACCTCGACACCGACGTGGCCGGCGCCGACGCGGGTGACGGAGAGGATGTAGTTGAAGAAGACGCTGGTGCCGATCACGAGGACAACTGCGGCTGCGGCGAGCTTGAATGCCGCTTTCAGGCGTTTCGTGCTGTCGTCGTTGCTCCCGGGGTTGTTGCTGATCATTTCGTCAAAGATGGCCATGGGATTAGCTCCTTCTCCAGAGGAGCTGGACTGCGGTGAAGGTACCAGCCAGTGCGGTGAACAGGAGCAGCACGCCAAGGTAGAACGCGGCGGAGCTCGGCTTGTTCATGAGGGGCAACGCGACCGTGAGCAGCTTGAAGCCGCAGAGAACGATCAGGCATGTGAAGAGGGATTTGGTGCGGGTGAGGCGGGGCATGCGTGCTGCGTGGGCGATGTCTCCTTTGCCCTTACAACATTTATAGAATAGCGCTGTTTTGACTTAGCCGATATCGGTCATAAGTGGAATGGACAAGTTAGCAAACAAGAGTAAAATCGGCCTGTTTTGACTTACCTTTTTAGTCCGGGCCGCGCTGGATGCCAATGGGAAATGGGCTTTCTCCCTCGGGCAGGATCCAGTGGTAGGTGGCACCGGTCCAGGTGGCAGGCGTGCGGGATTGCTGCCAGTCCAGGGGTTCGGCGGAGGGCTTGTGGACGCAGGTGGCGAAGGCGTCGCGCAGGGCCTGTTTCTGGTCGGGACCGATGGAGCGCGGGTCTGGCGAGACGAGCAGGACGGTGCCGCTGCGAGCCACAACGTCGAGCCATTGACGGCTCATGGACCAGGGAACGTCGGGCGTGAGGGCGACGCAATCGGCGTCGATGGCGTGCAGGACGCCGTGCTGGGGCAGACGGAAGGCGAGGGTGTTGACGCCGAGGCGGCGGGTGCGCTCCCAGTCACGGCCGCTGGTGTCGTCACCGGTGCGCGATGCGTCGAAGATGCCGGCGGAGAGGTGGCCGATGGTGTTGCAGCCGAGGATGACGCGGTCGTCGCCGCAGGAGGTACGCAGGGCGCGGTAGAGGTCGGTCAGCACCTGTGCGTTGGTTCGGGTGCGGTCGTGCAGGTGCCAGTTACCACGGGTTGGCGATGCGCCCATCTGGCTGCCCCACTGGCCGAAGAGCTCGAAGGTGGTGAAGTCGTGCTTGATGAGGTCGTAGCCCCAGGCGGCGGTCTCCGCGGCGACGGAGGTGATGCGGGCCAGGGCTTCCGGGACGGTCGGGTCGAAAGCGGGCGGGGCGTCGGCGGCGGGGCCGGCGTAGCGGGCGGCGGGAAGAAGCAGGTTGGCGGAGGCGTCGGCGGGGGCACGCAGGGGGCGAATCCAGATGCCGGGACGGACGCCGCGGCGGCGGATGTCTTCCGCCAGGCGGGGCATGCTGGGGAAGCGGGCGGGGTCCTGGTAGCCGTCGTCGATGACGGTGAACGGCCGGGGAGCGTTGGCGGGAGCGAGGGCGGCCATGAGGTCGGCGTCGCGGAGGATGCCTACGGGGGTGTTTTGGCCATAGGCGTAGTACCAATCGTTGCTGCCGTAGATTGTGTCGACCGGCATGGAGCCGCGGTGCGTGGGGCGCGGAGTGCCGGCGGCCATGGCTTGGCACAGGCGGCGGGTGACGGCGAAGGCGGATTCGCCGGAGGAGCCGGCAACTGTGACGAGGGTGGCCGCAGTGAGGGCACGATCACCCAGCAGGACACCGTTGCCGCCGTTGCGGAGGTCGAGCCAGAGGGAGATGCCGGCGGGATCGGCCTGCCAGAAGGCGAGGGAGGCCGCGCCGGTTTTGACGCCGAGGCCGAGGGTGAGGCCGTGACTGTACAGCATGGCGTACCAGGGGAGGACGCGCTCGGGCTGCAGGTGTTGCCAGGCGAGATCGCCGTAGCTGCGCTCCCACGCGTCGCCGAGGGCGAGGGTGTCTGGCGGGAGTGCGTGGTTCCAGCGGAGGTGGAGGCGGTGGATGGGCTGGGTTGGAGCTTCAAGGACGAGCGTGGTTGGGGCGTCGTGCAGGGTGAGGCGGAGGTTTGCGGCGGTCCAGGCGTTGCCCTGGCGGGTGAGTGGCTGGCGCGTAGGCGTGGCGTCGCCCGTCCAGGCAGCGACCAGGTCCGGCTGCGAGAGCGCGGGGAGTTGCAGCGAGGAATGCTGAGCGCTGGCGGGCTGGGCGAAAGCGGTGGTGAGGCTGGAAGCGAGGGCGGCCGAACCCTGAAGGAGATGCCTACGGGTAAGGCCGGTGGGTTGGCTGGGCATGGCGGGGTCCTCCTGTTGCAGTTATGGTTTGCCGTCGGAGAAGTTGGTGAAGAGGTTATTGAGGGCTTCGGCCTTGGTGGGGTGGGAGAAGATGGCATCACGTAGTGCGGTGTACGGGAGTTTGCCGATGCAGGCGATCTGGAGTTGGGCGGCGAGTTCGCCACCGTCAACGCCGAGGACGGTGGCGCCAAGGATCTGGCCGGTTTCGGGGTCGACGAGGGCTTTGATCATGCCGCGGGACTCGTCCATCTCGTCGGCGCGGGCCATGGAGGACATGGGCATGGTGGCGAGGCGGTACTGGATTCCCTGCTGCTTTGCCTTAGTTTCGTTGAGGCCGAAGCTGCCGAGTTCAGGATCGGTGAACATGACGTAGGGAACGATGCGGTCCTCCGTGCTGCGGCTGCCGTGTTCGAGGAGGTTGGCGCGCACGATGCGGAAGTCGTCGTAGGAGATGTGGGTGAAGGCGGGGCCGCCCTTGACGTCGCCGAGCGCCCAGATGTTTTTGGCCGTGGTTTCGAGGCGATCGTTGACCTGGATGTAGCCTTTTTCGTTTTGCTGGATGCCGACGCGGTCGAGGTGGAGGGACTCGACGTTGGGGGTGCGGCCGGTGGCGACGAGGAGGTGCGAGCCGTGGAGGGTGAGCGGGCCGTCGTCGGTGGTGACGTTAAGGGTGATGGAGTGTTCGTCGCCGCTGACGCTGTCGGCGGAGGTGCAGGTCAGGATTTGGAGGCCATCTTCGGTGAGGATCTGGCGGAGGCAGTTGGCGATGTCTTCGTCTTCGTTGGCGGCGATGCGCTCGTCGCGTTCGAGCACGGTGACCTTGCTGCCGAAGCGGAGGAACATCTGCGCGAATTCCATGGCGATGTAGCCGGCACCGAGGACGAGAAGGTGCTCGGGGACGGTTTGCAGTTCCATGATGCGGGTGCTGTCGAGGAAGGGGGTTTCGTCGATGCCGGGCAGGTCGGGCGGGTTGGGGCGCTCGCCCGTGTTGAGGAAGACGCGGTCGGCGGTGAGAGTTTGGGTGGCGGAGCCGTTCTGCATGAGGACGTCGATGGAGTAGGTGCCGTTGCCGGGCTGCTGGGCGGCGAAGCTGGCTTCCCCGAGGATGAGGGTGGCGACCTTCTCGACGCCCTTGGTGTTGTTGGCGCGGGACTCGAGGACGATGTTTTGCTTCCGCTGCCAGACGGTCTTCATGTCGATGGAGATGGGGCCGGTGAGGACGCCGAAGTCTTTGCCGCGGCGGGCGAGGTAGGCGTTGCGGGCGCTGGCGTCGATGGTTTTTGAGGGGGTGCAGCCGTCGTTGACGCAGGTGCCGCCAGGAAAGCGACGCTCGATGACGGCGACGGCGAAGCCGTGGGCGCTGAGCGCGCGGGCGAGAGGATTGCCGGCCTGTCCGGAACCGATGATGATGGCGTCGAAGTGCTGCATGTGGAACCTCATGTGTGCGCGGAGGCGTCATGACTACGACGCAATTCAACCGCATCGTGGTGGCCACAGGACGGATTTACCGCAGGTCACCGGTGGAGCGGGGCGCTGAAGAAGCGGCTCATCGCTCTCTGCAAACGTGCGAAGATTGTGCGATGCCGCTTCCACCTTCCCGAGGAAATCCTGCTTCTGCGCCCGTTCAGGGGCAATCCACCCGTCTTCGATGGAACAGAATTGCGCTGTACCTGGCAGTGATTGCGCCTGCGTTGCTTCAACTGTGCATCGTCGTTCGACAGCAGTTTCCTTTTCCCTATCAGGACGACTACCCGGCCGTCCTTGGGTTCGCGCTTCACTACGAGCAATTGCATGGGCTACGGGAACGGCTCGTCTACATTGTGGAGGCGCAGCATAACGAATACAAACTGATCTTTCAACATGTGCTGTTCTCACTTCAACTGCTTGCCGGGCACAGAATTAACTTTGTGGAGTTAAACCTTGTCGGCGAATGTTTTGTGTTGCTGATCGGTTTTGTTCTTTGGAAGATGACACAGGTGCCGAGTGAAACTACGGAGTCCAAACTCCTGCGCTTTCTCCCGATCAGCCTGATCTTTTTCTCCCTGAACTATTGGGAGGGAGTCGATTGGACGATGGCTTCGCTCGTGTATTTTCCCGTAATTTTCTGGGTGCTGCTTTCCCTTTACCTGCTGTTTGCGCCGAACAGGAAAGTATCGCGCGCGAACTTCTCTTTGAGCTGCGTAGCCGCCCTGCTTGCGGCAAGCTCTTCAGCCAACGGTTTTCTACTTCTGCCCGTAGGCTTGTTAGGCCTGCTTCCAGATCGCGCGTACAGGAAAGCCACGATCTGGTGCTGTGCTTTCTGCCCTCCGGTGCTTGCCTACGCGTATCACTACGCAGCCGTGCCGCGTCACGCGGAGGCCCTTTCATTGCACCGGGTTGTGCTTTTCTTTTGCGCTTTTCTGGGAAGCGCTCTGCCTCATCGATGGCTTGCGGCGCCCTTGGGAGCGGTCCTGCTTGGCTTGGTTGCACTGGCGACCCGAACTCGCTTTGTGAAGCTTCAACCCGCGATCTGCCTGTCGGTCGTTTGGATTCTAGGAACAGCCCTGCTGACTGCCTCGGTGCGGGGGCGGAACGCTTTCTTCATTGCGTCGCGGTACAGCATGTACTCCAACCTGATGCTCGTGTTCTGCCTGACTTTTGCGGGCTGGCACTGGCATAACAGATGGAGTATGACATTGCGCTCGAAATGGTATGGGAGTATGGCCATTGCGGCGGTGCTGTTCTGCCTGGCGACAGACGCGCTGGGGTATCACAGGCTGAGCGCACGTCGCCACATGGTGGAACGAGGCATTGCCTTCTACGCTGCAGACCCCGGCACCCATTCACCGATGATCGATCCTGCGGTCGAGCAGGCTTTCCCGAAAGAGAAGGCTGAGGAAGAGCGCCTGTTGAACGAGGCCATCCAACAGAACGTTTACCGCTTGCCGGCCGGCCAGGTCATGCGCTGAGTCAGTGAGTCGGCAGCCAAGCCGCCCGCGCGGAAGGCTGCCGGGCGGCTCTCGTCCTATGCCATCACCGGCTCGGACATCCGTTCGGCGGGGATGCGGTTGCGGAGCCAGTTGTAGAGGGGGAAGGTGTCGGCGAGTTCGGTGACGCGGTGGTGGATATCGGCCAGGCGGGCGTCGTCGGAACGGTGGTCGAGGGCTTCGGCGATCCATGCGGCGATCTGGGTCATTTCGGTTTCGCGCATGCCGCGGGTGGTGAGGGCGGGGGTGCCGAAGCGGATGCCGGAGGGCTTGAGCGGTGGATTGGTGTCGTAGGGGATGGCGTTTTTGTTGACGGTGATGCCGGCCTTGCCGAGGGCGGCTTCGGCTTCGGACCCGAGCATGCCCTTGGCAAAGACGTCGGCGAGCAGGACATGGGTGTCGGTGCCGCCGGAGATGATGCGGAAGCCGTGGTTCTGCAGGCCGGCGGCCAGGGCTTTCGCGTTCGCGACGATCTGGGCGGCGTAGGATTTGAACTCGGGCTGCAGGGCTTCACGGAAGGCCACGGCCTTGGCGGCAACGACGTGCATGAGCGGTCCGCCCTGCTGGCCGGGAAAAACGGAGCGGTCAACGTTGGCGGCAAATTCCTGATTGCAGAGAATTAAGCCGGAGCGGGGGCCGCGCAGGGTTTTGTGGGTGGTGGTAGTGACCATGTGCGCGTGGGGCACGGGCGAGGGGTGCGCGCCACCGGCGACGAGGCCGGCGAAGTGGGCCATGTCGACCATGAGGAAGGCACCGACCTTGTCCGCGATCTGGCGCATGCGGGCGAAGTCCCAGTGGCGGGGGTAGGCCGAGCCGCCGCCGACGATGATTTTGGGCTGCTCGCGGAGGGCGAGGGCTTCGAGTTCGTCGTAGTCGATGACTTCGGTGTCGCGGCGAACCTGGTAGGGGACGATGCGGTAGAGCTTGCCGGAGAAGTTGAGCTTGTGGCCGTGGGTGAGATGGCCGCCGTGGGCGAGGTCAAGGCCGAGGAGGGTGTCGCCGGGCTGGATGAGCGCCATGTAGGCGGCGGCGTTTGCCTGCGAGCCGGAGTGGGGCTGGACGTTGGCGTGGTCGGCGCCGAAGAGCTGCTTGGCGCGGTCGCGGGCGAGATTTTCGACGACGTCGGCGAACTCGCAGCCGCCGTAATAGCGCTTGCCGGGGTAGCCCTCCGCGTACTTGTTGGTGAAGACGGAGCCTGCCGCTTCAAGGACGGCGCGGGAGACGAAGTTTTCGGACGCGATCATCTCGAGGCCGTCGTGCTGGCGAACGACTTCGTGCTCGATCTGGGAGGCGATCTCGGGGTCGCTGGCGAGGAGGGAGCTGTCGAAGGCGTTGGACATGCCCTGATTATTTCATCCCGCGGCGGGTGCAGCGTGGCGATTTGCTACGCGGCGGAAAGGAGGCGAGCTGCAGCCTGTGGTGGTTCTCCGTTGAGAAGATGCTCGGCAGAGATGGCGGGGATTTTACCTGGTTGCCCTCGACTTGGATCACGGTTGGGTACGAAGGCGCTTGTAGGCTTTGTGGACGAAGGAGCCCATGTACCAGCCGTCGATGTATTTGTAGGGGGTTTCGCCGGTGGTGTAGTGGCCGCAGGGCAGGACGCGGGAGGTGAAGTCGACGCGGCGGTCGCGGAAGTTTTTCAGCACATCGAGGGAGAACTCGCGGATGAAGGTGAGGTCCCAGATGGCGTGGATGACGAGGGACTGGCGGGTAGTCTCCGCGGCGTAGCGGTCCATGACGGTGATGGGGCTGATGCCCTGAAAGATGGCGCGGACGTCCTGCTGGGTCAGGCCGTTGGCTTCAAAGGCGGCGCGAACGTGGCGGGTGGACTGGCCGGTCCAGACGACGTCGCCGAACTGGGTGGAGGCGTGGTTGAAGGCGCAGACCTGGAGGCGGGGGTCGAAGGCGGCGGCGAGGAAGCTGTAGCAGGAGCCGAGCGAGGTGCCGAGGACGCCGAACTGCTCGTAACCCTGGGTCTGGAGCCAGTCGATGCAGCTGCGGATGTCGACGACCGCTTGCTGGGCTGCGGCCAGGGTGCGACCGACGTTGCTGCTGACGGCGTAGTCGCTACGCTCGAGTTCAGCGGGGCGGCGGATGTCGTGATAGGGCTTGCTGAGGCGAAGGCCGGCGATGCCGAACTTGTTGAAGATGCTGCAGAGAGCGTTGTGGGAAAAGGCGTCGGCATTCCACTGAGGGAGGACGATGATGGCCTGTTTTTTGCGCGCGGGGTCTTTGTGGGCAGGTTCGGGGTACCAGCGGGCGTTGACCTGGTCGTTTTCGGGGTAGCGGGTGCGGGTGGGGCTGGTGAAGCGGAGGTACTGAGCTTTTGCAAGCTTGCCGGACTGCGCGTCGGCTTCGAGTTGGGCGGCCTGCGCGAGGGTTTCCGGGCGGACGTTGGTGGGAAAGAGGGCGGGGTGGCGGTCTTCGAGGCGGAAGTCGGTGGGGGTCTGGTAGCCGTAGAAGCGTTCGCCGTTGGCGACGATCTCGTCGTTGACTGCGGTCATGGCGGCGAGGGCTTCGCGGGTGTCCGGGCTCTCAATGGTGGCCCACTGTTTCGCGAGGTCGCTAAAGCCGGCGAGCCAGTCAAAGCCCCATTCGAGGGGGCGGACGATGCGGTTGGTGTCTCGGGTGGTGAGCGCGGTTTCCCAGCGGATCATCCAGTCTGCGTACCACTTGGGAAAAGCCATGAGCTTCAGGATAACGGAGGGGCCGCAGGTTAGCAGGTCAGCTTAACGGAAGCAGGAGCAGCTTCAACAATGGGCTGCCATTTGGAGTAGCGAAAGCTCAGGAGCCGAGAGGCCGAGCAGCAGAAAGCGGTGGAGTTTAACTCCACCGCCTAGCCGCTCTTAATACGTTTCACTGCGTTTACTGGACGTCGCCGGCCTCGAGGTGTGACTCGAGGAAGTAGAGCTCTTCTTCGGCGTCGACGATGAGCTGGTTGAAGAAATCAGAGGACGGGCCGTCGCCGGCTTCTTCGACGGCATCGCCCGTCTCACGAAGGATCTTGCAGTAGGCGCCAAGCGAATCGGCGAGGGACTTGAGGTGCGAGGGTCCGTCAATCGCCTCGGTATTGTAGGCCGGGATCTGCGAGTACTTGGCCGACTGGCGCACGAGGCCGTTGGCAACGCCGCCGATCTGGGTGATGCGCTCCGCAATGGGATCAATCTGCTTGAAGATGACCTTAGCGGTGGCGTCGAAGACGAGGTGCAGTTGGTAGAAGTTCATGCCCTTGACGTTCCAGTGGGCGAACTTGGCCTGCGAGTACATGTCGAGCGATGCGGCGAGCGGCACTTCCATAAGGTCGACAACCTTCTGCTTGGTGTCGTCGGAGAGGGCTACGCGATTCTTGTACATCTTGCTCTTGGGTGCTTTTTCTTTCTGGTCTGCCATGGTGGTAATTCCCTTTCAGAACTTTTCGCGCGCCGGGGTGGTCTCGGCGTCGCACACTTGGTTGGATGCAGATTTGCGGGAATGGCTTGCTGGGGCGGCGGGATTCGGCGTGGGCTCGGCTTATCGGCGGGTGACCTGGACGAGGGTGCTGTAGAAGGTGGCGCCGCCGGCGATGTCGGTGAGGCGCTCGCTGGTGAGGGTGTTGATGCCGTTGCCGTCGGTGGCGAGCTTGTTCCAGCCGAGGGTGGCGGCGACGACGCCGGGCGCGGTGGCGGTGGAGATGCGGGCGATGAGGGTGAGGCTGCCGCGGGCGCTGGTCACTTCTACTTCGTCGTTGTCAGCGATGTTGCGCGGGGCGGCGTCGTCGGCGTGGAGTTCGAGGAAGCCGGTGTGGGCGCGCTGCATGTGCTGGTGGGCGGGCAGGTTGGCGAAGGTGGAGTTCATCCAGTGGTCGGCCTTACGGGGGAGCAGTTGGAGCGGGAGGTCGGCGGTGGTGGCCTCCGTGCCTTCTTCGCCGGGGATGTAGGCGGGAAGCGGGTCGAGGCCTTGCCGTCTGCGGGTTTCAGAGGTGAATTCGCCGCGGCCGGTGGGGGTGCGGAACCAGTCGGGGGTGGAGAAGGGGAGGTAGTCGCCGGTTGCGGTGCGTGGGACGTTCAAGGGGGCGTAGCCGTGTTCGGTGGCGTCGGGGTCGGTGAGGCTCTCGCGCAGGGTTTGCTGGGTGATGCCTTGCAGCCAGGGGTGCTGCGTGGAGAGGGCCTGGTCGATGAGGTCGGCTTCGGTGTCGTGGAAGCAGGGTTCGGGGAAGCCCATGCGGCGGGCGAGTTCCGCGAAGACGGGGACGTTGGCGCGGGCTTCGCCGATGGGCGCGATGGCGGCGGGGGAGAGGCCGATGCTGTAGTGGCCGTAGGCGCCCTGGAGGTCAGTTTGCTCGAGGAAGGTGGGCGCGGGGAGGAGAATGTCGGCGTAGTCGGCGGTGTCGGTAAAGGTGAGGTCATGGACGACGGTGAAGAGGTCTGGGCGCGCCATGCCACAGAGGACTGCGGTCTGGTTGGGGGCGACGGCGGCAGGGTTGCTGTTGTAGACGTAGAGGGCGTGGACCGGCGGGTTGTTTTGCTGGGTGAGAGCGTGGCCGAGCTGGCTCATGTTGACCGTGCGGGCTTCGCGGCGCAGGGGCGAGGCTTGCATGAGCTCGGGCATCTGGAGCTTTGCGGTGTTGAAGGGAAAGGCCGCAGAGGTGGAGAGCAGGAGGCCGCCGCCGGGGTGGAGCCAGGCGCCGGTGAGGAGCGGGAGCATGCCGATGGCGCGGACCGCGGTGCCGCCGGATTCGGAGCGCTGGACGCCGTAGTTGACGCGGATGGCCGCCGGGGTGGTGGTGGCGTAGGCGCGGGCGAGGGCTTCGATTTGGGACGCGGGAATGCCGGTGATGCGGGCTACATTTGCCGGCGTGTAGGTGTCGGTCAGGACGCGGGCTTTTAGGTCTTCGTAGCCGTGGGTGTTTTGCTCGATGTAGCTGTCGTGCTGCAGGTTATCGCGCAGGATGACGTGCATGAGGCCCATGGCGAGCAGGACGTCGGTGCCGGGTCGGGGGCGGAGGTGCTGGTCGGCGAGCCTGGCGGTGCGGGTTTCGTAGGGGTCGATGACGATCAGGCGGGCACCGTTGCGGCGGGCCTGCTCGATGAATGGCCACAGGTGGATGTTGTTGCCGTGGATGTTGGCGCCCCAGGCGAGGATGAGTTTCGACTTCGCAAAGGCTTGCGGCTCCATGCCGAGGCGGGTGCCGTAGACGTCGGTGAGCGCGGCGGCGCCGGCGGAGGCGCAGATGGTGCGGTCGAGCTGCGAGGCGCCGAGGCGGTGGAAGAAGCGGCGGTCCATGGAGCCGTAGCCTAGCTGGCCGATGGTGCCGGCGTAGCTGTAGGGGAGGATGGATTCGGGGCCGTGTTCCTGCGAGATTTGCTGGAGCCTGGTGGCGATGGTCGCGAGGGCGACGTCCCAGGAGATGCGCTCGAAGGATTCGTGTTCGCGCCCGGGCTGAAGCTTGCCCTTGAGGACGCCGGGGCGGCGGCGCATAGGGTGGAGCAGGCGGTCGGGAGCGTAGACGCGGTCGAGGAAGCGGGCGACTTTGCCGCAAAGGAAGCCGCGGGTGACGGGGTGGGCGGGGTCGCCGGCGATGCGGACGAGCTTGCCGGTGCGGAGGTCTTCGGTGGCGATGACGCGGCAGGAGTCGGGGCAGTCGAGCGAGCAGGTAGCGTAATGCTGGCGCGTGCCGGTTTCTGGCTGCTGGTCGCTGGTTGCTGGCTGCTTTGCCGGCGGTTGGGTGCCCTGCGCCATGGCCTGTTCACTTTGCGCAACGAACTGTGGTGGCGGGCTGCCATGCGCGAAGGTGGGCATGGCATGATTTTAGCTACCGGTGTGCGGTTTACCCGCAGGTTTTGCTTGTTGCGTGCGCTGAGAGGAGTGTTTAACGATGCTGCGTTGGGTGCGTGGGATGGTAGTTGGGTGTTGTCTGCTGGGCGTGGGCGTGCCGGCGGCACGGGCGCAGAATGGTGCGGCATTGACGCTGATGTCGCATGACGCGCTGGAACTGGTGAAGGTGCTGACTGCGCAGGAGCGGGACTGGAATGCCGGGAACCTGAACGGGTTTTTGGAGGGGTACAAGCACGCCGCGGACACCACCTTTGTGAGCGGTGCGGTGCAGCACGGGTGGGACGAGATGGCGGCGCACTACCGCGCGAGTTACCCGAACAAGGACACGATGGGGCAGCTGAGCTTCAGCGACCTGGAACCGCGGCTGCTGGATGGGAAGTTTGCCGTGATGACGGGCAAGTACAGCCTGGAGCGCGGCAAGAAGTTTGGCGGCAATGCGAGCGGGTTGTTTTCGCTGGTGTTTGAAAAGACGGATGCGGGATGGAAGATCGTGGTGGATCACACGAGTTGAAGCGGCCTACACCGCTATCGTTTTCGCCGTGCGATCATCCAAGTATTGTGAACGTGTCCTCTTTTTCGTCTCGTCTTGTGGTTTCGGCGCTGCTTGCTGCCGGATCGATGTTGTCTTCCGGCTGCCATGCGCAGGTGCCTGCCTCGGTGCTGAAGGGCAACGGACTTTCGCCGGAATTGCAGCGGCGCATCGAGATTTTGATTCGGTCGCGGGCGCAGTTGCCGTTTACCTACGATGTGCGGGTGACGGACCGGCGACCGAGCACGACGATGCCGAATTTTGACGAGGTGACGGCGTCGATCGGCGAGGCGGGCAAACCGGGGCGGCCGGTGCAGTTCCTGATTTCAAAGGACAACAAGACGCTGGCGCAGCTGACGACGTTCGACCTGACGAGGGACCCGAAGCAGCTGGTGACGGATGCGGGTCGGCCGGCGCGTGGTGGTGGCGAGGGTGCGCCGGTAAAGATCGTGGTGTTCGACGACCTGGAATGCCCGTTCTGCGCGCGGGAACATGCGGCGCTGTTCCCTGCCCTGCTGCAGCGGTATGGCGACAAGGTGCGCCTTGCGTACAAGGATTTCCCGCTGTCGCAGCACCCCTGGGCGATCCACAGCGAGGTGAATGCGAACTGCCTGGCAGCGCAGAATGGGCCGGCCTACTGGAGCTACGTGGACGCAGTGCATGCGAAGGCGGGTGACATCGGCGGGCAGGAAAAGAGCCTGACGGCGGCGAAGATCGAGCTGGACAAGATGGCTATCGATGTTGGTTCTGCCGCGAAGTTGGATGCGCCCAAGCTAAAGGCCTGCGTGGAAAAGCAGGATGAGGCGCCGGTGACGGCCGGGCTCAAGGAGGGCGAGGCGCTGCAGGTGAACGGGGTGCCGGCAATCTTCATCAATGGTGAGCAGATCAACGGGGCGGCACCGGTCGAGTTCATCTACCGCGCGATTGACGAGGCGCTGGTGGCCGAGGGCGTGACGCCGCCGCCGCCGGTGGCGCTGCCGGCAATGGAGCCGCAGGGACGATAGGCCGCGCGCCCATGCCTGAAACGCGAGACATGGGGCACCCAGAGGGGTAGGATGAACGGGATGCAGGATGCCATGGGGTCAAAGTTGAACGCTGGAAAGTTGAGCTTGACGCACCGCATTGCCGCGTGCGCGGTGTTTGCCGGTGTGCTGCTGGTGAGCGGCTGCAAGAAGCAGCATGGGGCCGATGTGGTGGCGAGTGTAAACGGGCACGCGATTCCGAAAGCCGACCTGGACCACTACTACGACGCGCAGCAGAAGAACAAGCAGGACCCCGCGCCAGAGACACCGGAACAGGCGGACAGCGATCGGCTGACGATTCTGCGTGGGCTGATCGACCAGGAAATTATCGAGCAGCGCGCGGCCAAGATGGGGCTGACGGCGACCAACGATGAAGTGGACGGGAAGCTGAACGAAATGAAGGCGCCGTTCACCGAGGACCAGTTCCAGCAACGGCTGAAGGCGAGCGGGCAAACGCTGGAAGAAGTTCGCCGCGACTTACGCCGGTCCATCACCCTGGATAAGTTGCTGAATAAAGAAATTAATTCAAAGATCAATGTGACGGACGGTGAAGTTTCAAGTTACTTCAATACGCATAAAGCCGACTTCAATCTGATTGAGAACCGCTATCACCTGGCGCAGATTGTGGTGACCTCGCTGCCAGCCGACCCGAACGCGCAGGGCGGCAACCTGCAGGGGAGCAAAGCCACGACGGATGCGGACGCGAAGAAGAAGATCCAGAGCCTGAAGAACCAGATCGATACCGGTGCGGACTTCAGCGCGCTTGCGGCAAACTACTCGGAAAACCCGCAGACCGCGGCAAACGGTGGAGATATGGGCTTTCCGTCTGAGTCGCAGTTGCGCGGCGATCCGCAGACGTTTGCGGCGGTAAGCAAGCTGAAGGCAGGCGAGACGACCGACATTCTGCCGATGTATGCCGGTGGCGGATCGAAGCAGGTGATCGGCTACGCGATTCTGAAACTGATTGCGCGGGAGAGCGCGGGGCAGAGGGACTTGACGAACCCGGTAGTGCAGCAGAGTATCCGCGACCAGTTACGCAACTCGCGGTCGCAGTTATTGAAAAGTGCGTATCTGGAGATGGTGCGCGACCAGGCGAAGGTGGAGAATTACCTGGCGGAAGAGATCTTTACCAAGGGTGCGAAGTAGGTCCAGGCAGAGCGGCATATGCATGAAGAAAACCGGGGCAGCGCAGCAGCGCTGCCCTGGTTTTTTGTGTCGTGGAGCTTGGGACGGCGCTACTCCGGTTGGGGAAGCTGTGGCGCGCGGACGATGTGGTCGGGCGTATAGACCGGGTCGGTGGCGAAGCGGGTTTGCTGGTAGGTAACGCCGCCGCTTGCCGCGTCGCCGCAGAGGTGGGCGCTGAAGGGGACGGTTTGTAACTTGCCGACGATCGTGACGGAGAGTTGAGTTGAGGTAAAGCAGGTGTTTTTGTCGTAGACCTCGCCGGAAACCCAGCGCAGGGTGCTGGTAACCTCTGCGCCGGCCGGGACGATGACGGGAAGAACGACCGGGCCGTGGCCCATGCCGGGGCGGAGAAAGCCGGGCATTTGTGCCTTCGCCTGCAAGGGGCCGGACTTGTCGGCGAAGGTGAGCTGCGGCGTGGCGGGCACGCGGCAGGCGGTTGGGCTGAGGTTACGCAGGACGACGAGCGTTCCGGAGTGACTCATGCCATTAAAGTTGCCGTTTTCGGCGTCGGTGGCAAGGGAGAGGTCGGTAGCGGCGCACATGCGGACCTGTACGGTGACGGAAGATTGTGCGTGTGCGGCAAGGCAGGCGAAGGGCACGAGAAAAGCAAGGCAGGTCTTCATACGGTGGATTGTGACACGCTTTGTGGAATCCGTGTCGCAGAACTGAACCAAGCGACGACTAGTGTTTGCGGGTTAGTAGTCTTCGCTCCCGCCGCCCTGCTGCAGATTTTCGAAGCGGGTGAAGTCGGCGAGGTAGGCCATTTTGATGGTGCCGGTGGGGCCGTTGCGCTGCTTGGCGATAATGATTTCGGCTTGGCCCTTGATGTCTTCGTTTTCGCGGTCGTAATACTCCTCGCGGTGGATGAAGCAGACGACGTCGGCGTCCTGCTCGATGGAGCCGGACTCGCGGAGGTCGGAAAGGAGGGGTTTTTTGTCGCCCTGGCGCTGCTCGGAGCCACGGGAGAGTTGGGAGAGGGCGACGACAGGAACGCCCATTTCCTTGGCCAGTGCCTTGAGGCCGCGGGAGATGGCGGAAACCTCCTGGTTGCGGTTTTCGACTTTTTTGCCGCCGGGGCCGGTGGCCATGGTCATGAGCTGGAGGTAGTCGATGAGGATGAGGTCGAGCGCGCCTTCCTGCTGGCGGAGGCGGCGGACCTTGGCGCGCATCTCGGTGAGGGTGATGCCGGGCGTGTCGTCGATAAACATTTTTGAGCCCATGAGGCGGTCGAGGGCGTTGATAAGCTTTTGCTTGTCTTCGCGGGGAAGGAAGCCGGTCTGGATTTTGCGGCTGTTGACCAGCGCCTCGGAGGCGAGCATGCGGCGAAGGAGGGATTCCTTGCTCATTTCGAGTGAGAAGACGGCGACAACCTTTTGATCGCGGACGGCGCAGTTCTGCGCGATGTTGATGGCCCAGGCGGTTTTGCCCATGGAGGGGCGGGCCGCGATGATCATAAGGTCGGCCTTTTGCAGGCCGCTGGTCATGCGGTCGAACTCGGTGTAGTGGGTTTCGAGGCCGGTGATTTCGCGGCCCTGCTCGTAAAGCTGGTCGATGGAGCCGAAGGATTCCGCGACGATCTGGCCGACGTCGGAAAAGCCGCGCTTGATGGCGTTTTCGCTGATCTCCATGAGCCGGGTTTCAACGGCGCCGAGGACGTCGAGCGAATTTTCCGACTGGTCGGCGGCGCGGTTGAGGCCGAGTTCGCAGACCTGCATGAGCTGGCGCAGGATGGACTTGTCCTTGACGATCTGGACGTAGCGCTCGACGTTGAGGTGGCGCGGCAGGTTTTCTGTGAGCGAGTAGATGTAGGGGCGGCCGCCGATGGCTTCAAGCGCCTTTTGCCGTTCGAGCACGGCCATGACGGTGATGAAGTCGATGGCGTGGCCGAGTTCCGAGAGCTCAAGCATGGCCTGGTAGATGCGGCGGTGCGAATCGAGCGAGAAATCGTCGGCGAGGAGCTTGGCGGTAGCATCGGTGACAGCGACGGGGTCGGACAGCATGGAGCCGAGAATGACCTGCTCAGTGTGGACGGAGGCGGGGAGGCCCTCGCGTTCGACGATTTGGAGGAAGGTGGCCATGGGTGCTTTCCGGAATAAGGCCACGGGAGCGTGGCAGCAGGTTCAGGATATCGGCAATCAGGGCTCGCGAAGAGGAATAGAATATGCCTTGCTATTGAAGCAAATTCCTCGTCTTACAAAACACTTCCACAGGGCAGGCTGTGGAAGTGTGGACAAGAAAGCAGACGTCGCATGTCGCAGAAAAATGCTCTCTCGATTCCCAGTGCCGCGATGAAGGATCCGCGGTCGCTGGAGGTGTTGCGGGTCTGGATTGCGAACGGTCAGCAGCACGTGGCGCTGTCATTCGGCATGTGGGAAGACCCGGCGGCGTGGGGCCTGCTGCTGGCTGACCTGGCGCAGCACATCGCCCAGGCACACGCGCAGCAGGATGATGGCGTGAGCGCGGAGGACTTTCTGGAGGAAATCCGGGCCGGGTTTGAGGCGGAAATGGATTCGCCGGGTGAGGATGAGGTGAGCGGGAACGTGCAGTAGCGGCAGAGACGTGAGACCGTTTGGATTACTGGACTTTAGAGCGTGAACGATACGAAGCCACGGACCCTTTCGGGTCCGTGGCTTGTTTGCAGTGCATTCGGTTTGATCAGGCGCGTTCGAGGTATTGAAGCGATTTTTGGGTGCGGCTAGCGTTTGGTGGGGCAGCCGGTTCCGTCGGTGACGGCGGTGACGGCGCGGGCGGCGGAGGTGACCTGGCGGCTGTAGCAGTTGCCGAGGGTGTCCTGGCTCTTGTAGGTGGCGTTGGCGGAGGTAGGCATGGCGGAGACAAGGGCACCGGCGGCACTGAAGTTGTACGTGTCGGTGGTGTGGACCTGTTCGTTCACCGTACTGCCGAAGATGGGGAAGCCGTTGATGGATTTGGTTTCAAGCTCGATGTCCTTTTGATCGGCGGTGACGACCTGCTGGGCGGAGTTGTCGGCGTTGGTGGTGTAGCTGTAGTTGAGGGTGAGCGGGAAGCTGATCTGCTTATCCGTTGTTTCCTTCAAAAAGCCGAGCTGGCTGGTGGTTTTGCTGCCAACCGTGCTGGTTTGCACAACGTTCTGGATGTCGGTGCTGCCGCTGGTGTTGACGTTGAAGGTCTGGGTGCTGTTGAAGTCGACCTTCTGCTCGACGGTGGTTTCGACGCGGCCGAGGGCGGTGTTGACGTAGCCCTTGACGGTGAAGGTGCGGCCGGAGGTGACGGCGACGGTGCCGGTAGTGTTGCCGGCTTTATCGGTGACGAGGTTCTCGACGACCTGCGGCGTGGGCGCGACGCTCAGGGTGTTTTCCAGCAGGCCGCCGCCGGTGTGAGAGCGGAACGGATCAGTGTAGAGCAGGAGGTTGGCGGTGGCGAGGAAGTAGCTGCTGGCGTTGAAGACGCTGACACCGACCGTATGGGCCGCGCCATCGCTGAGAACGCCGGCGAAGGGCGTGAGATCGACGCGGTAGGGCTTGAAGTTGAGCGTCTGGACGCCGACGATGGGCTCCCACAGGTAGGGATCGATGCCGCCGGTGTAGATCCAGGGGTAGACGGGCGCAACGCCGGCGGGCTTGCCGTCAATGGTAATTTCGGTTTCGCGGAAGGCGGTGGAGGGGCAGCTATAGAGCTCACCCGCGACGTCGTTCGGGACGCAGAGATACCAGAACTCATCGGAGGACTGCGATTGGGCGATGACGTCGAGATAGGCCTTGGCGGTGTTGCGCGGCGCGGTGACGGTGGTGGTGAGCTGGCTGGCGGTGGTGTCGAGTTCGTAGGGGCTGTTCACCCCGCTGACGGGGATCACGGCGTCGGGCACAATGGCGGGTGGGTTCTTGAAATTCGCGGGGTAGAACAAGAGCTTCGCGGTGCCATAGATGCCGCCGTTGTAGGTGGAATTGAAGATGTTGTAGACGATGGCCTGGCCGGTCTGTGCGGTTTTGAAGATGGCGGAGAGGTCGGTGACGTCGCGCTCCACGTGCCAGGAAGGGCTGAGGGCCGCGCGGGGCTCGGCGGTGGTGCCGTAGTAGATGTTGGCGTTGCCAAGGTAGAGCGAGGCGGTGCGGTCGTACTGCCGGCCGGCGGTGACGGTGAAGTCGACGGTGAGCACGACCTCGGCCCAAGGACCCTTGGCGCAGCCGGTGGGCGGCGTGTAGGCAATGGGGTGGGCGCTGTAGTCATTGAAGGCCTGGTTGTCAAACAGGGTCACGGTGCAGGGCGTAGTGGTGGGGCGGGTGACGGGCGGCTCGGCCGTGGCGGGATTGGAGGAGCCGACGACGGGTTTGGTGTCGACCGGGACGACCTGCGCGGAAGCCGAGAGTACGAGCGCGAGGGGCACAGCGAAGGTGCAGCGATACAGGGAGGACGAGAGGCGAGGCATGACGGCTCCTGAACAGGTTGTGGGTGGTGAGCCTGATGTTAGCCGGGTTCGCGTTCTACAAAGGCGCGGTGGCGCAGTATGACGCGAGGGCTAGCGCTTGGCCGCAGGCGTGACTGTCTGACGTCTCTGCGGAGACATTGAAACTGTTCCCTCGCGAGACGAGGCCGCTTACTTGGCCGCCGGTTAGTCGGCGAGGGTGAGGAGGACGGGGGTGTGGTCGCTGGGCTTTTCCTGAGCGCGTGGCGTCTTGTCGACTTCGCAAGCCTGCAGGCGCGGCGCGAGGGTCGGGCTAAGCAGGAAGTGGTCGATGCGGATGCCCTTGTTGCGCTGGAAGTTCTGGCGGAAATAGTCCCAGAAGGTGTAGAGTTCGGGCGTTTCGGGGTTCAGGGTGCGGAGGGCGTCGGTGTAGCCCATCTGGAGCATGGCGCGATAGCGGTCGCGCGATTCGGGCTGGAAGAGGGCGTCGCGTGTCCAGTTGGCGGGCTTTTCGCAATCGATGTCATCGGGGATGACATTGAAGTCGCCGCCAATGACGGTGGGGGTAGGGTCGGTTTTCCAGCGGAGCATTTGCTCGAGAAGGCGGTCCATCCAGGCGAGCTTGTAGAGGAACTTGTCGGTTTTTCCGGTTTCCGGGGTGCCGACGGGATTGCCGTTGGGCAGGTAGATGTCGACAATGCGGAGATCCTGGATAATGACTTCGAGGAAGCGGGCGTGGGAGTCTTCTTCGTCGCCGGCTAGGGTGGTGTTGACGCACTCGATGGGGTGGAGCGAGAGAACGGCGACGCCGTTGTAGGACTTTTGCGTAACAGCGGTGGACTGGTAGCCGAGGGTGGTGAAGTAGTCGGTGGGGAAGTCCGTGCCTTTGAGTTCCTGGAGGAGGAGGACGTCGGGGCGGCGGGCGGCGAGCCACTCGGTGACGTGGGGAAGACGGGCGCGGATGGAGTTAACGTTCCAGGTGGCGATTTGCAGGTTGGTGCTCCGGGCGAGTTGATGGCCCCATGCCCGAGGGATTTAGGATGGGGCGCATGTGGTTTGGGGATGCCCTACGTCTCAAGGCAAGACGTGGGGCACCCGGTTCTTGCTAGGTGTGGAGCAGTTCTGCGGTGGGGACGAAGCCATGGGTAGCGGCGACGAAGCCGGGGCGGTGGAGGAACTGCGCGACGCGGTAGCCGGCGGCTTCGGCGCGTTCAAGGAGCGATTCGTTGGTGTCGTGCTGGTCGCCGACAAGACGCAGGGTGTCAGGGTCGAGTTCGAGCCAGGGGAGCAGGGTGATGAAGCGCTCGCGGTTGAAATAGGTGGTGCCGTTGTCTTCGTGGACGCCGAGCAGCCAGCGAACGTCGCTGTCGGCCCAGAAACCTTCCGTATTCACGGAGCCGATGTTGTGGGCGAGCGTGATGCGGGTGATGGCGGCGGCGCGCCAGCTATTGTCGCCCTCGATGCCTAGGGAGGATGCGGCTTCGGCAATGCCGTGGCGGCCCTGCAGGCGGTCGAAGAGTTCAGCGTAGGCGTGCGGGTTGCTATGGACGTCGAGCGGGATGGCTCGGAGCAGGGCCCAGCCGAGCGCAGGTGCGGTGCGCTGGACGATCTTGAGATCGCCCGTGCCGGGAATGACGGAGACTGCCGGTGCATCAGGCATGTCGTCTTCGCTGAAGTGCTCGCGGAGTTCGGCGAGAAGGGTTTCGAGCGCGGCGCGGTATTGTGCGGCGACGGTAGCGGGTTCAGTGGTCTGGTCGTGGGTGCGGATGGGTGCGGTCGGTGTGGTCTTGGTTTCGGGAACGCTGTCGGGCGCGACAGGGACGGCGGTGCTGGGGGTGCCGGCGTCGACGATACGGGTTTGGGCTGCGGTGGGTTGAGCGATCGCGGTTTTCGGCAGGGTTTCGGACAAGGCTTCGGTCACTGGGACTAGACCGGACGCGTGGAGGGCGATGGTGTTCGGGACGCCAACCTGCGCGTAGGCGTGGGGCTTGTTGATTTCGGGGTAGAGGTCGTGGGTTGGCGCGGGCTTGCCTGCGGGTGCGGCGAGTGGCGCGGTTGGGCTTACCGCTGCGGACGGAGTGGTCGGTGCGGAGGTGGCCGTGCTGAAGGATTTGCCGATGGCGACGACCTCTTCCACCGTGTCGGTGGCGATGAGGTTGCCGGTGGGGAAGGATTTTGGTTGGATGGCGGTGAGGGGCTGGCCTTCCTGCTCGAAGTAGGCGGTGACCTGTGCGAGGAGGCGGTCGGCGTCGGCGAGCAGGGCTTCCTGCGGGCCGCCAGTCACGAGGGCCTTGAGGTTGGCTTCGCTGAGGGCCTGGCGCAGTGCCTCGTGCAGGGGGCGCAGACGCAGCCGGGTGACGGCTTCTTCCAGCGAGTGAACGCCGCCGCCGTTGAGGGTGTCGAAGAGGCAATCCCACGGCTTTTCTGCCGAGGCATGCAGCTCGCGCCAGTTGAGCAGGACGACATACTGGAAGCCGCGCAGGTCGAGGGTGAGGCCGTTGCGGTGTAAGTCGTTGGAGCGGCGGAGATATTCGAGGTTACTCGTAACATCGCGGTAAGCGACGAACAAGTTATCGTCCCACGGCATGCCCAGGCCGTCGGCCAATGCGCGCTGGCGCATTTCGCCGGAACCCTTGTCCATGAAGCCAGCGGAATGATGAATGGTGCCGCGGGTGGAGCCGTAGGTGTTGTTATAGACGACTAAGGAGCGCTGGCCTTCGAAGTTATTGGAGTAGGCGAAGACGTTTTCGTCGACGCCGCCGTCGTTTTTCCAGAAGTCGTAGAGGACGAAGTTTGCGCTTTCCGCGAAGATGCGGCGGTTGCGGAGGAGCGGGGAGATTTCGTGCTCGAAGCGCGCAACGAGGCCTTCGTTCGGGCTTTCCTGAAACTTGGCGGCCTTGTACTCCATGCCGTACTGCTCGGTGAAGCCTTCGACCTGGCCGTGGCCGAACATGGGCAGGCCGGGAAGGGTGGCCATGAGGGTGCTAACACCGAAGAACTTGTCGCCGGAGCCGAACTGCGCGATGGCGGTTTTTTCATCGGGATTCGACATGAAATTGACATAGCGCTTGAGGATGTCGGGATCGAACTCTAATGTCTTTTTTAGGTAGCTGCGGTACTTGGCATTTTCTTCGTCGCGTAACATCACCATGAAGGCCGAGTTATAGACGCGGTGCATGCCGAGGGTGCGGACGAAGTAACCTTCCAGCATCCAGAAGGCTTCGGCGAGCAGGAGGGTGCCGGGGACTTCCTGCGCGACGCGGTCGACAACTTCACGCCAGAATTCAACAGGCATGAGGGCATTGAATTCCTCGTCGGACATGCTGTCTTCCGCACGCGAGGGGATGGAGCCGCCAGCGCCGGGCAGGGGAAACCAGAGGCGCTGGACGTGGCGCTTGGCGAGGACCATGGCAGCGTCAAAACGGATGATGGGGAAGAGACGGGCGACGTGCAGGATGACCTGCATGACGTGTTCGCGGACCGCTGCCTTCGAGTAGTCGAGCTGGGCGGTGTCGTTCCAGGCGAAGGTGGTGCCGTCGTTGCCGTGGTACATGTAGCGCGTGTCGCCGTTGGAGTGGCGCAGGCGGAAGGTGACGGCGGCATCGCTCTGGTCGTAGTAATGATCTTCCAGCTTAATTTCGACGCGGGGGTCGTTGGAGAGGTCGGGCCCGTTGTAGGTGTAGCTGGGGAAGGGTGGCTCGGGGCGCGAGAGGAACCAGTCGGGGTTGTCGATGACCCAGGGGGAGTCGATGCCCATGTGATTGGGCACCATGTCAGAGGCGAGGCGGACGCCAAACTGCGCGGCGCGGTCGCGCAGGTTTTCGTAGGCACCGTTGCCGCCGAGGTCTTCGGCGATCTGGTAGTCCTTCAACGAGTAGGCGGAGGCGACGGCGTCGGTGTTGCCTCGCAGGTGCTTGACGGTGCGCGAGGCGACGGAGCGCTCCCATAGGCCGATCAGCCAGAGGCCGGTGATACCGCGGCGCGCCATGAGGCTGAGCTCCTCGTCGGGCACCTGGTCGAGCTTGTGGATGTGGCGCAGGTACTTTTGCGAGAGCTGCTCAAGCCAGACGTAGGTGGACTTGGCGAGCAGGACGACGTTGGGCATCCACGCCTGGTCGGCGGAGAAGTTTTCGTACTCGTGCAGCGGCGCCTGGTAACCGTGGGCGTAGCGGCGAACGCGCTTGCCGTCGGGGCCAATGACCCATTCGCCATACTCGTCGAAGCCAATATATTCGTCTCCCTGGAAGCCCTCGTGCGCGGTACCGAAAGCGCCGTGGCGGTGGTTGTCCGGGCCGGCGGGGTTGAAGCGCATCCAGATGGCGATGTCTTCTTCGCGCAGGATGTCGATGGCGAGCAGCGCCCGCTTGAGTTCCGGCCCGAGCTGATCGACCCAATGGGTGCGGATGTAATCGAGCTGACCGGTGAGCGAGTCGGGCGAGGCCTGCATCGGGGCGAGGAGGGCGTCGAGCAGCGTGCCGATGGCGGGCGAGAGTTTTGGGCGCGTCTCGAAGTATGTGGGGAAGGCGGAGGTCACGGCCTTGTAGGCGGGCACGGCGGTTTCGAGCGGCGTGTCTTCGAACAGTTCGCGGAAGGGCTGAAAGGCGGGATTGGTGTTGGCGAGCCAGAGGAGGAGGAGCTCTTCAAAGGCGGCTTCGCGATTGGGGAGGTCGCCCGTAGTTTCCGTGAGCCACTGTTCGGGCGTGAGTTCGCCGCGGTAGATGGCGGCGTTGGGAAATTCGGTGGTGAACTGGAGCAGGAGGGCGTCGAGGTTCTGCGGGCCGATGGCGGCGGCGAACCAGCCCAGCGCGGCAGTGAGCACGGCGGGATCGATGGTTTTGCGGTAGGCGGCGACAAGGGCGTGCTGCAGTTCGTCAATGAGGCCCATGGCGAAGAGGGCGCCGCCGTGCATCTGGCGCTTCGGGTCGTTTTCCGCACCGCGTGCGACATTAAGTTGCTGTGCGAGCTTGCGGCTTGCGGCGACGTTGGCGAACACGACATTGCCGGTGTAGCTGAAGAGCACGTTGTCGACGCCGGTGAGGTCGCGAACGGAACGCGAGATGTGGAACTCCATGGTCGGACGCATGCGGCACGTTGCTTTCTCGCTTCGACGGGTACGGAAGCGTTTAGTAGGGAGAACGATACAACGTAGAGCAACCCGCGACACGACGCATGCTGCGGAAAGGATATGCGATGTAGATGCAGCTTGTGGCGGTGTGGTGGCAAGGCGATGTCGGGGAATGTCGCGTAGACGGTGGGGCGCTGGTTGAAGGAGCGCGGCGTGCGGTACGGATGATATTCTCGTCGCCCGACGGTGAAACGCACGCCGACATACCCTTTTCGCAGGAGGCGAGCCCGTGGCCGCACCGACTGTCGTTCGTTCGACCAGCACCGTGGTGAAGCCGATGAAGAGTTCGGCGCAAATTTTCAACCTGAGCTTCGGGTTCCTGGGCATCCAGTTCGGCTGGGGGCTGCAGCAGGCGAACATGAGCGCCATCTATGAGTACCTGGGCGCGCGGCCGGACCAGATCCCGATGTTGTGGCTGGCGGCGCCGCTAACGGGACTGCTGATTCAGCCGCTGATCGGGCACATGAGCGACAGGACGTGGGGGCCGCTGGGACGGCGGCGACCGTACTTCCTGGTGGGGGCGCTGCTGAGCACAATTGCGCTGCTGGCGATGCCGAGTGCGAAGACACTGCTGTTTGCGGCGACGATGCTTTGGATTCTGGATGCATCGATCAACATCAGCATGGAGCCGTTTCGGGCGTTTGTGGCGGACCTGCTGCCGGAGGGGCAGCGCACGCGCGGGTTTGCGATGCAGAGCCTATTCATTGGGCTGGGCGCGGTGATTGCGAGTGCACTGCCGTGGCTGATGTCAAACGTGTTTCACGTGGGCACGGGTGGCGATGCGACGCATGCGATTCCGCTGACGGTGCGGATCAGCTTTTACGTGGGGGCGGCGGCGTTCCTGGGTGCGGTGCTGTACACCATTTTCACGACGAAGGAGTATCCGCCGGAAGACCTGGCCAGCTTCCGCGCGCAGAAGCTGGCGAGTGCGGGGCCGGGCGCGGCGGTGCGGGAGATTCTGGGGGCGGTACGGACGGTGCCGCCAACGATGCGCAGGCTGGGCGGCGTGCAGTTGCTAACGTGGCTTGGGCTGTTCTGCATGTGGCTGTACTTTCCCGTGGCGGTGGCGCACAACGTGTTTGGCGCGAACGACGTGGCGTCGCCGCTGTACAAGGCGGGCGTGGAGTGGGGCGGCATCTGCTTTGCGGCGTATTCCGCGGTTTGCTTTGCGTTTTCGTTCGCGCTGCCGACCCTGGCGCGCCGGCTGGGGCGGAAGCATACGCACTCCGTGTGCCTGGCGTGCGGCGGTGCGGGGCTGCTGGGGGTGCTGCTGATCCACAACCAGTACGTGCTGCTGCTGAGCATGGTGGGGGTGGGCATTGCGTGGGCGAGCACGCTGAGTATGCCGTATGCCATGCTGGCGGCGGTGCTGCCGCCGCGGCAGACGGGTGTGTATATGGGGATTTTCAATTTCTTCGTGGTGCTGCCGGAGATCCTGGCGTCGCTGTTCTTTGGTTTGGTCATGATTCACCTGCTGCACAATAACCGGATGTATGCGATTGCGGCGGGCGGTGTGTGCATGCTGGCGGCGGCGGCGCTGATGCAACGGGTAGACGATCCGCAGACGCTGAGCGTGGCGGACGCGTAGTGCTTTCGCACAGGACGCAGTCGAATGGCTTTGCGGTGCATCCAATGCGCCAGCAGGTGCAGGAATGGGTTGGGCAGGTTGGTTTGCGGCGCATGGTTACCTTGCCGTCGGTGGGGTGCTGTTTCTATCGGCGCTGGGCTTGCCCATGCCGACGGTGCTGGCGCTGCTGCTCGGCGGAGCGGCCGCGGCGCATGGGTCGCTCACGTTAAGCCTGATTTTTGTGGTGGCGGTGCTGGGCGAGAACCTGGGAGCGACACTGATGTACTTCGCCGGGCGCAGTTCGGGCTGGTGGCTGCTGGGCAAGCTGTGCCGGGTGTCGATGGACCCGGAGACGTGCATTTTTCGGTCGGCGGATTTCTTTTACAAACGGGGCGCGCGGACGCTGGTGTTTGCGCGGTTTATTCCGGGACTGGCGAGCATGGCTCCCCCGCTGGCGGGTAGCCTGAACATGCGGCCGGGGCGGTTCTGGCGGTATGACGTGTCAGGCGCAATGCTGCACTGCGCAGCGTGGCTCTCGGTGGGGTACTTCTTCAGCCCACTGATTCGGCGGATTACGGCGGCACTGGCGGTGGTGGGGCACGTCGTACTGGGATTTCTGGCGGTGGTGGCGCTGGGGTATTTCATTACGTGGGTGGTGATTCGCGTGCGGGACCGCAAGTACCGCGATGTGCAGAAGGTGACGTCGGCCGACGTGGTGGCGCGGCTGGAGAATCCGGACCCGACGCGGCCGATCGTGATTGCGGATGTGCGATCGCATGGGTATTACGACCCGGGGATGCAGCGGATCAAGAACTCGATTCGGGTGGAGCCGAACAGCCTGCTGTCGCAACTGGATGCGCTGCGCGACACGCTGGCGACCGAGTGCGACATTTATGTGTACTGCAGTTGCGTGCGAGATGCGACGTCGGTGCGCATTGCGCATACGCTGACGGAGCATGGGCACAACGTGCGGGTGATTGAGGGCGGGCTGCGGCAATGGCTGAGCGCGGGAAACCCGACGGAGCCGGTGCCGGAGAACGAGATGCGCCATTTACCGCGGTTTGACTAAAATGCACGAACGAGGTGCGGCGTAAAATCAGGGTATGACGATTCGCATGCAGGAAGCTGATTTTTTGCGCGATCCGGTGCAGGTAATGGCGTATGTTGAGCGCGGGGATGTGGTTTGCGTGGAGCGTAATGGCCACGAGATCGCCGTGCTGCACGAACCGAAGCGCCTGGCCGAACCGGCAGTGCGTCCGATTGGTGAAGTCCTTGCCTTACTTCGGCAGAGAGAGGCCGAGCACGGTCCAGCGATCATGGATCGGGAGTTTGCTGCGGATGTGGCCGAAGCTCATGAACTTTGGAATCAGCCGCTCAGCGATTCAAAATGGGACTGATGGTGGATACCAGCCTGCTAATTGAGGCTGAGCGCGCGAAGAAGACCGTGGTCGACCTTGCTGTAGATTGGCAGACGCGTTATGGCGAGGAGTTCTTTGCGCTGAGTGCCATCACCCTGACCGAACTGGCACAAGGCAAGGTTAAGCGGGAAAGCTCTGACAATCGATCGAAGCGCGAATGGTTCCTGCGAGATATACGAGACACATTTACCGTGGTCCCAGTCAGTCCGGAGATCGCCATCCGGGCGGGTCAGCTCAGTGCGCGCCTGCGTGGAGAGGGCTTGCCCATCGGCCTCGCAGACATCCTCATCGCAGCCACAGCATTGGAGCTTGGTTTTGGTGTGCTCACATTCCATCTGAAGCATTTTCGCCAGGTGCCAGACTTGCAGATTGTGAGTCCGATCGTATGACCAGCTTTGACATACTGATCGTCGGTGCTGGGCATGCCGGGTGCGAGGCGGCGGCGGCGGCCGCGCGCATGGGGCTGCGGACGGCGCTGTTTACGCTGTCGCTCGACAAGATTGCACAGATGAGCTGCAACCCGGCAATTGGCGGCGTGGCCAAGGGGCACCTGGTGCGGGAAGTCGATGCGCTGGGCGGCCTGATGGGCCTGGTGGCGGATGCGACGGGCATCCAGTTTCGGCTGCTGAATACGTCGCGCGGGCCCGCGGTTTGGTCGCCCCGGGCGCAGTGCGACAAGGCGCTGTACCGCGTGGTGATGCGGCAGATGCTGGAGGCGCTGCCGCACCTGACGATTGTGGAGGCCGAGGTTGCGGATGTGCTGCTGGCTGGCGAGGGCGAGCAGAGGACGTGCACCGGGTTGCGGCTGGCCGATGGATCGGAGGTGAGGGCCAAGGCCGTGATCCTGACGACGGGCACGTTTCTGAACGGGTTAATTCATTGCGGCGAGGAGCGGACAAGCGCGGGCCGCACGCCGACCGAGGCCGCAAGCGTAATGCTGGGCGAGTCGCTGAAGCGGCTGGGCCTGCGCGCCTGCCGGCTGAAGACGGGAACACCGCCGCGGCTGGATGGGCGGACGATCGACTGGTCGAGGTTTGTGGAGCAGCCGGGCGATGAGGATCCGACGCTGTTCTCGTTCCGGTCACCGGCGGAGCCGCCGCTGCGGCAGATCTGTTGCCACATCGCAACGACCACGCCGGAGACGATGCAGTTGATTCGCGACAACGTGCACCGTTCGCCGATGTATACCGGCGCGATCGAGGCGATTGGGCCGCGGTATTGCCCGTCGATCGAGGACAAGATCGTGCGCTTTCCGGACAAGGCGAGCCACCAGTTTTTCCTGGAACCGGAGGGCCTGGACACGGATGAGGTCTACGTGAATGGCATGTCCACTTCCCTACCGCGCGAGGTGCAGTTGGCGATGGTGCACAGCATTCCCGGGCTCGAACATGCGACGATGCTGCGGCCGGGGTATGCCATTGAGTACGACGCCATCGACCCGACGGAGCTGGATCGGACGCTGCAGGTGAAGAGCATCGCCGGGCTGTTCCTGGCCGGTCAGATCAACGGCACCAGCGGATATGAAGAGGCCGCTTGCCAAGGGCTGATGGCGGGCATCAACGCCGCGCTGCAGGTGCGTGGGGAGCCTGCATTTACGCTGGACCGGACGGAGGCGTACACCGGCATCCTAATCGACGACCTGATCAGCAAGGGTACCAACGAGCCGTACCGGATGTTTACGTCGCGCGCGGAGTTTCGGCTGCACCTGCGCATCGACAATGCGGACACGCGGCTGACACCGCATGGCCGGGCGCTGGGGTTGATTGACGATGCGGCCTGGACGGAGTTCGAGGCGCGGCAGCAGCGCATGGTTGCGATGACGGCGCTGCTGGAGAGCACGCGTGCAGATGCGACAACATCTGTAGCGCTGCAGCGCTTGCTGCACCAGCCTGACTCCGAATTGACGCCGGCACCGATGGATGAATCGCCACACCATGAAGGAACCAGCGATTCAGCGAGCGAGACGTCGCCCCAGATACAAACGCCCCGCCGGCTGGATGCCGCAACTTGGCTCGCCGAGTACGTCAAGGGTCAGTTGCTGAGCGATCTGCTGAAGCGTCCGGACCTGCGCATCGACGCGCTGGTGCCGCTGCTGCGGGAGCGGCTGCTTGCGGATGCCGTGTTGGTGCCGTATGCCGCGGCGAGACTCGCGTCTGCGCTGCGCAACGAACTGCGCGCAGTGGAAACGGAGTTGAAGTATGCCGGCTACCTGGACCAGCAACGGCGATCCATTGCGAAGCTGAAGCGGGCAGAGCAGCGGCAGATTCCCTTGACCTTTCGCTACACCGGGCTGAGCGGCTTGAGCCGGGAACTGCAGGAAAAGCTGGAGCGCGTTCGGCCCGGAACCATCGGGCAGGCAAGCCGGATACCGGGAGTGACGCCGGCAGCGATGACGCTGCTGAATGTACTGGTTGAAGTCCACACACGCGGCAGAGCGGCAGCACCTGCTTGCCCTTGACGAGCCACTCCCCGGACAGGCCATTTCTGGACTGCCCGGGTGATAGTGCTTGTCCAAGAATTGCTAGGAAAGCACGGGAAGCTGGATGGTTTTGCCAACGGGAATGTTGTTGGCGTCCGCGTGGTTGGCCTCGGCGACCTGCGGGTACTTGTTGGCGTGGCCGTAGAACTTGAGGCAGACCGCGCTGAGGGTGTCGCCGGACTTGATGGTGTACGGCTGGGCGTCGCCGCCGGTCACGGTCATCTGGATTTCGAAATCCGGATAGTTCGGGTCGACCTGCTTGATGGCGTCCCAGACACGATTGCTGACGACCTTGGACGGCACCTCGCACTTGAGCACGAGCTTGTCGCCCTGCATGAAGATGCCATCGATTTTGGCACCGTAATCCGCGAAGTTCGTGATGGCCTGTCCAACGGGGGCGTACTTCTGTTCGAGCGCTGCCTGATCTGCCATGGATTGAGTTTCTTTCTGCCTGGGAGAAGCTTTGAGATGGGCACCGTGCGCGCATGCCAGGCTATCGGATGCGAGGAGAACGTGGCGTGTCAGCCGGGCATTCCCCGCTCACCTCGTGTGCACGGGGGCTGGCATAATTTGGCGGAGTGCCGCCTCTAGCCGCAGTTGCAGGCGTTCTTGCGAGCGAGGGATGCTGCAATCTGGGTACAGAGGAAGACGACGCCAAGAGTTATCGCCAGAAAGCTGGTGGCCGGAGCGGAAGGCGTAACGCCGGACAGAGTGAACGAAGAGCGGGAGACGCCGCGACCAAGATCCGTACAGCCAAGAGCCAACGCTGTCGCTGCTGCAAGTGCGAACACTGCGCCACGATGAGGCTGGCGCATGCTGGCGACACAGGAGACCGCGAGCAGCACCGAGGTGAGGGCAAATACGAGGCTTGCGATGGGGTGGACGTCCGAGTGGAGACCCCGCAGGTTCATCAGGGACGCACCGGCCATGAGAGCCGAGGCAAGTGCAGCCAGAAGCGATGCGGTCCGTCGAAAGAGTTGAACAACCCTTGACTCCGCTGCGGCGCAAGGCAGAACGCGAATGGCCATGGAGAAATCTGCGTGGCCTAGGCGGTGAAGCTGGAGCCGCAGCCGCAGCTCTTGGTGCTGTGGGGATTGATGAAGTTAAAGCCCTGGCGCATGAGGGTCTCTTCATAGTCGAGAACCATGCCGCTGAGATAGAGGAAGCTTTTGGGGTCGACGAAGATCTGGACCGGCGTCTCGGCATACTCGTACTTGTAGATGCGGTCGCGCTCGCGGGGCTTGCTGTCAAAACGGATGTTGTAGCTGAGGCCGGAGCAGCCGCCGCCAGTTATGCCGAGACGCAGGCCGCCCTCGTTGGCGGAGACGCCTTCCTTCTGCATGGCGGCGTGGATGCGCTTGAGCGCTTTTTCCGTGACCTGGATGTTTTGCGCCTTGGCGTTGGCTTCGGGCTGCGACACAGGCGGTGCGATGGGGCTGCTGTAGACCGGGGCGGCACCGGCGGTGGGCGCGGGGGCGCTCATCTCGGTGCTTGTGATGGTGCTGATGCCGACCATGGACATGCGTGTTCCCCTTCCGTGCGGTGGTGCGTTTGTTCAGTGTACGACCGTGGCTACTTGTTCCCGAGGCGTCCAGGGAACCATGGCATACCATTTGGGCATGTGGCGTACCGTGCCGGATTCCATCGACCGCTTCCCCGGAGACTTCATGGCGTCGCTGCGCGTTGGTACGATTGCGGCGGGCTTACTGGGCACGGGAAGCTGGTGGCTGGCGCGGGAGTACATGCTGCGCACGCACCCAAGGCACACGGAACTGATGGGCGCGGCGATCGTCGTCGGCGTGATGGACGGGCTGATGCTTGGCATTGCCGCGTTTGTAGCGACGTACGTGCTGCGAGTGTGGCGGTATGAAAGGTGGCTGCGAAAGGCCAGTGATGCTGCGCTGCAACTTGCCTTGAATGAACTGGATAGGGGCAGAGACGAGGATCCACGTCGACCATCCTAGGTGGTGACGTGGATCACAGGAGTTCGCTCAGAGCAGGACTAGTTGGTGGCGCCAACCAGATCGTGCTGCGGTGCTGCCTGTTCGGGCAGGTTATTCTTCTTCTTCCAGTCGCCGATTGCGGCGCGGATGGCATCTTCTGCCAGCACGGAGCAATGGATCTTGACCGGGGGGAGAGCGAGCTCCTTGACGATCTCGGTATTGGAGATGGCGAGGGCTTCGGCGACCGTCTTGCCCTTGACCCACTCGGTCGCGAGCGACGAGCTGGCGATGGCGGAGCCGCAACCAAAGGTCTTGAACTTGGCGTCCTCGATGACCTGGGTCGTCGGGTTCACCTTGATCTGGAGGCGCATGACGTCGCCGCACTCCGGCGCGCCGACGAGGCCGGTGCCGACTTCGTCTGAGCTCTTGTCGAGAGTGCCGACGTTGCGGGGATTCTCGTAGTGGTCGACGACCTTATCGCTGTATGCCATGGTGTTTCTCCTGTCGTGCTGAGCGAAACGTACAAATTAGATGCAAGCCGACCTGCGTTGGAGCGGCCCCGAAAGTCAATCGTTTAGTGGGCGGTCCACTCGACCTTTTCGAGGTCGATGCCTTCTTTCACCATCTCATAGAGCGGCGACAGTTCGCGCAGCTTGAGTACAGTGTCGATGAGCTTGTCGGTCACGTAGTCCACTTCTTCCTTGGTGTTGAAGCGGCCAAGGCCGAAGCGGATGGAACTGTGGGCGACATCGTCACCCAGGCCGAGGGCCTTGAGCACATAGCTGGGCTCGAGCGTGGCGGAGGTGCAGGCCGAGCCGGAAGAAACCGCGATGTCGTTGATGCCCATCAGCAGCGACTCGCCTTCAACGTAGACAAAGCTGATGTTGAGGTTGTTGGGCAGGTGGTGGTCCATGTTGCCGTTGACGTGGACGTAGTCGAGGGCGGCCTCGAACTTGGCGCGCATGTGATCGCGGAGGTCGCGCAGGCGCTTGCCTTCGGTCTCCATCTCGTTCATTGCGATCTCGCAGGCGGCGCCGAGGCCGACAATGCCGGGGACATTGAGTGTGCCGGAACGCATGCCGCGCTCGTGGCCGCCGCCGTCGATCTGGGCGTTGAGCTGCACGCGCGGGTTGCGACGACGAACGTAGAGCGCGCCGACGCCCTTGGGGCCGTAGAGCTTGTGCGCGGTGAGCGAGAGCAGGTCGATGTTGTCGGTGAGGACATTGACCGGGATCTTGCCGACAGCCTGCACGGCGTCTGTGTGGAAGAGCACACCCTTTGCGTGGCAGAGTGCGCCGATTTCGCGGATGGGGTTGATGGTGCCAATCTCGTTGTTGGCATACATGATGCTGACGAGGATGGTTTTGTCGGTGATGGCCTTTTCAACATCCGCGACGGCGACGAGGCCGTCCGCCTGGACGGGGAGGTAGGTGACCTGGAAGCCGTGCTTTTCAAGGCGCTTGCAGGTGTCGAGCGTCGCCTTGTGCTCCGTCACCTGGGTGATGATGTGGTTGCCCTTTTCGCGGTACATCTCCGCCACACCCTTGATGGCGAGGTTATTGGACTCGGTGGAGCCGGAGGTAAAGATGATCTCCTTGGCGGTGGCACCGATGAGCTTGGCGATCTGCTCGCGAGCCTTATCGACGCCCTGCTCGGCTTCCCAGCCAAACTGGTGGTTGCGGCTGGCGGAGTTGCCGAAGATTTTGGTCATGTAGGGCAGCATCGCCTCAAGCACGCGGGGGTCGAGCGGCGTGGTGGCGTGATTGTCCATGTAGATGGGAAGCTGGACGCCGGTGTGGACGGGCGTGGACTCGAGAAGTTCTACGGCGGCGGTGCTCATGCGGTGTCTCCCTGTCGTGCTGCGCCCGGTGGGCGGCTGATTCGAGCGAAAAGTGTTGCAGGTTCTGAGAACTTTGGCGCTACATGGCGATGCTAACGAGGCCGCCAGCAAGTGGGGCGTGGGCGGCGCTGTCCTGCGGTTCGGCGAGGTCGGAGATGCGGATTTCGGCGAGCAGGTCTTTAATGCTGTCGTTCACCTTGCGCAATGGTTCTTTGATGGTGCAGTGGCCGGCAAGGTCGCAGGTGCCGTGGATGGTGATGCAACTAGTGATGAAAAGCGGCCCGTCGATGGCGCGTATGACTTCAAAGGCGTTGATTTCAGACGCAGGACGGGCGAGGACGTAGCCGCCATTCGTGCCGGCGGTGGAGACGAGGATACCGCCCCTGGTCAGCGTCTGCAGGATTTTGGCGAGGAGCTGGGGCGGAATGTGATAAGCGTCGGCGATATCTTTTGCAGACTGGGCGACGGGGCTGCCGGTGACAAGCGCCTGCTCGGCGAGATACTTCAACGCCATGAGGCCGTAGTCCGCTTTTTTGGTGAGTCGCAGCATGCGTTGTGTGCGGGCACGGACCGCGAAAGAGCGGACTTTTGCCAGCATGTTTAGTGTAGGCCTGCGGAGGGGGTGTGGCAAGACTGTTTGATAGGAATTATCGAAGAGGTGTGCTGGTCAGGACCCTGCCGCCACGTGGAAAAGCAGTATCCCTTCGCTTCGCTAAGGGATGACAAACAGAGGCGGTGCTGCGGAACACATGGAGCAATGCTGCAGAGCGTGGCGAAGCGGTGCCGGGTGACGGCGGCGGTGTCGGCTGACCACGGAGGCCGTGCTTTGGGACGGCGCGGCCCTGACGGCGATCAAGCGGCCGCGGGGCGGTTTGAGGGTGCGGCGCTGAGGCGTTGCGTGACGATCCAGGCGTACTGCGCGGCGGAGAGTGGGGCGACCCAGGCGACGCCGATGAGCAGGGCGTGCCGGATGGTGAGCCACGGCTCGCGCGGGTAGACCGACTCAATAAGGACGAGAAAGACCGTGGCAACCTGGAGGGTGGTGTTGAGTTTGCCGAGGATGCTGGGGCGGAAGTCGCGCAGGGTGTTCGTGGCGAAGAGCAATGTGGCAATGAGCAGGATGCCGAGGTCGCGCGCGAAGACCAACACCGTGACGTAGCGCGGCACCAGGCCCATGTGGGTGACGGTAAGGAAGAGGGTGCTGAGGAGGAGCTTGTCGGCGATCGGGTCGAGGTACTGCCCCAGGCGGGTGCTTTGGTTGAGCTTGCGGGCAATGGTACCGTCCAGCGCATCGGAGATGCCGGCGAGGATAAAGAGGAGGACGGCCGTGCGGTTGTGATGGTCGAGCAGGTTAATGACCAGAAACGGGATGATGAAGAGCCGCAGCAGCGTGAGCAGGTTGGGCGCGGCGCGGAACTGGAGCAGGAGGGACTTCATCGGAGGGTCAAGCCGGAGGATAGCGCATCTGAGACGGAAGGCGGATGGACGAAATTGGGACTTAGCCCTGGAAAGAGAAAACCCATGTCTCACATGCGAGACATGGGGCACCCGGTTTCGTGGATTTAGAGGTTAATCGCCGTCCCAGCGCTTGAAGACAAGGGAGCCATTGGTGCCGCCGAAGCCGAAGGAGTTGGACAGAGCATACTTGACCTCGTGCGCGACAGGGGTGTGCGGCACGTAGTTCAGGCGGCATTCGGGGTCGACATTATCGAGGTTCATGGTCGGCGGGACGATGCCCTTTTGCATGGCCATGAGGGTGATGCCGGCCTCCAAGCCGCCCGCGCCGCCGAGGAGATGGCCGGTCATGGACTTGGTGGAGGAGACAAGGAGCGTGTGGTTGAGCGCGTGTTCGCCGAAGACATTTTCCATCGCCTTGGATTCCATGGCGTCCCCGAGGGGGGTCGACGTCGCGTGCGCGTTGACGTAATCGATTTGGTCGGGGTGCAGGTCCGCGGACTTAAGCGCGTTGACCATGGCGCGACGGCAGCCATCGCCTTCTGGCGCCATGCCGGTCATGTGGAAGGCATCGGAACTCATGCCGTAGCCGACAACCTCGCCGAGGATGTTGGCACCGCGCGCCTTGGCGAACTCGAGTTCTTCCAGCACAAGGATGCCTGCACCTTCGCCGATGACGAAGCCGTCACGGTCGCGGTCCCAGGGGCGCGAGGCGTGGGTGGGGTCGTCATTGCGGGTGCTGAGGGCCTTCATGCTGGCGAAGCCGCCTACGCTCAGCGGTGTGATCGCACCTTCCGCACCGCCAGCGATCATGGCTTCAGCATCGCCGCGCTGGATGAGCCGGTACGCATCGCCAATGGCGTGGGCGGAGGTGGTGCAGGCCGTGGCTGTCGCCTCGTTCGGACCCTTGGCGTTGTACTTGATGGAGACATGCCCTGCGGCGAGGTTGACGATCGTTGCCGGGATGAAGAACGGCGAGATTTTGCGCGGGCCACCGTTCATGAGGTTGGTGTGCTCGCGCTCCATGACGTCGAAGCCGCCGATGCCGGAGCCGATATGAACGCCGACGCGCTCGGAATTCTCCTCCGTGACGACGAGACCTGAGTGCGCCATTGCCTCGGCCGAGGCGGCCATGGCGAAGTGGATGAAGCGGCCCATCTTGCGGGCTTCCTTCTTCTCCACGAACTGGTGCACGTCGAAGTCCTTGACCTCTGCGGCGAAGCGCACGGGGTGGCCTTCCAGCTCGAAGGCGGTGATTTCGGCCATACCACTTTTGCCCGCCATGAGAGATTCCCAAATGGCGGGTGCGGTGTTGCCGATGCCACAGATGAGACCGATGCCGGTGACCACGACGCGGCGCGCCGGGATTGTGCGAACTTCAGCCACAGTTACTTTGCCTTTGCGTGTGCTTCGATGTAGTCGGTGGCGTCTTTGACGGTCTTGATCTTCTCGGCGTCTTCGTCGGGGATCTGGATGTCGAAAGCTTCTTCAAACTGCATGACGAGTTCGACCACGTCGAGCGAATCGGCACCCAGGTCTTCCTGAAAAGAGGCACCGGGCGTAACTTCTGCCTCGTCTACCTGCAACTGCTCCACAATGATGCTTTTGACCTTCTCGTCGACTGCTGCCATGGGTGTGCGTTCTCCTGAAAAATGTGTGTGCTTCTAAACCCGTTGGCGTAGATGCCGAAACTGCTCGGCGGGATTACGCGCGGGATGAGTTGGCTCGGATGTTGCCGCGCCTGGGCACCCATGCAGTGTACAGGGGAGAGGCGCGGGAGACCAGCCGACGTGCTGTGTTGGATAGGGGACGAATGGGCTTCGCGGCCGCTCAAGCGAATTACGGACTCGAATCAATGCTTCGGAATGAGTTTAATTTCAAAGATGGCGGGCCACTGTTTGCCGGTAACGAAGAGGCGGTCATGCGCGGCGTCATAGGCGATGCCGTTGAGGACGGACTCGGCGTTGACGCGCTGGCTGGCGGGTAGGATGCCGGCGAGATCGATCCAGCCAAGGACCTTGCCGTCGCGCGGGGAAATGCGGGCGATGCGGTCGTCGTGCCAGACGTTGGCGTAGATTTCGCCCTTGACGTACTCCAGCTCGTTGAGCTGGGGAATGGGCGTGGGGCCGTCGTGGACGAGGATGTGGCGGGTTTCCTTGAAGGTGACGGGGTCGCGGAAACGCAGGGTGGCGGTGCCGTCGGAGGTGATGATGGCGGTTTTGTCGTGGGTCATTCCCCAGCCCTCGCCGGTGTAGGTGAACTGGCGGAGCGGACGGAAGGTGAAGCGGTCATAGACGAAGCCGGTGTGGGATTGCCAGGTCCACTGGTAGAGGTTGGGACCCCAGTCGACGATGCCTTCGCCGAAGTACTGTGCGGGAATCTCGTGTTTTTGGACGGGAGTGCCGGTGGAGGGCGCGTCGGCGAGCAGGAAGCTGTGGCCTTCGAGGCCGGTGCCCTCGTAGAAGAGGCCGTCGAGGAAGAGGAAGCCCTCGGTGTAGCTCTGGGTGCTGTGGGGGAATTTGTTGACGATCTGGTAGCCGTAGACGGGCGGCTTTTGCGCGGCGCAGCCGAGGGTGGCGGCGAGAAGGGTGAGGCTGGCGAGGGCGAGGCGTCCGAGGGTCACGGTCTTAGCTTAGCCGGTCGCAGCATTGGAGCGAGCAAAATGGTAGCGCCTGGCCGCCTGCGGAATGTCACGTGGTGCGAAAAGCAGATCCCTTCGCTGCGCTACGGAAGGACAAAAGTGGACCGAAGCTAGCCGAAGAGGGTGGGTGCCGGTTCCGGGACGGGGAGGCCGGGGGCGCCGTTGTCGCAGCGGGGGCACTTGCGCTGGTGGACGCGGATGCCCTCTTCGCCGTACTCGTGGCGGCAGCCGGGGCGTTGGCACTGCAGGACGTAGACGCTCTGGCCGTCCATACCGCCGTCGACCCAGTCGACCTTGCGGAGAACCTTTTGCCGCTGGCGATTGACGGTACCGGGGCGGGTGGATTGTGCTTCTGCCAAGGTGGTCTCCGTGGGGGTCGTTCGCTTGCCTACAATCAGGATATGGCTTTGGAGACGATATACGATGTTGCCGTTCTGGGTGCGGGCGCGGCCGGCATGCTGTGTGCGGCGGAGGCGGGCAAGCGCGGGCGGCGGGTGGTGCTGATCGACGCGGGCGAGCGGGTGGGGCGCAAGATTCTGATCAGCGGTGGGGGGCGGTGCAACTTCACCAATGAGCGGTGCACGCCGGCGAACTTCCTGTCGGAGAACCCACACTTTGCGAAGAGCGCGCTGGCACGGTACACGCCGCAGGACTTTATCGCGCTGGTGCAGAAGCATCGCATTCCGTTTCATGAAAAGACGCTGGGGCAGTTGTTTTGCGATGGGTCAGCGCAGGCGATTGTCACCATGCTGGAGGCGGAGTGCCGCGATGCCGGCGTGGAGACGCGCATGCGGACGCAGGTGCTGGGCGTGGCGCGCGACGGCGATGGATTTGCCGTGCGGGTCCTGAATGGCATGGTGCGGGCGCGGACGGTGGTGGTGGCGACGGGTGGGCTGTCGATTCCGAAGATGGGCGCGACGGGCGTGGGGTATGACGTGGCGCGAGAGTTCGGGCTGCGCGTGGTGGAGCCGCGGCCGGCGCTGGTGCCGCTGACGTTTCATGGGGACGATACGGAGCAGTGGGCGGATTTGTCAGGGCTGAGCGCGGAGGTGGTGGCTTCGGTAGATGGGGCTGCTTGGTTTGCGAAAGGGCGGAAGGCCGCGCCGGTGTTTCGCGAGAAGATGCTGATTACGCATCGCGGGCTTTCCGGGCCGGCCGTGTTGCAGGTGTCGTCGTATTGGCGAGCAGGCGAGCGGGTGCGGTTTGACCTGGTGCCCGAGACGGCGGTGTTTGCGCCGTTGACTGAACCGCGTGCGGTGCGCGATGGCAATGCCGCGTACGATCTGCTGCGCGCCTGGCTGCCGGCGCGCATGGCCGAGCGCTGGCTGCGGCTAAACCTGCCGGCGGATTGGAAGACGCCGTCGATCGTGAAGCTGGAGTCGGCGCTGCATGCGTGGACGGTGACGCCGGGCGGCGACGAGGGGTATGCCAAGGCCGAGGTGACGGCCGGCGGTGTGAGTACGGCGGAGCTAGACAGTGGCACGATGCAGGCGAAACGGGTGCCGGGGCTCGCGTTCATTGGCGAGGTGGTGGACGTAACGGGGCACCTGGGCGGGCATAATTTTCAGTGGGCCTGGAGCAGTGCGGTGGCGGCGGCGCAGGCGGTATAAGGCTAGAAACGCGGCAGGGCCCCTGCATGCAGAAGCTTGCGCGAGCGCTTGTTCCAGAACTGGAGCAGGATTGCCGCAATGACTATGAGCGCCAATGTCAGGCCCATCCAAATGCCAAAGATGCCGTAGGGCTTGGATGCGGCGCGATCCCATGGGAGCCCGTGGAAGGCGAGCAGGATGCCGAGGGGCAGACCGACGATCCAGTAGCCGACGAGGTTGGCAAGCATGGGGACGCGGGTGAGGGCCATGCCGCGCAGCGCGCCGGTCAGGATGATCTGCACCGCGTCGAAGATGGCGAAGAGGGCGGCGAGCGCGAGCAGCGGGCGAATGAGCGCGACGATCGCCGCTTCATGCGTGTAGAGCGCGGTGAGCGGACGTGGGAAGAGCAGGAACACCGTCGCCGTGCAGAGCATGAAGCCGACGCCCAGCACGAGCGCGAGGATGGCGGCGCGGCGGGCGCGTGCCGGGTCTGCCGCGCCCAGCGCGTGGCCGACCGAGACGGCGGCGGCGGCGGAAATGCCGAGCGGCACCATGTAGGCCATGGCGGCGTAGTTGAGCGCGATCTGGTGGGCAGCTAAGGCATCGGCGGAGATGCGGCCTGCGAGTACGGTGGCGACGGCGAACGCACCGACCTCCAGCAGCAGCTGCGACGCGGTGGGGATGCCGAGCTTGAGCAGTTGGCGAAGCTGGCGGAGGTGCGGTGCGGCCCAGTGATGGAAGAGCGGGTGGCCGCGGCTGCGTTCGTGCCGCCATGCAAAGCCGAGCAGCATGGCTGCCATGAGGGTGCGGGCGAGCACGGTGGACAGTGCCGATCCGCGCACACCCATGGCGGGCAGGCCGAGCTTACCGTTGATCAGGACATAATTTGCGCCCCAGTTGACGAGATTGGCGAAGACGAAGGTGAGCGTGATGACGCGGACCTGGCCGACGGCCTGCAGGTAGCGGCGCACGGCGGCGTACAGCAGCAGTGGCAGTGTGCCCCACAGCAGCATGCGCAGGTAGCCGGCAGCGGGTGCAACGAGCTCCGGCTGCACACCGAAGTGTGCGGTATTTGCGGCGAACGCATAGAGCAAACCCATGAGCAGGGGCGTGGAAGCGAGCGCAATGTAGATGCCCTGCGCGAGCCAGCGATGGCAGGCATCGAAATCCCCCTCGCCGTAGCTGCGGGCGATGACGGTGTCGAGGCCAAGCAACAGGCCGAGGCCGAAGAGCGACGGCGCGTAGTACAGCGCATTGCCGAGCGCGACGGCGCCGATGGCAGCGGGGCCAAGGCGACCGACCATGATGACGTCGACGACGCCCTGCAGCATCCAGCCGAGCTCGGCGAGTGCGACCGGGACGGCGAGGCGGATGAGGGCTGGAAGCTCTGCACGGTAGGCGCTGAAGTGGGCGCGGGACCGGTGCTGAGGCGAAAGGGGCATGGTGCGATGGTAGCTGTGCACGGGTGCCGGGCCGCTGCGATGCGCGGAATGCCCACTTTGTTTACAGAAAACTCACTAAAGTTTGCGGGATACTGTAGGTCGAATGCACGCAGCAGGGATCTCTACTGCTTACCTTTAGCGGTGATCGATTTTCGATGCTACCTTCTTGTTCGCTGTGTTGCGTTCTTTCTGCCGTTTGTCGTTCAGTGCCGGGCTGGTGCTTGCCGGGCTGGTGCTGCGGGGGCGCAGGCAACGCGGTCTGGTGCGGCGAGTGAGGAGTCTCCGCTAACGCCGACGCGACGAACAATCATCCGACGTATAACTGCCTGGCCATGACGGCGTCGTGATGCGTGGTCGCACCCACGGTGAACAGGCGTTCGCCGACCTGGGTGAAGCCGCACTTTTCATAGAAACGGATGGCCGCGTCGTTCTTGCCGTAGACGCCGAGTAAGAGGCGGCGGTAGCCCTGTTCCGTGGCAGAGTCGATGGCTTGCTGCATGAGCGCGCGACCGACGCCTGCGCCCTGGAAGCGGTGGAGCAGGTAAATGCGGCGGAGCTCGTAATCGGCGGCGGTGAGGTCGGGCAGCGGCAGGTCGGGCGCGGTACACACGGCATAGCCGACGGGCGCGTGGCCGGGTGCGGATTCGGCGACCCAGGTGCGGTTTTCCGGCGCGGCAAGATACTTTGTGTACGCCGCCGCGGAGTGGTTGTTGTGGAAGTGCGCGAGGATGTCGGCGGCGTCGAGGTTGTCGGCAAAGGCCTCGAGAAAACTGGCGCCGCCAATCAGAGAGAGCATGGCTTCATCACCGGGCGTGCAGCGGCGGATGCGGACAGGGAGCATAGGCACAGGATACCCGCTGTGGCGCGATCGACAAGGCGGCGTGCCGGTTGCGATGTCGTGGGACGGCAAGATGCGTATGGTGACTGCGACTGCGGTTCCGGCATCCATGCAGACATGAGTGCGACGCGCAGCAAGACGACCGAGACGAAGCCAAAAAAGGGCGGCACGGACGCCGCGCCGCCGGGCGAGAACGCGGGGGGTGCGGCCGCGCCGGGCATGAGCGAGCCGGATGCGAAGCGCATTCCGGGAAAGGCAAAGGCAGAGGCGGCGACGAAGGCTTCAAACGTGGTGCGGGGGAAGAAAGGAATCTCCGGCAAGGCGGCGAAAGCGGCCGGCGGCACGCTGGCGGATGACGAGCGTGCGGCGCGGGAAAAGGCCGCGAGTGCGGCGCTTTCGCCGGAGTTGCCGGAGGCGCTGCGCGCGCTTGCGGGCAACGATCGCGTCACCGTGCGGCGCGATGGCGCTCCCTCGGCGAAGGGCAAGACGGTCGTGTACTGGATGCAGCGAGCGCAGCGCGGCGTGGACAACCGCGCGCTCGATTGTGCCATTGCGGTGGGCAATGCGCTGGGGCTGCCAGTGGTGGCGTACTTCGCGGGGGTGTCGAATTTTCCGCATGGGGTCTTGCGCGGCTATGTCTTTTTGAACGAGGGTTTGCGCGATGTAGAGGCGGACCTGGCGAAGCGCAATGTAAGCTTTGTGCTGCGCAATGCGCCGCGCGAGGACTGGCTTACTTTTTTCAAGGATGTTGAAGCAGCGATCGTCATCGGCGATGAAAACCCCATGCGCGTGCCGGAGGGTTGGCGACGGCATGTTGCAGACAAGATCAAGGTTCCCTTCTGGACGGTGGATGCGGATGTGATCGTGCCCATGAAGCGGTTCGATAAGGCGCAGTACGCGGCGTACACCATGCGGCCGCGGCTGTGGAAGATGCTGCCGGAGTATGTGGAGCCATACGAGAATCCAAAGGCGCTGCACGCCTGGAAGAAGCCGAGAGGCTTTGTTGCGGATGATCCGGCGGCGGATATGACCGCAGGGTGGAAGGACCTGGATCGCAGTGTCGGGGGCGTGCCGGAGTTACCGGGTGGTGCGCACGCGGCAGAGGCAAGGCTGAAATTATTCACGAGCAAGATGCTGGGTGGATACGCGGAGACCCGGAACCATCCGGAGGTGGATGGGACGTCGCTGCTGAGTCCGTACCTGCATTTTGGCCACATTAGTCCAGTGCGCATCCTGCTTGCCGTTGAAGAGGCCGTGGCGAAGGATAAGTCGCTGCGAGAAAGCGCGGACAGCTTTCTGGATGAGATGGTGACTTGGCGCGAGTTATGCGTGAACTATGTCAAGTACAACCCGCACTACGACGACCCGGGATGTGCGGAGCCCTGGGCAGTGACGACGGTGGAGAAGCATGACCACGACGTGCGCGGCCCCATCTACACCCCACAGCAGATGGAGCAGTGCGCGACGGGCGATGAGTTATGGAATGCGGCGCAGCGCCAGGGAATTCGGCATGGATGGATGCATAACTTGCTGCGGATGTACTGGGCAAAGAAGATTCTGGAATGGTCGCCGAGTAACGCGGAGGCGATGAAGACCGCGATTTACTTGAATGACAAATACTTTATCGACGGACGCGATCCCGGTGGATATGGTGGCATTGCGTGGGCGATGTATGGCAAGTTTGACCGGCCGTGGGGCGAGCGCAAGGTGTTTGGCAAGATTCGGTATATGAGCGGTGCGAGCACGGGGAAGAAATTTAATTCCAAGTTGTATATCGCTCAGAACCCTCCACTGGAAACGTAAGTCGCACGCTAGATCAAGGCAAAGCCGAGATAGCCGTTGACGATGCTGGAGACGGCACCGAGTGCGGCGTTGATTGCGGCCTCTGCAGCGATCGATGCAATGCCGGCTTGCGTGTCCATTGCGTCTTTGGTGGCAAGTTTGGCCTGCTCCAACAGGTCCGCCGCGTCCGCCGGTGTGATGGTTTCGTTTTCCCGCGCGACGCCGATCTCTGCGATTAATTGGGCGATGGCGCTGAACTCATTGGCGGCAAACGCACAGGCCTGCTTGCCATAGCCGGCGAGCGGTTTGGACGCGGCCTGAACCATGGCTTTAACGAGTGCCTGAACATCCAGACTCATGGCGGAATCCTTTCTTCAAGTTACTGTGAGAGGGCTGGTGCCAGGATGGAGGGGGAAGGTGTGGCAGGCCGCGACTTGAGCGCAAGCTCCAAGCTGAAAAAGGAGCGGAACTGACTTTCGAGGGCAGTGCGTTCCAGCGTGAGCAGGGTGGGGTTAAGCATGCCATCGCGCTGGTGCGTGGCCTGCAGCTTTTCGATGCCGGCAAGGATGTTGGCGATCTGGTCCGCGACGAGGTGGCTTTTCGGCGCGGCCTGGGCACGGGTGAGCAGCGTGCGCAGGGTGGGCTCGGTGTGCTGGTAAAAGGCCCTGGTCGCGGTGTACGTTCCCGCGTCCGTGTTGCCGGCAAACTGGAGCTGGGTGAAGAACACTTCGGTGTCCTGCTGCACCTGGGTCATGGTGCTGTCGAGCGCGGGATCGTAGGGCGCGATGAAGTGCGGGACGCAGCCTGACAGCAGCAGCGGCAGGGCAAGCAGCAGGAGCGGCAGGGCGCGGGCGCGGAGCAGGAAAGACAGCATCGGCAGTTACTATAGCGATCCGTCACGCCGATTGCGAGAGAAAACTGCGAGCGTGCCGCGGCTGCAACACGGGTGGGACGACCATGCCACGCAGCGTCAAAAACTCCAGTACCAGCAACGACGCGGACTGCGCGGCCTTCTGGTCCGAGGCAAAGGTGGCGGAAGGATGGTTTGCGGCACTGCGTGGCGTTAGCTTGGAGCAAACTCAGCAGGTGATGGAGGCGATTGCGGGCGTTGTGGTTGAATCTTCGCGCGAAATCTTGGCGTCTATACCGATGAGTTTGGGTTCGTAGGACTGTCGCACAGGATGACCTGGCGGCATGGAGTCATGCGAGCCTGCGTAGGAGATCGACCCATGAGCACCACCCCCGAGCCATCAGGCTCTTCCCATCCCGGCACACTGCATGCCGCAACGCAGCTGGATGCCATGCCGACGCAACTGCCTGCCGCGATAAAGACGCTGTCGGACTGGCAAGAGCTGGTACGTTCGCGCAAGGCGCGGGTCGGCATCATCGGGCTTGGGTATGTGGGCCTGCCGCTGACGCTGCTGTTTGCCGGAGAGGGTTTTCGCGTGACCGGCTTCGACGTGGACGTGGAAAAGGTCGATACGCTAAATGCGGGGCAGAGCTACCTGTGGCGCATTGAGCCGGAGCACATTGCGGGCGCGCAGAAAAAGGGCTTTGTCGCGACGACGGAGTTTGCCGCAATTGCGGACATGGATGCCGTGCTGATCTGCGTACCGACACCGCTGAGCGAGCACCACGAGCCGGACCTGAGCTACGTGGAGGCGACCGTGCGCGCGATTGCGCCGTACACGCGCGAGGGCCAGCTGATTGTTCTGGAGAGTACGACGTATCCGGGAACGACCGAGGACATCGTCGTGCGGCAACTGATGGAAAGCGGCGCAGCGCGTGGCGTAACGGTGCAGATCGCGCCGCCCGTTGCGCGGGACGGGGTTGCGACGCGATCGGAAGAGGTGGCGATCGACGGTCTGTTGATTGCATTTTCGCCAGAGCGCGAAGACCCAGGCAACATGATTACGCCGCGGCGCAGCATTCCGAAGGTGGTGGGCGGCATGGACGAGACGGCGACGGCCGCGGCATGTGCGCTGTATGGCGCGATTTTCGAGCGCACGGTGCCGGTGAGTTCACCGGCCACGGCCGAGATGACGAAGCTGCTGGAGAACATTTACCGGTCCGTAAACATCGCATTGGTCAACGAATTGAAGCAGCTATGCATGCACATGGGCATCGATATTTACGAGGTGATCGACGCGGCGGCGACCAAGCCGTTTGGCTTTCATGCGTTTTATCCCGGGCCGGGTATCGGTGGACACTGCATTCCGGTGGACCCGTTTTACCTGACGTGGAAGGCCAAGGAATACGGGTTCACCACACGATTCATTCAATTGGCGGGTGAGATCAACGAGGCAATGCCTACGTTTGTGGTTCGGCAGGTGGCGCGCGCGCTGAATAACAGCAAAACTGCCATGAATGGCGCCAAAATCCTGGTGCTGGGCGTGGCGTACAAGCCGGATGTGGACGATCTGCGCGAGTCCCCGTCGCTGGTGCTGATCGAGCAGATGCAGGCGCTGGGCTGCGATGTGCGCTTCAACGACCCGTTTTTCCCGTTCGTGGGCAAGGGGCGGAAGTACTTTCTGAATATGCACTCGACGCCGCTGGACGATTTGGCGCAGTACGACTGTGTGTTGATTGCGACAAATCACTCCAGTTATGAGTTTGAGCGAATTGTTGCGGAGTCGCGGCTGGTGGTAGATTCGAGGAACGCCACGCGGGACATTGCCTCGGACAAGATCTTGCGCTGCTAGCGCGCCAGACTTGAGGAGAGTTCGCGGCGAAAGCGGACCCAGAGCCGCCGGCGGACCAAGCTGAGAGTTTTCTTACCCTGACGTCTGTGAAACGGAGAGTTGCATGCACCTGCGCTAGCGAGCGCGGTTTGCGGCAGCACCCTTTGGTTCACTTGGCCCTGGTTCGTTTCCAATTCGCAGGCTGGCATCAGGACACGGCGCGGCGCGTGGGCGTGGCCGCGCTTGGTGTCGCGTTGTTGCCATGGTGCTCGACGGGACGCGCGCAGGCAAACGATGCGCCGTCTCCGGCATCTGCGCCCGGAAGCGCGGCAGCGCAGCGGCGGGCACGAGCCTTCGTGCTTGGGCGCATCACGCCCCCGGCAACGGTCAGCGCGGAAGAGTTTGGCGCGGCGGCACTGCGCGGCGCACAGGCACAGCACGCGGCAATGGCAACCAGTGTCGCGCGACAGCGTGCGGGCTTGCGCGCGGCCGGTGGCGTCTCCCCTGCGGCAGTCACGTCGCTGGTGACTTCCCTCTCCACCGCGTGGCAGGCGGTCGGCCCCATGCAGGTGTCGACTGCGGCCTATGGCCTGGTGACGGGACGCGTCACCGCCGTGGCAGTGGACCCGGCGGACAGCACCGGGAATACCGTTTACCTCGGAACCACCGGTGGCGGTGTGTGGAAGAGTACCAACGCCAACGGCGCGGCGGCGTCCGTCACCTTTAGACCGCTGACCGATACCTTGCAGGTGTTCTCGCCCAATGCCGCATCGAGCGCGACGGCATCGCTGTCCATTGGCGCCGTGAGCGTGCAACCGGGCGGTGCGGGCGTGCTGCTGGCCGGCACGGGCGACCCTAATGACGCAACGGACAGCTACTACGGCGAGGGGATTCTGCGGTCGACCGACGGCGGCACCACGTGGACGCTGGTGCAGCAGTCGAGCGATGGAGCAGCGGGCTCGCACTCGTTTATGGGCGAGGGCTTTGCCGGGTTCGCCTGGAGCTCGACCAATACGAGCTTGGTGGTGGCGGCAGTATCCTCCTCTGCCGAAGGTGCCATCGTGGGCAGCAGCAGCGCGGGTGTCAGCGTCCGCGGGCTGTACTTCTCCACTGACGCCGGCGTGACGTGGCAGATGGCCACCATCAAGGACGGCACGCAGACGGTACAGTCGCCGGCCGACAACTTCAGCGCGACATACGAAGGGAACGCCGCCACCTCTGTCACGTGGAACCCGGTGCGCAAGCGGTTTGTGGCGGCGGTGCGGTTCCACGGGTATTACGAATCGACCGACGGCCAGACATGGACGCGCGAGTCAAGCCAGCCGGGCGCGGGGCTGACGCTGACGTCCTGCCCCACGCGGCCGGGCACGACCGGGCTGACGAACTGCCCCATCTTTCGCGGCGTGGTGACGAGCCAGACGGCATCGGGCGACCTGTTTGCGCTGACCGTCGATGGATCCAACAACGACATCGGCTTGTACCTCGACACATGCGGGGCCGCCACGGCATGCAACAGCAACACGGTGCTATGGGCACAGAAGCTGAACAGCACACCGTTGGAAAATGGCGCGGGTGCGATCGCGCAGGGCGATTACAACCTGGCCTTAAGCGCGGTGCCGGCGGGGACGGCGCGCAGCATGACGGACACGCTGCTGTTTGCGGGGGTTGGCGACTTGTTTCGCTGCAGCCTAACCGACCCGGGCGGTTGTTCACTGCGCAACACCACGAATGCGACCACTGGCTGCGCCGCACCGGCCATGGTGGCACCGTCGCAACATGCGATTGCCTTTTCGATCAACGCGACCGATACGGCGACACCGCTGCTCTTCTTCGGCAACGACGGTGGCTTGTGGCGGTCGACCGACGGCGTGAACCAGCAGGCAACCAGCTGCAGCGCGGACGACGCGACACATTTCGACAACCTGAATGGCGCGCTGGGTTCATTGGCCGAGGTGAGTGGCCTGAGCACACATCCGACCGACGGCGGCATCGGCCTGGTGGCGCTGGGTGCGCTGGGCAGCGCGGCGTCGACGACTTCGTCCTCCACCGGCGCATTTCAAACGGTGTGGCCGCAGATGGGCACGGGCGAGAGCGGCAACGTGGCCATCGACCAGGCGAACCCGGCAAACTGGCTGCTGCAGTCGGGCTTCGGTGTGTCGCTGTACCGCTGCACCAAGGGCACGGCGTGTACGGCGGCGGACTTCACCGGGGTGCCGGCGATCGGCGCAACGCAGGTGAACGGCGACGCCGAGCTGACCGATGCACCGGCAATATTGGACCCGGCGCTGAATACGAACGTGATCGTGGGCACATGCCGCGCGTACCGTGGGCCGACAAGCGGCGGCACCAGCTGGTCGAGTGCAAACGCCATTAGTACGCCGCTCTCCGGTCCGGCGGCTTCGGTCTGCGGCGGATCGAACGGGCTGATTCGATCCATCGCCGCAGGCGGCCAGACGGTGCTGACCAGCAGCGCCGCAACCAGCGGATCTCCCGTGCTGTACGCCGGCCTGGCGGGCGCGAATGATGGCGGCAGCAATGCCTTTGGCGGCCACTTTTATAAAACCACTCAGGGGAACCTGGCGAACGGCAGCACGCAGTGGACCGACGTTACCACGGGCACGGTGACGAACGACACGGCCAATGTGGGCCGGTTTAATCCGCTTAGCCTCGACGTCTCCTCCATTTCCATCGATCCGAATGATCCCTCGGGCCTTACCGTGTACGCCACGGTCATGGGGTTCAACTCCCCATCGGTGTATCGCTCGACCGATGGCGCGTCCAGCTGGGCGAGCATTTCCGCCAACCTGCCCAATGCGCCAACGAACGCGGTGGTCGTCGATCCCAACGACAGCAAGGTCGTGTACGTAGCGATGGACACCGGCGTGTACGTGACGAGCGACGTGACCACCTGCGCCGCGGCAAACGCGCAGTGCTGGAGTGTTTATGGCACGGCGCTGCCCAATGCGCCGGTCACGAAGCTGGTCGCCTCCGTCGCATTTGCGCTACCGGGCAGCGCCGGCGCGGGCGTGCTGCGCGCTGGCACCTACGGCCGCGGTATCTGGCAGATTCCGCTGATTACCGCGGGCCAGTCTGCGCGCGCCATCGCCACACTGTCGCCGACCTCGCTGAGTTTTGGGGCACAGGCGGTCGGCGCCACGAGCGCTGCACAGACACTGACCGTGACCAACACCGGCAACGCCCCGCTGACGATCTCGCGGGTAACGGCCAGCACCGGGTGGGTCGAGACCGATACCTGTGCGTCCGCGACAATCGCCCCGGCGGCCAATTGCACAGTCCAGGTATCCTTTGCCCCCAACACCTCTGGCGCGCAGACGGGCACGCTGCAGGTCTACGGCAATGTGCTTGGCGGCTACGCTTCTGCCGCGCTCAGCGGCAACGGCACGGGCACGGCGACCGTGCTCTTGTCACCCTCGTCGCTCACCTTCACAGACACTGCCGTGAATGCGACCAGCACCGGCCAGACCATTACCGTGACGAACAATGGCAATCTTGCAGCAACACTGCAGACGCCCACGGTGTCGGGCGACTACAAGAGTTCCACCACGACCTGCGGCACGACCCTTGCACCCTCAGCCACCTGCACCTTCACCGTAACGTTCACCCCAACCGCATCTGGCTTGCGCACTGGCCTCGCACAGCTGGTCGACAGCACCGGCACCCACACGGTGACACTGAGCGGTAATGGGATCGCCGGCGGCGTCACCGTGTCACCCACTTTGCTACAGTTTCCCAACACGCCGCTCGGCCAATCGAGCGCCAGCCGCGTCGTACAGGTGCAGAACAGCGGCAATGGACCGCTACAGCTGGGCGCGATCACGGTCAGTGGCGACTTTGTCGAAGCCGATACCTGCGCCAACACAACGTTGGCCGCCGGCAAGAGCTGCAGCGTCACCGCCACCTTCCAGCCGACCGCATCGGGCACGCGGACCGGCACCATGGTCATCGCATCCAACGCAAACAGCAACCCGGCGAGCACGACGACCGTGTCGCTGATCGGCGGCGGTCAGGGCGCGTTCAACATTGTGCTCACGCCGACGGCACTCGACTTCGGCAGCGTCTTTGTCGGCGCAACGTCGCCGGTGCAGAACATCACCATCTCCAACACGGGAGCGGGCACCGGTAAGCTGGGTACGGCTACCGTCTCGGGCGACTTCGTGCTGAAGGCGAATAGCTGCGGCACGACACTCGCCACGCAGACCGGCTGCACCGTCTCCATCGCATTCGCGCCCGGTGCCACCGGCAAGCGTACCGGCACCTTAACCCTGACGGACGACGCTGGAACGCAAACCGCCTCGCTGATCGGCGTGGGCACCGCCGCCGCAACCGACACCCTGACGCCGCTCTCGCTCACCTTTGGCTCGACGACAATTAACACCAGCAGCTCCGCCCAAATGGTATCGCTCACCAACAGCGGCGACGTCGCTCTAACGCTGGTGGCGGCCCGCGTCACGTCCGGGGACTTTACCGCCGTAAATGGGTGCGGCCCGTCACTGGCGGCACATGCGTCGTGCAGCATTTCCGTCACGTTTTCGCCAAAGTCCGTCGGCGTATCCACCGGCACGCTGGAAGTCGATGACGTGCAGCGCGCCCAGATCGTGCCGCTGAGTGGAACGGGAACTGCCGGTGCCGGCGTGTCCCTCTCTCCCTTCAACCTGACATTCGCCAGCACCGGCGTGGGCAACGTCACCAGCGCACAGGCCGTGACGCTGACTAACAACGGAACCGTCCCGCTGGTGCTTTCCGGCACTACCGTGAGCGGCGACTTCGCCCTCGTCGCCGTAAATGGCGGTGGGTGCGCCGTGGGATCGACGCTGCCGGTGCAGTCCAGCTGCACACTGCAGGTGGCATTCGCGCCGAGGTCGGCGGGTGCACGTTCCGGTACTCTGAGCATCACCAGTAATGGGCCGAGCCAGAACGTAGTGCTGAACGGTCAGGGCATCGACTTCAGCTTCGCCTCGAACGGCGCTGCCAGCGTGACGATTGCCACCGGCAAGAGCGCGTCCTTCCCGCTGCTATTGATGCCGGTTGTCGCGAGTTCCCTGCCGGTGACCTTCACCTGCACGGGTGCACCATCGAACGCAAAGTGCACAGTCACCTCACAGTACAACGACCTGTCCGCCACCAGCACCGTGAGTGCGGTGGTGCAGACAGGCATTACCGTAGCCATGCTGCGGCCAGGGGAGACGTGGGAAGCTGCACCGTGCACACGGCGGGGAGCGATTGCGGTCACCGGATGGCTGGCGTTGGTTCTGCCTTTGGGGATGTTCGGCGCGGTGCGGCGCTCGGCATGGCGGGGTGGCGGAGCGTGCTTGATCCTCGCACTGTGCATGCTAGGGGTGACTGGCGGTTGCGGATCAGGACGCAAGACCGCCGACACCGGAACGGGAACCGGCACAGGATCGGGAAGCGGTGGCAGCACCGTGACAACGCCGACCGGATCGTACAACCTGGTGGTGGCAGTGACTGGCGCGGGCCTGACCAAGCAGGTGCCGCTGACGCTCATCGTGACTGCTCAGTAGCAGCTGTTCAATCGCAGAAGAGCGACAAGCTAACTCTGCCTGGCCATTGTTAGATGGGCGGTGAGCCGGAATGAACTGCGCAGCGCCTTATCGTCCGCATTCCCTCGTGGCAACTTCGCCACAAAGCTAGCAAGGACCGACCACGGCACGGCATCAGCTGATCGTAACTGCACGGTTCACGACACAACGCGCTTCAGGTCAAGCCTCGAGCAGAGCCTGCTCAGGAGAAAAGGTTCCCAGTTCGACATTTCGCTGGTCTCAACTGGAGTCTTAGATCACCAGCACTCGCGCCACAACGATGAACCTAGCCGTTCCTTCTACTAAGACCCACAGTTCTCCGCATCACAAGAGGTCAGCTCAACATGCCGGCCTGTTTCCTTGAGGACTTTAGCTTTGAACACGGCGGGAGGGCAGCAGCCTTCGCTTTCTTGATCAAGGGAAAGCGCGGACCGAAGTCCGCGCTTCATGAGCTCAGGAGATCCAGGCGTTACCACTGGCCCCACGCTCTGGAAACGTAGTCACTCATACTCATGAACACCAGGATAAGGAAGGTAAAGAACCCGGAGGCAACAGTGAGCTTAACGAGCCGCGAACTGTACTTTACGTGCATGAAAAAGAGGACGACAAATACGGCTTTGGTGCAGGCGATCGCAATTGCAATCGGTGCATTGAACATACCAAGGGGCACGTAAGCGGCACCCACCGTCAACAGGGTCCCGATCATGAGCACACCAAAAATTGCCAAGTACATGACGGGGCTGACGATATGATGCGCAACGTGCTCCGGGTTGTTCACGTTAGGCGCATCAAGATCATTTAGGTTCTCCCCGGACGCGGTCACTGGCATTAAATTATGCTCGACGACTTGGTCTCCATTGCGATCGCTCGTGTAGTCGCTCATCTTGCCTCTTCACTGATGTGGGTACGTTGTACGTTACTACTTGGGCTGACGAACCGCGGGGTCAATGCCTGTTGATGAGGTAGAGCAACGGGAACAAGAAAATCCACACGATATCGACGAAGTGCCAATATAGACCGAAATTCTCGATCGGTTGAACATAGCCGCCGGTGTACAGACCCGTTCTCGCCTTGTAAAGCAGAACGAACAAAATAGCGATACCGATAATCATGTGAACAGCATGTACGCCCGTCATGGCGAAGTACAGACTGAAGAAGATCTGTGTCTTCTGCGCCATGTCCACTGGGAGCGGCTTCTCCTTGCTTCCTGCCGGTGGATTGACGAAGTCACGGATGTCGAAGCTTGCTCCGGGAACGTGATGCTCCTCGAACTTCTGCCCGTACTCGACAGATTTAATGCCGAGAAAGGCAAAGCCAAGCACGATCGTCAGACCGAGAAATAACTGCAGCAGCTTTTTATTGCGAACTTCTGCCGACCAGACGCCCATGGCCATGGTGAACGAAGAACTAATAAGGACAATCGTATTGATCAGTCCAAGCGGCATCGAAATGGTATTTGACGCCGAAACGAAGGCGTCGTAGTACCAATTTCGGTAGAGCAGATAGGCCATAAAGAGGCCGCCGAAAAACATGATTTCGGTGAGCAGGAAGAGCCACATACCGAAGCTTGCCGCCTCGCGCTGCTGTTCGGCCGTCTCGAAGTGGTGCTTCTGATAGAACGGGTGGTCATGCACCCCGAGGGAGTGCTCGATCGCCGGCTCCGGCGGATGCGTCAATTCGGAAATGGCCGTGCTTACCGACATCGGGTTCTTCCTCTTCTCAGCTTCGGGAGTTGAAACGAAGCTGCTTCTTGCTGAAACTGTATGCCTTGAACTCTACAGGATAGTTCGGGACGGGTTGGATGCGGCGCGTCCAATCCCGTCCCAAAGATAAAACTAAGCGACGACGGTGTGGCGCTCCCGCTCCGTCTTATGCGCAAGCCACTCGTAGTCGTAGGCTTCCTGCTCAACGATGGGTGTCACCAGGAAGTTTTCCGTGAGTGGTGGCGACTGGATCTGCCACTCCAATCCGGTCGCCTGCCAGGGATTATTGCCAGCGATCTCACCGTATTTCAACGACCACCCCAGGTACAGAAGCGGTAGAAGGTAGCCGACACCGAGAACCGTGGCACCTGCCGTCGAAAGCACGTTCAGCACCTGGAACTCTGCCGGGTAGGCGTGATACCGGCGTGGCATGCCAAGATAGCCCACGACAAACTGCGGGAAGAAGGTGAGAATGAACCCGATGAAGGTGACAATCGCGGCGAGCTTGGAGATGGATTCCGGATACATGCGGCCAGTCATCTTTGGCCACCAGAAGTGAATGCCTGCCAAGAAAGCCATGAGCATGCCGCCCACCATGACGAAGTGAAAGTGAGCCACGATGAAGTAGGTCTCAGTGAGGTGAATATCCATGCCCAGCGAGCCCAGAAAGATACCCGTTAAGCCGCCAATGGTAAACAAACCAATGAAACCGAATGCGTAGAGCATTGGCGTTTCGAAGGTAATCGAGCCCTTCTGGAGAGTGAACGACCAGTTAAAGATCTTGATGGAGGAAGGAACGGCAACAAGCATCGTCAGCAGCGAAAAGACCAGAACGGAGTAATTCGACACGCCCATGATGAACATGTGGTGTGCCCACACAAAGAAGCCGAACAGGGCGATGGCCACTGAGGAAAAGGCAACTGCTGTGTAGCCGAACACGCGCTTGCGGCTGAAGGTCGAGATCACCTCCGAAATGACGCCGAACCCAGGCAGAATCATGATGTACACGGCTGGGTGCGAGTAAAACCAGAAAAGATGCTGAAAGAGTAGCGGATCGCCACCTTTTGCAGGGTCAAACACGCCAATGCCGACTAGGCGTTCGAGCGCGACCAGGGTAATGGCGATCGCCAACACCGGCGTTCCAAGAACCATCATGATCGCAGCCGCGTAGTTCGACCAGACGAACAGCGGCATCTTGAACCAGGTCATGCCGGGTGCACGCATGCGATGGACGGTCACGATGAAGTTCAGGCCGGTGAAGATGGAAGAGAAACCTGCGATGAAGATCGCCGTGGCCGTGGTGATGACATGGGTGTTCAGGTAGTGGGTGGATAGAGGCGTGGTGAAGGTCCAGCCCGTGTCAACACCGCCGAGTACGAGCGACGCGAGCACGAAGGTGCCGCCGATCATGTACAGGTACCAACTCAGCAGGTTGATCTTGGGGAAGGCAAGGTCCTTGGCTCCGATCATGATTGGAATGAGGAAGTTACCAAGCGTTGCGGGCACGGATGGCACTAAGAACAAGAAGATCATGACGATACCGTGCATCGTGAACATCTTGTTGTAGGTGTCGGCTGCCATTAGGTCGCCCGCAGGAGTCAGTAGTTCTAGGCGGATCATGCCGGCGAAGAAGCCGCCCAGAAAGAAGAAGAAGGTAATGGATACCAGGTAAAGCATACCGATGCGCTTATGGTCGCCAGTGAGCAACCACGAGAGCAGGCCGTGTTCATTGTTCAGATAGTTCCGCTTGGGTAGCGTCGCTGTGCTCTGATCGGGAAGGGAGACGATCGTGCTCATGGCTTCACCATTTCGGGCGCGGTTGGCGCGGCATCACTTGAGGTCGAGGTGACCAGCGTTTGCTGGCTACGATAATTACTCTTCAAAGTTTTAATGTATTCGACGAGGTCGATGAGACCCTCTTCCGAGACCTGACCCTGGTATGTGGGCATGATTGGCTTGTATCCGGCCGGGACGTGCTGCGAAGGATTGAGGATGGTGTCGCGTAACCAACCATCTGTCGCAATCTGCGTCGTTCCGTCATCCATGGTGATTTTGGCACCGTAAACCCCAGAGAGATTTGGCCCACGCGCTGCGGCCGTTCCATTGTGGCAGCTGTTGCACCCCAGTGAGCTAAAGACGCGCTCACCGTTCTGCGCCAGGCTCATGCCGCTGGTCGACTGCTCGGTCCATCTCTTATAGTCGTCCGGCGCCATGGCAACGATCTCGCCGATCATGCCACTATGCAGCGTCCCGCAGTATTGCGTGCAAAAGAGGTGATAGGTTCCCGCTTGGGTTGCGTTGAACCAAACTGTGCTGTATCGACCTGGGATCACCTCACGCTTCACGCGAAACGCGGGAATGGAATAAGAGTGGAAGACATCTTGCGAGATCATGGTGAGCTGGACGGGACGACCGGTTGGTACGTGGAGGGCATTGATCTCATGCTGGCCACCCGGGTGCTCCGCCTTCCACATCCACTGCTTGCCGACGATATAGATTTGCATGGCGTTTGCGGGAGGATTGTAAATACGGAAGTACAGCCATGCGCCCCAGACGAAGACAAAAAGAAATATACCAAGCGGAATGATGGTCCACGTCGCCTCAAGAAGCGTCGAGCCCTCAATCTGAACGGCGACTGGATGCTTTTCCTTGCGATATTTTACAGAAAAGACAAACAGCAGCGCGGTCACCAGGACCACACCGAACACCGTCATACCCCAAAGAAACAGATATAAGGCATCCGTCCAAGGTGCAATCGTCGAGGCTTCCTGCGGCCAGATGGCGAAGGTGGTCATCCATTTGGTGAGGAATTGCCATAGTACCGGACTGATGAAATGGGACATCGTGACCTTTATCTCTTCCTGAAGTCTCTTTCCGCGTTACACTTACCGGCATAATGCCGGCCCAACAAACCTTTAATCGAACCGGTACTACGTGTCGCTCCGCGGGTCTTCTCTGTCCAGGGTGAGCTTGCGTCCATTGGCGAGTTGATGATCACGCCGAAACATAACGAACATGAAGCCACCCAGGCAAGCCATCGTAAGCATGCCACCAACCTGGACTACGCGGGCAACGATGATGCTGTGCTTGTTGCGGTGTGGATCGTAATGGTAGCAGTAGGTGAGGATGTTCGCGACTGGTGAACCGATTTTGTTTCCGGATGCTTCCACTAAGCCGAGCAGGAGATCCTTTGGCGAGTACTCCACGCCGAGGTAGTACTGCGACACCTTACCCTCTGGGGTAAGGATCTGAATTGAACTTGCATGCGCAAATTGTGTTAACTTGCCGTCCGGTCCAGGGACTCGGACGTATCCAAAGCCGACTGCCTGACTGAGAGCATCAATGGAAGGCTGCGGCCCGACGAGGAAGTGCCAGCCATCTTCCGTACCCGGCCTGGCATAACGCTTGGTGTACAGAGCTTTTTTCTTCGCAGCCATGGCCGCTGTATCGCTCGGGTCAATGGAGGCAACAATAACCTGAAAGTCCTTGCCGGGGTTCAGGTGGACCATCGCAAGAGCCTGGGTCAGACCATCCAGCTCCTCAGAGCAGAGCATGGGGCACTGGTAGTAGACCATGGCGAGAATTGCCGGGCGTCCGGTCTGGAAGTAGTCTCCAAGGTGCACGGTCTTTCCCGTTTCGTCCGTGAAGACCGCACCGAGAGGAATTTGAGTGTTCAGGTGCTGCTCGACTTTGGCACTCTTCAGTACAGTCGGTAGCTCGTTGCCGTACTGATCTCCTGTTTGCTTTTCACCCGGAGTGGAGACCTGCGCACGGCAAATGGCAAGGCACATCGCAAGACATACCACGGCACCCGCCCTCAGGAGGCAAAGAACAGGTCGGAATGGTTTGCGCATGAGCATCGTCATCTCGTTGAACCGGTGTTCTTGTTTACTTCTCTAGCTTGGCGTGTTGCTCGCCGGTGGGATGTTCCATGGCCATTTTCTGGCCACGTTCCTCAATCTGGTCAAGTTCCCAGGCAGTGCGGGCAAACCCGTTCGTGAGGGGTGCTGTTGCGACTGGCGTGTGATCGCCCGTCATGTTAGCGACCTGCAATTGTTGGGCGCTGCTGCTATTGTTCGCTGGAAGGCCGCGCTTTACAACCAACTGCATGGCGACATCAATCGGTATCCGCACGCCACCAGGCGTACCCTGACCGGGGTCGATCGCAGTGTAGTGGTCCAGTAGAAGATCTTCGCGTGCGTGCAGGTCTGCGGTGGATTGGTTGGAGTCATCCGCATCGAGTCGTGGAGTGGGAAAAGCCTTCGTAATCAGCGCGGCTTCACTCTGCTCCATCGCGGTATTCGATTCTAGGCTCTGGCCGCGGTGAAGACCGGCGGGCGACCCGCCCGCAAGTGCTGCCTGCGGGTTGGTACTGGCTTCATCCCCATCCTGCTTTAACAAGCCGAAGTTGATGGCTTTGCCCATGGCATAGCAGAGAATAAAGAAGACCGCGAGAAAGCCTACGAGCCCACCCAGGAAGACAACGACGCCTTTCGCATTGACGTCGGTGACTTCGTAGCCAGGACGCTCCGCGTCGATCTTCGGCGAAGCATGCGGCTGTGGCTTCTCGATGCCGTGCTCATCGTGATGTTCGGTGTTTTGCTGCCCACTATTAATGGCCATGTTCCGGCTCCAGAATTTCTGCTGTGTGTGGATCGTTGAGAACGATCAGAGGCCGTTGCGCTAGGTTCGTCAGGTAGTACCACGTCCACAGTCCCATGACGCCAAGTGGAACGGTGACATAGGCAAGCATGGTGATTCCGGCACGGCCAAAGTGATTCATGGACTCAGGAAAGTTTGGTTCAATCAGCCAGAACAGGTCGAAGGCGCGCGCGAAGACCATAAAGGCCGTGAGCGCGAGCATCTTGCTGCGGGTGCGCTTGAAGGAACGGCTGAGCAGCAGCGTGAAGGGGATGACCCAGTGAAAGACGAAGTCCAGGGAACAGATAACCCACCAGCCCCCCCGGATGCGGTGCAGGTAGAACCCAATCTCTTCCGGCGAGTTCGCGGACCAGATGATCAGGAATTGGGCGAAGGAGAGATAGATGTTCAGCATCACGAAGCCGAAGAGAAACTTGCCCAGATCATGCTGTTCGGTGATGCGCAAGGCGGTGGAAAATGGCTGCACCATGGAAAGGCGCAGGATGGTGAAAATTGAAACAGCAAGTACGAGATATCCCTGCCCGACGAGGAACTGCAGGCCCCACATCGTGGAGTACCACGTGATATCGAGCGACATAATGAAGTCGATAGCGACGATGGAGAGCAGCACCACATAGATCAGGATGCCGATGCCGGAAAGATTCTCGGACCGGATGCGCCAGAATTCAAAGCTAGCCTGCGTACCGGCCTCAGGATCGGCATCGCGCTGCAGCGACCAGCGATTAAGCAGGTAGCTCCAGAAACCGATGAAGGCAAACACGACGACGAACTGGAGGATGACGCTCAGCGGGGAGAGCATGAGACGTTTCCAGTCGAGCGAGTGAGCTTCGCCAGGCGTAAGCAGGTGGTTTGCCAGCGCGTTGCTCACACTATCGTGCGTCGGATAACGCATCCAGAGGAACATGCCTTTGCCGAAGATAAAAATGGGAATCACTGCGAGGATGAGCAGGGGCAGTGTCCGCGTCATGGCTTCGAGCGGCCGGCGGATGACAAGGCCCCACTTGCCGCCCGAGACGTACTGCAGCATGAGCATACAGAGGCCCCCCCCGCAAAGGGAGAACATGAGGAACCAGCTGAGCAGCCACGCGCGCAGAAAGTGCTGACGGCCCTCAGCTGGGATGAGGAAGACCAAAGACAAAAGGAGTGCGCCGACACCAACGATGAGGGAGCGCGTCCGCCACGCTGCTACCAAGGGAGGAGCACTTAAGTCTTGCGGCAGGGTTCGCGGCCCATGGCTGACCAGCGGCAGCGCCTGGCTGTCGTGCGTCGCGTGTGCGTGAAGTTCGTGTCCGTGGGCCATTCGCTCTCTCGTTCCGGTTCTCGTAATGCCGTTATCTTCGTTTGAGACAACGTTGCTGCTTGTTCATGCTGCCTAACTGCGACTCTATCGTGGACCAGTCATGTTGGTCGGATTTTCCGACGTTCCGGCATCACCATAAACCGGCGCAGTAGTGCCACGGGGCGATGCACTTGTGTTCTGCGTCGTACTACCGGACGTGTTTTTTGCTCCGCCAGCACCGCCATTGTAGGTGCCATCTCCGGTATCGCCGGGAATGCCTTTGTCGATGTTGCCGGGAGTGCCGTAGACTGCCGTTGCAGGAAGCGACCACTCCGCAGCGAAGTTGCGTGGCAAGCCCGAGCGCTCGGCGACATCACCCAGCTTCTCCACGCGGTTGCCCCCCGCATCAGCCGGAGTTGCACTTTGGCTAAGTTGTAGTGCGCGGATGTAGGCCACAACGGCCCAACGCTCGGCCACGGTCAATTGGGCAGAGTAGTCGGGCATCGAACCATAGCCATTGGAGATGACGTTGTAGAAGTGGCCCAGGGGTGCGACCCGGAGGCGATCCGTGTGGAAGTTACCGGCAGGCCGGTAGCCACGCTGCACAACGATACCACCGCCGTTGCCCACACGGGAATGGCAGGCAGAGCAGTAGATGTTGTATCGCTCCTGCCCACGCTGCAGCAAGGCCAGGTCGACCGGCATGGGCATGCCATCGCCTTCTTTGCCCCCGTCGAAGCCCGTCATCAGATAAGAGGAGGCATCCAGTTGGCCGCGGGCAACGGAATTTTGCACCTGAGGGCGCACGGAGCGACCGTCGGCGTAGAAGCTGGTTCCGCGCTGCTGATCGAATTTTGGCTGATTGTGCATATCCTGCCGGCAACCGGCGAGGGAAAACACACTGAGGCAGGCCAAGCCCAAGCCAGCAGCGCGCTGCCGGGGAGAACGGCGGGTTGCGAGGTTTGTGATGTTCATTACAGGTCCACCTCAACCACGCTGACCGCGTTGAACTGTTCCAGGAAGAGCCGGGTATCCACAGGGTCGAAGCGTGGATCGTTGGCTTCCAGGCAAAGAAAGAATTTGTCATCCGTGGCACCCGAACGAAAGTTCGGGGCATTAAAAAGCGGATGATAGGGCTGCGGCAGACCGTTGAGTGCAAGCATGGAGAAGGCCGCAGAGAGACCAGCGAACAGAATGGTCCACTCATACGCCGGGATGATGAAGGCCGGCCAGGAGAAGAGAGGACGACCGGCGATATTCACGTTGTAGGAGATCTGCGACATCCAGACCTGCATGAGACCGGCGGTGGTGAGACCCATAAGCCCACCCATCAACGTGAGCAGGGGAACACGGTTGCGGTGAACATCCAAGGCGTTTGCCGCTTCTTCCACGGGATAGGGGGTGTAACACTCCATGCGACGAAAGCCGGCATCGCGCGCTTTTTCCGTAGCACGAACCATCGCCTGTGGCGTGTTAAATTCGGCCAGCAAGCCGTACAATCCCTCTTCGACTGGCATCAGGCCACCTCATCCACAGTTTCTTCCGCCTTGACACCGTCGATTTCAGTCTGCGGCAGCATCATTTTGATTTCGCTCATGGGAATCATCGGAGCGAAACGAACAAAGAGCAGGAACAGGGTGGTGAACAGGCCCATGGTTCCAACGTAGAGCATGTAATCCCACTTGGTCGCGCGGTAGGTACCCCAGCTCGATGGCAGGAAGTCCCGGTAGAGCGAGGTCACGACGATGACGAACCGCTCAAACCACATACCAATGTTGATGACGATCGAAATCGTAAACAGATACCAGACCTGGATGCGAAGCTTGCGCCACCAGAGAGTCCCGAGCGGTAATGCAATGTTGAACAGGATAAGCAGCCAGTAACCCCAACCGATCGGCCCGAACATGCGGTTCCACATCATGAACCATTCCCAATGGGAGGCGGAGTACCAGGCCATGAAGACTTCCAAGCCGTAGCCGTAGGCCACGATCAGGCCGGTCCCAAGCATCACTTTCGCCATGTTGTCGAGGTGGCGGAGGGTGACGAGATCTTCCATGTGGTAGAACTTGCGGATCGGAATAGCCAACGTCAGCACCATGGCGAAGCCGGAATAGATGGCACCTGCGACAAAGTACGGTGGAAAAACGGTGGTATGCCAACCTGGAAGTGCCGCAACTGCAAAGTCAAAGCTAATCACCGTGTGCACCGACAGCACGAGTGGCGTAGACAGGCCAGCGAGCAAAAGAGATGCCGTCTCGTAACGCATCCAGTGGCGGGTGGAACCGCGCCAACCGAGAGACAGAAGACCGTAAAACCACTTCGCGAAGGGCAGGGTCGCTTTGTCGCGAAGGGTACCAAAGTCCGGAACCATACCGATGTACCAGAACACGACAGAGATCGTGGCGTAGGTCGATACGGCGAATACGTCCCAGCAGAGCGGCGAACGGAACTGCGGCCAAATGTTCATGGTGTTCGGCAGTGGCAGAAGCCAATACCCAAGCCATGGTCGCCCAATGTGCAGCACCGGGAAGAGACCGGCGCAGACCACGGCAAAGATCGTCATCGCTTCGGCGAATCGATTGATCGAGTTGCGCCAGCCCTGCTTGAAGAGCAGCAGAATCGCCGAGATCAACGTGCCGGCGTGGCCAATACCAATCCACCAGACGAAGTTGATAATGGCGAAGCCCCACGCACCAGGGATGGTGACGCCCCAGATGCCGACGCCGCGCAGCACCAGCCAGGTGACCGCAATGACGACGAGGGAAGCAACGCCACCGGCAGCAATGAGGCCGAAAAACCAGCCGAGCGGCGTGTGCGAGGTGAGGACCACGTTCGCGATCTTCTGCGTGACGGAGGTGTAGTTGTGCCCCGGTGCAAGCACCGCGAACTCACCCGTCCGCGGGTCGATCATGGGATCGTTCACGGGGTGACGATGGGGTACGCTGAGTGGCTTAGTTGCCATTATGCCGTCTCCGCTGTTTCAAGTTCGGGGTTCGGGTTAGTCACACCGGCGATGTAGCTCGTCCGTGCGCGGTAGTTCAGGTCAGCCAGCACCTGATAGCTCCGCTCCTCGGCTTTGAGCTTCGCAACCTTGCTGTTCTTATCGTTGATGTTGCCGAAGGTTATGGCAGAGGTTGGGCAGGCTTCCTGGCAAGCGGTAACGATCTCACCGTCGCGAACGGCACGGCCTTCCTTGTCCGCGTCGAGCTTGGCAGCCTCGATGCGCTGAACGCAGTAGGTGCACTTCTCCATGACACCGCGCGAACGCACGCTGACCTCGGGATTGCGCATGAACTTGAGCGACTCCGTGTCATAGTCCGCGTAGAGAAGGAAATTAAAACGACGGACCTTGTAGGGGCAGTTGTTCGAGCAGTAGCGGGTGCCCACACACCGGTTGTAGACCATGGTGTTCAGGCCTTCTGGCGTGTGCACCGTCGCACCGACCGGGCAAACCTGCTCGCAACCTGCATTCTCGCAGTGCTGGCACATCATAGGCTGGAAGTGTGCCTTGGGTGCATGCAGATCGCCTTCAAAGTAGGTGTCGATACGGAGCCACTGCATGTTCCGGCCAATTTTCACCTGTTCGCGACCGATGACCGGGATGTTGTTCTCGGCGTAGCAGCTTACGATGCAGGCGTTGCAGCCGACGCAGCTGTTCAGGTCGATGGTCATTCCCCAGGCATTCTGCATGGTACCGGAACTCTTGTCGTGCTTCCGGTAGTCCCAGGCGTCGGGAAAGAAGCTGTCGTCCTTTGCCGGCGTTTCCTTCAGTAGGTTGCCCTCGTGCGCGTACTCGGGCTCCTTCTGCATCTCGGCGAGCGTGGCCGTCCGAATAATCTGGCGCTCCATCGCTTCATGGCCAGGCAGGGACTCATTGCCATGAAGCGCCTTGTGATCCAGGTCGCTCTGAGCCATTTTGCCACGCTGGTCCATGCTGTGCACGCTGGTGACACAGAGGTCGTGCAGCTCGCCGGTTTTGTTCACTTTGAGGCCGGTGGAGTGATACGGCGATACAGAAGTTTGCAGCTTGTATGCGTCGGAACCGACAAACTGCGCTTGGCGGCCGAACCAGCGACCCTGGCCAAAGGTGACGGTAATGACGCCGTCCGGGTGACCGGGAACCATGAGCGGCGGGAACTTGACTTTTTGCCCGTTGACCTCAAGTTCGAGGAGTTCTCCCTCGTCGGTCTTGAGCTCGGCCATGGTGTTCATGCTCATGAGCGCAGCGTTGTCCCAGCTTAGGTGCGTAATTTGCCGGGGCATCTCCTGCAGCCATCCATTGTTGGCAAAGCGACCGTCGTAGACGCCGGTATCGGAACGGAAGGCGAGTTCGTACCCACCATTGGAGGCGGGCAGCAAAGGAAGGGAGACCTTGGACGGCGTGCCGGACTTTGCGGTGAAGGCAGACCCCTGGACCCAACCGTCGTGCAGGGCCTTGCGCCAGGCGTTGCCGGTTTCGTCCTTCAGGTAAGTCTTGGCGTTGGCTTGAACGACTTCATAGGCGGACAGACCGGTGTTGTCGAGCAGCGTCTGGAAGACGTCGTACGACGTTTTGCCGTCGTACAGCGGTTCAATCATGGGCTGCATGATGGTGATGGAGCCATCGTAGCTGCGCGTATCGCCCCAGCTTTCGAGGTAGTGCGCCTGCGGGAGGTGCCAGGTGGTGCGTGCACCGGTCTCGTCGGGGTGTTGGCCCATGTGGACCGTGTATGGCACCTGCGAAAGTCCCTCGCCGAAGCCGAGGTCAAGGGGCGCACTGTAGATGGGGTTGCCGCCGAGGATGACAAGGGTCTTCACCTGGCCGGACTTCATGGCGCCGACAAGGTTGCGGAAGTCCGCGGTCTGCTCGGTCGGAATCTCCGCGATGGGCTGCGTGTAGATGACGGTTGAGCCGATCGCACCGAGCTGTGCATTGAGCGCATAAGCTGCGGCGTGGACTGCCGGGGAGGCAGTTTCACCGGGAATAACGACCGCCTTCGAGCCGGCCTGCTTGAGGTCGGCGAGCAGGGCAGCGAAATATTTCTGGCCGAACTCGTCGCTGGGGTAGCTGCCGCCGTTCGCAAGTGCCGTCGCAAACTTGTCGATGTCGGATGGCTTGAGTCCAAGCCGATGCTCCGCCTTTGCACCGGTGACGGTTGGCATGCTCTCCACGACGTAGAGGCGGTTCATCGTCTTGCCGGCTTCAAACGCGTGGCGCTCCGCGTAGGCAGCGCTCAGCGGCAGAAAGCCCGGGAAGGCATTGGACTGCAGGAAGTCGGCGTCGAGAGCAAGAATGACGTCGGCATTTTCCAGCTTGTACTGCGCGTCCGTGTATTCGCCGAAGGCTGCCTTCGATGCGATGCGAGAGTTGTCGCGGTTGACCGGCTCCCATTGCACGAGCTTTGCGGTTGGGTATTTTGCCTGAACTGCCTTCCACTGCGCGGCAAGCGTCGGGGAAAGGATGGTCTCGGTCAGAAAGACGAGGCCCTGGCCTTGGGTCTTCTGAACCTGTTCGAGGAAGGAGGTCTGAAAGTCGCCAAACGTGGAGGTAACATTTTGCGCGCGGGTGCGGTCTATGACGTGCTTGGAGCGGTCCGGATCGTAAAGGTCGAGCAGGGTCGCCTGGGTGAACAGGTCAGTCTTACCCTTGCTCATGGGGTGCTCCGGATTGCCATCGATTTTGATGGGCCGGTACTCCATGCTCTTAACGAGAACGGGAATCGAACCGGTCGGGAACGGGTGCGCGGTGGCGAAGAAGTTCGGCACACCGATGATCATGTCTTCCGGCTGCTTGATGTAGGGGTAGATCTCCTCATCGGGCTGCTTGGTGCAGCCGGTGACGCCGGCAAGGGCAAGGGACGCACCCATCACCTTCATGAAGCCGCGGCGGGAGAATCCGTCCGTCATTTCAGACGCCTGGCGGGGAAACTCTTCCTTGACCATTTCGACGAAGCCGGGGGCATCGACGAGATCGTCCAGGCTCTGCCAATACTTTTTGCCGCGTTTGCCGTCGAGGCGCGCGCGCACCTCGTCCAGCGTGAGCTTTGCGGGGGTGATGGAGGTCACCACCGTCGCTGCCGTGCTCTCGGTCATCGTCTTTCCGTTCTCAAGCGGGTTGCTTCCAGAGGTCGAGGGTGTCATCGGTGGCAGACCTCGCAGCTCTGCAGTTCGTGCGGTGTGCGGATGCGGTACTTGTCGTCCAGGTAGGTGCCAAGCGCCTGCTGCGAAGTGAACTTGGTATAGCGTGCAGGAAGAATGGCACCGGTCTGCACGTCGGAATAGGTATCTCCCTCGCCGGCTCGTGGTACTGGCTGCAGGTGCGTACCGCTTCCACCGTTGGACACGCCAGAACCGCCAGTCGCGTGGGGAGTCTCAAGCTGGGCGAGTTGCGGGTCCTGCGCGCCGGGATCCTTGGTGACGCAGTTGACCTGCTGTGCGGTCGGCGTCCCCTTACCGGTTTCGGCGCACCAGACGGGCTTCGAAACAGACGGTCCGCTCCACGCCATATTATAGATTTCGCTGGTCGGCCGCAGGTTTTTGACTGGGTTGCGATGGCAGTTGAGGCACCACTCCATCTGCAGCGAGTTCTCCATGTACATGATCGGCATTTCGTCGACGCGGCCGTGACAGCTGGCGCAGCCGATGCCCTTGTTGACGTGGACGGAATGATTGAAGTAGACGTAGTCGGGCAAATCGTGAACGCGAATCCACTTGATGGACTGGCCGGTCGCCCAGCTTTGGCGCACAGGCTCGAGCATGGCAGCGTTGGTCCAGATCTGCGAGTGGCAGTTCATGCAGGTTTTCGTGGGCGGAATGCCGGAGTAAGCGGCCTTTTCCACAGACGTGTGGCAGTACTGGCACTGGATGCCGAGGCCCTGCACGTGGTGACGGTGGCTGAACGGCACCGGCTGATCGGCGCGTTGGCCCTGCTTGGTGACCCACGGCGAACGCTGCAGGCTGTTGAGTGCCACGCCCAGCGCGACGACGATTAGTCCGGTAAGGACCAGGCCTGCGCGGGCCAGGGCGTTCGAACTGCGGTCAAATACTTGCGCCATCGGTGCGTCCTGCTTCCTCTAGTCCGTCCGGAGAGTTCCATCGCCTTGCTCGGCGATGGGCTTCCTGCCGTTTCCACCCGACGACTCGGGGCTGACGGGTCGGGCGTTGCGGGTCGTGTCTCGACCCTGTCTGTACTGCCGGTGATGGTTGCCTGGCAGCTTGAAACTCTTCCTGTCACCACAAACTATAGCAGCGGTGCAAGGATGGATTTTTGCCCAAGTGGGCGGTGATTGCGTCGTCGTTTGTTGCACTTTCGATAATCGGTGGTACAACCTCGACCTGCGCACAAGATGCTGGGTAGGTCAGGACTGTTGGCCACAAGAAAGGATAGATCTACGTTCTCGCAGAGGACCAGAGTTGTAAATTGCGGCTGATTTGGTCCGAGTTGATGAGAGCCCAAAATGGGCCTCAAGGACTTGGGTTCAGTTGCAGTGTGATGCCGTAAGACTCGCCAATTCTCTGGATCTGGAAGGTGATACTCAGATGGTCAGTGTGACGTGGCCGCGACAGTTGTCTTTTTGAAAGACGTGGCGCGTTGCTGCCGCTATGGGACACTGCGTGTATGCCGAGACCTTCTGCCGATCGCAAACCGCCGTATGACGCTGAGATTGCGGTAGCGGCGCTGGGTGCGGCGGATGCGAAGCTGCGGCGGCTGATGGAGCGGGCCGGGCCGTTTACGCTGCGGGTGTCCGGTACGCAGTCGCCGTTTGAGGCACTGGCGGAGTCGATCGTCTTCCAGCAATTGCACGGCAAAGCGGCGCGGGCGATCCACACGCGCATGGTGGAGGGATTTGCCGAAGTGTGCGGGGTGGGGATTCACCCTTCGGCACAGCACCTGCTGGACTGCCCGACGACGCAACTGCGCGAGGCCGGGTTGAGCCACAACAAGACGCTGGCGCTGCGCGACCTGGCGGCGAAGACGCTGGACGGCACGGTCCCGACGCTGGCGAAGATCAAGCGGATGGATGACGAGGCGATCATCGAGCACCTGACGCAGGTGCGGGGCATCGGGCGTTGGACGGTGGAAATGTTCCTGATGTTTCGGCTGGGCCGGCCGGATGTGCTGCCGGTGAGTGACTACGGCGTGCGCAAGGGGTTTGCGCTGACCTTCGGCACGCTGAAGCCGGAGGACAAGGTGGGGCCGGCCGACCTGCCGAAGCCGGATGTGATGGAGAAGCGGGCGAAGAAGTGGCACCCGTGGTGCTCGGTCGCGAGCTGGTATCTGTGGCGGGCATGCGATCTGGCCAAGCCGGGGGCCGCGATGGTGCTGCCGGGCGCGCCGGTTGCGAAGCCGCGCCGCAAAGTGCAGGCTTGAGGGATGCCGTTGCTGCTTGCGCTGGTGCACGCGTTTATTAACTTCTTTGGAATCACGAAGCCGACGCCGGCGCAGGAACGGCGGGCGGCGTTCTTTATCGGCGGGTTGATGCTGGTGGTGGTGCTGGCGACGTTTGCGGTTTTTCTCGCATTTCTGCGCATTCGCGGTGCTTAGGTATAAGTCCATGGGTGTGGCAGGGATCCACCGCATGTCCGCAGAGGGCGCACTGAATTTGCCCAGTCAGTCGATCCGAAGCCTTGGATGCCAGCTAGTGCAGCGGATCATTGTCGGGGCGGGACCACATGTCGGCGAAGTGCTGCTCGAAGGCGTGCACCGCGACGGGGTTGCGGGTGAGGGTGAGGTCGTTGTCCTGGCGCTTCTCGCCGGTGGGGCTGAAGTTGGCGGAGCCGGAGCGCAGGACGGTGCCGTCGATGACGTAGCTTTTGAGGTGCATCAAGACGCCTGAGTGCTTGACCGAAACGGTGATGTGCGGCGTGGCGGCGAGGGCCTGCAGCACGCTGTCGTCGCGCTTTTCTTCGCCGGCGCTCTGGGCCTTGTCGACGTAAATGCGGATGTTGACACCGCGCCCAGCGGCGGCGACGAGGGCATCGCGCAGGGCGAAGTCGGTGAGCGAGTAAGCGGCGACGTCGAGCCGCTGGGTGGCGGTGGCGAGCAGGTCGGTGTCGATGCGCTCGAGGTTTTCTTCCGGCGCGTAGTGGGTGAGCAGGGTGTCGTCGAAACGCACGGCATCGGTGGTGGCATCCTGGCTGCGGCTTGTCTGGGAGCGGGTGCGCTCGCGGCTTTCGTTGCGGGAGGACGGATGCGCCGGGGCGGCGGTGTTGCAGCCGATGCGCGATTGCACGGCAAGTGTCAGCAGAATGGTGAGGAGGACGAGGGAGGCGGCTTGAGGGAAACGCATGCCCTTCGATGATGCGGGACGGCGTGGTGGATTTGCGGTGGCTTTGGGGGTACGTGGCGAAGTTAGCGTCGTGGTCGCCGGTTTAGGCTTGCTGTTCCCTGCTTTCCTTTTCTCCCGCTCTACACTTGAACCGTGGCCGACAATTTTGCGCAGGTATTGAAGCAGCAGACCGACATCGTCAAGATCATTGGCGAGTACGTGAAGCTGCGCAAGGCGGGCGCGCAGAACTGGACGGGGCTATGCCCGTTTCACCAGGAAAAGTCGCCTTCGTTCAGCGTGAATGCGACGCATGGGTATTTCTACTGCTTCGGCTGCCATGCCAAGGGCGACGTATTTACGTTTGTGATGAAGCTGGAAAATGTGACCTTTCCCGAGGCGGTAAAGGCGGTTGCTAGCAAGATGGGCGTGCCTATGCCCCGGCGGGAGTTTGGGTCGCCTGAGGAAGCGCAGCAGGCCGGGTTGCGGCGGCAGTTGATCGACATTCACGAGGCGGCGACGCAGTACTTCGAGCAGGCGCTGCTGCAGCCAGAGGCGGCGCGTGCGCGGGAATACCTGACCGGGCGCGACCTGTCGCCGGAGACGCAGAAGCTATTTCGCATAGGCTATGCGCCGGATGATTTCAACGCCATGCGCGATGCGTTGAGCAAGCATTTCAATGACGAGGTGCTGCGGTCTTCCGGGTTATTCAGTTCAAAAGAACAGAGCGACGAGGGTCGGCCAGTCGGCAACCTGTACGCGAAATTTCGCAAGCGGATTACGTTTCCCATCTGCGGCGAACAAGGCAAAACGATTGCGTTTACCGCGCGGGCGCTGGACTCGGACGACAAGAGCGGGCCGAAGTACATGAACTCGCCCGAGACGCCGCTGTACACCAAGGGCAACGTCTTGTTCAACCTGGACAAGGCGAAGGCGGCGATTCGCACGCAGGATTACGCGCTGCTGGTGGAAGGCCAAATGGACTGCATCCGCGTGTTTACGGCGGGCGTGCAGCCGGTAATCGCGACCAGCGGCACGGCGTTTACCGAGCACCAGGTGCGGCTGCTGGGCCGGTTTACCAAACGCGTCATCGTGAACTTCGACCCGGACACGGCTGGTGCCAATGCCGCGGAAAAGTCGCTCGCGCTGCTGACGGAAGAAGGCTTTGAGGTGCGCGTCGTGACGCTGGAAGGTGGTCTGGACCCCGATCGGTTTGTGCGTGAGCAGGGCGTTGCCGCGTATGCCGAAGCGCTGCGCACGGCCAAGCCGCACAGCGAGTACCTGATCGAGCGGGCACGGCTGCTATTTCCGCAGCGCACGGCCGAGGCGAAGGTGAAGGCAATGAACTTTCTGCTGCCGCACATTCGTCGCATTCACTCGGCTATCGTGCGCGACCAGTTTGTGGATGACGCGGCGCAAAAGCTGGCGATCGACAGTGCGATGCTGCGGCAGGAAGTGAAGCAGGCCGCGGCACAGCGGCTGGGCAGCGTGCGGCAGACGGCCGCGCCGGCCATGGGCGAGACGGAGCGCATCCTGATGCGGGCGCTGGTGCTGCCGCCGGAAAACCGGTCGCGCCAACGCGCTGCGACCGAGATTGCCGCGCATCCGGAGTGGCTGGAGGGCATGGCTGCCGCCGAGTTGATGGAGGCACTGGCGCACGCGCCACTCGACGCCGTGCTGGATCCCATGGCGCTGGCTCCGGATGACAACAGCCGCGAGATGCTGGCGCGCGTGCTTGCGGAGGACCACAACGAGGACCCGGCGGCGCTGGCGGCCGACGTTGGCGGCGCGCTGCATACGCTGGAGCGGCGTCGGCTGGAGCGGCGGCAACGCGACCTGCGGGCGGCCACGGCGGAGGCGGAGCGCAAGGGCGACACGGCCGGCCTGGCCACGATTGCGACGGAGTTGATGCAGGTGCATCGAGCCCTGCGCACGCTCTAAGCACCAGCATGCGTTCAGGCCGGCCGTTCGATGCTGGGCAATATGAAGTTCGTACCGGTGCCACGCATTGCACAGCGGTCGCGTTGACGATGGCAGCACTCCGGGCCTACATTGGCTGCCATGCGTAAAACCCTGAAGATGTTCGCGATCGCCTGTGTTGCGTCGCTATCCTGCGCTGGCGGCCCGGTCCTGGGAGCACAGGCGGCGCACTCCACCATGACGGGCGGCGCGCGCCCCGCCATCACCGGCATCGCCTTCATCCGCTTCTACGAAACGGATCCGGCGGCCGCCCAGCATTTTTATAAGGACACGCTCGGCTTCGACGCCATCACTGCTTCCGACGGCAACACGCAGTACCCGGTGAATTCGCTGCAGTGGGTAGAAACCGTGCCGCAGGCGGGACCATTGGCAAACGACCGGCTGGCGGCGGTCGGGTTCACCACGCGCAATGCGGCGGCGCTTGAGCGGTATCTTGCCGCACACGGCTACCCTGCCGACCAACCGCTGCAGCACGGCATGTTCAGCCTGCACGACCCCGAAGGAAATCTCGTCACGTTTGTGCAGGAGGGCGCAAATGCGGCCGTGTCGCACAGCCCGGTGTCGGCGCGCGCAAGTTCGCATCGTGTGATTCACGTGGGCTTCCTGGTGGAGGATCGCGCGAAGGAAGATGTCTTCTGGCGCGACACCCTTGGCTTCAAAATGTACTGGCATGGCACCGGCAAGGACGAGACCGTCGGCGACGACTACGTGTCGCAACAGGTGCCGGAGGGCACAGATTGGCTGGAGTACATGATGCACGTGCCGCGGTCGGCTAACCTGCAGACGCACGGCGTGTTGAACCACTTCAGCCTGGGCGTGGCGAACATGCAGACAGCGGTCAATGCGCTGAAAGCCAACGGCTGCACCGACGCGAATTGCAGCAAGACGCAGCTCGGCCGCGACGGCAAGGTCCAGCTGAACGTCTTTGACCCGGACCTGAGCCGCGTGGAGTTCATGGAGTTCAAGCCGCGCGAGACGCCCTGCTGCTCACCCATCACCGGTCCGGCGCCTACGGAAGTCGAAAACCGTTAGAAACCAAACGGTTGCGCGCGTCATCCCACGCTGCATGGCTGACGAGACAAAGAAACCCGAGTTGTGGCTGATGCGGCATGGCGAGACCGAGTGGAGCTTGAGCGGTGCGCACACAAGCTTTACCGACCTGCCGCTGACGGAGCACGGGCGCGAACAGTCCGCACGGCTGAAGCCCGTGCTGGCGAAGACGCCATTCGACCTGGTGCTGACCAGTCCACGCATGCGCGCACGTGCAACGGCGGAACTGGCCGGCCTGGGCGGCGTGGCGCAGGTGGACGACAACCTGCAGGAGTGGAACTACGGTGTGTACGAGGGAAAATCAACACCGGACATTCGCAAGGAGCAGCCCGGCTGGAGCGTGTGGCAGGATTCGATGCCGGAAGGCGAATCGCTGACGGAGGTCGCAACGCGGGCGCAGAGCGTGATCGAGCGCTGCCTGGACCATGGTGGCCGGTGCGCGCTGTTTGCCCATGCGCACATCTTTCGCATTCTTGCCGGGGTGTGGTGCGGCCCGCTGGACACAGTACCGGCGGCACTGGCGCGGTCGGGTGCATTTGGCGCACACCTTGGCCTGTCGACGGCAAGCATCAGCGTGCTTGGGTTTGAGCGCGATACCCGTGTGATTAGCCGGTGGAACGAGTTGCCGCCAGCGTAGCGCGCCTTGTGCAGCGGTCCGTGTCGGGATAGAACTGGGACAGATGAACTTCTCGAACACGCCTGACCCGGACCGCCGCCGTAGTGTCTCCTTCGCCTGTGCTGCTGCTGTGCTTTGCGGCGTGGAAGCGTTTGCCGCATACCGGGGACATTTCGTTGCGATGGGTGGCGTTCTTGTCCTGCAAGTGGTGCTGTTTGTGCTGGCGCTGCGGTTCCTTGCACGCAGCCGGCGCACGCACGGCTCCCACGCCTGAGTTCGACAGATGTTCCGGGTGACCGCATATACTGAAAGGTGATGCGTACCACTACCAAACAAGCTCTTTCCCCTGCGAATCGAACGGGCAGGCAGACTGCCGCGCAACACCTGCAGCATCACCCATACGACCTGGGCGTGGATGAAAACGGCGTTCGTCGCCGCATTCGCTCGACCACCGTTTTGTGCGTTCGGCGCAACGGGCAGACCGTGATGGCCGCGGACGGCCAGGTCACGATGGGATCGGCCGTGATGAAACAGGGCGCGCGCAAGCTGCGGCGGCTGTACAACGACAAGGTGCTGGCGGGTTTTGCCGGGTCGACGGCGGATGCGTTCAGCCTGTTTGCGCGGTTTGAGAGTAAGCTGGAGCAGTTTGCCGGCAACCTGCCGCGCGCCGCAGTGGAGCTGGCCAAGGACTGGCGCACCGACAAGCTGCTGCGGCAGTTGGACGCGCTGCTACTGATCGCGGACACGCAGCACATGTTTCTGCTGGGCGGCAATGGCGACGTGATCGAACCCGACGTCAATGAAGGCGGATCGATCATGACGATCGGGTCCGGCGGATCGTTTGCGCAGAGCGCGGCACAGGCGCTGCTGGAGAACACCGACTTATCCGCACGCGACATTGTGGAGAAGAGTATGAAGATTGCAGCGGAAATCTGTATCTACACCAATGATCATTTTGTGACGGAAGAACTGACGGTAGCGGTAAGCTCTTAGCTTCTGGTTGTTCGCAACTTACTTTCTTACTGATCGCTGCCCTTCGCGGCAGCGGCTCTTTGCTAAGAGCTAAAAGCTAGCAGTTGGGAGCTGTCTTTATGGCTATCTATTTACCGGGCATTGCCGAAAGCCAGTCTGTTGCACTGGAAGAATTGACTCCGCGAGAGATTGTTGCGGAGCTGGATAAGTATGTTGTCGGGCAACATGCGGCCAAGCGCGCTGTGGCAATTGCCCTGCGCAACCGGCAGCGCCGGCAGAAGCTGCCGCCGGAAATTGCCGATGAGATCATGCCGAAAAACATCATTATGATCGGCGCGACGGGCGTGGGCAAAACGGAGATTGCACGACGGCTGGCAAAGCTGACGAACTCCCCGTTCCTGAAGGTGGAGGCGAGCAAGTTTACCGAGGTCGGCTATGTGGGCCGCGATGTGGAATCCATCGTGCGTGACCTGGTGGAAACGTCGATCGAGATGGTGCGCGAAGAGAAGCTGGAAGAGGTGGAGGACAAGGCGGAACGGAATGCGGAAGAGCGCATCCTGGACCTGCTGATGACGCCGCCTGCGCCGGAGAAAAAGCCGGAAGTTACCGTGAATGCGGTCATCGACGTGGATGCGCCGGCGATTGTAGCCGAGCCGGTTGCAGGCACGCCGGGACCGACGCGCGACCAGTTGCGGGAGCAGTTTCGCGAGGGCAAGCTCGACGAGAATCTGGTGGAGATCGACGCGCGCGAACGCAACATGCCGAACATTGAAGTGGTCGGCATGAGCGGCGAAGACTCCGACGTGAACCTGAAAGATATCCTGCCCGGACTGTTTGGGCCGCGGTCGCGCAAGAAGAAGATGAAGGTGTCGGAAGCGTTTGAATACCTGATCGACGAAGAGGAGTCGCGCCTGATCGACATGGACCAGGTGACGCGGACGGCGATTGATCGGGTAGAAGATTCGGGCATCGTGTTTCTGGATGAGATCGACAAGATTGCCGGGCGCGAGGGCGGCCACGGACCGGATGTTAGTCGCGAGGGCGTGCAGCGCGATATTTTGCCGATCGTGGAAGGTACGACGGTGAATACCAAGTACGGTTTCGTTTCTACCGATCACATCCTGTTTATTGCAGCGGGCGCATTTCATGTCTCGAAGCCGAGTGACCTTATTCCTGAGTTACAGGGGCGGTTTCCCATTCGGGTGGAGTTACTGCCACTTACGGTGGAGGACTTTCTGCGCATCCTGACGGAGCCGAAGTCGTCGCTGGTGAAGCAGAGCATTGCACTGCTGGAGACCGAGGGACTGAAGCTGGAGTTTCAGCCGGATGCGCTGGAAGAGATGGCCAACTTCGCCTTCAATGTGAATGAGACGACGGAGAACATCGGCGCGCGGCGGTTGCACACCATCATGGAGCGGGTGCTGGATGAGATCAGCTTCCAGGCGCCGGACCTGGTGAAGAACGCGAAGCCCGCGGACGCAAACGGCGGCGTGATTGCGCAGGTGGAGGCGAGCACGGCCATGCTGAAGCCGGGAGAGACGCCGCCAGCAAATCAAAGTCCTCTGCCGGTGATCGAGCGGCGCACGGGCGACCTAGTGGAGAAGGTGGTCGCGGTGGATGCCGAGTATGTGCGGCAGCAGGTGGCGAGCATTGTGAAGAACCAGGACTTGAGTCGGTATATTTTGTGATCCCTTGGAGAGCTGCCAGAGAGGAGGGAGCGACCTTCCGGGTCCCTCCCCCTCCCCTCCCGGTGTGGGCTAAGTTCCTCATTCCATGAGAGTGGCTTGCCAAGTTCTTCCATCTTCGGGAGTTCTGCGCAAATTCCTGAGGGGATTGCACTTAGGGTCACTTGCACAAGTGTTGAGGCACCCACTTTCTGAGTGGGTGTTCTTCTTTGCGGGTCGTGTTCGCGGCGAGCCTGCGGAGCGTTGCTGCCGACGTAGCCAACAGCCCACGCGGTATGCTGACGGTATGTTGGGGGAGTGTCGATGAACGGGAGAGTGCTGCGCCGCGTGCTGGTTGTCGTGCTGCTTGCGCTTCCCTTCGTGGCGTGGTTCAGCATGCGCTACGACCCGTATGCGATCGACGGCGATGCGGTGGCGTACATGGACATCGCCGACCTGATGCACGCGCACCAGTGGGCGGGCGTGGTGAACGCGTACTGGCATCCGCTGTACCCGGCGCTGCTGCTGCTGGGGCAGACGGTGTTTCAACCCACGCGGATGACGGAGCTGGGGGCATACTACCGCATTAATTTTTTGATTTTCCTGCTGCAGGCGGCGGCGGTGCTGGCGTTTACGACGGCGGTGTGCCGGTTGCGTGATCGCATGTCTTCGGAGAATGCCCTGCTGCCAGTGGATGCGGTGCGCCTGCTGGGGATTGCATTGCTGGTCATCGCGTCGGGCCGGGAGTTAACGCTGGGCAAGGTGCGGCCGGACGGGCTGCTGCAGGCACTGCTGCTGTTTGGCTTTGCGGCCATGCTTGCGCTGGCGGCGGAGGCTGTGGGCAAGGCACGCGTGCGGGTGCAGCCTGGGTATGCAGCGCTGATGGGCGCGAGCTTTGGTTTGGCGTACCTGACGAAGTCGTTTGCGCTGCCCGTGGCGCTGCTCAGCGTTGCGGCGGTCGCGGTGTTTCAGTGGCTTTGGCTGCGGCGGCCGCCATTCCGTGCGTTGGCGCCGAGCGTGGTGGCGTTTGCGGTATTTGCCGTGATTGCCGGACCGTATGTGGCGGCGTTGTCGCACCAGAAGCATCGGTTGGATTTTGGCGATTCGGGCAGCCTGAACTACGCCTGGTACGTGGGCGGCACGGAGAAGTTTCACTTGGAGCCGTGGCAGACGGAGCGGTTCGGGACGTCGGACGTGCACCTCCTGCATCCGGAGCGGCAGTTGCTGGCGAACCCGGGAATCTACAGCTACAAGGCGATGTCGTACGGCACGATTCCGCCGTGGTTCGACGCGACATTTTTTAACGAGCGCATTGTGACGCATATGCACGCGGGCCAGTTGCTGCACCGCGACCTGCGCAACGTGGTGCTGATTGCGCGGTACCTGCTGAATCATCCGGAGGCATGGCTGCTGCTGGGCCTGCTGCTGGTGCTGGGGGCGCGTGTTGCACCGGGCTGGCGGCGCGGCTTCTGGGTGTTGCCGGCGGCGCTGGGGGTGGCGATCTGGGCGATTTACAGCATTGTGAACGTGGAGGAACGCTACGTGACGGCGGGGTACCTGACGCTGCTGCTGCCGCTGTTTGCCTCGTTGCGCGGGCCGCGTGAGGAGAACTCGTCAAGAGTGTTGCCGGGCATGGCGACGGCGATGGTTTGCCTGCTTGCGTTGCTGGCGCTGGGCGAATCGGCGCGCGTGGCCGCAGAAAATCGCCGGCAGTTTTCGCTGGTGGGGGTGGTGCCAGCGTGGCGCGATCCCGAGATTTTTGGCGCGGCGGAGGCACTGCGGCGGATGGGCCTGGGCCACGGCGAGGAGATTGCCTGCGTGGGCAGCACGGCGTGCGTGAACGACCCGTACTGGATGCGCGCGGCCGGCGTGCGCACGACGACCGAAGTGTTTTTGAACGACACCCATGTTGCGGAAGACCTGAAACAGATGCCGAACCGCGACGAGGTGTACCGCGTGGTTGCGGCCGAGGGTGCGCGCGTGCTGGTGGGTCATTTCGATCCATCGCACTTTACCGGACCGGCGGCCACCGGCTGGCTGCGGCTGGGGAATACGGATTATTTTGCGCTGCCGCTTGCGCCGCTGCTGGAGAATCGAGTTCGACGATGACCACGCTGCCCGACCTGCACCCCGCGCTGGAACTGACGGTGGTGATGCCGTGCCTGAACGAGGCGGAGACGCTTGCCGTGTGCATTGACAAGGCGCACGCGGCGCTGCGGGACAACGGCATTGCGGGCGAGGTGGTGATTGCGGACAACGGGTCGACCGACGGCTCGCAAGAGATTGCGCACGATCATGGGGCGCGCGTGGTGCCCGTGCCGCTGCGGGGGTACGGTGCGGCGCTGAACGCCGGCATTACCGCGGCGCGCGGCACGTACGTGGTCATGGCGGACGCGGACGACAGTTATGAGTTTGCGCACCTGCCGCGGTTTCTGGCGAAGCTGCGCGAGGGCAACGATCTGGTGATGGGCAATCGGTTTGCCGGCGGCATCGGCCCAGGGGCGATGCCGCCGCTGCACCGCTACCTCGGCAACCCGGTGCTGAGCTTTTTGGGCCGTGCGCTATTTCACGCGCCGATCGGAGATTTCCACTGCGGCATGCGCGGGTTCTCGCGCGCGGGGTACGAGGCGCTTGGTCTGCGCACGACGGGCATGGAGTTTGCCAGCGAGATGGTGGTGAAGTCTTCGCTGCTGGGCCAGCGCATTGCGGAGGTGCCGACGACGCTGAAGAAAGATGGGCGATCGCGGCCGCCGCATTTGAAGACGTGGCGCGATGGGTGGCGGCACCTGCGCTTTTTGCTGATGTATTCGCCGCGCTGGCTGTTCCTGGCGCCAGGCCTGCTGCTGATGCTGGTGGGTACCGCGCTGACGGCGTGGCTGCTGCCGGCGGAGCGGCCGCTGGGCCATGTGAACCTGGGCGTGGATACGCTGGCGTATGCGGCGGCGGCGATCCTGCTGGGGTTTCAACTGGTGTTTTTCGGGGTCGCGGCGAAGACCTTCGCCATCACCGAAGGGCTGCTGCCGGAGGATGAAGATTTCGAGCGGCTGTACCGGTATGTGACGCTGGAGACGGGCTTGATGGTGGGGGCGCTGCTGGTGTTGACGGGGATCGGGATTGGGGTCTCGTCGGTGGTGAACTGGTCGCACGCCGGGTACGGGCCGCTGCCGCCGGTGGTGATGATGCGGCATACGCTGCCGAGCATGCTTTGCCTGATGCTGGGCACGGAGATTTGTTTTGCGAGCTTTTTCCTGAGTTTGCTGGGGTTGAAGCGGCGATAGGTGTTGAGCGATAGATCCCTCTTCCTGTTGATTTGGCGCTCTCACGGAGTGGAGATCTCTGGCGGCTAAAGCGGCTTGGTTTAGAGGTGGGTATCGCGGATGAAGCTGGTTATTGGTTTGCCGTCGGGTTCGGGGTGGTCGATCTTCTATCGATGGAGCGCTTTGCGCTGACCCCACCCTTTCGCGCGCTCGGAGTTCCAGTTGGTTTGGAAGTGGGTGGGGCGCGAAAGAAGGGGGCACCCGGGATGGGGTGGGTTCAGTTCGAGCTCGACGGACATCACTTAAGGCACGGCTAAGTTGCTTTCCAAGAAGTGCGTGCTGCGGCTGTAGGCGGCGAGCCAGTTGCGGTGCAGGAGGAAGTCGTGGACTTCGTCGGGGAGCACCATGACCTCGACCGAGACATGGCGCTGGCGCAGGGCGGCGGCGAGGCGGACGGTTTGCGCGAAGAGGACGTTGCGGTCGTCGTCGCCCTGGATGAGCAGGACGGGGCTCGTCCAGCGGTCAATGTCGGCCATGGGCGAGGACTGGAAGGCGCGCCGGGCGATGGCTGCCTGGTCGACGCCGGGTTCGTCGGTCGGCTTCGACAGGTCGAGCTCGAGCGCCCAGTCGTGCACGCCATGGAGGTCGACACCGGCGGCGAAGCGATCGCTGTGCCGGGCGAGGGCAAGGGCCGTGAGGTAGCCGCCGTAGCTGCCGCCCCAGGCGCCGATGCGCTTCGGGTCGATGTCGGGGCGGGAGGCGAGGTAGGTGGCGGCGCCGAGGACGTCGTTGTCTTCGGTGCCGCCGTTGGCGCCGTAGTGGAGCGCCTGGCGGAAGTTGAGGCCGTAGCCGGTGCCGCTGCGGTAGTTGACGCTGAGGACCGCGAAGCCTCGGTTGGCGAGGTACTGGTTGAACTCGTAGGTTTGCGCGTAGTACTGCATGGGGTGGAAACCGAGGAGCATCTGGCGGCGGGAGCCACCGTGGAAGAAGACGACTGCGGGTAGTTTTGCGTTGGGCTTTGCCGTGGGTGGAAGGAAGAGCTGGCCGTGGAGGGGCATGCCGTCGGCCGCGGGGAAGATAACCTGTTGCGGGGTGACGAAGGATGCCGCCGGGAAGGTTTTCGGCACGAGCGTGGGGGCGAGGTCGCGCAGGTTCCCGTGGTCGTCCAGGACGGCGGGCACGAGCGGGTGATCCGGTCCACCGTGCAGCATGGCGAGCGTTCCATCGCTGAGGAGGGCGGGCTCAGTTTCGATGCCATGGCCGCTGGTGAGTTGATCGACGTGTGCCGTGCCGGAAAGGTCGACGGCTTCGATGTGACGGCGGTCCGCGTCGGCGGCGTCGGCGATGACGTGATTGCCGCTCCAGACGACCAGCGAATTCCGGACCGCGACGCCGTCCACTTCAAAATCGCCCGGGGTGAGCAGGACGGGTTGCTGCGATGGCTCCGTCGACAGAGCGTAGAGGTGGGTCCAGCCGCCTTTTTCCCAGGGGAAGACGATGCGGTTGTCGACGGTCCAGGCGAGTTGATCCCGGGCGGCGACGCCGTGGAAGAGGGAGCCTGCGCCGGTGTCGGCGTGCCACAGTTCCCTGCCCTGGCCAGTGATGGCGTCGGCGAGGCGGATGGACCATGGCGCGCCCGCGCGCATCCAGCGGTCGGCGATAGGCGAGACGATCGGCACCTCGCGGAGGAAGGCGATGCTGCGGCCGTCGGGCGACCAGATGGCGTCGTGGTCGAGGCCGACGCCGGGGTCCATCCACGTGAGATCGGCCGTGGCCATGGTGTACACGCCGACAAAGCTGTGGTCGCCGCGGTTGGAGACGAACAGCAGGCGCGTGCCGTCCGGCGAGAGGCGCAGGCCGCTGGTGATGCCGCGTACGAACAACAACTGGTGGACGCCGGGGCGGTCATGCGTGGGTTCGTCTTCGGCGTCGTGCGGGTCGGCGTGAGTCGCCTCGTCGAGCGGGGCGGTCCAGATGTTGCCGCGCCGCAGGAAGTAGAGGATATGGCTGTCACGGCTGAACAGGGGTGTGTGGCCTTCCGCAACAACGCGTACCGCGCCGGTGTGCAGGTCGGCCATGACGACCACCTGGCGCACGGGACCGGGGAGTTCCGCGGGGTTGGCGACGGGGTGCTCCGGGCCTTGGGCGCCGGTGCCGCGCGTCCAGGCGAGGCGGTTGCCGTCGGTGGACCAGGCGAGGTTGTCGATGTCCTGGCCGTCGTCCTCGGTAGTGTGCGTGATCTGCCGTGCGGGCTCGTGTGCGCCGGCGACCCACACGTTGCGGCGGCCCTCGGCATCTGTGACCCAGGCGACACGCGCGCCGGTGGGCGCAGCCGTCAGGCCGTTGCTGAAGGGGGCGGACAACGCTTGCCGCAAAGTAAACCCCTGCGCCGCAGCGGAACACAGCCCACCGCAGACCCCGAGTAGAAGCAGCACAAGGCATTGCGCAGCACGATAGGACATCTGGCCAGAGCGCCGGACCCTACCGGCGAAACGGGGGGCACACACGGAAAGCGGCATGGCCGAAGCATACCGCCTGCGCACGGCAGCAGGAGGCCCTGCACGTCTTCCGCGATGGTTGCGGTGGATTGCAAGAGGCTGCCGGTTAGCCTGCGAAAGGCTGCCGCTTGCCCCGCGCACCCCACACGACGTACACTTACAGAAGTCCGCTGCCCTTGCCGCAGCGCCGTTGCCACCGTGCAACGTGATGCACCACCCCACGCAGGCGCGTAGCTCAGTTGGTTAGAGCGCTACCTTGACACGGTAGAGGTCAGGAGTTCGAGTCTCCTCGTGCCTACCATCTTTTACACAACTTCAGTAGGTCTGTGGCATTTTCGGCGACGTCCGAGGCGCGGAGGTTGCGTGTTGCTCCCCAGCGAAGCAGGTTGGTGAGATGCCCTCTCGTGCCGCAAGAGCTTTCACCTCCGACAACGCTGTGACTTGTCGGAGGTGACCTGAGGCGCCGATCCTTGAGGCTGTTACGGCACGAGCTATCGTGGGTCGCCGTAGAGGATGCCGCGTCCATGAGTGCCGACGTACACCCGGCCGAACTGCTTCGGGTCTCCTGCGATTTGCAGGATCAGTCCCCATTGATGCCGGTCGTCATTGATCCGGAACCAGTGGTGGCCTGCGTCCGTGGAGCGGAAGATGCCCGCTTGGCCTTGCACATCCCCGACAAGATAGAGGGTCGGAGTTTTGCTGGTGGGTGCGGCTTTGCCGAAGCCGAAGGCGTGAATGGCTTCAACGTACGGTTGACGCTGGAAGTTGTCGCCTGACAGCCGGTAAAGGCCGTTGAACGCGGCTAGCCAAAGGTCGCCAGAGATGCCGGGCGTGGCGTAGAGGCGATCCTGACCGCCGCGCGCGTCGCCGTGGGCTGCTCCCGGGGTGGGTGGTCCATCCGAGTACGTAAACGGCCGACTGGTAAAGGTGGCACCTGCGTCGGAGCTGGTAAACAGCCGCGAGTCTGCCAGTGAGAGCACGTAGATTTTGGCCGGATCGACCGGATCGGGAACGATGCGGGAATCCTGCGGCAGCATGGCAAGGACGGTCCAGCTGGCACCGTGATCGTGCGTCACATAGGGCCGGTCGTGCTCGGGAGTCCAGAACCAGGTTGCGCCATCGGCAGACACCGCCGCGGACCCACCGTGACTGGCGGCCTGGGGAACGGCGGAAGTCGGTTGCCAGCTGCGTCCACCATCCAGGGAGAAGCCGAAGTTTTGGGGCTTATGTTCGGCGTTTTCTCCAGTGCGCAAGACGATGAGCGGCTGCAGGGTAGCCGAGACGATGCTTGTGGTCGTGCCCAGGCGCGGATTTTGAGAGGCGCCTGCCTGCGGCGGAGCGTCCAGCAAAAGATGCGTGAAGCTGCCGTAGTCGCCGATGGCGGACAACAGTGGCGGACCGACGGTGGGGCTATCCAGCTGCAATCCGACGGTTTCCTCGATTCCGGGCGTGAAGAGCGTCCAGTGGGTGGGTTGGCCATGGTCGATGGCCTCCAGATCGTGGGTTTCCCACCCGCCGTAGCCGGTCGTAAACATCGCATGGCTGCTGTCTCGCGGATCGATCTCGACATCGAACAGCCAGTGTATGCCGGTCTTCTGCACATACGGTGCGTTGGTGTAACTGAATTGGCCAGCAGAAGGGCCGCCCTGAGTGAACGTCTTTGCCCAGCTCATGCCGCCGTTCGTCGATCGAAAGATCTCTTCACCGCCGGCCTGATAACGATCGTAGGTGCTGACGATCAAGGTCTGCGGGTGCTGCGCGTCCACAGACACGCCGGCGTAGCCAAACTCACGGCTGCCGGGGACAGGATGGTCAGGAGTAATGTCGGTCCACACGCCTGTGGTGGTGTTCAGCTTCCACACGGCGCCATCCTTCATGGGAGAAGGGCCAGGTGCGCTGCCGTAGGTGATGTAGAGAACTCCATCGTTGGAAAGCGCAGCACGGAGCGGCCGATTGGCTGTCGGTTCGCCTGGAATGGCTGTCCACGTGGCACCGGCATCGTGGGAGACAAAGAGATTGGCCCGGCCTTTAAGCGAAACGCCAACATAGATGGTGTGCGTCGGTTGCTGTTTTTCCTCAGCCGATTTCTCGAACTTGATGAAAACGATGCCATCCCCAGGGACCGGCATCCTTCGGTAATGCTCACCCGCGCTCTCTCCGGTTCGTGGAGGCGGTGACGGCTCTACTGCTTCTGTGACGTTTGGGAAGCTGTCGACATGCGACCAGGTTTTCGCACGATCCGTGGAGCGCCAAAGCCCGTTGTGCCGCGTGCCCAGGTACAGAACTTGCCCGTCCGTGGGGTCCACGGCTAGGCGTTCGCCGTTGCCGCGGCCATCTTCATTGCCACCAAACTTGATTGGAACATCGGTACGATCAAAGTGCGCGGCCTGATCGTCCGAGCGCAGAATGGCCCCGTTTGGCGTGGCAGCATTGGTGTAGGTTCCCAAAGCCATGTAGACGCGACGGGGATCCTGTGGGTCAAGGGCAATCGACTCCACCCCCATCAGGTTCAGGTCCTTGTAAGGCATGAAGTCCAGGATGGGCGACCAGCGGCTAAGTGCGGGATTCCATTTGTATGCGCCGCCCATGTCCGTGCGGACGTAGCGCACATCGCTCGCAGTTGGGTGGAAGATGATTCCATCCACAAAACCGCCGCCGACAATCTGGACGTTCTTCCAGGTGTAATCGATCGACTTTGGGCTAGCGGCGAACGCAATGGCAGCGAACGACAGAGAAAGGAACACGACCAGCCGATTCATTACTTCTCCATGACTTCTTTGCGAGCTGAGAAAGCCAGCTTCAGGCACAAGCTCCTGATTGGAGCGGCAACACGAGATTGATGTCGGTGTTGATGTCTCTCGGTCGGGAGGGCAATCCATCTGGGGGCAGGTGGCAGAGCGAGCGAGATTCCGGGAGCATTACGCAAGAGGTAACGTGGAGTGATTCTGTAGGCCGTTCTCCACCATAGTGGGTGTGGCGAACGGCAGACACAGGCACCCTACTCTCGAAACGGGTGCATCCGCGGCGAGGATACCGCCGCGGATGTACCCGGGAACCTAGTGAACAAGCTCCAGCTTGCTGGCATCGTCGCCCTGCCACGCCGCATCGCCCGTGTGAGTCAGTTTGCCCGTACTGTCGTCCCAGCGCAGTTCGGTGATCTGGTGATCGCCGTGTTCGTAGGCATACGTCGTACCGTCGTCTGAGTAGAGGGTGAAGTGTGCGTTCGCGCCGGGATACACGCGAACCTTATCGATTGCCTGCTTCTCATTCGTGCTTTGCACGGGAACGCCGAGAGGCAGAATGGAACCCGCGCGGACGAAGACCGGGATGGTGTCGATGGGTGCCTGAACGGTGAGCCGCTGGCCACCGTGCACGCGCTCGTTGGTCCAGAAGTTGTACCAGTCCGAGCCGGCGGGCAGATAGACCGAGCGTGAGGTTGCACCCTGGTCCGTGACCGGGGCAACCAGCAGGGCTGGGCCGAACATGTATTCGTCGCCGATGTCGGCTACGTTGGGATCCTGCGGGAAGTCGAGAAACAGGCCACGCATGAAGGGTGCGCCAGTTTCGTGCGCCTGCCAGCCAAGCGAGTAGATGTAGGGCATGAGCTGGTAGCGAAGGCGGAGATACTTCTCCAGAATGGGCTGTGCCTGTTTGCCGTAGCTCCAGACCTCGTTGTGATTGCGCGTGCCGTGGGTGCGGAAGTTGGGCTGAAAGGAGCCGTACTGGAACCAGCGCGTGTACAGCTCGGGATAATCGTCATGGTGGCCGACGTTGTCGCGAGCATCGCTTGGGTCAAGCAGAGGGGTGTGCGCGGGCGTATGGGAGTAGGGTAATCCCTGCCAGCCACCGATGTCGGTGGACCAATAGGGCATGCCGCTGGCCACAAAGTTGAGGCCCGTCGGCACCTGCCGCTTCAGCGTGTCCCAGTTTGGGTCGATGTCAGAGGACCAGAAGATGGTGCCGTTATGCTGCGCGCCGAGATAGCTATCACGCGCGAGGATAAGTGCGCGCTGATGCGTGTCTGCACGCATGCCGTTATAAAACGCCGCGGTGTGGAAGAGAGGATAGACGTTGAAAAACTGGGTGCCGGGGCCAACGTGCAGGTACGAGTTGTTTGGCGGAATATCCGGTTCTGTTTCATCGGCCCAGAAGGCGTCGAAGCCCTTCTTGACATAATTCTCTTTGACGATATTCCAGTACCACTTTGCCGCGTCGGGGTTGGTGGTATCGATGTCGGATCCTGCCTTGTCGTAGGGCAGGCCGTTGGTCGGCGTGCCGTCGGCAAGGTGTTCAAACCAGTTGTTCTTTTTCAGCAGGTCGTAGTAGCGGCTGCCCGGCGTAAATCGAGGCCACACGCTGATCATGACGTGATAGTTCATCGCATGCAGCTTTTGTAACATGTCGACGGGATCGGGCCATGCCTTTGGATCCATGTCCATCTGGCCCATTTTTGTATAGGTAAACCAGTCGATCACCAAGTCGTCGATGGGCAGTTTGCGGTCGCGGTAGCCCTGGGCAACGCTCATCAGCTCTGCCTGTGTGCTGTACCGCTGCTTGCATTGAATGTAGCCGTACGCGCTTTTGGGGAGCATGGGAACATCGCCGGTAAGCAGACGATAGCCGCGATAGATTGCGTCGTAATCACCGGCAATGACAAAGAAGCTGACTCTTTGGCCTGCCTGTGATTGGAAGCTGTTCTGATCGTTAAAGCCAAGAGCAACGGTAGTCTTGGATGGGTTATCCCAGACGATGCCGTACCCCTTGTTGGTGACCAGAAAAGGAACGCACACCGATTGGCCGCTGGGAGCGTTGTAGTCATGGGCGCACTCGATGACATGCCCGCGGCGATCAAGAAAGCCCTGCTGGTTTTGACCGAGTCCGTAATCATGCTCATCGGCTGCGGCGGCAAAATTTGCGCCCACCGTATAGAAGGGTGGGTCCGTGGGACGGCGATCGTACTCCACGTCATATGTGCCGTCCTTGTGGTTCGGAACGGCCATGCTCCAGTTATTCATGTGCAACAGCGGTTTGCCATCGGCTGTGGTGATGTCGAGCCCGACGTAGCCCGTGGAACCGGAAAAGAAGTTAGCAGTTTCAGGCAGAGGGCCACCGGGACCCTTGGGGCGCGGCGCGAGCGTTACGGTGAGCGCGCTGGAGCGCAGGACGTCGCCGTGTTCTCCCGACTCGCTCGTCCAGCCAGCGGAAGCGGGAGCAGCAGACACGCCGTATCCGGCCTGGGCGAGTGCATCCTGCTTGCGGAGGCTGAGACTGACTCGCACGATGTTCGGCGCATAGGGCTCAATCAGCACCGTTGCATTCCCGCGGTCTGTGCGGATGACGCCGTTCTGTGCGGCCATGCACCTGGTTCCGGCGATCGCAAGCGCGAGTATGGCCGTGCAAGCCGGGAGGAGAGTCAAAAGACCGTACGACTTCTTCATTAGTACCCCTTGGTGTCCATCAGGTAGATCACTTAAGCAGCATTGCTTGAACGAGAAGACTGGTCAATCAGTGTTTGTCCGCCAGCCGCGTGCAGGAGACAAGCACAACATCGTTGCTCCTCATGGGCACATTTACCGTCAGGCTACCGTCACGTTGCGCTTTGGTCACCCGATCAGTTTCCGGCTGGTCGCGAGTGAGGTTATTTAACTGCGCGATTTGTGAAGAGGTAAGGTCTTTGGGCGCACCCATTTCAAGATAGACGGAGTAGGCGTCGTTGGCCTTGTACCCGGTTCTATGGACCGCGATTCGGTAGGCCGCGCCCGGTTTCAGGTGGAGCACGTGCAGGGCGACCGGTGCCGATGCCGTTGCGGGGACCTGCCGGGTATAAAACGGGCGGTTGCTAACGTCTTGCTTGGGCTGCTGAAAATCCCAGAGCACCGCTGTAAGTTGGTTACCCTGCATGGCGAGCATGGCTTGAGCATCAGTGGAAGGAAGAGCATTGCCCTGTAGCGCGTTGAGATACTTGTACGCGAAGAACGCCGGCTTGCGAATGCCGTCCCTGTTCAGCAAGCCGAATCCACCCTGAAATGCGGCTGTTGGCGGCCCCGGCTCTTCAAACAGATCGGTGTAGGTCCAGTAACTCATGCCCTGGACAAGGCCCTGACTCGCCTTCAGCTTGGCGAGAATGTAGGGCGCGCTCACGTAGGAATCATGCACGGCATCGCGCGGCGTGTAGCTTGTGCTCCACTCCGTGAAGTAGATGGGAAGCCCGGGGAACGCAGAAGCTTCCACCTGTTTTCGAACCTGGCGAACGTCGCCGATGATTGCATCGGGAGAAGGCGACAGCTTTGTATCTTCCTTGCCGTGCTCATCCAGAAAGCCGCCGGTGACGCCGTAGGTGTGGGTGGTCACGAAATCGACGGGTGCGCCGCTCTGCTTGACGTGCATGAGGAATTCAGGGATCCACGCCGCACCCGCGGTGGAGGGACCACCGACACGGAGGGCTGGGTCGACGCTCTTGAGGGTGTTCGCCGTGTCGTCGTACAGAGCGAAGTAGGCCTGCTGGTCACCACCTTCCCAAAATCCGGAGAGGTTGGGTTCGTTCCAGACTTCGAAGAACCAGGAGTCTACTTCCTGCTTGCCGTAACGCTGCTCAATGTGGCGCGCAAAGGCGGCGACAAGATCTTTCCAGGGCCCCGGCTTTGGATGCGAGGTGTTTCCGGCCCAGTAGAAGATGCTGTTTTTGGAGGTGGCCAGCGCTTTTGGCGTGAAACCCAGTTCGACGAAGGGCTTGATGTGCCTGGCGAGCAGGTCGTCGTAGAGCTGGTCGATCTTGGTCCAGTCATAGGTGGTCTTGCCATCCTGCATCCGGACGGTTCCGAGGACATCGTGGAAGATGGCGTGAAAGCGGAGATAGCGAAAGCCAAGTTCGTCCACGGTGAGCTTCAGCTGAGCCTGGCTGTCGTCTCGGATCAGGGTTCCCGGGTAGTCCGAGCCGACGGACAAGTTGAAGAACCTGTCCACCAAGGGACCGGGCTGCGCCACATCGGCGACGATGTTGCGTGTGGCCGCCTGCTGCGAATGTGCTGCGGAAGCCACAAGGAAACAAGCCACAAGCAGCATGGGCAGGCTGCCACGACCCAGAAATTTCGGCATCAAACGTAGCTCCGTTGAGGGTGTTCATGGTGCAGTCAAGGGTGGGTTGAAGAATGTTGTCACGGAAACGGCGCGTGGCGATTTCAAATCGCCACGCGCACGGTGTCATTAGAACGAGTACCGCAACGAGATCTCCGTAATGCGGCGACCTACCTTGTACGGAGCGGAACCAAACCCAAGTGTTGGATCAGCCGCTCCCTGGTTGAAACCAGAGCCGTTCTGGTTCGTGAGATTAATCTGATACTCATTCGTGAAGTTACTCGTGAAGGAGGTCAGTGGCAGGTTGATCCAATTGAATGCGGCCAGCCGGAACTGGACGGATTGCCCGTGCTCGAAGCTGAAGGACTTTTGTGCACTCAGGTCGTTGTCGATGTAGGCCGGACCGCCGAAATGTGGATAGCGGTACGGTCCGTTCTGCAGCAGGTTAGGTGTTCCGAAGCAGTTACCGTTGATGAACTGGTGCTTACCGAGGTTTGCCTTCGGATCGCAGACGAGCGTCGGCTGCAAGCTAACATCCGGCGTTCCCAGGTAAACCGAGTTGCTAATGGTGATGTAGTTAGGATTCGCCGTACCATTTGCCAGATTCTGCTGACCGATATTGCCCGCCGCAGAGAACCCTGGATTGTTGGTCGTCGTCGGGATATCCGGTCCGCTCTGGATAGTCGTGATGCCGGAGACCTCCCAGCCATTGGTGAATGCACCCGCAAACTTGTTACGCACGGGGTTGCCGATGATATAGGTATAGGACGCGTTGAAAATGTGGCGGCGATCGTACGACGGCGTACCGTAGTTGTCGTACACATTGAACGGGTTAGCAGGATTACCGGAGTTATCCGCGCCCTTGATGCCGAGTGCCTTGCTGAACGTGTAATTGATGTTGAACAGCACATGACCGGTCTGGCGGGTAAGGCCGAACTGCAAACCGTTGTAGTTGGCGAACAACACGTGATTCGGCACGTCGATCGCACCATACTGCACCAGCCGCGTATTCAGGGGACGGTACTGGTTGACCGTCTGGGTTGAGGCACCGGCGGTGGTTGCACCCTGGACAGTCCCGGTCGGCGTAAGCACCGTGCCAGTGATGGGGTTGGGCCGGTATAGACCTCCGATTGGGATGGCATTTACGTTGTCCAGCGAAATAGTCTGATTACTGCCGTCATTCAACAGGAACCGGCTGTTGTTGCCGACATAGCCGACAAGCAGGTTCATCTTCAATGGCAGCTGCTGGTTGAGCGTAACGCTATACGTGTCGGTAAGCGGCTGCTCGTTGTCACCCTTCGTCATGCCGTAGTAGGTGTTCGGCGTGTTGGTGGTGCCAATGGTGTTTGTACCGCTGGGCGTGACAGTCGGGTTTAGATTAAGCCGGCTGACGGCGGCGAGAGAAAGACCACCACCACCCAGGTTCACGTTGTTGACAAACTGACTCTGGGCCAACGCATTGCCCGGAGGCGCGGTGTTGTCGTGAGCCCGGTACTCGCCCCAGCCTCCCCGAAGTACGGTCGAGCCATTGCCATGAACATCCCAAGCTGCACCGAACCGGGGTTCCAGGAAGAACAGTTTGGAAGCTGTCCCTGAGACCGGCGTATTCGGGTCGATGGCGTGCCAGGTAAAGCCTGGATACGGGGAGTTCGTGGACGCATTTGCGATCAGGGTGGGATCAAAGACGGCGATGCCCTTGCCGTAGTTGTCGTTCCACAGGCCGTCGTGATGGAAACGGAGGCCGTAAGTCACAGTAAACCGGGGCTTGATCTTGAACGAATCCGTCGCAAAAAACGAATTGTTCCAGAAGAAGATGTTGCTGGCGGGAAGGATGTTCTGCTGCGAGTAGCTGCTGACCAGTCCCTGGTAGTTGTTGGCAACCCAGTTTCCAGAGGTGTAGAAGCTGCTGTTATCTACGTCGGTGACCTGCGTTCCTGCACCAGGAAAGTAGTACTGGCTGAGCGAACCGTTCGTTGACGTGAAGGGAGCCCGCGAATTGGCACCTACGCGTTCGATAAACACTCCAAAAATTGCCGTGTGACGTCCCCAGACCTTGGTGAAGTCATCGCCACCCTGTGGGTTGAACTTGTGAGCAAAAATGGGTGATAGGGAATAGTCGGGCGTGAGTTGGCGGGGCAAACCGCTGGCGTCGGAGTAGTTGCCCAATTGCGGCAGAACATGGCGCCCGTTGGCGTAGGCGCCCTGATACGGGTAAGCCGTTAGAACGGCATTATTGGTGCCGGTGAACTCTCCATTGAGATAGGCAAGGCTGCCGAAGAGCTGGTTCGTCGCGGTTGCCGAGAGGATCGTCGTCAGGTTGGCTGCGGCTGTTTCTGAGTTCGACCGGCTGACACTGCCACCGGGCGTGTTGAGTTCTCCGTGATTGTAGTACTGTGTTCCCGGGACGCCGGCAACGCCGCGCTCCACGGTGTAGCGGCCGAAGAAATGGTTCTTTTCCGATATGGCCAGATCGACGCGGCTGGTAGCCTCCCAAAGATTGTTATTCACGAAGTTTGTGGACTGCCAGTTATAAGGATTCTGTGCCGTTGGTGTCGTATTGGGCATGGGATAGTTTGCAAAGATTGCCGCAAACCCTGGGTCTGCGTACTTGGAAGCAATCTGCCCGTTGACGATGGGAGCACCGTCCCGTGTGAACGTAGGCACAGTTCCCACGTTCTGGTAGGCTCCAGTGCCATAAAGCTCGGGTCCAAGGTAGTTCCGGAGTTCAGCCGCGCTGAAGTTGCCGTTTCGCATGTTCTGTGTTGGTACTAGGGCGTGCACCAGCGCGCCAGAAGCGCTGCCGTAAGCGTAAATATTGCGCTGAGCATACTCTTCCGCGCCCGCGAAGAAGGTTAGTTTGCGGCTTTTGTTGAAGCTCGTGCCGGGAATGAGAACGGGGCCGCCGATCGTGAACCCGGGGTAGATTTCGCGGTCGTTCGATTTCGGCTGGTTGGTCGCCTTGGCCAGTGCATCGGTCGTGTTGAGCTGCGGAGCGCGCCCGAAGACGTAGATGCCGCCATGGAACTTGTCGCCGCCGGCCTTGGTGACCGCCGCCACGACTACGGGACCATAGGCCACCTCGGCACCGAAGTTGGACACCTGAACCTTGACTTCGGCCACCTGGTCGTAGTTTACGTTCTGCAGCGCCGCACCATAGTTGCCGGCATCGGTGATATCCGATCCGTCCAGCGTCAGGAAGATACCCGACGTTGGATTGCCGTTCGCCGAGTAGTTGCCGAGGGCGCCGTTGACGCTCACCTGCGACGGGTCGTAAGACGAGTTGCTCACCCCCTGGTTAGCGATGGCGAAACCGGGCAGGATCTTAAACAGCTCTGTGACGTCGCGGCCTTCGACGGACAGGTGCTTGATCTCCTCGGCCGTAATCAGATCGCTGCGCTCGCCGGAGTCGAGGGGAACGTTGTTGTTGTCGGCGGTCACCGTGACGGTTTCTGAATCGCCGCCAGTGGTGAGGATGAGGGATGGCACGGTTCGGCTATCGCCCGGGTCGAGATGGATGCCGTCGACCTCGAACCCCTTGAAGCTAGCCGCGGTGATGGAAAGGTTGTAGTCCCCTGAGTTGATGGCAGCAAAGGTGAAGGACCCTTTGCCGCTGGTGGTCGCCGTGCGGGTGGCGCCGCTGAGCGCATCCCGCAGAACAACCGTTGCGCCAGGGATGACAGCGCCTGAGCTGTCCTGCACCGTTCCCGAGAGTGTGCCGGTAATCACCTGTGCATGGATCGTGTGGCAGTTCATCGCCAGGGCTACAGGGAAAAAGAGGCAGCCTGCCAAGACAAGGTCAATGCGGCTCTTTCCCACGCCGGTCCGGCCTGTCCGTTTGAGTTTCATGTGGTCTCCTGAAAAAAGTGGCGAATCTGTTGGGAGACCCAGTGAGCATATCAAGAGTTCAAAACATGACGGCACCTGGAGAATCTCCACCGCGGATCTAATGCGCTTGAGAGTACGACTTGCAATGTTCTGTACAGTGCAGTTCTGGGTTTCCTGTCGGAAAACAGCGAATTCCCAATGATTTGGCCCTGTACTATACTGGGTCTTAGGTATTGCAGGAGGCCGCTCCATGATTCCTGAAACAACCGAGTCGGGTGTTGGGAGCGGGAACGCGGATTCCATTTTTTCAGCCCTCGACGAAATTCTCGCAAGTCGTCCTTTTCGAAGCTCGAGTCAGTGCAGCACCCTGCTGCGCTACGTTGTCGAGCACACGCTGGCTGGAGAAGACAACCTGCTGCGTGAACGGGTTATTGGGGTTGAACTGTTCGGTCGGTCTGCCGACTATCAGACGAGTGAAGATCCGGTCGTACGACTGCGGGTCTCGGAGGTCCGAAAGCGGTTAGCGCAGTATTACCTGTCTGCAGAAAACGCTCATGGGTTACAGATCGAGATTCCGTCGGGGGCATACAAGGCTTCCTTCCGATCGACCGTGGAGGCGCATCCACCGGCCGAGAAGCCGTCGAGTCCTTCTGAAGCAGAGTTCGTAGAGGTAGCGGTTGAAGAGGAGGCGGTGGCATCTCTAGTCCTGCCTCCATCTGCCGCGGATGCAGAAACTGCTCGCGATCATGAGGCTGAGCAGGTCTTCCCGTCTTCATCCATCGGGGTCCCTCGAAGCCCGGGGCAGCCTTTCCTCAGAAAACCCGCTGCGCTTGGTACGTTTGTATTTTTGGTGCTGGCCGCTGTCATGGCTTGCGTGTTTCTCTGGACCCACTCGGCCTCACACAAGACGCCATTCCAGGCCTTCTGGGTTCCCTGGCTGAATAGTTCTCAACCTGTGATTATTTCGGTTGGCAGCAACGCTGTTTATCGGCTCTCCCCAAATTATTTGAGCAAGTATTCGGTAGAGCACGCACTCGCAGGCCAGGGACAGGAGTTCTACGTACCGCTGGAACCGAATCAGCAACTTCGCGCCGATGAAATCTATCCGGCATGGAACAGCTACGTGGCTCTTGGCGACGTTTCTGCAGTTTCGGACGTCGTCGCCAACCTCTCAGACGCTCACCAGAGATTCCAGGAACGATTCCCCAATGATGTTTCGTTTGCTGAGTTGAGGAACGCGCCAGCTATTCTCATTGGTGGTTTCAACAACTCCATGACGTTAGAGCTTGGCAAGCACCTACGCTTTGTCATGATCAAGGGCAATGAGATCGACGATACCTCGAGGCCTAATCGAAAATGGGTGCTCAATGCGTCTCCTGACTCACGGGAGACGGCGGATTATGCCATCATCACTCGTATCGTGAATCGGGGCGACGATGCACCCATAATTAGCGTGGCAGGGCTCGGCCAGTATGGAACATTGGCTGCGGCCGAAGCCATCTGCAGTCCTATTAAGATTCACCTGGTCACCGATCATCTCCCGCCGAACTGGACGAATCATAACTTTCAAGCGGTCGTCCGCATTAATGTGAATGACTTTAAGGCAACGATCAGCGAGGTCGTCGCTTCGACGATGTGGTAGAGCTCCGGCGCGCGGGCTAGGTTCGCCGTCACTCTGGACTTGCAAACCGAGGTGATGGTTTGTGATCACCAGGAAAACGCAACCGCCAACACCGGGCGCACTTACAATGTTGAGCCAAGCTCCATGCTGCTCCATTGCGGCGCAGCATGGGCGCGGTGTGCGGCGTGGTCACACCACGAGATAACCCCGCGAAGTATTACTTTTCTCCTTTGCGGATCATGTCGTCTCTTAATGTCGCGACGTCATCGTGACGGTCACCGCAGATTTAAGGAACGATCGCATCACCGCGTTCATGCGATCGGTCGCCCATGCCATGACCAAATCCACGGACGCGGACGCCCCCGCAAGCGGTACGAACGTCATTTCCTTGGTCGCCATGAATCTCGACCCCTCCGGAATAATGGAAATGCCCTCGCCTGCCTCCACCAGCGCCAGCACACCCGACGAGGCCGATGCCGTCGCGGCAATGTTGGGCGAGAAGCCCGCTTCCATGCACAGCGACAGAATCTTGTCGAACACGACAACAGACCCGCCGCGATCTACCATGACGAAGCGTTCCTTCTCCAGCGATCGCAGCAAGATCTCTTTTTTGTTCGCGAATGCATGATTCTTCGGCAATACCGCATACAGAGGCTCGCTGTACACATGCTTGCTGCTGAGCTGGCCTTGCAGGTGCGCCGGCAGTGGACGCGTAAATGCGATGTCGATATCGCCTCGCAGCAGCGCATCCACCTGCCGCATGGGTGTCATCTCCGAGAGCGACACGTGCACATTCTTGTGGCGCTCTCGAAACTCACGAATGACCGTGGGGAAAAAGCTGCCGTTGCCCCCAACGAAAAAGCCGATGGTTAGGTGTCCAACTTCACCGCGCATCGATTGCTGGACTGCCTGCACGGTGCGCTCCGCCTCCTGGAGGGTCTTTTGCGCTCCCGCAAGAAACACTTCGCCCTGTGTGGTCAGTCGGATCTGCCGCTGGCTCCGGTCAATCAATGCCACGCCGACCTCGCGCTCCAGATCGCGCATCTGTTCGCTGATGGCTGACTGCGAGACATGGAGCGTTCGCGCAGCCCGGCCGAACCCGCCGGTCGATGCGATCGTCACGAAGTAATGGAGGTGCCGGAGTTCCACCGCTGCAGTGTAGCTTACGCTACCATCGCAAAAACCGATGCTTTTGCACGGAAGAAACTGTGAGCCATCGCTGGCGGAAGCAGTTCTAATGGGGTAAGCGGCTTTTCCGATGGGTTGGGCTGCGCGGAGGCTTTGCCGATGTGGATTGTGAAGATTGCACTCAACCGGCCCTACACGTTCATCGTGCTTGCGTTGCTGATTCTGCTGCTGAGTCCGGTCATGATTCTGCGCACGCCGACCGACATCTTTCCCAACATCAACATCCCCGTCGTCGCCGTCGCATGGCAGTACACCGGGCTGGACGCCGAAGAGATTGAAGGCCGCCTCACCACGCCCTACGAGAAGGCGCTCACCACCCTCGTTGACAACGTGCAGCACATCGAGTCGACCAGCTACAACGGCGTGTCGGTTGTGAAGATCTTTCTGCAGCCCACCGCCAGCCTCGACACTGCCAACGCCCAGGTCACCGCAGCCTCCCAATACCTCATCCGCCAGCTGCCTCCAGGTATTCTGCCGCCGGAAATCATCAACTTCTCTGCGTCCAGCGTGCCCATTCTGCAGCTTGGCGTCAGCGGCAACGGCCTGAATGAGCAGCAACTTTCCGACCTTGCGACCAACGTCGTTCGGCCTGCGCTGGTCACGGTTCCCGGTGCGGTGCTACCCCAGCCCTACGGCGGCAAGCAGCCGCAGATATCCGTCAACATGGACCAGGCAAAGATGCAGTCCAAAGGGGTGTCGCCTGGGGACCTGCTGGCCGCCATGACTGCGCAGAACGTCGTCATGCCCTCCGGTACCGCGAAGATTGGCCAGACCGAATACGACGTGCGCACCAATGCCGCGCCACGCACCATTGAAGAACTCGCCATGCTGCCCATCAAGCTGGTCAATGGCGCGATGGTCTACGTGCGCGACGTGGCGACGGTCAGCGACGGCTCCTCCTTCCAGACCAACGTCGTGCGCCAGGACGGCCACCGCGGCGTGCTCATCAGCGTGCTGAAAAACGGTACCGCGTCCACGCTGGACGTGGTCAAGGGGATCCGCGAACTGCTGCCCAAGGTCGCGCTGCTTGCACCGGCAAACCTGAAGGTGACGCCGCTCAGCGACCAGAGTGTCTTTGTGCGCGCCGCCGTTTCGGGCGTGATCCGCGAGGCAATCATCGCCGCGACGCTTACCGGCATCATGATCCTGCTCTTCCTCGGCAGCTGGCGTTCGACACTGATCATTGCCGTGTCCATTCCGCTGTCCATCCTGACGTCGGTGCTGGTGCTCGGCTTCATCGGCGAAACCATCAACACCATGACGCTCGGCGGCCTGGCGCTTGCGGTCGGCATCCTTGTGGACGATGCGACGGTGACGCTGGAAAACATTGAACGCTACCTGGAAGATGGCTATTCGCTGCTGGATGCGATTCTTGACGGCGCGGCGCAGATCGCCGTTCCCGCGCTCGTGTCCACGCTGTGCATCTGCATCGTGTTCCTGCCCATGTTCTTTCTCAGCGGCGTCGCGAAGTACCTGTTTGCGCCGCTTGCGGAAGCCGTCATTTTCGCCATGATCGCGTCGTACATTCTGTCGCGAACGCTTGTGCCGACGCTCGCCATGTACCTGTTGCGGCACAAGAACACGGCGCCTTCGCGTAACCCGCTGGTTAACTTTCAACGGGCGTTTGAGCGTGGCTTTGAGCGCGTGCGTGCCGCCTACCAGATCCTGCTGACGCGGCTCGTCTTCCACCGCAAGCTCTTCATCCCCATCTTTCTCGTGGCCTGCCTCTGCGCCGGCATTCTCATCCCGTTCCTCGGCCAGGACTTTTTTCCCGCCACGGATTCCGGAGAGTTCATCCTGCATGTGCGCGCCGCCACCGGCACCCGCATTGAAGAAACAGCAAAGCTGGCCGACCTGGTCGAAGGCTCCATTCGCCAGACGATTCCGGCAAAGGAAGTCGATAACATTCTCGATAACCTTGGCCTGCCCTACAGCGCCATGAATACCATGCACCTGACCAGCGGCCTCATCGGTCCGTCCGGCGGCGACATCATGGTCACGCTCAAGGAAGACCACCATCCCACGGCCGACTACATTCGCGACCTGCGCGCGAAGCTGCCGCATGAGTTTCCCGGCACCACGTTTTACTTCCTGCCGGCCGACATCACCACGCAGATTCTTAACTTCGGCCTGCCCGCGCCCATCGACGTGCAGATACAAAGCAACGACATGGTCGCCAGCTCGGCACAGGCTGCGCAACTGCTGGCGAAGCTCAAGACCGTTCCGGGCCTGACGGACCTGCGCATTCAGCAACCGGTGGATTACCCCACGCTCGAGGTTGCCGTGGAGCGCACCAAGGCAGAGCAGGGCGGCTACACCACCCGCGACGTGGCGCAGAGCATGCTGAACAGCCTCAGCAGCTCGTTCCAGATCACGCCCATGTTCTTCCTGAACTGGAAGAATGGCGTGAACTATAACCTGGTCGCGCAGACCCCGCAGTACCACATGAATTCCATCCAGGACATTCAGAACATCCCCATCAACTCCTCCGCCGCAGCCGCGCGCACCACGCCGGAACTGCTGAACGATGTCGCCTCCATTCAGCGGGGACACGAGGCCGCCATCGTCAGCCACTACAACATTCGCCGCGTCATCGACGTGTACGGTGCCGTGCAGGGCCGTGACTTGGGCGCGGTCGCCGGCGATGTAAACCGCATCGTAGTGCAGCAGCAAAAATCCATGCCACGCGGCATGTTCGCCACGGTGCGCGGCCAGGCAGAGACGATGCGTGCGTCGTACATCTCGCTGCTCGGCGGCCTCGGCTTCGCCATCGTTCTGGTGTACGCCCTAATCGTCGTTAACTTCCAGTCGTGGCTCGATCCGTTCATCATCATCACGGCACTACCGGCCGCGCTCGCGGGCATTATCCTCTTCCTGTTCCTCACGCACACCACGCTCAGCGTGCCCGCGCTGATGGGCGCCATCATGTGCATGGGCGTCGCCACGGCCAATAGTATTCTCGTGGTGTCGTTCGCGAAGGGGCGGTATGAGGAGCATCATGACGCCATCCTGGCGGCCATTGAATCCGGCGCAACCCGCTTCCGCCCGGTCGTCATGACGGCACTCGCCATGATCATCGGGATGGTGCCCATGGCGCTCGGCATGGGCGATGGCGGCGAGCAGAACGCACCGCTCGGCCGCGCCGTGATCGGCGGCCTGTTGTGCGCCACGGTCGCCACGCTGGTCTTCGTTCCCACCGTCTTCGCGCTGCTGCACACCGGCAAGCCAAAGCTCAGCCGGGAAGCCACCCTGCAGCAACAAGAAGCAGCCCATGCCTGAGGAGCTTTCCTCGGAGCGCGCCGCGAACCTACCCCGCAGCATCCATCACAAGGAGAACACCTTGGAGCAGCAGCACAACCGCCTGGGCGACCGTGACTACAACGAGACGTCTCCCGGTGCCGCCGAGCCCGCCATGGTCACCGGCGACGCCGCACCGCAGGAGCATCCGCACGGTACCACCGAACCACAGATCAAGGTGGATACCACCTCGCGCCTCGGCCGCGGCCCCATGCTCGCCGTCACCGCGGCTGTTGTCCTGCTTGGCGTCTTCATCTTTCTGGGCATCCATCGCCGCGCCGCAGCAGAAAGCTCCCTGAAGACGGAGACCACCGCCGCCGCCGTCCCCAGCGTCGCCGTGACGCACCCCGTGGGCGGTGCCGCCGCGCAGGAGGTTCGCCTGCCTGCCGATACCCAGGCCTTTACCGACACCGCCATCTACAGCCGCACCAACGGCTACCTGCTGAAGTGGTATGCCGACATTGGGGCCAACGTGCGCAAGGGCCAACTGCTCGCCGTCGTGCAGACGCCGGAGGTCGATCAGCAGGTGCAGCAGGCTCAGGCCGACGTTGCCACTGCCCAGGCCAATTTGCAGCTCGCCCAGACCACCAGTGAGCGCTGGAAGGCCCTGCTCGCCAAAAACGCTGTCAGCCGCCAGGAAGCCGACCAGACTGCCTCGGACCTGCTCGTCAAGCAGTCTGCACTCAACGCCTCGCAGGCGAACTACCGCCGACTGCAGCAGATGCAATCGTTCGAGCGCATCTACGCCCCGTTCGACGGCGTGATTACCGCGCGGAATGTAGACGTCGGGTCCCTGATCCAGGCCGGCGACAGCAATTCCCCGCATGCCGAGCTGTTCCACCTTAACTCCGTCGGTACCCTGCGCCTGTATGTCCCCGTGCCCGAGGTCTACGTCCGCGCCATTCACGACGGCGAGCGGGTTAAGGTCACCTCCGACGCCTACCCCGGCGAGACGTTCTTCGGCACCATCGTGCGCAATGCCACATCCATCGACACCATGTCCCGCACGCTCAAGGTCGAGGTGGATGTCGCCAATGCCGCCCATCGCCTTCTACCCGGCCAGTACGCCTTCGTGTACCTGCCTGTCCCGTCCGCGCCATCGTCCATGACACTGCCGTCGAACACCATTCTTTTCCGTGCGGAAGGCCTGCGCGTCGGCATCGTGAAAAACGGCCATGTGCATCTCGCACCCGTGACCATCGGCCACGACTACGGCGCCACGGTCGAGGTCACGTCTGGCGTAAACCCGTCCGATGAGGTCATCCTCAATCCGTCCGACTCCCTTGCAGAGGGCGCGCCGGTCCACGTGGAGGGTCGCTGACATGCGCCGCGTCGCCACTGCCCTTCTGTGCACCGCAGCCCTGCTTTCCGGCTGCAAAGTCGGTCCCAACTACAAGACGCCACCGGCCGTGATGGCGCCCAATATCGCCACGTTCAAAGAGGCACCACCACCCGGCTTCGAAGGTTGGAAGGTCGGCGAACCCAACGACAGCCGCCTCAAGGGGGACTGGTGGACCAGCTTCAGCGACCCTCAGCTGAACGAGCTCGAGCCGCAGGTCGACACCGCCAACCAGACGCTGCTCAGCGCCGAGGCTAACTTTAGGGCGGCCCGCGCACAGATCGGCTACCAGCGCTCCTTTGAAGCACCGACCATCGGTGTTGCGCCCTTCGCCGGTGCCGTGCGCACCTCGGCCAACCAGCCCTACTTCAACCCCACACTTGCCAACAATGGCAGCGGCAGCTTCTCTCTCCCCATCGACCTCAACTACGAGATCGACCTGTGGGGACGCATTCGCCGAGGCGTGACCCAGGCGCGTGCCACCGCCCAGGGTGCCGACGCCGACCTGGAAAACGCCCGCCTCAGCCTGCACGCCGAGCTCGCCATGGACTACTTCAACCTGCGCAGCGCGGACGCCCAGGAGACCCTGCTCGACAGCACCATCAAGGTGTACCTGCAGGCCCTGCAGCTCGTGCAGGACCGCTACGACGGCGGTGTCGCGCCCCTGTCCGACGTGGCCCAGTCCCGCACCCAGCTGGAGCAGGCACGCGTGCAGCGCACCGACCTTGAGGTGCAGCGCGCCCAGTATGAACATGCCATTGCCGTGCTCATCGGCAAGCCGCCCGCGGCACTCACCATCCCGCCCACATCCGTGCGGCTCAAAGCCCCAGACCTGCCTAACGTCCCCGGCCTATTGCCAGCCACCCTGCTCGAACGCCGGCCCGACATTGCTTCGCAGGAGCGCCGCATGGCCGCCGCCAACGAGGCTATCGGCATCGCCCAGGCCGCCTACTATCCCACCCTCTCCCTTAGTGCGCAGGGCGGCTTTATCGGGACCAGCGCGGCCAACATCTTCTCTTTCCCTAGCCGATTTTTCGCCGTTGGCCCAACGCTGTCGCAGACCATCTTCGATTACGGCCGCCGCCGCGCCGTCAAAAGCATTTCCGTCGCCCAATATGACGAGACCGTTGCCGACTACCGCGAAACCACTCTCGAAGCCTTCCAGCAGGTGGAGGACAACCTTGCCGCCCTCCGCGTGCTGAGCACCGAGGCCGAGCAGCAACGCGCCGCCACCGGTTCCGCCCAGCAATCGCTCGACCTCTTCAACATTCGCTATCAGGGCGGCGTCGACACCTACCTGCAGGTTGTTACGTGGCAAACCGCGCTGCTCAACAATCAGCGCAACGAGATCCAGCTCATGCAGCGCCGCCTCGACGCCACCGTGCTCCTGATCAAGGCCGTTGGCGGAGGTTGGGATCGCGCCACGCTGCCCACGCTCTGACCTCGCCTGACAACGCTCGGCCCCATTGCGGCGAGCGTTGTCAGCCTTGCCTCACCCGTTCCAGCACCTGTTCTTCCAGCAGAACCTTGCCGCCGACCGTCACCAGCACATGGCCGTCCTTGCTGATCGTTGGACGGCCCACCGCATAGCCGATCCGCTTCAGCACCTTGAGCGCTCGCTCAAGCTCAAGACTTACCGCCTGTGGGCTTGCCTTCCGGTTCATACAAAACCAAACACGCTTTCCCGCACAGAGTTCCTTCCCGTGGCGTCGGTTGACGCCGACGCACTGCAAAAAGGACAGGCACGCAGCGGTCCGCCACAAGCCAAACGAGCCAGGGCCTGCCTTTCACCGTCGAGCGGTACGATAGGCGTAAGCGCCGCGATCCGGCGCGATCTGCCCGCGAGGTGCACTTTGCTGCGTAACCTGATACTTTCCGGTGTGCTTCTTCTGGGGACGCCCTGCATCGCACAACTGTCACCCCTCGCCTATGCCTGTCACCACACGAGCCAACCCATCGTGATCGACGGCAAGCTTGACGATGCGGCGTGGCAGCAGGCGCCCTGGACTTCGGACTTCGTCGATATCGAGGGTGCGGCCAAGCCGCTGCCGCGCTTCCGCACGCGCGCGAAGATGCTGTGGGACGACAAGTATCTCTACATTGCGGCGGAGCTGGAGGAGCCGAATGTGCACGCCGCGCTCACGCAGCACGACTCCGTCATCTTTCACGACGATGACTTTGAGGTGTTTGTGAAGCCGCTGCCGGATTCGGCGAGCTACTACGAGTTCGAGATGAACGCGCTCAACACCGGCTGGGACCTCTTCTTGAACAAGCCGTACAAACTGGGCGGCAAGGCCGATAACAGCTGGGACATCGACGGCCTGCGCACTGCCGTTGCGGTGCAAGGCACGCTCAACCAGCCAGGCGACACCGACCATGGCTGGACCCTCGAAATCGCTTACCCGCTGAGCGCGTTTCAAAGCCGGCAAGACGTGCCGCACCCCACCGATGGCACCACGTGGCGCATTAACTTCAGCCGCGTGGAGTGGAAGCTCGGCCAGGCAAAAGAAGACAACTGGGTCTGGTCGCCGCAGGGTCTCGTCGACATGCATGTGCCGGAACACTGGGGATACCTGCAGTTCCGGAAGGATCGTTGAAGTTAAGTTTGGCCTAGCACGCAGGAAAGGGCCGGGAGCGTCACTCCCGGCCCTTTCTTTACGTGATGCAGTTAGAAGTTATAGTGCAGTTGTAACTGAAGGATGCGCGGCAAACTACGTGTATTGGTGATCTGACCAAAATTCGTATCGGTCACCGTGTTATCTGGATTGCCATAACTTGCAATGTTTCCGACATTGAAGGCGTCGGCTCGAAAGCCAAGTGCCTGGCGCTCCGTGATATGGAAATCCTTAAACACCGAGGAGTCGATGCCCACATAGCCCGGTGCGCGTTCCGAACCAACGGACGCCGTCCCGAACGAAAGAGAAGCCGCCGGACCATACGCGCAAATGCTGTTGTCGGTACCTGTGCACGGCGTAGCGGAGGGATCCGTGCCGAACCACTTATTCACGCTGCGATTCCGCACCCGCAGCGTGCGATAGCGATTGGCACGAATTTGGCCATAGGTGTTCGTATTGGTGTTATCCGGACCGTTAATGGTCACAGGGAACCCGGAGTAAGCGATGACGCTGGAGGACACCGACCAACCGCCAAGCGCAAGATCGATCGCTTTGTTTACGTGGGAGCCAAACTGCATGCCGCGACCGAATGGCAGAAGATACACGGCTACGGCAGAAAGATTGTGAGTGATGTCCGTTCCGGATAGGCCGTAATCCGCACTGCTGTTGTATCCATCCTGGAATGCGCCGTTTTGCCCATTGATGTTTGCCGGCGTGTAGTTTCCCGCGCTGTTGGTTAATGCCTTGGAATAGGTGTAATTGATCGTGTAAGTCAGACCATGTTCGCCACGGTCGCGAAGTGTCACCTGGCCGGCGTTGTAGTTCATCATGGCGGCAGATTCGGTCACGAGCAGCTTGCTACCCTGGCCGACCAGCGCAGCAAACGGTGCTGTTGTTGCTGCCGTGACCGTTCCACCATTTGCTGCAAGGGTTCGCGCCTGAGTCAACGTGAGTTGGTTTCCATTGCGATAGTCTGCGAGGTGCTGGCCCGTTTCTCCCACATAACTCACGGCCAGCGATAGCTTGTTATTGATCGCGTATTCTGCCGTTAAATTGAACTCATGCAGATAGGCCGGCTTGATATTTTGCGGCCACGCGCCAAAGCTCGCATTGGAGCTGTTGACATCGCTGATCGCAAAGCCATTGGCCGCATGGATCGGTGCGCCCGGGCTATAGGGTGTGCCGGGTACAGCGGCGACTGGCGTTGCCGCCTTCGGGTCGGAGAAGGCAAGAAACGGATTTTGGTAGGTCAATCGTTGGTTATTCGCATCACCTTCGAAAAAGCTGGTTGTCCCGTAGCCGCCCCGCAGCACAAAGCGCTGTGCGGCCTGGTAAGCGAAACCAAACCGTGGTTGAATCTGGTTCTTCGTTGGCTGGTAACAGGAGATGTTATTGCATACGATGGACCCGGCGGGTGCACCGGCCGGAACGGAGCCGGCGTACTCCACCTTGCCCATGTTTGGGCCGGATAGCAGCACATTCGCCGTCCTGTTGTGAACCTCGTTCCAGCGCTGGTCGTACTCATAGCGAATACCGAAGTTCAGGGTCAGCTTATCCGTGGCCTTCCAGTCATCCTGGAGGAAGCCAGCGGAGCGCCACTGGCGATTGCCGACCAGACCGCCACCACCAGGAATCGCAATGCTCGATTCGTTGGCGCGGTCCAGCACGAAGTCTGCTCCGCTGTAGCCGGTGTTGCTGCCGTCCCCGGTGAACTGACCACCGTAATTGAAGGTACCCAGCGAACCCTGCGCGCCCGACAGCGCATAGTTTTGCTGGTAGCGGATCGCTTGGCCGCCGATGCTGAACGTGTGGCGGCCTTTCTGGATCGTCACGTTGTCGTAGTACGAGAACGTGTTGTCGCGCAGAATCTGTGGGCCGCCGGTCGTGCCGATGGAGCTGAAGTTGTCGCCGATACCCTGGTTGGAAAAGCCGACATAGGTCTGCGTGCCGAAAGGAATGCCGACGGCCTTGTTGCCGGTCAGGCCGAAGACGCCGGTTGGATCGGTCGGCACGCCCTGGTCCCACCGCACGCGCAGAAAGCCGGCGCGGGCTTCGTTCACGATCGACGGCGAAAACGTGTGCACCCAGTTGGTGCCGAACATCTTCGTTGGAAAGACGTTCTGCGACGGGAAGCTGAGAGCTAACACCGCCTTGTTGCCGTCGAACGCATCCGACTGCGCATAGAAACCGGTGACTTTATCCGCGTTTCGCGGATCCCACTCAATCTTGATATCACCCTGATTATTTACGAGAAAAGTACGCGTGTTGCCGATGTAATTGTTCTGCACCAGACCGTCGACCGGCGTCGCGTTCGGCAGTGGGTACAGCTCCGGGTGCGCAAACAGGTACTTTGCCACCGGGCTCACGATCGGCACCTGGTTATTGATATACGGCGCGAAATTGTTTTGCGTGTCGTACAGCTGCTTGGGCACGGCAGAGAAATCGCCCCGCCGCATCGCCGCCGTAAACACGCTGGCGGTGCCGGTGCCGCCGGAGTGGCGGCGATTGCCCTCGTAATCCACAAAGAAAAAGAGCTTGTCGTGCTTGATTGGGCCGCCGAACGTGCCGCCGAACTGCGTTTGGGTAAACGGATTGATCGGCTGAATGTCCGCGGGGTCGGGGTGGTGCTTATTCGCCCAGCTATTCGCATTCAGGTTCTGGTTTTCCAGGTAGGCATAGGCCGACCCGTGGAACTGATTGGTACCGCTCTTCAACACCGTCACGATGTCGCCGCCATTGACGTTGCCATAGCTGGCCGGCGCATTCGCCGTAATCACGTGCACCTCCGCAATGGCATCGGGCGCGGGGTTGTAGCCGATCAGGTTGTTCTGCCCCTCGTTCATGTCGATGCCGTCGAGCGTGTAATTGTTCGCCTGCGCCCGGTTGCCGTTCATCGAAACGATGCCGTTGTTGTACGTGTTCCGCTCCAGTGCGTTGCCGCCGGTCAGCCCCTGCGGATCGGTGTTGACGGCACCCGGTTGGAACAGCGTGACCGACGAGAAGTTACGCCCATTCAGGGGAATCGTGGCAATCTGCTGCTCCGACAGTGAAAGCCCGATGGTGCCATCGGAGGTGTCGAGGATCGGCGTCGCGGAGCTTTCGACGTCGACCGTCGTGCTTGCATTAACCGTGACGTGCGCGTCGATCTTGGCGGTTTGGCTGATCTCGAGTTGAAACTGCGGCAGATTCAGCGGCGCGAACCCCGCGGCGTTCACCTCCACCGTGTATGCACCAATCGGCAGGAAGCGAACCGCGTAGACGCCGGCACCGTTGCTGGTCGCTGTGGAACGGACACCGGTGGTCGAGTTGACAACCGAGACTGTCGCGTTGGGTACCGCGGCACCGCTGGGGTCGAGGACGGTCCCCGTGACAGTACCCGTTACCGTCTGGGCCTGCACACAGGCGAGAGAAAGCGATGCCACAGCGGCCGCTGCGAGCGATCCGAACACTATCGATGGTTTCATAAATCCTTTTCCACACTCACTGGAGCTGGGCTTGCATGAAGACGGTTAAGCTCCGCCTGCCTCCTCCAGAAGGAGGAGCCTGACGCTCACCCCATGGCAACGATAACAGGACTGGCTCCCTACTTCCCCTCGTCCCCAAGCGAAAAGACCTGAAATTCCCGAATCCGTGCGTCTCCTGCGCTGGTCACGATGTTGAGCCGCACGCGATCCGACGTCACCGGCGCAAAGTGGTCGATCTTTTTATGCCCGATCGCGTAGCTTTGCACCACAGGCACCCATGCGCCACTCCGCCATACCTCGATGCGATACTTTTGTACCTGCTGCCCTTCGACCAGCCACTCCATCGTCACCGCGTGGTCGAACGTGATAGGCCTCGGCAGTCGCACCTCAAGCGTCGCGGTGTGCGACCCGGCAGGCGCACTCCAGAACGTATCCGCATCGCCATCCAGCGCGCGGCCGACGTTCTCATCCACTGCCGCATGGGTCGCGAGCAGGCTCTGGTGATAGCGTGCGGCGAGCGTGTCGCCCAGTTCCTTCAGCCGTGCGACGTCCACATCCGGCAGCAAGCCCCGATTGTCGGGCGCAACGCCCAGCATCCACTGTCCGCCGTGGCCCACGGCGTTTTCATAGCTCTCCACCAGGTCGTGCACCGACTTGAGCGATCCCTCGTCATTCGGGTGCCAAAACCAGTGCAGCTTGCGCAGCGGCGTATCCACCTCCACTGGTCGCCAGCGCAGGTAGCCATGGCGATCGATCACGTTCCAATTCTGGTATTCAATTTTGCCCGACTCATCGCCGGCCCAGCGCGCATCGCCATACTCGAAGAGTGCCGTATCCGCGAAGACGATCGTATTTGGCTGGTACGTGCGCAGGGTTTCAATGATGCGCGGAAAGTTATACACATGGCCGCCGCTGCCCGCGCCATCCAGCCACAACTCCACCAGGTCGCCATAGCGCGTGACCAGTTCTTCCAGCTGTGCCTGGTAGTAAGCATCGTAGGCCGCGGCATCCTTGTAGCGCGGATCGTGCCGGTCCCATGGCGACAGATACACGCCGAAGCGCAGGCCATTTGCCCGCGCCGCGCGCGCCACCTCCCCCACGACATCGCCCTTATAGGGGCTGGCCTTCACGCTGTAGTCGCTCTGCGCCGTCGGCCACAGGGCGAAGCCGTCATGGTGCTTTGCCACCATCACCACATACTTCGCGCCCGATGCCTTGATCGCCTTCATCCATTGATCGGCATTGAATGCGGTCGGGTTGAACACGGTCGGACTTGCCGTGCCATCGCCCCATTCCCGATCGAGAAACGTGTTAGTGCCAAAGTGCAGGATGACGCCAAACTCCAGGTCCTGCCACTGGGTCTGCTGCGGCGTCGGCTTAATGTCCACTGCATTCTGCGCCGTCGCCACCGTCCCCAACGCAAGCATGGTTCCCAAGGCTGCCATCGACAATGTGTTCCGGAGCATGCGATTCCTCTTCTCTGTTATAGCCGGGATGTCTCCTGCAATTGAACCAGTACCGCGTACTCACCAATGAGTGGTGGCAAGGTGATCGGGCACCCCGCATCGAGCCTCTGCATCGATTCCGAGATCACGGCACCTTCGGCTGTATCCCAAACACGAACGCTGGCGAGCCCCGCCGCAACTCCAGGGATTTCCAGCGAGACGTCCAGTCCAGCGGCATTCCAGTCCAGGCGGCCGTCCGGCTGCAATGCGTCACACCGCAGCAGGTAGACCAGGGCCTGGTCGGTGGACGCACAACCGAATCGAGCGACCTTTCGAGTCACCGTTCTTCCACCCACCCGCACGGTCAACTCATCACTCACATTCCGGCAGTGAAAGCGCAGCCAATCCAGCCCGTCCATGCATCGGCTCATCGCCAATTGTGCCTTCCGCATGCCGTCCGTCAGCGCGTGCGGACGGCGGTTCGGCCAACGCATGCCACCGCCGGCGCCGCCGCTCGCCAGGTGGGCCCACTGCATGTGGCGAAAGTATTCGTCGTCAAACGCGGCAGGTAACGTACGGCGCTTGTCCTTGAAGGCGTGGATCGGGCCATGTTCCGTATCCAGAAACGGCCGTCCATCCGCAATCTCGCGCATGGACTCACGGACGATCCTCCCCATGCTCACCGCCGCCTGCACCGTGTCGCGCGGATCGTCAATCGAGCCATGCTCGTAGATGTGGATAGTCGCAAAGTCCAACGCGGGATGGCGAAAGATCGCACCCTCCATCGCCATCTCGGGGCGATCCTTCAGCTCCGGCCCGAACAGGCTTACTGTTTGCAGGTGCGTGCGGCCGTGCACCCGCAATTCCACCTCGCGTACCGCTGCCGACAGCTCATCGATGAAGCCGCGAAAAGGCTCTGCGCTCATTTCCGCCTGGGCTGGATGAATTTCATTCCATAAGTCCCACGCAAAGATCACGCCCGATCCGCCCCATCGCTCCGCCGCAAATCGCAGGCGGCCCTTGATCGCCTCGCGCGTTTCCCGGCACAGCAACGCCTTGGAAGGATGGTCCAGCGGCCCGCCTAGTCGCCGGTTATACGGATGGTGCTGAAAACGGAGCCACATCCAGAATGTGTCGAACGGCGTCAGCAACACGCGCATGTCGTACTTCTCACACAACACCAGCAGGTCGTCCCAGTACGCCACCATGCCCGGCGACCACTTCCCCACTGCCGTTTCGAAATAGCGCCCGCGCACCTGCGCATACTCCATCATCAGCCGCAGCACCGTCACGCCATGCCGCTGCAGGTGCTGCAGGTGCGCCTCGACGTGCTCCACATTGCGACGCCGATACAGCGGCCCCAACTCGTCCCAGCTCACCGCATCGTTCTGCCCAATCGGGTGCCACGCCATGCCATCGTCGGTTTGAAAGTAAGGTACGCCTGGCGCCCGCCCCACCCACAGCATCCGCCTCCGGTCCGCATCTGCCACCAGGCCCACACGTTTTCCTGCCATCCGCCCAGCATATCTGGCGTACTTACCTCTGCGTAAAACGGAAAGCCCGTACCCCTTGCATTTTTCCGGGCAATCAGTATCCCGGTGGTAGTATTCGTGCCGATCAAAAATCGTCGTTCTCTCCAATGGGCATGCCTGGCGGTGTGGGGACAGGCGCGGCTGGGGTGAAGGCCGCCGGATTGTGTTCGAACGACTGGATGCGGGAGAGCAGCAGGTCGTAGGTCGGGTGACCGGGAACCGCTCGGAGCGCGCCCAGACGGCTCAGCACGCTGCCGCGCACGTCCGCCGCTGCCTCAGGGTTGGCCGCAAGACGCAGTAGCGCCTCCACCGTGCGCGCCTGAACGGCATCGGCGACCGCCGCGTTCAAATCCTGGGTGTCCAGCGGCCGAGAGGCTGCAAGCGCCGCGTCGAGAACCTCCGCAACGGAAGGCTCGTCTGCCGAGCGGGCGTGCTGGATCAGCACGCGATTGAGCCGGGACGGATTGAACAGATCGGCGAGCGTAAAGTCTGCGGCACTTTCCGCCGCGGCGATCGGATCAAAGGTGTTTGCGGTACGCGAGGGTAGCGTTTCGCGGCTGGCAGCAAGGTTGCCAGGACGGGGTGGCAGCTGTTGCAGGACGGTTTCCGGCAGCGTGAGCACCTCCGGCGAAAGCGTACGCACGACGGCAGCCAGAGCTTTGCGCTGGTCGACAGCTGTGACTGCCGTGGGCAGTGCCTGGGCATCGCCCCGAACGTTATAGCGGAAGTCCACGCCGCCAATTTCTTTCGCGGCGGCCTCAACCTGATAGCGGTGCAGCAGGTAGAGCGGGGTCAGGGTATCGCTGAGTTGTGCCAGCGGCGTGCCCGTAGGGATTGCATCCGCGCCGAAGCGAGCAAGTGCGGCTTTCCGAACCGCCAGAACACGTTTGAGTTCAACCGCAGGGTCGGCACCGTGATCCCAAAGACTGGCGTGCGGATGCGCAGTCTCTTCCCCACGCGCGTCCGCATCGTTGACAAAGAAAACTCCCGTCTTCTCGGACGCTGAAAGAATCGCGTTGAGTTCGGAGGGGTCTTCCACCGGGCCACCCTTCCGATCAAACTCGCGATAGCCGTAGTCGATGGCAACCTTGTCCCACGAGCCGATGTTCACGGGATAGGCATGCGACAGATCTGGCTTTCCAGAGGTGTCGAGGGTCACCCACGGATGTGGATAATCCATGACGGAAATGGTCTCGCCCGGTTTCACCTCCCGGCTGCTCGCGGCGAAGTTATGCTCGAGGCCGAGTGTGTGGCCCGTCTCATGCGCGGCCAACTGGCGGAGTCGTGCCAGCACCATGGCGAGCATGGGATCACTGGATGGCGCAGGCCGCTTGCCCTCGGTGTAGGGGGCAAGCAGCGCTTCGGCAATCAGGTAGTCCTGCCGCCCACGAAGACTGCCCAGCGTCACCGTTCCCTTCAAAATCTCACCGGTGCGCGGATCGGCGATCGCTTCGCCATAGCTCCACCCCCGGTTATACCGGTGCACCCACTCGATCATGTTGTAGCGAACGTCCATGGGATCGGCGTCCGGCGGAAGAACGTCTACCCGGAACGTGCCGGGTGCCCAGCCGGCATGCTGAAACGCTTGGTCCCACCAGCGCGCACCCTCAACCAACGCTGAGCGCACCGGCTCAGGCGCACCCCGGTCGACGTAGTACTGAATGGGCGCCACGGCCTGGCATGCCTCGCTGCACTGCGGATCTCGCTTGACGAGGCGGTGCCGAAGAATCAGGTCTTGATCTAGCCGATCGCCCAGTGGGACATTCATGTCGCGATAACTCATCGGAAAGTAGCCGGCTCGGGGCGAGTAGCGGCGCGGCGTAAAACCCGGCGGCGGCAGCGCTACAAAACTGTGCCGCTCATGCAGGGTCATGCTGCGTGGGTCGGGCGTCACCTCGGCAACGTAGCCGCCGGCTTTGACATCATCCGAAAAAGTGAGCAGAGCCTCAATCTCGGTGTTTTGTGGAAAGGCTTTCGTCCACTCCGCATCGATTGCAGAGCGCGCAGCATCCACGTGGTAGCTACCCTGTTTCAAGCGATCAAGACGCGTACTCACGCCATGTGCATCTTTCAGCAAGAAGTCGGTCGCATCGAAAAGGACTGAACCGTCGGGCTGCTCCGCCTCGATGTCGAAACCAGCAAGAACCGATACCGGGAAAGACTGCTCCACCGCAAGGCGCTCCGCAGGATCGGTGGACTCTGTCCGAAAAGCAAGATTGGGTTGAACAAGAAGAAGTTTGGAACCATAGCGCTCAAAGCGGATCAACCGGCCCGTGTCACGGAGTTGCCCACGATCAAGATTAAGATCATTCTGACCCGTTGCACCGGTAAGTGCCTCGGCATAGATGTAGTCTGCAGACTTCGTGTGTTCGCCACGAGCAGTGCCGGTCGGCATGGAAACTTCAAGGTGAAGACGACCATTGTGTGCGTCGTAGTCGAAAGCGATTAGGCCGGCGTGATGCTGCATCGGCGCTGTGATCGTTTCCCAATTGGGGCGTGGCAATGTCTGGGATTGCACGGTGTTATTAGGCGAACACGTAGCCACGACAAGGAGTGTCAGCAGAACATTGAACCGAGTAGGCATAGAAAGGTTCTAGCATGCGTTGCGGCCAAGAAGCACCATGGAGTGCCTCTGCCGCGTCACCCTTCTGACGCCGTCTTACGGGTAGGTTGCGGCCGAGTTCCTGCAAGAGTCTAGTTCGCCCAGACGCACCAAACCCACCCTTTCGGGTGGGTTTTGGGTGTGAGGTTAATGCCGGCGACCACCTAATCTCCCACACAGCTGCCCGTGCAGTACCATCGGCCCAGCGAGACTTAACTTCCGTGTTCGGGATGGGAACGGGTGTAGCCCTCGCGGTATGTTCACCGGCAAATTGTCGAAACACTTCCAGCATGACGCGCATGCGAGGTTTCACGACTGAATAGATTGGGTAGACGTCTACCTTGGTATGTCTTTCACCTGTAAGGGTTACAGGTCATAACTACAATGCTTGGTTGAGGGTCACTCAGGACACAAACGGCGTTGACTGGATCGCCTTGCGGCGGGGTCAGCACCCTGTGCAGAGTAAATTCAATGAACAAGCCGAACGGGCGATTAGTACTGGTAAGCTACACGCATTACTGCGCTTCCACATCCAGCCTATCAACCTGGTGGTCTTCCAGGGCCCTTCTTTTCCCTTAGGGTTGGGAGATCTCATCTTAGGGCATGCTTCCCGCTTATATGCATTCAGCGGTTATCATAACCGAACTTCGCTACCCAGCCGTGCCCTTGGCAGGACAACTGGAACACAAGAGGTTCGTCCATCCCGGTCCTCTCGTACTAAGGACAGCCCCCTTCAAATCTCCTACGCCCACAGCAGATAGAGACCGAACTGTCTCGCGACGTTCTGAACCCAGCTCACGTACCGCTTTAATAGGCGAACAGCCTAACCCTTGGAACCTTCTACAGCTCCAGGATGCGATGAGCCGACATCGAGGTGCCAAACCATTGCGTCGATATGAACTCTTGGCAATGATCAGCCTGTTATCCCCGGCGTACCTTTTATCCGTTGAGCGATGGCCCTTCCATACAGAACCACCGGATCACTAAGGCCTGCTTTCGCATCTGCTCGACTTGTAGGTCTCGCAGTTAACCACACTTATGCCTTTGCACTCGACGGCTGATTTCCAAACAGCCTGAGTGTAGCTTCGCGCGCCTCCGTTACAATTTAGGAGGCGACCGCCCCAGTCAAACTACCCGTCTTACTATGTCCCTCTTCCCGATCAGGGAAGGAGGTTAGAGTCACAACAATCGCAGGGTGGTATCTCACCGTTGGCTCCACCGAAACCGAAATCCCGGTATCAAAGCCTCCCACCTATCCTGCGCAGCAATTGCCGTAACCCACAGTAAAAGTATAGTAAAGGTGCACGGGGTCTTTTCGTCTAGCTGCGGGTAACCGGCATCTTCACCGGTACTACAAGTTCGCCGAGCAACTCCTTAAGACAGTCGTACGATCGTTACTCCATTCGTGCAGGTCGGAACTTACCCGACAAGGAATTTCGCTACCTTAGGACCGTTATAGTTACGGCCGCCGTTCACTGGGGCTTCAATTCATAGCTTCGCTTGCGCTAACCACTCCTTTTAACCTTCCAGCACCGGGCAGGAGTCAGCCCCTATACGTCGTTTTAGACTTTGCAGAGACCTGTGTTTTTGTTAAACAGTCGCCGTACGCGTTTCACTGCGGCCACTTCGAGCTCTAAACTCTATTGTGGCGACCCTTCTCCCGAAGTTACGGGTCTAATTTGCCGAGTTCCTTAAGAAGCCTTCACTCGAGCGCCTTTGGATATTCTCCTCGTCTACCTGTGTCGGTTTGTGGTACGGTTCCCCATTCCTCTGCTTAGAAGTTTTTCTTGGCACCATGAACTCAGCAGGTTTCAGCCATACGGCTTACTCTTTTACGCCTCACTGTTAAGACTCGACGGATTTGCCTATCGAATCCAGCTTCACGCGTATCACACCCCATAGCCATAGGAGGTGCTGCCTATCCTTATGCGTCACTCCATCGTCATAACGAGAAATCGGGAGGTCCGGAATATTAACCGGAAATCCATCGCCTACGCCTTTCGACCTCGGCTTAGGGACCGCCTAACCCTGAGCGGATTAACCTTTCTCAGGAAACCTTAGACTTTCGGCGTGAAGGGTTCTCACCTTCATTATCGCTACTTATGCCGGCAGGGTCTCTTCTCGAAACTCCAGTAGTCTTCTCAGTCTACCTTCGCTGTCGCGAGAATGCTCTCCTACCACGCACACCCTAAAGATGTGCATCCGCTGCTTCGGTATACTGTTTTAGCCCCGTTGTATTGTCGGCACCGGACCGCTTGACCAGTGAGCTATTACGCTTTCTTTAAAGGATGGCTGCTTCTAAGCCAACCTCCTGGCTGTCTGAGCGTTCCGACTTCCTTTCCCACTTAACAGTAATTTGGGGACCTTAGCAGGCGGTCTGGACTGTTTTCCTCTCGACTGTGAAGCTTAGCCCCCACAGTCTGACTCCCGGGCTGGTTGTAACTGGCATTCGAAGTTTGGCTGGATTCAGTAAGCCGGAAAGCCCCCTAGTCCAATCATGTCTCTACCACCAATCCAAATCACCCGAGGCTAGCCCTAAAGCTATTTCGGAGAGAACGAGCTATCACGGAATTTGATTAGCCTTTCACCCCTACCCTCAGCTCATCCGAGCTTTTTTCAACAAACACCGGTTCGGTCCTCCAATGGGTGTTACCCCATCTTCAACCTGGCCAAGGGTAGATCATCCCGCTTCGCGTCTATTCCTGCCAACTACACGCCCTATTCAGACTCGCTTTCGCTGCGGCTCGCTCACGCTTAACCTTGCTGACAAGAATAACTAGCCGGCTCATTATGCAATAGGCACGCGGTCAGACATTTCCTTTCGGACATAGTCCTCCCACTGCTTGTAGGCACACGGTTTCAGGTACTTTTCACTCCCCTCAATGGGGTGCTTTTCGCCTTTCCCTCACGGTACTGGTTCACTATCGGTCAGAAACGAGTATTTAGCCTTACGGGATGGTCCCCGTGGATTCAAGCAGGGTTTCTCGTGCCCCGCCTTACTCAGGTACCTGCTTCGAGTCCAGATCAATTTCGTCTACGCGCCTGTCACGCTCTATGGTGCCGCTTCCCAGCGGCTTCGACTATCGACTGGATTGGTAACTCTACTTGTCGCAGGCCCTACAACCCCCGTGCCACCGAAATGGAACGGGTTTGGGCTCATCCGAGTTCGCTCGCCACTACTATCGGAATCGAGGTTTCTTTCTTCTCCTAGGGGTACTGAGATGGTTCACTTCCCCCCGTTCGCTTGTCACGACCTATGTATTCAGTCATGCATAACCAGGGTTCACCTGGTTGGGTTTCCCCATTCGGAAATCTCCGGATCAACGCCTGTGTGCGGCTCCCCGAAGCTTATCGCAGCTTGCCACGTCCTTCATCGCCTGTTTCTGCCAAGGCATCCACCGTGCGCCCTTAGTAGCTTGTTCATCGAATTTACTCACACACAGAAGCAACAACCCTCCATGAGCCGTAAATCCCTTACATCGCCGTTTGTTTATCCTAAAGACACTCAACACTAAATCCTCAACATCAGCGAACCTCACGATTACTCATGACGCTCACCTTGCGCGGAAACTACCCGCACGCCGAGGGCTCAGCCTTGTAGTTATATTTACCCAATCTATTCAGTTGTCAAACATCCCATGCACTCTGCTCTGTTGCAGATGCAATGCGCCCTGAAGCGCAGGAACATACTCTCTTGCGAGCCTGTCCAAGGATCAGGCTGCGACGTGCGGCTTCTCCCGCATCGCAGACTCAACCTCAGTCAGCATCAATCTCATACTTTCGAAGTGGTGGAGCTTAACGGGATCGAACCGTTGACCCCCTGCTTGCAAAGCAGGTGCTCTCCCAGCTGAGCTAAAGCCCCATCTGTTTGCCGCACAACCTGACTAGAGTAGCTCAGACGTTTCGCGGAAGCAAGAGCAGCTTCATCAGCAAGAGCAGCCTCGTATTGGTGGGCCTGGATGGACTCGAACCATCGACCTCACCCTTATCAGGGGTGCGCTCTAGCCAACTGAGCTACAGGCCCAGCCCGAGAAATCCGCGGCAGAAGCATCACTGCTCCCGCCGCTCAATCTCGCTGCTCGTTCTGAGCTCAATCGCCACAATCCAAAGATCATGGCGACAGCTCTCGAAAGTGTTTCGAGGACACAGTTGAACGTGCATGCCAGCTACGCCGGCAAGGACCATCGTGCAAACAGATGGAAGACCAAGAGAAGGTCTGGTTCAGGCTCTCTCAAGCCCACCCGAAGGCTGCCTGAGAGGTGTCCAGCCTCTCGCCTGCCCAGCACATCTCCAAAGAGAAGTACTGCTCGCATTCGCGAGTGCAATTGATTGCTGGAGCGTTCTCTCTTAGAAAGGAGGTGATCCAGCCGCAGGTTCTCCTACGGCTACCTTGTTACGACTTCACCCCAATCATGAATTATACCTTGGGCGGCTGCTCCCTTGCGGTTAGCGCACCGACTTCTAGTACGACCCACTTTCGTGATGTGACGGGCGGTGTGTACAAGGCCCGGGAACGTATTCACCGCAGCGTGCTGATCTGCGATTACTAGCGATTCCAGCTTCATGGAGTCGAGTTGCAGACTCCAATCCGAACTGAGGCCGGCTTTTTCCGATTGGCTCACCCTCGCGGGGTCGCAGCGGTTTGTACCGGCCATTGTAGCACGTGTGTAGCCCTGGACATAAAGGCCATGAGGACTTGACGTCATCCCCGCCTTCCTCCCCGTTATCCGAGGCGGTCTCGCCAGAGTGCTCAACTAAATGGTAGCAACTGGAGATAAGGGTTGCGCTCGTTGCGGGACTTAACCCAACATCTCACGACACGAGCTGACGACAGCCATGCAGCACCTATATACAGGCCCATTGCTGGGCGCCGATGTTTCCACCGGATTCCTGTACATTTCGAGCCCAGGTAAGGTTCTTCGCGTTGCGTCGAATTAAACCACATGCTCCACCGCTTGTGCGGGCCCCCGTCAATTCCTTTGAGTTTCAGCCTTGCGACCGTACTCCCCAGGCGGATTGTTTATCGCGTTAGCTTCGACACGGCAGGATTGGGTACCTGCCACATCAAACAATCATCGTTTAGGGCTAGGACTACCAGGGTATCTAATCCTGTTTGCTCCCCTAGCTTTCGCGCCTCAGCGTCAGTTATGGTCCAGTGAGCCGCTTTCGCCACAGGTGTTCCTTCCGATATCTACGCATTTCACCGCTACACCGGAAATTCCACTCACCTCTCCCATACTCAAGCCCGGCAGTTTTCCGTGCAGGCTTCGGGTTGAGCCCGAAGTTTTCACACGAAACTTGCCAAACCGCCTACGCGCCCTTTACGCCCAATAATTCCGAACAACGCTTGCCCCCCTCGTATTACCGCGGCTGCTGGCACGAAGTTAGCCGGGGCTTCTTCTATCGGTACCGTCATTATCGTCCCGATCGAAAGGAGTTTACGTCCCAAGAGACTTCATCCTCCACGCGGCGTTGCTGCGTCAGGGTTTCCCCCATTGCGCAAAATTCCCCACTGCTGCCTCCCGTAGGAGTCTGGACCGTGTTTCAGTTCCAGTGTGTCCGTGCGCCCTCTCAGGCCGGATACAGATCATCGCCTTGGTGGGCCATTACCCCACCAACTAGCTAATCTGCCGCGACCTCCTCCCCAAGCGCATTGCTGCTTTGACTCTTAAGTGTTATGCGGTATTAGCCCAGGTTTCCCTAGGTTATTCCCCACTCGAGGGTAGATTAGTCACGTGTTACTCACCCGTGCGCCACTTTACTCAGGCCCAAAAGCCCTTTCTCGTGCGACTTGCATGTGTTAGGCACGCCGCCAGCGTTGATTCTGAGCCAGGATCAAACTCTCGTTTGAATACTGGTTGCACTTACTTTTCGACGGAGGTCGAAAAGCATCGATGCAGCCGGTCAACCTCGAAATGCCGACCGGTTTAAAACTAGTGAGAATGACCAGACCAAAGTCCGTCCATGTCTCACGACTGGCACGTTCAACTATGTTGTCAAAGATCCACCACGATCACCACCTAAGCGGGTCGCTTTTGGATCAAGGACAGTCGTCAATGGTGACGATTGTGTCCTCGAACTTGCATGGGCTGTATCCATAGATTCCGGTCCCGTCTACCTAAAGAAGACGTCCGGATCAGGCTACTTGCTCGCCGGCCACAGGCTTTCCAGCACCGTACCGCGTCGCGTTCACTCTCTACTGCGTTGCACCAACCAATTCAGAGTAGCGCGTTTTGCTCTCCGTGTCAACCGGCTTGAGTTTCGCCCGCCCTCACCGTCGAACGATCCCCATGGTCGCTCCAGCCCCTCGGGCACGGTAGAACAAAGCCTCACACAAACCGCGACAACGTCGCTCTCTTCTGGCCGATGCCGTACAAACAGCACCACAAACTTAAAATCAACCTGCGGACACGCCACAAAGCGCTCCGGGAGCCTAGGCTCCTCCACTGCTCTCAACTACAGTAACTTGGGTTTGCTGGGTGACCGGAGTAAAAACCCACAGACGTCTACCACGTGAAACAAACACTTGGACTGCGCCAGTCAACCACCCGGCCCGCTCGCTCAAGACCAAACCTCAGCCCCAAACCAACTTCTCAAAGGTACCGAAGAATTCTTTCCCCGTCAACCCCTGAGCTACTGCCGTAGCAAATCATCTTAGGCGTCTACGAGAGTGCCTCCAACCTAACTGGCCACTCCGCATCGAAAACCACACAGATGATGGGCTTACCGAAATCAAGGCAGACGCTGCTAGTGCGAGTGATCGGCTGGTACCGGCAACGGGTGAACAGACGCGTCGGTGCCATGCTGCTCGTCGTCGGCCTGTTTGTCGCCTTTGGCCTGATACATTTTGCGGATGCTGAAGGGGGCGACCTGGCGTCATCCTACGTGGGGTGCCGCCTTCTCTACACCGGCCAAGGGACTCACCTCTACATCCACGATCCCCAGAATTTCGCGGCCATCGGGCCGGACGACCCTTGGCAGAAGGCTGCCGAGCTGGGCGGCTACCAGGCTTTCCTGCACCCTTATGTGCAGACGCCACTCTGGGGCTACCTGCTTCGGCCGGTGTGTGCCCATGCCAGCTTCCGCCAGTTCGAGTGGCTCTTCGCCGTCTGCGAGCTTGCCGCATTTGCCGCTTGCGTCTGGCTGGTCTCCAGGTACTGGGCACCCTCCCTGCACCATGCCGCTGCGCTGGCAGCCATCTTCATCGTGCTCTGGTGTTCTGAGCCGTTCCGTTATGCCATGGCGTTGATGCAGACCCACATCCTGTTCGTTCTCCTCACCCTTGGCAGCATTCTGCTAGCGGAGAAAAAACGCCCAGGCGTGGCTGGTTTACTCCTTGCCTGTGCCGCCGCCGTAAAGATCACGCCAGGCGTCGTGCTGGTGTACTGGCTCGCGCGCGGCCGGTGGAAAGCCGCTGGCTCCATGCTGCTTTGGTCTGCCGTTCTCTGGATCGTCACCCTCGCCTGCCTCGGGCCCATCGCAACAAACTACCTGGCCGATCTCCATCGGGTCTCGCGCGTCCTGCTGGTGTCGTTCAACAACCAGTCCCTCGCCGGATGGTGGATGCAGCGGTTCTACCCGTACGAGGACGTGCTTGCCTTCCGCATCCTCCCGCTCCCGGACGCGCTCAGAATCCTCTGCGGCGTGCTGATGGTTGGGTTTTCCGCCCTGGGCGGATGGATCGACAAAGCCAGGCAAAGCACCGCAGAAGACCTGGCCCCCCTCGGAGCCTTCCTGCCGGTGCTTGCCGGTACCCTGTTCGCACCCATCGAGTGGTCTCATTACTTCGTCGTCCTGCTCTTCCCTTGCATGGCGCTGCTGGAGAGGCGTCGACCGGGGAACTCTCGGTGGGTGTGGCTTGCCGTGGGAGCGGTTCTCCTGCTGAACCTCCGCCCCATCACACCGAACCTTGACCTGGAGGCACCGTACGGGTTTTTGCTGCTGAGAAGCCAGTTCTACGCGGGCCTTCTCTGCCTCTTCTCGGTCACTGCAGTCGCCATCGGCAGCAAGGCGAACCAGTTCAACGCGCCGGTCTAACGGCTAGCCACAGCGCCCCGCCAGCACCTGCGCCAGGTGCACCGCGCGGCGGTCGGAGTTTTGCGCCACTTGCTCGCGGCAACTAAAACCGTTCGACACAAGAATGTCATCCGACCCCGCACCGCGCACCGCCGGCAACAGCACCCGCTCCGCCAGCGCCTGCGACACGTCGAACTTGTCCGCCTCAAAGCCGAACGGCCCCGCCATGCCGCAGCAGCCGGAGTCCAGCATCTCCACCTGCGCACCCGTACGCCGCAGCAGCGCCATCTCATCCTTCATCGTCATCAGCGACTTCTGGTGGCAGTGCCCATGCACCACCACGCGCCGCCCCGCAAGAGACACCGCCGGCGCAGGCACAGGGCTGTTTGCCAGCACCTCGCTCAGCATCATCGTTTGCCGCGCCAGCCGCGCCGCTCGCGCATCGTGTGGGAAGAAGTTCAACAGCTCATCGCGAAACACGCTGGCACAACTCGGCTCCAGCATCACCACCGGCACGCCCGCATCGATGGCCGCGCCAAACCGCTCCAGGATGCGTTCGAGGTAGCGCTTCGCCTCTGCCAGGAAACCGAAGTCATACAGCGGCCGCCCGCAGCACACATGCTCGCGCGGCACATCCACCGCGTAGCCACTGCTTTGCAGCAATTCTGCAGCGGCAGAAAGCGCGTCCGGCTGAAAGTAGTTGTTCCACGTGTCCGCCCACAGCATCACCGGCTTTCCCGCGGAACCCGGCGACGCCTGAAACCCTGATCGAAACGACCGGCGCGCCAGTCGAGGCAGCGTCCGCTGCGGCGCCACGCCGAGCACGCGCTTCACCGCGCCTTCCACACCCGGCATCCCAAATGCCATGTTCGCCAGCCCGCTCACCGGCGACCCCATCTGCGCAAACCGATCCATAAACCCGAACGCATAGTGCCGCAGCGGGTGCATGCGTTCCTTGTAGTGCTGCGACAAAAACTCCGCCTTCCACGTCGCCATGTCCACGCCCACCGGGCACTCCGTCTTGCACGCCTTGCACGACAGGCACAGGTCCAGCGCCTCATGCACCTGCTCGTTCTTGAAGTTGTCGGCGATCTCGTGCCCATGCAGCAGCTCCCACAACAGGTGCGCCCGGCCGCGTGTGCTGTGGCGCTCCTCCGTTGTCGCCATGTAGCTCGGGCACATGGTGCCGTGGTCGCGCTTGCGGCACGCGCCCACGCCCACGCAGCGCCCCGTCGCCGCGGCGAACGAACCGCCATCCTCCGCAAACGAGAACGCCGTCGCCACCTCCACCCCTGGCAGCGTCGGCCGCAGGTTATCCGTCGCGTCATATACCGCGACCGGGTCGATCAGCTTGCCCGGATTCATCCGATTCGTCGGGTCGAAGATCGCCTTGAACTCCTGAAACGCCTCCATCAGCTCCGGCCCGAACATCTTCGGCAGCAGGCACGCCCGCGCCTGCCCGTCGCCGTGCTCGCCGGAAAACGACCCGCCATGCCTCAGCACGATATCCGCCGCCTGGTCGATAAACCGGCGGTACTGCGCCACCCCCGCCGGCGTGCTGAAGTCGAACGTGATGCGCAGGTGCACACACCCTTGCCCGAAGTGCCCATACATGGGGCTGGTGTAGCCATAGGCGTCAATCAACGCATACAGCTCGCGCAGGTAAGCGCCCAGCTTGTGCGGCGGCACGGCGGCGTCCTCCCAACCCTCGTACCCGGTTGCGCCGCCCGGCACAAACACGCTCGCGCCCAGGCCGGACTCGCGCACCTTCCACACCCTCGCGGCCTCGTCCTCGGTGTACTCCACGACACGCGGCTTCTCCGCAAACGCCTGCGCCGCCGCGACGAACGCAACCACCCGCGCCTCCACCTCCGCCGCGCTGTCGGCCCCAAACTCGCACAGCAGGAATCCCTCGCCGCTGGGCAACAGCGCCACGTCATCCTGCTTCAGGTTCTTGCGCCGCATGTACTCCACCAGCAGACCATCGAAGCCCTCCAGCCCGATCGGCCCGAAGGCCAGCACCTCTGGCACATGGTCTGCCGCGACAAACGCGCTATCGAACCCAAGCACCACCAGCCGCCGATGCTGCGGGCTCGGCTTGAGCTCGCACACCGCCTCCAGCACCGTCACGCAGGTGCCCTCGCTGCCCACCAGCGCGCGCGCCACGTGGAAGCCGTTTTCCGGCAGCAACTGGTCCAGGTTGAAGCCCGACACGCGGCGCGGAATGTCCGGAAATTTCTCTCGCACCAGTGCCGCGTAGCGGTCCCGCAACCCCCGCAGCCGCCGATAAATGTCCCCACGCCGCCCGCCTCCGGCGATGATGCGCTCCAACTCGTCCTCCGGCGTCGGGCCAACGCGCAGCCGCGTGCCGTCGTACAGCAGAACCTCCAGCTCGTGCACGTTTTCGACCGTCTTGCCGCCCATCAGCGCATGCACGCCGCAGCTGTTGTTGCCGATCATGCCGCCCAGCGTGCACCGGCTGTGCGTCGCCGGGTCCGGCGCAAACGTCAGGTCGAACACCTCGGCCTCCGCGCGCAGCGCATCCAGCACGATACCCGGTTCCACCCGCGCCAGCCTGCCCGCCGGGTCCAGCTCCAGAATGCCGTGCAGGTGCTTCGAAAAATCCAGCACCACCGCCACGTTGCAGCACTGCCCCGCAAGGCTCGTCCCCGCGCCGCGAGAAAGCACCGGCGCCGCAAACTCCCGGCACGCCGCCACCGTCGCCTCCACGTCCGCCACATCCAGCGGCACCACCAGCCCGATTGGCACCTGCCGGTAGTTCGACGCGTCCGTCGCGTACAGCGCGCGCGACACGCCGTCGAACTTCACCTCGCCGCGCACCGTCGCACGCAGCCGCCGCTCCAGCGCCTCCGCCTCCGAAAATCCCTCGTGCGGATGCAGCCGCAACACCTCGGTGCCCGGTTGCAATACATGGAACAGCGCCGTGGTGCCCATGCCCTCTACTCCAGCCGTTGTACTCATCCGCAAACACGCCCCGCCGCGCGTTCTCGCGCCTCCTCACCGTACACCGTCGCCATCAGCCCGAGAAAGCCATACCGCGCCGCCTTCGCGCGGCTGCACACCGGCAACACACTTCTTCCACGGCACCACCGATTGCCGCCACCGTGCAAAGCAGACCATGCACGCATCACCACGGGCCTCTATCCTTGCAGCAGGACGCCGCGGCAGCATCGCGGCCTGCCCAACACCACAGGTGCAACTCCATGCCCGATCTGATCGACCTTCCGCAAACACCGCGCCGCACGCCCGTCCTGCTCCTCGGCATCGCCATCGTCGCCGCCCTCTTCCTCGGCGGCGGCCGGCTGCTCGCCTACTACGTGGACGCGCTGTGGTTCGGCTCCCTCGGCTACGCCGCGATCTTCCGCAAAACGCTCGCGCTCGAGTGGGGCCTCTTCGGCATCTTTTTCGCGCTCACCTTCGCCCTGCTGTTCGGCGGTTTCCTTCTGCTGCGCGACACGCGCTCCGGCGGCACCGGCATCGTACGCTCCGTGCTGGTCAATGGCCAGCCGCTCACGGTCGATGTCGGCCGCTGGCTCAAGCCTGCCGTCCTGCTCGGCTCGCTCCTGCTGTCGTGGATCAGCGCCTCCGCCATGTCCGCGGAGTGGCCCACCTTCGCCCGCTGGATCTACGCACCGCACACCGGCAGCCCTGCCGACCCCGTCCTGGGCCGACCGATCAACTTCTACCTGCTCACCCTGCCCGCATGGCAGCTCCTTGCCGGCTGGCTCACTGTTCTCGCCGTCCTCCTGCTGGCCATGGCCGCGGCCCTGCATGCGCTGCGCAACCGCCCGCAACTGCAGGATTTCCGCTTTGCCGACACCCGCAACAGCTGGCGCGGCGTGTACATTGCCGTCGCCCTCTTCCTGCTCGCGCTCTCCCTGCGCGCCTGGCTTAGCCGCTTCGGCCTGCTGCTCGACGAGCACACCATCTTTTCCGGCGTCACCTACACCGACGCCCACGTTGAACTCCCCGGCCTCCTCCTCGTCGCCCTCACCTTCCTCCTCGGCGCCATCTTCGCGGCCTACCAGGCCGTGCGCAGCCAGACCCCACGCTGGATCGCCGTCGCCATCGCCCCTGGCGTCCTGCTTTACCTCGCCGTGCAGGTCGCCGGCGCGGCGGTCAACACCTTCATCGTCAAGCCCAACGAACTCGTCAAAGAGCAGCCCTACATCCGCAACAACATCGAGAGCACACGCGCCGCCTACGCCCTCGACAACATCGTCGTCCGCCCCTTCGCCGCCGGCACCACCGTCGCCGACGCCGACAGCGCCAACAACCAGCCCACGCTGCAAAACATCCGCCTGTGGGACGCCCAGGCGCTCCAGGACACGCTCCGCCAGATCCAGGAAATCCGCACCTACTACGACTTCCCCGGCATCGACATCGACCGCTACGTGCTCGACGGCCACCTGCGCGAAGTCATGCTCGCCACCCGCGAACTCAGCACCAACAAACTGCCCGAAAGCAGCCGCAACTGGATCAACGAGCGCCTCGTCTTCACCCATGGCTACGGCGTCACCATGAACCCGGTCAACGGCTTCACCAACGAGGGCCTGCCCACCCTCCTGCTCGGCAACATGCCCGTCCAAAGCACCGTCCCCGGCCTCAACGTCGCCCGCCCGCAAATCTACTTTGGCGAAATGACCGACACCGACGTCTACGTCAAAACCCACCAGCAGGAGTTCGACTACCCGCAGGGCGAGTCCAACAGCCTCACCAGCTACACCGGCACCGGCGGTATCGTGCTCGGCAACTGGCTGCGCCGCGCCGTCATCGCGCTCGAACGCGGCGACCTCGCCAAGCTTCCCTTCAGCGACGACGTCACCCCCGACTCCCGCCTGCTCATGCGCCGCAACATCACCGAGCGCGTCCTCAACATCGCGCCCTTCCTCACGCTCGACCCCGACCCCTACATCACCGTCGGCGACGACGGCCGCCTGCGCTGGATCCTCGACGGCTTCACCAGCGCCGACACCTACCCCAACGCCCGCCACTACGCCCTCGGCGACAACGACATCAACTACCTGCGCAACAGCGTCAAGATCTCCGTCGACGCCTACGACGGTACCGTCACCTTCTACGCGATGGACGACGCCGACCCCATCCTCGCCGCCTACCGCAACGCCTTCCCCACCCTCTTCCAGCCCGCCTCCGCCATGCCCGCCACCATGCGCGCGCACTTGCGCTATACCGATACCCTCATCAAGGTGCAGGCCCACGCCTACGGCCTTTACCACATGACCGACCCCTCCACGTTCTTTAACCGCGAAGACCTGTGGACCCCCGCCACCGAGTCCGCCGTCGACAACACCGGCCAGCGCTCCACGCAGGAGATGCAGCCCAACTACCTGCTCATGAAACTGCCCGGCGAGCCCGGCATGGAGTTCGTCAACATCCTGCCCTTCACCCCCAGCAACCGCAACAACCTCATCGGTTGGATCGCCGGCCGCAGCGATGGCGCCAACTACGGTACCGCCGTCGTCTACGACTTCCCCAAGACCCGCCTCGTCGACGGCCCTTCCCAAATCGAAGCACGCATCGACCAGAACGCCCAGATCAGCGGTCAGCTCACCCTGTGGAACCAGCAGGGCTCGCACGTCCACCGCGGCAACCTGCTCGTCATCCCTACCGGCTCGGCGCTGCTCTACGCCGAATCCATCTACCTGCAGGCCGATCGCAGCCCCATGCCCGAACTCCGCCTCGTCGTGCTCGCCCTGCAGGACCGCCTTGCCTACGGCACCACCTTTGAAGCCGCGCTCTCCAGCCTCTTCAACAACACCGACTCGTCCATCACCCCTGTCGCGCCTCAATCGAATACGCCGCAACCGGCCAGCGCGACCGCAGCGCAAACCGCCGCACCGGCAAACACCGCACCCACCAACCGCAATGCCGACATCCAGCAGGCCGCGCAAGACTTGGCCGACTACCAGCGCCTCACCGCCCAGGGCAAACTCGGCGAAGCTGGCGCAAAACTCGACGCCCTCAAGCTCCACCTCAACCGCCTCGCCAACGGAAACGACCGGCCGTGAGCCAGACCGCGGTCCATCCAGAACGTAAGCCCTGAAAAGCGACAGCTGCTCCAGGCAACCGCGGGGCTGAATTTAAAGCCTGCCACCGCTCCGCCGATACAGCGAGAGTGAGTTCACCTGCATGCGCCGAATCCGGACTATTCCACACCGCATCGTCCCCAACGATGGGAATCCGGCTCATTGCGTTGCGCCGCCCTCTCTGGCTGCATCACGCACGCCGCGCCGCAACGACCACGCTCGCCGCGATTCTGTTCACGATCGCCACCCTCCGTTGGAGCGCGCACCTCAACCAGTTCGTCTTCGTGTGGCCCGTCTCCGGCATCCTCATGGGCCTGATCCTGCCGCGCTGGACGGGGCCGCTGCGATCACGGTTCCTTTTGTTGGCGGCTGCTGCAACCGGTGTGCTTCTGGGCAGCCTCGCCGCCGGTATGCCCGGCTGGCTGGCCCTGCAAACCACCGCACTCACGCTCGTCGACCTTTGCCTCACCACGGTCCTGCTGGTTCCTGACGTCGACAGCTTTGCCAAGCTCAAGCACCACGGCGGCGTCCTCCGTTTTGCCCTCACGGCCATCCTGGTGCCGCTCTGTACCGCCATGATGGGCGCGCCGTCGCTGTCAGGCTTTCTCCACCAACCGGCCACCCGCACGGGCATCGAAGCGTTTTTCGCAAACTCGCTCGGCATTGCGCTGTTTTACCCCGCAGGTCTTCTCCTGACGACGACCAAACCCGGCAGCTTGCGTGCCCTCTTCCTCCAGCGACAGGTCTGGCTCTCCCTCGTCTTCTTCGCCGCGATCGCCGGCTGCGCGTTCTGGCAAAACGAAGGTCCCTTCCTCTTCGTCGTCTTCCCGCCCATGATCGTGGTGCTCCTGGTGCTGGGGCTTGAGGGTGCGGTCCTCGTCTCGTTCCTGCTCAGCGCCATCGGTTGGGTCGCCACCATGCACGGCCACGGCCCCATCATGCTCCTGCGCGCTGCCACGCCGGAGTATCGCCTCTTCATCCTGCAGGTCTTCGTCTGGACGTGCCTCGCCACCGCCATGCCCGTCGGCGCCTTACTCGACGAGCGCCGCCAGGCCGAACACAAGGCCGAAGAAGCCCGCGGCATCTACCAGACCATGCTCCACAACGCCGAGGAGATGATCGTCCTCTCCTCCATGAACAACGACCAACGCTACGTCTCACCGTCCGTCGAGCGCCTCACCGGCTGGACACCAGAGGAATACCTCGCGATGGATCGCATGGCGACCTTTCACCCTGACGACCGCGATATGGCAGGCACCCTGCTCCAAAGCCTTAGCGCCGGCAAATGGGAGCACACCATGCGCTACCGCGCCATGCAGAAAGCCGGCGGTTACCGCTGGCTCGAAGCCACGGTGCGCGCGTATGGCGACCGCACAGCAGGCGAGGTGAAAGGCTACGTCGCCGCCATCCGCGACATCTCCGAGCAGCGGAAAAACGAACACCGCTGGGCCGAAGAACGCGCCGCCCTCACCCTCGAACAAACCCGTCTCAACAGCCTTGCCACCACCGACGCACTCACCGGTCTGCCGAACCGCCGCGCCTTTGAAGATCTGCTCGCCAGCCACGAATTTGATATGCGCAAACAGGCCGAGCACGTCCTCGCCGTCGACCGCTCCTACACCGTCGGCCTGCGCAAACTCACCGTCATGATGGTCGACGTCGACTTCTTCAAGCTCTACAACGACACCTACGGCCACGCCGAAGGGGATGCCTGCCTCCGCGCCCTCGCCGACATTCTGCGCTCCACCCTCAGCCGCAAAGACGACATCGTCGCCCGCCTCGGCGGCGAAGAGTTCGCCATTGTCCTGCCCGGTGCCGGCGATGCCGCCGCCATGCGCGTCGCCCAGCGCCTGGTGGAAGCCGTGCGCCACGCCCAGCGCCCCCACCGCGCCAGCCCCCTCGGCCACGTCACCGTCAGCATCGGCGTCGCGGTCGGCATGCCCGCCACCGATTTCAGCTACGCCCTCCTGCTCCAGCAGGCAGACCGCGCCCTCTACCAGTGCAAGAACATCGGCAAAAACTGCGCGCTTCCCAGCATCAGCCGCCAGTAGCACCAAGCCCCACTCCGCCACAAACTCGGGGCCCGCGGCACACCGGGTGCCCCAATCTTTCGCGCCGCACCACCTTCCCACGCGCGCAACACCCCCCAGCGCGAAAGGGTGGGGTCAGCGCGAAGCGCTCCTTCGAGCGAAGCTCGACTCGCACCTCCACCGACCCCACCAATCATCAAACGGCACCTACCCCGCCAACGCTACGTCCGCCGGTTGCACCACTCCCGTCTGAAAAGCCAGCTTGCCCTTCGCCACGTCCGCCGTCACGTGGTCGCCATGCTTCACCGTTCCGTCCAGAATCCGCATCGCCAGCGGGTCCTGCAGCAACCGCTGAATCGCCCGCTTCAACGGCCGCGCCCCATACGCCCGGTCGTAGCCCGCCGTGAACAGCAGCTTGCGCGCCGCCTCCGTCAGCTCCAGCGTAATCTTCCGGTCCCCCAGCAGCGTCTCCAGCTCCTTCAGCCGCAGGTCCACGATGTGCGTCAACTGCGCCTCGCCCAGCGGATGGAAGATCACAATATCGTCCACGCGGTTCAAAAACTCCGGGCGAAACTGCTTGCGCAGCTCGTCCATCACGCGGCTCTTCACATCCTCGAAGCCGTCCGCGCTCTCCGCCCACGCCCCCGTCAGTAGGTGCGCGCCCGTGTTTGACGTCATGATGATCACCGTGTTCTTGAACGACACCGTGCGTCCCTTCGAGTCCGTCAGCCGCCCGTCATCCAACACCTGCAACAGCACGTTGAACACGTCCGGATGTGCCTTTTCGATCTCGTCGAACAGCACCACCGCGTAGGGCCGCCGGCGCACCGCCTCCGTCAACTGCCCGCCCTCGTCGAACCCGACATACCCCGGAGGCGCGCCAATCAGCCGCGCCACGGCATGCTTCTCCATGTACTCGCTCATGTCGATGCGCACCATCGCGTTCTCGTCGTCGAACAGGAACTCCGCCAGCGCCCGCGCCGTCTCCGTCTTGCCCACGCCAGTCGGACCAAGAAAGATAAAGCTGCCGATGGGCTTCTTCGGGTCGCTCAACCCCGCGCGGCTGCGGCGAATCGCATTCGCCACCGCGTCGATGGCCTCGCTCTGGCCAACGACCCGCTCCGTCAGCCGCGCCTCCATCTGCACCAGCTTCTGCACTTCGCCTTCCAGCATCTTGCTCACAGGAATGCCCGTCCAGCGCGACACAATCTCCGCGATGTCCTCCTCGTCCACCTCTTCCTTCAGCATCCGCCGGCCCGCACCGGGTACCGCTTCGGAAGCATGGCTCTTGAACGCATCCTGCTCCTCCACCAGCCCCGCCAGTTCGCCCTCCGCCTTCGGCAAGTCGCCATACCGGATCGCCGCCGCGCGCTCCAGGTTCCCTCGCCGCGACTGGTCCTCCATCTCGAACTTCAACGCCTCGACCTGCTTCTTCAGCTCTGTAATTCGGCCAATCGCGTCACGCTCGTGCTGCCACTTCGCCCGCAGCCCGGTCGCCTTTTCCTGCAGCTCCGCAAGCTCGCGCTCCACCGCATGCATGCGCTCCTGCGAGTTGGCATCTTCCTCACGCTTCAGCGCCGTCCGCTCAATCTCCAGCGACATAGCCCGCCGGTCGATCGCATCGATCTCCGCCGGCACGCTGCCGATCTGGATCGCCAGCGCCGCCGCTGCCTCATCCACCAGGTCAATCGCCTTGTCCGGCAAAAATCGATCCGAAATATACCGGTGGCTCAACTCCGCCGCCGCAATGATCGCCGCATCCTTAATGCGCACATTGTGGTGCGCCTCGTACTTCTCCTTCAGCCCGCGCAGAATCGCGATCGTGTCCTCCACGTTCGGCTCGCCCACATACACCTGCTGGAACCGCCGCTCCAGCGCCGCATCCTTCTCGATGTACTTGCGGAACTCCGCCAGCGTGGTCGCGCCGATCGCCCGCAAGCCGCCGCGCGCCAGCGCCGGCTTCAGCATGTTGCTCGCATCGATCGCGCCCTCGCTCGCACCCGCACCCACCAGCGTGTGCAACTCGTCGATAAACAGGATGATCGCCCCGTTCGAATCCTCGATCTCCTTCAGCACCGCCTTCAGCCGTTCCTCGAACTCCCCGCGAAACTTCGCCCCTGCCAGCATGCTCGCCAGATCCAGCGAAATTACCCGCTTGTCCTTCAGGCTCTCCGGCACGTCACCGGAAACAATCCGCCGCGCCAGCCCTTCCACAATCGCCGTCTTGCCCACACCCGGCTCGCCGATCAGCACCGGATTGTTCTTCGTGCGCCGCGAAAGCACCTGGATCACCCGCCGAATCTCCTCGTCCCGCCCGATCACCGGATCCAGCCGGCCCTCGCGCGCCTGCTGTGTCACGTCCTTCGCGTACTTCTCCAGCGCCTGGAACTTGCCCTCCGGCGTCTGGTCCGTCACCCGTTGCGACCCACGCAGCTCCGCCAGCGCCTTCAGCACCGCATCCCGCGTCACGCCCGCCGCCGCCAGCGCCAGCCCCACCGGCTCCTTGCGCTCTGTCGTCAGCGCCAGCAACAGGTGCTCCGTACTCACAAACTCATCCTTGAAGTGCCCGGCTTCCTTCGCCGCCTGCTCCAGCACCCGCGTCAGCGCGCCGCCCGCGCCCGGCGTCTGCTGCGCGCCCTGGATCTTCGGCAGCTTGCCCACCGCCGCATTCGCACCCGCCAGCAACTGCTGCACCGGCACGTGGATCTTCTCCAACACCGGCAGCACCAGGCCCTCGCGATCCTCCAGCAGCGCCGCCAGCAGGTGCATCGGCGTCACCTCCGGATTACCATTCGCCGCCGCCATCTGCGCCGCCGCCTGCAGCGCCTCCTGCGATTTCACCGTCAACTTGTCCCAACTAAAAGCCATACCTGTCCTCTACCAACCTTTTACGAATTGGATGCGGAGCAGTCAAGCACGTTGCAGAAAATATGACAGCGCAACACTCATATTCTGGGCGAAGGCATCCGCACCTCATCACACCACAACCAGTTCCACCGATGCCCATCCAGGTCCTGAAACGCCGACCCATACATCCACCCCTGCGCCTCCGCCGGCTCCGCCAGGATCGTCGCTCCAGCCGCCCGCGCCCGCGCCGTCAGGCGATCTACCTCCTCCCGGCTCTCCGCCCGCAGCGACAGCAGCACCTCGCACCCCGCCGCCGTGTCCGCCACCGGCATCCGCGCAAACTCCGCGAACACCGCATCCGGAAACAGGTTCACCACCACCGGCGGGTCGCCGAACAGCAGGCATGCCATGTCATCGCCCACCCAGCGCTCACTCAGCCGAAACCCCAGTGCCAAAAAAAAGCGACGCGACGCCGCCACACTGCGTACCGGCAAGTTCAACCACAGCTCTCCCGCCATCTGTCCACCTCGTGCGCACCAGTCTATGCGCCATCTCCGTGCGTCCAACCAGCAGTTTCATCGGCCGCGTCTCGAATCAGCCCAACGTCGACAAGGCCCTCCGTCCTCCCCGGGCACACATGCAACATGCGACCATCAAGGCATGCCCCGCGACACCACCACGCCCCGTCCGCACGCAACCCAGGTCGCCGCCGCACCGCCGCCACAGCGCACCGCGCGCCCCACCCCCGCGGCCCCGCTGCCCTACCGCGAGGCCGACACTCACGGCCCGTCCGCCCTCGTCACCCGCCGCGCCGCAGACCGCCTTCGCGCCGGCCATCTCTGGGTCTATCGCTCTGAGATCGAGGCGCTCGTCCCCGCGCTCGGTGCGGAGACCATCCCCGCCGGCGCCCTCGTCACCCTGCTCGACAGCCGCGAAATCCCCCTCGGCACCGCCCTGTTCAGTGACACCAGCGAGCTGACCCTCCGCAAAATCTCTGCGGAGCCACGCCTCACCCGCGGCGAATACCTCGACGACCTGCGAACCCGCGTTCGCGCCGCCATCGCCCTGCGCGCGCCCATGCTTACCGCCGGCGACACCGACTCCGCGCGCCTCGTCTTTGCCGAAGCCGACAACCTGCCCGGCATCGTCGCCGACCGCTACCGCGACCTCGTCATCCTGCAACTGCTGACCCAGGGCACCGCCCAGCCCGACGTCCGCGAGTTACTCGCCACCGAACTCGCCCTCCCTGGCATCCGCGCCGTCATCGAGCGCCCCGACCCGCGCATCCGCCAGTTGGAAAACCTGCCCCTGCCGCCCGCCGCGCCGCTGTACCTGGCTGCTTCGCAAAGCCCCGACCTGCACACCACCTTCACCCTGAACGGCCTGCACCTCCACTACGACGCCAATGCCGGGCAGAAAACCGGCGCCTTCCTCGACCAGCGACTCAACTACGCCGCCGCCGCGCACCACGCCGCTGCCGCACGTGCCGCACGCAACCAGCCCGAGGCAGACTTCCGCGCGCTCGACATCTGCACCTACCAGGGCGGCTTCGCCCTTCACCTCGCCCGCGTCTGCACCCACGTCACCGGCGTCGACGCCAGCCGCGCCGCCCTCGAAACCGCCGAGCAAAACCTGCAACGCAACCGCGCCAGCCTTTCTGCGGAAGGTATTTCCTCGCCTTTGTCCTCCCGCAGCGAAGCGGAGGGATTTGCTTTTTCACACTTCGCCGAAGTCGACTGGGTCGAAGCCGACGCCTTCGAACTCCTCCGCTCCCTCGACTCCGACGGCACCAAATTCGACACGGTCGTCCTCGACCCGCCAGCCTTCGCCAAGAGCCGCCGCGCGGTCGAAGGTGCCCTGCGCGGCTACAAGGAACTCAACCTCCGCGCCCTCCGCATGCTCACTCCCGGCGGCATCCTCGTCACGTGTTCCTGTTCGCACCACATCTCGCTCCAGGACTTCACCAACACGGTCGCCGAAGCCGCCTCCGACACCGGCCGCCACCTCCGCCTGCTCGAAACCCGCGCCGCCGCCCCCGACCACCCCGAAGTGCTCACCCTGCCGGAAACCCGCTACCTCAAGTGCCTGATCCTGCAGGCCGATTAACCCGGTACGCCACTCGCCGCCGAACGTGCGCCCACGAAATCCGTTTGCGTCCAAACAGGGCGTTTCCCCGTCCACCGAGGAAACAGTGCAACGCGACAAGACCGATCAACCGCGTCCACTCTCTGGAGCTGCATGCTGAACCGTCTTGCGTTTGTCACCTTCGCTCTGCTTTGCATCCCGGCCGCGGCGCACGCGCAGGACACGCCCCAACCACAACCGTCGACAACGCAGGCACCCATGACCGCCGCCAACACGGCGATCCTTGACGCCCCCGGCGCCCTTTCGGCAGCCCAGGCGTCGGCAGCATCCACGCAGCCGCCGCCGCCCGATCAGCCCTCCAAGCGCATTCTCGGCCTGATCCCGAACTACCGCGCCGTTCCCGTCGGTGCGACTCTGCCGCGTCAGACCGTTCTGAACAAGTTCATCACCGCCGGCCAGGACACCATCGACCCGTCTTCCTTCGCGCTCTCCGCCGTGATCGCCGGTGTGGACTACGCCGGCAACGCCACGCCGGAGTTTCATCGCGGCGGCGTCGCCTTCGGGCGCTACTACTGGCATGAACTCGCCGACCAGTCCGTGGAAAACATGGCCGTCGAGTTCCTCGTCCCCGCGCTTACCCGCGAGGACACCCGCTACTACACCATGGGCACCGGCGGCGCACGCAAGCGCCTCGTCTACTCCCTGACCCGCACCTTCGTCGTCCGTTCCGATTCCGGCAAGGAAACCTTCAATGCCGGCGAAGTCGTCGGCGCGGGCCTCGCCGCCTTTGCGTCCTCGCGCTACTACCCCGCCAGCCAGAAGACGGCCAGCAGCATCCTCGGCCAGTATGCGCTCGACCTCGGCATCGACGCTGGCAGCTACGTGCTGCGCGAATTCGACTCCGACCTCATCCGCTCACTGAGCCATCGCCGCAGCGGCGCAAGACCTTAATCCAGCCGCACCAGCCACGCCTGCGCCGCCGCCTCGCTCGGCCTCAAGCTCCCGGCAATCGCCGTCGCCCGCGCCCGGTCGCCGTTCACCGGGTTCAGCCGCACCCAGTACCCCGTTGCCCCCTGAAACTCGATCACCTTCGCCACAGCGCCGTATCGTTGCGTCAACTCGTCTTTCAGTGCGGCGGCGTTCGCTTCGTCGGCAAACGCGCCCACCTGCACGCACCACTTGCCCACCGGCGACACGTCCGCCCGCTGCTGCACCACCTCAATGCGCACCTGCGCCACGCCCATGCGGTACACCCCCGCGGCCTTTGCGGCGACGATCGACAAGTCCAGCACCCGCCCGCGCACAAACGGTCCGCGATCCGTCACCGTCACCGTTACCGCCTGGCTCGTCGTCAGGTTGGTGACGCGAAGCACCGTACCCATCGGCAGCGTGCGGTGTGCCGCGGTCAGCGACTGGCCGTCGTACACCTCGCCATTCGCGCTGCGGCGGCCGCTGGGCGCATACCAGCTTGCCAAGCCCACTTCCACGGAGTTGACCTTACCGGCATTGGGCACGTTGTCCTTGCCGGTCGGGGTCACCGGACGCGTCCCGGGAATCACCACAGGTGGCACGCGGCGCGCGCTGGGCGTGCCGCGATCGTGATTCGGCGTGACAGCGGGTGGCGGTGGCATACTGCGACGGCTCACCTGCGCCTTTTTGTGGCAACCCGTAGTCAGGCCGGCCAGCACCAGCAACGCCGCTAGCACAACCTGCTGCAACCCACGCCATTCCATCGACACAGATCGACCGCAGGCGATGAAAGCTCCAGGTGCCGAATCGTGCAGGCATCTTCGACCTGCCAAAGGCACCTTCGCCTTACGCTGCCGGGACACAGCACCGCCGTGCAGCACTGAGCCCCAGGTCACCATCGCGCGGCGGACCGTGCATCGACCCCACGTCACGGCCGCTTGCTGTCCATCTTTTCCGCGAGTTCCCGCAGGCCGTCTGCGGCGGTGCGCAACGCCGTGGAGCCGTGACGCCGCACATCCGGAACCACCTCATCGTTCAAATACCGGATCAGCCGTTGCACTTCCTCCTCCGCCCGCGCCGCCGCGCCACGAACCTCGTCGCCAAATCCCGGCTTGCCTGCATTCGGCTCCGTCATGGTTAACCCCCTTGAATGTGCGCCGACAAAAGGCAGGCGGCAATCTTCATTGAAGAGGGAGTGCCGGCCCGAAGCAATGGCCAAATCATTGCAGGCGTTCACATGGTTACCGCAGCTGCGTGGTCCCAGAATGGCACAGGACGCCACAAAGCACGCCGCCATCCACATGCAACGCATGGAAGCATCATCGCCTCTAATCCGGAAATTGCCCATCCTGCTCGCAAGCAAACGCTTTGGATTGCGCAGTGTACACATTGAAGGAGACGCATCCATGCGCCCACGTTCCATCTCCCGCCACACTCTGGCGCTTTTTGCTTTCGCGGTAACGGCAGGCACCACAGCGATCTCTGCGCAGATCGCGCAAAGCACGTTGCCGCCGCTCACCCAGCCGCTTCTGGCGGCAGTGTCTTCGTCCAGCAATGACTCCCTTGCACTCAGCCTGCCGGACGCTCCCTCCTCTTCCCTGGCAGATGCCGCGGAAGGTCAGGCAGGCGTCCCCTCACTTGCACCCAGCACGGGCCCGATCGCACCGAAGTACAAAAACATCATCCTTCCCATGCAGGCGGCTCAGCCCCTGTCCGCCGGCGAAAAGGTGAAGTTCGGCTTTGTGCAGGCAATTCAGCCCGTCAACATCGCGGCATGGCTCATCTCCTCGGCCTACTCCCAGGCCGTGGATTCGGCACCGCACTACGGTCAGGGCTGGGGGCCGTACGGCCAGCGCTACGGTGCCGCTGCCGCGCGTGGCACCATGCAGACGCTCGCCACCGACTCCGTGTTCGCGCCTATTTTTCACGAAGATCCCCGCTACTACGAGCTCGGACGCCAGCACAAGCTCGTCAATCGCGCGATCTATGCCGCGACCCGTACCGTACTTACCCGGAGCGACAGTGGAAAGCAAACCGTAAACCTCGCCCTGCTCTCCGGCTATCTGGTTACCGCCGGTGCCACCAACGCCTTCTATCCCGAACGCGACCGCACCACCTCGCAGACGTTTGAGTCTTTTGGCGGGTCGGTCGGCGGCGCAGCACTCGGCTTCCTCTTCAACGAGTTCGTCGACGACGGCCTGCGCATCGTGCACCTGCGTAAATAGCCGCGCACCCACTGCAAACAAGAAGGCCCGCCGCAATCTTCGCGGCGGGCCTCCTTATTTGCGGGTGATCTCTTAGCCGCGCCGCTGCACCTTGCGCATCAGCAGGCGTTGCAGGTGCCCCCCCTGGTTGGCTGAAAGTACGCGCAGTGGAACCGCGGCAAACGCGTCACCCTGGCCCAGCACAATGAGGCTGCGCGTACCGGTGCGCTGCTCGCTCAACTCCTCCCACGGGCGAATCCGTGCGCCCGGTGCCTCGTGGACCGCGGCGGTGTGCCAGCCGTTTTCGTTCATGACCACATGCTGCTCTTCCGTCGGCATGGGTGCGATGAACCGCGCGGCGCGACTGCGGTTGGCGGCGCGCGTGTATACCTGCACCGCCACGACGATGGCCACCACAAACAAAACCACCGGCATCAGCGAGTTGCTGTAATCCGAAAAACTGGCGCTGCGCACCGCATTCGCAATCTCGCCCACGGCACTCAACGACATAATGCCGATGATCGCGTACGTCATCACCGGTTTGGGAGGCCGTCGCGGTCCTTCGGACGCAAGCATCACGGCCTCCCGCCACTCTTCTGGTTCCCACTGGAAGCGAAGATTCATTGTTGCCACCATCCTGCACCCTCAAGGTGTCTGTAGCGCTTATCGTCGGCTCGCCGCCGTGCACCATGGCCCGCCTGTCGCAAGGCGAAACAGGTGTGCGAACAGGGGACAGCGCCGCCGCAAAAGCCGCCGCGATACACTTGCCGCAGCAAGATGCCACCCCTCCTCACGCAGCGTCGCAGCGGTTCCCGTTCGGCGGTCCAGGCGGTGGCACTGCCCCTCACGCCGCCGCAGCAGCAGCAGTTTCGTCGCGCCCTGTCGGCCTGGTACAGCATCAACGCCCGCATTCTGCCCTGGCGCAACATCGACGATCCCTACCGCACCTGGCTGTCGGAAATCATGCTGCAGCAGACGCGGGTCGACGCCGTGGTCGATCACTTTCGCCGCTTCCTGCAACGCTTCCCCACGCTGCTGTCGCTCGCCCTCGCACCGGAAGAGGATGTCCTCGCCCTGTGGAGCGGCCTTGGCTATTACCGCCGCGCCCGCATGCTGCACCGTGCCGCCAAGTTCCTGGTGGAAGAGCACGGCGGCACCATTCCTCGCACGGCGCATGAGCTGCGTGCGCTGCCCGGCATCGGCGCCTACACCTCTGCCGCCATCGCCAGCATCGCCTTTGGGGAGGCCGTGGCCGTGGTCGACGGCAACGTGGAGCGCGTTCTGCTCCGCATCGCCGGCAAGCCCGAGGAACGCGGCGCGCAGGCCGAAGCGTTCGTCGAAACCTTCGCCCAGGCGCTGCTCGACGTGCACGCCCCCGGCGACAGCAACCAGGCCATGATGGAGCTCGGCGCGACCGTCTGCCTGCCCCGCGCGCCCCTCTGCCTCCACTGCCCCGTCTTTGACCTGTGCCGCACCCGTGGCGAGCACGTCACCCTGCCCCGCGCCGCCATGCGCAGCGCAGTGACGCATTATGCGCTGACCATCCGCGACACCGGCGGCGACTCCGGCACCGAGGTATTGCTGCACCGGCGCGCCGATACGCTCTCGCTCATGCCCGGTATGCTCGAGCTGCCGCCTCTGCACACTGCGCCGGAAGGACCACCGCGACTCCGCCTCCGGCACGCCATCGTCGGCACCAACTACTACGTCGAAGTCTTTTCCGTCGCCGCGGAGGCTGAGGTCCTCGCGCACATGAGCCCCACCGAAGCGTCGGAAACGCCGACGCTGCAGTGGCAGCCGCTTTCCAACCTTGCCGCGCTGCCGCTCACCGGCCTCGCGCGCAAGGTCCTGCAACGCACCAGCCTCATGCCCACCGCCTTCACGACCTGAGACCGCGGGAGCGCCTCCTGTCTCGCCTTTGAGACAGGAGGCGCTGCCATGCAGCTACGCCATGGCTGGCAGAATCTCTTCCACATCCACCCATTGCGTCGGGTACACGCCCGTATAGCAAGCCGTGCAGTATGTGTTGGGCTTGGCATCATCCGTCGTGCAGCTGTGCAACAAGCCGTCCAGCGAAAGGTACGCCAGCGAATCGGCCTCGATGTAGTCCCGAATGCCTTCCAGCGAATTATTCGCCGCGATCAGTTCCCGCTTGTGCGGCGTATCGACGCCGTAGAAGCAGGGCGAAATTGTCGGCGGACAGCTGATCCGCAGATGCACCTCGGCCGCGCCCGCAGCACGCACCATGCGCACGATCTTGCGGCTGGTGGTGCCGCGAATGATCGAGTCGTCGATCAGGATCACCCGCTTACCTTCAAGCAGCGCACGCACCGGGTTCAGCTTCATGCGCACGCCAAAATCGCGCACCCGCTGCTCCGGCTGAATAAACGTGCGGCCCACGTAGTGATTGCGAATCAGGCCGAAGTTGAACGGAATCCCGCTCTCCGCTGCATACCCGATCGCCGCTGTCACGCCACTGTCCGGCACTGGCACCACCACGTCCGCAGGGACGCCGCTCTCGCGCGCAAGCTGCCGTCCCATCTCATCGCGGCTCTTCTGTACCCAGCGGCCGAAGATCTTCGAGTCCGGCCGCGCAAAGTACACATGCTCAAACACGCAGCTCGACTGCTTCACCTCGCGATTGAAGTAGCGCGACGTCACGCCGTCCTCGCTCACCATCACCAGTTCGCCCGGCTCCACATCGCGCTCGTACTTCGCATGCAGCAGGTCGAACGCGCACGTCTCACTCGCAAACACAAACGTATCCGGCGCACCATCCACACCCGCGATGCGGCCCATACTCAGCGGACGAAACCCATGCGGATCGCGCGCCGCAAAAATCCGGTTGCGCGTCATCATGACGATCGAAAACGCACCATCCACCTGCCCCAGCGAATCCGCGATGCAATCCACCAGCGTCGTGTGCGCGGAGTGCGCAATCAACTGCACGATGATCTCGGAGTCCGACGTCGTCTGAAAAATTGCGCCGTCGCGCTCCAGCCGTTCGCGCGCCGTGCCCAGGTTCACCAGGTTGCCGTTGTGCGCAATCGCAATCAGCCCCTTGGTGCTTTCAACCTTGATCGGCTGCGCATTCAGCAGCGCCGAATCGCCCGTCGTCGAGTACCGCGTGTGCCCGATGGCCATCGACCCCGGCAGCTTCGCCAGCACCGGATCGGTGAAAATCTCCGACACCAGACCCATGCCCTTCAGGTCATGAATTTCCTCGCCATCCGCCGTCGCAATGCCGCCCGACTCCTGCCCGCGGTGCTGCAGTGAATACAGCCCCCAATACGTCAGCCGCGCCGCATCCGGATGGTTATAGATCGCCATCACACCGCACTCTTCGCGCAGCTTGTCGAAGTGCTCGTCGGCCTCGTTGTCTTCGTTTTGTTCAGACGAGTGGCGCAAGTCTGAGACGTTCCCTTTATCCAATGTGTTCACGCAGCGATTGCCTCGGAAGCATCAGGTTGCTGCTCCTTGTGAAAGATTACGAATGGCACCCACTCCTGTTCGATTCGCTCATTGCTCATGCCAGCACCACCTCCGCCGCAAGCTGCTCCTCCAGCACCTCATTCGCCGCCCGCAACTCCGCCAGTGAACTCCGCACCACCTCGACCGCGTTCACCGACATCGCCAGCGCGTCCCCGCCCGTCGTGCCCAGCACATCGGCAAAGCAATCCTGCTTCTCCGCCGCCGCCTGCACGGCCGTCAAGTCTTCAGCCCGGCACGTCACCAGCACCCTGTTCGGCGTCTCAAAAAACAGCTGCGCCGCACGCGGAGTTTCCTTCAGCAGCGACACCAGGTCGACCGTCGCACCGACGCCATACCGCAGCGCCGCACGCGCGCACGTCACCGCCACGCCACCATCGGACACATCCTGCGCCGACGTGATCAAGCGGCCATCCGCCAGGTCCGCCAGCAGAACATTCAGGGTAGCCGACTCCGTCACATCCAGCGCCGGCGGCGCGCCCCACGTCTGGCCGAAGTACGTCCGGGCCGCCTCGCTCGAACCGAACGAAATCGCCGCATCCATGCTCAACTCCGAGTCATCCTCCAGCAGGATGGCCTCCGCCGGCTCCGACTCCAGCGGGAACCCCGCCGACAGCGAAACGATCGTCTCGCCCGCACGTGGAAATCCGCTCGGCACCGCCTTCGTCACATCGTCCAGAATGCCCACAATGCCGATGACCGGTGTCGGGTAAATCCCCTCGCCCCGCGTCTCGTTGTACAGCGAAACATTCCCACCCGTAATCGGTGTGCCCAGCGCCGTACACGCCTCCGCAATGCCATCAATGGCCTCCGAAAGCTGCGCCATAATCTCTGGCTTCATGGGGTTACCGAAGTTCAGGCAATTCGTTGCCGCCACCGGCGTCGCCCCGGTACACGCCACCTTCCGGGCAGCCTCCGATACCGCGTGCATCGCGCCCAGCCGCGGATTCAGGTACGTCCACCGCCCGTTCCCCGCAAGCGCCATGGCCAGGCCGCGCTCGGGCGTGCCATCGCTCCCGGTCCCCTTGATCCGGATCACCCCGGCCTCGCATCCCGGGCCCTGCACCGTGTTCGTCTGCACCATGCTGTCGTACTGCTCAAAAATGTGGCGCTTGTCGCAGATGTTCGCGCTGCCCAGCAGCTTCTTCAGGTCCGCCGTGTAGTCCCGCGGCTTCTTCAGTTCTCCCGCCACCCATGCCGGCGGCTCCAGCGGCAGCGGTGCCTTCCACGTGCCCACCGGCCGCTCATACAGCGGCGCATCGTCCGTCAGCGATGTGTTCGACAGGTCCGCCACCAGCACACCGGCGTGCCGAATACGCATCCGGTTTTCCGGAATCACCGTGCCCACGACCGCCGCGTCCAGACCCCACTTCACGAACACATCCAGCACCTCCTGCTCGCGGCCCTTGTGCGCCACCAGCAGCATGCGCTCCTGCGATTCGCTCAGCATGATCTCGTAGCTGGTCATGCCGCTATCGCGCTGCGGCACCAGGTTCAGTTCCACGTCCAGCCCCACCTCACCGCGCGCGCCCATCTCGCAAATGGAGCACGTCAGCCCGGCCGCGCCCATGTCCTGAATGCCGGCAACCGCGCCCGTCTTCATCGCCTCCAGGCAGGCCTCCAGCAGCAGCTTTTCCAGGAAAGGATCGCCCATCTGCACGTTGGGCCGCTTCTGCTCGCTACCCTCGGTAAACTCCTCCGACGCCATCGTCGCGCCATGAATCCCGTCGCGCCCCGTCTTCGCCCCGACATAAATCACGGGATTACCGATGCCCGTCGCCTTGGCGTAGAAAATCTCGTCATGCCGCACCAACCCCAGCGCGAACGCATTCAGCAGCGGGTTGCCGCTGTAGCACGCCTCGAACCGCGTCTCCCCACCCACATTCGGCACGCCAAAGCAGTTGCCATATCCCGCAACCCCGTGCACCACGCCTTCCATCACCGACCGGTTCTTGGCATAGTCCAGTTCGGAGCCAACCGCAGGCCCGCCTGAAGAAACATCTGCCTCTTCGGAGGTGTCCTCCGTGATTCCGGCAAACGACCCGGGCGCCTCATGCCTCGCTCCTGAGGCATCGGTTCCAACACCGGCCTCCGGCACCAGCGGCCCGAACCGCAGCGAATCCATCACCGCCATCGGCCGCGCACCCATGGTAAAAATATCCCGCAGAATGCCGCCCACACCCGTCGCCGCGCCCTGGTACGGCTCAATGTAGCTGGGGTGGTTGTGCGATTCGATCTTGAACGCGCAGGCCCACCCGTCGCCCACGTCGATGATGCCGGCGTTCTCGCCCGGCCCCTGCATCACGGACCCTGGTCCTGTCAGACGCGTGCCCTTCGTCGGCAGCCGCCGCAAATGAACCTTGCTGGATTTATACGAGCAGTGCTCGCTCCACATCACGCTGTAAATGCCAAGCTCGGTGAGCGAGGGCGTACGTCCAAGCGCCTTCAGGATCAGCGCGTACTCTTCGTCGATGAGGTTATGCGTCTTCAGCAGGGCGGCGAGTTGCGCGCCGGTCGCGGCGATCGGTTCCGGCACGCGGACGAGGGCAGACGGCGTGCCTGCGACCTCTGCCTCTTGAGGGATGGCTGTGGGCTGGCTCACCTCGTTAGTGTCGCACGTCGGGCCTGCCCCTGCCGCGCACGGAAGGGTACACAGGCGTACCCAACGGTTCCGGCCGCATCGCCCTTGAGGCGTCTGCCGGTCACGGTCAAACAGCGGCGCATCCTAACGCACGGGAGTCTGCAGCATGTCCGGTTCGCGCAAAAGCATCTTCACCGCCATCGCCGCCAACGTCGGTATCGCCGCGGCTAAGTTCACCGGCTTCGCCTTTACCGGTTCCGCCGCCATGCTGTCCGAGGCGGTCCACTCCCTGGTCGACTGCGGCAACGGCGGCCTCCTCCTGCTCGGCCTCCGCCAGGCGGCAAAACCCGCAGACCACACTCACCCCTTTGGGCACGGCCGCGAGCTCTACTTCTGGTCGCTCATCGTCGCCGTCCTCATCTTCGTGCTCGGCGGCGGCATCTCCCTTGCAGAGGGGGTAAGCCACGTTCGTCACCCGTCGCCCCCCGCCAATCCCACCTGGTCCTACGTCATCCTGGCGCTCGCCGCCGTCTTTGAAGGCTACGCCCTCACCGTCGCGCTCAAGGAGTTCAAAGCCGCCCATCCCGGCCCGGTGATCGCCGAAATCCGCCGCAGCAAAGACCCCAGCGGCTTCACCACCCTCTTTGAAGACGCCGCGGCCCTCCTCGGCCTCGTCTTCGCGCTGGCCGGTACCTGGCTCAGCCACAGCATGGGCTGGCTCTGGGCAGATGGCGGCGCCTCCATCCTCATCGGTCTGCTCCTGCTCGTCGTCGCCGTCCTGCTCATCGTGGAATGCAAAAGCCTGCTGATTGGGGAAGGCGGCGACCCGGAAATGCTGCAGGCCCTCTCCGCCATCGTCCACGCCGACCCGGACGTGCTCCAGGCCGGCTTCCCCTACACCCAGTTCTTCGGCCCGCACACCATCCTGCTCACGATGAACGTGACCTTCCGCGGCGACCTGGACGGCCAACGCCTGAACGCCGCGGTGCTACGCCTTGAGGCCGCAATCCGCTCCCGCTACCCCGACATCCGCCACATCTACCTCGAAATCGGCGCGGCAGCAGAAGCACTACCCGCCGACGAAGCCTGACGCCCCGCTTACTCGCCCCACCCCTGCACCGTATTGCCGCCAAACACCGCAGGCCGCATCGCCTTCTTGAAGAACCGGTCCATCCCTCCGCCACTCAGCGCCGTCCCCTCGTCCAGCCGCTGCATCTGCTCCGGCGTCAGCACCAGGTCCAGCGCCGCCAGTTGGTCGCGCATCTGCTCCAGCTTGCTCGCCCCCAGAATCGGCGACGTAATTCCCGGCTGCGCCATCACCCACGCCAGCGCCACCTGGCTCAGCGGCTTGCCTGCGTCCTCCGCCACGCCGCGCAGCACATCCAGCGCGCGCCAGTTGCCCTCCGTAAACACCTGAAAGCTCGGCAAATTCAGATCCAGTCGCCCACCGCCGGACTTCACCGTCCCATCCGCGTCCCGCGTGTACTTGCCCGTCAACAGCCCCGCCGCCAGCGCGCCCCACGGCGCAATGCCCAGGCCAAGCTGCTGCGCCGCCGGCACATGCTCCCGCTCGATACTCCGCTCCGCCAGCGAGTACGGCATCTGCAGTGCAATCGGCCCCGGCACACCGCGCACCGCCGCCAGTGTCGCCATCTGCGTCGCGTACCACGCCGGCACATCGCTCAGTGCAAAGTAGCGAATCTTCCCCGCTCGCACCAGGTCGCCCAGCGACTGCAGCGCCTCCTCCACCGGCGTCACCTGGTCCCAGGCGTGCATCCAGTACAGGTCCACGTAGTCCGTCCGCAGCCGCCGCAGCGAACCTTCCAGCGCGCGGTGCATGTTCTTGCGCCCGTTCCCGCCCGCATTCGGATTGCCCGGCTCCGCGTTGAACGTGAACTTCGTCGCCAGCACCAGCCGGTCCCGCAGGCCGCCGTCGGCTATGTACTCGCCGACCAGTTCCTCGCTGCGACCCTTGGCATACACATCGGCAGTGTCGATGAAGTTCCCGCCCGCCTCCACGTACCCATCGAACACCTGCTTCGACACCGCATCGTCCGCCGACCCCCACCGCGGATTGCCAAACGTCATCGTTCCCAAACACAGCGGGCTCACCACCAACCCGGACCGACCCAGCGTACGCACATCCGAAAGCTTCATGCCCATGGGATGCGCCCACGCACCACGCCGCACCGCACAAAACGGTATCCTTGGCCCATGGCTGAAATCGTCACCGCACTCCCCGAAGCACCGCAAGGTACCCTGCTTGAAAGCGCCATCCGCGCCGCCCACGCCGGCACCCTCTCCAGCGCAGAGGTCGTGCGCACCCTTGCCACCGGCAAGCTCGCCATCCCCACCCAGCGCGACCCCCACGGCGACCTCAGCGAGATCCGCGCCGTCGTGCTCGACAAGGAGGGCAAAAGCTTCGTCGCCGCCTTCACCACCATCGAACGCGCTCAGGCCCTGCGCAACCTCGCCGGCTACTGCATGCTGGTCGACACCCTCGCCTTCCTCACGCCGCTCGAAGCCGACCTCGGTCTCGTCATCAACCCCGGCACCGATGTCGTCATGGAAATCAGCGCCGAAGGCGTCCGCCGCATCGTCCAGCAATTCGGCGAGCCCGCCCCGGTCAACTAAACCCCGGTCGACCCAAACCCACCAGCACTCCGCACCGTCTCATCCAACTCCGCCACCTCGACAAAGTCCGCCTCAATCCGTTGCACCAGCCGCAACTGCGCCACGCGGCTCCCTGCCGCCAGCGCAATTGCGGAAGCCGTCGTATTCAGCAGCACCACCTTCAACTCCCCGCGATAGCCCGGGTCAATCACGCCCGCCAGCGTGGTGATGCCCCGCACCGCCAGCCCGCTGCGATCCTCCACCAGCGCGCCGTACCCTGCCGGAAACGCAAACGCCAGCCCTGTCGCCACCAGCGCCGTCTTTCCCGCCTCGATCTCCACGTCCTCAACGCTGAACAGATCCGCAGCCAGGTCTCCAAAAGGACCGGTGTGCGCATAACGCGGTAACGTGGCGAGGTCGTGCAGGCGCTTGACGGGCAACATCGGCATCCGTCCAGCATAGCCGGACTGCATCGTCACATCCAGCCCGCAACAGCCCTACCGCTTTGCAGAAGACGATCGCAAGCCGCGCCCGCGCACACTGCCACGGTCATGCACCATCTCCCGCTTCTTGCAGTACGTGCAGCGCCACGGGTAATACCCAAACAGTGAGTACACAAACTTCTCCGCAAAGCCGCTCCGCGAAGACCGACGCAGCAGGGCGCGATTGCAATGAACACACACTTGAGACATGGAGAGCCACTCCGGGGTTAAGGTAGGCAAATCACAAATCGCACACCGAAAGAAAAGGTAGAACTTGAATGGCCTCGATACCTGCCTGACCCGGCGGACCGATGTACCGTGTCCTCAGCTTAGGGCGTAAGACGTCTCATTCGAAGGGAAGAGAACACCGCATTTTGCCAACATTTTCCATCCGCATGAGAAAGAAATACGCGCCGGCAGCGGATGGCGGCCGGCGCGCTCTTTCTACGTCTGCAATGGACTCAGGAGCGCACCGCCGGCGGCAGCGGGTTCCGATTCTGAAACTGCCGCTGGTGCCAGTACGGATACGGCACCGGTCGCTCGCTCGCCGCATCCAGCGCCGCCACTTGCTCCGCCGTCAGGTTGAACGAGGCCGCCGCAAGGTTCGCCTGCAACTGTTCCTTGTTGCGCGCGCCGATGATCAGGCTGCTCACCGTCGGCTTCTGCAACAGCCAGTTCAGCGCCAGTTGCGGCACCGACTTGCCCGTCTCCTCCGCAAGCTTGTCCAGCGCATCCATCACGCGGAACAGGTATTCGTCCTCCACCACCGGCCCGGCCTCGCCGCCACCCTGACCCAGCCGGCTCTCCTTCGCGGGCGGCTGGCCGCGTCGAATCTTCCCCGTCAGCCGACCCCATCCCAGCGGGCTCCACACCAGCGCGCCCACGTTCTCCGCCAGTCCCAGCGGCATCAACTCCCACTCATAATCCCGCCCAACCAGCGAGTAATACACCTGATGTGCCACAAACCGCGGCCAACCGTACTGCGCACTTACATCCAGCGCCCGCTGCAGATGCCATCCGCTGTAATTGCTGCACGCGATGTAGCGCACCTTGCCCTGGGTCACCAGCGTCTCCAGCGTGCCCAGCACCTCCTCCACCGGCGTCAGCGCGTCATACACGTGCATGTGGTACACGTCGATGTAGTCGGTCTTCAGCCGCCGCAGCGACCCCTCTACCTGCCGCGTCAAATGCAGCCGCGACGACCCCACACTGTTCGCCGCATTCGGCAGCGGCCGCCGAGACGACGCCTCGTCCGCGTTCTGCGCATGCCGCCCATCGAACGCGATACTCGCCTTGGTCGACAACAGCACATCCTCGCGCGGCAGGTGCTTGATCGCCTCACCCAGCACCTCTTCCGACAGCCCCTGCGAATACACATCCGCCGTATCGAAAAAGTTCACGCCCGCGTCCATGCACGTGTCCACCAGCTCCCGCGCCTCGGCCACGTCCGTGCTGCCCCACGTCTTGAAAAACTCGTTGCCGCCACCAAACGTCCCCGTGCCAAAGCACAACACCGGTACCTGCAACCCACTTTTGCCAAGCTGTCGAAATTCCATAACCTATTGGATGCGGACAAACAGACCGCGAAAAGACCCTTCCGCAACGTGCGCAAAGTTCCCGCAAAGCACGCAAATATTCCTGCGACCTTTGCGAAACGTCGCGCACTCTGCGGGGTGCTTGTTACTCCTCCACCGGCCGGTCCGGCTGCGACTGGTAAATCTCCTCCACTCGCGCCACCGTATCCATCTCGCTCAACGGCTTGTCCCGCCGAATCTGCACAATCCGCGGAAACCGCAAGGCAAACCCGCTCGCATGCCGATCGCTCCGCATCACGTTGTTGAACGCCACCTCCAGCATCATCAGCGGCTCCACCGTACGAAAGTGCCCGTGGTCCTCCAGCGTGTGTGCCTTCAGCCACTCCGTTAGTTCCGCGATCTCCGCATCTGTCACCCCGCTGTACGCCTTGCCCACGTTGCGTAGCTCACCGGAGTCATCGCGCACCGCAAACGTGTAGTCCGACAGAAACTGCGACTTCCGCCCCGACCCGTACTCCGCCCCCGTAATCACCACGTCCAGCGTGTCCAGCGTCCGCTTCAGCTTCACCCAGCTGATGCCGCGCCGCCCCGGCTGGTACAGCGACCCGGAAGCCTTAATCATCACGCCCTCGTTGCCCCGGTCGCGTGCCGCCACGTACGCCCGGTCCAGGTCCTCCGCCGTCTGCGCCAGGTTCACCGCGCTCACCCGCAGCCGCTGCTCCCCGGCAGCCTTGCCGTCCGGCGACTCGGCAAACAACCCACCCTTCGGCAGCGGTGCCGGCAACACCAGCGGCGCACACGTCACCCGCTCCAGCTTCGCCGCCACCGCCTCCAACAGCGCCCGTCGTTCCCGCAGCGGCCGGTCCAGCACCAGCTCCCCGTCCACGCACAACACGTCGAACGCCATGTACACCACCGGCGTCCCCGTCCGCACCTCGTTGGTCACCTTCTTTCGCCCAATCCGCGGACTCAGCACCGCAAACGGCATCGCCTTCTGCGCGGCCCTGTCCGTCAGGGAAAAGTCCCACGCTAGCACCTCGCCATCCAGGATCAGCCCACCACCGCCATCCCCCAGCACCTCCCCCGACACCCGCCCAAACGCCTCGCAGATCTCCGGGTAACTCGCCGTCACATCCTCCCGGTTCCGCGAATACAGCGCCACCCGCCCCGGATTGGCCGCATCCCCGCAATGCAACTGCACCCGCATCCCATCGAACTTGTCCTCGATCTGCGCCTCCAGGTGCACCGCCTCCAGCCCCTCGCCGCTCACCTCGCCTGCGGCAAACGCCGTTTCCACGGCTTCCACAAGCGTCGGTTCCTGCACCTCCACAATCCCATCCGACTTCTTGCGTCTCGTCTTCCGCTTCGGCGTTGCGGCGGCCCCATCAGGCAGCCCCTCCTCCACCGAAAGTCCAGCCTCCACCGCACTCGCCGGGGCCGAAGCAAACCGCTTCACCACCTCCTCCGGCGTATCCACCGGGCTCGCCAGCATGAACCCCAGCGGATGAAACAACCGCATCCGCGCCTCCCCCAACCGCGCCTCAAACGCCAGCCGCACGCTATCCGCCAGGTCCGCCTCCAGCATCACCGCATGCCGCACCGCCTCCACCGGCTGCCCACTTGACACGCCGATAGACTCCTCGATCAGCGCCTGCTTCACCCCGATCCGCATATCCCCCAGCATCAGCTTGATCAGGTACTTCGCCTCCACTGCCGTCGCCCGCCCCAGCAGTTCCACCAGCGCCGTCTGCCGCAGAGCCGTCGTCTTCGCCACCGCCATCACCGCAAACGCCGCTTCCATCTCCGCAAACGTCACCGAGGCCTCAACCACCCGCCCCGTCTCATTCCAGAGATCCTCCGCCGCCGCGCCCATATCGCCGTGCCGCCGGTACGCCGCCGTAAACTGCGCCTCCGTCGGCTGCGCCAGCGCCTGCACCGCCCGCGACATCATCGCCCCGCCCACATTCAGCTTGCGCGGATCCGCCTCCGCAAACGGCAACCCCGCCAGGTACTGCGCAAACAGCCCCGCATCCCGCACCCCACCCGCGGCAACGACAACAACCAGCGCCTCCGCAATCGCGGCACGCTTCTTCAGCTTGCTACTGGTCGCAGCAAGCACATCGGCAAGTTCGGCAAGGGGCAAAAACAGGCTCACGCCAAAAGAAGATGCCATCCCCACCCGCAGGTTTGTCCCCGCACCGCCCTCCGCATCCCACATCCTCCGGAGTCGACCAACCTGACCCCACTCCCGGTGCCGAAGGAACCCGGGTGCCCCATTCTTTCGCGCCGCACACTGCTCCGAACCCACCAGCACTCCTCATGCGCGAAAGGGTGGGGTCAGCGCAACGCGCTCCATCGATCGAAGATCGACCCGCCCACGGAACCATCCACCCCGCCCCTGCGTACTCCCTCAAGAGGCCACGTTCCCATGCTCAAACTCCTCCTCTGGTGCATCCTCTTCATCGCCTGCTGGCCCCTCGCCCTGCTCGCCCTCGTCCTCTACCCCGTCCTCTGGCTCCTCCTTCTCCCCTTCCGCATCGTGGGCATCGCCGTCGGCGGCGTCCTCGCCCTCCTCACGGCGATCGTCACCCTGCCCGTCCGCCTCGTGCGCGCCGTGTAATTCACGCCGGCATAAAATCAACGGCATGGGCCGCCCGACCTTTCCGCTGCACTCCCCCGGCAAGTGCCGCGACACCCCACGCCCAGGCCGCGCGGCATGATGCTCCTCTACAGCCTCCTGCTCGCGAGCACCCTCACCCTCAGCGCCCCCGTCTGGGCATGGCGCATGCTCCGCCAGGGCCGCTACCGGCAGGGCCTGCAGGAACGCCTCGGCATCATCCCCCCACGCCTGGCAAATCAGACCACAACCACCATCTGGATCCACGCCGTCTCCGTCGGCGAAACCGTCGCCGCCCTCCCCCTGATCGCCGCCCTCGAACACGCCCTCCCCGGCGTCCGCATCGTCCTCTCCACCACCACCCCCACCGGCCAGGCCCTCGCCCGCGAACGCCTCGGCCCCGACCGCGTCTTCTTCTACCCGCTGGACTTCGCCTTCGCCGTCCGTCCCTGGCTCCGCGCACTCCAACCCGCCCTGCTCGTCCTGATGGAAAGCGAACTCTGGCCCCGCATGCTCACCGAGTGCGAGCGCAATGCAATCCCCGTCGCCGTCGTCAACGCCCGCGTCAGCGACCGCTCGCTCCCCCGCTATCTCGCCCTGCGCCGCCTCTGGACACCGCTCCTCGCCAAGGTCCGCCTGCTCCTCGCCCAGAGCGAAACCGACCGCGACCGCTGGATCGCCATCGGAGCACTCCCCGACCGCACCCGCAACGTCGGCAACCTGAAATACGACCTCCCCCTCGCCGACGAAACCCCGCTCGCCCGCCTCCTCCGCCGCAACCTGCCCGCGGGCACCCCGGCCCTCGTCGCCGGCAGCACCCACCCCGGCGAAGAAGAGCTCCTCCTCGCCTGCACCACCCCGCCCCACCTCCTCGTCCTCGCCCCGCGCCACCCCCAGCGCGCCGCACAGGTCGCCGACCTCGTCACCGCCACCGGACGCACCCCCATCCTGCTCACCGACTGGCGTCTCCATCCCCGCCCGCTCACCCCCGCCGACGTCTTCCTCGTCGACACCGTTGGCGAACTCGCCGGCCTCTACGCCCTCGCCAACGCGGCCTTCGTCGGCGGCAGCCTCGTGCCCAACGGCGGCCACAACCCGCTCGAACCCGCCCGCTTCGGCGTCCCCGTCTTCACCGGCACCTCCACCGAAAACTTCCGCGACATCACCACCGCCCTGCAAACCGCAGGCGCCCTCACCACCGTCACCCCCGAAACTCTCTGCCCCACGCTTGCGGCAGCACTCGCAATCCCACCGCAACCCACCCAACTCGAAGCCACCCGCGCCTTCTTCACCCGGCACGCCGGCGCCACCCAACGCACCGTCGACGCGCTGCTCCCCCTGGTGACCCGCCGATGATCCCGGAAGATACGCGTCCGCCCGTCGAACCCGGCGCTGATGTAGCAGAGGCCGCCCTCGCTCGGCCCAACAGGTCCAAATCCCCCTCTCACCAGCCGCCGTCTCACCAGCCGCCGTCTCACCAGCCATCAACACCCCAGCCACCGACACCCCGGCACCCCGTCCGCCGCCCCCTCCTCCAACCCCTCGTCCCCCTCTACCGCCTCGCGACCACCCTCCGCAATGGCTTCTACGACCACCTCGCCACACCGCGCACGCTGCAAGCCCCCGTAGTCAGCATCGGCAGCATCGCCGCCGGTGGCGCAGGCAAAACCCCCTTCCTCGCCGCGCTCGCCCGCTTTCTGCAAGCCAATGGCTACGCGCCCGACGTCCTCTCCCGCGGCTACGGCCGCCACACCCGCGGCGTCCTGCCCGTCGACCCGCAAGGCACCGCCCGCGACTTCGGCGACGAACCTCTCATGCTCGCCCGCTCTCACGGCATCCCCGTCACCGTCGGCAGCAGCCGCCACGCCGCCGGCCTCTTCGCCGAAACTCGAAACCCCCATCCCCACCGCATCCACCTGCTCGATGACGGCTTCAACCACCGCCGCCTCGCCCGCACCCTCGACATCGCCCTGCTCACCCTCGAAGACACCCGCGACACCCTGCTGCCCGCCGGCAATCTCCGCGAACCCCTCGCCCGCCTCGCCCGCGCCGACATCCTCGTCCTCCGCGAGCAGGAAGCCGACCAGTTAAGACCCCTCGCCCGCCAACTCCTCGGACCGGGCAAACCGATCTGGATAATCAATCGCACGCTCGCCCTGCCGCCGCATGTCCCGGAACACCCCATCGTCTTCAGCGCCATCGCCCGCCCCGCCGACTTCGAAGCCATGCTCCGCCGCAGCGGCATCCACGCCGCCGGCACCCGCCGCTACGCCGACCACCACACCCTCACCCCCGCCGACCTCGACGCCCTCCGCCGCTACGCCCGCGCCAGCCACGCCACCGGCTTCGTCACCACCAGCAAGGACGCCGTCAAACTCACCCAGCCGATGCTCGCCGAACTCACCCCGATCGGCCCCCTCGCCATCGCCGACGCCCTCGTCGAATTCACGGATTCGACTGCCGTCCTCCACGACCTCCAATCAGTCCTTCCGCCTCCGCAACCCGCCTCCTGACTCCACCCGCAACACCGTTCAATCACCGCAAAGCCATGCCGTGGAGCAAACCCCAAGCCGCACCTTTGCGACAATGTCCCGAATGCCCTTCACCACACAAAACCCGCGCATCCTCATCGTGCGCATCGGTGCCATGGGCGACATCCTGCACGCCCTCCCCGCCATCGCCCAACTCCGCGCCCACCTGCCCCACGCCTTCCTCGGCTGGGCCATCGAACCTCGCTGGGCCACCCTCCTCCGCACCCACGCAGACGCCCTTCCCCGCACACCCGCCATGCCGCTCGTCGACCACCTCCACGAGGTCTCGACCCGCGCCTGGTCCAAGCACCCCCTGTCGAAAGCCACCGCAAGCAGCATCCTCGCCCTTCGCCGCGACTTCCGCACCACCCGCTACGACCTGGCGATCGATCTGCAAGGCTCCATCCGCTCCGCCACCATCGCCCGCCTCAGCGGAGCTCCCCGCATCCTCGGCCCCGCGGATCCCCGCGAAGCCCCGGCCCGCTGGCTCTACCGCACCCGCATCCCCACTCCCGCAGCCCACGTCATCGACCAGGCACGGGAGATCGTGGACGCCGCCGTGGCTACGCTCGATCCCCAAGCCCAGCACCCCATCGACACCCCATCGCTACTCCCGCTGGACCCAACAGCCGAGGTATGGGCGAACGAAACCCTCGCCACGCCGCAAAGCACAACCAATGCACCCGGGGCGAACCTAACCCGCACCATCCTCCTGGCCCCCACCGCAGGTTGGGGCGCCAAACAATGGCCCACCGCCAACTTCGCCGAGCTCGCCGCCGCCCTCGCCACCCGCGGCCACCGCATCCTGCTCAACGCCAACCCACCCCTGCCCGACCCCACCGCCCAATCCGTCCACGACGAAGCCCGAAATCTCCTCCCGCCCAACCTCCACGGCAACCTCCAGACCATCGCCGCCACCCTCCCCCAACTCATCGCCCTCCTCCGCCGCGTGGACCTCGTCATCGCCGGCGACACCGGCCCCCTCCACCTCGCCGCCGCCCTCGGCATCCCCGTCGTCGCCCTCTTCGGCCCCACCGACCCCGCACGCACCGGCCCCCAATCCCCAAACGCCATCACCCTCCGCGACCCCGCCAGCCGCACCGACCACCGCCGCCACCCCGCCACCGAAGCCGGCCTCGCCCGCATCCGCGTCGACACCGTTCTCCACGCCGCCACCACCCTGCTTGCGGCAAGCCAATGAGAAAATGAACCCTGCCGCCACCCAGGCGCACGGAGCACGTTTGAGCAATCACACCATGGGCCGCGCCGAGGCCTTCCTCCGCCGTGCCCGCGTCCCGTTCGGCTTTGCCTTTGCCGCGGCATTCCTTGTTTTCGCCCGTCCCTCCGTCGCCTCCCTCGCACGCTCCATGGCGCTCGTCGTCCCCGGCCTCGCCCTGCGTGGCTACGCCGCCGGCTACGTCAAAAAAAACAGCGAACTCACCACCACCGGCCCCTACGCCCGCACCCGCAACCCGCTCTATCTCGGCAGCTTCCTCGCCGCCCTGGGCTTCGTCGCGGCCTCCCGCAACATCTACCTCGTCGCCGCTTTCCTCATCCTCTTTTTCGCCATCTACCTCCCCGTCATCCGCTCCGAAGAACGCTTCCTCCGCACCGTCTTCCCCACCTTCCCCGCCTACACCCAACAGGTCCCGCGCCTCTTCCCCAGCTTCCGCCCCAGCCGCCGCGCCCCCGCAGGCGACGCCCCCGGCAGCTTCTCCCCCGCCCTCTACCGCCGCCACCGCGAGTACAATTCCTCCATGGGTGCCGTCGCCATCCTCGCGGCGCTCCTGCTGCTGCTTTGGCTGCGACAGCACGGCATGCTTCCGGCCTAGACGCGCCCACCGCGCCGCCGTCGCCAATCCGCCGCAAAGGGGCTGTACCCTCATCTTGATCTGGATCTTCAGAGCCCGAGCCACCGCACTCTGCGCCGCCGCCTGCCTCCTTGCCGCGGCCCTCCCGGCACAAAAAGAAGGCGTCCCGCCAGCGCAGGCGCCGCTCATGGCCGCACCCGCCACCGGCTACGTCTTCCCGGCGCACCAGGCGCTCACCTTCGCCGTCGACTGGCGCGTCTTCACCGCCGGTCGCGCCGTCTTCCAGCTCGACAACGTGAACGGCACCGTCCGCGTCCAGGCCAGCGCCGACACGGTGGGCGCGACCAACATGATTTACCAGGTCATCGACCGCTTCCAATCCAATTTCAGCGCCACCACCGGCTGCTCCTCCGGCTTCAGCAAGCAGACCCAGGAAGGCCGCCGCAAGATCCAGTCCGAGCTCGCCTTCACCCCCGGCCTCGCCGCACCGTCCCCGAAACAGGGCACCCCGCCCACCCTCGGCACCCAATCGCTCGTCGAGCGCAACATGATCAAGAACACCCAGAAAAAGCAGGAAGGCCAGATCCCCGCCTGCGTGATCGACTCCCTCTCCGGCATCTTCTATATCGGCTCGCTCCCGCTCCAGGTCGGCCAGGACATCCATCTCCCCCTCGCCGACGCCATGCGCACTGTCGCCGTCACCGTCAAGGTTGAAGGCAAGGAAGACATCAAGACCCCCGCCGGCACCTTCCAGACGGTCCGCGTCCAGCCCACCGCCGACGCCGGCGTCGTCAAAAACCGCGGCACCATCACCATCTGGTACACCGACGACGCCCGCCACCTCCCCGTCCAAATTCGCGCCAAGCTCTTCTGGGGCACCCTCATCTTCCACCTGCAATCCGTCGAGACCCGCTAGGCGACCAAACGGGCCGGCATACCTCCTTTGTCATCCCGTAGCGAAGCGAAGGGATCCGCTCTTCCTTCCGCCGCAACACAAAAAGGGGACGCAGCCAAAGCCGCATCCCTCTCGCCGAACCACGCGCAATCTACTGCGCCCGGTAAAGCTCCACCCGTCGATTGTCCGCCTTGCCGCTCGCCGTCGCATTCGTATCCACCGGCTGCTCCGGACCGAAGCCCTCGCCCGTCAGTTGTGCGTTGTCCACGCCCTTCGCCTTCAGGTATTCCACCACCGAAGCCGCACGCGCACCGGCAAGGTTATCGTTGTGCGGCGTCGTTCCCGTCGCATCCGTGTAGCCTTCCACGCGCAGGTGAATCTTCGGGTCCTGCTTCATCGCCACTGCAGCCTGGTCCAGCGTCGCCTTCGCTTCGGGGGAAAGATCGCTCTTGTCCGTCGCAAAGTGGATCGCGCCCAGCGTCGGCAAAGCCGCAGGCTGGGTCGTCGCCGTCGCCGCGGGCACAGCGTTGTCGCCCTTGTGCCGCGTCAGGAAGTACGCCAGCAGCGCCAGCAACACCAACAGCGGCAGCAGCCACGCCCACAGCGGAATGCCCGACTTCTTGCCGCCCTCTTCATACACCTTGATCCGCTCGGTCATCGCTCTTCCTCATCCATCGTCGTACGGCTCACACTGCGCTCAATTCAAAACACCCGCCCGGCTGCAGGCAAACTCAAACCTGCTTGCGCGCAGTCTCTGCCGTCCCCGCCACAATGGGTCGCTCCACAATCTGGCCGTTATCGTCCAGCGTGTTGCCATGCGCATTCAGCGGATCGGCTGCCGCATCCAACTCCACGCCACCCGCCACCACGGCCTCATCGATCTTCCGCGCCGCGTGCCGCTGGAAAATACCTTCAATCTTGTCCGTAAAGTCCGACCCGAACGCCACCGCAATCAGGATCGCGCCCTTGCCAATCTCTTCCAGCATGTGGTCCATGTCGCGCGCGGGAACCTTCAACTCTTCCAGCGTCGCGCGAAACCGCCCGGCATCGTTCGTGTCGCCCACCCGCTTGTCCAGCGTGTAAATCACGTTGGTCGGCACGCCCGCCGCGGCCAAGTCCCGCACCACGCCCTGCGCTGCCTCTTCATGGTGAAACAGCGAAATAAAGGTGGTCGTATCCATTGCCATCCTGAGCGCTCCAAAAACCAAAGTTTCCCGCGCAGTCTCCACGGTTCAGCCTGTTAGGTGCCGACGCCCCCACGAACGCTGCCCACCCGCAAACTTTATTCCTTCCCCGCGGCTAGTCCGGAGTCCGACGTCGAAACTCCCGCCGGGTGCCCCACCTTCATCGCGCCCGCAACCACCCTCAAACCGACAAAGAACTTCGAGCGCGATGAAGGTGGGTTCCGTTCCCCGGGCGTCCCATGTCTCGCCTTTGGGACATGGGTTTACTCGCCCCATACGACGACCAACCACCCTTACCGCCGCGCCACCGCCACCCGCTCAATCCCCTGCAAATCCCGCACAAACCGCACGTCCGACCACCCCGCCAGCAGCCCATCCAGCACCGCCGTGCGCCCCGCCGTCTCCAGCAGCAGCCACCCGCCCGGCACCAGCCGATCCCACGCCTCGGGAATCAGCCGCCGCAGCACATCATGCCCGTCCTGCCCACCAAACAACGCAAGGTGCGGCTCAAACTCCCGCACCTGCGCATGCAACTCGGGTGCCTCCGCCAGCGGCACATACGGCGGATTCGACACAATTACATCGAACCGCTGATCGTGCACCGCCCCCAGTAAATCCGACGCTAAAAACCGCACGGTCCCGGCAAGCATGCGCCCATCAAGACCCAGCGCCGCAGCATTCCCCCGCGCCACCTCCAGCGCCGCAGCCGACACATCCAGCGCCGTCACCGAGCTCGCCGCGAACTCCAGCGCCAGCGTCACCGCCAGCACGCCACTCCCCGTCCCTACGTCCGCCACGCGCAGCGGCCACGCCCGATCCTCGAACAACTCCAGCACCGTGTCGACGATCAGTTCCGTCTCCGGTCGCGGAATCAGCACCGCCGGCGAAACCGCAAACCCGCGCCCATAAAACTCCTGCGACCCCCGCAGGTATTGCACCGGCTCGCCGCCCGCACGCCGCTGCAGCAACCCCTCAAACCGCGCAGCCTCTTCCACCGTCAGCAAACGCGCAGGCCCCGCCAGCATCCCTATCCGCGTCAACCCAGTCGCCACCTCCAGCAATTGCCGCGCATCCAGCACCGCCGTCTCCCGCAAATCCTCCCGCAACGCCAAACGCTCCACGCCAAAGCGCAGAGCGTCCCGTATCGTCCTCATACCCGCGTCCTCCGCGACAACTCCGCGTACTCCGCGTTCTGCACCTTTACGCCGCAACCGCCTCGGCCTTCAACCGCTCCGCCGTATCATGCGCAATCAACGCATCCACCACCGGCTGCAGCTTGCCTTCCATCACGTACTCCAACTGGTGCAGCGTCAGCCCAATCCGGTGATCGGTGAGTCGGTTCTGCGGAAAGTTATACGTCCGAATCTTCTCCGACCGGTCGCCCGTACCGACCTGCGATTTACGCGCACTCGCCTGGATCTGGTGCTGCTTCTCCATCTCCACCTCGTACAAGCGCGACCGTAGCACCCGCATGGCCTTTTCGCGATTTTTGATCTGCGACTTCTCGTCCTGGCAGCTCACCACCGTATTCGTCGGCAGGTGCGTAATGCGAATCGCCGAGTACGTCGTGTTGACCGATTGCCCACCCGGACCCGACGAGCAGAACGTGTCCACGCGCAGGTCCTTGGCTTCCACCTTCACGTCCACTTCCTCTGCCTCCGGCAGCACCGCGACCGTAATCGCGGACGTATGCACTCGCCCCTGCGTCTCCGTCGCCGGCACCCGCTGCACCCGGTGTACGCCGCTCTCGTACTTCAGCGAACTGTACACGCGGTCGCCCTCAATCAGTGCCGTCACGTCCTTCATCCCGCCCACCGTGCTCTCGGTTTCGGAAAGAATCTCCACCTTCCACCGGTGCAGTTCCGCATACCGCAGGTACATGCGGAAGACCTCCGCCGCAAACAGGCTGGCCTCGTCGCCGCCCGTCGCCGCGCGAATTTCCAGCACCACGTTCTTGTCGTCGTTCGGATCCTTGGGCAGCAGCATGATCTTCAGCGCCTCATCGATCTCGCCCAACTGCGGCTCCAGCGACAGCAGTTCTTCCTGCGCCATCGCCCGCATGTCCTCGTCCGTCTCCGCCAGCATGGCCTTCGCCTCGGCAATGCCGTCGCGCACCCGCTTGTACTCGCGATACTTCTCAATCACCGGCTGCATGTCGCGGTGCTGCTTGCCCGTCTTCTGCATCTTCGCCTGGTCGCCCACGATCGCGGGATCGCTCATCTCCCGCTCCAACTCCATGAACCGCTCTTCCAACTGCTCCAACCGATCGAACATGAATCACTCCTCTGCCACGGCAGAATCGAACTGCAGTGCGCAACCTGCGCTCAAAATTTGGGGAAAGATGGTGCGGACGGAACCAGCGCGTCAGGCGCAGCTAGGCAAAGTCGCGGCGAGGCAAACGCGCACACACAAACGCAGCGCTCACGCAATCAACCGGGTTGGACAGGAGTCCACGCATCACACATTCGATGATACCGCGCCCCACCGGATGCAAACCGCCACCCCTCCCCATGCACCTGCCACCATGTCCAGTCCGGGAAAGTGGCTGCCTCAAAACCTGTGCAGCACCCCTTTACTCCCATGATTTGAGGAATTTGCGCCTAACTTGCTTCCCTTGACAACTTTACCAACACACCTCAATGAAATGAGGAATTTAGCCCACCCCAAGGGGGGAGGGGTACCCTCTGGCACGCCGCCAGCTCCACGGGTGAGAAGATACATCGAGCCACTGAAACCCGCGTTTCCCGCTCCCGTCCAACAACCATGCGCCGCCCTCACCCCAAGTCGTGCTTGCTCGCCGCCGCACTCCTGCTCGCTGCACCCGCGTTCGCCGCCAAGAAAGCCCCGCCCGCTCCCGACATCAATACCGTCCCCGCCCGCGACACCCACGCGCAGGACCACGTCACCATCGCCGCCGAGCCGTTTGAAACCAGGGCCAAAGCAGATTTCTTCCGCAACGACTACCCCGGCCACAGCCTCCTCCCCGTCCGCCTCCTCATCAAAAACGACGGCGACACCCCGCTCGACCTCAACGACGTCCGCATCCAGTTCATCGCCGCCGACGGCACCAAACTCCCCGCCGCCACGCCCGACGAGATGAACCGCCGCCTCTTCCGCTTCAAAGACCTGCAGCCCAGACGCGTGCCCGGCACCCCCATCACCTACCACTCCACCCCTGTCGACAAGAAGATCCTCGACGACGACAAGGACTTCGGCTTCAGGGAGACCACCATCCCGCCGCACACCACCGCGAGCGGCTTCCTCTTCTACGACGTCCGCGACCTCGACGACCCGTTGCTGCGCCACGCGGAAATCTACGTGAAAGAAATCCACACCGGCGACGCAAAACACACCGAGCTCTTCGCCTTCACCATCCCCTTCGACAAGTACCTCGCCATTGCCGACGCGCAAAAGGCCGCCGAGCGCGAAGCCGCACGCAAGGCCGCCGAGGCCGACATCGAGAAAACCATCAACGACACCAAACCCGCGAGCCCCAAACCTTGAGCCTCACTCTGCGCCCCGCCACACCCGCCGACATCCCCGAAATCCTCTCCCTCATCCACGAACTCGCCCTCTACGAGAAGGAACCCGACGCCGTCCGCACCACCGAGGCTGACCTCCTCCGTGACGGCTTCGGCCCCGAACCCTATTTCCGCTGCACCCTCGCCGAGTGGGAGGGCCACGTCGCCGGTTTCGCCCTCTACCTCTTCCAGTACTCCACCTGGGAAGGCAGGCCCGCACTTTACCTTGAAGACCTGTTCGTCCGCGAGCCCTACCGCAAGCGCGGCGTCGGCAAGGCCCTCTTCCAGCAACTCGCGCGCATCGCCGTCGACCGCAACTGCACCCGCTTCCAATGGGAATGTCTCGACTGGAACACCCCCGCGCTCGACTTTTACGAGCAAAGCGGCGCCAAGGTCCTGCGCGAATGGCTCAACCTGCGCATGACCGGCGATGCCATCGCACGGCTCGCGGGTGAAACAATCAAGCGATGAGAAAGATTCACGTCATTGGCGGCGGTCTCGCCGGTCCGGAAGCCGCACTCCAGGCCGCGGCCGCCGGCTGCGACGTCACGCTGTTTGAGATGCGCCCCCATCGCTCCACCGAGGCGCACCAGACCAGTGACTTCGCCGAACTCGTCTGCTCCAACTCGCTCAAGTCCGAGTCGGAAAACACCGCGCCCTGGCTGCTGAAGCAGGAGATGCGCGCCGCCGGCTGCATCCTGCTGCAGGAAGCCGATGCCTGCGCCGTCCCCGCCGGGCACGCCCTCGCCGTCGACCGCGTAGAGTTCTCCCGTCGCGTCGCTGCACGCCTCGAAGCCCATCCGAACATCACCATCGTGCGCGAAGAAGTGACGCAATTGCACGAGAACAGCGACGACCACCTGACCGTCCTCGCCAGCGGGCCGCTCACCTCTCCGGCGCTCACCACCGAACTGCAGCGCCTCACCGGCACCGACCACCTCAGCTTTTACGACTCCATCGCTCCCGTCGTCGACGCCACCACCATCGACATGGACCGGGTCTACTTCGCCGCGCGCTGGGACAAGGGCACCGCCGACTACATCAATTGCCCCTTCACCCGCGAGGAATACGACACCTTTTACGATGCCCTGCGCGCCGCCCACGAGGTCGAGGCCAAGGAATGGGAGCGGCTCGATTACTTCGAGGGCTGTCTGCCCTTGGAAGAGCTTGCCCGCCGCGGCCGCGACACCCTGCGCTTCGGCTGCATGAAGCCCGTTGGCCTTCGCAACCCGCGCACCGGACAGACGCCCCACGCCGTCGTGCAACTGCGGCAGGAGAATTTGCGCGCCGACAGCTACAACCTCGTCGGCTTCCAGAACCACCTTAAATTCGGCGACCAGAAAACCGTCCTCCGCCTCATTCCCGGCCTGGAACACGCGGAGTTCCTGCGCTTCGGCCAGATCCATCGCAACACCTACATCGACTCGCCGTCGCTTCTGACGGAAACGCTCCAGCTCAAAGCCCACCCGCAGATCTTCATCGCCGGCCAGCTCTCCGGCGTGGAAGGCTACACCGAATCCATCGCCGCGGGCATGCTCACGGGCCGGTACGCCGCTGCCGTGGCGCACGGCGAAACGCCCACGCCCGCACCGCGCCTCAGCGCCAACGGCTCGCTCATCCACTACATCACCCACGCGGACAAGAAGCGCTTTCAACCGGCAAACATCACCTTCGACCTGCTGCTGCCGCTGGAAGAAGAGCTCCGCAAAAAGATCCGCGAGAAAAAAGAGCGCCATCGCCTGCAGTGCGAGCGCGGCCTGAACGCCTGGCGCGACTGGCTCGCCGGTGTGCCTGCACCTGCAGCGCCCGATCCGATGCTGCGCGATACGGACCTTGCGGTATGCTCCTCGGCATAGCCGCTTTCCATCTTCGCGTTTCGGAGCGATCCGCACATGACCGTTTATTCTGCCGGTGAAGCCATCGGCCCTGCCTGGGAACGTACCAAATCCATCCTGTTTCATGATCGCCGCTGGCCGCGCATCTTCAAGATCTGCTTCGTTGCCTTGGCCTCGCAACTAGGCGGCTTCAACGGCAACTTCAATTCTCGTGGCGGCAACGCGCAGTTGCCAGCGGCGCTGCGATCGATGCTGGCGGCACTCGGCGCCTTCTTCGCCCTCATCAGTGTGGCGATCGGCCTGGGGCTGCTGTACGTCGGTGCGCGCCTGCAGTTCGTCCTGTTCGACATCGTCCTGCTGCGGGATGACCGCGTCGCCCCCGCATGGCGCCGCCATGGTTCCCACACTTGGCGCTGGCTCGGCATTAAGGTGGTGTTTGGTCTGTGCCTTGCGCTACTGCTCTCGCCTCTCCTGATCCCCGCGATCGTCGGCTTTGTTCACCTGTTTCAGTCCGGCGCATTCCGTGGCACGGGGCAGCACGTAGGCCTTGCCGTGTTCCGCATCGCCTTCCTCTTCATTGCAGAGGCGGTAGTCGTGGGCATCCTGTTTCTTGTTTTGTTCCGCGTTTTTACCACGCTTGCCCTGCCCGGTGTTGCCCTGGAAGACCTGTCGTTCGCCAACACCTACCAGCGCGTCTGGCTGTTGGTCCGCGCAGATCCGCGGGGCGTGCTCGTCTACGCACTGCTCATGCCGGTGTTGATCTTCGGCCTGAGCCTCGTCCTGATGGTTAGCTGGTTCGTCGCTCTGGCAGTGCCAGCTATTCCCATCGGCCTTGCCGGCTGGGCGTTGTGGGCCGCGCTGCACGGCACAACCTCGGGCATGTTTGCCCTCGGCACAATGGGGGCCCTTGCTGCGGTCGCGCTCGCCATCTGGGCGCTGGTCATCTATCTCGTCACGGCTGGCACGCTCGTGACCTTTTACCAGTCATGGGGCATGTATTTCGTTGGCGGCCGCTATCCCCTGCTCGGCCAGTACCTGGAGCCCGCACCGCTTGAGCCAGCACCACAACTCGGCTTCCGCGAGTAGGCGCGACGCACACAAAGGCCCATGTTCACGAGGTGACATGGGCCATTGCATTTCGCACCTAGATCAATGCGCCGGTGCGTCACCGCCACCTTTGGGTTTCGGCACAATCCACGCCAGCGGCACCATCGCTACGCAGAAGAAGCCAAGCACCGCGATGATGTCGAGGTAAGCAAGCATCTGCGACTGTCCGTGCAGCATATTGTAGATATTGCCCTGTGCCGCGGCGATGGCATCCGTGTGGTTCCCGCTGCCGGGTCCGCGGCTGCTCTGCAGAAACCCGGCTAGCGAGTTGACCCGTGCCTGAAAGTTACTGTCGCCGGCGGTCAGGTGCTGCACCAGCGCATTCTGGTGGTTTTGTGCGCGCCGCGCCAACATGGTCGCCACAAACGACGTACCCACCGAGCCGCCGATGTTACGCGCCAGGTTCGACAAGCCACTTACGTCATTGTTTTGCGATCGCGGAATGTTGTTATACGCAATCGTATTAATTGGAATAAAAAGGAACGCCAGCGAAATGGACTGGTACACCCGCAGCCACACGACCGTCTTGAAGCTGGTGTCCAGCGAAAGGTACTGGTGCATGATGAACATGGACGACGATAGGATCAGAAAGCCAAAGGTGATCATGGCTCGCGGGTCTGCGCGCGTAATCAGGATGCCGACGATTGGCATCATGAACATAATGGTCAACCCACCCGGCGACATGGCCAGTCCCGCCAGTTCTGCCGTGTACCCCAGCAGTAACTGCACATACTGAGGAATAAGCACGGTCGTGGCATACAGGCTGAAGCCCAGCACAAATAACAGAATTGCCGCGACGGCAAAGCTTTTTTGCTTGAACAGTGTCAGGTTCAAAATCGGTCGCTTGCCTGTCTTGATACTCGACAGCGACCAGAACACAAGTGCGACTAGCGAAGTGACACACACCACGGTAAACAAGGTAATAATCGGCGAGCCGAACCAGTCGTCCTCCTGCCCCTTGTCCAGCACAAACTCCAGAGAGCCAAAACCAAGCGCCAGCAGGCCAAATCCGAAGTAATCCAGGTTCAGGCCCTTGCGCTTACTCTCTTCCACTTCCGCCGTAATATGTGGCGGGTCTTCCACCATGCGCGATGTTAGGAAAAGCGATAACACGGCAATAGGCACGTTAATGAAAAAGATCCATCGCCAATCGTAGTTATCGGTGATCCATCCGCCCAGCGTCGGACCGATGGCGGGTGCGGCAACGACGGCCAGCCCATACAGCGCGAACGCCTGGCCACGCTTCGCGGGTTCAAAGGTATCGGCAAGAATCGCCTGCTCACTCGGGCCCAGACCGCCACCACCTGCGCCCTGCATCAGACGAAAGACGATGAGTAGCGGTAGCGATGGTGCCAGCCCGCATAGGGCAGACGACAGGCCAAAAAGCACCACGCATGCCATGTAAAACTTCTTGCGGCCGACGAACGTCGTCAGGTACGCCGACATGGGCAGAATGATCGCGTTCGCCACCAGGTAGCTCGTAATGACCCATGTCGCCTCATCCTGCGACGCGCCAAGCGACCCCGCAATATGGGGCAGCGCGACATTTGCGATGGAGGTGTCCAGCACCTCCATGAACGTCGCCAGCGTCACGGTCAGTGCGATCAACCATGGGTTGTGCCTCGGCTTCCACGGCACTTCCGCCGCGTGCTCACTCTGTGTCTCTTCCTGAACTGCAGTCGATGCCATTGAGCATATTGGACGAAGCCGCAGTTGCAGACGACGCAACAAAAGTTGCCTCTAAGGCCAAAAAAGGGAACACCCCACGGTGAGGGAAGCCGTGTGCGTGAACTGCAGCGCTGCCCCGGATGCTGGTAGCCTTGAACGTGATGGCAACCATTGCAGTCGATATGGACGAGGTCATGGCCGACACCGTTCTGGAGCACCTGAACCGCTACAATCGCGAGTTCGGCGAGACCGTGCGCAAAGAAGATCTACGTGGCAAGTGGTTGTGGCAGGTGGTGCCAAGCGATCGCCATGACCGGCTCGCCGCCTTTTTGGACGACCCGGACTTTTTCGCGGACCTGCCGCTGATGCCCGACGCCGTGCGCGTGCTGGAACGCCTGTCGCAGGAGCATGAGGTGTTCATCGCCTCTGCCGCAATGGAGGTGCCGCGATCGTTTCAGGCAAAGTTCACCTGGCTACAGCGGCATTTCCCGTTCATTGCACCATCGCACTACGTTTTTTGCGGCACGAAGTCAGTGATACGCGCGGACTTCCTGGTCGACGACAACCCTCGGCAACTGCGCGCGTTCAGCGGCCAGGGACTGCTGTACTCCGCAACGCACAACCGCACGATCGACGCGGAAACGAACGGCTGGAAGCGCATGGCAGACTGGTCCGCCGTCGAGAAGTTCTTCTACCCGGCAACGTAGAAAGACAAAAGCCCGGAGCCATCAGGCGTACGAGCTTCTGCGTTTAGAGAAGCAGGCTTTAAGAAGCTCGCTGCATGGTCGCCAGTTTGGACCGCATCACTCCACTGGCAGTCGGTGGCGCCGCCGGCGCCATCACCGGGCCGGGTGTTGCCGCCCCATTCGGGGTTGCCGTGGTGGGGGTGCCCGGAGCTTTTGCGCGCCCATTTGCACCGTTGCCCTGCAATGCGCCGAGCCCGCTCGACTGTAGGGTCACCAGCAGCGTCTTGGCCGGTGTGCTGCCCGCACAAATATAGCTGTGCGGCGTATTCGCGTCGAAGTAGGCGGCGTCACCAGCATCCATGTGGTGCGTGGTGGTGCCATGCTGCACATCCAGCGCGCCTTCTACCACGTAAAGAAACTCGCAGCCAGCATGCTGATGCGCCCGGCGCGGCTTGATGCCGGGCTGAAACTCGATGTAATACGGGTCAAGCTGGCGATCCGGCACCATGTAGCCCAGCGATTCGAAGAAGTACGACGGCTCGTCGGTACCCGTTTGCGGCAGGCGCACGCGCTCATTGCTGCGATGCACGCGGAACAGTGTTTTCGGCTCCGGCTCGAAAAAGTAGCTCAAGTCCTTGGAGAAGACAATTGCAATACGCGCGAGATTGCGCAGCGTGGGAACGACGCGACCGGTTTCCAGTTGCGAGAGAAAGCTCGCAGACAACCCGGTATGTCGCCCAAGTTCCACAAGGCCCATACTTTTCTTGAGCCGCAGCGCCTTAATGCGCTCACCCAGCCGTTTTTCTGAAATAAAGGCTTCGGCAGCCTCACCGGCAACTTTGCTGTGTTCGCCGCCATCGGTCGAGACGGCGGTGGCTACGATCTGTTCGTTCGACACCAGTTCCATGCTCTGTTCCATTTCCATGTGGCCATCTCCCCATCGCAGTGCCGGCGTTGTCTCACGTGCAGCAAGTAAACACATCTGTTAACGCCGTCGAACAGTAAACGGAGCGAAACCGGAAATCAGATTGAGCAATCTGCTCAATTGCACACCGGCTGAGCACGCCAGATTGAGCCATCCTGCGTCCATATCCTCACGACACATGGCGGCGCTGAATGCTAGCCTTGAGAGGTGCGCTTCGACTCTGCTTGTGTTCCGTTCTATCGCGTTGGATGGCACCGGCTCGAAAAGGGTTCCTCCCGGCACTGCAGCGGTCCCCTTCGTAGCATTTTTCCGCGAAGTGCCTGCGGATTCGCCACCCTCGCAGCGCTGATGGGATGTGCGAGCACCGGTCCGCCGCGGCCGCCTTCGCTGCACCTGCCGCAAGCCGTACGCGACCTCACGGCGCGGCGCATGGGCGACCACGTCGACCTTACCTTCACGGTACCGACCCTCTCCACCGACCGCCAGCCCCTTGCGGGTCGGCACGGCGCGGGCAATCTCACCGCCGTGCTGTGCCGTCACGACCAGCCCGCCGTACCCTGCAGAACCATCCAGACTCAACCGGTGACCCCGGGCGAAGCGGCCCATGCGCAGGACAGACTGCCAACGGCGCTGCTCGCCGGGCCGCCCCTGCCCTTGCGCTACAGCGTACGCATCCTCAATGCGCAGGGTCATGTTTCCGCCGACTCGCGCGATGCCGTTGCGGCGGCAGGCGCGGCACCCACGGCCGTTGAGTCGCTCGCCGCCACGACCACCACCCGCGGTGTTCAGCTCACCTGGCGCGCCACCCAGTCCGAACCGGACGCCACCATTCTTGTTGAAGCTGCATCCGGCGCGACGCGGCGAACCCTGACCGTTGCCGGCGATCCCGGCGGTGCCATCGATACCGCACCCCATGTCGGCGATGTCGTCACGTACACTGTCCTGCGCAGCATCAAGCTGCCCGGGACGCCACCGGCTACCCTGAACAGTGCGCCAACTAGCGTGACGCTGACCCGCTCCCCCGACACCTTCGCCCCGGCCGCGCCGCTCGGCTTGGCCGCTGTGTCCGCGCAAATGGAAGGCACTGCACCGGAGATCGACCTATCGTGGGAGCCGAACAGCGAGCCCGACCTGGCCGGCTACCTGGTGGAGCGTACCGACACGGGCACGACCGTGGCAGCGCCAATCCTGCTGACGCCGGTACCCACGAATGTCGTAAGCTATCGCGATCTGGCCGTGCAGCCCGGACACACCTACCGCTACACCGTGCGTGCGCAGGATACGGCCGGAAACCGCAGCAAACCGGGCGCGCCCGCGACAGAAAGCCTGCGCCCCTGAGAGTTGTCCGCCACCTGTTATCTAAATCGCGCCATTCGCATCCAATAGGCTGGCGCTAGAATGAAGCCAACAATTCTTGATAAAGACCGAGGAGATCCACCGATGGCAACGCTTCTGGACCAGCTCAAGCAGTTCACGACCGTCGTCGCCGACACAGGCGACATGAAGTCGATGGAAAAATTCAAGCCGACCGATGCAACGACCAATCCGTCGCTCATTACGGCCGCCGCGCAGATGCCCGACTACAGCAGCATCGTGGATGACGTGCTGAAGGATGCCAAGGACAAGGCCGGCGCGAACTCCGACGACAAAGCCGTCGCCGCCGCCGCCTTCAAAACGCTCGCCGTCGCCTTTGGCCGCAAGATTCTGGACATCGTCCCCGGCCGCGTGTCGACCGAAGTCGACGCCCGTCTTTCCTTCGACAAAGACAAGACGATCGAGATGGCGCACGACATCATCAAGCAGTACGAGGATGCTGGCATCGATCGCAAGCGCGTGCTCATCAAGATCGCCTCTACCTGGGAAGGCATCAAGGCTGCGGAGCAGCTGGAAACGGAAGGCATTCACTGCAACCTGACGCTCCTCTTCGGCCTGCACCAGGCCGTCGCCTGTGCCGACGCCAAGGTCACGTTGATCTCACCATTCGTCGGCCGCATCCTCGATTGGTACAAGAAGGATACCGGCAAGGATTACACCGGCGCGGAAGATCCCGGCGTGAAGTCCGTGACGACTATCTATAACTATTACAAGAAGTTCGACTACAAAACGGTTGTCATGGGCGCTTCGTTCCGCAACATCGGCGAAATTGAAGAGCTTGCCGGTTGCGACCTGCTGACCATTGCACCCAAGCTGCTGGATGAGCTGAACACCAAGGAAGGCACGCTCGAGAAGAAGCTGGATGCCGCAAAGGCCAAGACCATGGACATCCAAAAAATCCCCATGGATAAGGCGACTTTCGAAAAGATGCACGCGGAAGACCGCATGGCGCACGACAAGCTGAAGGAAGGCATTGAAGGCTTCTCCAAGGCGCTGGAAGAGCTGGAGGATCTGCTTGCCAAGCGCGTCTCCGAGCTCGCCAAGGAACCGGCGCACGCTTAATCGACGAACAGGAATAGGCAAAGGGTGCCGTGGCTGGTGGGGTGGAAACATTCCGCTGTATTCGCCGCGGCACTTTCGCGTTTGCTGCGCTCGTTCTTCCCAATTTTTCCGCCAACCCGCAGAACCCGCTATCCTAAAGGGGTACAGGAGATTCATGCCCTCGCTCGAAACCAACCAGCTTCTCGCCGTCGCGGTCGACGCCGCCGATTCCCGCAAGGCCGAAGACATCCGCATTCTCGCGCTTGACCCGAGTGAGAGCGCGCTGACCGACTACTTTCTGATCTGCAATGGTACCAACGAGCGGCAGAACGCCGCCATCGCAGACGAGATCGAGGGCCGGCTGAAGCGCGAGTTCGGCATCTATCCGAACTCCACGGAGGGCCGCCGCCAGGGCGAGTGGATCCTAATGGACTACGTCGACTTCGTCGTCCACATCTTTATGCCGGAAAAGCGTGAATACTACGGCCTGGAGCGGCTGCGCAAAACCGCCACGACCATGAGCGCCGCCGACCTGAACGCGGAGATTAACAAGGCCATTACCGCCACGCGCAAGAAGAATCCCGCCAAAAAGTCCGCGGAACCGGACGAGGCGACCCCAGCGAAGAAAGTCGCCGCAAACAAGTCTGGCGCTCCCGTTGCCGAGGCTGCAGAGCCGAAGCGCGGCGGCAAGACCGGCCGCAAGACCAGCTCCGTCGTCGCTATCGCCATCGCAGAAGACAAGCCGGCCAAGAAAACGCCGGCCAAGAAGTCTGCTGCGGAGAAGGCTGCAGCAAAGAAGGCCGAGCCCAAGCGGAACGTTACGCCGCAGCCGGTTGCGCGTAAGAAAGCTGCCACCAAGACCGTCGCAAAGAAAACGGCGAAGTAGGTTAGCGTCGATACACGCGGCCAGGAGTGCGGCACATGAACCACATTCTGGAAATGGCAAAGCTCTGGATCGAATACCTGGCACGTGGTGTGGAGATTGCCGCGGCCATCGTCATCGGCCTGGCCGCAATCGAGGCAACCGTCAAGTCGCTGTTCCTGTTCTTCAAGCCTGGCTCACCACCTGAGGCCAAGAACAGCGTGCGTCTGACGTTAGGCCGCTGGCTGGCGGTGGCGTTGGAACTGGAACTTGCCGCAGACATTCTGAACACCGCCGTTACGCCCACCTGGACTGATATCGAGAAGTTGGCCGCGATTGCGGCTTTGCGTACCGCACTCAACTACTTCCTGGAAAAAGAGATTGAGCAGGAAGCGCAGCCTGCACAGGTTGCCGCGGAGCAGAAGGTAACCGGTGCGCAACGCGACCCCGTCGTTGCTGCCTCCATCGTGAAATAGACTGATGCCCCTCGCCACACGGCTGATTCTGCTGGGTGGAACCTCTGTGGACATGCTGGCCGCGATCGTCATTGTGTACCACGTGTACCTTGCGCTGCTGGACATGGGAAGAGGTCGCGGCAGCGATCCGCCACGCCTTCGAATTGCGCGGGGCGTGTTGCTTGCGCTGGGATTTAGCGTTGCGGGGAGCTTGCTGAAAATCATCGCCCTGCAAACCTGGCCGCAGATCCGCCTGTTTGCGTTTGTGTTCTTGCTGCGCACTCTTCTGAAGCGTGTCTTTCAGTGGGAGGCAAGGCGGATCATGGCTCGCGAACACCCCGCCGGAACCCGCCTTCCGGTCACTTAAAGCGGGCGAGCCGCCGTTCCCGGCCTCTTGCCGCTTCCTGCGTTGCGGATCGCGTGTTTACGCGTAAAGCGCCGGCGCACACTGCTACCCTTGAGAGTGAAGCAGGTGACACATGGCGCCACCCAAGAAACGTCTTGGCAAGAAGCATCGGTCCGCGCAAACGCGGCCGCACAAGGGCGCAACGCCCAAGGGCGCAAAGGCCTCCGCAGGCGCGCTCGGTAAATCATCGCCCAAGGGACGGAAGCAGACCTCTGCAAAGAAATCCGCGGCATTTTCCAAGGCAAAGGTGCGTACGCAATCGCCGGAACGCATGAAGGGCCGCAACGTGACGGGTGCGCAGTTGGCGCCGGCTGCACTGCCGAAGGAAGAGCGCGAGGCACTAGAAGCTGCACGCACCGCACAGCCTGAGACGCCGGAAGTGGCGACCGGGAATCCCGCGCCAAAGGCCAAGCCCGCCAAGGCCGCGCCGGCAAAAGGCGGGAAAAAGACGACCGGAAAGGCTGCGGCGCAGAAGAAATCAGACGACGTGGAGAAGCGGCGACGCGCCACGGCAAAGAAGGCTGCCGCTGCCATTGAAGAGGGCACGACCGAGAAGAAGCCCTCCAACCGGCCGGTGCGCGGAAGCCGTGGCATGGGCTCGGAAGATGCGCCGGAAGAGGTGCTGCCGCCGCGCCGCAACATTCATGCCGCTGCTCTGAGCGACCCGGAAGACGAGAACGCCTTTGCCGCCATGCTGCCGCTGATTGAAGAGGCGACACGGCCCTCCGACAGCATCGTCGCCCCGCTGTTCGCGATCTGCGGTCGGCCAAACGTTGGCAAGTCTACGCTGTTCAACCGGCTGACCGGGTCGCGCCGCTCCATTGTTGGTGACGAACCTGGCATCACGCGCGATCGTATTTACGGCGAAGTGGATTGGGACGGTCGGCTGCTGCGCATCGTCGACACGGGCGGTGTGGTACCCGACGACGAAGCGCTGATCCCTAGTGAGATCTTCCGCCAGGCGCAGATTGCGTTGGAAGAAGCCGGTGCCATCGTCATGGTGGTGGACGGTCGCAGTGAGTTGGCCGCACCCGATTTGGAATTGGCACGACTGCTCCTACGCTCGGGCAAGCCGCTGTTCCTCGCCGTGAACAAAATGGATACGGAAAAGATCGCGGTGCAGGCTGAGAGTTTCCGGACCCTCGGCTTCAAGGAAGTCTTCGCCGTCAGCGCGGAGCACGGCATCGGCGTCGGTGACCTGCTGGATGCGGTGAGCGCCGCGCTGCCAGACCTGGAGCCGGAGCAGGCCGACGACCTGGACGAGGTCGACGAAGGAGAGGACGGTGAAGACAAGCCGCGCGAACGCAAGCTGCGCTCCCACGGCGAGCACGTCTCGACGGAGACTCGGGTCGCCATCATCGGCCGGCCGAATGTAGGGAAATCCACCCTATTGAATGCGTTTACTGGCACCGGACGCGCCATCGTTTCACCCATCGCCGGCACCACGCGCGATGCGGTGGACGAGGTTGTGGAGCGCGAGGGCCACAGCTTCCGCTTTGTGGACACCGCCGGCATTCGCCGCAAAGGCAAGACCACCATGATGGCGGAAAAGCTGTCCGTCATCATGGCGCGCAAGCACCTGGAAGCCGCCGACGTGGCGCTGCTGGTGATCGACGCGACCGAGGGCGTGACCGGGCTGGACGCGACGATTGGCGGCTACGCGCATGAGAGCGGCCGCAGCGTCGTCATCGTGGTCAACAAGTGGGACGTGGTGACCACGGAGCGGCAAAACGCACGCCGCGCCGGCGATGCCGAGGACAGTGAAAGCAAACCCGCCCCGGCAGACCAGAAGGTCTATACCGAGCAGGTGCGCCACGCACTTAAGTACCTGGACTACGCGCCGCTGCTGTTCATCAGCGCACGCGACGGCATCAACATCGACGAGGTCTTCAAGAAGGTGCAACTGGTGGCGCGCGAACGACGCAAGCGCATCTCCACCGGCCGCATGAACAAATTTTTGGACGGCATCGACTTCGAGCGCGCCGGCGTGCCGTACGCCAAGCGCGTGCGCATTTATTACATGACGCAGGCAGCGGTGGCACCACCGACTTTCGTGTTGTTCACGGATCGCGATGTGAAGCTGCACTTCAGCTACGAGCGCTTTCTGCAGAACCTGATTCGCCAGGAGTTCCGCTTCATCGGCTCACCGATCTGGTTCAAGGTGCGGCCGCGCAACAAGAAGCGCAGCGAGGCCTAGAAGTCCGGATCGGCAATGGTGCCTGGGCGTTCCCGTGAACGGCTCAGGCCACCAGTCCTGAATCGAACTGTGCATAGTTGTCGAGATAGTTTTTGATGACTGCATAGCATTCACACGACCGCTTTTGCAAACCCTCGACGTTGAGAATTTGAAGCCGACCGCGCGTGTACCGGATAATGCCTGCCTTTTTCAAGGAAATCGCCGCCATCGTCACGGTGGTGCGGCGCGTGCCCAGCATCTCCGCGAGGAACTCCTGCGAAATGAGGAAGGTGTTGCTGTGTGCCCGGTCCGCGCACAATAGCAGCCAGTGGGCGAGGCGCTGTTCGGCGTCGTGCTTTGCGTTGCAGCCGGCGGACTGAAAGGCCTGCAGAAGTTGCGCCTGCACATAGCGCAGTGCCAGCTCCTGAAAAAGGTCGCCGCGCCGGAACTCAAGCTGTGCGTTGTTGAGCGGACAGCGATAACCCCTGCCTTCAATCTGGGTGTACACGCGGTTGAGGCTTTGCCGCGTGCCCATCAGCGCGGAGACGCCGATGATGGACTCGTAGCCAAACATGCTGGCCTCGACCTGCGAGCCGTCCAGAAAGGTCGTCGTGAGTGAAGCCATCCCCTGCTCGACGAAATACAGGTGAGTAATGGGTGTGCCCGGAAACTCGATGGGGTGGCCGACCTCAAAGTTAACCGGCGAGAGTCCGAGACGGACAATCGCGTCGCGTGGAAGAGCGTTCAGAACCGTGTTGCTAAAGTCGGACATGCGACAGACAATAGCATGAATGGCTCTTCACTGTACGAAAAGCAGACGAGCTCTTTTTTGCCTAAGTCAAAAAATGACATTCAGCAGGCAGAAGGGGTTGAGTTCCCCTTCTGCTCGGGTCAGCTTAGTTTCGCGTCGAGCGTGATGTCTGCGGCTTTGAGTAGACGGCTGATGGGACAGTTTTCCTTGGCACCCTTGGCAATCCCGGCGAAGGTTTCGGCGTCGATACCGGGGACCGCCGCCTCTGTTACGAGCGCGATCGTCGTAACGGTGGGCACGCCACCGGGGAAATCGAGCGTGAGCGTCGCGGTGGTTTTAACGCTGTCGCCTTTGTGACCGGCCTTCTCCAGTTCGGCGGAAAGTGCCATGCTGTAGCAGCCTGCGTGGGCGGCGGCAATCAGCTCTTCCGGATTGGTTCCCTTGCCGTGTTCAAACCGAGACGCAAAGGTGTACGGCTGGTCTGCGACCGCGCCGGTACCGGTGCTGATGGTGCCGTTGCCATCTTTCAGGCCGCCGTTCCACTGGGCGTTGCCCTTGTTTTCAATTGCCATGAGTGCTGTTCCTTTCCACGATCGGCAGGTGCGCCGAGGTGTTTCCTGTGCATGAGATGCACCCGGCGCGGCAGAGGCTGGGTCAACAGTGCAGCACGGCCGCAGTCACATACAGTGCCTGGCGGCGTCATCGCCAGAGCACGCCCTTCCTGCTCAAGAGTTCTTCCTCGCCGCCGATGTAAGAGTTAGGATCGTCCCCCAACGATCGCTCTAAAAGGAACACCCGTGGTGGCTTTATCAAATTCAAGGAGACCATCGGCCCATCTGGCATGGATGCTGCTCCCGGTTGCTTGCATCGGCGGCAATGCCCTAGTGAACGCGTTCGCGATCGGCATGGGCTGGCCGATGCTGCTGTACCCGGTGCTGCTGTATGTGCATTGGAAGCTTGGCTTCCCGTACGCGGCACTCTCGGTGTTTGCCTCGTCGGTCGTGTGCGTTTTCTGCGCCTTGCATGGGCTCGGGCCATTTAGCCATCCAAGTGGCAGCCTCGTCCTCGCCGTTGATGCGGCGATGCAACTCTATGTTGGCGTTCAGGCCGTGGTGCTGGTGTTGTTGGTGGTCCTGATAAGGTGCAGGCCTATGGCCAGCCATTGGCATAGTGCCATGGGCCGGCGATACTGCTTTATGGGCAAGGATGCACTCACCGGTGCCACCAATGAGCGCGGCTTTGAGAAGGCCCTTGCCAAGGCGTGGCATGCGGCGGCGACAAGTCAAATCCCGTTATCCATGCTGATGATTCATCTCGACGACTTCGAGCAGTTCAAGGTGCGCTACGGTCGGCTGGACGGCGAGGGGTGCCTGTTGCGCGTGGCGGGAGTTCTACGCTCTGCGCTGGAGGAAACCCATATGCTGGGTCGAATGGGGGAGGAAAAGTTTGCCGTGCTGCTTCCCGCGTGCAGCGTGCAGGCGTGCTTTCACCTGGCGGATCGGCTGCGCCGCGAAGTCGCCTGCACGGCGGTCGACCATGAACACAGCAACTGGGGGCTGGTGACGATCTCCGTCGGTTGTGCAACGATGCTGCCGGCGGCGGGCGGGGAGTGCCACAGCTTGTCGGCGGAGGCAAACGGCGCGTTGCACCAGGCGCAACGGCAAGGTCGTAACCGGCTGGTGTCGCCACTTACGATTTCGCCTCCGCTGTTTGCAGTTTCACAGCCTGCGGAAACGACACACGGGTACGATTGCGAGCAAGCTCCGCAAGAACCTGCGCCAACAGATTGGAACGAAATCCAGAAGCTGACGTGGAACCTGCATTCGGCGCTTGGCTGACGCTGCCGATCGGTGACAATGGGGACATGAATGCCCTTCTGCTGAACCCCGGTCACCGCCCGCGCCGACAGTGTGCCCATGCGTAAGTCGCTACTCGCGCTGGGCGTGTGTGCCTTTGGCATCGGCACCACGGAGTTCATCATTCTGGGATTGCTGCCCGATCTCGCGCGCGACTTCGCCGTGTCCATTCCCCGCGCCGGGACGCTGGTTACGGCGTATGCGTTGAGTGTGACGCTGGGTTCGCCATTTGTCGCGCTGATCGTGTCGCGCTGGGAACGAAAGCGTGCGCTCGTGTTTCTGATGGGCATGTTCCTGGTCGGCAACGCGTGCTGCGCGCTTGCGCCGACCTATGGATTGCTGCTGGGTGCGCGCATTTTGACGGCGCTGTCGCATGGCGCGTTCTTCGGCATCGGCAGCGTGGTGGCGGCCAACAGCGTGCCGAAAGACGAGCAGGCGCGCGCGATTGCGCTGATGTTTACCGGGCTGACGCTGGCGAACGTGCTGGGTGTACCCGCAGGCACGGCGCTGGGGCAGCATTTCGGCTGGCGCGCAGCGTTCGTCGCGCTGATTCCCATCGCGCTGGTCGCGGGTGCGATGCTGCTGCGCTACGTGCCTCGGCAGGCAGCAGAGCCGATCGCTTTGAAGGCGGAATTTCGCGCCGTGATTCGGCCCGCAGTGCAACTGGTGCTGGCGACGAGCACGCTGTCGAGCGTGGCGATGTTCTGCGTGCTGACCTATGTGGCGCCGATGCTGGAAAGCGTGACGAAGCTGACCCCGCATGCCGTGACTCTGGTCCTGGTCGCGTTCGGCGTGGCAATTACGGCCGGCAACCTGATTGGTGCGCGCATGAGCGACTGGCGTCAGATTCCGACACTGTTCATCGGTTATGGATCGCTGCTGGCGGTCTTCCTGCTGCTGCCGTTTTTGCTGGGCCATGTGGTGCCGGCAGTGATCGCGGTGTGCATCTTCGGCCTGCTGAATTTTGCCGCCGGCGCGCCGCTGCAGGCACGCATCGTGGAGCAGGCGAAGGACGCGCCGAATCTGGCGTCCACGCTGAACCAGGGCGCGTTCAACCTGGGCAATGCCATTGGCGCAAGCCTGGGCGGGCTGGTGCTGACGGCAGGGTATGGCTACAGCCGGCTCGGATTCGCCAGTGCCGCGGTCACAAGTGTGACACTCTGCGTGATCCTGCTGGCGGCATGGGTGGAGCGGCGAGACCTTGGGCTGGCCTCGCGCGGAGAGCACGGACGCCCCATGTCTCGCGTTTGAGACATGGGTTGTGCGCCGAAAGTCACACCGGTCGCGGCCGGCATCGAATGAACAGGAGAAGACCACCATGCCAGTAATTCAAGCGTGCGCCGCCTGTGGACAGAAGAACCGCATCCCCGCAGCACACCTGCAGGACACGGGAACGTGCGGCCGGTGCAAGGCCGACCTGCCACCCGCGGCCGCACCCATCGATGCGGACGCCGCGCTGTTCGACGACGTGCTGCAGCACGCGACGGTGCCGGTACTGGTCGACTTCTGGGCGGCTTGGTGCGGACCATGCCGCATGGCTGCGCCGGAGGTGGCGAAAACCGCGGCTGCGATGGCGGGCAAGGCGCTGGTGCTGAAGGTGGACACGGAAAAGTATCCGGAGATCGCCGGCCGCTACCGTGTGCAGGGTATCCCGAACTTCATTGTGCTGAAGAACGGCGCGATGGTGCAGCAGCAGGCAGGCCTGGTGCAGAGCGCGCAGATGCAGCAGTGGCTGCGGTCTGCCGCGGGTTAGCGCAAGTTGGCGGGAACCATGCGTGTGGCGAGTGCGGCGGCCTTTTCCGTAAGGTAGAAGGTCTGGATGCGTGGGAATTGTTCTTCCACCAACTGCAGGGTGCGGAAGTCGAAGCTCTGGATTGCGGCGCGGTCTTCCAGGTGGTGCTCCGCAATGACACCGGCAAGCGCTTGGACGAATTGCTCTGGACCGACGGTATGGTTGGCCAGCAGATCGTCCGGCACGCCTGGTTCCATGGCGCGCAGCTCCTCGAGCGACAGGTCGGGAATGAGCTTGGTTTCAAGGTTGAAGTGCACGGTGCGCGCATTGGCAGCGCGTTCTGCCGCGTGCGGCTGGGACTTGCCGGGGCCGGTTGCGTAGAACTCCGCGTAGAAGTGGACGAAGCGGAAAAGCTGCGCGGCGTAGGTGGGCGCGTACGGGTTGGGCATGCTCTCTTTCTGGGCAAACGCGACGGCAACCGGGCTCAGCGCCAAGTCGTTCTTCTGGTCTGTGCCGAAGTGGAGCTTGTCGCAGACAAAGGTCTTTTGCGCATCGGCCAAGCGAATGTCGCGCAGGTACACGCGGTTGGCGAGCGTGTATGGTGTGCCGTCCGCGTGGCGGCAGCTCTGCGGGTTGTAAAACTGGTCGTGCCAGATGAGGGAGACGCCGTCGGGAGAAACGCCGGTGTCGGTCTCCAGCTCCGTCGCAAGCTGGTCGAGGCCGGATTCAAAGCTGGGCAGCGTATTTTCCGGGCGCAGGCCGCGGCCGCCGCGATGCGCGCTGACGACAAAATGCGCGAGCTTCGCATCACCTGGGCGCGCCGCGCGCTCTTCTGCCAGCACCTGTTGCAGCAGGTCGGGCCGGTCGCTGATGAGGCCGTCGACGCCGGTGCGAATGACCGCGCGCATCCGCTCCGGGTCGTTGGTCGTCCACGGCACGACGCGAATGCCCATGGCCTGCAGCTGGGCGACGGGAACGGTGGTCGCCGGGTCACGCGGCAGGTTGAAGGCTTCCGGCGCGACGGTGTGGTCATTGGGCGAGAGCAGCGGCGTGCGGCCGTGGTGCGCGGCAGCGTGGGCGGCAGCCTTTGTCATCAGGGCGAGAAACGGATTCTGCATGTTGGAGGTAGATGCCGGCAGCAGCGTTTGCGCGATGCACGGCAGCACCACGCACAGGCCGAAGACCAATCCACTGAAGAAGGCGCGAGCGGTGCGGCGAGGGAAGCCCATGGCCGCGATTATGCCGCACCGCCCATGAAGCGCGCATGAAGTTTCCGCGAACGTATCGTGCCGGGTGCGTGTCAATGTGGGCCAGCCGTGCGTGGGGCATTCGTGAGCGGCAGGGTGGCGAGTTGCTGGCGATACCACCCGAGCAGATCCGGTGACTGCTCGATCCGGCCGTCCCCCCAGTCCGCCCATTGCGGATAGGCGGCCCAGTTCCAGTCGATATAGCAGAAAGCCTTGATGTTCGGGTTCGCGCGGAGGAGGCCGAAGTACGGCGCGAACCAGGCGTCGCGGACGGCGGCGTCCGTGGTGTTGAAGCCTTTCGGGCTGGACTCCGCGATCATGACCGGATGTTTCGAGGCGGCGGCTTCCTGAAGAAAGACGTGTGTTGCCGCGGCGGTAATGCCCTGCGGCGTAAACAGGTTGAGCGCCCACCAGTCCACCGCATCGTCGCCGGGGTAGAACTCCCGCAGGCGGTCCGGGAAGGTGGCGGCGCTGTACCCGGCGGCCTGCGCATCCAATTCCGCATCCGGCGACCAGTTCCAGACCGTTGCCACGTTACCGCAGCGGTGCAGCGCGGAGGCGATGCGGCGGAATGCGGCGACGTAGGTTGCGGGCTGGTAGCCGTTCCACACGCCGTTGAACTCATAGCCCATGCGCACGTAGGCCGGACGGTGGAGCGAGCGCAGGCCATCGCAAAATTGTGCGACGGCGGCATCGTCGGCTCCGTTTGCGGTCTCCGCCTCATAGTGCGCCGTGGCGTCGCCGCGGTTCAGCGAAAGCCCGATCTGCGGCAGGGTCTCGTGCTCCTGCGTGTCGAAATGGTCGAGGTCGGAGCGGAGCCGGGCAAAGGCCGCGGGCAGGTCGTCGCGCAGGTCGACGTACGTCATGAAGAGCCGGGGATGCGTGCGGGTTGCGCTACTGTAGCGGTCGAAGGAGGCGCGGTCTGACTGGCCTGCGCCGTGCAGGATGGTGTCGACTGGCTCCAGCGCGCGGCCGTAAAACGCGCGCGGCTGGATGGGCGCGGCGGCAAGGCGGGTGGCTTCGGCGTTGGCCTGCGATGGGCCGTCGAGCGTCGCCAGCACGGGCCGCTGCAGCATGGGCCGCAACGCCAGCAGCAGACCGAGAAAGCACACGGCGAGCGCGGCGACGAGAATGACACGGCGCATCATGGAACCTCCTTCGGCTGGGTGTGGGGTTTGCTTCATTCCGGAGTGGGTCATCGCGCTGGACCCGCCGATCGGCGCAGGGTGCGCTTCCAAATGCTCTGCGCCGTACTGAGGGGCGACAAGCAGATCGCAACGAAGTACAGATAATCACGCGCGCCAGCACGGTTGGCCAGCAGCAGGCGAAGCACGTGGACGACGGCGCCCCAGTCGCCCGCGCGGCGCACCTTCACCATGACCTTGGTGCTGACGAACGAGGTGAATGCACGACGTGACATCAGGTGGCGATACGTCAGGGCAAAGCTGAGGGAATCCTGCCAGTTGCGGCGGCGGCTGCGCGATTCGGCGGAGGTGTCGATGTTGTAGACGACCAGCGGCTCCCAGAAGAAACGGATGCGGCCACCGGCACGATGCCACACATCCAGCAGCCACGCCCAGTCTTCGTGCTCCGGCAGGGTGGGCATGGGCACCTGGTGAGCCAACGTGTGGTGCACGAGCAGCGCCTGCAGCGACACCACGCCGGGGCGGCCGAGCAGCGACGGCCGGTACAGCAGGTAGTCGCCGAGGTCTTCGCCGGCGGCAATGGGGCGGGCGGGCCAGATGTCGTCGCGCGTCGGCGATGCTGGATCGCGGTCGTCGAGTCTTCGCCGGTAGATAAGCCGGCAGGCGGACATGACGTGGGGCCTGGACGCGTCCAGGTCGGCGAACTGGCGCGCGAGTCGGTCGGGGAGCATGAGGTCGTCATCGTCCAGAAAGGAGACCCACTCGCCGTGGCTTTGCGCAATGCCAAAGTTGCGCGCGGCGGCGGGGCCAGCGTTCCGCGGCAGTTCGAAGTAGCGCACACGCGGGTCGAGGTCCGCGACGGCGGCGCGGGCTTCGTCGTCCAGGCAGTCGGAGACGACGATGACCTCAATGGCGGCGTACGTTTGCTGCAATACGCTGAGCGTGGCCGCGCGTACGCCGGCGGGACGGCGGTAGGTGGGGATGACGACGCTGATGAGACGCGGCTCGATGGAGGTCATGGGTGCAGACCCACGCGCGCTGGAAACGGCGGCAGATGGGGCGATTGTGCCTGCTGCGGTTCGACGGAGGTCGCAGCAGGCAGGTGCAGGCCCTCCACGATGGGTGCGTCGCCGGTGCCGTCGTCACCGGGAGCGGGTTGTGTCCGGCACATGCGGATGAGCGCGACATAGGCAAGCAGCGTAGGCAGGTGCGGCTCGAGTGGAGTCGATTCCGCTGTGCTGAGCAGGGCCATCCACGTGAGCAGAAGCGCGTTCAGCAGGTCGGCCGGCGTGCGCTGCCTGCGGTAGCGATGCCACGCGATCGCCACTGCCGAGAGCAGGATCGCGGCATACAGCACGCCGCCCGGCCAGCCCAGGATGATGACCTGGTCGAGATAGGTGTTGTGCGCGTTGGGCACGGCCCAGCCCTGGTCGCGGGAGATCTGGTCGGCGCGCGCCTCCGTCCAGAAGTCGCCGTAGCCCACGCCGAACCATGGCCGTTGCTGCACGCTGTCGAACAGCTCGGTCCACAGCGGCAGGCGGTTGGACAGGCTGCCGGTGTTCTCAGAATCGTTGCGGCCCATCATGAACGCTCCCTGCGCTGCGCCCCGGAGATTGTTGCCGGCGACATAGACAAAGGACGGAACCACCACCGCGAACGCCGCAAGGTAGACAAGGACACGCGGCGCGGGGGCAAGCCTCTCCTTGGCCAGGCGGAACAGCACATAGCCGACGAGGCCGAGCGCAAGCACGACCGCCACCCGCGACCGCGTGAGCAGCAGCAGCACCCCGGCCGTGGCGAGCACGGCCGACAACCATGGCACCCAGCGCGGCTTGCGCAGCAGCAGCACGGCCGCGCACACGCAGCAAACCAGTAGGTTCATCGCCTGGTAGTTCGCGGTCATGACGCCGGTGAGCCGGTAGTCCGGGTCAAACGGTGCGAACAGCCGCAGGATGAAAATGTCTACCGCAAGCGAGATGAGCGCGACGACGAAGGTGGAAAGCATGGCCCACAACGCGATCTCCATCGCCGTGGCACAGGCGGCGAACGTGGTCGCGGCAAGTGCATCGATGCCGAGCACGAACAGGCGCTTGAGCGTGAGGGTGCGATCGTCGCTCCACAGCACGCTTGCCACGACCAGCGACAGGTAGCCGGCCACCGCCCAGCGCAGGTGGCCGGCAAACCTGCTGCGGCGCGGCAGCCGCCACAGCAGGTAGAGCGAGACCAGGCCGATGGCGGGGACGGCAAGCTGACGGTTGATGCTGCCGCCAAACTGCTCCGCGTTGTCGGCGACGGCGATGTTCAGGGCCGCGCCGGGGGCGTGGTCCGGCACGCTGTACGGCACGGAAAACCAGAACAGCACGGCGAGCACGATGCCGAAGAAAATCTTGCTGCGTCGCAGGCTGCGCGACGCTGCGGCCACCTCGTCTGCCTGTCGATGTGACGAAGCCTCGCGTGCGCGGACGGGCACTCGGAGGTTTGCGCTCATGCGGCCATCTCGCGGTTGAAGTAGATTTGGCGGACCAGCAGAACGATGACGCTGCCCAACAGCATGGCCGCGGCGGCACCGGGAATCGCAAGCGTGTGGATGAGCCAGAGCGCGGTGATTGCCTGCGTGGCGAGCCCCGCGAGATTCGCATAGAACGTGGGACCGGCGCGGTCGATCGCGGACAGGCCGTAGCTTTGCGCCAGCGTGGACGCGAATGCGACGAAGTTGAGCGCGAGCAGAAGCAGGATGAACCGCGCATTGCCAGGGACATTTTTGAAAATGAGGTGCGCCACCCAGGGGCCGAGCAAAACAATGCCCGCGGAGCACACCACCGATCCGAGAAACAACGTGCGGTCCAGCCGTTTGACCGTGGCCAGCAAGCGCGGTTTGCCGCCCTCTGCAAGAGCGCGCGAGAGCATGGGCGCGAAGATGTTTTGCAGGCTGACGAGCGCCACGCGAGGAATGTTGACCACCGCCTCGCACACCGAATACGCACCGACGCTGCCGCCGCCGAGCGTTGCACTGAGCAGCCACGGGTTGGCCTGCGCGCTGGCGAGGAAGACCATGTTGCTGCCCAGCAGCCAGCGGCCCAGGCGCAGATTGAGCCGGGTGTCGCGGACGACCGCACGCAGGCTGAAGGCAAGCGTCCGCGCCTCGCGCACCACCCACCACAGCGATGCGGCTGCAGCGCCGACGGCGAGCGCGACAAGGGTATGCGGCACGTCGAGCCGATGCGTGCGGTACAGGAATACGACGCCTGCGATCTGCAGCGCGACCGTGACAAGCTCCGTCCAGAAGGCCTCGCGCATGCGCATGTCGGCGAAGTACATGCGCCGGTTGAACTCGCGAAACAGCAGCGCGACAGACGGAAACAGGAGCGGATGAAACGTGCCGTAGTACACGCCGCGCGCGGGTGTCGCGGCCCACGCGGAGGCAAGTGCGAGCAGCACCACGCCGAGCGCGCACGCGGCCAGTTGCTGCACCAGCACACTGCCGCGATACGTGCGCAGCCACGACGCCGGCGTGCCTGCAAGATTAAAGGTGAACGGCGCCCACGACAGTGTGTTGCAGCACTGCACCAGCAGGTCGAGCGTGCGCTGCGTGAGGATGTAGATGCCGAACTCGCGCGCGGGTGCGTGACGGCTGAACAGCGCCGCGATGACCATGTTGCCGAAGCTGTAGACCACCTGGTCTGCAAGCGCGTAGCTGAGCCGGCCGGAGACGGCGCGGATGACGCGCGCGGCCTTTCCGCGCAGACCGGGCGCGAGCGCTGGCACGTCGCATGCAACCGCCGGCAGCACGAGTTCTGCCGGCTCCTCTACCTGCACGGCGAGGCGCAACGCATCTGCGGCAGGCAGCGTCACCAGGCGGGGCTTTCCGCCGACGAGTTCGACCCCGCCTGGCTCGATGTCGGCGCAGGCGCATTCCGCCAACCGCCGGTGGCAAGTTCGCGATCCTGCGGCGGTGTTCCACCCCTGCGCGCCAGGCGCCGGTACACCGCGTTGATGCGGTCGCCGTTGTCGTTCCACAGGAAATTGCACGCCTGCGCGTGGGCACCTTCGCTCAGGCGCAGGAGCCGCGCCGGGTCAAGCGCAAGGGACCGCACAGCCTTGGCCCACGCGGCGATGGCGGCACGCGGCGTCGTCACGGGAATCAGGATGCCGCTGTGCGGGCTGACCATGTCGGCCGCGCCCTGGTGGTCGAACGCGATGATGGGAACACCGGCGGCCAGCGCCTCCAGCACGACGTTGCCGCTGGTGTCGCGCAGGCTGCTGAAGCACAGCACATCGGCCTGGTCCATGGCGGCTACCGCCTGGGCCAGCGGCAGCCGGCCGTGGAAACGGACGACCTCCTGCAGGTGCAGCTTGTGCGTCAGCTGCTGCCACGCCAACGCCTCGGGACCGCTGCCGATCACGTCCAGCGTGAACGCGATGCCGTCTTTGAGCGAAGCAAGCGCATGCAGCAGCAGCGGCAGCGCCTTGCGTGGCGTGAGCTGGCCGCTCCACAGCAGGCGCAGCGGCGGTAGCGGCTCGCCGTGCTCCCACATCTCCAGGCGGTGTTGGTAGCGGCGCTGATCCGGCTCGGGTGCGCGGGCGATGGCGGTTTCCAGCACCTGTTCCACCGGTCGGCCGAAGGCACGCGTGCAGTGCCGGACGTTTGCGGAATTCGCCCCGAGAATCGCATCCGCATGCCTTGCGGCGGAGCGCACATGCGGGCTGAACCGCAGCATGAACACGTTCAGGAGACCGCGCGCCGCCTCGTACAACGCGTGGCGCAGCGGCAGCACGGGAAGCATGCGCCAGGGGAAGTTCTGCGTGCCGCCGAACGGCCCCCAAAGGAACGGGATGCCGAGCTGCCAGCCGTAGCCCGGCTCGCGAAAGGTACACACAGTCGCTTGATGCACCACGTCGAAACAGTGAAGGGCTTGCTGTTTCCGCGCCAGATCGAACGCGTATCGCTGCCACCGGCGGTAGGCACGGTAGTCGTAATCGAAACGTCCGCGGGCCGTAAGCCGGCGGTGCAGATCGGGCGGAAGCGCGGGGGTATGCAGACAGACGTTCGCTGGCAGAAGTCCTTCCGCATGGGCACGCTCAAGATCGGCATGGCTGGAGGCACCGGTAATGACATGCGTTTCCGCGACGCGCGAAGCCTGCAGCAGCCGGCCCCAGCCCACGCCGCGCTCCGAGCCGTGATATGGGCTGCACTCATATGCGAGCAGCAGCACCTTCAGGGCGCCGCCTGGGCGTGCCTGTGCTGTGTCGGTCGCGTTGTGGTTCAACGGCATGGAGTCGGCACCCAGGCACACTTCCCGATTTAGAAAAGACCGTTATTGCCCAGAGGATTGAAGTACACCCCAAGGTTTACCAGCTTCATATACCGCTCCACCGTCGACAGAGCGTCGCGGCGGACAAGTACCATATCGTCCGGTTGCAGCAAAAGATCATGCCGCGCCCTGTCCGCCGAGTGCAGGTTGCGCAGGTTCAGGATGTGCGTCTCCGCGGTGTCGCTGGTGATCCGTCGAAAAACGTATACGTGGCCCATGGCGCTGCCCTGCTTCGGGCCGCCGGCCAGCAGAATGGCCTCGAGCACGGTGATGGGGCGGCGCAGTTCGATGCGGCCGGGGTACACGACCTCGCCGGCAACGACGATGCGCGGATGCTCGAAGTCACGCAGGGCTACGGTAATTTCCGGGTTGACGAGCTGGGTGCGCGACACGTCGAGAATGCGCACCTGCAGTTCGATAAGGGAGAGGCCGGCCGCCTGCACCTGGCCGATATTCTTGAGCGCGATGTGGCCGTCCGGGCCGATGACCTCGGTATCGTCGAACTCCGGCGTGAAGCGGTAACTCACGCTCACCGAATCGCCTGGGCGCAGAATGTAGGGCGCAGTCGTGCCGTTCGCTGCGGCCGTGAGCGTGTTGGCCGGGGATTCAGCGGCCGGCGTGGTGGCGGACGTGGTACCCGCCAGGACAACCTGTTGCGCGCATACACTGCCGATGCACAGCAAGGCGGCAAGCGCGAACAGCAGCGCGCGCACGGCGACGCAGGCCACAGGCTGGGACGAAGACTGCGTTCGGGATGTGCTGGGAACTCGCATGTGTCTCCTAAAGCACCCGGTGAAGCCAGCGGGGAACGGGGTAGCGGCGGCGGTTCAGCACGTAACCGAGCAGCGGAGCGCGCCGGTCCGCAAGCACGACGGACAGTTGATCGATGGCCTGTGTGCGCACCCTGCCGGCGTCGACCACGGCGACGTAGCCGTCGATGCAGGACTCCAGCTCGCTGCTCAGCGTGGATTCCAGGTTGCTGGGGCAGTCGAGCAGGATCAGGTCCATGTCTTCGCGCGACCGCTCAATCCACGGACACAGCCGCGACGCGAAGCCGCCACGTCCACCGAGGGGCCGGAATGCCGTCGCCATCTCCGGATTACCGGACAACACCCAGTAGCCCTCGTCCGGCAGGTACTGGTAGCCGAAGTGGAGGTCGCCCGCACTGCCATCGCCACGCCGGTCGGCTTCAAACCACGAGAGCATTTCTCGCACGTCCAGAATGGCGACATTGCTGCCGAACTGCCGCGATGCCTCCCGCGCCAGGTGGTCCGCCACATAGGTGACGCCTTCGCCCTTGGTGGCCGAGGTGAGCGCAAGCACGTAGGTGACGGGGCCGGAGCCACGCGGCCAGTCGGCACCGCGGCTGTCGAAGGTCGGTGCGTCGAAGCTGGAGGCCGGGGGCGCCTGCTGCTGCAACGCCCGATGAATGCTGAACAGTAGCCGACGGTATTCCAGCGTGTTCGCTTCCCCCGAGGCGGGCGCATCGTCCACCGCCAGCGTCGCGAGCGTGCGGCTGCCGGTGACGCCATCGAGCTGCGCCGGCGTGTACACGTAACCCGACGAGGTATCCGCATAGACCGACAGCAGTGTTGCCGCGAGAAACGCGAACACCAGGCCGGTCACGCCATAAAGCAGCGGCTTCGGACGCACCGGCTCCGTGGTGCTAAATGGTGGCTGCACCAGCGACACGTCGAACAGCTTTTCCTTGTCCAGTTGGGCGGAGATGCGGGCGTCGCTCTTGCGACCGGCGTACAGCGTGTACTCGTGCTGCGCCTGCTCCTGCGCACGCTTCAGCGCGTTTACGTCGACGGTGGCCTTTTCCAGTTCGTCGAGCCGGCGTTGCGCCTGGTCGAACTGAGCCTGCAGCGTGGACCGCTGGGCGACCGTGCCGCTCACCTCGCCCGCGCTCATGGTGACGGCCGCGGTCAGCTGCTGATACACGGGGTTGACGTCGCTTGCGGTCTCCGTCGCGGGCCGGTTCGCGGCGTCGCTGATGGCAAGCTTCGTGTTGGCGATCTTGTCGTCCAGCTCAAGAATCTGCCGGTCCGACGGGGCATAGCGGCGCACCAGGTCGGCGCGGCGATTCTGCAGGTCGACCAGCGAGGTGGCCAGCCGCTCCTGCGAGTACTGGTTAGTCAGCGTGCGCTCCACGGTGCGCGACCGCGCGGGCGTGCTAAGCAACATTTGCTGCTGGCGCGACTGGCGGCTGCGCTGCAGGGCGAGCGCCGCGTCGGCCTGCGCAATGCCGTCCTGCAGCGTGCTGACGCGTTGCAGTTGCAGCTTCTTCTCGTCATCCAGGTCGGCGATGCTGTGGGTCAGGCCGTAGTCGGTGAGCGCCTTGCCGGTGCGGTCCAGCTGCTCCTTTGCGGCCTCCAGCTGGCGATCGAAAAAGTCCTCCGCGCCGGATGCACGTGCATTGGTCGCGCGCGTTTCAAAGTATGCGTCGATGATCGTCTGCAGCCCGCGGTTCGCCTGCTCCGGAGACGCGGCAAGATAGCCCAGGTTGATGAGATTTGTTTGGTGCACGGACTCGACCGACAGGCGGCTGCGCAATTCCTTCAGCTGCTTTTGCGTGGCACGCGTTTCAATGCCGGTGGTCGGCACGCCCAGCGACCGGCGCGCGACCATGCTACCGCTCAGTAGGTCGACCTCGCTGTTGATCTCGGAAGGCGACACGTCGTCCTGCGTGTTCACGTGTTCCGGCGCGGTGGCGCTCAGCGGCGTGGCGGCGCGCACGTTCTGCACCATCAGCTTGGCTTCGGCCTTGTACACCGGCGGCATCAGCAGGATGACCACCGACGTCAGCAACAGCACGAACACGACCGTGAGCGCGAAAATGCGCTTGCGCCGAAACACCGCCTCGATCACGATCTGGCGCAGCCGCGCCTGCCGCGGTGCCGGCGTTGCGCGCGCGGACGGGGGTGCGGCGGCCATCATGGGTACACGCTCTTGTCGTTAATAGGCAACATGGGGTGTCGTGCGAAGTGTAGCCGCTCTCCTGCCGCATCCACGCACGGGATGCAACGAGGGTACCCGTCATGGTTCACTCTTCACCGTGCCTGCGTTCGGCGCGCGACCATGGTGTGGCACCCGCGCCTTCGCAGGGCAAGGCGCTTCTGCAGCAAACATAGGGTGGCATGGCGCAGCGATGCGCAGAAGCCGCGATTCGAGGAGGACCGATTCCGAACGATTCATCCATCCTGTTCGTCTCGCGAGAACCGGTCACGCGCGAGCGCAACGGCAGCACCGCCGCCGTCGCCAACCTGCTCGCCCTGCTGCGCAGCCATGGCGTGCGCGTCACGGTGCTGGTCACGTTGGCGTCCAGCCGCTCGCCGCGCCTTCTGTTTCGCCACAGCCTCGACCTGCCAGAAGGCTGCACGCTGCAGGTTCCGGGGTACCTGCGACTGGGCCGATGGTACGTGCGACCGTTCCGCCTGCTGCCGTGGATGCGCGCAGCCGTCCGCGCGCTGGGCCGTGTGCCGCGCATGCATGCGCTGTGCCGGTGCGTGGAACGCGTGGCGGGCGACCACCTGTTTGCCAACACGTGGGATCTGACCGAGCCGACCGCGCGCGAGCATGCGCTGGTGCTGCGTGCCGTGCAGCACCAGCAGCCCCATGCAGTGCTGGCGAACTATGCTTTCTGGGGGCCGGTGCTGCGCGAGGTGAACGGCCCGCACCGGGCCATCCTGATGCACGACCTCCTCGCGGAGCATGTGCGCCTGTTTCACGCGAGCGGCTTGCCGCTGGACTGCCCGGAGATTTCGTTTGCACAGGAGATCGGCTGGCTCGATTGCGCGGACACCCTCCTTGCCATCCAGCAGCAGGAAGCTGAAGCCGTGCGATCAAGAGTGCGCGCCATCGTCGTGGTGCAACCGATTCGCCTGCATGCCCGCATTGCATCGCCCACGCCTGAACCTGGGCGCTGCTTGTTCGTCGGCTCGAACTCGACACCCAACCTGCAGGGCCTGGCGTGGCTGCTCGACGACGTGTGGCCGCAGGTACTCGCGGCGCTGCCGACCGCCATGCTGTCGGTCGTCGGCACCGTGCGGGACCGCTGGACGAGGCCGCTGCCGCCAGGTGTTGTGCTGCGCGGGCCGGTGGAGTCGCTTGCTGACGAGCACGACCGCGCCGCTGTATGCCTGGTGCCGTTGCTGGTCGGCAGCGGGCTCAAGATCAAGCTGCTGGAAGCGCTGTCGCACGGCAAGGCAACGGTATCCACATCGACTGGCGTGCAGGGCCTGGAGGCATGGTCGACCGACACCATCGCCGTCGCCGATACGCCCTGTGCGTTCGCTGCAGAAATCGTGCGCCTGCTGCAGGACGACGACCTTCGCCGCGCGCGCGAACGTGCCGCCACTACTCTGGTGCAGAGATACTTCAGCGCCGGCAGCGAGAGCGAACAGATCCTGCTCCAGCGCTTAGTCGCTATGCCATAGAACTCGTTGCATCTTTAGGCAGACTGGAGCGGAAGCAATGACGTGCCGCGCCAGGGAGGGTTTGCATCGTGCTTACTTGATCGGCAGCGACGTCATGACACCGCCGGCTGCCGGCAGTGCGTTCAAGCCGCGCGGGATGCCCATGGGCGATCCCTCGCCAAGCGCCCGATCGAATAACTCCCCCGCATTTCCGACGGCTTCAAGAACTTCCCGCGCCCACTGTTCGCGCAAGCCAAACGGTCGGCCAAGCTCATGCGTGCGGCCAAGCAGCCGGTCGGCAGCGGCGCTCTGCCCTGTGGGATAAGTCGCCGCGTTCCCTGCGGTCACACCTGCCTCCTCTGCAAGCAGGAGCACGTTCCACGTCCACTGCGCAATGCGTGCCAGCGCCAGGTCTGACGCGCGCACCGCCATCGCCAGCGGGTCGTCACGTAGCGTGTCGGGCAGCACGCGATACGCTGCCGCATGACTGCCCAGCGACGCGCGCACACCGCCCAGGCGCGTCGCATCGCCGGCCAGGGCGGTGCAGTTGTTCGTCACAAATGCGGCCTCCATTTCGCCCTGCTCTTGAAACGGAAATGGCACGTACGCGACGTGCCGCGCGCCTCCCCAGTCCTGCAGCGCGACCTCGGTTTCCGTCTCCGCGAGAAAGCAAACCTTGCGCCCCGCCAGATCTTTCGCCGTGTCCACCTTCGCAGCCAGTGGCACAAGGAACGTCACGGCATCGTGCAGCACGGGCGCGGTCAACGCAATCGTTGCGTCGGTCGTCCGCGTCAGGTCCGCGCTCAACGTCGGCACTAGGTCGACCTCACCCGATCGCAGCGCACCGATGGCCGCAGTCTCATCCGGGTACGCCGTCAGTGTCACCTTCGCACCAGGCCCGAGCAGCGCCACCGCCACCGCGCTGCACAGGGCGCGATCGAACGCCGCGCGCGGCCCGTGATCCTCGGTGGTGGTGTACTCGGCCTCCGTCTGATCGATGCCGCACCGCAGCGTCCCACGCGCAACGATGCGCTGCACATCTGCTCGCGCGCACCACCACGGCAGGCACACGCACGCGAAGGCCAGCCACCGACCTACGGTACCCATGTGCCCGACCGTGGCAACCCCGGCGTGGTATCGGGCCTTGGATTGAAATCCTCGGGCAGCGAATTGGGCCGGCCCGCGTCGGTCGGCGTGATCTGCAACGCGCGGCACCCCTGGCCGTCGACACGCTTCACCTGTGCAATTTCTGTTTCAGGGATGATGGCGTAGTCCGCTGGCAGAAGCTTCGCCTTGCCCAGCAGGCGCGCGTTGCTGAAGCCGCTCAGCAAGTCGCCCACGCCCTCCACCTTGTCATCCGCCGGCCCAAGATCCTTTTGATGCAGACGCTCCAAACCGAGCGCGCGGCCGCGCTCCTCATCGGGAAGATCGGCCAGCGGAATCAATTGAAACAGGCGATCAATGAACTTAATGATCGAGCTATGCTCCGTCATTTCATGCGAAATCACGTGGCTTTCGCCATACGGAGAAATCATCAGGAACGGGATGCGCGGCCCTTGATCCAGCGCCACGCCGCCCGCGTCAAACGACCGCACACGCGGCCGCTCATGGTCGTACAGCCCATCGCTCTCGTCATATGCAATCACGATCAGAGAATCCTTCCAATACGGGCTGCGCGCAATCGCATTGATCTCCCGCGCCAGCAGCTTTTCGCTCAAACCGGAGTCCGCATACCCCGGGTGATCGTCGTTGCCGTTGTACACCGTCGCCAGCTTCGGGTTGGGATCGGCCGGCGGCTCGCCGTGGATATTCCCGTACCCGCCGCGCACGTAAAACACGCCATGATCCGGCAGTTGCCGCGCCGCCACGTCGTCAAAGAATCGGGCCAGCCCATGCATATGCGCGCTGGCCAGCGGGTTGTTCGCCACGTAGCCGAAGTACTGCGGCCCGTTGTGGTGAATCACATACTCCTTGTGCGTTGCCACGCCCACAGGGTCCGTCGGCTCGTGCCCGTAGCCCTGTTGATACCAGCCCCACGGCACCGCCGCGACACCATGCCCTGCAATCTTTGCGATGTCTTCCTGTACGTCGCGCAGGTCGAACGCCGGATCGTAATCGGACGCGGTTGTCTGCTGGATGGCGTCTCCCATGAACGACAGCGGCAGCGTGGCAAACGTCATGTTGGGCGCATGGCCCGGCTCGGCATTCGGCTTCGGCGGCGCGGGGTTGCCGGCCTCATCCAGCGGCAGCGACCAATAGGCATGCGGGTTTGCGACCATCGGCATGGTGGTGCCCGGCTTGCCCTGCGCCAGGTCGGGGTGCAGCATCCACTGCGTCTCGCCGCTTTGCCCGGCAATCATCGCAACAGCGTTCGGTCCGGAGGGCCCGATGACCGTATCGAAGAAGTGATCAAACAGCGCAAACCGATCCGCATAGCGCCACAGAAACGGTGCCACGTCGCAGTCCACATGCCCCATCACCAGCTCGCCAAACTGCTTGCGCTCGAGCGTGGGAATCTTCGACGGCCGGCCGTTCACCAGCATCACACCCTCTTCCGTCAGGGCATAACGATCGTTGCGCGCCTGCATGGCGGCGTCAAAATCGAGCTTGCGCGCAATGGCCAGGTGGGCATGATTTACCGACGCGTTATCCGTTGGATAGAGCGGTACCGTGTTGCCATGCACGTCGACAACCGACGTGGGAATACGAAAGGCGGAGACCGTGCCCATCGTACCGTCCGTGTTCACAATCGGCTGCGTCAACCCTGCTGTTTGCGCTGCCGGCTGCGAGTACAACCCATCCGCGCCGGGGTACGTGCCGAAATAAAAGTCGAACGACCGGTTCTCCTGAAAGAGGACAAACACATGCTTGATCTTGCCGCGCACGAGCGCAAGTTTCTGCTCGGGCGTGAGCGGTGGCTCATGCTCCAGCGTGAGCGTGTAGCGCTTCGCCCATGCGTTCGATGGCGGGGCATTCTGCACAACCGGTGCGATCTGCTGGGCTCGCGCAGACGGCAGCGCCACGCACGCAAGAACTGCGACACGGGCAAACGTACGCTTCATGCAAGACATCCTGTGGCGTAGGCGATGATCCATCGTGTCTCCAGCGTAGCTGGTTTCTGTGAATGCCCCATGTCAGCCCATGAACGCGGCAGTCCAGCAAACCCTAGCCACAGGCGGCGCAGGTGCCATACAAAAACAGCTCATGCCCCGTGGCCCGAAATCCACGGGGCAGGCGCGGCTTCGGCAGCAGGTTGCAGCCTTCCAGTTCATAGACCTTGCCGCAGTCGTTGCAGCGAAAGTGGTGATGATGCTGTTTGCCCGCAACCTCGTACCGCGCGGGCTCGCCGGGAATGTCGACGCGCACCAACCATGCCTCGTCCACCAACGAACCGATGTTGCGATAGATGGTCGCGATACTCACCTGCGGCACCTCGGCCTTGGCATAGCCCAGCACCTCTTCCGGCGACAGCGGCCTGTCCGCGGTCGTAAATGCCGTGCGGATTGCCGCTTTTTGTCGAGTGTTTCGAACTTCCGCCGGCATCCTCGCCCCCCTGTTCATTAGCATGCCACAGCACGGCGATCGTCCCGCCGCGAATCGCTAAACTTATCGCGAATGCGTTAGCATAAAACAATTGTGCCGATTCTCCTGTTTGCCGTGCCCGTTCTGTCTACCCTGCTGGGTGGCGTGCTGGCGCTGCGGCTGCGGCGCTGGCTATCGCCGCTGATTGCCGTGGGCGCAGGCCTGCTGCTGGGCGCGGCGTTCCTCGATCTGCTGCCGGAGGCGTTGGCACTTGGCACCGCTACAGGCCTCAGCAGCGCGCATGTGCTCGGCCTCACGCTGCTGTCGTTCCTGTTATTCCACGGCATTGAAAGCTCGCTCGATGCGCTGGGCGAACACCTGCAACTGCGCCGCAAAGACCCGAAGGTGGGCCGCCGCATCGCACGGCGCACCGGTGCGCTCATGCTCATCTTCCACAGCTTCCGCGACGGCATGGCCATCGGCGTTGCCTATGCTGCATCGCATGGCGCGGGCTACGCCGTGGCGGTCGGCATTGCGGCGCACGATCTGGGCGACGGCATGAACACCGTCATTCTTTCCACGGATGGTGAAAAGGCCACGCTCACCGATTACTTGTTCCTGCTGGCCGACGCGCTTGCACCCTTTCTCGGCGGCCTGCTCACAGCGTTCTGGGTGCTGTCGACGCGCAGTTCCGTGTGGCTGCTGGCGCTTGCGGCCGGCTTTTTCTTTCAGATGGCCACGGGCGATTTCCTGCCGGAGCTACGCCACGGCAGTGTTCCGCGCAAGCTGTTGCTGCCGTGCGTGCTGCTGGGCTGCGCCATCATCTACGGTGCCAATCTGCTGATCGCGCACCACTCCTAACGCGTGCCGCAATTGGCTGTCGCGCGGCGGTTCTATACTCAGCGCAGGTCTTCCCACCAAGTTTGCTTTCACCTGAAGGAGTTCTCCTGATGCGATTTGTTTCGCTTCACGCGGCATTGCCGTCGTTGCAGAAGCTGGTGCGCGATGCAGCGCTTACCGCTGCGCTCTTGTTGCCCGGGTTTGTCGTGGCGCAGCCCGCACCGCCGCCTGCAGCACCAAAGCTGCCGATGACGTACGACCCGCGGCTCACCTTCGCTCCGCTTAGCCTGCCCGACCCGATCAATGTCTATCGATCGAGCAACGGCGCACCCGGCCCGGGGTATTGGCAAAACCAGGCGGACTACGAGTTACACACCACGCTCGATACCAAGGCGAAACGACTTACAACAACCGAAACTATTACTTATACGAATAACAGCCCGGATGTACTGAGTAGCCTGTGGGTGCAGCTGGATCAGAACATCTATCGCAAGGATTCGCGGGCGCGCCTGGCCAGCGGTGGAGCGCAGCGGCGGCGCAAGCCGGTGACCGAAGACGACACCTTCGCCTACAACACCGAAGGCTTCCTTTTCGACAGCATCACGGTGGAAGCAGGCAAGCAAACCACCAAGCCCGAAACGATCGTGAATGACACGCGCATGCAGATTCGCCTCGCGGAACCGATGCGCCCGAAGAGCACCTTCAAGATTCACATCCAGTACCACTACACCATCCCCGGCGTCTGGGGCGGCCGCACCTCGTGGGGCATGAGCAAGCAGGGCGAGATCTACGACATCGCGCAGTGGTACCCGCGCATGTGCGTGTACGACGACCTGCGCGGCTGGGATACGCTGCCCTACTTAGGCAGTGAGTTCTATCTTGAATACGGTAACTTCGATTACTTCGTTACCGTGCCGTGGAACATGATCGTCGCCGGCAGCGGCGCGCTGGTCAACCCGAAAGACGTGCTGACCAGAACCGAAATCGAACGTCTTGCCGAAGCCGCGAAAAGCGATGCCACGGTCTACATCCGCAAGCCGAACGAAGTCAGTGATCCCGCATCGAGACCGAAGCAGGAGGGCATGCTGACGTGGCACTTCCACATGGACCACACGCGCGATGTGGTGTGGAGCGCGTCGCCCACCTTCGTGTGGGATGCCGCGCGCATGAACCTGCCGGAAGGCAAGACCGCCCTTGCCGAAAGCGTGTACCCGCCCGAGAGCGTCGGCCCGGATGCCTGGGATAAATCGACAGAGTATGTAAAAAATACGGTCGAAAACTTCAGCAAGCATTGGTACCCGTACGAGTGGCCGGCGGCCATCTCCGTCGCGGGCTTCTCGACTGGCATGGAGTACCCGGGCGTCGTCTTCGACGGCATCGAGGACAAGGGTAGCTTCCTGTTCTGGGTGACAGCCCACGAGATCGGCCACGACTGGTTCCCCATGATCGTCGGCTCCAACGAGCGACGCCACGCCTTTATGGACGAGGGCTTCAACACCTTTATCGACATCGAAGAATCCGACCTATACGCCAATGGCAAGTACGGCCCGAAGCGCGACGGCGAATACTCCGCCGGCGGCGAACCCGCGGACATGATTTTGAAGGTGCTGGATAATCCGGACACGCCGACACTAATGGTTCCAGCCGACGAGTACACCGGCTCCATTGGCCACCCCATGAGTTACTTCAAGGGCGCGTACGGCATGGTGCTGCTGCGCGAACAGATCCTCGGCCCCGACCGCTTCGACCGCGCCTTCCGCAAGTACATCCGCGACTGGGCGTACAAGCACCCGTCGCCGTCCGACTTCTTCCGCACGATGGAGAATGAAAGCGGTGAGGACCTGGGCTGGTTCTGGCGCGGCTGGTACCTGAACAACTGGCGTTATGACGTGTCCGCGGACGCCATCAGCGGCACCACCTTTACGCTGACGAACCACGGGCAACTCGTGCTGCCGACGCCGGTAGAGGTCACCTTTAGTGACGGCACAAAGACGCGCATCACCGTACCCGTCGAAGCATGGCTAACCAAGGGAACCTACCTATGGCGCGGCGAAGGCAAGGTGCCCGTGCACAGCATTACCGTCGACCCGGACCATAAGTTACCGGATGACGATCGCAGGAATAACATGAAAGCCGCGCAGTAGTGTAAATGAAGGAAGAAGCAAAGGAGGGACCGCGTAATCTGCGGTCCCTTTTATTGTGTTGAGTGAGACCTGGCGGCAAGATCGGGAAACCAAGCTCGTCCACGCCGCCCTTACAAGCTCCAAGCAGCCTTGTTTAGAATGAGCTAGTCGTCATCATCGTCGGTCCGGTTCTTTTTGAGTTTAAGGATTGCGTCGGGGACGGGGGTGAGGCCCTTTGCGTCTTTCCACAGAATGATGTTGAGCGCGCGCGCGGGGGCACGGTCTTCATGCGAGAAGTCCATTTTTCCGGACTGCTTGGCACCGGGCGACTGCGGTGTATTGGCAGTGTAGATGAGTCGATTGTCGCGATTGGTGTAGTCGGCGTCGAAGGCGGGCTGCGTACCATTGCCGGTAAACAGCGTTTGAATCAGCGGCGCAAAGGCATCGTTATTGTTCATCGGTGGCACGCCGAGCAGATCTTCCATCGTACGCAGCACGCTGACGGTGGTGTAGAACGTGTGATCCACAACCGGTTGCGGCAACCTGGGGGAATACTTACTCACGACCAATGCGATGCTTCGATGAGCGTCGACATGATCCGCGCCGTCCTGGGCGTCGTCTTCCAGAATGAAGAATGCGGTGTCGTCCCAATACGCGGAGTGCGAAATCGACTCGACCGCGCGTCCTACGGCAAGATCGTTGTCGGCGACGGAGGCCTTCGGCGTGGGCGAGCCCGGCGTAGTTCCGGCAGTGTGGTCGTTGGCAAAGCGAAGCATGACGAAGCTTGGCATGGTGTCGTTGCCTTGCGCGCGATCCGCCTGCCACGTGCGCAGGTGTGTCTGGAATTCCTCAAAGCGGAGTTGGTCTGGAAACTTGAGGTTGAAGTCCGGGTATTGTGGATCGAAGTTACCGGCAAGTTCGGGTTTTGTGGCGACATTGCGGTAGAGCAGCGGGATGTGCCACGGGTAAGGGCTGGCGCCCCCTCCGTAGTTTGGGGGTATTTGGCTGCCGGGAAGGATGGAGGCGTTCGCGCACTGTTCACGCGTTACCTCCGGCGTTCCAAGCAGAGGCGATTTGTCTTTGGGTGCCTCACCGCTGTCGTCGCAGAACTTGGAGGAGACGTACTCGCCGAAGTGGTAGAGCGACTTGCCGTGACGTTGCAAGTTGGTCCACAGGTAGCCGCTGTCCGGCTCGTTGACGTCGCTCATCTTCTCGAGCAAGGGATAGCCTTCTTCAACAACGCCCTCATAGTCATACATGCGTTCCCCGCCGCGATAAGCCTGCTGCCAGTTTTTCTCGGTGTAATCGCTGGTGATGCCAGCAGTGGACCAGACATGGCCGTCACCAGAAACTTCGCCGGAGTCATAGAAGTTATCGAGTACCCCAAACTGCAGTGCAAGCTTGTGCTGGTTGGGTGTAACAGTGGAGCCGTACATGGTGAGCGACGGGTCGCCGTCACCCACTGGCAAATCACCGAGTAGCTGGTCATAGGTGCGGTTCTCTTTGATGATGTAGATGACATGCTTGATCGGATGTGTGCCAGCGGCAAAGCTGAGGTGCTGCTGCGCAGACTGCATGCGGTTACTGGCGAGTACAGCCGCGGACAGTGCAGGCAGCTCGGGCATGGCCTGCCGCAAGTCGATGGTTGCAAGCGAACCGTAGAGCAGGGAGGCGATGTATTGATGAGCGCGCTTGGTGATGCGCTCGTTTGAGGGATCGCGGTGTGCCGGTGTGGGCTGCTTTTGCGCGTTCGGGCCGGTGCCGGTACCTTTGCCGGTGGCGACCAGCAGCCTGTCGCCGAGTACCTGCACCGCGGTGGGGAACCACTCCGTTGGCAGGAAGCCGATGGCATGCCGGGGTACCTTGTTGCGATGTGGCGGTTGCCGCGTGTCGAAGACTGCAACTGCGTCGGAGCCGGAATTGGCAACGAACAGATTTCTGCCATCTGCGGAGAGGGCGAGCGCGCTCGGAATTGCGCCGAAGTACTGCTGGCCAGGGAGCCGCGTATCCAGGATGCCTGCCAGCTTAAGGGCACCATCGCCGACGTCAATAGTGGCAACGGCATCCCGATTCGCTAGCGCCACGTAGAGCCGTGTGTCGTCCGGGGAGAGCAGCAGCGCCGTTGGATGCGAGCTGGGTCCTGTTGCAACCGCAGGTGCAAGCAGCGGCAGCGTGCGCTTGACCTTGCCGCTGTGCAAGTCGAGTTCCGCGACGGCCGAACCGTTCCACAGCACGACAAAGGCACGCCTGCCGTCGCGCGTTGCTGTGAGGGCGATGGGATAGGTGCTGGGCGTAACGGTGCCCGAACCAAGGTCGAAGCGGTGGAGTACAGCGCCGGTAGCGGCATTCATCAAGAGAACGTCATCAGAGAACTCGTCGGCAACCAGGAGTCGGTCTTCTTGCCCGACACCGTGCACAAGCGCAAGGCCGGTCGGCAGAGGAATCGCCAAACCTGCGGGGATCGGCTTTGAGAGCTGGTTTTGCGAGCGGCCGGGCGTAAGTGGTTGCAGCGGAACCGGTAGCAACCTTTCCGGCAAGAGCTGGCCGGCATCGAAACGATAGACGGCGATGGCATTACCGGTAGCACCTGCAGCGTCGCCGGCCGGCTTGGAAATGGAGTCCAGCGAGGCGTACAGGTGATGACCGTCCGCGCTCCAGACCAGCCCGTTGTAGAGGGTCTGCGGCGCCCGTTGGCCGGTGCGCTGTTCGGGAAAGTCGGTGAGCCTGCCGGTGGCATTGTCGAGAACCGCGATGGATTGCTGATAGTCGGACTCCACTGTGCCGTACCCCGCATTGACGATGGCGGTGTACTTTCGGTCGGGCGAGAGCGCAAAGGCCATCGGCAGGCTATTCAGCCGCTGCGGTGAACCGGGTACGGGCGGCAGAATCGCCTTGCTGGTAGGCAGGTCGATGGGCTTTTGAGCGGTGCCCTGACCCTGTAATGAAACTGCCAACGCCATGCTGCACAAGGTAGCTACAACGAACGATCGCCCAACAAACGAGATCATGCCGCCAAATGTAGCACGCACGCTAGACTGCAGGGTGAAAGCAAGGCGCAGTCTGGCGGTGTTCGGCAAAACCCGCAGCCAGCCCGTTGCGTATGCACCCGTGCCCATCACCATGAAGTCGCGAAGGACGGCCACACGCATCCGCGGCTCGGGACCGAGAGCCTGACAGCGTGGCCTTCGTTCTACCCCATCGTCTTGAATGGCTCCAGGCAGATGGGCAGTGGCGTGGATGGCTGCCTCAAGTGCGTCGTCCGCGTCGTCTTCGTACCAGGCCAACACCGCCGATCCCAAACACTGCAGCCAGCCCCGCGCCGCACGCAGCCAGCACCACAAGCGCGATTACCGCGGCGATCAGGTGTGTGAACACATCCACCAGCGCCGATGCCAATGCTGCAACCACCGCATGAATCAGCCAGAGCACGATGTGGAGCAATGCCATGACGTGGCCTCTGCTGCTGAGTTTAGCGGAGGCCGCGCTTGCCGATATCTCGCCGAAACTGCATGCCGCTGAAGTGAATGCCACCTAGTGCCGCATAACACCGCGCCAGCGCGTCCTGCAGGGTGGCAGCAGCTGCACTGACGGCAAGCACACGCCCCCCGGCGGTCAGGACCGCATCGCCCTGCAGCGCCGTGCCCGCGTGGAAGACCATGGTCTGCGGCGGCAATTCCGCCTCCAGTCCATGCACAACGTCGCCCTTGCGCGGTGCCGCCGGGTAACCTTCGCTGGCCGCGATGACGCACGCCGCAGCGCCCGGCCGCAGGTGAATATCGAGTGTGGCCGCCGTGCCGTCGATGGACGCATCGATCAGGTCGAGCATATCCGTCTCCAGCCGCAGCACAATGGCCTCCGTCTCTGGGTCGCCCCAACGCGTGTTGAACTCCAGCACCATCGGCATCAGCACATCACCCCGCGGCACCAGCATGATGCCGCAGAACAGAATCCCACGAAACGGCACGCCCTCGGCGCACATGCCATCGACGGTGCGCTGGGCCACATCGCGCAGCAGCTCCGCACGCAACGCATCAGGCAGCAGGTCGTCGGTGGAGTACGCGCCCATGCCGCCGGTGTTCGGCCCCAGATCGTCATCCAGCAACCGCTTGTGGTCCTGCGCCGCCGCAATTGGCAGTGCCGTCGTGCCATCACACAATGCGAAAAACGAAAGCTCTTCCCCTTCGAGGAACTCCTCCAGAACCAGCGTTCCGCCCAGCGGCAACAGCTCTTCCGCCGCCTGCTCCGCCTTATCGAGTGTCGCCGCGATGACCACGCCCTTGCCCGCCGCAAGACCATCCGCCTTCACCACTACAGGCGCTGTAAACTGCGGCAACGCCGCGCGCACCGCATCCATCGACGCACACACCGCATAGCGCGCCGTCGCGATGCCGTGTCGCTGCATAAAGTCCTTGGCAAAGGCCTTTGAGCTTTCAAGCCGGGCCGCGGCCTGCGTTGGACCGAAAATGCGAACCCCCTGCGCCTGTAGCGCATCGACGACACCGGCAGCCAGCGGCACCTCCGGTCCAACGACCACCACAGCCGGCCGCACTTCCGCAACCACGCGCAGCATGTCTTTCACGCTCGTTTGATCCACCGCAACACATGCCGCCAGCGCGGCAATCCCGGCGTTCCCTGGCGCGCACACCAGCGTCTGCACACGGGCCGACTGCCGCAACGACCAGCACAGCGCGTGTTCCCGGCCACCGCCTCCCAGCACAAGCACTCTCATGCCAAGAAGGCTAGCACCCCTCCCAGTCACGGCCAAGGTTCCGCCGAGAGTACCTTGCGTGCGTCAATCGAAGTAACTTCTCTATACTTCCTAGAGGTGACCTCCGCCCCCACACAAGAGCAACGCCCGATCGAGCGACCGCGCAAGCGCGAGTTGTGGGCCTACTTTGGTCCCGCGTTCGTCGCCTCCATCGCGTACATCGACCCCGGCAACTTCGGCGCGAACATCGTGGGCGGCGCGCAGTTCGGCTACACGCTGCTATGGGTGCTGCTGTGGTCCAACGTAATGGCGATGCTGGTGCAGTACCTTTCGGCCAAGTTGGGCATCGCCACCGGCCGCAGTCTGCCACAAAGCTGCCGCGATCATTTTTCTAAACCCATCGTGATGATGTTGTGGGTGGCGGCTGAAATCAGCGCCATCGCCACCGACCTGGCGGAGTTCCTGGGTGCTGCGCTGGGCGCGTACCTGCTGTTCGGCCCGCCGCTGTTGGCGCACGGCTTTTCGCGCACGGCGGTGCTGCTGCTGGCGGCGCTGCTCACCACGGTGTTCGTCTTTGCGCTGCTTGCACTGCATCAGCGCGGCTTTCGGAAGTTTGAAGGCGTGATCATCGCATTCGTCTCCATCATCGGTCTCTGCTACGCGGTCGAGGTCTTCCTGGTGCATCCGTCATGGCCGTCAGTCGTGCACGGCATGCTCGTGCCGGAGCTGCATCGAAGCTCACTCTATCTCGCCGTCACCATGCTGGGCGCAACCGTTATGCCGCACGTCATCTACCTGCACAGCGCGCTCATGCAGCCACGCATGGCGACCTTTGTGCAGCGCGGCATGAGCGGTGATGCGGACCGCCTGACGGTGTTTAAGCATAAGTACCTTCGCTTTGAGCTCATCGACATCCTGGTCGCGATGAATGGTGCGTGGTTCATTAACTCGGCCATGATCGTGATGGCAGCGGCGGCATTTCTGCATAACCCCTCGCTCAATCCGGACACCATTCTGGAGGACGCGCATGCCACGCTTGGACCGCTACTGGGCCGCTTTGCCGCACTCGCGTTTGCGGTGGCTCTGCTCTGCAGCGGCCTGTCATCATCGACCGTCGGCGTGCTCGCGGGCCAGGTAGTCATTGAAGGCTTCCTCGACATCCATTTCCCCATTTACCTGCGCCGGCTCATCACGGTTGTACCCGCGATTGTTGTGATTGCCCTTGGGCTCTCGCCGGTTAAAATCCTGCTGTTGTCGCAGGCAGTGCTGTCGTTCGGCATTCCCTTTGCGCTGATACCGTTGCTGATTCTTACCGGCCGCGAACACGTCATGGGCACGCTGCGCAATCGGCGCGTCACGTCCATCGCCGGCTGGGCGGTCACCGTGCTGATCGTCGGCCTGAATGCCGTGCTGCTGTGGCAGACGTTCGCTCCGGGCACGTAGCAGAGTCGGCATCCGCGCCAACGGTTTGAAATCAGCGAGGAGGCCGTGATGGCCTCCTCCTTGTCTTTCCCGTCCTTTTTACCTCTGTGTCGCAAGCGTTCAACGGCCATGCTCGTGGCCACCGCCGCCATGCTCCGCCTGTGGTGCGGCGGGCTGAGGCGCGGCACGCTGAGGCTGCGGTCCACGGGATTGCTGCTGCTGTTGCCGGGCACCTTCCTGCTGCGTCCGCTGCACCTGTTGCTGTTGCACCCGTTGCTGATCCTGCTGCTGGCGGACTTGTTGGTGTTGGTTCTGCTGCTGATCCTGTTGCGCGCGCACCTGCTGTTGTTGCCCCCTCTGCTCCTGCTGATGTCGCACTTCTTGTTGCGTCCGCTGCTGGTCCTGTTGCACACGGGCCTGCTGCTGTGCCTGCCGCTGGTCCTGCTGCGCGCGTTGCAGCTGTTGCTGGCGACCTTGCTCCATCTGCCGAGACTGCATCCGTTGCTGATCCTGCTGCGAACGCGCCTGTACCTGCTGCTGGCGCTGGTTCTGTTGATTTTGTTGCAGCCGCTGCGCATTTTCCTGCGCCCGCTGTTGCTGCTGCTGGTTAGCAATCTGTTGCGATTGCAGCGGCCCCTGCGGCGGTCGCGCTGTTTCATTTAAGTTCCCGCGTTGACCATTCATAAAGCCGTTTGCCTGTCCATTGACCCCGGCACGGTTCGATTGCTGCGCCTGCGCAAGCTCCCGCGGCAACCTTACATTGCGCTCGATGGCCGGATGCGCCGCAAACACCTGCTGCGGCCGGCCTTGGTTCGCTGCAAAAAACTGCTGCCGGTTCTGCGACGCGGCCTGCCGCTCCGCCACCTGCGCCGGTAACGGGGCGATATGCGCTTCACGCTGCGCGGCAAACTCCGCCGGCAGCGGTCGGCGCTGCAGCCCCCCGGGACCGCCGTTGTAACTCACACGCGAAGTATTGATATAGGAACGATTCGCCACCGTGACATTGCGCTGGTACACGTAGTTGTCTACCGAGCGCGGATCCACATGGTTGCAGTCGCGGTTGTACTGGAAATGATTATCGTTCCAATAGCCGCCCTGATAACCTATGCCGATGAAGCCAAAGCCGTAATTGACGCCACCGTAGTAGCCCACATGCCGGCCCCAGTACCCGCGATGCCAGCCATACCCGCGACCCGTGTACCCCCACCAGCCCGGCGTCCACAGTGCACCCACAAACGGCGCGGAAACCCAGTTCCCGGGCACATAGTAATACCCGGCGTTCGCGTAATCCCAGTAACCCGGCGTCCACAGGTAGTCCGGTCCGGGTGCAACCGGCTGCTCATACACCGGCAAGGGCGGCGGAGGCTGCTGCGCCAGGGGAACACTTGTGTCCAGCAGTTCACTATATAACTGGTCGTCGTCCGCGCCATAAGAACCCGCGGGAGACGCGTCATAGGCCTGCGGAGGCTGCGTGTTGGAGTTGTACGCTTCACTGCGCGTCTGCCGGCCGTCCTGCGCCGAGTAATCCTGGCCGTATGCCTGGGGCTGTGCGCTATAGCTCTGACCGGCGACAAGGGTGCGCGGCGCATACCCATTGCGAGCTGCACGCGCAGCATCGAATGCCGGCTGTTGCGCCTGGTATGCGGGCTGGCCCGCTGCACCGCTCACCGGCGTCGCCATGTTCGCATTCGCGGGATCTGTCGCGGCATTGCCGTCCACAATCGGCGCCTGCTGCACGGCAGCCATATCGGACCTACAACCGGTCATGCCGATGGTCGTTACGCTCAAAGCCGCAACCAGCCCCAGCGTGCGACCGAGCACCCCGGCATCTGTGCGATTCTTCCGCTTCACGTCTTCGCTGTCCCTCTTCATGTCGCCATCCTCGAACGCTGAGATGCCGAGCCGGCTTCTCGTGTCATAAGCGTGCTGCAGAATAGAACACACTCCCGTGGCGAAAGGTTGTGGTGCCTGCCGTCCGATGGCGACGTGGGAACAACAAAAAGCCGACCCGCAGGCCGGCTCTCTTTACTGCAATGGCGCCAGACTACAGCGACTTGCCGAGCGCTTCGCCCAGCTTCTTGATGTGCTCGCCTTCGCCGCTCTTTGCATGGCCCGCAAGTGCCGTTGTTTCCTTGCCCAGCTTGGCCATCAGGGTCTTAATGGCAGCGCCATCCAACTTCTCTTCGCCCAGCAGCTTCTTCAGCTTGTTCAGGTCCGTCACAAGCTTCTTCGCGCCCTCAACTTCGTGATCTTCGAGAAACTTTTCCCAGCCGTCGATATTCTTGATCGCAGCTTCTGGCTTCAGGTTCTGGATATCTTCAAGTGCCTTGATCGTCGTTGCAAACTTTGTGGTCGGCATGGTCTCTCCTGCGTGCGGTTTACCTGGGGACACCATGTCCCCTGTCGCGCTGTATGATGCCGCGTCCGTGTACTCTCGCTTCCAGCGCCGATCAACTGAGCCTTCACCGGACGCAAAATTTGTCGCAGACCTGGGACATCGTGGAAGCACTGGAAATATCGCGCGTTGTTGTTGATGCTTAGCATGGAGACGCCATGACGGAAAAAGAAAAGATGCTTCAGGGCGAATGGTATGACGCCGGTGACCCCGAACTCCTTCGCGAGCGCGCCGCCTGCGAGGCACTGCTTCGCGGCTTCAACACGGCAGCCGACCGGTCCCTGCAGGCTTCTCTCCTGCACAATCTACTTGCTGCGTGCGGCACAAACTCCGCCGTGCGCCCACCCTTCTTCTGCGATTACGGCACCAACATTCGCCTGGGCGACGGTGTCTTTCTCAACTACAACTGCATTCTGCTCGATGTGCTGCCCATCACGATCGGCGACCGCACCCAGATCGGCCCGGCGGTGCAGATCTACACCGCCGACCACCCCCGCGACGTGGCGCAGCGTGCAGCGGGCCTGGAGGGTGGCAAGCCTGTCACCATCGGCGCAGATGTGTGGATCGGCGGCGGTGCCATCCTGCTGCCCGGCGTGCGTGTGGGCGACGGTGCCATCGTCGGTGCAGGCAGCATCGTGACCCGCAACATCCCCGCAGGCGCGACTGTGGCGGGCAACCCGGCGCGTCTGCTGGTTCGCTCGACCGCAACGGGCTGATCTGCAATGCACTCCACAAGTGCACCTCGCACGCGCTAAACTACGGCAATGAGCCGCTCCCCGCAACGGTTGAAGCGCTTCCACCATGGCCGCCGCGACCGCGGCAGGTCCGCCCGATAACCTGCCGCCCTCCCTAGCCGATCTCAGCGCCTTTGTGGCCCAGCACACGTGCTCTCGCACGAATCAGGATTCCTCATGACCATCAGCAACACCAGCTCTGTTACTGCAGCTAACGAACCCTCCGCGGCAGCAACCAACACCTTCGACGCGCGCCGCACCCTGCAGTCCGGCGGCAAGACCTACACCTATTTCCGTCTTGACGCGCTGGCCGAACGCGGCATCGACACCAGCCGCCTGCCCTTTTCCCTGCGCATCCTGCTGGAAAACCTGCTCCGCCGCGAAGATGGCGTCACCGTCACCGCCGACGACATCCAGTTCCTCGCTCGCTGGCAGCCCATGGCCGAGCCCAGCCGCGAGATTGCCTACATGCCCGCGCGCGTTCTTATGCAGGACTTCACTGGCGTCCCCGCCATCGTCGACTTGGCCGCCATGCGCGACGCGATGAAGGTGCTGGGCGGCGACCCCGAAAAGATCAATCCGCTGCAGCCGGCGGAACTCGTCATCGATCACAGCGTGCAGGTCGACGAGTACGGCGTCGCGAATGCCTACGAGATGAACTCCCTGCTGGAGTTCGCCCGCAACCGCGAGCGCTACGCCTTCCTCAAATGGGGCCAGACGGCCTTCCGCAACTTCAGCGCCGTGCCGCCCGGCATGGGCATCTGCCACCAGGTCAACCTGGAATACCTTGCGCGCGTCGTCTTCACGCTCAATGCGAATGGCGAAACCGTAGCCTACCCCGACACGCTCGTCGGCACCGACTCGCATACCACCATGGTCAACGGCCTGGGCGTGCTCGGCTGGGGTGTCGGCGGCATTGAGGCCGAGGCCGCCATGCTCGGCCAACCGGTGAGCATGCTTGTACCGCAGGTCGTCGGCTTCAAGCTCACCGGCAAGGTGCGTGAGGGTGCAACCGCCACCGACCTGGTGCTTACCGTTACCGAAATGCTGCGCAAGCACGGCGTCGTCGGGAAATTCGTGGAGTTCTACGGTAGCGGCGTCGCGGAGTTACCTCTCGCCGATCGCGCCACCATCGCCAACATGGCACCGGAATACGGCGCAACCTGCGGCATCTTCCCTGTAGACGCCGAGACCCTCGCGTATCTTCGACTCACTGGACGCCCCGACGACTTGGTCCAACTTACCGAGGATTATTACCGCGCCCAGGGCATGTTCCACACCGCCGACACGCCGGAAGCCGAGTACACCAGCACGCTCGCACTTGACCTGGCAACAGTCGTCCCGAGCATCGCCGGGCCCAAGCGCCCGCAAGATCGCATCGCCCTCAGCCAGGCGTCGGAATCGTTCACCACGGCGCTCCCATCGCTGTACGGCAACAACGTCAAGGGTGATCGTCAGATCGTGCGCTGGTCCGGGGAGGGCGGCCACATGTCATCCGACGGCACCATCGAGAGTACACAAGGCGCACCGGAACCCGGCAAGAACGGCGTACTCGCTGTCATGGATGAGCCGGGCATGCCCACCGAGCCGATTCCCAGCGTAAAAGCTCGCACCGGCATCGACCCCGATCCCTATCTGCATCACGGCAGCATCGTGATCGCCGCCATCACTTCGTGCACCAACACGTCGAACCCGTTCGTGATGCTGGCTGCCGGCCTGCTCGCGAAGAAAGCCGTCGAACGCGGCCTCAAAACTCCGCCTTGGGTCAAGACATCGCTCGCTCCCGGCTCCCGTGTCGTCACCGATTACTACAACAAGGCCGGTCTCAGCACCTACCTCGACGCCCTCGGCTTTCAGACTGTGGGTTACGGCTGCACGACCTGCATCGGGAACTCCGGAGCACTCCCGACGGATGTCTCCAAAGCCATAGAAGACCACGGCTTGGTCGCCGTCAGTGTGCTCAGCGGAAATCGTAACTTCGAAGGCCGCATCAACTCCGACGTGCGCGCGAATTACCTGATGAGTCCGCCGCTCGTCGTGGCCTACGCCCTTGCCGGCACCATCGACTTCGACTTCGACACGCAGCCCCTCGGCTTCGACGCGCAGAATCACGCGGTCTTCCTGCGTGATCTCTGGCCCACCCAGCAGGAGGTCTCTGCCGCCGTGCACGACTCCATTGACGCAGAGATGTTTCGCAAGCAGTACAGCACCGTCTCGGACGGCGACATCAACTGGCGCAACCTCAAGTTCCCGCTCGGCGACACCTACGGTTGGGAGCCGGATTCCACCTACATCCGCAAGGCACCTTACTTTGACGGCATGCCTGCCACGCCCGCGCCCGTCGCTGACATTGAAGACGCCCGCGTCCTCGCAGTCCTGGGCGATTCCGTGACCACCGACCACATCTCTCCGGCAGGCTCCATCAAACTGAACGGCCCCGCGGGCCGCTACCTTACCGAGCACGGCGTCAAGGCGACGGATTTCAACAGCTATGGTTCGCGCCGCGGCAACCACGAAGTCATGGTGCGCGGCACCTTTGCGAACGTGCGGCTGAAGAACAAGCTGGCCCCGGGCACCGAAGGTGGCGTCACCCGGCTGCTGCCGGAAGGCGACGGCATGAGCATTTACGATGCCTCCGTCGAATACGCCAAGCGCGGCACGCCACTCGCTATCCTCGCCGGGAAGGAATACGGTTCCGGGTCGTCGCGCGATTGGGCGGCAAAGGGTCCACGCCTGCTCGGCATTCGCTTCGTCCTGGCGGAAAGTTACGAGCGCATCCACCGCTCCAACCTGGTCGGCATGGGTATTCTTCCGTTGCAGTTCCAGGCTGACGAAAATGTAAAAACCTATGAACTTACCGGAGAAGAGACCTACTCTGTCCCCGGCCTTGCAGCCATGCTTGAGAGCCGCTTCGCCAACGGCAAGCAGATCACCGTCCAGGCAACATGTGCCGATGGCAAGGTCATCAGCATTCCTGCAACCGTGCGTATCGACACGCCACAGGAAATCCTGTACTACCAGCACGGCGGCATCCTGCAGTATGTACTGCGTACCCTCGCTGGAAGATCATAAGTAGATGGATAAATAACCAAGGAAAAGCCGCCCTGCAGAGGCGGCTTTTACTTTGCGCGAAGAAAAGAACTACTTCTTTTTCGCAGCCGTCGACTTGGTGTGCGCTTCGGTCGAGTGCTCATGCGCCTTGGCAGAGCTCTCGTGGGCCTTCTTCGAATGCGTATCGGCGGTCTCGTGATCGCCCTTCTCGTGGTGCTCGGCGGCGGTCTTGTGGGCCTTTGCTGCTTCTTCGTGGTGTGCCGCTGCCTTCTTGTGCGCTTCCTGTGCCATGGGTAGATCTCTTTTCTGGTCGGCAGTGCCGACGCAAGAAAGAATGTAGACCTTCTGAACTACTTTTGTCCCACTCCTAAAAGCGTCAGATTACGACACCGTAATTCGTTGTCTGCTCACTTTGATGTCTCGGTCAAAACACACCGAATGCTTCCGCAGTGAACGCATCGGCAGCAAGAACCTAGATGCGTCCGGCCGCTTGCAAAAGGACGATCTCGCCTTCGCTAAATACACGCGAGCGAATCAGGAACCGCAGGCCTTCTGCATTCTCCAGCGAAAACATACCACCCCGCCCCGGCACCACATCCAGCGTCAACTGCGTGTGCTTCCAGTACTCAAACTGCGGTCGGCTAATGTAGAACGGCGTGTCACCAAGCGTACCAAGCAGCACATCCTGATCGCCCGTCAAGAACTCCCCGCGCGGAAAGCACATGGGCGACGACCCATCGCAGCACCCGCCGCTCTGGTGAAAGAGCAACGGCCCATGCTGCGCCTCCAGCTTATCCATCAAAGCAGTGGCAGCATCCGTTCGACGAACCTGTGCGGGAAGTAAGAGATCGTTCACGCAAAGATGCCGGCACACAGCATCGTAAGGGACACGCTGATTGAAGTGAACAATGCACCCAGCACAACGCAAATCGGCAGCGACAACCATGCGGGCCGTGCCTGCGTGGGCACCTGGCGCAGAATGATGGCAGTGGCAATGATGAGACCGCAAAGTATTGGCAGCCGGAACGATGGGCTGGCCAACATTGCGGCTGCCGCTGTGCGATAGATCACCGGCAATATCGCAAGCGCCCCAACCCAGGCAAAAGCATGTGCACGGCCTGAGTTGGGGTACCCCGGAAAAGTCCAACCATAAGGAATCTCCCTCTAAAAGTAGAAGCTAAAAGAACCCAAGCTTATTCGGGCTGTAACTTACCAGCACATTCTTCGTCTGCTGATAATGATCCAGCATCATCTTATGATTTTCCCGACCGATGCCCGACGACTTATACCCACCAAACGCCGCATGTGCCGGGTATAGGTGATAACAGTTCGTCCAGACGCGTCCCGCCTCGATGCCGCGGCCAAAGGTAAACGCACGGTTCATCTCACGCGTCCACACTCCTGCACCCAAGCCGTACAGCGTATCGTTGGCAATCTCCATTGCCTGCGCTTCGTCCTTAAAGGTCGTAACAGATACCACCGGCCCGAAGATTTCTTCCTGAAAGACACGCATCTTGTTATGCCCTTCCAGGATCGTCGGCTCAATGTAAAATCCGCCCTCCAGTTCGGAACTCATCTGCGCGCGCTTGCCCCCGGTCAGTACCTTTGCGCCTTCCTGTTTGCCGATGTCAAAGTAACTCAGAATTTTCTCCAGCTGCTCCCCACTCGCCTGCGCGCCAATCATCGTCGACTTATCCAGCGGGCTTCCCTGCCTGATCGCCTTCACGCGCGCAACCGCCTTCTCCATAAACCGGTCGTAGATACTCTCCTGCACCAGCGCGCGCGACGGACACGTACACACCTCCCCCTGGTTCAGCGCAAACATCGCAAAACCCTCCAGCGCCTTATCGAAGAACGCGTCATCCTCGCGCATCACATCTTCGAAAAAGATATTGGGGCTCTTACCACCGAGCTCCAGCGTCACCGGGATCAGGTTCTGCGACGCATACTGCATAATTAGACGGCCCGTCGTCGTCTCACCCGTGAACGCAATCTTTTTGATACGTGGACTGCTCGCCAGCGGCTTACCCGCCTCCAGCCCAAAGCCGTTCACGATGTTTAGCACGCCGGGCGGCAGAATATCTTCGATCAACCCCATCAGCACCAGGATCGACAGCGGTGTCTGCTCCGCCGGCTTTAGCACGATGCAGTTACCCGCGGCCAGCGCTGGCGCAATCTTCCACGTCGCCATCAGGATCGGAAAGTTCCACGGAATAATCTGCCCGACTACGCCCAGCGGCTCATGGTAGTGGTACGCCACGGTGGTCGCATCGATCTCGCTGATGCCACCTTCCTGCGCCCGAATCACCCCGCCAAAGTAGCGAAAGTGATCCGCAGCCAGCGGCATGTCCGCTGCCATCGTCTCGCGAATTGGCTTGCCGTTGTCCCATGTTTCTACGGTCGCCAGCAGCTCCATGTTGTCTTCAATGCGCTGGGCGATGCGCTCCAGCATGCGGCCGCGCTCGGTGGTGCTGGTCCGCCCCCAGGCGGCACGCGCGGCGTGGGCGGCGTCCAGCGCGCGCTCCACGTCGGCCGCGTCAGACCGTGCAATCTGGCACAGCACCTTGCCCGTCACCGGCGTGATGTTGTCGAAATATCGCCCGGCAAGCGGCGCAACCCACCGCCCGCCGATGTAGTTGCCGTACTGCTTGCGCAGGTCAAGCGGATGTGCGCCGGTTGCAGGATTGAGTGTGGGAGTAGTTGCCATGGATAAACCTCTTCAGAGTCGATCGCACACTCACCGCGCCGGGGAACGGTAGTGTGCAGCGGCGACATCCTACTCCCATAGGCACAGAGCTGTCTCGCGTCCTCCTACTCGCCCTTGTACTCCACGAATAGCTCTGGATACGTGGCCTTCAGTGCCGCAATTTTCGGCACGTCACACACCTGGATGTAACTGCTGTTCGGATTGTGCAGCGCGTAATCCTGGTGATAGTCTTCCCCGCGATAAAAGCCCTTCAGCGGCACAATTTCCGTCACAATCGGCTTGGCAAACAAGTGCGCTGCATTCAGTTGTTGGACGTAACTGCGCGCCAGCTTCTCCTGTTGCGGCGTGCTGAAGAAGATGGCCGAGCGGTACGATGTACCCTCGTCCGGTCCCTGCCTGTTTAACTGCGTGGGGTCATGCGCCACGGAAAAGAAGATACGAAGCAGCCCACCGTACGTGATGACAGATGGGTCGTACGTCACCTCCACCGATTCCGCATGGCCCGTGGTCTCCGTCGTGACTTGGTCGTACGTCGCAGTCGCGGCAGAACCGCCTGCATAGCCGACCACGGTTTTGCGCACGCCCTTCACCCGCTCAAAAACGGACTGCGTGCCCCAGAAGCACCCACCGGCAAACACCGCCGTCTGTAGTGGCCCCTGCGCCAGCCGACTATCCTGCTGCGCCACAGGAAAACGACGCGCCGGGGTCGCGGCGTTGGCATGGCAGCCCGCCAGCGGCAGAGCAAGCGTTACAGCGACAAGTGAAAAGGAAAGCAGGCGGCGCATAAGGTGTTTCTCCTGAATCGTTCGACTCAGATAGATGCGCTTTTGCCGCAACACGTCCCTCGGCATTGTTGGTGGGAATGCATCGGCGTGCAACAACATTAGCCAGAGCGGATCCTACTCACCCGGCCCGATAATGAACTGCTCCAGCTTGCCCTCCGGCGTGCTGTAGGTGCTGAGCGACAAGATGCGCGAGGCAAACTCCACGTCGAACTGGCGGAATGTCATCCCGCCACGGAGCTGCTCCGCAGTCTGTCGCACCATGCGCACTTTGCCCATAGGCGCCAGACTCGTGGTGTAATCCTCGATCGTTTCCGGCGTGAAATAAAAGGTGGCATCGGCCGTGAGCTGCGCCGTGTCCAGCTTGCCGTGCTGCAGGGCGGTCAGCATCGCGGTCGCCTGCGCTTGAGCACGCAGCGTCTCTGCGGAAGGGTTTCCCGTCGCTTTGACTTGCTGGACCGTGAGTAGCGGTTTCTTCTCCGACACGGTCCATGGCAACAGAATCGGTTTCATCGCGCGCGTCAGCAGGCCTGCGACCCCGGCCTCCTCATTCGTCAGCGCGGCGTAGCAGACGTCGTCGCTCAATGAGACAACGTTATTGGAGACAAAGCCGCCCACCTCACCGGAGTGGTGCAGCACCACCTTACCCCCGGCGAAGGTCTGCACAAACACACCCAGCCCATACCCGGAACCAGTGCCGTCCTTCAGTTTGAACTCCGCTTCCATCGCGTCGTAGCTCGCCGGCTGCAGCAGCGTGCGGTGCACGATACTCTCATCCCATGCCAGCAGCGTTGAAACCGGCATTGCAAGCTGGGCATCGCCAAAGTACCAGCCCGGCGCCTCTAAGATCGCCGGCCGCATCGGTCCAAGCGCGTGCTGCTCATACCCGTGCACCTGGAGCCGGTCGCGATCCACGTCTAGGTCGATCACACCTTCCAGTTCTAGCGGAGTGATGACATTCTGCCAAAGAAAGTCGTGGAAGCGCTGCCCACTCGCGCGCTCCACAATGAGCGCCGCCAGCTCGAAGTTGGTATTGCTGTACTGCCAGCGCGTGCCCGGCTCAAAATCGAGCGGCTTGGTCGCCCAGGTCGTCACCAAGTCCAGCGGAGTCACCGGCCGAGTCCATGCGGGAATCGTGTAGTCCTGTGGTGCGTAATCGCTGTAGCCGCTTGTGTGCGTCAGCAGATTGCGGATCGTGATGTCTTTGGCGCGCGTGAAGTTCGGAAACCAGCGCGCGACCGGGTCATCCAGCCGTAGCTCACCACGCTCCTGCAGCAGCAGAATGCACGTCGCGGTGAACTGCTTTGAAATGGATCCCACCGGGTACGCCATCGCCGCGTCCGCCGGCACAGCTTTCATCGTCATCGCCGAGATCCCGAGCTTCCCCTCAACCGTCTCCGCCTTGCCCACGTTCCGCGGCAACACCGCATCGCCAAACGCCTGCGCGTATACCACCTCGCCGCCGCGCGACACGCCGATGGACGCGCTCGGCACCTTAGTTGTCGTCACCACTTGCTGAATGGCAGTGTCGAGCTTGGCGCGCTCCGTTGGCGTCAGCTGCTGACACGCCGCGGAAAAAGACAGGCCACACGACAGCAGAACAGGCAGGGCAAACAGGCAAACTCTCATAATTAAGACTGTAGCGGAACCCGCGGAAGTGACCGCGTCTCGCATAGGGGCAGTAAGCCGCAACCCAGCCGGTAGGCAGCTCTCGGACAGCCGATGTCCGGCAGTTTGCGCGACAGCGTCACGAACAGCCTCGAATCAGTTTCTACGCTTCCGAGGCAAATAGCATGTTGCGCGGCATGTATCCAGGTTCGGCGTCGATCTCTGCAGCACGCCATTGGACAAATGTGCTGGCACTCCCACCTTTGTCCCACAGGTGAAAGAATGGTCAGGATGGCTGACGAGTTTGATGTGATTGTGGTGGGTGCCGGTCCTGCGGGGGCAACAGCGGCGTATCGGTTAGGGTCGGCTGGGGCACGGGTGCTGGTGCTGGACAAGGCGGCGGCGTTTCCCCGGGAGAAGCCGTGCGGCGGCGGACTGAGTGCGCGGCTGCTCGATCGGTTTCCGTACGTGCGGAAGTTCCTGCAGGCGGGCGAAGTGCCGGTGAATCCGGTCTCGCGCGTGCACCTGGAGTCGCCGGATGGGACGCGCGTGACGTACCAGCAGGGCGAGCCGATCCTGTACCTGATCCGGCGATGGGAGTTCGACGCGGCGCTGTTCCGGCGTGCGGAGCAGGTTGCGACCGTGCGGACGGGCGTGATGGTGCGCAAGTGTACTGTCTCACCGACGCATGTGGAGCTGGAGACGACGACCGGCGAGGTGCTGCGCGCGCCACTGGTGATCGGTGCGGATTCGGCCAATTCCGTTATCGCGCGTCATACCGGGCTGCGGAGCGAGGCAGCGCACAAGGAATATGCCGTCGACATGATGGAAGAGACGACGTATGACCGGCTGCAGGTAGCGGATCGCGAGGCGATCTACCTGTTCCTGACGCTGACGCAAACGTTTGGCTATGGCTACATCTTCCCCAAGACGGATCACCTGAACCTGGGCTTCGGGTGCAAGCTGGACTGGTATCTGACCGCGCTGCGCGGCAAGGGCAAGGAGCATCACGCAGAGTGGGTTGACACGCTCAAGGCGAAGGGTGATGTGACGGGCGAGACGAATCGCGATTGCTACAAGGCGTTTCCGATTCCCGTCAGCGGACCGTTGCAGCGAACCGTCACGGATCGCGTGATGCTTGCGGGCGATGCTGGTGGGTTCGTGAATGCATTCACGGCGGAGGGCATTTTCTATGCGATGGTTTCCGGATCGCTGGCTGCGGATGCTGCGCTGGAGGCGATTCGGTCAGGCAAGTACGATGCTCGGTCACTTTCAGGCTACGAGAAGGCCTGGAAGGCTGAGATCGGGAGCGATCTGCAGCATTCGGTGGAGATTCAGGAGCGGTTGTTCAACGGTTCGGGGCGAATGGATTCTCTGGTGCGAAATGCTTCGCGCGATCCGGAACTGTTGCGGTTGATCATCGGTTACAGCATGGGCGCTTCGACGTATGAGCAGTTGCGCAGTCACATGGTGCGATCGACAGTTCCAACCTGGGTCTGGGGCAAGGTGAAGGCGGCGGTGGGGTTGCGGTAGGGGTACCCCCCTCCCCTTTTGCGCTAAATTCCTCATTCCTTTAGGGCGTGGCTGTAGAGTCCTCATTCGTTGGGGTTTATGGCTAAATTTCTCATTCGGTGGAAGTTACTGCTGCTGAGTGCGCCCGTTCGCATGGCTGGCGGGTTGGTCTGCGTGGGCCTGCTGTTTGTCTCCTGCTTCTATTGTAGAGAGTTGGAGATATATCGTGTGGCAACTATAAATTCTGTGTAATGAGTGAGTTAGATGGCTTGGGGGCTTGACAAGAGTTTCCAAGCAGCAGAAAAGGCGAGCCATCCGGCTCGCCTTTTCTGCCGTGCTGAGGGTTTTTAGAAGTGGATCTTGCCTGAGAGCTGCAGCACACGGGCATTGTTGCTGAAGATCTGTTCCGGGTGATTGAAGGTCGACGAGCTGACCGTGGTGTAGTTCAGACCAACGTAGGAGACCGCAGCGACATCATTCACCGAACCCGGAACGTACTGGGCGTGATTGAGAACATTGAAGGCCTGTATACCAAGCTCAAAGGTGTAGTGGTCGTGGAAGGTGAGGCGCTTGTAGGCTGAAGCGTCAAGGTTGTCGATGGGCCGACCTGCCAGTGTGTTGCGGCTGGCATTGGGCATGGCACCTGGAGCAGCCTGAATGTAATAAGCGTTGGGATTGATTGCGGTGTAGGCAACCGTATCCCCAGCAGCATTCTTAATGGCGGTAACAGCAGAGCCAGTGCCTGGGGTGCCGCGAGGATTGATGATGGTACGACCGACATAGGCACCATCACCGGTAATGAGACCGTTGCTGCCGCCGAGGACGGTGGCGTACTCGGGCGACTCGTAGGTGAATATCGGCGAGATATTCCAGTTTCCTACGACATTACGGACGGCCCAGTTCGCACCCTGACTAAATGGTTGAAACAGGTAATCGGCTTCGAGGGTAAGGCGATGGGTGTGGTCAAGCGCCGACTTGCTGTACTCCGACGTGAGATCGCGAGGGTTCTGCGCACGGCGCGGTGTGAGCGTGGTCGAAAAAACTTCAGCAGTGGCGTTATCGAGCGCCTTGGACCAGGTGTAAGCGACATTGGTCTGAACACCGTGGACCCTGCCCTGAAGGCCGAGGATGAGCCCGTTGTAGTTGGAGGAAGAGTAGGGGCCAAAAGCCACCACGTTATTTGTGAACCCTGCTGCGGCATACGCGGGGATAATGCTTGAGTTGGCGTTGATCGCGGCAAGAGTGGTGGCGCTAGTACCCTGACCATTGATCGCGAGGCCGTTGACCAGTGTAGGCAGATAGTTTGCTGCCGTCGTTTTGGGCTGGACGTTGATGCGGTTCTGGGTAGGAAGCTGAACGCCCCGGGTGCCAATATAGCCGATCTCTGCCTGCAGGCCCTTTGCGACTTCACGCTGAATCGTGAGGGTATAGTTTTCGGAGTATGGAAGGGTCTGGTTGGGAACGTACGCTGAAGTTGCGGCGATGGCGTCGGCACGGGAAAGTACAGCAACGCTAGATCCGTTAGCCGCTTTAAGACCGCCGTTCGCAAGAAAGTTCGGCGTGGAGTAATTTGGGGCGGTGCCGAAGCCAACGTCCTGGGTGGTTGATAACTGCGGCGGGAAGGACAGGGTGCCATAGTTATCAACGAGCACATCATAGGCGAGTCCGAAGCCGGCACGAATGGAGGTTTTGCTGTCGGGAGCGAATACGAACCCGACACGGGGCGCAATCCCTTTATAGCTGGGCTGGGGAACGCCGAATGTAATGAGGCCAGGAACATTGGCCACGGCATTTAGATTCTGCGCTCGTTCGCCGACAGGAACGGAGGTGAATTCGTACCGGGCACCCGCGTTGACAGTCAGCGTAGGCAGAAGCTTGTAGGTGTCGTTGATGTAGCCATAGAGCGCAGTCTGGTCGCCATAGTAGGTATGGTTTCCAGAGGAGCGTTCACCTGTAGCGGCGTCCGCGTCGGGAGCGTAATCATGCAGGAAGTCGGATGCGAAATCCCATTGGTAGTCACCACGCGCGCGTTGGGTGAAGCCCTGGGGAGAGATGTACTTCCGCCCGTCGAAGCCGATCTTGATGGTATGACGACCCTTTACGTAGCTAACGTCATCCGTCAATTGGTAGAGATTCTGCACCGTAAACTGCGGGGCGTTGCCGTCGGGTCCAACATTAATGGACCCCTGCTCGAGAAAGGTGAGATTGGGAAAGCTATCAAGACCGGGGTAGCTGAAATTGCCGGACACGATATTGTCTTCATGACGATTGAAGCCGATACGAACCTCGTTGGTGAGGTTGGAAGTGAAGCTGTGGTACTCCGACAGGGCAAAGAGGTGAAACTTGATAGGCCGGACGACCCAGAACTCTGGCAGATTGGCGGCTGTGTCTTGCGTGCCGATCTTGTTGTAGACGTACCGACCGCGGAACGAGTCTCTGGGAGACAGGGTGTAATCCATGCCGGTGACGAGGGCGTCCTGATTGGTAAAGTTGGACGCGCTCACTTGATAGCTACCGAGAGCGACCGTGCCCTGCAGGGCGCCGGTATGATCCCCGCTGCCGTCGTTTGGGCCACTATAGAGGTCGAGTGAGGTCTGGCCACAGGTGGTGTTGTCATTTGAGGTGGCGTTCGGGACATAGCGGAGATACTGCTGCACGTTATTGCTAGAGTAGCCCGCGGCATTCTGCTTGGAGGCGATGACCGCGCGACCAGCGGCATTGGGCACACACTGATTGATCTGCGTTCCGATGCCCGTCGTGTGATGCTCGTAGCCACCGAAAAAGAACAGCCTGTTCTTTTTGATGGGCCCGCCAAGGAAACCACCATAACGGTTGTCATCGTAGCGGTTGTTGGGGAACTTGGTGCCGCCAGTCACCTGCGCCGCGTCCAGATTCTTATTTTTAAAGTATTCGTAGACGGTACCGTGGAAGGCGTTCGTACCACTGATGATGTTGGTATTGAACTGGCCGCCGGAGCTGTGGCCAAATTCAGGGGAAAACTGAGTGGTGATCAGGGTGAACTCGCCCACGGCGTCGTTTGGGACGTTTACGAGCGGGCCAGCGATCGCCTTATCGTTGTTGTCGATACCCTCGATGGTGAAATTGTTGTTGCGCGGGCGTTGGCCGGCGATGGACGGCCCGGCACCGATGCCGATGCCGCCGGTGGATCCAACGCCGGGGGCAAGCAGCGAGAGGTTCAGAACGCCAGACCCTGTAGACGCGACCGGGAGGTTCGCGATCTCCTGCATTTCAAAGGTCTGCGTCAGGTTCTGGGTGGTGGTGTCAAGGACAAGACCGGCATCGGAGGAGGAGACCTCGACAGTAGTACCAGCGGCTCCGATGGCGAGCTTCACGTCGGAAGTTGCCGTGGAGTTCAGCTGAACCGTGACGTTGGTGACGGTGGTGGTGGCGAATCCGTTTGCCGTGACCTCAACCGCGTAGGTACCCGGCAGGAGATTGTTGATACGGTATTCACCCTGGCCGTTGGTGGAGATGGTGGACGCAACATTGGTGGCGACATTGCGCACGACCACGGAGGCGTTGGGCACAGAGGCACCTGATGCATCACGAACGACGCCGACGAGGTTACCGCTGGTGACCTGGGCGTACATGATGCTGGGGGCGAGGATGGCGGGCGCGGAGAGGGTGACCGCGGCGAGGGCCAAACCGTAGAGATTCTTCTTGATCAATGGAGGAGTCCTTGGAAAGAGGCGCTGAACCGTATGAGCAATGATGCCGGCGAGAGTGGGGGCCAGGCACAGGATTTTTGCATCGTGTCCTAACCCGAAAGGGATGCAGGATGCAGTGTCTTCTGTCGTTGCCGGGGTTAGTGCAATCCGTGGGCCAAAGCCGGTCCCGCGCGGTTTACAGGCGGAATGTGTTCGGGCGTGCGGGATTTGATGAAAATTCATAGGTTTGGGGATGAATCTTCAAAATTGTGGAAAGGGGGGGGAGGGGCTTGAGGCGGGGTAGTTCAGGACCTGGTGATTTCGTCGAGCGCGCGGGCGATTCGAGGGCAGTCTGAGGCTTGCGACGCCTGGGGTGACCGCGGCCGGCGAACGAGACGGCTGGAAAGCAGATCCCCTCCGCGGCGCCACGGAGATGACAAAGGGATGGCGAGGACGCTTTCGGGAGAGTTGCTCCCCGAGGCCATCGCTGGCTGTTCGGCGCCTGGAGCTAGGAGGCTGGGGGTGGGGTGATGCGGGCGAGGGCGGACTCGATGTGGCGGGAGACGTCGGCTTCGGCGAACTGGGTGGCGACGCGGATGGCGTTGTAGATGGCGTTCTCGTTGGAGGAGCCGTGGCCGATGATGACGGCGCCGCGGACGCCGAGGAGGGGGGCGCCGCCGTATTCGGAGTAGTCGAGGCGTTTTTTGAAGTTGAGGAAGGCCTTGCGGCTGAGGAGGGCGCCGACCTGCGAGGTGATGGTGGACTTGAGGGTCTGGCGGAGGGAGTCGGAGACGAGGCGGCCGAGGCCCTCGATGGCCTTGAGGGCGACATTGCCGACGAAGCCATCGCAGACGACGACGTCTGCCGCGCCGTTGGTAAGGTCGCGGCCCTCGACGTTGCCGAGGAAGTGGTAGAGGTGGTCGCCGTGGAGGGCGCGGAGGAGCGGGAGGGTTTCGCGGGTGAGGGCGTTGCCCTTGCCGTCTTCTTCACCGATGGAGAGAAGGCCGACGCGGGGCTTGGCGATGCCGAGGACGTTGCGCGCGTAGATCTGACCCATGATGGCGAACTGGACGAGGTTGTCCGGCTCGGAATCGACGTTGGCGCCGGCGTCGAGGAGGGTGCAGGGGGTGCCGGCGGCCGAGGGAAGGATGGCGGCGAGGGCGGGGCGGTCGACGCCGGGGATGGTGCCGAGGACCATTTTTGCCGTGGCCATGGCGGCGCCGGTGTTGCCGGCGGTGACGAAGCCGCGGGCCTTGCCTTCGCGCACGAGCTTGAGGCCGACGCGCATGGTGCTGTCTTTTTTGGAGCGGACAGCGGCGGCGGCTTTTTCGTGCATGCCGATAATTTCAGAGGCATGCACGATGGAGATGGGAAGGCGTTCGCCCTGGAGGTGGGCGTCGAGTGCCGGCTGGAGCTGGTCCTGCGGGCCGACGAGGAGGATGCGCACCGGGAACTGGCGGCAGGCCGCGATGGCACCGCGGATTTCCGGGTCGGGCGCCTTGTCGGAGCCCATGGCGTCAAGGACGATGTCGATTAGCATGCTGCGTGGGTCATCGTGCCTGGCGCTTGGGTCCTGTGAGTTTGGAACCCATGTCCGAAGGGTCCGGACATGGGGTGCTTAGACTTCTGCCTTGGCCGGGGTGACGGCGCGGCCCTTGTACTCGCCGCACTTGGGGCAGGCGTGGTGGGGGAGCTTGCGCTCCTGGCAGTTGGGGCAGACCTGGGAGTTGGGCAGGGTGAGGAAGTCGTGCGAGCGGCGCTTGGCGGTGCGCTGCTTGGAGTGGCGGCGCTTCGGATTCGGCATGGTGGTACCCTTTCGCGCAAACGCGACCGCTGGAGGTGCCTGCGCGGTCGGTGCGTGGTGATCTTTAGTTCAGGGCCGAGCCTTTGGGGAGAATGCCGGAGAGAGCGGCCCAGCGTGGGTCCGAAGAGGTGGACGCGCAGGTGCAGTTGGTCTCGTTCCGGTTCTCGCCGCAGTGGGGGCAGAGTCCCTTGCAGTCCTGCCGGCAGAGCGAGCGATCGGGCAGGGAGAGGAGCACCTGCTCGCGCACGACATCTTCGAGGCGAAGACCGTTCGATTCATAATACCCGATTTCGGTCTCGGCTTCACTGATGGCGCGTTCGCCGGACTCGGCATCGACACCGGAGGGGCGGAAGAGGAGGTCGAAGGTCTCGTCGGCGCGGTGGGGGATGGGGGTGAGGCAGCGGGCGCAGAGGAGTTCGAGGTCGGCGGTGACGTGGGCGCGGAGGCGGATGTCGTCGACAAAGTCCTTGGGGCCGCGATGCTCTTCGATGCGGTCGGCGGTGCCGGTGAGGTGGAGGGGGCCGGTCTGGCGGACGTCCGGGGCGTAGTCGATGGCGCCGGCGGGGATGGTTTCGTCGAGCGCGAGCGGGTCGGGGATGAGGTCTGCGGGGGTGATGAGCATTGCCTCTTTAGTATCGCTCAGATTGAAGAGGGCTATGGGATTTCATAGCTGGGAGGGGGTCGAGCGTGCGGAAATCTGGAGATGGCGTCTTGCGGCGTGTGAAATCTGGGTGAAATGGCGGGTTTTGCGTTTGGCACGCGAGATGCAGTAGAGGTTTGCGGGAAGTGCGTGCGGATAGGTGGTGCGGGACACCCGCAGTACCAATGCATGTCGTAGCTGGCTGTGGCATGGAACGGAACGACGGACGTTGGATGTAGCACGACAGGATTCAGAGTAAGAGGCAGAGCCCGGACCCAATGAGGCCGCGACCGCCTCCTGAATTGCAAGCCCATTTTGGAGGCCGTGACTGGCCCTTGTGCAAACGCCACCCTGACGAGGGTGGCGTTTTGCCGTTACCGGGTGGTTGCGGTGGTATGTCGGGGGTTTAGCTTTCCGGGTGGCCGGTGGCGTGGGAGATCGGCCTTGCAGTAGATGGCGTGACTTGCGAACGCTCTGGGTACGTGGGGCGGTGCGTTTGCCAAAGTGAATGGTTTGACATACGATGGAACAGCTTGAATCGGCGACGCTGAGCACAGCCCGGCACGGATCGGGTGATCGCTCGCGCTGCAGCTTGATTGCAAGGCATGAGCGCCTGCCACTGGCGATCGGCCCTGAACGCACCACGCTGGATAGACAGTTTCGAAGAGGTTGTCAGCAAACGCAAGGCGGGTTCGGCAAGACGCGGTAAGACGCATCGTGGGATGAGATCTACCCGAGAGGCTGTGGGCGCGAGTCAAGCGCGTCCAGATGCAGATCGCTTGTGGCGGATGAGCAGAACACGGCGGCTGGGCCGCGACGCTAGATGCAGTGAAAACGCCTGGTAGTGAAGATACCGGCTGCAGCATGAGTGCCGGATGCAGCAAGGAAGACGCACCATTTGAAGCGGAACACCTCTTTCCAAAGGCAGGCGGCAAACTGTTGTGGCGGCAAGCCGGCTGTGATGAGCGCTGCCCCCGATTGGGCAGGCCGTGGGCAAGAGATGAAGAAAGAAGAGCATGAGCGAAGAGCAGAACCTGTTGTTTGAGGCGGCCGCAACCCCGCCGCGCGCCAAGAGACAAGCAAAGCCGAAGGCAGCCGCCGTAGTGAGTGCGGGCGAAGCCGATGCTGGAAGTGCAAGCGGAGCAGCAAGCGGCAGTGCTGCGACGGAGGCGACGACGGAGCGGGTAAAGACGCCGCGAGCACCTCGAAAGCCGAAGCAGACTGCGGTTGCCGGGCCGGTTGAGGGTGCGGCGGGCAAGGACGGCGGGCGGAGCGAAGCTGTGCCGCAAGGGAGTGAGGCTGCGGCACCGCGGAGCGAAGCTGCGCCCCAACGAAGCGAAGCTGTGTCACCTCGGAGTGAGTCTGCTCCGCAACGGAGTGAACCTTCCTTGCAGCGGAATGCGGCCTCGACGTCGCGTGGTGAGGATGCCTCTGAGCGCGTTGGTGCTGGACGCGAGGATTCCGGGCGCGGCGAGGGCGAACACCGTCCGCGTGCGGCGGCGAACAGCCAGCGCGATGGCGGAAGAACGGCACCGTTAGACAGCGGCGCGGCCCGGGCGGAAGGCGGTAGTGCGCGGGAAAATACCTCTGCACGCGAACACACGTCTGCGCGAGAACACATGTCTGCGGTTGAACACATGTCTGCGGTTGAACACACCTCGGTGCGCGAAAGCAGCGATGGTGGAGACGCTGGTCGCGTTGTGGAGGGCAGGGCGCCGCGCGAAGGCCGGCAGCACGGTCGTGCGCAGGCAGGCGGCGAGGCGCGGGAGACCGGGCCGGCAAGCGTGAGCAGCGAAGGGATGGTGGAATACCGTCCTCGGCCGCAGGCGGGGCAGGATGCCCCGGTGGTGGAGGGCGGCGGACGGGATGCCGGTGCACGGAGTGAGGCCGGTTCGCGCGACAACAGTCAGCGAAACGGTGGTGCGCAGGAGGGCAATCCGCGGGATAGTGGTTCGCGGGATGCTGGTGGAGAGTCTGCGGATGGTTCCGGAGAGGGTGCAGGCAGCTCGTCAAGCATGAGCAAGAGCCGTCGGCGTCGGCGCAAGCGGAAGAACCGTGCGGCGGCAAATGCTGCCGGTGCGGTCGCGGTGCAGGACGGCAGCAGTGTTGGGGCGCTCCATGCGGCTGCGGGCGAATCGGGCATGCGCGAGTCTCGGCCGAGCCACTCTGCGAACGGTAGCGGGTCCAATGGCGGATCGCCGGCGGGTGTCGTGGGACAGGGTTTCCAGGGCGGTTCTGCGAGCGGTGGCGTGATCGGGCAAGGGTTCCAGGGCGGTTCCGGCAATGTCGGCGTGGTCGGGCAAGGCTTCCAGAGCGGATCGTCGAATGGTTCCGTCGTGGGGCAGGGCTTCCAGAGTGGGTCCGGGAACGGCGGCGTGGTCGGGCAGGGCTTTCAGAGCGGTTCAAGCAATGGTAGCGGTGGTTTCGGCCAGAATAACCAGGGTGGTGGGCAGAACTCGCGGCGCAACAAGAAAAAGAAGTTTCGGCGTGCGGGCGAGGGTGAGAGTGGCGGCATGCCGATGAATAACGCTCCGCGTCCGCCGCGGCCGGAGCCGGGCAACAGCCTGCAAGGCAGCACCAGCGGCATGGGCCAGCGGCGCAACCGCAAGCAGCAGCAGGGCGGTGGCGGCGGCTTTAGCGGCGGGCAGAACCGGGGACCGCGGACGTTTGTGGGGCCGATGGACCACAGCTATCGCGAGGCGAATGGGAACTTTGCGGATGTGCCGGCGTCGACGATCCAGATGAACGGCGCGTCGCGGCACCGGAACAATGGGCATCGACACATGAATGAAGACCGGTTGCCGCCGGAGCTGATGCACCACAACCGGCCGGTGGTCATTCCGGAGGATGCGCCGACGCACATCTACTTCTTTATTGAGGACCTGTTTTTTACCGCGAAGATTCAGGAAGCGGCGAAGCAGCAGGGCGTAAAGGTTGCGTTCATGAAGCCGGAGAAGGATGTGGTCGCTCACCTGTCGGAGTTGCACGACCATGAGCATCCGTCGCTGATCGTGTTCGATTTGAACAATGTGAATGCGAAGCCGCTGACGCTGATTCCGAAGTTGAAGGCGAAGCTCAAAAAAGGTACGTCGATCCTAGGATTTCTGTCGCATCTGCAGGGGGATTTGAAGCAGAAGGCGGTGGAGGCGGGGTGCCATACGGTGATGCCGCGGTCGGCGTTCAGCCAGAATCTGCCGAATTTGTTGCGGCGGTATGGGGTGGAGGATGAGCATGAGCCGAATTTCAATCAGTAGGAGAGCAGCGAGATTGCTTGCACGTTAGCGCGTTCGCTTTTACGAAGCTGACGGCAGCAAGAGCAGATGTTTAGCGGATGTGCCTTGAGGGCATGTCCGCTTTTCTTTTTGGGTTGCGGTTTTTCCCGAGCGGTTGGTGGGCCGGGGCGTCTGTGGCAATAGAAGGGTTTATGGACGCTGTGGTCTGGGGCCGGGGGGACGAGGGGTTGACGGAGGAGGGCGGGGCGTTGCCGGTGGAGCGGGTTGCCGGTGCCTCGTCGGATCATGCGGTTGCGGCGCTGGTGGAGACGTATGCGGGGGTGATGTTTCGGGTAGCGCATGCGGTGTTGCGCAGCCGGGCGGAGGCGGAAGACGTGGTGCAGGAGGCGTTTTTGCGGGTGGTGCGGCACCGTGGGGCGCTGGGCGAGGTGCGGGAAATGCGGGTGTGGCTGGTGCGGATTGCGTGGCGGCTGGCGCTGGATCGGCGGCGGAAGCTGCGGCCGGAGCAGATGGATCGGGTGTTTGCGGAGAGTTTGGCTGCGCGGGACGTGTCGGCGGATGCGGCGATGGCGCAGGCAGAGGAATTTGCGCGGGTGCTGCGGGAGATGGAACGGCTGCCGCGGGCGGAACGCGAGGTGCTGGCGCTGGCGGCGACGGAGGAGATGTCTGCGGCCGAGATGGCGGAGGTGGTGGGGCGGAGTGAGAGTGCGGTGCGGGCGCTGCTGTTTCGGGCGCGGGCGCGGTTGAAGGAGCGGCTGGGGGTGCGGCGATGACAGATGGGCGGGACGATGCGGTGGCGCGGGTGCTGGGTGGGTTGCGCGAGGCGGAGGGTGCGCCGGGGATGGAGGGGCGGGTGTTGGCCCGGTTGGCGGCGGAGGGTTTGGAGGCTGAGCGGTTGGGGGTCGGGCGGGGCGAAGCTGGAGGTTGGGGCGGCGCCTGGAACCCACCCTTTCGCGCGTGGGGGATGGTTGCGGGAGCGGTGCGGGGTATGGCGCGAAAGGATGGGGCACCCGGAGAGTTCGCGGGGGGTTGGAGGTTGGCCGGGGCGATGCTGGTGGTCGCTGCGATGACGGGTGGGATTTGGTGGGGGGTTGGGACGGACTCGGGATCGGCGGCGGGCTTACCGGCTTTGCGTGTGGGCGGGAGTTCGCTTTCTGCTGCCGCCGGTCGAAGTGCGGGGGGCTCGCCGGGACAAGCGGGCGGGGGTGCGGCCTCTCCGTCTGCCGAGGTTGGCGCGCGGTGGACGTCAGCGGACGCAGGTGGGTGTGGGGCTCGCGGTGCGGCGGCATTCGCCGGCATAACTCGGCCTCTGCTGAGGGGGACGGGAGATTCTTTGCCGGCGAGAGAGCGCGATCTTGGGGAGCGCGGATTGAGCGAGAAGGCGGTGGAGAGCTTTCCGGCACCGCCGATGCCATTGACGCGGCAGGAGCGATTGCTTCTGCGGATGTTGGCAAAGGGGGAGAAGACGGAGCTGCTTGCGACGCTGTCGCCGGGAGCCGAATTGCGGATGCGAATACGTGACGATGCTGAGTTTCGTGGGTTTTTTGCACCGTTTCAGGTTTCAGAGGACGCGGCACAAACACGTGGAAATTGGCCGTCTGATGCGGGCACGGCTACGGGTTCGAGCAGCGGCGTGGGCAACGACAAGCCGATAGTTCCGGCTAAGGAGTAACGAATTTGAGGAGAGACACAATGAGAATGGGTACGAGGCTGATCTTGGTGAGTGGATTGCTGCTGGGGTGCAACGGAATAGCTCAAGAAACCAAGTCACCGCCGTGGTGGGGTGTCGACTCGGAACGGACTATTTTCCTAAAGAATGTGGGAACGCAAGCGGAGCAGAACGAAATTTTAACTGCAGTACGCAATATGGTCGCGCCGTCTACCCGCATCTTTTTAGCCCCAGGGCAGAGTGCCATCATTGTCGAGGGGCCGCCGGATCAGGTTCTACTTGCGGAAAAAGTCATACGCGAGATCGACCTGCCACGTAAAGTGTTTCGGCTGACGTACACGTTAACGGACCTGGATGGCGGGAAGCGTGTGGGGGTACAGCATTTTGCGGTGGTGGTGGCAAACGGGCAGCGCACGCAGATGAAGCAGGGCAACCGGGTGCCGCTGGTGATGGGGACGATACCAGTGGCGGGCGCGACGACGGCGACGAACTCGACGCAGGTGACCTACATTGACGTGGGGCTGACCGTGGATGCGACGGTGGACGCCGTAGAGAATGGCGTCGGTCTGCGGACGAAGGTAGAGGTTTCCAGTGTGGCGGGAGACATGACGAGTGCGCTGTCGCAGGACCCGATACTGCGGCAGACGACGCTGGAGGGGACGAGTGTGTTGACGCTGGGGAAGGCGGTAGAACTGGGGTCGCTGGATGTGCCGGGGAGTACGCGGCATACGCAGGTGGAGGTGGTGGCGGAGTTCGTGAAGTGAAGGTTTGTGAGCTGCAAGGGCAGGGATCATTCCCTGCCCTTTTTTGCGCTCTGGTGGAGTGATGCATGCAAGCGCCGGATGGAATTAGCGGGGCTTTTGTTCGGAGCCGACTTCTGCCTGGGAGGCTTTTTCTTTGTCGAGGGGCTGGTTGGTGATGCCGCTGGCCTGGGCGTTGTTGTCGGTGTCGTACGCGGTTTTGATCGGCTCGGAAATGCCCTGAAGCGGGTGCTTTTCCGTGGCGCCGCCAGTGACGCGGACGTTGCGGCTGCCGTCGGTCTGGGCCTGGGCGAGGTCGTCGATGATGCCGGCGTCGGAGCCGGGCTTACCCTGGGCGGTGAGCTGTTCGGGGTCGCGGCCGGCCTGGGCCGGGTTGTCGTTGATGGCGGGCTGTTCGTGGGTGGGCATGGGAGAACTCCTTCGCTTAAGAGGGATGCGGAAAGGCGGCGCGGGGTGGTGGGCGCGGTGCGAGTTAGCGCGGCGGGAGGAGTTCGGCGGAGGGACGGATGGCGTGTTGCGGCTGGAACCGGGTCCAGATACGGCGCGGGTGGTTCCTTCGCTGCGCCAGGGAGTGACGACGTTGGTGCGGCGGGAGGGCGATGGGTTGTGGGTTCTTCAACGCCTGTGCCAGACGCGGGACGTGGGGCACGCGGTTTAGCGAGTATCGGTGCCGGTGCGGGGGCCGTGGGGGAGCATGACGGTGAGGCAGAGGAGCGCGAAGGCGGCGGTGCTGAAGGCCTGGCGGAGGTGGAGGGCGTGGAAGAGCTGGCGCTCCATGCTGTAGATGCTGCTGGCGGTGTGGTTGCCGGTGTCGGCGAGGCGGATGGCGCGGTTGATGGGGCGCTGCTCGGTGCGGTTGACCTGGACCTCTGCGGCGGAGAGGAGGAGGGCCATGGCGAGGAGGAGGAAGGTGCGGGTGCGTCGGAGGGGGAGCATGGCGGCCAAGGTGACGAGGTAGAACGCGCCGAGCGCGCCGTAGACGAAGCGGATGCGGAGGTGGAGGAAGTAGTCGTGGGTCTGCCAGAAGCGGAGGAATTGCTCCGGGTCCATGCTGTCGAGCATGGGGGCGATGCCGACGGAGTACATGAGGAGCATGCCGGCGTAGAGGCCGGCGGTGCCGACGAGCAGACCGAGAAGGATGCGCTGGGGGAGGTAGAGCCGGTCGTTCATTCGGGTTTCAGTATGGCAGGTGGGGTTGGTGGACAGAGTTGTCGTGTCCGGAACCCACCTTAACCGCGCTCGAAGGTTGATGTGGATGGATGCAGCTTGCGGCGCGGTGAAGGTGGGGCACCCGGTTCGTTACTGGTTTGGAAAGCAGATCCCTTCGCTGCGCTACGGGATGACAAACGATGGGGGAGCCCGGTGTTTGGCTACTTGTCGGCGGGCTGCATCATTTTTTCCTGCATGGCGGCCTGGACGGAGCTGGGGGTGAGGTTGACGACGGCACCTTCGAGCTTGGTCATCCAGTCGGCGGCGTAGACGTTTTCTTCGCCGTTGAAGAGGGCGTCGAGGCCGGTTTTCGCGACGACGTCGGGCTCGTTGGACTTTTTGCCCTCGGTGCCGATTTTCATGTCGGACATGTGGGCGACTTCAAAGAAGTTGGTGTCGACGGGGCCGGGCTGGAGAGCGGTGACGTTGACGCCGCGGTCTTTGAGTTCGAAGCGGATGGACTTGGAGAGCGAAAGGACGTAGGCCTTGGAGGCGGAGTAGACGGCCATGAGGGGCGAGACGGTTTCGCTGGCGATGGAGGCGGTGAAGAGGATGTTGCCGCTTCCCTGCTGAACCATGTGCTTTGCGGCGAACTTGCCGAACTGGGTGGTGGAGGCGCAGTTGAGGTCGATGATGGCGAGCTCCTGGTCGAGGCTGCTCTCGTCGGCGAACTGGCCGGATTCGCCGATGCCGGCGTTGATGCAGGCGACGGTGACGGGGCGGCCGAGGGCTTCTACCTGTTGCCAGACCTCCGTGACTTCGTCGCGTTTGGTGCTGTCGGCGCGAAAGGGATAGACCTGGGCGCCGAGGGCTTCGAAGTCCCGCGTGGCTTCGGTCAGGCGGTCGCTGTGGGCGGTGATGGCGAGGTCGTAGCCGCGCTCCGCAAGCTGGTGGGCGAGCTGGTAGCCGATGCCGGACGAGGCACCGGTAACGAAGGCGAGTTCTTTTGCCATGGACGTGTGCTCCCTTGGACTGCAGGAAGTGGGATGCGGCGGTGTTCGCGCGGGGGTGCCGGCGGCGGAATCTGGCGGTGCGAAGATAGAGGGGTATGCGAGTGAGCGCAATCTTGGGGTTTGGGTTACTGTGCGGGGTGTTGGCGGGGTGCCGGAGCGTGCCGCCGCCGAAGCCGCTGGACCAGTTGACGTCAACGGAGCAGGCGGGGCACGCGGTGTTCGTCGAGCGGTGCAGCCTGTGCCACTACGACCGGCAGACGGGCTCGCTGCACGGGCCTTCGCTGCTGGGCGTGTACAAGAAGCCGTACCTGCCGAGCGGTGCGCCGGCGAACGATGAACGGGTGCGGGCGACGATTGTGCATGGACGGAATAATATGCCGGCGCAGGGGGCGAACCTTACGGATGAGGACCTGGACCAGTTAGTGGCTTATTTGCATACGTTGTAAGTGCGGCGGGGTAGTTTGCACGTTCACGCCAGTTAGATTGTTGAAGTAAGTGGGAGTAAGTGCGATGCCGGAAGATATGTATGACGCGGAGGATGTGGCCGAGGGCAAGCGGCTGAAGCTTTCGCCGCAGGACGCGGCGCGGGTGCGGCTGGAGCGTGGGCGCGAGACGGCGGAAGGGCCTAAGATGCTGCCGGGCATGGCAATGATCTGCATGTTTGTGCTGGTGTATGCGCTGTTGAACGTGTTTGGCGCGGTGCAGGGCGTGTTTGGGTTTGGGCCGGGACGGTACGCGGTGCTGGGGATCTGCACGCTGCTGGCGGTGGGGGTGTTTGGCCTGCTGCGGCTGCGGCGGTGGGGCTGGGCGCTGGTGCTGGGTGGGACGATGTTTGTGGCGCTGTACTATGTGGTGCAGTTTATTCGGGCGCATGTGGGCGTGGCGCATGGGTTTGGGTACTTAGTGTGGGCTGGTTTTTTTACCTTGTTTTTTTTGTATCTGGTGCGGGATGAGGTACGGGTGCGGGTGCATTAGGTTGGGTGTCCGCGAAACCCACCTTCAACGCGCTTTGAGTTCTGTCGCGGGTTGACGATGAGTGCGGCGCGTTGAAGGTGGGGCACCCGGGTTTAGTGGGTTGAGTCGCTCGAAGTGTGTTGCAGGAGTTGGTCGGCGAGGTCTGCGGCGGGGCGGGCGTGGCGGATGTCGTGGACGCGAAGGATGTGGGCACCGGCGAGGATGGCGGCGGTGTTGGCGGTGTGGGTGGCGCGGTCGCGGGCGTCCATTGTTGTGTCGGCGGTGAGGAAGCCTTTGCGGCTGAGGCCGGCGAGGATGGGGTGTTGCAGGGCCTGGAGATCGGCGAAGTGGGCGAGGAGTGTCCAGTTTTCTCTGCCGCGCTTGCCGAAGCCGAAGCCTGGGTCGAGGACGATGTGTTCTGCGGGGATGCCGGCGGTTGCTGCGGTTCGCAGGGTTTGCTGGAGGCCTTCGAGGATGGTGAGGAGGACGGCTTCCGTTGCGAGTGGGGGCTGGGTGGACCACTGGCTGGGCAGGCCGCGGGTGTGCATGAGGATGACGCCGGGCCGGGCGCGGGCGAGGGTGGCGGCCATGGCCGGGTCCCAGGTGAGGCCGGAGACGTCGTTGATGATTTCAGCGCCGGCGTCGAGGGCGGCCTGGGCGGTGGCGGCGCGGTAGGTGTCGACGGAGACGATGGCGCCGGGGCGGGCGCGGAGAATGGCCTCGAGGACCGGAAGGACGCGGTGTTGTTCCTGCTGCTGGCTGATGGTTTCGGGCGTGAGGGCGGGAGCGCCGGGACGGGTGGATTCGCCGCCCAGGTCGAGGAAGTCCGCGCCCTGGTCGAGGAGCTTAAGGGCGTGGTCGAGGGCGCTTTGCTGCGTGGTGTAGAGGCCGCCGTCGGAGAAGCTGTCGGGCGTGAGATTGACGATGCCGGCGAGGAGGGTGCGCGGGCCGAGGGCGAGGGTTCGGGTGCGGAGGTGCCAAAGGTAGGGGGGGCGGATTGGGGGGTGGGAGCCCATGGTTGGAGTATGACGGATTGCCGGGGTCGATCCGTTTGCTCTACGCGAGACCTGGGGTACTCGGTGCGTATTCTAGGGCTCGATTCCGAGGGGGCATGCCACCCATATCCCCATACGGAAGATGAAACTCGGTGCTTAAGGAGTTTGGCTTCCGCGAGAGTGTCAACCCCATGTCCGAAAAGACGGACATGGGGCACACGGCCGTCTTTGTGGGTTACAGGTTTTGGGCGGCGAGGGCGTAGCGGAGGGTTTCGAGGTCGGCCTGGTAGTCGTGGGCAGGGAGTTCGTGGACGAGTTGCTGGAGCTTGCGGTGGTGGGCGGCGGAGAGCTTGCCGGTGCGCTTGAGCTCGTCGTGCATGGAGCAGAGAGGCTCTTCATGCCGCTCAATGAGGCGCATGGTGTGGAGGAGGGCGTGGATGCTGGAGTACAGGTCGGGGACGGGGTGCTTTGTCGGGGATGGGCTTGCGGCGGATTTGATGGCGGGTTTCGTTTTGCGCGGAGCAGATGACTTTGCGGCGGTGGCTTTTGCCTTGGTGGTTGTTTCCATGGCGCTGCTGGCGGGGGATTTTGGCGTGGCGGGTGCGGCCTTGCGCACGGCGGGGGTGGCGGACTTTTGCTGTTGCCTCTTCATTGGTGCACTCGGCCTCTGCGGGGTTGGATGCGGGTCGTGGTGTGTGCGATGGAGCGCTTTCGCGCTGGACCCACCTTAACCGCGCTGGAGGATTCCTGTGGGTTCGAAATGGGGGAGGGCGCGGTGAAGATGGGGCACCCGGGTTTTTCTTGCCGCGCGATTTCTTTTGGGTGTGGCCGGGAAAAGCAGATCCCTTCGCTGCGCTACGGGATGACAAAGGTGGCGCTGCGGGAGGAAGAAGGTGCCGCTGCGTGGCGAAACCTACCCTTTTCGCGAGATTGCTGGCAAAGAATAGGGCACCCGATGTGAGCGCTGCTAGACTGCGCGCATGATGGTTGGGCGATGGGTTTGCGTTGTGGCCTTGGTGGTGACGGGCGGCGCGATGGCCGGGCAGGTGCCGGCGAATGCGGGGTTGCAGCGGGTGCTCGAGGGGATGGCGGCCGAGCCGGCGGTGGTGCGGGCGCACTGGGGCGTTTCCGTGGTGCGGATAGATGGGACCGTGGCGGCCGGGCTGAATGCGGGGCAATTTTTTCAGCCGGCGTCGAATGCGAAGCTGTTTACGACGGCGGCGGCGATGGCGCTGCTGCCGATGGAGGAGCGGCTTTCGACCAAGGTCATCGCGAGCGGTTCGTTTGAGCCGAGCGGGGTGTACCGGGGGGATTTGCGGCTGCGGGGTGTGGGGGATGCGAACTTTTCGGGGCGGCCAGTTCCCTACCGGATGACGCCGGTGGAGGCGCCGCGGGATGAGTTGCGGTATGTGCGGGAGCTGGCGGACGGGGTGAAGGCGGCGGGGGTGACGCGAGTGGAGGGCGACGTGGTCGGGGACGATTCGCTGTTTCCGTGGGATCCGTACCCGGAGGACTGGGCGGTAGATGACCTGCCGTGGTACTACGGTGCGCCGGTGAGCGGGTTGATGGTGGCGGATGACTCGGTGACGCTGACGGTGAAGCCGGGGGCGGCGGGAGTGACGGCTTCGATCGATCCGGCGCTGCCGTATTACACGGTGGATGTGGACGTGGCGACGGGTCCGGCGACGGCGTTGGAGGTGACGCGGCTCGTGGGGTCGAAGGTGGTGCGGGTGCGCGGGACCATGGCTGTGGATGCGAAGCCGTATGTGCAGGGGTTGAGTATCGAGCGGCCGGCGGAGTATGCGGCGATGGCGCTGAAGGCGGCGCTGGAGGCGGATGGGATCGTTGTGACCGGCAAGGCGGTGGAGAAGGTGGTGCCATTGGTGCAGCCGGAGTTTGCGAAGGTTGCGGGCGTGCCGTTGCGGGAATTGGCTTTACCGAAGGCACCGCTATTTGCGGGCGGGGGATGCCCGATGGAGGCGGTTGCGGAGAAGGCTTGCCGGGAGTTTGTGCACGTGGGGCCGCCGCTGTATGAGGACGTGGTAGTGACGAACAAGGTGTCGCAGAACCAGCATGCGGAGTTGTTGTTGCGGCAGCTTGGGCTGGCGGAGACCGGGACGGGCACGACGGCCGAGGGGGCGCGGGTGGTACGGGCGTTCCTGACGCAGCGGGCGGGGGTGGATGGCGGGGATTTCGTGTTTGTGGATGGGTCGGGATTGAGCGGGCACGACCTGGTGACACCACGGGCAGCGACGACACTGTTGCGGTATGCGGCAGGGCAGGCGTGGGGGGCACGGTGGAAGGCTTCGCTACCGGTGGGCGGGGTGGATGGGTCGCTGCGGGGGCGGTTTACGGGCCCGCTGAAGGAGCGGGTGTTTGCGAAGACAGGGACGCTGGGGGAGGCTCGGGCGCTGTCGGGGTATGTCGTCGGGGCGAGTGGGCGGACGGTGGTGTTCAGCGTGATGGTGACGGGGCATACGCCGCTGGACCGAAGCGATGAGGCGGTGATGGACCGGATGGTGGGGGCGATTGCGGCGGCGGAGTAGGGTCGGGATTTGTCTTCCGCGGGATGTCGACCCCATGTCCCAAAAGCGGGACATGGGGCAGCCGGTCGTTAGGTGGTTTCCGGGGTTCTTCGGGCGAAGGGGGTGACGGTGGCGGGGGGCCTGCTGGCCGGTGCGGCGGACTGGGTGGTCTGGATGCGGGCGGCCAGTTTCTCCCAGACGAGTTGCTGGGGCTTGTTCATGCTCTTCCAGAGGAATTCCTGCCAGCCCTGCTGGATGCGTTCTTCGCGGTACATGTCGTAGAGCTCTTCGCCGGTCATGGTGCCTCATTTCCCTCTATACGATGCGGGAATTGAAGGCCCCGTACCAGGTGCAATGCGGGCCGTGGTGTAGCGACAAGGTGTTGCCTTTGTGAGTGGCCGGGCCAGGCTGGGCTGGCAGGAAGATTCGTACCGGGAGTGTTCCCGCGTGACGACGATTGAGAAGATCAGCATTGCGCCGCCGCCGGAGGGTGGCGCAGGTACGCGAGGCGGTGGCCGACGGGGAGTATGCGTCGCGTGATGCAGGGCAGCCGGGAGCTTTCGGCTGCGTGAAAGGCCGACGGCGAGCTAAACCCTTGGGGCCCAGCCTTTTTCGTAGGTGCGGCGGGTCATGGCTTCGGCGGGTTTGTCGTTGAGGATGTGGCCACCGGCGTCGAGGGTGAGGACGCGCTGGGTGAAGTAGGCGATGTTGCTTAATTGCACCAACGTGGTGCTGACGTTGCCCTGGGCGATGGGCTGGTTGAGTTTTTCGCCCGAGCGGATGGCAGCGATGAGGTTGGCGAAGTGGGCGTCGGTCATGCTGTCGGCGCCGACGGTGTCGGCCGAGGCGGTGGCGGCGTGGGTGGGAACGCGGAACGCGTCGACGATCTTGTCTTTCTGGTCAAAGACGTCGTAGCCGGCGCGGTCGATCACCACCGTACCTTCCGTCCCGTGGATGGCGATGCCGCGGTCACGGCCGTAGGTTTTCTTGCCGGAGCAGCAGGCACCCTTCCAGGTGATGAGGTGGTCGGGGTACTCGAAGCTGGTGTCGAGGGTGTCGTAGAACTGCCAGTCATCGTGGTAGGCGTAGCGGCCGCCGGCGGCGGTGACCTTCGTGGGGTATTCGACGCCAAGGGCCCAGCGGGCGACGTCGACCTCGTGGGTGCCGTTGTTCAGGGCTTCGCCGGTGCCCCAATCCTTGAACCAGTGCCAGTTGTAAGGGTGGACGTTGTTGCGGTAGGCCTGGCGGGGCGCGGGGCCCTGCCAGAGGTCCCAGTCGAGCGTGGCGGGGACAGGGGTGGGGACGCCGGTGCCGATGGATTTGCGGGTGTTGGCGTACCAGGTTTCGCCCCAGTAGGCCTTGCCGACGAGGCCGGCCTTGATCTTGGCGACGATCTGCTGGGTGTGCGGGCTGGAGCGCTGCTGCGAGCCCATCTGGCAGAGTTTGCCGGTTTTCTTCTGGGTTTCGACGAGCCATTCGCCTTCCTGCGGGTTGTAGCTGCAGGGTTTTTCGACGTAGACGGCCTTGCCGGCCTGGAGGCCGAGCATGGCCATGGGGGCATGCCAGTGGTCGGGCGTGGCGATGGTGATGACGTCGACGTCGGGGGCGGCGAGGAGCTTGCGGAAGTCCTGCTCGGCGCGGGGCTTGTCGCCCATGTGCTGGGCCGTGGCGTCGGCGAACCGGTTGAGGATGACGGTGTCGACGTCGGCGACGGCGACGATGCGGGCATCCTTTTTGTTGGCCTGGAGCGAGGAGAGGTGGGCGTAGGCGCGGCTGTTGAGGCCGATGACGGCGAAGTTGACGCGGCTGTTGCTGCCGGCGATCTGGGCGTAGCTTTTGGCGGAGCTGGCGATGGCGAGGCCGGCGGTGGCGGCAGAGGCGGTGGCGAGGAATTCCCGGCGGGTGGGCATGCGATTCTCCTGAGCGGGAGCAGGATACGCGATTGGTTCGAGGGTTGTCGAAAATTGTTCGGGGTCATGTCTTAAGAGCTGAGCCATGGAGTACCCCGTGTGTGGGTAGAGAAAGCAGATCCCTTCGCTGCGCTACGGGATGACAAACGGGGACGTTGACCGGTGACGATTGGTGCGCTGCGGGAAGCGCAAATGGCTGCGCTGAGGGATCGCGGTGCGTTTGCGGGCTGCGGCAAAGGCAAACGGCTGCAGTGGGAATAGCGGCGCGCTGAGGATTGCTTTTACTTACCAGCAGAGGGTGCCGGGGGCGCCTTTGAAGGGGCCGGTGAGGTCGGCGGTTATCCAGCCGCCGTAGAAGCCGCCGGGCTGCGGGGTGACCTGTTCGCCGGCGACGGTGCAGGTGCCGGTGGGGGGCTGGAAGGGGGCGCAGTAGAAGGCCAGGTGGTCTTTGAGCGCGGCGTAGGTGCGGGTGGGGTCGGGGTAGCTCCAGGCGATGGCGGGGAGGGTTTGGGCGAGGTCGCCGTCGGGGGTGGAGGGGAGGAGGACGTCCCAGTATTGGGCCGTTCCCTTCCACTCGCAAAAGCTACCGCGGCGTGGGGAGGGGCGGAGGAGGCGCATGGTGAGGTCGGATTGAGGGAGGTAGTAGACGGGCGGATGGCTGGTTTCGAGAATGCGCAGAGCGGCGGTGGTGTCCGCGAGGAGGTGCGCACCGTGCGTGATGCGGATGCGGCGGGGCGTGGGTTCAAGGCGGGGCGGGCGGGGGTAGTCCCAGACGGATTCGGTGCCGGGCGGCGTGGAAGTCATGGGAGATGGGATGCTTGCTCGCGGCATTTGGCGATGCGGCAATGCGTGTCGCTGGAGGCGTACCGGGCCACACGGCGCGCGCGTACACTGGCACGGAGCGAGGGCGGACGGATGACGGAGTTTGGAAGCGCGGGGCGCGAGATTGCGGTGCCGGACGCGGAAGAGAAGCGGCTGGACGAGATGGACCGGCTGGCGGACATGGCCGCATTTCCTCCGATGGTGCGGGCGGGGGCGGGGGCGAATGTGGCGGTGACGGTGCTGGCGACGTGGTGGGTGTCGGTGCGGTTTCCGGGGTCGATGGCGCTGCTGGTGTGGCTCGCGCTGGTGCTGCTGTTGAACCTGACGCCGGTGGTGCTGCTGCGGCTGACGATGACCCCGTCGACGCCGATGCCGACGCTGGGCGCGATGGATTTTGTGCGGGACCAGCACAAGTTCAGCGACTGGGTGTACCTGGCGGCGTCGGCGAACATGGCGTTTTGGGTGGTGGTGAGCTGGTCGGTGTCGCGGGCGCGGCACGAGGGATGGGTGCTGGGGGTGTTGGTGGCAGTGGGGGCGCTGCACACGTTTTGGCCGGTGGTGTTGCCGGGACGGCGTGGGTAGGTTTGGAGAGGGCGACGAACCCACCTTAACCGCGCTTCGAGTCTGTGGTCGTTTTGAAGCTGGATGCGGCGCGGTGAAGGTGGGGCACCCGGGTTGATTGCCTTTGGGAGAGCAGGTGGACGCGATGAAGCCGCGCGGTGGTTTGCGCGGCTTCATTGGTCTGGGTTCACTCGGATCGTGGTTGCGATTAGAGGGCGGCGAGCCTTGGGCTGGCGCGGAGGAAGGTGAGGAGGTCGTTGTTGAGGCGGTCGGGCACGGTGTTGGTGAGGCCGTGGGGTTCGCCGTCGTAGGGGATGGTTTCGGAGTTGGCGAGGAGGCTGCCCATGCGTGCGCCGGCCGCGTCGCCGGGGACGGTGGAGTCCTTGGTGCCGTAGATGACGAGGGTGGGGATCGTGATTCTGGCGACATCGCCGCGGAAGTCGGTTTCAGAGAAGGCGCGAACGAGCTGGATGGTGGCCATGGGACTGGCGGTACCTGCCATGGAGAGGAAGAAGTCGACCTGTGCCTCAGACACGGTGTGGTGCAGGGCGGAGCGGCCGTAAAAGCCCGGGGCGAAGGTCTGCATGAAGGCCGGACGGTCCTTGACAATGTTGTCGACCATTTCGTCGAAGACTTTTTTCGGGACGCCGTCGGGATTGTCTTCGCCCTTGAGCAGGTAGGGGGTGACGGCGGAGATGAAGACGGCTTTCTGGACGCGGGTCTGGCCGTAGGTGCCGAGGTAGCGGGCGACTTCGCCACCGCCCATGCTGAAGCCCACGAGGGTGGCTTCGGTGAGGTCGAGGCCGGTGAGCAGGTCGTTGAGATCGCTGGCGAGGGTGTTGTAGTCGTAGCCGGTGGCAGGCCAGTCCGACCGGCCAAAGCCGCGGCGGTCGTAGGCGATGACGCGGTAGCCGTTGTCGGCGAGGACGCGCGCCTGGTACTCCCAACTGGCGGAGGTGAGGGGCCAGCCGTGGATGAGGACGACGGGCTGACCGGACCTGGGACCCCAGTCGTAAAAGAAGATGCTGGTGTGATCTTTCGCTTGGAAATAGGGCATGGGAGTCAGATCCTTTCAGACGTTTCGCCGAGGGTGCGGCGCGCCATTGAATTTGGGATGCGCGGTGTACACGCGGAGGTTTACCCAATGCGGGGGGGGATGCGGAGAAGGTGGGTGGAATCGCCTATAATCAGCAGGCTGTGGCATGCCTGCAGGTCGCGTGGCACTTGCTTGACGAGGCTTCTTCCGATCGCACCTCCCGCTCAACTGCCGATTGAACCCGTTCTGCCAGCGCACCTGGACACCGGACCGCCGGAGATTGCGCACCTGGACTTTGCGCCGGCCGATGTGGCGGCGGTGGAAGACGCCGGGCATGCGAAGCGCCGCAACCGGCGGGTGGCGCTGACGGGGCTGACATCGACGGCGGCGCGCGTGGTGCAGATGGGCATTTCGCTGGTGACGGTGCCGCTGACGCTGAAGTACCTGGGGGCGGAGCGGTTCGGCCTATGGATGACGATAAATGCAGTGCTGGCGATGGCGAGCTTCGCGGATTTCGGCATTGGGAGCGGGCTGCTGAACGTGGTGTCGGAGGCGTTCGGGCAGGACGACGTGGCGGCGATTCGGCGGGCGGTGTCGAGCGGATTCGCCGTGATGGGAGCGATTGCGGCAGTGCTGGCGGGGGTGTTCTTCGCGGCGTATCCGTTTGTGGACTGGGCTCACTTCTTTGGGGTGACGTCGCCCGTGGCGAGCCGGGACGCGGCACCGGCGATTGCGGTGTTTGCGGTGTGTTTTGTGCTGAACATCACGCTGGACGTGGTGCAGCGGGTGCAGTTGGGGCTGCAGCAGGGCTACCGGTACGGCGCGTGGCAGGCGGTGGGGAGCGTGCTGGCGCTGGGCGGGGTGCTGGTGGCGATCCACCTGCGGGTGAGTCTGCCGATGCTGCTGGTGGCGATTGCGGGTGGGCCGGTGTTGGCCGTCGGGCTGAATGTGCTGCACTTCTTTGGGGTGGTGCGGCGGGATTTGCGGCCACGATGGAGGTTGGTGTCGCCGGGGCTGGTGCGGCGGGTGGCGCGGCTGGGGAGCATGTTTTTTGTGTTGCAGCTGGTGTCGGCGGTGTCGTTTTCGGGGGACAACTTTATCCTGGCGCGGGTGCTAGGGGCGGCGAGCGTGCCGCAGTATTCGATTCCGCAACGGCTGTTTGCCATCATCAACGTGGTGATGATGATGCTGGTGGCGCCGCTGTGGCCGGCATACGGCGAGGCGATGGCTCGCGGCGACATTGCGTGGGTGAGCCGGACGCTGCGGCGGTCGCTGCTGACGGTGGCGGCGGGGACGGCGGTGGCGGCGGCGGTGCTGCTGGTGCTGGCGCCGTGGGTGCTGCGGTGGTGGGTGGGGCCGACGATCCAGGCGTCGTTTGCGATGCTGCTGGGGCTGGCGGTGTGGGCGTGCTTCGGAGCTGTTGGGTATGCGGCGGAGACGTTTATGAATGCGGCGGGCAGCGTGCGGGTGCAGGTGGTGGTGGCGGCGGTGTTCGGCGTGGGATGCGTGGGGCTGAAGGTGTTTGCGGTGCGGCGGTTTGGCGCGGCGGCGCTGCCCTGGGCGACGATTGTGTCGTATGTGCTGCTGAGCGCGGTGCCGATTTCAATGTATGTGCCGCGGCTGCTGGGGCGAATGCGGCGGAGCCGAGTGCCGCTGGAGTGGAAGGCGGCGCGTTAGGCGTTGAGTGCCTGGAAGAAGAGGTCGCGGTAGGCGGCGGCGGCATGTTCAGGGGCGTAGTGGGTCTGGAAGCGCTGCCAAGCGTTGCGGGCGATGCGGGTGCGGGTGGGTTCGTCTTCGATGAGTTGCTCGAGGGCGATGCGGATGGCGGTGGGGTCGCAGCGGAGGTTGAGGCCGGCGTTGCCGTGGTCGAGCAGTTCGCGCTGGACCTCCCAGTCGGGGCCGAGGCAGGCCATGCCTTGCGACATGGCCTCCTGGAAGACGACGCCCAGGCTTTCAAAGTGGGCGACGTTGACGAAGATGTGGGCCTGGCGCATGTGCTGGAGGACGACGTCGCCCGTGGCTCCGCGGAGCACTTCGATGCGCGGGTGGGTGGGGACAGTGATGGGGGAGCGGTCGAAGTTACTGATGACGGTGAGGTGCGCGCGCGCGAGGACGGGTGCCGGCAGCGTGGTAAAGGCTTGAAGGAGTTCGGGCAGGCCCTTGCGGATGGCATGGTTGCCGACGAAGAGGATGCGCACGGTGGCGGGGTCGTGGTGACGGCCGAGGGCGGCGGCATTGCAGGCGCGCACGTTCGGCGTGAAGAAGGGCGTCATGACGAAGCGGTCGGCGCTCTCTGGGAAGGATTGCCGATGGCGCTGGAGCTCGACGTCGGAGTAGACCTGTACCTTGCGCGCTTTCTGGAAGAGGGGGCGCTTGGCGTCGATTTCGGCTTGCAGCGCCTGCTCGGAGATGCCGTAGCTGCGCTGCATGGGCGGGCTGACGATGGCGTTGGACCAGACGACCGGCGTGGTGCCGGCGTTGGTGGGGTAGTGATGGGAGAAGACGAGGTTGGCGCCGGAGGTGCGGAGTTCGCGCGCGCTGAGCCGGTGGGTGGTGGCGTCAAAGGCGGACAGGGGCATGCCGATGCGGCGGCCGGCGGCGGCGCGGATGGCCTGGAGGTTGCCTGCGAGGGAGACGAGGGGCGAGCGCTGGGTGAGGAGGGTGAGATCGGGTTCGTAGTCGGCGAGGCGGAGGAGGGTGAAGCGGTGATAGCGCCAGTCGGTGTTGCGGGAGCGGAAGTCCCAGGGGAGGGCGTCGAGAAAGACGCGGGGGTTCATGCGCGCCACCGGCGGAGGGCGCGGGCGTAGAGGAGTTCCAGGCGGGCGACCACGGGAGAGCGGCCGCCGGTGGTTTGCTTGACTCGCGCGGTTTCATGCAGGGCGGCGAGGGAGTCGCTGGCGCCGCCGGCGAGCATTTGCGTGGTGAGGCGGGGCAGGTAGGCGGTGCGCAGGTCACCGCGGGCGCGGAGGAGAAATTCGTAGTCGGCGACGATGCGGAGATTCGTGTCGTAGGTACCGTAGCGGTCGAAGAGGTCGCGGTGGTGCATGCTGCCGACGTGGGCGACGGTCATGTAGCGCTGGAAGGCGGGCCAGGACCAGGGCTTGCCGATGGTGCGGGGACCGTGGGGGCCGATCCAGCGAACCTGGCCTGAGAGGTACTGCGCTTGTGGGTTTGCCGCTGCGAGGTCCATGTAGGCGGTGATGGCGCCGGGGAGGTAGAGGTCGTCGCTGCCGAGAAAGGCGATCCAGGTGCCGCGGGCGCGGGCGAGGCCCTTGTTCCAGGCGTCGTAGATGCCGCGATCGGGCTCGGAGTGGAAGTGGAGGTTGGGTGCGGTTTGGGCTCGGAGGATGTCGAGGGTGGCGTCGGTGGAGGCACCGTCGATGACGAGGTGCTCGAGGTGGGGATAGACCTGCTGCTGGACGCTGTCGAGGCAGGCCTGCAGGGTTTTTGCGGAGTTCCAGGTCGCCGTGATGACTGTGACGAGCGGGCGATCAGTGGCGGTCGGCAACTTCGGTTCCCCTGAGGCGTTGCGCTGGGCGCGGGTGCGCGGCGGTTTCGTCAGGATACCTGATAGTCTTCGCGGAGAACCACGTGGGCGATGGGCGACAGGGCTGCCGGAGAGAAACGGATGATGCAGGAGAGTACCGGCGGCGTGGCATGGCTGGAAAGCCGTGTGGCGGCGCGCGTAATGCTGGTGTTGGCGGCGGTGTTTTTTCTGCTGCGGTTTGCCCACCTGACGGCCGACTACCCCACAGGCGTGCGCTGGGAAGACAGCATCCTGACAGACGAGGGGTGGTACAGCGCGGCGGTAGTGAACCTGCATGCGTGGGGGCTGCCGCTGCTGTCGGGCGACATGAATACGGCGGTGCTGCTGCCGGTGTGGCCGTTGCTGGCGTACGTGGCTTCCCTGCTGTTTGGGTTGCATGTGGAGGTGCTGCGCGGGTTGTCGGTGGTGCTGACGCTGGTGGTGGCGGGGATGCTGGCGGTGGTGCTGCGGCGGTTTGGCGCGGGGCGGTGGGTGCCGCTGTTGCTGGTGCTGGTGGCGGTAAATCCGTGGGCGTTCGTGATTAGCCGGGGAGCGTTTTTGGAGGCGCCGATGCTGGTGTTCTTCCTGGGGGCGTTGCTGGTAGTGTTGCGGCGGCCGAGCTGGGCTGGAGATGTGGGGGCGGGATTGTTGTTTGGCGTGGCGCTGCTGACGAAGAGCAGTGCGTTGCCGATGGCGCCGGTGCTGGCGTTTGCGGTGCTGCAGCGGGACTGGTATCGGTGGGGGCGGGCGCTGCGGGATAACGCAGTGGTGTTTGCGACGGCGGGGCTGGTGGCTGGTCTGTTCTGGGCGACGGTGAGCCGGCACTTTGCGACGGATGCGCTGTTTTATACGAGCACGATTCCGGTGCACGTGGGGCATGGGATGCGGGCGGTGGCGGCGCAGGTGAGCCGGCCGTTTCGGTACGCCGCGGGGTCGGACCGGGTGCTGTTTTTGTTCAGCGTGGTGTTGCTGGTGGCGACGGCGGTGAGTCGGCGGTTGCGCGCGATGTGGCGCGACCCGCTGTTTGCGTTGGCCGGGGTGTGGGCGGTGACGGTGCTGCTGGCGCTGGTTGCGCTGAACAACGTGATGGTGCACTACCTGGCGCTGCTGCTGCCGGCGCTGGTGCTGCTGGCGGTGGCGGTGTTGCGGATGCCCACAGTTCCCTTGCGTTGGAAGACGGTGTTTGCCGTGCTGCTGTGCGTGGATGCGGGGGGGAACGCGGTGCAGGTGGCGGGGATTGCCCTGCGTCCGCGGTATTCGTTTCGGGATGCGGCGCGGGGAGTGGAGGCGGCGATGGGGCGCGACGCGGGGGCGAACCGCGTGGTGCTGGGGGACAATGCGGCGGAGGTTGCGTTGTTTGCGGCGATGCAGCCGGTGAATTTGTTTGCGCACTCGGCGTCGGTGACGCGGCAGGTGGACCGGTTTCGGCCGGACTGGTGGCTGGAGTACACGCCGGAGGATGATGGCAGCTGCTTCCAGGTGGTACTGGCGCGGGGGTACACGGCGGAGGCGCGGGGCAGCTGGGGCATTGCGCAGGGGCGGCGGCTGACGCTGTACCGGCTGCGCCGGTTGCCGGGGGCGGTGCTGCCGCATGCGTTGAATGCGGCGGAGAAAGCGGCTTGCCGGTCGCCGTATGTGGCGGGGCAGCGGGAGTTTGCGGAGGTACCGGTGGATGCACGGTTTGCGCGGTAAGGCCGGCGGGCTGATAAGCTTCGGAAATCGGCTGACCGGTATGGGGTGTCGCCGCCATGCAGCCCTTGCGCCGGGAGGGCGATGATGCTTCGCCGCTGGATTGTGTGGACGTCGTATTTCGGGTTTTTTACGGCGGGTCTGTTCTTCCTGGTCGGTTCGGTACACCTGCTGTTTTTTTACGTGGTGATGGTGGTGAACCTGGGGCTGCTGGCGCTTGCGGGATCGCTTTGGTTTCCGCCGAGCCTGATGTTCTTCCTGGGATTCACACTGCTGAGCGGCATGGTGGGCGTGGCGCAGGGTACGGATTCCGTGGCGCTGCTGATGAAGTCGCTGGTCGGCATCTGGCTGACTGCGTTCTATGTGTGCGCGCTGTTGCGGTTCCTGCGGTTTGATGCAGTGGAGTGCTTTCGCCGGTATGCGGTGGCAGCGTACTACATGGTCGTCTTCGGCCTGATTGTCTATCCAGCGCAATTGGCCATGTTCGGCTTTGCCGCGCGGTTCAGGAGCTTCGAGATTGAGCCGGGGGAGCTTTGCGTGGTGTGCCTGCCGGCCATCTATCACTTTGCCGACCGATGGCAGCGCGGACGTGGCGATGGGGGCAAGGTGCTGGTGATGCTGCTGGCGGTGGCGCTGTCGCGGTCGTCGATCGGGTTTATGGGTCTGCTGGTGGGAACGTACCTGTTCAGCCGGCGATACCGCTTTGGATCGCTGGCGGCGCCGGTGGTGGTGGCGCTCATGGGTGTAGCCATCTATGCGGTGTCGCTGGATTTTCAGCTTCGGCTGAACGACAGCGTGATGGGCTTTACGCAGCAGGATGCGTCTGACCTGAATGGCAGTTCCCTGTCGCAGGTGTCCGGCGCATATGTGGCGGTGAAGGCGATGGAGGCGCACCCGTTGATGGGTGAAGGCCTGGGTGGGATTTCCCTGGTGAATCACCGCTACATCGACGGCCTGCCGGGGGCGAGTCTGCTGCCGGAAGATACGCGGTACGTGGCCGCCGGGGATGGTGGATCGCTGCTGTTTCGGCTCATGGGCGAGACCGGGTTGGTGGGGCTGGGGTTGGCGTTCGGCTTCCTGTGGTTCTGCTACCCGCGCGGGGCGAATGCGGAGCGGCAGCAGACGGCTCAAGCGATTCTGCTCTACACCTTTGCCAAGCTGCTGCGGTCGGGCAGTTATCTGAACCCGGAGGTGCTGTTTCTGTTTACCGTGTATGCGGTGAATGGGTCGCATGTGCTGCACGAGGTGCGGCGGGGCATTGGGCTGCGATGGAAGCGGCACCTGCAGGAAGAAGAGGGTGCGCAGATGTTGCCGACCGAGCAGGTGGCAGGATGACAGCGGCAAACGATCTGTTGCGGCCGGGCAAGGCGAACCATGCGGAATTGAGCGGGATGGAGTGGCTGCGCTGGTATGGCGTGGGCGGCCTTGTGACCCTGCTGCTGGATGTGGTGACCACGCGACTGTTTTTCGCCGGGGCACGAATCGTGCGCCGGCCGGCGTACGTGCGCGGGCGGCCATGGATGAAGCTGGGCAAGGGGCTGACGACAGGGCGAAGGATGAGGCTGGATGCGATTCCTTCAGAAGGAAATCGCGGGGTGCTGCTGACGCTGGGAGATGACGTGCAGGTGAATGATTCGGTGCACATTGCGGCGCACCACGGCGTGCGGATCGGCAATCGGGTGCTGCTGGCGAGCAACGTGTTTATCAGCGACCACAATCATGGGACCTACAGCGGCGACGGGGTGCATAGTGAGCCGCGGAGTGCACCGGCGCTGCGGCCACTTTCGAGCGGGCCGGTGGTGGTGGAAGACGATGTGTGGGTGGGCGAGTTTGTGACGATTCTGCCGGGGGTGACGGTAGGGCGAGGATCAGTGATCGGCAGCATGTCGGTGGTGACGCGGGATGTGCCGCCGTACAGCATTGCAATGGGCGCACCGGCGAGGGTAGTTAAGCGGTATGACTTTGCGACGGCTCGTTGGGAGCGTGTATGACGGCGCAGGGCACCGGCAAGCCGAGGATTGTTGTGTCTGCGGTCAATCTGGTGGAGGGTGGAACGCTGGCGGTGCTGCAGGATGCGCTGCGGGTGTTGTCGGTGCAGTTTGCGGAGCGGTATGAGATTGTGGCGCTGGTGCACCGGGCGAGCCTGTTCGATGTGCCGAACGTGACGTTTCTGGAATTTCCGGAGGTGAAGGAATCGTGGCTGCGGCGGCTGCGGTTCGAGTACCGGGACTGCCTGCCGCTGAGCCGAGAGTTGAAGCCTGCGCTTTGGCTGGCGCTGCACGACATGACGCCTCGCGTGGAGGCGGGCGTGCAGGCGGTGTACTGCCATAATCCTGCGCCGTTCTACCGGCTGCAGTGGGCGGAAGCCTGGATTCAGCCGAAGTACGCGCTGTTCGTGCTGCTGTACCAGTGGATGTACCGGCCGTGGATTCGCCGCAACGACTTTGTGGTGGTGCAGCAACAGTGGCTTCGAGAGGAATTTCAGCGGCGGTATGCGCCGCGTGCGGTGGTGGTGGCCCACCCATCGGTGGGGCACCTGGAGGAGCTGCAGGCTGGCTCGGCCGCCCACAGGGATGGCGAGCCGTGGCGGTTCTTTTATCCTTCACTGCCTCGTTTTTTCAAGAACATGCAGGTGCTGCTGGCGGCGGCGGCGTGGCTGGAGGCGAACACGGAGATCGTGTTTGAGCTCAGCCTGACGATTTGCGGGACGGAAGAGCGTTACGCGCGGAAGCTGTTTGCGGAGTACGGGCATCTGCGGAGCGTTCGATGGATGGGCCGGCTTTCGCGGTCGGAAGTGTTTGAGCAGTATCGGCGGACGGATGCGCTGCTGTTTCCTTCGCGGCTGGAGACGTGGGGCATGCCGTTGTCGGAGTTTCGGCGGACGGGGAAGGCGGTGTTTGCGGCGGACCTGCCGTATGCGCGGGAGACGCTGGCGGGGTATGCGCCGGTGCACTTTTTCGATCCCGTGGACGGCGCGGCGCTGGGGCAGGCGTTGCTGCGGTGGATGCGCGGGGAGTTGCGGCTGGAGGGCGCGGCGGCGGCGGTGCCGGCGGCACCGTTTGCGGAGGACTGGGGGGCGCTGTTTCGGCTATTGCTGGGGGAGGCTGGCTGAGGTTTACGACGGCGGACCGGGATGTATTATGGCGGGAGTGGGTGTCGGCTGGAGCCTGCATTTTGAGCTGCCCATGCCCCTGCTGACCGCCAGCCTTGTTTGTTATAAGACGCCTGTTGCCGAGTTGGAGTCGCTGTTCCGGCTGCTGCGAGACAGCCTGGATTCGCGCATCACCTGGGTGATGGTGGACAACGCGGCGGAGGAAGATGCGGCGGCTGCAGGACCATTGCAGGCGGCGGTGGAGCGGCATGGCGGGCGGTACCTGCCCTCGGCGAACGTGGGGTTTGGCGCGGCGCACAACTTGGCGCTGCGGGCACTGGACGCGACGGATGCGGCGTATCACCTGATGGTGAATCCAGATATTTTGTTTGAGGCGGACGTACTGGCGGAGCTGCTGCGTGTGATGGATGAGCGGCCGGAAGTGGTGCGGGTGATGCCGCGCGTGCGGTTTCCGGATGGGCGCGAGCAGCACCTGTGCAAGCTGCTGCCGACGCCGGCGGACTTTGCGTTGCGGCGGTTTTTGCCAGGGGCGCTGCAGGGGCTGGTGCAGGGCCGGCTGGACCGGTACGAGTTGAAGGGGCTGGGCGATGGGCCGAGTACGGCGGTTCCCTTTTTGTCGGGTTGCTTTGTGCTGGCGCGGTGGAGCGTGCTGCGGGCGATCGGCGGGTTCGACGACCGGTACTTCCTGTACATGGAAGACGTGGACCTGTGCCGGCGGATGCGGACGCATGGGCCGCTGCTGTACTGGCCGGCAGTGCACGTGACGCATGGGTACCACCGCGGGTCGCATGTGTCGACGCGGCTGATGTTGGCCCATTTGCGGTCGTGCGTGACGTACTACAACAAGTGGGGCTGGTTTCGCGATGCGGACGGCCAGCGCGTGAACCGGGCGGCGCTGGACGCGCTGGCGGCTTCGTGCGATGCGGCAGCGCCGATGCTGGACCGCGAGGGTTGCGCCTAGTCGGAGGCTGCACGCGATGGCAGGCCGTGCTTTTCCATGCGGTAGATGAGGGTGCGGCGGCTGATGTCGAGGTAGCGGGCGGCGTGGGTCTGGTTGCCGTCGAAGCGGTCAAGGGTGCGGCTGATGAGGTCGCGTTCGATGGCTTCGAGGCTGATGCCCTCCGCGGGGAGGTCGAGCCAGAGGGAGCGGTCGGGTGCGGCAGTGTTGGCCTGGAGCTCTTCGGGCAGGTCAGCCTCGGTAATGAGGTCGCTGGAGGAGAGGACGAGGAGGCGCTCCAGCATGTTCTCCAGCTGGCGCACGTTGCCGGGCCAGCGGTAGGTGATGAGGCGCTTGAGGACAGGCGGGGAGAGGCGGGCGTTGGGCAGGCGGTGCCGCTCGATGGCGCGGCGGAAGAGCACGTCGATGAGTTCGGCGAGGTCTTCGCGGCGTTCGCGCAGGGGCGGGATGTGCAGGGGGACGACGGCAAGGCGGTAGTAGAGATCTTCGCGGAAGGTGCCGTCTTCAACCATGGCGGCGAGGTCGCGGTGGGTGGCGGCAACCACGCGGACATCGACGCGGGTGGGGGTGACGGCACCGAGGCGCAGGAGTTCGCCCTGCTGCAGGACGCGCAGGAGCTTGACCTGGGCTTCGAGGGGCAGTTCGCCGATCTCGTCGAGGAAGAGGGTACCGCCGTCGGCGGCTTCGATGCGGCCGGCCTTGTTGCCGAGCGCGCCGGTGAAGGCGCCCTTGTTGTAGCCGAAGAGCTCGGACTCGACGAGGTCGCGCGGGATGGAGCCGCAGTTGATGGGGACAAAGGCGTGCTTGCGACGCGGGCTGTTGTGGTGGATCGCGCGGGCGACGAGCTCTTTGCCGGTGCCGGTTTCGCCCTGGATGAGGACGGAGGAGTCGTGCTGGGAGACGCGCGCTGCCTGGTCGAGCACGTGGAGCAGGCCCTTGGAGCGGCCGACGATGCTCTCGAAGCCGTAGCGCTGGTCGAGCGCGGAGCGGAGGGTGCGGACCTCTTCGATGAGGTCCTGCCGCTCCATGGCGCGGTGGACGACGGCAACGAGGGCGTCGAAATCGAGCGGCTTGGTGACGTAGTCGTAGGCGCCGCACTTCATGGCCTCGACGGCGGTTTCGACCGAGCCGAAGGCGGTGACGAGGATAACGGTGGTCTGCAGCTCCGCGTCCTTGATGCGCTTGAGCAGGTCGAGGCCGCTGGTGGGCATGCGCAGGTCGGTGAGGACGAGGTGGGGCTTGTGTTCCTGCAGCAGGGTCCAGGCCTCTTCGCCGTCGGAGGCGAGGATGGCGTGATAGCCGGACTCTTCAAGCTGCATGGCCATGACGCGGCGGAGGCTGCTGTCGTCGTCGACGACAAGGATGCGTTTGGGGCTCACGAGGGCACCTTTTCCTGGTTGGGGTGCGCGGTGGCGGCTTGCCAGGGCAGAAGGAGGCGGAAGCGCGTGCCGCGTTCCGGTTGCGGGGCGGCGGTGAGCCTGCCGCCGTGCTGGGCGACGATGTTGGCGGCGATGGCGAGGCCGAGTCCGGTGCCGTTTTCCCTGGTGGTGAAGAAGGGATCGAAGATGTTGTCGATGTCCTGTGCCGGGATGCCCCGGCCTTCGTCGCAGACATCGATGCAAAGGGCGTCGGGCGTGGCGGCGACGCTGAGGTGCACGCTGTTGCCGGCGTTGCTGGCCTGGAGCGCGTTGAGGATGAGGTTGAGCAGGACCTGCTTGATCTGCTCTGGGTCGCAGAGGACTTCTGGCAGGGTGGGCGCGGCCTGAAGCTGCAGGGCGACGCCGGCCTGGCCCGCGGCGTGCTGCACCAGGACCATGGTGGATTGGACGACGGACAGCGGATCGGCGAGTTGGAAGCGCGGCAGCCGGGGGCGGGCGAAGTCGAGGAAGTTGGTGAGCAGCTTGTTGAGGCGCTTGGATTCCTTGGTGAGGATGCCGAGGCACTCCTCCTGGCTGGAGGGCGAGGCGTGGCCGCGGGCGAGGATGCCGGCGGCGCCGCTGATGCTGGCGAGGGGATTGCGAATCTCGTGGGCGAGGCTGGCGGAGAGCTGGCCGGCGGCGCTGAGGCGCTCGTTTTTGCGCAGGTGTTCGATGTTCTGGCGGAGCTCGGTGTAGACGCGCTCGAGCTCGCGGGTGGTGTTTTCGACGTTGCGGCGCTGGGTGCGCTCGCGATCGGCGACGACGCCGGCGATGAGTCCGGCCGCGCCGAAGGTGCTCAGTTCCACGATCTGGTCCTGCGAATCGAGGGTGTTGGACGCCCAGTGGCGATAGATGGCGGGCGTTTGCAGAACGGTGGCCAGAAGGATGGCACGGAAGGCGCCGCGCCAGCCGAAGAGAAGGCCGGCGAGCATGAACGGCAGGATGTTGAGGTGATGCAGGATGTTGTGCAGAACGACGGCGCGGGGCGGCACCATCCAGGTAAAGACGGCGAGCGTGGCGACCATGGCGGCGATGATCGCGGCCATGAGGCGGCGCGGCTGCCTCGGCGAGGGCATGGCTTCATTTTCCCATGCGGGGGTGAGGCGGAGGTCGGGATTGAAGAAGAGGGGCGCGGAGGACACGGGGGAGGAAGAGCAATTCGGACGCCACATGGGGGAGGGTGGAGTTGCGGGGCTGTGGCGGTTGGCGGCGGGTTGCCGTGTGGACGTTTTGGAACGGTTGGCTGTTCCATATGGGACAGCCGGAACTCGTGGGAACGGGGCAAATGCCCGGCGAAGGGGCGGTTTTGCTTTGGTGCGTGGATTGCATTTGCAACAGGTGTGATCTTTCGCACAACGTCCATTCTTGCCGGCCTAATGGTGGCGGCATCGGTTTCGGCACAGTCGCCTGCGTCGTTGCCACCGCCGGCGGCACAGGCCTCGCCCGCGTCGGCTGCGCCTTCCCCAGCGTCTTCATCGCCAGCACTGCCCGCTGCTTCCACCGGGATTCCGACGCCAGCCCAGGGCTCGTTGCCGAGCGGACCTGTGCCACAGCAAGGGTACGTGCGGTCCTCCACGGGTGGCCCGCAGGAGACGATCACGCTGGAACAGGCGGTGGCGATGGCGACGGGCAACAGTCCACGCCTGCGGGGTGCCGCTGCCGGGCTGACGCGGGTGACGGCGGCGTCGCGCTCCGCACGGGCGTACACGAACCCGAGCGTGGAGGTGTACGAGGGGCGGCAGTATGCGCGGCCGATTGCGACGCCCGGGGTGCCGGGGCTGCTGCAGCACTACGCGGCGTACCAGACGATCGAGATTCCGAAGGAGCGGCGGGCGCGGCTTGCGGTGGCGGAGTCCGCGATTGCGAGCAGCCGGTACGGGCAGCAGGGGCTGACGCTGTCGGTGGTGGCGGAAGTGAAGAATGCGTTCTACAACGTGCTGCGCCGGCGAGAGGAAATTGCCCACAGCGAGGAGAACCTACGGCTGGTGGAGGACCTGCGGCGGCGGGTTGCCGTGGAGGTGAACGTGGGCGAGAAGGGCCGCCTGGAGCTGACGCGGGCGGAGGCGGAAGTGGCGCGGGCGCGGTTTGCGGTACGGAGCGCGCAGATGGAGCTGTCGAACGGGATCGCGCTGCTGCGGGTGGCGATTGCGGCGCCGGCGGAGGCAAACCTCGATCCGCAGGGTGAGCTTGAACCGCGAGTGCAGTTGCCCCCGGTCGCGGAACTGCGTACGCGGGTGTACGCGACGCATCCCGCGCTGGCGCAGACGCGGACGGATATCCAGACGGCCGAAGCGCAGTTGAAGCAGGAGCGGGCGCTGCGCATTCCGCGGCCGATTGCGTTTGGCGAGTTTGAGAACCAGCCGGACCTGCGGTACTGGCGGGCGGGTGTGACGATTCCGCTGCCGCTATGGGACCGGCGGCGGGGGCAGATCGACGAGAGCAAGGCGGCCATCGTGCAGTCGACGGCGGCGTTCGATCAACGGCGGCTGGAACTGACGTCTTCGCTGGAGCGCGCGTACGAGCAGTACCAGCTTGCGGACCAGCAGGTGACGTCGCTGGAGTCGGGCGAGCTGCATGCAGCGGAGAGCGCGGTGACGGCGGCGAAGGCGGCGTACCGCTTTGGCGAGCGCGGCATCGTGGAAGTGCTGGACGCGCAGCGCGTGCTGCAGGCGGTGCGCGGGGACCTGACGGATGCGCAATTTGCACGGCAGGCGGCGCTGGTCGACCTGGAAGAGCTGGGCGCAGTGACGCCGGAAGGAAAGCCCTAATGTTTGTGTTTCTGCGAAAGACCCTACGTACCCCGATGCTTGTGCCAATGTGCCTGGTGGCGCTGGTGTTGTTGCCGTTTGCAGCGGTGATGGGCTGCAAGAAGGAACCGGCGAAGACGGCGATGGATGCCGTGACCGACCCGAACGAGGTAGCCGTGACGCCGGCGCTGGCGGGCAGCCTGCGGTTGGGTGCACCGGAGATGCGCGACACGACGGGCACGCTGCAGGTGGCGGCGCGGGTGGAGACCGATGCCAGCCGCATTGCGCGCGTGGGCTCGCCGGTGGCGGGGCGCATTCTGCGGCTCATGGTGCTGGAGGGGCAGACGGTGCGCGCCGGAACGACGCTGGCGTCGCTGCACAGCACGAGCCTGTCGGACACGCAGTTTGCGCTGGTGCGGGCGGAGTCGCAGCAGGAGCTGGCGCAGGCTTCGGCACACCGGGCAGAGCAGTTGGTGGAGGCGGATGTGATCGGCAGGGCAGAGCTGGAGCGGCGGCGGGCGGAGCTGCTGCAGGCGAGCACGGAGGCGTCGTCGTACCGGACACAACTGCGCGGTTTGGGCATGGGCGACCGGCAGATTCAGCAACTGGTGAGCACGCGGAAGCTGAGCGCGGACTATGCCATCGTGACACCGCGCAGCGGCACGGTGTTGAAGCGCGAGGTGACGGTGGGACAGGTGGTGCAGCCGGCCGACCCGGCGTTCACCATTGCCGATCTTTCGTCGGTGTGGGTGACGGCGAATGTGCCGGAGGAGGAAGCCGGAACCCTGCGTAAGGGGCTGGAGGTGACGGTGCGCATTCCGGCGCTGCCAGACACGAAAATCAGCGGGCGGCTGTCGTATGTGTCGCCAACGGTGGACCCGTTGACGCGGACGGTGCAGGTGCACATCGACGTGCCGAACACCGGCGGGCGGCTGAAACCGGATGAACTGGCGAGCATGACCTTTACCGGCCATAGCGAGCGGCAGTTGACCGTGCCGAACACCGCCGTGGTGCGCGAAGACAATAAGGACCACGTGTTTGTGCAGGTGGCGCCGCAGCGCTTTCTGCTGCGCGAGGTGACGCTGGGCGAAGAGCAGAACGACCGGCGGACGGTCCTGGGCGGCGTGCGCGCGGATGAGCGCATCGTGGCCGACGGCGCGTTTCACCTGAACAATCAGCGCAAGCAGAACGCGATCAAGGGAGGCGAATAGATGCTGTCTTCCTTGATCGCGGCGGCGCTGCGGCAGCGGTTGATCCTGGTGATCGTCGCTCTGGTGATGGCGGGTTTCGGAGTGAATGCGGCGCGGAAGCTCTCGGTGGATGCCTTTCCGGACGTGGCCAACGTGCAGGTGCAGATCGCGGCGGAGGCCGAGGGCAAGAGTCCGGAAGAGGTTGAGCGGTTTGTGACAATTCCGACGGAGATCGCCATGACCGGTCTGCCCGGCATGACGGACATGCGGTCGCTGAACAAGCCCGGGCTGTCGCTGATTACGCTGGTGTTTGCCGACGGCAGCGACCTGTACCGCGAGCGGCAGATGATTTCGGAGCGGCTGTCGGAGTTGCGCAATCGGATGCCAGAGGGCGTGACGCCGGTGCTTGGGCCGATTACCAATGCGCTGGGCGAGGTGTACCAGTACACGCTGGAGCGGCCGGGCGAAAGTGCCGGGAAGCAACCGCTGTCGCGTGAGGAGTTGATCGCGCGCCGCACCGCGCAGGACTGGGATGTGCGGCCGTTGCTGCGGTCGATCAGCGGCGTTGCGGAGATCAATTCGACCGGCGGCTTTGTGAAGCAGTATGAGACGCTGGTGGACCCGCAGAAGCTGCACTACTACAACCTGGCGATCAACGACGTGCGCACCGCGCTGGCACAGAACAACGCCAATGCGGGCGGCGGGGTGCTGCCGCAGCATGCCGAGCAGTACCTGATCCGCAGCGTGGGGCTGATTCGCAACCTGGAGGATATTCGCAACATCGTGCTGAAGGAAAGCGGTGCGACGCCGGTATACCTGCGCGACGTTGCGGAGGTGCGCATGGGCACGGAGGTGCGCTACGGCGCCATGATCAAGAACGGCTATACCGAGGCCGTGGGCGGCGTGGTGCTGATGACGAGCGGCGGCAACGCGAAGGAAATCGTGAGCCGCGTGAAGGAGCGCGTTGCCGAGATCAACCGCAAACACATGCTGCCGGATGGGCTGCAGATTGTGCCGTATTACGACCGGTCGCAGCTGGTGGATGCGGCGATCGGCACGGTGACGGAGGTGCTGGCGGAGGGCGTGGGGCTGGTGGTGGTGATCCTGTTCCTGTTCCTGGGAGACCTGCGGTCGAGCCTGATCGTGAGCGCGAACCTGGTACTGACGCCGCTGCTGACGTTTCTGATCATGAACGCGGTCGGCCTGTCGGCGAACCTGATGTCGCTGGGCGGCCTGGCGATTGCGATCGGGCTGATGGTGGATGGGTCGGTGGTGGTGGTGGAGAACGTGTTCGGCAAGCTGAGCCATGTGAACAACGACCACGTGACGCTGACGAAGAGAGACAAGCTGAAGCTGATTCTGGGCGCGGTGAATGAAGTGGCGACGCCGACGGTGTTTGGCGTGGCGATCATCATTCTCGTGTTCCTGCCGTTGATGACGCTGCAGGGCATGGAGGGCAAGATGTTTGCGCCGCTGGCGTACACGATTGCCATAGCGCTGGCGATTTCGCTGGTGCTGTCGCTGACGTTGTCGCCGGTGCTGTCGTCGTACCTGCTGAAGGGCGGCAGCGAAGAGGACACGTGGCTGGTGCGCACGCTGCGGCGGCCGTACAGCCGCATGCTGCAATGGGCAATCGGTCACCGGCTGGCGAGTGTGCTGATCGTGGGTGGCTTGTTCGTGGGGTCGCTGGCGTTGGTGCCACTGCTGGGCACGTCGTTCATCCCGGAGATGGCGGAGGGGACGCTGTCGCCGAATGCAGATCGCGTGCCGAACATTTCACTGGCGGAATCGCTGAAGATGGAGCGGTCGATGCAGCAGCAGATGCTGCAGGTGCATGGCGTGGAGAGCGTGGTGTCGCGGGTGGGGCGGGGCGAGTCGCCGGCCGACCCGGCGGGGCCGAACGAGGCCGACGTGATTGCGTCGCTGACGCCGTTCGACGAACGGCCACGCGGCATGACGCAGGACGGCATCGCCGAGCAGATTCGTGCGCGGCTGGCGACACTGCCGGGCATCAACCTGGTGATGTCGCAGCCCATCAGCGATCGCGTGGACGAGATGGTGAGCGGCGTGCGCGCGGACGTGGCCGTGATGGTGTACGGCGAGGACCTGGACCAACTGGTGCAGAAGGCGAACGCGATTGCGAAGATCGCGAGCGGGATCCAGGGAACGCAGGACACACGGGTGGACCGCGTGGGTGGGCAGCAGTACCTGACGATCACGATCGACCGCGGGGCGATTGCGCGGTACGGGTTGAATGCGGCCGATGTGAACGACGTGGTCGAGACCGCCATTGCGGGTAAGACGGCAACGGACATTTACGAGGGCGAGAAGCGCTTTAGCGGCGTGGTGCGGCTGCCGTCGGAGCTGCGCGACAGCGTGGAAGACGTGCGGCAGCTGCTGGTGAGTTCGCCGAACGGGCCGCGCATTCCGTTGTCGGAGCTTGCCAGTGTGAAGGTAGTGGAAGGGCCGGCGCTGATCAATCGAAGTATGGGCAAGCGGCGCATCGTGGTGGGCGTGAACGTGCAGGACCGCGACCTGGGCGGATATGTGAAGGAGTTGCAGGCACGGGTCAACAAGGAAGTGCCGATGCCGGCGGGGTACACGCTGGAGTGGGGCGGCCAGTTCCACAACATGGAGCGCGCGCTGCACCACCTGACGATCATTGTGCCCATTACCGTTGCGGCGATTTTCTTCCTGCTGTTTGTGCTTTTTCAGTCGGTGCGGTTCGCGGCGCTGATCATTCTTGTGCTGCCGCTTGCCTCGATCGGCGGAATCATTGGGCTGTTCGCTTCGCGCGAGTACCTTTCGGTGCCGGCGTCCGTTGGCTTTATCGCGCTTTGGGGCATCGCGGTGCTGAACGGCGTGGTGCTGGTGTCGTACATCCGCAAGCTGCGGCACGAGGGGATGGAGCAGGCGGAAGCGGTGCGCGAGGGGGCGCGGCTGCGGTTTCGGCCGGTGATGATGACGGCGACGGTGGCGGCGCTGGGGTTGGTGCCCTTCCTGTTTTCCAACGGGCCAGGGTCGGAGATTCAGCGGCCGCTGGCGATCGTGGTGATCGGCGGACTGGTGAGCTCCACGGCCCTGACACTGCTGCTGGTGCCCGCCGTGTACGGGTGGTTCGAAGGGTCGGCGGCGATCGAGCTGGAGGAGGAGGAGGAGACGGCGTAACTGCCAGAGATGGACGCCGGTTAGAACTGCAGGCGGCCGGAGATCTGGCCGGTGCGGGGGCCCGCGAAGTCTCCGGTGTTGGACGAGGTGATGACGCCGAAGCTGCCGGGCGCGGAGATGTTGAGGCCGGGATTGCCGAGGTTGGTGTGGTTCAGGATGTTGGTGAAGGTGCCCTCGGCGCGAAACGAGACGCGCTCGGTGATGGCGAAGCTTTTGCTGAGGCCGGTGGAGAGAACGACGTTTTTCGGGCCGACGACGGCGCCGTTCTGCAGGTTGCCGAAGCGGCCGATGGGGAGGGGATCGCCCGCGCGTCCGCGGCCGGTGGTGCAGGCGGTGCCAGGGATGTAGTTCGGGGTGCCGGGGCAGGTGTAGGCGGCGGTGTTGAACCACTGGCCGGCGGTGGGGCGGGTGGCGAGTAATGCTTGTCCGGGAGCGAGGTCGGGCTTTTGCTGGCGGCCGCCAAGTGACGCGCCATTGGCGGCGGTGTTGAGGCCGGAGCCGGTGCCGGAGGGGTCGCCCTGGCCACTGGGGAAGTAGGGCGAGAGGAACGGGCCGCTTTGCAGGACGAAGATGTTGGAAAGCTGCCAGCCACCGATGAGTGCGTCGGCCACGCGGTTCATGCTGCTGCCGAACTGGCGTCCGCGACCGATCGGCAGGGCGTAGGCTACGGTGCTGTTCCAGCGGTGGCGGCGGGTGCCGTAGGCCTGACCAAAGTCGACGTCGGGCGTGGCGGCATAGGAGGCGCGGCTACCGCCGTTTTCACTGGCGAAAGAGGAACTGCCGGGTCCCTGGTTGTTGGTCAGGTTCTTGGCGAGGGTGTAGGTGCTGTCGAAGGTGAGGCCCTGGGTGAGGCGGTGGTTGAAGGCGACCTGGGCGGACTGGTAGTTTGCCGTGGCGCCGGTGGAACGGGTGTTGATGCGGCCCCAGTTGGGGAACGGGCGCGCCGACAGCGGCTGGTTGGCGGCGGAAACCGTGGTGGAGTAGGGGAGGTCGTTGAGGTTGGGCGCCCACACCAGGTGGCGCGTGACCATGCCGATGTAGGAGGCGCGGAAGCCGTAGCCCTTGCCGAGGTCGTGCTCGACCGAAAGCGAAAGCTGCTGCGAGTACGGGTCTTTCCAGTGGACGTCGTTGGCGGTGCCGAAGTAGGCCTGGCCATAGTTGACGGCGTCGACACTGCCGCCGGCCCCGGCGAAGAGCTGCGGGAAGGTGAAGGCGGGGCCAGTGGCGGTCTGCACGTTGCCGTAGAAGGTGGTGTCGGCCTGCAGCGTGCCGGTAAGCGAGTAGAAATTGCGGCCGAGCAGCGTGATGTTGTAGAGGCCGTAGCCGCCGGTGACGACGGTGCGGTTGTTGGCGGAGGGTCGGTAGGCAAAGCCGAAGCGCGGAGCGAAGCGGGTCTTGATGGAGGTGCGCAGACCGCTGGGCAGACCCGCCTGCTCATTGTCGAGGGTGGGCGTGCAGGGTGCGCCGTTTTGCGCGGCGACGCCGGACGCCTGGCCGAGGCCGCAGGAGTTGAAGCTTTTCAGGAAGGCCGCGGAGACGAGATTGCCGTAGCCCTTGGGATAGACGACGCGGCCGGATTTGGCGACGGACGGATCGAAGTTGCCGATGTTGCCGGTGGGATCGTGGTACGCGGGGTGAAACTCGTAGCGGATGCCGTAGTTGAAGGTGAGGCGCGGGGAGGCTTTCCACTGGTCCTGGGCGTAAGCGTGGTAGTGCAGCGTCTTGCCGTCGTTGTCGGATTGCACGACGTCGTAGAAGGTGTTGCTGGGTGCGCCGATGAGGAAGTCGGCGAACTCGTTGCCGGTGAAGGTGGCAGAGCTGAAGTCGAAGGTGCCGTAGTTATCGGCGCCGTTGAAGCCGAGAGGGGTGAGGGCTTCGATGCGGCGGATGTCCACGCCGAACTTGAAATTGTGGTTGCCACGGACCCAGCTCAGGTTGTCGGTGAAGACGTGGGTGCGCGACTTGGTGGTGCTGGTGAGGCGGTCGGCGTTCAGGCTGGTGAGGGTGCTGAAGTCGAGCTCGGGGATGCCGTTGTAGAAGAGGTTTTGGAGGCCCTGCAGACCGGACGCCTGGGCGAAGGCTTTGCCGTCGAAGGGGTTGGTGTTGCCGGCGGTGTCGAAGGTGAAGCCGTAGCGGAACTCGTTGACGAGGTGCGCGGTGAAGTTGTAGTTGCCGGCGACGACGAGGATGCGATCCTGCGTGGAGTTGACCCTGGAGGGTACGGCGAGAGGCTGGTAGGCGTTCGGGTTTTGGTTCTTCCAGGTGAAGCGGGCGAAGATGAGGGCCTTCTGGCCGAAGTACTGGTCGCCGCGCACGTCGAACTGGTTAGAGGAGAGCGAGGTGTCCTTGTTGGTGGAGTAATTGGTGGCGCCGGTGAAGACATTGAGCGGTGTCGTGCCGTTGGGGCCCATGTAGTTGGGGTCGGGGAAGAACTGCAGGAACTTTTGCGACACGGCGTTGATGGGCACCGCGTTGAGCGGGTAGCGGCCGCCGGTGTAGGGATTGGTGAGGGCGGTGACGCCGGCGTTGGTGAAGTTGCCCGCCTTCATTTCAGCGGTCGGCACCACGGCCTGGTAGAGGCTGGTGCGCGGACTGCGGTAGCCCTCAAACGTGCCTAGGAAGAAGGTGCGGTTCTGGCCGTGGTACAGGTGCGGGATAAAGACGGGGCCATTGAGTGAGGCGCCGAAGTCGTTGGTGACGAGCTTTGCCTTACTGGTGGCACCGAAGGCACGGGCCTGCAGGCTGCTGTCCTGGTGGTAGTAGAAGACGGCGCCGTGCAGGGCATTGGTGCCGCTCTTGGTGATGGTGGTGACCTCGCCGGGCTGGCCGAATTCCGCGTTGTTCAGCACGCCATCGACGCGCAGTTCGGCGATGGAATCGGCGGAGGGAAAGGCATCGGGCAGAGGGCTGTTGCTGGTGGTGTTCTGCGAGGTGATGCCGTCGACGGAGACCTCGGTCTGGAAGGGCAGGCCGCCCTGGACGGAGTAGTTGCCGCTCTCGTCGGTCTGCACGCCGGGCAGCGTCTGGATGAGGGTGAGCGGGCTGGTGCCGGTGACGCTGGCGCGGTAGTTCGCGGGCAAGGAGAGGACTTCGTTCGCGTTGAGCGTGGCATCGATCGAGGAGGAATCGGTGTCGATGGTACCGGCGTTGGCGGCGTCGACGGTGACTTCCTGGTTGACCGCGCCGGGGGTGAGAGTGGCGTCGCGGCGCAGCTCCTGGCGTGCGGTGAGGGTCAGGTCGGTGGTGGCTTCTGTGGTGAAGCCGGTGGCGGTGACGGTCAGGGCGTAGTGGCCGGGGCTGACGTTGAGCAGCTGGTAGTTGCCGGAGCCATCGGAGGTGACGGTGCGGCGCACGCCGGTGTCGGTGCCGGTGAGGGTGACGGTCGCGCCAGGGATGGCGGCTCCGGCGCTATCTTTGACGAGGCCGAGGACGGTGGCCTGGGTGGATTGTGCGTGGAGAACCGGCAGATGAGCGGCAACAATGGCGAGCGTAGCAAGGCGTGAGAGTCGCATGGGCACTCCTGTGGTGACTTACGGTTTCCGGTGGGCGTGGTTGCCCGTCTTTACATCTGTTGGGTTGCCGCTAGTGTGCCTCAGAAGTATGTGAACGCGAGTAAATAACTCTGCGGACGGGCGGACTTTTACGTTCATTTCATCTAGGCTGGGGCACCGCGACAGACAAGACCATGGGAGGGGCCGACCATCGTCGAACGCAGACACACGCAGGTGTCATCGGCGTGCGGTTGGCAGCGGCGCTTGAGTTCCTGGTGACGGTGCTGGCGGTTGGGGAACTGCTGGTGTTCATGGGTGTGGCGGCGGCGAGTGAAACGGAGCGCGCTACGGCGCGGTATGCGTTGGCGGATCTGCCGCTCCGGGACTTTCTGCACAAGGCGGTCGTGCCGTACGGCGGCGGCTGGATACGACGTTCGGCGAACTATTGCGGTGTCCAGAAACGATTGCGCGGCGATTGAGGGTGGGCGGGCTGGATATTTCCACGGCTGTTACAAAGCTGATCTATCGTTTGACTGGCGCACGCGCGTGTTGGGGCGCAGCGGCGTGGCGCTGAAGGATCACTCCGTGCTGCCGGAGTTGGATACACACAGCACGACACTTTCTGACTTTAAGACCGACTGAAAGGCTTACTCGATGCGACTAAGGATTCGTTCGACGATGAAGCGGCGCAGAACGCTCTGGATGTTTGCGGCGATGGCTTGCTGCAGCGCGGGGTGGCTCACAGGTGTGGCGCAGCAGCAGCAGAAGAATGTGGTGCTGGTGATGACGGACGGCTTTCGCTGGCAGGAGATGTTTCGCGGGGCGGATCCAAAGCTGTTGACGCCAGAAAACAATTGGCATGGCCGAAGCGTGGATGCGCTGCGTGCGCAGTTCGTGGGCAAGACGCCGGAGGAGAGCCGCAAGCTGCTGCTACCGTTTGTGTGGGGGACGCTGGTGCCGCAGGGCATGATTGCCGGCGACCAGGATGCGGGGTCGATGGCATCTGTGACGAATGGGTTGAACTTCAGCTATCCGGGGTATTCCGAGACGCTTACCGGGCATCCGGATGCGCGGGTGAAGTCGAACGACAACGTGCCGAACCCGAATGTGACGGTGTTCGAATGGCTGAACAAGCGGCCGGGATTTGAGGGCAAGGTCGCGGCCTTCGGTGCGTGGGAAGTGTTCGACGGCATCTTCAACAAGGGGCGCTGCGGCTTCACCGTCAATGCAGGCTATGCGCCGCTGGAGCTTGCGCCAGCGACGGCGGTGACCGACGCGCTGAACGAGGTGAAGCGGACCGCGCCGCGGGTGTGGGATGACGAGGTCTTCGACGGGCCGGAGTTTCTGCTGGCGCAAGAGTACGTGACGGCGAAGCATCCGCGGGTGCTGTTTGTGGGGCTGGGGGAAACGGATGACTGGGCGCATGCGGGTAACTACGGGGAGTATCTTGCCTCGGCTCACCGCGCGGATGCGTACCTGAAGGCGTTGTGGGAGATGCTGCAGTCGATGCCGGAGTACCGGGGCAACACGACGCTGCTGTTTACCACCGACCATGGGCGTGGGGCGGCGAGCGCGCCAGGGTCGAAAGACTGGGAAGGCCACGGGGAGAAATTACCGGAGTCAAAGTTCATCTGGTTTGCGGCGATGGGGTCCGGTGTTCCCGTGCAGGGCGTGCAGAAGGGGACGACGGTGACGCAGGACCAGTTTGCGGCCACACTTGCGGAGTTACTGGGGGAGGACTGGAATGCGGCGGAACCCAGGGCCGGCAAACCGCTTTCGGGATTTGTGAAACCTTAGGGACAGCGTGCGATGCTTTTGTGATTCAGGTGTGCTTCGATTGACTCCCCCCGAACTGGCGGTAACTTATCCGATGAATGTGGCTGTAACTGGACGACGCAGCGCAGGAAAGTATTTTTCTATGATTTGTTTTCGTAAGGTTCTCTCTACTGTTCTCTGTGCCTGCCTGCTGGCGGTGTGTGCACCCCGTGCAAAGGCCGACGCCTACGATGGAAGACCCAAACTGATCATTATGCTGGTGTTCGACCAGTTTCGTGGCGATTATCTGGACCGGTATCGGGCGGATTTCAAAGCCAAGAATGGATGGAACCTGTTTTTGCGCCAGGGTGCGCACTTTACCGATTGCTACTACGACTACGCGAACCTGATTACCGCAGCGGGGCACTCGACGATCGGTACGGGGGCGTATAGCGACGGCCACGGCATCGGCCTGAACGAGTGGTGGGAGCCGGGGCCGGATGGCAAACCGCACCAGGTGAGTTCGGTGGAGGATGCGCGCTACACGCTGGTGGGCGTGCCCGCGGGGGCGGCGGTAAGTCCCGGTACTTCGCCGAAGAATGAAATGGCGTCGACGGTGGGCGATGAACTAGTGGCGGCGACGCAGGGACGCGCGCGGGTGTACGGTGTTTCTTTTAAAGATCGTGCGGCTATCCTGACCTCTGGCCACACGCAGCGCGCGGCGTTCTGGACCGATCACGACAGCGGGGATTGGATTACTTCGACGTACTGGCTGAAGTCTTTGCCTGCATGGGTGGTCGCGTTCAACGACGGCAAACGGCAGGCACAGGCGCGCAAGGAGTCAGGCGTGGCGACGGGCAGCTTTTATGAGAAGGTGGGGCGAACGCCTGCCTCGGTCAGTTATCAGCTTGATTTTGCCAAAGCACTAATTGAAAACGAACACCTGGGTAACAACCCGGCGGGTGTTCCCGACCTGCTGACCTTGTCCATTTCGTCGACCGATATTCTGGGGCACGCCGTTGGGCCGGACTCGCCGGAGCACCGCGCCATGATCGATGAAGCCGACACACAGCTCGATCGCTTCTTTACATGGCTGGACGGGACGGTGGGCCTGTCAAACGTCGTGGTCACCTTTACGGGGGACCATGGCGTGGCGCCGTCGATCCAGACTGCGCAATCGTACGGGCTGGCAGCGCGAAGCCTGAAGCCGGCGGACCTGGAACATGCGGTGGAGGCTTCGCTGCAGCAGCGATTCAACCGTGGCGGCACGGTGCGCTATGTGCTTGGCTACGACCAGCCATGGATCCAGATCGACGGTGCGGTGCTCACCGCGCAGGGCGTCAGTGAAGTGGATGCGGAGAACGCGACCCGTGACGCGGTGGAGGCATACCTTGCCTCGCAAAGCGCGGTGGAAGCCGCAGCAAAGAACACGAGCGGCGGGCGCGTGCCCGATCCGGTGCGGACGCAATTTGTGTATACCGTGACCCAGTTGCGGACGGGGGCGGTGCCGAATACGGAGTACGGCCGCCGCGAGTTACACAGTTATACGCCGCGCATTGGTTGGGGCGTGCACCTGAACCTGGGGGCGTACCAGTATGGCGGTTATGCTGCGGGCGCGACGCATTACTCGGCAAATTCCTATGACCGGCATGTGCCGCTGGATCTGTTCGGCGCGGGCATTCGGCCGGGCACCTATCACGGTGTCGTCGCGCCGGTGGATATCGCCGCGACCCTTGCGTCCATGCTGCGGATCAACATGCCTTCCGCCGCGGTGGGCAAGGTGCTGGTTGACGCGATGAGGCCAGAAATCCGGCAAAGTAACTGATATAGTGGCAGCGCAGACGCCCAGAAAGGTTGAACGCCTCTATGCCAGAGTACGATCTGAAACGTTTCATGACACGCTCCTTTCAGTCCAGCAGCGCGCACGTGCCGCCGGGCGGCCTTGGCTGCTTTTTCGCCAGCTATGTGCCAAGCAGTGGGTTGATGAAGGTGCAGGTCAAGATCGCGCCGCGGTTGGTGAACCCCTCGGGCGCCGATGTCGATCCGGAGAAGAAAAAGCAGTTGATGGATGCGTTCAAGGCAAAGGTGCCGGAGGCGTGGAACAACCGCTTCCGGTTTACGCTGACCAAGCAGGGATTTAATCGGCTGTCGGTACAGCCGCAGTTCGAGATCGTTGAAGAGAGCCCTGCCAATGCGCATTACTACCTAAAAATTGTGAACCTGGAGAAAGGCGCGATTTGTGTACGGACAGGCGAAGACCCCGGGCTGCAGGCGTTGAAGGACCGCAAATTGGATCCGTATCGCGGAAAGCTGTCGACGCAGATGCAGTTGAATGCCTGGAATGCGGCGAACATGACGCAGGCGGAAAACATCCTGAGCGCCATCGCCAAGCCGGTGAAGGTGGCGCACAACGATCCCACGCCGCCGCCGGGGATAGGTCTGCCAAAGCTGGACAAGGATGCTTCAACGCACAAGGTCGGCACCAGTTTTTCCATGGTGACGATGGAACGTCTGCGCACCTTTGCACGGGATGTGAACGTGACGTATGAGCATTCCAAGCGGACGCCCAAGGTCACGATTGCAGGGCCCGGCGCATCTGGCGCGGAGATTGCAAAGACGGTCAGCCGCATGCTCGATACGTTTGGGCTGAAGGCGAAGTACACCCTGCAAAAGGGCGGGGAGGCCGGATTCATCGTACTGTCTCTGGACGAGACGCAGATCAATAACTTGAAGACGATGATCACGGGCAATGTGAAGCAGTTTCCGCAGTTTGCGCAGCAGGCCATTGTGCATGAGTTCGGCCACATGCTCGGCCTGCCGGACGAGTACATGTGCATTAGCGCAGGCGCAGTGGGGCTGGTGGGCACACGTGGGCTGGCCGTGGACAACGACCAGGAAAAGGCAGCGCTGAACGCCAACACCACCACGGATCAGCAGAGCATGACCCCAGGCATCCAGCAAAGCCAGGTGGAGTTTATCCGGCTTTGCAGCCAGTTCGGTGTACCGGTGCCACCCTTCGGCCGTAGTAATCCGAACATCATGTCGTCCGGGATGGAGTTTCAGCCGTGCCATGGTGTCACGGTCGCGCACTCCCTGTGGAGCATGACCAAGAATTACTGCAAGCCAAGCGACTGGCGCATCGACGCGGTGCGCTAGCTGCCGCGGTTTTCGGCGACCGTTCGAGCGGCACCTCCCTGGCATACTTCGCGATCGCGGGCCAGCGGCATCTATCCAAGGGCATGGCCTGAACACGTTGCGTAGAGAGGCAGACGCCTACGCCGTGCGAGGAGCCGTGACGCACGGCATGCAGGTTGCACAGGAGACAACGGATGCAGATTCACCGAGTGGGAACGAAAGCTTCAAGACCGGGGCCGGCGGACTGGTTTACCGGAACCGTGCGCATTGATGCGCCCTTCCAGGGAGAAGAGCCGTCGCGCATCAGCGGCGCGACGGTGACATTTGAGCCCGGGGCGCGCACCGCGTGGCACACGCATCCACTGGGCCAGACGATCCTGATCGTGTCTGGCCTGGGCTGGGTGCAGCGGGAGGGCGGGCCGGTTGAAGAGGTGAGGCCGGGCGATAGCGTGTGGTTTGCCGCGGGGGAAAAGCACTGGCACGGCGCCTCGCCGGAGGTGAGCATGTCGCACATCGCGGTGCAGGAAGCGGTGGACGGCAAGGTGGTCGACTGGCTGGAGAAGGTGAGTGACGAGCAGTACCGCAAGTGAAACCGGCACGTTGCGGCGGCCCTGCCATGTCTGAGGCGTGACGATGCAGGCACGCGGGCAATTGCCTGGTTTCGGTAGTGTTCTTTGCGCAACCCGGCATGGCTGGTTGAAGATGGAGGACCATGAAGCTCGGATTGTTTACCCCCGTGTTCGGCACTCTGTCACTGGACGACCTGCTCACGGAGCTGCGGCGCTACCCGCTGCTGACGCACCTGGAGCTTGGCTGCGGCGGTTGGCCGGGGAGCAGCCATATCGATCCGGCGGCGCTGCTGGCCGATGCTGCGGCTGCGCGCGCCTATCGCCAGCGCCTGAGCGATGCCGGGCTTGCCATCAGCGCGCTTAGCTGCCACGGCAACCCTGTTCACCCGGATGCCGCGATTGCCCGGCGCGACGATGCGACCCTGCGGCAGGTCATTCGCCTTGCCGAAGCGCTGGAGGTGCCGGTGGTCGTCACCTTTTCCGGCTGCCCCGGCGGCGCAGCGGCAGATGCCACGCCCAACTGGATTACCACCGCGTGGCCGCCGGAGTACGCGGAGGCGCTGGAATGGCAATGGAGTGAGCGGCTGATTCCCTACTGGCAGGGCGCAGAAAAGTTTGCCGCCGATGCGGGCGTCCGCGTCGCGCTGGAGGCGCATCCGGGCTTCTGCGTCTACAACCCGGAGACGCTGTTGCGGCTGCGCACCGCCACCGGACGGGCGCTCGGCATCAACCTGGACCCGAGTCACCTGTGGTGGCAGGGCGTGGACATTCCGACGGCGATCACCGCGCTGGGCGACGCCATCTTCCACGTGCATGCGAAGGATGTTGCGCTCAACCCCGGGCGGGTCGCCGCGAACGGCGTGCTGGATACGAAGAGCTACAGCCGCATGCGCGAACGGTCCTGGCTGTTTCGCAGCGTCGGCTGGGGGCACGATGAGCTGCAGTGGAAGGCGATTGCGTCGGCATTGCGCCTGGCCGGCTACGACTACGTGCTGAGCATCGAGCACGAGGACGCGCTGGCCTCCATCCACGAGGGGCTGTCGTCGGCGATCGGCATGCTTGGCCGTGTGCTGCTGCAGGAACCGCCGGTGGAGGCGTGGTGGACCTGAGGCAACGCGGGTTTAGCCGAGGGACTTGAGGTAGCGGTAACTGACCTCCGCGGATTCAAGCTGCGGCCGGGGGTAGGGGCCTTCCTGCTCGGCGAAGGCGTGCTCGATGCCGGCGGCTTTCGCGGCGTGGAAGATGTTTGCGTACTCGATGAAGCCGTGGCCCAGCTCTGCGCCATCGGGATGACCCGGGCCGATGAGCTGCGTGGTTGCGGCGTGGGGTTGAAAGTCCTTGACGTGCAGCATGCGGAAGCGGCCGGGATACCTGCGGAAGAAGTCCGTGGGGCTGCCGCCGGCGACCACCATCCAACCGCAATCCACCTCAAACTTGACCAGATCGTGGTCGGTCTCGGCCAGCAGAACGTCGTAGCCGACGCGGCCGTCGGGTAGCTTTTCAAACTCGAAGTTGTGGTTGTGATACGCATACTGCAGGCCGGCGACCTTCGCCTTTGTTCCCAGGTCGTTCATGTGTGCGGCCATCGTTTTGAAGCCGTCGAGGCCGATGGGGGCGATGGGCTTGGGCGATCCGTCGGGCATCTGCTTGCCGGAACCGAACAGATCCCAGAGATAGGAGCTGGTGGCGTAGTGCGCACCCAGCGTATTGGCGTCGGCAAACAGCACGGCAACATCGGGCGCATTCTGAAACGGCAGGTGCGCGTTGGGCACGCGCAGACCGGCATCATCGCAGAACCGGCGGTAGTCCCTGGCGGTGTACTTGCCAAAACCGGCGGTCTCCACCTCACGAAATCCGATGGCGGCCAGCTTCTTTAGCATTCCGGGCGCATCGGTCGCAAGCGGTTCCCGAACGGCGTAGAGCTGAATGCCGGGCGGAAAGGTGAAGCCGGCGGCAAGCGCGGTACGCACCAGGCACGGCGCTGCGGAAAGCGCGGCAAGAGCGCCGGCGCGGGCAAGGAAGGAACGGCGATGGATGGGGTGCATGGCTTCTCTCGTTTTCAAAAGGGATGGTGGTTATACCGGTACGCCGGCCAACGCTTCGCTGGCGGGTTCGTCTGCCAGCACGCGGTCGCAGTCGGTGAAGGTGAGTAGGAAGGCGACAAGCACCATCGTAGAGGTGACAGCCGCGACGATCCAGATGCCGTGCCACTCGTAGCGCACCATGCCGTTTGCGGCGCGCAGCGTGTAGTGGTTCACGACCGCGCCCGACAGCCAGGAGCCGACGAACATGCCCAGGCCATAGGTGATGAAGGCGATTAGCCCCTGCGCCGCCGCCCGCAGCGCCGGTGCGGCCTTGCGGTCGATGTAGATCTGGCCGGTGACGAAAAAGAAGTCGTAGCAGATGCCGTGCAGAAGGATGCCGAGCCAGAACATCCAGACGCCGGGGCCGGCGTTGCCATAGGCAAACAGCACATACCGCAGCACCCACGCGCCCATGCCCGCGGCCAGCATGTACTTGACGCCCAGCCTGCGAAAAAACCATGGGATGAGGAGCATGCAACCCAGCTCGGACATCTGGCCGCCGGTCATTTTGCCTGCGGCGTCGTGCACGCCAACGCTATTGAGGAAGAGATTGGTGAAGGCGTAGTAGAACTGCAGCGGGATACAGATGAGAAACGATGCCAGGGCGAAGACCGCCATGGAACGCTCCGTGAGCAGGGCAAGGGCCTCGCGTGGAAAGAGGCTGCCGGCGGTGAAGGCATTGCCGCGCGCCAGGGGCGGCGTATGCGGCAGCGTGAGGCAGTACACGCCCATGACGATGGAGGTGGCGGCGGCGAGTTGCAGGGGATGGGCCGTCGCCTCAAGGCCGAGTTTGCCCACGAGCAGGCCGGCCACGATCCAGCCACCGGTACCCAGCACGCGGATGCCGCCGAACTCCTGCTTTGGATCGTTCATCTGTCGGAAGGACAGGGAGTTGGTGAGCGCGAGCGTCGGCATGAAGCACAGGCAATAGAGCAGCACCACGGCGTAAATGCCGGTGAAGCTGGACTGCCGCGATGCCAGCAGAAGAAGGACACCGCCGACGAGATGCAATGCCGCAAGCACCCTTTCGGCGGCGAAGAGGCGGTCGGCGATGAGGCCGACGAAGAAGGGCGCAAGGATCGCGCCCACCGCGGTCGTTCCCGCAACGAGACCGACCTGCTGGCCGCTGAAGTGAAATGCCGTCGACAGCCACGTGCCGACCGTGACGTACCACGCGCCCCAGATGAAGTATTCCAGAAACATCATGGTCCCGAGGCGTGCGCGAATGCTCGCTGTCATGCGGTACCTTTCACCGTGCGTCGAACGCCGGCCAGGAGAACTGAGCTGGGGCCAGGAGATGGAGCGGTTGCGCCACCATGAACGAGGGTCCATGGGAACACGCGGATCAAAAGGGCGTCAATCCGGAGGTACTGGCAGCGCCCTTCCAAACTGGTTGCCAATCTTTTCCTGGATGAGTTATGGTTCCCGCCGACTCGAACCGTGGCTTCTTGCGGTTGCGAAGGAAGCCGTTCCCGTCAGAGAGGCCACATGACGACATCGCAGTCCGAATCAATCGTAGGCAAAGGCGCCATCTCAAGGGCCGGCTACGCGAAGCACCTCCTCCGCAGGGCCACGCCGCTGCTGGTTACCTGCATTTTGACCGCTGCGGCAGCCCACGCGCAGCTCACCACCTCCGACATTCTTGGCACCGTAACGGATACGACGGGTGCCGTCATTCCAAACGCGGCCGTGACGGTGCGCAACCTGGGCACGAACGAAACCCGCACCGCACGCACGGACAACAGCGGCACCTACACCTTCAGCCTGTTGCAGCCGGGGCACTACAGCGTGCGTGTGGAGTCGCCGGGGTTCAAGGCTGCGACCACGTCGAACCTTTCCGTGGAGGCCGGTGACCGTGCCCGCGCGGATGCCCACCTGGAGACCGGCGCCACGACGGAAACGGTCGAGGTGCAGGCGCAAACTCCCCTGCTGCAGGCCGACAATGCGACCGTCAGCTCGACCGTGACGGCGCAGCAGGTGCAGGACCTGCCGCTGAACGGCCGTAACTTTGTGCAGTTGGTGCAGCTGGTGCCGGGCGCGAATGAGGGTCCGGGGAACGGCCTGACTTCCGGTGGGCGGCCGGACGATCGCCGTCAGTCGAGCTCGTTTTCCGTGAACGGGCAGGACGACACGCTGAACAACTTCATCATCGACGGATTTGACGACAACGAGCGCATTATCGGCACCAGCGGTGTGAAGCCGAGCGTCGAGGCGATCTCGGAAATTACCGTTCAGACCAACAGCTACTCCGCCGAGGCGGGGCGCACCGCGGGCGGCGTGGTCAACATCGTGACGCGGTCCGGTACAAATACGTTTCATGGCACGGCGTACGAGTTCTTTCGCAACGACATTTTCGATGCGCGCAACGTGCTGCAGCGCACGGGCAATCAGCCGGAGCTGCGGCAGAACCAGTTCGGCGGATCGATCGGTGGGCCGATTTTCAAGGACAAGACGTTCTTCTTCGGCGATTACGAGGGATTTCGCCAGGTGAACGGCCTGACGTACCTAAGTACGGTGCCGACGATCGACGAATACAACAACATCAACAGCATCGGCGGCGGCTCCCCGCAGGCACTGGTTGCGCAGGGTGCCGGCACACAGGGGCTTGCGATTGACCCGATTGCCTTGAATTACCTGAAGCTGTTTCCCGCGCCGAATACGGGTGCCGCGGGTCAGTTAACCAATAACTTTGTGCTGAGTCCGAAGCGTACGCAATCATCGAATAACTTCGACATTCGGATCGACCATAACTTCAACGCGAAGAACCTATTCTTCGGCCGTTACTCCTACAACAAGGTCAACACGTTTACGCCGCCTGCCCTGGGTACGGTAAACGGCCTGCAGATCAGCGGTGGGCGGTATATTTTTGCCGGGCCCGCGACCGATGCGGCACAGCAGTATGCCTTTGACTACACGCATATTCTGACGTCGAACCTCGTGCTGGATTTGAAGGCCGGATATACGCGGATCAACAACCAGTCGCTGCCGCTGAACTATGGGACCAGTCCGGATACCACAGTCGGCTTTGGCGGAAACATGAACTTTAATGCGTTGTCGAATTTCTTGACGCCGATTAACTTCGGCCCGTTCAGCGATATCGGTGATGGTGCGTATGTGCCGCTGCAGGATGTCGACAGTACCTTTCAGTATGAGGGAATTGTGAGTTATACCCGCGGCTCCCACAGTGTGCGTGCGGGCGTGAGTTACATTCGGCGGCAGGCACGGAATATTCAAAGCTCGTTTGCCGCGGGGCAGTACGGCTTCGGGTTGATTACGGACAATGCGTCAACGCAGAAGCAAACGCAGGACAACCAGCTTGCATCGAGCCTGGTCGGTGCGTTCAGTTCCAACAGCCGAAACTATAACCTGAACCCGCCGGATTACCGCACCTTCGAACCCAGCGTGTTTGCGCTGGATAGTTGGAAGGCGCGGCCAAACCTGACGGTTTTGTATGGTGTGCGGTACGACGTCTTTACGCCGTACACGGAAGCTCACAATCATATCTCGAATTTTGATTTCGGCCAGGCATTGACCCTTTCTTCGGCAAACATTACGCAGGCGCTTAAGATTGCGAATGTAAATGGTGTCAATGCGACTGCCGGCATCAAGACGGATTACTCTGCCGTTGCGCCGCGCGTTGGATTTTCTTACTCCGTCAGTCCGTCGATCGTGGTGCGTGCGGGTTATGGGCTAAGTTACTTCCCGACAAACTACACCTCTAATGCCAACCTGAAGAACGCCCCGTTCGTGTCGGTCTTTAGCCCGAACTGCCAATCGAGCCTTGCGCTGACGATTGAACGCAGGAACGCCGGCTTTAACCCCAATACCACCACCCCGGACTGTGCCACCATCCCCGGAGCGCCCACCACCTTCGCCCAGGGTTTGCCGCTGCCGGCAGCGCCAAACGTCACGAACATTGCGACCATCTCCTCGCTTTCCTTCACCGCGGAGGCACCAAACCTGCGCAATGCAGTAATTCAGCAGTTCAACGTGCAGATGGAACAGCAGTTTGGCTCGAATGTGGTGACGATCGGCTATGTGGGCAACATCGGCAAGCATCTGCCAGAAACGATCAATGACATCAACGTGCCGAAGCCGTTCAATCCTGCGACCGGAAGCAGCGCGCGGCCACTGTCCGGGACGCTGCCGTTGCTGAGTGGCGTCAGCTATCTGGCCAGTGAAGGTATCTCAAATTACAACGCGCTGCAAACGTCGTTCCAGCGCCGCTTCAGCAAGGGCCTGTCATTCGACGCGAACTATACGTGGGGCAAGGCGCTGAGCGATATTACCGGCTTCTCCGCTGAGGGTGGCGGACGCAGCTGGGGCAATGCCGACCCGACGCGTATTCAGCAGTTGGAGTACGGGGAGGCGGAGAACGACATCAAGAATCGTTTTGCGCTGTCGCTGGCGTATGAGGTGCAGTACGGCAAGGAGTTCCACGGCTTGAAGAAGCAGATCTTTGCCGGATATCACATCAACACCATCTCCGTGTGGCAGAGCGGCAAGCCGTTCGACATTGTGAACGGCGGTGGTAACCAACCGTTCAGCAATCGCGCCACGCCGGTGAACAACGGTGGACCGGATCGCCCCAACCAGCTGTTCGATGCGCGGCTGGGCCACAAAACGAATGCGGCATTCTTCAACACCGCCGCCTTCGCACCACAAGCCCTGGGCACGATTGGAACGACGTCGAGGAATGCGTTATTTGGACCGCACTTCCGCCACGTTGACCTTTCGTTGTTCAAGGATTTTGCGGTCACGGAAAGGTTCAACCTGCAGTTCCGTGCGGAGTCGTACAACGTGAGCAACACGCCGAGCTACCAGATTCTGGATGGCAGCGGCAGCGTGCAGGTGGGCAACTCGTCGTTTGGCACGGTGCAGAACACCGACTCCAACTACACGCCGCGGCTGTACCAGTTCGCACTCAAAGCGCAGTTCTAACCAACCTTTCGCCCCTGCTGCGCAACCCTGGCAGCAGGGGCGAATCTATTTCTCCAATACAAGAAAGACAGCACCGTTCCAATCAAGGACAAACATCACATGCGCAAGTGGATCGCCCTTTCCGTCGCCCTGGCCAGCTCCGCCGTTCTCGCCCAGGGCAACATTGTGCCGCCGGCAGCCACGGACGACGCGCGAGTCGATCGCCTGCTGAAGCAAATGTCGCTGGAAGAAAAGATGCAGCTGATTCGCGGCGAGGCCGAGCCGGAGGCGACCAACCAGGGCCAGGCCGGCTATCTTCCCGGCGTGGCGCGGCTCGGTATTCCGCCGCTGCGCTTTGCCGACGGGCCGCCAGGCGTGCTGACGCGCGTGGCCGGCCAGGCGCAGACCGCCACGATGGGCGTGGCGGCCACGTGGAGCACCCACGATGCGGAGCAAAACGGTGTCGCGATCGGCCGCTCCGCACGGTCGTTGGGCATCGACGTGATTCTGCAGCCGTTCATCAATATCGACCGCGACCTGACCTTCGCGCGCAGCTACAACACTTTCGGCGAAGACCCGATGCTGACCGGCGCGATCGGCGCGGCAGAGATTCGCGGCGCGCAGGCCCAGGGCGTGATGGCGCAGGCGAAACACTACGTCGCCTATGACTCCGATTCGTACAACATCTTTGTCGATCCGCAAACGCTGCGCGAGGTGTACGTTGCACCGTTCCGTGCGGCGATCGATGCCGGCGTTGCGTCGATCATGTGCTCGTACAACAAGGTGAACGGCACCTTTGCGTGCGGCAACGCGGACACGCTCAAGACCATTCTGCGCGAGGAGCTCGGATTTAAGGGCTTTGTGACGTCGGACTGGGGCGGTGTGCACAACGTTCACTTTTTGAACGACGGCCTCACCATGGAAATGCCCGGCATCATCCCTGCCGACAGCCCGTTCAGCGGCATGATGAAGACGTATTTCTCCACCGCACCGAGCCCCACCGGGCCGGTGAGTAAGCCGAACGAGGCAGCGATGGCCGGCATGCTGGGCGGGACCATTCCCGAGGAGCGTGCGGCGAAGAACATGGACCTGGACGCCTTTCCGCGCGACCAGGACCCGAACACGATGCGCGACGCGCTGGCCGACGGCTCTATCAACGAGGCGACCGTCACGGACGCGGCGCGGCGGGTGCTTGGGCAGATGGTGCGCTTCGGCTACTTGGACGGCAAGAGCAAGCATGAAGTGACGCCGCAGGACCTGGAAGGCAACGGCCGCATCATTGAAAAGACGGCGGAGGATGCGGCCGTGCTGCTGAAGAACGACGGCAACGTGCTGCCGCTGAAGCCGGTGGACCTGAACAGTGTGGTGCTGATTGGGCCGACGGCGCAGCAGATTGCCGCGATCGGCACGTTCGGCGAGCGGTCGCCGGGCGTGGTCGGCCGCCAGGTGGGTCCGCTGGAGGCGTTGCGTAAGCTTGCGCCGGGTGCCAACATCGCGTTCGCGGTAAACGATGATATGACGGGTGTGCCGATTCCCACGGTTGCGTTGTCGCACGGTGGGCAGGCCGGCCTGCAGCGCGCCGGTGGCAGCAACGCCGTGGATGTGACGCTGGACTTTACCAACGCAAAAGGCAATGCGCTGCCGGCGAACAGCGTGGTGACCTGGAAGGGTGATCTGACGGTAAAGGATGCCGGCGAGTACTGGCTGTATTTGCAGGCACTCGGCACGCGCGCGACGCTGACGGTGGATGGCAAGGAAGTGGGCCGCACCGGCGCGACGAAGGGCACCGTTCACGGCGACGTGCAGTACCCGACGCAGGACAATGGGCTGCCGACCACCGACGGTCTCGACAATGTACGACGGGCGATTCAATTGACGGCGGGGGCGCACACGATCGCCGTAACTACGTCGGCCGATACGTCCAATGCACCCGTCCAGGTACGGCTGAACTGGATGACCCCCGAGCGCAGGCAGGCAGACCATGCGGCAGCGATTGCGGCGGCGAAGAAGGCAAAGGTCGCCGTCGTGTTTGCGTGGACGCGCGACAAGCCGAAGTTCGGCCTGCCGGGCGAGCAGGACCGGCTGATTGAAGAGGTTGCCGCGGTGAACCCGAACACGGTAGTGGTGCTGAACACCAGCCAGCCTGTCGCGATGCCCTGGGTGGGCAAGGTGAAGGGCGTGCTGGAGATGTGGTGGACCGGGGACGAGGGTGGCACGGCGACCGCAAAGCTGCTGACGGGACAGGCTAACCCCGGCGGACGGCTGCCCATGACGTGGGCAAGGAAGTTGACGGATTATGCGCCCAACGACCCCGCCCATCCGGAGCGGTCGGCTCGTGGTATCGATGGGAAGACCACGTTCTCCGAAGGTGTGCTCGTGGGGTATCGCTGGTTCGACGCACAGCATATTCAGCCGCTGTTTCCTTTCGGGTACGGCATGTCGTACACCACGTTTGCCTTCTCCGGGCTGACGGTGAAAGATGCCGGACAAGGCAACGCCACCGTGACGCTGCGGGTGCAGAACAAGGGTGCCGTGGCCGGCGACGCGGTGCCGCAGGTGTACCTGGACGCCCCGGCGGACAGGCCGGCGGATGCGCAGTTTGCGCCGAAGACGCTGGTCGCCTTTGATCGTGTGACGCTCGAGCCGGGGCAATCACGCGAGATCACGCTGCAGGTTCCCGCGCGCGCGTTCGAATACTGGTCCACGGCGCAGAGCCGGTGGATACGTCCGGCGGGCCCACGCACGCTGCATGCAGGCGCGTCGTCGCGCGATCTGCCGCTGGAGGCGCACCTGCAGTAGCAGGGCCTGCGGGCATCTCGGCAGGAGAAGTCATTCTGCCGAGCGCTAACTTGGTGCGTGCTTTGGCGGTCGCACCACCGGCCGAGTTCTTTGTCGCGGCACGACGTCTCGATCGAAGGCTTCCTGCTATTTGGCTCGTGGCGAGTGCGAGCCGCGAGCCGCTTACCAGCGCAGGGCGGCCCGGCGGAAGTCGGCAAGGCGCTGCAGGTCGGCGTGGTCCAGGCCGGCGCGCCAGAAGCGATAGACACCGAGCAGAAACCAGACCACGACGCCGAGCAGCAGACCCGTCAGGGCGAAAACGCTGCGGTGCGGTCCGCTTTTCACTTCAGGAGCCAACGCCGGTTCTACCACCTGGATGACGGGCGCGGTGCGAGCTTCGTCGATGCGGGAGGCCTCGTACTGCTTGACCATGAGGTCGTAAAGCGCTTCGCGGTACTTGACCTCGCGGGTGGCACGGATGAAGGTGAGCTCTGCCTGGGGCACGTTGGCGAGCGAGCCACCGGTGAAGCCGCTGCGGTTCTGCGACTCCACCTGGGCAAGCTGGGCGCGGAGTGCGGCCAGGCTGGTTTCCGCAATCTGCAGCTGCGGGTTGTTGTCGGTCAGGTAGGTGCGCAGGCGCTGCAGCTCGACCTCCTGCGCGGTGATCTGCGACTGCAGCGTGGCGCCACTGGTGAGCAGCGTGCGCGCCTGAGAGTCGAGCGACAGCATGTTGGTGCTTTGCTGTGTGGCTTTAAAGCTGGCTTCGGCGTTGGCCAGATCGTCCTTGGCCTTGGTCAGTTGCGCTTCATAAAAGATGCGGCGCTGGGAAGCATCCGTCAGCGCCATGCCGCGCATGGAGTCACGCACCTTGTCGATGTAGGCATTGGCAATGGCGGCAGCGCGGTTGGGGTCCGCATCGGTAACGCTGATGGTGACAAAGCCCTTCTCGCTGGCGAGCGTCGTGCTGGCGTTGAGCGCGGCCCGCGCGGCACTCGCCGTTTTGGCGTGGTACAGCTGCTGCAGGTGCTGGTCCTGGACGACGGCGTTGAGCACAGGCCACGCGGTGAGCAGGACCATGAAGGAGTCGCCCTGCGATTTCGTTTGGAAAGCCGATCCCAGGCTGGCCAGGCCGCCCGCATCGCCACCCATGGACAGGCCTCCGAGCATGCTGACGGCCGTGGACGCGTGCAGTTGCGGCGGCAGCACGCGGGTGGTGGCGGTGTAATGATTCTTGATGGGAAGGGACAGGCAATAGGCCAGGACGGCAAAGCCAAGCGACAACAGGAGCAGGCTGCGCTTGCTTTGGAGCAGCGCCGTGACCAGGCGCATGACCTGCACGTTCTGCTTGACGGCGACGGCATCCGCCGCCGCGGCGAATTCCGACTGCATCTGCTCGGCGCCGTTCACTTGCTCACCGCCCCGATCGCGACCGCACTCAACGCCAGCGAGCTGAGCGCAGAGGTGGTTGCGAGGAAATCGATGGGGGCTCTGCGGTTTTTGAAGTTTCCAGGAATGACGACCGAATCACCGGGATAGAGCACCTGGCGATCGAAGTTGCCGATGCGATTGCGGCTGACGAGGGTGCCGTCGGCGCGCACGATGAACTCGCGTCCCTTGTCTGCCTCACGATCGGGGCCACCGGCGGCATTGAGATACCGCTTTACCCGGCCGTGATCGACATAGCGGAACGAACCCTGGTTGTAGACGCTGCCCACCACGTTCACGGTGTTCGGCAGGGACGGGATGAACAGGTGATCGGCGTCCTGTAGCGCAAGTTCGGGCACATCGTCCAGCGCGTGGCTCTCTGGTGTGAGCTGCAGCACCACCCTGCCGGTGGCGGCCACCTTTGCCAGCTCGGCCAAGTAGGCGCGGCGCAACTGCAACTGACCGGCGGAGGCATCCGCGCCCGAGGTGGTGGACGCGACGATGTTGGACGGTGCGAGCGCGCTGAGAGTCTCGCGATCGAGCAACTGTTTGAGTCGTGCCTGCTGTTCGATGCGGACACTTTCGCGCGTGAGCTGGGCGGCGTATAGGTAGGCATGCGGCGCAAGACCGCCGGCGCGGCGTACCAGGTCGCGCAGGGTCTCGTTGCCGGTGACCTGGTAGATGCCGGGAGCATTGACCTGGCCGTCGATGCGGACGAGCTTGGTCGTCAGTTCAAGCGGCAGTTGGATGTCGCGGCTGTTGTAGACCGTGACGACGTCACCGGGCTGAAGGAGCTTGTTTTCCGGCGAGCTTGGCTGGTCGATGGCCTCACCCAGGTTGAAGCTGAGCAGGCTGACCTTGAGGCTCTGCGGGTTGATGCGCTCGATGGTGGCGTAAGCCCAGTTGATATCCGTTTCATGCTGGGTGACGGGTGTCGCGGCGGTACGCGTGTCAGCCAGAGTGCCGGTCAGCGCGGTGAACTGCCCGGACTGGGTTTCAGCCTGGGGGTTGACAGCCGTGGCGGGCTGGGTGGCAGCGGTGGCGGGCTGGGTGGCAGCCGTGGCGGGCTGGGTGGCAGCCGTGGCGGGCTGGGTGGCAGCCGTGGCGGGCTGGGTGGCGGCCGCTTGCGCAGCCGGGGCGTCGGTAGCGGTGCGCGCGGAGATCATCGGCAGGTCGAGCGCATTGCGCTGATTAAAGAAATCGCGCGTGAGCAGGGATTCACGGGTGGGGATGAGGTCTGAAATGCGCTGACCGGCGCGCCAGGCATACCGGCCGGGATTGCTGAGGGGACCGCGCAGCGTTACCGCATCCTCGATCCTGGGGGAGATGGGTTGCACGCGTAAAATGTCGCCGCCCTGCAAAACCGTGGCGCGTCCGGCGGCATCGAGCGGAAAGTTGAGCACGGACCGGTGGGCATGTTCGACCACGCGATCGAGCACGGCGCGGGAGACGCCGGCTACCGGCGTGAGGCCCGCGGCGTAGGTGAGGGCGTCCGCAACCGTGGAGGAGGTGCCTGCCAATTCGAAAATACCGGGCGTGCTGACGTCGCCGGCAACGGCAACCTGCGGGCCGACGGGGGGGATGTACAGAATGTCGCCGGCAAGCAGGTGCCGGTCGGCCGTCTTGTCACCGGAGAGCAGAAGGCGGTAGACATCGAAATGCGTAATGGTTTCGCCATTGCGAATGAGCTGGATGTCGCGCAGCGAGCCGGACGGGCTGGGTCCGCCGGAATCGAACAACGCGTTCACCAATGTGCTGAGGGAGCTGACGGTGTAATTGCCCGGTTTGCGCGCCTGGCCAAGCACGAAGATCTGGATGGACCGGAGCTGGCCGAGCGTGACGGTGAGCTCGAATCCCTTGAACTGGCGGCTGACGGCGCGGCGCACTACGTCGGTCACCGCATCGGCGCGGGTGCCCGCGACCAGGATTGGGCCGACCTGCGGCACGTAAATTTCGCCGCTCGCGCTCACCCTGGTGCGTACGTCGATGTCGACTTTGCCGGTGGCACGCACGCGGACCTCATCGCCTGGGCCGAGAACATAGTCCGACGGCGGGGGCACATTGGGCGACTGGAAGGTGCTGGTGGCATTCTGGAAAAGGTCGCGGCCGAAAACCGGAAGGGTGTAGCCGATGGTGTCGCGGACGAAGAGTTCAAAGTCGCTGAGGCGTGCGGGCGGCAGCGCGGCGGGGCGCTGGGTGGCAGCGGCCGAAGTGCGGCGGCTGGAATCCTCGGAGTCGTCGCTGCTGTGAATGGAGACGGGGGCGCCGCTTTGGGAGGTAGCCGCCTGCGGAATAGCCTGCTGCGCGCCAGCCGTGGCGCCGCCACCGCCCAGATTGTCCTGTGTTTGGGCTGAACTTTGAGTGCCGTTCTGGTTTTTCTGATCCTGTGCGTGCAAAGCCGGCAGAAACGGCACCAGAAGGGCGGCCAAGGCCACGCGGCAACCTGCCGATCGCAGTTTGCGCACGGGGAGGAGGGTGCGGAGCAAACCGAACGGTCCAGAGACCGCCGAAGACGCAGGAAAAGCTTTGGGGCTGAGTGACATAAGATATTGTCAAAAGACTACATGGATTCGACACCGACTGCTCTAAAACAGCGCCCTGATTCCTGGGGGGAACTGCCGCGAAGACGGTGCGACGCGGGATTTTGCGGAGTGGCGGAGCGCGCGGGGTATGCCGCCTGCTGCGTGATGGGTTTGCTGCTGTTGGCGGCAACACCCTTGCACGCACAGCAGGGCGACGACGCGCCCCTGCCGGAAGAGGTTGCGGCGGCCGGACGCGGTACCGCGGGCTCCCCATGTATTCCGGTGGATAGCTGGATCTACCCGGCGGCGCTGCGGCTGCACGATCTTGGATTTCTGCCGACGCTGTATGCGGGAATGCGTCCGTATACACGCGTTTCGCTGGCACATATGCTGCTGCTGACCGCGCCGGTGATGCGCCGGGGCGAGGGCGGCGATGAGGCGACGGAACTGTACACGCGCCTGCGACGGGAGCTGGCGCCGGAGCTTGACGGCATGGATGTGGACACCCGGGTGGTAGCGGAGACGGCGTACGCGCGGGTGCGGGGCATCGGCGGAAGCGTGCTGAACGACAGCTTTCACCTGGGGCAAACGATCGTGAACGACTATGGCCGGCCGTATCAGCCGGGGTTCAACGCGATCGCCGGGGTGAGCGGGTACGCCACGGCCGGGCGGTTCAATCTGTATGCGCGTTATGAGTTTCAGCATGCGCCGGCGGCGACGGGCTACAGCGATGCGGTGGCGAACCTGTTGGCGCAACGGGACGGGCTGCCGGTGGGGCCGCACTACTTCACGATTCCGCAGGGACCGATTGCCGCGCAGAATAATGTGCGGCTGCTGGAGGCCAACCTGTCGGTGCATGCGTTGGGACACCAAGTGTCCTTTGGCCGCAGCGACAGCTGGCTGGGGCCGGCGCAGGGCGCAAGCATGATCTGGTCCAACAACGCGGAGCCGATCTACGCGTTTCGTCTCAACCGGATCGAGCCGTTGTTCGTGCCCGGGCTGTCGCGCGTCACGGGGCCGTTTCGGTACGAGTTTTTTGTGGGCAGTCTGAAGGGGCACAACGTGCCGAACGACCCGTGGGTCCACCTGGAGAAGGTCAGCTTTAAGCCGACGGCAGACCTGGAGTTCGGCTTTGCGCGCACGGTGATCTGGGGCGGCAAGGGGCATGTGCCGATCACTGTGGGGACGTTCCTTCGCAGCTTTTTCAGCGTGACGGCCGCGCAGCCCGCGGTAAAGTTCTCACGCGACGACCCGGGTGCTCGGTTCAGCAGCTTCGACGCGACGTATCGCATGCCTTGGAACCGAAACCTGGTGACGATCTACGTGGATTCGTTTGCGCATGACGATGTGTTCCCGATCAGCGCGCCGGGGCGCGCGGCGATTCATCCCGGCGTGCTGATTACGCGGCTGCCGCACCTGCCGCGGGTGGACCTGCGAGCAGAGGCGGCGTCCACCGATCCGCCAGACATCAACAGCCAGGGCGGGAACTTTTTACTCACTGAGGCGGTGCAGCGACAGGGGTACACGAATCGCTCGTTTCTGCTGGGCGATGCGATCGGTCGTGAAAACAAGGGCGGCAATGCGTGGCTGACATGGCATCGCAGCGCCGAGACACAGGTGCAGGCGGAATACCGCAACGTGAAGGCGGATAAGGACTTCATCCCGGGAGGAACCACGCAGCACGACCTTGCGGTGAACGTGCGGCTGCGGCCACGACCAAGCCTGGAGGTGCAGGCTTCGGTACAGGGTGAGTTATCGCGCGTGCCGCTGCTGCAGGCAGGGGCACGGCACACAGTGGTGGGAACATTCGGGGTGACGTGGTTCCCGGGGCGTAAGGTGAGACTGCGGCGAGCGCCGTAGGCAAGGGTCGGGCCAGAGTCGAGTTATTGCAGTAAAAGATAAAGGCCACCCTTGCGGGTGGCCTTTCTGGTATTCGGTTGGTGCTGGAGTTAGTCGCCGGCGACCAGTTCGTTTTCGGTGGCCGCAGGGAGCGGAGCGGTAACGACTTCGACGTTGCTGTTGACCGGGGCTGCGGGCTTGATGCCGCCCATGCCGAGGCCGCCGATTTCACCGATGGCGACGAAGCCGCCAGGCATCTCCGGCTCCTTGAGAATTTCCTTGCGGTAGAGCTTGGCCATGCGGGAGTTCTCGGCTTCCTGCTTGAGCTTCTCGTCACGGGCCCGGATCTTCTCTTCGCGGGCGTTCTTGGCGATGCCGGACTTCTCGAAGGTGTCGTTGGCAGCGGAGTTGACGTGGGCCTCGTTCAGGACCAGGTCATACTTCTCCTGCTTCTCGATGGCGACCTTCTTGCCACCGGCGAAGATCTCGTGACGACCGTGCTCCTCGTACCACTTGGTGAGGGACGACGTCATGTGCATCTTCTCAATGATGTTGCGCCAGCCCACGCCGGTGTTGTAGGCGCAGAAGGAGATTTCGCCCTCCTGCGTGGCGTACGGGATGATGCACTGCTCGGTGCGGCGGAAGTCGTAGTTGAAGAGATCCTGGAACCACATGCCGGCGATGAAGAGGAAGTTCCAGCGGTCGCCGCGGCGCTTCTCGATGTCGGCCATGGTGCGGTCTGCCGTGACCTTGCCGTAGTTGCGGCCGGTCGCGCCGAAGCACTTATCGAACTTCTGCAGCAGATCCATGATCTTGAAGTGGGTGGGTGCCTTGGACGGGTCGTAGTTGCGCAGAAGCGCAAGCGACACACCGAGGATGGAGAGGAACTTGCCGCGGGCGGCGTCGTTGACCTTGGCCACGTCCTTCGCCAAGCGATCGGCGTTGAGGAACGCGGTGACGGGAACGGCTTCCTTGGTTTCCTTGTCGATCATGAGCGCCATGCCGATGCCGCAGTTGGGGTGGCAACCGCAGGAGAGCTGGCCCCAGTCGTGGTCCGGTCCGTGGACGAGGTCGGCCCAGTCGGAGAAGGTGGACATGAAGGAGATGGGGAACCAGTCGCGGGTGGATTCGCCAAGGCCGGTCTGGGTACGGACATCGTGCGCGAGGTGCGACAGGGTGTAGCGCTGCGCCATGCGACGCTCGTCGGAGACGGCTTCGTCGCGGCCGGTGAAGGAGACCGGCTGGAAAGAGAGGAAGTTGATCTTCTTCGGGTTGTCGAGCGCGAACTCGATAATGCGGCCAACCTGCTCGTTGTTGATGCCGTTGATGATGCAGGTGACGGGAACGATGTCGACGCCGGCCTCATGCAGGTTGTGGATGGCCTGAAGCTTCACGTCGAACGAATTGCCGACCTTGCGGTGCGAGTTGGCGGCGTTACCGATGCCGTCAAACTGCAGGTAGGCGTAGCGCAGACCGGCTTCGGCAGCGGCCTTTGCGAATTCCTTGGACTTGGCGAACTCGATGCCGTTGGTTGCGGCCTGAACAGAGTTGTACCCGACCTTGCGGGCGTAGGCGACGGCGTCGAGGAAGTACGGCGACAGGGTGGGTTCGCCACCGGAGAACTGGACCGACATCTGGCGGCGCGGCTTGATCTGCACGGCGTTGTCGAGCATGGTCTTGATCTCGTCCCACGTGAGTTCGTGGACGAAGCCGACCTGGTTGGCGTCCATGAAACAGGGGTCGCACATCATGTTGCAGCGGTTGGTGAGGTCGATGGTGAGGACCGAACCGCGGCCGTGTGTGACGGTGCTGGTGCCGTGGTTGTGGAGCTTTTCGTCATTGTGGGCGCGGATGTCGCGGCCCGGGAACACCTTCTCGAGGTGCTCCATCATCGGCGGGTCGATGGACATGACGTCTTCAAAGTGGCCGTGGATGGGGCAATCCTTGACCATGAGGATCTGGCCGTCGCGCTCGATGATCTGCGCCTTGATTTCGCCAACCTTTTCATTCAGAAGGATTTCGTGGGGCAGCTTGCCATCGACGATCTGCTGGCGGATCTCGGGGATGCAACGCGGGCAGAGGGAGTCAGTGGTGCGGGGCCAGCCGAGCGGGGGCTTTTCCTTCTGGTAGCTCTTGAGGAGGGGCTTGTCGGACCACTTGGGCTTGAAGGACGGGTTGGGGCTGATGCTGTTGAACTTTTCGAACACTGCCCAACCGACTTTTGCGACTACCGTGATGGCCTTTTCCGCTAACTTGTGTGCCGTTGCCATGAATCTCCTGAGGTGGTGCCGAGCGCTTTGGTGCTGCCTGGAAGTCTTGAGGCAGCGACCGGCTGCCTTCTTAATGTCGTGGTGCTGAATCCTGCGGCGGAGGGCTTTTTGCCGTCCCCCTGAGCTTAGTAAACAGACAAGAGATGCGGAAGGTGGCCGGTTTGGTTCACCCTTCGTTCCCTAACTCGCGGCAAATACCCGAGTAGCGCCTAGGTTGAGGCTATGCGCGCAGTTTGGGCAAAGCGAGGCCGATTCTTTGAACTGCAACATTTGGCAGTGAATGGAGATTCAACGCAGCGAGTGGGGAGCATGGACAAGGTCATGGGCGAGATTGGATTGCCCGCAGGACGATGAAGGCATTGAGTGTCATAAGGAGCAGGGATGGCAGTGAGGCGGCCACGCTGTCTCGCATGCGGACACGGATGCAGAAAGCGACGAGCATAAGGAGCGCCAGGCCGCCGGCGGACAGGACCTGCGCCGGAAGCCACCAGAGGCCGACGAAGAGGCCGATGCCGGCGAGGATTTCGAGGCAGCCGGTAAGAATACGCAGGTTGTCCATGCCAAAGCGGTGGAAGTCACCGACCATGGACTGCGACGAGACGCAGACGATGCCATACAGAAGGAAGGCGGTGCCGGAGAAAATGGTGAGGGCGCGGGTAAAGGTCATGCGTGCGGTGCGCGGAGGTAGACCGTTGCGACAAAGACGGAGAGGACGAGCAGGCCGAGGGAGGGTGCGTACTTTTGCCACGGGTGGTGCGCCTTGTAGTGGGCGACCTGGGCACCGCACATGAGCAGGGCCATGAGGATGGCGGGGATGGCGACGAGAGCCGGGTACCAGATGCCAGCGACGAGGAGGGTAGCGAGAGCAATTTTGGTGTCGCCGACGATGGTGCGGGTGAGGTCGGAGAGGCCGTATTCGTGGAACTCCTTGACGACGTTGGGGAAGCGCAGGACCCAGACGAGAACAATGGACAGGGCGATGATGACCTGTGCGGCGATGGCGAGGTTGTGCATAGGGTGTCCGTTTCCAGGAGCGGTAAGGCGGTGCGTCAGGCCTGCGGGCTGCGGAGGTATTGGGTGCGGAGGAAACCGGCGTTGCCGCTGAGGATGCTGCTGGCTTCAGGGACGCGGTCGGGGGCGTCGATGAGCATGAACATGCCCGTATCCGCGGTATCGCGCTGCAGGAGGGCGATGACGTCGGTGGGAATGGCGAGCGCGTTGAGGGCGGAGGCGAGGTCGAGCGTCCAGCAGGTGGGATTGGCTGGTTCTTTGGGCACGGGATCCAGTCCGTGCATCTGGTTGGCGCCCTGGCGTTGGCGGTCGTGGGTGCGGGCGCGGTTCAGTATCCAGCGAAGGGAGTGGGGGCCGATGGCGTTCGGCAGGGGCTGGTGGTGGGTTGCCGGGTCTACGGCTTCCGCGCGGGTGGGCGTGTGCGTGATGTTGATCTGGTTGCCGATGAAGCCGGCGTTGCACAGGTCGCGGGTGGCATCGCTAACGTTTTCGCGAGTGACGAAATAGGCGAGGGCGATGTTGTGGACGCTGCGCGGGGTGGTGCTCTCGTTGGGGGTGTCCATGGAAGGCTCCTGTCCTTAGTGGGATGGACGACAGGGGCGTGGAACGGCCTGAAGAAAGCGCAGGGAATGCGGGACTTCGGCGTGCGGTGATGGTTTTAGCCAAGAATGTGTATGCTGCGCTGCGTTACGCAGGCGCGCTGCCTGTTGGCTACAGAGCTGGGTTCGCCTGGGATTGGCGGAGGGCGTGCCCCGGGCGAAGGCGACGGTTGAGCGGGATAGCCCAGAAGCGGGCGAGCAGCCAGCCGAGCGGGACGGCGGCGAGGAGCATGGCGGCGAGCCAAAGGAGGGGGGAGCCGGTCGGCTGGCCAGTCTTTTGCCGTGCAAGAAACGCGGCGGTAAGCCAGACGATGGCGAACTCATGGGTGAGGTAGACCTCATAACTGTGGCGGCCAAACCAGCGCACGGGGGCGGACCACCGGCTGCCCGGACGATTGCGCAGGACAGAAACGAGCATGACGGCACAGGCGCCGAGAGGGAGCAGGGTATCGTCAAGGCCGGTGCGGCCGAGGAAGCGCATGAACGCCAGACGAGGGTAAAACGCGATCAGCAGCATGGCCGTCACGCCTGCAATCTGCAAAAGCCTCAGCACGGCAAGCGAAGGGACATGTTTTGCGCGTTGCAGCCAGTCTGCCAGCAGCGCGGTGAGGCAGCCGAGAGCAATGGCGCCCATGCCGCCGAGATAGCTTTTTTCCTGCCAGATCTCATTGGTGGGCAGGACCTTGGCGAACGGCGAAGCGATGACGAAGCCGAACAGAATCGCAACAAACACATAGAGGGCGCCTTTGCCGCGCGTTGGCCGCAGCAACGCAACGCAGAGCAGCGGGAAAAAGAGGTAGAACATCTCCTCGACGGAGAGCGTCCAGAGTACGTCCCAGTTGGCGGGGAGGTAACCTTTTGACGCTTCGAGCCAATTGAGATGAAAGGTGAGCGCGGCGAAGAGCGCACGGAACAGGCCTCCACGAGAGTCAGGGATGCGGAATCCGTCTGCGTGCAGCAGGTGCAACAGGCTGAGAACAGCCAGCGTGAGGAGCAGCGGTGGGCCGATGCGGGCAAAGCGGATGCGATAGAAGGTGGTCAGGCGCAGGTGGCCCAGACCGCCGAATCGCCGTAACGACGTGAGTGTGATGAGAAAGCCGGAGACCGCGAAGAAGACGGTGACGCCGTTGCCGCCATTGAGGAACAAGAGGTGCAGCAGCCAGCGTGGCAGAGTTCCCTTGAGCGGCACGTCGTTGAGGACCATGCGCAGATAGCCGTGGAGCAGGACGACTGCAAGGATGGAGAGGCCGCGGAGGATGTCGACGGTGTCGAGGTGAGGGGTGGCTGAAGGTTGAGGGGTTGGTGCCGCCATGAACCCACCTTAATCGCGCTTTGGGTTTGTGTGGGTTGACGGTGTCGAGGGCGCGATCAAGATGGGACACCTGGTGCTTTTCGGGTGGCTTCCCTTCCGGTTGGATTCCTATCCGTGTCTGAAGATACGGACAGGGTGCACGTCTCGTGTTCTAGCCCATAGCGGCGGCGATGCCGGTTTTTACCAGGACGTAGAGGAACCAGGCGCCGAAGACAAGGGCGTAGCCGCTGGTGGATTTGACGCGGGCGACGATGCTGCCGCCGAGGGCGTAGAGGAAGAGGATCCAGAGGGTGAAGAGGTCGAAGGAGCCGAGAAAGGCGTGGAGCCAGGGCGCGGCAGTACTGGACAGGTAATAGCCAGGGTTGGTGCCGATAGGGTCCTGCAGGTTGAAGCTGTCGAGGTCGCCAACGAAGAGCATGACGACACCGAGGATCGACCGGAGGATGGCCGGAAGCGAGGCGAACGTGGCGACGGCGAACATGCCCGGCCAGGTGGAGGCGCCGCCCAGAAGGAAGTTGAAGCCAACCCAGAGCAGGAGCGCGCCGAACGCGGTGAAGGCAAGCTGGAGCAGCGGGAAGGAGTAGAGCGAATAGGTGGTAACGGTGCCGATGATGCGGCGCTGGGTAGCCTGCTGTTCCGCGGGAAGTTCCTTGAACTGCTCGTATTTGTGGGCGTCGGCGCGCAGGGCGCTGTCGGCGATGCCGGCGGGGCCGAGGCGATGGAGGAGGGTGCCGCTGAAGACGTAGCCGAAAACGACCATGAGGAGGAAGGGCAGCCACCAGGAGCGATTGCGGCGGATGTCGGCGAAGGTTTTGGACGGGGCAAAGAAGGTGTCGGCGACGCGCTGCACTTCCGTAAGCGGCGGCCTGGCGTCGCCGGGATCGTGCAGGGCTGCGGGAGCTGTGGACATAGGCGTGCGTCCTCTGGGTGATGCGGGGATGGGGATGAGTGTAGAGCGAAACTGCTGGGGTGCGGCAAGAAAATTGCCGCAGGCCTCCTCATGTGGGGGCACCTTCTGTCGTACCTGCTGGGAAGGTGTGCGCCTCCGGCAGGAGAACGCTTCACTCGCAGTTCTGGTTGCCCGCGCGGCGGCGCAGTCTACGACAAGATCGGGGCCGGTCTTCGGCGAACGGACGTCGACAGGGGCGCGAATGGTGCGGGGCGGCGATTTGATCCGCGGCAAGGTCGCGGGAGATGATAGGTATATAGAGATCGTCTCCTGCTGAGAGTGTGACGCACCACGGGGCCACCGTTTGCCGCCAGGGCATGTTGGTGGATGTACAGCACGTACCAAGGGACGATACAGATTGACGAGCCTGCAATTACCCTAGGAGCACTTATGCGTCTTCATCACCTGCTGCTTTCCGCGGCGTTTACGGCCACCTGTGCCGGTGTACTGTCTGCCCCGTCCGCGCTGCACGCGCAGGATTCGCCGAAGCCCCTGCCGCCCGCGGCGCGCACGAGCTTCATTCCGCCGCAAAAGGTGGCGATTGACGTATACGACCGGGTGCGGACGGATGCGAACGACTGGTACGCCGCGCCGCCCTATGTCACCACCTACCCCTACGTGGAGCAGCTGCTGCGCATTGCGGTGTCGCAGCGGATCAAGCATTTTGACTGGCGCGCGGAGATGAGCGAGAACAACGTGTTCGATGTGCCGACGACGGCGGTTTCCGCAAGCACGGCGCAGGGCCAGCTTGGGCTGGGCGGCAGCTACTACGCGGCGAACGGCAACAAGAACACGCTGCCGGTGGCGGCATCGTTCAAGCAGGGATGGCTGCGTTACCACGGCAAGGGACCGGACACGACGCTGCGGCTGGGGCGTTTCGAGTTCTTTGACGGGCAGGAGACGACGCCCAAGGTGCCGACGCTGCTGTGGCTGCAGACGAACCGCATTGCGCAGCGGCTGGTGGGTAACTTCGGCTTCAGCAACGGGCAGCGCAGCTTTGACGGCATCGATGGACACTACGGCCGCAACAAGTGGGACCTGACGGCGATGGCCGGGCGGCCGGACCAGGGCGTGTTCAACATGAACGCCAACCCGGAGCTGAACGCGGACATCCAGTACCTGGCGTACACGCGGTCGGACTTCAAGGACCGGTTCGTGTGGCGGGTATTCGGCCTGGGCTACCACGATGGGCGCACCGGGTTGACGAAGACGGATAACCGTACCGCGGCGGTGCGTGCTGGGGACCACAAGAATATCCGCATCGGCACGTATGGCGCGGATTTCCTGACGTCGATTCCGGCAGGGCCGGGCGAGGCAGACTTCCTGTTCTGGGGCGTGCTGCAGAACGGGCAGTGGGGCGTGCAGGATCACCGTGCGGGCGCGTTTGCGACCGAGGGCGGCTATCGCTTCACGCATGTGGCGAGCAAGCCGTGGCTGCGTGGCGGGTACTTTCGCTCGACCGGCGACGCCAATACTGCGGATACCAAGCACAACACCTTCTTTGCAATTCTGCCGACGCCGCGGGTGTATGCGCGGTTTCCGTTCTTCAACAGCATGAACAGCACCGATGGGTTCGTGCAGTTCGTCGATAACCCGTCGAAGAAGCTGGAGATCCGGTCGGACCTGCACTTTCTAAAGCTGACGAGCGGCACCGATCTCTGGTACCAGGGCGGCGGCGCGTTTGACAACAAGGCGTTCGGCGTGACGGGGCGGCCGGGCAATGGGCATAACTCGTTTGCGTCGCTGCTGGATATCAGCAGCGATTACTCCCTGACACCGACGCTGGCGCTGAACCTGTACTACGCGCACAGTTATGGGCGCACGGTGGTGCGGCAGATTTACCCGACGGGGGCGCAGGCGAATTATGGCTTTCTGGAACTGGTGTATAAGTTCGGGGTGAAGCAGAAGACGCTGGCGAAGTAAGTGGGATGTAAGTCACTAAATGAGCCGCCGAGCGTGGTAACTCGGCGGCTCATTTATCTTTGCGGAACTCGGCTTACAGGGTGATGACAACCTTGCCGATCTGTTCGTTGCTTTCGAGGTACTTGTAGGCTTCGACAGACTGATTGAAGGGGAAGGTGCGGGCGATTTCGGGCTTGAAGGTGCCGTCGGCGAGGCGGTCGTAGATGTAGGACTTCATGGTGTTCCACTCGGGTGTATCCCGCAGCTCGCCGAAGGTGTAGCCGAACATGCCAATGGTGCGGGCGAAGGCGGCCATGGGAAACGGCGTGGGCTGACCGGAGAGCATGCCGTACAGGAAGATGGTGCCGCCGGTGGCGGTGGCGCGGGCGAGGGTGTTGATGAAGTCGCCGCCAACTGGATCGAAGACGACGCGGGCGTTCTTGCCACCGGTAATTTCCGCGACACGGGCGACGAGGTCTTCGTCGTCGGTGACGATGACGTGGTCGGCGCCGAGGGCGAGGAGTTGGTCCTTCTTGGCGGCGGTGCGGGTGGTGGCGATCGACGTGCCGCCCTGCGCACGGACGATCTGGATGGCGGCGAGGCCGACGGAGGAGCTGGCCGCGGTGATAATCACGAAGTCACCCTTTGCCACTTTGCCGAAGGGGACGAGCGCGCCGTACGCGGTGCAATACTGCATCCAGACGGCGGCACCTTCCGCCGCGGAGAAGTTGTCGGGAACAGCCGCGAGGACGGCGGCGGGGACCACGGCTTCTTCCGCGAGGACCGGGTACTGGTTCATGGAAAAGCCGGGGATGGTGCCGAAGCGTTTACCGACGAGCGAGGAATCCACCTCGGGGCCGACGGCGGTCACGGTGCCCATTGCCTCGTAACCGAGGCCGGAGGGGAGGTTGGCTTTTTCCATGTATTGGCCGTGGTAATACATGCTTTCCGCGCGGTTAAGGCCGACGGCTTCGACCTTGAGCAGGACCTCGCCGGGGCCTGGCTGCCGTGAGGGGATGTCCTCAAAGTGAAGAACTTCTGGACCGCCGAGCTGGTTGAAACGGATTGCCTTGGGCATGATGCGAGATCTCCTGTCGGAGTTAAAGATGCGCGGACTGCCGGGTGCGACGCGCATTTGTGGGCGGCCTGCGACAGGGTTACCAGGCACCCTGCTTGGTGCCCCACCAGACCACGAGGCCGAGCGTGGCGGTGGTTTGCGCGTGCAGCAGCGAGCCGGGCGTGTCAGACAGGAAGAAGCGCTGGTTGCTGAAGTCGCGCCGGTACTCCGCGCGGGCGAGCACGTGGCTGGAGAAGGTGTGGTCGGCGATGAAGGTGAACTCCTTGAGCGCCTGGGTGGTGCCGCTGAAGAGGCCGCCGCGGTCGTCGACATATTCAAACCGGCTACCGAGGTTGGAGCCGCGGGGCAGCGCGTACTTCGCTTCCAGGGCGCCGATGGCGACACGGCCGGGCTGCTGCTCGGGTAGAGTGCGGTTCACGACGAAGTCCGCCTCGCCAACGAGGGTGAGCTTCGGTGTCGGGGTCCACGTGGCGTAGGTGTCGAAGATGTGTTCGCGGCCGTTGGGTGCCGGGCTGATGTTCGTCGTGGGCAGACCGGGCTGTGTGGGGGAAACAGGGATGCCGGGGTTGAGGGTGGGTTGGACGTCGCGGGCTTCCTGGCCAAAGTAGTAATTCACGTTCCAGGTAACGGTCGACGCGGGTTTGAGGGTGAAAATGAAGCCCTGGGATTTGAAGCCGTTGAAATCTTCCGTCTGCTGCGCGCCGTTAACTAACCAGTATGTGACATTGACTTTGGGTGTGAGGTTATACCCGGCGCGCAGGCCCATGTGGTAGAAGGGCAGGTAATTAAAGGCGTAACCCCGCGAGTAAGTGATCTGGTCCTTGGTGTAATTGCCTTCATTGCCAAGGGAGCTGGCGAACTTACCAAAGTCGAGAGTAAGTCCGCTGCCGACGGGTGCGAGATAACTGCCGTAGGCCTGGAAGAGATTGCGGTAGACCTGGGGCCGCTGCTCGTTGGCGCCGGAGCCCTGCAGGGTTTCGGTCGCCTGGCCGTACTGCAGGTCGATGCGACCGCCGAAGCGCTCCGCCGGCGTGGGTAGGTGCTCCAGCATGATTGTGGCCTGGTTGAGGCTGAAGCTGTTGCTGGAGACGTCGTAGGCGCGCAGGAGGTTAACGCGGCCGATGGGTGCGTTGAAGTTGTAGCCGTAGTAGCCGTCGAGCGAGAGGTTGAGAGTGGTGCCGCGAAAGAAGTGGAGCGTGGGCGTGTCATCGGCGGTGAGGGTGGGTGGTGGCTCCGGTGCCGGCGTGGCGCTGGCAGTCGGTGCGGGCATGGCAGCCGCCGGAGGAATGGCGGGGGGGGCAGCGCCCTCGTGTTCGAGCGCGTCGAGGCGCTGGGAGATGGCTTTAAGTTGCTCTCGCAGCTGGCGGATTTCTTCGGCACGTGCGTCGGGCGCGGTGGATTGCGCGGGGATTGCAGCGGTGCCTACAAGCGCAAGGAGAAGGGTTGGGAGAACTTTCATGCTGGGCCTTGATGGTAGTGGATGGCGGGGTGGATGGGTCGGGGATGGGTGGCTGCGTGGAGGAAAGGCGGATCCCTTCGCTTCGCTATGGGAGGACAAAAGCGCGTCGGGGACAGCGTGCCGTGGCTATCGGGTGTCGTTCGCGCGCAGGGCCTGGCGGGCGGCGGCGTGCTGCTGGGCCTGCATCCAGTCCTCGAGGATGAGGACGGCGGCGACCTGGTCGATGAGGTGCTTGCGGTCGTGGCGGTCAGCGCTTTGCTGTTGTGCCGTGGTGGACCTGGAGTGATTGCCGGCGTCGAGCAGGGCGTGGGCTTCGACGGAAGTGAGGCGCTCGTCGAAGAGATGGACGGGCAGGCCGCTGCGGGTAGTGAGGTCTGCGGCGAAGGCTTGAACTTTAAGCGCCCATGGGCTCACTTCGCCGCTCATGTGGAGCGGGTTGCCGACGACGACCTCCGTAACGGCATGGCGGCGAAGCAGGCGGAGGAGGTTTCGCATGTCTTCACCCGGGGACTTGCGCCAGAGCGTGAGCAACGGCTGCGCGGTGTAGCCGAGCGGGTCGGTAAGGGCGACGCCGATGCGGACCTTGCCGACGTCGAGGGCGAGGACGCGGGGATGGATTGGCGGTTCGGGTTCGGTTTGGGTGTCGATCTGGGGTTCGGTCATGGGCTTCCCTTCTCCGCTGGTGCAGATTGCTGTTCCGGGCAGGGCTTTCGCGCATCGCCATGTCCGCAACGCGAAACATGGGGGCTGCCCGCTACTTTACCCGGAAGGTGACGTCGATGGCTTCGCCGCCGAAGGCTGGGCCGATGCGGCGGAGCTGCGCGCCGTCGTTCCGGAGGGCGTCGAGGGTCCAGTCCCACCAGGGGTCGGGCGTGACGATGAAGAGGGCGTGGCCGCCACGGGCGCGCACACTTTCGTAGGTGGCGGTCGGGAAACCGGTGAAGTGGGTCATGTTTTGGGCCGTCAGCGAGTTGGTGTCGCGGCCACGCAGGCGTAGCTCCTGATCGTAACTGTAGAGGAGCGTGAGGCGGTTGCGGACGGTGGGGTCGGCGGTGTACCAGTGGTCCGCGGCGAAGGGGAAGACGTTTTGAAGGTAGACGGCGGGCGCGGCGAGCACGGCGGCGCGGACGGTCGGGGTGAGCTGCATGCGGGCGAGAATGTCCGCGGATTTGAGGCGCTCACGGCGGATGTGGATGATGCCGATGGAGACGAGCGCGAGCAGAAGCACCGGGGCCAGCAGCCGCTGGGCGTTGCGGCCGTTGAGCAGCGGCGCCAGCGCGGAGGCGAGCAGCGCGGCGAAACCAAGGCCGGCACCGAACACGTAGCGGATGGCCATGGTGTGCGTGACAAGCAGCGCGACCGCGAAGCCGAAGAGCGGCAAGGCGCAGGTGGCGAGTAGCAGGGTGAGCTCGCTTGCGGGAAGGTCGATGGTGCCGCGTCGCCTGTTGCGCGCCGCACCGGCGATGGTCGCGAGCGCGACACAGAAGATGACTGTCATGACGAGGTGTTGGGCGTTCGTGCCGACCTGCAAGTCGCTGACGAACAGCACGCGGTAGCAAAGGGTGAGCGTGTGCAGGTTGACGGTGTGATCGTTGTAGTAGTGCAGGCCGTAGCGGGCGACGGCGGGGTAGAGCGGCAAGGCGAGCGCGAGACCGCAGCAACCAGCGATAAGGCTGGCCCATAGTGGGCGGTCGAGCCGTTTGCGTTGCGCGGTGCGAACGATTTCTGCGCAGAAGAGCGGGCCGGCGATGAGGATGCCGAACCAGTGAGTGTTGCCGGCGGCGGCCAGCAGCAGCGCGAGCATGAGGAGGATGGGCAGGCGGCGCTGGGTGCTGCGGGTGGCGGCCTGGTACGCGAGCAGGGTGGCTGCGTCCAGGCCGTAGAGCAGACCGTACGGACGGGCCTCCGCCGCGTAAAAGAACATGCCCGAAAGTGCTGGCAGGGTGAGCGCGATGAGTCCTGCGGGTTGACCGGCAATGCGCTGGACAAGGAAATAGAGGCAGAGTTGCGCAAGCAGAAAGCCGAGCAACGCGGGCAGGCGCATCCCAAAGGCCGACACGCCGAAGAGCCGCGTGGAGACATGGGCGAGCAGGTGAAAGAGCGCGGGATCGAGCGAGAGCGGATAGTGGCGCTGGATGCGGAGAACTTCCCGCGCGCTGCCAACACCGTCGGTTTGCAGCTCGATGAGTTCGTCGAACCACAGGAGCTTGACGTGTGAGCAGGCGAGCGCAACGGCGGCGGTAACGGCGAGCAGCAGCAGCGCGGCGGGCGGGAGCGGCCAGCGACTGGGGTTGTCTGGTGCTTCCGTCTTGCTCACTGCGACCGCTCCTTCAGGTTGACTGCGTTTGTCTACAGGGTAAGCTGTGAGTTGCTCTTTTGGAGGGAATGACCGCCTTGGAATTAGAATCTTTGCCGCCCGGCGCGCGACGGACCATTGCCCTGACGGGAGCTTCCGGCTTTGTGGGGCGGCGGGTATTGCCGCGGCTGCTGGAGGCGGGGTTTGCCGTGCGTTCGCTCAGCCGGTCGGGCGCGGCGGAGACGCAAGGCGTGGTGAGTGTGCGCGGCAGTTTGGAGGAGGACAACGGCCTTCAGCGGCTGGTGCAGGGCGCGGAGGCACTGGTGCACCTGGCCGGCGTGGCGCACACGCACCTGACCTCGGACGAGGATAAGGCCCGTGCGCGGGAGACGAACCTGGAGGGTGCGCGGCGACTGTTCACCCTGGCCAAGCAGGCAGGGGTGCGGCGGCTGGTGTATCTGTCGAGCGCGCACGTGTATGCCGGGCAGCGCGGCGCGAACCTGATGGAGCGCAGCCCGACGCGGCCGGATGGGCTGTATGCCGAGATGAAGCTGGGCGCGGAGGAGGCGGCGCGGGCGCTTGCCGGGCCGGGGTTCGCCGTGGTCCTCCTGCGGCCTCCGCTGGTGTACGGCGGTGGGGCGAAGTTCAACCTGGCGTCGCTGATGCGTGCGGTGCGCGGCGGCTACTATGTGCACCCGGGCGGCGCGGATGCCGTGCGCAGCGTGGTCGCGGTGCACACGCTGGCGGATGCGGTGCTGCACTTTCTAGCGGCGGATGCGCCGGAGGGGACGTGGAATGTGGCGGATCGGGTGCCGGGGTCGCTGCGGGCCTGGGTGGATACGCTTGCCGGCATGCTGCAGGCACGGCAGCCCAGGGTGGTCCCGGTGGGGCTGCTGCGGGCGGGAGCCGTCGCGGGGAGCACGGCGGCCGCGCTGGGCTTGCCTGCCCCGCTGACGGTGCAGTCGCTGGGCAAATTGACGGATGATTTCTGGTTGAACACGGATGCGCTGGCGGCTACCGGGTTCCAATGGCGCGGACATGAGGCGGTGGATCTGTGTGCGATGGCGGACACGTTTCTGCAGGGAGGCGGGCGGTGAAGCGGCTAATCGATGTGCTGGGAGCGGCGGTATTGCTGCTGGTGCTGCTGCCGTTGCTGGTGGTGCTGGTGGTCGTGGTGCGGATGTCATCTCCGGGGCCGGCGATCTACTGGTCCGACCGGGTGGGACGCGAGAACCGGATTTTTCGCATGCCGAAGTTTCGCAGCATGCGGACGGACACGCCGCAGGTGGCGACGCACCTGCTGACCGACAGCGGTAGCTTTGTGACGCCGGTGGGGGCTTTTCTGCGCAAATCGAGCCTGGACGAGCTGCCGCAGCTGTGGAGCATTCTGCGGGGAGACCTTAGCTTTGTGGGACCGCGGCCCGCGCTGTGGAACCAGAACGACCTGATTGCGCTGCGGACCGAGGCGGGGGTGCATCGCTTGACACCGGGCCTGACGGGGTGGGCGCAGATCAACGGGCGCGATGACCTGAGTATTCCCGTGAAGGTTGGATTTGACCAGGAGTACCTGGAGCGGCAATCGCTGGGCTTCGATGCTCGGATCGTTTGGGGAACGATAGGGAAAATTCTCGGACGTGACGGCATTCACCACTAGGGGCCTTGCCCTTGTGATGCGAGTCCGGTACTGAAGAGTTAGAGCGCGCGCAAAGGCGCAAAGATGGTGGCGGAGAGCAGCGTTGCGGCCCTTGCGGAGACTTTGCGTATTTTGCGTACGCTTTTACTTCATTCCAGCAGTTTGCCTATTTGCGCGGCCTTGGGGCTGACTAGCCGGCGATGACGGCCGGTTCCGGCGTGGCGGGCTGGAACGTGAGGCTGCGTTCGGGCTGGTAGTCGACTGGGAGGGCCTGCAGCAGGCGCAAGACCTCGGGGCCATTGCACTTGCGGGCGGCGACCTCGAGTTCGGCGAGCATGACGTGGAAGTGGCTCTGCTCGGCCTCGGCTTTAACCTCGAAGACGTGATCGAAGTGGGTCTTGCTGACTTCGGCATCTTCGTTCCAGAGCTGCTCGTGGAGCTTTTCGCCGGGGCGCGAGCCGACGATGCGAATTTCGATGTCCTTGTCGGGCGTGAGGCCAGTCATCTGGATGACCTGCCGCGCGAGGTTTACGATCCGCACGGGATCGCCCATGTCAAGCATGTAGATGTGGCCGCAGGAGGCGAGCGTGGCGGCCTGCAGGACTAGACGGACGGCCTGCGGAATGGTCATGAAGTAGCGCGTCATCTCTTCGTTAGTGATGGTGACAGGGCCACCCTGCTCGATCTGCTTGAGAAAGATGGGGAGGACGGAGCCACGGGAGCCGAGCACGTTGCCGAAGCGGACGCAGGCGAAGTTAGTGGGGCAGGTGGCGCCGATACGGTCCGCCAGTTCCTGGATGACGACCTCGGCGAGGCGCTTGGTAGCACCCATGACGTTGGATGGCTTGACGGCCTTGTCGGACGAGATCATGACCATGCGCTCGACGCCGAATGCGACGGAGGATTCCGCCAGGTTGCGGGTGCCGAGCACGTTGTTGAGCACGGCCTCGCAGGGATTGGCCTCCATGAGCGGCACGTGTTTGTAGGCAGCAGCGTGGAGGACAACGTCGGGCCGGTGGCGCTCGAAGAGGGCACGGACCATCTCCTCTTCGCGAATGTCGCCGATGATGGGCTGCAGCTTGTCGTTTTTGCCGAGTTCGCCCAGCAGTTCGAAGATGCCGTTTTCATCCTGATCGAGTAGGAGGAGCCGGGCCGCGGGGGAGGCGGCGACCTGGCGCACGAGCTCGGAGCCGATGGATCCGGCCGCGCCGGTGACCAGCACGGTCTTGCCGCGGAAGCTTTCGGTGACGTCGGCGTGCAACTCCGCATGCAGGAAGTCGTCCTTGCGCAGAGAGGTGGGGGTAATCGTTTTGCTAACGCGGATACGGTTGGAGACGAGGTCCTGCACGGAAGGCAGCAGCTTGAGGGTGATGCCGTGGTCGACAGCGGCCTGGACGACCTCGTCCATGTTCTGCAGTGAGGAGGAGCAGAGCATGACGAAGGTGATGCGATGCTCGATGAGCAGGCTGGAAATGTCGGCGCCCACGCCAAGCACGGGAATGCCGGAAATGCGCATTTTGCGATAACCCTGCGTGTCGGCAAGCAGGATACCGACGATGCCGCCGCCGTACAGCGGGCGCAGTTGGCGCAGGGCGGTGGCGACGGTGGCCTCCGTGGCGACCACCAGGATGCGCTCTTTGCCGGCAAGACGCGAGAGGGTTTCAAAGTCGAGCCGACGCAGCAGGCGAATGCCGCTGGTAAGGCCGAGCGCCAGCATGAGTTGGATGGCCGTGACGCCGAAGGGCAGCAGGTGGCGCGACGGCCCGAACACGGCGACGGCCAGCAACATGGCCGATAACAAGCTGAGCCGCAGCGCAAGTCGGCCGACATCGCGTGCACCGAAGTGCTTCCAGGTGGAGCGATAACCACCGCCGAGCGAAATGGCGGCCGGCGTGAGCAGGAAAAGGAAGGCCACAGACCAGAGCATGGCCGGAAGGACCTCTGCCGGGATGTGGAAGTCGAACCGGACCAGGAACGCGAGCGAAGCCGCGAGCGCACCACATGCCGCGTCCAGTGCGATCTGCACGGGTCGGCGGATGACATAGTTGCGGTAACGGAGACCAAGCCGGGTCCGGACACGCAGAATGGTTTCGCCTGGTTGCGACGTCACCGGGTTTGCCGAGCGGTGCATCAAGTGTTTCTACCTCAGGAAGATGAGCGCTGTGCTGCCAAAAGGAGAGCGCCGAGCGGCGAAAGAGGGTAAAGCCGGCACTGCCCGATGGGAAGTACTCTTTGGATTGAACGAAGGATACCTGAAGGGGTGACCAATGGAAAGTGACGTGCGGGATGCAAACGTTCCATGCTGGGACGCGTGCGCGGCATGAGAGACGAGCGCGGCCAGACCGCGGCAAAGAAAAGCGACACCCGGGATATCCCGGATGCCGCTGGAGGGGTGTGTCGCCTGCGCCGTCGTTAGAAGGTTGTGCTGACGGAAAGGCGAATCGTCTTGCGCGGTTCTCGCAGAATGTAGTTGGCACCGTAGAGCTGTAGGGCCTGCGCATAGGTAAAGTCGCCGGCACTACCCTGCGGAAAGAGTGAGCGGAAGTTGTTGGCACCGGTGAGCGGCACGGCAAGCTGCTGCGGCAGCGATTCGTACAGGCGCAACGGGTTGTAGGCGTAAAAGATGCGGAACGGTGCATTGACGATCGGCAGGATCACCGAGATCTGCGCGCCGTTGGACATGCGCGGAACGAAATTCACACCGGGCGCAGTCTGCAGGAGATTGGGGAAGGCAATCTGCTGACCGCCGCTGCAGGCACCGTTGGTGATGGTGGGGCAGCCATAGAGCGGGCTGTTGATCTGCGTCTGGCCAAGCACGCTCTGCCGCAGCTGGCTTTTGAGGGCGTCAAACGTCATGTTGAAGTCAGTGAAGAAGGCAAAGTCTACCTGCGGCGCGAGCGGGATGCGGTACTCCAGGTTCGCGGTGAAGGAGGTGTCGCCGCCGACCTGCACCAGGCGATAGATGGGGAGAGGGATGGTGAGATTGCCGTTGGCGCTGTTGGTCGGATCGCGTGGAACCAGGCTGCCGTCGGGATTGGTGAGGTTAAATTGGATGCGCGTGGGGATAAAGGTGTAGGGCGCGCCGGAACGAATGTCGAAGCCGCGCAGTTCACTTTCGCCACCGGAGTAGAAGCGGTTGAACGGGGGTGCGACCTGGCCTCCGAAGCCTTCGACATGGGCAAGCTGCATGCGCATGCCGAGCACGTTGTGGCCTTCGCGGCTAATGTGCAGACCCTTCATGGGGTAGAACTGGCGCAGGCTGGCGACGGGCGAGAAGTATTTGACGTTGCCGCCCACGCCGGCAACCTGCACGGCGACGTTGAAGTCGCGGCCGCTATGGGCACCCTGCGCGCGGTCGACCGAGGAGTACGTGAAGCTGGGCGTGAGAATCGAAGACAGAATGCCGTTGAGCGCATTGTTGGCCTGGATGCCGCTGCGGAAATTTAGAGTCTGGAAAACATTACGGGTGTTGTCGTTGAAGGTGGTGATGTTGGAACGCTGCAGGGCGTAGGACAGGCCGAGACGCTTGAACGAGCGGCGAATGGGATAGCCCAGCGTGAGGGTAAGGCCGGTGGAGGACTGGTTGTAATTGGTGAGCAGCGACTGCTGGGCATTGGACAGGTTGGCGCTGGCGCCGGTGGTGCCATAGCTCTTGGCCGGGTTGTAGTCGTACTTTTGCGCGAAGATCTGGAAGCCGAGCGAGAGCGGCTTGTTGCGGAAGTACGGCTCGTTGAAGCCGAGCGTGACGGAGCGCGACAGATCGCCGACATTAGCATTCAAAGAGAGGGTTTCGCCGAGGCCGAGAAAATTGTTGGTCTCGTAGTTGAGGCCGATGAACGAGCCGGAGAGTCCGGACAAACCACCGTTAAGGCCGATGGAGTTCTTGCCCTTTTCCTTCAGCTTGAGGAGCAGATCCACGGTCCCCTCGTCGGCATTGGTGCGAGTTTCGGAGTCCTGGTCGGCCTTGAGGGTCTCGAAGTAATTGAGCTGGTTGAGGCGAAGGATCGACAGCTCCCAGAGCTGGTTGTTATACTGCTGGCCCTCTTCGAGCAGCAACTCGCGGCGGATGACGCGGTCGCGCGTGATGGTGTTACCGCTGAACTCGATGCGGCTGACGAAGAACTGCTTGCCGGCGTCGATGTCGATGTCAAGGAAGATCAGCTTTTTGGCTTCATCGAAGCGTGGAACCGGCGTGGCCACCATGTTGATGTAGCCGGCGGAGCCAAAACCCTTGCGCAGGTTTTCCAGGCCCTTGCCGAAGAGGGTGGCGTTGAAGAACTCGCCATCCTTCTGGGTGAACTGGCCGCGAAGCGCGGGCGCGGCAAACCTTGCCTTGTCATACCCGGTAAAGTTGATGCCGCCGAGGCGGTAGCGGTCACCCTCTTCCACGGGAATGCGGATGTCGATACGCTTGCCGGTGCTGGGGCGGAGCGTGAAGGGGTTGATGCCACCGGCGTTGCGCACCTGGGTGGCGGGCTCGCCGGGCTGCATCTTGAAGTAGCCGCGCTCACGGTATGCCTGGCGCATGCGCTCGACGTCTTCATCGAGCTTGGTCGCGTCAAAGGTGCGGGCAAACAGGTTCTCGAGGATGATGGAGTGGGGGATGCCGACGGGCTTGGTGTTCTTCATGGACGCGCGGAGCACGCGCGACGGAATGGAGCGGTTTCCCTCGAACTGCACGGTCCCGACCTTGACGGTGGGGCCTTCCTTGATGATGAAGGTGAGGTTGACACGTGCAGGGGGGACAGTCTTGATCTCGTAATTGACGGTGGCGAACTGGTGGCCATGCTCCGCGAGCAGGCCCTTGAGCACGACTTCGGCGCGGGTGATGCGGGCGGGGTCGTACTGGCTCTCGACGGAGATGCCGACCTTGGCCTTCTTGAGGCGTTCAAGCGCGTCGGAGACGGTGACGGCATTGAGACCCTTGTAATTAATTTCGCCGATGGTGGGCTTTTCGCGCACGTAGACGATGAGCTGGGTACAGGTGGGCGCTTCGACACGCTCGATCCGCACATCTTCAAAGTAGCCGGTATTCCATAGCTGGTTGAAGTCGCGCTCGACGGTGGCGGCGTCAAACTGGTCGCCCTGGTGCGAGAACAGGCGGGCGACGACGGATTCCTTGGGAATGCGCCGGTTGCCGATGACCTGTGGCGCGCACAGCGGCGGAGAGGCCGGCGCGGCAGCGGGAGCCTGCGCGAACAACACAGACGGGGCGGTGGCGAGCGGCGCAAAAAGCATTGCCGCCGCGAGGCCGCGCAGGCCCGTGCGGGTGGACGGACTCGCCCAGAAACGCTGCGGGGCGGGCGACTCTGTGTGCTGCTGCTGTGACCGGGCAACGCCCTTCGGCTTCACGGTGCCCTTCGGCTTTTCGGTAAAGATACGCCCATCCTCACTGCTGGCCGACGCCTTTGGCGCCCGCCGAACTACGCCCATCGCGGAGCTGACGGCTCTCCGATCTGGAGCTGGAAACTTGCCTCTTGCGAAGCGGTGATGCGACGCCGGTCGCTTGCAGGTGAGCGGCGTTCCTTGCACGGTCAGCCCACATCTCTCGTGGCGCAGGGTGGATTCGGCGGGCACGAGAAAGGGCGTGTGCTGAGAAGACGATTCTATAGGACGGTGGAAAGCAACGCGAGAGGAGGAATCGCACGGGTGCACGCAATCCTGCCTGCAATGCACCAGCGATGGTGCAAGAAGTTACCGATGCAGCCTTTGCTTGCGGGCACAGATACTCCTCTATACTGAAGTGGGAGAGATCGCATGAGTGCCATCGCCTCGGTCGCTGCATCCGGTGCAAAGGGATTTCGGGGCGTTGCTCAAGATTTTCTCGCGCCAGAACTGCGCGCGCTGACGGAACGCGTTCATGCGCTGGAGAAGTCCGTCGATCAGCGCTTTGAGTCGATGGAGAAACTGGTCGATCTGCGCTTCGATCAAGTGGAGCAGCGGTTTGATCAACTGGAAAAATCCATCGATCAGCGGTTTGCGCAGGTGGATCAGCGGTTCGATCAACTTGAAAGTTATATGAATCAGCGGTTCGCGCAAGTGGATCAGCGATTTGCGCTCGTCGACCAGCGGCTGGAAAAGTTGGAGGCGCGCATGGATCGGCTGGAAGCCAAGATCGACGCAATGCCCGCGCAGTTTAGCCAAAGTATCGACCGGCTGATTGCCGCCCTGGATGTGTCGAACCGACTGGCAAGTATCGAGAGCAGGAATGTTCTGCACCCGCCGCGATAGCTCGTCGATACATGAAGGACTGACGCTCAGCAGCAATGCTGGGCCTTTCTGTTTACCCGCCATACCGAACGGAACACGCGTCGTGAGATGTGCTGGTGCTCGGGATCTGCTGTTCCCCGATCTCACATGCGCTATGCTCTGGAGTGAAGGAAAGGCGAATACATGCTGCTGATTGCGGTGGTGGTCCTGCAGGTTGTGGTGGTACTTTTGCTGGTGGCGCTCGTCTTGCGCAAGCCTGCGCCGGTGCCGGCTACGGATGAACGCCTGCTACGGCTGCCGGATGCCGTCGTTGAGTTGAAGGCGCGCGCGGATGCGACCGAACAGGCACTACGGGGCGGCATGGACAGCCTGCGACGGCATGCGGGCGAGGATGCGGAGCGATCGCGAGCGGCGGCGGACGTGGCGAGCCGCGGCCTGCGCGATGAGGTGGCGACCAGCATCGCTGCGCTGGCAAAAACGCTGCAGGATGGGCTTGGCGGGTTTCGCGCGGACAATACTCTTGCGGCCGATAAGCTGCGGGCCGCAGTCCATGCCGAGTTGCAGGGCATCGCGACAGGGCTGGAGACGTTCTTCCAGCGGGCAAACCGGGAGACGCTGGATTCGCGCGAGGCGTTGAACACCAAGTTGACCGAGGTGAGCGAAACGTTGCGGGGAAGCCTGGCCGAGTTTCGCGGGGACAATACCGGGAGCGCCGACAAGTTACGAACGGCGGTGCAGGGCGATCTGCAGGCGATTGCCACGAACCTGAATGGGTTTTTCCAGCGCGTGTCGCAGTCGACGTTAGAGTCGCGCGAGGCTCTGCACGGACGGCTGCGCGACCTGAATGACACCAGCGCGGCGAGCCACACCACGTTGCGCGACGACCTGCAGAAGCGCCTGACCCAACTGGGCGAAGAGCAGCACGGTCACCAGGAGCGGATGCGGCTGAGCATGGAAGATCGGCTGGCGAAGCTGAACGACACCAATGCCGCCAAGCTGGAAGAAATGCGGCACACCGTAGATGAAAAGCTGCAGGCAACGCTGCACACGCGACTCACCGAGAGCTTCGGCCAAGTGACGACGCACCTTGGCGACGTGCAGAAGGGCCTGGGTGAAATGAAGGAGCTGGCGACCGGCGTCAGCGATCTGAAGAAGGTGTTCAGCAACGTGAAGGCACGCGGCATTGTGGGCGAGTTTCAGCTCGGCATGCAGTTGGAGCAGATGTTTTCGCCGGACCAGTATGTGCGCAATGCACGCATCAAGCCGGGTTCCAGCGAGTCGGTGGAATTTGCGTTGAAGATTCCGGATGGCGACCGCGACCACGTGCTGCTGCCAATCGACGCGAAGTTTCCGCGCGAGGATTGGGAGCGGCTGGAGCATGCCTACGAGCATGGCACGCCGGAGGAGCAGGCCAGCGCCGGGCGCGCGTTTGAAAGTGCAATCCGCACCGAGGGCAAGCGGATTTGCAGCAAGTACATCGACCCACCGACGACGCTGCCGTTTGCGGTCATGTTTTTGCCGACGGAAGCGCTGTATGCCGAGGTGATGCGGCGGCCGGCGCTGCACACCGATCTGCAGAGCAGCTGCAACGTGACGATCGCCGGACCGTCAAGCTTTATGGCGATTCTGACCAGCTTTCAAATGGGCTTCCGCACACTTGCCATTCAGAAAAAAGGCAGCGAGGTGTGGAAGATCCTGGGTGGCGTGAAGACGGAGTTCGGTAAATTTGAAACGCTGATGACGAAGGTGGAGAACAACGTGTCGACCGTGCAGAAGACGCTGGGCGACATCGGCGTGCGGACGCGGGCGATTAATCGCAACCTGCGCGGCGTATCGGAGCTGCCGGCATCGGAGGTTACGCCGCTTGAAGCGTTCGAGGAGATCGCGCACGTGGCTCCGCTACTTGCGGCGACAGCGGATGAGTAGCCGCCTGCTGCTGACGGCGCAGGTGTTCGCCACGCTGGCGATGTTCGGTGTGATCTGGTTTGTGCAGGTGGTGCACTACCCGCTGTTTCAGCAGGTGGGCGCGGCCGGGTTTCGGGCGTATGCGACGTCGCATGCGAACCGCACGACCGTGGTCGTCGCGCCGCTGATGCTGGTGGAGCTGGCAACGTCGATGGCGCTGCTGCTGCCGTCGCCGCGGCCCGCCGTTGTGTCACAACCCGAGGCATGGGTAGGTGCCGCGCTGGTGTTCATGATTTGGCTATCCACCGCCCTGGTACAGGTACCGTTGCACGATCGTCTGCGCACGGCGTACACGGTGGAGGTGGCGCGGCAACTGGTCGCGACCAACTGGATTCGCACCGCGGCCTGGACGGCGCGCGCCGGATTGGTGCTGGTTTGGCTTGCGAGGGCGGTTCGCTAGGACGATGCGGCAAGGGTTTCTGGGTCAGCCGGCAGTTAGTTTGCCTGATAATCGCGAGACTTCCAAGTAGCGGGTTTGCCGAGGAGCTTGCGGGCGAGTGCGGTCCATTGCAGGGTGAGCAGGGTCGCGACGGCGATGGGGTGCAGGGCCACGCTGCGGCGCGGGTGATGGAAGCGCCGGGCCTGCATGGCGCGTGGCAGATAACTTAGGCCAACGGCAGCCGCCGCGAGCGCGACACATGCGATGTCTCGGCTGGTTGTTGACGACGGGTGGATGTTATCTGTGGCCCCTTGGTTTGCCCGGTGGATCAGCAACCGTGCAAGGGCAACAACGAGCAGCGGCAGCGGCAGCACCTGGCCGATGCCGAGCAGGAGCGTCATGGGCACGATGGCGGCGGGGGCACCGAGGCCTTCGGTGGCGTTCTTGGCGAGGCCGTTCCAGGTGGCGCGCCCGGAGGTATACATGCGGCAGCGAGCCAGGGTGGTGAGGTCGGCGAGGCGCGTGGGGTACCCGTGGGCGCGCAGCAGGCGGGGCAGGCGCAGGCCGTCGTGCATGGTTTCGCGCATGGCCGCGTGGCCACCAGCGGCGAAGTAGGCGGTGCGGTCGACCAGGAGAAATTGGCCGCAGCCGGCAGCAAGGCCTGGGGCTGTCGTGAGGCGCAGGAAGCGCATCGGCAACAGGCCGAGCAGGACAAAGTGGATGAGCGGAAGGAGTAACCACTCCAACGGTGTGCCGGTTTGCTCCCACGGAAAGCCACTGACAAGCGCGGCAGAACGGTTGGCCGTACCAGGAGCGGCCAGGTCCGTCGCATCCGCAAAGTGGGTGCTCCGAGCAGGCGCAGCGGATGGCCGGCCGTCGCCGTGCACCAGCAGCGTCGCCATGCGGGCAAGGGCCTCCGGCTGCAGGCGAACATCGGCGTCGACGAAGCAGAGCAGCGGGGTATCGGCAGCCTGCGCGCCCTGCCAGCAGGCGTGCTGCTTGCCGTTCCAGCCAGCGGGCAGAGTGGCGGCGGGCAGCAGATGCAGGCGCGCGTCGGTGTGCGCAATGGCCTGCACGATGGTGGAGGTGGCGTCGGTTGATGCATCGTCGAGCACCAGCACATGAACAGCGATGCCGGTGGAGCGCAGGAGACTTTCAACGCACGCGGCGATGCCGGCTTCCTCGTTGCGTGCCGGCACAATAACCGTGATGGACGGAAGAGAGTGCGCTGCGATGGGCGGCTCGCGGTACTCGCGCAGGTTAACCAAGGTGAGCAGCGCCGGTGTGGCGGCGGTGGCGGCACTTGCGAGGCTCAGGGCAAATAGCACGGTGGTTCGATGCCGTAGCTGCGGAGGCGATGCTCGCCAGATGGTGTTGGCCTGCGTAGGACAAACGATCGGTCGAGAAACCCTGCGGGCGGCTGAAGCGGCTCCTGTTCCCTTCCCTTCGCTCCAGCCGGCTGAAGCTGCAAACCTTCGCGAGCATCGGGTGATCGGTATGCCGCTCTACTTGGTCTCAGGTTTGACCGGCGCGGGAGGTCGTTTGGGCACGGACCTGGCTTCAGCCTTTGTCCTGGCTTCCGCTTCCTTCTTCGCGCGCAGGTCTTGCTTCTGTTTCGCCGCTGCCTGCACAGGGTCCACCACCGCGACGACGCCGATGCCGTGGGCGCGCTTCCAGCGGTCGAAGCCGCTGTAGAGGGAACCGACGAAGAGTTGAGCGACGATCTCCGCACCCTGCGGCGTGGGATGGATGAAGTCGGCGGTGACGAGGCGCGGCTTTGCGGCATACCAGCGGGCCACCGTGCCGTCGCCGCCCATGGCCGCGTAGGTGTTAAAGAAGGCGCAGTGGGTCTCGGCTGCGACGCGCTGCTGGATGTCGACGATGCGTGGGATCTGCGGGTTAGTGTGGATGCCGCCGGTAGCGCTGCCCTCACCACGATCCATCGGGCTCATGATGAGGATGGGGACGCCGGGCGCGGCGGTGCGTGTCTTGTCGATGGTGAGGCGAAGTTCCTTGTCGAGCGTGTCGACGAGGCCGGCGTACTGGCTTTCGTTGGTGCCGTAGTTGATGACGATGAGGCTGGGATGCGCGGCTTGCAGTTCGGCGGCCCACGCGGGGGCGTCGAAGGTGCGGCTGATAACCGTGGTGGTCGCGCCGTTGAGGCCGAGCGAGTCGTAGAGGACGCCGGTGTTGCCGCGGCGGAAGTCGACGCCGAAGAGTTTGACGGTGCCGGCAGTGACGGTGAGGCGGATGGTTTTCGTGTTGGCGGAAAGCGGGATCTCGCGCGAGACCGGACCGTTGCCGGCAGTGGAGATGGTAGCGAGTACGCTGTCATTTGCGGCGACGGTGAGGGTGCCGCCGCCGGGTGTGGCGAGATAGTCGACGACGGCGGAGGTTTGCGGCGCGGTGGCGGCGGCACGCAGGGTGTAGGTGGTTTGTGCGCCGGTGTTGCCGGTGAACACGGCGCCGCCCAGGCCGTAGATGCTCGGCTTCATGCGACCGACGCCGGTAGCATCTTTTTGAGCGCTGGCCCAGCCTTTGTCGGAGAGCTCCACGTCGCGGTGGCCGTACCAGGCCCAGGGCTTGGCGGCGAGGTTGAAGCCATGGCCGGCGTCGCCGAAGCGGCCCTGCAGCAGGGCACGGACGTCGCCGGTGATGAGGTCGGCGGTGGTGGGCGAATCGCCGTAGTGCAGCACCGTGACGACCCGCGGCGCGGCATGTTGCTGCAGGGTCCAGAGTTGGGCGTAGAAGGGGTCGAGCGCGCCGTTGTCGTCGATCAGAGCGGCGGCGGCGTTGACCGGTGCAGCGCTGCTTTGTGTTGCGGTGGTCGTGGGTTTAACCAGGGATGCATCGGGCGAGGTCGTGCCTTGCCGGGCGGTTTGCTGGACGGAGGCTGCGGGTGCGTGGGGTAGGTGCAGGGTGGCGGCCTGTGGCACGATGGCGGGATCCAGTCCGCGCGTGGAATTGGGCACCAGATGCACAAGCGCCAAGAGAGCGACGGCGGTGGTTAGCGCGAACGCGGCCTTGCGCGGGACGGCAGCCGCGGGCTGCATGGGCGTGGTTGCCGTGGGTGTCGATTTCGAGTTGCCGCCGAACAGGATGTTCATAATTGAGGACCCGTATATCTTGCCTTGTGCTGCGCCGCAGATGCTGCTTAGAAGTTTCCGTAGACAAAGCCCGCGGAGCCGTGGCCCGCGACCGATTGGATGAGGAGCACGACGCCCGCAAGTGCAGCACCCTGCAGCCAGAAGGGGAGGCGGTCGGCGAAGCGGGCGCAGGCGGTGAACCAGTCGTTGGGAACGCAGTGGAGCAGTGCCGCCAGCACGAGGACGCTGGCAAGCGTTGGGGTGACGTTGTCGACGCCGGGCGTGTGCGCGGCGATCTGCTGCAGGATGAGCTTTGCGGTGGCAAGATTCTGCGCGCGGAAGAAGATCCAGGTGAAAGAGACGAAGTGAAAGGTGAGCAGAGTGCCGGCGATGTTACCCAACGTCGAACCTTGCTTTCTGCCGGCAGTGCCGCGGGATCGCCGCCAAAGCGTGAGCAGGTAAAAGCACCATAGGCCGACGCCGTGCAGCGCCCCCCAGACGAGAAAATTCAGGGTAAGTCCGTGCCACAAACCACCGAAAAAGAAAGTAACTACAAACGCATAGCCGTAAGTGACGGGAGGGAATTTTCTACTCTTGGGTAAGGACTCGAATAAATAGTCGGTGAGCCAAGAAGAGAAGCTGATGTGCCAGCGCTTCCAGAAGTCCTGCAGATTCACCGCAAGATAGGGCGTCCGGAAGTTTTCAGGTACGTTGAACCCAAGTAAGAGCGCGGCCCCAAGGGCTATGTCGGTGTATCCGGAAAAATCAAAGAATAATTGCAGCGCATAGCCGTACACGGCAAGTAGATTCTCAAGCCCGCTGTACAGGGTGGGCGTGTCGAAGACGCGGTTGACGAAGTTATCGGCGAGGTAGTCGGCGATCAGCAGTTTTTTGACCAGGCCCGTGGCAATCAGCAGCAGTGCCGTGGTGCATTGCTCCGAATTCAGAAAAAACGGCTTGGCCCAAGTGCGTAAAAGTTTCGTGGTGCGCGGAATGGGACCGGCAAGAATCACCGGAAAAAATAACGCGGTAGAGAGATAGGTGAGTGGACTACTCTCGGCCTTGGAATCACCGCGGTACAGGTCGATGGTGTAAGTCATGGACTGGAAGCAATAAAACGAGAGACTTAGGGTAAACAGCCAATTCCAACGGTCACCCTGCAGCAGTGGCAGCAATTTGAACGCAATCAGTAGTCCGATGTTCAAAAGCAGTGATAGACTAATCAAGGTTCGGCGGTATCCGGGGTGTCCGTCAGGCTTCCCGAGGCCACGTCCCACGGCAAAGTCGGCCATTGCGGCGAAAGGCAGCAAGAGGTAGATCAGACCGAATTTGGCCAGGAAAAAGAGATTCGCCAGCAGCAGCACAATTTGCTGAGTTCTCCGAGACCGGACAAGCGCCCAGAAGAGCGCAATCACACATAGAAAGAAGACGGAGAAGACAGGGGAGCTCAGAGACATCGCTGAAGCCGGGAATTTGCCGCGCGCACTTTTCTTTCCGGAAGGGCGCCGAACAAGGCTCAGAGTAAACGACGTCCCTGTGACCACGGCAACATAGAACCATGGGTCTATGCAAGCTCCCATTTGCTTGTTCGGCTAGAAGGTATCTGCTTGATTAGCAGTCGCACCAGGAAAGAACTGGGATGCAACGCCGCCACATCCACCCCGCAGTCCTCACCTTTTACCCGTTTTGCCCCGCTGGCCTCGCGCCTGCTGCAACAAGGCAGTCACGTGCGAGGCATTGTCCGCATCGCACGGCAGCGCCGCAGCTTCGCCGTTGCGCTTTGCGCCGCATCCGCCGCCGGTCTGGCCACCACCGCGACCGTCGCCACCATGCAGCACATCTACGCCGCGCATGTGCAGCCATTGGCACCCGCACCCGGCCCGCTGACCGCCGCAGCCACGATGGCCGCTACCCCCAAGCCGCAGATGAAGCATCACCTGCTGGCCACACTGGCCGCCGTGCACCCCTTACGCGGACTTGCGTCGTGGTATGGCTCGGTGCTGCACGGCCACACCACCGCATCGGGCGAAACGTTTGACGAAGCAATGATGACCGCCTGCCACCGCACGCTGCCGTTCGGCACGCTGGTGAAGGTGACGGACGAGGCCTCCGAGAAGTCGGTCGTCGTGCGCATCAACGATCGCGGCGTGCTGAATGCCGATCGCGTGATCGACCTGTCGGCTGCGGCCGCGACCAAGCTGGGTATTTTGCGCAGCGGCCTGGCGCATGTGCGGCTGGAAGTGGTGAAGGCCGTGAAGCCGGCACCTGCGGCTGAAACCATCGAAACCAACTGACTGGCTCTTGCAAAGCCCGACGGTCCGATAAACTTGGGACCAGCGGCACCCTGTGGTGCGTTGGTCCCCTCTGCTGCTGGCAGAGCGGAGGGTGTCGGTGAATTTCACTCGATGCACTAGAAGTGCCCATGCACGAGCAAACGAAGCCGCGGGTAGAGTACGAGATTGCCGGAACTTCTACTTGCTGTTACCGCCATTTGACCCGGATGAGTCGCATGGTTTCACCGCCTCTCACATGAGATGACTCCGGGGGCGTAAACCCGGAGAGTTTCGCTTTCAGGGCAAAACTTTTCTCAACGCGATAGCCTTGCGTGGCCTGCCCATGTGTGGCTGTTGGTGGTATGGCGCAGAAGCCAAAGAACGCCGCGAACCGTGCGCTGCTAAAATCAGGCGTTCCGGCAATCTGCGGACCCACATGCCGCTCCGTTGCAGGGCGTGCCACATTCCCCCATTCGGAAGGCAGGGCTTCATGCTGCACATTACCAAAAAGCTCGAAGAAGAAATCAAGGTCCTGGAGTACGAGCTCACCACCGAGCTGCCGGCCGAGATCAAGCGTGCCGTTGCCCTGGGCGACCTGAGCGAGAACGCGGAATACCACTCCGCCAAGCAGCGGCAGGAGTTTGTGAACGCGCGGCTGGGCCAGTTGAAAAAGCGCATGGGCGAGCTGTCGCTGGTCAATCTCGACAACATTCCGCACAACAAGGTGGGCTTTGGGTCGACGATCGTGGTGCACGACGAGACGAAGGATGAGGACATCACCTACCGTCTGGTGACCAGCGAAGAGAGCGACGTGACGCAGGGACTGATCAGCACCACGTCGCCGATTGGCCGCGCGCTGGTAGGCAAGGAAGTGGGCGATACCGTGACGGTGGTGACGCCGAACGGCAAGCGCGAGATGGAGATTCTGAAGCTGAGCACGATTCACGACAGCGCCGCGAAGTAACGCGGGTACTGACTGGAGAAGGGCCGTCGCGGCAATGCGGCGGCCTTTCCTGTTTGGCGCGATACTGGCGCAACGGGCTGGCATTGCGTGCGCTGGAAGGCGCGGCATGGGCGCCACGCACGGCGCAGGCAGAGCGGCTAGGCTTGCAGAAGGAGCGTGCCCATGCCAGCCGACCGCACCATCACGATTCGCGACACCATTGCCATCGAGGCTCCCCTGGAGCGCATGTTCGCGCTGTCGACGTCGGTACCGCTGGTGCAGCGTACGCTTGGCTTCAAGCCCGTGGAGGGCGTGACAACGGGCCACGTGACCATGGGCAGCCGGGTGTTGTGGAAGGGATGGCTGTTCGGCATGCCGCAGCGGCATTTGACGTTGATCACGGGCTACACCGCGCCGCACATCGAGGCCGACGGCACGGCGCGCGCGTGGTTCCAGGATTCGCAGGAGGCTGGGCGGTTTCGCAGCTTTCAGCATGGCCACCAGCACACGCAGGCGCCAGGCGGGCCGACAGTGCTGAGCGATGAGATCCGCTACACGCTGCCGTTCGGTGCGGCTGGCTACCTGGTGGCGCGGTACATCATGGAGCCGTTTATCCGGCGCACGCTGCGGTCGCGGTTCGAGCTGCTGCGGCAGACGGCAACCGGCGACGATTACACGCGCTACCTGTAACGGCGAGACGCCGCATCCAATCAGTCGCGCATGTTTGCGCCCGGGTGATGGAATGAAAGCGGTAGTACAAAACGAATATGGCGGCACAGACGTGCTGCACTACGTGACCGACGCGGCCGAGCCGGAAATCGCCGACCATGAGGTCTTGGTGTCGATGGCGGCAACCAGCGTCAACCCCGTGGACTGGAAGCAGCGGACGGGCGAGGCGAAGGCGATGTTCCCGCTGACCTTTCCGGCGATCCTGGGACGCGATGTGAGCGGCATCGTACGTGCGATCGGCAACCGGGTGACGGGCGTGGCGGTGGGCGACCGCGTCATGGCCGTGGGGCACGGGACGTACGCCGAACTCGCGGTCGTACCGGCCACCGACATCACGCACATTCCCGACAACCTGGAGATTACGGACGCCGCGGCACTGCCGCTGGTGATTGGCACGGGCGACCAACTGGTGCGTGAGGGATGCACGCTGAAAGCCGGCCAGACGGTGCTGGTGACAGGTGCGCTGGGCAGCGTGGGTCGTTGCGCCGTGTACTCCGCGAAAACGCTTGGCGCAAAAGTGATTGCGGGCGTGCGGAAGAGTGAGCTGAACGAAGTGAAGGCGCTGGGCGTGGACGGCGCCGTGGCCTTGGACGACAAGGAAGCCCTGGGAACAATGGGCCAGGTGGACGCCGTGGCCGATACGGTGGGCGGCAAGACGGCGGCGGCGCTGCTGAATAAGGTACTGGCCGGCGGTGTGTTTGCGACAGTGGTTGCGCTACCGGAAGATGTTGCGCTGCACCCCGGTATCCAGACCAAGCGCGTGACTTCGCACCCGGACCCGAAACGCTTGCGGGAGATGGCGCAGGACGTTGCCGACGGAAAGTTTACCGTGCCGATCGGCCGCCGCATGCCGCTGGAAGAGGCCGCCGAAGCGCAGGACGTTGCGCAGGGAGGCGGCGTCGGCAAAGTGCTGCTGCTGATGCTTTAAGAACAGCGAAGCGAAATTTTTTTCTGCGGCGCGTTCATGACGCGGCCGCATTTTTACGTTGCGGCCTCGTTTTCCTCAGGGGTACCCGGCCCTGTGGGGAATGAGAATTTCCTGACTTTTACTCAATGGCAGCGGTGAACGGTGGAAAGCTGGTTCACGCAGCGGCTGCGTGTTTGCTGCGCCGGAACCTGGCTTGCACGCACGGTGCCGGGTTCTTCAACAGGCCAGGGGTGCATGCCTGTGGAAACCGTGGAGGAATGGGTGCATGATCGCTTCGGAGTGTCCTGTCTTCCCGCTTGTTCGTTATGCGGGTGACGTGTTCCCTAAATCGGGACAGCTTCATACAATGAATGGAATGAACAACTTGGGAAGATCTTCCACATATGCAGAGGCATCTATTACGACGACGGAGAGGAATTGAAGGAAAGAGTCTGTTCTTAAAAGCCGTCTTCGCGAACCCTTGTGGCCGTTTGGGAAGCCAAATCGAAAAGCCAAGAAATCCTGAAAGAAAGCTGGTTTTCCTCGTGCCATCTGGAGGTTAGGATTGGCTTCAGAAGCGATCGGAAACGGGCAGAAGATTGCGCAGGTTCGGCGGGGTATTGCGGTGTTTGCGGGACATGTGCCGGTGGTAGGCTTGGAAACACTCGGCAGCACGGCGCCCATTCGACGCGGTGTTTCGAGCGGTCATGCCAGACGGTTGCACTGCCGGCCGTTTCAGATTGGTTGCACCAGAGAGTTTTCGGGAGGTTCCAGCCGTGTCCACCTTTGTAACGCCGCCTGCAGACGAGGCCCTCATCCCCAACGCCGCCGCACCCACGGGCAACCTTGACATCAGCGTGCTGCGTGCCGACCTGCTGCGTGAGTTGACCGCGGCGCAGAGCGTGGTCGAGCGCAAGACGACAATCCCGATCCTGTCGAACTTCCTGTTTGAGGCGACGGGCGACCGGCTGACCATTACGGCGACCGACCTGGACCAGAGCCTGCGCACAAGCTGCGCGGCAAAGGTGAAGAAGCCGGGCGCATGCACCGTGCCGGCGCGCAAGCTGTACGACTACATCCGGTTGCTGCCGGAGGGCGAGATCTCCATCAAGCTGCAGGACAACCATTGGGTGCAGATTCGCGCGGGCCGGTCAAACACCAAGATGGTGGGCATGGCGCGGGCGAACTTTCCGCAGGTGGCGGAGTTTCCGGCGACCGGTGCGGTAAAGATCGCGGCGGCGGCGCTGCGGGGCATGGTGGCGAAGACGATTTTTGCCATTTCGTCGGAGGAGAGCCGCTACACGCTGAACGGCGCGCTGCTGGTGCTGAAGCCGGAGAGCATGGCGATGGTGGCGACCGACGGGCACCGCCTGGCGCACATCGAGCGCGTGGGGGAAAGCCTGAGCGGCGTGACCGGTGAGAAGAAGACGCTGATTCCGCGGAAGGCGCTGGGCGAGCTGCAATCGCTGTTGGCTCACGGTTCAGCGACTGCCACGGAAGAGACGGACTTCATCGACTTCGCGGATGACGAGACGACGCTGTTCTTCCGCATGGGCGGCCGGGTGCTGACCAGCCGCAAGCTGACCGGGCAGTTCCCCAACTACGAGGCGGTGCTGCCGCGCGACAACAACAAGTTCGTCATCGTGAAATCGGAAGACCTGATGGGCGCACTGCAGCGGGTGGCGCAGTTTGCGGACGAGCGGAGTGGCGCGATCAAGCTGCGTCTGGAGCAGAATGAGCTGCGCATTTCGTCGTCGTCGACGGACGCCGGCGAGTCGGAAGACATTATCGAGACGCCGTACAACTACGACCCACTGATGGTCGGCTTCAATTCGCAGTATCTGATCGATTTTCTAAAGGCAATCGGGAACACGGGCGAGGTACGGCTCGAGTTTAAGGACTCGCAGAGCGCGGGCCAGATGCGACCGGAGGACGGCAACGAGGATCAGAAGTACCGGTACATCTTGATGCCGATGCGGATTTGAGACGAGCAGCAAGTCAGCAACAAGGCCCGGCAAATTGCCGGGCCTTGTTGCGTGATGAGGTCGTGTGCGGTCAAGAGGCGTCCCAGGCGGAGCGCAGGGGTGCGGCGCGGAGCGCGGCGAGCCGCTCGGTGGAGCGTTCGCGCAGGCAGCCGGCGGCGACGGTTTCCAAGGTGGGCATGTCGATGGGTGGTGGGCTGCACACGCGGTTGCGGCCGGCCTGCTTGGCACGGTAAAGCGCCCGGTCCGCATCGTCGAGCACGGTTTCGATGTTTTGGCCTGGGGTATGCAGGGCAACGCCGAAGCTCGCGGTAACGGCGATGTCCTGGCCGTTCCACTCGACGCAGGCCGATGCAATCGCGCGACGAATCATGTCGGCCCGCTTGAGGCCGTTCTCGAGTGTGCAGTTGCACAGGATGACGAGGAACTCTTCCCCGCCGTAACGGCCGGCGCAGTCGTAGGGGCGGGTCTGGTCGGTGAGCACGTTGGCAACGGCTTGCAGCACGCGGTCGCCGGCGAGGTGACCGCGGGTGTCGTTCACCTGTTTGAAGTGGTCTACATCGAGCATGAGCACGCAGAGGCTGCGTTTTTCCCGATCGGTGCGGTTGGCTTCGCTGCTGAGCATGTCGAAGATATGGCGTCGGTTCCAGAGCAGCGTCATGCTGTCGCGCGTGGCCAGTTCCTGCAGTTCGTGCTGGGCAGCCTCTGCGTTGCGCATGGCCTGCTGCAGTTCCGCGGTGCGCGCAACGACCTGCTCCTGCAGAATGCGCTGGCTGCGCCGCAGGGCGCCGTTGCGCGCCTCATACCCACCCCATCCACACAGCAGCAACAGCACAACGGCGAGGCCGCAGAACCAGGTGGTTTGCCAGAAGTGTGGCACGACGAGGAGTTGCATGGAAGCCGAATCGGACGGCCAGCCGCTGCCGTCGTTTGCCTGCACCAGCAGCTTGTAGCTACCCGGCGGCAGTTGCGTATAGAAGGCCTGCCTGCGGTTGCCAATATCGTTCCAGTCGTGGTCGAAGCCCTCGAGCCTGTAGCGAAAGAGCAGCCGCTCCGGCGCGGCGAAGTCGGGTGCGGTGAAGTCGAACTCCACGTCGTGTGCGCCGGCAGAGGTCTTGCGCAGGCCGGAACCTGCAGTGCGCGCACCATCGACCACGACGCCTTCGATCACCGCTTCGGGCCGGCTGGACCGCATGGCACTGGCGCTGGGCAGGATGGAGACCAGACCCTCGCCGCTGGCAAACCAGAGCCTACCGTTTGGCGCGAGCGATGCCGAGGGCGACGTGTCGTAATTGCATTCAGCGGTGCGCATGCCGTCGGGCACACCGTAGACGATGCTGTGGATGCGCGCGGCTCGGCCTTCCGCGACATTGTTCAGGTCCTGCTTGCTTACCTTGTACAGGCCCTTGTTGGAGGTCATCCAAAGCCAGCCATGCAGGTCGTCGGTGATGGTACCGACCGTGTAATCGAACAGGCCGTTTTCCGGCGTGTAGCGGGTGACTTGGCCATTGCGGATCCGCATCAATCCATCCGGTGAGCTGCCGACCCACACGGTTCCCTCACGGTCCACGATCAGGGTTTCGATCAGTTCTGTCGTTAGACCCTGCCGTGGCCCGAACACTTCGAGCAAACCGTTGTTCCAGTGCGACACGCCGCCCTTGTCGGTGCCGATCCATAAGGATCCATCCGGAGCTCTGTTCGCCGATCCCGGCAGCCCGGGAATATTCCTCGGTTCAACAAGGAACTTTCCGTCGCGAAATCGGACCAGGCCGAACTGGGTAGGGTACAGCAGGAAGAGGTCGCCATCCGGGCCTCGGAGAATGGCACGCAATTTGTCCTGCGCATGTGCGGGATTGTGAAAGACGCTCGCGTGCCTTCCAATCACATGGATCAGGTCGCCGCGGTCTGATCCTGCCCACAGGCTTCCATCGGCGTCTTCGAACATGGAATAGATGATGCCCGGAGGAAGCCCTTCCTTTGCGCCGATGACCTCAACCTGGCCTCCGGGCAAAAGGTGATTCAACTGCTGGTGCATGGTCGCCGTCCACACGGAGCCGTCGCGCGCCGTGCGCGCTAAAAAGACCATGCTTTCCGACAGGCCTTCGCGCGCGCCGTAGGTTGTAAACAGGCCGGCGTGGAAGCGGACCGCGCCTGCACCGTTCGTGCCCACCCACAGGTTGTCATCGCGGTCTTTGTGCAGCACCTCCACGGCGTCGCTGGGCAGGCCGTCCTTTGCCCGGTAGTGAAACAGCTGATTGCCCTGCAGAATGGCGATGCCATCCCGCTCCGTGCCGATCCAGAGCTTTCCACTGCCATCGACCAGCAGCGAGGTGACGCGGGCATGGGGGGCAAGGGTGTCGATGGATAGGCGTTTCAAGACGCGGTGGTTCCAGTGAACCAGGTCGGTCAGCGTCGACACCCAGATGGATCCGTCGTCTGTCACGGTGAGGGTTTTCAGGTTGAGGTCGGGCAGGCCCTCGGTTTCATCGTGGTGTCGCGCCTGGCCGTGGTTGATGCTCCACAAACCGGTCGACGTTGCCGCCCACATGGTGCCGTCGGGACCGGTGGCAAGCTGGCGAATCGACACGGTCTTGGGAATACCCGGAAAGTCAATCAGGTCTGTGCTGTCTTCCTGCACGGTGTACAGTCCCTGATCCGTACCGACCCACACCTTGCCGAGGTTGTCGCAAAAGACAAGGCGCAGCATTTGCTCGTCGGTTGGTATGTGCGTCACAAAGCTGCCGTGCGCGTAACGGTTAATGCCACTGCGCGTGCCGACCCACACGCTGCCATCCGGTGCGGCGGCAATCGATCGAATAAAGTTGTCGCGCAGCGCGGGGTCGGTGCTTCGGTCGAACACCCGCGTGTAGTTGCCGTCGTAGCGCACCAGGCCTTCTTCGGTCGCCAGCCAGACGTAACCGTCGGCGCTTTGCGCGATGGCGCGCACGGAGTTCTGCGGCAGGCCATTGTGGCTGGTGATGGCGGTGGGTACGTACTGGGCGAGCACGCTGCCGCCGGGTTCGGTGGCTTCGACGATGGCCTGTAAGTCCTGCGCGTACACGGAAGTTGGCGCAAGCAGCGCAAGCGCGCAGAGCACAAGGGTCAGCAAGGCGCTGCAGGCCAGCAGGCGCAGGAAGGGATGTTGCCGCAGGGTCAATTGCTTTGGGGCAGGGAGGGGAGATCGACGACTCACGACGGCACCTCCTTTCCTTGCGCTTGAAACTGGAATCAACCCTGTACAGGTGCGGACGCGGCCCCGGGTCAACTGATGGCCATGACTTCCGCAGCCCAGAGCTGCGCGTGCTGGCAGCGTGTGGAGATGACCTCTTCCGAGCGGCCGAGCTGGCCAGCCGCCGCGCTGAAGGCCGGCCAGTTGCCCTGGCTGTGCGCCTCAAACAGGTTCAGCACCTGCGTGTAGTCGTTGCCGTCACCCTGCAGCGCGGCAATCAGTTCCGGCCGCAGCTTCAGCGTTTGCGACAGGTCCGCATCGCTCAGGTGAAGGGTGGACTGCAGGACGGCGAGCATGCCAAACAGGTACATCTCCGTCGGTTCCATGCCGCAGTCGGGCGCCATCAGCTCGCAGAAGCGGGCTTTTTGCAGGATGAAACGCAGGGTTTCGAGCGTCTGGCCGCCGCATAGCTCACTCGTCATGGAGGTGAAGGCCATCTTGCGGAACTGCTCTTCGCCGATCATGGCAAGTGCCGTGCGCAGGCTGCTCAGCGGCTCACGGACGCCCACGGCAGCGCTGTTGGCGAGGCGCAGCAGGCGATACGTGATGGTGGGTTCTTCCTTGAGCAGGCGAATGATTTCCGTCGCGTTGAAACCGGGCTTGCTGAGTTCTGCAAGAAAACGGAAGCGGTTAATGACGGTGTTGAGCGCCGGCCGGCCGAGCACAATGGGCTGGGTGAAGAAATAACCCTGAAAGAAGTGGAAGCCCTCGTCCATGGCCATCTTGAACTCGTGCTCATCCTCTACCTTTTCCGCCACAAACTGTATGGAGGAAAAGCGCAGGCGATGCAGCAGGTCATGGCGTTGCCTGGGTGTGGTGCAGCGGAAGTCGACCTTGATGTAGCTGGTATGGTGCAGCAGCGGCTCCCACCGGTCGGAAAAGTCGAAGTCGTCGAGCGCGAGCTTGTAGCCCATCGAGGCGAGCCGTTTGCAGGCGGCGACCAGGTCGTTGTCCACCTCCACATCTTCCAGCACCTCAAGCACGGTGTAGGAGGGCAACAGGGTGGGCAGGCCCTTCAGCAGCAGGTCGCGGGTGCAGTTGACGAAAGGAATGGTGTCGCCCACCAGGGAGTCCATGCCGAATGCAATGGCATTGTCGATCATGTGGCGGGAGGCGACTTCACCGTCAGCAAAAAAGCGGTTTTCCCACCCCATGCGAAAGAGCAGCTCGTAGCCGAATGTGCGCCGCGACCGGTCGAGAATCGGCTGTCGGGCAACGAACCGGCAAAACTGGCCGGCATCGGGGCTGGTCTGGGATTGTGGAAGCCATTCAGGCATGTTCGGGAAGCCCTTCGTCGTTCCTCTCACGTATCGGCTGTAGCGGTAGGGACTTGAGCGGAAGTGTTGTATCGGTTGCCGCGCGAACCGACCGGGCGAGGTAAACTGATGGACGATCCCGATGAGTTGGTTTAAACGACAGGACGGTTCTTTGGCCGGCAGCGCCGCCGCAGACTCCACGGAGGCCGAGCGCGGCCGCAGCAGCACCGTACGCACCGAAGGTTTGTGGGTCAAATGCCCGGACTGCGGCAAGGCCATTTTTCGTGCGGAGCTGGAAGCGAACGCGCAGGTCTGCCCCCATTGCAGCTACCACTTCAAGCTGGATGCGCGTGCCCGCATCGCGCTTCTGCTGGACCCGGGCTACACGCTTGTGGACCTGGACCTGCGATCGACCGACCCACTCGACTTTACCGACCTGAAGCCGTACAAGCGCCGTCTCGCCGAAGCGCAGCGCAAGACCGGGCTGAATGATGCCATCGTCAACGCCGTGGGCTGCATCGGCACCACGCCGGTCGTCATCTCGGCCATGGAATACGGCTTTATCGGCGGATCGATGGGTGCCGTAGTAGGGGAAACGATCGCCCGTGCCGTGGATCGCGCTCGCGAGTCCGGCCACCCGCTCATCATTGTGTCGGCCTCCGGCGGAGCACGCATGATGGAGGGCATTGCCAGCCTCATGCAGCTGGCCAAGATCTCTGCCGCGCTGGGACGGCTGGCGCAGGCGAAGGTGCCCTACATTAGCCTCATGACCGATCCCACTACCGGCGGCGTCACCGCGAGCTTTGCCATGTTGGGCGATCTGAACATCGCAGAGCCCGGGGCGCTGATCGGTTTCGCCGGGCCGCGTGTGATTGAGCAGACCATCCGCCAGAAGCTGCCGGAAGGCTTCCAGCGGTCGGAGTTCCTGCTGGCCCATGGCTTTCTAGACGCAATTGTGTCGCGCAAGGGACAGAAGCAATGGCTGGAGCAGACGCTGAGCTGGCTGGGCCGGCCCGCGCGGTAAACGACTGTCGATTCAGGGACTAGCTGGGGGCCAGTGCGCAGGAACCCTGAACTTGGCCCCATTGCGTTCCAGTTTGGGCAGCCGCCTAAAGAAAGAGTGCGGTGCGGACGTAGTCGATCGGCTATTCTGTCCGTCCAACGGCCTAACGACCTTCTGCGCGACGTTCTCCTTTCCCTTGTGTCTTCGTATGCAGTGTCTCCGCAACCTGTGTTGTCGCAACCACGTTTCCAGGATTCCGTGCCCATGATGTTCCAGTCCCGCACTCCCCTTTCGCGCTTGAGCCCCCTTTCGCGATCGAGCTCACTATTCCGCGGGTTCGGCCTGCTTGCCGTGTCTGCCATGGCGGCAACGGCAGCGTTTGCCGCCACGCCCGCGAATCGCCTCCGCGCCGACGCCCGTCTGACGGAACGCGCTGAGCTGCCCCAGGCGGTCTCCGCGCGCCTTGCCTCGTCGCAGGCGCTGGGTGCCGTGGATGCCAACACCACGCTCGACAGCATGGCGCTTGTGCTTGCGCCGACCGCCGCGCAGACCGCGGACCTGAACCAATTGCTTGCCGACCAGCAGGACTCATCGTCGCCGCACTACCGTCAATGGCTCACACCGGCGCAGTTCGGTGAGCGCTTCGGCGTGTCGGACGCGGACTTGCAGGTGCTCAAAAATTGGCTCACGTCGCAGGGCCTGCAGGTGGTGGACGTCGCCGCCAGCCGCAACATGATCCGCTTCTCCGGCACGGCGTCCAACGTCGACACGGCGTTTCACGCAGGCCTGCAGCGGTTTCAACGCGACGGGCAGAAATTCATCAGCAACACGGCCGCACCATCGATGCCGTCGGCCTTCGCCGGCGTGGTGGGCGGCGTGCAGGGCCTCAGCACCTATCGTTTGCAGCCACATACCAAGTCCCGACTCGTTCCTAACGAGACGGAAGGGTCGGGCATGGACTCTTTCCACCTGCTGGTGCCCTACGATGTTCGCCAAATTTATGGCGCAAATGGCCTGTTCGGATCGGGCTATACCGGCACCGGCATCACGATCGGTGTCATCGGCCAGACCGAAGTAAATTTTACGCAGCTTGGCTATTATCAGACATTGACGGGTCAGCCGGTAGCCCCGCCGACGCGTACGCTGGTACCCAACACCGGGATTGCAACGCTCTATCCCGTTGACGAGGGAGAGGCAGAAGCTGACATCGAGCTCTCCAGCGGAGTAGCACAGGGGGCCACCGTCAATTTCATCTACACCGGCAATGGCAACAGCGATGGCGTCTTTACCGCGCTGGAATACGCGATTAGCAATAATATCGGGTCCATCCTGACGCTGAGCTACGGTGGTTGTGAAGCGGTACAAGGCACCAGCCTGACCACGCTGGAGCCATTTTTGCGCCAGGCAAGTGCGCAGGGCCAGACGATTGTCAATTCCAGTGGCGACTCTGGCGCGGCAGGCTGTGACTCGCCGACAGGGACCAAGAGCTACGACGGGCTTGCTGTGTCCTATCCAGCCAGTTCACCGAACGTGACGGGCGTAGGTGGGACCACCTTTGTGGAAGGCAATGGCACGTACTGGGCCGCCAACAACAACAGCATGCGCGGCTCTGCGCTTGGTTACATTCCGGAGATGGTGTGGAATGAGACAGCCGCCGTCGCCGCAACCACTACATCGGCAGCTATATCGGCGAGTTTGTACTCGAGTGGTGGTGGTGTCAGCACGATTTTCAGCAAGCCGGCATGGCAGACTGGCGCGGGTGTTCCGACTGACACCATGCGACATGTGCCGGACGTCGCCTTTTCTGCTGCGCAGGGACACGATGGCTACATCTTCTGCACGGCTGACACGAGCGCCACCGGTACCAGCAGTAGCGGCGCAACCGTCACCGGTGCGTGTACCTCTACGACCAGAGGTGTCTTCGTGGCGGGTGGAACGTCGCTGTCTACCCCGAGTTTTGCCGGTATGCTCGCCATTGTGGAGCAGGCGAACGGGGGCAAGCGCCTGGGTAACCTGAACCCGAAGCTCTATGCACTTGCTGCCTCCAATCCGGGCGTGTTCAATGACGTGGCTTCCGGTAGCAACCAGGTTCCGTGCGTTGCCGGCATTCCCGGCTGCGTGAATGGTGTGCTCGGTTATGCCGCGACGGTGGGGTATGACCAGGCCACCGGCCTGGGATCGGTGAATATCGGAGCGTTCTCCGCCGCCATCCCCGCGGCGACGACGGCAACGCTTCGTGTGCCGACCGTGACCATTCTGCAGACATCCACGACCGCCACGACGTCGGTTTTCTCGATCGGCGTGTCAAGCATCAGCGGCAGCACCATCCCGACCGGTACAGTCAGCGTTTCTCTGGATGGCGGGACCGCGACCACCCTGACGCTGACCTCGGGTGCGACCAGCACCGCACTGACGACGTCGGGGCTGTCGGCCGGAACGCACACAGTGACGGCGGTGTATTCCGGCGATACCAATTACGCCACGGCGAGTTCCACCTTTACCGTGACGACGGGAGCGACCCCCACCTTTACGCTAACGGCGAACCCGACGACCCTTGCAGTCGCGACGGGTGCCACCGGGTCTGCAACGCTGACGCTAACGTCCACCGGGTACACCGGTCTGGTGCTTTATACCGTTGCGCCGGCTTCCGGGTCGGCCACCGCACCGGGATGCTTTACCGGGGATAGCGGTGACGCAACGGACAACAATCCGAGCAATGCTTCAACCAGCAACAATTACGTGTTGGACAGCGGCATCACGGCGGGCTCAAGCTTCAGCGCAGCCATCCGGTACCACGCCATCACGACGAGCTGCTCCGGGTTGACGCAGCTCAATGTGCCGTCCAACGGCATCATGACGGCGTCGGGTAAGACACCGGACCAGCACCTGCCGTGGGCTGCGTTTGCCTTCGGCGGCTTCCTGGTGGGCGGCTTGACGCTGCGCCGCCGCACGGCACAGATGCGGCTGCTGTCCAGCGGCTTGCTGGCGGTTGCGTTCACCGTGGCTCTGTTCGGGGCGGCGGGTTGCGGCAGCGGCTCGACCCCGCTGACCACCACCACGACGACGACCACCACAACGGCCAAGACGTACAACTACGTGGTGACGGCGACGTCGTACCCGAGCGGCCTGACGACCACCTCGGCCAACCTGACCATTACCGTGCAGTAAGGGTATGGATGGCAGCAGCCCCCGCCACGGCGGGGGCTGCTGCATGCAGCGTCGGCCTCGCGATCGGCGTGTTGAGACAAGCTTTGCGCACCCGCGTCATTCCTTTTGCCGGATGGCGTTATAGGTGCCCGAGGCAAGCGGCGCTGTTGCGGCAGCTGGAGTGGTGCGGCGCAGCACGGGGGAAATGTCTACGGCTGGAGTCGGGCACGATGCTTCGAAACGAGTACGACGATGCAGCGCGTGCACCGGGTCCGCGAAGACCTGGTGCCGAGACGGTGGTGGTGTGCCTGTGGAATTTGAGGTATCATCGTGAAGTTGTCCCAGTCGTGCTGCGCCCGCGCCGTGAAGAGCGCGATCACGAGCGCAGCGCGGGGGCATCCACTTTACAGCTCAGGACGAGGGTGCGATTCTCTCCACTCTGAAGCAGGAGAAGCAGTTCCATGCCAAAGCGTACATTTCAGCCCAACCGCCGCCGCCGCGCCAAGACCCACGGTTTTCTTACCCGCATGAAGACCAAGGCTGGTCAAAATGTGCTGAACCGTCGCCGCGCCAAGGGCCGTCATAAGATTGCCGTTTCCGCCGGCTTCCGCGACTAGTTCATCTCCTCTTTCGTGCATCAGGCAGACCTTGTGTCTGCCTTTTTGCAGTGGTCCTTGCCCGTGCCTGAAGCTACGCTTCCATTGAAATCGCTTGCGCTACCGAGGTTTGCGGAGTTGCGCCTGCGCCGCCACGCCGACTTTCAAACGGTGTACAAGCTGGCGCGGAAGCAGTATGCGAAAGAGATGAGTTTTTTCTTCGCGCGGCGTGAAGTGATGCCGGATGCGCCCGTCCGGCGATTGCCTTTGCCGATGCCGCCCCCGGGGCCGCGTGTGGGGCTGACGGTGGGCAAGGTGCTGGGCAAGGCGCATGACCGCAACCGCATCAAGCGCCGTCTGCGTGCCGCGGTTCGGCAGCACGCGGCGATTCTGGGCGAGCAGCCGGTGGACGTGGTGCTGCACCCAAGGCGCACGGTACTGACACTGGACTGGAAGGCTGTCGAGGGTGAGGTTGCGCAGGCGTTTCGCACCGTTCGGCGGCTGGCGGATAAGCCGCAGACACCGCCCCCGCCTCGGCCGCCAAAGCCCGGCGCGGGCAAGAAGGCGAAGCGGTGAGCTGGGTGTTCTGGCTGTACCGCCACACGCTGTCGCCGTTGTTGCACGGCTTTGGTGTGGGTGGCTGCCGGTTTCAGCCGACGTGTTCGGAGTACGCGGAGGTGGCAATCGCGCGCTTTGGCGTGTTGCGGGGCGGCTGGCTTGCGGTGTGCCGCGTCGCTCGGTGCCATCCATTTGGCCGGGGCGGGCTGGACCAGGTGCCGCTGAAGTAGCCGTGGTGGCCATGGCCGTTGGATCGACACGCACGTCTTCGGTGTGGCCCATACAATAAGCACAGGCTCTCGACGCAAACACCCGCGGATTGCAGCGGCATAGTCGCGTGCGGCCGCGGAACGGCAGGCAGCCGTCCGGATAAGAAGAAGAGGAAGCACTTGGCAGAGATTCGTAATCCTAATGCGAGCGGTGGCGGTTCGGAAAACAAGATGCTGCTGTACGCCATGCTGGCAATGGTGGTGGTGTTCGCCGCGTCGCAGCTGTACCGCAGCCACAAGACCGCGCCGCTGCAGAAGCCGACCGCAACCGTGCCGGCATCGAGCGCCGCGCCTGCTTCCGCGCCGACTGGCAACACCGCGACGTTCAATGCGCAGGCCGTGCAGCACCCTGCGGCGCCGGTGGTGGTCGGCTCCGCAGAGAGCACCATGACGGTCGAGAATGCGCTGTACCGTATCCAGATGTCGAGCCGCGGCGGCGTGGTGCGGTCGTGGGTGCTCAAGGGGCAGAAGGATCGCTACGGCGCGCCGCTGGACCTGGTGAACGGCCAGGCGGCGAAGCAATTCGGCTTTCCGCTGTCGCTGCACACGTACGACCAGGCGCTGACGAACAACCTGAACAGCACGCTGTTTGTGCCGTCCGCCACGGGCACGCTGACCGCACCGCAGACGCTGACGTTTCACTACGCGCAGGGCGGCTTCGACGTGACCAAGACGTTCAGCTTCGACGACACCTACGTGGTGAAAGCGGAAACGAGCGTAGTGCAGAACGGTGCGCCGGTGCGCGCGCTGCTGGCCTGGCCCGGCGGTTTTGGCGATCAGGAGCAGCCGGCGGACTACAACGCCGGCACGTTGGAAACCATGGTGAGTGGCAAGGAGAACCACTTTGCTTTCAAGAAGATAGTAGGCGGCGAAACGCTGAATGCGCCGATCGACTTCGCCGGTGTGAGCGATCAGTACTTTGCCGCGGTCATGCTACCGGACGACACGGGCAGCGCGACGGCCGTGACGCTTTCTCGCCAGATTGACGTGCAGAAGCTGCAGCGAAGCGGCAAGCCGAGTGGCAAGAGTGTGGACGTGCCGATCCCTGGTATCGCCGTTGGCTCGGTGGGCAATGTAAACCGGTTGCGGGTGTTCGCCGGGCCGAAGTCGGTGCCGGTGCTGCGGTCGGTACAGGTATCGGGCTCGTCCGCTACGCTGGAGCCGATGCTGGATTTCGGCTTCTTCGGGCCGATTGCGAAGGCGCTGTTCACGTCGCTGTACTGGGTGCAGAAGCACCTGGCGAGCAACTGGGGTTGGGCGATTGTGGTACTAACGCTCATCATTAATGCGGTGCTGATCCCGCTGCGCATCCAGACGATGAAGTCTGCATTGAAAATGCAGCGCATTCAGCCGCAGATGGACGCGGTGAAGGCGAAGTACGCGAAGTACAAGGTGACCGATCCGAAGCGCGCCGACATGAATGCTGAGATCATGGCGCTGCAGAAGGAGAACGGCGTCAGCATGTTTGGCGGGTGCGTGCCCACGCTGATCCAGCTGCCGCTGCTGTTTGCGATGTTGTCGACGATTCCGAAGGTGTTCGAGCTGCGGTCGGCGCACTGGTTCTGGCTGCATGACCTGACGCAGGCCGATCCCTACCACATTCTGCCAATCTTCCTGGTGATTTCGCAGTTCCTCGTGTCGTTCTACATGCCGAGCCCGGGAGTGGACCCGGCACAACAGCGGATGATGGCGTTTATGATGCCGGCATTTTCGCTGTTCATCACGTGGAACTACGCGTCGGGCCTGGGCCTGTACTGGTGCGTGGGCAATGTGCTGATGGTGCTGATGCAATTCGCCATGAACCAGAGTCCGCTAGGCCGTGAGATGCGCGAACTTGCCGCGAAACGTGCGCGTAAGAAGACCGGCGGGTCGCAGAAAACCATCCAGGGAAAATCGGCCGTCAGCCGCCGCTAGAGAGCAGAATCAACCAGAGTGCCCATGACCTGTAGCTCCGGTCATGGGCAATTTTGTGTCTTGATTGGCCCTGCACCCCGCGGAGGCGGCAGGGCTCAGGGCGGCCGGCGTGTTTACAATAGTTCAGCCCCGTCGCCTTGCGCCCAGCCGTGCGAGGAGAATCACAACGGCGGCAGGAAGCTCGTTTGCACTCATGGAAGACCTCGCAAAAGCTGCCGCGCAGACTGCTGATTTTTTGAAGTTGCTGACTCGGACCGGTGGGTTGCGGCTCAGGTATCGCATCGTTGCGGGTGCGGGCGCCGCTGACCCGGATGGTCTGGAAGACCGGCTGCTGTACGTGGACTTGAGTGGGCCGGATGCCGAATTGTTATTGGAGCGTGACGGCGAAACCCTGCGCGCTCTGGAGCATGTGTGCGCCAAGATCATCGGGCTGGAGCCGGAAGAGCATGACCGGATCTCATTTGATGCACTTGGGTTCAAAGCAGACCGTGCGGCGGACCTGCGTGAGACGGCGGAGCGTGGTATCGGCTACGTTCGGGAAAGGCAGCGGCCGTTCAGCTTCGACCCGATGAGTTCGCGGGAGCGGCGGTTGCTGCACCTGATCCTGAAGGAGCATGACGACCTTCGGACGGAGTCGAGCGGCGAGGGTGCGCGGCGGCTCGTGGTGTTGTACCCGAAGGACATGCCGTCCAGGCAGGACCGGCAGGGTCGCCCCAATGACCGTAGCCGTGCGGACGACATCGCCCACCGCTTTCGCCGACGGTAGGCTGCGGCAGATCTCGATGCATGTGTCAGCATGCGGAGTGATGGCAGGCAGGAGGCTTCCCTGTTGCGCACGTGCCTTCCTGGATCTCGATGCTTCTCGCGGGCTGCTCCTAAAATCAAACCATGAGCACACAGGCTGCCGCACAGTTGGAGCTGGACACCATTGTGGCCATTGCGACGCCGCCGGGTCGCGGTGGCGTCGGGATCGTGCGGCTGTCCGGGCCGGCAGCCTTGGCGATTGCACGGCGCATCGTGCGCTTGCGCGGTGTGCCGGTGGCGCGGCAGGCACACTACGGTTTCGTTCGCGATGCACAAGGCCAGCGGCTGGATGATGCGCTTCTCACGTGGTTTGCCGCACCGGCGAGTTATACCGGCGAGGATGTGGTGGAGATCGGCACACACGGCGCGCCCGTAGTGCTGCAGGCGGTGGTGGAGGCGGCACTACAGCATGGTGCGCGCCTGGCGCGGCCGGGTGAGTTTACGGAGCGCGCCTACTTTGCCGGCAAGCTCGACCTAACGGCGGCGGAGGCAGTGCGCGATCTGATCGAAGCGCAGACAGTGGGCCAAGCCCGACTGGCGGCGCAGCAGGTGGGTGGCGCGCTGGCGCGGGAGGTGGCACCGATCAAGCGCGGCTTGTTGGAACTGATCGCGATGCTCGAAGCCGGAATCGACTTTGCGGAAGATGATTTGGACACACTGCCGGCGGACGCGCTTCATGTGCGGATGGAGGCCTTGCTGGTGCCATTGCAGCGGTTGGAAGGCAGCTTTGCCCACGGTCGCCTGCTGCGTGACGGCCTGAAGCTGGCGATCGTGGGCAAGCCGAACGCGGGCAAAAGTTCACTGTTCAACCGGTTGCTGGGTCGCGACCGGGCCATTGTGACACCGATTGCCGGCACCACGCGCGATGTGGTGAGCGAGCCGCTGCTGCTGGGCGGTGCTCCGATTCAACTGCTGGACACGGCCGGCCTGCGCGAGACGGAGGACGCAGTGGAGCGCATCGGTATCGCGCGATCGCGGGAGGTGATGGCGGACGCGGATCTGGTGCTGCATCTTGTGGACGCAGGGGAGTTTGCGGCGAATCCGTTGGTGCTGACCGCTTTGCCGATGGGTGATCCGATTGCCGCGCCGGTGTTACAGGTGCTGACGAAAGCTGATCTGCTGGCAGCGCCGGCGCGCGCCGATCTGCTGCAGGCGTTGGAGGGGGTTGCGGCGGTAGTGTTGACGTCGGCGGTGACTGGCGAGGGCATGCCGTCACTTCAGGCAGCAATCCTCCGCAGCAGCGCCGTGGACGATCGTACCTCGAGCGGTGCCGCGCTCATCAACCTGCGACAACACGGAGCCGTGGCTACTGCTGTGCTGGCGTTGGACCGGGTGCAACGCGCTTTGGACCACGTGACACCGCATGAACTGCTGCTGCTTGACCTGTACGAGGCGATGGCCCACTTGGACGAATTGACCGGCACCACGGCAAACGACGATGTGCTGGCACTGATCTTCTCCACCTTCTGCATCGGCAAGTAGAGCCTTACGCGTACCTGGTACAGGCTCAAGAGGACGTCTCCGGCAAGACGCGGGTGGGTGTACGTGGCACCGGGCGGCGGCTGCTTTCGTCGGACGAGTTCACGAGATTGCTGGACGACGGGCTGTTTGCGCTGCAGGAGCGTGGGGCGGCCGAGCAGTTTCCGAAAGCCGCTGCGGAGTACCTGGCGGACTGGGTGGGGGACGGGTGGCTTCGGCGGTCGCAGGCGGGACGCGGCGATGCGAGCAGATCGACCTGACGCCGCAGACCGAGAAGGCGATTCTCTGGGTGGTGTCGCTGCAGGCGTTTGTCGACGCGCAAGGGTTGGGCGTGCTGGAACGCGGGCTCGCCGCGTATCGCGAGCATGGCCCGGAACGCGCGACTGCTTCGAACGATTGAACCAAGGAGTGTTGCCATGCTGCCTTTTGCCCTGCCGACTCTGAAACGCCGCCGCTCGGCGACCGCATGCACCAGCTAGAGGTACTGAACTGGGGCACGTTCCACCAGAAGGTGCGGGAGGAGCACTACGCCCGGGTGGCTCGCTGAGTCAACGATACCCATCTCAACGGCAGGCTGGTGTACCGGCGTATCTTGCCGTCGTTTGGTCGGCCGTCGTCGGACCCGCTGGAGAGACTGTACCAAGAGGGTCGCGCGGAACATGGCGAAGGTCGAGGCCTCTGAAGCGGCCAGGCAGCAGGCGCAGGGTTTCGCTGCCACGAACGATGAGGCATTGGAGGGGCGGATCGCCGAGGTGCATGCCAGGTTGTTTGGCGGTGCTGCCCTGACGGTGGAGTCGTGCGATGTGCAGGAGCACCTTGTGCGCAACGAGTTTCAGCGCCGGGTGGATGCGGAGGCCAAGCAGCAGGAGCGGCTCAAGGAGCGCATTTTGCTGGCAATGCAGAGCTTCCGGACCGCGTATCCGGCCGAGAGCACAGAGACCAGGAGAAGATCTCGGTCGCGACGTTGGCGCTTGCCTCGCTGTGCTGTTGGAAACAACGGAGAACGCGGGCTGAGCGCATCGTAGCAGCGTGCGAACAGCTTGCATTGGAACAAAGGAAAGCCCCGGGAAGTCCGGGGCTGGGGCGCGTCGGGTTTGGACGGGATCAGGCGGCGACGCGGAGGCCTTCGGCGGTGACGACGGTGTTGGTATTGACCGCGGTGCCGGGGAGGGCGCGACCACCTTTGCCGACCCAGGTGGTGGTCCAGCGCCTGCTGACGATGCGTAGAACGACGAGGACGAGGAGCGCGAAAACGGCGTAGGCGGTGAAGCCCATGGAGTAGGCCCCGGTGTGCTGTTTGGACTGGCTGAGGGCGAGCGGCAGGAACGAACCGCCAAGCGCGCCGATTTCGCCGATCATGCCGCCGGCGACGGCCGTGGTGAGGGGCCAGCGGAGCGGCACCATCTGGAAGGTGGCGCCATTGCCTGCACCGAGCGCGGCGAAGCAGAGCATGAACATGGCGGTGGTGACGACCAGCGAGGGAGCGGCCATGAGACCGAACAGGCCGGCGATGGCGACGAGGAAGACGACGGAAAGGGTGGTGATGCCGCCCACCTTGTCCGCGAAGTAGCCGCCGACGACGCGGGTGGCGGAGCCGGTGAGGGTGGCGAACACGGTGTAGGTGCCGGCCTGGATCTTGGTCATGTGGAACTGGCTGACGTAGAAGGTGGGCAGGAAGGTGGCGAGGCCGATGAAGCCGCCGAAGGTGATGATGTAGATGAGGTTAAAGTACCAGCCGTCCTTTTCCATGAGGCAGGCGAGGTGCTCCTTCAGCGTCATGTGCTCGACGTCTGGCGGTTCTTTCGCGAAGAAGACCATGACGAGCAGCGGCAGCGCCATGCAGGCGGCGGCGAAGCCATAGACGTGCTGCCAGCCGAAATGGGTAGCCAGGCGGGGAGCGAAGAGCGCGGCAAGCGCGGTGCCGCTGTTGCCGGCGCCGGCAATGCCCATCGCCAGGCCTTTATATTCTTTCGGGAACCAGCCGGAGCCGAGCGAGAGCGCAACGCCGAAGCTGGCACCGGCCATGCCGAGCAGAACGCCCATGGCGATGACGTCGTGGAACGTCTTGACGAAGAAGAAGCCGTACAGGAGGGCGAGAATGATCGCCGACATCTCGACGATGGCGGCGTTTTTGCGGCCGATGTACTGGCTGACGACGCCGAGCGGAAAGCGCATGAGGGCGCCGGCCATGGTGGGCGTGGCGATCATGAGGCCGGTTTGCGCGGGCGTGAGGTGGAACTGCTGGGTGATGAAGGGACCCATGGCGCCGTTGAGCACCCAGATGGCGAAGGAGAAGTCGAAGTAGAGAAAGGCTGCGAGAAGTGTGGCGGGGTGGCCCGACTTCAGAAACAATTTGGCGCTGGCCATGACGTGGCTCCTGAGAAAAGTGTGGTGTGGACGTGCGGGATCCGGCGAGCTTTTCGTGGAGGGAGGCGGACGTCATGGTGCGCTTCCGGGTGCGTGCGAACCGAAAAGGTTGGCGACGCTGCGGCGATCGTGGCCGCGTAATGCAAAAGATTTCTGGTGGTGTTTGGTTAGAACTTAACAGGGATTTCGGTTGCGTGCCAAGCGATTGATTTCGGCGCGCGCATCAGGCGGTGCGGGTGCGTTCTACGCGGACGGCGCATTGCTTGAAGTTGGGCTCGCGGCTGATGGGATCGAAGGCGCCAAGCGTGACGAGGTTGGAGTTTTGTTCGGCGAAGTGGAAGGGCATGAAGACCTGGCCGGGCGCGATGATGCCGGTGATGCGCAGCTCCACGTCCGGCACGTTGCTGCGGCGGGAGACGATGGTGACGCGGTCGTGCTGCTTCATGCCGAGGCGCTCGGCGTCCAGCGGATTCATCTCGAGCCAGGCATTGGGCACCATGCCGTTGAGCATGGGGACGGCACCGGTCTTGGTGCGGGTATGCCAGTGTTCGACGGTGCGGCCGGTATTCAGGATCATGTCGTAGTCGCTGTCCGGCTGCTCGGTGAACGGCAGGCAGGGGACGCAGTGCAGCAGCGCATGGCCGCTGTCGCGCGGGAAGATGCCGTCGGTGTAGAGGCGTTCGCCGCCCCACTGCACGCCGCCTTGGTCCTCAATCTGCTGCCAGGTGAAAGGCGAGTAGTCGCACAGCCGGCCCTTGCTGATGCGCTGCCATTCGAGGAAGCTGTCGTGGGTGATGTGCCAGCCGGGGAAGAGCTCGTCGCGTACGCCGAGGCGGTCGGCAAGGGCCAGGAAGATGTCGAAGTCGCCGCGCGCCTGGCCGGGTGGCGCGATGAAGGGGTTGGCCTTGCTGATGCGGCGCTCGGAGTTGGTGTAAGTGCCCTCCTTCTCGCCCCAGATGGCAGCGGGCAGGACGAGATCGGCGTATTCGCTGGTGGGCGTCGGAAAGAAGCCGTCCTGCACGACGATGAACTCGGCCGTGTTGAGCGCCTGCTCCAGCAGTTTGGCATTAGGAAAGCTGACGACAGGGTTGGTGGCGATGAACCAGAGCGCGCGGACTTTTTTGGCAACGGCCGCCTCGATGATGTCGGGATAGGCGAGGCCGCGGGCAGTGGGGATGCGGCTTTCGTCGATGTTCCAAAGACGGGCGAGGTCTTGGCGGTCCTGCGTGGACTCGTACTTGCGGTACCCCGGCATGGACGAAGCGAAGCCGGATTCGCGCGTGCCCATGGCGTTGCACTGGCCGGTGATGGAGAAGGGCGCTGCGCCGCTGCGGCCGATGTTGCCGGTAATGAGCGCGAGGTTGTTGATGGCCGCGACCGTGACGGCGCCCTGCGTGGAGTGGTTGACGCCCATGGTCCAGCCGATGAAGGCGGCCTTTGCCGTGCCGTACAGGTGGGCGGCGCGCTCGATGGTGGCGACGGGCAGGCCGGTCGTCTGGCTGACGTTTTCCGGGGTGAAGTCGGCGACGAAGGCTTCGTACTGCTCGATGCCCTCGGTGTGTCCGTCGATGTAGGCCCGGTCGACGAGGTCGTCGCGGAAGAGGATGTGCGCGATGCCGTTGAGCAGGGCGATGTCGCTGCGGGGCTTGACCGGCAGGTGGATGTCCGCAAGCATGGCGGTTTTGGTGACGCGCGGGTCGGCGACGATCACGACCTGGCCCGCTTTCTTGCCGAGACGGGTCACGAGAATGGGGTGGTTGTCCGCGATGTTAGAGCCGACGAGCAGGATGACGTCGGCCTGCTCCATGTCGGTGTAGGCGCCGGGCGGGCCGTCGCTGCCGAAGCTGAGTTTGTATCCGCTCACGGCCGAGGCCATGCAGAGCGTGGTGTTGCCGTCGTAGTTGCGCGACCGGAAGCCGAGCTGGACGAGTTTGCCGAGGGTGTAGAACTCTTCCGTCAGCAGCTGCCCGGTGCCGATGACACCGAGTGCCTCGTTGCCGTGTTCGGCCTGCAGGCTGGTGATGCGGGCGACCATGGTGTCGAGCGCCTCGTCCCAGGTGCAGGGCTCAAGCGGCGAGGAGCGTCCGTTGCGGCGGAGCATGGGCGTGGTGGCGCGGCCGGGCGCGCGGACGATGTGGTGTTCGCTGAGGCCCTTGGGGCAGAGCTTGCCGCGGTTCACGGGGTGGTCCGGGTTGCCGCGGGCGGCGACGGGCAGGCCGTTTTTGGTGCCGATGAGCATGCCGCAGCCGACGGAGCAGTAACCGCAGGTGGTCTTGGTCCAGGTGTCGGCGACGCGCGATTCGGAGACGTAGCCAAAGCGCGGGTCGTTGGCGTAGGCGTATTTTCTCTGCGCCGTGTCGATGCCGAGCGCGCGCAATATGCGGGTGAGCGGGCCGAGTTTCTCAGGCGCGGCGGGACTGTCGGCGACGCTGGCGTCGGGAGTGTTATCAACCGTCGTGGCGCGGAAGGGATTCCTCATGCGTGGACACCGCCGGCGACCGGGCTCTTGATGAATGTGAGGCCCATGCTGAGGGGGACGACGGAGACGAAGAAGAGATAGCGGCCCATGCTGACGGCGGCGACGGCGGTGCAGAGCGACAGCAGGGGCAACGGCGCGGCGAGGAAGAGCGGCGTGACCAGGGCGGTGAAGAACGAGAGCACGACAATCCAGAGCAGGGCGTCGGAGCGCAGGAGGTTGTAGGCGGCGCGGGATTCGAAGTTGTCGCTGGCGCGCAGGCGGAGGATCTTGACGGCGTGGTTGGCGATCCAGAGCGCGGCGATGAGCAGCGTGGGCAGTGCGTTGCTTGCGAACGGTGCCGGCTGCGCGAGGTGAAGGTGAAGGTGCGCCGTGAGCGTGGCGGGTGCGTGGAACAACAGCGCGTTCAGGGTAGCGGCAAGTGCGGCAGCGGGTCCCTGCATGACTGCCGGCAGCACCGAGCCGATGAGCGCGGCGGAGAGCAGGAAGTCGATCGGCGTGTGCACCATGTTCCACGCGGGCCGGGCTTTTACGAGGTAAATGTATGCAGAGCTTAGGGTTCCGGCGAGGCCAGTGATGATGCCGGCGATGGCGGCGGGAAGGACGAACTTTGCGGCGGGGGTGAAGCCGAGGGTGGCGGCCCAGCTTAGGGCGGCGCATGCGCCGATGCTGGCGAAGAAGAGGCTGAAGCAGAGCACTTCCCTGCTGAGCCACGACCGCTTCCACATTTTGAGCGCGCGCCAAGCGTAGGCGGGCCGGCCGAGGTGAAAGACGCTGACGTTGAGCGCGCATGCGGTGAGCAGCACGACGAGCGAGATGTGCAGCGTGTCCAGCCGCCCGAGCAGAACGAGTGCGACGAGCGCGCCGAAGGTGGCCTGCATGGTGGTGGTCATGACGACGAGCGAGGGGTGCGCGTGCTCGAGGCCGATCTGGCCGTTGTCGACTCGCTGCAACCAACTAGTCGTGTTCTCGGGCAGGGTGATGCGGGTAGTGGAGATGGTGTTTCCGGCGGGCGGCATGCCGGGGGATTCAGCCAGGGCGTAGTCTTCGCGCCACTCGATCTTGTTGACGATTTCGATCTGGATGGCGTTCTCGGGGCAGGCGTTGACGCAGGCCGGTTCCAGGCCGTCGAGCAGGCGGCCGCGGCACATGTCGCATTTGCCGACGACGCCGCGCTCCGGATTGAATTGCGGAACCGAATACGGACAGTTCCACACGCAGTACTGGCAGCCGATGCAGGCGTCAGTGGAGTGCAGGACGATGCCGGTGAGCGGGTCCTTGGTGTAGGCGTTGACGGGGCAGCCCTTGAGGCAGTCGGCGCTCAGGCAATGATTGCAGCCCATGCTGAGGTAGGTGCGCTGGGTGTCGGGGTAGACGCCCCCCTCGAGCTCGCCGACGCGCCGCCACTTGATGTCGGCGGGATTGCCGTTCTGCTCGTTGCAGGCGACCTCACAACTGCGGCAACCGATGCACTTGGTCATGTCGAAGTGGAATCGATACTGCTCGCCTTGCTCCAGCGGGCGGGAGGGGATGAGGGCTTCGATGAGGCTGCTTGCGGCTCCGCCCTGGAGCAGGCTCATGCGGAGGGCGTCGATGCTTTGGGCGTCGGTGCCGAAGTCGGGGAGGTTGGCGGGGTTGCCATAGTCCGTGAAGCGCACGAGGTCGCGGTCGTTGTCGAGCGCACGGTCGTGGAGAGGGAGGGACATGGTAAGACCAGCAAGTGAGCGGGTTAGCGAGTCAGAGCGGCTCGGTGTTGGTTTGTGCGGCGGCGAACAGCAGATCCCTTCGCTTCGCTACGGGATGACAAAGGAGAGGCTCGATCCGTCGGGAGCTTACTTCTCAGAACGCTTTAAAGACCACTTAATTTTCAAAACTTAGTGCTTCCTATTCCTGCTTCTACTTTTCACTTACTCCTTACAACTTCAGTACACGTCGCGATGGTAGCGGCGGTCGTCGTGCAGTTGGGAGATGGCGTCCTTTGCAGCTTCGGGGCTGAGGTTGCCGTGCACTTCAACGATGGTGTGGAGGGCGGCGTCGACGTCTTTGGCCATGCGGCTGGCGTCGCCGCAGATGTAGAACTGGGCGCCCTGCTGGAACCAGTCGTAGAGCTCCTTGCCGTGTTCGAGCATGCGGTCCTGCACGTAGATTTTCTGCGCCTGGTCGCGGGAGAAGGCGGTGGAGAGGCAGGTGAGGTGACCGGAGGTGTGCATGGTTTGCAGTTCGTCGCGGTACAGGAAGTCGGTCTGTGCGCTGCGCTCGCCAAAGAAGAGCCAGTTCCTGCCGGTGTGGCCGAGGGCCTGTCGCTCGTGCAGGAAGCTACGGAAGGGCGCGATTCCGGTGCCGGGGCCGACCATGATCATGGGTACGTCCGGGGCGGGCAGGCGGAACTTCTTGTTGGGTTGGATGTAGATGGGCAGGCGCGCGCCGAGGTCGACGCGGTCGGCGAGCATGGTGCTGGCGATGCCGCCGCGTTCGCGGTTGTGCGAGCGGTAGCGGACGACGGCGATGGTGCAGTGGACTTCCCTGCCGTGGGCCGCCGGGCTGCTGCTGATGCTGTAGAGCCGGGGCGCGAGGCGCGGCAGCATGGCGACGAGCTCGCTTGCCTGGGTGACGGCACCGGGGTAGGCGAGGAGGAGGTCGATGAGGCCGCGGTCGTAGAGGAAGGTTTCCAGGTGGGCGGCCTGTTCCGGGACGAGGAGCGTGACGAGTTCCTTTGCACCCGTCTTGTCGGCGAAGTGCTGCACGATTTTGCGGCTCAGGCGGGTAGGTTGCAGGTGGTGCAGCAGGGCTTCGCTGACCGGCATGGTGCCGAGTTTCGGGATGTCGCAGGAGCCGTCGGCGAAGGGCAGGTGCGCGAGAATGTCGGCGACCAGCGCGGGGTCGTTCTGCGCGATGACGCCGCAGGCGTCGCCCGCCTGGTAGTGGACGGCGGAGTCCTCCAACGCCAACGCAAGGTGCATCGTGAGTTTGCTGGAGATGTCGCTGGTGAGGGGCGTGCGCTCGCGCAGTTCGGCGTGGAAGGGGTTGTCGCGGGTGTGGGCGTGGTCGGGTTCCGGGAGGGGTTTGACGTCGCCGGCAAGCACGTCGCCGGTGCGGTTGTTCTGGATGGCGACGTTGGATTCGGCGGCCTTGTGGCCGAGATGCGGCTTGAGGTCGGCTTTCCACTGGTCGAAGGGTGCGTCGACGTCGACATCGGATTCCACGCGCGGAATGAAGCGGGTGGCACCAAGGGCTTGCAGGCGTTCATCGAGGTCCGCGCCGAACTTGCAGAAGTGTTCGTAGTGCTTGTCGCCGAGGGCGAAGACGCTGTAGCGCAGGGTGCTGAGCATGGGCGCGGTGTCGGCGAACAGCGCGTCACGGAAGGCCATGGTGCCCTCGGGCGGGTCGCCCTCGCCGTAGGTGCTGGCGAGGATGAGGGCGTTCTGCTGCGCGGCGAGTTGGGCCGGGGTGGTCTTATCGAGCGAGGCGATGTCGGTGGTGTGGCCCTGGGCTTTCAGTTCTTTGGCGAGCTTTTTCGCAAGCCGCTCGGCGGTTCCGGTTTGCGTGGCGAAATAGACGGTGAAGTGCAGGGACGCCGGTTTCTCCGCGGCGGCGGTGATACCGGGTGCGGATGAGAAGATGCCGGCGAGGAAGCCATTGAGCCAGGCGCGCTGCTCCGGGTTGAAGGGCGCGTTGTCGGGGATGTAGGGAACGCTGGTCATGCGGAGACGGCCTCTGTGTTGGTGGCAACGAGGCCGGCTGCGGTGAGCGCCACGGGTTGCGGGCGGGTGGTTTCAGGTGCGTTTGCGATGGATGCCTCGGCGGCGGCGCGCAGAATCGCGAGATCGCTGCGACGAGTCCAGGTAAGGAAGTCTTCCGTTTGCTGCCGGTCGGATTCGAAGGCGCGGAAGATGCCGGTGAGTGCGGGCAGCACCTGCGCGTAGGGCAGCGCGGGGTAGAGTTCGCGGGCGAGGCCCTGTTCATTGTCGGCACCGCCGCCGAGGTTCACCTGGTAGCCTTCGCCGCCGTCGACCTTTACGCCCATGAGGCCGATGTCGCCGATATAGTGCTGGGCGCACGAATTGTTGCAGCCGGTGACGTGGAGGTTGAGTGGCTGGGCGATGGTGAAGGTTGTGTCGAGTGCGCGGGCGAGTTCGAGTGCGTGGCCCTTGGTGTCGGTGGCGGCGAAGCGGCAGCCGCGGCTGCCCGTGCAGGCGACGGTGCCGCTCAGGATGCGGCCTGCCTCGAATTGCAGGCCGGCGGCTTGGAGGGCGTCGAGCGCCGGCTGCAGGTGTGCCGTGGCGATGTTGGGAACGATCAGGTTTTGCCAGACGGTGAGGCGAAGTTCGCCGGTGCCGAAGCGGTCGGCGATGTCGGCCAGGGCGCGTGCCTGGTGCGTGGGGAGCCAGCCTACCGGAACGACGACGCCTACCGCGTGCATGCCTGGCTGGGCCTGCGGGTGCACGCCGAGGTGGCCGGCGCGGTCAATGGGGCCGCGCGGCTCGCACTGGTCTGCCGCGAAGCGAATGATGGGAAAGGCGAGCTTCTTCGCGGTCTCATCGAGGAACTTCTCGATGCCCCAGCGGTCGACGAGGTACTTGAGCCGCGCCTTCTTGCGGTCGGTGCGGTCGCCGTGCTCGGCAAAGACGCGCACCATGGCGGCGGCGGCAGCGACCAGTTGCTCCGGCAGCAGGAGCAGGCCGCTGTCGGTGGCGAACTGGCGGTGGCCGGTGATGCCGCAGAGCAGGACGCGGAAGTAGACGCCTGCGGGAACGCCGCGGCCCTCACCCACGCGCACCGCGACGAAGCCGATGTCGTTGGTGTCGGCCAGTACCGTGATGGCGCCGCCGCCGTCGAAGGCGATGTTGAACTTGCGCGGCAGGCCGAAGAGGTCGCGGCTGTTGGTGTGGAAGTTCTGCATGGCGTCGGCGTAGGGCTGAACGTCGATGAGCTCGTGCGGGTCGAGGCCGGAGAGCGGGGACGCGGTGAAGTTGCGCAGGTTGTCCGCGCCGGAGCCGTGGGACGACATGCCGAGCTTCTGAATGGTGTTGAGCACGTCGACGATGCTGCGCGGTGCGAGCTCGCGAATCTGCACGTTGGAGCGGGTGGTGAGGTCGAGCCGCGCGGGGCCCCAGGTATCGGCCATGCCGGCGAGGCCGCGCATCTGATGCGCGGTGAGCAGGCCGCCGGGCACACGCATGCGCAGCATGAAGCTGTCCTGCGCGGGCGCGACGTGGAAGAGGCCGAAGCTCTTGAAGCGATATCGGAACTCGGCGTCGGGCGTTTTGTTTTCTGCGGCGTGGGCGAGTAGGTCTTCCCAGGCATCGAGCGGGTTGCGCTCGTACTTCCAGACCTCTTCGGCGCACAGATCGTCGACGGGCGTGCCCCAGAAGGTGGGCTCCACTTCAGCCGGTGCGGCGAGGTTAGCGACACCGGCGGCAGGTGTGCCGGTGAGCAGGCCGTCGGCAGTCTGCCCGGCGAAGGGCGCGCGCTGCATGGCACCTGCAAAGAAGCCTTGCAGATATTGCTTCTGTTCCGGCGAGAAGGCGGCGGCGGAATCGACGAGTTGGGAGGCGGCGTCGAGCAAGCGGAAAACCTCTGAGAGCAAAGGTGTTACGTGCAGGCCTGGGTGCTTGCAGTGCGCTGGCTCAAGACGTGCAGGGCCGAGCGCAGGAGGGCTGCGAAGTCTCAGGCTCGTCGTGGAGCGGTCGGTACAACCGATTTCAGGTGAAGCGGAGGTACGGAATGTTGGGGTGCCGGCGGGTTCAGCATGGAACCGACGACGAAAAACTCACAAGCGGCGGGCGGGGCTGCAAGGTGGTTCGTGTGCCTTGAATGTAACGCGGCCTGCTTTTCGATGCAAGGGAAGGATTACCCAAGAGTTACCGATGACGTGGCAGCGCCCTGGAATCGGCGCTATGCTGACAAAACACCACTATCCTGCTGCATCGTGCGCGGAACGCTGACATTTAAATCCCTGCCGCTGTTGACGGTGTCGGGGTGCATTGCCCGGAGAGACTTTATGCCGCATGCCAGCTTCGACGGGCTTCGCGTTCTTTCGCTGGAGTCTCGCCGCGCGCGGGAAGTGGAGAAGCTGATCCGCACCTACAACGGTGAGCCGTTTGTGGTGCCGGCAATGCGGGAGATTCCGCTGTCGACCAACACGGCCTGCCTGGAGTTTGGGCGCGCGCTGCTGCGTGGGGAGTTCGATGCCGTACTGTTCCTGACCGGTGTGGGCGTGCGCGGCATGATGAAGACGCTGGAGACGGAGTTAGACCGCGAGGCCGTGCTGGCCGCGCTGCGTGGGGTGAAGGTGCTGGCGCGCGGGGTAAAACCGCAGGGCGTGCTGGCCGAGCTGGGTGTGCCGATCTTCGCCAACTGCCCGGAGCCGGCGACCTGGCGCGAGGTGGTGAACGTCATTGACACGGTGCTGGGGGAGAGCGCGGCGAACATGCGGCTCGCGGTGCAGGAGTATGGCGCGACAAACCCGGAGATGATCGGCGAACTGGTGCAGCGGTTTGCCGCCGTGACGAAGGTGCCGGTGTACCAGTGGGCGCTGCCGCACGACCTGGGACCGCTGCGCGAAAGCGTGCTCGCCATCATTCACGGCAGTGTGGACGTGGTGCTGTTTATGACGGCCGTGCAGGTGATTCATCTGTTCCAGATTGCGGAGGAGATGGGGCTGGGTGCCGATCTGCGCCGCAGCTTCGATTCGGTGGTGTGCATCTCTGTCGGGCCGACCACGACGGAGGAGCTGCTGCAGCATGGCTTGAAGCCGGATTTCGAGCCGTCCCGGCCGAAGATGGGTTTCATGATCAACGAGGCCGCGCAGTACAGCGGCAAGGTGCTCGCAACCAAGCGCACGCCGCGCCCACCGGTAGAAATGGCCGCCGCGGTAGAGGAGGCGTTCCAGCCTCGTCGCAGCGGCCCGCCGGCTGTGCAGCAGGTAGCCGTCATGAGCAGTACCATGGCCGGGTTCAAGGACGGTTTGGCGCCGCTTGATATCTTGCACGAGATCAGCAGCCGCATTGCGCTGGCCGATCCACTACACCTGGTGCTTGAGCGCATTCTGCATTTTGCCTGCGCGGTCATTCCATGCGACTCGTGCTTTGTGTACACAGTCGAGGGCGAAAAGCTGCTGCTGCGCGCCAGCAAAAATCCGCACGCGGAGATTGTGGACAAGCTGAACGTGGAGCTGGGCCAGGGCGTGACCGGTTGGGTGGCGCAACACCGGGAGTCGGTGGCACTGTCTGAACGGGCTTCGGACGATCCGCGCTTCAGCACCTTTGCCGCGCTACCGGAGGACCGGTTTGAGGCGATGCTGTGCACGCCGATCGTATGCGCGAACCGGGTGGTGGGCGTGATTAACGTGCAGCACCGCGAGCCGTACGTGCACACCGACCTGCAGAAGCGCCTGCTTGCGACGCTCGGCATCGTGGTGGGCGCGGAGATTGAGCGCGCGCGGCTGGAGACGGAGAACTCCGAGCTGTCGACGCGGCTGGAAAATCGCAAGGTCGTGGATCGAGCGAAGGGCATCCTGCAGCGCGACCTCCATCTGACGGAAGAGGAAGCCTACCGCACGATGCAGAAGGAAAGCCGCCAGCGCCGGCGCACCATGCGCGACATTGCAGAGGCGATCCTGCTGTCCGATGGTCTACGACAGCAGGCGTAGGCGGCGGCTTCTGTCCGTGGGGGCTAGTAGCGCTTATAGGGCAGGAACTTGCCGGACATGGAGATTTTGACGCGGTCGCCAAGCGGGTTCGGCTCACGCTCGATCTGCATGTTGAAGTCGATGGCGCTCATGATGCCGTCGCCGAACTCTTCGTGAATGAGCTCTTTCCACGTGGTGCCGTAGGTCTGGATGAGTTCGTAGAAGCGGTAGATGAGTGGATCGGTGGGCGGCATGACGCTGCCCTCGCCGCGGTTGGGGCAGGTCGCCAGCAGAGCCGCGTCCGCGTCGCTCAGTTCCAGCAGGGGTTTCGCAAGCTGCGCCTCGGCTGCGGTGAGCGGAAACTGGCCGAGTAGCGCGGCGGTGTAAATGACGGGTGAGCTGGGCCCCAGGGCCGCGGCGATCTGCTGCCAGCTGAGGCCGAGGCGGGACTTGTTGGTGAGGATTTTTTGCGTGAGTTCCTGGCGTGTCGACATGACGGCTCCTGGCTGCTTGGTGGTCTAGGCAGAGTAGCTGATGCTCGCCAGGTTACGGTTAACCTCTCCGCGGGAAACCGTGCATCTTATGCGCCAGGGGTGCGCATGAAGTTACTGGTGATCGGTGCGGGTGGAGAATTGGGCGAGGCTGTGGTGGAGCAGGCAGTGGCGTTGGGGCACGTGGTGACCGCGTTCGTGCACAGCCCCGACGAGTACAGGCGGACGGACGTGCGCGTGATTGGAGGCGATGCGCGGGATGCCGTCGCCATCCTGGAGGCGGTGCGAGGACAGGACGCGGTGATCGACACGTTGGGCAGCCACATCCCTTTCCTGAACACGACGCTGGAGACGGACACGGTGCGCAACGTGCTGGACGCGATGAAGGCAGAAGGTGTTCGGCGGCTGATTGCGGTGTCCACGATTGGCGAGGGGGACAGTATCGCGAACGTGCACTCGTACTACAAGAACCTATTCCTCCCGACGCTGCTGCGCGGTGTGATGAAGGACAAGGCAGGCATGGAAGAGGTTGTGGAGCACAGTACGCTCGACTGGATCATTGTGCGTCCAGCCGGCTTGAAGAATGGGGAGCCGAAAGGCGTGCGCGTGGTGCAGCCGGAGTCCGGGGACAAGGTGCGCTTCATCACACGTGCCGATGTGGCGCAGTTTATGCTGCAGCAGCTTGGAAGTGACGAGTACCTGCACCAGGCGGTCGGGATCGCCAACCCGGAAGAGTAACGATCCCGAGGGGCTATCTGGCCACCGCCTCGCCAGCGGAGGCGCGGTGTGTGCCGGCGCGCAGACCGGCGATAATCTGCTGCATGAAGTCGTTCGCCGCGCCGGGATTATTGGGCAGGAACAACGTGTTGGTGTTCGATCGAATGCCGATGTCCTTGAGCGTGTCGAAGTATTGGGTGAGCAGCACAAGTGCCATGACGTCCTCTGCCGTGGCGCCGGGGACGGACTCGCGGAAATGCTCGATGGAGGCGCGCAGGCCGTCGATGATGGCTTGCCGTTCCGCCGCGATGCCCTTGCCCTGCAGTGCCTTCGATTCGGCTTCTGCCTCGGCCTGCTTCACCTTCAGGATCTTGTCGGCCTCGCCGCGCGCCATGGCCGCCACCTGGCTGCGCTGCGCCGCGTTGATATCGTTCATCGCAGCTTTGACCTTGGCGTCGGGGATGATGTCGGTGACGAGCGCGGTAAGGATGTTGAAGCCGAAGTTGCGCATGATCTGGTCAAGCTCGACCTTGACGGCGACGGAAATACCGCTTTGCTGCTCGAAGGTTTCGTCAAGCGTGAGCTTGGGCACGTGGCCGAGGATGGAGTTGAAGACGAAGCTCTCAATCTGCTTTTGCGGCGCGGAGAGCTTGTAGAAGGCGTCAAAGATGCTCTCGTCCAGCACCTGGTACTGCACGCTGACCGGGATCTGGACGAACACGTTGTCGCGGGTCTTGGTTTCGACGACGAAGCTCGCCTGCTTGACCTGCAGATCGACGAAGAAGACGCGCTCTGCAAACGGGATCAACACATGCAGGCCGGGCCGCACGATGCGGTGGAACTTGCCGAACCGCTCCACAATGCCGGCCTGCGCGGTGCGCACGGTGTAGAGCGTTTTGAGAATGGTAATGAGCGCGAAAAGAGCGAGGATGAACAGCAAAACAGCGGCAAGAGGTGCCATGAAAAGAGGCCTCGGTGCCTCTGAGAAAAGGATAGACCCTTGTGGTTCACCGTGTGTCATGCTTGGGTAATGACCGGTGAAGAACAGTGACGGCAGTGCAGCGAAACAACGTAAAGGTGATCGGCTGCGGGCCGCGGACGCTGATGTTTGCGCATGGCTACGGTTGCGACCAGAACATGTGGCGCGCGGTGACGCCTGCGTTTGAGGCGGAGTACCGCATTGTGCTGTTCGACTACGTGGGTGCCGGATTGTCCGATCCGGCGGCGTTTAACCGGACGCGTTACAGCACGCTGCAGGGGTACGCGCGCGACGTGCTGGAGATCATCGACGAACTGTGCCTGGAGAACGTCACCTTTGTGGGTCACTCGGTAAGCTCTATGGTTGGCGCGCTGGCATCGATCGAGCGGCCAGAGTTGTTTGAGAACCTGGTGATGATCGGGCCTTCGCCCTCGTACATTAACGATGGCGAGTACAAAGGCGGCTTTGACCGAACCGACATCGACGACCTGCTGACCATGCTGGACAGCAATCACCTGGGTTGGTCGGCGATGATGGCTCCCGTGATCATGGGCAATGCAGACCGGCCGGAACTGGCGGGCGAGCTGGAAGCAAGTTTTTGCCGGACAAACCCGATCTTTGCGCAGCACTTTGCGCGGGTCACGTTTTTGTCGGACAACCGGGCGGACCTAGCAAAGATCAAGACGCGCACGCTGATTTTGCAGTGCGACGAGGATGCGATTGCACCCGCGGCGGTGGGCCGGTATGTGCACGGCGCGATTGCTGGCAGTGAACTGGTAATGATGGATGCGACGGGGCACTGCCCGCACCTGAGTGCGCCGGGCGAGGTGACGGAGGCCATTCACCGTTTTCTATGAGCCAGGTTGAAATGCTTGCGACGGAAGACGATCACTTTGAAAACGCTCCAGGCGGATATGCGCTGCTGCAGCTGGATGGCACGATCGTGCGGGGCAATGCCGCGTTTCAACGGCTGATCGGACGCTCGTGCGAGCAGGCGGGTGGATTGCGCTTCCAGCAGGTGCTTTCGCGGGCCGGCGGCATGTACTACGACACGCAGTTCGACCCGGCGCTGCGGCTGCGCGGCGCGCTGAAAGAAGTGGCGTTCGACCTGGTGCAGCCCGGGGGGGAACGCGTGCCCGTGCTGGTGAGCGCCAACCTGCGGTGCGGCGCGGCGGGCGAGCCGGTCGGCATTCGCCTGATGCTGTTTGAAGCTTCGGAGCGGCGGATGTATGAGACGGAGCTGTTGCAGTCGCGCAACCGCGCCGAACGGATGGCCGAGGTGGTGCAGCACACTACGGATGCCATCATTGCGCTGAATCCGGAGGGCCTGATTCAGAGCTGGAACATCGGCGCGGAGCAGATGTTTGGCTTCGGCCATGCGGAGGTGACGAACTGCCCATTGTCTGCAGTCATCCTGCCGGAGGCGAGGCAGCAAGAGATCGAGGATGCGCTGGAGGTGCTGCGCCGCGGCGAGGATGTGACGAAGGATACCGTGGGGCGGCACAAGAGTGGCCGGCCCATCGACCTGTCGATGAACCTGACGCCGCACATGGAGGCGCCGGGAACGCTGGTCGCGTTTTCTGCCATTCTGCGAGACGTATCGTCGCGCAAGCAGACGGAAAAGGCTCTGCTGCAAAGCGAGAAGCTGGCGTCGGTGGGGCGGCTGGCGAGCTCGATCGCGCATGAGATCAACAACCCACTGGAGTCGATCACGAACCTGCTCTACATTCTTGATGGCATGGCGACCGATCCGGTGATGAAGGGATTTGTGAACACGGCGCAGGACGAGGTGGCGCGGGTGTCGCAGATTGCCACGCACACCCTGCGCTTTCACCGGCAGAGTACGAAGCGGACGAACTTGTACATAAACGAGCTATTTGAATCGACGATGGTGTTGTACCGCGCGCGCCTCCTGAACTCGAAGATCACGCCGACAATCGATCGCTCGGACGGGGCACCACTGTTTTGCTATGAAGGAGAACTGCGGCAGGTGATGGCAAACCTGGTGGGCAATGCCTTTGACGCAATGCGCGCCGGCGGCCGATTGCGGCTGCGCAGTCGGCGTGCCACGCTGTGGGCGACCGGCGAAACCGGCATCCGCCTGACCGTTGCCGACACCGGCACGGGCATGAGCGCGGACACGCTGGCACACATGTTCGAGCCGTTTTTCTCAACCAAGGGCATCGGCGGCACGGGGCTCGGGCTATGGATTACCCAGGAACTTTTGGAGAAGAACCTGGGTACGATCCGCGTGCGCAGCAGCGAGCGGCCGGGCAAAAGCGGCACAGTCTTCTGCCTGCTGTTTTCGCCGGTCCGCACCGGAGCCTGATCGCCCGGTGCGGGCCACGCTTACAGCGTTGCGCTTTTTTCGTCGAGCAGGGCTTTGGCGCGCCGGGTGAAGTCTGCGAGCGACTGGTTGCTGTTGTCGTTGCTGCCGCGGGTGCGGATGTTTACCGTGTGCGCTTCCGCTTCCTTTTCGCCGACGACGAGGATGAACGGCGTTTTCTTTACGGTAAAGTCCTTGATCTTGGACTTCATGTGGTCGTTGCCGCCGTCGAGGGAAACGCGGAGACCGGCGGCTTCGAGCGTCTGTTTGACCGTGGTGGCGTAGGCTATGTGCTTTTCGCTGATGGGTACGATGCCGATGTGGACCGGGCTGAGCCAGAGGGGGAAGGCACCGGCGTAGTGCTCGATGAGGACGCCGAAGAAGCGCTCGACCGAGCCGAAGAGCGCGCGGTGCACCATGACGGGGCGGTGCCGCTCGCCGTCTTCGCCGGTGTATTCCAGGTCGAAGCGGGCGGGCAGGTTGAAGTCGAACTGCACCGTGCTGAGCTGCCATAGCCGGCCGAGGACGTCGACGAGCTTGACATCGATTTTGGGGCCGTAGAAGGCGGCTTCGCCGGGAATTTCGCGGTAGGGAATCCCCTTGCGGCCGAGCGCGGACTTGAGCGAGTCGATCGCCTTCTGCCAGTCTTCGGGCGCGCCGGTGTAGTCCTGCGGCTTGGACGCGTCCCAGGTGCTGAGCTCGACCTTGAACTCCTGGAAGCCGAACTTCTTGAGCACTTCTTCGGCGAATTCGACACAGGAAACGATCTCGTCCTCGATCTGGCCGGGCGTGCAGAAGATGTGGGCGTCGTCCTGCGTAAAGCCGCGCACGCGCAGCAGGCCGTGCATGGTGCCGGAGCGCTCGTAGCGGTAGACATTGCCGAGTTCGGCATAGCGCACGGGCAGGTCTCGGTAGCTTTTGGGGCTGTTTTTGTAGATGAGGATGTGGCCCGGGCAGTTCATGGGCTTGAGGCGGTACTCGGCGTCGTCGAGCTCCATGGGCGCGTACATGTTTTCGCCGTAAAAGCCTTCGTGGCCGCTGATTTTCCAGAGCTCACGCTTCATGACGTGCGGCGTGACGACCAGGTCGTAGCCGCGGCGAAGGCACTCGTCCTTCATCCAGTCTTCCATTTGCTTGCGGATGATGGCGCCGTTGGGGTGCCAGAAGATGAGGCCCGAGCCTGCGATCTCCTGGATGCTGAACAGGTCGAGCTGCTTGCCAAGCGTGCGGTGGTCACGCGCCTTGATGTCCTCGAGGTACTTGAAATGGGCGTCCAGCTCCTTCTTTGTATAGAAGGCGGTGCCGTAGATTCGCTGGAGCTGCGGGTTCTTTTCGTCGCCCAGCCAGTACGCGCCGGCGATGCTCATGACCTTGAAGGCGCGCACGCGGCCGGTGGAGGGCACGTGCGGACCACGGCAGAAGTCGAGGAAATCGCCATTGCGGTAGAAGGAGACGTTTTCGCCGGGCTGGGTAAACTTCGAGACGAAGTGGACCTTCATGAAGTCCTGTTGCTCTTCGTAACCGCGCAGTGCCTCTTCGTGGCCGATGTACTCGTGGCGGAAGGGCTCGTTGCGCTCTACGATCTGAGCCATGCGGGCTTCGATGGCGATCAGGTCATCGGGCGTGAAGGGCGTGGGGCGCAGCACGTCGTAGAAGAAGCCGTTGTCAGTGGCAGGACCGTGGCCCAGCTTGACCTCGGGGTAAAGCTCCATAATGGCCGTGGCCATGACGTGTGCGGCGGAGTGGCGCAGGACGCGCTGGGCTTCGGGGTCCTGCTCCTTGAGCAGCCACAGTTCCACATCTTCATGTAGCGGCTCGGCAAGGTCGACGAGGCGTTCTGCCGTGGGTGCGGCGGCGTACATGGCCTGCTCGGTGCCAGCACCGCCGTGGGCTGCATCGGTCTGCTCTTCCGCGCCATCGGACGTGGGTTCGCCCTGGGTGGTGCGAATCTTCGCGATGACCACTACCTCCGCCAGGCGGGGCGAGATGCCGTGCGCGATGGCATAAGGCGTGGTGCCCGCGGGAACGGTGCGGACGGAGCCGTCGGGAAGCGTGACGTGGATCTGGGGGCCTGCGGCCGGTGCGGGTGCGGAAAGGTTTGCGTCGCTCACGCTTGTAAGGATACTGCTGCTCGCTGTGTGGCGCGGGTTTGGGACGGCAAGGATGAGAATTGCGCGTTGATTGTGAATGCCGAGAGACGCGGCTCAGCCGGCCGCAGGGCAGAGGACTACCTGCTGAGGAGGCTCACCGGAGAGCGAAGTTTGCCAGGAATGCACTGAATCGAGTGCAAGCCCATTATGGGACAGATGAGAACGACGTATTTTGCCACAGGTGTACGCACATGAAGCAGGTTCAAGTCATAATACAGAGTATCTGCATCCGTATTGCTGGCGGCGTACGCTTTCGGGAACGCCCTCACTTGCATCGATTGCCGCGAATCACAATTCACTCCTTTAAGGAGCTACAACATATGAAGAAGATCTTCTCCGCAAGTGTTCTCCTGGCAGCCATCGCCCTGCTTTCTCCGGCGACTGGTAAGGCGCAGGGGTTCTCCTGCCCCGCTGGTTTTACCTCGGTCACAAACCCCGACGGCTCGATCACCTGCTCGTACACCTATCGCGCTCCGGAGATCAGCGCCTCCTCCAGCGTTGGTGGTATTGCCGTGTTGATGTGTGGAGCAATCATGCTGCGTCGCCGCAAGCATGCCGGCGAAGTTCTCTAAAGGTTTGTCTGACCCGCCTCGGTGCGGGAGTCATCTCTGTGGCAGGCGTGCCCTCACAGTTCTTCTCAGTTCTCGTCTGACTTTCTAATTCTCCTGAGCGGAGAAAGCCAGACTGAGGATGGAGCTTGTCGCGGATCTACTCCAAAGTTGCGGGTACCCATTTTGTTGGGTGCCTTTTCCTTTTGTGGCACGTGCTGCGCGGTGGAGCTCGGCGGACGGAGTGCTTCTGCGGATTTTGGTTATAAGGAGAGTGCCTGCACCCCATTGGGGGCAGAGGATCCCTCTACCGTGGCCTCACCCACCTACAGAAGATGCAGCCATGCGGAGCCCTTGAGGGATTCTGCTCACCCAGAGCCGGCAGTAGCGTTGGGATTGTGGAGGCCGGGATGGCTTTCACGGGAGTGTTCCAATGACGGTTACCTGCCTGCTTTCCCAGACCAACCACGATCTGCGCTGCCCTGTTTGTGGGCAGGGTGTTCTCCTCTTTGCGGAACACGCAACTGCTTCCGTGCGAGAACAGGTCAAGCGTCGCGTGCGCCGGGCCTTGCGCAGCCACCATGCCGGCACGGCGGGTTCCTTCGCGGTTCATCCGACCGAGACCTTTCCCGTAGAGGACGAGAACACGGGCGTGCCGGAATGGCTGAGTAGCTGGCTGCCTGTAACAGGCATGGCAGCAGCATTCGCGTAGCGCTGTTCCGTGCATCCGCCCACGTGCTGTATGCTACTGCCTACCAGCACTCCGTACGTTCCCGGTATGGGAGAGCGTATGACTGCTGCATGCGGCCGACTTCAACCCATTTCGCTGCGCCGGCAGAGATCGCGCTAGGGTAAATTCAGCGTCCGCACACTTTACAACGCCTCAGGAATGGAATGGATCGAGCCGCTAACAGGCGATGGATCGCTGGAGCCACTCCGATCTATTGGCTGCTTGCGCTGCTGATCGTCGAAAAGCTGTCCTTACTGTCTCTGCCGCCCTCCTGGATGCTCGTGTGGGTTCACCGTCTGAGTGGTTCGCCGGTCCTGTTTTTTGTGGCGCTGCTCTTCTTCGGAAGAAGGCAGTTACTGTCTGTGACCCGGTCGAACATCACGTGGAGCCGACCCTTTGTACTGCTGCACGTCACGACGCTCTTGCTGCTTGCCGCGGTGCAGATTGGGTTCTACCGCGCGCATCTTGAGCCGGGAACGCGGTCGTTCGACCTGGTTGCGACAGTCTGGACGCTACTGATTCCAGTGGCTATCGTGACGCTGTTTGCCACGGCGTTGCCGCTGCACCGCATGGGCCGGCTGGTTGTGAGCCTCGGTGCTGCCTGGGGGTATGCGGCCGTCACGACGGCGACCCTGGTCCTGGTGCGCCGTATGGCGTCCGGCCCTTTAGACGAGCATCAGTTCGCACTTGGCCCAGTACTGCACGATGCCTGCTTTCGCCAGACCTCGTGGCTGGTCCACCGGCTGTACCCGGTGGTGCTGGCATTTCCGGAGCAGCACGTGCTTGGAACCCCGAACTTCCTAGTGGAGATCGATTGGCTGTGCTCCGGCATTGAGGGGCTGGCGATTGTCGCCGTGCTGGCGACTTTGTGGTTGGTGGTGACCCGGCGGGAACTGCGCATGGCGCGCGCTGTATGGGTGGTGCCCTTGGCGCTCGGCCTGACGTGGTGTGCCAATTTGCTGCGGCTGGTGCTGCTGATTGTGATCGGCGAACACGGTTACCCGCAGATTGCCGACCGGGGATTCCATGCGCAGGCCGGTTGGATCACGCTGAACCTGGTGGCCCTGGGCTGCCTTGCGCTTGTGCAGCGCGTGCCGTGGTTCCGGAAGGACGGGTTGGGCGCGAGCGGCAATCGAGTGCCTGTGGCCCCACCGACGGTGACGGAGACGAACGACACCGTGGCCTACCTGCTGCCATTTGCGGCAATCACGGCAGCTTCGCTGCTGAGCCAGGCAGGTTCCAGCGGATTTGAGTGGCTGTACCCGTTGCGTTTGGTGGTCGCGCTGGTGGTGTTGTGGGTGATGCGGCGGCACTATCGCGCAATGGATTGGAGATTCGGCTGGACGGGGCCAATCGCCGGCCTGCTGGTAACGGGGCTGTGGCTTGGCATGCATGTTGCACTGCGACCCGGCGGGGGAACGGCGATTGACACTGCGGCCGGGCTGGCATCTTTGCCGGTTGGAGCGCGTGTCGCGTGGATCGCCATTCGGGTGTTCGCGGCATCGGTCACCGTACCGATTGCGGAGGAACTGGCGTTCCGGGGTTTTTTGGCTCGCCGGGTAATGCGTGCCGACTTTGAGCAGGTGTCGTACCGGGACATGACGGTGCTGTCACTGGTGGTGAGTTCGGCCGCGTTTGGCGCCCTGCACGGTAGTATGTGGGCCGCGGGTGTGGCGGCGGGCGCGATCTTTTGGGCGGTGGCCCGTTGGCGTGGGCGGCTCGGTGAGGCGGTGGCGGCGCATGCCGTGGCGAACCTGGCGCTGGCGGTGATCGCCGTAGTGCGCAACGACTATTCGCTTTGGTAGATCCAAGCTGGCGCAAAGTGTTGCAGATGCGCTACCTTGCTCGGCATGGATGCTCAGGAGCAGGGAGCGGGTTCGCGCCGGGAGTTTTTGACGGTGTTTGCGGCAATGGCGCTATTCAGGGAGCAGTTTGCGGCGGCGCAGGAGGCCGTGCCTGCCACGTCGCAGCACCGGCCGGATGGTACGGAGGCGCTGAGACACAACGCGGTGTTTCGTTCGTCGGCGGAGCGCATCGAGCCGTCGGCGGTTGGCTCGTTTCAGGCGGTGGTGCGCGGCACGCTGCCTACCGGTGAAAGCGTGGAGCTGCACAATTCTGTTTTGTTGCCGGGCCATGAGCCGCACCCGCCGCACCAGCATGAGCACGCAGAGTTTCTGTTCATGACCGCGGGGCAGGTGGATTGGTTGATCGATGGTGCGCGCCAGCCAGCGGGACCGGGCGATGTGCTGTATGCGGCGTCTAAGGTGCTGCACGGTTTGCGCAACACGGGAACCGTGCCGGCGAAGTATTTTGTACTGGCCATTGGACCGAACCTGAACAGTGCCTGAGCCGGACGAGTGCAGAAATTTACGAGTCGCGGCAAAGTGGCGGCGCATCCCATCGGTAGGGATGCTTCGGCATCGAACCTTCGGTTTCAGGAACTACCTTCAAGGAGCAAGACCATGGCAACACTTCTTTGCATCAATAGCAGCCCGCGCGGCGACTATTCCGTCTCCACTACGCTGGGCAATCAGTTTGTTGCCGAATGGGAAAAGGCAAATGCGGGCGGCAAGGTGATCACGCATGACACCACGGCGGAGAAGCTGCCGTTCGTCGATCTGCCCTGGATCATGGGCGCGTACACGCCGGCGGAACAGCACTCGCCTGAGACGGCTGCCGCGATCAAGGTGTCAGACGATCTGGTCGCCGAACTGCTGGCGTGCGATGAACTGCTAATCACGACGCCGATGTACAACTTCAGCATTCCTGCGTCGCTCAAAGCCTGGATCGACCACGTTGTGCGCCTGAACCTCACCTTCACCTCGGACTACAAGGGCCTGGTGCAGGGCAAGAAGGCGCGCGTGATTCTGGCGAGTGCCGGCGAATACGGGCCCGGTGCCCACGCCGAAAGCTACAACGCGGCAAGCAGCTACCTCAAGCAGATTCTTGGCTTTATGGGGATTACGGATGTGCAGGTTGTTCTGGCAGGCGGCACCAGCGCTATCGACCAGGGCAAGACGACGCTGCCGGAGTATGCGAAGACGCATGCGGACGACGTGGTGGCCGCGGTATAGCAGTGGATTTGGTTCTGCTGTAGCGACAGTGTTAGTCCTCCCGTAGCGAAGCAAAGGGATCTGCTTTCTTTCCCGGCCTGTGCGCCTAGCAGAAAAACTTACCTTCACTGCGTTACGGACGACAAAGTGAGTGCAGAAAGGCCACGCGGCAAGGCGTGGCCTTTCTGGTTGCATCCAGGACTACAGGTTCGGTTTGCCGCTATCCGGTGCGGGGACGGCGGTGGGAAAGAGGTTTTTCAACGGCTGGTCGCGCTGCCGATTCTCCTCCGGGTGCGGGAAGGGCTTGCGCGGCATCATGGCCTCGCGCTCGCTGGTGTTGAACAGGAAGATGGCTTCAACGACGGCGGCCTGCTTCAGGTCGGCCTCGTGGATGCGCTCGACCGTGTCCATGTTGCTGTGGTGGGTGCGGGTGTCGTAGTCCATCGGGTCCTGGATGTACTGGAAGCCGGGAAGTCCGAGCGCGTCGAACGACAGGTGATCGGTGCCGCCGGTGTCGCGGTAGGTAATGGTGGTGACGCCCAGGTCCTTCAACGGCGCGATCCACTGCGCGAAGATGGGGCCGACGGCGTAGTTGCCCTGTGTGTAGACGCCGCGCACGCGGCCGGTACCGTTGTCGAGGTTGTAGTAGGCATCAAGTTTGTCCCACTCCGGCGTGGTCTTGAGCGGTCCCTGCGGTCCGCGCATCATGGCCACCATGGGGTCGGCACCCGGAGCTGCTGGTGCTTCCTGGAAGGCACCGAAGTGCTGCTTGACGTAGCCGCGGCTGCCGAACAGACCCTGCTCTTCGCCGCTCCACAGCGCGATGCGGATGGTGCGCTTGGGCTGGTAGCCGATCGCTTTCAGGATGCGCACGGCTTCCATGGCCACGACGGAACCCGCGCCGTTGTCCGTGGCGCCAGTGCCGCTGATCCAGCTGTCGAGGTGTCCGCCGACCATGACAACCTGATCCTTGAGCTTCGGGTCGGTGCCGGGAATTTCGGCCACGGTGTCGAAGCCGTGCTCGTGGTCGCCGGTGGTGGTGGTTTCAAGGTTGATTTCGAGCTTAACCGGGACGTTGCGCTGCAGCAGGCGGAAGAGGCGGCCGTAGCCCTCGACCGTCGTCACGGCGTTCGGGATGGTGACGGCGGTGGCGCGGACCTGTGCGCCACGGACAAGGTTCGCGCCGTTGTCGTCGAAGATGATACCGGTGCCCCCGCCTTTTGCGCCGTCGCGGCTGGGGCTGATGATGGCGACCACGCCCTCATCGACCATGAGCTTGAGCGCGGCGGTGCGCAGGGCGGTGACGCGGGTGCGCTCGGCAAGGCGCTGCTGGATCGTCATTTGTGGAGCGTTGCCGGCGGCGCGGCGATCGGGTTCCGGACCTTCCATTTCCGCAAGTTCATCTTCGGTGTAGCGGTGGAATAGTGGCTCTGTGAGGTCGACGATGGGGTGGGGCGCGCCGAGCAGAACAATCTTGCCGGCAAGCTTGCCCTTGTACTTGTCGAGGTCGGCGATGGTCGTGGGATCGACCAGAATGGCGTCGGCGGTGACAGGACCCTTGGTCGCAGGGGACCAGGGCGTGGCCTGCAGCCAGAGCGGCTCGGTGTCGGGCGTGATGATGCGGGCCCAGCTATTGACCTGCGACCAGCCGATGCCAAACTCGCCCCAGTCTTCCAGGTGTGCGTTCACCAGACCGGCGTCGGTGAGGCGGTCGCGCGTCCACTCGTTTGCCTTCTTCATGTTGGGCGAACCGGTGAGCCGCGGACCGATGCCGTCGGACAGGCCGGTCATGTAATCCATGACGTGCGAGTGCTGCAGGCCTTCGGTGCGGATGCGCGCGTACATGGCGAGGTCCAGCGTTTCTTCGGCGGGCTGGACACCCATGCCGGGCTTCGCATCTTCCGTGGTGGCGGCTTTTTTCGACTTTTCCGCGGCAATCAGCGGCAAAGTGGTGCCGCACACCGTGGCAAACAAAGTGGCGGTGCAGACGCAGCGGCGCAGGGCGCTGAGCGCTAAGGACATGGGTGTGGCCTCCGAAAACGGGGTGGTGCTGGGATGGATTGAGGGTATCAGTGCGGAGACGGACCATGCGGAAGGAAGTTTCAGGCGCGCGCCGGCTATGAGAAAGTGACGAGGTGAAGTTCTTTGCCTGGCTACTCGTCTTGTTGCTGCTGGTGGCCGCTGCCGCCGGGGTTCTGCTCGTGCTGCCGGTCACGCCGCCGGGGGAGACGTTTGTGGAGCTGCCGCTGGGGACATCGGCGAAGGCCATGGCCGTGAGCCTGGAGCGGGCCGGGGTGATCCGGTCGCGGTATGCCTTCTGGGTTCTGCGTGCTTGGAAGGGCGGCCGGCTTAAGGCGGGCGAGTATCGCTTTGCCGACGCGGCGAACGCGCAAACGGTATACGCTCGCATCGCCCGTGGCGACGTGTACACCCGGGCCGTGGTGGTGCCAGAGGGATTTAACCTGTTCGACATCGCCAATGCCGTGCAGGCGGCGGGGCTTGGCTCGAAGGAGGCCTTCTTAGCCGCGGCTCACGCCAATACAGCGCTGATTGCGCAGTGGTCGCCGGGTGCCGCGTCGCTGGAGGGCTACCTGTACCCGGACACCTACCTGTTCGGCCACAGGACCACGCCGCAGCAGATGGTGCAGGCCATGGTGCATCGGTTTGGCGTGGCGGCGGCAAAACTGGGCCTGCAGCGCAGCGAAGGCGCGGCCCTTTCGATTGCCGATACCGTGACGCTGGCGTCCCTCGTGGAAAAGGAAGTGCGCTTCGACGACGAGCGGCGCATGGCTGCGGGCGTGTTTACCAATAGGCTCCAAGCCAACATGCCGCTGCAGACCGACCCGACCGTCGTTTACGCGGCGCTGCTTGCCAACCGCTGGCGTGGGACCATCTACCGCAGCGATCTGGACTTCGACTCCCCGTACAACACGTATCGGCACCGTGGCCTGCCGCCCGGTCCCATCTGCTCCCCGGGAGCGGCGGCGCTGCGTGCCGCGATGCACCCGGCTGCGACGAAGAACCTCTACTTTGTCGCCGACCGCACCGGCCACACGCAATTTTCAGAAGACCTGAAGAGCCATGCGATGCAGGTGCAGAGTTACCGTGCTGGAGCGCCGCCGCGCTAATCTGCGGACGATCGGCGAAAATTTACGGCATCGGGTGACGATTGCGGGTCATCCAAACACATATCGGATCGGAACAAGGACATGCTGTGTGTCGGCGCGTCGCGGCTTGAACGCTTTGCCTTGGACCTGCCGGTGCCTGCCTTGGAGCGTATACTGCGGCTTTGCGTCTTTTAAATCGAAACCCGCTGCAGATTGTGCTCGGCCTTGCGACGGTGTTGCTGCCCTTGCAGGGCTGTCTCAGCACCACGCGCTCGGTCATGCAGACGCATCCGCCGGCAACGGTGCTCTCGGCTTCGCTCGACGACATGGTGAAGGCGACCACCAAGCGCTTTAACGAGGTGAGTTCGCTGACGGCGTCGGTGACGATTGCCGTATCGACCGGCGGCGTGAAGGAAGGCAAGGTCGTGGACTACGCGGCGTTTCCGGGGTACCTGCTGCTGCGCAAGCCGGGGGACCTGCGAGTGCTGCTGTTTACCCCTGTCGGCCACCTGCAGGCGGTGGACATGGTCACCGACGGATCGACTTTCACCCTGCATATCCCGCTGAAGAAGCGCGCGATTACGGGATCCAACATCATGTCGGAGCCGTCGGCGAACCCATTGGAAAACTTGCGCCCCGGCGTGTTTTTCGATTCCCTGCTGATCCGTAGTGCTGGTGCCGGCGAGCTCGTTTCGGTGACCAGCGACGAACGCATCTACCAGCCGGATGCGACCAAGAAGTACGTGGTGGATGAGCCGGAGTACGACCTGGGCATCTTTCGGCAGGTGCCCGGCAGCCCGGAACTGAAGACGCAGCGCGTGGTCCACATCGGCCGCGAAACCCTGATGCCTTACCAGCAGGACAGCTACGACGACAAGGGCCGGCTCGTTACCGTGGCGACCTACGACGCCTATCAGAAGTTCGGCGACCAGCTCTTCCCTTCTGTCATCACCATTCAGCGGCCGCTGGACCAGTTGCAGCTCAAGTTGACGATCACCAAGCTGACGGTAAATACGCCGCTGGATGATTCGCAGTTTGTCCTGCATCTGCCGTCGAGCACGTCCATTCAAAAACTGCCGTAACGGCGAGTGCCGTGGGAGGATCCACCAACATGCTGGTGCACCTGCTGTCACTCGGTCGCGTGTCTTATGTGGAGGGGTTATGCGTGCAGCAGGAGCTGATCGCCGCGCGCAAGGCAGGCAGCATTGCCGACACGTTGGTGCTGCTGGAGCATCCGCCCGTGCTGACGCTGGGGCGCAACGCCCGGCGCGACAACATTCTGGCGAGCGATGACTTGCTTGCCGCGCGTGGCGTCGCGGTGCACGAGACGAACCGCGGCGGCGAGGTGACGTATCACGGCCCGGGCCAGCTGGTCGGCTACCCCATTGTGGACCTGCGGGGCGATCTGCCGGGCAAGAAAGGACCGCACCTGGGCCCGGTCGATTATGTCCGGCTGCTGGAAGAGGTGCTGATGCGTGCTGCCCGCGAGTTCGGCGTCGCGACGCAGCGCGTTGCGGGCCGCACCGGTGTATGGACGCTGGCAGGCGGCAGCGTGCAGGAGAAGAAGCTCGCCGCCATCGGGGTGCATGTGTCCTGCGGTATCACCTCGCACGGGTTTGCGCTGAATGTGACGACCGACCTGCGGGACTTCGACTGGATTGTGCCATGCGGCATTGCCGACCGGCAGAACACGTCGCTGGAGCTGGAAGTGGAGGATGTGCCGCCCATCGCGCCCACGATGGAGAACGCACGAAATGTGGTGGCCCGCAGCTTTGGCGCGGTGTTTCAGCGGCAAATGCTTTGGGCGGAGTCACTGGGAGCCCTCCTTGCACCTGCCATTTCGGTGTGACGCGCTACGCGGTTTCCGGGCGCGATTCAGCCGCACGCGTGCTCCGCTCTTATAATGATTTGCGATGCCGTTTGGCTTTGTGCCGAGCGCCCAACTGATTGCAGAGGAACCGTATGCCGACCGAAGTAGTGATGCCCCAGATGGGCGAATCGATCACCGAGGGCACCCTGACCAAGTGGCTGAAGCAGATTGGCGACCAGATTGCCCGCGACGAGCCGCTCTTTGAGATTTCGACCGACAAGGTCGACGCGGAGATTCCCTCGCCTGCCGCCGGCACGTTGCGTGAGATCAAGGCGAAAGAGGGCGAAACCGTCCAGATCAACGCGATCGTGGCAGTGATCGACGAGGCTGGGAACGCGGTTGCGCCGGCACCCAGCGTATCGGCACCTGCAGCTAGCGCCCCAGTTTCTGAAGCGGCAAAGCCCTCGTTGCCCGATGCCGTTCCGCCGAAGACTGCCGGGACCGATGTTCCCATGCCGCAGATGGGTGAGAGCATCACTGAAGGCACGATTACTAAGTGGCTGAAGAAGATTGGCGACACGGTCGCTCGCGACGAGCCGCTCTTTGAGATCTCGACGGACAAAGTCGATGCCGAAATTCCGTCGCCTGCCGCGGGTGTGTTGACGGAGATCAAGGCGAAGGAAGGCGAGACGGTCCAGATCAACACGATTGTGGCCGTGATCGGCGGCGCGGCCGGCAAGACCACGCCGGCGATGCCTGCGGCCATTCCTGCCACCACGCCGGAGGCGACTGTGGCCGCGACGGAGATCCTGATGCCGCAGATGGGTGAGTCCATCACCGAAGGCACGATCACCAAGTGGCTGAAGAAGGTCGGAGATACGGTCGCGCGCGACGAGCCAATTTTTGAGATTTCGACCGACAAGGTCGACGCAGAGATCCCGTCGCCCGCTGCCGGCGTGCTGACGGAGATCAAGGCGAAGGAAGGCGAGACGGTCCAGATCAATACGGTGGTAGCCATGATCGGCGGAGCCCCAGGTGCGGCGACCGCACCTGCCGCGGCAGCACCGTCCGCAACCGGACCTTCGGAAGCTGCGCGAGCAGGTGCCTCGGTCGAGGCGCAGGTCGCGAGTGGCGAGCAGCCCCGGTCGTCCCCGCTGGTGCGCAAGATTGCCAAGGAGAACGGCGTAGATCTTGGTGCGGCGGCAATCTCCGGCAGCGGCTTTGCCGGTCGCGTGACCAAGAACGACATTGTGGGCTACCTGAACAATGGCGGCAAGGCGACCGCAGGTGCATTGCCCACGGCCATCTCGAGCAGCGCCGCGCCGTCGCAACCGGGTTCGCCCTCGCACACCATTGCGCAGGTCAGCAGCGGTCCAGCGACGACCGTGACCTCAGCCCGGCAGGAAGGCTCCACCGCGCAGAGCGCCCCCGCAACGACCGCACCCAAGGTAGCGGCTGCGGAAGCCGCACCGGTGCTGGGTGAAGTCGTGCCCATGTCGAAGATGCGCTCCATCATTGCGAAGCGTATGGTCGAGAGCAAGCAGACGTCGGCCCACGTGCACACCGTATTCAAGGTGGACATGACACGCATCGTGAAGCTGCGCGAGAAGGAAAAGAACAAGTACGAGCAGCGCAATGGCGTGAAGCTGACGTACATGCCGTTCATCACGCGTGCGACGATTGCGGCCCTGCGCAAGCACCCCATCGTCAACGCCGCGGTCGAAGGCACGAACATCCGTTACAACAAAAATGTGAACATCGGCATTGCCGTCGCGCTGGACTGGGGTCTGATCGTCCCGGTGCTGAAGCAGACCGAGGAGAAGAACTTTCTCGGGATAACGCGCGGCATCGTTGACATTGCCGACCGTGCGCGCAACAAAAAGCTGGCTCCCGATGAAGTCGCCGGCGGCACCTTCACGCTCACCAACTCCGGCATCTTCGGCGAGCAGTTCGGCACACCGGTCATCAACCAGCCACAGGTGGCCATCCTGGGCATCGGCGGTTTGAACAAGGAAGCGTTGGTGGTGCAGGACAAGGATGGAGGCGACGTGATCGCCGTTCGCTCCGTGCAGCGGTTCACGCTTGGCTTCGACCACCGCATCATCGATGGGTCCGACGCCGGCAAGTTCATGACCGACTTCAAAAACTACCTGGAAAACTGGTCGGAAGACATCGGCTAGTTATCCTGCGAACCTGAAAGCGCGGTCAACTTGGTGAGAGTTGGCCGCGCTTTCTTCTGGTCGAGGCTATTCGCCAGCCCGAGCTATTTTGCCGTGAATACTAGGAAGTAGTCCTGCCCGTCAGCCTTGGTAAAGTCATAATGCTCCACCTCGCGGAAGCCGGCGGCGAGCATCTCCTTTTCAAGCGTTGCCTGCTTCAGCCCGTGGTCGTCGCCGGTACCGTTGCGGTCGATGATGCCGATGCGCGCGCCGGGTCGCAACGCGGGCATCAGGTTGCGCAGGAAGGTCCGCGTGTCCGCAATCTCGTGGTATACCTTCAGCAGCAGCACAGCGTCGATGGTGCCGGGCAGCAACTTGGGATTGTTGGGAGTGCCCAATGTGGGCTTTACGTTGCTAAGCTGTTCCTTGTTCGCACGCTGCTCAATGGCGGCGATGTACCGCGGATTGATGTCTTCCGCGTAGACGATCCCATCGGCCCCAACGCGTCGCGACGCCCGCACGGTGAACCAGCCGCCGCCGGCCCCGATGTCGGCCACGGCCTTGCCCGGGGTGATGTGGAGAATATCCATGACGCGGTCGATCTGCAGGTTTTTGGCGCGGTCGGGATTCTCGAAGATGCCGAGGTCCCCCGCATACGGCGTGCTGGTGGGGTGCGTCGGGCCAGCTGCAGGCTGCTGTGCAGGCAGCAGCGTTGATAACGCGAGAGGGACGACGGCAAGGCTGGCAAGCACGCGGCGGAAACTCATATGACTAGGACGCATTTCGGTAAGGTCATGCCGCATCGGGAATGATCTATTCCCCGCAGCGGAAAGGAAAAGACACTCTAGCGATGGCGCAGCATATTGGCGCACTCATGCGCGATTTGCAGGCCTTCCTGCGAGGGCATAGCCCACAGAGCGAGCTTCGAGTCCGGGGCGGAGATGCGCGCTTCCCCGGAAAGTGCCTGTTCGTTTGCCGCGGGGTCCAGCCTAGCCCCTGCGAAGCTGAAGCCTTCGCATACGGCCGCGCGGATCGCCGGGGAATCCTCCCCGATGCCGGCGCCGAAGACGATCGCTTCCGCATCACCCAGCGCGGCCAGGTAGGTCCCGACGGCCAGGCGCACGCGATAGCTGAACATGGTGAGGGCGAGGTGTGCCGCGTCGTCGTCCTGCTTCACCAGCACGCGCGTGTCCAGGTTGCCGCCAATGCCGAGAAGGCCGCTGCGCTTGTTCAGGATGTCCATGGCGGCGGCCACGTCGATGCCCTCTTTGCGCATCAGGACCTCCACGAGCGCCGGATCGACGCTGCCGGATCGGGTGCCCATCATCAGGCCCTCCAGCGGCGTCAGGCCCATGGTCGTGTCGACGCTGCGGCCATGGCGCACCGCGCAAGCGGAGGAGCCGCTCTCCAGATGCAGCGTGATGAGTGTGACCTGGCCGACCGGTTTGCCGGCGAGTTCGGCATACCGCTCCACCATGTAGCGGTGTGAGACGCCGTGGAAGCCAAACTTGCGCAGGCCATGGCGGTCTGCCGTGCTGCGGTCGATGGGGTAGCGCCACGCCACCTCTGGCAGCGTGCGGTGGAAGGCCGTATCGAACGTAACGGCGACGGGAAGCTGTGGCAGGACACCCGCGACGGCATCGATAATGGCGAGTGAGTTTTTGTTATGGAGCGGAGCGAGCTGCTCCATGGATTCAATTTGCGCGCGTACGCCGGCATCGAACAGCGCTGCGCCGTCGAAATGCGTACCGCCATGCACCACGCGGACGCCTACGGCTTCCACATCCTGCAGCAGCGGCCTATCTCGATCGCGCATCCAGTCGGCAGCGCACCGTGTGGCCTGGGTCATATCGTGCACGTCTACCTCATGCTCTTCGACGGTTTTGCCCTCCTGGATTTCGGAAAGCGTGGCCGGTTTCTCGAAGTTTTCAATTGCGGCGGTCAGGCGGGGGGTGCCACCGCTGGCGGTTCGCTGCTCCTCCGCCGTGTCGACGATCTGGAACTTGAGGGAGTTGCTGCCGGGATTGAAGACGAGGATGCGCATGGACCACTTCGATGCCGTCGGATGCGGGGAAGGGTTTTCTACAATGGAGAGATGTCACTCCGTTTCGATCTGCTCGCAACGCAAGGAACCGCCCGACGCGGCACACTCCACCTGCCGCACGGGTCCGTGCAGACGCCGGTGTTTATGCCGGTGGGTACGGCTGCCAGCGTCAAAGCCGTGCCGCAGCAAACATTAGAAACATTGGGCGATGACGGTCGAGGTGCGGAGATCATCCTTGCCAACACTTATCACCTGTATCTGCGGCCCGGGCACGAACTCATTGCCAGGCTCGGCGGCGTGCACAAGTTCATGAGTTGGAATCGGCCGATGCTGACCGACAGCGGCGGCTTCCAGGTGTTTTCACTCGCGGCTCTGCGTAAAATCACGCCCGACGGCGTGGAGTTTCGATCGCATCTTGATGGGTCAAAGCATTTCTTTTCGCCGGAGCACTCCATTGATGTGCAGATCGCGCTGGGCGCGGATGTGTGCATGGCCTTTGACGAGTGCACGGAGCACCCCGCCACATGGGAGCGCACCCGCTCCAGCATGGATTTGACTCATGCATGGGCGGCGCGCTCGCTTGCACACTTTCGCGCCAATGCTCATCATGTACCCTGGTTTGCCGAACGCAACGACCAGCGGCAAAGCCTGTACGGCATTGTGCAGGGTGGCATGTACAAGGACCTGCGTGCGGAGAGCGCCGAGCGGCTGGTCGCGATGGACTTTGACGGGTACGCCATTGGGGGGCTGGCTGTGGGTGAACCGCGCGACGTCACGCGCGACATCATCCAACACACGCTCGCCCTGCTGCCGAAAGACAAGCCTCGCTACGTGATGGGTGTCGGTTACCCGGATGAGATCGTGGAATATGCGCGCATGGGGGTGGACCAGATGGATTGTGTCCTGCCCACGCGCGCCGCACGGCATGCCCTCCTGTTTACCCAGGAGGGTCGGCTGAATATCGGCGTGAAACGGTACGCGGAAGACAGCGGGCCGGCAGATGCGACCTGCGGTTGCAGCACGTGTGCCCGCTATAGCCGTGCTTACCTGCGACACCTTTTCCATACAGGCGAACCCTTGGCAGCGACGCTCGCCAGCGTGCACAACGTCTCCTTCTATTTGGATTCGATGCGTCGTTTGCGGGAGAGCCTCACTGTTCCAGCCGCACACAGCGTCTAATGGTGCATGTCCTGGCTCCTCATTCTGATTGCGCTGGCAGCAGGCGCGGCGAATCCCTTTCAATCCGGGACCAATGCCGAATTGCAGTCACACGCACATACGGCGGTGTGGACGACGGCTTGGGTATACGCCAGTGGCCTGGCAGGGGTGTTGCTCGTTCAAGCGTTTGTTCGGCAGCCGCTGCCTTCTCCCGCGGCACTGCACGGTGCGCCCTGGTGGGCATGGCTGGGCGGTCTCGTCTCCATAGCGGCCACCATCACGGGGCTGACGCTGGCGCAGCGGCTTGGCGCGGGATTATTTACCGGCCTGACGATCAGCGCATCCGTGGTGGTAAGTCTTTTGCTGGACGCTCAAGGCTGGCTAGGCTTTCGCCAGCACGCGGCATCGCCCATGCGGCTGCTGGGCGGCGCGCTTCTAGTCCTGGGCGTTTGGCTGATCGCGAGATTCTAAGGGACGATTGCCGTACACTCAAAGTCGCATGAGACCCCGACCGCGCATCGCCATCCCTGTCCCTACATCTTTCGACACGCCGTATAACCAACAGTCCTGGCCAGAATACGCGGCGGCGATTGAAGAGAGCGGCGGCGAGCCTGTACGCCTCGAATTGACTCGCGCGATCGGTCTGGGAAGATTTGATGGCATCCTGCTACCGGGAAGTGGTGCGGATGTAGCACCGGCCCTGTACGGACAGGAGGTAGAGCCGGAAACGGCACCCGCGGACGAGTTGCGCCAGGCCATGGACAAGGAACTGCTGTGGCAGGTAGATCGGGCGCAGATTCCTCTGCTCGCAATTTGTTTCGGGTTGCAATCGTTGAATGTGCATCGAGGCGGAACCCTGGTGCAGCACCTGAATCCGGTTCCGGTAAATCACCGCGCGGGCCGTCCCGTGCGTGAAGCTCACAGCGTGCTGATTGACGCGGAGTCGCGGCTCGGTCGGCTGGCTGGTTTGGCTTCCGCTGAGATGGAGGGGCGACGCATGATCAATTCGAGTCATCATCAGGCGGTCCTTGCCACTGGCGAAGGTCTGCGCGCAGTGGCTCGCTCAGCGGAAGACGGCGTCATCGAGGCATTGGAAGATGCGGAGCACCGATGGATGCTGGGCACCCAGTGGCATCCCGAGCGAACATTTGCGGACCCCTTGTCACGTGCAATCTTCGATAGCTTTATCGGTGCTGCCTCGGATTCTGCGAGTCGCACGGTATGACTAACCTGAGAGTGGACGAGATTCGCGAGCTACTTCTCCCCTATGTTGCGACGCCCGTAAGCGTGGAAATGGCTGTGAAGATCCAGCAATACCTCGCGGTATTTGCCGTTTGGAGTGACCGGATCAGCCTTTCGACAGTGAAAGCGCCGGAAGAGGTGGTTCAACGCCATTTTGGAGAAGGATTAGCGCTTGCGGATGCGCTTCCGGCATTCTCATCCTTGCTGGATCTCGGATCAGGGGCTGGATTTCCAGGGCTGCCGATCGCGTTGAGCCGTCCGGGCACGCAGGTGGTTCTGGCCGAGTCGCAGAAAAGAAAGGCTTCGTTTTTGCAAGAAGCGAGTGGGGCGATGGAGGTACCAGTCAGTGTCTGGGCTGCGCGGGCTGAGACGCTCCTTTCTGCCACCTCATTTGATGTTGTGACACTAAGGGCCGTTGACCACATGCAGGCAGCGCTTTCTGTCGCGGTGGAGCTTTTGCGCCCGGGCGGAACCCTGGCTTTTTTTGTGGGCGACCGGGAGGCGATGGAGCTGCCATCCGCTGATTGGTATAGTTCTCTGAGGGTCAACATTGCCGGCTCCGGCGGTTACGCGGTAATTGCCCAACTTGCAAAATGAGATGTTCCACGTGGAACAGAAAGGCATTCGTAAATTGTGTTCCACGTGGAACACACCTGAGTTGCCCTCTTGCCGCCGGTGGGCTAGTCTTCATCCAGTCCCAGCATGCCAGAAGAATCCAGCAACACCGCGTCCGCAAAGATTATCGCCGTCGTCAACCAGAAAGGTGGCGTCGGCAAATCCACCACCGCCATCAATTTGTCCGCCGCGCTTGCCCTTGAATATCTCCCAACGCTCCTCGTCGATTGCGACGCACAAGCCAACAGCAGCGGCGGCGTCGGCATTGCCCGTGACGAGCAACGTAATTCTACCTACGACGTGCTGATGGGGGAATGCACCGCAGCGGAGGCGATCCTTTCAACCGCGGTCTCCGGGCTCAGCATCCTTCCTGCAAGTAAAGCCCTGATCGGCGCCAATTTCGACCTCGCTCAACACCCACATCGGGAGTATCGGCTTCGCGACGCGCTCAACCCCGTGCGCAACCAGTTCCGTTTCATTGTGCTGGACTGTCCGCCTTCCCTCGATCTGCTCACCCTAAATGCCCTCTGCGCTGCGGATGGCCTTCTCGTGCCGACCCAGGCGGAGTATTTCGCCCTAGAGGGTATCAGCGAACTCATGAGCACGCTAGACCGAGTCTCGGCCAGCTTCAATCCAGGCCTTGCACTGGAAGGCGTGCTCCTCACCATGTTCGATCCACGAACTTCGCTGACGCAGCAGGTTGCCGAAAATCTGAAAGGCTTTTTTGGCGACAAGTTATTCCAGGTGACAATCCCGCGCAACATACGGCTCGCGGAGGCGCCGAGTCATGGTCAGCCCGTTATTTTGTATGATCCTCGTTCCCGTGGCGCAGAAAGCTACCAGGAACTCGCGCGCGAACTGCTGCAGCGTAATGGCATCGAAAGCCCACGCCAGGCCGAACTCCGCTCTAGCCGCTCGAAAGGCAAGCCGGAAGTCCGCTTCTGGCCCTACAACCGATGAAGGAACACGAGCACATGTCTACCACGCCTATTGATCCGAAGCGCCGGGCCCTCGGTCGAGGCCTTGAATCGCTTTTACCGCCGCGTCCGTCCGTAGTGCCGCCGCCACCTACCGGTGCCGCGCTGGAGCTTAGTCTGGATGCAATTGAGCGCAATCCCTACCAGACCCGCAGCAGCTTCAACCAAGCGGCACTCGACGAACTGGCGCAGTCCATCGCCGCAACCGGCGTTGTGCAGCCGATTGTGGTTCGCGTTCTCAGCGCGGGGAGATATCAGCTCATCGCCGGAGAGCGGCGTTGGCTGGCGTCACGCCTTGCCGGCAAAACCAGCGTACCGGCCGTTGTTCTGGTTGCATCGGATGTGCAGACGATGGAAATGACCATCGTCGAGAATCTACAGCGCGCCGACCTGAACCCGATGGAGCAGGCACGCGCGTATGAGCGATTGAGCCAGGAGTTTCAGCTTACGCAGGAGGAGATGGCGAGGCGAACCGGCAAGGATCGGGCATCGGTTGCCAACTTTCTCCGTTTATTAAAGCTGCCCGGTGTCGTGCAAACCAGGGTAGAGGCAGGCGAGCTCTCCTTCGGTCACGCCCGCACCCTGCTCGCTTTGGAATCTGAGCAGCAGATGATTGCGGCGGCGCAGAAGGTCAGTGCCCTGTCGATGTCTGTGCGCGCAACCGAGACCTACATTAAGGGGCTGCTCGATCCTGAACGCAAGCTTGGCAAGGTCGAAGCGGTTGCAGAAGAAATTGACCCGAACGTAAAAGCGGCGCAGCAGCAAATTCAGCGCGCGGTCGGACTTCGCACCGCCATTGAAGACAAGAACGGGAAGGGTCGAGTCATCATTGAATACACCAGCCTGCAGGACTTCGACACCCTGCTCGAGGTTCTCACCCGATGATGCCTGCTTTTCTTCGCGCAAGCGCAGTGGAGTACCATCAACGCTACCTGCTGCACGGCCTTATCTATACGCTCGGCTTGGCCGCTCCCTGGCAGCCGCCGGTGTGGGGTTTTCTGCAGAATGGTAGTACTTGGTTTTTGATCAGCAACGCACTGGCAAAGCCGTCGTATCAGAATTTCGCGCTGGATTGGAACGGCATTCTTGTGGGCATCCTCTTCTTTGCGGGCGTAGGCGCGTGGTTACGAACCTGGGGGGCAGCCTACCTGGGCGCGAATACGGTACACCGAGGCACCATGCAGGGCGATCGGGTGATCGCGGCAGGCCCCTATCGTTATGTGCGCAATCCGCTCTATCTCGGGACGATTCTGCATACCGTGGCCGTCGCCATGCTCATGCGACCTGCCGCAGCTCTGCTCACCCTTGCCCTGATCGCTTTCTTGCAGCTTCGCCTGATCGGACGGGAAGAGCCATACCTGGCAAGCCAGTTAGGAGAGGATTACGTGGCGTATACCCGCACGGTTCCGCGCCTATTGCCTAGCCTGCATGCTTGCACCACCCCCTCGTCTGCGCGACCAAACTGGATGCAGGGCGTCATCAGCGAACTGTACATGCTTGGCGTGGTCGTCAGCTTCGCAACTCTTGGCTGGTCGACCGGCTTTGCCTGGGAAGCGACGGTGCTGCACGTGGTGCAAGGCATTGTCATTGCGCTCGGACTTTCGCTAGTGGTCCGCGCATTCATTCCCAAGCCGAAGCAGTGATACGAACGAGAACGAGGGCGCACCAACTGGCACAATACCCTTCGCAAGGGTGGCGCCTCCTTACAGCGCCGCCTTCGCGCGGAGCACTCGCTCACGTGCTTCTTCGGCCGTTGCACCCACGGCGCTCAGGTGGCCCATTTTGCGGGCGTGCCGTGGCTTCAGTTTCTCGTACAGGGTCAATCGAACTCCGGGCACAGCAAGCGCTGCGTCGAACTGTGGCTCTCGCACGCTGCCGTCTTCCGCAAGCCAGGTGTCACCCAGCAGATTGGCAATCGCGGCCGGCTGTACCAGATCGACAGCCCCTAAAGGCAGGTCGCACATCGCCCGAATTGCCTGCTCGAACTGCCCGGTTATACAAGCACGGTCGGAGCCGTGATAGCTGTTGTGCGGCCGCGGCGCTAGCTCGTTCACCAGCAACTCGCCGCCCGTTGTCACGAACATTTCCACCGCCAACAGGCCTTCCAGCGCAAATGTCTCCGCAATTTCTCGCGCGATGGCGACGGCCCGATGCGTAAGTGCATCGGGAATGCCGGCCGGAATCACGCTCCAACTCAGAATCTGAGCCTGATGAAAGTTTTCCGCCGGCGGATACACCTTCACCTCGCCGCTGGGCGAACGCGCCACCATGACGCTGATTTCGCGTTCCAGTTCAACGGCAGCCTCCGCCACGCAGGCGCTCTGCCCAACATCGTGCCACGCTTCCCGTAACGCATCGCTGGTGACGGCACCGGTTAAGCCAAGTTTTGCCTGTCCGCGCCCGTCAAACCCGCCCGTGGCAGACTTTACGAACACAGGTCCGTTCAGTGCCTCCACTGCATCCGCAAGCTGTTCCGGCGAACGTACGGCTCGGTATCGACCCACGGGAAACCCGTGTTTGAAAAGCCAGTCCTTCTGTTCGATGCGATCCTGGATCACGCCCATCATGGCTGCTCCCGGGCGCATTGGAGCCCAGCGTGAGGCCTCGTCCAGGCTAATCACCGAAACCTGCTCAATCTCCAGCGTCACGGCCGCACATTCTCGCGCGAGGTTGGCCGCGGCCCAGCGATCAGTCCAACCTGCCTCGATCACCAAGTCGGCGATATACCCTGCGGGGCACGCCGGGTCCGGATCCAACACGTGCACCTTGTACCCCATGGATCGCGCGGCAATGCCCATCATGCGGCCCAGTTGACCGCCACCGAAGATTCCCAGCGTCGCTCCCGGCAGCACCGGCTTGCGCTCCTGCACTTTCATGCGACCTCTCCCGTCCGCTGGCTCGCATCGTCGCCCAGCGTTTCCGCCAGCACCGTTGCTTCGCGCGCCGCGCGCCATGCCACCAACTTGTCGCCGAGAGTGGCGTCGGTTGTCGCCAGCATCGCGATGGCCAGCAGCGCCGCATTGATTGCTCCCGGTTCGCCAATCGCCAGCGTTCCCACGGGAATCCCTTTCGGCATTTGCACGATGCTCAACAGCGCATCCATGCCCTGCAGCGCCGTGGCGTTCACGGGCACGCCCAGCACCGGCACGATCGTTTTTGCCGCCAGCATACCCGGCAGGTGCGCCGCGCCACCCGCGCCCGCGATGATTACCCGTAGGCCACGGCCGCGAGCCGCTTCCGCATACGCAAACAGCAGGTCGGGCGTGCGATGCGCGCTCACCACCCGCGCCTCATGCGCCACACCAAACTCCCGCAGCATGCGGACCGCGCCGCCCATCACCGCAAAGTCACTCTTCGATCCCATGACCACGCCCACCACCGGCGCGGCCGTTATCCCCTCGGCCATCCCCGCAGTATACGGCGCGTTGGTCGCAGCCGGGGGACCGTGTCCCCATGCGCCCATCGGGGAACCCACGCCGCCCCTGCCGCGACGTGGATTCGCCTCGCCTCAGGGTGACTACTTGGCCCAAATGCTTGCATTCAGACAGGCAACTACACCGTCGATGACCAGCCCAAGGCCCGCTGCGAACTTGTCGCCGTCCGCGATCGTCTTTTGCGCAATGGCATCCGTCATTTTGATGGCAGCGCTCACCACTTCAAGCGCGGCATTCTTCTTGTCCGCACCGGACTTCGCGCCATAAATCGATTCGATGCCTTGAATCAGGCTCGGTAGTAAGGCCAACCCGCGTAAGAACAATTTCAAAAAGTCCATCCCTTCTCCTTCATTTCTCTTGGTAGAAATTCGTTCGGTCCCTTACTTCTTCAGGAAGTCCAGTCCCACGTGGAAGACCGTAAGCGCCACACTCATAAAGCCGCCCACGCCCTTCATCCGCTGCACGGTCCGCTCGTGCCGTTCCACGCGCTCTTCCAGGTGCGTGATTCGCCCTGGCTGGCCCACCCCAATCAATGCGTGCACCTGCGTCTTCAGTGCACTCAGGTCGCTCAAAACCTGCGCTTCAAAATCTGTCATTTCTCCTCCTTGCCGCCGACCTTTTGCGTGTCTCCAGAAAGCGGGGTGCCCCCACGCCTCGCATTTATGCACGGGTTCTTCCCTCCTGGCTGGCCGCCTAGCTTGTCGGCAAATGCGTTACCACCACGCTCGATCGCGCCGAGTACACTGGCGTCGCCGAACCGTCATACATGCGCACATAGAACCGCTCGCGATACGCCAACCGCGGCACGCTGAAGCTGCGTACCGGGCTTCGCAGCACCAAGTCAGCACCGCCCGTTCCGAATCCGCCATCGCGCCGCCGTACCTCAAAGCCGCCGCCGTTCGGCGCCGTCAACCCGGCGTCAATCTGCAGCGCGCTCGCCGTCGCACTCACCACCTGCGCGCTCTGCAGGCTGGCCAGCACGGCGGTGGGCGTCACCAGCACCGGCAGTGCCACGTCGTCCGCCAATACCCCCGTCGTGGTAAACGACAAACCATTTGCCTTGCTCTGAGCAAATGTCACGGCATACTGCAGCACCTCTGGCACCGCATGCCCGTCGGTCACCACGACACGCTCCACCGGCACCTGCACCGGTGCGGCGTTACCAAGCGCGTGCAGCGCCACTTGGTCGCCCGGTTGCACGTCTGCGGATTGCTGCGCATTTACCAGCGCACAACTCCCCGCAACGCCCGTCGCCGGGCTGGCAAAGAACGCTAGCAACGCCTGCGCTGCCGCCTGGCAATCCGCCGTGCTGCGTGCCGCCGGAGATTGCACCGCGCCCGTCCACACTGGTGATCCGGGCAAGCCCAGTGCCTGTTCTTCTGCCAACACGTCGGCATTCTGCATCCGCGCAAACGCCCGCTCCCCGCGTCGGTACGTCACGGTAAACGTCTCGTTCGCCGCAGGCACGCGCCCCGGCCAGAAGTGCAGGTTCGCCCCACTCAGCGCAAAATCCGCACCTTCGTCGGCCGTACCCGCTCGCCGCACAAGGGTGGCACCGCTCGGCAGCGTACTCACCACCCACGCGGAACCCGTCTGCTTCAGCGTGCACGCGCCCGCACTCACCAGCAGGTCCACGCTGTTTACCAGTCCGAACACGCAGCGCGCCGGTGAGCTCGCAATCGCACCCGCATACAGCACGGTGGCGACGGTGTTGGACGCTAACCCCAGGTCCTGTATTTCCAATACCACCTGCAACGGCGCGGTCACCAGGCCCCCACCAAAGCTCTGCAGCGCGCCGTTCACCATCGCCTGGTAGCTGCCCAGTACCCGCTGCATCTCCGCGCAGTGCAGTCGCAGCCGCAGCGTGTACAGGTGCGTCGAGTCGAACGTAAACGCCGTCCCGCTCTCCACCCCGTTCACCAGCGCGACAATCGTCGTTGCGCCGGCGGTGCCTTTCACGCGGAAGCCGGCAACGCAGTTCGGAATCGTCACAAGGTTCGAGTACATGCCCAGCAGCACGCCATCACTGCCCGCCTGCAGCGACACTTCGCTCAGTTCGGCGACAAGTGTCCCGGCCATCTCGATCTTGTTCGCCGCGACCATTGTCGTCTGTCCGTCAAAGCCATTGCCACCACTCAACAGCAGACCACCGCTGCCAAAGCCGATGTGCTGGCCAGTATCCACCAACGTCCACACCTGCGCCCGGAACTGCGACGCATCGAAGCTGTCGCTCAGCAACACCTCCGTGCCGCCCGCGCGATACGGCGCGTCCATCAGCGTAAACGCCTCGGTCGTCCCGTCACCCGCAAACAGCTCCGTGGCATACGTCGTAGCCTCGTGCGCACCGCTCACCGTCACATCGGCAGCCAGCAGCTTCAAGTCATCCGCAGGTAGCGACCGTAGCTTCACCGCACCGCTCTCCAGCGATACCGCATGCGTCACCGACGTCGCCGGCTGCAACAGAGTTACCGGTTGCACGCCGGTCTGCCATGCGTCTTCGGCCGCTTCCATGTGCACCATTTGAACTTCGCCGGCGGTCGCCTGCACCGCGGCATGCGGCAGCGGTAAGCGCGTCACGTATCCCTTGAATAGCGACGCCCCTGCATCGCTCGACGCCACCACCCGCGCGCCGCTCACCGGTACAATCAGCCCCGCGCCAACCGTATCCAGCGTCGCCGAGCACATGGTCCACTTCCCGCTCTCCCGTGTGATGGTCAGCGGCCCATCCGTCACCACCGCAGCGCTGTAATCCAACGGCCCCAAACCATCCAGGTTATCGATCAACAACCGCATTGTGACCTCCTTCGTAGCCCCATCACAGGGCACGCCCCGGCGCCGGCAGATACGTGCGGAAGCACAGCACCGCAGCGCCATCGTTGCCGTCTGCCACCGGCAGCGCATGAAAGTTCGCGCGCAGCCGCCACACGTCCAAGCCAGTGGCCAACGTGTCCGTCACCTCGGCATTGCCTGGCGCCGTCTGCAGCCGCGGATAGTGCAGCAGCACACGTTCGCCCTGCACCCCGTCCACCACGAACAGCGCAGACCACTCCGGCACAAACGCGCCACCCAGCCGGTCCGTAAACCCCAGCAGCACCGCTAGGCTCATACCCGCAACCGGCGCACCCGCCAGCAGCGGAGCCGCCAGTGTCACACTCATGGTCGCGCCCACCGTGGACACGCTCACGACGCGGCCCACGTTCAAGCTCACGCGCCGCACGTAATCCACGTCTGTGCCAACCGCCGCCGCATTCTGCAGCAACGTACCCGCAACCCCGCTACCCAGCAGCCCCGTCTGGCCGGTGTAATCCACATCCACCACCACGGCGTCGCCCACGTTCACGTTTGACCCCGCAGCAACCAGCAGCACCGTCGCCGTCGACCCCGTCAGTACCGGCATCGACACTGCGGCCTGCCCGCCGCTGTCGTCGTTCGACCCGCTCGCGGCATGTCGCAGCAGGTTCATGCTCTGTGAACCGCCGCTCAGCAGCAGCGCCAGCTTGCTCCAGTTCGTCAACGTGCAGCTCACGGCAGCCGTCACCTTCGACCGAGCCCGCGTCTTCACCATCGCCGGCGTTCCGCTCATTATGTCGGTAAACGCCGTCTCCGCATCTCGCTTCAACTCCAGCACGTTGCCCGCATCCATCCATCCCGGCGGCGGAGCCGTGACGGCAAACCGCCCCACCAGCGACGGGTCAAACACCGCCGCCACGCCGGTCGTCGTCGCCTGCACAAACAGCCGGACCGCTCTCACCATCAACGGCGTTGCAGCCATCGCTGCACCACTCATACGCCCTCCTTCCACGCGAACACGTCCACGGTCGCCGTGCGTAGCAGCCGGTCCGCCGCGATCTTTACCGGCGCAAAGGTCGCATCGCTCCAGAACACGTTTGTCGTCATCGCCACCGCCTCCCCGCCCGCGTACGTCTGTTTCAGCACCTGCGCCGGTTGCAGCATCGCCAGCAGCTCCGCGTCCATCGCATCCAGCACGCGCCCACGATCCATGGCCGCCAGCTCACCCGATCCGCTCACCGCGTACCGCAACTCACACCGCCCGCGATGCAGTTCCGCCGCTCCCGTCGCGTCCACACCGCGCTCCGTCCAGCGCAGCAGAAACGTCTCCTGCGGATCGACGTCCGCACCCGCGGCAAGCTCGTTCTCCTCCACCAGCAGCGCGGCCCTGGTCGCACCGCGCACCACCGTTGTCCGTTCCGGATTGAGCGCCGCCAGCCGATCCCGCAACGCCACATAAAACGTATCCTTCGCATTTTGAAAACTGTCCACGTCCTACTCCTTCAGGCAAGCCACTGCCCCGCAGCATCACCCCAGTTCCGGCGCGACCAGTAGCAGCCGGTACAGGTACGCTCGCCCAAAGACCTCGCGCCGCTCCACCTGCTCTACCTGCAGCGTCCGGTCGCCCACCAGTGCAAACGAAGCCTGACGCACGGCGTCTTCCACCGCTTCTGACCCGCTCACGCCAAGCGCCGTCTCCAGCGCATCGGCGCTTACCGTCGCCAGCGTCTTCACGCCGCTCTGCTGCACCAGCGCCGGCGAAAGCGTCACGTCGCTAAACTGCGGCGATCCTAGCCCCAGCTCCTCCCCATCGTTGTTGCCGATCGGCGGCTGCGGCATCCGCAGCACCACTGCATCGCACGCCAGCGTCTGCAACAGCGACGTCGCCGCACTCCGCGCACCCGCACCAAAGCCCAGCGCGCCGCCCACACCCAGCCCGCTCATCCCAGCCTCGCAGACACATACGGCCGCAACATGCGCTGGACCTCGTCATCCAGCAATGCCGCGGAGAAATACTCCATCGTCATGCTGTCCACGGCCTGCCGCTTCACGTTCAGCGCCGGCGTCGCCTGGGCGTTCTTCACAATCTGCGCGCACGCATTCTTCACCGCAGTGGGAATCACCGCATACCCCGCTGTGTACGTCACCTCGGCCTCGTCAAACGGCACACCGAGAAAGTTCAGCGGCAATTCCGCCTCGCCGTTCGCATATACCACCACCGTCGTTGGATCCACCGACGTCCAGGTGCCGCTCAGCCCGAACACCGCCGCCGCCTGCTGCAACGGTGCCAGGTCGTACGCATTCTGCTGCACCGCCGGCATCGCATACGTGTTCCCCATCCGCCGCATCCGCACGCGGCACGCCGTCACTGCTGGCGCCACTCCGTCCGCACTCACCACCGGGAGATTCGTCAACCGCACGGTCTGCCCGTCGCGGCTCACCCGCACCCGTTCCACATAGCTCGTCACCGCCAGCGATGGTCGCCGGCAATGCGCATCGATCATCGCCGAAGCCGCGGCCACCAGCGCATCCGGTGTCTCCGCGCCCAACCCATACAGCCCATATTCGGCCGGATTCAGATAATCACGCCCACCTCCTTCTAAACTTCCATGCCCATCGAAGCGTCAAGCCGACACTTCGACGATCATCGAAGCGAATCCTCATACACTTCGACATGGATCAAAACGAGCGGCGCACGCTTCGACTCCCATCGAAACGTGCGCCATCTTGCAAGCTCCAGATCTCAAGTCACCGGCAGAAAAACCAGCAACGAGAAACCAGAAACGTCCTAGCGATCGACCAGCACCTGGTAATGCGCATAGTTCGAGCCCTTGACCACCAGACCGCCGAACTTGACCACCACATACTGCGAAGCCAGCGACCCAGGCGTGCCCAGTTGGAACACGCGCGGGTTCGGGTCAGTCAGCCAGTGATACTCGATCAGGTCTTCCGTCACGATGTACGCCGGCAGAACAGCCGAACCGGAACCAGGGGTACCGGTATAGCCCAGCGTCCACTCAGGGATCAGCGGGATGTCACCGGCCTGGGTCGACAGCATCTTCACCGTAATGCCGCTTTCAATCTCGCGGGTATTCAGCACCACATTGAACTGGGTCTTCATCTCGCGGTCAATCAGGTCCAGCAGCACCGGGTTGGCATAGATGGCGGTCGGCCGCACACCGTAGTTGCTGTTCGCCACCATCAGCGCAATGGTCGACTTGAAGCCGTCCACGATGCTCTGGCCGGTGCCGATCGTCACGGTGTTGCCGCCGCTGGCAATCTGCGCGCCCGCACCGTAGTACTGCACGCTGGTCGGTGTGCTCAGGCTGGTGTCCGCGCCGTTCCACAGGGCAACGTCATGCGTGCGCATCACGCCTTCCACGGTGTCGGCCAGGTCCTTTGCCTGCAGATAGGCGAACTGCTTCTGCTGCGCGCCCAACTCCATGTCGAACAGGTTGTAGTTCAACTGCGCCACCAGCGCCTTCAGCGGAACCGAACGCTCCACGGGAGTGGGCGTCACCACCGGCGGAACGATGTTGCGAGGATCGACGAAACCCGCCGCCAGCGAAGGCGCGGGAATACCAGTCTCCTCAAAGAAGCGCGAAGGATGGCCAGTCGCGGGAACCTGCTTGATGCGCTGGCCGAACACGCCACGCCGGCGAACGATATCGGTAATCTCCGCGTTGTACTGGGGAACTTCAATCGCGCCAGGTCCGATGTAGTCAGCGGCAGCGTGGATGTCCTTGAACTGTGCAATCATTTGTTTCTTCTCCCGTGGCAACTTGCCACCAATGCAAAAGGCGCAGCCAGTGGCCGCGCCCATTCGTTAAACTTCGTCATCCCTCAGAACGCTTATGTGAAGCGGAGGAACTTATCCTTACCAGCGGCAAACACCCGAACCCTCGTTGATCAAGCCCTCAGATACAAGTAGCTTCCATCGACCCCTCAACCTGGGTGCCCCATCTCACCAGCGATTCGATGGCCGGCGGAGCTGGGTTCCGCACGTCGGCTTACAGCAAGCCCGCGCGCATCATGCCGCTCTTCACGGCAATGCGCTGCTCCACACTCAGGCTGCTCAGCGAAGCATCCAGCACCGCGCCGCGATCCGCAGCGGTCTCACCCTTCGCGGCAGCAGCCATCGAAGCGGAGACCGCAGTCTTCCGTCCGGCCATCGGCGCCGCATGCGCGCTCACCGTCCGCATGTCGCCGATCGCGGCCTCCAGCTCGCGAATGCGCCGGTCCATCTCCTCCAACCGCGCATCGTGCGAAACCGTCTCTTCCACTTCGGCGGCAATCACCGCCGCCACTTCCATCTGCTCATCCATCGTCCATCTCCTCATCTCTTAAACCGTCCGCGTCACACCGCACCGCACAGGCATGCGCTTCATTGCGGGCGCACGATCCTCACCAGCCCGCGCCCTGTTCGGCAATCGCATCGCATGCTGACGAACAGGCTTGCCCGAAGCCGCCAGCGTATCCTTCACAATGCGAAAGCTCGTCGACCGGTACGCCGCCTTGTCCCGCAACAGGATCGCCGCACCCGTGAACGTCACCTTGCTCAGCCGCCACTCGCTCGCCCGCATGTCTTCCACGTGCGCGTCGGCAAGCTCATAGCTCATGCCCAGCACCTCGTCGCCATGGGCCTCCATCTCGCGCATCATCTCCGCATAGTCGCGTGCAAACAGGTAGCCCTGCACATGCAGTTCATTGCCCTGGATCGATGCCGCCGTCACGATGCCGCATTTCTGCTTCGCATCGTGCCCATCCCACCCGGCCTTGAAGTCGACCGCCATGCCCAACAGGCTCGGCAGCGCCGCCTCCGCTGCCTCCCGCGTCAACACCACCCGGTGCCCGCGTGACCCGCTCGGCGCCTTGTCGCTCGCCACATCCACCAGCGTCAGCACGCCCTCAAACGGCACCCGGTTTGGATGCCCTGCCACCGTCGGAAACTCCACCGCCATCGCCTCAAGCCGCACAGATCTCTCCTTGTGTAAGAAAACCAAATCGCCCAACGAAGCAGGCCATCCCCTCTAGTCGCACTCATCCTCCTTCTCGGTAAACGTTCATCTCTCGCCCAAACAGCGACCCGCTAACCAGCGGATTCGCTGCCCCCCGCCAGATCCTCCGCAGCCACCGCAGATTCCATGGGCGGCAGCCCGCGCAGATGCCGAACCTCATTCACCGTCAGCACCCCCGCCGAAAGCAACTGCACCTGCAGCGCCGCATCCGCCGCATCGTCACGCCCCTGGCTGGCAAAGTCGAACCGCACATCCTCCAGCCCCAGCGCCTTTTCAAACACATCCTTGGTGATGTGTTCCGCGATCAGGTTCGCCACCGGCAGCACAGCCGTTTGAAACGCTTGCTCGCTCATCTCCTGCGCCGTCGACCGATTCACATCGCCGGCAATGCCCAGAAACATTGGCGGCATGTCGAACGCATTCGCAATCGTCCGCAGCAAAAACTCCTGCCACTGCAGCCGCAGGTCGGCATCCGTGCCGCCCGCAAAGCGCAGCACCTCGGGCTTGGTTTCGCTCGAAAGAATGGGCACCTGCCCCGTCCCCTCGACCTCGTCCTGCCACCAGCGAATCAGCCGCTCATGCTCCACGGGAGTCGCCTCGTCCAGCCAAAGCGCATACTGCACCACCGCATTGCTCGCCAGCTTGCCCGCATACCGGTTCGCCTGCAGAAACTGGTTCACCGTGTCAAACGCCACTTCCACCCGCCCCAGGCCAAACTGCGTGTGCGTGCGCGCATTCAACCGCACATACATCAGCTCACGGTCCAGCAGCGGCTGCAGCGCCCCCGCGCCAACACGCCCGGTCTGCTGCAGGTAGCGCGGCACCTCGGGTTCGCCCTGCCAGCCCATCTGCATCTGGATGGTCGCGCCATCCACCGGCCACAGCCGCACCGGCTTCGCGGGGTCGCCCGTCGGCTCAATCTCCGCCGCGCCAAAGCCGCCCACCAGCACGTCTTCCAGCACCTGCTCCAGCACCGTCCGCAGGCTGTCCACCGGGTTCGGCGAATCCAGCGACCGCCGCAGCGCAACCAGCAGTTCCTGGTTGGCCTCGGTCGGCAGCACATCGCGCTTCAGCGACACCGACCATTCCATGCTCGCCACGCGATCCTTCACCACATTGATCGCCCGTCGCACATACGGCAGCTCCGCAAACCGCCGCAGGTTCGCCGGCGTCGGCTTCGGCAGCGCTTGCACCACATTGCCCGGCCGCCACGGCGACAACATCGCCGGCAGCCCCTGCGTCTTGCGCTGCACCGGTGCCTCCACCGCCGCCGCACTCATCTCCGCATCCGTCTCTCCGAGAAACCATTCCCGCAGCCGATCTCCCACACCCATGCGCCCATCCTTCCCTCGCCCTTAACCCCAGGGCGTCCCGCACAAAAAGAAAGGGCGCAGCCATCGGCCACACCCACTCCATCACTTCCATTCAGACGAGATCTACACCCGCAGCTCCCGCTTCGCCGTCTCCGCCACCCGCCCCAGGTCTGCGACGGTCAGCACCCGAATCTGCGCCTCTTCCATCGTCTCCACGCCAAACCGGTACCGGTCCGCCGCCTCCCCATCCTCCGCTGCAACCGCACGCAACGGCTCGACAATGGCCGCCAAATCCAGCGCGCCATTCTCGACCCGTTGCACACCCTCCCGCAGCCGCGCCGCGGAGTACGACAACACCTTCGCCGCCTCCAGGTCCCCATCCAAAGACACCGCTTGGAACATCCGAATCACCCCATTCGGCCTGTAACCGCAGTCCAGCTTCAACGGATCCCCCGCCCGCGTATACGCCGCAGCCGCAATCCGCTTCCGCATCAGGTCCCAAACTCCGGCCCGCTCAAACTCCCCGCGCATGCTGGCGACAATCGAAGCCCGTCCGCTCTTCCGGCGCGTCACCTTCTCCCGCAGCGGCTCCACGTACAGCCGCATCAACTGCTCCATCTCCGCAGGAACCGATTCGGCAAGCGCCCCGCGCACCTCGCTCATCTGCACGCTGGTCGACAGCGACTCCTCCAGCATCGTCATCACCGGCTGCCGACCGGTCCCACCATCCCGCACCCGTTCCGCAAGCTCGCCCTCCATCGCCTCCAGCAGCCCGGTGTCCGCGTCCGGATCCATGCATCGCACCCGGCTCCAGTCGCGCGTCAGCTTCACCCGCGTCGTCTCCGCGCGACCGACCTCGCGCAGCATCACGCCAATGTTCACAAACTCGTTCTTCACCGCGTCCGGCACATACCGCAGCAGGTAGAACTCGCATTGAATCCGTTCCGACAATCTTTCCTCACGTCCTCTGTCGATCCCGTGCCCAGCACCTTACTTACATCACATAGGACGCCGGCTCTGCCCATTTTGGCATGGCCATCATCGTCGACTTCCCCCAATTCGGGAAGGGTACCCGATCCGAATCCCGAAACGCCACAATCAACTCCCGCACCCGCCCGCGCCGCGCCAGCAACGCCTCAATCAGCACCTCCAGCGCCACTGGATCGCCATACCACTCCACGGGCACCTGCTCCGCTACCGCAAACAGCGCCTCCGCCTCCATGCCCTCCACGCGCGAAAGCCAGGGCTCAAAACTCCCCCACCCCGTCACCGATTCATACACCCGGTTGCGCGGATATACCCCCCGCAGCGGCGTATCCGGAAACGTCCAGCTGTTCGCATGAAAGCAGAACCCCTGGTCGATAAACGTCGCCCGGTACTTCTTCTCCCGCGGCTTCCGCGCAAACACCGCCTGCCGCCCGTTCGTGTTGCCCGTCCACTTATCCACCACCAGCATGCCAGCAAACTCCGCGACATTCCGAACATCCGGCAGCATCTCCTCCGGCAAGTAATCCACCACCTGCCCCGGCATCAACCCGCCCACAAACGCCGAACCAAACTGCAGCCCCTCACTGCACCGCGCCCGCTCTCCGCGCCCCACATCCACCCACATCTCCGGCGAGTTGGCCACCAGCCATCCACTCACCTCCATCACATCCGTCTGCGGCACCGTCAGCCCCACCGCCTCCGCCAACCGCGTGGCGATAAACTCATTCGCCAGCACCCGCTCCCCCTGCGGATTGTTCCGAAACTTCACCACCCACAACCGCCCATCCGCCCCCAGCATCATCTGGCTCTGCGCCCCACCGCGCATCCGTCGAATCGCCTGCACCGCCAACACCGCCATCCCCGCAGCATACATCCGCAAAGAACGAATGCGGCGTACGCAGTGCCCGGAACGCGACGTACGCAACAAAACGATCACCGCGTACACCGCGCCCAAACACCGCACCCACCGCGTTCTGCTCTTACCGCCCCCGTACCGCCTGCGCAATCGCCATCGCCAGCACCAGGTCATCGTGCGCCCCCGCCGCCGCCTCCGTCCGCCCGCCATCCTTCTCTACAAACGTCCGGCACTCCTCCAGCAACCGCGCACTCCGGAACAGCTCCGCTCGCGTCGCCAGCAACACACCCAGCCCCGCCAGCATCTCCGCCCGGCTCTGCGCTGTGGTCAGGAACCCACCCAGCCCATCGCCGCCCAGGTACATCCGGAACCCCGTCTCGTGCTCCAGAAATGCAAGCACCGCAAGCCCGTGATTATTCCGTTCCACCGCCAGCAGCGCACCGCAGAACTCCCGCGCCAGCTCCGCAATCCGCAGTGCAAACTGCCGAGGAGCCAGCTTCACCTGTAACTCCGCGCACTGCACGCCCGTCGCCTCATCCACCACCTGCGCCGTGCTCCAGTCCCCATCCGCGTTGCCACCCGCCGGGTCTGCCGCAACGATATAGCGTCGACCAACCACCGGTGGCAGCCACACCTGCAGCGCACCGTTCCACCGTTGCTCCATCGGCGCCGTCACCGTTAACAGCCGGGCCGCAACCGCCGAAGCCTCAAACGCACACCGCCCGCTCTCCCGGAAGCAGCTCACCGCATCCTCGGCAAACTCTTGCGTCGCCATCCCGCCAAACCGCTCCCGCAGCTCCCGCCGAAACCCGATCTGCTCCGCATCCAGACCGCCCGAGACACACAGCCGCAATTCCTCATCCGTCAAATCAACAGCAGCCGCCGACCGATACCCCGCCTCCATCCACCACGGAAAGAAGTGCCGCACCGCGCCCCGCCGCTCCGCCGTCCGCCACGCATGGAAGAAGCAGCCATACGCCCCGTTCGGCGTACTCTCCATGACCAGCCGGCCGCCCGGTGCCAGCGAAGCCCGCAAGCCCGCCAGCGTCTCGGTCGCATCGCCCTGCCACCGCGCCACCTCGCTCAGGTGCAGGTTCGTCACCGTCAACCCGCGCCCGGCATTCTCCTCGCCCGCACTCGCAATGCGTATCTCGCTGTCGATCGCCGGAAAGCTCATCTCCGTCTTGTTCTTCAATCCCAGCTTCGCATCACCCAGCCGCAGTGCATCCGGCAGCTTGCTGTGCATCCGCTGCACCATCCGAAACAGGCCCATCGCCGCCTCGCGCGTATGCGCCACCTGCAGCGTCACCGTGCCCGGCACCAGGATCGTCCGCAGCAGAAACTGCCCGGCAATCCACGTGCTCATGCCCATTTGCCGGGCCTTCAACACGATGTCTTCCGTGCCGCTCTGCCGCTCAAACTGCTGCTGCACCGCGTTCGCCGTCAGCGGCAGCAGCACGCCGCGTTTCGATCGCACCTGCAGCAGCTGCTCGGCCAGCGCGATCCGTCCATCGGCACACTCCAGCAGCGTTCGCCACTCCGCCATCCTCCGTGCCACATCCTGCTCGGCCTTTTTCGTCGTTCGCTTGCGCCCCTCCGCAAACGCCCGCTCCTCTTCCTTCTCCTTCGCGGCGCGCTTCTTCGCGCATCCGCCCGCCCGCTTCACTGCCGGTCCCTTCGCCGCCGGTCGCTTTCGCGTGGCTGACTCACACCGTGCCGCGGCGGCAGCCGGCGTCTCCACCGGCTGCCCCGCATCCATCGCAACCGCTGTCTGCCTCCATCGCGGCAGCAGCGTCTTCACCGGCTTTCCCCCGGCTACTGCACCAGGACGTAGTGCCATGCGTAGCTCGTCGATGCCGCCAGGGCATTCGCTGTACTCACCGTCAGCGCCGTCGTGGAACTCGTCGCAAACACGCTCGCGCTCGCCGCCGCACTCGCCGCACTCATCGCGCCCGGAGCCGCAAAGTGCGGTGCCGCGCCATACGCCCCGGCAAACGTCACCGTCCCCAGCACACCCGCCGCCGGCGACGCACCGGTCGTGCACGTCAGCGTAAACGCCACATCCGTACCCGCAACGGTACAGCTCGCCGCCGCAGCGCCAACCGCCACAGTAGGCGAGGCACTGTTCCCCACCAGGTGCTTCGTCGAAAACGCCGTGGCACTCTGCGACGCCACGATCGCATTCCCCACCCGCAAGGTGATCGCCCCGCCCGCAGGCACGTCCACATACAGGTTGCTGTCGCTGCTGCCACCACCCACCAGCCCCAGCCGGCTGCCATCGGTGTTGTTCGCGTTAAACGTCAAGCCGGTATAGGTCCCCGTCGCTGCAAACTGCGTATTGCCGTAGTACCCCGTCTTCAGCATCGGCGCGTACACCGTCGCCGCCGTCAGCGTCTGGTTTTGCTGGCTCCACGTCAAGCCGCCGTCGCACCGCACATACCCTTTGCCCGCCGCAAACGTCACGCAACCTACGCTCTGCTGCCCCGGCGCTGCAGCACCCGCGGTCATCGGCGCGTTGTCCAACCCCTGCGAGTCCATCTGCAGGTAGTCCCGCACATCCTGCCAGCGCCAGCCCAGCGATCCGTCATGGCCCGCCGTTACCACCGCCCGGCTGCGCGTCGCCGTGCCAAATACATTCGGCACCGCCACGGCAGTCCCCACGGCGGTCGGCGGCTCAATCGCATTCGCCTCCAGCAATCCCATCATCTGCGCGCCCGCATTGTTAAAGTGCAGGTTGTCCGCCGCCGCATACGCCGGCTGGATGTTGTGCAGCGACCCCGCAGCACCACCCGTGCGGTACTGCCCCAGCGCCGCCATCACCTGGTCGCCGATCCACACGCATTGCGCCTGCGCCTGGCAAAACGACTTCAACCCCGCGTTCAACGCATCCGGCCCATACGTCGCATTCGACCACACCGCCTCGCTGCTATACCCGGCTGGCTCCACGCCCGTCATCACCACCTTCTGCACACCTGCCGCAATCGCCTGGTTGTACATCGACGTGAAGTTTGCCACCGAAGTATTCGTGGGCACAGAAAACGCCGCATCGTTGATCGTCCCGCTCAGCACCAGCACCGCCGGCTTCAGCGCCAGCGCCGTCGGCAGCGACTGTGCCAGTTGCGTCGTCGATGTCGATCCCGTAATGCCCAGGTTCGCAAACGTGTACCCAAGAATCCGGCCCACCCACGCAATCGGCTGGTTCGACAAGTCGATCAAACTTGTCCCCGTCGTCGCCGTGCTGTAGTTCGCCTGCGCCGCCACCGGAAACGAATAGTTTCCCGCCGCCTGCAGGAAATCTCCGCTCAGCGGAATCCCCTGCATCTTCGAGTCGCCCAGACCCACCACCACTGGCCCCTTCGCCTCGTACACCTCGATCGGCGCATTCTGCACCGCCGCATACGTTGCGCCCGTCGTCCCACCCAGAAAGTCCTCGGTCGAACCCATCTGCGCATTGCTCGCCGCATAGGTCGGGTAAGCCGCTGCCGGGTATGCCGTCGAAGACGAAAACGGCGTCGCTCCGGAAAAGCTGCCCGTCACGACCATTGCCGGGTAATCGCCACCCTGTGCATTGCACGGGGTCGTCAGCGCAAACGTATTCGCCGCGCTGTTCGTCACGCCGCTCAAGAGGTTCGCCGACCGGCACACCAGGTTGAACGTTCCCGAACTGTTCACCCGCCACAGCTCAAAGTACAGCCCCGTCGCCCCCGTCGTCGTGCCGATAAAGGTCTTCACCTGCGTCACCACGCCGCTCGTCAACAGCCGCGCACCGTTGGTAATGTTTGCAATGCGATAACTCGTCGCACCGTTCGCCGGCCCAATCAGCGTCCCGGCCGCCGTCTGCGCACTCACCGCAAACGGAGCAACTTTGATCGGCCCAACCGTCGCCGTGTACAGCGGTGCCGCCGCCGGAGCCTGCACGCCCGCAGCGTTGTAACTGGTCACCGTTCCCGGCGCGCCCGTGGGCAGTTTCGCCCCCGTCAGCACCGGCACCTGCGCCAGCGGCAACACGCCACTGGTAATGTTCGCTGCATTCGTCGCGTCCGTTGTCGCGCTGTTTGCCAGCGCCACGCCATTCGCCTTCGTGCACACCACCGTGCCCGTCGCATTCGTCGTGCAGTCCCCGCTCATCGGTGCGGGCAGCCCCATTGTCTGCGCCCGCGCAAACCCTGCGCCCAACAGAAAAGGCAGCCCAATCGCTGCCCACTTCACCCCTGTCGTCAATCGATTCCTCACTGGTTCACCGCCCCCGGCGTCAACAGCGTCACGCCGTCCGTATCCACCACAAGTTCCTGCACAAAGTACTTGCCGCTCTGCGCATACATCGCGCTGCCAGCCGTCGCGCTCGTCGCAAACCCGCCATGCACCGCACCCGGCCATTGCACGGTATATCCGCCCGCGCCGCTCACCTGGAACACCAGGTACAGCCGCTGTCCTGCGCTCAGCCCGCTAAAGCTCATGCCCGTCACATTGCCGCTCAGCGCAAAGTGAATCGTCGCATTCGCACATCCCACCGCAAACGTCGGCGACGCACTATAAGCCACCGTCGACGAGCACGAACCCACGCTCGCCGGCAACCGCGCCGCGCTCAACACGCCGCTCGACAGGTTCGCCGCATTCGTCGTGTCCACCGTCGCACTCGCCGCCAACCCACTCACATCCGCGGCAGCCAAAGTAATTGCACCCGTCCGCCCAGCCACCGATTTCACCGGAGCCGCACTCGCCGCACCCGCCGAAGTAACAAACCCGGCATCGTTGGTCAACTGCGACGTAGCCGTCGGCACCGTCGGCACATTCGCCAGGTCCGCATAACTGCCGCTCGTCGCCACATTCGCCAGCACCGCGCTCGTCGCCGCCGGCCCAAGCTGCACCACACCCTGCGCACTGCTCGTCGCTGCGGACGTCGTCGTTGTGCCGCCGCTGCTCGTCGACCCATTGATATGCGCCGCATTCAGGTTCGTCACGTTCAACGTCCCCACCGTCATCGCCTGGCTGTTCATCGTGTACTGCGTCCCACCCAGCAAAAACGCCAGCGTGCTGCTCTGCGGCGAGAACTTGATCGAGTCAAATCCCGGCGCCAGCGTATCCATCGCCAGCAGGTTGTACGTGCTGTTCCACCGCCCGCATCCCTTGCTGTTGCAGTGCACCCGCAGCGCCGTCGTCTCACCCGCCTGCATGTCGTAACTCGTATTCCAGATACCCTGCGTCTGAAACGAGAAGTCCGGCGGCGCATGCGTTCCGCCATTACCCAGGTAAGTCGAAGCCGGCGTCGTGTTATTGATCACCCAACCACGCAACCCCGGTCCATTGTTTCCCTGGTAATAAATACCCGCCTGCTGCTGCGTCTGCGGCCGTGGCGTGTACTGCGTAATGTACTCAATATCCGCCGCAATCTTCTGCTGAAAGTAATGCGGCTCTTCCAGTAAGTCACCCTGCGCAAACGGCACAGTATTCGGTGCCAGCTTCAGCTTGCCACTTACTGTATTCGTCGTATCGTCGAACACATCCAGCACTTCCGCCATCGGCGAAATCGCAAACCCGCCGGTAACTACTGCCAGCGTCCCACCGGTCGTCGAAGCATTCGCCCCGGTCTGCGCAAACGTAAATTGCGACTGTGCCACACTCGTCACCGCAAACGCGCCGTTAAAACTCGCATCCGCCGCGCCGGCGATCGTCGCCGTCAATCCGGTTAGGTCCAGCGGCGTATAGTTCGCCACCGTTACCGTCACCACGTTGTTATTCCGCACCATGGTCGAAATCGGGTAAGACGAATTCAAATAACCACTCGTCGTCCCACTCTGCCCCAGCAGGCTCGACACGCCCGAAGCCACATACAGCGTCGTCGCATTGGGCGAAGCCACCACCGGAAAGATCTGCCGGAATCCACCCTGGCTGTCCACCGTCTGCTCCACGCCGTACCCGCACAAACCGCCAATCGCCACCGTCGCGCCCGTCGCGTGCGGCTTCAACAGCGTCAGCCGCAGGTGCGTTCCATCCGTCACCGTGTACGGCGCCATTTCGTAGTTCTCAGGCGTCGTCGTGTTGCCGTTCACCGCGTCCGTCACGCATGCAATGCCCGTCGTCGCCGGTGCCACCGCGGTATTTGTGCCAAACCCGGCAATCACGCCGCTCGTCTGGATTGGCAGCACCACTGTTCCCGGCGCCATGTTCGTCGCCTGCGGCAGCGCCGCCGCGGCCGTCGTAAACATCGTGCTCACCGGAAAGCTCGTCCCGGTAAACAGCGCCGTCGCCGCCGGAAACCCAGCCGCATTGCCACCCACCAGCGTCCCGGTCGACAGCGCCTTGCCCGCCTGCCGGTCCACCAGGAAACGCCCATCTCCCTGGGTTCCGCTACCGGAATACAGCGTCAGGCTCACCTGCTGCGACCCTGTCGTGCATCCCGTCGCGCAAATGCCCGTAAACAGCGTCGGATCTTCCGTCAGCTGCAGGTCGAACGGGTGCGCACCCTCGTCCGCGCTGTCCCGAAACCCGCCGCTCGCCACCATGTACTGGCTGCCAAACAGGCAGTCGCCCACGCCAAAGCACCGCGTCGTGTGCGTATCCATCACGTGCTGGCCCGGCGCGTAGTTCACCGCGTTCGTGTCCGTCGCGCTGTACGTGCTTTTAAAGTACGGCGGCGTCGACGTAATGTTCTCCGGGTAGATATTGTTGCCGCCGCGGTATCCCGTCTGCCGGATCCGCATGCCGATCGACCCCAGGTTGCCGCTTCCGAAGTTCGTCGCCAGGTTCGCCGCATCCTCCGTCGCCGTCAGCGTAATGCTGTGTGCCACGTCATCGGCAGGAATCCGCGGATTCACCGGGCTTGAAAACGTCTCGCGAATCTGCCCGCCACGCTCATCCACCGTGTACGCACCCACCTGCGTCGGTGTCAGCAGGTCGATGCCCGCGTAATCCGGCTCCAGCCGAATCTCGCAGTTCTTCGCACACTCCGGCTGCAGCAACGCATTGGCAATGCCGTCACTGCCGTTCTGGGAAATGAACGGTGTGCCATACAGCACGCCGTTCAGCCGATTGGTCCGCAGCTCCGTGCTCGGCGGTTGCACCACCACTTGCGTCGCCGTCGGCACCTTGCTCACCTTTTGATCCAGGCCCGCCTGCACTGCCGTCACATTCGCGTCCACATAGTTCTTGTCCGCCGCTTGCAACGCCGTCGTCGGGTCACCCGGCAATTGCAGCGGCCCGGTCATCGTGTCGCCCGTCTTCACCACATAGGGTGAAGCATCGGCTGACGCCACGCCTGTCAGCGCCGCCCGTGCAATCGCCTGGTCCACATACTGCTTGCTCACCGTCTGCTGCGCCACCGTGCTCGGCAGCACCGTCGTCCGTACCTTCGCCAGCGACACCGGCACACCGCTTACCGGCACCGACCAGTACTCCTGCGAAATCGAGCCATCGTTCAGGTGGTACACCGCCGTGTAAAACGTGCCGATCGGGGACGCTCCACCATTGGGCGCCAATTGCACACTCAGCGCGCCGTTCGCACCCAGCGTCACGCTCGTCGTGCCCTTCTGCACACTTACACCGCTCGCCGTCACAAATCCCGGCCAGCTCAGCAGCACCGTTCCCTGCGCCGGCGCGCCATTCGCATACTGCACCGTATCCGTAATCGTCGTGGTCGCCGCGCTCTGTGCAGCACCACCGAACTGGAAAGTGCCGTCCCCAGCACCATGCCCGTGCACGCCGCCATCGTCCCCATCAGCGGTCCCGACGCGCTCCACACCACCACCAGCGCACGCCGCACCGTACCGGCCATCCGCGCCGCAACGACCGTGCGCATCCATCCCCATCGCAACCTGTCTCTCGCCCTCAAGCGCATCTCCTCTCAACCTCAAAACTTCGTTCGCAAGCAGCAGCCGTCCCCGGCTCGCCTCCCGGCACACCACGCGGGCACAAAAAAGCCGAGTCCCCGAAAGGACCCGGCCACACCCATCACCAGAACCGAACCGTCAACCGCGGCCACCACCGCGTTTGCCGACTCCACGGCTCACCTCACCGCATCGGCCACCAACGCAAAACGGGAGACTCGTCAGAGTCTCCCGCTCGCATCACCGATCTTCCCAAGACTCCCAGCGCCGCTTGCCGCCTTCATCTCGCCTATTCAGAATACCAAACCACCCATAAATACAGTGCCAACTATTTTTGGCGCGTAAATCCAATAGAATGAGTAACATGAAGGAGGATTCCAGCCGCAGGCCCCTTGACACCGAAAATTATGGAAATGGTTTTTGAAAGCTACCGCGACTTAGCCGCATACTCACGTTGCGCACGCGTGGCTTAGACCCAACGCGAAACATGATGCGTTTAAACAAGAGTGGGAGACCCTGAAAGGCCTCCCACTCGTCGCTCTTATTACGCTTGCTTTTGCTAACTTGCTGACTCCCTGACTTGCTGCACTTGTTCCTGCTGCGCTATCACATACTCCACCGCAACCTCCCCATCTTCCGGATCAAGGCAGCGCACCGGCATCTTCAACCCCGGCGTCTTGTCCATCAGCCCCCGTTTCTGGAAGATCGCCGTCAGCTCGTCGATTGCCTCGTTGTACCGCCGTCGCGTCGACCGCAGGCTCCACCGCAGCATCGCCGCGGCCTCGCCAAAGGTGTACTCCTGCACTGCAATCCGGTGCACCACCTTCTGCTGCTCCGCATCCAGCAGCCGCAGGCACTGCTCCACGTCGTGCACAAAGATCACCACATCGTCGAACCCGTGCACCTTGTAGCTCGTCACCTTGCCGCGAAACAACTCGCGGCCCAGCAGCGAAGGCACACGCCCCTTCTGCAGTTTCATCACGCTGTACCGCTGCAGCATCGCCTCGGTGTACTTGCGGTAAAACGCCGTCTCGGGCGTAATCACCACGCGCAATCCGGGCCGCAGCGTTTCGGTCGGCATGGTCGCGGGCATGCCCTCCGCCTGCATCGTCGCCACCGCTACCGCCAGGTTTCCGTCTGTCGCAAACACCTGCGGCAGAACACCCGACGACACAATCCCATTCCTGCTTGGCATCTGGATCAGTTTCAACGCACACCTCCAACCATGGCTACTGCAACCGTCTTTTCCGCCAACACAACGCTGCCGGCAGGCTTCCGCATCGTCACCACGGCATCGCCTTCCGATGCCATGACCCCGTCCATCGTTCCGGCCACGCCGTCCTCCCGAACGGCATTCCCAGCGATCGGGGCAGCTCCAGGATTCGTCGGCAGAGCAACCAGCGCCATGCCTGCGCGCCGCTCCACTGCCGTGTCCTCCATGCTTTGCTCCTCTGCGTCCACCCTCCTGCACCTTCCCCGCGGCTCCCGCAGCTGCTCTCCCGTTGCAGCTGCCGTCACCACCTGCAGGCGTGTTCCCCCCGCGTTGTGAATCTTGCAAGGGCGTCCCGGGCTCCGTCGCCGTCGGCCTGGCAGATCGGCCACCAACGCACTGCACGTTCTGCAGTACACGCCGGCTTCAGCTCCCGTGCGGACCCACAAACCCCCGCACCCCTCGCATACTTCAACTCCCGTCGCAAATACTTCACGTGTTGCTCCAATGCTTCTCCCGGCCTGCCGCACTGCATTGTCGGTGTGTTGCGGCTTCCGGTTGCTGTGGACCGCTTCCGTGGCGAAGGCTCTCAAGGCCTCTCCTGTGTGCCCGTCGGCGTCATCCGTGATCGTGTAGCCGGCTCCGGTCCATCGGTAACCTGCGCCTTCCAGCCGAACCATCCTGCCGTTCGCCCGGTCTTCGCTTCGTACCCATCAACCACCCTCGCCGACCCCTCTGGTGAAGAAGTTGCCCGACTCTATCGGCCCCTCAAACCGAAGTCAAGTCAAAATCGCGGCCCATCTTTGTGGCTATCTCTCACAAATACAACACCTTAAGCACGTACACGATAGTCATTCGAAATAAATCTGACGCATCATGTATTCGCCTTATATTCGCCTAGCGCGAGCACTTTGTGACGCAAAAGTTTTCCTCAAAGGCGCACACCCGACGAAGACCACACCTTTCCGTTCGGCCCAGCAAACAACCGGTTGCGCAACACGGAAGATGCAACCAGGTGCATTCGTTTGATTACCTCAGCTATCCCCGTTCGTAACTTTTCGCCATCCCTTCCCCTCATAGATCACCTTCGCCCTCCGGGTCGTCTAACCTGTTCAGGGAGGCAAGGCCGCTGCGCTCGACATATCTACCGCTCTGGCTTGCTGCCATCTTCGCGCCGCTTCTGGCCGTTCCGTCTCTTGCGGGTCGCCCTGCGAGCAAACGGCTGACGCCCCACGCGCACACACCAACGGCACACCACGCGGCCAGCGCCGGCCGGCATCCGACCGCATCCCACGCCCGGCCTTCGGCTTCGAATCACCGGTCCCGGTCTTCAGGCGCAGCAGCGCGCTCCGGCCACGGTCGCCGTGCGGGCAGCACCAATACCTACGCGGCTCCTCTTAGCTTGCATACACCTCTGCCGACGTCTCACTCCGGCGTCGCGGTTCCATTCACATCGGCACAGTTCCCGTCGAACAGCACGACACCTCAGCCACTTACGTCAGAGCAGGAACCGGCCGTCGTAAACCCTCTGCCGCAGGATGCAAACGCCGAGCTCACTCTTATCGACGAGGGCGCCGTGCACACGGTCGGCCAGCAGCTCGCACGCGGCGGTACTGCCCTGCAGTTTCCCTCGGCACTGCGGCATTTTTTCCAGGCGCTGCGCCGACGTGAGCTCGAACCCGGCAGCGGCACCGTGCGTGTCCTCCAGTTTGGCGACTCCCACACCGCCGCCGACATGTTTACCGGGGAGGCACGCGCACGCATGCAGGCGCGATTTGGTGACGGCGGCGTCGGCTTCAGCTACGCCGGCCATCCCTTCGCCGGCTACCGCATTCTCGGCTCCGGCCGCGGGCAGAGCGGATCGTGGCAAACGCTCGGCACCCACTTCACCCAGTTGGGCGATGCAGAACTCGGTCTGGGGGGAGTTGCCATTCAGAGCAGTCGACCCGGCGACACCGTGTCGCTCGACGCACCCTGCCTCACGCTACAGGTGCAGTACCTGCGGCAGCCTGGCGGCGGCAGCTTCCAGTTCTCCGACAACGGTGCAGCCGTGCAAACTGTGAGCACCGCAGCTGCTATCGCCACTGCGGATCCAGAGGCAAACAGGGCCACCGGCAGCACCGATGCCTACCCGTCGCAGTCTAGCTCCGTGCCGGCGAGCAGCCTGCCCGCAAGCGCGCCCACCAATACAGACAGCACCTACAGTGCCCGCGCCTCGCGCACTGCGCGCTTCGGGTACACCGCGACCGGCCCGGCAGCAACCAGTGCAACCGCTTCACAAGGTGACAATGCACCTGCACCGCAAAGTACACCCACCGGTGTTCGGGAGGCGGTCGAGGCCCCCGTATCCTCCACGTCCGCAGCCGGAACCCTGCGCTACGACTGCGCCGCCGGCAGCCATCACTTTACCCTCACCACACAGGGCGGCGGCCCAGTGCGCCTGCTTGGCACGGTTGCGCTGCAGCCCGGCATCACGTGGGAATCCATCGGCATCAACGGTGCGGAAGCTCCACTGCTGCTGCGCTGGAACCAGGGGATCTTCCGCGCGTACCTCGCCGCCGCCAACCCCGACCTCATCGTGCTGGCGTACGGTACCAACGAGGCAGCGGCCCGCTGGCCCGGCGAAGAGTACCGTGCCACGTTTGCCCGACTGATCGACATGCTGCACCGCACGTCACCCATCGCGTCCATCCTGGTCGTCGGGCCGGCAGACCGGTCGCTGGGCTCGACCACCTATACCGTGACCGGCAGGGGCCGCCGCGCGCGCCGCATTGCCCACCGCTTTTACGCGCCGTACAGCGGTACGGCGCGCATTATCAATGCGCAGCGCGAAGTCTGCAGCACGCATGACTGCGCCTTCTGGGATTGGCAGGCGCGCCAGGGCGGCCTCGGTGCCATGAACCGCTGGGTCGCCGCCGGCTACGCGCAACCCGACCACACCCACTTCACCGGCACCGGCTATCGCTCGCTCGCCGACGCCCTGGTCGCCGACCTGCTTCGCGCCTACAGCACCTACGCGCGGCCATAGACCTTGCGTTTGCGACAGGTGCGCCACCTGCATCTATATGTGTCACGACGTTGAAAGGCACCCACTCCCCATGGACAACAAACCAGGCATTTTGAAAGTGCTGCAGGCAACCGCCGGCAAGCCCATCACTCCCGACGACGACGAATCCCTCTTCGGCTCCGGACTGCTCGACAGCTTCGCCCTGCCCGACTTTGTCAGCGGCCTTGAGGTCGAGTTCGGGGTTACGATCCCCGACAGCGATCTCTCCGCGCGCAAGTTCGACACCATCGACAAAGTAGACAGCTACCTGGAAGCGAAAGGCAAGTAACCGCGCGATGGCCTTCCTGCGCGCCACCGGCTCTGCCGTGCCTGACCGCGTCGTTACCAACGACGAACTTGCCCCGCTGGTGGGTGAATCCGCCGCGTGGATCGAGCAGGTCTGCGGCATCCGAGAGAGACGCTACGCGGCACCCGGGCAGACCGTCGTCGATCTGGCCGTGACTGCCGCCGAACTCTGCCTTGAGAATGCCGGCGTTCAAGCCGCCGACCTCGGTATGATCCTCGTCAGTAGCGGATCGCCGGAGCGATTCTGCCCGGGTCCGGCCTCCGCCGTCGCCGCGCGCCTGGGCCTCACCGCCACCCCGGCACTGGACCTGCCTGTCGGCAGCGCCGGTTCGCTCATCGCTCTCTCGCTCGCCATGCGCCTCGCCCCTACGGCGGGCAACATCCTCGTCGTGGGCGTGGAAATCATGAGCCGTCGCATTCATCTCACGCCCAGCGGCCGCAATACCGCCATCCTGTTCGGCGATGCCGCAGCCGCCGCGCTCGTCTCGCCCACCCGGGGTTTCCTGCGCTTGCACGACGCGGCGCTGTTCACCGACGGAACCGGTGCCGACATTCTCACCCTGGAGCCGGACGGCCTGCACATGGACGGCGGCTCGGTCATTCTGCGCGCCTCGCGCAAGCTGCCCGCCTGCATCCTTGAAGTGCTCGGCCGCAACAATCTGGCACCCGCGGACGTGCAGCACTTTCTGCTGCACCAGGCCAATCTCAACCTGCTGATGAAGGTCGCTACGTCGTTGAAGGTCCCAGCCGACCGCGTCTTTACCAACATCCAGCACTACGGCAACACTTCATCGGCATCACTGCTGCTGGCGTTGGATGAGTGGCACGCCGCAACGCCGCAACCGGCCAGCCCGGTCATCTTCAGCGCGTTCGGCACCGGCCTTAACTGGGGTGCGCTTCTCGCCTATCCGGCATAGCAACCCTTCGCCCGCATCTGCGTCCATACCAGCGGAACGTGCGCGGCAGGTTCGCGCCAAGGAGTACCGCATGACCCCGCAGGAACAGCAGATGCTCGACGACCTCATCCACCGGGTGCAGTCCACCCAGCTCGCCGGCAAGGACAACGAGGCCGAGGGCCGCATCCAGAATGCGCTCGGCCGCAATCCCGATGCGCTCTACATCCTGTGCCAGACGGTGTTGGTGCAGGGCTACGCGCTGGAGCAAGCGACAGCGAAGCTTGAGGCGGCGAACCAGCAACTGGCACAGGCGCAGCAGAACGCCGGCAACCACCCCGGCTTTCTGGAGAAGATCTTTGGCTCGTCGCAGCAGGCACCGCCACAACAGGCACCTGCGCAGGTGGGCTATGGCGCACCGGTCTACAACACGCCGCAGTCCATCCCGCCGCAAGGCTATCCGCCGCAGGGCTATGGCGCGCCGCAGCAGGCCGGCGCCTTCGGCGGCGGTGGCTTTTTGCAAGGTGCCATGCAGACCGCGGCCGGCGTTGCCATGGGAACCATGGCCGTGCAGGGAATCGAAGGCCTCATGCGTGGTTTCGGCCATGAGGCCGGCTACGGCTCCGACCGCGCACTCGGCGGCTTCGACGGCGACAGTGGTCGCAGCTTCGGCGATACCGATACCAACGGGGACAGCTTCGGCGACCGCCTGCAGGCAGCGGACGGTGCCGGCCCAGGCCTGAGCGACGATATTGAAGACCGGCGCGGCGAGAGCCAAGGCTTCTTCGGTGGGAATGACGGCGACGACTCCGGCAACGGCTTCACCGATAGCAACGACGACTCCTCCAGCTTCGACAGCGGCGACGATAGCGGCAGTAACAACGACTCGTACTAGACGCATGGGCAATGCCGTCCCGTCGGCTTCTCGTTTGAAAAGAGGCTTCCCTGACCGTGCAGATCCTGCCGGCATGGAGGCCTCTTTTCGCCGCCCGGCGTTGCTGCCGATAAAATGGACGGCATGGAGTTGCAGGCGTGAGTGTGAAGCGAAGCATCGTCAGTGGGTTTGTGGGCGGGCTTCTCATGAGCGTCGTGAGCATTGCCGTTTCCTTTCTGCAACTGCGCATTCTGCTGCACTATCTGCCGCAAACGTTGGTGGGCGTGTGGCTGATTTTTGCGAACTTCGGCGCGTACGTCAGCTTCCTCGACCTCGGCCTCACGCAGACGCTGGGCCGCGAAGTCAGCTTCGCCGTCGGCCGGCAGGACCTGTCTGAAACCGAGCGCGCGCGACACCTGCGGAACCTCATTCGTTCATGCACGCGGGTCGTTTTGCTGCTCGCCGCCGGGGTGTATCCGCTGGGCGCGCTTGCCGGCTGGGTCTATCTTAAAACCGTGACGCCCGCAGTGCTGCACGGCGATCTGCGCTGGGCGTGGACGGTGTTCTTCGCGTCCGCCTCGCTGAACCTGATCGGCCAAGGATGGTTCGCCGGGCTGTACGGCATGGGCAGGGTGTTCGCCGTACGCATGTTGCAAACGATCGGCCTCGCGCTCGGGTTTGCGCTGACCGTGGGTGCGGTTGTGTTTGGCTGGGGCATCACGGGGATGGCGTATGCCTCGGTGCTACAGTCCGCATGCACCATTGCGGCGGCGTACGTGCTGCTGCGGCAGCGCACGGCCGGCGGCCCGGACTCGGGCAAGGTGGACTACGGCATTCTCCGCGGCATGTTCGGCCCAGGGCTCAAGTACGCCGCGACCGTGCTTGGCGGTGTGCTCATCCTGCAGACGGACAACCTCGTCATCGCCTCCACGCTCGGGCCCGCGATCATCCCGAATTACCAGGCCGTTGCAAAAATCGTCACCACCTTCATGTCCTTGTCCATGATGCTTGTGGTCACCACGTCACCGTTCATGTCGCAGGCATTCGCGCAGAACGAGCTGGGATTAATCCGCCGTCTTCTCCAGCAGAACCAACGCGTAAGCCTGAGTATCCTGGTGCTGCTGGGTGCCTGTCTTGCATGTTTTGCCGACCGTGCCGTCGCCCTGTGGCTCGGTCCGAATCACTTCATCGGCTTCGGCGTGGTCTGGACTTTGCTGGCGATGATGCTGCTGGAAGCGCACCACCTCGCGATGGCGACGGCCACCATGGCGACGGGAAAAATCGTCTTCGTTACCCCGGCAATTGTTGCAGGCGTGCTCAACATCGGCTTCTCCATCGTGCTGGCGCACCGGCTGGGCGTGCTGGGCGTCGCGCTCGGAACGCTGCTCGCGCAGATCATGACGAACAACTGGTACGTTCCGTTCTATGTGCTGCGCCAGTTCGATATTCCCTGGCGCGAGCACTTCAGCAGCGTCGTCGCGCCTATCCTGCTGTTGCTCGCCATTACGCTCGCTGCCGGTGCGGGTGCGCGCCTGCTCACGCGCCACCTGCCAGACCTGGGCGCGCTCATCGTGGGCTGCCTTTTCATCCTCGTGGCGGGCGGCCTGGTGGTGTACGCCGCCGTTCTGCGCCCGACCGATCGTGCATTTCTCCTGGCGCGGCTGCGTCTTCCAGGCTTCGCGAAAGCCGCATGACCTGTTCAGCGCAATGAAGATGGCGGTAAAGATATGCCCAAAGTGACCATTGCTATTCCCACACGCAACCGCGTTGGCTACCTGCGTCTGGCGTTGGAAAGCGCATTGCGGCAGACGCTGTGCGACATCGAGATCATCGTCTCCGACAATCGTTGCACTGACGGCACCGCCGACTATCTCGCAACGATCACGGATCCACGCGTGCGTATCCTTAGCCAAACGCAGGATTTATCGATGGTCCAGAACTGGAACAGCTGCGTGGATGGTGCGACCGGGGATTACTTTCTTTTGTTGTCTGACGATGACCTGCTGGAGCCCCGTGCGGTGGAGGCGATGGTCGAGGCGTTTGAAGCCGGTCCAAGTCCGGAACGCACTGGCTTTGTCTATGGCGGGGGCTGCGTGATCGATGCTGATGGCGAAATCGTGCGGCAAGGCATACCGTCGCCTCCCAAGGAAGAAGCCCCCGACCTCATCCTCGCCTTCTTCAGCAGTAAGCGCGACACCTGGCCCTGCTCCATTCTGTTCCGCCGCACCGACATGGGTGCGGGTTATTCTGCCGACTTCCTGGTCATCACCGATGCTGCCCTGTGGATTGAGGCGGTCTGTCGTCATGGCCGGGCATGCTTCGTCGACGAGCACCTGGTCAACTACCGCGTTCACGCCAGCCTCACCGGTGCCACGTCTATCACGACATGGCAGGCAGAAAACTCCCGCGCCGCCGACCTAGCCCTGCGCTCCCTCGCTGCTGCAAATCGCCTGACGCCCACACTGCAGCAGCAGATCGAGCAGGCCGTGCAGCGACTCAACCTGCGGATTGTTTTGTCGCTGCCACATGGCGCCAAAGATAAGAGCCGCTCGACCATCCTGCGCAAATACCTGCAGCATCTGCCGCAGTTCGGTAGTTGGTATGGGATATCGCACTGGGTGCGGGCAGTGGCACATGTATTGCTGCCGCAAGGCTTTGTGCGGCTGGTACAGCGTGTGCGCGGCACCGCATAGAAAGCGCCGCGTTAGCTCTTGCCGGGCGTCTTCAGCCCGAGCCGCCGCAGATTGTTTTCGATCAGCGCGGGATCGTACGCGGTCCACTGCCGCAACTCCTCGGCCAGGCGCAGCATCTTTTGGGAGCCGTACCGGTTGTTTCGCGGCAGGTCTGTCTTCAGCAGAGGGCAGCGAAAGTCTTCCAGCAGCACGTCCCACAGCAGCAGCGTGTTGTTGGCGGGCTCGCCCGCAACGATGCGGCCCGCATGCTCGTGAGTGCCGCGCCGTCGCTCGAACGCCGCGCGGACGTCCACATCGGGCGCATACGCCTTCAGGCGCAACCCCTTCTTGCGCGCGCGCCTTGAGATGCCTGTCTCGTATCGGTCGATCAGCTTCTGCTTTTGAACGACGTAACGGAAGCTGCGCCAGAAGTCGCGCAGAAACTTTGTAGTCTTCGCGCGGATATCCCACACCAGAAAAAACGATTGCAGGTGATTGCCGCGCTCATTGCTTTCCGTCATCCCGTACATGTCTGCGCCAGTAAACGTGTCGAGCATTTCCTGAAGCGGGAACAGCGGGCCATAGACGCTGTCGTTCGCTAGAATGAATTGCTGGAAATCTTCCAGCTTCCAGCCACGGCGGAGCATTTGTTGCCATGCCAGATTCCACGAGCCGAAATCGAGTGAACGCGTGTGCTGAGTAAAGATTCCCGCGCAATACGGCTTGATGGTCTCCGCAGCGGCAGCCTGCAGGTGAGGCGATCCAGAGACGAAAATGATCGCGCAGCCGCACGCGTGCAAACTCTCCAGGTAGACGCGAACATACTCGTCCACCTCGTCTTTGGCGTCATAATGCGCGAACAAGACAAGGCGGGTGGCGCTGGCGGGTGGATGCACGGGCAGCGGCTGCAGCGTTTGTACCGTATAGGCCAAAGCGTCGCGCGTGAAGCGATATCGCCATGCAGACCAATGTGGGCGGTATCGATCCAGCCGCGCACGCAGGCTCTGCCTTAACGCGGTCACGCTGGGGATCCTCGCTGAATCTGGTCGGGCCAGAGGTGAACCGTCCCGTTCGCCTGTCCAGGTCTGCTGCCGCGGGGTGCCATGCTCCAAGCATCCCACACGTCCTTCGCACTTACCAGCCATCGCCGGTGCGAAAATGGAAGCTGGCATCGCTTTGGCAGCTGTGCGTGGGAGCAGGATCATGAAGGTTTCGGTGGCGATGTGCACGTACAACGGCGAACGCTTCCTTCAGGAACAACTGGAGTCCATTCGTGTGCAGACGCATCCCCCCGCCGAACTGGTCGTCTGCGATGACGGATCGACCGACGGCACGGCTGCCATCATCGAGGCGTTTCGCCAGTCGGCGACGTTTCCCGTGCGCTGGTTTCGAAATACGACGAACCTGGGATCGTCGAAAAACTTCGCCCAGGCCATCGAGCGATGTACGGGGGAAGCGATTGCGCTATGCGATCAGGACGACCGCTGGATGCCGCAAAAGCTGGCGACCAGCGTGCGCGCGCTCGAGGCAGATGCCCGCGTTGCCGGTGTGTTTTCCAACGCGCGCCTGATGGATGAACAGGGGGTGCCCGTGCCCGGCGATCTGTGGAGCCGGGTGAAGTTCGACGCTGCGGCGCAGGCGGAGTTTCGCCGGGCCGGCGCGCGTTACCTGGTACGGCGCGACACCGTCACCGGCGCGACCTTTGTCTTCCGCGCTCGCTATGTGGCCCAGCTGCTACCGGTGGCGGCGGAGTGGGTTCATGATGGATGGCTTGCCTTGGTGCTGGCGAGCCTGTCGCAGCTGCAGGCTTTGCCGGAACCACTCATCACCTACAGGTTGCACGCAGCCCAACAGGTGGGCGCCACCGTGGTGCCACTAGCCACGCACCTGCACACCCGGCGTGACGCTGCGCTGCAGTTTCATTGGAAATTGGCACACCGCTTCCAGTGCATGGCGGACCATCTGGCGGCCCTGTCTGCCCAGGGTGCCGCAGTCGATCCTTCCGCACAGGTCGAGGTGGCACACCGGGTACGCTTTCAGCAGGCCCGCGCTACGCTGCTTACACAGCCGCGGCACCGGCGCTTCTTGCCGGCACTTGCGAACATCGCAGGCTACACCCGCTATGAAAAGGGCGCACTCAGCCTCTTGCGCGACCTGGCGCATGAAGGGTAAGCCCGCACGGCACTCACCCTCATGCGGCCTCAGCCACGTTAGCGTACGACGTTGATGGCCGCTGCTGCCAGGCCGAAGGACGACAGAATCTGTGAGTAGTCGGTCAGCTGCCGCAGGACGGTCGGCTTGATCAGCTTTTCCGGAATAACGATGGAGTCACCCGGGTAGATTTTGGAATCGTCAAAGTGGTTGGAAAAGACACCCTTGGCGAGCTCGCGGCTGTACACGGAGCCATCGGCGCGGATGATGAAGGCATGGCTCTTATCGGCAACGCGGTTCGGCTTGCCGGCGAGCGCCAGATAATCCTCCAGGTGGCGGCTGGAGTTGTACAGGAACACGTTTTGCCCATACACCGCGCCGATTACGCTGATGGTGTTTGGCCGTGAGGGCACGCGAAACACGTCACCATTTTCTAGCGGAATGCTTGGAACGGACTCCGTACCCATGCTTTCCGGTCGAAACTCCAACACGACCCGACCGGTTGCGCGTAACTGCCGCAGCTGTTCGATCCGATTGCGTTCTTCCGTCAGCTCCGTTGAGCTGGTGAGGCCAGTCGCCGAAGACGCCGCGCGAACCGCGGACTCGCGCTGCATGTCGGCCGATAGTTGTGAAATGTATTCATTGAGCCGCTGCTGCTGAAACACGCGCGCGGACTCCCGTTGAAAGGTGCTGCCGTACAGGTACGACTGCGGCGTGAAGCCGCCTGCGCGGCGTACCAACTGGTCTAAAGTTTCGTTTGGTCCGACGCTGTAGACGCCTGCCCCCGCGAATTCACCCTCGAGCCGCACAAACTTGGTCTGCTCACGCTGCGGCACAAGGATATCCCGCTGCGAAAGGATGGTGACGATGTCGCCGGGCTGCAGTTCCAGGTTCTGGGCGGGATCGTGATCCTGCACCAGGCGGCCCAGGTTAAACGGCACCAGCGTGCTTTTCAGCGTCTGCGGGTCGAGCCGTTCAATCACGGCATACGACCAATCGATCTCCGGAGCGGGAATGCGCACGCTGTTTGTTGTGGCCGGGCGAGTCTGCGTTCCTTGCGTGCCGCCTTGCGAGGCGTTGGCCCGCGTGGAGCGATCCGCAGCGGCATCGGTGGTGGACACCACGCCGCCTACCGCCAGGCCCGCATTCTGGTCCGCGCTGTCCGCATCCGGCGGCAGCACGGAAGACAGCGCATCCTGCGAGGAGACCTGCCCACTCAGCACGCCACGGCTTGCCTGCAGCGCGGCGCGCGACTGGTCGTTGCTTTGGTTGCTCGACTGGCTGTTGCCCTGATTGCCGAATTCCTGGCTGTTGTTGCCATAGGCCCCCTGATTGTTGTTGAATGGGGCACCCTGCGACACAAACGTCCGGTCGTCCATCGGTTGAAACAGAGGCACTGGCACGCCCAGCCGATTGCGTTCGCGCCAGTAATTATTGGTGAGCAAGGACCGGCGATCCGGAAGAATGTCACTGAGCCGCATGCCCGGCTTCCACGCAAAGCGGCCGGGATTAGCAAGGTTGCCGCGAATCGTCACGGATTGCTCATACGCCGGCGAGATGTGACCGGCATACAGCACATCGCCATCGCGCAGATCCATGCCTCGGCCCGCAGTGTCCAGGGTTACGGTGGTTGCCTTCCGTCGCAGGTCAGTGTCGATGCGCTCTAGGCTGATCTGGCCCGGCGCGCCGGTTGCGGAGAACCCGCCTGCCAGCTTCAGCACGTCGTCCAGCGTGGTTTCACCCTTCAACTCGTAAATGGCGGGGCGGCGCACACTGCCGGCCAATGCCACCTGCGGTCCCACGGGCGGGATGAAGATGGTATCGCCGGTCTCCAGCCGAAGGTCCCGCGACTTGTCGCCCCGAAGCACGAGGTCATACAGGTCAAACTCCGGCAGCGTCTGCCCACCGCGGCGCACCTGGATGTGGCGCATGGAGCCCTGCACGCTGGGACCGCCGGAGGCAAACAGTGCGTTCAATAGTGTGCTCAGGCCACTGATCGTGTACGCGCCCGGCCGCCGGGCCTCGCCGACCAGGTACACCTGGATTGAGCGCAACTGGCCCAGGCTTACAGAGATGGTGTAGTTGCGAAAAATGCGATTGACTTCCGTCGTAATGCGGTCCTGCAATTCACTTGCCCGTAGGCCCGCCACATGCACCGTGCCCACGCGCGGCAAGTAGATGTTGCCAGAACTGTCAACCGTCAGGCGGTTGTTCCCGCTATTGGACTCGCCGCCCACTAGCCGTACCAGCACTTCGTCACCCGGCCCGACGGCGTAGTCAGCCGTAACTGGTATTTCATCCGCAGGTGCAAACGTCGAAGGTGCACGTTGGAACAGGTCGCGCCCAAACACCGGCACGAGTTCTCCGGTAGAGGTGCGCGTCAGCCGCTGCAAATCGGTAATGGGATCGGCTTCAAACACGAAACGGTTGCGATCGGTCTCAGACGTTTGCCGCTGGCCAGTGCTACCGGCATTATCGATGTACACCGGCGCGTTTCCCGCCTGAGGCTGAGAACGTGCGGAGGATTGCCCTTGGTTTCCCAACGTGGCCGCCGTTGCTGCTGCGTCACTATTCTGCTGGACACCCTGGCAGATGGGCAACGAGCTGAACAAGGAATCCGAGCAGGTGCCGGAGCTCTGTGCTGCTAACGCAGATGGCCCAGCGAGTACTAGCACACTGAGCGCGGTCAACGGTAAAGTCGAGTGCCAGAGCCTGCCAGATTTGGTACAGAGACCAGAGATGACTTGCATCCCTCGAAACAATTGGTGCCGTGCGCTGCTCATGTACTACATGCTCCAGCAAACAACTATACCAGCGAGGATGATGGCAGTGAAGTCAACATCCTCGTTCCGCCTGCGGAGGTTCTCTGGTGATCCGCCCTCTCTTCTTGACCATCTTTGCAATCAACCATGCGTTCTCCGATCAAGCGGGCATGGGCGCAGCGGCCTGCGTCGGGTGATACCGCGTATAAAGAATAGGGATGATTGACGCAACGCCGCCACTTTCGCACCCTCCGGAACCAGAGGGACAACCACTCTCTCTGCAACTTCTCCTACACCTGCTCAAGCTGGGCAGAGGGCGTATTCTCGCCTGCGGCGTCGTCGGTCTGCTGCTCGCCGCATTTTTTGCTTACCGCAGCCCTAACACCTATGTCGCGTCGGCCTCCTTTATCCCCGCCGGTTCCAACAGTTCCTCCAGCGCAGCTGCACTGATGGGGCAGTTTGCCGGGATGGCGGGTGCAGGCCTGCTCGGTGGGAGAAGCCAGGGTGACTTATACGTTGGCATATTAAAGAGCCGCACGATCGCTCATGAGATGGTGCAGCGCTTTAAACTGACAGACGCATATAAGGTGAAGCGTGAGTCGGATGCGGAAGGAATCTTAGCCGGACATAGTGCATTCGAAGTAGGCATAAAGGATCCTCTTGTCACCATCAGCGTGACAGATACTGTCCCGGCGCGCGCGCGCGACCTCGCAAATGGCTATCTTGATGCACTTCAGGGAACGTCCAGCGGCCTTGCCCTCTCAGAAAGCTCGCAGCGCCGCCTGTTCTACGAGCAGCGTCTGGCAAAAGAGCGCGATGATCTGGCCAACGCCGAGGTCGCTCTCAAGCAGGGGCAGGAAAAGAGCGGACTCATTGCACCCGCAGGCCAGACTGCTTCTGAAATTCAGACACTTGCGTCCCTGCAGGCGCAGATCACCGACCGCCAGACACGGGTCGCCGCGCTGCTGCGTGATGAGACGGAGCAAAATCCCGATGTGCTCCGCCTCCGACGTGAAATCTCCAGCCTGCAGGGCCAGGCGACCCTGCTTGAAACCGGGCATGCAGGCGGCCAGTACGGCACATTCTCAACAGCACAGGTACCGGAACTGGCGCTGGACTACATTCGCCGTACGCGCGATGTGAAATATCACGAGGCATTGTTCGACATCATTGCGAAGCAGTATGAGGCTGCTCGCCTGGATGAAGCCAAAGATGTGCCATTGCAGGTGCTGGATCGCGCAACTGTTCCCGACCAGAAGTCTGGACCGCACCGCACAATGCTTATGGCCTTGGGCCTTCTCATTGGGAGTGTTTTCGGCGTGGCCTGGGTACTCTGGCGGGCCGCAAGTTCTCGAGCCCATTAATGATGCGTACACCGCAGTCCAGCGTTGAACCGCCTGTCACTTGGGATGCTGCGGCGCTCATGCGCAAACTTCTGGAGCCACTTCTCTGTGTTTACGTCTATCTCCTTATCCTTTTACCGTCCGGCACCATCCTCGGTGTCAATGTAAAGATCATTTGTTTCCTCCTCCTTCTCTTCCCCGTGGCTTACCACCTCATCCACCGGCAAGCGACCACCTTACGCCATCTCAGCCTGCTGCTCCTGCTGCCCGCTGCGCTTGCTCTTTGGGTCATCCTCTCCCAGGTTTATGGCTTCACCCTGGCGCTGGCCGTGTCCCAGTACCGTGAAATCATGATCATGTTTGCTAGCGCATGGTTCGCCGCCGTGTACTTTAGCGGCGACGACCGCGCCCACGTGCGCTTTTTGCAAATGGTCCTCCATGCAGAGGTGACGGCCTGCGTGTTGAAGGTACTTCTGCTGGCCTACTGCACCGCGCGCGGCATCTCTGTGGCACAGACGGTCGCTAGCATCAGCCAGTACACCGGCGCATCATTGATGAGTATGGATTTTGAGTCGGCTTTCGGTAGGATTCAATTCATTGCCGATGGCTTGATTCCCCTATGCCTCTACATTTTGCTGCGCTATCGCACGCGTCTGCGCGTGGGTTTTGTCTCGGCCCTGCTCATGTTTATCTTGCTCATTGTTTCGATGGCATTCAGCTTTTCACGTTATCTCTGGGGCTTTACCGTCGTTGCTCTTCTTGTCGGCTTCCTCTTTGGAAAAAAAGATCGTTTCTATGGCATTCTTGTCGGTACCGTCGGGATCATTCTTTCCCTCAGCTTTCCATTTCTTCTTGCACTGACGCAGTTACGCTTTTCCGCTGACATTGCGGGCGGGTCCGATGAGCCGCGAACCCTGCAAACTGCAGCGCTGAAACGGTTCTTCATGGACGCACCGATTTTCGGGCACGGCTTCGGTAGTTACACGACGGTCATTACCCGAAGCAACGATTTGCCCTACGTGTACGAGGTGGAGCTTTTTGCGCTTGCAGGTCAGGAAGGCCTGATCGGGCTCTCCTTTATGGGAATCGTGACGCTTTATTACTTTCGTTTCATCTGGTTCAAGAACACCCGGGGTAGGAGTCCCCGGCTGGATCAACAGGTATGCCTAACTGTCCTGCTCGTCGTCTGGCTTGCTGCAGGGTTCCTGAATCCCATGTTGTTCAGCTCCGCGGCTGCGATGTCGTATGCCACCATTAAAGCTCTTGCAGAGACCGCGGATGATGCTGAGCACGAGGCGGACCTCCAGAAGCTGAACTTGTCAACTAAACCTCCCGGTGGTGCTTGGCAGGACAAGGTATACAGCCTCGGCTGGCCGCCAGTGCTTGCAGCCCAGCACGAAAATACCCCGGCCAGCATAAGCGAACGACAATCATGAATGTCATGCGATCCGTCCTCCGCACCCCATCATTCTATGTGGTGCTCGCCGCCACAGTGCTTCTTGCCGTTCCCTTCCACCTCCAGCCGGACCACTATGTGGTGGATGATGGTTACTTCTACCCACAGATTGCCCGTCACATCACTCACGGGGCGGGCAGCACCTTCAATGGCATCATGCCGACGAACGGCTATCATCCGCTGTGGATGCTGGTTTGCGTTGCCGCTGCGTCCATCACCTCGGCACCGGCTGCGCTCGTCCAGATCCTGGGCACCACGCAGGATCTTTTACTGCTGGCATGTCTGCTCCTGTTAGTGGCCATCACCAACCGCGCAAAAATGCGGGGCGTCCTGCTTGGCTGCATTCCGCTGTTGTTTATCGCGATGGTGTTAGGAATATGGCGTCTCCTGGAAACCACGCTTTCCTTAACACTTCAGCTTGGAACGCTGCTTGTTGTGCTTCCCCTGCTGCCCGATTGGTATCAGTCGCAGTCGACGCGACTGCAGAAGCTGGCAACCGGAGCCATGCTTGGTATGGCCATGCTCGCCCGGCTTGACCTCATTTTTTTCGCAGGCGTTATCCTTGCCTATAACTTGGTAGGCAGGAAGAAGCATTTCACGGTTCCAGAAGTCTTTCTGCAGGGTGCCATTGCCAGCGCCTTCGTGCTTCCCTACCTCGGATGGAACTGGCTGCACTTCCATCATCTGCTACCGATCAGCGGTGCAATTAAAAGCACCTTTCCGTATGCGCACGCATGGAGCTTCGCCCCGTTCACCTATCCGGTTCTGCTTAGCCTGCTTGTGAATACCGTCCTCGTGTTCAAGCGAAAAAAAACACCGTTCGAGACCGCAAGTGTTTTACTGGCTTGCGCCACAGCTCTGCAGATGGCGTATAGCCTTACATTTGGTGAACTCGCCCCCTGGTATTTGACCACCGGCTATCTCGGGGTAGCATTTTCGCTGATCTGGTGCGTGAACACCTGCCTGCGGTACGCTCCAAGGCTGGCATGGCTGGAGTCAGCAGCTGCCATCACAATCATGTTTGCCTTTTTAGGATTGGGCATCTTGCGCCTGGAATCTAACTTCACATACACGCGGTTTGTGCAGCACCAGATCAGCTTTCAACGGGGTTACATCGAGCCGAAGCATGCGCTTGCAGAAAAGCTTCGCCAGATACTCCCGGCGCAGAGCAGAATATTTATCTTCGATGCACCGGGCGGCGTGGCACTCTACTCCGGAATGAGCCTTCTACCGGCGGACGGTTTAGTTGCCGACTATGCTTATAATTCCGACGTTGTCCGTGAAGGTTTTTGTCGGTACGCCGGGGAACACCGCATTCGATACTTCATCGCGCCCTATATGCACGATGGCCAGACCTACGACCGGCTTGCCTTAAAAGGTAAGGGTGGCCTGCACGGACAGATCATGTCTATACAGGCACCACTGACGCGGAAGGCTGCCGGTGAGGTGCAGCTTCATGATGCTGATCTTGTTTTTCGTGCGCGCGAGATCAATCCGGAACTCGAGACTCAATTTCCTGAGGTAGGGGTGTGGAGACTGAATCTTACCGCCAATGGCGACTGCTCGTCCCTTTAAACAGTGGCTTGCAGTTACCGGGATGGACCCGCTCCTCGCGTCTTGGCGCGTCGCACACGACTGGTTGCCAGGCGTCGTCGAATTTCACCAAGCGTCACCCGTTGAAAGGCCGCATCTTCATTGTGCAGCATGCCTTTGCACCACCGGCCCACCAGGCGGACCAGCCGTTCCGCTCGGCCAAGTGTGCCCATGTGCCGGTCCCAGAAGGCGCATTCATCTTCCAGCATGTGGCGGTACCGGTCGGGCGACATGCGGTGTTCCCGGTCGAGGATGGAGAGCTCGTGCGGCACCGTGACCTCGGCTGCGACGGCAACCCGCAAGCCGGCGACATGCAGCCGCTGATAGAGCCGGGTATCGCTGTTGTGCAGCGGAAACCGCTCGTCGTAGCCATCCACCGACCGCAGTGCCTGCACCCGCAGCAGCGATCCGGAGTTGAGGGCAGACGTGTGCGGACCGGAGATGCCGGAAGCGGGGTTCGCAGGCACAATCGGCAAAAAACCTGCCCGGTAGCGGAAAGGCGACACGGGCCGACCCCGATCGACAATGCGTGGCACGACGGCGGCCACCTGCGGCGCGGCTGCATACTGCGCTGCCGCCATCGCCATCGACAGCAGGAATGATACGGGCAGGCTGGTGTCCTGATCCAGTGTCAGCATCCACATGTAGCCGTCACCCTCTGCCAACGCGAGCGCGTCGTTGTACGGGCGGGCGAGCCCCGGGTTTTCCGGGTAAGCGCGGTACTCAACGCCGGGCGGCAGTGCCTCAATCGCCTGCCCGCCGGGCGTGTTGTCCGCTACCAGAATGCGCAGTCGAAGAGCGCCTGGCGGTAGCGCGGCGACCGCAGCCAACAGAGTTTGCAGGCTTTGGCACGCAGTCGGCTGCATGCGGTAGATGACGACAACGGCGAATACGCCTCCCTGCAGCAATTCGGTTTCTGCCGCATGTTGGCTCATGGATGCTTCGCCCCTCGGTCCTGTTTCGCTTAGCGAAGTGTACTTGAGCGCTGTTCCAGCCGCATCACACCAACAGGTCGCGTGCCATGCCGCGCATGCCATTCGGCGAAAAATGCGCATAGCTGCCCGGCCGCGACAGCACCGGTGCTAGACGTGCAAGGCGGCCACGGCGCAGCAGGGCCGCTCCCGCTGCAGCGTGTTGCTGTTTGCCGAGCACGGCGGCCTGGACGGCACCTTGTCCCAGGTGTTCGCGCTGAAGATAGGCCAGCAGGTCGGTAAATTGCGCGTCGGTGCGCTGGTACTCGTCCAGGTTCACCCGGCGCACACGCTCGGCATAGGCACCCAGGCCCCTGTTCCGCAGCGCCTGCAGCTTGTCCGCGTGGGAGGGCGGCGCGCTCACCTGCTGGTCGCCATGAATGCGGTAGCCGACCAGCCTCTCCGGGCAGGCGAGCAACTCCGCTTCCAGCGCGATCAACAGCGCAAGCCAGCCATCGTGAATCCAGCTTGCGGGCAGATCCCGCAGGTACCGGCGGGCATCGCGGCGCACCATGAAGGCCATACCCGTGACCACGTTGCGCCGAATCAACTCGTCGACCGCGGCGCCAGCGCGGAACCGCGCCTGTGCCGCCGCATCAAAGCCGAAGCTTTGCCACAGCGTGCGCCCTGCCGGCTGTGACGTGGCGTTGATCAGGTCTCCATCGCAAAATGCGCCTTGCGCCGCTGGGTTCGCCGCCATCGCCTGCTCCAGCACGCGAAGCTTGCCCGGATACCAGACGTCATCCTGGTCGGACAGCGCAATCAGATCGCCCGTGCAAAGGTCCATGGCCTGAGCAAAATTGCGCCGATACCCCAGATTTTCCGGGTTGTGCACCTGGCGCACGGCAAACGGCGCATCCTGCGCGAAGCGCTCCAGCAGGGCTGGCGTCGCGTCCGTTGACCGGTCGTCGCACACCACCACCTCATCCGGCAAGCGTTCCTGCGTGACGAAGCTGGCCAGCTGCTCAGAAAGGTAGCGGGCACCGTTAAAGGTGCACAGGGCGATCGAAACACGCATCGGCAAACCCTATCGCCCCGCGAAACCGAATGGAAGGCGAACCATGCGTTATGCCTTCCGGCCGATCACCCGGCGTACCAGGATGGTGCCGAGCGAGGCTGATGCCAGCACCAGCATCAGAATGCCGAATGGCAGTCCAATCCAGCGGTAAGCAATGGAAAAGTCCAGCATGCGGTGCTGCACCGAAGACGCCACCACCATGCCGAGGATGCCGAGGAAGGTTGCGAAGAAGAAGGACGCGGCGCCGATGGCGAGTGAGGCCAACACCGTCTGAAAAAGGGAAAAATCGCCGACCGGCGCGCCAAACAGCCGCGGCCCGGTGTACTCCGGTTGAATCGAATAGGTCTTGGTCATGGCAGGGCCGTGCGCCTGATGCGCGCTACAGTTAGAATACGCTTTGCGTGCCCGACCTTCTCCAAACCGATTTGCTTACCGCCGAAGACGCCGCGCGCCAGGCTGAAAAACGCACGGGCCCGAACGGCATTCACTACGCCGCGCTTGGCACCCTGCTAGCGCCGCACACTACCCCGACGGCTATCGCCCGGCTCATCGGCACTGTTCCCGCGGCGATGGCCAAAGTGCTGGAGGGAAGCACGTATGTCTTTGTGCCGCTTGCACTTTCCGGCGCAAGGCTGGCCGGCAACATGACCATCGACGCGGCGTATCAAACGGGCGACACCACGCTGGTCGCGCCTGTGGCAACGCCGGCGCTGGCGGACAAAGCCATCTGCCATCGCAATGCAACGGTGCATGGCGCGGACTACGTCTTCCTCTCCACGGAACTGCACAGCGACCGCTTTGCGCTGGCTTTCGAATTCTTCATCAACATCGCGCACGACCTGGTCGACGTCGCCGGTATGCCCGCCACCTTTGGCGACCTGCTGGCAGATCAGGCCACCGCCAAGGTTCGTGGCGAGACCTCCATCGACGCCTGGGAGACACGCATCGATGCGTTCGGCGCACCGGTTGACGCACCCGCACGCAGCCACACCGAAAGTACACCGCAGATCGATCGTGCCGCAGCCGACCCAGAGAAGGCCCGGAAGGAGTTCTTCGAAGCCGCCTTTGCCGATGCTGTAGCGATCTACCTGCTTTCGCTCTTCCTCGATTTCGACTACGCCGACCTGCGCGAGCGCGAGTACCCGTTGCTTGCACCTGCGGCCCTTGCCCTTCGCCTGCGTGCGGTGCACGCGCTCTACCCGCCAAACCCCGGCTACCCATTCTCCATCCTGTACCGCCGCCGCGGCTAGCTGGCCGCTTCCTCAAGCATTGCGCCTAAACTGGGCAAAGCATTGCGCCTTAAAATGGGCGAAGCATGATCGCCCACCTTCGCGGAAATCTCCTCAGCAAATCGCCCAATGCCGCCATCATCGATTGCGGCGGTGTCGGCTACGATGTCGCCATCAGCGTGCAATGCTTCACTCGACTCCCCGATGCCGGCGTCCCGGTGAGCCTGCACGTGAACACCCAGGTGCGCGAGGATGCGATCGCGCTGTTCGGCTTCCTCGACCCGGACGAGAAGCGCCTGTTCGAAAAGCTCATCACCATCTCCGGCGTTGGCCCCAAGCTGGCGATCACGCTGCTTTCGGGCGTCGAGGCTGCGGCGTTGGCCACGGCCATTCGCTCGGCCGACCACGCCCTGCTGGTGCGCATTCCCGGCATCGGCAAAAAGACGGCGGAGCGCATCGTGCTGGAACTGAAGGACAAACTGGAAGGGCTCGCCGTCACGCCCACGACCGAAGCTCCGGCACACACGACCGGCCTGGCCATCGAGGATGTGATCTCGGCCATGGTCAACCTGGGCTACACCCGCCAGTCGGTGCAGAAAGCGGTTGAGTCCGCAATTCAAACGAATGGTGCGACCGACCTGACGCTGCGTAATGACTTCGAAGCCCTCTTCCGCCTTAGCATGCGCCACCTGCGCTAAGCGATATCCGCAACCCGCACACCACAAGGTGTGCGACTGCAGGCGAACACCGGTTCCGTGCGCGTGATCGCTGGATCAGCATGCTTCGCCAACCCGCAGCGACGCGTCTCCTGGCGGGTGAAAACAGGATACCGAGTGTGGGCGGCAGGCTGCATCAGCGGTAGGGTGCGGGGGTGGAATTAGCTGTTGACAGCCGAAGTGGAACCTCCTTATAGTTCGGCTCGCAAATCAAGAGATCGGCAGCTCGTTTTAAACCTTTCGGAGGCACTCCATGTTCTCACCGTTCTCCCGCCGCCACCACGCGGTATCGCTTGCCGTTTCGGCAGTGGCCACGGGCATGTTGTTCGCAGGTACTCTCCACGCGCAGACGTTGTATGGCAACCTCACCGGGAACGTGACCGACGCCTCCAATGCCGCCGTCCCCGGGGCCTTGGTCACCGCGCGCAGCGCCGAAACGGGACTCACCCGCACCGCCACCACCGACGGCTCCGGCAACTACCAGATCACCGATCTGCCGCAGGGTAACTACACCGTCACCATCACCGGCACGGGCTTCGGCACGGTAGAGACGAAGGCCGTGCCCGTCGGCGTCAACCAGACCAAGCGCATCGACGCCACCCTCGCGCTCGGCAGCGTCACGCAGTCGGTCGACGTCAACACCGCGCCACCCGCGCTGCAAACCGATCGCGCCGACGTCAACTACGAGATCACCGCCACGCAGGTGGCGCAGTTGCCCACGACCGGTACCGCCGGCCGCAACTTCCAGGGCCTGTACCGCCTCATCCCCGGCATTCCGCCGCCGCAGGAGATGAACTCGCAGGCCGGCAACCCTGGCCGCACCCAGGCGGTCAACGCCAATGGCGTCGCCAACACTGTCAACTCCACCAAGATCGACGGCGCGGCGGTCGGCTACCCTTGGCTGCAATCGCTGGTTGCGTACATTCCGCCCACCGATGCCATCGAGTCGGCCAACATCGTCACCAACAGCTTCAACGCAGAGCAGGGATCCGCCGGTGGCATTGCGGCCAACCTCATCGTGAAGAGCGGCACCAACAAGTTTCACGGCGGCGCATGGGAGTACAACACCATCTCGCAATTCAACGCGCGCAGCTACTTCGTACGCAAATCGACCACGCCCATCACACCAAAGAGCATTTACAACGAGTACGGCGCGAACATCGGCGGCCCCCTCAAAAAAGATCGCCTGTTCTTCTTCTTCAACTACAATAAGGTTTCGCTGCGCCAGTACAAGAACGGCCCGAACATTTTCGACGTGCCGCTGGCTGCCCTGCGTAGCGGAGATTTCTCCTCGATCGTCGGCGGCGCAAACGGCCTGAGCGCCGCCCAAACTCTCATCTACGATCCGTCCACGGGTGATGCCGCCGGCAATAACCGTACGCCGTTCGCAGGCAATCGCATCCCGCTCGGTCGGCTCGATCCTGCGGCGCTCAAGCTGCTGGCGCTTGTCCCCACAGAGACGCAGAATTCCATCTCCGGCAACTACGTCGGCGGTGCCATCCTCGCTTACGACCGCGGCACCTACGACACCAAGATCAGCTACAACCCGAACGACAAAACCACCGTTTTCGGCCGCTACTCCCTGCAGCGCTCACAAATTTTCGACCCGCCCGCGCTCGGCTCGGCGATCGGCAACACTTGGGACGGCGGCCAGCCCGGCTCCGCGCCCGGCACTATCCAGAACATCGGACTGGGCGCGACGCACACCTTCACGCCGAACTTCCTCATCGATGGCAACGCCGGTTTCGTCCGCATTAACCTCGCGGCCCAGGCACCGGATTACGGCACCAATCTCGGCCTTAACTTGCTCGGCATTCCAGGCACCAACGGACCGTCGGCGTTTCAGTCGGGCCTGCCCGGCTTCATTCTGAACAACGGCCTCGCCAGCGTTGGGAACTACCTGCAGTCCAGCCCGTTCCAGTTCCGCGACGCGCAGTACGTCGGCAATCTGAACGGCACCTACATCCGCGGCAATCACACCTTTCGCTTTGGTGGGGAGTACGTGCATTCCGCCATCAACCACCTGCAAACCAACAACGCCGGCCCGCGCGGCCAGTTCACGTTTTCCGGCGCGGTCACCGGTCGCAACGGTGACACGGCGGGCGGCGCAAACTACTACCGCAACGTCGCCGACTTCCTGCTCGGCCTGCCCCAGGCAGTTGGCAAAACCGTGCAACTCTTTCAGCCAAACGGCCCGCGTTTCTCCTCCTTCGGCTTCTTCGCGCAGGATACGTGGAAGCCGTCCGCAAACCTGACGCTCAACTACGGTGTCCGATACGAGTACTACCCGTTTGCGAACCGCGACCATACCGGCGTTTTCCGCTTTGTGCCCTCCACCAGCAACGTGCTCATCGGCGGTCGCGGCCCGATCCCCACCGACACGGGGGAGGACGTTGGCGACGGCCAGATCGTTCCCCGCCTCGGTCTCAACTACCGAATCGACGACAAGACGGTCATCCGCTCGGGCTTCGGCATCACTGTCGATCCGGAAAACTACCGCTTCTTCCGCGACAGCTATCCCGCACTCATCACGCTCAACAACACCGGTGCCAATAACTTTGTTCCGGCTGGTGCGCTCAGCGCGACCAACGCCAACGCTGCCAGTTACGGCAACCTTTTCGTAGGCATTCCTACGGTGCAGGTGCCTGACATTTCTTCCGGCACCGTGCCCATGCCGTTCAACTACACCACCACGACTGTTCCGCAGAAATGGCGTCGCGGCTACATTGAAACCTGGAACCTGTTCGTCGACCGTGACCTGACGAAGGGCATGGTCGCCAGCGTGGGTTATGTGGGCACACACCACGTGCGCCAGGTGCTTGGCCTTGACCTGAACGCGGGCGGCGTCAGCACGCTTGGCTCGGCCAGCCGTCCGCTGCTTGCCAACGCTGCGGCCGATCCGGCGGGTGTGGCTCGCCGCTATACCGGCAGCATTCTTAGTGTGCAGCCCGGGGGCGATGTGGAATACTCCGGCCTGCAGGCGCAGCTGACCGATCGTCAATTCAAGACCATCCAGTTCGGCTATGCCTACACGTGGTCGCATGCGCTCAACTACTTTGACAGCAACAGCACCCTTGCTTCCCTCACCTTCAACACGCCTGCGCTCTACAAGCGCAACTACGGCAACTCCGGTTTCGACCGCACCCACATCAATGCGCTGTGGACGGTCTGGCAGATCCCCGTCGGTCCCGGCCGCCAATACATGAGCTCTGGTCTGCTGGGCAAGCTGGTTGGCGGCTTCGACCTCAACACCATCACCACTTACGACAGCGGCCAACCTTTTCAGATCACCGATTCGTCGCAGAACGGCAACGGCGATACCGCGGTGCCAAACCAGGTCAGCAAGCTGCAGTTCACCGGCACCAAGTACCTCGGCGGCAGCACAACGCAGCCGTACTACTTCCAGAACAACGGCAACATCGTGAAGCTCACCAGCAACGCTGCCAACGGCAATATTGGCCGCAACACCTATCGCGGACCGGGCTACTTCAACCTTGACGTCTCCCTCAGCCGCAGCATCCCGTTCTACCGCGAGTACGCTGTCGTACTCAAAGCAGAATCGTTCGACGTGACGAATACCCCGCAGTGGAGCAACCCGGTCAGCAACATCAACGATGGAGGCTTCGGCCGCATCCAGAGCGTCATCACCAACAGCAACCGCACCCTACGCCTGAGCGGCCGCATCGACTTTTAACCAGCTTTGCGGAAGGCAACAAGCAATGAGAACGTAGCCGCAGTGAACCGGGTGCCCATGTCTCGCGTCTTGAGACATGGGTTCTTCCTCAACCCGTGTGTCACCGCCTTCGCAAGTCACGCTACTTGAGCACCGGAACCACCACACTCATCACCTTTGCCATTGCCGCAACTGTCATGGCGTGGTCCTCTCGCTGCGGCAGTCCACTGCTGACTACCGCACCAATGCACCCCAAGCCCACCATCGTCAGCGGCATGCCCCCGCCGTGCATCGCATACTCAGACTCCGTCAATCCCCCGTGCCGCTGCTCCAGCGTCAGCCCGGCCCTTGCCAACTCCAGGCCCATCGCATACGTGGAACGCCCGAACCGCAGCACCGTGTTCCGCTTCCGGCGGATCCAGTCCGCCTGCCCCGGCGCGGCGCACTCGCCAACCACTGCCTGAAACAGCAGACGCCCCGCCAGCGCAATCTCAAACGTCATCGACGCTCCACGCGCTACCGCATCCTCCCGCAAGGCAGCACCAATCTGCCAGGCCATCTCGGTCGTAAACGTGGAAAACCGCAGCAGCCGCTCCTGCTCCGCAATCACCTGTAACTCCGCATCCATCTCCATCCAAACTCCTCCGCGCCCCATCCGGGTGCCCTATGTCTCGCGTAGACATGGGTTGTGATGCAACCAACGCACCACAGGCACAAAGCAAAGCGGCCGCTCTGCTTTGCATGTCACCCACATGTGACCGCGCCCGCACCAGATTGGGTGAGCTTCAATCTCACCCAGGCAATCAGGCCGCTTAGCACAAAGCAGAAACGGAACCAGCCGTTTGCAAACGCACGCCACATGCTACTGTCTCCCCGTGAGCCCTTTCCGCCCCACCACTCTGTCCCGTGCCATCCTGTGCAGCGCTCTACTCACCGCGCCCCTCGCCGCGCAGACCGCCGCGCCGCTCGCCACACCGGCGCCCATTGCCTCGCTCCCAGACATCGATCCAGCCATTGCGCAGGTGCTCCGCAGCACGGCCGCCTTCGATAACCACGCCCACACCGTGCTGCCGCCGCCCGATAACGCCACCGACCGCAACTTCGATGCGCTTCCCGTCGACAGCATGGAGCCGCAAACCGACCCGGTCGGCCTGCGCGATGACAGTGTGCAACTCGCACCGGCGTGGAAAGCCCTGTGGGACATCACGGCGACCCCTCCGCTCACCCCCGCCACACTCGCCCAGGTCAACGCCGCACGCGAAGCCAGCCGCCGCCGGCACGGCGCAGACTACGACCTGTGGCTCCTCGACCAGGCCGGCATCGACGTTCAGGTGGCGAACCGCGTCACTCTCGACCCCACGCTTGACCCCGCCCACTTCCGCTGGGTGCCGTATGCCGACGCCCTGCTCTTCCCGCTCGACAACACCGGCCTCGCCGCGCGCAACCCCGATCGAGCTGCCTTCTTTCCGCTGGAAGACAAGCTGCGCGCTGGCTACCTGCGCCAGGTCGGCCTTGCCGCCATGCCCGCGACGCTCGACGTCTACCTGAACACGGTCGTGCTCCCCCTGTTGCAGCGGCAACGCGCAGCCGGTGCCATTGCCGAAAAGTTCGAGATCGCCTACCTCCGGCCTTTCGGCTTCGCGGACGTGCCCCACAATGAGGCCGCCCGCATCTACGCCGAGTTCCTTGGCAAACCGCGGCCAGACGAAGCCGCCTACACCCGCCTGCAGGACTTCCTGTTTCGCACCATCGCCGTGGAATGCGGCCGCCTCGGCATGGCCGTCCACCTGCACACCAGCGCCGGCGCCGGCAGCTACTTCGACATTGCCGGAGCTGACACCCTGCGGCTCGAACCCCTCTTCAACGACCCCCGCCTGCGCCGCACGAACTTTGTCCTGCTGCACGGCGGCTTCCCGCAAACGCAGACCACGACGGCTCTTCTGCAAAAGCCAAACGTCTTCCTCGACCTGTCACAGGAATCCTTGATTTACTCCCCGCGCACGCTCGCCGCGACTCTGCGCGAACGGCTCGAACTCTACCCCGACAAGGTGCTCTTCGGCACCGACGGCTACCCGTATTCGCCGTCCCTCGGCTGGGAAGAATCCACCTGGATCGCCGCCCGCAACATTCGCACCGCCCTCGGCATCGCCCTCAGCGGCATGCTGCGCGACGGCGACATCGACCTGCCGCGCGCGAAAAAGCTCGCTCACATGGTGTTATACGACAATGCCGCCGCGCTTTACCGCAGGCCCGCGCCGGTATCCCGCTAACCTTGCCGCAGAACGTGCGACGGTAGAAGCATGCCCGATTCGCTTCCAACCCTGCTCCCGCCAACCTCCCTGCAGGACCAGTTCGGCCAGATCGATATTTACATCTTCGACCAACTGCTGCGCGGCAACATTGCCCCCGGCATGCGGGTGCTCGATGCGGGCTGCGGCTACGGGCGTAATCTCGTCTACCTGCTGCGCGAGGGCTTCGACATCTCCGCCGTCGACGCCAGCGCGGAAGCCGTCGAGCACGTTCGCCAGCTCGCCCGATCGCTGCAGCCGGACCTGGCACCCACCAACTTCCGCCAGGCGCTGCTCGACAAGCTGCCGTTCGCCTACGCCACCTTCGACGTGGTGCTCTGCAACTCCGTCCTGCACTTTGCAGAAGACGAGGCCCACTTCGACCGCATGCTCACAGACTTGTGGCGCGTGCTCAAGCCCGGCGGCCTCTTCTTCTGCCGCATCGGCTCGCGCATCGGCATGGATTTCCCGCAGGTCGGCCCAAACCTCTACCGCATCGGCGACGGCTCCGTCTGGTTCCTCGTCAGTGAAGCCATGCTGCTCGACCGCACGACGAAGCTGGACGCAGTCCTCGCCGACCCGCTCAAAACCACCGTCGTGCAGGACTTCCGCTGCATGACCACCTGGGTCCTGCGCAAACGCTACCTGCGTCCCTGAAAGCACCCCGCAACGTCTGCAGAGTTCGTGATGAAATCCCCGCGGCCACCGCGACAACTCCGCGACCACCGCGTTCTGCTTCAAGCAATCTCATACGGATGCCGTTGGTGCCGGCTCAGCAGGCTCCCCGCAATGTCATCCCCTTGCACCGTCTCTGTCTTCGGATCCCAGTGAATATGGTGGTCCGTCTTCATGGCCATCCAGTGCAGCAGGCAGGTGCTGCACGCGCGGTGGCCGATCTCCGCTGTCGCAATCGGCGGCTTCCGGCTGCGTACGCACTCCAGCCAGTTGCCATGGTGGTCGTCCGCCGTGTACACGTGGAACTCGTCCGGCCCGATCACCGACTCCAGGATGCGCGGATCGCTCGCGCGCAGCGGCACCACGGCCACGGGTTTATCCGTCGCACTCGCCGTCGGCGTGCTCATCCCGTCGCGGCACACAAAAATCCAGCCCTTGTCGCCAATCCACTTGATGCCGTTTTCAAAGTCGCCGCTGATGGTCATGAGTACGCCATTCTCATAGCGTCCGTATGTTTGGAACGGCCCATGCACGTTCCACAATCCGGTCTTCGGAAACTCCGCCTGCCCCCAAACCTCCACCGGCCCGGTCAGTTCCGTGTTCATGCCCCAGTGCGCCGTGTCCACGTGGTGCGCGCCCCAGCCGGTAATCATGCCCGCGCCAAACTGCTCCATACGCAGCCATCCCGGCCGGTCGAAGCCGCTCGTCGGCATCACGCGATCCAGCGTGTACGGCACCATCGGCGTCGATCCCAGCCATGCGTCGTAGTTGAAGTCTGTGGGCACGGGCATGGGCTCTGGCTTGCCGCCGCTGGGATCGCCCGGCAGCCCAATCTCCACCCGTTGCACCGTGCCGATGCGGCCGTTCCGCACCAGTTCCACTGCCCGCGCGAACTGCTTCCAGCTGCGCTGCTGCGAGCCCACCTGCAGAATGCGCCCGGTCGCGTTCACGTGGTTCACCATCGTGCGGCCTTCGGCAATGGTCAGCGACGCCGGCTTCTGCAGGTACACATCCTTGCCCGCGCGCACCGCGTCGACCGCCAGCCGCGCATGCTGGTGATCCGGCGTCGAAATCAACACGGCGTCGATATCCTTTGCACGCAGCAGCTCCCGGTAGTCCGCATACCCGCGTGTGCCGGTATACGGCTTGCCCAGCTTCTTCGTGTACTCGCCATCCACAAACTGCCGGCCCAGCTTTACCCGCAGCGCACTCAGGTCGCACACGGCAACGATCCGGTTGTCGCGCCCGGCTACGCCGGTGTATTGCAGCACGCCCGGCATGTCATGCCCGCGCGAAATACGGCCAACCCCAATGGCGCCGATGTTGATGCGGTTCGATGGTGCATTCTCCCCGAAGACACTCGAAGGAACGATCGTCGGAAATCCCGCAGCTGCAATCACGGCAGCGGAGGTCTGCAAAAACTTGCGGCGTGTCGTCATGCCTTCTCCCAATCCAGCGTCACGCGCTTGGCCTGCATCTGCGCCCGGATTGATAGCTCCGCGGCCAACAGGCACTGTGTCTGGTCCTGCGCCGTGTGCGTGCGATTCACCACGTCCGCCACAAACTGTGGACCGAACGGCAGCGTGAGGTTGTTGCAGTCGATGTACCGCGCTTCCTTCTGGTCGACCACAAACAGGTTGTTCCCCTGCTTGCTCACCGCGACATTGGTATATTTGCGCGCCTCGATATACCCTTCGGTGCCCAGGATGAAGAGCCGCCCATCGCCCCACGTACCCAGCCCGTACGGTGTAAACCAGTCCAGCCGCACATAGCCAAAGCCGTTGTTGCCGCGCAGCATCATGTCACCAAAATCTTGAAACTGCGGGTGTTCGTGGTGCCGAACGTTGGCCACCTGCGCCGCCACAATCTCGGCCTTGGTGGTACCCGTGTAATACAGAAACTGGTCGATCTGGTGCGAGCCGATATCGCACAGGATGCCACCATACTGCACGTCTTTCCAGAACCAGTCGGGCCGGCCGCCGTTCACGCCCGTGCTTGCCGCGTCGGCGCCCGGCTTTTGGTTGATCTGGTGCGGCGCAATGTTGATGGTCTGGATGACATGCCCGATCGCGCCGGCCTTCACCAGCTCCCCGGCCTTGACCGCGGCCTTCACCTCCAGCCGCTCGCTGTACATGATGCCGTAGATGCGGCCGGTCGCGGCGATCGTTTTGCGGATCTCGGCAAGCTGTGCCAGCGTCGTGATGCCCGGCTTGTCCGACAGAAAATCCTTGCCGGCCTTCATCGCGCGCACGCCGATGTCCGCGCGCTCATTCGCGACCTGCGAGCTCAGTACCAGCTGGATGGCAGGGTCGTGCAGCACCTCATCCTGTGTCGCCACCATGACCACCTTGGGATAGCGCTTGGAAAATGCCGCCACCAACTCCGGCTCCATGCCCCAGGCTTTGGTCAGCACGCCGCCGCCGCGGGTGATCGCCTCGATCATGCCGTAGATGTGGCCGTGGCTGATGCCGCAGACGCCAAACTTGATCGTGTGTTGCGGCGCGGCAGCCGGTTCCGCCTGCAGTACTTCATAGCGGGTGCCTTCCGGACCGCCGTGCATGGACGCAAACGCCGTCGGCGCGCCCATGGCTCCCACCGCACCGGCGGCACTCAGGGTCTGCAGAAAATTGCGACGGCTCAGGGGTGCGTTGGGCATGGGTGCGATCTCCTTGGGGGATGCGTGGTGGTGCTGCTTGCAGATGTTGGTTTGGCTGCCAAACTTTTGCGTGCCAAGGCTGCCTAGCAAACTCAGGCACATGCACTCTAGCCGCTGCAACGCGTCTTTGGCAAGCGTTGGCGCGCGCGTGTTTTCACGTTTCGCGCTGCTTTTCGCCCCAGGCCGACAGCCGCACAGGCAATCTGCTTCACCGCGGCGAATCATCCATGGTCAACTACTTAAGTTCTGTAGTACGAATTATCTGCAACCCGCACCGGCGCAAGCCGCAGTTAAAGGACGCTCCGCCATCGCCATCCTTCTTTCAACGCAAGCGACGTCCACGCACGGGTCACGGTCCGAATCGTGAGAGAGCCCCGCACCTCGCAGCGCCGGTTCGACCTGCACGCGGAAGACCCGGCGTCGAGCGAACTTGCGCGCGACATTAACCGCGATATCGTGCTCGAACTTTTGCGCCGACGCCAACCCATTGCACGGGTGGAGCTTGCGCGCTTAAGCGGATTGCAGCGGTCGACCGTTTCTCTGATCGTAGAGCAGTTGCTGGAAGAGCGGTGGATCGTGGAGGGCGCGACCGTGCGCACCGCGCGTGGACGCAGGCCAACCATGCTGTCGCTCAATGCGGACCTCGTCATTCTGACGGTCGATGTGCGGCCCACGCACGCGGTGTGCGCCGTGGTCAATCTGAACGGCCACTTTCTTACCCGCGAAAGCGTGCCCCTCGCCGCAGACCCGGGGCTTGGTGTCGGCCGCATCGCCGGGGTGATGGAGCAGTTTCGCCGCAACTTTGAGCGCAAGACGGTCGAAGGCATCGGTGTCAGCCTTCCGGGCCGGGTCGAGCCGGAGACGCAGCAGCTGCTGTGGGCGCCCAACCTGCGCTGGACCGGCTACGACATCAAGGCCGCGCTGGAAGACCGGCTGGGCCTGCAGGTGGAGATGGACAACGCCGCCAACGCCTGCCTGCTCAGCGAGCTCTGGTTCGGCCGCATGCAGCGCATCCGCAACGCCGTGCTGGTCACCATCAGTGAAGGTGTGGGTGCGGCGGTGCTTGCCAACGGTCAGCTCCTGCTGGGCAAAAGCGGCCTCGCCGGAGAGTTCGGCCACATTCCCATCGACCCCAACGGCCCGCTGTGCAACTGCGGCCAGCATGGCTGCTGGGAGATGTTTGCCAGCACGCGCGCCGTTCTGCGCATGCATGCGGAACTTGCGGGCACACCGTCGCTCGGCAGCTTCAGCGAGTTGATGGCGCTGGCCGACCAGGGCGACGCGCTCGCCCTGCAGGCGCTGGAGCAGCAGGCCGTCTGGATCGGCCGCGGCCTGCGCATGATTACCGCGGCGCTCAGCCCCGAACTCATTCTGTTCGCCGGCGACATCACGGCTTGCTGGGCGCGCAGTGGTGCCATCGTCACGCGTGAGACGCACAACCGCATGCTCACCGGTACACCGCCGGAACTGATTGCCATCGGCGACGGCGAACAGGCACGCCTCCGGGGCGCGGCGGCCCTCGTGCTGCAGCGCCACACCGGTTATCACCGCTCCACCAGCAATGCGCGCCCGCGGCGCACCGGTGACGATGCACGCGAGGTACAGGTCTGAAGGGTATGAGACGAACCGTTTGCATGACCCTCGGCACGTTGCTGCTCGTCGCTGGCGCAGGTTCGCTTCGTGCGGAAGACGGCGCCAATGCGTGGCTGCGCTACGCTCCGCCGCCCGACCCACCGCGTTACCACGACATGCCCCACGCCGTGGTGCGCCTCGGCTCCGCGCCGGAGGAGCTGTCCGCCGCGGACGAGCTCGACCGCGGCCTGGGCCGCATGATCTCCGGCACCGACGTTCTGACGCAGCACTTCCGGCCCGGCCTGGACGCGATCGTGCTGGGCACGTCCGATGCCATTCACAACGCGCGCCTGGCCAAACACATGCACGGTTTCCATGAGAAGCCCCTGCCGGCGGAGGGCTTCCGCATCGTGCATGTGCGCAACGGCATCCGCCAATGGTGGGTGCTGCAGGGCGGCTCGCCGCGCGCGGAGCTGTACGCCGCTTTCCGATTTATGGCGCTCGTCGCGCAGGACCAAACGCTGCCCGACGAATTGATCGACGCACCCGCCGCGCCCATTCGCTGGGTGGACGAATGGGACAACCTGGACGGTTCGGTCGAGCGCGGGTATGCCGGGCCATCCATCTTTTTTGAAGACGGGCATGTGCGCAACGACCTGCATCGCGCCGGGGACTACGCCCGTCTGCTGGCGTCGGTCGGCATCAACGGCGTTGCGATCAACAACGTCAACAGCGACCTGCGCACACTGACACCGGGCATGATCGCGGAGTTCGCGCGCGTGGCCGACGTGATGCGTCCCTGGGGTGTCCGCATTTCACTTTCCATCGACCTGTCCTCGCCGCAGGTGGTGGGTGGCCTGCCGACCTTCGACCCGCTCGACCCGACCGTCATCGCCTGGTGGCAGGCCAAGGTCGACGAAATCTACCGCGCCATTCCAGACTTCGCTGGTTTCACCGTTAAGGCCGACTCCGAGGGCCGCGCCGGCCCGCACCAGTACGGCCGATCCCCGCTCGACGCCGCCAACGCCGTCGCCAAACCGCTGCAAAGGCACGGTGGCCTCGTGCTGTACCGCGGCTTCGTCTACAACAACCACCTTGATTTCAATAACATAAAGGCCGACCGCGCACGCGCCGGCTACGACAACTTCCGCGCCTACGACGGCAAGTTCCTGCCCAACGTCGTCATCCAGATCAAGCACGGTCCCATCGACTTCCAGGTGCGCGAACCCGTGTCGCCGCTCATCCCTGCGCTGCGCCACACGCCGCAGGCCATGGAACTCCAGATAAGTCAGGAATATACCGGCCAACAGCGCCACATGGTCGACCTGCTGCCCATGTGGAAGTGGGTTTTCGACACCGACCTGCGCGTCGACGATCAGCAGAGCTTCGCCCGCGACATCGCTACCGGCAAAACCTTTCACCAGTCGCTCGGTGGCTTTGTCGGTGTCGCCGGTGTCGGCATGGACGCCAACTGGCTGCATCATCCCATGGCGCTGGTCAACCTGTACGGCTTCGGCCGGTTGGCGTGGAACCCGGCGATGAGCCCCGACAACATCCTGGACGAGTGGACGCGCATGACATGGTCGAACGACGGTCGCGTCTACGGCCCGATCGAGACGATGCAGGCGAAGAGCTGGCCCACGTACGAGCAGTACACCGGCCCGCTCGGCCTGGGCACGCTGACCGACATCATCGGCACGCACTTCGGCCCAGGGCCGCAATCGGCAGAAAACAACGGCTGGGGCCAGTGGCTGCGCGCAACGCCCACCGGCATCGGCATGGACCGCACGGTCGCGACCGGCACCGGCTACATCGGCCAGTATCCGCCGCAGCTTGCGGCAACGTACGAGTCGCTCGCCACCTGCCCGGACGACCTGCTGCTGTTCATGCATCACGTGCCGTACACGCATGTGTTGCGCGGCGACGACCCGGCAGATAAGGATAAGACCGTGATCCAGCATGTGTACGACGCGCACTACGCCGGTGCCGCCGCGGCTGCCACATTCGTCGACCAGTGGGAGCAGGTAAAGGGTCTTGTGGATGAAGACCGCTACGACCTCGTGCACAAGCTGCTCGTCTTTCAGGCCGGCCACGCCGAGGTGTGGCGCGACGCCATCGACGATTGGTTCCAGCGCACCAGTGGCATCAAGGATGCGCTCGGCTACGTGGGCAACCACCCCGGCCGCGTGGAGGCAGAGGCCATGCAGGGCACGGGCTTCCGCACCGTTCAGGTCGATCCGTGGGAGACGGCCTCCGGCGGCAAGGCCGTGGTGTGCACCGAAGCGCAGTGCAGCCTGCACACCACCTTTACCGGCGAGCCGAATGCCTACCGCATCCAGGTCGGCTACTTCGACCTGCACCCCGGAGAGGCAAGATACCGCCTGCTGGTCGACGGTACGGAGGTCGCCCACTTCACCGCCAACGACACCTTGCCGCCGGACCGGCCGGACGAACGACTGAACGGCCACACCGCCACGCGCTTCGTGGCAAACGGCATCCGGTTAAAGCCCAACGACACCGTCACCCTCGAAGCCACACCCGACGGCAAAGATCCGGCAGCTGTGGATTTTCTGGAGATTACCCGCGATCCGCGCTGGAATTAAAATTTATGAAAATCACCGCCGCACGCCTCATCGTCTGCTCACCCGATCGCAACTTCGTGACCCTTCGCATCGACACCGATGAGGGCATCTATGGCCTGGGCGACGGCACGCTCAACGGCCGGGAGCTCGCCGTTGCCGCGTACCTGGAGGAGCACGTCATCCCGTGCCTTATCGGGCGCGACCCCTTCCAGATCGAGGACATCTGGCAGTACCTGTACCGCGGAGCATATTGGCGACGCGGCCCGGTCACCATGTCGGCTATCTCCGCCGTAGACGTCGCCCTGTGGGACATCAAGGGCAAGGCGCTCAAGACGCCGGTGTACAACCTGCTCGGCGGCAAATCGCGCGAGGGCGTGCTGGTCTATACGCATGCGAATGGCGCCGACATCGACGAGGCCGTGGCCAGTGTGCAGCGGCACATGGCCGAGGGCTACCTCGCGGTGCGCGCGCAGAGCGGTGTGCCCGGCGTTGCGTCGAGTTATGGCGTGCCCAAGGCCGGCAAGCCGTACGAGCCGGCGGAGCGCGGTCTGCCCGGGGAAAGCCTCTGGTCGACCGAGCGGTACCTGAACTTCGCTCCCAAGCTGTTTGAGAAGCTGCGTGCGACGGTGGGAGAAGACGTGCACCTGCTGCATGACGTCCACCACCGGCTCACGCCCATCGAAGCCGCACGCCTAGGGAAAACCCTGGAGCCTTATCACCTGTTCTGGATGGAAGACCCTACGCCGGCGGAGAACCAGGAGGCCTTCCAGCTCATCCGCCAGCACACCACGACGCCGATTGCGACGGGCGAGGTGTTTTCGAGCTTCTGGGATGCGCACGACCTGATCCGGAACCAGTGGATCGACTATATCCGCATGACGATCGTGCATGGTGGCGGCATCACGGCGCTGAAAAAGGCAGCAGATTTTGCGGCGGTCTACCAGGTGCGCACCGGCTTCCATGGCGCGACGGACCTGTCGCCGGTAACGATGGCGGCGGCGCTGCACTTTGGCCTGGCGATTCATAACTTCGGCATCCAGGAACACATGCATCACAGCCGGCTGACGGACGAAGTCTTTCCGCACAGCTATACCTTCGACGCAGGGTACATGCACCCGGGAGATGTGCCGGGGCTGGGCGTCGACATCGATGAAACGCTGGCGGCGAAGTACCCCTATCAGCGTGCCTACCTACCCATTGCGCGCAAGCTGGATGGCACGCTGACGGACTGGTAGCTTAGCGCGCAGGTGTGGCCGGCGCGGTGACGGCGGGTGTGGGTGCGAAGAGCTTCTTCGCGTTCAGGCCCGTGTTGTAAACGCCCCATGCCGCCGGTATGCCAACGACGAGCCAGGCCAGCACGATGGCGATGGCCGGTGTGCGCTTTCCTGCGGGACTGTTGCCGTATGCCATGCTGTTCTCCTTCTGCCGCTCAGGCGGCGTTGTCCTGCATCCAGTACTTTGCCGCGACGGGGCGCACCAGCAGGTCGGCGACCAGACCGACGACCATCAGCGCGCACATGATATGCAAGATCGTTGGGTAAGCGTCGGTTTTCGGCCTACCGGTGGCGACATAGTGGTCCAGAATGCCGTTGACGATGAGTGGCCCGATGATGCCGGCGGTCGACCACGCAGTGAGCAGTCGACCGTGAATGGCGCTGACGTTGAACCCGCCGAACAGGTCCTTCAGGTATGCCGGAATCGTCGCAAATCCGCCGCCGTACATCGACAGCAGAAGGCAGGCGACACCGACGAACGCACCCACCGAGTGCAGCGAAGGCAGCACGAAGTACAGCACTGCGCCAATCGAGAAGAAGCAAAGATACGTCACCTTGCGGCCGAGATAGTCCGAAACCGCGGCCCAGAAGAAACGCCCGCCCATGTTGAACAGGCTCAGTAGGCCGACGAAGCCGACTGCCGCCGCCGGCCCGATGCGGCCCTTGAACAGGTCCTGGATCATGGGCGAAGCCTGCTCTAGGATGCCGATGCCGGCCGTCACGTTCGCGCACAGCACGATCCAGAGCAAAGCAAACTGCGGCGTCTTCCACGCCTTTGCCACTTCGACATTGTGCGTGCTGATGAGCGCGTTGTGCGTCTCTTTCGGCACGTAGCCGTCCGGCTTCCAGCCCGGCGCGGGCACGCGGATGGTAAACACGCCGAACATCATGAAAAGGAAGTACAGCACGCCCATGGTCGCAAATGTCAGCGGAATGGTGCTCGCTCCGTGGCTCTTGTACAGCGCCATCAGGTTCACTGCCAGCGGTCCGCCGATCATGGCGCCGCCGCCGAAGCCCATGATGGCGAGCCCGGTCGCCAGGCCCGGCCGATCCGGAAACCACTTGATGAGCGTGGATACCGGCGAGATGTAACCGAGACCCAGGCCGATGCCGCCGATCACACCGTAGCCCAGGTAGATCAGCGCGAGGGAATGAAGCTGCGCGCCGAGCGCCGCCACCAGAAAGCCGCTGCCGAAGCAGCACGCGGCATAGAACATCGCGCGGCGCGGGCCCGCCGTCTCGAGCCACGCGCCGAACACGGCGGCGGAGATGCCCAGAAACGCGATCGCGAGCGAGAACACATACCCGATGGCCTTCAGGTTCCAGGTGCTACCGTCCGCGGCATGCAGCGCGAGCAAGGGGTTCTTGAACACGGAAAAGGCGTAGGCCTGGCCGATGGAAAGATGGATGGCAAGTGCGGCAGGCGGAACGAGCCAGCGGCTGTAGCCAGGCGCGGCAACGGAGCGTTGCCGGTCGAGAAAGGACAACATTGGGACAACCTCAGCGCGGCATCTGATCCGAACGGCCGCAGTATTCCAGACTCTACGTTGCCGACAGGACGATCGTCCACCCAGCAGCAGTGCCTGCCGCCAGACAGCGACGGCCATCTGAACCAGAAATGTGGGTTTCAGATGGCCGTTTGGTTCTGGTGATGGTGTTATGCGTTCAGCGACATGCCCTTGACGCTGCTGAAGCCATCGAGCAGGCTTTCGCTCAGCGTGGGGTGCGCGTGCTGGGTGAACATGAGTTCGTCGATCGTCATCTCGGCCTCGATGGCGACAACAGCTTCCGCGATCAGCTCCGTCGCGTACGGCCCGATGATGTGGACACCCAGCACCTCGCCGTACTTTTCGTCCGCAATCACCTTCACAAAGCCATCGTGCGCGTTCAGGATCGTGGCCTTGGAGTTGCCGGCCAGGGGGAACTTGCCGACCTTGATCGTCCAGCCGCGGTCGGCCGCCATTTCGCGCGCCTGCGCCTCGTTCAGGCCGACGGAGCCGATCTGCGGCTCGCAGTACGTGCAGGCCGGAATGCGGTTGCGCGTGACCGGCTTGTACGGTTTGCCGGCCATGTGCGCCGCGGTCACGGCACCGGCCATGGCACCACCGTGTGCCAGCAACGGCAGACCCGCGACAATGTCGCCGATGGCGTAGATGCCCGGCTCGGCAGTCTCGAAGTGGTCATCGACCTTGATCGACGTGCGGTCCATCTCGATCTTCGTTGACTCCAGGTTCAGTCCGGCGGTGCGCGGTGCGCGGCCGATGGCGATGAGCACCTTGTCCGCTTCCAGGATATTGTCCTTGCCGTCGCTGGTGGCAAAGTGGATCTTCACACCCTCGTCCGCGCGCTCGATCTTGTCCATCTTCGCGCTCGTGTGCACCGTAATGCCCTTCTTCTTGTACTGGCGGGCGAACTCCTTGCTCACCTCGGCGTCTTCCGCGGGTACGACGCGATCGGCCATTTCGATGATGGTGACGGGCACGTTGAAGCTGTTGAACACCGACGCAAACTCCACGCCGACTGCGCCCGAACCGATCACGGCGAGCGACTTCGGCAGCTTGTCCAGAGACAGGATTTCGATGTTGGTCAGGATGCGGTCGTCCGGCGTGTAGCCCGGAATCATGCGCGCGTCCGAGCCGGTGGCGAGCACGACCTTCTTCGCCGTGATGGTCGACTTCGCGCCTTCGTTGTCGACGTTCACGGTAAACACGCCGTCTTTCGCGCCGCCCGTCAGCGTGCCCACGCCGCGCAGCAGGGTGACCTTATTTTTCTTCACCAGGTACTGCAGGCCGGCAGTGTGCTTGTTAATGATGTCGCCCTTGCGCTTGAGCACCTGCGGCCAGTTGATGGTGCCGCCGCCAATGCCGTCGACGCCGTACATGGCGCCTTCCTTGGCGTGGTCGAAAATTTCCGCGGAGAACAGCATGGCCTTCGTCGGCACGCAGCCCACATGCAGGCAGGTGCCGCCCAGCTTGTCCGTCTTTTCCAGCAGCGCGACCTTTAGGCCATACTGCGCTGCGCGAAACGCGCACGAATACCCCGCCGGACCACCACCGATCACGGCTACGTCGAATACCTGTTCTGCCACGGGAATGCTCTCCTGAACATCTGCAGCCAGCCGCTGCGAGCGGCCTTGCCACGGTCGCGGACCTTAGCCCACGCAACACTCTTTAAGTTTACGCTCGCCGTCAAGTTGGCTGCGCCGGTGTGCGATTTCGGCGTCATACTATCATCATGGCGACCACGGCGTTCATCCCCGTAGAGGAGTACCTGCACACCAGCTACCGCCCCGACGTGGATTATGTCGACGGCGAGTTGGAGGAGCGCAACTTGGGCGAACAATGGCATAGCGTGGTGCAGAAAACCATCTCGGCCATCTTCTATTTGCATCGCAAAGACTGGGGACTGCGCTCGTTGACCGAACAGCGCGTTCAGGTAAACGCTACGCGCTATCGCATTCCAGACGTCTGTGTCGTTGCCTCCGCAGACCCGATTGTTGGAATTCTGCACGCACCGCCGCTGCTCTGCGTCGAGGTGCTGTCGCCAGAAGATCGGTTCAGCCGTACCCTCCAGCGGGTGCAGGAGTTCATCCAGATGGGCGTGCCGCAGGTCTGGATCATCGATCCAAACTCACGCGACATCTGGACGGTAGGAAGTGACGGCGATGCCGTCCAGCTTCGGGGTGCCGCGCTGACGCTGGCGGGAACGCCGGTACACATCACCGTCGCGGAGATCTTCGAAGAAATTGACGAAGCGCCACAGGCCTGACGCGCTGACGTTTGCACCGGATGATTTCGTAGCCCCTTCCTAAGGGGTCACGGGTGACGCTTCGCTGCCCACCAGGATCTGCTGCAGGTCAAGCCGCATCAGGATGATGGCCGCGTGCAGGTCGTGCAGCATGGCTTCCCGAGCGGCCAGTTCGTCCGCGCTTACCTTGTGCGCTGCGGTGCGGTCAGCGGTCAGGCTTTCCACGCTGGCGCCCGGATCCTTGGCGGTGTGCTGCACGCGGTGCAGCCGGTACCAGGCGGCGACCAGGGCTTCGCCCAGCGGCGGTGCTCCCGGCTTGTCCGGCGTCGCAAGATACGCCAGCACGTCGGGTGGGTACGCGCTTTCCGCGTTCGGGGTGCGGTCCAGCAGCTGCGCCAGCATGTTGTAGCGCGAGCGGATGACGCGCTTGCCGCCGCTCAGCCCGCGCAGCTGGATGCCGGAGAGGATCAACGCCGTTCCACCGGATGCCGCCTGCAGCGCGGTGCCGGCGTGGTTTAGCCCATGCGTCAGTTGCATGGCGGAACCGGCAGCACCCAGCGCGCCACTGGCAGCGATGGTGATCAGGTTGAGCGTGGCGGTCTCCCGCTGGCTGCGCACCTGCAGGGCGTAGGTGTCTTCGTCCATGTAGGCGGCCTCGGTATCGACGCGGCCGAGCACGGAATCCACGTCGAACGATGCCTTCAGCACCCGCTCCATAATGGTCAGGCGCAGGCTCACGGCCGCGGACGAATCGCCGTTACCGGCATCGCGCAGCACATCCAGCCTCTGTCGCAGCGGTGCGATGCCCAGCGCATTCTCGATCAGCGTCGGTTGTATGGTGATCGTTTCAGTTGCCGCAACCTGTGCAGGCAGTGCGGTGGCAAGCAGCGCGCTCGCGAGGAGTGCACCGCACCAATGGATGGCCTGATGCACCGTCATAGGATGTTGACCGCGCGCGCCGCCAACAGGGCAACGGTGGCGAACGAAATCAGCGCCTGCACCATCATCAGCGCCTTGGCCCACCGCGACAGCACCGGGCAGTCCGTCGGTGAAAATGCCGTGCTGGTGTTGAAGGCGATAAACAGGTAGTCCATGAAGCCCGGGCTCCAGTCTCCCTCGCCCATCTTGTCGCGCATGGCCGGGTCGAGTGTCATCTGCGGGAATAAAAATGCGCCGTCGGTGTGCGAGTCGCGCAGTTCGCGCTGGTGCGGGCCGCCGGCGTCCAGCCGCCAGTACCACGAGGCGAAGACGAGAATGTTCGTGACCCAGATGCACGCGGCGGACCCGAGGAGCGCCTGCGGCGACTCCTTGTGCGTGGGCAGCGCGGCAATCAGCAGGCCCAGTGACCACGCCATGTCGACTGTGACAAAGCCTAGCAGCACGTACACCAGCGCTTGGTAAACCTTGATCCGGCCGAGCGATCGCGCGATGTACGTGGGGATGAGCAGGGTAACGACCACGGCCAGCAGAAGCCAGCCCGGGCCAACGGAAAGGCTTTCGGGCAGGGCAAGATTCAGCCCGCCGGTCGCCAGTAGCGCCAGCGTGGCGGGCCAGCGGGGCTCCTTCCGCAAAGGTTGAGCACTACTTTGTTCGGCTGTCACGAAGGCCCAGTCTACAGGTGGCGCGGATGCAATGGCGCAATGTCGAAACCATACGAAGAAGACTGCAGAAACTGGCGCAAAGCTGTGCGGCCGTTCAGCCCAGCAGCTTTGCGGCTTCCTTCGCGAAGTATGTCACGATGAAATCCGCCCCGGCACGTCGAATGCCCAGCAGGCTTTCGATCATCGCGCGGTCGCGGTCGAGCCAGCCGCGCTGAAACGCCGCGTGCAGCATGCTGTATTCGCCGCTCACCTGGTAGGCGCCCATGGGCAGGTCGAAGCGCTGGCGCGCCGCGTGGATCACGTCGAGGTACGGGCCGGCCGGCTTCATCAGCAGCATGTCCGCGCCCTCAGCGATGTCCTGCTCGATCTCGCGCATGGCCTCGCGCAGGTTGGCGCCGTCCATCTGGTAGCCGCGGCGGTCGCCCATTTGGGGTGCGGAGTCGGCGGCGTCGCGGAAGGGACCGTAAAAGGCCGAGGCAAACTTCGCGGCGTAGCTCAGGATGGGCGTGTTTTCGCAGCCGGCGGTGTCCATGGCGCTGCGCATGGCGGCGACGCGGCCGTCCATCATGTCGCTCGGCGCGATGATGTCGGCACCCGCGCGGGCCAGCGACGCTGCGGTCTTCGCCAGCAGCGGCAGCGAAGCGTCATTCTCCACGTGGGCATGGTCGCCATCAATGGTCAGCACGCCGCAGTGGCCATGGCTGGTGTATTCGCACAGGCACACGTCGGCGATCTGGACGAGCGAGTCGAGCTTGCGATCGGCCTTGATGGCGCGCAATGCCTGCTGCACAATGCCGTCGTCGGCGTACGCTCCGGAGCCGGTCTCGTCCTTTTCCGCCGGCAGTCCGAACAGCAGCAGGCCGCCGATGCCGAGCTCCGCGCACACCGCGGCTTCTTTCAGCGCCTCGTCGATCGACAGGTTGTGCACACCGGGCATGGAGCCGATGGGCTTGCGCACGCCCTCGCCGGGGCAGATAAACAGCGGGTAAATCAACGCGGACGGGCGCAGATGCGTCTCGCGTACCAGTGAGCGCATGGCCTCATTGCGGCGCAGACGGCGCATGCGGGTGATGGGAAAGTCCATGGTCCGATTCTACGGGCCGCCCGGGTGTAGGTTGAAGGTGATGCGGAGCGAGGGCGTGCGATGAGCGAGCAGAAGTCGATTGTGGTGACGGGTGCGTCGACGGGCATCGGCCTGGCGATTGCCGAACGGTTTGTGCGCGAGGGCTGGCAGGTCTTCGGCAGCGTGCGCAAGCCGGCGGATGCGGAGCGCCTGCGTGCCGCGGGCGTCGTGCCGCTGATGTTCGACGTGACCGACGTGGAGGCGATCGACCGCGGTGCGGCGCAGGTGGCGGCCGCGCTTGGCAATCGAACCTTGCAGGGCTTGGTAAATAACGCCGGACTCGCCGTGGGCGGACCCCTGCTGCACGTGCCCATGGACGAGCTGCGCTACCAGATGGAAGTCAATCTCATCGGCCCGGCGCGGGTCACACAGGCGTTCGCGCCGCTGCTCGGCACGGATACGGCGCGTGTCGGCGGACCCGGCCGCATCGTGCAAATGTCCTCCGTTGCTGGCAGTTCAGGCTTCCCGTTCATGGGGCCGTACGTCGCGTCGAAGCACGCGCTGGAAGGCATGGCCGAGTCGCTGCGCCGCGAGCTTCTGCTGTTCGGCATCGGCGTCAGCGTCGTTGCGCCGGGGGCCATCGTCACGCCCATCTGGGCCAAGGCGGAGCTGACCGACCTGTCGCAGTACGATGCGACGCCGTTTGCACCCGCACTGGCAAAGTTCCGCACCATGTTTCTCAAGGCCGGGGAAAAGGGTCTGCCCGCGAGCCGGGTTGCCGACGCCACGTGGCACGCCATGACGGCGCGCCGGCCAAAGCTGCGCTATCTCGTCATTCCACGCAGATTTCTCGAGTGGACCGTGCCCAACCTGTTGCCCGCGCGCTGGATGGATCGGCTGCTCGGCAAGGCTTTCGGGCTCACGCGCAAACGCTGAAGCTAACGGGTCAGCCGCCGCCGCCGATAAACGGTGTGAGGAGACACCCCATGACCCCGAATCCCGCCGAAGCCCAGGCGCAGGTTGCCGACGCCATTGCCCATATGCGGGAGGCCATGCTGATGGCCGAAGAACGCGAGATGAGCCACTTTGTGGAGGATGAAGCTCCATGCGAAGCCGCCCACAAGGCGGAAGACGCCGCGGTTCGCCACGCGCTGCTGTCGACCGAAGACGCGCTGGTGCAGGTTCTGCAGGCACTGCCGCCGTTGCCCGAAGGCGTTGGACCGCTGGCAAACTGACGACCCACCTGCAGCAAAGGAGAAACGTGATGCGCACATTTACGATCTACGCCCAGAACACAACCGAGCCACAGGAGCCCAGCTACGCCATCAAGGCGACCTACCCGGAACCGACGCGCACCCGGCGCTACGGCACGCTGCAGGTGTGCAGTGGATGGACGCGTGAACGCGTGCTGGACCGCTTCCGCAGCATCGGCCGTCACGATGTCATCGCGCGACTGGCAGAGGAGCTTGCCGCCGGCCTGGCCGTCACGATCGACATGGGCCGCCAGGAACTGGTGCTCTGGAACAACGCGTAATGCCTAACGCAACACTGCCGTTTGCATGTCCCCGGTCGGGTGGTGCAAACGGCGTGCAGTCATGCGTGAACGCAGCGGTTAGTATGCGCGCTGGTACATGCGCGAGATGCGGTCGTGCCAGCCGAGCCGGTCGTCGTCCAGGCAGGCCCACACAAAGCCAAGGCCCAGCGGAATCAGCGACAGCACCATTGCACCCAAACGGCGGCGCATCGCCTTGCGCGTGGGATTGTCGTCGTTGAACGTGCACAGCGCAATGCGTGCGTAGCGCATGCCGGGCGTCGCCTCCGTCAGCGTGAAGAAGAGCACGAGGTACAGCGCGCTGATCATGGCGAGGCTGACTCCGGCGGCACCCACGGCCATCAGACCTGTCGGCAGTTGAGGCGCGGCGTACCCGGCAACGGCGACCGCAGCAAGAAAAGTTCCACCAACACAGCACGCATCGACCGCCGCGGCCATGCAGCGTGCCTCCACTGGCGCGGTGTACAGCGGCATGGCCAGGTTCACCTGCGCGTCGGGCGAGGCCGTCTCGTGCAGCGGCTGCCAGTTATCCAGCCGAATGCTCGACCACTCTGGCAGCACACTCTCGGTCACCGTCATGGGCACGGTCGAAAACGTATCCGCTTCTACCTCAAAGATGCGCAGCTGCGCGCGCTCCGGTGCGTTGTCCGCCTCATCCCGCAAGGGACCCTCCGCCAGCCGGGGCCGTGCTTTGCGGGCGGCCTGCAGTTGGCGCGGGAACTCGATCAGGTTGGTCGGCAGGCCGGTCAACGGTTCCAACGACTCCTGGGTGTAGGTCGAGGTGTCGAACAGCATCGTGCCGGTCGTGGCCGCGGAAGCGGTCATGGCGTCCGCAAATACGTCGGCGAACAGGGGCGGCGAGACGTGTTCGGGCTGCCGTTCCATTGCCGGCAGCATCGGCGCGGCAAGGGTCTGCGGCGGCGCGGTGAACTGCTGTTCCTGTGATGCCGGTACGTGCTCCGCAAACGAAAGCACCTCTGCCAGCACCACCGGCGACTCCGGGTGCGTCGATACTTCCGCCACGCCGTGCATGGCGGCGGGCTCGGCTGCGACGTTCCAGTGGGCGATGTCGCCCAGCAGCCGTTGCTGCGCCTGCGCAATGGCATCGGCGTTGCGGCGCGCCACTTCCGCGGCTGCCTCTGCCTGCAGCATGGCAGCGTTGGCTTCCTGCGCCAGCAGGTCGCGGTACGACGCCTTCTGCGCGTAGCGTGCGGCGACAGAACTTGCCACGCTGCTGCCGTGCGTCCGCCTTACCTGCGCCAACGTCTCCATCTGCGGCAGCATCGGCTGCACTTCGCCACGGGTGGTCCGGCGCAGGCGATGCTGCTGCAGCCGGGCGCTCACCTCGCGCCTTAACTGTTCCTGCTCATGGGCGCTCACAAGGGCATCCGGCAGTGGTTGCAAAGGCAAAGGCGATGCAGTGCTCAAACGTGGACTCGCTTTCCGTAGAATGGACTTGATTCTGGTGAATGATCTGGGCAACAGCGGCGAAGGAATGATGGGGCTCAATCCGCCTCGGCAACAGCGGCAACGAATTGCCGTCTTCTGGTTATGTATCACGCTGTGCGGCGCAGTCGGTACACGGTTGCTTGCACAGGGGGTAACGCCACAGGCACCCCCGCAGCCCGCCTCGGGAAAGCCAGCGCCGACGCAGGATTTACCCAACGATCCAGCCTTCGCCGAGGACTCGGAATTTCCTGTCCTGACGGAACTGCCGCGTCCCGGCGCGGAGCACATCACCACCAGGCAGCACACGCTGTCCTACCAGGGCGACCACGTGCTGCTCGACGGCGATGTCGAGTTGACCGAGGGCGCCAACGTCATCCAGGCCGACCACATCGACTACAACCGCGCCACCGGCGACCTGGAAGCCACGGGCCACCTGCGGCTGCGTGGCGACAAGGCGGCAGAGCAGATTAGCGCCAGCCGCGGCACGGTCAACCTGCGCGACAACACCGGTCGCTTCTACGACGTGACCGGCTCCGTCGGCCTCAAGACCGGCGGCAACGGCCGCATTTACACGGTGGGCAATCCCTTCCTGTTTGAGGGCCGCATTGTCGTCAAGAACGGCCCGGCCGATTTTGAAATCTACGACGGCTCGGTCACCAGCTGCCAGCTGCCGCACCCGGACTGGCGGCTTACCTCCGCCCACTTCGTCGTCCACAGCGGACGCGCCAGTGCCAAGGGCACCATCTTTCGCCTGCGCAACATTCCCATTCTCTACCTGCCGTTCGTCACGCATCCCGTGCCGGAGGCGGGCTCGGACCAGCGGCAGAGCGGCTTTCTGATTCCTGTTGTCGGCCAAAGCTCCACCAAGGGCCTGGTGCTAGGCGAGCAGATTTACTTCGCCATCAACCGCTCCACCGACCTGACCGTGGGTTCGGAATACTTTTCCAAGCGCGGCTTCCAGCAGACCGCCACCCTGCGCTACAAGGGCAAGGGCCTCGACTTCGGCTATGCGCATTTCAGCAACCTGTTCGATCGCGGCTTCACCGGCACCATCCTTGGGCAGGGGCCCGGCGGCACCGTCACGTCCACCATCGGCTACATCAATCAGGGTGGGGAAGACATCGTGCTCGGCGGGCGCAAGGATTTCTCCGTCCACACGCGCATTGCCGGTGACGCGGAATATCTAAGTAAATATGCCTATCGCCAGGCTTTTACCGACAACTTCAACCAGGCCGTGGCGACGGATATTGTTTCCTCTGTCTACGGCACGCACGAGCGCAACGGGTTTGTCGCGGCCATTGAAGGCGACCGCTACCAGGGCCTGAAGCGCACGCTTACCGGCGAGCAGGTGCGCATCCTGCACGCGCCCACGCTGGACTTGCAGGCGATGGAACGGCGGCTGGGCAACTCGCCGTTTCTGTGGGCTGCCACGCTGCAAAGCTCCGCCATCAAGCGCACCCAGGGCACCGACACTAACAGCTCGCAGCTCAACACCGGCTTCGTCGAGCGGCTGGATGTTCGCCCGGAGTTGTCGCTGCCAATCAGCTTCGACGGCTTCCGCCTGCGCTCGTCCATTGCAGTGCGCGACACGTACTACACGCACTCTCGCTCGCCGGTGCCGCTGCCCGGTGCCGCCCTGCCCGCGACCCTAAGCCCCGGCCTCAACCGCACCTCCTTTGAAGCCGACGTGGAGCTGCGCACGCCCGAGCTGGAGCGCACCTTCGAGGGCGGCCCCTTTACCCGGTTGCTGGGCCGCTCGGTTAAGCACACCATCGAGCCCGAACTGCATTATCGCTACGTCACCGGCGTGGACGACTTCAACCACACCCTGCGCTTCGACCCGACGGATGTTCTGTCGAACACCAACGAAGTCGAGTACGGCGTGACCCAGCGACTGTTCCTGCGGCCCTCGCGCATCCGCCCCTGCGAAGAGGGCGAGATTCCCGAAGACACCACGGCGACCGCCGCCGATACCGCCGCACCCGCGGACGGACCCGCCAGCCTCGGACCCGCCTCCAGCCGCAGCACCAGCCCCATTCACGACGGCGGCGGCATCACCGGCGTGGGCATCACCGCCTCCGCGCAGGATGCCGCAGCGGCCGACGCCGAACCCACCTGCGGCGGCACCCGCGAAAGCCTGCGCTGGCGCATTGTGCAGCGCTATTACGTCAACGACACCTTTGGACGCAACGTCCTCGTCAACAATCGCCGCAACGTGCTGGAGACCACGCTCGACCTGAGCGGCGTCGCATTCCTCACTGCGCCCACCACCCTGTCGCCCATCGTGAGCCAGATGCGCCTCAGCGCCACCTCGCACCTCGACGTGGAGTGGGACATGAACTATGACACCCGGCTCGACAAGTTCACCCAGAGCAACGTCTTTTTCAACTATCACGCGAAGGATTACTTCGGCGGACTCAGCTACGCGCGGCTGAACGCGCCAGGCCGGTTTCAGCGGCTCGACACCACCGCCACCGACGGTAACACCACGTCGCTGCTCTCGGACTTCAGCCAGTTGCGCCTTCTGCTCGGCTACGGCACCCCAACCAAGGAAGGCTTCTCCGTTGCGACCAACGTCGGGCTCGACCTGACCGTGCCGCAGCCACAGTACGGCGCGCTGCAAATGGCCTACAACTGGAACTGCTGCGGCATCAGCGGCGAATACCGCAAGTTCGAGCTTGGCAGCGTCCGCAACGAAAACGTCTATCGCTTCAACTTCACCCTGGCCAACATCGGCAGCGCAGGAAATCTGCGTCGCGCCGAACGGCTGTTCTAGCGCAGCCAGGAACAGCAAAGCCGTCCCGGCGGACGGCTTTGCTGTCGAACCTCGACGGCACTTCAGACCGTCATCAGTTCTTTTTCCTTGTGCTTGAACATATCCTCGAGCGTCTTGATCTCCGCGTCGGTCATGGCCTGGGTTTCTTCCGTTGCGCGCTTTTCGTCGTCGGCGCTGATCAGCTTGTCCTTGGCTGCTTTCTTGATGGCGTCGTTCCCGTCGCGGCGAATGTTGCGGATACTGGTCTTGTGGTCTTCCAGCACGCCGGCAAGCTGCTTCACGGCATCCTTGCGGCGCTCCTCCGTCATGGGCGGAATCGGCACACGAATCACCTTGCCGTCGTGCATGGGGTTAAACCCCTGGCCGCTGGTACGAATCGTCTTTTCAATCAGGCCGACCGTGCCGATGTCGAACGGCTGCACCACGATCAGCTGCGCCTCGGGCGCGGTCACCTGGGCCAACTGGTTGATCGGCATCTCCGAGCCATAGTAGTCCACCCGAATGTTGTCGAGCATGTGCACGTTCGCGCGGCCGGTCCGCGCCGCCAACAGGCTCTCGCGAAAGTCGCCAACCGACTTCTTCATCCGTGCGTCCAGGGTTCCCTGCAACTCTTTCAATGCCGGGATGTTTGCCATTTGCGATGCCATGTTTCTGCTCCCACGCGCGTTTGCGCAACACATCAATTCTAGCGGACAGGCGTGGGCTGGGCAGTACGCAGAAAGAGATAGCGGTCACGCGTGGTGTCCGGCGTTGCCTCAGGCGCGGCATGCAGATGCATCACCTGCCACCCATCGGCGCTAGTGTAGGCCGGCCATTGCGGCAGCCCGGCACCATTGGGGTTTCCTGTTTTCGCAAAGTTGATCCAGTAGTCCTGCATGGTGTCGGACAGCTTGTAATCGGCGGCGGTCCAGGGTGCGCCCGGACGTGCGGACAGGTTGCCGAAGACGTACTCGATTTCGCTGGAATGAAAAACGCCCGTGCTTGCCGGGTGGTAGCGACTGCCGGGGGAGGGCTGCTCGAAATGAAAGCGGTAAATGGGTGCACCGCCGGTCTTTACCTGCGCCTCGATCCACTCCCAGGTGGAGGCGGCGATGAAGCGGTCGGCCTCGTAATCGGCCATGCTGCGGCGGGCTTCCGTGTCGCTGGTAGCGGCGTAGGCCTGCAGAAATGCGGCGGAGTTGCTGCCAAACGTCTGCTGCGCCATTTGTCGATAGCTGTCCAGCGTTACCGTGTCCTTCGGCGGTCCACCCTCGTCGCGCACCCAGCCCGCCAGCAGCGGCACGTGCGCCTGCTTGCCCGCGGCAAAGATCGCCGACACCGGCTCCGGCATAAAGAGGCCGTCCACGTCCGGACCGAAGCGGATGGGCGTGGATTTCTGTGCTTCGATGGCTTTGACCAGATCTTTCGCCGGCATGGCACGCAGGTCGGCAAGCGTTGTTTTGCCCAGCACCTTGCTGGCAAACGCCTCGTCCTTTGCCTCCGCCTCGGTCAATGGTGCAAAGGCCAGGCCCGTGCGGGAGAACGCGCCGCCACTTTCGCCGATGGCGTGGGCCAGCGTGTCCTTGGCGAGCGGCGATGCCATCTGTGCGCTGACGGAGGCCGAACCCGCTGACTCACCGAATAACGTGATGTTGGCCGGGTCGCCACCGAACGCGGCCGCGTTCCGCTTGACCCACTGCAGCGCCGCTGCCTGATCCAAGAGGCCATAGTTGCCGGCGGCATGCTGGGGCGACTCCGCAGCCAGCGCCGGATGCGCAAAGAAGCCGAAGATGTTCAGCCGGTAGTTCATCGACACCAGAATCACGCCCTTGCGCGCAAACGCCTCGCCGTCCTGACGCTGCTCCGACGTGCTGCCGGCGTAAAAACCGCCGCCATAAATCCATACCATCACCGGCAGCTTGCTCCCTTGCGCGGCACCTTGCGGTGTCCATACGTTCAGCGTCAGGCAGTCTTCGCTTTCGCCGGCGTCGTGGAAGTGCATGTCTTCAAACAGGTTGGCCTGCATGCAATGGTTTCCATAGCTTTGTGCGCTTTTCACGCTTTTCCACGACGCCGCAGGCTGTGGCGGCTTCCATCGCAGGGGGCCGACCGGCGGCGCGGCGTAGGGCACCCCCAGAAACACGCGCACCTGCCCATCGTCCGACATCTTGCCGTCGACCTCGCCTTTGTCGGTCTTGACCCGCAACGCATCCGCGGCACAGGCCGTGGCGGCGAACGAAAGCAAAAGGGTGGGCACCAGTAGCGACGTGCGACGAAGCATGGATCTCCTTGGGGTACGCAGCCGTTCAACGGTAGCGTTTAGCGCGGCCACCACTATAGCCAAAGGAACCCAGCATCGACAACTGCAGCGAAGCCAGGCGGCGACGGCACTGTACTTGGTGAGATCAGAATCCAGATGCTGGTTCGTGCCCTGGCGCACTCCGTTGGCACTCACCAACGCGCACCAGTTCCGCGGGGGCCCAGCTTACGCCGACGCGGTACGCTTTGCTGCCTGCCGGCACTCCCGTGCCTGTTCCGGCAGTTTCAATCGTGATCCCTCGATCGCCAGAAAACGGTTCGTAGTGGTACGGGATCGCTCCCGGTACGGTATACGCCAGGTATGTGCCGCTCCCGCATTCGTCTGCTATCCGCGCAAGAAGATGGTGCATGCGCATTGTCGGAACCGCGCTCGCCAGCATGGCGCACCCCGCATTGATGACCCCGTCCAGCACCAGCAAGCTGCAAAGGACCAAGGCAATCCTGTGCCCACGGGACATCGCACGCGTTCTCTGGCCGGCCATCCACGGAACGAGCAGAAATACAGGCAGCAGCGCCATCTGCGGCGCAAACCGAGCCCACCATGCATAAGGGTTCACCAGCACGGTAAGCAGCACCAAACCCGCGGCAAGGCTCGCCGCAGAAGCGCGCCATCCCCGGCCGTACACCCACATGACGATGCTGGCCAGCAGAACACCGCTGAAGAACACACCCCATCCCGCCAGGTGTACGTCTGGCGCGGCAAACGAGCGGATCTCCCTCACGCTTGTGGTGAACGGCACCTTCCAGGCCGGCGCTTCCAGGTTGGGTTGGCTCCGGCTCATCACCGATGTCACCAGGTTTTGCACCCGGTTACGCCGGGGATCGGTAAATGCCACCGGGCTGATGTGGTGGGCCATGATGTCGATGTGCCCTGGTCCGGCCAGCGGATACATCGGATGAAGCCCCCGCTCCATGTTCGTCACGTAGGGGTTGAATCCCAGCACCAGTACGCCAATGAACACCGTTACCGCAACGGTAAGCCCTAAGGGTCGGAGAGAAGCCACCTGTTGCCTCCACCCGCGACCGCGTTCCCGCACCAACATGCAAAGTCCCGTGGCCGCCCACAGGACGGCCAGATAAGCCAATCCCGTAAACTTGGTTGAAACCAGCATCACCGAAACGCTGGCTAGAACGGCGCAATCCAACCATCGCTTTTCGCCAAACACAAGGGCGACGCAGGCGAGCACTGCCAACGTCAGAAGCGACGCCATTGCACCATCCAGATACATCGACACCATCTGGCTCATGGTCACGGGGTTGGCTGCCATTGCGGTTGCCGTCAGCGTAGCGCAGCCGGGCCTCACCCCCATGTGACGCAACCACCTGCGTGCATACACCCAGCAGCCCAGTGCCAGCAGAAGCGTATAGCTCTTGCCCAACTGGAAGTTGCCGGTAGTCTTTGCCACCGCTGCCGCAAAGTACCACGTCAACTTCGGATAGTGGTTCGTCCACATCGCCATCGGCCCTGGAAACGGGGTCGTCACCGGATTGATACCGCGTTCCAGACCCAGCACGGCTTCCGTGTGATAGGTTGCGCCGTCTGCGCTGATGTCTGCCATCAAGCCACAAAGCACACCGATCGCGACCAAAGAGAGTAGCAGGACACCAGGCGCAAACCACGGGTGCCGCAAACCCGCTCTGCCCAGCAGCGTACGGCCAAGCGCAAGCACCGTCACGACCGCCAGGAGCGGTCCTGTCCACCACAGCACCTGCACGTGGCATCGGAGAAGAAGTGCGACCGCCAACGCCGGCACCAACACCATCGCCAGGGTGCTGAGCACAAGAAAGCTGGCAACCGGCTCTTGATCGAGGAGTTCGCCAGCCGCTTTGAGCCGATTTGCTTGCATCGCAACCGTGTCCCTTCCTGAGGGTTGGATCGCTTCTTTCCTACCCTCAGGAGGGGCTAGCGCAGCCCTGTCGATTGTGCCTGCTCGTGCGCATGATAGCTGGATCGGACGAGCGGGCCACTCTCCACGTGGCGAAAGCCCATGCGCAGCGCCTCCTCCTTCAAAAAGTCGAATTCCAGCGGCGTGTAGTACCGCTTCATCGGCAGGTGGTCGGCGCTCGGACGCAGGTACTGGCCGATCGTCAGGATGTCGACCTTGATGGCGGCCAGATCGCGGAAAACGTCCAGTAACTCATGCGTCTCCTCACCCAGGCCCACGATGATGCCGGTCTTGGTCACCTGCTTTGGATTCAGCTCTTTCGCCAATCGTAGGAATCCAATAGACCGCTCATACCGGCCGCCCGACTTTGCCACACGGTACAGCCGGGGCACGGTTTCGATATTGTGGTTCAAAATCTCCGGCGCGGCCGCGACCACCATGCGGATCGCCTCTTCAGTTCCTTGGAAGTCGGGCGTCAGCACTTCAACCTGGCAGCCCGGCGCCTGCAGGCGAATCTCACGGATGACCTCGACGAATGCCGCACCCGCACCTACGTTGTCGTCGTCACGATTCACGCTGGTGATGACGGCATGGGCCAGGCCGAGCTGTGCCACGGCATAGCCGATACGACGCGGCTCATCGTGGTCGATGGGCTCCGGTTTGCCGCTGGGCACGGCGCAAAACCCGCAGCGCCGCGTGCAGCTGTTGCCCAGCATCATGAAGGTGGCAGTTTTGTGGTTCCAGCACTCGCCGATGTTGGGGCAGTGTGCGCTCTCGCACACCGTGTGCAGGCCCAGGTCGCGCGTCAGTTTCTTCAGCGCATGGAACGTCTCGCCCATGGGCGCGCGTGCCTTCAGCCACTCCGGCTTCGGCTCGCGCTTCTTCGGCGACAGGTCGATCTGCACAAGCTCGGCGACAGGGCTCACTTCCCTATTCTAGCGCCGCCCGCGCAACGCCTGCTTAGCTGCTTGGTGGCAGTTCCGTGCCAATGCGTTCGCTCAGCGAATCCACGCTGGTAACCCGCGCCATCTCCTCCAGCTCCGCATCCCCATCCACGCCGTTCAGTTCCAGCTTTGCGGCGATCAGCTGCAGCAACTGCAGCGCCTTGGTTACCTCTTTCTCGGCCAGCAGGTTGATCTGGAGGTCCAGCTGGTGGCGCGCGTCGCTGCGCTGCTGCATCCGGTTCTGCTTCATCAGCACAAACGTACTCAGCAGCACACCTTCCACGCTCACAATCATGGCCAGCAGAATGAACGGAAACGGGTCGAACTTCGGCATAAACGGCAGCACGCCCGTATTTACCAGGAACCACAACGTAAACCACGCCACGTGGATGCCCACAAACCACATGCTGCCGCTGAACGTGCCGATCGCGTCGGCGATGCGGTCCACCAGCGTGCGCTTGCGCTCGAAGTTCTGGTCCATCTGCACGACCGCGCGGATATTCTGCTCGACCGCGTGTTCCGGTCCAGTGTTCGGCTGCGACGGGGGTCGATTTTCCGAGGCCATACCGTTTCGGATGCGACGAACCCTGTGACCTGCTGTATGCACGCGACTTCGGTGCAACACTAGCCGATCCACCTACAGCAAAATTACGACTTCAATTCCACCAGCGTCGCCCCCTGCCCGCCCTCGTTGTACGGCGGCTCCGTCACGCTGATCACGCTGGGGTGACGCTTCAGGTAGTCGCGCAGCGTCCGGCGTAGCACGCCCATGCCGGTGCCGTGCACCACGCGAATGTGGCTGCGGCCAGCCAGAAACGCCTGGTCCAGGTAGCGTTCCACCTCGTCGCGCGCCTCGTCCGCCGTGCGGCCGATCACGTTGATTTCGCCGGGCACGGAGTCCGGCTCGCGCGCCTGCACGTTCACCCCGCGGCTGCGCGCCGCTTGGATGGGCGAGGTGGCCGGTGCAGCTTTAATAACCCGCGCGATGTCGTCTTTGGGGATGCGCATCTTCAGCGAACCCATCGACACCTCAAAGGTCTTCGGGTCGATCTGCCGCTCCACCTTTGCCTCGCGTCCCAGGCTCTTCAACTGCACGGTATCGCCGGCGGAAACCTCGCGCACCACGTGCGGCTGTGCGGCGGCATCGCCCTTGTCCGCGCCGGAAACGTGTGCGACAACCACGGAGTTGAAGCTCTCCGAGAACTCGCGCTTCAGCCGGGCAATGCGCCGATCCGCATCGGCCTTCATCTTCTGCGCTACGCCCTTGTCGTCGATGCTCTTGACCGACTCGCGCATCTGAAACTCGAAATCCTTCATCAGCGACGCAAGCTTCACCTCCAACTCACGCGCCCGCTGCCGCTGCTCCACCTTGCCCTCGGTTTCCAGCCGGCGCTTTTCGCGTTCCACCTCCTGCTCGCGCACGCGAATCTGCGCGCGTTCGCTCGTGACAGCGGTGAGTTGCGTGTGCAGCTCGTCGAGAAAGCGTGCGATGTCCGCGGACTGCGTCGTGACGCTGCCGCGCGCCGACCGGATCATCGCCGCATCCAGGCCCAGCCGTTCCGCGATGTTGATACCGCTCGACGCACCGGGCACGCCGAGGCGCAGCTCGTACGTCGGCGCCAGCGTCTTCTCGTCGAAGCCGACCGCGGCGTTCACGACACCGTCGTGCTTTGCCGCGTAAATCTTTAACGACGTCAGGTGGGTCGTGATCAGGCTCCACGTGCCCAGCGTCAAAAAACGCTCGCTGATGGCCACGGCCAGCGCCGCACCCTCTTCCGGGTCGGTTGCCGCGCCTAACTCGTCCAGCAGCACGAGCGAACGCGAATCCGCCTCGCGCGCAATGCGGTTCACGTTTGTGATGTGCGCGCTGAAGGTCGACAGGTTGCGCTCAATCGACTGCGCATCGCCGATGTCCGCATATACCGCGCTAAACACCGGCAGCCGCGCGCTTTCCGCCGGCACCGGCAAACCGGCCTGCGCCATTAATGCCAGCAAGCCGACGGTCTTCAGTGCGACGGTCTTGCCGCCCGTGTTCGGTCCGCTGATGATGAGCTGCTTCGCCACACCGGGCAGGGCAATTGTGAGCGGAACGATGCCGCTCTCGTTTGCCGCCTCGCGCTCGCGTGCGGTGCGTGCGGCGGCGCGCTTTTCCTCGCGCATGCGCAATTCCAGCAGCGGGTGCCGCGCATTCTCCAGGCTCAAAGCAAGCTCATCCTGGCCATCGGCATTGCGATGCGGCTTGCCGTCGGTAAACACCGGCCGCACGCAGTGTAGATCGCGCGCAAACTTCGCGCAGGCCAGGTGCGCTTCGATCTCAGCCAGCACGTCGGTCGAGCGCGAAATCGATCCCGCCTGCTCGCCGATCGCCGCCGTCATCGCGATCAGGATGCGATGTACCTCGGCCTGCTCCTCGTCCAGCAGCCGCACCAGTTCGTTGTTCTGCTCAATGGTCTCCATCGGCTCCACGAACACCGTCTGCCCGCTGCCCGACGAGCCATGCACCACGCCCGGCACACGCTTGCGGAACTCCGCCTTTACTGGGATCACGAACCGCTCGCCGCGCACGGTAATCAGTTCGTCCTGCGTGCCGCCAACGTCGCTCAGGTTGCGCAGTTGACGGCGCAGGCCCTCTTCAATCGCCTTATGCTGCCGCTCCGCCGCACGTCGAATGCGCGCCAGCTCCGGCGACGCCTCGTCGCTCAACGAGCCGTCCGGTTCAATCTTGCCGCTCACCAATTGCAGCAGCTTGTAAAAGTTCGTCGCGACCACGGGTGCACTCAGCCCAGTCACCGCGGGCCAGCGATCTACCAGCCACTCTGGCGGCTCCGTCACCAGCGTGCGCCAGTCGGCAATGTGCTCCGCCAGTTCGGCAATGCGCCGGATCTCCAGCGGCTCCAGCGCAGCATTCGGAATGCGCGCGCGGTCCAACAGCGAATCCGCGTCAAACAGCCCGCCAAAACCGAACTCGCCGCCCCCGGCAAGATACCGGCCCATCTCTTCCGTCAGCGTCTGCATGCGCTCAATGGTGCGCAGGTCGCGGCTCGGCGTCAGCGCCAGCACACGCGCCTTGCCCAGCGGGCTTTGCGTGCGGCCGGCCAGGGTGTCGCGCAGCCGCTGCCACTCCAGCGCGGCGGTACTTGTCTCGCGCAGGGTCGCTGCGCCTTCTACTTGTATTTCGGAAATCGGCACATCTCATTAGACGCCAATGGGAAAGCCAACGGTTCGCGGCACGAAAAGGGGACCGCCGCACAGACGGTCCCCTCGCAACCATTTGCGTTTAGCGGAAGCCGCCGGCGACAAAGATGGCATCACTCGTGATCCAGGAAGAATCATCCGATGCCAGAAACACCGCGGCGGTGCCAATATCCTTCGGTACACCAATGCGACCCAGCGGAATCTGCGGGATCATCTGCTCGAAGAATGGGGCAAAATCCGCGGCACCCTCGGTCGCGACCGGCCCGGGATTCAGGCTGTTGACGCGGATACCCTTCGGCCCCAGCTCTTTGCCGAGCGCCACGGAAATCGTATCCACCGCACCCTTGGTCGCGGCGTAAACCGACATGCCGGCCATGCCGTTTCGACCGACCCCTGAACCGACATTGATGATCGACCCGCCCGACGCCGGAAAGTGCGGAACGGCTGCCTGCGTGGTCAGCAAAAGCCCAAGCACGTTCAGGTTGAACATGCGGTGAAACTCCTCCGGCGTAATCGTCTCCAGCGGTGTCATGCCATACACGCCGGCGTTGTTCACCAGCACATCGATCGTGCCACCGAAGGCTTGGACCGCCGCGTCAATCAGCTTCTTGATCTCTTCCGGCTTCGACACGTCCGCACCCACGGCGACAGCCTTGCCGCCGGCTTTGGTGATCTTGTCCACCACTACATCCGCGCCCTGTTTCGATGAAGCGTAATTCACCACGACGCTTGCGCCGGCCAGCGCCAGCTCTTCCGCGATCGACGCGCCAATACCCTTGGATGCGCCCGTAACGATTGCGACTTTACCGTCAAGCTTTCCCATTGCCATTCTCCTTCGCAGCGCGGCGCAACCAGGTCGTTGCACAAGACGCCACTGTGGTCTAGACGTCAGACTGCCGGCTGGCGGTTCTTTATTTGCTCTCTGCTCACACGTATCTGCCATACCGGTCATCTTTCTTCAGCTTCGCTTAAGCCCTAACCGCTAGCGTTCTAACATGATGCGTTCGAGGTGGCTGCGCGCCCTGGCTGTCACGGCACTTCCATGGTTCGGCGCGGCTGCCGTGCATCCCCAAACGGCCACAACAGAGCCGCGGGTGGCCGAAGTTCTGACGCTTGACCAGGTACTCGCCCGCGCGCAGGCAAACGAACCAGCGTTTGCCGCGGCCGCCGCCGCAAACCAGGTGGCTGCGCTGGAACGCAAAAGTGCGCGCGCTGCCTTGCTGCCCACCGCGACCTACCACAACCAGGCGATCTACACACAGGCCAACGGCGTGCCGGCAAGCCGCATCGGGCAAACGACGGGCGCACCCGCGCCGATCTTTATCGCCAACAATGCCGTGCGCGAATATGCCAGCCAGGGCGTCTTCAACGAGACGATCGGCCTGACCCAGATCGCGGGCATTCGGCTTGCGGATGCAAACGCCGCACGCGCCGCCGCCGAGCTTGAGGTGCAGCGCCGCGGCCTCGTGTCCACCGTCGTTTCGCTCTTCTACGCCGCAGCCTCCGGCAATCAGAAAGTGGCCGTCGCGGTCGAAGCAGGCAGGGAAGCCGATGAATTTCTGGACATTACGCACAAGCGCGAAGCGGCCCGCGAGTCCGCGCACGCCGACGTGCTGAAGGCCCAACTGCAGCAGCAACAGCGCGCCCGCGACCTGGTGGATGCGCAAACCGCGCTGGCCGTGGCGAAGGTCGAGCTTGGCGCGCTGCTCTACCCGGACCCGCTGACGCCCTACACGCTCGAAATCACCGAACCGCCGCTCTTGCCGGAGCGCGCGGGCATCGACACGCTCGCCCGGCAAAACAACCCGGAACTGCGCAGCGCGCTCGCCTCCGTGCAGGTGGGCCAGGCGCAAACCTCCAGCGCCACGGCCGCGCTGTTTCCCGAGCTCGCACTCAATTTCACCTACGGTATCGACGCCACCAACTTCGGCGTTAACGGGCCCGACGGCATCCATAACCTCGGCTACTCCATGAGCGCGGCGCTGGATATTCCGGTGTGGGACTGGCTCACGACCGAGCGCAAGATCAAGGCGGCGCGGCTGCAGCAGGTCGCCGCGCAGGTCGCGCTCACCGCCGCACAGCGCCGCCTGCTCGCGAACCTCGCACGCTTCTATGCCGAAGCCGAAACCGCGAACCGGCAGCTTGCGTCGCTGGACGAAAGCGTCGTCACGGCACGAGAATCGCTCCGGCTAACGCGGCTCCGCTACGTCGACGGCGAGAGCACGGTGCTCGAAGTGGTCGACGCACAAAACACACTGACCTCCGCGCAAAACGCGCAGATCGACGGCCAGGTGCGCTACCGTCTCGCCCTCGCCAATCTTCAGACGCTGACAGGAAAGTTATGACCGTGCGACGTTTCCCATTGCGGTACGCGCTGCCCGTGCTGGCGGCGCTCTCGCTTGCCGGCTGCAAAAAAGCCGAAGAAGACGTAAAACCCGCCGCCGTCACGGTCAAGGCAGCACATCCCATGCAGGGACCCATCGCGGAAGAGATTGCCGCTGACGCCACGCTTGCGCCACTGTCGCAGGCCGCGCTTGCGCCACGCATCAGCGCGCCCATTCTGCGGGAGTACGTGCAGCGCGGTGCGCGCGTCCGCCGCGGCCAGCTGCTGGTCTCGCTAGACGATCGTGACCTGCGCGGCATGGCTCTGGACAGCGCCGGCGCCGTAGCCTCCGCGCAGGCCGGCGCCACCGCCACCGCCAACGCTACCGTGCCCGAGGAGCAGCGCAAGGCGGAGCTCGACGTTGCCCAGTTGCAGGCGGCACGTGACGTTGCGCTGCGCACGGCGAACGAGCGCAAGAAGCTCTTCCAGGAGGGCGCACTCTCCGGCCGTGATGCCGACACGGCGTTCGCGGCGTCGGTGCAGGCGCAGTCAGCGCTCGACGTAGCGAAGCAGCACCTGGAGCTGGTACGGCAGGTGACCGGCACCACCGCCCGCGAGGCCGCACAGGGCCAGCTCGAGTCCGCACGCGGTCGGCTCCTCAACGCGCAGGCGCAGGTAGGCTACGCTAACCTCCGCAGTCCCATCGACGGCGTCGTCACGGATCGCCCGCTGTTTCCCGGCGAGACCGCAACCGCGGGCACACCGGTCATCACCGTCATGGACACCTCCGCCCTGCTCGCCAAGCTGCACCTGGCGCAGGCCACCGCGCAAAAGCTGGCCGTGGGCCAAACCGCGCAGATCCACCTGGCCGGCGTGGACGACCCCATCACCGCGACCGTCTCCTTCATCAGCCCAGCGCTCGACGCCGGCTCCACCACGGTCGAGGTGTGGCTCAGGCTGGCCAACGCCGATGGACGCCTGAAAGTCGGCACCCCCGTGCACGCGGTCATCCAGGGCACCACCCTGCCACAAGCCCTGCTGTTGCCGCCCTCCGCGATTCTGCCTGCGCAGGATGGCGGCACCGCCGTGCTCGTCGTCGGCAGTGATGGCGTGGCCCACAAACGGGCCGTCACTGTCGGCATTCGCACCAGCGACAATGTCCAGATCACCTCTGGCCTGGCGCCCACCGACACCGTGGTCACCGAGGGCGGCTACGGCCTCGACGACGGCACCCGCGTCACCACCGCCGCGCCCGCCGCAGCCGAGGACAAAGACTGATGCCGGAGACCCCCAACCTCCCGGACGACCAGCCCTACTGGCTCTCGCGCTCCCTCCGCACCATCCTCTTCCTCGCGGTTGCGCTCACGGTCGCCGGCGCCTACGCCTTCTTCCAAACGCCCGTCGCCGTCTTCCCCGAGACCAGCTTTCCCCGCGTCGTCATCGGCATCGACAACGGCGTCATGCCCGTCGAGCAGATGCAGGTCACCATCACCAAGCCCATCGAAGACGCCGTCAACAGCGTCCCCGGCCTCGTCACCGTCCGCTCCAACACCAGCCGCGGCTCGGCCGAAGTTAGCCTCTTCTTCGATTGGTCGGTCGACATGTTCCGCACGCTGCAACTGGTCGACGCGGCGTTGAGCAAGGCGCAGCAGGGCCTGCCCACCACGGCCAAACTCACCACCAACCGGCTCACCTTCGCCACCTTCCCCATCCTTGGCTACAGCCTGACCTCGAACACACTGTCGCAGACCCAGTTATGGGAGCTGGCGACCTACACGCTCAAGCCGCCACTCAACCGCGTACTCGGCGTTAGCACCGTCACCATCCAGGGCGGCCAGGTGCCGGAGTTCCACATCGTGCCCAACATGGCGCGGCTGCAGGCCTCCGGCGTCACCATTCTCGACCTCGCTAACTCCGTGCAGACCTCGAACATCATCGACTCCCCCGGCCTGTACCAGCAGGACCACCAACTCGTCCTCGCGCTCGTCGGCGCGCAGGCACACGACATCGACGGCCTCAGGCAGTTGACCGTCAAGACCACCACCGGTGGCGCGCCCGTGCGCATCGGCGACATCGCCGACGTGGTGCCCGCAACGCAGCCGGTGTACACCGCCGTCCGCGCCGACGGCAACCCCGCCGTTCTGCTCAACCTTACGCGCCAGCCCAGCAGCAACACCGTCGCCGTCGCCGATGCGGTGGACGCACAGGTGGCGAGGCTGCGCGCAAAGCTGCCACCCGGCGTCTCGCTGGTGCCGTACTACGATCAGTCCGGCATCGTGCGCGAAAGCGTCCGCAGCGTGCGCGATGCCATCCTCATCGGCCTCGCGCTGGCCTGCCTCATCCTCTTCCTCTTCCTGCGCGACTGGCGTGCCTCGCTGCTCGCCGGGCTCGTCATTCCCGTCACGGTCGCGGTCACGGTGCTGGTGCTGTGGGCCACCGGCCAAAGCTTCAACCTCATGACCCTGGGCGGCCTCGCCGCGGCCATCGGCCTCGTCATCGACGACGCCATCGTGGTTGTCGAAAACATCGTCCTGCACCGCCAGGCAGGCCAGCCCAGCGTGGCGGCGGTGCGCAGCGCCCTGCGTGAAATCGGCCGTCCGCTGCTTGGCTCCACCATCACGCCGGTCGTGGTGTTTCTACCGCTCGTCGCCGTCACGGGCGTCACCGGCAGCTTCTTCCGCGCGCTTGCCATCACCATGACCATCGCTCTGCTCACGTCGCTTGCGCTTGCCGTCACCTTCACGCCCGCGCTCGCCATGCTTCTACTCAAGGTACCGACGGAACATGCCACGGAACACGCGGAAGGCACCCTGCTCGCGCGCATCATGCACGGGCACAGCCGCGTATTGTCCTGGTCGCTCGCGCGTCCGCTGTACCTCGGCGGCCTGTGCATCGGCTTGGTCCTGCTGTCGTTCGCGGCCTACCGTTCCCTCGGTTCAGACCTGCTGCCGGGCATGGACGAGGGCGGCTTCATCCTCGACTACATCATGCCCGCGGGCAGCTCCCTGCCCGCCACCAACGACGTGCTCGCGCGCGTCGAAACCATCCTCAGCCACACGCCCGAAGTCGAAAGCGTGAGCCGCCGCACCGGCCTGCAGATGGGCCTCGCCGCCGTCACCGAGGCCAACACCGGCGACATTACCGTCAAGCTCAAAGCGAAGCGCAGCCACGGCATCGAAGAGGTCATCGCCGACATCCGTACCCAGGTCAGGGCCGCCGCACCGCAACTCGACACCGAGTACATCCAGGTGCTGCAGGACAACATCAACGACCTGTCCAACGCGCCCGAACCCATCCAGATCAAGCTCTTCAGCGAAGACTTCGCCCTGCTCAACGACGTCGCGCCGCGCGTCGCCACGGAGATCGCCGCGATCAACGGCGTGGTCAGCATCGAGAACGGCATCGACAACACCATCAGCGGCCCCGCCATCAGCTTCCAGGTCGACCCGCAGCTCGCGGCGCGCCTCGGCTTCACCCCCGCCGAGATTGCGGAAGACGCCACCTCCATTCTCGATGGCGTCACCGTCAACGACCCCGTCATCGCCAACGGCCGGCCCTACACCGTGCGCGTCCGGCTGGGCGAGCAGGCCCGCCGCTCGCTCGACACCATCCGCAGCACGGTGTTCAACTCCGCTGCCGGCCACACCGCCTCACTCGGCTCCATGGCCACCGTGGTGCAACTGCCGCCACAGCATGAAATCCGCCGCGAAAACCTGCAGCGCCTCGTCACCGTCACGGCCCAGCTGCAGGGCACCGATCTCGGCACCGCCGTCCAGCAGGTACAAGCCCGCGTGCGCGCCCTGCACCTGCCGGCCGGTGTGCGCGTAGAGTACGGCGGCACCTACCAGGAGCAGCAGAAGTCCTTCGCCGACCTCTTGCGCGTGCTCCTCCTAGCGCTGGTGCTCGTCTTCGGCGTTCTGCTTACGGAGTTCCGCAACTTCGCCGCACCCATCGCCATCCTCGTGTCGTCCGTGCTGTCCATCGGCGGCGTGGTCGCGGCCCTGCTGGTCACCGGCATGACGTTCAACGTCGCGTCCTTCATGGGGCTCATCATGGTCATCGGCATCGTCGCGAAGAACGGCATCCTTTTGCTGGATGCGGACGACCGTTTCCGCCTCGAAGGCCACAACGCACTCGACAGCATGAAGCTTGCCGCGCAACGACGCCTGCGCCCCATACTCATGACGGCACTCGCGGCCGTCAGCGGTATGCTTCCACTGGCCCTTGCCCTGGGTGCCGGCTCGCAGATGCTGCAGCCCCTCGCCATCGCCGTCATCGGCGGCGTCGCCGTGTCCATGCTGCTCAGCTTGGTCGTCACGCCGGTGATCTACTACCTGCTCACCCGCAACGATCACCTCGCGGCCTAGCCATGCGATGCCCAAGAAAAAGGCCCGCCACTTGGCGGGCCTTCGCGCGAACCGTACAGCGTCCCACTCTCAAGTCCGCGTACATCGCGCCAACTCCGCGCACACCGCATCCTGCGCTTCATGCCCGGCAGTGGAGCCTTACTTCCGGCCCACCACAAGAATGGTGAACGATCCAGGCACCACCGCAGGCCGCGGATGCGCATTGGTCGAGGTCGCCGCAGGTGCCGGGCCGTACATCGCCGACGACAGGTAGATTCGATCCGTCATCGCGTCGTACGCCATGGTCCGCGCACCCTTCACCGTGGTCACCGTCTGCACCGTCTTGTAGCCGCCCTTCGTGCTCACGACGCTCAACGTTCCATCGCCATTGCTGCTGAACGCCAGCGCCGCCTTCGTGTCGTACCCGGCAGCATCCGGCCCGTCCCCGATGTCGGCCAGCGCAAGCTGCCTGCCGGAGGCGGCATCCGTTACCGCCATCTTCTTGCCGTCGCACACGGAAAACAGGCGGCCTCCCGCCGCATCCATCGCCATGCCCGAAGGCGACTCACACCCCGGCAGCGCCCACGTCGCTGTTGCCGTTTTGCGTGCAGCATCCAGCCGCACCATGCTGTTCTTGTCTTCGATGTTGACGAACACCGAGCCCTTGCCGTCGGCCTGCGGAAACTCCGGCTTGCCCGGCAGCCCGATCGTCGCCACCACCGTGCGCGTCGCCGCATCCAGCACCGTCACGTTGTTGCTGCGCCCGTTAAAGGCCCACACCGTATGCGTCGTCGGCTCAAACGCAATGCCGTCCGGGTTGGTGCCTGCGGCGACGGTGGCCAGCGTCGCCAGCGTCCGCCGGTCGAACACCACGATCGCGTTCCCCTGCCCGTCGCTGATGTAGCCCGTCGTGCCATCGCTATCCAGCGCAATGCCGTGCGTGCTCTTCATCCCCGTCACGGCGCCCACCACATTTCCGGTTACCGTATCGATGACCTCGACCCGCGCATTGTGGCTCACGTACAGCCGATGCTGCGGCGCATCGACGGCAAGATAATCCCACCCGCCCGTGCCGCCGACCTTCCAGCGGTCGACCACTTCATACGGCTTCTGTGCAATGCCACACGCGGCAAACGTGCACAGCGCGGCGGCGGATAGTTTCAAAGCAAACGATGAACTCACGGCGGCACCATCCAGTCCACAGCAGTGTCGCCGTCGCGCGTTAAGCCACGCTGAAGGTCGCGGTGACAACCGTTCCACGCTGCGGCACGCTCATCACCAGCAGCACGCCGCCGGCCTGCTCGACGATCGATCGGCAGATGGCCAGGCCAAGCCCGGCTCCGCCCGTCTCCCGCGCGCGCGAGGCATCGGCCCGGTAAAACCGCTCGAAAATATGCGGCAGCGCGGCCGCGTCGATGCCCACCCCGTGATCTTCCACGCAAAGTGAAACCTCATGCGGCAGCGACGTCACCGTGACGGTCACCTGCGTCTGCGGCCGGCTGTGCTGAATCGCGTTCAGCAAGAGGTTCGTCACCAGTACCAGCGCACGCTCGGCAGACATCCGCACCCGCGCGTCCGGCGCACCCGTAAACACGACCGCAACGTCCGCATGCTCGCTCACCGGCTGCAGTTGCAGGCATGCCAGTTGCGCTGCGGCAAACAAATCCGCCGTCACGTTCGCCTCGCGCACCTCCTCCACGCGCGCCAGGCTCAGCATCTGCTGCACCAGCGACTCCATGCGCTGCGTGTCTTCCAGCGCGCGCTGCAGGCCGGCGTGGTACTCCTCCGGCGTGCGGCCCTTCAGCATCAGCACCTGAATGGTGGACCGAACGACCGCGATCGACGTTTTCAACTCGTGCGCCGCGTCGCCTACAAACTGCTGCTCGCGCACAAACGCCGCGCGCAGCTTGTCCACTACGCTTGACAGCGTCGCCGCAAGTGGCCGCAGCTCCGCAATGCCCTCCACCGACATCGGTGGCGTGAACTGCAGGTGCGCCAGCGACAGCCTCTCCGCCGCCGCGCCCAGCTCCGCCACCGGCCGCAACGACAGCCGCAGAAACACGGCGACCAACGCGGCCGTCAGCGCACTCACCAGCAGCGTCGTCAAAATGTAGTAACTCGCACTCTCCAGCGCCTCGTGCACCAGGTGCGTTTTCGGCGACGCATACACCAGAACCACCGGCCGCCGAATGCCCGCGCCTCCCGTCTCGTCCCGGTCGATGATGCGCAGGGCGTGCCGCTGCAGCAGCCGGTAGCCCACGCCGTCGATCTGCTGGTCGCGCACACCGTCGCCTGCCTGCACCCGCAGCATCACGCCGTTGTCCGATCGCCCCACCACCCGGCCGTTCGCGTTGAACACCGCCCACCGATCCTCCGCGGGCAGCCGCAGCTCCGCTGGGTCGACGTACACGTTGTCGCCCGCGTCTTCCAGGTCCTGCACCGCGCCCAGCAGTGAATCACACCGCCCGCGAATGCCCACATCCAGCGCACGCAGCCGCGTCCTGCGCTCGTGCGCAAACACCGCGACCGACAGCACCACTGCCGCGACCAGCTCCGCAATCAGGAGGATCGTAACCACGCGTCGCGTAATGGAATGCGTCTTCACAAACTTTTCCACTCCGCCAGCCGATACCCCCGGCCACGCACCGTCTCCAGCAAGTCCGTACCGGACGTGCCACGCAGTTTGCGTCGCAGGTTCGACACATGCGCCTCGATCACATTCGAATGGTGCTCCCACGTAAAGTCGTAGATCGCTTCCAGCAGTTCGCGCTTCGGCACCAGCGTGCGCGGCCGAAACATCAGCACCTCCAGAATGCGGTACTCCGTCGGCGACAGCAGGATGGCGATGCCGTCCCAGTGCACGGTCTGCTCGCCCGTGTGCAGGTGCAGCTTGCCCACCGTAAGCACGGCGTGGCTCGCACCCTTGCGCCGGCGAATCAGGGCCCGCGCCCGCGCAATCAACTCGCCCAGGTCAAACGGCTTCGTCATGTAATCGTCCGCGCCTGTGTCCAGCAGATCGATAGTTTTGCTCGTCTCGTGCATCGCCGTCAGCACCAGCACCGGCGTGGCATCGCCGGCCGCCCGCAGGTCGCGCACCACCTCCGCGCCGCTCTTGTGTGGCAGCATCAGGTCCAGCACCACCAGGTCGTACGCCGTCGTGCGGCACAGGTGCAGGGCGTCGTCGCCGCTGTGCGATACGTCTACCGCAAAACCTGCGCCTTCCCGCAGGCCGGCCGCAATGTTCTCCGCCAGGCGCCGCTCATCTTCCACTACCAGCACACGCATGCCGCCTCCGTTTTCGCATCTCACGCCAGGGAGTCTGCCACCCGATGAACTGGCTTGCCTGGTCCCTGCTCTCTGCCATCTTTGCCGCCGCCACCGCGCTGCTTGCCAAGCTCGGTGTGGCGCATGTGGACTCCAACCTCGCCACGGCCATCCGTACCACCTTCGTCGTCCTGTTCGCCTGGGCCATCGCACTCAGCCTCAACAGCCATGCCGGCATCCCGCATATCGACCGGCGGGCCTGGGCGCTTCTGGCGTCGTCGGGCGTGGCTACCGGCCTCTCCTGGCTCTGCTATTTCCGCGCTCTGTCTCTCGGTCCTGCCTCCAAGGTCGCTCCGGTCGATAAGCTGAGCGTCATCTTTGTCATCCTTCTCGCCGCGCCAATCCTCGGCGAAACCCTGACCGCGCAAAAGATCGCAGGCGGCCTGCTCATTGTTGCAGGTGCGGTCGTCCTCGTCTTTGCCTGACGCACCGCCACAACAGCCTTGCACGCAAACCTTCAGCCAGCCTTAAGGCTGTACCAAACCGCCCTGCAGCCGTGCTTGCCGGCCAAAGACTTCATCCACATTCCACGGCACGTCGCCCGCATTGATCCGATCAATCAAGGGTGGTCATTGTGTGCGGCGGTATGCGCCCGTGCAGGCCATACTTGGGTTGAAGCGGGCACGATACAAAGCCCGTAGAACGTTGCAGTTCCGGTTGCGATCCTCTTCCGTTTGGGCGCTGCCGCCTGCACCTGCACCTTGCCATTGCTGCACCTTTTTCGAGGACCTATGACGCACCGCCGTTCGCTGATCACGTTCGCCGTCTTCTCGGCGTGTACCGCATCCCTATCCGCCCAGTCCACGCTCGGCAGCATTGCCGGCGCCGTGCAGGATGCCTCCGGCGCCCAGGTTCCCAACGCCACCGTTCGCCTGCACCGCGCCGGCAGCACGGCCGACCGCACCGTCACCACCGACCGCACCGGCAACTACACCTTCGTCAATCTCGAGCCCGGCCAGTTCGACCTCACGGTAGAGTCCCCCGGCCTCGCTACGGCGACGGCTACGGCCATCACGCTGCAGGCACGCCAGCAGCTGCGTTACGACGTCGCGCTCCAGGTTGGCGCCACCACCGAGGCCGTCACCGTCAACGCAAGCGATGCCGGCGTCATCGATTCCGAAAACGCGCAGGTCTCCGCCGTGCTCACGCCGCGCGCCGTGCTCGACCTGCCGGCCAACTATCGTGGCAACGGCTCCACCTCCCCGCTCAGCGTGGTGCAGGCGCTGCCCGGCGTGCAGCCCGACAGCGGCGGCTACCCGCAAACACCCTCCACCCACCCCGCGCCCACCATCCGTTACTCCATCCAGGGCGGCCTGCCCTCGCAGACCGAGACCACCGTCGACGGCATCTCCGCGCAAAACCAGACCAGCAACAACGTCCAGGCCGATGCCTTTCCCTCCGCCGAATCCATCGCCGAAATTCGCGTCGACGGCGTGGGCAACAACGCGGAATACGGCCAGCCCGGCGAGATCACCACCGTCACGAAAAGCGGCTCCAGCAAAGTCCACGGCTCGGCCTTCCTCTACCTGCAAAACGACGCCTTCGACGCCACGCCCTACGGTGCCGACAGCAGCACCAAGCCACAGAAAAACGCCAAGGACTTCGGCGGCAGCATCGGCGCGCCGCTCGTCATCCCGCACCTCTACAAGGCGTCGAACCAGACCTTCCTCTTCGGCACCTACGAGGGCCTGCGCTTCCCGCAAACCATCCCCATCCAGCGCATCGTGCCCACCGCCCGCATGAAGCGCGGCGACTTCTCCCAGGAGTCCGCCACCCCCCTGCAGAACCCGCTCACCGGCGGCACCTACGCCGGCAACATCGTGCCCATCAACCCGGTCTCCGCGGCCTTTCTGCAGTTCTACCCCGACCCCAACATCGACGCGAACCTGTCCCTCGCCGATGCCGTGGCCGACCGCGGCTACAACTATCTCAGCTCGCGGCAAAACGACATCGGCAGCAACCAGTTCGACATCCGCGGCGACCAGACGCTCGGCGCAAAGGCCACCCTCAACGTCCGCTACTCCTGGAAGAACAACAACCAGACGCAGCCTGCTGATCTGACCCTGCCCAACACCACCGCCTACGCGCGCTACCGCACCCTCGCCAGCAGCTTCAACTACGCCTTCACCGAGCGCACGGCGAACGAGTTCAAATTCGGCTTCACGCTGGAGCAGGACGGTAACAGCAATCCCTTCGACGGCCTCGGCTTCACGCAGCAGGCCGGCCTCACCCCCAGCGTCACGCCCTTCTTCAACGGCATCCCGCACCTCAACTTCAACGGCGGCCCCGCGCCTGTCACCTCGATCGGTTCGCGCCTTGGTTATGAGGAGCGCTCGCGCGTCTTCCAGTACATCGACAACGTGACGCATACCGTCGGCCGCCACACCGTGCGCGTCGGCCTCGACCTGCGCCACGTCGTCGCCCACACCGAGGCCGGCGGCGCCACCGCCTCCATCAACTACGGCAACTTCCTCTTCGACGCGCAGAACACTGCCACCGGCAATCAGTTTGCGGACTTCCTCGTCGGCGTCCCCTACCAGAACCAGAGCAACAACATCCGCCAGGACAACGACGCCTCCGCCAACAGCTACGCCTTTTACGCGCAGGACAACTGGGCTGTCACGCCGCAGCTGAACCTGAACTTCGGCCTGCGGTATGAGTTCCACCCCGCGCTCGCGTCCACCAACGGCCTCGCCGGCAACTTCGACCCGTCCATCGCGCGTACCGGCCAGCTCATCTACCCCGCAGGCTATGCCGGCGCGCTCGACGTGCAGGAGCTGGCGAACGTCAACGCCTGCCCGACCGCCGGCGTCACCAACCCGTACGCGACCGGTGCCGCCATCAACGGCGTGCCCTGCACCCCGGTCGTCACCAACGTGCAGGCAGGTCTGCCCGCGGGCCTGCGCAAGTCGCCCACGCTGCGCTTTATGCCGCGCGTCGGCTTCGCGTACCGCCCCTTCGGCAACGACAAAACCGTGTTGCGCGGCGGCGCCGGCTACTTCAACATCACCACCACCGGCGCCCTGTTCTACGCCATCGCGCAAACGCTGCAGCAGAACTACCAAACCTTCACCAACTCCTATTCCACCGGGTCAAACCCCGCGAAATCCGCCACCTTCGTCCCGCCCACCTTCGTCTTCCCTAACACCTCGGCCTCCGGCCAGTTCGCCCCAGCGGTCGGCAGCATCTACTTCTACAGCGCCATCGACCCCAACTGGCACGACCCCTACTCCTTGCAGACGAACCTCTCCGTCGACCACGACTTCGGCCACAACATCGGCGGCCGCGTCTCCTACATCGGCCTGCACACGTGGCACCTCATCTGGCAGCCACAACTCAACCAGCTCGCCCGCTCCACCACGCGCATGTCGTCGCAGGCCGCCGCCACTGACTACCCCTTCCCGAACTTCTACCAAATCACTGACCGCAGCACCTCCGCCCAGGCCGACTACCAGTCGCTGCAGGTTGAGGTCAGCCATCGCCAGTCCAACGGCCTGACCTTCGACTCCGCCTACACCCTCGCAAAAAACCTCTCCGACAACCAGGGCAGCGCCGGCAACTTCAATTCCGCCGGCTTCGTCGACGAGCAGGGCGGCTACAGCGCCACCGACAGCACCAACCGCCACCTCGACTACGGCAATGTCGCTGGCACCCGCCACCAGCGCTGGCTCAACACCGTTCTCTACGAGCTTCCCGTGGGCCACGGCCGCCGCTTCCTCGGCGGCTCCAACCACCTCGCCGACGCCTTGATCGGTGGCTGGCAAGTCAGCAACATTCTCGTCCTGCAGAGCGGCCCGTTCCTCACCGCGTACTTCCCCGCGGGCTTCATCGACCCGTCGGGCACAGGCTCCGGCACCTATGTCGGCGGCGCCAACCAGCGCCCAGACCGCATCGCCAACGGCAACAGCAGCGCGCACAGCCGCAATGCCTGGTTTAACCGCAGCGCCTTCGCGTGCCCGGGCAGCACCGACCCCAACTCGGTCGCCACCTGCAACGTCGGCACCGGCTCACTGCCCATCGGCCGCTACGGTACGGAAAGCGTCGGCGACCTGCGCGGCCCCGGCACCGTCGCGCTCTCCAGCGGCATCAGCAAATCCTTCCGCCTCACGGAAGCCGTGCACCTGCGCACCGAGGGCACCTTCACCAACGTGCTCAACCACACCAACCTCGCCGACCCCGGCCTCGACCTCACCTCCGCCAGCTTCGGCAAAATCACCCAGGCCCGCGGCTCCGACTTCAGCGGCAACCGCACCGGCCAGGTCTCCGTCCGGCTGGAGTTCTAAGTCAGATCGTGAAGTAACTCCCGCACCGTACACCCCAGCGCCGGATGCAACATCTCCGGCGCGATCTCCATCAGCGGCTGCAGCACGAACAACCGCCGATGCATCTCCGGATGCGGCAGCGTCAGCCGCTCGCCCTCGCACACCAGCTCGTCATACAGCAGCAAATCCAGATCCAGCGTACGCGGCCCCTTCGCAATGCCATGAGACCTGTCACGCCCAAGCTGCTGCTCGATCCGCAGCAGTCCATCCAGCAGCGCCAACGGCTCCAGCGCGGTCCGCAGCACTGCCGCGCCGTTCAAAAAGCGAGGCTGCTCGGTGAAACCGACCGGCGCGGTGTCCATCCACGAGGAAATGGCAACCACCTCGCCCAGCGAAGCCAGCAGCCGCACGGCAGCCTGCAGATTTGCCTCGCGCGAAGCCTGCGTTCCGGCGAGATTGGAACCCAGCGCAAGTGCTGCGAGGTGCGCGTCCAAGTGAAACCTAGGCGTGCGCGGCGCGGGCAAATACCGCCGCACGCTCGCGCGATCCGGTATCCCGCACACCCACCGGTTCATCGTCGAACACCGGTGCCAACTCCCACGCTGAACGGTCCTTCATCAACCGGCTCACGAGCGCCGTGTGCATTGCATGGCCCGCGCGCTCCGCCACCACGCGCCCCTGGATGCGCCGCCCCGCTAGCGCCAGGTCGCCAATCAGGTCCAGCACTTTGTGCCGCACAAATTCATCGTCAAACCGCAGTGGCCCGTTCTGCACCGCGCCGCCGCCAATCAGGATCGCGCACGCATCCGTCGCCCCGCGAATCAGCCCCATGTTGCGCAGCATCGGCTCATCCTCGCGAAACCCGAACGTCCGCGCCGGCGCAATCAACTCGGCGTAGGCGCCGGTGTCCAGGTCGCCCAAAAACCGCGACGACCCGATCGGCCGCGGAAAATCGATGCGGTAGTCGATCTGGTAGCCCGTCCCCGGATACACCCCGATGAACTTCACACCATCCTTGCTGTTCTCGGTCACCTCAACCGGCTTCAGGATTCGAATGTACTCCCGCCGCCGCCGCTGTTGCTTCAACCCCGACTGCTGGAACGCCCGCACATACGGCAGCGCCGACCCGTCAAGAATCGGCACCTCCAGGTTGTCGAGCTCGACAATCACGTTGTCGACGCCATGCCCGATCAGCGCGCTCAGCAGGTGCTCGGTCGTTGAAATCAGCACGCCCTGCCGCATGAGCGACGTGGCATAACTCACACGCGCGACGTTACGGCCGTTCGCCGGAATCTCGAAATTGTCCAGGTCGGTACGCCGAAACACAATCCCCGAACCCGCCGCCGCCGGAATCAGCCGCACCCGCACCGGCGCACCGGAATGCAGACCCACACCCTCAAACTCCAGAGGTTCGTTCAGGGTAAATTCGGAATGTGCCTGGCCCGGCAAGCGCGTGGTGTTCCTCATCCCGGACCGCATGCCCGGAAACTGTAAACCACCACAGGGTACGCCCGTGTGAACGCCAGAAGACTGTGGTAAATGCGCCACACTGGACGACCCCGGTAGCAATCTGGTTCCACCCTGTGGAGCCCCGCTACAGCGTCTGCCCGCCCTCTGGCTTCGTGGCTGCACGCGCTTGATATGGTGAGGAGACGCGGTTGGCCTGCATCGATCTCGGCTCCAGGGGGTAACGACGATGACCAAAAAGTTGAAGCCGAACAGGCTGGAACGCGGGAGCGCGACAACGCCGGCCTCCATTCACGCGCAGGCCCCGGCTACCTCCAAGGCAGAGCGAGACACCCTGGACGAGCACCAGGTGCAGCGCATCGCCCGGGCCATCGCCGACCCCCGGCGCATGGCGCTGCTGCGAGCCATCGCGCAAAAAACCTCCTCGTGCGCGGACCTGCGCCAAGCCCAGCCCATCAGCGCGGCAACACTGTCGCACCACATGCGCGAGCTGGAACAGGCCGGCCTGATCGAGACCAGCAAGCACGGCCGTAATGTGCATGCGACCTTGCAAAAGAAGATCTGGAAGAGCTACGTGTCCTCATTGAAGGCCCTGGCAGGCTGAACGCAATTGCTGGCGCGGACTAGCCAGCGACAGCGTGGATCATGGCCGCCAGCAGCGCGGTTCGCGACGCGAGCTCGTCTTTCAGGATACTTTCGTGCACTGCATGCGCACCCTCGCCAACGGCACCCATCCCGTCCAGCGTCGGCGCGCCCAGGGCCGCGGTAAAGTTGCCGTCAGAGCCGCCACCGGTGCTCGCCTCCTTCAGATCGAAGCCAAGCTCCTCCGCCAGCGCGCGTGCCCTCTCAAACAAGTGCACCGTGCCCTCTCCGCGCTCCATGGGCGGGCGGTTGATGCCTCCGGAAACCGCAAGCGAACACGCTGGGTCCTCGCACCGCAGTGCACGCAGCGCGGCATCCACGCCGTCCGCATCGGCCATCGCCGCGATGCGTACATCCACCTCAACAAACGCTTCCGCCGCAATCACGTTCGACCGCGTCCCGCCGCCGATCACGCCGGGGTTCACCGTCAGGCCGCGCGCCAGGTCGGTCAGCGCCGCAATCTGCGGCAGCAACCGCCCAAGCTGCAGCACCGCCGAGTGGCCCCGCAGAAAATCCACACCCGCATGCGCCGCCACGCCGCGCACGTCGATGCGGTAATGCCCCACCCCCTTGCGCGCCGTCTTGTACGCCGCATCGTCCGCCGATCCGGGCAGGCCCTGCGCCGGCTCCAGCACGAACACGGCCTCCGCCCGCCGCGCCAGCCGCTCGGTGTGCGGGCGTGATACGGTGCTGCCGACCTCCTCGTCCGGGTTCAGAAGCAGCACCACCGGCCTCTGAAGCGACCCTGCCGCAGCCAGCGCCTCCAGTGCCATTACCACGCCGGCCTTCATGTCCAGCACGCCCGGCCCCCACAGGCGCACACGTCCGTCGTCATCGGGCGCCTCACGCCAGGGCATGCCGGCCAGCGTACCCAGCGGCCACACCGTATCTAGGTGCCCAAGCAGCAGCAGCCACTTCTGCCCGGGCGTCGGCTCCGGCCCAAACCAAAGCTCCACCACATCACCAAACTCCGCCTGCGGGTGCCGCACCACGCGCGCACCCATCGGCCCGGCCCAAGCCGCCACCAGGTCCATCGCCGCATTCACGGCATCGGGGGATTCACTGGGCGACTCCACCTCCACCAGCTGTCGCAGCCGCTGCAGCAGCCGTTCATTGTCGATCGAACAAAGAGCCATGCCTCAAGATATCGCGGGCCACACGGTGTATGGCCGCGCAGCCTCTACACTCGACCCATGAAAATTTCAGCAAGAAACCAATTACGCGGCACCATCGAAACCATTGACCTGGGCGTCGTCACCGCAAAAGTCGGCGTCCGCGTCGGCGACAACCTCATCGAAAGCGTCATCACTCGCCAGAGCGTCGAAGAGATGCAGCTTGCCGTTGGCGGCCAAATTACGGCCGTCATCAAGTCCACCGAAGTCCTGCTGATGGTCGACTAGCCGCAGCCAAAACAACAGCCGCGGCCCCGAAGGGCTGCGGCTGCTTCCGTGCTTCGAATCCGGCAGTTACTTCTTCACCGGGGTGCTTGCTTCCTTGCTTGCCTTTACCGGTGCGATCGCGTCCTTCGCGGCCTTCGCGATGCGGAACTTGACCACGGTCTTGGCCTTGATCTTGATGGCTTCACCCGTCTGCGGATTGCGGCCGATGCGTGCCTTGCGCTCTGCCTTGACCAGCTTGCCGATGCCCGGAATCGTGAACTCGCCATTCTTCTTCGTCTCTTTGAGAGCAGTGGTCGCCATCAGGTCGAAGAACTCGGCAACCTTCTTGGTGGGCAGCTCCGACTGCTCGGCGAGCGTCTTGATGAGTGCGGTCTTGGTGAGTCCCTTAGCCATGGTGTTGCTCCTTTGTCCCCTTGCGAGGGCGATGCGTCGAACGTGGACCCTTGCAGAAGGGACTGCGGACCGCCAGTGTGAATGCGCTTGCCGGTGCATCCGGCTTTCTGCCGGCGGCGTTCCGGCGACGCGCATCGTTCCCTGTCGGCAACCCCAGTATTCATGCGGCTTTTCCGCTCGTTCCGGATACCACCTTCGACGTTTCGCGCGGCGATGTCAACCGGTTTCCCCCGGTTTTCTTTGGGTTTCTTCCGGATTCGGCTAGATTTCTGTGGAAACGTGTCCTTTTGGGTTCCCTTCCCGTTCTAAAACAGCGACTTGCGCGGCATCTTCGCCGCCAGCAGCGGCGCATTCAACAGCACCACCATCGGTGCCGCGGCGCGGAATCGGTCTGTAATCTGCCGCACAAACGTGGGTTCCAGTACCGACTCAGCAGGTAACGACACACTCAGCGCCAACTGGCGCGGCAGCAGCAGGTCGGCCGCAGGATCCTCCGGCAGAAAGCCCTTGGGCATTCGCTTTAAAGGATGGCTGTCCAGGTCCGGCAGCAGCGCGCGCAGCTTCTTGCCCGCAAGCATCGCGCGCAACTCCGCATGGTGCACCTGCAGGTGGCGCCGGATGGCCAGCAGCTGTGGCGCCAGCGGCTGGTATACGCCAGCGGCAATCACCACGCCGTCCGCCCCGGCATGCGCGTAGAACCCGCCGCCGCTGGTGCGCTCCTGTGTCGTCGTCGACCACCATGCGGCCGCGTGCGTTTTGTACGGCAGCTTGTTCGGCGAAAAGCGAATGTCGCGATAGATGCGCAGCGCCGCCTTGCGCGGAGGCTTGACGTACTCCGGGGCAAAGTCCTCCAGTGCGGCGTTCACCGCCTCCACAATGGCGAGCCAAGGCAGCTGCACTTCGGCCTCGTACGTGGGCTTGTGGGCGTTGAACCAGTCGCGATCGTTGTTCCGCTTCAGTGATTTCAAAAAACGAAGCCCGGCAGGCTTTAGGTGCGGTGCGGCAGCAGTCATGCCGTGTGGGATGCGGCAGGGCGCGCGAGGATGCGTGGTCAGGCACGTGCCAGCAGCCAGCCAAATGTCGCGCCGATCCGATCGCCGCCGTCCGGCTGCACAAACGTGCAAATGCCGCAGAGTGCGCTTCGTTCACTGCTGTCAGCGTTGGCGGCATGTGCGTCCTGTCCTCCCGTGTTCCGAGGACGGGATCAGCCTTCCAACGTCTGGTGGAAACATTGCCTAGTTCAACACAGGCGCATGGGGTGCCGGTGGCAGCGACGTGTTGCCCGCGCGGTACCGCCGGGTTCGCCGGGCATCGGGCAGCGGCAGCGGCCGCACGTCAGGCGGCGGCGCGGTGGCGCGTGCGGCAGGGCTGTCCAGCACGGCCTGGGACCAGAAGCGGGTGAGCCCGTCGCTGCGCAGGTCGTGAGCGTGGGCCGCCAGCGCCTCGGCAAAGGTGCGCTGCGGCAGCGACGCCAGCACGGCAAACCAGCCGTGGGTGTGCGTCGCGTGAAACTGCGCGTTCGACGCGCTAATGCGCCGCAAAAACTGCCGCAGCGCCTGCGCAATCGACTCCTCCGCCATGCCCAGCGGCAGCCGTTCCAGCACAAGCCAGGCAAAGCGCAGGTGGTCGCCGTGGCGAAAGTCCTGTGCGCGCAACTCGCCCGCGGTAAAGCTGCGGTAGAACTCCTCGTCGGGCAGGTGTGCCGAGGCAAAGTGGATGCCGTGCGCCTGTTCCGCCGCCGCAATCGCACGGCAGGTGTGGGCGAAGGTTTCGGCTTCAGCCTCCTGCGCTGCACGATGCAGACCACTGGCGCGGGCGTGTCCGGCCACGGATGGGGTAGCGAGCGCTGCCATGCTGTGCCGCGCGGCGTCCCTCTGGCGCGCCGCCTGCAGCTTCATGGCAGTCTGCCTCTGGTCCAGGTCGTAGCCATCCAGCGGCAGCACCAGCGCACAGCTCAGTACCAGCACCACAAACGGCGCAAGCAGCGTAACAAACCCGAGCGTGGGATAAAGCAGAAGGCCGAGCCCCGCCGTCGTCAGCGCGAGCGTGCCAATCAGCACCTTGAGCCGTCGCGTTTCCCTTCTGCGCCGAGCCGGATCGAGCATCGTGCAGCTATCTTCGCAGACCAGCGGCCGGCAGCGGCGGCGAATGGCGTTCACCCTCGCCACCGTTGTTCCAGGATGGCGCTCGGCGCGGTGCGGCTGGCGCAAACGCCCCGACCATCTCACTACACCGACACCACGGCTTACACCATAGCCACGGCGACTCCCGGAGAAATTCAATGCAAATGAACACCGTGCAGGACCTGACCACCATCGGTATGAGCTACGTACTGGATTTCGAAGAACGCATCGCCGAACTCGCTCCGAAAATGGCGGAAGCAAGCTCCGATCCGCAGCTGAAAGAGCTGTTCGGCAAGACCGCCACCAAAAGCAAGGAATACGCGCAGCGCGTGGAAGCGGCGTTCGGCAAGCTGGGCGCGCCCGTAGAAAAGAATGAAAACCACCTCGCCGTCGCCATGGTGAAGGAAGTGGAAGGCATGATCGGCAGCAGCGAGGCCGGCCCCGTGCGCGACGCCGCGCTCATCCTCGCGGCCAACCAGCAGCAGGGCTACCGCGTCACGTCCTACGGCTCGCTGGAGACGTTTGGCAAGCTACTGGGCAAGCAGGACGCCGTCAGCGGTATCACCGAAAGCCTCAACGACAGCAAGGAAGGCGACAAAAAGTTCACCGCGCTCGCGGAGAGCAAGGTCAACCAGGCGGCGCTGGCAGCCTAGTTCGCGGGCAGGGTAGCGCGGGCGCAGCTCTGGCGTCCGCGTTACACTAGCCTGAGCACATGACCTGGACACGCGCATTTGGGAACGGCAGCGGCTGGCTGCTGCAGAAGATCGTCAACGGCCTTGCGCTGTCGAAGATCTCGCCCAACACGCTGACGTTCATCGGCCTCGTGATCAACATCATCGCGGCCTTCTTCTTCGGCTATGCGCGCGGTGCGAATGCCGACCGCATGTTCTTCTACGCTGGCCTCATTCTCATCGGCGCCGGGCTGTTCGACATGGTCGACGGCCGGGTGGCGCGACAGACGAACCAGGTTTCGGTCTTCGGCGCATTTTTTGATTCCGTCATCGACCGCTACAGCGACGTCGCCATCTTCTTCGGCCTTCTGGTCTACTACGCGCGCGGCAACCGGTTCGTCTATGTGGTGCTGGTCGCATTCGTCATGACGGCGTCGCTCATGGTCAGCTACACGCGCGCCCGGGCAGAGGCGCTGATCGGTTCCTGCAAGGTCGGTTTTATGGAGCGACCGGAGCGCATCGTCCTTGTCATCCTGGGCGCGCTCGCCAACCGGTGGAACGTCATGGCCCCCTCCCTCTGGGTGCTGGCCCTGCTCTGCACCATCACCGTCATTCATCGCATCCGCTACACCTTTCTTGAAACTGAACGGCGCAAACTCGTCCCTGCCGCCCGTTAAATCTCCCAAGGTTTTTGGAAAGGAACTGGCAGAATCCGCATCGGGCGGGTACGCTCCTTGTACGCGCTTTCATGCGCGAGGGATGGTGCTGTGCAGAAGCTGAGTTCGGTCTTGCGGTGGGTTGCGATGGGTTCGGCGCTGGCGTTGCCGGCGGGGTTGGTGGCGCAGGCGGCGGTACGTGCAAACCCTGAGCGGCAGCAGTGGTACATCGATGCTGGCGGCATGACGTACGCCATGGGCGTGAATGAAAACGGCTCCCTGCAGTCGCTGTACTACGGTCCGAAGCTGGCCGCGAATGCCGTGTTGCCGCAGGCAAAGGCCCTGCCGGAGCGCGCCTCCCAGTGGCCCTCCTCGTCCACCACGCCAACGGAGTACCCGGCTTCTGGCGGCGGCATTTACACGGAAACGGCGCTCAAGGTGAACTCCCCCAATGGCGACCGCACCCTGGTATTGAAGTACGAATCGGCCAGTGTCAAGGGCTCGCTGCTCGAAATCGTGCTCAAGGATACCTTCCAGCCGCTCAAGGTCCACCTATACTACGAGGCCTATCCCGAGGGCGTGCTTGCCCGCTGGTCGCGTATCGAGAACACCGGCACCGGCACCTTCGGCATCGAGAATGCCGCGTCGGCGCAGATGAACCTGCCGGCTGGCACCGGCTACGAGCACCGCTGGCTCACGGGCATGTGGGCCGGGGAATTCCAGATGCAACAGGAACCGCTCCGGGCTGGCACCAGCGTGCAGGAAAGCCGCACCGGCAGCACCTCGCTCACGGCGAACCCATGGTTCTCCATCGGCAAGACGGCGGAAACCACCGAAGACGCCGGTCCCGTCTGGTTCGGCGAACTCGGCTGGAGCGGCAGTTGGCGCATGGCCGTGGACTACACCTCGCTGCACCAGCCACGCGTCACCGCCGGCATCAACTCGTTTGACTTCCACTGGAACTTGAAAGCGGGCGAGTCGTTCGAAACGCCGAAGTTCTACGCCGGCTACACCGACGGCGGCAACGGCGAAGCGTCGCGCATCCTGAGCCGCTTCCAACTTCGCGAAATCCTGCCTAAGCGTGGTGAAAAGGCCGTGCCCAAGCCGCGGCCCATCATCTACAACTCGTGGGAAGCGACGGAGATGAACTTCACCGCCGACACGCAGCTTGCCCTGGCGGAGCGCGCGGCAAAGGCCGGTGCGGAGCGGTTCGTCATCGACGACGGCTGGTTCGGCAAGCGCGACGACGACCATGCCGGCCTGGGCGACTGGACGCTCACGCCCAAAAAGTTCCCCCACGGCCTGAAGCCCGTCATCGACAAGGTACATTCGCTCGGCATGGACTTTGGCATCTGGGTCGAGCCGGAGATGGTGAATCCGGATAGCGACCTCTACCGCGCGCATCCCGATTGGGCTCAGCAGTTTACCGACCGCCAGCACACCGAGGAACGTAACCAGTTGATTCTAAACGTCGCCAAGCCCGAGGTGAAGGAATGGATGTTCAACTGGCTCGATAAGTTGGTCACCGACAACGACATAGCCTTTTTAAAATGGGACTACAACAGAAGTTGGTCCGAACCCGGCTGGAACACGGCGCCCGGATCGTCGTCCGACCATCCGGACACTGACGCGGAGAAAGCCATCTACGTGCAGCAGGTGCGCAACGTGTACGAGGTGATTGATCGTCTGCGCGCGAAGCATCCAAAGCTCGAGATTGAGTCCTGCGCCAGTGGCGGCGGCCGCGTCGACCTCGGCATTCTGCGCCGCACCGACGAGGTCTGGACAAGCGACAACACCGACGCGCTCGACCGGCAAAACATCCAGTACGGCTTCTCCCAGGCCTACGCGCCGCAGGTGATGGTCGCGTGGGTGACGGACGTGCCCAGCATGGACCGCCGCCTCGTCCCGCTGCAATATCGCTTCCTGGTCGCGATGCAGGGCTCGCTCGGCATCGGCGCCAACCTGACGAAATTCAGCGATGCAGAGATGGCGCTATCCGCAAAAATTACAGCCTTCTACAAAACGATCCGCACCACCGTACAACAGGGGGAGCTCTACCGCCTCGCACCACCCACTACCGGCGACGAATCGCAGGTGGAGTACGTGTCCTCAGACAAATCCCAGGCCGTGCTGCTCGCCTACCTGCACAGCCAGCGCCTCATGCTGCCGTATAGCACCGTGAAGCTCAAGGGGCTGGACCCCGTAGCGATGTACCGCATCCGCGCACTCGACCCACAGAAATACGTGGGCGATGCCACCGTCTCCGGATCGGTGCTGATGGGCGCCGGCGTTACGCTGAAGCTCGAAGGCGATTACGATAGCACCGCCATTGCACTGGAGCGTGTGCGGTAAGGCAATCACCCTAAGCATCATCGCCTCTGTTTTACTCTGGGCATCATGCGCTTCGTTCTCCCATCCCTGCTGCTCGCGGTCACCCTGGCGGCGACCACGCCTGTTCGGCCGCAGGTGCTGTCTCCTACAACGCCGCAGGACATCTTCACGACCGCGCCCTTTGCCCAGTGTCACGCGTCCACCGTCGTTGAACTGGCAAACGGCGATTGGCTTGCCGCATGGTTCGGCGGCACGGCCGAGGGCAAGGACGACGTCGCCATCTGGGGCGCACGCCACACTGCCGCCGGCTGGTCCGCGCCTGTGCTGCTCGTGCGCGAACCCGGCATTGCCAGTTGGAATCCCGTTCTGTTTCACACCCGCGACGGCGAACTGTGGCTGTATTACAAGTTCGGCCCCGTCGTCTCCGACTGGACGGGCGCGCGCCTGCACAGCCACGACGACGGTCGCACCTGGGCCGCGCCGGAGCACCTGCCCGCTGGTGAACTCGGCCCGATCCGTGCCAAACCCCTGGTGTTGGACGACGGTACCGTGGTGAGCGGCTCGTCGGTCGAGAGCTACCACACGTGGGCCGCATGGATCGAGCGCACCTCTACCAGCGGCGACCTGCTCGGCAGAAGCGGCCCGTACACGCTGCCCGTCGATGCCATTCACTCCCTTGCCGGCTCGCCGCTTAACGGCAACAATCAGTCCATCGGCGACACAGCGCCGCAGCAGACGACCGGCCTCATCCAGCCGTCCGTGGTCTCGCTGGGTAAGGGCCACCTGCGCTTCTACGCGCGCTCGTCCAGCAATATCGGGCGCATCTGCATCTCCGATTCCTTCGACAACGGCCTTACCTGGACTGAACCCCACGCGCTCGACCTACCCAATCCCAACTCCGGCATCGACATCGTTCACCTGCGCGACGGCCGCTTCGTGCTGATCGATAACCCGGTCACGACCGGCCGCACGCCGTTAATCCTGGCGCTGTCGAACGACGGAATCCACTTCCAGAATTTCCTTACCATCGAGGATGAACCCAACGCCGAATTCAGCTATCCCGCGCTCATCCAGCTACGCAACGGCGATTTGTTAGCCACGTACACGTGGCATCGCACGCGCATTCGCAGCCTGCGGGTTCCGCTTGCGCAGGTGCGGCTACCGCACCATGGTGATTAACAGCGCCGGATCGCCTGGAGCATGGCATGCACCCGTGCCACCGGTAGGCCAATCACATTGCTGTACTCGCCCTCGATGCGCGGAATCCAGCGCTGCGCCTGCCCCTGCAGGCCGTAGCCGCCAGCCTTGTCCATGGGCTCGCCCGTCGCGATGTAGGCGTCGATCTCCGCGTCGATGATGTCCGCCACAAACACCTGTGTCGTCTCCGCATGGGTCTGTGTTGTGTCGGCGCTCACCAGCGCCACACCGGTGGTCACCGCGTGCGTCCGGTTCCGCAGTAACCGCAACATGCGCCGTGCATCGTCCTCATTCACCGGCTTGCCCAGCAGTTCCCCGTCCAGCGTGACGATGGTGTCCGCGCCCAGCACCGTCGCGCCGGGATGCCGCGCCAGCACTGCCCGCGCCTTGGCCTCTGCCAGTCGCAGGGTGTAGGGTACGGGTGCCTCGTTCGGCAGCGGCGTCTCGTCGATGTCCGCTACGATGACGCGAAACGGAACGCCCAAGTGCTGCAGCAGTTCCCTGCGGCGCGGCGATGCGGAAGCCAGGATCAGGTCAAGGTTGTTGCTCAAGGTTGAGCCCTCGCCGGCAGCTTCCACAGGTTGTACGGATCGTCCGGCCGAAAATAGGCGCGCGGATTGAAGGGCCAGCCGCTTACCGGCACCAGCACGGTGTGCACCAGCACGGAGCCGGGCTCCGGCGGCAGACCGGCAAGCCAGTACTGTGCGCCTTCGCCGCGCAGCCACGAGTTCATGCGGTCCTTCGAATCCATGTACGGAATGGCACTCGGCTGCATGATGCCGCCGGTATCCACCACGGGGTGCTGCGACAGAAACGCAATCTCCCCAATGGGGTACAAGGCGATCGCTGCATCGGGCGGCAGGTTCCGTGTTACCCAACGGGACAGGTCGGCGAGCGCGCGGTCGCCCGCGACCTTGTTGTGCACGTTCGGCCACGCATAGGCGACGCTGCCCACCAGCGCCAGCATGACAGAGAAGGCAAGCAGCGGCAGCAGTGCACGCGGCGTTGCCAGCAGTACCCACGCCAGGCCGCATACCAGCAAGCCCGACGCGCTGGGCACGAGATACCGTGTCTGCACCTGGGTGTGGTTGAGCACGTAAAAGGCCGCGTTTACCGCGCTCCAGGCCACAAACACCCACGCTGCGATCGGAACAGTGCGCATCGTGGTCAGCGTGTGTTCCTGCCGACGCCGACGCCAGAGGTACAGGAGCATGCCCGCAAGCACCGCGGCAAGCGCAAAATAACCGAAGCCATACACCGCAGCCAATTCGTACACGATGGACTTGTCCGCGCTGGCGCGTTTGGCGGCATTGGTATTCGGCACCATGCGGCCAAACGTGTGCAACGCATACCATGCCCACGCGATGGAAGGCCCACTCATAAAGGCAAGCGCACCGGCAAACGCGGGCAGCTTCTTCGCCGGCGGACCTGCGACATGTACCCAGCGGTACAGCAGCACCAGCGCGATGATCGCCGTCAGAAACAGCATCTCCGGCCGCAGCAGCGGTCCCAGCCCGGCGAGAAACGCTGTTGCGAGAAAGCTCGTCCACGTCATCTCGCGGTCGGCGACAAGTGTCGCCAGCCAGAACGCCAGCCCCGCCGCAGCCACCGTCTCCATGCCAGAAAACGACCAGTAAAACACGTACGGATTCAGAACGAACAGCAACACCATCCACGCCGCGAAGCGCCGATCGCCGGTCAGCTTGCGCGCAAAGGCAAATGCACCCGCGCTGGCAAACAGCAGCCCGCACGTGCCCAGCACCTTGGCCGTCAGCTCCCAGCTGGGGACCGCAGCATGAACCGCCACCAGCAACAGCACCCACAGCGGTGCCGTGTCGCCATACACCACGTGGCCGTTGAACGAAAAGCCATGCCCCTGTGCCAGCGACCGTGCAAACTCCAGGTGAATGTATGCGTCATCTTCAATAAAGCCGAAGCTGTGCACGAACACCAAGGCTGCCCAAGCCGCGCTAAGCAGTAGCAGAACGAAGACTGGTACGCGCAAAGGCACCCGGTCCTGCTGCTGCGTGGAGGATGGATCGAGCATGGTGCGCCCAGTGTAAAGCATGGTGCGTGACACTCTGCTACTAGGCCGCACCCGCGGTCAGGCTGATCTGTGAGTCCATGCGATGCGTGTGGCCTGGTGCCAGCGTCAGCCGGTCGTCCCCCGCGTTCACCGTCTCCACGCAGACGAAATGCTGCCACGAATCGGGCGCCAGGTCAGCGATGGTTGGCGAGGTCGTCGACCACGGGTTCCACGTCACGGTCGTGTTCGATCCCTGTTTCTTCAGGTGGATGGCTCGCTTCCACGCGGCATCGTGGATCGTCAGCGGCGCGGTCGTCTGCACGTGCACCTGGTCCACGTCGCGGGTGTAGCGCAGCAGGTGGTCGCGCTGCACCTTGCGGGTCATGTTGTCGCGCTTGTCGATGTAAGTCGTGCCTTCCAACCCCTCGGTTGCTACCTGGTGGATGTCGCCTACGGCAAAGTACGTGTGCAGCCCCTCTTCAAACACCATGGGCTCCGCGCCGTGGTTCGTCACCTCCAGGGTGGTGTCCAGCGTCGCACCGATGCGGAACTGGATGGCCGCGTGAAAGCTGCCGTAGCCTGCCTTGCGAAAGTCCTCCGTCGGTGCCAGCGACAGCGTCACATGTACGTCGCCGGCAGGGTCCAGGTGGGTGCTCTCGACCGTCCATTCTGTCACGCGCGCAAAGCCGTGCATCGGCTGGTGCTGGCCATCCCAACCGGTGGCGAACCAGGGAAACAGCACGGGAATACCGCCGCGAATCGGCTTGCCCGGCGCGAAGTTCGACTTGGGCGACGTGTAGATCACGGGCTGCTCGCCCGCCGGAACCCACCGCGTCAGGTGCGCGCCCTGCGTGTAGATCGTCGCCTCCGCCGCCGGCGTGGTGATGCGCATTTCAATAAGGCCTGTCGGGTGATTACTGTCATTCACGCCATCGTGAAACGACAGGTGATCCTTAATGGCGAACTTTTGGTTCAACTCTGCAGCAGTCGGCATGGTTCGGCTCCAACGGGAAAGGTGCGCCGATGATTGGCGCACCTTTAAGTCTACGTCTGGCAAATCCAAATCTACCTGGACGGTGAAGCCTCTTGCTCAATGCCTTCGACCAGTGACTCGAAGTCGTACGAACTCTTCCAGAGCGTGCCGTTGATAAAGAACGTCGGCGTGCCGTGCACCCCGCTATCGTCGCCGCTTTCCACGTCGATCTGCACGCGATTCTCCAGCGCGTCGCTGCCCCATGCGCCCTGCAGTTTCTTGCCGTCCAGGCCAAGCTGCTCCGCCGTATGGGTCAGCATGTCCTCGCTTAATTCGCGCTGGTGCTCGAAGATGGCATCGTGCATCTCCCAGAACTTGCCCTGGGTCGCGGCAAACTCGGCACTCTCCGCAGCGACCTCAGCATACTCGTGCATCTCCAGGGGATAGTTGCGGAAGACGAATCGCAGCCGCGCTCCGAAGTGCTTCTGCAGCTTTTTGACGATGGGGTAGGCAACACCGCAATCCGGGCATTGGAAATCGCCGTACTCGACAAGTGTGATGGACGCGTCGTCCGCGCCCTGAATGTGGTCTTTGCTGCTGACAGGTGTGCTCAGGTCGGCCATGGTAGTTCCTCACACAGATGGATGCACCGAAGCGACGAAGGTTTGTGAGGCGATCCTACGCCTCGGCAAACCGGCGCACATGGGCTGAAAAGATCGCCTGCCCGTGTGCGCCCTCCAATGTCCTTGCCCGCCAGAGAACGGCACTCACATCTGCGGTGCCATGGGACCATCGCCCATCTCGGCGCTTCTGTCGCCCATGGGCTCGTGCTGCCACATTCTTCGGTGTGCTTTGCCCGCCTGCAGCTTGGTGAGCTGGTCGGGCGTCATGACCGCGCGCAAACCAAAGGCAAGCCGTGCATCCGCCTTGTCAATGGCGGCCTTGGCATCGGCGATCTTTTCAATCTGCGTCAGGGTGGCGTTGGCGTCCATCGGCAGTGCCGCGAGCATCGGCTCCAGTTTCGCCTGTTCCATCTGTAGGTTAGCGTCCAACTGGATGAGCTTGAGCGTGCCCTGCAGGTAGGTGTCCGCGATGCGACGCACCTGGTCCGGCGTCATGCCGACGCGCGCCACAAGGTCAGCATTGAGCCAGAACTCACCCTCCGGCAGACCGAGCTCGTCCAGGTCCATCCGCTCATCACCCATCTGCTCTCGCTCGTCTGCGCGGCGTTCCTGGTTCGGGCGGTCCGCGCCGGGGCCACGATGCATGCGTTTCTGACCCTGCATCGATGAACCTTGCATGGGCGAACCCTGTGGCGGCTGATTGCCCTGTTGTGCCAGCAGAAAAGGCGTACTCAGCACCAAGGGCGCAAGGAACAGAAGGCGAGATGTCACGGGAGTGCTCCTTTGATCGAACGAAACTGGACCGTCACGACGTAAGACGCGGCCCATGGCCGAGAGTGCGCACGCGGATGCCAACATTTCTCTGGCGTCTTCCATCATGGGAAAGTAGAGCGACCCGGAACCGTCCTGCGTCGCGACCAGGGCTGGTTCACGGCATGAAAGGCTTCAGTACGCCCACGCGCAAACGCGCGATCCGTCCATGCGGCCCGACGACAAACGGCAGCGCCAATGCATTCCACTGCTTGTCCGCATCTGCGGCATCGCCTTTGCCCGGCAGCAGCGGAGACCAGTTGCGCCCATCGTCGCGGGAGATGTCCGTGCCATTCGGACCGACGGTAATCCAGGTCTTGGATGCCGCATCGTAGGCGACCGAGGAGCGATAGCCGTGGGGGAACACTACCGCTCTCCTCCACTTATGCGACTGTGGCGAACGAAACGCTGCGGTGCCCTGTGCGATGTCAGCGTTGAGATAATCACCCCCAACTGCGACCAACGCCCCACTCCTGAGATCAGCCGCTAAGGAGAATATGCCGGAACTCTGTCGATCCGACGTTAGCGGAACGATTGTTCGCGACCAGGTCGATTCATCATGCGCGGCTGACCGATTGGTTCCCAGTCCTTCCAACATGATGGTCGTTGCACGCTCGTAGACGAATGCACCCGCTTTACCGCCTGTGCCGAACAGCGTCCAAGCAAGCCCCTTGGCCAACATGGAGGAGTTGCTGGCGGCAAACGCACCCTGCGAAGCCGGGTCAGCAGCAAGGCCCGCAGCATCGGACCGCCGCCAATGTTCTCCTCCGTCTTCACTGTTGAACCATGCGAAGCCGCCACGCACGGGATCTCCCATGACGAAGATGTTGTTGTGGGTCATGCTCTGCATCGCGTCAAAGAACCCGTCCGCATCCGGATTGGTAAACACGAGCGTCCATGTCCTGCAGCCGTCCGTCGTTTTGTACACGCGGCTCAGGTCGCCCTTGCCGCTGCTCATGACCAGCGCGGTCTGCGCGTCGAACGCCTGCACCCCGCGGAAATCCAGCGTCTCCGCGCCCGGCGGCATGGCGCAGCCCTGCCACACAAAGCCGCCGTCTTCCGTCCGCAGCACCGTGCCGTTCGTTCCGCTGGCCCACGCCACACCGTTGCCGGGCGAGGCAATGCCGCGCAGGCTGGCGGTCGTGGTCGAATCCTGCATCTCAAACTGCGCTCTGGCGCATATCGGCGTAACGCAAGCAAAGGCCAGCAGGGCGTACCGACGCACGCTGCGAAAGGGCATCGAGCTCATACAAACGAGCGCAGGCAGGCGGTGGCGGAACATGCGTCGAGTGTACGTTGGCCGCGGTGGCCGACTCGTTGCAAACACCTTAAAGGAGGGAAGAGTGTGTCGCCGATGATTCGATGAACGTCGAAGTATCGGAGAGTGCGGGCGACGTGCACTCCAACCTGTGCAAACCAGCGCACCGTTTACCATCTGCCATCCTGTTGCTGCGTCGCGGCACGACCGTCGCGCGCAATGCAGCAGAAAAAAACTCTGTTTGCAAGGGATTTCTGCAATCCATTACAAATTCCGGCATGCCGCGCACAAGCTTCACCAAGGTTGGTGCACCCCGCCCGCTTGCCAAGATTTTCGTCCTGTGCGGGTCTCGTGTACCGGTTATTCACATGCTACGATGAGGCTCGTTCGCAAGATGTGTGAACGGACGCGACGACCAAAACGGCGGCACGATCACCATGCCGCAGTCATGATCGCCAAGCCTCCCAGGGCTGTCGCCAATCCACTTTTCTGACCGATGCCGCCACGGTGTCTTCGGCGGATTTCAATCTGAGACAGGCGTTCCCACGGCCGCAGCCGGTGTCGCTGCGACCACGGACACGCGCGCCCATTTGTTCTGATTTCGCGATGCATGGCGCACCGCGTTTGCCAAGGATAGGACGCACAGCTCCCAGGCTGTGGCAAAGCCGCGAACCGTTCCAGAAGCGGCAAGGAAACGAAGAGGTACGACCAAATGTCCTTTGCTCCGACGGCAACCACCGTCCTCAACCCGTGGGTGCGCATCCAGGGCGCGCTCGAAATGAAAATTAACCGGCAGAGCTTCCACACGTGGCTTAAGCCGACCCGTTTCAGCCATGTCGCCAGCCGCGTACTCTTCGTGCGTATTCCTTCCGCCCAGTTCGACCATATTGGCGAACGCTACGGCGACCTTATCCGCGAAGCCATCGACCAAATGGCGCTTGAGCTCGATGACGTAAAATTTGTGACGGCGGAAACCGACCCGGCGGCGCCGCGCGTGCGCGAGGATGGTGGGTTCGCTCCCGTCAGCACGCACTCTCCCAACGCGCCGCAGCAGGACACCCACGCCCACAGTGCGGGGCTCACCACCTCCGTGCAGGGCGGCCTCGGCGCCAACCGCCCGCCCGCCATCCCCGGCCCGCAGACCGACCAGGCGCGTTTCGACTGGAACGGTGCGGCGCAGCTCAACGCGCGCTACCTGTTTGACAACTTCGTCATCGGCAGCGGCAACCAGTTCGCCCATGCGGCCGCGCTTGCCGTCGCGGAGCGCCCGTCCAAGGCCTACAATCCCCTGTTCCTGTACGGCGGTGCCGGCATGGGCAAGACGCACCTGATGCATGCCATCGGCCATGAAGTGAAGCGCCGCAACCCGCACTTCAGCATCTCCTACGTCTCCGGCGAAAAGTTCACCAACGAGATGATCGACGCGATGCGGAACCACAAGCAGACCGGCTTCCGCGACAAGTACCGGACCGTTGACGTCCTGCTCATCGACGACATTCAGTTCCTCGCCGGCAAAGAGCGCACGCAGGAGGAGTTCTTTTACACCTTCAACGCGCTGCACGAAACCATGCGCCAGATCGTGATCGCCAGCGACCGGCCGCCCAAAGAGCTTGCAGACTTCGAAGACCGCCTGCGCAGCCGTTTCGAGTGGGGCCTCACGGCCGACATCCAGCCGCCCGACCTCGAGACCAAGGTGGCCATCCTTCAGAAGAAGGCGGAGTCCGAGCAGGCCAGCCTGCCCACCGACGTCGCCATGTTCATCGCCGGCAACGTGCGAACGAACGTGCGCGAGCTGGAGGGCGCGCTCATCCGCCTGCTCGCCTGGACCAGCTTGCACGGCGTCGACATCACGCTCTCCACCGCGCAGCAGTGTCTCAAGCAATTCATCGACACGCAGGTGCGCAAGATCACGATCGAGGCCATCCAGCGCGCCACGGCGGAGCAGTTCGGCATGAAGGTGAGCGAACTGAAGCAGAAAAACAACTCGCGCCAGATCGTGGTGCCGCGCCAGATCGCCATGTACCTGGCCAAGCAGATGACGGAGGCCAGCCTGCCGGAGATCGGCCGCCAGTTCGGTGGCAAGCACCACACCACCGTCATGCACTCCATTGCCAAAATCGACGAGCAGCGCCGCAACGATAAGCAGCTCAACTCCATGCTGAGCAAGCTGCAGGAGACGTTGAACTAAAGCGGCAAACAGCAAGAGCAGCCCGAAGGCAGCAAAAGCAGCAACGCGAGCCAGACCACGCTCCTAAGCCGCTTTTGCTGTTCTGGCTGCTCTCGCTATTCCTAGCTGTTCTTGCTTGGACACTTACTCCGCCAGATACGTCGGCATGCAGTCGAACTCCGGCCCGAAATAGGTCCGTTCCACGAGCAGCGTCAGAATATGTTCGAGCGCCAGCTGCGACTCCTGGATGTGCATCGTCACGGTTGATGGCACGACCACGCGGATGTCGCATAGCGCGGCCATTGCGCCTCCGCCATTGCCCATAAAGCCGACGGTTGTCAGACCCTGCGCGCGTGCGATCTCCAGCGCCTTGACCAGGTTTTTTGCATTGCCCGAGGTGGAGATGCCGAGGAAGACGTCGCCCTCCCGGCCCAGCGCTTCGATTTGGCGCTCGAACACGTGCGTGTAGTCCGTGTCGTTGCCGATCGCCGTCAGGATCGACGTGTCCGTCGTTAGCGCGATGGCGGGCAGGGCGCGGCGGTCCTTGTTCAACCGCATCACGAATTCGGCAACCAGGTGCTGCGCGTCGGCGGCGGAGCCACCGTTCCCGGCGACCAGCAGCTTGCCGCCGTTCTGCATGCTGGCGGCAATGCGTTCGGCGGCGGCAACCAGCGCCTGTGCCAGGGTGCCATCCGCACGCACCGCCGCCAGGGTGCGCAGGCTGCGGTCGAGCTGTTGGCCTACAAGGTCGAGCAGGGGATTGGCTTCCATCAATCTGCAGCGCTCCTCTCATAATTCTGCACGGTGCAACGAGCATCGGCAGGTGACGACACGATGGTATCGTGAGGCTGCATCGCCCGGTGCGCTGCGGCGACCGGAACCTGACCGTGGAGACCTCCCTTCTGAGCACGCCGTCCCCATCCAGCCCGCATCGCCTCTCCTGGGCGCACGCTGCCAGCCACGACCGCCGTCTGCTCGTGTACGCCGTCGGCTCCGTGCTGCTGGTCAACGTCGGCATCTGGGCCGTGTACCACCTGCTGGGCCTGGGTAGCCCGGCCAACATGAAGCCCAACTGGCTTGCCTTTGCGCACGTGCAGACGTGGACCGATTCGTGGCTGCCCATGCTCAAATCGCTCGATTACTTCCGCGACCACCCCACCGAGCCGATTTATTACGCCAAGCTGTACGACACACTCATTTATCCGCTGCCGTCGCTCTTCCCCATGCTGCTGGTGCGCAAACTCGGTTTCGGCGCGCAGGAGCTGCGTGTACTCGCGTGGACGAGCTGGCTCGCGGTGGTGGGCGTTCTGCTCGCTGTCCTTGCCATCGCGCGACAGGAGCTGCGGCGACGTGGCGGTTCGCTGTCCGTCGCCACCGTCGTTGCGCTCACAGCCCTGTGGATTGGCTTTTATACCCTCTTCAAGGGCTATGCACTTGGCAACGCAAGCACCTTCCTGACGCTGACGTTTGCCGTGCTCACGTGGCTGTGGTCGCGCGGTCACGAGCGCGTGGGTGGAGTGCTGGTCGCCGCAATGACCATGGTCAAGCCGCAGTTCGTCCTGCTGATCCTCTGGTTTGCGCTGCGTAAAAAATGGGGAGCCCTGGCCAGCGCGTTGATTTTCGCCGCCCTCATGTTTGCCATTTCGTTCGCCGTCTTCGGTGTGCAGAATAACCTCGATTACCTCAAGGTGCTGGCCTCCCTGTCACACAAGGCGCAGTCGCACTACGGTAATCAGAGCATGTTTGGCACGCTCAACCGCATGACCTTCCATGGCGAAAACCTGCCGTACCACCCGTTCGTCTACTCCCCCAACATCCCGTGGATTTACCGTGTCACCGTCGCCACGTCCCTCCTCTTCATGGCGCTGGGCCTGTTCTTCCCCTGGGGACGGCTGCGGGGCTCGGCAGGCGACCTCGGCGCGATGGCGATCCTCTCGGTCGCCGCTTCGCCCATGGCTTGGGAGCACCACTACGGCATCGTCTTCCCCGTGCTCGCGTGGACGTGGTTCGCCCACGGCGCGTGGCAGGCGAGCAAGCCCTGGCTCCTCGCCCTTAGCGCCTTTCTGACGATGAATGCCCTCAGCCCCATCCACCAGTTCCTGTCCATGCACGCTGGCTGGAACATCTTGCAAAGCTACCTTTACTTCGGCGCGCTGCTGCTCGTCATCCTGCTCATGCGCCTGGCCCGGACGGAAACCGCAGGCACCCCCACACGGCTATAGCTCGTCGCCCTGCGTGCTTATAAGGTTCTCAGCATGAATCCCTCCGGCGCGAGCCGTCGATCAGCATGTCGACAATCCTGCGAGCACTCGCTTCCCAACCCGGCAGCGATGTGGTGTGAAACACGCCGATGAGGGCGCGGATCATGTCATCCGGATCGAAGTCCGGGCGAACGTCACCGCTGTCGATCGCGCGCTGCACCAGCCCGCGAAACGTACTGTGAACCACGCCGCGTGTGCCTTCAATCATGCGCATGGAGCCACCGGGTACCGTGTCCATGGCGGGCAGGATGAGCAGCTTGCCGGCGACATAGTCGATGAAGACAAGCATCCAGGCGCGCAGAGCTTCCAGCGGCCCCAACTGCGTGGCGAAACGCTCTGCCGCCGCTGTCAGCTTCTCCACCTGGTTGCGAAACACGGCTTCAATCAACGCATCGCGCGACGGGAAGTGACGGTACAGGGTGCCCGGGCCGATCTCCGCGCGACGGGCGATGTCATCCAGCGTCGCCGTGGGCCCATGCTGGGTGAACGCCTCGCGCGCCACCTCCAGAATGCGTTCGCGGTTTCGCTGGGCATCCGCGCGAGGCCTGCGTGCGATTGAGCCGTGCGCCACATTCTTTGCCATGCACAAGTTTCTCAGAAGTTTGCGCAACCGGAGCCGGCCTCCGGTTATCTATAACCGGAGAGCACCTCCGCTTGCAGCGGATGCGAAGCGAACTTCCAGCGTGGTGCCATTGCGTCGCGCCGGCAAACAGTAGAAAGAGGGAGAAAACAAATGCGAATCTTCATTACGGGCGCAACAGGATTCATCGGGACAGAACTCACGAAGGAACTGATCGCCGCAGGTCACCAGGTGCGCGGCCTGGCGCGGAGCGATGCCAGCGCTCAGCAGTTACAAGGCCTGCGCGCAGAGGTGCAGCGCGGTACGCTGCAGGATCTCGACAGTCTTCGCGCTGGTGCTACCGGCATGGACGCAGTCGTCAACCTGGCGTTCAATCACGACGACATGTCGAAGTTTGCCGAGAGCGGCAGGGACGAACGAGCGGCCATTGAGGCGTTGGGTTCTGTGCTCGAACCGGGTAAGCTGCTGGTCGTCACCTCGGGCACCGGCCTCGCCAGCGGTGGTCCGGGCCACGTGCGCCTGGAAAGCGATCCACCCATGATCTCGGCCGCAATCCCCCGGCAACCGGAAGACGTGGCCCGAGCATTTGTTGATCGCGGACTTCGCGTTGCCATCGTCCGGCTGCCGCAGGTGCATGACACGCACAAGCAGGGCCTGGTGCCGTTCCTCACGGAAACCGCCCGGCAAAAGGGCATTTCCGCGTACGTGGGCGATGGTGCAAACCGCTGGGCCGCGGCACCGCTGCCCGACGTGGCACACCTGTATCGCCTTGTGGTGGAGCAGGCTGGGCCGGGTGCCACGGTCTATCATGCGGTGCAGGAAGAGGGCGTAAGCTTGCGCGAGATCGCGGAGACGCTGGGCAAAGGGCTGAACCTCCCGGTGGTGTCGCTCGACGAGGAAAAAGCGGCGGAGCACTTTGGCTGGCTCGCCCACTTTGCTGGCCTGGACATGCCTGCCTCCAGTGAGTGGACGCGCCACACGCTGCAGTGGGAGCCGACCGGGCCGGGACTGATCGAAGACTTGTCCAACATGAACTACGCCTAGCGCGGTTACGGTGTGGACTGCATTGACCGTGCCTTCCTCGATCAACGAAGGACGAACAAACATCACGGCGTACGGGACAACTGGAATGGTGAAAGGGCAAGGCCGCAGCTTTGCCCTTTCACCATGAGCCGACCTACTTCGACAGCAGTGCCGAGCCTCGAGCCGCGGCAGCATCTCCGCCCATGTCGCGGCGTTGTAGGCAAACCACGCTTCCATCATCGCGCCTTGCTCCGCGTCGCCTTTCTGTACACGTCGTACAGGTCCATGTTGCTGTGGTGGGTGCGCGTGCCGTACTCCAGCCGATCCTGTATGAAGCCGATGCCGTTCAGCCCGATCCGGCTGAAGCTGGGTGGAGTCCCCGTCGCCGGGCTGCGTAGTGGGTCCGGCGGTCAGGCCGGTGACGGCTTGGATGCCCAAGTCTTTCACCGGTGCGATCCGCGATGGAAAGCTCCCCGCGAGCTGCGCATGACGCAGAGCCTGCACCGCTCGGCACTTGCCAGAGCCGGAGTCATCGTTAGAGTAGACGTCCAGCTTGTCGTAGTCCGGCGTCTTCTTCATGGTGTCGCGCGGTGCGAAGTGCATGCAACGGCGATTCTTCCGGGTGTGCCTAGGGCAGGTGCGTCGCCAGCAAGGCGGTCGGCAGACGGTGTTGCTTGTTCTCGGGTGCGGGCGTGGTCTTCGCCTGCAGCAGCACGGGGGGTGCCGGCGCGACCTTCCGCTGCGGCGGAGCACCCAGATACCGGCGATACACACTGATGTGGAAGCACGCCTGCTGAAACTCCTCTTCCACATCGATCTTGCCCTCGTCTTCTACGGGTGCAAGGTACGCGCGCATCCACGTGATCTCCGTCAGGCTCATGCCGTGCTTGGCCAGGTCGATTGCCTGGCCGTACAGGTGCGGCGAGGCAATATCGCCGGTGGGCGGCGCGGCGTTGCCATTCACCCGGACCAGCCGTCGTTGAAACTCCACCGTGCGCGCGGCAGAGGTCACGATCAACGGTGTACCGAAGCGGGTGTAGTGCGCACGCGCCAGGTCGCGCAAAAAGCGAACCGTCCACGGCCGGGCGTAGCGGCGATTCAGCGGCAGGGCATCATTGGGGTAGAGGCTGTCGTCGTCCGGCAGCGCGACCAGCAGTTTCGTGCGGCGCATTTCGGCAAGCTGGCTGTCGTTCTGAATGCGCTCCAGCCCATCGGCAAGCGCCATTCGGTTCTGGTGCACTAGGATCTCGTGGGTACCCTTCATCGGCGGCAGCAGCAACAGGTGGCCGCCACCATCGAACAGGTTCACCGGCACCACCACACGGGTCGACGCGGTGTCGTCGTCCGGGTCAGGCGTGGCGTGGCTGCGAACCCTTGCCGTGCCGGTCGTCGCCAGGCGAATGGCCGTGCTTGCCGTTGCTGGCGTGTCGTCGTCGTCAAAGGTCTCGTTCGCCATGCCGGCAGTCACGGCGGGGTCCAGCACCTGGTGCGCGGCGCCGGCCTGAATGGCGGTGATGGCCGGCTTGTGCCCGGCAACCGGGGGTGAAGGCAATTGCACGCGCGGTGTGGCTGCCGCCGCCGTCTCCGCTGCAATCGCGCGGATGGCGCGCGACGAACTGTTCGCCGCCATCGCCAGCGGGGTTGCGCCCAGCACCGCAGCATCCGTTCCACCGGCCGGTCGCATGGCGGGCGAGGTGCTGTTGCCGCGGCCATGCTGCAGATCGACATGCGCCACGGCGGGTGCGGACGGGGTGGTCAGGACTGCCGGCGGACTCAGGTTCACGCTTCCGGTGGAGTCGTCGGCCCTGGCCTGCAGTGTTGCCGCCGACCCGCCCGCACGCGTCTGCGCGGACAATCCAGCGATGCTCCCGTTGGCCGTATCCGGCTTTTGGCGCACGACGGGTGCTGGCGTGCGTCGGCTCGTGGTGTTTGCCGTCGGCATAGGCTCCCCATGCACAAATGGCGAAGGCTCGCGTTCCGTAGGCGCGGTGCTGGGGATGTGGCTTTCCGCGTCGGCGGCATCGTCGGCCGCAGTGGTTTGGCGGCTGTTCTGGTCGGCGGTAGAACGGATGGTCTGACGTTGTGCGTCGGCGGCACGCGCAAAGTCTTCGGCGGTCGCTTTCTGCGGTGTGGTCGACAGATCGGGTGCGGCAGTGGCCCTCGCGGCTGTGGCATGGCTCACAGGCGCCACGTTGCCGGCCACATCCTGCGTGCGATACCAGGCATGCACGCGATCCTGCGTGCCGCGGTCTGCCGCGCTGTCCGTGGCCGCTTCGGTGTCGTCCATCAAACTACGCGATGCCCTGTGTGTCACGCGATGGTTCGTTGCGCTGAGGACCGGCTCCTCCGTCTGCATCATCCCGTGATGCGAACCCCGCGCGTGCGAGGAGTTCCTGTCCCGCGCAGCCGACGCTGTGCTTGACTTTGCCCTGGTTTGCGGCGATCCGTGGCGCAAGCGCGGAAGGTCTTCCCCGCGTGCGAGCAAGCGCCCATGCGCCGCCGCCTCATGACGGCCCGGGCGCAAAGCCTTGCCCGTCCGAGCGTTTGGCTCATCCTGCTCTGTACTCGGGCGTCGGCGCGACGACGCGGAGCCGTGCTGTTCTTCGAACGGGATGTGATGTGCCGCGACGGCACGCGACGCGACATGCGCACCGCGTCGTTCCGGCTCGGCGGCGCGTGTGCTGCGCGACACCGGGGCATGTGCCGCAGCACGGTGCACGGGCGCAACGGCGTGGCGCACCGAGGCGGACAGCGACAGGGGCGTCACGAGCAGCGCCGGCGTCGCAAGCATCGCCGCCAGCGCAAGCAGACGCCGCGCCACGGAGGGTCGGGAGATGGGCAGAACGGACATACCAGGGTACGGCCGCGAAGAATCAAACCACAGAGCTTTCTCAGGGTATGCAACAGCATGATGGCGCGGGAAGTGGCAAAGCTGATTCGTCTTCATCGGGTTACCCTCGGCGGCTGCGAGCGCGTCCAATTGACATGCAACCTGTTCGCTTGTCTTGTCTGCACGTTTCGCGCCGAGTTGTCTTAGCCGCTGCACAGATTGGCGTACTCGCCGGCACGGTTGCTCTGTTTGCGGGTGCCTCCGGCAAGGGCCTGCAATCCCAGGATCCTTCCGCTGCCGACCCAGCAAAGCTTCAGCGCTACCAGCACGATGTTTTGCCCGTGTTGCAGGAAAATTGCATGCGCTGCCACGGCGGCATGAACCGGCGCAGCGGCTACAGCATGTCCACGCGTGCCACGGCCATTGCGGGCGGCCATCACGGCGTGGCCATCATTCCCGGCAAGCCTGACGAAAGCCTGATGATCAAGCTCATTGGCCCAGGACCTTACCCCGACGACATCAAGCCCATGCCCCTCAAAGGCAAGCTGACCGACGCGGAGATCGCCACGCTGCGCCGCTGGGTTGCGGATGGTGCCGTCATGGATCACTAGCAGGGGGGCAGAGCGGAAGTGCACGGCACAACCCACGTGCGGACAAGATGGTCGGGGCGGAGAGATTCGAACTCCCGACCCTCTGCTCCCAAAGCAGATGCGCTACCAGGCTGCGCTACGCCCCGACTCAACTACAGATTGTACTGCGTTCCTCGCCCGCTGCGTGTTCGTCTAGTGCCGCATGCCAAGGGAAAACAGCTTGCCCGCGACAAATGCCAGCAGTGCCAGCGGAATCGCCAGTAACAGCAGCATGCCCAGGAACAACCAGAACAGGAACAGCCAGTCCGATGCGGCGTGTTTCTTGCGCTGCGGTTCCGTCGTGCCCAGCCGGTGCTGGCCCGCGTACAGGTGCGAGCTCACCGGCGTCGCTTGGGCGGACGGGCTGTTCTCGTAACCGGCATACCCGGCGTCGCCCATCGCGCGCTGCAGCAGGGCAAAGTTGCGGCGGTTCGCCTTCCACGCGATGTCGAACGCATCGCCCAGCACCGGCACGCTGCCAATGATGGTCTCGATCGCGACATTGGCCAACATGCGCGCCAGGGTCACCTTCGGCACGCCGCGCAGCCACGCCGCCAGAATAATGATCCACGACGCCATCGCGCCAAGAATGTCGCCGATGCCGGGGATCAGGCCGACGATGCCGTCCAGGCCGAAGCGGATGTTTGTTCCGGGAATGCGCAGGAAATCATCCAGCAGGTGCGACAGCATGTCCAGGTTGTTATCGCTGAACAGCGTATCCGACCCGCGCATGCGCGGCTGCAGAATCTCCGGCTCGGCGGTCGATCGATCTTGGTGGGGCAGAGCCATTGCGCAGTTGGATGCGGCCCGGCCATGGTGGTTGTCGCAGTACTTGCCACGGCGATTTGTCGTGGAAAGCAGCAGCGCACCGGTGCCCGCATCGACGGCCCGCCCAGCCTGCTATACTCAGACCTGGCACGGCGGCTGTAGTTCAGGGGTTAGAACGCGGGTCTGTGGCACCCGATGTCGAGGGTTCAAATCCCTCCAGCCGCCCCAAATATTTCGTGAGCTGCGTAAAGCGGACGTCAACCGGCGTCCGCTTTGCCGTCTGCATACAAAGTGAGGACACGGCAATGGCGGCGGGCACAGTCTATGGCGGTACCAGCGGCTGGGCCTACCCCAGCTGGAAACCAGGCTTTTATCCCGCAAAGGGCGTGCCCGCACGCCGCTTTCTCGAGCATTACGCCACCCGCCTCAACTCCGTCGAGGTCAACTACACCTTTCGCCAGCTGCCCACCGCCGACCAGCTCGCTGGCTGGCTGGCGGACACGCCGCCCGATTTTCGCTTCTCCTTCAAGGCGCCGGAGGCCATCACCCACCGCAAGCGCCTACGCGACTGCGTCGAGGGCGTGGCCGCCTTCGTTGCGTCGGTGGAGCCGGCACGCGCTGCCGGGCGCCTCGGCCTGCTGCTTTTCCAGTTGCCACCCAACTTCAAGGCCGACACCGCCCGCCTGCGCGACCTGCTCACCCTCGCCCATGTCAAGGACGAGCGCCTCAGCTTCGAGTTCCGCCACCCCAGTTGGTTCGCCGACGACACCTATGACCTGCTGCGGCAGCACAACGCCGCGCTCTGTATCGCGGAAAGCGAAGACGTGCAAACGCCCGAGATCCACACCGCGCCCGGCTTCACCTCGTATCGCCTCCGCATGCCGGGCGGCTACAGCCCACGCAAGATTGCCGCACACGCAAAGAAGTTTGCAGCGCTCGCCGCCGCCGGCACCGACGTCTACGCCTACTACAAGCACGAGGACGAGCCCACCGGCCCTATCGCGGCGGAAGCCATGCTCGACAAGGCAGGAATAAGAAAGCCGCGGAGGCCCGCCGCAAGGCCGGCGGAGCAAGGTGTCGGCGGAAGCTGACGAAAGGGTACTCTTCTGGCGAAGGCGACTGCCATGTTACCGACCATGGCCCGGAGCAAGATTGTCCGCACCATCCCGAGGCCGGGAGATGTCGTCGTTTGACCACAGCTTGCCGCGCAGTGATAATAGCCGCATGCCGCAGCAAATCAGCGATCCGCGCCCACTGCTCGGGCGTATTTCGGATGCTGTGCCCACGCTCTACTTGGTTGGCGGCAGCCTGCTTCTCCTCCTTTTCTGCTTCCTGACTCCGCCGTTTTTCAACCCCGACGAGGCGGCGCACGCCGAGCGCGCCCTGCAGGTGTCGCACGGCGAATGGATCGCGCACTACGCCCACGCCGGGCAGATGGTCACGGTGCTGGCCAATGATGTTCAGCCAATCGATGCGCCTCTCGCTGTGCGCCCGCTTACGCCGCAAGAAGCGGCTTATGGTGCCAGCCTTGATACCAGCTTCTTGCTCGCCGCCACGCGCGCCACTTACCTGCAACGCCAGTTCATTCAGCAGCACCCTCGCTGGACGCAGCGGCCAGACGGCAGGCTCTCGTTGGACCGGCTCGACGCTCTCAAGCAGCTTCACTGGTCGCGCTCTTCCGTCTTCGTCCCCTTCCTGAACACCGCCGTCTACCCTGCACCGCTGTACCTGCCCGCCGCGCTGGCATGGCGCGTAGGCGAGGCAAACAACGCCTCCGTCGTGGCCACGCTATACGCCTCGCGGCTGTGCAATGCGCTGATCGCCCTCATGCTTGGCTGGTTAGCGCTGCGCTTCGCCGGACGCAATCGCCTGCTTTTCCTGGGCTTCTTGCTGCTGCCGGCGGTACTCGCCATTGAAACCTCCTGCGCGCAGGATGCGTTGGTTCTGCCGCTGGCGACGCTGTGTGTCAGCCTGCTGGTGCGTGCGCTCTCGCAGCAAAGGCTCTTCCGCCCGGCCGAGCTTGCGGTGCTGGCACTTGCGCTCGCCCTGTGCGCTGCGGCACGTCCGCCCTATCTCGCCCTCAGTGTGCTGTTGCTGCTGCCGTCCATTGAAGCTGGAGCGTTGCAGCCTCGCCGTCTGCTGCCGCCCGCCGTTGCGCTGTTTGCGGTGTTTTCCGGCTACGGCGTGTGGCGCTTTCTCATCCGTGCCGCGGGACTTGCCCACTCCGCGACCGCCATCCCTGCGGCACAGCTTGCATTTATGCGCGCCCACCCGTTTGTCGCTGGTCTTGCCCTTGTGCGAGGAACGCTCGCCGGCGTGCCAGAGCAGGTGTTTCGTGGCACCGAGGTGATCGAACTCAAAGGCGTCCTCGCTATGGCGCTGTTCTACGGCCCTCACATCCTCGCGTTTGGCGGCATTGTGCTGCTTGCGCGGCAGGTGGTGCTGCGGCGCGAAGCCAGCAAGCTGCTGCTCGCCGCAGCATTGTTTGCCATTGTTGCGGGCATTGCCGTTGTGGAGTACATCATCTGGACCGCGCCGGGCGCCTCGATGGTCATCGGTGCCCAGGCACGCTACTACCTGCCTCTCGTGCCCTTTGCCGTTCTGCTGTCCCTGCGCCGGCGCACTGCAGCGGTGATCGTCGACCGCCCAGCTTTCGCAATGTCTGCGCCGCGCCTGCTTCTTTCCTGCCTCGTGGTCTTTTTCGCCGGCGTTCTGTACACGCCATTCCTGCTCGCCCACCAGTACTATGCCGTGGGTCTTCCTTCAGCACTGGCACACGTTCTGCGCTAGAGTCCCATCCCTCCTTCAACGCACCAGCTGCACAGGCCCATGCGAACATTTATCACCATCGGCGCCGGACCCTCCGGCCTCACCGCGGCACTCGAACTGCTTCGCCGCACCGACATCAAGCCCATCATCCTTGAAGCGTCCGACGAGATCGGCGGCATCTCCCGCACCATCCGCTACAAGGGTAACCGCATGGATATTGGCGGCCACCGCTTTTTCTCCAAGAGCGACCGCGTCATGCAGTGGTGGATGGAACTGATGCCACCGGACCTTACCGACGCCGCACCCACCGGCGTCACGCTCGCCTACCAGGGCAAGCAGCGCGATCTGCCGGCGACCCACGCCGTCGCCGTGCCCGCGCACCTGGAGCAGGAGCCGCCTCTGCGCGGCATGGGCCCCCTCACCGTCGTGACCGATACGTCAGAAACCGACGCCGCGGGCGATGAAAACCAGCCGCAACATGGCCACACCGAAACGATCGTCCTCGCACCCGCGCCGCAGAACGAAGACCTGGTCATGCTGGTGCGCCCGCGCAAAAGCCGCATCTATTACCTGCGCCGCTTCTTCGACTATCCGATCAAGCTCACCGGCAACACCATCCGCAATCTGGGCTTGGTGCGCATGGTCAAGATTGGTGTCAGCTATGTCGGCAGCCGCATCAAGCCTATTGCGCAGGAAAAAAGCCTCGAAGACTTCCTCATCAATCGCTTCGGCCGCGAACTGTATCTCACCTTCTTTAAGAGCTACACGGAAAAGGTTTGGGGCACGCCCTGCGACCAAATCTCCGCGGAGTGGGGCGCGCAGCGCATCAAGGGTCTTAGCCTCACCACCGCAGTCAAGCACTTCGTCCGTAAGGCCGTTTCCCGCAAGCCGAAGGACGCCCCCGGCACCGCCGACAGCATCGCGCAAAAGGGCACGGACACGTCGCTCATCGAGCGCTTCCTCTACCCGAAGTTCGGCCCAGGTCAGCTCTGGGAGCATGTCGCCGACAAGGTCGTCAGCATGGGCGGCGAACTGCACAAGAACGCCGCCGTCGACACGATCGTGACGGAGGGCGATCGTGTCCTCTCCGTCGAAACCGTCTCGCCCGATGGCACCCGCAACCGCTACAACGGCGATTTCTTCCTCTCCACCATGCCCATGCGCGATCTGGTGCATGCCCTGCGCCGCGGCGGCGCCGCCGTGCCCGCCAACGTGCTTGAGGTGAGCGACGGCCTGCAATACCGCGACTTCATCACCGTCGGCGTGCTCGCCAACAAGCTCGATGTCAAGGAGCCCGACGGCGGCCTTCTTCGCGACACGTGGATCTACATCCAGGAGCCGGATGTCCTGCTCGGACGCCTGCAAATCTTCAACAACTGGTCTCCCCACATGGTGGCCGATCCCACCAAGGTCTGGATCGGCCTGGAATACTTCTGCTACGACACCGACCCGCTCTGGTCCATGCCCGACGACGAGTTGAAGCGCTTTGCTGCGTCCGAACTGGAAAAGATCGGCATCCTGCGCACGTCCGAAGTTACCGACGCCCACGTCGTCCGCGTACCCAAAACCTACCCCGCCTACTTCGGCACCTACAATCGCTTCGACGAGCTGCGGCAGTGGGTGGACGGCTTTGAAAATCTCTTCCTCGTCGGCCGCAACGGCATGCACAAGTACAACAACCAGGACCACAGCATGCTGACCGCCATGGCCGTGGTCGACGGCCTTGCCGCAGATGGGCGCGTCGACAAGCGCGCCGTGTGGAGCATCAACACCGAGCAGGAATACCACGAGGAAAAAGCCAAGACGTAACTCTCGCCCTCATGCACTCTCCGCATCGTGCCGATGAACGCTTCACGGCAAGGAGACGCACCATGACAAGCAACGAACAGCACCAGGAAACACCGGCACCCGTACTGCAAACCTACGCCGTCACCGTCAAACTCGAAGGTTCCGACATGCTGCTGCAGGCACTCGACGACCACATGCGCACCTGCGAGCTCGCCAAGGCACTGGTGTGGGAGCGCGACGCGCTGGCGCAGGAAGTGGCGGAGCTGCGCCGCCGGTATGAGAACCAGGCATAACCACCCGTTCCCGGGTGCTGCCTTTTCCGGCGCGGTTTGTGGTCGAATGGAAGATACCCGTGAATGCGCACTCAACTGTCGATCTGCATGATCCACCGCGGCACGCATTTCAACCGCGCCGCTGGTTGGGAAACGGACATCTGCAAACGATTGTTGGCAATTTTCTGCCGCGTGTAAACCGGTTGCCCGCGCCCTCCACGGAACTGGTCGTCGTGCCGCTGCCGGCGGAGATGCAGACAGAAGCTAGCTTTGTCGCGGTTGACCGCGCCTACCCCAGCCGCGTGCTCTGCCATTGCCACTGGCAGCCGGGCTTTGCGCACGCGGTAACCGTGGTTCTGGTGCACGGCCTTGAGGGCTCGTCCTACTCACAGTACGTCGTCGGCAACGCGAACAAGCTGTGGGCCGCCGGCTGCAACGTCGTTCGCATGAACATGCGCAACTGTGGCGGCACCGACGCGCTCACCCCCACGCTGTATCACAGCGGCCTCAGCGGCGACGTCACGGCCGTGCTGCGCTGGGCCATCGCGCGCGGCTGCCGCCAAGTCGTGCTCGTGGGCTACAGCATGGGCGGCAACCTGGTGCTCAAGGCCGCCGGCGAACTTGGCACGGATGCACCGCCGGAGCTTGCCGGCGTCGCTGCCGTGTCGCCGCCGATCGACCTGCGCGAGAGCGCCGATGCCCTGCACACACCGTTGAACCGTATCTACGAGCGCCGCTTTCTCCGGGGACTGTCCGCGCGCTTCGCCCGCAAGGTACGCCTGTTCCCTGCACTGTACTCCGTGCGCGCGCTCGACGGCGTCACCTCCATCCGTGAGTTCGACGAGCAGGTGATGAGCCCTCAGTGCGGCTTCGCGGGAGCGAACGACTACTATGCCCGCTCCGGCGCCGGCCGCGTCATGGACCGTATCGCGGTGGCCACGCTGGTCCTGCACGCGCTCGACGATCCCTTTATCCGCCTCACTGCGCCCACCCGCGCCCGCGTGCAGGCAAACTCGCGAATCCACCTTGTCGAACCGGCACACGGAGGCCACTGCGCGTTCCTGGAAGATGCCGCGCCCGGCTACGACGGCTACTGGGCCGAGGCGCAATTGCTGGGCTTTGTGCAGGCCTGCACCGCGACGGCAGGATGGACAAAGACCGGTAAACCCGCACCGCAGGATGCGTGCCGAACCCTTTCCTATACGGCGAGCACCGGGGTCACCGCCGCATGCTAATGGAGTGGAGTACCGCCTGTGGCCCCGACGATCCGGTACTGGTTGTGCCCTGGAGTTCGCCCGACGGCACCCTGCACTGGGTCGACCTGCGCACCGATTCCGATGCGCTCGACGAGATCGCCGAAGCCGACGAGCACCCGCCGCTGCTTGCCGCCCTGCGCGCCCTCAACGCGGCGCGCTCTCCCGTCTTCACTGCGAAATGCGACGCTTGGGTCATGGACGCCGACGAACTCGCCGCCACCCGCGATGATCTTTTACTCGACGACGACGTAGCCACGACCGGCATCAGCTGCTACATCGATTTGCTGTGGCGCGATCGCCCGGTTTTTGCCTCGCGCCACCGCACCGCGCAGGTGCTGTACCGCATGGAGCGGCTGGCCGCCGCAGTCCCGCATGACCTCGCCAAGGTTGAAGGCGTCCTTCGACCTGCGGTCGTCGATCTTGAAACAGTTGGCGAAGGCTTTGCCCTCACACTTTACGTTAAAGGCGTCGGTGTCGACGCGGCCGAGGCGGACCTGCGCTGGTCCCACGCGCTGCGTGACACTGTTGCTCTCTTCCGCACGCGTGAACTCCTCAGCATTTAACACGGACGGCCGCGATGTAATCTAACGGCAGGGAACCGGTAGCTCAGCCGGATAGAGCATCTGCCTTCTAAGCAGAGGGTCGCAGGTTCGAGTCCTGCCCGGTTCACCACAACATTCGATGTAAACGCAGCCGGACCCGCAAAACATCGGCGGGCCCGGCTGCATCGTTTTAGCGGTGTCCACCGCCACCATGGTCGCCGCCGCCCCCATGATTGCCGCCGCCCCCCGGTGCGCCTCCGTGGAAGCCCTGATACCCGCCGATGTGCTCTCCGCCGCCGCCGTGTCCCGGGTTGCCGACGTGCCCCTGCCCGTCGCGGCCCTCATTCCCCTGGAAGTGCTGAAAAGGCTGGTCGCCCCGATGCGGGAACGGACCGCGATAGCCATGGTTCGGGTCGTAGCGGTTGTCAACGTGGCCGTAGAAGCCGCGGCCGCCGTGGTACCAGGGTCCAGCACCAATGAAGAGACCGTTGCTGAACCAGTCCGGACCATAGTAGCCATAGGGCGAGCAGTTATATGGCGCGTAGTCGTAGTAACCATACGGGCAAGCCGGTGCAGGACCACCCACGCCGATGCCGATGGACAGCTGCGCAGGCACGACCACGGCAAAGACACCCGCGCTCACTGCGGCAAGGGTGACGCTCTTCCAGAAAGGCATACTCGGTCTCCTTACGGATGAGAGCTGCATTTCAGAGGTGTGGTTGTCCAGTACCTGACACCGCGGCCCGCCTACATTTCCAACATCGTTGGCTCCAGATCCTGCACCGACGCGGGTCGGCGGTATGGGTGGCGATCGCCCGTGACGTGGCGAAGGACGGCCGCCGCGATCAGCAGCATCGCCAGCCCGCAGATGCCGTTCACGCCAAAATGCTGCCACGCCAGAGTTGACAGCGCGGACGAAATCGCTGCGCCCGTAAAGTAGCTCACCATGTAGACCGTGTTGATGCGGCTGCGCGCCTCCGGCCGAAGCGCAAAGATGCGCGTTTGGTTCGCAATTTGCGACGCCTGCGCGCCGATGTCCATGATCACGACCGCAAACGCCAGCGCCGCCAGGTACGGTAGCAGCCGCAGATGGCCGAGCACCTGCGCGTGGTCGGCCCACTTCTCCGTCAGGTAAATCAGCACATACGACGCGGCCAGGAACGCCACGGCAAGCGACATGACGTAGCGCGGTCCGCGGCGGTCGGCAATCTTGCCGGCCGAACTTGCAATGAGCGCGCCGCCCGCGCCCACCAGGCCGAAGGTGCCCGCGACGCCCGCGCCCAGCCCATGCGTGCCCAGCATAAACGCCAGCGTGTTCCAGAAGATGGAGAACGAGCCGAACACCAGCGCGCCCATCAGGCAGCTTTCCCGCAGCAGCGGCTCCTCGCGAAACACCGTCCACAGCGACCGCATCGCCTCGCCGTAGCTCAGGCTCTGCTTGGGCGGCAGCAGCGGCATCACCCGCGGCATGGCAAACGAAAAGCCCAGCGAGATGACGCCGGCAATCGCAAACACGATGCGCCAGCCGGCGACGCGATGCGTCACCAGCTCCGACACGTCGTTGATCCAACCGGCGAACGTCCGCGCCAGCAGTACCCCAAGCAGCAGGCCCGTCATCACGATGCCGATGGCCTTGCCGCGCTCCTTGGGCAGCGCGAGGTCCGGCGCAATGGGCAGCGCGATGTGCGTCACACAGGCAAGCGCGCCCATGACGGCGCTGGCCAGAATCAGCAGCGGCAGTGTGGGCGCGGCTGCCACGCAGAACAGCGCCACGGCAACCGCGGCGTAAAACTTTGTCATCAGCGCACGCCGTTCCAGCATGTCGCCCATCGGCACAAAGCACAGCAGCCCAATGGCGTACCCCACCTGTGTCGCAACAGCCACCAACCCGGCTTTCGCCGCGTCCACGCCAAACGTCTGGCCCATGGACGGCAACAGCGGCTGGCAGTAGTACAGGCTGGACACGCCGACCGCGCAGCACACGCCGAGGAAGGCAAACGGAGCTTTAACAGGGGTTTGTGCGGTTTCTTCCATCGTCCCAGAATACGCCGGTGGGCCTTTAATCCAGCCATGCCGAGCTCCAGGCGCCGGCGATCTCACACCTGTTCCAGCGTCTGGCGCAGGTTGCCGCCGTGTTCGGCTAGGGCTGCGTCGGCGTCGTTCCGATTCAGGGAGCGCACCTGCATGACGACAGCGGTCTTCACGGACCCACCCTGCCGCAGCAGCTCCGCCGCGCGCTCTGGCACCACGCCGGTCGCCGCCGCGATGATGCGTTCCGCGCGATTCACCAGCTTCGCATTCGTGGGCGCAACATTCGTCATCAGGTTGCCGTAGACGTGGCCCAGTCGCACCATCAGCGCGGTGCTCAGCATGTTCAACACCAGCTTGGTCGCGGTGCCGGCCTTCATGCGGGTGCTGCCGGTAATCACTTCCGCGCCGGTCGCCGGGCTAATGGCGATATCCGCCGCGTTCGCCAGTGCCGATCCCGGCACGCACGACAGCCCGATCGTCAGGCAGCCCAACTGCTTTGCCCGCTCGACGGCACCCAGCACATAGGGCGTGCGCCCGCTGGCGGCGATGCCCACCAGCACATCCAGCCCTGGCGATTGATTGAAGCCGTTGGCGATCAAATCCGCCGCACCCTGCTCCCGCGAATCCTCCGCACCCTCTGCAGACACGCGCAGTGCCCCGTCGCCGCCCGCGATGATGCCCTGCACCAGGTCGCGCGGCACCGAAAACGTCGGCGGGCACTCCGACGCGTCCAGCACGCCCAGCCGTCCGCTGGTGCCTGCACCCATGTAGAACAGGCGGCCGCCCTTCTGCACGCGCTCCACGATGGCGTCGACCGCGCGCGCAATCTGCGGAATCTGCTCCGCGACGCGTGCCGCTACCGTGGCATCCTCATCGTTGAATACGCGCAGCATCGCCTCGGTCGGCAAGCTGTCGATGTGCTCGGTCCGCGGATTGCGGGATTCCGTCAGCAGGGCGGCAAGGTTTTCTTCGTGCATAGAATGTACGTCGGCCATGCCCTCCAGCTTGCATGCGGACCAGACCCGACCGCAAGCCCGGCGCACGCCATACCCCGCTGCGATACCATAAACACTGGCGCATTACATGAAGGGCCGCAGCCCAGAGCGCGGCGACCGAGGACACAGAAAACCCCCATGGCAATTGCATTGGCAACAACGTTGGCAACCCAGGTACAGCAGGCAGCGCAACAGGCAGGTCTCGCCGTGGTCGACGGTGCGGAAACCAGCGGCTTCAATGGCCTGCCCACCGAGACCTACACGCTCATGCTTGCGGCAGACGCGGCCACCCGCGATCCGCAGATGCAGAAGTCCGAGCAGGAAGTCCCCGGCAAGCGCCAGACGCTTGAACTGAGCAGCAACTTCGATCTGTCCAAGCCCGAATTTGAGAAGCCCGTGCACGACTTCCTGCTGCAAATGGCAAAGCGCATGGGCAATCCGCACCCCGACTTCTACGTCACCCTCGGTGGTATGCCCATCAGCTTCAGCGCGTGGAAGTGGCCGTTCCACCTGTCCACCACCGGCGCCGACACCTACGTGGTGCACGGCGACACGCGGCTGGAAGATGGTGTCACCGCACCCGACGCCCAGCTGCGCGCCAAGATCTCCGCATCCATGACCGTTACCTTCGCCGAGGTCGTGCCCGCGCCCGAACAGCCCTTTGCCGAAGGCTTCATGTACAACGCTGTGCGCAAAATTATGGACCAGGGCCAGATCGAGCTCGTCAAGAGCGGCAACCGCCAGCCCGTGCCCGTCACCACCCGCTACTACTCGTCCAAGCAGCAGCGCTTCGTCTTCAACGACACCAACGAGCAGCAGCGCGCGGACTTCATCGCCACCAAGGTTTACTGGCTGAGCGCTGTTCTGGGCAACGGTGCGCCCGTGTGGATCGCGGACCCCCGTGACGCCCAGTACCTCAACACGACGGTCGACGACCTGCTGAAGAGCGCCCAGGCGCTTGCCGGCGAAGGCATCATCCAATTGCAGCAGGATAAGGAGTTCGCCGCGGCCACCGAACCTCTCCGCTCTCACCACGGAGAGTACGAAAAGCAGCTCGCCGACGCCATCAGCTTCACCAAGCCGACCTTCAACGAAGAGATGCGCGGCGGCCAGACCAACATGTAGTCCAGGCCAACATACACTTGCTGCAAGACAAAGGCGTGCCATCGGCGCGCCTTTTTCTTGCCCATAGGCCACCTGCCTCGAAACAATCACCTGTTCAAATGCAACAGGGTGGCGCAACGTCTCATCCCAGCATGGGTCTTTAGGAATGTGCTGTTGCCGCCGACACGGGGCAGGAAGAGGACGAACGATGAGCAAGGCATTGAAGTTTGCAGGACTTGTATTGACGGGTGCGTTGCTTGGTGCACCGGCCGCGATGTTTGCCCAGGGGCCGCCACCACCCCCCGGAGGCTACTATAAGCAGCCCGGCAACTACCAGGGTGGTTGGGACGCGCCTCCCGGAAGCTACCGGAATGATTTGCAGCGCGCAGCCTTCCACGACGGCCTGTATGGCGGGGAGCAGGACCTGAAGAATCATCGTCCGCCAAACGTGAACAATCGCGACGAGTTCCGCAACTACCGCGGTCCGAACCGGCGCGCGTACCGGCAGGCCTTCCAGGCTGGCTACCGGGCATTTTGGAATCACTACCGGGGCGGTCGCGGCTATCCGGGTTACTAAGGTGCACGATGTTCCAGGAAACGACCCAGCCATCATCCGGCTGGGTCGTTTTCATGGTGCAGGCGGCTTACACAAAGACTTTTGCCTCGCTTGGCGGCGCTTCAGTCGGCTGCTCCAGGCTGGAGTGGGCGTAATACATCTCCGAGATCGCTGTAAGCAACTGCTTCGTCAGTGCGTCCGCGCTTTTTGTCGTCAAGCCGGCCGTCGCAATCGGTTCGCCAACGCATAGCAGCAGCGGCCGCGGTGCCAGGCTGTAGGTGTGCATGGGCAGCAGTTCATAGGTCCCGATCAGCGCCATCGGTACCAGCGGCACCTGGGCCTTAATGGCCATGAACGCCGCGCCCGACAGGAACTGACGCACATGCCCGTCGGACGACCGGCTTCCATCTGGAAACAACAGGATCGGCATGCCCGCCTTCAGCGTCGCCACACCTCGGCTTAGCCCCGCAATCTGCGACCGCAGGCTCGATTGATCGATCGGCACCTGCCCGGACCGCGTCAGGTGCCAGCCGATGAAGGGATACCGAAACAGGTAATGGTTCGCCAGGATGCGGAACTGAAACGGCAGCGTGCCGAACAATGCCGGCGTGTCCATGTAGCTCAGGTGATTGCACGCAAACACACACGCCGTTGGCTGGTGCAACCGCTCCCGGTGTTCCACGCGCATAGGCGAAAAGCTGATGCGCAGCATCATCCGCGCCCACGTCTGCGCAATGCGGTGCTGCTGATGACCATCCTTGTCCCACAGGCTCACCAGCAGGCTCAGCAGCGCGCACAGCATGGTCAGGGTCAACATGATCGGTGCAAGCACCAGGTACGTGACCCACCGCTGCCAGGCGGAACGCTGCGGCGATGGCGCGTGCTTCGGTGCGACCACGTCGTCAGCCGCAGGTGCATCCCCTGCCTTGGCCGCCGCTGCCGGGGGCAGGCCTTCGGCGGATGCAGCGTGAGGCTTGGCCGTCAGCATGGGTTCGATTACGGGTTCGTTCACTCTGTCTCCTGCATGGTTCGGCCGGCGTTCGCATCCGCGGCGTCGGTCGCCTGCGAGGCCTGTTTCCACTCCGCCACCAGGTACACCGATCCTGCCACGATCACGCATCCGGCAGGCTGCGTGCGCACCCGATCGTACGCCGCCGCCACGCCCGGCAGCACCTCAAACGCCGCACGCGCGCCCTCTGCTGAAATGCTTCTCAGCTCGTGCAATCGCTCCAGCGGCGTCGCGCGCGGGCTGTCCACCTGCACCAGCAAAACGCGGTCTCCCGCATCGTCAAACAGTGGAAACAGAATCTGCGCCATCTCGTCGATCGCCTTATCTGCCAGCGCAGAAAACACCAGCGTGCGCGGCGACGGCAACGTCCCGGCGTCGAAGGCCCGCGAAAGGTACGACCGCAGTGTCCAGATGCCGGCCGGATTGTGCGCCACGTCCAGCAGGCACGCCGCGCCGCCGGGCAGGCGCGCGTGTTCCAGCCGCCCCGGCCAGCGCACGCCGGCCACACCGCGCGTCACGCTGGTGGCAGTAATGTCTTCAAAGCCGAAACGGCTCTGCAGCGTCTCCGCCGTAGCCAGAGCCAGGGCCAGGTTGCGCCGTTGGTGGTCACCCGCGAGCGTCGACTGCAGCGCCAGCAGGGTGCCAAACGCGGGAACCAGGTCCGGCAGGCCATCATGCTCCCGTGCCGATCGCTGCGGCAGGTACTGTGCCGCGTTCACCCCGGTCACGTTCAGCTCTACGGCCGCCTCGCCGATTGCCGCATTTGCCTCCGGGTGCTGCGGCAGCGTCACCAGCACCCCATCCTGCCGCAGAATGCCGGCCTTCTCCCGCGCAATCTCCCCTACGGTGTTGCCCAGCCACGCCATGTGGTCCAGTGCAATGTCTGTAATGACGGAGACCAGAGGCTCCACGATGTTCGTCGCGTCCAGCCGCCCGCCCAGCCCCACTTCCAGTACGGCCATTTCGACGCCGGCCTCGGCAAACGCAAGAAAGGCGATGGCCGTCAGCGTCTCAAAAAAGCTCGGCATCTGCGGCAGCGCACCGTCGCGCACCAGCGTCTCGGCAGCATCGTGCACGCGTGCATACAGCCGGCCGAACACCTTATCGTCAATCGGGCGCAACACGCCGTCCGCATCTGCAATCTGCACCCGCTCGTTCACGCGCAGCAGGTGCGGCGACGTGTACAGGGCCGTGCGGTAGCCCGACGCAGTCAGAATGCCGGCCAGTGTCGCGGCGGTCGAGCCCTTGCCGTTCGTTCCGGCAATCAGCACCGAAGGAAAGTGCTGCTGCGGATCGCCGAGCGCGGCGGCAAGCGTGCGCATATGGGCCAGCTCGAACTTTCGCCGTGCGCCCGCAAGCTCCGCGCCCAGGGCACTCAGACCCTCCACTGCTGCGGTGTATGACATGCACTGATTGTAGGGGAGCAGAGACATTGGCGACCGGGCACCGCGCTTCACCGGCACTTCTCGCTTTCCACTTCGTCCGGCACCGGCGCGTGAGGAGCGTGCGTCGCTTCCCACGCTAGCGAACCGCTAGCACCAGCCGCGCGCCGGACCCGCGCACCCGCAACGCACTCCCGCGCCCGCTGAAGTAGCGTTCGTTGATTGCCTCCGGGCAGAGCATTTCTTCCACAGCGAAGCCAGCCTCGGCCAGCCGGGCGGTCATCTCGTCCGGCGTGAGAAACAACTGGAAGGGTTCGCCCGCCTGCGCGACCCGCGCCGCAATGGAGTCGAAGGCAAGCCGCTGAAGCGGCGGCAGCGCCTCGCGCGGCAGGCTGAAGTCCATGGCGAGCCATGTGTTCGACGGGCGCCGCGACAGCACCTCCAGCGTGGTGCCGAACGCCTCCCCGCTCAGATACGGCACGACACCCAGCATGGCAAACATCGTGGGTTCCGTAGCTTTCAACCCTGCACCGCGCAGCCGTTCCTCCAGGTCCTCCCGTTCAAAGTCGACCGCAACCTGCGTGGCACCCGGCGGCAACACCAGGCCGGCCTCCCGCAGCAGCCGCTGCTTCCATGCCTGGGTCGCGGGGTGGTCGACCTCGTACACGCGCAGGCCGGCGTGAGCGTTGCGCAGCACAAACGTATCCAGCCCCGCGCCCAGCAGCACGTACTGCGACACGTCGCGGTGGGCAATGGCGTGCGCCAACGCTTCCTCTGCAAACAGCGACCGCGCCACCAGAAATGCACGCAGGGACTGCGAACTCGGCCGATTGGGTGCGCGCAGGTCGGTCGGGCCGAGCCGATCCTCCGAAAGGCCCAGAATGCGCAAGGCGAACGGATCGTGAAATACCACCGGAACGTCGAACACCTGGTGCGCGGCACGCCGCAGCGCCACCCGGTACGCCGTGCGCGACGGCCTCTCTGCCAGCACGGTGCCTAGGCCAAACCGCTGCGTGCGGTGTGGGCTTCAATCTCAGTCTGAATCTGCAGCGCCAGCTCCAGCGCGCGGCGGCCGTCGTCGCCGGTCACCCGCGGCGCCGTGCGTGTGCGCACGCTTTGCAGGAAGTCTTTGATTTCCAGCCGCAGCGGCTCGCCAGGTTCGGTCGGTACCTTGCGCAGCGACAGCCCGGCCGACGGATGCTGCGGGTTGTCGCTTGCGCCGGATCGCGCGAACACCGCTTCCAGCTGCGCCGGCGTCAGCGAAGCCGCGGCGGTCACGTCGATCATCAGCAAATCCTGCCGTGCAAAGTCCAGCGACAGATACTGGTGCGGCTGGAAGAATCGCAGCTTGCGCACCCGCTCGGTCGACACGCGCGACGCCGTGAAGTTGGCCACCGCACCCGACTGGAATTCGATCCGCACGTTCGCGATATCCACCTTGCGCGACAGCACCGGCAGCCCCACCGCGCGCACCTCGCGCACCGGCGACTGTGCCAGCGTCAGCACCACGTCCAGATCGTGAATCATCAGATCGAGCACCACATCCACATCCAGCGCCCGAGGCGTAAAGATGCTCAACCGGTGCGACTCAAAAAACATGGGCTTGTGCAGCAGCGGAAGAGCGGCCGTAACTGCGGGATTGAACCGCTCCAGGTGCCCAACCTGCACGATGCGCCCATACGCGGCAGCGGCGGCAAGAATCGTCTCCGCCTCGGCCAGCGAAGGCGCGATCGGCTTCTCGATTAGCACATCGACACCCGCGGCGATCAGTGCAAGCGCGGCTTCCGCGTGGTACACGGTCGGCGTCGTCACGCTCGCCGTGTCCACGGAAGTCCCACTCGCCAGCAACTCGGCCACCGTGGCAAACACGGCGATGCCGTACTCTGCGGCAACCGACGCACGCGCCTCCGCGCTCGGGTCCACGGCAGCGACCAACTCCACCGCCTGCCCGCTCTGCGCAAGCTCGCGGTACACCCGCAGGTGGTTACGACCAAACGCACCGGCACCGATGACGGCAACACGCACACAGGCAGGCAACGAAGCGTCCACTACCTTTTCCCCCGTCCAATCTCCAGAACGGAAAGGTTTCGACAAATCTTCCGCGCCAGAATGTTGCTGATTTCCATGTGTCGCAGGACAGCCTCCTGGTAACCGGTGGACGGATCCATCCACCGCGCGTGAGAACCTCCTTCGCGGCGGCTCAGGAAGCAGCCGTATCGGCGAAACTGTCGAAGCAAGTCATTGAGTTCCACGCAGCCTGCGCAATCTCCATCGCCATACCGTCTATGGTTACAGTTTCCGCGATTGCGTCGCTTGGAATGCCACGCATGCCCTCTTCTCGCCTGACTTCAAGCAGTAACGCGATCGTCTGAAAGAGGCTCTCCCGGCATGCTTCCAACGTGCGTCCCTGCCCATTTGCTCCCGGCATCTCCGGGCCATAGCCGATGCACCACTCGTCATCGCACTCAACTACAGCGCTGATTCGTGATGCATGGCGTCTCTTCGTTCGAAAACTACTCCACCGCTTCGCGGCAGCGGGCGTACAGGTCCAGCAGCTGCGTCACCTGGTCGTCGCCCTTGGCGGCAGACGGCGGCGCGAAGCCGGTGGTGGTGCTGCTGCCGCCGTGCTTCACCACGTTGGTGGCGTTGGCGATGAATTTCAGCAGGTCAAGGGCAATGTCCTGGGGCAGGCGGGCGGCGGTCGAAGTGGTGGGGGTTTCCATAAAATGTTTCCTCACGCATGAGGATAGCAGCGGCGGCCCGGCGCGCCCACCGTCGCTGCTATTCCGGGGCCGGTTACTTCGACGTCACCACCTGCGTCCCTGCCGTGGTCGTCACCTCTTCCTTCATCTGCTTGCCCGCAGCCCATTTGGGTGCGGTAAACGTCACCGCCTCCGTGCGGTCGGCCGCGTCGCCGCCCATCTCGACCGAGGCTGTGGCCAGGTTGGTTTTCTTGCCAACGTTTATCTCCATCGTGCCGGTGGCTGGTGTCGTTGCGGTAAATGCGAGCGTCAGCGTGTGCTTGTCCGCGTCCTTCACCGGGCTGTACCGCGCCTTATCGATCGTCCATCCCGCCGCGCTAAACGTGCCCTCCAGCACCACGCGCGTCATCGGGTGGTACTTCTCAATGACGGAGACGATCGCATGGTTGCCGTCCATCCTGTCGACGGTGAGCGTGCGGTGATTGCCGGTATCGCTGTCCAGCTCCCACGCACTACCCGCCGCAACGGCCGCGGGTGCCTTCGTAATCTTCCAGCTCTCCGTGCCCTTGCCGAAGACCGCCATGTGCGCACCACTCGTGACCGCACCGCGATAGCCCACAAAGTAAGGCGGGTGGCTGATCTCCTTCCACACCTCGGCCGTGCTCACAGCATCACCAATCTTGACTGCCGTGCCCTCCCCGGCCACTGCGCCTGCCTCGCGATAGGCAAAGATCGGGATCGGCGCCTGCGGCAGCGGCGTCAGCCCTGCGCCCTGCGCGCTAATGTCGGAGCCCTGCACAAATCGCCACTCAAACGCCTTGCCATCCTGCATGCTGAAGCGCACGGTGCTCGTGCTGCCGGGCTTGCCGGTGTCGTCGGTCTCGTAAGCGATGTCCGCCTTGTACGACGCTTCGCCGGTCATCTTGTACGCCGCGGCCATGCGCTCGGCATTGCTGTAATGCGTGCGCGTGCCGTCCTTGCCGGTCAGCACGGCATGGTATAGCGGCTGTTTGTCCGTGTCGTCCACGTCGAACTCGATCATGCCGTACGGCAGCTCGGGCCCGGCAATCCATTGAATGTACTGCGTCGGCCAATACTGGTACGTCAGCAGCATCCCCGCGTTCGGCGGCGGTATGGTGGTGGACGTCTGCGCGGCAGCGGTGGACAGCAGTGATGTGGCGATGAGAGCGGTGGCAACAATGCGGTGCATGGCTTGATCTCCTTGGAAAGCGTATCAATTCAAACTGGTTGAGCCCGGCGCGAACAGCAGATCCCCTTCGCTGCGCTACGGATGTCGGAGACTTCGGCCATAGCCTGTCAAAATTCTGTCGGTGCCGCGTCAAAAGCTATAGCGCAAGCCGACCTCGATGCGCCGCCCCGGGTCCGCAGCATAGGTGCGGCCGAATAGTGGCGACCCCAGCACGCCGCCAACCGCCGTACCGTTGGTGTGGTTCAGCAGGTTGGTCGACCGCAGATTCAGCGCAAGCGTCTGTGCCTCGTGCTCTGCCGCATGCGGCAGGTTAAAGGTGCGGCTCAGGTTGCCATCCAGGTGCACGTTCCACGGCAGCGTGCCGGCATTGCGGCCGATCGACGAACCGCTACCGATGCTCGCCAGCGTCCCGAACCGCGTCGCAATCGCGCCGGTGTCCGTGCCCAGGGCAAAGTGCGGCCGGTCGTTGAAAATGCCGTCGCCGTTCGCATCGAAGCCCGTCGTCACGTTATATGGATTGCCGCTCGCCGCGTCGAACTGGTTCGACAGCACGATGCCCAGCGGGAACACGTAATTCGTAAACGCGATGAAATGGTGCGTCGCCAGCCACGTGGGCCGTGCATACTCGCCGGCATCGGTGTAGGTGCTTTGCGGAAACAGCGTCGGCATATCCGCGTTCGTTTTCAGGTTCATGTGAATGTAGCCGGCGAACACCTGCAAATGCTTCAGGCTGTGCTGGTCCACCCCGGCAAACATCACGTTACCTCCCAGCCCGCCCGTCTGCTGAAACTGGTACAGGTTCGTGTTCGCTGCGAACGGTCGAGGGCCGGCAGGATTGCCGTTCAGCGGCGCGTTGATGTTGCGCGAGCGCAGGTCGTTCCACGCGCGCGCCAGGTACACGTTCACCTGCGCGTGCCAGTGCCCGGGAAAGTCATGCTCCACGCCGAAGTGCGTCTGCACCGAGGGAATCTGCGACAGGTTCGGCAGCGCCGTCCGCAGCGTTGTCACGGAGCTGCTGCCGGTGGTCAACGGCGCACCTAGCACCGGCGTGTAGATCTGCACCTGTGTCTGCCGCGTGCCGTTCAGTCGATAGGTTTCGAGCGTCGTCGCCGCGTCGATCGGCGTATAAAACAGGCCGGTGCGCGCGTGAAGCACCCACCGCTGCCGGCGGTCCGGCGACCACGCCAGCCCAAATCGCGGCGCCACATTGCCAAAGGTATTCGGTGAACTCTGCACGCTGTAGCGCAGGCCGAGCGACAGTTCCAGCCGCTTGCGCACCTTCCAGATGTCCTGCGCATACGGCACGACGCGAAGCTGGTTGAGGCCGACAGGCGCGGTGCCGGTGGTCACGGCATACTGCGTTGCCTTGCCGCCCGACAGCCCGGCAAGTGCGCGCCGATACTGCTCCAGCCCATTGATGGTCGTGGTGCCGCCAGCAAGTGAGCCGTTCGCATTCAGCGCGGGTGCGGTGCCGCCGCCAAAGATATACAGCCCGTTGAAGTTCGTCGGCAGGCGGTCGTTCACGTTTGCATTCAGCAGCTCAACGCCCAGCTTCAGGTTGTGTTTGCGCAGCTGCAGCAGCACATCGTCGTCCACTTCCAGGTCGAACTCGTGGCTGCTCAGCGCCTGCGTCGTCGCGCCGCCGCCAGTAAATGCGCCGGCTACCTGCACCTGCGCTGCGGTCGATCGTGGCGTGTCGTCCCGCAGCCGAAACGTCAGGCCCACGCGCGTTTCGTGCAGCGTGGTCGCGCTGACCGTCTGCAGGTTCGTCAGCCGAATGGCATGCTCGCGCTGCTGCGAATCGTAGCCCGCCTCCTCCAGCACGGTGCCGCCCGCGCCCACGTTCGTCAGCCCATCGTGCGTCACGGTGTAGGTGCCGGTAAAGTTGTTTTTCGCGGTCAGAAAAGTCGCCAGCCGCAGGCTCCCCTGCCACAGCGACTGCGGCGTCGGCACGTTTGCCGTCGTCTGCACCGGGTTCAGCGTTGCGTCCAGCGTCACGGCGTTCACCACGGCAAACTGGTCGATCTGGCGGTGCTCCAGCGCCACAAAGAAGTCGCTGTGATTCCGCTGAACCGGCCCACCCAGTTCAAAGCCATAGCGCTGCTTGCCGATGGCCGCGCGGCTCGGCGCAAACGGGTCCTTTGCGTTCAGGAACTGCGCGCTCTGCGTGGTGAACAGCGCGCCATGCAGCTTGCTCTGACCGGGCTTGGTGTAGATCTCCACGCGCCCACCCTGGTACGGCGGCCGCTCGTACTCCGCGCTGAACAGGTCGGGGTTCACGCGGATAAATGCGATGGCCGACTTCGGCGGAATGCGCCCGCTGTTCTGAAATCCGTCCACCGCGATAATGGCCTGCCCCGGTGCGCCGCCGGCAGCCGCCGCCAGCACCTGCAACTGTCGCGCGAACTCGTCCGGATCATCGGCTAGCTGCTTGATGTCCTTAGCCTCTAGCGTCTTGGTGCCGCCCACGCTTTCGGTGCTCACGGGCTCATCCTGCACCGCATCCACCGTGGTCTCAACGGTCAGCGGCTTTACGCGAATGGTCAGCGCCGGCCCACCCGCCACCACGCGTGCCGTCACGGCGTCAAAGCCCATGGCCTTCACCGTTACCTGGTGCGCGCCCGCCGCCACGCACCCGCTGGTGTAGTGGCCGTGCCCATCGCTGCGACCGGCGACTTCGCCCTCCACCTTCACCGTCGCATTCGGCACCGCGGCACCCGTCGGGTCCAGCACCTCCACCAGGGCCCGGCTGTTGGTGCCGCCACACTGCTGGGCCACGGCGTGCGATGCAACCGTCGCCAGAAACATCGCGGTGGCCAGTGTCGTTCGAGTCATGCTGGTTCTCTCCAAAAGTGGTGCAGTACTTTCGCTGTGTTTCAGCATCGCGCGCGGCAGCGTGGTGTCGCAGTGTGCACCGTCAGTGCCGTCACATGACAAACGTCATCATGACACCTGTCATACCGCAGCCGTGACGCGCACCGCTGTCACGGCGGGAACAGCGGATGCACAATAGCACCATGGCGAAACGCATCCAGATGATGCAGAGCAGCTTCGCGGTGCAGGCCGAGGACAATTGCCCACCACGCACAGAGGCTGGCCGCATGACGCCCATGGAGCAGAGCGCGTCGGAGTTCTGGCGCCAGTCCACCGGCAGCGCCCGCATCATGCGCTACGTGTCGCTGCTGTACTCCGGCTTCTTTCTTATTCAGCCGATCTTTGAGCACAGTGCGGAGAAGTGGGTCTGGTTCGGCGTCGTCTACTCCATCTTCCTTGCGCTGTACTTCGCGATTCCGAACACCGTGGGCCGCGTGCAGCGCATGCTGCTGGCGCAAATGTTCGCGCTCGGCTTCACCTATTTCCCATTCAATCAGAGCGCGTCGGGCTTGTTCGTTTACCCCATCGTGATGCTCGCCTTCATGACGCGCAGCATGAAGGTCTACGTCACCATCCTCACGCTGCAGACGATCGGCATCGTCCTGGAGACCTGGGCCTTCCACTTGCACTGGTGGGCTGCTGGCATGGGCGTGTTCTTTTCGCTGGTCATCGGCCTCAGCAACTTTGCCTACTCCCGCGAGCGGCGCGCGGACTTTCAACTGACCCGCGCCAACCACGAAATCGAACATCTGGCCCAGGTGGCCGAACGCGAACGCATTGCGCGCGACCTGCATGACCTGCTGGGCCACACGCTCACCGTGATCGCCATCAAGAGCGAGCTTGCCAATCGCATTCTGCCCATCGATCCCGCACGCGCCGCGCAGGAAATGCGCGAAGTCGAGCAGACCGCGCGCAAGGCCCTGGCCGAGGTGCGCGAGGCCGTGACCGGCTACCGCAGCGAAGGCCTGACAGCGGAAATCACACGCGCTCGACAGGCGCTGCTTGCGGCAGAGGTGCAACTCACGACCAGCGTCGATCCGCTTGAGCTCACACCAGAACAGGCCGGCGTGCTCTGCCTTGCACTGCGCGAAGCCGTGACCAATATCGTGCGCCACGCGTCGGCAAGCGCGGCCAGCCTGCGGCTTGAAGGATCACGCCGCCAAATCGTTCTGCACGTGGAAGACAATGGCGTCGGACCGGCCGCAAAAGAGGGCAACGGCCTGCGCGGCATGCGCGAGCGGGTCGGCACACTGGGCGGCATGGTCGAACTCACCCGCCTTGCGGAAGGGACGGCGCTCACCGTCACACTACCCCTTGCGGAAGAAGCGTCGGTGTTCGCCGGCCAGGCAAGGTCCGCACAGATGCGTTGGCCAACAGAATGGCAGTTCCCCTCATGACGAAAATTAAGGTCCTGCTGGCAGAAGACCAGGCCATGGTGCGTGGCGCGCTCGCCGCCCTGCTCGGCATCGAGCCCGACATTGAGGTGATCGCCAGCGTCCCTGACGGTCAGGCCGCCTTCCGCGCCGTGGGCGAGCACCGGCCCGACGTGGTTGTCACGGATATCGAAATGCCGGAGATGACCGGTCTCGAACTCGCAGCCCGCGTGCGCGAACTGTACCCCGGCACCCGCGTCGTGATTGTCACCACCTTCGCCCGGCCCGGTTACCTGCGCCGCGCGCTTGATGCCGGTGCCAGCGGCTACCTGCTCAAGGACAGGCCCGCTTCTGAGCTTGCAGACGCCGTCCGACGTGTCCATCGCGGCCTCCGCGTGGTCGATCCAGCGCTCGCGGCGGAGATCTGGAACACCGAGGAAGACCCGCTCACTGAGCGCGAACGGCAGATTTTGCGGCGTGCCGGCGAAGGCGAAACGACCGCCGACCTGGCAAAGTCGCTGCGCCTGAGCGAGGGCACGGTGCGCAACTACCTGTCGGAAGCGATCAGCAAACTAGGCGCGGCAAATCGCATCGAGGCGGCACGCATGGCGCGCGCAAAAGGCTGGCTGTGAATGGAAACGATCCGGAAACCAGCGACCGGGGCCGCTTCATGAGCAGCCCCGTTTCTCCAGGCCGTAGAGCCGGAGACGATTCGTTGGCGAGTCCCACCCTGGGAGAAGAAGGACTGTATGCAAGTCGGCACGATGGCCGCCTCGTCACTTGTTCTTAGTATGCCAAGTCTGGCCCATTCAGGAAACAGAATCGTTCCAATTTGGGCGTCACTGGTAACCAAATTTTGGCGATCCGTAACCTAAGGATAAGTCGGAAGAGAGAGGTCGTTCCATTCTGATACTGGTCAGCCAACCGTGGCCTTGCCGCGAAGCCTCTGCCAGGCCCCATAAAAGCCCGCCGTGCCGTCCCGGCCGCGTAGCAGCGTATCGAAGGTGCGCTCGTCGCGACGTAGCGACAGCGAGGCAAGCTCGTCCTGCGTCTCGGCAAGCCGTTCCTGCAGAGCAGCCGTCCACTGCGCTGCCGATCTTGCCTCGGCGCTGGCCGGTGTGCCGCCAGAGCGTGTGTGCAGGGGATTGCCGATCGCCACGAGCGCTTCCGGCAACCGCTCGTTCCAGAAGGTGTATTCGATGGCGACCGGCACGGCGGTCACGTGGTCGCCGGCTCGTTCCATGCGGGCCATCAGCGCACCCAGGCCAGACTTCAGCGCCGGCGGTCGCACCCGCGCGTCGGTAAAGGCGCCCTGCGGCGTCAACCCCAACACGTGGCCGTCCCGCAGAATTGCCTCCGCCGCACGCAAAAACTGGATCGCGCCACGCGGCGTATCGATCTCCACCGGAAACAAGCCGAAGTTGCGCAGAATGCCATACCGCCTCAGCGATTCGGCCTCAATGGGCGCGTAAAAATGCCGCACCTGGATGAACCGGGGGGCGAGCACGATGCACAGCAGCGGGTCCCACCACGAGGGATGGTTCAGGTAGAAGATCAGTTTGCTTCCATCGGCAGCCGGCGGCAGGCGGTCCGCAAAGGCAAGCCGCACCGCGCGGAACTGCCGGCGCATGCGGCGCACGGCAATGAAGCGTCGAAACAGCCACAGCAACACCGGGCGCACCGGGCGCACACCCCCGCATTGCGCGCTTCCGTGTTGCGCGCTTTCAAATGCCTTCTCGTGACTCCCATTCTTCGCCCCTTCGGTCTTCCCCGGATCGACCGCTGCATCGGCGACCTGGCGGCTTTGGGCATCCTGCGGTCGCATGTGAACGAAATCCTATCAGGGAGGCGGCTCGCCGCGTGCGTACGCCTTTGGAACGAGCCGGCGTTGCCCTGCGCGCCGGGTGATTGCTCTCCGTGTGCGCCTTCGCTAAGATGCTCACAGCAAAGGGGTGGGCGCTGCGTGAGTGAATCGGGTCGTATCGGCATCACCTGCATGGATCCCGTTCACCGTCGCCTGCTGGAGAGTGCCACAGTGCACGTGGGGCTGACGCCCGTCCTGCTTCGTGGCGATGTCACGCCCGCAGAGGTTGAGGGCCTCGAACTCATCGTGAGCGAGCCCGAGTTCGCCAGGCGCATGGTGGAAATCACCCGCAGCCCCGACCGCGTCGACGACCCATACCGCCCCGCGGTTCTGCGCATTACCAATCACCTGGAAGGCGTTTACGACGCAGACGGTGGCGAAGCGTATGACGGTGTGATGCCGCTACCGCAGTCGCCGGCGGAGGTGGCCGCCCAACTCAGCATCGCACTCTATGCCCACCGTGCTTTCGCGCGGCGCTACGAAAATGCGCTGGAAGAGTTGCACATGAACCGCCAGATCTTTCACTCCGTCACTAACGGTATAAGTGTGGCCAACGCGACCCTTCCAGACATGCCGCTCACGTACGTGAACCCGGCGTTTGAAGTGATGACGGGCTATGCGCTGGAGGATGTGGTCGGCTTAAACTGCCGCTTTTTGCAGCGTGGCGAAACCGACCAGCCCGGCCTCGTGCTCATTCGCGAGGCCATCCGCGACGGCCGCGATGTGGTGGCGACGATTCGTAACTACCGCCGCGACGGCACCCCGTTTTGGAACGAGCTGACCCTGTCGCCCATCCGTGACCGCGAAGGTGTAGTCACGCAAATCGTGGGCATCCAGGCCGATGTCACGGCGCGCGTCGAAATCGAAAATGCCCTGCGCGAAAGCGAAAAGCTGGCCGTCGCCGGCAGGCTTGCCGCGTCCATTGCGCACGAGATCAACAATCCGCTGGAAAGCGTGACCAACCTTGTCTACCTGGCGGAGCACAGCGACACGCTGGAAGAGGCAAAGAGCTATCTGCGGCAGGTGGACGGTGAGTTGCGCCGCGTGAAGCTCATCACCTCGCAATCCCTGAAATTTTACAAGCAGTCCACCCGGCCCCAGGCCATTCTGCTGGGTGACCTTGTCACGGCAGCACTGGAACTGGGCGAGGCACGCATCGCCAATGCGGGGGTTACGATCGAGCGCCGCGATCGGCTGCACCGCCATATCGTCTGCATGGAAAGCGAAATCCGCCAGGTCATCAACAACCTGATCGGCAATGCAACCGACGCCATGCGCGGTCGGCCGGGCAGCAGGCTTCTTCTGCGTACCCGCGATGGCATGGAGTATGGCTCCGGCCGGCCTGGCGTCATCCTGACCGTGGCCGACAACGGCATGGGCATTCCACGCGCGGCGCTGCGCGACATTTATCACGCGTTCTACAGCACCAAGGGCATCCAGGGTACAGGCCTCGGCCTTTGGATCTCGAGCGAGATCGTCGGTCGCCATTACGGCCGCCTTTTCGTGCGCAGCCGTACGGACGAACCCGGCTCCGGCACGGTCTTCCGGCTGTTTCTGCCGTTCCAGGGCGTACTCGGCAGCATGCCGGAGGAACCTGCCGCCATGCGGAACGAACCCGCAACCGTGTAGGCTGGTGCCGTGGCAAAGCCGGACGACGCAGCAACGATCGAAGTGGACGGGCACGCGGTTCGTATCTCGAACCCGGGTAAGCTCTACTTCAAACAGGACGTACAGCTCACCAAGCTGGAGCTCGTGCAGTACTACCTGTCCGTCGCTCCGGGTGCGCTGCTGGGCGTGCGCGACCGGCCGTTCGTGCTCAAGCGCTTTGTAAACGGAGCCGATGGCGAGCCGTTCTACCAGAAGCGCGCGCCCGACAACCTGCCTGATTTCGTCAAAACGGTAACGCTGTCCTTTCCCTCCGGCCGCACCGCCGATGAGGTGGTGCTCGACAGCGCCGCCTCCCTCGCCTGGGCTGTCAATCTCGGCTGCATCGAGCTGCACCCGCACCCCGTGCGCACCGCCGATCTTGACCATCCCGATGAGCTGCGCATCGACCTTGACCCTGGCCCCGGCGTGGACTGGGAGTCCGTCCGCGCCGTCGCGCTCGAGGTGCAGGGCGTGCTCGCGGAGGCCGGACTGCGTGGCTGGCCCAAGACCAGCGGCTCCCGCGGCATGCACGTCAACGTCCGCATCGAGCCGCGCTGGAGCTTTACCGAGGTCCGCCGCGCCGCGCTTGCCCTGGCCCGCGAAGTGGAGCGCCGCGCACCCACGCTGGCCAGCAGCAAGTGGTGGAAAGAGGAGCGTCACGGCGTCTTTCTCGATTACAACCAGAATGCGAAAGACCGCACCACCTGCTCGGCCTACTCCGTTCGCCCGCTGCCGGACGCGCGTGTTTCCACGCCGCTGGAATGGGCAGAGGTGCCGCTGTGCGATCCGCGCGACTTCAACACCCGCACCGTGCCCACGCGCTTTGCCACGCTCGGCGATCCGCATGTGGAAATCGACCGGCACGCCGGCACGCTCGACTGGCTTCTGGAGCTAGCAGCGCGCGACGAAGCCCAGGGCATCGGCGACGCGCCCTGGCCGCCCCACTTCAAAAAGATGGACGGCGAGCCCGCCCGCGTGCAGCCCTCCAAGGCGCGCGGCGAGAGTGCTGCGCCGAAGAAGCGCGCCGCCAGGAAAACCGCGTCAGCAACAGCGCCTAAAAGTGACTCGCCTGCTGCACCCGACGAGACAGCGGCCAAGACTCAACAGGAACCAGCGACGGCATCGGCCGAGGATTCCGGGTCTTTCGCCACCCAGGCCGCGCAAACGCCGAAAAAGCCCGCTTCCGCCACTGGTCGCCGCAAGTCCACCATGCCGCTCATCGTCATTGCGCAATCGTCCGACCGCGCCGCCGCGGACGCCGGCCTTGACCGCTGGAAGGCTGCGCACCCCGCCGCCGCCGCCCTCCTCGCGCCGGACGACATCCTGCTTGACCGCATGCGCGGCACGGCCTACGTCTGGTATCGCTACCGCATCAACCTGCGCCATGTGCCGGAGCCCGACCGCCCCGCCCAGGCGACCCCCGACCCAGACGACGACCCCACTCGCGCCTGGCGCACCGGCGGCGAAACCAGCGCGTAAATGCAGCGCAGCGGCGCACGAAGTGCTACAACAACCGCATGAGTGAAGACAACATTTTCGGTCGAATCGTGCGCGGCGATATCCCCGTCGACCGCATCCACGACGACGACCTCTGCCTTGCGTTCCGCGACATCTCCCCCGTCGCTCCCGTGCATCTTCTCGTCATCCCGAAGGTCGCCGTGCAGTCGCTCGGCCAGGTCACGGCGCAGCATGACGCCATGCTCGGCCACCTGCTCCGCGTGGCCGGCGAACTCGGCCAGCAGCACTGCCCCGGTGGTTTCCGCGTTGTCACCAACGCCGGCACCGACGGCGGCCAAACCGTTCCGCATCTCCACCTGCACGTGCTCGGCGGCCGCCACCTGGCATGGCCGCCGGGGTAAGCCCGTTCCCAGGCAGCAGGGGAACAGACACATACCGGCGGGGGAATGCCATTCGCGCTTTCGGCGGGCACCACATGCGCTGCGGTACAGTGGACGTGCCATCCCCTGGAGCCCCATGAACCGTCGCGACTTCGCCAAAGCCTCTGCCTTTACTCTCGCCGCCGCGCACCTCTCGGTCGGCGCGCAATCTTCCACCGGCAAAACCGGCTTCGCGGTCATCGGCCTCGGCGTCATTGCGAAAGACTTCATGGAGCAGATCGCCGCCTCGCACACCTGCGAGGTCACGGCGTTCGTCACCGGCGACGCGGCAAAGGGCAAGGAATGGGCGCAACGCTACAACGTGCCCAATGCCACCATCTACAGTTACGAAACCATGGGCGAGATGAAGAGCAACCGCGCCGTCCAGGCGGTCTACGTCGCCACGCCCAACGCGCTGCACCGCCGCGACGTGCTGGCCAGCGCCGCCGCAGGCAAGCATGTGCTCTGCGAAAAGCCCATGTCTGTCTCCGTCGAAGATTGCCAGGCCATGATCGACGCCTGCCGCGCCGCCAACGTCAAGCTCATGATCGCGTACCGCATGCAGTACGAGCCCATGTTTCTGAAGGCAAAACAGATCGTCCAGAGCGGCGGCATCGGCAAGGTCGCGGCGATCGAGGGCAGCTTCGGCTTTAACAGCAAGCCCGGCGTCTGGCGGCTCAACCGCAAGCTGGCCGGCGGCGGTCCGCTGGTCGATGTCGGCATCTACCCGCTCAACGCCATCCGCTTCCTTCTGGGCGAAGAGCCGGTCAGCTACACCGCGCAGGCGAGCACCATCGATACCACCTCCGGCCGCTTCGCCGAGGTCGAGGAGTCCCTCGTCTGGACGATGAAGATGGCCTCCGGCGCACTCGCCGCCTGCTCCACCAGCTACGGTGCCAACCTACCCGGCCTGCTGCGCCTGCACGGCGACAAGGGCCAGATCGACTTCCAGCACACCTTCGACGACGGCGGCGTCCACCTGCTTGTCACCGGCGCTACCAAGGTCGACGAAAGCTCCCCCGCGGAGAAAAATCAGTTACGGCTCGAAGCCGAATACCTCGCCACCTGCATGCGCACGAACGCCACCCCCCGCTCTCCCGGCGAAGAAGGCCTGCGCGACCAGGAAGCCATCGATCAGATCTATAAGGCCGCCGGCATCGCGCACAGCTAATTGAGGGACACGGTCGCTCTGGTTCGAGCATGCTCTTGGGACGTTTCCCTTCCCTAAGCGACAGGACAGGTTGCAATCGCTTCCTCTCTGCTCCTTCGCGGTTTCCCTCTAAACTAGATGGGGATGCCATGCCAGCCGAACTGATCCTGAGCCAGGCCGCGACCGACACTGCACTGCACGACAGACGGCAGCAGCTCGCGGCGGCACGTCTCCGGCTGGCAGAGCGCGAGGCGGAACTCGCCCGCCTTCGTGCACAGCTCCACGCGTTCGAGTCCCGGTACTTTCGCCAGGTCGGCACGCTCTACGCGGAACTCGACGATCTGGAGGCGCGCATCGCCGAGCGCGAGGTTGCCCTCTACGACTCCGACGCGGCACGCACGCGCGCTGCCGAAGCCCGTGAGCGCGCGGAGCAGACCCGGCAGGTGGCATGCTCGGAAGAGGCCGCACCAGACCCGATCGACCCGCCGGCCACCCTCAAGGCGCTCTTTCGCGAGGCCGTCAAGCGCATTCATCCCGACCGCGCCGTCGACCCCGCCGAGGAGGCATACTTCACGCTGCTCATGGCGCGCGCCAACCATGCCTACCGTCGTGGGGACGCAGAAGTCCTGCAGCGCCTGCTCGACGACCACCTTGCGCTCGACCTCGCGGACGACGGTGCTGACGCCCAGCTCCAGCGCGTGGGGCGGCAACTGCAGCAGGTACAGCGTGACCTTGCCACGCTCGATGCGGAGTTCGACACCCTGGTCACCGGCGACATCGGCCAGCTTCACCGCGACGCGGAGACTGCCGCGCGCGAACATCGCGATCTGCTCGCCGAACTCGCCACCACCGTTCGCACCGGGATCGCCGACGCGGAGCGCCGCTTCGATTTCATCGACCGGCAGATCGCCGCGCATGGCCGATAACACCGGTTTGCGCCATGTTCCCGCCGGCGCTGGACTTGCCACGCGTGGGGGCCTCGCCGCGCGTGGCCGTCGCGATGCCGCACAGGCCGCGTCCAATCCTGACTACGAACAGGCCGTCGCGCACTATCGCCAGGGCCGACTTCCGGAAGCTGCCGCTGCGTTCACCCTCGCGGCGGGCGCGGGCCATGCAGAGTCGCAATACTTACTCAGCACCATGCTCGACGCCGGCGAGGGCATCCCCCAGGACGACGTGCAGGCGGCCCTCTGGGAGCAGCGCGCCGCCGACCAGGGCCACGCCTACGCGCAGGCCAACCTCAGCTTCCGCTGCTACACGGCTGGCGACTTCGACGGGGCGTTCACCTGGTGCCAGCGCGCCGCGTACAGCCAGTTGCCCTGGGCGCAGTTTCACGTGGGGCTGATGATGCGCAAGGGCGAAGGCGTGGCGCAGAGCGATGCCGAAGCCGCACGCTGGTACCGCCTCGCCGCCGACCGGGGCTTTGCCGAGGCACAGGTCAAACTCGCCGAAATGTACAGCTTCGGCCAGGGCGTTCCGCTCAGCCACGAGCGCGCCGCTGCCTGGTATCGTCGCGCCGCCGACAGCGGGAACGCGGAAGCACAGTTCCAGCTCGGTCACCTGTACAGCATCGGTCAGGGCGTCGAGACGAACTACGTCCAGTCCCGCCACTGGATCCGCACCGCCGCGCTGCAGGGCCACATCGCCGCCGCGCGCGAACTGAAACGCCGTGAGTACCGCGACGCCTGAGCGGTCAAGCCGCCCGGGCTACGACTCGCAGCCGCCCCGCCGATGCTCCTCCAACCGCGGCATCAGGTCCACCAGATTACACGGCACGTTCCGGCTGTCGAACTGGTGCAGCAGGATGTCGTCCCACGCATCCCGCACCGCGCCCGTCGACCCCGGCAGCGCGAACAGGTACGTGCCGCCGGCAACTCCGCCGATTGCTCGCGACTGGATCGTGCTCGTCCCGATGCGCGCGTAGCTCAGCATGCGGAACAGCTCGCCGAAGCCGACGATCTCTTTCTCCAGCACGCGCGCGAAAGCCTCCGGCGTCTGGTCGCGGCCGGTCACGCCCGTGCCGCCCGTGGTCACCACGGCGTCAATCGTGCGATCCGCAATCCATCCGCGCAGCACGTCGGCGATCCCCTCCGCATCGTCGCGCACCAGTTTGCGCTCTGCCACCGTGTGCCCGGCCGCGCAAATCCGCTCGTCCAGAGCATCGCCCGAGCGGTCGTCGGCGGCGGTGCGGGTGTCGCTCACCGTGAGCACGGCGATGCGGATCGGCAGAAACGGTCGGCTGAGGTCCAGTGGCATGGCGTAGTCTCCGGGCGCACCGTTGCCGCGCCCCAGGTTCCAGACTAGAGCACGCGGCCAAGCAGAGGACGTAAACTGGACGTGCCGCGCTTTCCGATGGGAAGCGACCGGACTTTCTGCAATGCTGGCGACCGAACCGCGCATCTGCGGCCGCGCCATCCAAGGATTCTGCCCGTGTATCCATTTGCCCTCGCGTTTTTTCAGATCGGTTCGTCCTTCGGCGGTCTCAGCCTCATCCTCCCCGTGGTCCTCATCGGCTTCGTTCTGCTCACGGCGCTGCCCCAGCAGCGCAAGCAGAAGGCCTGGGCCAAGATGCTGACTGAGCTCAAGACCGGCGACCGCGTGACCACAAACGGCGGACTGCGCGGCCAGATCATCTCCATCAAGGACGACGCCATTATCCTGCGCGTGCTGCCTGACAACTTGAAGCTCGAGTTCCTGCGCAGCTCCATCGCCTCCGTCACCACGGACGAAGAAGACAGCAAGTAAGCACCGTTTTTAGAGCACAAGCGTACGCAAAGGCGCGTAGCTGGCGCAAAGGACACAAAGCAAACTCTGCGGCCTTTGCGCAGAGCAGAGCGTCTCTGCGTACGCATCTAGATTCCGGCTCCCACCGGGTTGCCCGCCTCTCGCCGGAAATTGGTATAAAGGAACCGTACCGCGCGGTGGCTGTCACAGGCCTGCCGCGTTCCGGGCTGCTTTCGCCCCGGCACATTCCAGCCTCGCCGTTACCGGCCCGCGCTGACAGAAACGACGTGCGCGCACCGTGGGCGCCGACAAGGCCATGCAGAAAAATCTCAACGGCAAGATCGCCGCCATCTTCGTCATTCTGTTCGTCTTCATCTACGGCATCTTTGGCGTGCCGCACGGCTCGCTCAAGCAGATGCTGACCGACCGCATCCACCTTGGACTCGACCTGAAGGGCGGCACCCACCTCGTCTTGCAGGTCCACACGGACGAGGCCGTGGCCGCAAACTCGGACTCCGACGAGCAGCGTATTATCGCCTCGCTCAAGGAAACGGCCCCCACCGCGACCGTCACCAAGCCCGACCCGAAGCAGCCGGTCATCGCCGTCAGCGGCGTGCCCTCGGCCAAGTCCGGTGCCGTGCGCGACCTGCTCAACGGCACGCAGTATGCGGATTACGATGTCAGTTCGCAGGCCGACGGCTTCCGCATGGCGATGAAGGTGTCGGCCATCAAGACGCTGCGTGAGCGTACGCTGGATACCTCCATCGAGACGATTCGCGGTCGCGTGGACTCCCTTGGGGTCTCCGAACCGGTCATCCAGAAGTACGGTCTGGGCGAAGACCAGATTCTCGTCGAGCTGCCCGGCGTCTCCGACCCCGATCAGGTCTCGCGCGTCATCCAGTCGACAGCCCGGCTTGAGATTCACCAGGTCCTGAACGACGGCAAGCCCTTCCAGACGAAGGATGAGGCGGAAGCCGCCGCAGCCGGCCAGGACAGCATCGCCGTGCAGGGCGGCAACACCGCTGACGCCACCCAGTGGTGGCTGCTGCAACGCGTCGCCATCGTGCAGGGCCCGGACTTTCGCGATGCCCGCCCCGGCAAGGATGAAACCGGCCGCGACAACGTCAGCTTCAATCTGACGAGCGCCGCCGGCGACCGCTTCTACGATTACACCAGCACAAATATCGGCAAGTACATGGCCATTGTGCTGGACGAACACGTCAAGGAGGTTGCGAGCATTAACGGCGCGATCCGCGACAGCGGCCAGATCAGCGGCGGCATGAGCAAGCAGGCCGCGCAGGAACTCTCGCTTATGCTGCGCACCGGCTCGCTGCCCGCGTCCATCACCTACCTTGAAACGCGCACCGTCGGCCCGTCGCTCGGCGCGTCGTCCATCCGCCAGGGCGTCATCGCGGCGGTGGTCGGCATGCTCGCCGTCATGGTCTTCATGCTGGTGTACTACCGCGGCGCCGGCATCAACGCCGACCTTGCACTGTTCCTGAACCTCGTGATCCTCCTCGGCTTCATGGGCTTCTTCCACGCCACGCTCACGCTGCCCGGCATTGCCGGCGTCATCCTCACCATCGGCATGGGCGTCGACTCCAACGTGCTGATCTTCGAGCGCATTCGCGAAGAGATCAATGCCGGCAAGTCTGCTTCCGCCGCCGTGCAGAACGGCTTCGCGCACGCCTGGGTCACCATCCTCGACACGCACGTCACCACGCTGGTCTCGGCGTTCATCCTGTTCTTCGTCGGCACCGGCCCCGTCAAGGGCTTCGCCATTACGCTCGCCTTCGGACTCATCGCCAACCTGTTTACAGCGGTCTTCGTCTCGCGCGTCATCTTCGACAGCGTGCTCGCCCGCAAAACCCGCGGTGAAGCGCTGTCGATTTAGGTTTTACATGCTGAATGCAAGGCTGCGAGATGCATTGCTTTATGTGTGTATCAGCTTGGTTCTTGTGGGCGCACTTCTTTACTGCTTGTTCTCCGAAGTTATTCAGTGGGAACATGCGGTGTGGTTTGCTGGGTGTCTTTTAGGTACGGTATTTATCTTTGGGATGTTCGTCGGGCAGAGTAGGCAGTTCTGGAATCGCTCATCTTTTTGGTTACTGTCCGCAGGTCTCCTCACGTTGCACTTCGTCCTGATGGGATTCCTTCTACTTCGTCCCAAGTCCTTCGTTCACTGGAACATATTTTTGGCTGAAGGGCTGTTTTTCCAGGGTGTCGCGATCGCCTTGAAAAGATGGAAGACATACGCGACCTGACGGAGTAATTTAAGCGGGCTGCTCGACAGGTCAGCTGAATGGAAGCAGATCCCTTCATTTGCTGCGGCATTACAAGAGAATAAGGGTAGGGAACCATGGAACTCTTTCGCAACTCGAACATCGACTGGCTTGGCAAGAAGTGGTATTTCCTCGGCTTCTCGCTCATCTTCTCCATCGCCGGCCTGCTCTCCATGCTGTTCTGGCACGGTGTGCCGCGCGGCGTCGACTTCAAGGGTGGCACGCTGGTCTACGTCAGCTTCCCCACGCCGCCCAGTGAAGACGCCATCCGCTCCGCGCTTGACGCCGGCCGCGTGCGCAACTACACCGTGCAGCGCATCTCGAACGTCGGTGCCTCCTCTGCCGCGGCCAACCAGGTCGTCATCAGCGTGCCGGAGACGGCAGACGCCAACCACGATGCTGCACGCGAGCAGATTGTCGGCGCACTGAACAGCAACTACCACGGCGGCACCGCCACCGTGCAGTCGACGGACATCGTCGGCCCGACTGCGGGCAAGCAGCTTACCCGCCAGGCAGGCTGGGCGGTCCTCTGGTCGCTCATGGGCATGCTCGTCTACCTGTGGTTCCGCTTCGAGTTCATCTACGGCGCGGCCGCCGTCATCGCCGTCTTCCACGACACGCTGATCACCATCGGCTTCTTCAGCCTGCTCAACACCGAGATCACGCTCACCGTCGTCGCCGCCATCCTGACGCTCGTCGGTTACTCGATGAACGACACCATCGTCGTCTTCGATCGCATCCGCGAAAACCTGCAAACCATGCGCCGCGCCACGCTCAGCGAAGTCGTGAACAAGAGCATCAACCAGACGCTCTCCCGAACCATCCTCACCTCGGGCCTCACGTTCCTCACCGTGCTGTCGCTGTTCATTTTCGGTGGCGAAGTTCTGCACGGCTTCTCGCTCGCGCTCGTCATCGGCATCCTCATCGGCACCTACTCGTCCATCGCCGTGGCCGCGCCCATGCTCGTTGCCTGGACCGACTGGCGCGCCAGCAAGGGCAAGCAGACCGCCCTGCCCAGCACCCGCCGTGCCACCGCGTAGACCTGTCTTCGAGCAGCAAAAAGGGCACCCATCATGGGTGCCCTTTCTTGTAACTGATGCCCAGCTCTTACTTCATCAACTTGCGCGAGAGATACACATACATCTCAGCATCCGTCGCTGCCTTCTGCTTCAGATCCGCGCCTGAGCCGTGGCCGCCTTCCACGATTTCGTCATAAAAGAACGGGTGCTTCTGCTCCTCCATGAGCGCGGCGAACTTGCGCGCGTGCTGCGGCCCCACGCGATCGTCCTTGGTGGTTGTGAAGATCAGCGGCTTCGGATACGCCACACCCGGCTTCAGGTTGTTGTACGGCGAGATCGTTGCCAGGAACGCTCGTTCGCTGGGAACCGTGACCGACCCGTACTCGCCCACCCAACTCGCGCCCGCCGCAATGTGCTCGTAGCCCAGCATGTCCAGCAATGGCACCTGGATGATGACGGCGTTCCACAGCGTGGGGTTCTGCTCCATCTCCACGCCCATCAGCAGGCCGCCGTTCGACCCGCCGACGATGCCCAGGTGCCGCGGCGACGTGATCTTGCGCGCCACCAGATCTTTGCCCACCGCCGCAAAATCGTCATAGATGCGCTGCCGGTTCAGCTTGAGTCCGGCCTCGTGCCACGCCGGCCCAAACTCCCCGCCGCCACGAATATTCGCCAGGGCAAACACCCCGCCGCGCTCCAGCCACAGCTTGCCCCGCACCGCGCTGTAGGTCGGCGTCTCCGACACCTCGAAGCCGCCGTACGCGTTCAGCAGCGTCGGGTTCGTGCCGTCGTACTTCATGTCCTTGCGATGCACCACGAAGTACGGCACTTTCGTGCCATCCTTGCTGGTGGCAAACAGCTGCTCCACCGTCAGCCCCGCCGCGTCGAACAGCGCCGGCTGCGACTTCGCCACCTTCAACGATTGCGGATCTCCCGCGTCGCCCAGCAGCAGCGACGGCGGCATCAGAAAGCCCGTCACCGCCAGCGCCATCGTCTCGTCCAGGTCGTTTGCCGCGGCCACGACTACGGTCGCGTTCGCCGGCACGGTCAGCGCCTGCCGCGTCCACTTCCCGTTCGCATGGGCGTAGGTGTAGCCGCCGCCCTGCACGCTATTCAGCGTGGTCACAATCAGGTGCGACTTCGTGCCGGCCGTGCTATCCAGAAACTCCGTCGACGTGGGCGCAAACACCACCCCGGGCTTCAGGTGGGCCGAGTCGCGCAGCACATCTGCAAGGTGCAGGCTCACCAGTGAGCCCTGCGTGAACTGCGTCTTGCTGTCAGCAGGCGTCCACTCTTGGTGCAGATGGACCAGCACCTCGCCATCCAGCAGGTCAACCACATCTGCCTTGGGCGGCAGCGCCAGCGGCTGCACCCCGTTGGCCGTCCGCACAAAGGTGGCACTCTCGAAAAACGTCAGCCCCTCACGCAGCACCTGCAGTGTGTGCCCCTGGCCGTCGCGCAGCACCTCTGCGCTGCAGCGGATATCCGACGGCTTGCCGCGAAACACCTCGGTGGCCGACTCCAGCGGCGTCCCGCGCTTCCACTCTTTTACGACGAAGGGATAGCCGGACGCCGTCATGGTGCCTGCGCCCCAGTCGCGCGCCACCAGCAGCGTGTCATGATCCAGCCAACTCACCGTCTGCTTCGACCGAGGCAGCATAAATCCTCCGGTCACGAACGCACCCTGCTGCAGGTCGAACTCGCGCTCAACACTGGCATCTTCTCCGCCGGCTGACAACCGCACCAGGGCGTACCGGTCATCCGGCTGTAGCACCGACATACCCTTGTAGACCCAGCTCGCGTGCTCCGCCCTGTTCAGCGCGTCCACGTCCAGCAGCGTGCGCCAGTGCGGCGCGGTCGTCACGTAGTCGGCGACATCCGTCACGCGCAGGATGCCACGTGGGCTCGCTGCATCCTGCCAGAAGTTGTAGACCAGCTTCCCGTGCAGCTCTGGCGCGGGCAGCCGGTGCGCGTCCTCCGCTATGCGTAGAGCGTCCGCCTGAAACGTGGCAAAGTGCGGGTCGTTGCGCAGTACTGCGGCGGTCCGTGCATTCTCTGTCGTCACCCACTGCATGGCGCGGGCGCCAGCGACATCTTCAAGCCACGCGTACTTGTCCGGTGCCCCCTGCTGCGCGCCCGCCGCTGCCACCACCACGAACAGCACGCCCATCGTCCCTGCGTGTATGCGGAACCGCTTTGTTTTCATGCAGCCCATTTCACCACTGTTGGCCCGCATTCGCGAAACAAAGTGCTGGACAAGTTCACCCTGCTTGCCAAACTTCCACGCCCCGCGCTATTCTTTGCGTCTCAGAGCGCCCCGGCCTTTTCGGGCGTGCTGAACCTCTCTGAAATCCGCTCTCGAAATTGTGTTCAACTTCGGGAACAAAGTGAAACCCCGCGGTGTCTACCGCAACACTGCCACTCACCCGGCAGTCTCGTTCACCGCAACACGCCGTTCCTTGCCGCACGACCTCTCGCAGAAATTGGGGTAGCCCATGTTTGAAGACTCTTTGGTGGAATCGTCGGGCAGGATCAAGTCGAAGTCCAAGTACTGGATGATCGCGACCCTTGCCTTCAACCTCGCCATTCTGGCGGTCATGATTCTCATCCCCCTTCTGTATCCGGAAGCTCTGCCGAAGACGGCGATGACCGCGATGCTGACCGCGCCGCCGCCACCACCACCGCCGCCACCACCGCCGCCACCACAGCAGATTGTCAAGGTGACGAAAGTCGTTGCCGCACTGGATGCGATGACCGCGCCGACCAAGATCCCGAAGAAGATCGACCTCACCAAGGAACCACCGCCACCGCCGCCCGTCTCGTCGGGTGTTGTGGGTGCAGGCATGGGGCCGAGCACTGGTGGAGCCGGTGGCATTATGGGAGGCCTTGGCCTGAACACTGCACCGGTCGTCGTTGCCAAGGTTGAGCCAAAGCCGAAGCCGACCGGCCCGATCAAGATCTCAAGCGGTGTTGCAACCGGCCAGTTGCTGAACAAGACCTCTCCGGTTTATCCGGCGATCGCCAAGGCGGCGCACGTCTCCGGTTCGGTCGTGCTGCATGCCATCATCTCCAAGACCGGCACCATCCAGAGCCTCTCGGTGGTCTCCGGCCCGGAAATGCTGCGCTCCGCCGCAACCCAGGCGGTACAGCAGTGGCGCTATAAGCCGTATCTCTTGAACGGTGATCCGACAGAAGTCGACACCACTGTTACGGTCAACTTCTCCTTCGGCGGTTAAGGTCCTGGTAGTCGGTGTCTCGTGCACCGACTACCGTCTCCACCCGTCCAAGGGAGAGCGGTTGGGCTCTGCCGCAAAAGATTTCGCCAGTTTCCGTGGGCCGGATGTTCTCGTTCGAGGCGCTGCCGCCTTTACCTAACGCAGGTTTAACCAAGGAGAACTGATACTCGTGATTCTCGCTCACGCTGCAGCAAACTTCGCCCACATCCCCGCCACGCTCGGCATGTTCTTCCAGGACGCACCTGCCGCCGCCGCACCCTCGACCGACCTCGGTATCGTCGGCATGCTCAAGCACATGGGCTGGATCGACGATTGCATCGTCGGCATCCTGTTCATCATGTCCATCTGGTCGCTCGCCGTCATGATCGACCGCTGGCTCTACTTCTCGGCTGCGAAGAAGCAGTCGCGTGAGTTCGCCCCGAAGGTTGCCGGCGCCCTCAAGGATGGTCGTCTCGACGAAGGCATCAAGGTTGCCGATCGTGCCAAGAAGTCGCACCTCGCCGAAGTCGTCACCGCTGGCCTGCAGGAGTTCCGCTCCTACGGTTCGGGTGGCAACATCACCGACGAGCAGATCGAGTCGTCCAAGCGCGCTCTCGAGCGTTCGGAAGCCATCGTTCACGCCAAGCTGAAGCGCGGTCTGGGTTCGCTCGCCACCATCGGTTCCACCGCACCGTTCATCGGCCTGCTCGGCACGGTTATCGGTATTCTCCACGCCTTCCAGGAGATTGCCACGCAGAAGACTGCCGGTATCGGCGCCGTCGCCGGTGGTATTTCGGAAGCGCTCATCACGACCGCCCTCGGCCTGCTGGTTGCCATCCCCGCCGTGATGACGTTCAACTACTTCACCAACAAGGTCGAGTCGTTTGACGTCGAAATGGACAACAGCTCCTCCGAGCTCGTCGACTACTTCATCAAGCAGTCGCAGCGCTAATCGCAGCCTCCCGGGCCGGCTTCGGCTGGTCCGGGACCGCGCATGATGTTTGCAAGTCCGCTGCTCACACGACGCACACTTGCCTTTCACCACTTTTGACCAAGTCCCGGAGCCGCAGCCATGGCAATCGCCACACGCGATGAGCATAAGAAAGTAAACTCCGACATCAACGTGACACCCATGGTGGACGTGATGCTCGTCCTCCTCATCATCTTCATGGTCGTCACGCCCATGCTCAACAACAAGGTCAATGTCGAGTTGCCGATTGCGACCGCCGCAGTCGTGATGGAAAATGCCAACAAGGAAGACTCCGTCGTCGTTGCTGTCACGCGCGATGGCAAGACCTACCTCGGTGGCGACCAGGTTGCACCGGATTCTCTCGGCGAGAAGATTGCTGTCCTCATCGAGAAGAAGACCGACAAGCAGGTCTATTTCCGCGGCGACCAGCGCGCCAACTACGGCACCGTCATGACCGCGATTGATGGCATTCGCGCCGCCGGCGTTAGCCAGCTCGGCATGCTCACCGACAAGTCCCTGATGTAATTCGGCTCGCCGCGAGTGTATCGTGGCGCGACACAGATTTGGTTCCACCCCCGCTCTGCGGGCCTCACGCACGGCGTCGATATGGCGCAAAGGAGATTCACCATGGGCATGGGAGGAGGCGGCGGTAAAGGAGCACGCTCCGATATCAACGTCACGCCACTGATCGACGTTCTGCTGGTTCTGCTGATCATCTTCATGGTCATCCAGCCTACCGTCATGCGCGGTCTCGACACCCTCGTACCGCAGCCACCCAAGGACAAGACGGCCGATGTCGACACCCGCACCATCGTCGTCCAGGTGCTCGCGAACGGCAAAGGGCAGCCGACCTACCGCATCAATGAAGACGCGGTCAACCTCCCCGACCTCACCGAGAAGCTGCGCACCATTTTTGAAGCGCGCAATGACAAGGTGATGTTCGTCAAAGGCGACAAGGATCTCGACTTTGCGGCGGTCACCCCGGTCATCGACGATGGCCACGCAGCCGGCGTCGACAACATCGGCATCATCACGCCTCGCGTTGAGGCTGGCAACTAAGCGCTACAGCCATCACACACCACGGTTTGCAAATGGACGCTGAATCTTTCTTCAGCGTCCATTTGCATGTTTGAAGACATGTGCGCTGAAGCACATACAGAACGCACCGGCCTTCCCAACTCGCCCACCCGTTTCCAGCCAGCGCCATGGGAACACCCTGAGCCGGACCAGTGTCTACCGCATCAAGCCTCGGGTCTCTTGCCCTCAAAACGCATCCGCGCAGGCCAACGCCGCGCTCCGCCGCATCTCTGATCGTCGCGGTAACCCGGTGCTCTTCGTTCGTGGCGAGCCGGCCTCGAGTATGGAGCCATCCTGGCCGCGATCGACGCCGGCCATGCCGCAGGTGCCACAAGCATCGGCGTTCTGACGGCGGCTATGCGATGCAACCACCAGTCCTTTAACATCCGGCAACACTGCATCCATCGCCGCCAAGTTTACGGCGGCAATCCTCTTTCGTCAGGGACGCATGTGCCCCTCGTGTAGGCGAGCAATCGCTTGCATCTTTGAGATTTCATCCTGCTCCTGTATGGTGAGGGTCTCTGCTGCAACTTTGTTCGCCAGCCATGGCTTCCTCGCAGATGTTTGCGTTTAGGCTCTGGTCACAACCGCAACTGTGCGGATACAATCACTTCCACGAGAGCCATCCGCTTTCTGTACCACTTTCATCATCTCTCTCAGGAACGATGTCATCGCATGCGGCCATTCAAGGAGACCCTTCGCTCAATGAACCTTAACGCTCGTGTTCCCGCCGCAGCTGTGCTCTTCGTCTCGCTGGGCCTGCTCCTTGGTTGCGCCCAGTTGAAAGCCCGCGACCAGATCAACAAGGGCGTGGCCTCGTTCAAGAACGCCCAGTATGAAGAGGCGATCGGTCATTTCCAGGAGGCGATTCGCCTGGACCCGAAGCTGCCGCAGGCTAAGCTCTACCTCGGCACGGCGTACTCCTACCTTGTTGTTCCCAACGCAACGGATGACGCGAACCTGAAGACCGCGAATAACGCGATCGCCATCTTCAAGGACTATCTTGCAGAGCATCCCGGCGACAAAAACTCGCTGCAGCAGCTTGCCAGCATCTACCGCAACATCAAGCAGCCTGAGGTTTCCAAGCAGTATGAACTTCAAGTTATCCAGGTCGATCCCAACGATGCGGAAGCGCACTACAGCATCGGTGCCGCTGACTTCACCGCCGCCTATAACAACGCCGTCAAGATCCTGGGCGAAGACGGTCTGAAGGACAATGGCGATGGCAACCCGAAGATGTCCAAGGGTGCCTGCGTCAAAATGAAAGCTGCCAACACGGCGATCGTCGCGGACGGCATCACGCACCTGAACCAAGCCATCAAGCTGCGCAACGACTACGATGATGCGCTCAGCTACCTGAACCTCACCTACCGCCGCAAGGCCGATGTCGATTGCGGCGATCCCGCGGCGCAGAAGCAGGACATCGCCATGGCCGACGACTATGTCAAGCAGGCGATGGGGGCGCGCGCCAACAACGAGAAGAAGAAGGAAGAGAAGGCCACGCACGGAACGGTCACCGCCGAGTAACCCTGGACCTCCGTTTCACGTCAACGAAGGCTTCCCCTCCGCGGGAAGCCTTCGTCGTTGGCGCAGGACCCATTCACGGCAACAGGTTGGCGCTGTACATCACCGGCAACGCCGTTAAACTGGAAGCTGAGGTGATCACGCATGCCCGCGACCCGGCGGCTCCGCTTTTTCCCAACCGCAAAGCTATTGTGTTCCGCCGCTGCCGCGTTGGCCCTTTTGCCATTGGCTGCTGCGCAGTTTGCCGGCCAGGGCCCGCGTGACAGCTTCATCGACACCTCCATCCTCAAGCCCGCGCCCGGCAGCAAGGTATCGATCCTGGTGTTCGAGGACCTGGGCTGCCCCGCCTGCGCCCACGCGCATCCCTATGAACTGGCCGCGGCGGCAAAGGAGCACGTGCCGCTCATCCGCCGAGACTTTCCGCTGGAAGCCCATGTCTGGACTTTCGATGCTGCCGTCTTTGCACGCTACCTTGAAGACCACGTCAGCCCGAAGACTGCTGGCGACTACCGCACCGACGTCTTCCTGGCGCAGCGTCAGATCGCCAGCAAGGATGACCTGCAGCAGTACGACGCGCGCTGGGCGAAGCAGCACGGCCTCACGATCCCGTCCCCGCTCGACCCCGGCGGCAAACTTGCTGCTCAGGTCAAGGCCGACTTCGACCTGGGCGTCCGTCTCCACGTCACGCTCACGCCCACCATTGTGGTGGTTACGCCTACCCACTACCAGGTAGTCACTGGCACCGCCGCCGGCAGCAACGACCCCGCCCAGCTCGACGCCGTCGTTCAGGGCGCGCTGGCACAGACGTCAGCGGGGCACTAGCGGTCCGTCTTTCTTTCATTGCTCCACGGAGCGCCTGGGATATCTGCTTCCGGCTCCCACGGCGCGCCATCGTCTCACCATGTTCCTCTCCCGTGGCTCACATCGCTCACACAGGCGACTACGTAGGCCCGAGAGCTCAGGAGATTGCCGCACCCATGTCTTCTGCCCTCGCAGCCGACGCCACGCCCAGACCGTTGCCGCCCTGGCTGGCTGGCGTGCTGTACTCGGCCTCCGGCTCCATGAATGGCTTCGTTGCGGTCGCACTGGCCACGCTGCTCACTGCAAAGGGCGTCAGCAACGCGCGCGAAGCCACCATCGTCGCGCTGGTCCTTACGCCCAGTTACCTCAGCTTCCTGCTCACGCCGCTGGTCGATTGCGGCGCCTCCCGCCGCACGTGGGCCATGCTGCTCGCGGCCGCGGGCGCGCTCTGCCTTGGGGTCTCGGTGCTGCTGGTCGGCGCGGCGTCGGCTAACGGCGGCCACGGTACGGGAGCCAACCTGCTCATGGCAACACTTTTCCTCGGTTACCTGGCCACGCAGCTCTACTCCAGCACCATCGGCGGTATCGTGTCGAACCTCATGGCGCCCTCGCAGCAAAGCGCAGCCGGCGCCTGGCTCAACATCGCCTACCTCGGGAGCACCGGCCTGTGCGGCTCGCTCGCCGTGTGGGAGCTACAACACCTGTCGCTGCACACCGCAGCGCTAGTCGTGCCGCTGCCTATCCTGCTTTCCGCGTCGCCGCTGCTCGTCACCGCAAACGAAACCCGCATCCCCCGTCGCGTCGCCGACACCATGCGCGACCTGGGCCGCGACCTGCTCGCCACCGCCCGCCAGCGCAGCTACCTTTTTGCGTTGCTTGTCTTCATCGTGCCCTCCGCCACCTTCGCCATGCAGAATCTCTTCGGCGGCATCGGGCGGGACTTCGGTGCGAGCGACAGCCTTACCGGCTGGGTCAGTGGCGTCGGCCTCGCGTTGGCCTGCATCGTGGGCGCGGCGCTTGGCGGCCCGCTCAGCAACCGCATCGACCGTCGCCTGCTCTTCATCGCACCTGCCATGGTCGCCGGCGCGGCATCGCTGCTCATGGTGGCGGCGCTGCACGACCGCTGGCGCACCGTCCCGGTCTTCGTCGTGGGTGTCTGTTTCTACAACGTGATGGCGGGCATTAACTACACCGCCACCAGCGCACTCGTCTTCCAGATCGTCGGCCGCGGCAACCCGCTGTCCGCCACGCAGTACTCCATTTCTATTGCTGCATGCAACGTCGCCATCGCGGCTGCGGTTGCACTCGATGGCAGGGGGTCGAACCTGCCTGGCCGCTGGTCGGGAGCCGCCGGGGAACTGCTGGTCGACGCCGTCCTCAGCCTTGTTCTCGGCACCGTTGTTCTGCTGCTGGTGCGGCGCTTCGGCGGCGGCTTCCCACGCCCACCGTTGCACGACGAAACCCTGCCTGAAGCCGGTGCGCGCCTTGCCTGACCGTCCTCACCCCATCGCCAGCCGTCCCGTCTGGGCAGAGACCAGCGCCGGCGCGCTGCGGCGCAACTATGCCCGCCTCCGCGCAGCTGCCGGCGCAGCGACGCAGGTTCTCGCCGTCGTCAAAGCAAACGCTTACGGCCACGGCGTCGCTGGCTGCGCACCTGTACTCGCTACCGCCGGTGCGCCTTGGCTCGGCGTCACCGATGTGGCAGAAGGGCTAGAGGTCCGCAACGCGCTTGCCAATTTGCCGCACGCCGCTCAACCGCGCGTCCTCGTCATGTGCGGTTTATGGCCGGGGGAGGAAGCCGCCTGCCTGCAGGCAAACCTCACCCCCGCCGTGTGGGAACCCCGCCATCTCGACCTCTTGCAGGCCGAAGCCGCCCGCCGCAACCTTCCAGCAAACTCGGTTGCCGTGCACCTTGAGATCGACACCGGCATGGCCCGCCAGGGTGCCGCGTCCGGTGCACCCCTCGCTGCCTTCCTGCAGCATCTGCGCCGCGCACCGCACATCCGCATGGAAGCCGTGTTCACCCACTTCGCCTCGGCAGAGTGCCTGGATCAGCCGCAAAACGGCATCCAGCGCGACCTCTTCCTGGCAGCACTGCAACAGGTCCGCGAAGCCGGCCTGCGCCCATCGCTGCTCCACGCCGGGAACACCTCCGGCATGGACGGCGGCAGCCTGCAGCCGTGGCTTGCCGAAGCCGCCCATGCCATCGGCGCCACGCCCATGACCCGCGCCGGCCTCGCCCTCTACGGCTACGCACTCCCGCTCTCGGGCACGCCACTTACCGCAATCCCCGTCGCTCGCGACGACGCTTACGTCGAAATCGCTGGCGATGCCCCGGGTGCGAATGTGGACGCGGCTCTGCACCTCCACCTGCGCCAACTCGAGCCTGCCCTCACCTGGAAAACCCGTATCGCCAGCATCCGCGACGTGCCTGCCGGCGCAACTGTCGGCTACAACGCCACCTACGTTACACCACGACCCATGCGGCTCGCGTTGCTGCCAGTCGGGTACGCCGACGGATTCCGCCGCGCCCTCTCTTCCACCACAAACCACCCGGGCGGCAACGTTCTCGTCGGTGGCCAGTGCACGCCGCTGCTGGGCCGCGTCTCGATGGACCTCTCCGTCATCGATGTCACGGCACTTCCTGATGCCAGGCCAGGAGACGAGGTCGTCCTCCTCGGCGGCCAGGGCGCGCAACAGATCACCGCTGCCACCCTCGCCACCCAGACCGGCACCAACACCTACGAAGTCCTGTGCGGCATCAGCAGCCGCGTCCCCCGTACCATGGTCGATTAGAGTGGCCGGCTAAAACTCGATTCCCTTCTGCGCCAGAATTCCCCTGGTGTACGCATGCTTCACCTCGCGCATCTCCGTTACCGTGTCTGCCAGGTCGACCAGCACCGCTGGTGCGTTCCGCCCGGTCAGGATCACGTGCAGCATCTCCGGCTTTTCGCGCACGGCAGCCGCCACCGCCTCGGCATCCAGCATGCCGTAGCCGATCGTGTACAGGATCTCGTCCAGCACGATCAAATCCCACTCGCCGCCCTGCATTGCGTCGACGCACTGCTGCCAGCCCTCGGCGACCAGCCGCAGGTCTTCCGGGTCCGTCTCCGCATTGCCGACCTTCACAAATCCACGCCCCAGCTGCCGAATCACCAGCGCACCGCCGAAGTTCTCCGTCGCGGCATCCAGCTCGCCGTAGTGCCAGCTGCCCTTCAAAAACTGCATCACCAGCACGCGCATGCCGCTGCCCAGCGCACGCATCGCCACGCCCAGTGCCGCCGTCGTCTTGCCCTTGCCCGCACCCGTGTTGATCAGCACCAGCCCGCGCCGCTGCGTGGGATTCAGGTCTTCCGTCGTCGCCTCTACCTCATCGCTCATGCCTGTCCGATGCACGGTCGCGCTTCCGTGTCTGCTCCATCGGGCAGAGAAGCGAGGAGCAGCTCGCATCCATGAGCGTTCAGCGAGCGCCAGCAAACCGCACCAACCAAATGAGTGCCAACAGTGGACATCTATAGCGGACGGCTAAGAGCGAACAGCCACCTACTCATGCCCCAAATGATACGGATGCCCCGCCAGGATCGTCGTCGCCCGGTACATCTGCTCCGCCGCCACAATCCGCGCCAGCTCATGCGGCAGTGTCATCGGCCCCAGCGACATCAGCCGGTGCTCCACCGCACGCGCCGCCTCGCTCCACCCATCCGCCGGCCCGATCGCCAGCACCAGCGCACGCCTGCCAGCATCCTGCGCACTGCGCAGCGCCGCCGCCCAGTCCTCCGACAACATCGCTTTCCCACGGCTATCCAGCAGCCACGCTGCCGTCAATGCCGCCTTGCGCTCCGCCGCTACCGCTTCCAGCAGCAGCGCCTCCGTCCTGAACACCCGCGCCTCCGCCGCAAACGGCGACCGCACCCGCTTCAGGTACTCTGCCGTCAGCGCCTCGGCCTCGCGGCTGTGGCCTCGGCCCGCGCGCACGGAATACAGCAGCAATTTCACCTGCGCAGTGTATCGCCAGCGTGTACCTTTACGCTTGACGCCGACCACCAAACGAACGTAGGTTGGCGTTGCAGCCAAACCAGCGCGGCAAGCACCCGCCAGTGCGCCACGGCAGGGAATCGAGCGAACGATGCTGAAAGCCATCTTTACCGACGTGCAATTCTGGGTTCCCGCCACCGTGCTCCTGCTCGGCGTCATCCTTCTGGTCGTGCTGCATTGAGCACTGCTACAGCAAGACCAAACGCCCGACAGACCCTCGGTCAGCTCCATCTTCTGGGCGTCTTCTGCGGCCTCACCGCCGGCGTCTGGCTCGGCGCGGCAGAAGCCCCCACCAAGCTCGTCAACGCCGGCTTCAGCCCCTTCACCATCTCGCTCTGCATGGTCGCCGGCGTCTTCACCGCCCGTTGGACCTTCCCCACCCTGCTCAAGGGCACGTCCTACGTTTTCGCCGACCTGCGCGAAAAAAAACACCTGATCGTCTGGGCCATCCTCGCCGGCGCGCTCTGGGCCGTCGCCAACACGCTTACCGTCTTTGCCATCCGTGATGTCGGCCTCGCCATCGCCTTCCCCCTGTGGAACACCAACTCGCTCGTCGGCCTGCTCTGGGGCCGCCTGTTGTTCAATGAACTGCGCGGTGCCGGCCGCACCAATCTCACGAAGGTCACCATCGGCACCGTCCTCATCATCGGCGCGGCCATCCTGCTCGGCTTCAGCACGCTGCACGGCGGTGCCACCGGGCCGCACGTCTGGGCCGGCCTCGCCGCGGCCGGCGGCGCCAGCCTCATGTGGGGCACCATGTACGTGCCCTACCGCAAGGCCTACCTCAGCGGCATGAACCCGCTGTCCTTCGTAACGGTCTTCACCGTCGGCGAGCTCGGCATGATGCTCCTGCTCGTCCTCACGCTCGACGGCGGTACCCACTCGTCCGCCTTCAACTGGGCGCTGCTCAAGCCCGTGCTCTTCTGGTTGTTCCTCGGAGGCATGGTCTGGGTCGTCGGCGATCTCTTCCAGCAGTTTGCCTGCAAATACCTCGGCATCGGCCGCGGCATCCCGCTGTCCAACACCAACCAGCTCTGGGGTTTGGTTTGGGGCGCGATGGTCTTCGGCGAACTCCGCAGCGCCGACTCGGCCCACCGCTGGATGGTCATCGGCGGCTCCGCCCTCATGATTCTCGGCGCTCTCGCTGTCAGCACCGCCGTCGCCTCCGCCAAGGAAACCACCAGCGTGCAGCAGGCCCTGCTGCGCGAGTGCGACCGCTACGGCCTCGACTACTACAAGACCCTCGCCGCGCAATCCGGCGAGGAGTTCGACCGCACCGAGCGCCGCCGCCCCTGGGACTACGCCATCGTCGCCACGGCCTGCCTCGTCTTCGTCTGGCTCGCCGTCCAGGCCCACGTGCCCGCGCTCGCCATGAACACCCGCTGGATGGCCCTGCTCGGCATCATCATGGCCGCCAGCCTGATCTGGTGCTCCATGCGGCTCTGGCGTCAGACCCGCTTTTCATAAACCTTTCGCCGACCCGCAAACAAATCTTGCAAGTCGTTGTACGAACGCTCTATCATCGCGCGCGTACCGTAATGATCGCGCCCGCCGCGCCAGGAGTCCGCTCATGTCCACAGTCGCACCCGTCTCCCAAAACCCGCTCGACCCCGAAATGGAGCAGTGGGACGAGTTCCTGCAGGGTCGCTATCGCGAAGGCAAGACCGAAGAAGAGTTCCGCCAGTATGACGCGGAGGCGACGCCCGGCGTCGCGGAGTTCTACCGCCTCAACCACACCCACCAGACCGTGGACTACGTGCTCGGCAAGGAAAAGGAATACTTTGGCCTGACCCGCGGCAAAAAATCCATCTGGGAGGCAGCGGAGTTCCTGAACACCCTGGTCGACGACAGCGACCCGGACACCGACCTGACGCAAATGGAGCACCTGTTGCAGACCAGCGAAGCCATGCGCCGCGACAATCGCCCGCGCTGGATGGTCGCGACCGGCTTCGTCCACGACCTCGGCAAGGTCCTCTGCCTCTACGGCGAGCCCCAGTGGGGCGTGGTCGGCGACACCTTTCCTGTCGGCTGCGCATACTCCAAAGACATCGTTTTCCCGGAATACTTCCAAGCAAATCCCGACCTCAAGAACCCGCTCTACCAGACCAAGTACGGCATCTACGAGCCTAACTGCGGCCTCGACAAGGTGCACATGTCCTTTGGCCACGACGGCTACATCTACGAGGCCATGAAAAACTACCTGCCCACCTCGGCGCTCTACATGCTGCGGTATCACAGCTTTTACCCGTGGCATAAGCATGGTGCGTACACCCACCTCACGGACGAGCAGGACCAGGAAAACCTTCACTGGATTCACGAGTTCAACCAGTACGACCTCTACTCCAAGGGCCACACCAAGCCCGACCTCGCCCAACTCAAGCCGTACTACGACGACCTCTTCGCGGAGTTCTTTCCCGCCAGGCTCGATTGGTAGTGGAAGCTGCTGCGCCGGACCATTCACCGGCGCAGCATTCATCGTCCTGTAACGTCCCTGATATCTTGCTGCAATCTGTCTCGGCGACGATTCTCTTACGCCGACAGGAGAATCCATGCGTTTCCGCTCTACCCTCAAGCACGCCTGCGTGCTCGCCCTGCCCTTGCTTGCCAGCCTTCCCCTGCTTGCCCAGTTTGACGCCGCCACCGTCCTGGGCTACGTCCGCGATAAGGGAGGCGCCTCCATCCCCAATGCGACCGTGACCCTCACCAACGTCGAAACCGGTGTGAAGCAGACCACCCACGCCGACAGCGAGGGCCGCTACGAGTTCGACAGCATCAAGATCGGCGACTACAAGGTCGCTGCAGAGTCCACCGGCTTCGCCATCTCCGATACCCCGCGCTTCGCCCTCAGCGTCAACGCCCGCCAGCGCGTCGACGTCGCCCTGCAGCCCGGCGAGGTGTCGCAGACCGTCGAGGTTTCCGCCGCGCCCACACAGCTTGAGACCGAAACCAGTTCGCGCGGCCAGGTCATCGGCACCAAGGAAGTCGAAAACCTGCCCCTCAACGGCCGCTCCTACGCCGACCTGGTCCTGCTCGCCCCCGGTGTCCGCAAGTCCGCGCTTGAAGACGGTTCCGTCACGCAGCGCGAGGCGTCCTTTAACGTCAACGGCCAGCGCTCCGCCTTCAACAACTTCCTGCTCGACGGCCTCGACAACAACAACTACGGCACCTCGAACCAGGGCTTCGCCAACGAAAACATTCCGCCCTCGCCCGATGCTGTCGACGAGTTCCGCGTCGAGACCAACAACTACTCCGCCGAGTACGGACGCAATCCTGGTGCCGTCATCAACGTCTCCGTCCGGCGCGGCACCAACAGCTTTCACGGCAAGGCCTACGACTACAACCGCAACACCGTGTTCAACGCCGCCGGCCCCTTTCTCGCCACCGGCGCGGGCAAGCCCAAGTTCATCCGCAACCAGTTCGGCGCGACCTTCGGCGGCCCGATTTACAAGGACCACACCTTCTTCTTCGTCGACTACGAGGGCCTGCGCCAGATCTTCAATAATCCGGCTGCCTCGTCCACGCTGCCCACGGCTAACCAGCGCGCCGGCCGCTTCTTCCTGAACGATGACGCAACCAACCCCGCCAACGCCATCCCCCTGCGCAACCCCATCACCGGCGTCACCTACCTGGGCGTCATTCCGCAGGCGGTGCAGACCGCGTTCGCACGCAACGTGCTTGCCGCGCTGCCCACCAACACCGCTCCCGGCCTCGGCACCAACTACACCATTACCCCCCGCGGCACCATCAACGACGACAAGGGTGACGGCCGCATCGACCACACCTTCTCCCAGCGGCTCAGCGTCTTTGGCCGCTACAGCGAGCACCGCGGCTACATCTTCGCCCCGGCCAACATCCCGGGCGCGGCTGGCGGCAATGCCAACGGTAACGTCAACATCCAGAACCGCGACATCGCCGGCGGCGTTACCTGGGCCATTACGCCCACAAATCTCCTCGACGCGCGCTTTGGCTACAGCCGCAATCTCGGCGGCAAGTCGCCCATCAACGTCGGCCAGCCGTCCATCCTGACGCAAAGCGGCATCACCGACGGCCTGCCGACCGACCCCACCATCGTCCGCTCGCTGAACGGTCAGGCCGTCACCGGCTTTACCCAGTTCGGCTCGCAGACCTCGAATCCCCAGTTTCAGAACCCGACCATCTACAACCCCAAGGTCAACCTCACCACCATTCACGGCCGCCACAGCCTCAAGCTCGGCTACGAGTACCAGGCCGTCAACACCCAGGTCAACGACTTCAATCCCAGCTACGGCCAGGACAACTACGCCGGCCTCTACGCCGCCAACGGCAATCCCGCCAACACCACCATCGCCGCCGGCGCGCCGACCCTTTCCTCGCAGCTGCAGCAGGCGCGCAACCTCACCGATTTCCTCTTCGGCAACCGTTCGTCCTACTCGCTCACAAACTTCACCATCGTCAACCTGCGCCAGCGTTTCAACTTCCTCTACCTGCAGGACGACATCAAGGTATCTCCTAACCTGACGATCAACGCCGGCATCCGCTACGAACTGGTCACCCCACAGTGGGAGCGCGACAACAAGCTCGGCAACTTTGACCCGCGCACCAACTCGATCGTGCAGGCACGCGCTGGCGACATCTACGACCGGTCGCAGGTGAATCTGCCGACCAAGAACGTCGCGCCGCGCTTTGGCTTCGCCTACTCCGCCTCGCCGAAGACGGTCGTTCGCGGCGGTTACGGCCTCGTTTACACCCAGTTCAACCGCGCCGGTGGCGAAAACAACCTGACCTACAACGGCCCCAACGTGGTCAACGCCAACATAACCCAGGTCGCGCCGACCGCGGCATCCCTCTGCACCAGCGACACGCAGTTGCAGTCGGCCTGCTTCCGTCAGACCCAGCAGGGTTACTCCAACATCCTTACGTCCGCCGCCTACTTCAACCCGGCAAACGTGCTGTCGCGCTACATCCCGCGCAACTTCAAAACCGGCTATGTGCAGAACTACTTCCTCGGCTTCCAGCAGGAACTCGGCTCCGGCTTCCTCATGGACCTCGCCTACGTCGGCAACAAGGCGACCCATCTCCAGGTACTCGCGGACTATAACCAGGCCGCACCCTGCCTCACCGCAACCTGTGGCACTTATGCCTCCCGGCGTCCCGTCACCACCTTCGGCGATATCGAAATTGCCTACGGCGGCGGCTCTGCCAACTTTAACTCGCTGCAGATGCGCTTAGAGAAGCGCGCTGGCAGCTTGTTCCTGCTCAACAGCTTCACGTACAGCCGCACCTTCGACATCTCCAGCGGCCACCTTGAAACGGCCAACGGCGACAACAGCCGCGTCAACTATGCCAATCCTTCGCAGGACTATGGCCCCTCCGGCTACGACCAGCCGCTCAACGACACCCTCTCCGCCGTCTATGACCTGCCCTACGGCCACGGACGCCGCTTCGGCGCCAGCAGCAACGGGCTGATGAACGTCGTTCTCGGCGGCTGGCAGGCGACCCTCATCAACACCGTCAGCAGCGGCCAGCCCATCAACATCACTTACTCGCTCGCGTCCTCCTCGCCCCTGTATGGCACGGACCTCGTCAGCTACCGTCCCGGCCGCGTTGCCGGCCAAAGCCTCTTCGCCCCGGCCGCCAACCGCACCCGCACCATTTCCGGTGGCCCCATTCTTGGCTACTTCAACAACGCCGCCTTCACCCAACCCAGCGTCGCCGCCGGTGCCACGTCGCCTTACGGCAACCTGTCGCGCAACGCCCTCCGCTCCGCGCCGTTCTACCAGACGGATCTCGGCATCCACAAGGCCTTCCCCATCTTCCGCGAAGGCTACAACCTCGACTTCCGCGCCGAAGCCTTCAACGTCCTCAACAAGGTCAACCTGCAGGCGCCTAATACCACCTTTGGCGGCAGCACCTTCGGCCAGGTCACCTCCTCCTACCCGGCACGCCAGCTCCAGCTCGCCGCCAAGTTCATCTTCTAAACTCTCAGTAACCGAGTGCCCCATGCCTCGCGTTTGAGACATGGGGCACTCCCCTCGGCCAGGGCTGCTCCCTTCGACAGATGGATAACCTCATGGGTGCCCTACCTTCATCGCGCCGCACAAAGCCTCCAACAACGAGAAATCTTTAGCGCGATCAAGGTGGGTTCAGTCGCCACCTGTTGCTCGCAAGCCCAAGGAGGCCCGCATGCCCCTCAACCGACGCAATCTCCTCACCGGCACCGCGGCCCTCGCCGGCTACCACGCCCTGCAGGCCCAGCGCAGTCCCCTTGCAAACCACAACACCCAACCGTCCCAGGCGCCCTTCCTCTTCGCCGTCGTCTCCGACCCCCACGTCATCGACAGGTTCTACAAGCCCGGCAGCGAGAACGGCGCCGAAGATAACGAAAGCATCCTCCACGCCAACGAGCGTCTTGTGGCCGCCCGCGACACCATCAACACCATCCAGCTCGCAGACGGCCGCAAGGTCGAGCACATCTTCATCCCCGGTGACTGCTTCCACAACTACCCCTCCGCCGACTACACCTTCTACCAGCAGAACGAAACCCGCATCGACCTCTTCAAGCAGATCGCCGACGGCTTCCACGCGCCCGTCTACCTCGGCTTCGGCAACCACGACTACGACGCGCCCCGCGTCTCTCGCGACATGTCGCACCGCCTCTTCAAGGAAAAGCTGAAATCCGACCCCTACAGCGTCGTCGACGACCGTGGCTTCCGCTTCCTCCACCTCAACAATTTCCTCGGCAACACCTGGGACTCCACCTCTAAGGACTTCAACAAGGGCATCGGCTCCCTCGGCGAAACCCAGCTCCAGTGGGCTGAAGCGCAGCTCGCCGCACGCAAGCCCACGGTCGTCTTCATCCACTACCCGCTCCTCGCCGTCCAGCCGACGGAGTTCGCGGACTTCGGCCTTCACCCGCTCCTGCGCAAATACCAGGACTCCATCCAGATCGTGCTCAGTGGCCACGTCCACAAGTGGATCGATTACGCCCACACCTTCGGCCCGCAGCATACGATCGTCGCGGCCACCCGCTACGACCCCCACAGCTGGATGCTCTGGGAGGCCGACCCGCGCACCGGCACCGTCCGCTGGCTCGACCGCAACCGCGCCGAGTGGTCCACCCACTACGCCACCGCCTACCAGGCCACCACCTAAGCAGCGTCCCAGGGAATCGGGTGCCCATGTCTCGCAGGTGAGACATGGGTTCTGCGACAGGACCGCGACTCGCAGCCATAGCCGCCGCGATCAACCCCAAGCCCGTTCACCATCCGGCTCCATCCGCCGAGATCGGCCACCCGCATGACCCTCCGCAAGCTCCTCGCATCCCTCGCCATGCTCGCCGCGCCCCTGGTCTCCGCACAGGCCCCGCAACCCCTCCGCCTCAACCAGATCCAGGTCATCGGCAGTCACAACAGCTATCACGCGGGCCTCACCCCCGGCGTGAAAACCCTGCTCGCCAAGGCCAACCCTAAAGCCCTGCGCGCCCTTGACTACAGCCATCCGTCCCTCACCACGCAGCTCGACAACGGCGTCCGCCAGCTTGAGATCGACGTCTACGCCGACAGCAAGGGCGGCCTTTACGCCAACCTCGCCGCCACCGCCATGCTGCAACAGGCCGGCCTGCCCGCAGACCCGCCCTACAACGCCGACGGCCGCATGAACCGCCCCGGCTTCAAGGTCATGCACGTCGTCGGCATCGACCAGCGCAGCACGTGCACCCTGTTCACCGACTGCCTGCGCGAAGTCCGCACCTGGGTCAAGGCCCACCCCTCCGGCATCCCCGTCTTCCTGCTCATTGAAGCCAAGCAGGACGCCACCAAGCTCGCCGGCACACCCACCCCCGAGCCCTTCACCCCCGCCGCGTTTGACGCCCTCGACGCCGAAATCCGCAGTGTCTTCCAGCCCGGCGAACTCATCACGCCCGACGATCTGCGCGGCACGGGCGCCACCCTGCCGGACGCCATCCACACCCACGGCTGGCCCACCCTCGACAGCGCCCGCGGCAAGGTCGTCTTCCTGCTCGACAACCGCATCTTCACCCCGATGTACAGCGAGGGACACCCCGCGCTGCGCGGCCGCGTGCTCTTCACCAACAGCCCCGCAGGCACGCCGGAATCCGCGTTCATCGAGCAGAACAACGGCACCGCCGCAGAGATCGACGCGCTCGTGAAGGCCGGCGAACTCGTCCGCACCCGCACCGACGAAGGCACCGAACAGGCCCGCACAAACGACACCACCCGCCGCGACCTCGCCCTCCACACCGGTGCTCAACTCATCAGCACCGACTACCCACCCGGTGAAAAGAGCCCCTGGACCGACTACATCGTCACCCTGCCCGACCACCAGACCGCCCGCTGCAACCCCATCAACGCTCCCGCCACCTGCACGGGCGCCGCACTCGCCCCCTGAGCCGATCCCCTTCGCCGCGTCCTGAACAGAACGCGAGATTGCCGGACGGGCCGCGGTTCCCTCCCGCTTTCATGGGGGGACCGGCATGACCACGCACTCTGCGGGCTGCAGCTGGGATTAAAGCCGAACATGCACCTTGGTGGTCCTGGCGATCTCTTCTCGCATCCCACGTAGTTGTGCAGTTCCCCATGCACGGCAAGCCCTTGGAGGCGCCCATGAAGCCCGATGATCGACGCAACCTCATCAAGCAACTGGGCGCAGCCGCGATGCTTCCAGCGTTGGTCAGCAGCCCCGCTCAGGCCCAGGATGTCCCGGCCGATGACGGCGTCGGACCCGACACCGTCTACGAGTTACGCGTCTATCACCTGCAACCGGGAACACAGCCGAAGATTCTGGACCGCTTCCGCTCCAGGGAAACGGCAATCTTCAAACGCATGGGCATGCAGCCGGTCGCCTATTGGGTTGCCACCGAAGGCCCGGCTCTCCTCCCGGGTGGCGGTGGAACTCTGATCTACATCCTGAGACACCGTAGCCGCGAAGCCGCCACCGCGAGCTGGGCGAAGTTTGGTGCCGATCCCGAATGGGTTGCGTTGAAAGCAACCACCGAGAAAGACGGCCCCTTCGTCGCAAGTCAGGAACACACCTTTATGAAGCTCACGGACTTCTCTCCGATCGTGTAATCCCACCTGCGGACCCGATCCTTGAGATGACAGCTCCGAAACATAGAAGGCAAAGACCCATGACAGCAAGCAGCGATCTCCTGCCAACTCTACCGGCCGAGGCCTTCTCCAAGCAGGACAGGAGCGATGATGCAGAGTTCTACGCACCCGCTCGTCTGGTCACCCACATCGACGAAGCAGCCACGCGGGCGCTCACCGAGTTCTACCGGCTCACGCTCCCAATCGGTGGTGTGGTGCTTGATCTGATGTCGAGCTGGGTCAGCCACCTGCCGCCGGACATGTCCTTCGCTGAGGTGATCGGCCAAGGCATGAACGCTGAGGAACTTGGCGCCAACACCCGTCTCGGCCGGAGCTTTGTGCAGGACCTGAACCGCACACCGATCCTGCCGCTTGAGGCTGCCTCCTGCGACGCGGCACTCTGTTGCGTCGGCGTCCAGTACCTGCAGCAGCCTTTGGAGGTCTTCGCCGAAATCAAGCGTGTTCTCCGTCCCAGGGCACCCTTCATCGTCAGCTTCTCCAACCGCTGTTTTCCGACGAAGGCCGTGGCCATCTGGCGGTCCCTGGACGCCCACGGCCATGCCGCACTGGTGCGTCTCTACTTTGAGCGCAGTGGCTTTCACGACATCCGCACAGAAGCACTGCGAGATGGTTCTCAAAGCGATCCGCTGATCGCTGTCACGGGGCGGTGCTAGCACTGCGTGCCCAGCTTGTTGGCCGGTCGTCCTGTTCCCCCAGCTTTGGGTGACTACAAGATCGGCCCAGCTGGCCGCGGTCAACGAAATGGAGTGCGAGATTGCGTCAGGACGACAGATGGCCTCACTGCCAGCCATCAAGTCGCTACTCTCAATCTGTGACACATACTCCGTTGAAGCAGATCGCCGATCGGCAGCAGCTCGCCGCCACTCTCCTCACCCTGCTCCCACATCTTCAGGCTGACCCCATCCTCAGCCCGACACGAGGTGGTCGAAGAGCAGCCCTCGAAACATTGGCGAAGATCCGGCCAGAGACTTACCAGCGCAGTCGTAACTTCCTCTCAGGGGATGTCACCCGCCTGTCGGCGTATCTGCGTCACGGCGTCCTCACCCTTGCGGAGGTCCGGGACTATGCGCTGCAGCAGGGGAACGGCCCCGAACACGCGGGAAAACTCATCAACGAGTTCGCCTGGCGCGACTACTGGCAACGCCTTTACGTGGAGCTCGGGGAAGGAATCTGGCAGGACCAGGAGCCCTACAAGACTGGATTCGAAACAGCGGATTACGCCGACAACCTTCCCCCGGAGATTGCCTCCGGAGAAACGTCCCTCGTCTGCATGGACAGTTTCACCCAGGACCTTGTGCGGACCGGGTATCTCCACAATAATGCCCGCCTGTGGTTTGCCTCTTACATCGTCCACTGGCGACGTACCCGGTGGCAGGCCGGTGCCCGGTGGTTCCTGCAACACCTGATCGACGGTGACCCGGCAAGCAATAATCTTTCGTGGCAATGGGTGGCGTCTACGTTCGCCAGCGCTCCCTACATCTTCAATCGAGAAAACCTGGAGCGCTACACCGACGGGGCCTACTGCAACGTCTGTCCGCACGCAACATCCGGCACGTGTCCCTTTGATCACAGCTACGAGACCCTGGAGCAGACCCTCTTTCCTCGCCTGCGCGACCCCGCCGGTCACAACGGTGCACCGGTTCCTCCAAAACCCTACGCCAGGCCCGCGGCGCCGGTTCCTGGACCGGTCCCCACAGGGAAGCCTCTGCTCTGGCATCACACCGACAGCCTCAACCCCGCATCTTCCATGCTTGCCCTGCATCCCGATGCGCCTGCAGTGTTTGTCTGGGACACAGGTTGGCTCCTCCCGAACCACATCTCCTTCAAGCGCGTTCTGTTCATTGCAGAATGCCTGCAGGAGATGCCGGGCGACATCGACCTGCGTGTGGGTGAACCAGCCGACCAACTGCTTGCCGCCGCGCGCTCTGCTCAGGCCGACTACATCCTCGCGCAACGCACGCCCGACCCTCGGCTCAAGTGGCAGCTGCTCAGATCGCACAGCACTTGCCCGTCGTGTGGTTTGACCCACCACCGTTCGTGGAAAGCTCGCGCGGCTTCGACCTCAAACGCTTCTCCCGCTACTGGAAGCGCGCCCAGAATAGCGCCATGCAGCCCACCCGCCCTGCCTAGGTCTTGCCGACCGGAGAGTCATCGACTCAGGTATCGCACCTGCAAGGTGCTGGCGGAGAACACCTGCAGGCACAATCCATCGAAGTACGCAGACCAACGGCCAGCTTGTCGTGAGCGCTCCACAACGTCCACGCTCACGCCTTGCATCACCTCAGGTATAACAGGGTAAGCGAACAAAGAGCGAATCTGTGTTTAGACGCCTCTCACTCTTCCCATTCCGGGGCAAGACACGAAAACAGAACTTTTGGAGGATGTCGGTGTCTCTCGGCAACAGGTACGGTCGTAGAAGGATTGGGTTCCAATGTTGAAGACGAATTCACCCACAGCAGCCGCGAGCCCGGCCAAAAAACCCGTGATCGTCCACTATGGCCGGGATCTTTCGCTTCTGCACACCCGAAGCAAGGTTCTCGAGACCGCGGGATTCTCCGTGTCCTCGACCCAGGAACCTTCTGAAATCGACTCCCTGTTGGGTGCACATGTCCCCGAAATGCTTGTGCTCTGCCACTCACTCCCCGTGGACCGGCGTGAAGCCGTTCTGCAACAGGTGCGTTCCCGGTGGCCGCGCATAAAGAGCCTGCTTGTCGCCAAGAACAGCACCCAGCTTTGCGCGGAGCCGGTGGAAACCGTACACAACTCTGAAGGGCCCCAGGCTCTCGTCGACAGGGTAAAGCACCTGCTCTGCGCGTAAGGACACAGGGAAGGTCTCGTGCTCTCCCTGGCTGACAGATCTACTCTTTTTTCTTTCTCGGGCCGTCACTGATGTTTAAACCTCTTGCCGAAGTAAGCTTCGTCGCGGGCAGGTGCTACCCATCGGCTCTACTTCCCCTTTGTGGCGAACACCGTAGAATCAACCGTGTTCGCCCTCTCTTCGTGCGAACCCCTCTTCCATGCCGACCGCTACCAGCGCCGACAAGCTGCCCACCCTGCGCGAGTTCTTCTCGCCGGGCGGGGTGCTGGCCGAATCCTCGCTCACATATGAGCACCGCAAGGGCCAGTTCGACATGGCGAAAGCCGTGGAGAAGGCGCTCGAAGAAAAGCGCCACCTCATCGTCGAGGCGGGCACCGGCACCGGCAAAACCCTCGCCTACCTCCTCCCCGCCCTCCGCATGGCCCGCGAGCAGGGTCAGCGCGTCATCATCAGCACCGGCACCAAAAACCTGCAGGAACAGCTCTTCTTCAAGGACATCCCCTTCCTCGAATCGCTGCTCGGCCCGCTCAAGGTCTGCACCATGAAGGGCCGCGGCAACTACATCTGCAAGCAGAAGCTCTACGCGCTCGAAACCACGCCCCTGCTCAGCGAACCGCGTGAAATCAGTGAGTTCCACATCCTGCGCAACTGGGAAAAAGAAACCACCACCGGCGACCGCGCCGAGGTCGTCGGCCTGCCCGAGCCCTCTGCCCTCTTCAGCAAGCTCGATGCGCGCTCCGAGGCCTGCCTCGGCCAGCAGTGCCCCAACTTCGAGCCCTGCTGGATCACCACCATGCGCCGCCGCGCGCTCGAATCCGACATCGTCATCGTCAACCACCACCTCTTCTTCGCCGACCTCAACATTAAGCTGCAGGCCGCCGGCGCGCCCGACGCAGGCGTCCTTCCCGAGGCCGCGGCCGTCATCTTCGACGAGGCGCACGAGCTCGAACAGGTGGCCAGCGACTACTTCGGCGTCAGCGTCTCGCAGCAGCGCGCCGACGAGCTCGCCCGTGACACCGAACTCCTCCTCCGCGCCAAAAAAGTCTCCAGCAGCGGCATCGAGAACGCCACCGCCATCCTCCGCGAACGCTCCCGCATGTTCTTCGGCTCACTCCCCATGGAAGGCTTCCAACTTGGCCGCCAGGTCTTCCACGACCGCCCCGGCTTCCTCGAAGAGCACGGCGAACATTACGCCAGCTTCTCCGTCGCGCTTGACCGCCTGCAGGACGAGCTCGAGCGCCTGAAGGATGTCGAAGAAGCCGCCGGCCTCCGCCGCCGCACCGTCGACCTCCGCACCAGCACCAAGTTCCTCATGGAAACCGAAGACATCAACACCGTCTTCTGGATCGAGCGCCGCGCCATGGGCGGTGTCAAAAACCTCGCCCGCACCAACACCGGCCAGCCCGCCGCCTACCAGACCTTCCTCCAGGCCACGCCCATCGACGTGTCCGAGATCCTGCAAACCCAGCTCTTCGCCAACTTCGGCACCGTCGTCCTCACCTCAGCGACCCTCACCGTGCAGGGCGGCTTCGACCACATCGCCAAACGCCTCGGCCTGCAAAACGCGCGCGAACTCACCGTCCCCTCACACTTCAACTACGGCAAGCAGGCGCTGCTCTACCTGCCGCCCTACCTGCCCGACCCGCGCGACGCAAACTTCCTGCCGCAGGCCGCCGAACGCATGCGCAAGGTGCTCGAACTCAGCCGCGGCCGTGCCTTCTGCCTCTTCACCAGCTACGCCGGGATGCGCGAGCTGTACGAACGCATGCTCGTCGAGCTCCCCTTCCCTCTGCTGCTGCAGGGCACCGCCCCCCGCAAGCAGCTCATGGACGAGTTCCGCACCACGCCTAACGCCGTCCTCTTCGGCACCTCGAGCTTCTGGCAGGGCGTCGATGTCCAGGGCGACCAGCTCTCCTGCGTCATCATCGACAAGCTGCCCTTCGCCGTGCCCTCCGACCCCGTCATGCAGGCACGCATGCAGGCCATCGAACTCGCCGGCGGTAAACCCTTCCACGACCTGCAGATACCGCAAGCCGTCATCACGTTGAAACAGGGCTTCGGCCGCCTCATCCGCTCCGCCACCGACCGCGGCGTCCTCGTCCTGCTTGACAACCGCGTTCAGCGCCAAAGCTACGGCAAAATCTTCCTCGACAGCCTGCCGCTTTACCGCATCACGCAAAACATCGAAGATGTCGAACGCTTCTTCCACCCGCAGGACGACCAGCTCAGCGAACCGAAACCCTAGGCCGCGTGGTCCCGCAACGCACCATCACCCGCCTACCCCTCGCGAGCACGTTCGTAAAATAACCCCGCTTTTGCTCGTTATTCGAACGCTTCGGCGGGTGGGTCGTAGCCCACGCGCATTCCTGCAGTCCACGCGTCTCGGCAGTAAACTAGGAGAAGCATGCTGAGCCGCAACCTCTATATCCTCGCAGGCACCCTCGGCTTCTTCGCCGTGCTTTCCTACGTCATCGGCTTTTCCGGCATCGCGCACGAGCCAGGCTCCCCAGCCGATGCCAGCCTCTGGCAGATGATCGGCATTGTCCTGCTCGTCCTCGGCATGCTCGTCGCCCTCTTCGGCATCTTCCAAACCATGTACGAGCAGGCAGAAAACCGCAACGCCCGCCAGCGCGAACTCGACCGCAAGCGTGCCCGCGACGACGCCCGCTAAATCGCCCGACGCTAGCCTCGCTCCGCAGCGCGACCTCTCTCATCCCGCAGCCCGCCCTTTGTCATCCCGTAGCGCAGCGAAGGGATCTGCTGTTTTCCCGTTACCGCGCTCACCCAAGGCATACCACCGCAGATATCGGTAAACTGAATCCTGCAGCCAACCGCGCCCCACCACGCGCACGAACCACCGCTGCGGCAAGCGAGCGAACCCATGTTTGAAGTTACCGTCGAAGCCGGTTTCTCCTCCGGCCACTTCCTACGCGATTACCACGGCAAGTGCGAAAACCCGCACGGCCACAACTACCGCGTGCTCGTCACCCTCGTCGGCAAAGAGCTCGAACCCAACGGCCTCCTGCTCGACTTCAAGATCCTCAAAGAAGTCCTTAAACCCGTCGTCGAATACCTCGACCACCACATGATTAACGAGCTGGAGCCCTTCACCACCGTTAACCCGTCGGCGGAAAACCTCGCCAAATACTTCTTCGACCAGACCGAGCAGCACCTCGCCGCAGTCACCGGCGGCCGTGTCCGCGTCAAGCGCAGCACCATCTTTGAAACCGATACCTCGCAGGCCACCTACTCCGCCGACTAACCGCGACCTTCTCCGACCAACGACGACCTTTATCATCCCGCAGCGCAGCGGACGGTCTGCTTTTACTCAGGTCAGCCCGACGTTCCACTGCCTCAAAGCGCCACCCTGCCACAAAACGAAACAGCCCCATGCGCCTCATCGAACTCTACAAATCCGTCCAGGGCGAGAGCACCTTCACAGGCGTGCCATGTATTTTCGTGCGCTTCGCCGGCTGCAACCTGCGCTGCTCCTGGTGCGACTCGACCTACACCTTCCACGGCGGCCAGCCGTTTACGGAAGATGAAGTCGTCGCGCAGATCGAAGCCCTGCACTGCCCGCTCATCGAGTTCACCGGCGGCGAACCCATGCTCCACGCCCGCGAACTGCTGCCGCTCATGGACCGTCTCCTCAAAGACGGCCGCTACACCCTCATGATGGAAACCAGCGGCGAGCGCCCTCTCGGCGAGGTCCCCACCGCCGTCCACAAAATCGTCGACGTCAAATGCCCCGGCGCGGGCGAAGCCGCAGGCTCCTTCCGCATGTCCAACCTCGACACCCTCACTCCACGTGACGAGGTCAAATTCGTCCTACGCGACCGCCACGACTACGACTTCGCCCGCGACTTCATCCGCGAGCACCTCGCCCACCGCGACCTGGCCGCCATCCTGCTCTCGCCCGCCTTCCTCCAGTCCCCGTCGCCGCTACGCATCGCCGACAACATGGAACTCGACGCCCGCGACCTCGTCACCTGGCTCCTCGAAGACAACCTCCCCGCCCGCCTCAGCCTGCAAATCCACAAATTCGTCTGGGAACCCCAGAAGAAAGGCGTTTAGTGCAGCGTCGATCGTCCGTGGCGTCCCATACTGTGGCAAGTCGTCCCGGTAGACCCAGCCAGCTTCAAACGGCGACCACGTCGAATCCAGCCTGGCGTGCGGCTTCCAGCAGTTGCGCATCTCCGGATAAAACAACACACGAGGACGTTTCGCCTGAGCACCACGTCCACGCAGCGGCCAGTTGCAAGGCATCTCCTGCTTTTAAGGCATGACCCATCAGGAATGTCTCCGCCTGATCCCGTAATGCCTCGGTTGGTTGCAACTCCCGCCAACTGCCTCGAAGTCTATCCAAACGCCTGCCGGCAACCGCATACTCCGCTGATTTCAAATACCCCGTCCTCAGCAGTCGCTCCAATGCGCTACGCATCTCCACGGCTGTGCCCCACCACACCAGGATCTCGTATTGCTCCAGCAACTGGCGAACTGCCGCACTCGATGGCTGGTCAACGCACAGGGGCACAAGCGCGCTCGTGTCCCAGAACGCAGGTTTCAACGATCCCCTCGGCTCTCCAGTGCAGCCTGCACGGCAACGTCTTGCGGCACGGTTCCCGTCGGCATCGCAAAAAACTCATCCCAATCCATGGTGCGTTCGGGCATCTTCAGAGCCCCAGCGGCAACCAGGCTCTCCTCCCGCTCCCAACCCGGACCCTGCCGAAAGGGAAGAATGCGCGCCACGGGAACGTCGCGATCCCGCACCACAATCTCTTCGCCGTTGCGCACACATTGCAGATAGGCGCTTAACTGATTTTTCAAATCGCCAATTTTCACTGTTTGCATCACACAATCATACGCCAAGGCTTAGCCAAGTTGGCTATAAAGACCGTCGATCCTGTAGCCAGACTTTGAGTAAAGGCCCACATTCCATTGCTCAACGCAGGTTTCGCAGCGCGATACTTGTCGGCTACCCCATGGCTGACGGTCTGAGCAGAGGTTCCACTGCTTCACTAACTTCGCAACGTAGCATAACGCTATGCGCGTACTGCTTACCTGTCTCGCTCTCAGCCTGTTCCTCGCCGCGGCTGCACTCCCCGCCCAGCAGGCCCCCATCCCGGTCAAAGTCGTGGTTATCACCATGTTCGAGATTGGTGCCGACACCGGCGACGCTCCCGGCGAGTTCCAGCGCTGGGCCGAAGGCGAGCACCTCACGAAGCGCTTCCCCTTGCCGAACGCGTACCACGACGCCCTCATGAACGACGACGGCGTGCTCGGCATCGTCACTGGCATGGGCACGATTCGTGCGGCGGCGACCATCATGGCGCTCGGCTCCGACCCGCGCTTCGACTTCTCCCACGCCTACTGGATCGTGGCCGGCATCGCAGGCGGTAACCCGAACCAGACCTCGCTGGGCTCCGCCGTCTGGGCCAACTGGGTCGTCGACGGCGACCTCGCCCACGAGATTGACGCCCGCGAAATCCCGCCCACCTGGACCACCGGCTACGTGCCCCTGCGCAAGTCCTCACCCTACGAGCAGCCGCGCACCGACGACAACGGCATGGCGTTCCACCTCGATGAGCCGCTTGTCACCTGGGCGTACAGCCTCACCAAAGCCCTTCCCCTCGCCGACACCGACGCCATCACAAAGGGCCGCATGCGCTACGCCGGCGAAGCCGCCCACCAGCCGCCCCACGTCCAGCGCGGCGACACGGTCAGCAGCAGCACCTTCTTCCACGGCAAACTCCTCAGCGGTTGGGCCACCGACTGGGTCCGCTACCAGACAGAAGGCGCCGGCACCTACGTCACCACCGGCATGGAAGACACCGGCACCCTCCAGTCCCTCACCTGGCTGGCAAAAGCCGGCCGCGTCAATCTCCACCGCGTACTCGTCCTCCGCACCGTCAGCAACTACGACCAGCAGCGCACCGGCATCACCGCCGCCGAAAGCCTCGCGGAAACCAAGATCCGCACCTACTCCGCCTTCCTCCCGGCCGTCGACGCCGCCTATCTCGTCGGCGACACCGTGGTTCGCGAACTCGTCCGCAACTGGCCGCAATACCGCGACAACCTCCCCGGTACAGCTAACCCCAACCGATAGAGGAACTTGTAATCCTGATCCAATAGAATGAGGAATTTGCGGACCAGGGGAGGAGGGAGGGTCCGCACCATACACCCCCATCCCCGCGCCCTGCGTCCAAGGGTTCTGAAAGCGAGACGACTATGGCAGAGCGCGACGAAGACGACTACGTAACGGTGGCAAGCTATAGCGAGATCGGCGAGGCATCACTGGCCCAGTCGGTGCTCGATGGCTCTGGCATCGACAGCTTTATGAGCGGCGAAGAGGCGAATATTCTCCTCCCGATGAGCGGCGCCCGCCTGCAGGTACGGCTTGCTGACCTCGAGACCGCGCGTGAGCTGCTGAATACGATTCCCGCGGGCGGCCTGCAGGATTCAGACACCATGACCGGACCCAACACGCCGCGCGCCGCATCGCTTGCGGACAACGGGGACGACCTGTAGCCATGACGGCCTCCCGCGAAAAAGCGGTCGTCTGCCTCTCCGGCGGCATGGATTCCACGGTCTGCGCTGCTCTTGCAGCGCGTGATTTCGACGCCTACGCACTGCACTTTTCCTACGGCCAGCGAACGGAAGCGCGTGAGCTGAAATCCTCCCAGGCAGTCGCGGAAATCCTTGGTTTCAGCCAGTTTCTCCCGCTGCGCATGGATCTGTTTCGCATTATCGGCGGCTCCGCGTTGACCGATACCTCCATCCCCGTGCCAAACGCGCCCACGCAGGAAGTGGGCGACATTCCCGTCACCTATGTCCCATTTCGCAACGCCCACTTCCTGTCTGCCGCGGTGAGCTGGGCAGAGGTTCTGGGCGCGCGCACCATCTTTCTGGGGGCGGTGGAGCAAGACAGTTCGGGCTACCCTGATTGCCGGCCTGCCTACTACGATGCGTTTAATGCGCTGATTCAGCAGGGAACGAAAGAGGGTGACATCCGCGTGACGACACCCCTGATTCACCTGCGGAAAAGTGAAATCGTTCGCATGGGTGTTGAACTTGGTGCACCGTTGCATGTAAGTTGGTCATGCTATTCCGGTGAGGATGTTGCCTGCGGTGTCTGCGACAGTTGCGTGCTCCGGCTGCGTGCGTTCAAGCAGGCAGGATTGGACGATCCCATCCCATATCAAACGCGCGAAGCGGCCGAGACCGGAGCCTGACGCGACTCGCCGGCCAAGTTTGCGTTTTAATGATTGCACTACCCGTACCGCGTAATCCGCAGCAAAGATCGGCCGGCCAAGCGCCGCGCCGCCAGGAGCGACAGGAACACTTATGAAGAAGACCACACTCAGCATGGCCGCCCTGGTGCTCGCACCGGTGCTCACGTTCTCCGTCGCCACCGCATTCGTCGCACCCGCTGCCGCGGCTGCTCAGGCGAGCGCTGCACCCGCCACCATCCACGGCACGATCAATAATCCCGCGGGCCAGCCGGTGAGAGAAGGTGTGGTCAAGCTGACCACCGACCGCTCCACCAACGAGGATGCCAAGCGCAAGTACGAGTACACCTTCCCCGTGGGCACAGACGGTACGTACAAGGGCGATGGCATCAAGCCGGGTGACTACGTGCTGTTCTACCAGGTCAACGACAAGACGATCGACTACATCGAGCACGTGGTGCTGAAGGCCGGCGAAAATATCACAACCAATGACGACATGAGCCGCGAAGAGTACTTGAAGGCCATGTCGCCGGAAGCGCGCAAGCAGATCGAAGAGTTCAAGAAGAAGAACGCCGAGGCGGTGAACGCGAACAAGACCGTCGGCAACCTGAACGCGCTGCTGACCAAGGCGCGCGAAGAGGAAAAGGCGAACAACTTCGACGCCGCCATTGCGGACATGACGCAGGCGACGACGCAGAAGCCGGATGAGGCGATCCTGTGGCTGGAGCTGGGCAATGCGCAGACCGGCGCTGCCGGCGCGGAGAAGGATTCCACCAAGAAGACCACTGAATTGACCGAGGCTGCCGCCAGCTACCAGAAGGCCGTCGACATGAACGCCGCGAGCAAAAAGCCCAACCCCGCTTTTGCCGGTGCCGCTTACAACGGCATGGGCCAGGCTTACGGCAAGATGAGCAAGCCGAAGGAAGCATCCGACGCATACGACAAGGCAGCGCAGGCTGAGCCCGCAAAGGCCGGCATGTACTACTTCAACGAGGCTGTGACCGCGCAGAACGCGGGCTCTGGCGATGCTGCCGCGGCTGCCGCGGACAAGGCGATTGCCGCTGATCCGACGAAGGCGGACGCCTACTACATCAAGGGCCAGGCGCTGATTGCGAAGAGCACGGTGGATAACAAGTCGGGCAAGATCATACCGCCTCCCGGCTGCGTTGAGGCTTATTCCAAGTATCTTGAGTTGGCGCCGACGGGCCGCTTTGCACCGGACGTGAAGGCGATTATGGCCGGCTTTGACGAGAAGGTCGTGAACAGCTACAAGGCGGGCAAGAAGCGGTAACGCTGACCAGCCAAATGAGCGCGAGCCCGGAGCACCTGCTTCGGGCTCGCGCCCATTGCGGCGAATGGCATCAAGACATTACGGTAGCGTTGAGGGGAAAGACCGATGCTGTGAAGCCCCTCTTAGCTGGATGCGGGGCTGCTGCTCCCTGCTGAACGCCGGCCTGGAGTGACAACTCGACTGATGACGGCGCTTCCTGGTGCCTGAACAGCGCACGCACCCTGGAGCCGGATTCATCGTCTAATCTGTAGAGTGACAAATCATCGTTGCTTCGGAGAGATCGACCTATGCTGCAACAGGGCTTGAACCAGAACTATCCCGTGACGCTGGATGCTACGCGTGAGGGCACCGCATCGCTGCTGGCGAAGGTGCTGGGCATTACGGCGCTTGGCTTTCTGCTGACGGCGGTCGGCGTGGCGACCGCGCCGGTGTGGTCGATGCTGCCGGGCATCATTGCCGTGTTTGCGCTGGTGCTGGGCATCAACTTTGCGCGCAAGGCGAGTGTCGGGCTCACGCTCGGCATGTTTCTGGCGCTGGGCTACTTCATGGGTTGGGAGATCGCGCCCATCATTCATCGCTACGTGGCGACCGTCGGGTCGGCCGTGGTGTTCAACGCCGCGCTGACGACGGGCCTGGGCATGGCGGCGCTCGGCTGCGTGGCTTACCTGTTCCAGATCGACTACCGGCGCGTGCAGGGCGTGGCGATGGCCGGGCTGATGGCGTTGCTGCTGGTCGGCATCGTGAGCATGTTCCTGCATTTTCTAACACCGGACACGTATGCGTGGCTGACGCTGGGCGTGTTCAGCCTGCTGACCGTGGCGGACTTCGCGCGGATTCGCGCGACGAACAGCGCGGACAGTCGGACGGCGATTCTGCTCTCGGTGTCGATTTACCTGGACGGGATCAACATCTTTCTGGCGCTGCTGCAGCTTTTGGGTGGGCGTGGCCGGCGGGATTAGGTAGTACCTTCGCAACACAAATGGACCGGCAACCTGCCGGTCCATTTGTGTTGCAGTTCCTGCGGTTCAATAAGGTCACGTCGGACGTGATCGATCGTTGCGTCATCCCATTCGCGTTGAACCGCGGTGCCTACGTTCCTTTCCTAAACTTCATGTTGCGCGCCGGCGCATGCGGTGGAGCAGCAATTTGCGGATATCTTCGAGCTGGAAGACGAAGTAGCCTGCGATGGCAAGGATCGCCGAGATGGCGATGGCAACCGCGACGCCAGTGGGAAGCGGCCAGTGTGCTTCGCGCAGGGCGGGTACCGTGATGGCGGCGAAGGCGACCGCGATGAAGATGCAGAAGCGGCGGAGCAGGTGGGTGTCGAACTGGTGCTCCTGCGGAAAGAGCCGGGTGTTCAGACGCACGACGCCGGCGGTCTGGATGATTTCCCACACGAGCCAGGTAACGAGGAAGCCGCTAATGCCGAAGCGGTGCATCACCGGGATGGCGACGAGCAGCATGGCGCTGTAGCCGATGAGCAGGAAGGTGGAGAGGGTTTCGTGCTCGTTACTGCTGGACTGGAACTGCGTTTTGTGTTCTTTGAGGCCGAGCACCGCGCTAACCAGGGCCATAAGCAGGCAGAGCTCGGGCTGGTAGATCGAGCGTTTGTGCAGCCAAAGGGTGAACAGGAACGGGCACAGCAGGAGCGAGCCGATGCTGACGACGGGGATGAGGAAGAGGACGAAACGCTCGGAGAGGTCGTAGAGTTTGCGAAGCTGGGCGAAGTCGCGGCGGCCGACCATGAGCGTGATGTCCTGTGCGAAGACGCTGCTGGCCATGCTGAGCAGCTGGCGGGACATCTGGAAGACGACGCGGGTGAGCGAGAAGACGGCGACGGCGCTGGGGCCGAGCACACGCTGGATCAGCAGGACCGGACCCTGCCAGGTGAGAAATCCGGCAACGGAGATCAGGCCGAAGTGGCCGCTGGGCTTGAGGATGGCGCGGACTTGGACCCAGGAGCCCTCACGCAGGTTGGGGACCAGGTCGGGCGCGACGCGCTTGAGGTCGATGAGTGCGTAGACGAGGAAGAGCACGTAAGACGCCAGCTGCACCGCCGCCAGGACGGGAAAGGTGCTGTGGAGGGCGATGGCAGCGGCCATGGAGACGATCATGAGGAAGCGCTGCGCGCTGGAGATGTAGTTGCCGCGGTGCAGCAGACCGACGGCCATGTAGCTGTTGGTGAGCAGGCTGAAGAACATGTTGAGGCCGATTTGCAGAATGAGCAGGTAGAGCGTGACGGCTGCCGCGTGAGGGCCCACGTGCCGCAGCCGCAGCCAGCTTGCGATGGGCAAGGCGAATACCGTAAGGCCACCTACGGCAAACACGACGACAAATAGCAGGAGCAGGCGGAAGGCGCTGGCCTGGACCGCTTTTGCGCCCTGGACGTCGCCGCCGCCGTACAGGATGGTCATCTGGTTGGAGGCGTAGGTCTGGACGCCGTAGTTGAGGGTGCCGAGATAGCTGATGGCGGCAGACAGGGCGGTCCACTCTCCGTAAACCTCCACGCCGCTGCCGTAGAACTTGAAGAAGAATGGCGGCACCAGGAGCTGCGCGAGAATGGAGAGGCCCTGGCCGACGAAGCCGGTGAGCAGGATCTGGAGAAGTCGGCGAAGGCTCATGGTGGTATGAAGACGAGTATCACGGATGAGGTGGCCGGCGGCAAAGCCACATGCCAAGACTTTGGCAAGGGGTCGACGCATCTTTTCCTGATGTTGAGCGTCTATAAAGTGTGCTATTCTACACAACGCTGAAGAAGTGCGCCCAGATGGTTCGGTCCTGATACGGCCGGTTACCTTGCGCCGCGGACTTTAGAGCCGCACGATGCTTCCTTCGGCCTTGTGAACACATTTTTGAACCCCGCAGCAGGCTACGTGTCTGCACCTGCAACCTGGTGCGCCGCATCCTGCAGCAAATCCTTAGTTTTTGGAGTGCCCCATGGCTGCTGAAGAAATCGATAAGTACGAAGAAGACGTAGACCGGATGATCGACACCGGCAAGGAAAAGGGATACCTCACGTACGGCGAGGTGAACGACCTCATCCCGGAAGGCATCACCAGCGCGGATGAACTGGACGACCTGCTGATGGCGGTTAATACCCAGGGCATCGACGTGCTGAACTCGGAGGACGAGGGCGGTCGCGGCGGCCGCGACAAGTTCGGGGAGGAATCCGAAGAGTCCGACGACGTCGAGTTGGACCTGACACCGGGGCAACTGGAAAAAACGAACGATCCCGTCCGCATGTACCTGCGCGAAATGGGCACCGTGCCGCTGCTGACGCGTGAAGGCGAGGTCGAAATCGCCAAGCGCATCGAGCGCGGACAGTTGCGCGTGATGAAGGCGATCTCGCGCTCATCCATCGTGATCCGCGAGATCATGGCGTTGGGCGAAGACCTGAAGCGCGGCGTGCGCAACGTGAAGGAAGTCGTGACCTTCGACGAGGAAGAACTCACCGAAGACGTCGTGACCAGCCGCGTGAAGCAGACCGTCAAGCGTATCGACATCCTCGCAGGCCACCAGGCAAAGGCGCTGGAAGGCCGCGAAAAACTGGAAACCGGCAAGGCTAAGACCAAGAAGGAAGAGCGCAAGCTGCGATGGGCCGTCGGCCGCGAGATGGTCTTCGTCACGCGCATCGTGCGCGAGCTGAAGTACACCAACGGCGAGAAGAAGCGGCTGCTGGACAAGGTCAACAAGACCGTCGACGGCATGCGCACGCTCGAGCGTCAGATTAAGTCGCTCGACAACAAGTTCGAGGCGTCGCGGTCGGAAGAGCTGAAGAAGGAGTATCGCCGCCAGCAGAAGAACTGCCGTACCGACCTGGAGCGCCTGGAGGGCGAGGCCGGCATCTCCGTCGTCGAGCTGAAGCAGACTCAGCGCGAAATGATCCAGGGCGACATGGACGCCGAGAAGGCGAAGCGCGAGCTGATTGAAGCCAACCTGCGCCTGGTGGTGTCGATCGCGAAGAAGTACACCAACCGCGGTCTGCAGTTCCTCGACCTGATCCAGGAAGGCAACATCGGCCTGATGAAGGCGGTCGACAAGTTCGAGTATCGCCGCGGCTACAAGTTCTCTACGTATGCCACGTGGTGGATTCGCCAGGCGATTACCCGCGCCATTGCCGACCAGGCACGCACCATCCGCATCCCGGTGCACATGATCGAGACAATCAATAAGCTCATTCGGACCAGTCGGCAACTGGTGCAGGAACTCGGCCGCGAGCCGTCGAGCGAAGAGATCGCCAAGCGCATGGACATTCCGGTGGCCAAGGTGCGCAAGGTACTGAAGATCGCGCAGGAGCCCATCTCGCTCGAGACGCCGATCGGTGAGGAAGAAGACTCGCACCTGGGCGACTTTATCGAAGATCGCATGGCTGTCAGCCCGTCCGACGCCGTGATCTCGGTCAACCTGAAGGAGTACACGTCGCAGGTGCTGCGCACGCTCACTCCGCGGGAAGAGCGCGTGATCAAGATGCGCTTCGGCCTGGAAGACGGCTCCGAGCACACGCTGGAAGAGGTGGGCCAGAGCTTTCAGGTGACGCGTGAGCGCATCCGGCAGATCGAAGCGAAAGCCCTCCGCAAGTTGCGCCATCCCAGCCGCAGCCGCAAGCTGAAGGCGTTTGTGGACGGCGTCAAGGAATACTAGGCCGGGTCAGCAAAGCGTATCGAGGGAGGTGGGCCATCTGGTTCACCTCCCTTTTATTTTCCAGGGAACGGAACCGCGGTCCACTGCTCCGCGTACCGTGCAGTGGAGGATGTTGCCGATGCGCCGTTCATTTCCAGTTGTGCTCTCATGCCTGTTCGTGACGGCGTGTGCCGTTGCTGAAGTGCCGCAGACAGTTGACAAGCATTACCCAGTGCAGGGCCGAGCGGAGTTGCAGGCGGAGATCGGCAACGGCTCCATCAAGACGCGCAGTTGTGGCGGCTGCAAAGACATACACGTGCACCTGGAAATGAATGACGCCGACCGCTCGCGCTTTCGCATTGAAGAGGAGCAGAGCGGCAACCATGTGCGGTTTGTGCTGAAGCAGAACGAGAGTCATGATTGGCACTGGGGCGGCGGCAAGGGGCCGGAGATGACGGTGGAGGTGCCGCAGGAAGCTGCACTGGATCTGCACAGCGGCAACGGAGGCCTGACTTTGGCTGGCGTACGGGGCGACGTCAACTTGAATACCGGCAACGGCAGCATCTCCATTAATGACGTGGGCGGCCAAGTGAAACTGCACAGCGGCAACGGCTCCGTGAGCGGCAATGACCTTACGGGCGCCTTGAACGCCAGCACAGGCAACGGGTCCATCCACCTGACCGGCCGCTTTACCCGGTTAGAGGCCCACACCGGCAACGGCGCGCTGGACCTGGAAGCCGGCGGCGGCGCGGATGCCCTACGGGACGGCGCGGCCATCACCAGCGGCTCCGGCTCCGTGACGCTGCGGCTCGATCGCAAGGCACATGCGAATGTGCGGCTATCCACCGGTAGCGGCGGCATCCACACGGACCTGCCGGTGACCGGTCAGGGCGACGTGGCCGACCGGCATGAGTTGAACGGCACCCTGAACGGCGGCGGCGCGACCATCCGCGTGAACACCGGCAGCGGCGGCGTGCGGTTGGAGGCACTGTAGGCTCCGGCGTTTCGGTTTTCGTCACACCTCGGGGTCGGCAGTTGTCTGCCGCTTCGGGGTGGTTGGACGCTTTCGCTCGACATCGTTGTGATCTTCGTCATGAGGCGGAAGTTTCTTCCGGTATCCGGTGGGTCGGGCCTTCGATAAACTGAGGGCGATGCGTCGTCTGCTTCTGTTTCTGCTTGCTGTCGTCATGCTGCCGCTCGCAGCGTCGGCGCAACGGTTCCATGCCGGTGTGACGGAGTGGACGGTGCACCCCACCGAAAGCCGAAACTGGCGTGGTGCACCGTTGCAGGGCCTGCGCTGCATGCTGTGGTACCCGGTGTCGCTGCAAACGCCGGAGACGCCGCAGGCCTTTGGCATTGCCGGCCTTCCGGCGTTGTTCCAGGCCGGCCGGGCGGCACGCGACGCCGCACCCGAGCGGTCCGCGGCGCACCTGCCGCTCGTCGTCATGAGTCATGGCCTGGGCGGGACGGCCGACCAGTTCGGCTGGCTGGCGCCGGAGCTTGCCCGCCACGGTTACCTGGTGCTCGCGGTGAATCACCCTGGCAACAACGCGCTGGAACCGTACACGCCGGAAGGTTTTCTGCTGTGGGGTGAGCGGGCACTTGACGTTTCCGACGCACTGGATGCGTTGCTCGCGGACAAGGCGTGGGGCTCGCGCGTGGACCCCGCACGCATCGGCGCGCTGGGGTACTCCATTGGCGGCGAAACGGTGCTGGCGCTGGCCGGTGCGCGCATCGACCAGCAGGCGTTTCTCGACTTTTGCACGGCACACCCGGCGGAGCAGACCTGCCGCGTGCCGTCGATGGGCGGGGTAATGGGCGACGCGACGGCCATGCTGGCCGCCGTCCACCAGAGCAGCGCGGCGTCGCTGGCGCGCAGCGGCGACTCGTTTCGCGATGCGCGCATTCGTTCGGTGTTTGCCCTTGCGCCCGCGGCCGGGCAGGCGTTTCATCGCTCGAGCTTTGACTACGTGACAATTCCGCTGACCATGGTCGCGGGCACCGCCGACACGCTGGCCGTGCCTGCCGCGAATGCCGAGCAGTTTGCGGCTTGGCTGCCGACGGCGAGGGTGGCGATGCTGCCCGGCGTCGGGCATTACAGCTTCTTGGACACGTGCACACCGGAGGGTGCGCAGATGCTGCCGCAGTACTGCGCGGATGCCCCGGGTGTCGATCGCGACGGCGTGCATGGCAAGGTCACCGCGATGGCGCTTGCGTTTTTCGAACGCACGCTCGGATCCATGTCGACAGCGGTCAAAGATTGTGCGTCCAACGCATGTGTCTCCGACCACACCCCAGGCCGTGCCCCTGAACTCGCAGGCCACACTCTTCGCTGAGGCCTCGGCGCCCGCTGCTGCCGACGCCCTGTCGACGGCCGAAACGGATCGCCTCGCGCTGGTGCATGACCTGCTGCTGGAGGCCTACGGCCAACCCGCGCCGCGCGAGGTGTGGGACCCGCTGACGCAGCTTATCTATTCACTGTGCAGTGCGCGGACGAAGACGCCGGAGAGCCACGCCAACCTGCGTGCGTTGCGTGAGCGGTACGACGGATGGCCGGCGGGGCCGAACAGCTGGGATGCCGTGTGCTGGGACCGGCTACGCGATGCGCCGGTCGCGGAGATTGAAGAGACGATCGCGCTTGCAACCTTTGCCGACCGCAAGGCACCGCAGCTTAAAGCCACGCTGGAGCAGATCACGGCGCGCACCGGCGCCTTGTCGCTGCAGTTCTTGGCGGGGTATCGCACGGAAAAGATTCGGTCTTGGCTCGAGCAGTTTCCCGGCATCGGTTCGCAGGTGAGTGCGGCGGTGGTCAATTTCTCGTCGCTGCGGCGTCGGGTGCTTTCCGTGGACGGGCATCACCAGCGGGTGTCGACCCGGCTTGGGTTTGCACCGTCCAAGAGCACTGCCAAGCAAGTGGAAACAATCCTGATGACGATTGCACCGGCCGCATGGGATGCCGTCAGGATGGACGACGATCACCAGCTGGTCAAAACTCTCGGCCAGCGCCGCTGCACGCCGCAGCACCCGCAGTGCAGCCGCTGCCCACTGCAGCGCCTTTGTCCCAGCGGATCGACCGGCAGCTTTCGTGAGCTTCCGTAGATACGAGTAGATGTACGATCGATACCAACAAAGAGGGATACGTGCTGGGCGTATCCCTCTTTCACTTCGCCGCACCCTCATACGGCGAAGCTGCAACATCTGCCGAAATCGTTACGCCGCGAGAGACGGAACGAACCCATCGCAGCCGCTGATCGGGGTCACCTTGAGGTGAAGCCCGGAGAGGCGCGGGTGGCCGCATTCGTCAATCATGACCACGTCTGCCTGCTTGCTGGTGGTGATGCTGACCAGCACATCAGTCTTGCCGTGGTTCTCTCCAAAGTGTCCGCACAAACCGCACTGCCCATCGTGAATTGCCTGCATCGTTGTATCCTCCGTCGACAAGTAAGAGCGCGAAATTCGCGGTGCTGTTGCACGTCTCCTCTTTTCTGTTCCAATGTATTTCCTTTCATCTTCGGCGTAAATTGCGATAGCTTGAGTCGGGCATAAGTACGACAGACTCAGTCCGCTATAAGTGCGACAGATCCGGTCCGCGTGTACGTCGTGGACTTATGGGCGCTCCGGTAACGGCGTAACCGCGGCACTGCAGTGGCCTGCCGCATCGCACGCACGCACGCCGAAAAAGACGTTGTCTTTCGACACCGGCAGCGTGACTGCCATGGGGGATGCATCCTTTCCGGTTGCCGGGTAGCGCACGGCATCGGCTGCATATTGCCAGTCGTTGACCGCGGTTTCCCGCCAAAGCACCTCGTAGCGTACGGTCCCGGTGAACGCGGTTGGCGCATCCCACTTGAGGGTACTGTTGTTGTCGAGACTCGTTGTGACCACGCGCACGTTGTGCGGTTCGCCCGGAGACTTCGCTAGCGTTGCCAGCGTCGCCATGTTCACCCGCGCGACGTTGGCGATGTAAGTGAAGTCATCAAACTTGAGTAAGTCGCCATACTCAATACCGTTTTCCGTGCGCAGGTTCTGGTGCTGGTGATTGAAGTTCTCGCGCCACTCGCTAAAGCGCACGGCAGGAAAGCCTTCATCGGAGAACGACTTATGATCGCCGCCGCGCAGGAAGCGGTCGAGCCGTAACTCCATGACCGGCTTAATGGGGGCACTTATCCGTGTCGTGGCGGGGAAGTAAGTGCGCGCGGTATCCAGCACCGAGCGCGCAAGCTCGCGCGATGTCGTGTCGTTGTCCAGGCCTAATGTCAGCATCTGCCGCGCCTGTTCGACCGTCGTCGGCAGCACGCCCTGGCTGAAGACGCGCACGCGCGTCTTGTCCTGCAGCGTGTCGCCTGGCGTGGTGTCGCCGCCGACGATGTCGTTGTTCAGCACGCCTTCCAGTTGCCAGCCCTGCTGCTTCGCCAACTGGGCTAGGTGGTGCGATCCATTCAGTCCCTGTTCCTCGCCGGCTACGGCGACGAAGACCAGGGTCGCGGGAAACTTCAGCTTGCTCAGCACGCGCGCGGACTCCATGCTGACGGCGGTGCCGCTGCTGTCATCGTTCGCACCGGGTGCCTCGTCGTGCGTGTTGAAGACGTCGGTCACGCGTGTGTCGTAGTGACCCGTGACCAGGTACATGCGCTTGCTCGCGACTGGGTCGGTGCCGCGCAGGATGGCGTACACGTTGCGCAGCGGCGTGGGCTTCGTAATGCGCGCACGCGGGCCGGTTCCTGCTGGTTCGATGAAGGCGTCAACCTTTACCTCAAGGCAGCCACCGCAGGCCGCGCTGATCTTCTCAAATTGTGCCTGGATGTAGTCGGCCGCGGCAAGCACGCCTGTTCCCGGGGGGAGGTCGGTCTCGGTTGATGAGATGGTCGAGCGATTACGGAAGGCCACCAGTCGCGTGATGTTAGCGCGAATGGCATCGGCGGACACGTTACGCAGTGCCGCCGCAATCTCCTGGTCCACGGGCTGTACCGCCAGTGGTTTTCCAGTGGCGGCAAAGTCCGGAACCGTTGCAGTTTTCTGAGCGCGTACCCTTGCGCAGGGTGCAATCGCCATGAAAACGGCAGCGAGCAGGGAAGCGGAGACACGGGCGGTCGAACGCATGGGCGGAACTCCTTCAAAACGCGGATGCTGCTCATGCTACGGCACATTGCCCGCGACTGCTTGCGGCTACTCTGCCACCATCCTGTAACTTCTCCGTCGCCAAAGGTCACTTTGCAGTAACATCGAAACGAACGCGCTAGGTACGCCCAGCTAAGTGGCGGCCGAAGAAAGTGATCTGCACGATGCCGCTAGAGGCCGTTCTGCCGACGCACAAAGAAACCGCCGCCAACCTGACCGAGCAGGCACATGAGGCAATCAAGCGCCACATCCTGAGCGGTAATTTCTCCCCCGATTCGCGCTTTACCGAAGATTTTTTTGCGCAGCAGCTCGGCATCAGCAAGTCGCCGGTGCGTGAGGCACTGAATACCCTGCAGAGCGAAGGCTTCCTGCGGATCGAGGCCCGACGCGGCGCCTACCTGCGGCGCTTTGAGGCAAACGAGGTTGCGGATCTATACGAATTACGTGAGGTGCTGGAGGTATTCGCCGCGGAGCACGCGCGCATTACACCTGCATTCATTGCGCACCTGCGCGCCAGCGTTGCCTTCACCGTGGCTGCGCTTGAGGCCGATCGCAAGCAGGAGTACATCGAGGAAGATATTCGCTTCCACGCCGCCATCGTCGAGGCGACCGGCAATGCGGAACTGGTGCGCGTGCACAGCAATATCCAGAACAAGCTGTGGCTGTGCCGTTGCCAGACTTATCGGCTGACCTCGCCCGACACGCCAAGCTCACACCACCGGCTGTGCGAGGCCCTTGCGGCCGAAGACCGCGCCACTGCCTGCGCCGTCACGCGCGAGCATATCCGCCTGGTGCGCGCCTCCCTGCTGGCGGACATGGGTGCGCCATTCGTTGAATCTGCAGGCGCACGGGCAGAATAGAGCCATGGCTCCCACTCCCATGCTTACCCCTCGCGAGGCCGCGCGCATGCTCGGCGTCAGCTACCCCACCATCAAGCAATGGATTCTCGCGGGCAAGATCAAATCGGTGCCCACCGTCGGCGGCCATCACCGCATCGCCGCATCGGCGCTCAAGCCGTTTCTCGCAAAGGACAAGGCAAAGCCGGAAGCGGAATCGCGCGAACGGTTTCGTCGCGTGAGCGGACGCAACCAGATTGCCGGCAAAGTGGTGTCCGTGCGCATCGAGGGTCTGCTGGCGCAGATTGTGCTGGCCATTGAAGAGGGCGAAATCACCAGCATCATTACCGCCGATGCGGCGCGCGAGCTGAACCTGAAGAAGGGCGACTCCGCTGCCGCGCTCATCAAGAGCACCGATGTGATGATCGAGCGAATCGACGGCTAATCCATTTCAAATAGAACGAGCTGCCTGCTGCAACGACCCCGCAGTGCATTGCCCCTGCGGATTGAATCGTCTAAAGTCGTAGCATGGCTTACTCGAAATCTATGCTCCGCGGCGCTGCGGCGGCCGTTGCCTGCCTCGCCCTGTCTGCCGTCGGGCATGCCCAGGTCCTGGGCGACCTTAAGGGCCGCATTACCGATGTTTCCCGCGCGACCATTACGGGCGCCATCGTTGTGTTGACGGACAGCAACACCGGCGTGCGCCAGACCGCGACCACCACCTCTGCCGGCACCTACGATTTCCCGAATCTGACCTCCAGCCGCTACACGCTTGCGGTCGACGGTGCGGGCTTTGCGCATACCGAGCGCAATGGCATCATCGTGACGACCGGCCAGACCGTCGGGCTCGATATCGCGCTGACCGCCGGTGCCTCCAGCGAGATGGTATCGGTGACCGCGGATGCGCCGCCTCTGCAGAACAGCACCTCCGACATTCAGACGACCATCGCCGGGCGCACCGTCATCGCGCTGCCGCTGAATGCGCGCAACTTCATTCAGCTGGCGCAGCTTGCGCCAGGTGTGGAGCTGCCGCCAGGCACGCTTCTGCCGCGCATCAACGGCGGACGCCCGCGCACCAACGAGTACCTGTTCGACGGCATCAGCGCACTGCAGCCGGAGCCCGGCCAGGTCGCGTTTTTCCCCATCGTGGACGACATCGCAGAGTTCACCATTGCGGCGAACAACGTGCCTGCCGAGTACGGCCGCTTCAACGGCGGCGTGGTGAACGTCGCGACACGCGGCGGGTCGAACGACGTTCACGGCAGCCTGTACGAGTTCTTCCGCAACGAAGACCTGAACACGCGCAACTACTTCGCCCGCACCGGCGCCAAGCCGGAGTACCGCCGCAACCTGTACGGCGCAACGCTTGGCGGTCCGGTGTTGCGCGACAAGCTGTTCGTCTTCACGGACTACCAGGGCATCAAGCAGCGCATAGGCGTCACTCGAATTTCGACGGTTCCAACCATAGCCCAGCGCGCCGGCAACTTCGGCACGAGCAACATCTACGACCCAGCGACCACGCAAACAGTCAACGGTCGCAACGTGCGCACGCGCTTCACAAACAACACCATCAATCCCAACCGGTTCGACCCCGTCGCCCTGGCGCTGCTCGCGCGTATCCCGGTGCCAAATCTCGCGGGCACGGCGAACAATTACACCCGCACGGCCAACGACGACGACCACCAGAACCAGTTCGACTTCCGCGTGGACGGCGCGCGCGGCGAGCATGACCGCGCCTTTGCCCGCTACAGCTACTACAGCGAAGTGGAGCAGCCGGCGACGCCGTTCGCGGATGGATCCGGTGCCATTACCGGCTCAGTCATCGGCACCGGTTCGGTCACCGGTCTTACCAATATTCTGGGCCAGCAGGCCGTGTTCAACGAGACGCACGTCTTTACGCCGCGGCTTGCCAACGAGTTTCGCCTGGGCTACACGCGCCGCGGCAACACGCAGGTGGGCACCACGCTCGGCAACACCACGTCGGCCGCGCTCGGCATCCCCGGCATCCCGACGAATGCGTCATTCAACAACGCGCTGCCGCTGTTCACCTTCACCGGCTTCCAGCAGCTTGGCCCCGCCGCCAGCACCAACGCGCGCTACCAGACCAGCGTCGGCGAACTGGTCGACAACATCATCTACACGCGCGGCGCGCACAGCCTCAAGGTCGGCGTGGACGCGCGGCGCTACGAGCTGAACGCCATCTCCCCGCCCAACCCGACGGGCTCGTTCGCCTTCACCGTCACCGGCACGGACACGCAGGCCGCCGCCGGCACCAGCACCGCGTCGACGGGCGGCAACAGCTTCGCCAGCTTCCTTCTCGGCCAGGTCGACACGTTCTCCATCGATTTGCAGCAGCGCACGATCCGCCCGCGCGACTACATCTACGAAATCTTCGGGCAGGATGACTGGCGCGCCTCGCAGAACCTGACGCTGAACATCGGCCTGCGCTGGTCGCTACACCTGCCCAGCACGGAAACGCACAACCAGGGCGCCATCTTCAACACCACCACTCAGCAGCTGGACTACCTGGGCGTGAACGGCAATAGCCGCAGCGCGCGTGAGCTGCACTACGGCAACGTCGCACCGCGCTTCGGGCTGGCGTACTCGGTCGATCGCAAGAGTGTCATCCGCGCCGGATACGGCATCGTGTTCATCGACCAAAGCGGCATCACGACGCCGTTCACAACGCCGCAGTACCCGTTCATCCAGAACGTACAGCAGCCCACGTTGGACAACGTGAACGCCGCCTTCACCCTGCGCAACGGCCCAAGCGTCTCGCCCATGACGCTGGATGCAAACGCCGGCCTGGGCCAGAGCGTGTACACCGTCAACCGGCAGGCTGGATCGGGCTACAGCCAGCAGTGGAATCTCGCCTTTGAACGCCAGCTCACCAATAATCTGACCTTCGACGTGGCATACGTCGGCTCGCACATCGTCCACGTCGGCATCCCCGACCGCAACCTGAACCAGTTGACCGCGGCGCAGATCGCCACCGGCCTGCAGCCCGGCTCCACGCTGCTGAACACCGTCGCGAACCCGTACTACGGCCAGATCCCCGTCAGCAGCCCGCTCGGCCGCCGCACCATTACGAATGCGCAACTGCTCAAGCCGTTTCCGCGCTTCCAAAACGTCGCTGCGTACCGCAACAACACCGGCCAGACGAACTACAACGCCATCGAGGCCAAGGTGGAGCAGCGCGTCACGCGTGGGCTTTACCTGCTGTTCGCGTATACGCATTCGAAGCTGATCGATGATGCGTCGTCGGTCTTTTCCTCGACCGTGTTGTCTTCGCCCAATAGCAGCTCGCTCATCGCGGCGGACACCTATCGCCCGCTGCTGGAACGCGACAGCTCGAACGGCGACATGCCCAACGTGCTGAGCTTCGCCTCGACCTACAACTTTGCGAACTTCCGCGGCCACGGCATCGCCACGGTGCTGCTCGGCGGCTGGTCGGCGAACACGATTTATACCATGCAGAGCGGCATGCCCGTAACGGTGACCCAGGCGACGAACAACAACAGTGCGCTGGGTGTGGCGCTGCAGCGGCCCAACCTGATCGCCAACCCGACGCTTGCACCGGCGGACCGCACGCCCGCGCGCTTCTTCAACACGGCGGCATTCTCTACCGCGCCGCAGTTCACGTTCGGCTCCGCGTCGCGCAACCCGGTGCGCGGCTCGGCCTTCCGCGATCTGGATTTCGCACTGGTCAAGCACACGGCCTTTGCAGAAAAGTGGGATGCAGAGCTGCGCACCGAGCTGTTCAACATCACCAACACACCCGCCTTCGCCCAACCGAACGGATCGTTTGGCGCGGCGGCCTTCGGCAGCATCACCGCCACCACCACCGACCCGCGCGTGGTGCAGCTCGCCCTGCGCATCCGCCGTTGATCTTTTGCTGTGTCTTTCGCGTCAGGGAGCAGGTGTACCACGGCCTGCTCGCTCAGCTTGCCTGTTTTGGGAAAGTGCATGCGCGATGGGGTTATTTCTTTGTGGCACCCTTATGTTGTCTGTGGAACACTTCCGCCGTGACCTCTACGATACTTTCATCCCAACAAGAGCTTGACCGTCTCGCCTCACTGCGGGACTTTGACATTCTTGATTCTTTCCCGGAGCAGGGATTCAACGATATTGCCGAATTGGCAGCACTGATCTGTGGAACGCGTTGCGCTCAGGTCAACTTTATTGCTGAAGATCGTCAGTGGTCCAAGGCATCCGTCGGCATCCCCGCGGCGGAGGCTCCGCGGAACTTCAGCTTTTGCGCGCATGTGCTCGCGACCGGCGTACCCCTTGTCGTTTCCGATACCGGCGAAGATGCGCGATTTGCCGATCACCCCTTCGTGCAGGGTGATCCCCACATCCGCTGCTACGTCGGCGCGCCCATCACCGACAGCAGGGGCCACGTGTTGGGTGCTGTCTGTGTGTTCGAGGCGAATGCCGGGTCATTGGTGACCGCCAGCTTGCCGCGCTGCAGGCACTTGCGCGCCAAGTCGTTACCCTGCTGGAGCAGCGGCGTTCCATGCTGCAACAGCAGCAGATCGCGGATCAGAAGCTGCAGTCTGAGCAGGACACGCTGCAGCAGACGGCGGAGCGGCTGCGCCTGTCGCAGCTTGCCGGCAAAATCGCATCCTGGGACTGGGATCTGGCCACCAATGAATTTGTCTGGAGCGGCGGTTCGGAGTGGGTGTACGGCAGACCCGCGTCGGAGGTGCGAACGCTCGCGCAAATCACGGCACTCCTGCATGCCGACGATGTGGAAGAGGCTGTTCACGCCCATCGGCCTCTGGTCGACGGCAAAGGCGAGTACCGTTCGGAGTTTCGCGTGTGGTGGCCGGATGGCTCACTCCACTGGCTGTTGGCGTTCGGTCAGGCCGTCTTCGGTCCCGATGGCGTCCCCACGCGCGTGGTGGGCATGAACATGGACATTACGGACCGCAAGCAGGCAGAAGAAAATCTCATCCGCAGCGAGAAGGTGGCCACGGTCGGCCGGTTGATCACCAGCATTGCGCACGAGATTAACAACCCCATGGCATCGGTCACCAACCTGCTGTATCTTGCCAGCGTCAGCGAAGAGATCGCAGAGCATCACCAGTTGATCGCGCTCGCCCAGCAAGAGCTTCAACGGGTTTCTGAAATCGTGAACCAAACCCTGCGCTTTCATCGCCAGCCCACCCGTGCGCAGGAGGCCTGCATACCCACCATGATCCTGGGATTGCTGACCATGTTGCAGAGCCGGGTGAACAAGGCCCGCGTGGTGGTGGAGCGGCGGGACCGGGCGCGCCAACCCGTCGTCTGCTTCGAGGGCGAGGTGCGTCAGGTGCTCGCGAACCTGATCAGCAATGCCATCGACGCAAGTGCGCCCGGCGGCCGTTTGCTGGTGCGCACCCGCGAGGGATACCAGTGGAACTCCGGCCGGTGGGGCCTGCACGTCACCATCGCAGACAACGGCCACGGCATGTCAAAAGAAACGCTGGAGCAAATCTTCGACGCCTTTTTCACCACCAAGGGGGTCGGTGGCACCGGGCTCGGATTGTGGATTACCCAGGAAATCCTAAGCCGGCACGGTGGTGCGCTGCGCGTCCGCAGCAGCCAGCGGACGGGCCGCAGTGGTACCGTTTTCACGATCTTTCTGCCGCAGGACGACAGGGCGGGGCTTGCCAAGGCGGCGTGAAGAAATACCTCAGGCGAACAGGTCCATCAATTCCTGCGGTGGCACCACTTCAAGCTGCGCATAGGTGCAGGCGGCCGGTGGTTTGTCCGTGCGCCACCGGCGGAAGTGCGCCAGGTGGCGAAACCGGTTGCCCTGCATGTGCTCGTATGCGACCTCCACCACCAGCTCCGGCCGCAGCGGCTGCCAGCTCAGGTCCTTGGTGCTATTCCATCGACTCTTTGCACCAGGCATGCGATCGTTGCCGGCTGTCGGCTGGTCGGACCCGGACCAGTGCGCCCACGGATGATCGCGCAGCGCGTCCTCGCGATAGGGGGCGAGGAACTCCACCAGCTCCTCCCGCTTTGCTGCCGTAAAGCTTGCGCATACGCCCACGTGCTGCAGCGTACCCGCATCGTCGAACAGTCCCAGCAACAGCGACCCGATCAGCGTGCCGCCGCCGTTCTTGTGCCAGCGAAACCCGGCCACCACGCAGTCGCACTCCCGCTCGTGCTTCACCTTGAACTGCGTCCGTTTGTCCGGCGCGTAGATGCCCGCGAGCGGCTTTGCGATGAGCCCATCGAGGCCCGCACCCTCAAAGCGGCGGAACCAGTCGGCCGCGACGGCGCGGTCTTCGGTAGCCGGTGTCAGGTGCAGCGGTGCCTCCACATCGGCAAGCGCCGCCTCCAGCGCACGCCGACGTTCGGCAAACGGCACGTCGCGCAGGTCGCGCTCGCCCAGCGCGATGCAGTCGAAAAACACCACCGATGCAGGTGTCGTCTCGCTCAGCATCTTGACGCGGCTGGCCGCTGGGTGTACCCGCAGCTGCAGCGCGTCGAAGTCCAGCGCCGTGCCGTGTGCACCCGGGCGGGGCATGACGATCTCGCCATCCAGCACATAGCGCGGCGGCAACTGGGCCAGCAGCGGCGCGCGCAGTTCCGGAAAGTATCGGTCCAGCGGCTTGCCGTCGCGACTTTGGATCAGCAGCTCGTCACCGTCGCGGAACACGATCGTCCGAAAGCCGTCCCACTTCGGCTCAAACTGAAAGGCTCCGTCCGGGGGCAGGTCGGCGATGCGTTTCGCAAGCATGGGCAGCAGCGGTGGGGCGAGGAGAAAAGCCATCCCAAAGCGTACCGCGCCCGCGCCCGCGTCGTTTGTGTGTGCGGAACTACTGGCGCAGTATTTTGGCACGGTCCGTTGAGGGTTTAAGCAGGAACGATTACCATCGTTTCGTACACGCTACTCCCTTGCAATTAAGTCACTTAACAGACGGTAACGTCTCTTCGGGAAGTTTATAGTTAGCTCCAGTAAAAGCACAGAAGTTGCTCAGAACGTGATTTGTCCATCGACAAGGGTGGTCGGTTCCCGGCTGAACGAAGGCGGCACCATCAGCGATCAACAGAACCAATTGCTCACGGTACTTTCTCCTGCCGCACGGGAAATGCTGGTGTCGCGCTCCACCGCAGTGGTCCTGCCGCGGCGCACCGTTCTGCATGCGCCACATCTTGTGCCGGAGTCGTGCTACTTCATCACTTCCGGCATGGCGTCCATCATCTCTGTGATGCGCAACGGCGAGTCGGCCGAGGTGAGCGTACTCGGTGCGGAGGGTGTCTCCGGCGCGCTGCATCTACTTGGTCCAAATCCTGTGCCCACCACCTGCCTGATGCAGCTGGATGGTACCGGCCTGCGGCTGCCTATGGCCGACATGCGCCGCCTCTTCGACAATGTGCCCGAGATCCGCATGCGTGTGCTGGAGTCCGTGCAAGAGCAGGCAAACCTCGTATCGCAGATCGCCGGCTGCAATCGCCTGCACGAGGCGGAAGAGCGGCTTGCGCGTTGGCTGCTGATGGCAAGCGACCGCGTGGGTAGCCTCGAACTGAACTTTACGCAGGAATTTCTGGCGGAGCTGCTGGGGGCACGCCGTACCACCGTCACCATGGTGGCTGGGGCGCTGCAACGCAGGGGCTTTATTGAGTACAAACGCGGCCGCGTCAAGATTCTGAATCGCGAAGCCCTGATCCATGCTGCCTGCGAGTGCTACCAAATTACGTCCCGACTGCATGAAACGATGTACCGCGTCTAGACGTCGCCCGCGCAATGCAGGCTGCCGGCCTGCACTGAAGTTGCCCTCCCGGGCGAATCGACCGCCGCATTCGCGCATCCAACGGTCACCATGAGTGTGAAGGAACGACGAGAGATTACAGCACTTGCGCGCGGTGGCGACGCCGGTGTGCTGGTGACGCTGGTCAGCGCGGCCGGCTCGTCGTATCGCCAGGCCGGTGCGCGCTTGCTCGCGCTTGCCGACGGCCGCTTTGCCGGCTCCATCTCCGGCGGCTGCCTAGAGGCGGACCTGCTGCGCCGCGCCCACTGGCAGGTGCGCGATGGCGCCGTGATGCAGCGGTACGACACGGGCTTTGATGACACCAGTGAGATTCCGTTCGGTCTTGGCTGCGGCGGCGTGGTCGATCTGCTGCTTGAGTCCGCCGAAACGGCCGAGGCACACGCCCTGCTTGCCGCGCTGGAGGCAACGCTGGCTGGTGAAATGCGCCGCGTACTGACCCGGTTGCCTGCAGCCGCCGCGCCGCTCGCGCGCATGGTGCTTGATGCGGCAGGCGACGTGCTGTTTGCCAGCCAGGCTCTCAGCACGCACAGCATCGTCGATCTACGTTCCATGGCGCTGCGCCGCGTACCGGCAACCGCAGCCGTGTTCGTGGAGGATCTGCAGCCCGCCCAGCGCCTGGTCATCTTCGGTGCCGGCGAAGACGCCCGCCCGCTCACCCGCATCGCCGCGGAGCTCGGGTGGACGATTGTGGTGGCCGACAGCCGGCCGCAGCACACCCGACCGGAGCGGTTTCCCCAGGCGCACCACGTGCTGCTTGCCGCATCGGCGGCAGAGACGGGTGTCACCTCCGCCGATGCTGTCGTGCTGATGACACACTCCTTTGAACAGGATCGCCGGTTGCTGACGCAGTTGCTTACCGTGTCGCCGCGCTACCTGGGCCTATTGGGTGCGCGCCACCGGTCGGCCCTGCTGCTGCGCGAAGCGGCGGCAGACGCGCACGTGCCGCTTGCCGCCGCGCTCGAGCGCACCTGCGCCCCCATTGGTCTGGAACTGGGCGGCGAGGGTCCGGAAAGTATCGCGCTCGCCATCACTGCAGAGGTGCAGGCCACGCTGCAGAACGCGGCGCATCGGCGTCCCCGCATGTCCGTTGCAGAAGCGGAGCATCTGCTGCAGCGCTTCGGCCCGCTGCCCCGGGATCTGCCGATGTGCGCTCTCGACGGCAATCTCGGTACTGCGCCGTTTCCTGCAGTCACAGCACCGCAAAGCCTGGAGGTCCAGCCTTGAGCGATCGACGGCTTGCCGCGCTTATTCTCGCCGCGGGCGCTTCCACCCGGCTCGGTCAGCCCAAGCAGCTCCTGCGCTACCAGGGAGAGTTGCTGGTAGAACGTGCCGTGCGCATCGCGCGTGAAGCCGGTGCCGACCCGGTGTTCGTCGTGCTTGGCGCCAACCACTCGCCCATTTTCGAGGTGCTGTCCGCCCTTGAGCCGCGTGTGCGCGTGCTGCTCAACCAGGGGTGGGCCGACGGCATGGGCCACTCCATCGCACTTGGCGCAGCGGCGGCGGAGCGCAACGGCGCGGATGACCTGCTGGTACTGACCTGCGACCAGATTCTGGTCACGCCGGAGCACCTGCGCCGGCTTGTAGAGCTGTCGCACCGCGACCACGTCGTTGCGTCGACCTATGCGGGCCATCGCGGCGTGCCGGCCCTTTTTCCAGAGTTCAGCTTTCACGCGTTGCAGGAATTGCACGGCGACCGGGGCGCGCGCGACCTGTTGCAGCAGGAAGACGTGCTGGCTGTTCCCTTGGCGGGGGGCGAGATCGACATTGACACGCCGGCCGATCTCCGCGCACTCGACGAAGACGGCGATACCACGGGTGCCAATCAGGTTTTATGCTCAAAGGCATGACCGACACGTCGCCCTACGATCGTGACCGTGCCTGGGCCCTGCTCACGGAATGGACCACCTCGCCCAGCCTGCTGAAGCATGCGCTCGCCGTGGAAACCTGTACCGCAGACTACGGCGAGCGTGAGGCCGCGCGGCTCGGCCTGACTGGCGATGAGGCTGCCGCGTTCGTTCGCCCGTACCACCTCGCAGGCCTGCTGCACGACTTCGATTACGACCGCCACCCCTCGCTCGACGAGCACGTTTGGGTTGGCAACAAGGTGCTGGTGGAGCAGGGGTGGCCCGAGCCGGTGCGCCACGCTATCCTCGCCCATGCCGACTACACGAACACGCCGCGCGACAGCCACCTGGACCGCGCCCTGTTCGCCTGCGACGAGCTCAGTGGCTTCCTGACTGCGTGCGCCCTGGTCAAGCCGTCGAAAAGCATTCACGACGTGGAGACTGCCGGTGTACGCAAGAAAATGAAGGACAAGGCCTTCGCCCGCGGCGTTCTTCGCGAAGATATCGTCGCCGGTGCCGACCTGCTTGGCCTTTCCGTCGACGATCATATCGGGCACTGCCTGCGCGCCATGCAGGCAAAGGCAGCGATGCTTGGTCTTCAAGGCATCACAGTCGAATAAGCATCCGGGCGGTTAGTTTTTAACGGCGTGGTACAAAGCACCTGGCTTTGTTCAAGTTCCGTCAGTCAAGGCGTTTCCAGCAGCAGCGTCCACATGTCACGTGCATCGAAGGAATGAATGGTTTCAGCAGAGAAGCGTGTCGTCGTCGTAGGATCCGGCCCGGGTGGGCTGGCAAGTGCCATGCTTCTTGCCGCTTCGGGCGTGCAGGTTACTGTGGTGGAAAAGCGCGATCACGTGGGTGGCCGTACCTCCACGTTTGAGCAGGATGGCTTCAAGTTCGACTACGGCCCGACCTTTTTCCTGTACCCGCGCGTGCTCAGCGAAATCTTTGCCGCGGCCGGCTACTCCCTCGATCGCGAAGTGCCCATGAAGCGGCTCGATCCGCAGTACCGGCTGATTTTTGGCACGGGCGGCGAACTTCTGGCGACCGGAGACCACGCCGGCATGGAGCGCGCCATCGCCAAGCTGTGTCCGGCCGACGCCAAAAACTTCCAGAACTTTATGCGCGACAATCGCGTCAAGCTGCAGAAATTTCTGCCGTTCCTGGAGTCGCCATTCGAGAGCTGGCGTGACCTCGTCAACCCGGAGATGCTGAAGCTGCTGCCGATTCTTGCGCCATGGCGATCGCTGGACGACGAGCTGAAGCAATACTTTTCCGACGAGCGCATCCGCCTGGGCTTCTCGTTCCAATCCAAATATCTGGGCATGTCACCCTTCCGCTGCCCCGGTCTTTTCTCCATTCTGTCGTTCCTGGAGTATGAGTACGGCGTCTTTCACCCCATCGGCGGTTGCGGCGCAGTGACCCGTGCCATGGCGCGCATCTGCGAAGACATGGGCGTTGAAATCCTCAAGAATGAAGGCGTTGAGGAGATCTGCTTCAGCGGCCGCAAGGCAACAGGCGTACGTACCTCTCAGCGGCACATCGCAGCAGACAGTGTCGTGATGAACGCGGAGTTTGCCGAGGCCGCGCGCGCCATGATTCCGAAGCACCTGCGCTCGCGCTGGACCGACGATAAAATCGCCGGTGCCGACCACAGCTGCAGCACCTTCATGCTCTATATGGGCATTGATGGCGTGTACGACGAGGCAGCGCACCACACCATCTATCTCGCAAAGGACTACAAGGGCAATCTGTACGACATCGAGAAGGGGCACTCGCTTTCTGAGGATCCGTCCATCTACGTGCAGAATGCCTCCGTCAGCGACAGCACGCTTGCGCCCAAGGGCATGAGTTCACTCTACGTGCTCGCGCCCGTCACCCACGCTTGCGGTGGCGTCGACTGGAAGCGTGATGCGCCTGCCTTTCGCGAGCGCGTACTGAACCAGATGGCCAACCTCGGCATGCCCGACGTGCGCAGCCGCATCCGCACCGAGCGCATCTTGACCCCGGCCAATTGGGCGGCGGAGTTCGCCCTGCACAAGGGCAGTACCTTTTCCATGGCACACTCGCTTAGGCAGATGCTGCACCTGCGACCGCATAACCGGTTTGAAGAAACCGAAGGTGTGTACCTTGCCGGGGGCGGCACGCATCCAGGTTCGGGCCTGCCGGTTATTTTTGAGTCGGCGCGCATCTCCAGCAAGCTGCTGCTCGACGATCTCGGCGTCAAGGCCGCGTGGAACTTTACCGGTTCGTCGTTTGATCAATCGCACCTTCAGGATCGCGATCTCGCCGTGCAATAGCATGGCGGGCCATCGTTCAGGCACGCACTTCCGGTGTCGCTGTCGTTTTGAATCACCCGCCCCGGCGGTGCCTTACAGGAGACAAGTGCCATGCGTGTAGCAGTTATCGGTTCCGGCCTCGCAGGCCTCTCGTCCGCCGCGGTTCTCGCCACCCGCGGCTACGACGTAGAAGTATTTGAAAAGAACGCCTGGCTCGGCGGCAAGGCGGCTGTGCTGGAGGAAGATGGATTCCGCTTCGACATGGGGCCAACCATCCTCATCCAGCCCTCGACGCTGCGCAAGATTTTCGCAGAAGCCGACCGCAATCTCGACGACTACCTCCAGATGGTGCGGCTTGACCCCTCGTGGCGTTGCTTTTTCGAAGATGGCACCGTGCTCGACCTGAAGGATCAGACCGACGACATGGTGCGCTCACTTAATGAAAAGCACCCCGGCATGGGCGACAAGTACCGCGAGTTCATCGGCGTTTCCGAACAGCTACACCACATCAGCGATCGCTTCTTCTTCTGGAAGCCCATCGGCAGCATGATGGACACGCTCGAAATGCGCGGCATGTTCGACCCCGCCGTGCTCAAAGACGTGATGAAAATGCGTCTCGGCAAGACAGTCTCCGGTGTCATCCGCGAGTACATCTCCGACGCGAACACCGCGCAGATGCTCGACCACTTCGTGCAGTACGTCGGCAGCTCGCCCGACGCCTCGCCCGCCATTCTTTGCGCCATCGGCCACATGCAAACGGAGCAGGGCATCTGGTACCCCATGGGCGGCACCCGCGCCGTGCCGGAGGCACTGGTCAAGCTGGGCACCGAACTTGGCGTCAAGTACCACACCAGCGCGGATGTTGCGAAGATTGACACCCGCCTCGTGGGCGGCCTGCCCGTCGCCGACGGTATCACCATGGCAACCGGCGAGACGTTTAAGTTTGACGCGATCGTCTCCAACGAAGACAGCGTGCGCACCTATCGTGAGCTGCTTGAAGGTTCCGCGGCTACCGCCAGCTTTGACCGCAAGAGCAACTATGAACCCGCCTGCTCCGGCGTTGTGCTGTACCTCGGTCTCAACAAGCGGTACGAGCACTTGGCGCACCACGATTTCGTCTTCAGCCGCGATCCGCACGAGGAGTTCAACGCCATCTACAACCTCGGCATTCCTGCACCGGATCCCACCTGCTACATCGCCAGCACGAGCGGCACCGAACCGGCAACCGCACCCCCCGGCGGCGATGCGCTGTACATCCTCGTCCACACCCCCTACCTGCGCCCCAACCACGACTGGCGGCAGATGTTCCCCGGCTACCGCCAGGTCATTCTCGACAAGCTCAAGCGCACCGCCGGCATGGAAGACATTGAGGACCGCATCGTCTTTGAGCGCGCTCTCACGCCGCAGGACATCCACGATCGCTACCGCGTGCTGAACGGTGCCATCTACGGTCTCAGCAGCCACGGCCGCTTCAATGGCGCGTTCAAGCCGTCGAACGTGGTGCGCGGCATCGAGGGTCTGTTCCTCTGCGGCGGCGCGGCACATCCCGGCCCTGGCATGCCGATGGTCATGCAGTCTGGCTGGATCGCCGCCGATGCCCTCGACCGTCAGTACAAAAGCGGTCACAAGGCGTCGCAGGATGGCTCACGGCAGGATGCCGAACGACTTCAATACAAGGGTGCCGAAGCCGTTACTGCGTAATCGGTGCTTTCACGCAAAGCGCCGCATTCCCTCGAGGGATGCAGCGCTTTTTCGTGCAGATCATTCAGAAGTCGGCAAGTTCGCCGCCCCGGTACACTGGTAGCAATGAGCACGATCAAAGCGGTCCGCGGCACACGCGACCTGTTGCCCCCTGAAACCGCCCTCTGGAACCGCGTCGAACGCACCGCTCGCGAGGTCTTCGCCCGCTACAACTTCGGCGAAATCCGCACCCCTGTGCTCGAAGCGACGGAGCTGTTCGCCCGCGGCGTCGGCGAAGAAACCGACATCGTGTCCAAGGAAATGTACACGTGGGAGGACCGCGCCCGCGCCGCCAGTGAGAAGCCGCAATCCCTCACCCTTCGTCCGGAAAACACCGCCGGCGTTGTTCGTGCATACATCGAGCACAAGCTCGGCGACACCGGCCAGCTGCAGAAGCTGTACTACATCGGCCCGCAGTTCCGCCGTGAACGCCCGCAGAAAGGCCGCTACCGCCAGTTCTTCCAAATCGGTGCGGAGGTGATCGGCCCCGCAACCTCCGGCGCGGAGTCTCCCTTGCGCGACGCGGAAATCCTGCAGATGCTCGCCGCCCTGCTCGACGAGCTTGGCATTCCCCGCGCCAGTGCCGACAACGACTTTCGCGGCTGGAAGCTGCTGCTCAATTCCGTCGGTTCCGCCACTGACCGGCCCCGTTATGTCGCCGCGCTACGCGAGGCGCTGGCCCCCATCAAGGACCGGATGTGCCCCGACAACCAGCGCCGCGCCGAAACCAATCCCCTGCGCGTGCTCGACTCGAAGGACGAAGCCGACCAGGCCCTGATCGACACCCTGCCCAAAATAGCCGACTACCTCGACGACGCCTCCCGCGACCACTTAGCCCAGGTGCTCGCCGCGCTCGATGCCTGCGCCGTGCCGTACACAATCAACCCACGCCTCGTCCGTGGCCTCGACTACTACACCCGCACCACCTTCGAATTCACGGTCGACCTCGGCCTCGGCACGCAAAATGCCCTGCTCGGCGGCGGCCGCTACGACGGCCTCAGCGAAATGCTCGGCGGCCCGCGCGCCCCCGGCATCGGCTTTGCCATCGGCGAAGACCGCCTCATCCTCACCCTGCAAGCGCTGGAAGAGGCCGAACCACACAAGGCCCCGACAGGCAAGCTCGATGCCTACATCGCCCCGCTCAGCCCTGCGCAGAACGCCGCCGCCCTCGCCCTCGCAAAAGATCTGCGCTCTGCCGGCCTCACCGTCGAAGTCGGTGACGGCACCTTCCGCCTCAAAAAATCCTTTGAAGCCGCCGACCGTATCGCCCACCGCATCATCCTGCTCGGCGAAGACGAAGCCGCGCAGGGCATTTACACCGTGAAAACCTTCGGGACGAACCAACAAGAGAAGGTCGCGAAAGATGCCCTGTCTGATGTGCTGAGGTCTGCTGAACAGTGAACATTCGTAATTAAAGACTTAGCAGCGATGGACTTCTTTGCTGCTCATCGAAGCTGTATTCAGCCACCCACCGAAGTGGGTGGCCGTCTCTCTTGGGGAGAGCCCCGTTGGTTCGCCTACGCGGCGTTCTCTGCCTTCAGCGTCGCCATGTCGATCACATAGCGGAAGCGGACCTTACCCTTCTCCACTTCCTTATACGCGTCATTTATATCCTTGATATCGATCACTTGTATGTCGTGCGCCAGACCAAACTTTGCACAAAAGTCGAAAACCTCTTGAGTTTCGGCGGTACTTCCAATGAATGGTCCTGCAACGCGATTGCGGTAACCCGCGGTCTGCATGTTGTTGATGGGTTCGAGCGGCCCCAGGTCGCCACACACCACCATCGTGGCGTTGCGCTTCAGCAGCGGTAAAAACGGATTCAGGTCGTGCTTCTGCGGCACCGTGCTCAGGAGGAAGTCGAAGCTGCGCGTCAGCGAATTCGTCGGGTCCAGTCCTTCCTCGGGTCCTTCTCCGTTACACCCTTGGCACCGATGCGCGCCACCTCGGCGAACTTTCCTTCAGTGGTCGTAAAAAGCGTGACCGCAGCACCCATGGCGAACGCCCTTTCGGCCGCAATATCGCCCAGTCCGCCAAAGCCCAAGCTGCTGCCGGCCTTCACTCCCCAGTGCTTCATCGGCGAATACGTCGTCACGCCCGCACACAGCAGCGGCGCCGCTACTGCCGGCTTCATGCCGGCCGGAGTCTTCGGCACGAAGCCCTCCGGTGCCACCAGCACGGCCTGTCCCTCGGCGACCGCGCCTGCCTGGCCCTCGCCCTGGAACTCGACGCCAACGTTTACACCGCAGACCGTGCCTGGGCCGCGCTCGATCTGCCCTGCCGCATCCACCTTATCCGCTAAACCCCCGTAGAATACAAAGATCGTGACTTTCGACTTCCTCAGCCAGCACCAGCGCACGCACATGTGCGGCGACCTTCGCGCAACCAACGCGGGCACCTCCGTCACCCTCATGGGCTGGGTTAACCGCCGCCGCGACCACGGCGACCTCATCTTTCTCGACCTCCGCGATCGCTCCGGCATCACCCAGATCGTCGTCGACAAGTCGCAGTCCAGCGCCGCCCTGCTCAAGGCCGAGGCCGCCCGGCCGGAGTTCGTGATGGCCGCCATCGGCTCCGTGCGCCTGCGCGGCGAAGGCCTTACCAACCCCAACATCCCCACCGGTGACATCGAAGTCGTCGCCACGGAACTCCTGCTGCTGAGCGACGCCAAAACGCCGCCCTTCTCTCCCGCGGAAGACGCCATCGCTAACGAGGAGCTGCGCCTGCAGTACCGCTACCTCGACCTGCGTCGCCCGGCCATGCAGCAGAACTTCCTCATCCGCCACAAGGTCGCGCAGGCAATCCGCACCCAGCTTTCCAGCGAGGGTTTCCTCGAAATCGAAACCCCGATGCTCACCAAATCCACGCCTGAAGGCGCCCGCGACTATCTCGTCCCCTCGCGTGTCCATCCCGGCGAGTTCTACGCCCTGCCGCAGTCCCCGCAGATCTTCAAGCAGCTGCTCATGATCGGTGGCTTCGACCGCTATTTTCAGATTGCCCGCTGCTTCCGCGACGAAGACCTGCGCGCCGACCGCCAGCCTGACTTCACCCAGATCGATCTGGAGATGACCTTCCCCCAACAGGAGCAGATCTTTGGCGTCGCCGAGCGCTTCGTGCAGGCTGCCTTCGCTGCCGCCGGCCGGCAGATCGCCACGCCCTTTCCGCGCATGACCTACGACGACGCCATCCGCAGGTATGGCATCGACAAGCCCGACATGCGCCTGCCCCACATGGCCGACCTGACCGACGTTCTGACGCCGGAACTGCGCGAAACCCTGCGCATCGAACCCGCGCTCCCCGTCTTCGGCTTCGTTATCCCCTCTGTCGGCGAACTCAGCGGCACCGCACGCAAGGCGCTTCTTAGCGAAATCCGCGCCTACTTCGGCGATAGCGGGCTCGACGTGCTCGACCTCGCCCGCCTGCGCACCAACGAGACGTTTCAGCCGCTTACCGAGGCTATCGCCGCCCACCTCAACGCCACCACCGCCCACTTCAACGGCCAGAACTTTACGACGAATGACCTCGCCATCGTCGTCACGCCCAAGCTCGGCACGGCGCCCGTCTGGAACCAGGACCGCCAGTGGATCCCCAAGCGTGTCGGCGGCCTGCGCCTCGAGCTGGCGAAAAAATACGCCGACAAGCACGGCCTCTTCGTGAAAAAAGGTACGCCCGAAGACTTCCGTTTTACCTGGGTCACTGACTTTCCCATGTACGAGTTCAACGAAGAAAAGCGCACCTGGGACGCCGCGCATCACCCCTTCACCTCGCCGCACGAGGCCGACATCGTCTCTGGCGCGCTCTATAACGACAAGGGCTCCGTTCGCGCGCAGGCCTATGACATCGTGCTCAACGGTCTCGAACTCGGCTCCGGCTCCATCCGCATCCACCAGAAAGAAGTGCAGGCGGAAATCTTCCGCACACTCGGCATGTCGGAAGAGGAGCTAAAAGACCGCTTTGGTTTCTTCCTCGAAGCCCTCGACTACGGCACGCCCCCGCACGGCGGCATCGCCCTCGGCCTCGACCGTATCGTCATGCTGCTGACGGACAGCACCAGCCTGCGTGAAGTCATCGCCTTCCCCAAAACCGCAAAGGCTGTCGACCTCATGTGCCAAGCCCCCAGCGCCGCGACGGAAACCCAGCTCCGCGACCTGCACCTGCGCACCGCTGTCCGCACCTAAACCCCGGCGTCACCACGACACGCAGCCGCGCGCAAAGGGAAAGGCCGTCGGTATCCCCCGCCGCTCGACCCTTCCAAGCTGAACGGGCCAACCCGCTCGATGCCTGCAGCAAAAAAGGCACACTCGCATCATTAGCGGGCGTACCTTTTCACATCTACATGCCGGCAACTCAGCTGGCGGGTCTTCGCACTTAGCGCGGAATCAGCTTGCGCACGGTCGCCTTGAACTTGCTTTCGCTGTGCGGGTTGCCAAAGTGATAAATGGCCGTGGCGCGCACGAACTTCGGGTCGCACGCTTCATTCGCATGGGCAGTCTGGTAACCCCAAAAGAAGTACGCATTGCCCGGAATCATCTTGACCTTGGTGGCAGGCAGGCGGCCTTTGCCATGCAGCACGCCCAGCAGGCGCTGCGACGCCTTGTTATCCAGCAGTAGTTTGTCCACGAGATTCGCCAGGTAGGTCGTGCGTACCCCGCGCCGCGGGCGCAGCATCACCAGGTCGCCAGACTGGCCGGAAGCCGGGATTTCCACCGGAATCAATGCCGTGACCACATACGAGTCGAAGTGAAAAATAAGCGAGTGGGCCTTTCCGGTTTCGCCGGCAAGGCAGCGCAGCACCTGGTAGAGCTCTGCCTTGGGTGCGGCCCGTCCGGTGCCCCGCTCATAAAGGCTCTTCATCAACTGCACAAAGTCCGGCGATTCAGAAAGATCGGCAAAGGCTGACCCCGCGACCGCCTCCTTGCCAACGAAGCCGACATACCGATTTCCGGCCGACTCCATCGTGTCCGCCACAAAGGTGCGCATCCGCTGCAGTTCGGTGTGGTCCAAATAGTTCGGGATCATGCCGTAGCCGTTACGGTTCATGTCACCAATGAGTCGATCAAGCAGCGTCACTGGAACGTAGTCGCTTGCCGGGATCGTAGCCGTCCCATAAGTCACGTCAGTTTGCATTGCTCTCCTTTTGCCAAAGCGAAGGTGCCGAACAGTCCATTGCGCTGTTACTTGGATCGGGTAAAATCTCGCCTCCCTAAAACCTATTCCTCGGTACTCCGCTTGTCGAAGAAAAGCGTGGTTCCACTGTCTATAGACGACAAGTAGAGGTCGGACCGTTTCGGTCACGCCACAGCCCGGACACAACAGCCACGCGTCTCTGTACAGGAATAGGACGGACGTTATCGCTCCGGGTGGTACAGCCGCATTCGCGAGATGTACAGCATGACCTCCGGCGTGATCCGGCTGCCCGGCGACACGCCCACCCCTAGGCGCTCGCGCACATCCGTCGCGGACGTGTCATCATCCATGTCCGCCAGCAGGTGGATGCGGCCTCGCTGCTCCGCCGAAAACTCCTGCATCGTTGCGTCGTCCATCGCAAACCCGGGCCGCGACACCGCAATCCACTCCGCCAACTCCAGCAGCCGCTTCGCATCCTTCCAGCGCGACAGCGACAGCAGGCTGTCCGCCCCCACAATGCAGAACAGCTCGGCCCCGGGCTCCAGCGCGTGCAGCGCCTCCAGTGCGTCCACGGTGTAGTTCGGCGATCCGTCGGCGTGCGGCGCGTCCAGGTCGCTCGCCTCCAGCATGCCTGCAGGCGTCGCCGCCACAAACGGGCTGCCCAGCGGCACCCCCGCTCCGCTCGCCGCCGCGCACAGCAATTTCACCATCGCCAGCCGGTCGGCATACGCGGCCTTCGGCTCATCTGTCTTTAAGGGTTGCCGGCCCGTCGGTGCCAGCAGCACGCGGTCCAGCGCAAACGCCTGCGCCGCCGCCACCGCCACGGCAAGGTGCGCCCGGTGCGGTGGGTCAAACGTGCCGCCAAAGTAGCCAATGCGCATGCTTCCCAGACTACCGCCTTCACCCCTGTACGCGCCGATGAGCGAACGCGGCGTATCGCCACAACCGGCGCGCCGCAATGGCACTGCCTCAACCATCCGCCGCACCGCCGCGTTCGCCCTTCCTTTCCAAAGCCACGGAACCAACCCCAATCCAACGGCGTATGGTCAATCTGTGCACGCGCACACGGAGAGCGTTCCCGATGCAAACCCGGATCCACGGCACCACCATGCCCGCCCTTGAAGTCCTGCTCCAGCCCGGCGAATCCGTCTACGCCGAGGCCGGTGAGCTCAGCTGGATGTCCGCCAGTATTAACATGACCACCCACACCCAGTTCGGCGGCGGCGGCGGTTTTCTCGGCGTCATCAAGCGCATGGCCGGCGGCGGCACCCTCTTCATGACGGAGTACCAGGCCCTTGGCTACCCCGGCGAAATCGCCTTCGCCACCAAGGTTCCCGGCCATATCGTCCCCATTGAGCTCCACACCGGCCGTGAAGAGTACTACATCCATCGCCACGGCTTCCTGTGCGGCACCCCCGGCGTACAGATCGGTCTGGGCTTTCAGCAGTCGCTCGGCGCGGGCATCTTCGGCGGCGCGGGTTTCCTGTTGCAAAAACTCACCGGCCAGGGCACTGCCTGGCTTGAACTCTCCGGCGAACTCGTCGTCCGCGACCTGCAGCCCGGCGAAACCCTCCGCGTCCACCCCGGCCACGTCGGCGCCTTTCAAAGCAGCGTGTCGTTCCAGATCACCCGCATCCCAGGCATCCGCAACCTCATCTTCGGCGGCGACGGCCTCTTCCTCGCCGCGCTCACCGGCCCCGGCCGAATCTGGCTGCAAACCCTGCCGATAAGCAACCTTGCCCACGCCCTCAGCGAATACCTTCCCGGCGAAACCCGCACGCAAGAGGTAGGTGGCGGCGTCGTCGGCGGCATCGTCGGTTCCGTCCTCAACGGCATGCGTAACGGCTAAAAACGTACGCAAAGACGCAAAGAAAAGCGCAAAGGTCGCCACCATCCCCCCTTTGCGTCCTTTGCGCCAACTTAGCGTCTTTGCGTACGCTTTTCCGAACCTAAACCGCCAGAGTAACGAGCGTCGGTGCACTCTCAACCGTCCGCTTCAACTGGCCACAAGCCGCATAAATGTCTCGCCCGCGCGGCCGCCGAATATACGTTGGAATCCCGCCCGCAATCAGCATCTTCTGAAACCGGTCCACATCCGCCGCATCCGGCTGCGTATACGCAATGCCAGGCCCCGGATTCCACACAATCAGGTTGACCTTGCTCGTGATCCCCTTGAGCAGCGCCAGGACCTCGCGCGCATGCTCCGGCTGGTCATTCACCCCGCCCAGCAGCACATACTCAAACGTCACCCAGTCGCGCTTGCCCAGCGGAATCGTCTGCACCGCCGCCAGCAGGTCGGCGATCTTCCACTTCTTCGTAATCGGCATCACGGCCTCGCGCACCGTATCGTTGCTGGCGTTCAACGAGAGCGCCAGCCGAGGCCGCACCGTTTCCTGCGCAAACCGCCGAATCGCCGGCTCAATTCCGCTCGTCGACACCGTCATTCGCGACTCCGGCAGGTTCATTCCTTCCACCAGCAGCCGCACCGCATCCATAAACGCGTCGTAGTTCAAAAACGGCTCGCCCATGCCCATAAACACCAGGTTGATGCGGTCCTTACCGACGTGGATCTTGTGCCGCGACAACACCGCCGCCACCTGCCCGGCAATCTCGCCCGCCGTCAGGTTCCGCTTGATGCCCAGCTTCGCCGTCAGGCAAAACTGGCAGTTCACCGCGCACCCCACCTGCGAGCTCACGCAGATTGTCGCCCGGTGAAACCCCTTCGCCGCCAACGCACCCTGGTTGCGCGGGTCCACCGGCTTGCGCAGATTGTGCGTGCGCTCCACGCGGTCTTCCGCGGTATTCTCTTCGTCCGAGGCACCATCGCCATCCGGCATCCACACCGTCTCCACGGTCTCGCCATCGGCCATTCGCATCAGATACCGCTCGGTGCCATCGACGCTGGTCGCCGCCTGCACAATCTCCGGCAGCCCCACCGTATCCGCCGCCGCCAGCTTCGCCCGCAACGCCGCGGGAAACGTCGTGATCTCGTCCACCGAAGCCACCCGCTGCCGATACAGCGCCTCCCACAACTGCCGCGCACGGTAAGGCTTCTCGCCCAGGTAGGCAAGGTGCTCCGTCAACTGCGGGTACGTCTGTCCAAACAGCACAGCCATCGCATCTTCAAGAATACCGGGTTACGCCCGCGCGTGCAGCGCAGCCCCTTTGTCATCCCGTAGCGAAGCGCAAGGGATCTGCCTTCCTTCAACCCGGCACCAACCGCTAAAAGAACCGCAGCACCAACCCCGTCGCCACATGAAACTCCGAGTCCGGAACCCCATTGATATTCCCCGCGCCCACTTCGATCATGCGCCAATCCAGGTGTGGCAAAAATGTCAGGTCCACGCCCCCGTTCACCTCATACGCCGCCTTGTATCCCGGCTGTACGGACAAGGACCCAGTCGTCAGCTTGGCCAGCCCGGCATTGAACTGCACATACGGCTTGATGGGCAGCAACGGCGGCTTTACGGCCACGCGGCCACCCACCAGCACCTTCGTCAGGTTTGTCGAATCCTCTGACAGTACAGACCCACGCAGATCGGCACCCAGGTGAATCGGCCCGAGCCGGTAAAAGTCGTCATACACGCCAAACGTGCCACCCGTCACAAACGTGCTCGTCTGCGTCAAGTCGTTCGCCTCAAAATTGGCATACACCGCGACCTGCCCGCGCATCGCGGAACCGCACAGCAGAACAACACACATCAAAAGGGCAGCACGCACTGACTTCACCATCCTCAAACGGTAGTCGCGCAGTCAGCCAGCCACAAGCCCTTTCCCTGCAACGAACCACTGCGAATACCCGCAGGGAACCTGCCACCTGGCCCCACGTCCAGACCTGTCGGACATGGCTCCAGTGACTCCACAGGAACTAACTCCCAGGCCCGCCGATTTGCTGAAAATCAATAAACGCCCGCGCCGCATCCGTATGCACCAGCCGCACCGTCAGCCGATCCCCCACATCCAGCGTCTTGCCCGCACCGTCTGCATGCGGATGCACCAGCATCCCCTCAATCGGCGGCTGCAGCACCCGCACAAACGTCCCTTTCGGCCCCGCCCCCGTCACCACGGCAGGGAACTCGCGCCCAATCTCGCCCGCCATGGCCATCGCCTGCGCCCGCTTCGTCATGGCGCGCTCCACCTTGCGCGCCGCACGGTCGCGGTCGTTGCAGTGCGCCGCAATCGCGGTCAATTCTGCATCGCTGTAGGGCGCAACCTCCCCGCGCAACAGCGCATGCAGCAGTCGCTGCGTCACCAGGTCGGCAAACCGCCGATTCGGCGCAGTCGAGTGTGCATAATCCTGCGCCGCCAACGCGAAATGCGCTGGCGGGTTCGGATTGTCCCCGCTCACCAGCACGTACTCCCCCGCGCCCATCAGCTTGATCACGGCCAGCGCCAAATCCGGATAATGATCCGGGTCCTTGGCCCGCTGCGCCGCCAGTGCCGTATTCAGCGCACCGCTGTCCGGCACCTCCGGCAGCGCCACGCCCAGCGGCGCAAACAGCGCAACAATGCGTGCCCACCGCTCCGGCGACCGCACCACCCGCCGCAGCGCACTCCGCCGGGCCTCCCGCAGCGTCCGCGCGGCGGTCTCATTCGCGGCAATCATCAGGTCTTCAATCAGGTCCATCGCCGCGTTGTGCAGCGATGTTTCCAGCGACAACACCTTGCCGTCCGCCACCACCGGCTGCGCCTCGGCCCTGCGAAAATCCAGCGCACCTGCCGCCTGCCGCGCCCCCCGTATCCGCCGCGCCGCCTCCGCCTGCAGCTGCACCTGTGCCACCAATTCGACGCTCATCGAAGCGTCACTCGCCGCGTTTGCAGATGCTTCGATGCTCGTCGAAGCATGCAGTGCTGCACTTCCAAACGCTTCGACGTCCGTCGAATGACCGCTCGAACCAGAGGCGAACCCATCCAGCAGCGGTCCCACCCGGCTGTACATCAACTGCGCCGTATTCCGCACCCGCGCCGCCAGCACCCGCCCATCCGTCACCGCGCCATCCTTCCCCACCGCAAACTCCGCCACCAGCGCGTTCCGATCCTCGCCCGGATTCAGCGATGTCAGCCCCGTCGACAGCTCCACCGGCAGCATGGGAAAGTTGTGCGCCGGCGTATAGACCGTCTGCGTCTGCCGCGCCGCAAACTGATCCAGCGGCGTATCCTTTGCCACTGTCGCCGCCACATCCGCAATGCCCACCCGCACCACGATCGCCTCGCCCCGCGCCTCCGCCCACTCAATCTGGTCCAGGTCGCGCGACGTGTCATTGTCGATCGAGGACCACGGCAGCCCGCGCCAATCCTCCGCATCCTCGGTTATCGGCGGCACAGCCACAATCGCCGCCAGCTGCTCTGCCGCACCCGCCACCGGCGTCAGGTCAAAGCCATCCCGCTGCATCTCCGCCACGGCTGAAGCGGCTAGATCAAACGGAGCGGACGGGGATACATCATGCGAAGAAACGGGACCGGCAGCGGAAGAAGAATCGAACATGCGCAAGCAGGCTAGCACCTCGCCGCTGCCCGACGCACACGAAACGCCCGTAAATCCCTCCGTCGTACAGTGAAGACAGCATCATCAAAAGGAGCACCAAACCCCCATGCGAACACTGGTCATCGGCGCCGGCGCCGTCGGCGGATACTTCGGCGGCAGGCTGGCCCAGGCCGGCCACGACGTCACCTTCCTCGTCCGCGAAACCCGCGCCGCGCAGCTCGCCAACGGGCTTCGCCTGCGCAGCCCGCACGGCAACGCCACCCTCACCCCGAGCCTGCTCACCGCCGCCCAGCTCCACCAAAACCCGCAGGCCTTCGACATCGTCCTCGTCAGCACCAAGGCCTACACGCTCGACGTCGCCATGCACGACTTCGCCCCCGCCGTGGGCCCGCACACCGCCATCGTCCCGCTGCTCAACGGCATGCGCCACGTCGACACCCTTGACGCCCGCTTCGGCGCGCCGCAGGTTCTCGGCGGCACTGTCCGCATCATCGCCGACCTCAACGGCGCAGGCGACGTCGAGCAGATCACCCCGCTCGGCGAACTCACCTTCGGCCCGCGCCCCGGCATCCCCGCGCCGTTCGACCTCGAAGCCATGCGCCAAGCCCTCACTGCTCCCGGCATGGTCACGATCCTCGCGCCCGACGCCATCCAGGCCATGTGGCGCAAATGGTGGATCCTCGCCAGCATGAACGGCGTCTGCATCCTGTCCGGCGGCTCGCTCGGCCAGGCAGCCGCCACGCCGCACGGTCCCGCCTTCATCCGCGGCGTCCTCGCGGAGTGCACCGCCATCGCCGAAGTCAACGGCTACACGCCAGACCCGGCTCTGCGCGCCGAGCACACCGCGCACCTCACCGACCCCGCCTCTCCCCTCACCACCAGCATGTTCCGCGACAGCGCCCGTGGCCTGCCTGTCGAGGCCGACCACATCTTCGGCGACCTGCTCGCCCGCGCCCACGGCGTTGACGCCCCACGCCTCGAGGCCGCCTACACCCGCCTCAAGGTCTACGAGTCCACGCGCTGACGCAAGATGGCAGCAAGCGCAGGCGGCGGTTCCTCGTCAACTGGCGTCTCAACTTCAATAAGTCCAGCGTCCATCGTTGGCAAATCTTTCGTGTCCGCCCTCCCGGGCACACCCACGCATCGCAGCCCATCGTTTGGAGATCCATGAAGCCCACCACGAACTCCCCCGCGCCCGCAGCACCCGACACCGGTGAAACCCTCACCGGTAACGGCGGCGAACTGCACCAGATTGCCGGCGGCACCCACCCGCAGATGACCAACCAGCGCGGCACCGTCATTGCCGATGACGAAAATTCCCTCAAGGCCAATGCGCGCGGCCCCGTCCTGCTTGAAGATTTCATGCTCGTCGAAAAGACGCAGCACTTCGACCACGAGCGCATTCCCGAGCGCATCGTCCACGCCCGCGGCTACGGCGCGCGCGGCTACTTTGAGCTGACAGACTCCCTCAAGGGCATCACCAAGGCTAAGGTCCTGACAGAAGCCGGCGTCAAGACCCCCGTGTTCGTTCGCTTCTCCACCGTCGGCGGCAACATGGGCTCGGCCGACACCGCGCGCGACGTCCGCGGCTTCGCCGTCAAGATGTACACCGCAGAAGGCAACTGGGACATCGTCGGCAACAACATCCCCGTCTTCTTCATCCAGGACGCCATCAAGTTTACCGACCTCATCCACGCCGCCAAGCAGGAGCCGGATCGCGGCTTCCCCCAGGCGCAGACTGCGCACGACACCTTTTGGGACTGGGCCTCGCTCACGCCGGAATCCACCCACATGCTCATGTGGATCATGTCCGACCGCGCCATCCCCCGCTCCTTCCGCATGATCGAGGGCTTCGGCGTCCACACCTTCCGCCTCGTCAATGAGGCAGGGAAGTCCACCTACGTGAAGTTCCACTGGCGCCCCAAGCTTGGGCTTGCGTCCGTCGTTTGGGACGAGGCGCTCAAGATCAGCGGTGCCGACCCCGACTTCCACCGTCGTGACCTCTGGAACGCCATTGAAGAGCAGAACTTCCCCGAGTGGGAGCTGGGTGTCCAGCTCTTCGATGAGGAGTTCGCCAACAACTTCGACTTCGACGTGCTCGACTCCACCAAGCTCATTCCAGAAGAGCAGATCCCGCTGCGCATCGTCGGCCGCATGGTCCTCGATCGCAACGTCGACAACTACTTCGCGGAAACCGAGCAGGTCGCCTTCGCTACCACCGACGTGGTGCCCGGCATCGACTTCACCAATGACCCCCTCCTACAGGGCCGCAACCTGTCCTACATCGACACGCAGATCACGCGTCTCGGCGGTCCCAACTACGAGCAGATTCCCGTCAACCGCCCCGCCTGCCCGGTCATGAACATGCAGCGCGACGGCCACATGACAATGATCCCGCAGAAGGGTCGCGTTGCCTACTCGCCCAGCTCGCTCGAAGCAAATACCCCGCGTCAGGACCCGACGAACGGCTACAACTCCTTCCAGGCGCATGAGGAAGGCGACAAACTCCGCGTGCGCGCCGAGTCCTTCGGCGACAACTACAGCCAGGCCCTGCAGTTCTTCAACTCGCAGACCGAGCCGGAGCAGAACCACATTATTTCCGCCTTCATCTTCGAGCTCAGCAAGGTGCAGACCGAGCACATCCGCATGACTATGCTCGGCCAGCTCGCGAACGTTAGCACAAACATCGCGCAGCGCGTCGCCAACGGCATCGGCGTCACCGACCCCATCGTTCCCGCCGCCACCAAGGTGCCCGCACGCACCGACCTCGCGCCGTCCCCCATGCTCAGCATCATCAAGAAGATGGTCCCGGGCATCAAGACCAAGCAGATCGGCGTCCTGGTCGCTGACGGTACCGATGCGAAGTTCGTCGACGCCCTCAAGGCCGCGGCAGCCAACGGCGGTGCGGAAGTCAAGGTCGTCGCCCCAAAGGTCGGCGGTGCCAAGGGTGCAGACGGTACCCTCATCCGCGCCGATTTCCAGCTTGCCGGCGGCCCGTCTGTCCTCTTTGACGCGGTCTACGTTGCACTTTCGGCAGAGGGCGCAGCCATGCTCTCGAAAGAAGCGGCAGCCGTCGGCTGGGCCCACGATGCCTTCAGCCACCTGAAGGTCATCGGCGCCACCACCGAAGCCCAGCCCCTGCTCACCGCCGCCGGGGTCGTCACCGACGAGGGTGTTCTCGTAGCCAGCAAGCCCAACGACTACCTCAACAAGGTCGCCCACGGCCGCATCTACGCCCGCGAATCCAAGGTCCGCACCCAGTTCTAGCGCAAACCTGCTCCACAGAAAAGCCCCGTTCACCCGAACGGGGCTTTTCTTTATCTTCGTCGCTCAAGTGATCTGGTATCGCATGTCTCGCGCTCGAAACATGGGCCTGCTAGACCCCGCGCTTGGCACTCGCCAGCGGCGGAGCATACGGCGACCGGTGCTTCCGCGTACTCTTCAGCGCCTTCGCCGGCTCCATGGCAATCGGCTGATTCTCCCGGTGAGCCTCGACTGCCGCCGCAATCGCATACTTCAGTGGTTCAATCCCCTCGCCCGTCACTGCGCTGATCGCGTAAAACGGCATCTCTCGCCGCTTCGCAAACGCCGTCAGCTTCTTCAGCTTGTCCGGGTTCGCCGAATCGATCTTCGTCGCCACCACAATGACCGGCTTGTCTTCTAGCCCATGGCCAAAGTCCGCCAGCTCCCCCGCAATCGTCTTGTACTCGGCCACCGTATCCTCGCGGCCGCTGTCGTCCGAAACATCCACCAGGTGGACAAGAATCCCGGTCCGCTCAATGTGCCGCAAAAACTGGATGCCAAGCCCCAACCCCTGGCTCGCGCCCTCGATCAGCCCGGGCATGTCCGCAATCACAAACGACCGCTCATGCGGAAAATCCCCGATCTTGACCACGCCCAGGTTCGGCTCCAGCGTCGTAAAGGCGTAGTTCGCAATCTTCGGTTTCGCTGCGGAAAGTACGGAAATCAAGGTCGATTTTCCCACATTCGGATACCCTACCAGCCCAACATCCGCCAGCAGCTTCAGCTCCAGCCGAAACCGTTTCTCCTCGCCCGGCCGCCCCAATTCATGCTCCCGCGGTGCCTGGTGCGTGCTCGTGGCGAAATGCTGGTTCCCGCGGCCGCCGCGCCCGCCGCGCGCAATCACGATCTCCTCGTCCACCGTCGCAAAGTCGTGGATCAGTTTGCCCGTCTCCTCGTCATACACGACCGTGCCCACCGGCACCGCCAGCACCATGTGCTCGCCCTGCGATCCGCTCATGTTGCTGCCCAGTCCGTGCGTTCCGCGATCGCTCTTGTACTCCGGATTGAACCGAAAGTGCACCAGCGTGTTGTGCCGCTCGCTTGACCGCATCAGCACGTCGCCGCCGTGGCCGCCATCGCCGCCGCTCGGTCCGCCGCGCGGCACAAACTTCTCGCGCCGAAACGCCATGCAGCCGTTCCCGCCATCGCCGGCTTTTACCTTGATTTTCGCTTCATCAATAAACATCGCGTCTCCCAGTCTATCGTGTTCCGCACCCCACCGGCCATGCCGCGCCCATTTGCCGGGCAAACGGCAACATTTTGGGCCATTCTCTTGAGTCGTCGCCAACGGCCTGTAACAATAGCGGCATCACGGCACCACCGGCAAGCCCCATCGTTTCATCGGCGCTTCACACGCATGTGCGAACCTCCGCCTAATACCCTGATTCGCGACCCCGGCCCCGCATGCAGCGCCGAGGAAGCCTTCCGCGACCCGACCTCCACGCACCCAGGCGGAGCGGGATACGCAACAAGGGCAGCACTACCGCGCCACGTCACTCGCGACACGGAGATCGCAGGGCACCGCTTAACTTTTTAGGAGATCCAATGAAGCACAGCATCGCAACCCGCAGCCTCGCGCTCGCGTGTGTTCTCGCCGCAGGCCTCACCGGCAACGCCTTCGCCCAGTCCGCAGTCGACGGTGCCGTCGGCGGCACCATTCACGACTCCACCGGCGCCAACGTCCCCAACGCCACCGTCAACGTCCGCAACAACGGCACCGGCGCGGAGCAGACCGTCACCACCGGCGCCAGCGGCGACTACCGCGTCCTCCACCTGCAGCCCGGCACCTACACCGTGACCGTTACCGGCGCGGGCTTCGGCACCTACAAGTCCACGGCAGTTGTCGTCCAGGTCGGCCTCGTCACCAATGTCGAGCCCAGCCTTTCCACCGCCGGCACCGATCAGGTCGTCGAGGTCACCAGTGAACTGCCCGCCATTAACACCACCAACAATGACTTCGCTAATGTCATTGACCTCCAGGTGCTCGGCAACCTGCCCGTCAACAACTTCCGCTGGTCCAGCTACGCCGCCCTCACCCCCGGCGTCGTCCAGAACTCCGACGGCTTTGGCCTGCTCAGCTTCCGCGGCCAGTCCGTCCTGCAGAACAACATCACCATCGACGGTGCCGACGATAACCAGGCCTTCTTCGCCGAAGAGCGCGGCCGCACCCGTGCCGGCTACTCCACCGCCCAGTCCGCCGTGCAGGAGTTCCAGGTCAACACCAGCAACTACACCGTCGAATACGGCCGGGCCGTCGGCGGCGTCGTCAACTCCATCACCAAGAGCGGCACCAACAACTTCCACGGCGACCTCTACTTCTTCGACCGCGACCAGGAATGGGGCACCAAGAGCCCGACGACCACCAACACCGTCCTGAACCCCGCCACCAACACCTTCGTCTCCACCGTCATCAAGCCCAAGGACTGGCGCAAGCAGTACGGTGGCGGCGTCGGCGGCCCCATCATCAAGGACAAGCTCTTCTTCTTCCTTGCCATCGACAAGTACAAGCGCAACTTCCCCGGCAACGGCATCGCCACCAGCCCGGCCACCTTCTTCGCCGCGCCTGACGCCGCCCTGCCCACCGGCAAGGTCTGCGGCACTACGACCGGCACCGCTGCCCCCAGCACTCCCGACGCCGGCACCTGCACCATCAGCTCCGCCCTCGGCATCAGCTACGCCGCCGCCGCGCCGCTCTACACCAGCGGCCTCAGCGGCCTCAACAGCATGCTCGGCTTCGTCCCCCGTACCGGCGACCAGAACATCTTCTTCCCCAAGCTCGACTACCAAGTCAACGGCAAAAACCACGCCTCCTTCGAGCTCAACCGCCTCACCTGGGCCTCGCCCGCCGGCATCCAGACGCAGGCCGTCAACACCTACGGCGTCCGCTCCTTCGGCGACGACTTCGTCAAGCTGACCTTCGGCGTCGCCAAGCTCGATACCACCATTACCAACAATCTCGTCAACGAAGTCCGCTACCAGTACGGCCGCGATTTCGAGTACGAAAGCACCCAGCAGCCCTCCACCGCCTACGAGCAGGCCAACCTGCTCCATAGCCACGGCGGCACCTACACTAACCCCCTCGGCCTGCCGCCTTCCGTTTTCATCACCAACGGCTTCACCTTCGGCACGCCCACCTTCCTGCAGCGCGCCGCCTACCCCGACGAGCGCCGCTGGCAGGTGGCCGACACCGCCAACTACACCCGCGGTCGCCACAGCTTCAAGTTCGGCTTCGACTACCTCCACACCGACGACCTGCTCATCAACCTGCGCACCCAGTACGGCTCGTATAGCTACAGCACCGTCGGCAACTACCTTGCCGACCTCTACAGCTCGCAGAGCACCAACCCCGCCCTGTACAACAACGCCAAGCGGTACAGCAGCTACCAGCAGGCTTTCGGTCCGCAGGGCTTTGAGTTCGTCACCCACGACGTCGGTGTCTTCGCGCAGGACGAGTGGAAAATCGCGCCCCGCCTGAGCCTCACCGCTGGTCTGCGCTACGACTACCAGGTGCTGCCCGGAACCTACGGCAGCGTCATTAATCCAGCGCTGCCCGCCACGCTCAACCTGCCCACCGACGAAAACAACATCGCCCCCCGCGTCGGCTTCTCCATCGACCCGTTCAACAACGGCAGAACGTCCATCCGCGGCGGCTTCGGCATGTTCTACGGCCGCACCATCAACTCCACCATTTACAGCGCCCTCACCACCACCGGCAATCTCGCCCAGGTCGCGGGCACACCGGTCAGCCAGGCGACCTTCACCTATACCTCCACGCAGTCCGGCGCGCCCAACTTCGGCACCGTTCTCGGCAGCGTGGGTAGTGCAGGTGCGGCACCCGCGGCGGCCTACTTCACGCCTAACTACCAGAACCCGGCGTCCTACCAGTACGACCTCGCCATCCAGCAGGACCTCGGCTACCATACCAGCATGGCCGTCAGCTTCCTCGGCGCGCTCGGCCGCAATCTCACCGGCTTCGTCGACCAAAATCTCACCACACCCACCACCGCCACCTACACCGTTGCAGACGCGACCGGCACCGGTCCACTCGCCGCCGGCACCCGCATCAGCACGCCCTTCTACGGCAAGCTGACCGCCGCCTCTGTCGCCAACCCGACCGGTGTTGCCGCCATCTGCGGTGCCAACGGCCCCAACACCTACGCCTCCAGCTTCCGTCCCAACGGCTGCTACGGCGCGCTCACGGCCATCAGCAGCAATCTCAACTCCAACTATGCCGGCCTGGTCGCCCAGTTGAAGCACCAGCTCACCAACGGCCTGTCGTTTGAGGCGGACTACACCTGGTCCCACGCTATCGACTATGGCGTCAACAGCAACACCGGCATCTCCACCAACACGCAGAGCAACCCCGCCACCCTGCGCCCCGACTATGGTAACAGCGACAACAACGTGCCCAACCGCCTTGTCGTCTACGCCACCTACGAGACGCCCAAGCACTTCCACGGCGCGCTCGGTTACCTGCTCAACTCCTATCAGATCTCGCCCAACTTCGCCGGCCAGAATGGTCTCCCCTACTCCGCCACCACCAGCGGCACCCCCACCACGGCCCTCACCAGCGCCGGCGTCCAAAGCGGCATCAGCTCCGCCATCAACGCCGCCGGTGGTGCCGCACGCATCCCGGTTCTCGGCCGCAACACCTTCCAGCAGCGCCGCACCCTGGTCGCCGACCTCCGCCTCACCAAGCGATTCGACATCCGCGAACACAGCAACTTCGAACTCGTGATCGAGAGCTTCAACCTTGCCAATCACCAGAACGTTGTGGCCGTAAACTCCACCGCCTACACCCTCGGCACCTCCGCCACGGCAGACACCCTGACCTACAACCCCGCCTTCCGCACCCCCACCGCCATCAACAGCAACTTCGCCTACAGCACCCGCCAGGTCCAGGTAGGCGGCCGCTTCCACTTCTAAACAAACGCATCGAAGCCATAAACGCGAACGCGGCAGCCCAACGGCTGCCGCGTTCGCCTGTTGCGATGAAGGTGGGTTCCACCTTCGCCAAAACTCCACGGAAAACCAGCCCCCCGGGTGCCCCATTCTTTCGCGCCACACGACCTCCCACCCCTCACAGAACTCCAAAGCGCGAAAGGGTGGGTTCCAGCGCAACGCGCTCCATCGAGCGGAAGCTCGACCCCACTCTCAGCAGACTCTCCGCGTGCCCCAAGGTCCAGATGTTCGGACATCGGGGGAGCACCTCGTCGGAGACATGAGTTCTTCACTTCACCCCATCAACTTCTCCACCACACCCCTTGCGCCAAGCGACCCCGACCACTACCCTCAGAATCAAAGCCGCAGGCACCCAAGACCAGCGGACAAGAAGCTACACCCTTTCTCTCCCAAGCTCGTGCTGCGACCGGCAACCGCCGTCCGCATGGCTTTCAGGCTCCGCATCCATCCCGTCGCCCCTGCTGTTCTTGCCGCAGCCGCATTCCTCTGCGCGCCGGCCGCGCACGCGCAGGACCTCACCACCGGCGCCGTCGGCGGCCTCGTCCTCGACCCGCAAAACCGCCCCATCGCAAACGCCCGCATCCTGCTTCGCACGCCTATTCCGCGTCAGGTCTTCACCGATGCCCAGGGCGAATTCCTCTTGCCAAACCTTCCCCCCGGCACCGCCACCCTTCTCGTCGACGCCATCAGCTTCGAACCCCAGCGCGTCCTCAACCTCGCCATCCCGTTAGGCCAAACCACCCGCACCGTCCTCCACCTGCGCCCGGCCATCGTCGCCAACACCCTCACCGTCCAGGCAAACGACGCGGTCCGCCCCTCGCTGGCGGACACCCCCGTTAACGCCACCCTCTCCCCGCAGGAACTCATCGCCCTTCCGCTCGACGGCCGCCGCTTCCAGACCTTCGCCCTCCTCACCCCCCTCGTTAACCTCGCCGACACCCCGTCCGACACCGACGCCGAAGCCGCCGGCGCCACCGAAGACGACATCACCAACGCCGCCATCAGCAGCGACAACGCCCGCCTCACCGTCCGCGGCCTCGACCCCTCGCAAAACAGTGATGCTCAGGATGGCCTCAGTACCGTCCGCGCCTACGACGGCGAACCTCGCGGCGGCGCATCCGTCCCCTTTACCCTCCCACTCGAAGCCGTGCAGGAGTTCCAGGTCCGCGTCCTCGGCGCCGGCACCCCCCTCGGCCGCGACGCCGGCGGCTCCGTCGACGCCGTCACCCTTCGCGGCACCCCCGCCCTCCACGGCTCGGCCTTCTTCCTCCTGCGCAACAGCGGCGTCGGCGCGTCCGACCCCTTCGCCATCGCCACCCGCTACAACAACGGCAATCCCACCTCCACCTACATCAAGCCCCGCGACCAGCGCGAACAGTTCGGCGGCTCCCTTGGCCGCGCCGTCCCCGGCACCCGTGGCCGCCTCTTCGCCTTTGCCGCCGGCGAGGGCCAGCGCCGCAGCTTCCCCGGTTACAGCTCCCCCACCAACGCCGCCTTCTACACCCTCACCCCCACCCAACGCGCCCTTCTCGGCAACCGCGGCGTCTCCTCTGCCGCCATCGTTAAGGCTTTCAACTTCCTCGACTCCCTCACCGGCGAGGTCCCCCGCTCCGCCAGTGAAATCGCCCTCTTCCCCCGCCTCGACTTCGACCACGGCGCGCACACCTCCGTCGCCCTCACCTACGCCCGCGTCCGGTTCGACACCCCCGCGGGCCTGCGCGACCAGACCGTCATCGGACGCTCCCGCGACAACTTCGGCACCCTTGCCACCCACACCGACACCCTCACCGCCCGCTGGTCGCAAGCGCTAAGCACCCGCTGGCTCAACGACTTCCGCCTCGAAGCCGCACGCGACGCCGTCTTCGTCCAGCAATCGCAACCCCTCGCGCAGGAACCCCAAACCGCCCCCGGCCGCCTCGTCCCGCAAATCTCCATCGACCTCGCCAACTCCAGCACCGGCGGTGCCTTCGTCTTCGGTACCCCCGCCGCCATCCAGCGTCGCCGCCTCCCCGCGGAAAGCCGCGCCGAAGCCTACGAATCCGTCACCTTCACCGGCCGCGCCCACACCCTCACCCTCGGCGCCGGCGGCAGCCTGCTCGACACCTCCGTCGACACCGGCATCGCCACCAACGGCGCCTACCAGTACGCCTCGGGCGCCACCAACGGCCGAGCCGGCGGCCTGGTCGACTTCCTCACCGACTACACCTACTCCGCCACCAGCTACCCCAACGGCGGCTGCCCCAGCATCTACGCTGCCGCCCACTTCTTCTGCTTCCAGAGCTACACGCAGTCCTACGGCCAGGGCACCAGCACCCGCTTCCACACCGGCGAAGGCTCCGCCTATTTCCGTGACGCCTGGCGACTCACCCCCCACCTCCGCGTCGACGCCGGCGCCCGCTACGAATACTTCCGCATGCCGCTCCCCCAGCACCCCAACGGCACCCTCGACAGCGTCTTCGGCACCTTCGCCGCGACCAACTTCCTCTCCGGCGACCCCGGCAACCTCGCCCCCCACCTCTCCATCGCCTACGCCCCGGCAGACCGCACCGTCGTCCGCATCGGCTACGGCATCCACTTCGGCCGCATCACCGGCCGCACCATCCAGCAGGTCCTGCAGAACACCGCCCTCCCCAGCAGCACCTACTCCATCCACCTCACACCGCGCACCGAGGTCGACGCCGCCTGCGCCTCCGTCGGCACCAACTTCGGCTACCCCGCCACCTACCAGTGCCCGCCCACCGGCCCCCTCACGCAAACCAGCAACGCCACCGTCCTCTCCCGCCACTTCCAGCTCCCCATGCTGCAGGACGCCGAACTCACCCTCGAACACGGCTTCCGCCACGGCACCACCCTCACCGCCACCTACGCCCTCACCCTCGAACGCGAACTCCCCAACACCATCGACCTCAACATCGCCCCCTCCAACGCCCGCGCCGCCTTCCAGATCGTCCGCACCGACGGCAAGGGCGAACCCGGCACGCAGAACGGCTACATCTTCAACGTCCCCCTCTATACCACCCGCATCTCCCCGCTCTTTGGCCCCGTCACCGCCGTCCTTTCCAACGGCACGGGCACCGACCACGCCGGCGTCCTCCAACTCACCCGCGTCGCCCCCCACGGACTCACCCTCCGCGCCGCCTACACCTTTTCCAAAGCAATCGACTCCGTTCGCCACACCGGCTCCAGCACCGACCAGGACAGCCAGTTCGACCCCCGCGACATCGCCTACGACAAGGCCCCCAGCAACTTCGACCGCCAGCAGAAACTCACCGCCACCGCCGTCTACGCCCCGCTCTTCCACATGGAAAGCACCCTCACCCGCGCGCTCGCCAACGGCTGGTCCTTGGCCCCGATCGTCTTCGCCACCACCGGCCGCCCCTACAGCTACCTCACCGAAGGCGGCACGGCCTTAACCGGCGGACGCACCACCATCAACGGCTCCGGCGGTGCCACCTATCTTCCCACCGTAGGCCGCAACACCCTCCGCCTCCCCTGGACGCAGACCGTCGACCTCCGCCTCCTCCGTGGCTTTACCCTCCGCAGCCGCGTCCAGACCCGCCTCTCCGCCGAAGCCTTCAATCTCCTCAACCACCGCAACATCACCAGCGTCCAGCAGCGTGCCTTCCTCACCGGCACCACCGTCAACAACATCACCCCACTCCTCTACCAGGACAGCACCACCCTCGCCGCCGAAGGCCTCACCGCCAACCCCTTCGGCACCCCCACCAGCTCCGCCACCATCCTCACCCGCCAGCGCCGCCTCCAGTTCGGCCTCCGCCTCGACTTCTAAACCAAAGGCCACACGCTCCTCGTTTGTCATCCCGTAGCGCAGCGAAGGGATCTGCTTTCCTTGACCTCGCAACGAACCCTCTTCAACCCGAATCCAACCCGCATGACCTACTTCGAAGTCTTCTCCCTCGCCCCCAAGCTCCGCCTCGACACCGCAGCCCTCGAGAAGACCTTCTACACCCTCTCCCGCACCCTCCACCCCGACCGCTTCGCCGGCAAATCCGAAGCCGAACAAACCGAAGCCACCGAAAAATCCTCTCAGCTCAACGACGCCTACCGCACCCTGCGCGACCCCATCCGCCGCACCGAATACCTCCTCGGCATCGAAGGCATCGAGCTCGAAGAACAGTCCGTCAAGGCCACCGAAACCGCCCGCGCCGCCGGCACTGAAAAGAAGCAGATCGTCCCGCCCGACCTTCTCGAAGAGGCCTTCGAACTCAACATGCAGCTTGAAGAAATGAAGATGGGCGACGACGACCCCCAACTCCGCGCCGACCTCGCCAAGGCCAAGGCCAACTTCCAGCAGATGCTCGACGCCTCCCTGGCCTCCCTCGAAGCCGAGTGGGACTCCTGGGACGCCGCCGTCGACAGCGAAGACGACGGCGCCAAAGACGCCGCCAAGGACGAAATGCTCGCCCTCCTCAACCGCCGCTCCTACCTCCGCAACCTCGTCCGCGACTGCGAAGCCTACGTCTAGCCGCAGGGCACGGCTCACCTCACCGCCGCGCCACCGTCTGTATCCTGAACCCTAGACGATGAAACAAGCCTGCGCCCTGCTCCTCTTCCTTCTCCTTGCGACCGCCTCCCGCGCCCAGCTCACCCCACCATCCACCCGCCCCGGTGCCCGCGACCGCGTCATCGTCTTCGTCCACGGCCTGCACGGCGACCGCACCTCCTGGCGCGCCGCCAACGGTGCCTACTGGCCCGACCTCGTCCGCACCGACCCGCACTTCGCCTACTCCGACGTCGACGTCGCGGAGTACCCCTCCCCTGCCTCCGGCGGCAAAATGTCCAGCATCCAGCTCGCCGACATGCTCTGGAACCGCCTCCGCGCCGACCACGTCTGGGACCACCGCGAAGTCGTCTTCATCGCGCACAGCCTTGGCGGCATCCTCGTCGAAGAAATGCTGCTGCGTCACCCCGCAGAGGCCGCAAAGGTCAAGTTCATCGTCTCCTACGGCACACCGCACGAGGGCTCCACCGTCGCCCGCGTCGCCTCCTTCTACGACAAGGATCCGCTCCTCAACGATCTCAGCGACGCCAGCGACAACGCCTTCCTCACCCACCTGGAAGAAAGCTGGCGCGGCACCAACTCCGTCAACGGCATCCATCGCTTCTGCGCGTATGAAGGCAAAGACACCACGCCCGAAGACGGCTTCGCCCGCTATCTTAAGCCGCACACCCGCGTCGTCAGCTACTTCTCCGCCACCTACGGCTGCGACGTCACCACACCGCCGCAGGCCATCGCAGAAGATCACATCCACATGATCAAGCCGCTCAACCGCGCCTCACCCGCCTACGATTTCTTCCGCCGCGTCTACCGCGACAACCCCATCCTGCAATCGCAGACCGTCACCCGCGAAAACATCATCGCCGGCCTCATCGCCGGCTGCAACCAGACCAACGACAACTCCGACCTCGCCGTCCCCATCGCGCTCGACGCCACCCTGCACGAGCGCGTCCTCTCCGCCACCGCCACCCTCATCGACCTCGTCGACGTCCATGACATCGACCCCAACCCGCCCGCCGTCACCCGCATCGACTCGACCGGCGCTGCCCACATCAAGTACAGCTTCAAAGGCCCCGGCCGCAAAGTCCTCGTCTGCCTCGGCACCGGCCGCGCCTCGTTAAAAGTCCAGTTCACCATCGCCCAGCAACTCCCCCTCCGCGAACCCTGAGCGAGTTGCCAAACTTACAGGCAAATAGAAAGCGAGACAGCCCGAACCGGCTAACTCGCGTTCTATTGACTCAAGGCCTTACTTCGGCTTCTCCGCACCCTCCGTCGACTCATCCGTAATATCCTTTCCATTCACAATAATCCGCGCACTCGACCGGTACTGCTTGTAATCCGTGTATTTCACCACGGACTTGATATGCACATCCTGCCCCGCCGTCCCGTTCCCCGCGGCGAAGTGCAGCGTCCCCTCGGCCTTCGTATAGGTCGGAAACCAGTATTTCCCATCCACCTGCTCGTAATAGGTCGTAAATGGCGGCGACAGGTTCTCATGCCCGCTGCGCACATCATCCGGCACCGACTTACCACTGACTAACACAATTTGTAAGTCCTGCTGGTCCAGCCATACCTTGCCCTTGTAATACCGCTTGCCCTTTTCCATGACCTTCGGCGCAACCTCAAACACATAAGTATCCAGCTCATCCACCTTCTGCCGGCCCAGGTAAGTCAGGTCATATTCCGGCAACTCCGGCGCGGTCAGCACAAATGGCAGCCGATGCTCGATATCGTCCATGTCCTGCTGCGTCAGAATGACGCGCTCGATCGTGTTCTGCGGCGCAAACACCACGTTTTCCGTCCGCTTGCCCGCGCGCGTAAACCCGATGTCCGTCACCTGCTGGTACTCCCCGTCCGGCCGGTTGTTGTCATCGTTGATCGTCTGCATCTTCACACTCTGGCGAAAGATGTAGTTATCCCGCGCCTTGGCAAACGCGCTCTCCTTCTGCCCCATCGCCTGCACAATCGCCGCCGGCGTTTTCCCCACCGGCGCCGCCGGGTCCAGCTTCCCAAAGCCCTCCTGCGCCGACACCACACGCGCCTGCCCCGCAACCCCAGCCACCACGCCCGTCACCAGCACCGCACTCCACCAACCCACTCGCCGCATCGTTCTCCCCGGCGCACACCGCCGCGCCATCTCAAACCATTAGACGACGATCCCCACCCATCGACTGCACCCCTGAACTGCCGACAAACCGGGTGCCCCATCTGCACTCTCCATCCGCCAAGATATTGGGTGCCCCATTCTTTCGCGCCGCATTCCCGTTCAACCCCGCAAGACCTCCAAACGCGAAAGGGTGGGGTCAGCGCAAAGCGCTCATTCGAGCGAAGCTCGACCCCGCCTCCCACCACCACAACTCCTCCGACCGAAACAACGGGCGCCCATCTTCATCGCGCTCGCAAGCCCTCTCCACCCGCAGGAAACGACAAGCGCGATGAAGGTGGGGCCCATCCAGCACGAACTCGTCCCCCATCCCGACTTCTGGGACAGGGATTCCCCAAGGAATCAAACGACCCCGCCTCATCAATGAAACAATCCCCTCATGGCCTTCGGTCGACCCAAACGCACCCGCGAACCCCTCGACGAAACCCAGCTCCTCGACTACGCCGCCAAATCCCTCGGCGCCCGCATGCAGTCCGAGCGCGATCTCCGCCGCAAGCTCCTCGACCGTGCCGAGCCCGGCCCGGCAGGCGCCGCCGCCACCGATGCCGTCCTCGCCAAGCTCAAGGAACTCAACTACCTCTCCGATGAGCGCTTCGCCGCCGACTTCACCAAACTCCGGCAAGAAAACCGTGCCTTCGGCCGCCGCCGCGTCCAGCAAGACCTGCAGCAAAAAGGCGTCAGCACTGAACTCATCACTACCGCCCTCGCCACCGCCTACGACGGCCTCGACGAAGCTGCCCTCGTCCGCGAACACATCTTCCGCAAGCGCCTCAAGCCCCCGACCGACGACAAGTCCACCGCCCGCATCCTCCGCCGCCTCACCGCCGCCGGCTTCGGCAGCAAAGCCATCTTCAAAGTCCTCCGCGAACTCCGCACCGGCGACGTCACAGAAACTCTCGACCACGCCGAAGCCGCCAGCGCCAGCGACGACTGACGCATCCAACACCCGTGCCCCCCTCCATCGTCATCGCCATCGACTGGTCCGGCCGCGTCGACACCGCGGGCCAGCGCCGCCACATCGTCGCCGCCACCTGGCACCACGGTAAGGTTCGCGTCGAAGCCGGCCGCACCCGCGACGAAGTCGCCGACTGGCTCATCGCCACCGCAAAAAAACACCCGGCATTAGTCGTAGGCTTCGACTTCTGCTTCAGCTACCCCGCCTGGTTCGTCGAAGAAAGCGGCGCCGCAACAGCCCCCGACTTCTGGCAAATCGTCGCCGACCAGGGCGAACGCTGGCTCCACCGCAAAAGCGAAGACCGCCGCTTCTGGGGCAAACCCCACAAACGCCCCGCTGAATTCAGCGGCCAGAACATCCACCGCATGCTCCGCTCCACCGACATCGACTGCAAGCTCATCGCCCACATCGCCGAAGAAGACCGCGCCGCCCGCGTCAAGGGCATCACCCCCAAGTCCGTCTTTCAGATCGGCGGCTCCGGCTCCGTCGGCACGGCCAGCTTGCGCGGCATGCCCCTCCTCCTCCGCCTTCGGGAGCACGGCTTCCGCACCTGGCCCTTTGACCCGCCTGTTCCCAACCAGCCGCTAGTGGTGGAAATGTACACCCGCCTCAACACCGGCCCCGTCCACAAATCCAACCCCGCCGCCCGCGCCGCCTACCTAGCCCGCAAACAGGCAGAAGACCCCGCCTACAAAGCCCTGAACCGCACAAAGCTCGGCAGGGAAGCCCTCGCCGCCGCCCTCGCCGGCGAAGACGCCTTCGACGCCCTCATCAGCTGCATGGTCATGGTCGCCCACCGCAACACCTTCGACACCCTCCCCCAACCTCGCGACCCCGCCGCCCGCCTCGAAGGCTGGACCTGGGCCGCCGACGCCGCGGAGGCCTGCAGCGCTTGAGCTACTAGGTGAACTGCTCCAGCAAATCCTTGTCCATCGCAAACGGGTTCACATACTGCAGCCCGTTATCCCGGGTGCGATCCTGCACGTCCTCGGTAAGCAGCACCTTGCAGCCGTTCCTGCGCAGCGTCGAGGCAAGCAGAGCATCCCAAAAGTGCACGGGACGCCCAGCCTGGACCGTGATCGTGTCCATAAAGTCAGATGCTTGTGCCGCGACAATGGGAATGCGTTCCGAGGCAAGCGTCAGCAATCGACGCGCTGGCTCAATCTGTTGCGGACGTTTGCGATGAACCGCCCAGTACGTTTCACAAAGCGTCTGCACCGCCAGCATGCAAGGGCCATGCCGCATGCCTGCCCATACCGACATCGCAATGCGGTGCCTCTCCCCCGCCCCGGCATCCAGCGCATAAAAGATGATGTTCGCATCCAGGGAGTAGCGCTCAGCGGTCATACAATTCGTCTTTCGTCGGTGCCTTCCCGCCCAGGTCGATGCCTTGCCCAAGAATGGCCAGCATCTCGTCCCACGCCTGGTCCGCCTTCTTATCAACAACTGCCCGCCGAAAAGGAATGATCTCCGCCACCGGCACGCCTCGCCGCTCCAGGATCAGCGACTCGCCCGACTCCACTTTGGCAACAAGGCTGGAGAAGTTCTGATTCGCCTCGCGCATCGACACTCGCCGCATACATCCTCCACCGCAAATTGTAGTACGTAGTGCATTGCATCACCGGTCCGACTGCTAAACTTTCCTTGCCATGACTTACCGCACCGGAAACCAGATCCGTGAAGATTTCCTCCGCTTTTTCGAAGAAAAAGCCCACCGCCGCGTCCACTCCTCCTCGCTCGTGCCGCACAACGACCCCACGTTGCTGTTCACCAACGCCGGCATGAACCAGTTCAAGGACGTCTTTCTCGGTGCGGACCAGCGCCCCTACGTGCGCGCGACCAGCTCGCAAAAGTGCGTCCGCGCCGGCGGCAAGCACAACGACCTGGAGAACGTCGGCTTCACCCGCCGCCACCACACCTTCTTTGAAATGCTCGGCAACTTCAGCTTCGGCAACTACTTCAAGCAGGACGCCATCGCCTACGCCTGGGAGCTGCTCACCAGCGACAAGTGGTTCGGCATCGACAAGTCGAAGCTCTATGTCACCATCTTCGAGGGCGACGCTCAAACCCCGCGCGACGACGAAGCCGAGCAGTTCTGGATCGCCGCCGGCGTCCCCAAGGACCGCATCTACCAGCTCGGCGCGAAGGACAACTTCTGGCAGATGGGCGAAACCGGCCCCTGCGGCCCATGCAGCGAAATCTATTACGACCTCGGCCTCGCAGCCTCCGAAACTGGTGAAGACAAGCCCTTCGGCGAAGACGACCAGCGCTACATGGAAATCTGGAATCTCGTCTTCATGCAGTTCGACCGCAGCAGCAGCGGCGAACTCACCCCCCTGCCCAAACCCTCCATCGACACCGGCATGGGCCTCGAACGCATCGCCTGCGTCTTGCAGGGCAAGTTATCCAACTACCAAAGTGACATCTTCACCCCACTGATCAAAGCAGCAGCGGGCATGTGCGGATTGAAGCACCTAATGAAATGGGCAATTCCTCCAGACAGCATCCTCTACAGGACCACTGACGACCCGACAATAAGTAACGACCCTGAAGCCGCATCGCTGAGAATAATTGCGGACCATGCACGCGCAGCAGTATTCCTCATAGCTGACGGCGTTGCACCTTCCAACGAAAGTCGTGGCTATGTACTCCGAAAAATCATTCGACGAGCAATCAGGCATGTGCGGCTCTTAGGTCAAACCGATCCCATTATGTCGCGTATGTCCTTAGCAGTCATGCACGAGATGAAAGCAGCATATCCAGAGTTGAGCGACGCTGTAGAGCGGGTAGTGACAACTATTCGAAAAGAAGACGCTCAATTCGCGCGGGTCATAGCACGGGGTTCTGAAGAATGGAACAAGCTAATAGAAGAGAAGCGTCTGGAAAACTTCAGCGTTAGCTTGAATTACTTTCTGGACATTATCGAGGATAAAGGGGAAGCGCTTAATAACGCTGTCATTAATGGTCGGAAGTTCGGTGAAGCCAATGTTGGCGAAATGATGGCTGTAGGCCTAGAACTGGCAATTCCTATTGTTTACCCAGAGCGCATCGCGTCAACATTGCTGGCTCAATGGAAGAAGCTACGAGCGGATGAACAGATCGTTTCAATATCGGGTCAAGAAGCTTTCCGCTTATACGAGACCTTTGGTCTGCCTCTAGATTTCATGGTCGATGCTGCACGAGATGCTGGTGCAGAGTTTGACATGCCCGGCTTCGAGGCGGCTAAAGCCGAAGAACAAGCCCGCGCCCGCGCCTCCTGGAAAGGTGGCTCGCAAAAATCCGCCAGCCCCGTCTACACCGCCCTCCCCAAAACCGACTTCGAAGGCTACACCGCTCTCCGCACTGAAGGCGCAAAAGTTATCGCATTGGTTAAAGATGGCGAAGGTGTCCCCGAACTCAAAGCAGGCGAACACGGCGAAGCCGTGCTCGACCACACCAGCTTCTACGCCGATTCCGGCGGTCAGGTCGGCGACACCGGCTGGCTCTACACCCCCGACGGCGCACACGTCGTCGCCGAGGTCAGCGGCGCCACCAAGCCCGTGCAGGGCGTCTTCGCCCACCGCATCACCGCAAAGGAAACGATCGCGGTCGGCGACACCGTCAACACCATCGTCGACGGCACCGAGCGCCGCAGCACCATGCGCAACCACACCGGCACCCATCTACTCCACGCCGCGCTGCGTGAAGTTCTCGGCACCCACGTCAAGCAGGCTGGCTCGCTCGTCAACCGCGCTCGCCTCCGCTTCGACTTCAGCCACTTCGCCGGCGTCGCCCCCGAAGAACTGCAGGAGGTCGAGGACATCGTCAACCGCGAAATCCTCGGCAACACCAAGGTTGAAACCTTCGTCGACGTCCCCATCGACGTCGCCATCAACGACTTCCACGCCACCGCGCTCTTCGGCGAAAAGTATGGCGACAAGGTCCGCGTCGTCAAAATCGGCAGCTTCTCCACCGAGCTCTGCGGCGGCATCCACACCGGCGCCACCGGCGAAATCGGCCTGCTCAAGCTCACCGGCGAATCGTCCGTCTCCTCCGGCATCCGCCGCGTCGAAGCCCTCACCGGCACCGGCTCCCTGCAGGAGTTCCGCCGCGATTCGTCGGTCGCCCGCGTCGTCTCCTCCCTCATCGGCGGCACCTCCGACTCGCCTGCAGCAGCGCTGCAAACCCGCCTCTCGCAGCAGGAGGAAGAGCTCAAAAAGCTCCGCCGCGAGCTGGACCAGGCACGCATGAAAGCCGCTTCCGCCTCCACCGCCAACGCCGGCGACGAAGCCGTCGAAATCAAGGGCATCAAGGTCCTCGCCCAGCGCGTGCAGGGTCTCGACAAATCCCAGATCCGCAACCTCGTCGACCAGCTCCGCACGAAGCTCGGCTCGGGCGTCGTCGTCCTCGGCGCACCGACAGAAGACGGCAAAGTCACTCTCATCGCCGGCGTCACCAAAGACCTGACGACCCGCATCCAGGCCGGCAAGCTCGTCGGTGCCCTCGCCGCAAAGGTCGGCGGCAAAGGCGGCGGCCGCCCTGACCTCGCGGAAGCTGGCGGCAACGACCCCAGCCAACTCGACGCAGCCCTCGCCAGCGCCCCCCAACTCGTCGGCGACCTGCTCGGCTAACCAGCAGTCGTCGACCTCAACGGAATACCGAGCTTCTTCTAGGCGGATAGCGCCACCGTTTGTCATCCCGTAACAAAGTGAAGGGATCTGCTTTCCCCTGCGCTGTCACTCGACCGCGAGGAAAGCAGATCCCTACGCTCCGCTGCGGGATGACAAAAGGACAGCGCACCAGGGTACTCTTGCGACGCCAAGTCCCTTCCGCGCGTCCAATCCTCTGAAAGCAGGGAGAACAACACATGGCACAGGAAACAGCGATTCTCGCCGGCGGATGCTTCTGGGGCATGCAGGAACTGCTCCGCGACCAGCCCGGCGTCCTCAGCACCCGCGTCGGCTACACCGGCGGTGAAATTCCCAACGCGACGTATCGCAATCACGGCAACCACGCCGAAGCCGTGGAAATCACCTTCGACCCGGCACGGATCACCTACCGCCGCCTCCTCGAACTCTTCTTTCAGATTCATGACCCCAGCACCCCCAACCGCCAGGGCAACGATCGCGGTGCCAGCTATCGTTCCGCCATCTACTACCTGACCGACGAGCAAAAGCGCACCGCGCAGGACACCATCGCCGACGTCAATGCCAGCGGCCTCTGGCCCGGCAAGGTCGTCACGGAACTCGCCCCCGCGGGCCCCTTCTGGCAGGCCGAACTTGAGCACCAAGACTACCTGCAGCGCTTCCCCAACGGCTACACCTGTCACTGGGTCCGCCCCGACTGGGTCCTGCCCAAGCGCGAAGTCGCCGCCACCGTATAGGTCAACACCTCCGGCCTTGGTCATCCCGTAACGAAGTCAAGGGATCTGCTTTCCTCTCTGGAGGAAGCAATCCCTTTGTTCGCACAGAGAAGCGTTTTTGCCCGGGGTACCCACGCAGCTTCCGCCCCGCAATCCACTGCCGAACCGCACCGTCGCGCTCGATACACTAAAGGCGCTTTGACCCGCATCGCCCCCATGCGTCGCGCACGCGCCACGGTTCTCCTGCTGCTCCTCGGCACCCTCGCGTCCGCCGCCCCGCGCCGCCCCGCGCCAGACAATCCCTGGACCATTGCCGAGGCCGCCCGCGCCCAGCTCGCCTCCATCCCACCGGCAGAGCGCACCCCTGCGGACTACCGCACCGTCATGGAGGCCTATCGCCTCATCTACCACGCCAGCCCCCGCGACCTCCACGCGCCAGAGTCCATCTTCAACGTCGGCACCCTGCTGGAAGAAGAGGGCGTCGCCCTGCACGACCCCCACGCCATGGTCGCCGCGCTCGGCCAGTTCGAGTTCCTGCGCAAGCAGTACCCCACCAGCAGCCTGCGCATCGCCGCCCTGCTGGAAGAGGCGCGCATCGCGGCCGCCGGCCTGCACGATAGGCCGCTCGCTCGGCAAAAATACGCCGCTTTCGCCGACACCTTCCCGCATTCCGCCCACATCGACGAAGCCCACAACGCCCTCGTCACCCTGCACGCAGGTAACCTGCCCACCGCGCCCGAAGGCCCCCTCGCGGCCACTCCCGCACCTCCGACCGCCGTCCAGATCCCGGCAACCGACCCCGCCCAGACCAGCATCGCCATCGCCCGCCGCAACACCTCCGGCCTCGCCGCCGCTTCCACCGGCGTCCCCGGCAGCACCGTTGCCCCCGGCGAGCGCGCCGAAGCCAGCCTGCTCGCGTCCGAGCGCAAGGCCACCCCAGCCGACACCGCGGCCCAGCCCACTCCGACCGCCGGCAAAGCCGTCATCGACGCCGTCGCCCACGCGCCCGCCCACACGCAAGCCGGCATGGCCGCCGTCACCGGCATCCGCCACTGGTCCACCCCCACCTACACCCGCGTCGCCATCGACCTCGGCGACGAAGTGCAGTACCAGGCCGCCCGCGTCCCCCACCCCGACCGCATCTTCTTCGACCTCCACGGCACCCGCCTCGCTCCCGACCTCGCCAACAAGAGCTTCGACGTCGTCGACGACGGCTTCCTCCGCCGCATCCGCATCGCGCAATACACGGCGGACAGCACCCGCGTCGTGCTCGACGTCAACGACGTCACCGAGTACTCCGCCTTCCTGCTGCCCAACCCCTACCGCCTCATCATCGACATCCATGGCGCCGCCAAGCCCACCCAGGGCAGGGAAGCGACACCCTCCGCAACCCGCCCCGACACCGCCGTTCCCAGCACCGTCCCCGTCCGCACCCCCACCACCACCCGCGACGTCACCGCCCTCTCGCAGCAGCCCGGCAAGGTCGACGCCACCACCGTGCCCACCTCCCAGCCCATCGCCGTCGTCGCCGACAAATCGCCCGACGCCGACCAGGAAAAACCCTCCACCAGCAAGCGCCTCAAGCGCGCCAATCGCGATGCCGCCGCCAGCACGGCAGACGTCGGAGCCCATCGCGCCGCCGCGCCCACCGCCGCCGGAGACCGCAGCCTCATGCGCGCACTCGGTCTCAAAATCGGCCGCATCGTCATCGACCCCGGCCACGGCGGCCACGACTCCGGCACCCTCGGCGCTGGCGGCATCATGGAAAAAGACGTCGTGCTCGACGTCGCCCTCCGCCTCGGCAAGCTCCTGCACGACCACCTCGGAGCCGAAATCGTCTACACCCGCTCCGACGACACCTTCATCCCGCTTGAAACGCGCACCGCCATAGCCAACCAGGCGCAGGCCGACCTCTTCCTCTCGATCCACGCCAACAGCTCGCCGGACGAGACCGCCCGCGGCGTCGAAACCTACTACCTCAATTTCACCTCGCAGCCCGACGCCCTCGACGTCGCCGCCCGCGAAAACGCCGTCTCCGACCAGAGCGTCCACGAACTCGCCAGTATGGTCAAAAAGATCACCCTCAAAGACAAGATCGAAGAATCCCGCGAGTTCGCCCAGGACGTCGAGCAGACCCTCTACGACGGCCTGCAAAAGGGCAATCCCGGCTTAAAAAACCGCGGCGTCAAAAAGGCCCCGTTCGTCGTCCTCATCGGCGCCAACATGCCGTCCATCCTCACTGAAATCAGCTTCGTCACCAACCCGCAGGACGCCCGCGCCCTCCGCACCGGCGACTACCGCGAGCGCGTCGCCGAATCCATCTACCGGGGCGTCGCCCACTATGCCCAGGGCCTCGGCGGCATGCGCGTCGCCACCACCACCAAGCCCGACAAAGCCGACCCCACCACCACCCCGTAGCCCCTGTCCACTCCAGCAGGAAACGAGCCACCAAAACAACGGGTGCCCCACCTTCATCGCGCCGCACAACCTCCCAACCGCCCCAAACTTCAGGCGCGATGAAGGTGGTGCACCCGTAGGACTCACCCCGTAAAAATCCAAGGGAACACCCCACCCCTCGCCGGTGTCTACCTTCTGATCGTTGGTACCAATCCCTCGCGCAGGTAGTCTCATCCTTATGCAGATCACGCGGCGCTTACTCGCCACCTTTGCGCTTCTTCTCGCAGCCATCTCCCCCCTTGCGGCCCAGCAGCCGGCACCCGCCAAAACACAGACGGTCAACGTCCCGCCCGCGCCGCTGCTCCCCGACCATTTCGGCACCTGGCAGGCCACCGGCACGGCAGACAACGCGCTCCAGTTCCCGCCAGACGTCGCCAAGGAACTCATCGTCCAGCGCACCGACGCCAAGCAGTACGCATCGAACGGCGCCATCGCCACCATTTCCGCCGTGCAGCTCGCCGACTCCACCGGAGCCTACAGCGCGTGGACCCTCCTCCGCACGCCCGACATGCACGCCTGCGCCGCCGGCAATAGCCTCGGCGTCGACTGCGCCGTGTCCGCCGGCAAACTCCTCTTCTGGCAGGGCAACACGCTCGTCACCATCGCACCCTCCGGCACCCGCGCGGTCTCCGCCGGTGCTTTTCAGGACCTTGTCCTCGGCCTGCCAAAGCCCATGGGTGCCAAGGGCGCGCCGCCACTTCTCCCCACGCGCATCCCCAAAGACGGCCTGCAAAAAGAGAGCACCCGCTACGCCGTCGGCCCCGCCACCTATGCCGCGGAAGGCGGCCTCCTTCCCGCCTCCGTCATCGACTTTTCCAAGAGCCCGGAAATCCTCACCACCCACTACGCCGGCCCGCATGGCGTTGGCATGCTCACCGCCATCTTCTATCCCACGCCCACCATTGCCGGCGTCAGCCAGCACAAGCTTGAAGCCGCACTGGCCGACGGCTCCCTCGCCGAGCAACTCCGCAGCGGTACCCCCGCTGTCCGCCGCTCCGGCCCCATCGTCGCCCTCGCCAGCAGCGGCTTTACGGAAAAGCAGGCAGCCAAAATCGCCGGCGCCATCAAGTACGAGGCCGAGGTCACCTGGAACAAGCCCGAAGGCTACATGGACCAGTTCACCGTCCAGCACACCAGCAACGTCATGGTCCAGATCATGATCCTGGTGCTCACCGTGGCCGGTGCCGCGCTTGTTCTGGGCATCGTCTTCGGCGGCGGCCGCGCCTTCATTCGCAAGGCCCGCGGCAAGCCCGTCTCCACCCTTGAAGATATGGAGATCATTCGCCTGAACCTTCGCGGACCGGCTCCCAAGATCCGATCATGACCCGGCAAGCACAGGTGAAAAGCAAACAAAAGGCGAAATCAAAAGTGCGGCTTGCAACCACCGAAAAACCTAACTGTAGGCAAGTACTGGACTTACGAAATTTCTTGACTTGCCCCCGCCCGCGCCGTAGGATTGCGCCAGAAAGTTCAGATGGCTTTGCCTCCGTCCGAACTATTCTCCCTGACGAAAGGGCCGCCTCCTTACCAGGCGGCCTTTTCTGTTTCCACTCCACTTTGCGTCTGCCGCTATCTCCGGTAGAATCAACCTCGGAGCGCCGACGTAGCTCAGTTGGTAGAGCAGCTGATTCGTAATCAGCAGGTCAACGGTTCAAGTCCGTTCGTCGGCTCCACAATCAAACTTCATCCATGCGCAGCATGAACGGTCCTAGCCCGTTCGGCAGGCCAGGTAAATGCAGCTCTTGCGAGCAGCCGTGAAACCAGATCCGTGCGTCACCTTGATGGATGACCCTACCGACGACTCCGCTCCGTCGCAAGCCTGCAAACCTTCTTACGTCTTCAGCCATGCAGATCGATGACTGAGCAGGCTCTCAGAGAGTCACTGCTTACCCGTGCCATCAAGTTCAGGTCCCCAAAAGTCTGCTTGTCACGCGTCATGCAGCCTCATCACATTCGTCAGACGTGGCCGCTAAGATTTGCCTCCTAAGACCTTCAGGCGAGTGCAGACAAGCGGGCGATCGCTTCCAAATCCATGCCTGTTAAGAAAATTCTTATTTCGGAACAAGTTATCCACCTGTATTCCCCCGTTCTCCCCCAAATCGCCTTGCCCGTGCTACCGCAACATCGCATACTCGTCCTAGGACAGTAGATTGCGGCGGCCCGATAGGCGTCCCCCGCATTGACCTGCATTTTTGCGAAATGCAGCAAGGGGGAAAAGCATGGCGGCAGCAACAGCACCCACCACTCGCTACTCCCCCGCGCAGGTCGCGCGCATCAGCGGTGTCGCTCCCCGGCAACTGCAGGCCTGGCGTCGCGCCGGCCTCCTCCGTTCCGTCCTTGCCGAAGACGGCACCCTGAGCATCGCCGGCCTCACCCGCATCCGCCGCCTCAACGCCCTGCGCACCGCCCGCGTCAGCAACTCCGCCATCCGCCGCTCGGTGGAGGCCATGCAACTGCGCTGCGGCATCGCCAACCCGCTCGACGACGGCCTCCCCCTGCCGCAAGGGCCACGCCTCGTCTTCCGCCACGCCGGCTCGCTGCTCGACCCGCTCACCCAGCAATTCGGCTTCGACTTCGATCGCAATCCGGCCGCCGCGGAACCCGCCCTCATCCGAACCGAGGCTGCCGCTGCGCCACGGCTCACTGAGCAGCAAACCAGCCTCGCCCAGCAACTCTTCGCCGACGCCGTCCGTCTGGAAGAACAGGCCGACAAGCTGGACCAGGCTGCCGCGCTCTACCGCGAGGTGCTGCGCCTTTGCCCCGCCCACGCGCCGGCCTCCATCAATCTCGGCACCATTCTCTACAACACCAACCGGTACGCTGAAGCCGAGCAGTGCTACCGTGCCGCCGCCGAAGCGGACCCAGACTACGCGCTCGCCTTCTTCAATCTCGGCAACGTACTCGACGAACTCCAGCGCCTGCCTGAAGCCGTCGCCGCCTACACCCGCGCCATCCAGATCGTGCCCAACTACGCCGACGTGCACTACAATCTGGCCCTCGCCTACGAGCGCCTGGGAGAGCGCCGCCGCGCCCTCCGCCACTGGATGCAGTACGTCCGCCTCGACCCCATCGGCCCCTGGGCCGCCCACGCCCGCGCGCAAGCCAAAAAGGCCCTCGCCACCGAAAAGCTAAGCATCGTCAGCCGCTTCGGCCGCGCCAGCTGACCCCCTCGCACAGTGAAGTCGCACACAACAGAAAGGCCGCCACATCGTGGCGGCCTTCTCATCCTTGCAGCGCTCGCGCGTTACGCCGTTACTGCCGCTGGTTCAGCTTCGGCCTTCTTCGGTGCCGCAGCCACTTCGGTCTTCTTGCTTGGTGCCACAATCGCATGCAGCGTCGTGCCTTCCATGCGCGGCATAAACTCCACAATCCCGATCTGCCCAATATCCATGATCAGCCGGTTGATAATCTTGTAGCCCAGGTCGCGGTGTGCCATCTGCCGCCCACGGAACCGCAGCGACGCCTTCACTTTATCGCCCTCACCCAAAAAGCGCACGGCTTGGTTCTTCTTCGTCTGGTAGTCGTGCTCGTCCACGGTGACCGAGAACTTCACTTCCTTAATGACGATGACCTTCTGCTTCTTGCGTGCGGCGCGCTCGCTCTTGTCCTTTTCGTACAGGAATTTCCCATAATCCTGGATGCGGCACACCGGCGGCACCGCGTTCGGCGAAATCTCCACCAAGTCCAGCGACCGCTCACGGGCAATCTTCAACGCATCGAACGGTGCCATGATGCCGAGCTGCTCACCGTTGTCGTCGATGACGCGCACTTCGCGTGCACGAATCTTCTCATTGATGCGAATAAAGGACTTCTGCGCGCGCTTGTCGGTAAACGGTGGAATGGGTCGCCTCCGCAGAGACTCGCACACGATGGGAACGAAAGCTTCGCCCATTCTGCGGTCCTGCAAGCTAAAGTATACATCGCGCCGGTAACTTACGGCAGTGCGCGGACGTCGTAATCCTCGCGCGCCCAGAAGAGAGTATGCTGCAAACGATGCGTCCTGTGCACAACAAAGCGCTTGCGCGCAAACCGTTCAAGGGAGCACCCCGTTTCAATGAAGCGTCGCATTCTTCTCGTTGATGATGAAGTAGCCGTCCTGCTCACGCTTAAAGCCGTGCTTGAAATCAGCGGCTTCGACGTCGACACCGCCACCAGCGCCCGCGAAGGCAAGGCGCGCATCAAGCACCGCGAATACGAGATGGTCATCACCGACATGCGCATGGAAGGCGAGCGCGCCGGCGAAGACGTGATCAATGCCGCCAAGGCCGCGCCCTACAATCCTGCCGTTGCCCTGCTCTCCGCCTTTCCGGTCGATGAAGATGCCCTCGCCGACATGGGTGCCGACAAGGTCCTCGTCAAGCCCATGCACACCCGCCAGCTCCTCCAGCAGCTTGAGGCCCTTTACGTCCGCCATCACGGCAAGGCGGAAGATGCCAAAACCGCAGCAGAAGCGGAAAAACCTGCGGCGAAGCCTCTTGCAAAGAAAACCGCAATCGCAAAGGTAAAAACCGCCGTCACCGTGCAGGATCCCAAACCCGCCAGCAAAGCACCCGCGAAGCCGAAGGCCGCGGCCACAAAGAAGCCTGCCTCCAAGTCCGCCGCAAAGCCCGTCTCCGCGTAAACCCTATCCGGTAAAGCCTGCCAATCCCCTGGCAGGCCGTTACTCCATGCGCAAACCTTCCGGCGGATTTCACAGCTGAGAAAAGCCAGGCTCAACGAGGCTTCACCCGCTTCCGCGGAACCACTCTCAAACGTGCGCGCCTCCAGCCGCCGAGATGCCGCGTTACCAAACCCGTCCTCGACCGCAAAGGCGGCCCCTACCGCGGCGTATGTGCCTTAATGAAATTCCGCAGGCTCATGTTGATCTCGAGTGCCTTCTGCGTGCCGTTGTCCAGCATGAGCAGCCAGTCGCTCGCCGGCGACTTCAGATCCGCCGTACTCAGCAGATATCCCGTCTGCACCACAATTTCCAGGGCATTGCTCAGGTCGTGCGCCAGCTTGCGAATCTCAAGCGCCAGGTCCTCCGGGATCATCGCCTCGGTCGTGGCCGGGCTATCTGAGACTTCTTTGGGCATGGCAAGCTACTCCTGTACCGTAGGCATTGCGCATGGGATGCAGGCGCTTGCCCCGGCGTTTGATTTTCTGCTTCATCTCGAAGCAAATCAGTAACCTGCCGCCGGCACGTTTGACATCCTGCTGCGGCTTTGCCAAACTACAGAAGCTGCAGCGATGAATCAACGCCTCGCTCCCCGTGCCGAAATGGCGGAATTGGCAGACGCGCATGGTTCAGGTCCATGTACTCGCAAGGGTGTGGAGGTTCGAGTCCTCTTTTCGGCACCAACTGTTCTCCTGCAAACGCGATGCCTCCGGGTATCGCGTTTGCATTTTGCGAGCGACTCGTCTCTTCCTCTGTCACCCCCAAAACGACACTCTTTGCCCTCCGGCAGCAAAGCCCTTTGTCATCCCGTAGCGAAGCGAAGGGATCTGCTTTTCCGCACCCCGCCTAGCTCCAACGCTGACCCGGGTGCCCCACCTTTACCGCGCCGCAAGCGCCTCCAACCACCACAGCGCTCAAAGCGCGGTTAAGGTGGGACCGAACCGGCAATGCCACAACCGGTCAGGCAGGAACCCCACCCCGCGATACCATAAACCCTCATGCCGCCGCCTACCATCCTCGACCGCATCCTCACCCAGACCCGTCACGACCTCGCCCTCCGCAAGGCCGCCAGCAGCAGGGAAGACCTGGAGCGCCGGGCTGCCGCCCACACCCCCCGCGGCTTCGCTGCAGCGCTGAAACAAGCTGCAAACACCCGCCCCGCCGTCATCGCCGAACTCAAAAAAGCCTCCCCCTCCAAGGGCCTCATCCGCGAGCACTTCGATCCCGCAGCCCTGGCCCAAACCCTCGAAAGCCACGCCGCCGCCACCCTCTCCGTCCTCACCGACGAGCCCTTCTTCCAGGGCAGCCTCCGCAATCTCGAACTCGCCTCTGCCGCCTGCACCCTCCCCTGCCTGCGCAAGGACTTCATCGTCGACGACTTCCAGATTCTCGAAGCACGCGCCCACCACGCCGACGCCATCCTCCTCATCGCCGCCGCCCTCACCGACGCCGAACTCAAACACCTCCGCGCCGTCGCAAAAGCCCACAACCTCGACGTCCTCTGCGAAGTCCACACCCCCGAAGAAATCGACCGCGTCCTCCCCCTCGATTGCGAACTCTACGGCGTCAACAGCCGCGACCTCCGCACCTTCACCGTCGATGTTGAAGCCGCGCAACGCATGGCCGCCATGCTCCCCGCCCATGCCGTCCGCGTCGCCGAAAGCGGCCTCAGCACGCCGCAGGGCATCGCCCGCATGGCCGCCGCCGGTTTCAACGCCTACCTTATCGGCGAAACCCTCATGCGCGCCGAACACCCCGGCCAAGCCCTCGACACCCTCCTCGCCCCAACGCCCGCGTAGCACCAGCAAGCACTCCGGGGCACAAACCCGGGTGCCCCACCTTCAATCGCGCGCAAACAATCTAAAAACCCACTGCAAAACCCAAACGCGATTTAAGGTGGGTTCCCTCGGAACCGAAATCATGTGGATCAAAATCTGCGGCAACACCAACCTCGAAGACTGCCAGTTCGCCGCCACCCTCGGTGCGGACGCCCTCGGTTTCGTCTTCGCCCCCGGCAAGCGCACCGTCACCGCCGCACAAGTCGCGGCCATCACCCCGCACCTGCCCGCGTCGCTTGAAAAGATCGGCGTCTTCACCACCGCCAGCTTCACAGAAATCCTTGCCACCGCCACCGCAGCCGGCCTCACCGGTGTCCAGATCCACGGCGCTTTCGCCCCGGACCTGCTACTGCGCCTGCGCGAAGCCCTGCCGCCCCCGCAAAAGGTCCTCCAGGTCCTCCACTGGTACACCGACGTCCCCGCCGCAGACCAACTCCCCACCTTCACCCAGCAGGTGCAAGACCTGCAGCAAAACGCCACCGCCGACGCCGTCCTCGTCGACTCCCGCAACCGCAACGCCAGTGGCGGCACCGGTCAGACCTTCGACTGGCAGGCCGCCAAGCCCGCCCTCGCTCAACTGACCCTACCGGTCATCCTCGCCGGCGGCCTCAACCCCGAGAACGTCGCCCAGGCCATTCACACCCTGCACCCTGGGGGGCTCGACGTCGCCAGCGGCGTCGAAGCCTCCCCCGGCCGCAAAGACCCGCAGCGTCTCGCCGCCTTCCTCGCCAACGCACGGGCGGCAAAGCTCAACTAATCGGTCAGCCCTTCGGTTCGCGCAAACTGGCGGGCGGTCTTACGTGCAGCGTCGCTTTCATCGCAAGCACCAGCAGAACGACCGCAACCCCCAGGCAGAAGCCGACACCCATAAAATACGGAGCGTCACTCAGCACGTGCGACTGCCGCAGCGGCAACAGCGCCAGCGTGGGAAAGGTCGCACACAGTACACCACTGGAAGCCAGTAGCGCGATCCGACGACGATGCGGCTCAATTGTGTTCATGGGCAGGATCGTAGCATCGCTCTACCGCCCACAGACAGCAAAACATGATCCTCCCCGTTCCATGCGCAATGGGTCTTCCTTCAACCTGTCATGCTTTCCGCAGCCTCACGCGCGCCGTGGCATTACAAGGCGCCTCTCGTCTGCCTTCCTTTCCAAGCAGATTTGCGATACCCTAACTCCCAATGAGCTTCCGTGCTTCCATCTACTGGCGCTTTACCTTCCGCTACTGGGCAACCGTAGCGGCGCCGGCGGACCACGTTCTCTAGCTCATCACGCGAGCAGCACCCGCACAGAGATCAAGTCACCTCGGAGCCGCGACCCCTCACCAGGGCGCGGCTCTTGTCTTTTCCAAGCAACACCGCACGCAGGAGCAATCCAATGCCGGTTCTGGAAGAACAAATAGTAGACACCGTCACCACGCAGGCAATCCCCGGTCGCTTCGGCAAATACGGTGGCCGCTACGTGCCCGAAACCCTCATGGCCGCCCTCCTCGAACTGGAACACGCCTACGCCGAGGCTCAGGCCGACCCCAGCTTCCACGCCGAGCTCAACGACCTGCTCCACAACTACTGCGGTCGCCCCACCCCCCTCTACTTCGCCAAGCGCCTGTCTGAAGGACTCGGCGGCGCGCAAATCTGGCTCAAGCGCGAAGACCTGCTCCACACCGGCGCCCACAAAATCAACAACGCCCTGGGCCAGGCTTTGCTCGCCCGCCGCATGGGCAAGCAGCGCATCATCGCGGAAACCGGTGCCGGCCAGCACGGCGTCGCCACCGCCACCGTCTGCGCGCTCTTCGGCCTTGAATGCGTCATCTACATGGGCGAGGAAGACATGCGCCGCCAGGAACTCAACGTCGTCCGCATGCGCCTCCTCGGTGCAGAGGTGCGCGGCGTCAGCAGCGGCTCCGCCACCCTCAAAGACGCCATCAACGACGCCATGCGCGACTGGGTCACCAACGTCCGCAACACCTTCTACATTCTCGGCTCCGCGCTCGGCTCGCACCCCTACCCCACCATGGTCCGCGACTTCCACCGCGTCATCTCCATTGAGGCCAAGCGCCAGTTCGCCGAGCAGGTCGGCAACAATCCGAACGTCGTCATCGCCTGCGTCGGCGGCGGGTCGAACGCCATCGGCGCGTTCTACGAGTTCCTGCCCGACCCGAACGTGCGCCTCATCGGCGTCGAAGCCGGCGGCCGCGGCACCGGCCTCGGCGAACATGCGGCCCGCTTCCAGAAGGACGGCGGCGGCCTCCCCGGCGTCCTGCAGGGCACCTACAGCTACGTCCTGCAGAACGCCTCCGGCCAGGTGTCGTTAACCCACTCGGTCTCCGCCGGCCTCGACTACGCCTCCGTCGGGCCCGAGCACGCCAACCTGCACGACACCGGCCGCGCCGAATACACCAGTGCCAGCGACCACGAAGCCCTCGAAGCCACAAAAATCCTCGCCCGCACCGAGGGCATCCTGCCCGCCCTCGAATCCGCCCACGCCATCGCCCACGCCCTCAAACTCGCCCCCACCCTGCCCAAATCGCAAAACATCATGGTCAACCTAAGCGGCCGCGGCGACAAGGACATGGGCATCCTCACCCGCGAACTCCACCTAGGCAACACCCCCGCCGAAAACCTCGGCACCCGATAGGACTAAGAACTTGACGTCCGATCAAGTCGAACTGGATGAGGTCGAGCAGGAGTTGCTCGTTTGGCAAGTCTCCAATGAGTTGATGAACGGATTCCACCTATCGGATTTTGAAGCCAAGATCGGAATTACAGAAGAAGCTTACGCAGACAGGATCAATGTACTTCGAGTATCTAAGGGAGGAACTCTGAGGGTTGTGAAAGACGACATTTCGGTTTTACGCAACGCTCTTACTGAAGTGTTGACCGAACTCGGCTTCGAAGAGTTCCACACACGCACCGGTCATGACTTCGCATACGGTGAGATGCTTCTGCGCCGATTAAGTCAAAAGTCAAACAGCCGCTCGCTTTGAGTCTCAAACGCCAACATGTCGAATAACACGAGCAACGAGCACAATGCCTATTAAATTCAAGTCTGCCCCCGGCCTCGTCGTCTACCTCACCGCAGGCGACCCCTCCCTCGAAGCCACCTACGCCATCGCCCTCGCCGCCCTCGACAACGGCGCGGACGTCCTCGAACTCGGCGTCCCCTTCTCCGACCCGCTCGCCGACGGCCCCGTCATCCAGCGCGCCAGCGAGCGCGCCGTCGCCCGCAATGTCACCCTCCACGACGTTCTCGCCCTCAGCAAACGCATCCGCGCAGCCCGCCCGCACGCAGGCATCGTCCTCTTCAGCTACCTCAACCCCGTCGTCCGCATGGGCCTGCCAGAGTTCTGCGTCGCCGCCAAAGCCAACGGTGCCGACGGCGTCCTGCTCACCGACATGATCGTTGAAGAAGCCGCGGAATACCTCGCGGAGATGAAGCGCAACGGCCTGCAACCTGTCTTCCTCGCCGCCCCCACCAGCCCCGACGACCGCCTCCGCGCCATTGCCGACGCCAGCGAAGGCTTCATCTACGCCATCTCCCGCGTCGGCATCACCGGCACGCAGACCGCCCTCGAATCCGACGCCGAAGCCCTCGTCCGCCGCCTCCGCCAGTTCACACAAAAGCCCATCGCCGTCGGCTTCGGCATCTCCAACGCGCAACATGTCGCCGCCGTCGCCACCTTCGCCGACGCCGCCATCATCGGCTCCGCCATCGTCCACCTCATCGAACAATCCGCCCCCGGCGAAGAAGCCGCCGCCGTCGGCACGTTCGTCCAAGGCCTTCGCAGCTAAACTAATCCACGACACCAATCCCGCAGGGAGAACAAGCACGATGGAAATCGCAGACTGGCGCACCAAGATAGACGGCATCGACGAGCAGATCGTCCAACTCCTCAGCGAGCGCGCAAAAGCCGCCACCGAAATCGGCGCCATCAAGCAGCGCACCAGCGCCAGCATCTACGAGCCCGACCGCGAGCAGACCGTCTACAACCACGTCAAGCAGGCGAACCCCGGCCCCCTCACCGAGGCCGAACTCATCGTCATCTACGAACGCATCATGGACGTCATGCGCGGGCTCCAGCGCCGCACCCCACAGGCATAACTCGCGCATCCACTCGCAATTTCCAGCGGTAAGCGGCTATAGCCGCCGAGATCGAAACAGCACCATCGCAACACCAGCGGCCTTAGCCGCCGAGATACGAAATTCGCAGTAAGTCGAAGAAGCCATCCGCTCTCTTCCCAAAGGAACGAAGTAATGATCGTAGTGATGCAGAACGCCGCCACCGACGCGCACATCCAGTCCGTCATCGAACGCATGGTCGAACTCGGCTTCGACGTCCACCGCACCTCCGGCGCCGGCCAGATGATGCTCGCCGGCGTCGGCTCGCCCGCCCAGTTTGACGTCGCCGAGTTCCAGGTCATGAACGGCGTCTTCGAGGCCTACCGCATCTCGTCCCCTTACAAGCTCGCCGGCCGCTCCTTCAAGCCCGACGGCACAAAGATCACCTTCCCCAACGGCGTCGTCGTCGGCGGCGACCAGGTCACGGTCATGGCCGGCCCCTGCTCCGTCGAATCCCGAGAGCAGATCCTCCTCTCCGCGCAGCAGGTCAAGGCAAGCGGCGCACAGTTCCTTCGCGGCGGCGCCTACAAGCCCCGCTCCTCGCCCTACTCCTTCCAGGGCATGGGCATCGAGGGCCTCAAACTCCTGCGCGAAGTCGGCGACAAAACCGGCCTTCTCGTCATCACCGAGGTCATGGAAATTTCGCAGATCGAGCCTATGCTTGAGTACATCGACTGCTTCCAGGTCGGCGCGCGCAACATGCAGAACTTCAATCTCCTGCGCGAACTCGGCCACGTCCGCAAGCCCGTCCTCATGAAGCGCGGCATCTCGGCGACCATTGAAGAGGTGCTTCTCTCCGCCGAGTACATCCTTTCCGGCGGCAACTACGACCTCATGCTCTGCGAGCGCGGCATCCGCACCTTTGAAACCTACACGCGCAACACCATGGACATCTCCGCCATTCCCGTCCTCAAAAAGCTCACCCACCTGCCCGTCTTCGGCGACCCCTCGCACGGCGTCGGCAAGCGCGAATTCGTGCCCGCCATGGCCCTCGCCTCCGTCGCCGCCGGTGCAGACGGCCTCCTGATGGAAATGCACCCCAATCCCGACAAGGCCATGTCCGACGGTGCCCAATCCCTCTTCCCCGACCAACTCACCAAGTTAGTCGACCAGTTACGCCACCTGGCCCCGGTCGTCGGCCGCACCGTCGCGTAACGACAACATTCGTAACTCAACGCAGTTCCACTTACGCACCATCAGATAGGAATCCACTTATGAGCGAATGGGTCGACTTACTCGCAAACGACGGCAATGAACTGAAAGCTTACGTCGCCCGTCCCACCGGCACCCCCAAGGCCGCCCTCGTCGTCGTCCAGGAAATCTTCGGCGTCAACAAAAACATCCAGACCACCGCAGACGACTGGGCCAACGAGGGCTTCCTCGCCATTGCCCCAGCCATGTTCGACCGCTTCGAAAAGAATGTCGACCTCGCCTACGATGAGGCCGGCTTCAACGCGGGCATCGCCCTCATGCAGAAGTTCGCCCCCGACCTCCAGCCGCAAACGCAGGACGTGGAAGCCGCCATCGAATGGCTGCAGTCTGAAACAGAAACCAACATTGGCGTGGTCGGCTACTGCTTCGGCGGCCTCATGGCGTGGGTGAGCGCCTGCCGCCTTCCCGTCCAGGCCGCCGTCGGCTATTACGGCAGCAACATCGACAAGTTCGTCAACGAAGAGCCGCAGTGCCCCATCATGCTCCACTACGGCGCAGAGGACCCGCACATCCCCGCCGCCGCCCGCGAAAAGGTCCTGCAGGCCCACCCGGAAGTCCCCGTCTTCGTCTACGAAAACGCCGGCCACGCCTTCAACCGCAAGCTCGACCCCACCCACTACAACCTCAACGCCGCCACCCTCGCCAAAAAGCGCTCCCTCCTCTTCTTCGAACAGCACCTCGTCTTCTAGCCACAACAAGGCGAATGAAAGTGCCCCATATCCGGATCCTCGGACATGGGTTTAGCACCTCCACGAAATCCGGGTGCCCCATTCTTTTCACAGCCTTATCGTGAAGAGGGTGGGGTCAGCGCAAAGCGCTCCATCGACCAAAGATCGACCCGCTCTTTTCCGGCAACGACGAATTCCGACGTTCTGGAACACCGCCTATCCTGACGGAACCGCGAGGAACCACTGGGTACGCCATGTCTCGCTCCTGAGACATGGGTTCTACCTCCAACGATCGAAATCCCGACGTCACCGCACCCCTTTTGTCCTCCCGTAGCGCAGCGAAGGGATCTGCTTTTTCCCCGGCAATCCGAACAGAGAAGGGAACCCGATGCCCCACATCCAACGCATCGCCCTCATCGGCACCGGTCTCATCGGCGCCTCCCTCGGCCTCGCCCTCCGCTCCGCCGGCTTCTCCGGCGACATCACCGGCATCGACAACAGCCCCGCAGAACTCCACGAAGCCCACCGCCTCCAAGCCCTTACGAACATCGCAGAAAACCCGCAAGCCGCGATCCAGCAGGCCGACCTCATTGTCCTCGCTGTCCCCGTCCTCGCCATCCTCGACTGGCTCGGCAAACTGACCCCGCACCCCCACCAGCTCGTCACCGACGTCGGCAGCACGAAAACCATCATCTGTGAAGCAGCAGCCAGGCAGTTCCCGAACCAGTTCCTCCCTGGCCACCCCATGGCCGGCAAAGAATCCGGCGGCGCCGGCCTCGCCGAATCCACCCTCTTCCAAGGCCGCCCCTGGCTGTTCACCCCACTCCACCCCGCCACCCCCATCGAGCACGAGTGGCGGCAATGGGTAGAACGCATCGGCGCCCACACCCTCGACCTCACCCCCGCCCGCCACGACGAACTCTGCGCCTGGGTCAGCCACCTGCCGCAGTTCCTCTCCACCGCCCTCAGCGCCCTGCTGGAAGACACCTTCGGCGACGACCCCACCCTCCGCGCCATCGGCGGCCGCGCCCTGCAGGAGATGACCCGCCTCGGTGCCAGCCCCTTCTTCATGTGGCGCGACATCGCCCACACCAACGCCGAACCGGTCGCCGCCACGCTTCTCGCCCTCGAGCAGCGCCTCGCCCACCTCCGCGAAAACCTCGCCACCCCGCAGCTCCGCGAAGAGTTCCATCGGGCCAACACCTTCGCCGCCCGTCGTCCCCGCGCCTAGCCTACGGCTACCGCACCGTCTCCCGCCGTTCGTGAAACACGATGACCGCACCCGCCGGCTTGCCGTCCCGAAAGATGGGCGCACTCGTATATGTCACCGGAAAGCTCGTCCCATCCTTGCGCCAGAACACCTCGTCGTCCCTTCGGTGCACCATCCCATCGCGCAGCGCCGCGTAGATCGGGCACGCCTCCTGCGGATACACGCTCCCGTCTGCGTGGGAGTGGTGCACCATGCTGTGCTGCGTGCGCCCCCGCAGATCCTCAATGCTCCAGCCCGTCATGCGCCGCGCCGCCGGGTTGACAAACGTCACGTATCCGTTCGAATCCAGCCGGTACACACCGTCCGCGGTACACTCCAGCATCTCTCGATAGAACTGCTCGCGCCCATCCTGTTCTGGCATCCACATGGGCGGCCACAGGCCGGTGTCGCCAAAACAACGATCCCGGCGAAAAATTTCATCATCGTTGTTATGCAGATTGGGCGTGGGGTGCGCGGTCATGCTCCCTTTATCGGCAAGCTCGACCATCTCTATATTGCCGCAACATATAGATGCGAAACGACATGTGTTTCCATTCAGCGATCGCTTCTCCGCCTCTGCGGCACCCGCGTTCAAGCCCTGTCCATCCGCGCCGATAATCCCGTGAGATGGATCGCAGCCTATGACGACTCACTACAATCCACTTCTGGTCTTCGCATCCCTGGTCATCTCCATCCTCGCCTGCTGGACGGCGCTGGAGCTGTCCTGCCGCGTGCACGCACAGCGCAGCCACAGGGCACGCGCGTTCTGGCTCGGCTCCGGTGCCTTCGTCATGGGCCTTGGCATCTGGGCCATGCATTACGTTGGCATGCTCGCGGCGCACAGCGATGTGCCTGTCTCGTACTATCTGCCGACTGTCGTGCTTTCCTTCTTCGCTGCGGTACTTGCCTCCGCAGTGGCGCTCTACCTCGTCAGCAAACCCACCCTGTCGCGCCTCAGCATGGTTACCGGCGGCCTCGTCATGGGCGGCGGTATCGCTTCCATGCACTACATCGGCATGGCTGCCATGCGCATGCCTTTTGCGATTACGTACTCCGCACCTCTCGTCACGCTCTCCCTTGTCCTTGCCGTCGTCATCTCCATGGTCGCGCTTCACCTCTGCTTCGCCACCAAGCAGGATGCCACTTCCTGGTCCGGCAAGAAGATCGGCAGCGCTTTGCTCATGGGCATCGCCGTCCCAAGCATGCATTATGTCGGCATGGCGGCGGTCCGCATGCCCGCCATGGCTAACGGCCCCTTCCCGGTCGTCATCGATCCCCTCGCTCTTCCCGTCTCCCAGCTTGGCATCGCCGCCATCATCGGTGTCGTCACCATCTGCATCTGCTTTGCCCTGCTCGCGGCCAGCTTCAACCGCGATGCTCTCGCCGTTCAAAGCAAGCTCGACCAAACCAAAAACGAGAACGAACTCCTCAGCGAATACCAGCAGCGCCTCATTAAGGCCTATCGCCAGAATGGCGTCGGTGCCTGGGAGTGGATCGCCGCCACCGACTCCTTCTCCATCGATCCCGGCATCCGCACCATCTACGATCCGACTGCTATCAACAACCAGCAAATTCCCCGTGCGGACTTCCTCGCCCTGCTCCACCCGGAAGACCTGCCGCACACGCAGGAGCGCTGGCTCGCAGCCCTCGCTTCCGGCAGCCAGTACGAAAACGAATACCGCATTCGGCAACAAGACGGCACCGTTCGCCGCTGCCGCTCCGTGGCCACCATCACCCGCAACCCCGACGGCACGCCCGCCAGCGTTCTCGGCATGTCTTGGGATGTCACGGACGAACACGCCCAGCAGCAGGAACATGCCGAGCAGGCACGCCGCTTCTATCTCACGCTCGAAGCCATCGGCGACGCCGTCCTCTCCGTCGACGCCGAGCATAACATCACCTACGCCAACCCCATGGCCTGCGAACTCACCGGCTGGTCCAAACAGGAATGCCTCGGCAAGCCCTTTGCCGAGGTCTTCGTCGCACAGGACGAAGCCACCGGCGTCATCCGCCGCAGCGCCGTCCAGCGCTGCATCGAACTCGGCGGCAGGCTGCTCAATGAAGACGGCATCCTGCTCAGCAAAACTGGTGCCCGCTACAACATCCAGAAGCACGTTAATCTCGTCGACGACCACGGCAGCGCCGTCGTCACCTTCCAGGACATCACCGCCGCCCGCCTGCTCAAGCGCGAGCTCGAAATCGCCGCCACCCACGACAGCCTCACAGGCCTGCCCAACCGTGTCGCCTTCGAACGCCGCCTGCAACACGTCTGGACTCACGAACGCGACGGCAGCCGCCAGCACTGCCTCGCCCTTATCGATCTCGACCGCTTTAAACTCGTCAACGACACTGCGGGCCACCTCGCCGGCGATGCCCTCCTGCAACGCGTCGTGCACACCGTGCAGCCCGTGCTCCGCCCCGGCGACTGCCTCGCCCGCATGGGCGGCGACGAGTTCCTCCTCCTCCTCCGCGACGTCACCCTCGATGAGGCACAATCCCTTTCCCGCGCCCTGCTTGAACGTGTGGAAGCCCTTCACTTCGTCTGGCACCATCGCACCTATCCCGTCACCGCCAGCCTCGGCATGGTCTTGTTCGACCGCGCCAGCCCCTCGCTGGAGGCCCTCACCAGCCACGCCGATGTCGCCCTCTTCACCTCCAAGCGCAACGGTCGCAACCGCCTCGCCCTCTACGAAAGCTCCATCGGCGAGGCCGCCGGCAACCTGCAGGAGATGGAAGCCGTCTCCGAGATCCGCGCCGCTCTCGAGCAGGACCGCTTCGAGCTCCACGCCCAGCCCATCGTCCCCCTCGGCACCCCCGGCACCGAGCCGTACTTCGAACTCCTCCTCCGCATGCGCGACAGCCGCGGCGGCCTCGTCGTCCCCGCGCATTTCATCCCTGCCGCAGAGTGCTACGGCATGATGCAGCTGCTCGATCGATGGGTCATCCGCAAAACCTTGGCCATGTATCCCACCCCCGGCAATCCCCGCCTTACCATCCGTTTCGCCGTTAACCTCTCCGCGGATTCGCTCAGCGACCCCACCCTCTGGAACTTCGTCTACGAGCAGTTTCAGCTCACCGGCGTCCCCCCGCAGGCCATCACCTTCGAGGTCACGGAATCCGGCCTCATCCGCAACATGGCCACCGCCCGCGCCTTCCTCACCCAGGCCCAGGCCACGGGCTGCCGCATCGCCCTCGACGACTTCGGCACCGGCATGTCTTCCCTCAGCTACCTCAAGCAGTTTCCCCTGGACGTCATCAAGATTGACGGCGCCTTCGTACGCAAGCTCCTCTCCACCCCGCTCGACCAGTCCATCGTCCAGGCAATCTCCCAGATCGCCCACTCCATGGGAGCCGATACCGTCGCGGAATGCGCGGAAGACATGGAAACCGTCGATCTCCTCTCCTCCCTCAGCGTCGACTACGTCCAGGGCTGGGCTACCGGCAAGCCCCAACCTCTCACCCAGGTCCTGCATAGCCTCACCCCCACGCCTCAGCGTTCCCAATCCCGCACCTTCAGCGCCATGCACAAAGTCCTCGCCAACCTCCTCCCCCGCAACCCCGAACCCCAAACCACCTAGCGCCATTCCCAAACAACTCCCCCCAAAATGGCCGGTTGCGGCCGCCATGCAGACCCATCTGACTCACCCATCCGCTCCGTGCCCCTTCCCCCGCCAGAGAACGCCAGACGTTACCGCCTGCGCCGATACCACCATCCACGCCGATAAGTTGGTCCTGGTTAAAACCATCAGCTTCAACTATGGTCGGCAAAGGTGGTCGCACCCGGCCGAAAGTATCGTGGGATCGTCACAAGCCTGACGACGCCCATCAGACCTGCTTATTCCAAAATTACCCATGCCGGTGAGTAATTACTTCGCAACATTCCTCTCACTTGAATGACTCGGCCCTATGCCATACTGTTCACTCAGAGGCACAAACATCACCTGCCCACGCCGCGGAAGAGGTGTGCTTCTTTGCACGTGTGCCGTCGCGATTCACTGCGTTCACAGGATCAGGTTCCTGTCAGTCCGAGCGGTTTTTTTCGATTCCTTCTCTGTGCAATAAGCCGGCTTCTTCCAAACAGGGAGGCAGTCAAACTCTGACCCATGTTCGAAAACCAGACGGAGAGACCAGATCCAATGTCTACAAGCACAGTGCGTGCGTTAACAATGTCCATGGGTGCGATCGCCTTGGCCGGTGCTTTGTTGCCGTCAACCTTGCAAGCGCAATCCGGCCTTCAGGTGACCTACGGCAGCAAGGGACTGCAGACTCTGACGTACAACGGTGTGGTGCTGGAGAATGTCGGCACGTATCCCGCCGACCAGTTTCACATCTGGCACATGAAGTCGACAGACCTCAGCGGCAACGTACTGTCTCAGGGCCAGTACGGCTGGGGTGAAAACAACAGCGGCACCTCCTGGAACCCACAGACCCTGACCGAGACCTATACCTTCTCGTGGGGCACGGTTTCGACTCAGTTTGTGCAGAACGGCAATAACCTCGACGTGGTCGTCACCGAGGTGAATAACGCGAATTCCGGCATCATTTTCGACGGTGCGCAGGTCTTTCCCTTTTCCTTGCATTTTCCGCAAATGCCCGTAGGCTTCTACGGCTACAACCAATACACCAACATGGCGACCGAGCCGGGTGTGACTCCGGCGGACTACGGTTCCGGCATCGTGACCTCCGTCATTCCCGATGAGTCCCTGCCCATTTATGGCGGCTGGCTGAACCAGGGTGGTACGACATACGTTCCACTGATGACCGCGACCGCCCCCGATAGTCTGCCGACCTATTACACCTTCAACGATGTGCCCGTGCAGCCCGGCCACAGCTACACCTACCGCGTGTCGCTTCGCTTTACCCCAGAGGGAACACCGGCTGACTCCTCTGACGCCTATGCGAGCTTCGCCAAGGCCTATCCCAGCCAGTTGAACTGGACCGACCGCCGCATCATCGGATCAGCCTATGTCGCGGAAGGATCGGGCAGCCTGGACCCGGTCAATCCCTCCGGCTTTCCAACCAATCCGCGCCGCTACTTCAACGATCCAGCCGTCAACATCTACACGTCGCAGGGCATCGCGTCCTTCCAGCAGAAAATGCTGCAGCAGGCGGCCGAGACGGCGGCCACAACCACCCGGCTAAACTCGCAAGGCGTCATCACCTGGAATATTGAGGGGGAGACGTGGGCCACGTCCTACGTCTGCTCCCCGGACCAGATCTCGACCGTCGCGCCTGAGATGGAATCCGTCGTCAACGTCCCCGGATCGTCGTACAACGGCATGCACCTGGTCGACGCCTACTTCAAAACCATCACCAACTCCGGAGCGCGCGTCGGCGTCTGCATCCGCCCGTCGGTGTTTGCGGAAAATGCGGCAAGCCAGGCAAGCCAGACTTACCTCACGACCAACGCCGCCGTCATCGCAAACCTTGAGAACAAGGCCCAGTATGCCTACAACCGCTGGGGCGCAACGCTGTTTTACATCGATTCCGCGGTGAATGCGAATGGTGGTGCATTCGATCCCGCAATCCTGCAGCAGCTGTCCCATGACATGCCGAATGTGTTGTTCGTTCCGGAAGAGTTTGTGACGCGCGACTACGCGTACGCCGCGCCGTTCTACTCCTTCCTCTATCACTCCACCATCGGCACGCCGGCAACCGTCTTGAACGCCTACCCAACAGCGTTCGGCGTCAACTTAATTAATGACGTTTCGGCATCGACCCTCGCCCAGTACACGCCACAACTGATCCAGCAGGTGGCCCAGGGCGACGTGCTGATGGGCATCGGGCAGTATTGGCAGGCAAACGATCCAACCTTGGGCAGCATTTACGCCGCTGCGGGTTCGTCCGCTGCCGCCGCCGCGGCCCCGGTCGCTGCTGCGGTCACCTGGGCGGCTCCAGCTCCGATCGTCTATGGACAGCCGCTTTCCTCCACGCAGTTGAACGCCACCTCCAATGTCGCGGGTACCTTTGTGTACAGCCCGGCTGCCGGCACAGTGCTGGACACCGGCACCCACACACTCACCGCCACCTTTGTGCCCACCAACGCCTCCCAGTACAAGACGGTCACGACGACCACCTCGATCTCCGTGTCGTCGCAGGACCCAATCCTGAGCTGGAGCACACCCGCGCCGATTGCGGCCGGCACACCGCTCTCCGCCACGCAGCTAAACCCGACCTCAAACCTTCCCGGCTATTTCACTTTCTTCACCCTGCCGGCTGGAACCGTACTGCCGCCCGGCACATACTACGCGCGGGCGACCTTCGTTCCAGCAAACCCCCAGGACTACAACACCAGAAACGTCTCGACCTACATCACCGTGACGAAGTAACTCCAACCTACGGCCACGCGGCCCCCAATGCATCGGGGCCGCGTGGCCGCGTTGTTTGCCACGGAACGCAGGCAAACAAAGGCGTGGCAAACGCGCCGTACCTGCAAGTAAAGAAATAAGCACCTTCTAAGCAAAGGAGACGACAGGTTATAACCCTGCCATTTGGGTGAGTTCGTCGTGGATAGCTAGTTGCACGGTGTGAGTTCGATCTCATCCTGTCTCCGCTAGAAGGTCCCTTGCGCCGTCATTCTGTTCTCACCGTTAGGTTCACTGCCTCTCGTCTGGTTGCCGTCCTTCTCTTTGCTCTGGCCACACAGGCAAGGTCTCAATCGAACCTGAAGATTACCTTTGGCACGCAAGGCATCCAGACCCTGGCGTACAAACAGGTTCTGTTAGAAGACACCGGCACTTACCCCGCCGATAACTTCCATATCTGGCACATGAAGTCCACCGACCTCTCCGGCAACCTGATCTCCTCCGGTCAGTATGGCTGGGGAGAGTCGAACAACGGCAGATCGTGGGATAGCGTCGCCCACGCGTGGACGTACCAATTCAACTGGGGAACCATCCGCGTGCAGTATGTGCAGCGCGGAGACATCCTCGACATCGTCGTAACCAGTACCAATAACTTCGGGTCTGGCATTGTCTTCGACGGTGCCTCGATCTACCCGCTTGCGTTGCATTTTCCTCAGCTACCGACTGGCTTCGTGGATGCAACCTATAACTGGTTTGGCGATAACACGTCCGCGCCCGGCATCACGACCGCGGATTATGGCACCGGACAAGTATCCATGGCGATGCCGGATGCGAGCACATCGCTCTACAGCGGGTTTCAGGGCACCGGCGTCAGCAACGCCTACACCGCCTTGCTCAGCGGCACCAGCCCAGACAGCCTGGCTGCCTTTCTCCCCCATTACGACCGCAAGCTCCAGCCCGGCCAAACAGACACCTACACCGTGTCCTTGCGGTTCGCTCCCAGCGGAACCGATCCCTCTTCGCTGGCCGCGGATGTCTACCAAAGCTGGGACACCCTTCATCCGTCCACGCTCACCTGGAACGATCGTCGCGCCATCGGTACCGTCTACCTTGCGAGTTCTCCTTCCGGCGACAAAACTCAACCGGGTGGCTACCCAAACAATCCGCGCCGGTACTTCAACGATAGCAATGCCGCTGACTTCGACGTCCGCACCGCATCCGGTCTGCTGGCGTTCCAGCATCGCGTGTTGCAGCAGGCTCAGGAAAATGTCACCAATCTCAAGCGTCTCAATGCGCAGGGCGCCATCACCTGGGACCTTGAGGGCGAGCAGTACCCGCAGGACACAAGTTACGTCTGCTCTCCCGATCAACTTGCAACCGTTGCGCCTGAAATGGAAACTGTCGTGCGCGACACCTCTTCCCCCTACCTGGGTATGAAGCTGGACGACGCCTACTTCCGCACCATGACGGACGCCGGCATGCGTGTCGGCGTGTGCGTTCGCCCGCAGCAGTTCAGCATTAATGCAGACGGCTCGGCACAGCAGACGACCCTGGACAACTCCCTGGTTGCAGCCCAGTTGATTCGCAAAATGCGCTACGCGCATGACCGCTGGGGCGCAACGCTCTTCTACCTGGACTCCACCGTCAATGCGCTGGGCGGCACGTTGGAAGCCTCCATCTTTGAGCAGGCTGCCGCCGCGCTTCCAGATTCACTCCTCATCCCGGAGGAGACGACCAGCCGGCACTACGCCTCAACCGCACCGTTCAAAACCTTCATCTTCCACGGCGATCTCGGCACCGATGCTGCCGTCTACAACTTCTACCCCAACGCCTTCAGCGCAACGCTGGTCAACGATGTGGATGCGGCCACGCTCGCCGCCGCCCAGGCAAAGCTCACCCAGGCGGTAAAGATGGGTGACATCCTCATGACGCACGTGGATTACTGGCAGCAGAATAACCCGACCATCCTGGCGATCTATCAGGCCGCGGGCAAGTGGACCAATCCTGCCAGCCTCCTCCCAAAGACCACAACCTTAACCCTGGGCGCGTCGGCTTCCTCCATGGTGTTCGGCAAACCTCTCACGCTCACGGCGACGTTGGCCCCGGTAGCCGCCACGGGAACCATCAGCTTCTATGACGCCGGCTCTATCGTCGGCACAGCAACCGCAGCTGGCGGAGTCGCGAGCCTTTTAACAAGTAGCCTTCCCATCGGAACGCATGCGCTTACTGCCGTCTACGCAGGGTCCACGACCTATGCCGGCAGCTCGTCCTCCCCGGTCGCGGTCACGGTCACCGCCATGCCGACAACCCTGGCGCTTGTGGGTTCTGCTGCATCCACAACGGTGGGCCTGCCCATCACCTTCACGGCCACCCTCTCCGGCGGAGCCACCGGTACGGTCGCCTTTTACGACGGTGCTTCGCTCCTTGGCACAGGCGTGTCGAGTGGCACCACTGCAACGCTGTCGACCTCTGCCCTGACAGTAGGGACCCACACCATCAAGGCCGTCTACACCGGCGTTGCGGGCTTCGCGGATAGCGCCTCCAACACGGTAGCCGCAGTCATCACACCGCCCATTGCCACCACCACCAGCCTTCAGATGGGCACGTCCTCCATCACGCTGGGATCTGCCATGACGCTGACCGCAACGGCACAGCCTGCTGCCGCGACCGGCACCATGACCTTCTACGACGGCACCAGCGTCGTTGCAAGCAGCGCCCTCAACAGTGGCCGTGCCACCGTGTCGACGAGCACGCTCACCCTTGGCACCCACAGTCTCACCGCGTTCTACGGCGGCTCCACGCTCTTTGCAGCCAGCACCTCTCCCGCCGCTACGGCCGTCGTCAGTGCGGTACCGGCGGTCGTCAGTGCCGTACCGGCTGTCGTCAGTGCATTGCAGGCTGTCGCTCCCACAACGGCAAACCTGCTCGCCGACCCAGGCTTTGAGCTCCAGAACTCCGGCACCCTTGCCTCGCCCTGGGCATGGACCGGTCCGTCCGCTCATGGCGCGGATCTCGCGTTGGGCAACGCGCACACCGGTGCCAACAATGCGTTCATCTGGGATGCATCCTCCAACTGGAATGCCATCAGCCAGACCGTAACGGTTCAACCCAATACCGAGTACGTGTTCAGCGCGTGGGTGCGAAGCGGGCTGGTTGCCAACGAGGGATACGTCTCCGTGCTCGCGGGCCAAACCATCCTCAGCGAAACGTCCTTTGGCAACCTGTCGGGCTACACCAGGCTCTGGGTGCGCTTCAACTCTGGCGCCAACACCGCGATCACCACCCGGGTAGGGTTCTGGGGCAGGTGGACGCCGCAGTGGATCCAGATCGACGATCTGGCGTTGCGGCCGAATCTCCTGGTCAATCCAGGCTTCGAACTCCAATCCAGACCCGGCCTCGCCAGTCCCTGGACGGGGATCGGCACATCCAGTCAGGGGGTAGACATCGCCTTGGGGAACGCAAATTCCGGCCTCAACAACGGCTACGTCTGGGATGCTTCCGGCACATGGAACGCCGTCGCTCAGACCGTCACCGTGACGCCAAACACCTCCTATCTCCTGACCGGCTGGGTGCGGAATTCGCTGACAGGTACGGTGGGTTCCCTCGGCGTCGACGGCTCAACCGGCGTCCTCGGGGAAACGCCCTTCGGCTCGCTCTGGAATTACACACCGGTCAGCGTCAGCTTCAACTCCGGTTCAAACACCTCGGTCAAAGTCCGCGCCGGATTCACTGGGCAGTGGGCCCCCCGGTGGATGCAGGTCGACGACTTCACGCTCGAACAAACGCAATAATCCCCGGTTGCATCACGGTGCGATCGCGTAATCGCGCGGCCCAATACCGCTCTCCGGGGTGCCGGCAACGTCAAGGCGTTGCTGCACCCTGGGGAAAGCTCGTCACCTTGGGCGTCACCCGCGGCTTCGTCTGCGTGCTTTCCCCCGTGTTGTCGATCACGTGTTCAATGGCGCCAAGGTTATCCAGCGCTACCGTAATCATGTCGTGGAATCGCACCCCAGGCACCATGGGCACCTCGATCGCGCGGTCCAGCACAACGTCCGGGTGCCGAAACACGCTGTACACGCCCAGGCCGAAGGCTTCGTGATGCTTCACCGTATCGGCCACCTTGTACGACGCCCAGCCCCTGCCGCCCTGGGCATTCGTCCACGCCTGCTGGTTCGGCGGGTCGTACGGAATCTCGGACTGGTAGAAGTACGTGCGTCCGAACTCACCATTCCACAACACCTGGTACTGCTGATGATGCTCCACAAATAATCCATACGCCGTCACCCGGTCGCCATTCACGATCAGCCCGTGATCGCACCGGTTCAGCGTCCATCCCACGCCCTGGCCATGGTCGGCACGCCAGATCCAGGTGTGGTCGATCAGTGTGTCGTCGCTGTTCACCTCAATCCCGGCTTTCGCGCTGCCCGCACCCGCTCCGCCCACCCGCACAAACACGTCGAACAAGGCGATCGGGTTCGCCGCGTGTGTCCCGTGGCGATTCGGCTCGCCGACCCGCAACAGTGCCGGCGACATCGCTTCCCCCGCGTCCAGCAACACGCCGGCAACGCTCACGCCATCCACATCGGCAACCGTCATCGCCTCCGTGCCTCTCGTCGGCCGCAGCGTCGCAAATCCCAGGCCGAGCACCACGGTATCTTTCCGCGTCACGCGCAGCGCTTCGGTCAACGGGTAGATCCCCGGCGTGAGCAGCAGGTCCCGGCCTTCCTGCAGCGCCCGGTTCATCGTTTGCGCCGTGTCTTGTTCCGGGTGCGCGATGTAGAAGTGCGACAGCGGAATCGTGCGTTCCCCCACCTGCGCGGACCCCTGCGTACCAGCCGCGCCATGCCAGCTTGCACCTCTGGAATCGTGGCGCAGCCCTGGCACCTTCACGCTCCAGGCACCCTCCGCACTCTGCTGCAGAAATGGCTTCTCGCGCAGCACCGGCACCGTCGCAACCTTGGTGAACGGTGGCTCCGGCCACTCTCCCTCCGGTGCATGCACCGCGCCCACAAACACCATGTTCCAGTTCGATCCCGTCCAGTGCTTCCACTCGGTATTGCGGGACATCCACTGCTGCTGGCTTCCGGAATCCACCGTCCCGTCCACCACCGTGTCCGACATCCATCCGCCGCTCGCCCATCCATGTTGCTGGTGCAGCACCATGTTGCCGTGCACATGCATGCGCCGGAAGGCCACAGCCTGCGACACGGCCCACTGCATGGTCCCGCCCGTCGGCGTCACGGAAAAGTTCTCCGCGGACCGCCAGAAGGTCGTGGTTGCGTTGTTGTTCTTTAACGCCGCATCCGCGTGAACGTTGCCGGTCACCTCCACCGCATCCGGGCTCGCCCCCACCCCGGCCACCTGGGTGTAATAGCCCACGGGAAGATCCAGCCGATATCTCCCTGGCGTCAGCAGCAACGCGTAGCGGCCTTCCCCAAACTCGCTGTGCTGCTGCTCCGCGTAGATGCGATCGATCGTGGCTTGCATCTGCGCTGCATCCGCAGAAGGCGATAACACATACACGTGCGCGCCAAACTCAGGAACCGCTCGCCGTGCCCCGGTCTGCGCAGACGCAGCAACTCCATACAGAACAAGACAAGCGGCAAGGAAAGCGCGAACAGATTTCATCGAGGCACAATCTCCGATTTCTTGAACGTCCACTTACCTTGCCGCCATCCCGAACAGTCCGTTGGGCGACTACGCTCGCGGCGGTGCGATCGCATCGGTGGCTGCCTTCGCCATGCGAAACTTCACCGTCGTCTTGGCAGCAATCTTGATCTGCTCGCCGGTTGAGGGGTTGCGGCCCATCCGTTCTTTGCGCTCGGCCTTCACCAATTTGCCAAGCCCCGGGACCGTAAACTCGCCCGCTTCCCGCGTCTGCTCCGTGGCCATTTCCACCAGCGCATCCAGAAATGCCTGCACCTGCTTCGGTTCCGTTTCCAGCTTCTCCGCCAGGGCCTTCACCATCTGTGTTTTGGTCATCTTCGCCACGGGTGCGCTTGCTTCTTTCACTGCTGCTGCTTTCTTCGCCATCGGGTCTCCTTGAAATGCGTGCAGCCTCATTCTACGGACATCCGTCCAGCGCGGATGAGAAAGTTGCAGGGTGACCTGCAAACGGTGCCGCATCGCGATGGTGGAGTTGAAGGGCCACATTTACCACGGCAAGCGGAAGTTTCGCTGTCCAGCATGCCAGCGAACAACAATGAAGAAGCCACGAAAGAACAAGGGGGACCCCTAAAAAGAACAGAACGTCCCTGCGCGAAACCTTACCGCTCAAGCCGCGCACTTCTTGTCCGATAAGCAAAACATGCAGAATGACTCTCCGCTCGCGGACGAATCGGCTCCCGAAACCAAACGCCGGATCGTGCGCCCAAATGCTCCGACGCTGCCGGACTCCCCCATCGTTCGCTACCAGCGCTCCATCGCCGGCAACGTCATCTTTGACGACGACCGACAGGTGCTCTTCGTCTCCAAAAGCATCCGGCTCGAGTGGGGACTCTCTCCAGAATCCTGCCGCGGCCCGCTCGATGAGCTTCTCTCTCGCCTCTTCTGCAGAATGCCCGGCGCGGCAGAAATCCTTCTCCGCGACATCCATCACCTCATGCTTGAGTCGTCCCACGAAATGGAGCGGCCCATCTGCACGGATTGGAAGCCCGGCTTCTTCTTCGTCAGCTCCGACCTCACCCACATCGCGGACTCCATCTGGAATCTTTCCCTGCGCATCAGCTCCGACCTCCGTGCCATCGGCCCCGATTCCGTCGACGTCTCCAAGGATCGTCTGACCGGTGCCGTCAACCGCGCAGCCTTTGAAGAGCAACTTGATCTCGCCCTCAGCGGCCTGTCCGCCACCGACACCAGCCTCCCCCTCTTCTTCCTCGACCTCGATCGCTTCAAGGCAGTCAACGACACCCTGGGTCACGGCGTCGGCGACGCGTTGCTCAAAATGGTCAGCGATCGCATCCAGGCAGCCCTCAACGTCAGCGACTCCCTCGGCCGTCTTGGCGGAGATGAATTCGCGATCCTCCTCAATCCGCAGATCGCGCCCCAGGACCTGGAACCTCTCGCCGCGCGCCTCATCGATCTTGTCGGCCGTCCCTACCTCATTGAGGGTCAAGTCGTAAACGTCGGCGCCAGCGTCGGCATCGCCGTCGCGCCGGCAGATGGCACCAACCGCGCGGACATCCTGCGCAGCGCCGACCTTGCGCTCTACCACTCCAAGAACACCGGCCGCGGCACCTCCAGCTTCTTCACCCAGGCCATGCGCACGGAGGCGGAAGAACGCCGCGCCCTCGAACTCGACCTACGCAAGGCCCTCATCCTTCGCCAGTTTGAGCTCCACTACCAGCCGCAAGTCGAGGTCGAAACCCAGTCAGTCATCGGCCTGGAAGGTCTGCTCCGATGGCGTCATCCCAAGCGCGGCCTGCTCCTGCCTGCCGAGTTCCTGCCGCTCGCCGCGGACATCGGCCTTCTCGTTGCGATCGGCGAATGGGTCGTCAAATCCGCCTGCAAACAGGCCGCGGCCCTGCCCAACGGCATCGCCGTCGCGGTCAACATCTCTGCCCAGCAGTTTGAAAGCCCAAACTTTGTCCCGTCCGTCGTCGCCGCCCTCAAAGCCGCGGCCCTCCCCGGCCACCGGCTTGAGATTGAGGTCACGGAAGACATTCTCCTCCGCAAGCTCGACATCGTCTGCGCCAAACTCGACGAACTCCGCCTCCTCGGCGTCCACGTCACCATGGACAGCTTCGGCACCGGTCTCGCCTCCCTCAGCCATCTCGTCCAACTCCCGTTCAACAAGATCAAGATCGACCGATCCCTTGTCAACGACGGCCCCTTCGATCTCAGGAGCCGCGCCATCCTTCGTGCCGTCTCCGCTCTCGGGCAAAGCCTCGGCATCACCACCCTGGCCACCGGCGTTGAAACGCGCGAACACCTCGCACGGGTGCAGCAGGAGGGGTGCCAGTCCGTCCAGGGCTTCTTCTACAGCACGCCTGTTCCCGCAAAAGAACTCGGTGCGTTGCTGGATACCTTTCCCGCGCCCGCGTCCCAAACGGATGGAAACGCTCTCATCCCCGAACTTCAGGAGGCCTAATGAACGACGCACTCTGCCGCATCCTCTACTGCAGCAAAAACCTCATCCCCGGCGAAACCGATCAGCAGGCCGCCGTCCTCTCCGGCATCCTTGAAACCGCACGCACCCGAAACGCGGCTCAGGGCGTCACCGGCGCGCTCTTCTACAATTCCGGCTTCTTCGCCCAGGTGCTCGAAGGCCCAAAAGCCTCTGTCGAAAGCGTCTTCGAGCGCATCCAGCGCGACGAGCGGCACGGCGACGTCACCGTCCTTGAATGTGGCGAAAGCCCTGCCCGCGACTTCGAAGCATGGTCCATGGCCCACGTCACACCACTCACGCAGACCGAAGCCGCCGTTGCTACCGACACCCTCGCCCGTGCCATGACCACCGAAGCCTCCGGTCACGACGTCCTCGAACTCCTCCGCTCCCTCGTCAACCAGGACGACATGAACTAAGCCTTCCGCGCGCCCCCTCCTGCCGGTTTGGCCCAGCCGCCGGCAGCGCGTACCCAGCCCGCCGGCACGCCTGCGAGCGTTCTCCTCACCTTGCGCCCACATCGGCACACACTCCGTGGCGAACACAATATCTGCAGCACAACCTTCCGCATAAAATCATGCGACCGAAGTACGATATCCCGATGAAGGTTCTGCAAACGATCCATCCCCTCGGATGGTTTGTCGGATTCACCGCGTTTTTGTGGGCACTCGCGGTCCTGGTCCCACTCGTAGATCACAGCACCTGGTACCCCGGTTACCCTTTTTTCGATAAAGAACAAGCCTTCACCGATCTCACCATCTTCGTTCCGCAGTTCCGCCACTTTCGCCAGCCAGACTTCTACACCGTCAGTAACTTTCCCCTGACCTATCCTGCCTTTGGCTGTCTCCTTCTGGAAGGTCTGCTGGCTTCCAGCGATAGCGTCCAAACTCTCTGCGCGGTTGTTGCCGCCAGTGTGCTTGTCGGCCTCGTGTTGACCCGGTTCTCGCTTGTGCGTCAAGGCCTCTCGGGCGCCGCCGCTTCAGGCCTCCTTCTCTGCCTGGCATTCACCTCCTTTCCGCTCTACTTTGACCTCCTGCGCGGCAACATCGAATTCTTCAACTGCCTTTGCCTCGCCATCGGCTTCGCTCTTTGCTGGCACAAGCGCTGGAACGCCGGCGCGGTGTTCCTCGGCCTCGCCGTCGCGCTCAAAATCTATCCCGTCATCGTGCTCGGCTTTCTCCTCGCTCAACGAAAATACCGCGCAACCCTGGTCGCCCTTCTCTCTGCCGGGCTTGCCACCCTCGGCTCGCTCGCCATCCTCGGCCCGTCCATCGGTGTCGCCCAGCAGCACATTTCCGCCGGCCTCGCTTACTTCAGTCAGCGGTGGGTTGTCGCGCTTGAGCGCAGCGGCATGCCCTTCGATCATTCCCTCTTCGGCGCCTACCGACTGCTTGCCGACACCGCGACACACCAGGCCAATTTCCTGCATGCCTCGCGCATCTACCTGCTCGTCGTCGTCGCACTTGCGCTCGTCCTGTATCTCTGGCGCATCATCCGTCTGCCGGCAATCAACCAGGCCGTCATCCTTGTGGCGCTTGCCGTCCTCATGCCGCCGGTCTCCTATGACTACACGCTGCTCGCCCTGTACATCCCATGGGCCCTGCTCGCGTGCTATTCCCTCCGCCTCCCGCCCGGCAACGATCCAAGGCGTCAAACGCTCCTCGTGTCCTTCCTCTGCCTCGCCTGGCTGCTCTCTCCAGAAACCTATCTCGGCCCCTTCGCCGGTCTCTCCAGGTGCCTCGCCCTCCTCGCCCTCGTCGCCGTCCAGTGCCGCACCCCGCTTCCAACCCGCGACGAATATCGACAAACAGCAAAGGCGATGACATGCTTATTAGGCAATGTCAGATTCGCGGCACACGGGCATGGCGTAACAGCGCCGTTGCCGTGAGGACAAGACCGCACTGGTGAATAGGGGACCTGAGCTTGATCACGAACACGGTCGCCATTCGGAAGAAACAGGTTCTTGTAACCGGTGCAAGCGGCACGCTCGGCTTCAACATTCTGCGCGACCTCGTCAAATCAGGAAACTACACCATCATTGCGCCGGTGCGGAATCGGAACGCGCAGAGTGTGGAATTTGGGAATGCAGTTCAATTCATCGATCATGAGTTGAGCGATGCCATTCACACCGCGCAGATTTTCGAGCGAGTGAACCCCGACGTGATCGTTCACTGTGCGGCGAGCGGACTCAGGCCGCCCAAGAAGTCGTGGTTCGACCTCATGCACTTTAATGTCGAGTCGACGATGCGCCTCTTCCAAATGAACTGCCGCTTTGACCATCACTCGCATTTCATCTACATCAGCACAGGCCTCGTGTACCGCGATCAGGGTCGGCCGCTGCTTGAGACCGATGCCATAGAAACACTGCATCCCTACGGTGCCAGCAAGGCCGCTGGCGATGCCATGCTGCAGGCGGCGGCAGCGGAGTTCGGCAGGCGCCTCACCATCCTTCGGCCTTTCGCCTTTACCGGCGTGCACGACGGAGGGGAACGCCTGTTCCCTAGCATTTTGAATGCTGCCTCGAAGGGCACAGTCATGCCCATGACCGCGGGCGCGCAAATTCGAGATTTCTGCGCCGTCAACGACATCGCGCGCGCGATCCGGCTTGCAATCGAGCAACCGCAAGCCAACCTCATCGAGAAGTTCAATCTCGGGAGCGGGTACGCCAAACCGCTTCACCAACTGGTGCAGGACGTCTGCTCGCAGCTTGGGATCCGCGTAAACTTTGATTTTGGCGCTGTCCGCATGCACCCGCACGAGCCGCACCATTCCGTCGCAGACATCACACGCGCACGCGAGCGCCTGGGATGGGTGCCGGAAGTGTCGCTTGCCCGTGCGGTATGGGAACTGGCGCAGGATCAATACCCACAACTACATCTAAAAGAGCCAAATGATTCAGCCGCTTGAACTCTCCGTCGTCATGCCCGCCTACCGGGAGGCCGACTCGCTCCGTACCCTTCTGCCCAGGTTGATTCCTGCGATCGCGGCACTCACCGCCGAGGCCGAAATCATCGTCGCCGACTCCATGACACCTCTGGACGATACGGAAGCCGTGTGCCGCGAAAATGGCGTCATCCATCTGCCGCGCACCGGTGGTGAAAGCTATGGCGACGCTGTTTGCTCCGGTATTGCCGCTTCCCGAGGTCGCCTCGTCTTGCTCATGGATGCCGACGGATCGCACAATCCTGCCTTTGTCGCCTCGCTTTGGCAGCAACGGGATCGAGCTGATATCGTCATCGGCTCTCGTTACGTGAAGGGTGGCAGTACAGAAAACCCGGCGATCCTGATTCTGATGAGCCGTATGCTGAATCTCGCCTACCGTTTTGCTTTCCGCCTGCCGGCATATGACGTAAGCAACAGCTTCCGGCTTTATCATGGCCAGCCGCTCCGTAACCTGCACCTTGTGTCGAAAAACTTCGACATCGTCGAAGAAATCCTGATCCGCTTGGTGTACGGACCCTCGCACAGCACGGTCGTGGAAGTGCCTGTGACGTTCGAGCAGCGTAAGGCCGGGGAAAGCAAGCGCAATCTGCTCGTATTTCTCGCAAGTTATGTCGACTCCATGCGGAAAATGCAAAAATTCCGCAAAGAAGAATCACAGCAACAGCAAGGGAGGTTGTAAGTTGGCGTATCTCGTTACAGGTGGCTGTGGCTTTGTCGGGTGTAATCTCACGGCGGCTCTGATCCGTCGCGGCGAAGATGTCATCGTGGTAGACAATCTCACCAGGCCGGGCACGGCAATCAACCAGCAATGGTTATCTTCCGTGGGCGAATATACCTTCTACCATGCAGATACCCGGAATGGTCACGACCTTGAACCCATCTTCCGCAAGCACAAGATTGAATGCGTCTTCCACCTGGCAGGCCAGGTCGCGATGACTACCTCCCTTGAAAATCCCCGGCGTGACTTTGAAGTCAACGTTCTCGGTTCAATCAATGTGCTGGAGTGTGTACGTCTGCTTGCGCCGGATGCCACTGTCGTCTATGCCTCCAGCAACAAGGTCTATGGCGAACTCGAAGACTGCGACTTGCGCGAGCTCCCCACCCGTTGGGAGCCAGCAGGCGCAAAATCCGTCGACGAACGCGCACGCCTCGAGTTCTATACGCCCTACGGCTGCTCGAAGGGCGCCGCGGACCAGTACATGCTTGAGTACGCCAGAAATTTCGCCGTCAATGCAGTGGTCTTTCGTCACTCGACCATCTACGGCGGTCGTCAGATTTCCACCTTCGACCAGGGATGGGTCGGCTGGTTTTGCCAGCAGGCCATGGAAACCAAGAAGAATCCGAACCACTCGTTCACGATCAACGGTGACGGCAAGCAGGTACGAGATCTGCTCCATGTTTCCGACGCCGTAAGCTGCTATCTCGCCGCGCACGATCACAGCGACACGGCTCGCGGGCAGGCCTTCAACATCGGTGGCGGCTACGAAAACAGCATGTCTCTCCGTGAACTTTTTCTGCATCTGGAGCGGGAATTGGGCGTCACCATGAATCCCCGCTCTCTCCCTTGGCGCGCCAACGATCAAAAGTATTTCGTGGCAGACAACAGCAAGGCCACGCAAATCTTGGAGTGGACCCCACGCGTTACAAAGCAAGAGGGCATCGCCGATGCCTTGGATTGGGAGTCCCAGCGCCAGCAGGCACTCAGGGCCGCTGCACGCGCCTGACAGCCCACATCGCCCCACAGAAACGGCACCCACCGCGTGCCGTTTTTGTCATCCCGTCATCCCCCGCCATTTATACTGAATGGTGATGGCAGACGATCAGAACAACCTCCCGCTAGGCCCCAACGACCCCGCATCCGCCGGCACCCCCGAAGCTCCCGCCCCCGCGCCTGAATCGATTCAGGGCGGCTCCGGCGACGGCGCCGTCCCGCCCCCCAGCTCCACCGGCCCCGGCGCGCTGTTCATGTTCCCCATCAATATCGAAGAGGAGATGCGCCGCTCCTACCTTGACTACTCCATGTCCGTCATCGTCGGCCGCGCCCTGCCCGACGTCCGCGACGGCCTCAAGCCCGTGCATCGCCGGATCCTCTACGCCATGCAGGAAATGGGTCTCCAGGCCAACAAAAAGTACACCAAGTGCGCCAAGGTCGTCGGCCACGCCATGGGCAACTACCACCCCCACGGCGACTCCGCCATCTACGACGCCATGGTCCGCCTCGCCCAGCCCTTCTCCATGCGCTACCCGCTGGTCGACGGTCAGGGCAACTTCGGCTCCGTCGACGGCGACCCACCCGCCGCCATGCGTTACACCGAGGCCCGCCTCCAAAAGATCTCCGGCGACATGCTCGCCGACATCGACATGGACACCGTCGACTTCACCCCCAACTACGACGAGTCCACCCTCGAGCCCACCGTCCTGCCCGCCCGCTTCCCCAACCTCATCGTCAACGGTAGCTCCGGCATCGCCGTCGGCATGGCCACCAACATCCCCCCGCACAACCTCACCGAGGTCATCAACGCGGCCATCATGCTCGTTAACGAGCCCAACGCCACCCTCGAACAGGTCCTCGAACACGTCAAAGGCCCCGACTTCCCCACCGGCGGCATCCTCTACGGCACCTCCGGCATTGCCAACGCCTATCGCACCGGCCGCGGTCGCTTCATGGTCCGCTCCAAGGTCGCCATTGAAGAAGGCCGCAACGGCAAGCAGTCCATCATCGTCACGCAGATCCCCTACCAGGTCAACAAGTCCAACCTCATCAAGCGCATCGCCGAGCTCGTCACCGACAAAATCGTCGAAGACATTTCCAACGTCGAAGACTTCTCCGACCGCGAAGGCATGCGCATCTCCATCGAGCTCAAGCGCGGTGCCCAGCCCGAAATCGTCCTGAATCAGCTCTACAAGAACACCCAGATGCAGGACAGCTTCTCCATGATCTTCCTCGCCGTCGTCAACGGCCAGCCCCGCGAGCTCCCGCTCCCCGACGCCATCCGCGCCTTCATCGATCACCGCATCGACGTCGTCCGCCGCCGCACCGCCTTCCTCCTCGGCAAGGCCCGCGAGCGCGAGCACATCCTCCTCGGCTACCGCATCGCCCTCGATCACCTCGACGAGGTCATCCGCATCATCCGCAACTCCTCCTCCCGCGCCGACGCCCGCGAAAACCTCTTCTCCTTCTTCTCCGGCCGCCGCATCAATCTTCGCGGCACCGAACTCGCCGGCGTCACGCTCGACCCCAACAAGTACGGCATCGACTCCGCCCTCATCGGCACCCCCATCGCCCCCGCCGGCATCAACGGCACCCTCATCCTCTCCTACCGCCAGATCGACGCCGTCCTCGAGTTCCAGCTCTACCGCCTCACCCAGCTCTCCATCGACGAACTCGTCAACGAACTCACCAAGGTCCGCGAAAACATCGCGGAGTACGAGAGCATCCTCGCCTCCGACAAAAAACTCAAGCGCGTCATCGTCAAAGAGCTCGAAGAGGTCCGCGACAAGTACGGCGACGTCCGCCGCACCCAGATCCTCGACGAAACCGCCGAGCTCTCGCTTGAAGACCTCATCGCCGACGAGCAGGTCGCCGTCACCGTCTCCCACACCGGCTACCTCAAGCGCACGCCCATCTCCATCTACCGCCAGCAGCGCCGCGGCGGCACCGGCCGCATCGGCATGAAGACCCGCGAAGAAGACTTCGTCGCCTCCCTCATCGTCGACTCCACCCACAGCTATCTCCTCTTCTTCACCAACACCGGCCGCGTCTTCTGGCTCAAAATCTACGAAATTCCCGACGTCGGCATCACCGGCAAGGGCAAGCACATGGCCTCGCTGCTCGCCCTCCAGCCCGGCGAAAAAATCGTCAGCTACCTCGCCGTCCGCAACCTCAAGGAAGAGGGCAAGTACGTCTTCTTCGCGACCCGCGAAGGCATCGTCAAAAAGACCCCCCTCACCGACTTCTCCAACGTCATGGCCCGCGGCATCATCGCCATCTCCATCGACAAGGATGATGAACTCATCGCCGTCCGTCTCACCGGCGGCGACGACGTCGTCTTCCTCGCCACCCGCGACGGCAATGCGATCCGCTTCAACGAAGCCCACGACCCCGAAAAGTCCGGCGGCCTCCGCCCCATGGGCCGCAATGCCAGCGGCAACAAGGGCATTACCCTCCGCAAAGACGACTACGTCATCGGCGTCGCCGTCACCCCCTCCGAATCCGCCCGCAACAAGCGCCGTCTCGAACTCGCCAGCAAACTCGACGAGACCGCCCCTGCCAAGGCAGGCAAACCCACCATGGTCGCCCAGGTCCAGGCCGTCATCGAATCCATCGACCGCGCCAAAAACAAGCTCGACCTCCAGGGCGACGAGAACGACAAGGTCGTCGAAGCCGCCCTCCCCGAAGCCGAGGTCGAAAAGATGGAAGCCCTCGACAAACAGCTCGGCCTCAACGCCTGCCTCATCCTCACCGTCAGCGAAAACGGTTTCGGCAAGCGGACCGACTGCGACGCCTACCGTCTCCAGTCCCGCGGCGGCAAGGGCGTCATCAACATGCGCACCACCCCCAAAATCGGCAAGGTCTCCGCCATCCAGTTAGTCGACGAAACCACCGAACTCATGGTCATCAGCCAGTTCGGCAAAATCATCCGCATCGACACCAAAACCATCCGCGCCGCCGGCCGCGCCACCATGGGCGTCAAACTCCTCGACCTCGACGACGCCGACAAAGTAGCCGCCGCCGTCACCATCCCCAACGAAGAAAAACCCGAAGACGACAAACCGGTTATTCAATGAAGTTAGCGGTTCCATTTTGGAGGCCAGCTTGATCTTGCAGGAAGACATCACGGACGAAGCGCTCGAGAACTTGCAGGTAGGCAGACGCCAGCTGTCAACTGAATGGCCCGACACGTTTAAGGATCGACCGCCAAATGGAAACCACAGGATACTGTTGCCGTTTTGGCAGACCTTTCAGAACAGCTTCAGCAATACCTGTGTCGGGAATTATCATCTGATGCACGTAAAGGACGACAGGCTCCTCATTTGGTGTGATGGAACTGAAGAAGACGAAGCTCCTCCTAAGATCGTTGAAGATTGGGTGGCTACCGTAGGAAAGTTCGTTGCAATACAGGATCTGCTTGCGGTTTCGTTCGCACTGGACTTCACTTGCGTGGGCGGAACGCCTGAGGCAGACCGCAGTGAGATCGCGTCACTGCGGTTGAAGGCGAAGCCTTACGGCGGCGCAGCAACGCTGCAGCATCATGCTGCAGCGCAGAAGCTGACTGTGAAGCTTATTGAATTTTTGAACGCAGTGACGTGCTATGACGAGGTAGACTGCATCGTAGCGATGCCGCCTTCTGATCCGGCAAAGACGTACTCACTACCAAAAACCTTGGCGGCTCACATTGCAAAGGCAAAGGGTTTGGAAGATTTGTCAGGGTGTGTTCGAACTCTGGCCGCACGTCCCTCTTTGAAGAGCCTGCCGTTCCAACAAAAGTTAAGCGCTCTGCTCGGCACTGTCAAAGTCGATAAAAACGTATTCGAAGGCAGAACCGTTCTGTTGATCGACGATTTGTACCAGTCTGGGACAACGATGAATTACTGCGCCAAACTCCTATTGGACAGCGGTGCGTCTGCGGTGTTTGGCCTCGCGTGTGAAAAGACGTTGAGAAGCGACGGAAACGTCTCTGGGGAATCGTAATGCAGCTAAGCACTCTGGAAACGATGAATCTGCTCACCATATCAGGTGTCGGTGTCAGTCGTGTCCGAAAAATTGCCGAGTGCCTGGATCGCTTAACCTGCATAACGTGTAGCGCCAGCGAGCGACTTGAATCAGCCTTAAAGCAAGTTCTCAAAGCTGACCAACTTCGCGCTTTCTACGAAGGAGAAAAAAAGGCGGAACTTGAGCTAAACCGTCTACAGGATGACGGCATCTCGGTTTATTCACTGGGAAGCGCAGAGTATCCAGCTAGTCTTGCCACAAAGCTTGGGGGGCAGGCACCTCTCTTATTGCTCTGCAAAGGAGACAAGAGTCTCCTTTCAAAACCGTCAGTCGGCTTTTGTGGCTCTCGAAGCGCTTCGGAGAAAGGATTAGCTGCGGCGGCGGATGCTGCTTCATCTCTCGCCAAGGTAAATATCAATGTAGTTTCAGGTTATGCGGCTGGGGTCGATTTGGCTGCTCATCAATCAGCCCTTGCCAGCGGCGGAACAACTACGATCGTGATGGCAGAAGGGTTTTGCAGATTTCGCCTCAAGAAGGAACTCAAAAGCACTTGGGATTTGGAGCGCCTTCTTATAGTGAGCGAATTCGGTGCCAATCAGCCTTGGAGTGTCGGAAATGCCATGCAACGAAACAAAACGATTTGTGCGCTTTCCGATGCGCTACTTCTAATCGAGGCCCGTGAAAATGGGGGCAGCATCGAGGCAGGAAAAGAATGCCTGAAAATGCAAATGCCTCTCTTCGCAGCGGTATTTGAGGGCTCTCCAGAAAGTGCACGCGGCAACGAAGCAGTTTTAGCACTTGGCGCTAAAAAGCTAATGAAAAGTCGAAGTACAAACCTTCCTAACATCCAACCGGTATTAGAAGCGGTGCATGCAGCAGAAAGTTTGCCCGGTAGCACTTATGGTCAGGCCTGGCATATGCTCAGTTGAAGTAAGTAAACGCTACGTCATGCGCCTATTGCTTAACCTTTGGCCAGATATCTTCGATGGTTTCACAGGCTGCGTCAATGTCTCTCTTAAGCAGCTTGTTAAGCTTTTCGCCAGTGTGTTGTTGATTTCTCGCGACGTCAAGGTAAATTACATCTCTTGGCGAGACCGCTAGCTCTAGAGACAAAGATGCTTCATGCATAACTTTCAATATGACTCGAATGGATTCAGGGTCGAGTGATGTCGCATTGAAGTCTAGCTTGATTAACTTTCGCGTGCCGCCGTCATCTACGAAAAGATCGGGAGTTGCTGACACTTCAACTTGCCCATGCTTGTATTTTGGCTTCGGATTGTCGAGGACAATGAAGTTATTCCTTGAGAAGTGACGCATGTAGGCTTCGATCGCACGAATATTGTCGTGGATGCGATTAGTGTCTTTTTCTGGATTTGCTGCTTCCTTTTTCTGTAAAGCCGAAACTGCTGCTAGGAGGGTCGCGACATCGTTACCGCTCTCATGGTAGCGTTTTATGGCAGCCCTTGCTTCACTATACCTCACGATTTGAGGGCGCTTATTGCCCGCTTTATCCGTTTGAAATTTGTAGCTTTTCAATAACGTTCTGGCGGTAGCCGGTCTCGAACGCATAAATTTTGCAAGCCCCGTTACAGAGATTTTGATTTCCAGAGGTTCTCCGTAAACGCGTGATTTAGTGGATGCTGATGCCGAATTAGCATCCGAGCTAATGCTCAAAATTTAGAATGAGGTTCCACGACCTACTTCACCGGCTCTAACTCCGCCACCACCCGAACCCCACCACCCGCCACATTCATCTTCCGGCTCCACGCGGCATACCCCTTCTTCTTCACCGAAATTGTGTGCGGTCCCGGCGCAACGTTGACGGACGACGGCGTACTACCGACAAAGGCATCGTCCACCTCGATATCCGCTCCAGCCACCGACGAATCCACAAACAGGCTGGCAACCGTGGCCGTCGCAGCAGCAGGTGCACCCGGAACAACCGGCGCGCCACCCGGCTGAAACCGTGCCATCTCCAGCTTGGTATCCCCCTGCACAAATGCAGTAATCTCCGTCCCCTTCGGAATCGTGATGTCCTTACCGTGCATGAACAGGAACAGCGGCGCAGCGGGGAAGAAGACGATACTGGTCGCAACCATCGCGCCGGTCATCGCGCCGATATGTCCACCACCCTTATTGTTCTTCACCGCGCGCAGCTGCACCTTCTCGCCGTCGGCCAGCCGCGCACTGTCCACGTTCACATCCAGCTTGCCGCCGCGTCCCATGCGTTTCTTCGGCTCCGCATCGGTCACTGTCGCAAGCGCAGCCGCACCCTTCGGCAACACGGTCACACCCTGCACCACCACATCCTCCACCACCTCAAACGGCACCTGCTGCCCGGTGTGCGCACTCTCCGAAGAAATCGTCTCCGACAGGCGCAGCTTCACCGCCGTGCCGTCCATCAGCGTGTTCGGCAGCGCGGCACGCGGCGCTTCTTCAGCCGGCGCTGGGCTTGCAGCGGGCGGTGGCGGCGCAGCAGGTGTCGCCTGCTGTGCAGTGAGAGCGCAGGTAGAAGAAAGAACGGCAGCAAGAGACAGCACCAAAGCAGGCTTCACAAAAGTCCTCAAATCAAAGATGTGAGGACTCTACGCAACTTGTCGTTTGTTGACAACACTATTTCGAATACCTGCTTTGATCCCTTGAAAGCAGAAAACCTGTCAAGCCCCCAACCCACCCAACGTGTTCAAAGCGGAAGAGATAGCGTTGGCACAGTATTTATCCCCAACTCGCTACAATAGAAACAGCACCGATTTCTCTGGCGTCGGCGGACACCAGCAGGACATGACCCGGCAAACCGCCGTGTAAAGATTTACAAAACATTTGTGCGTGCCATGCAACAAACCAGCCCCATCCTGCTTCTCACGGTTGGGAGATCACACGCACATGGGCCTCATCATTCTTTTGGTAGTTCTTCTTCTCGTCTTCGGCGGCGGCGGTTACGCCATGGGTCCTGGCCTCGGCTACTACGGCGGCGGCGGCCTCAGCCTCATCGTCGTCCTCGTCATCCTCTACCTGCTCCTCGGACGCCGCTAAGTTCAGCAGAAACAACAACTTCGGGCTAAGTTCCTCAGAACGAGGAACTTAGCCCGAAGTCGTTTGCAATGAGGAATTTAGAAAAAGGTAAGGGGGAGGGGGAGTACCCTAGCTCACCCGCCCATACCGATATCCACCAGCATCCAAAGCTTCCAGCAATTCCGAAACCTGTTCGCGACCGCGAGTTTCCATCGTAATATCGATCGTCGTATCCCCAAGATTCACCCCATAATAAGCTCGGTTGTACAACGTATCCACAATGTTGACGCCATGCGAAGCGATCAGCTGACTCAACTCCACAAGCGCTCCAGGCCGATCCAGCAGGTGAATCCGCAGCCGGATCAACCGGCCATCCTGAACCAACCCGCGCTCGATGATCCGACTCAGCAACGTCACATCGATATTCCCACCACAAACCAGAACAGCAGTCTTCGCTCCCGCAGGCAGCGAAGTCCGACCCTGCAGCAACGCCGCAAGCGCAGTCGCTCCCGCGCCTTCCGCCAACATCTTCTCCCGCTCGAGCAGCAGCAGAATGGCCGAAGCGATCTCGTCCTCCTCGACCGTGACGATCTCGTCCACGAACCGCTCCACCAACGGCAGCGTAACGGCTCCAGCTCGACGCACCGCAATCCCATCCGCGATCGTCGTCGACGCCTCCAGCGTCACAGGCTCACGCGCCGCGACCGCATCCCGCATGCTCGGCAGCCGGGCCGTCTGCACCCCGATCACCCGGATCGCCGAATTGACCGACTTGACCGCACACCCAATCCCCCCAATCAGCCCACCACCACCGATAGGAACGACCACAGCCTCCAAGCCCTCGACCTGCTCCAGCAGCTCGAGCCCGATGGTTCCTTGTCCGGCGATGACAATCGGATCGTCGAATGGATGAATAAAGGTGAGATTTTCAGCTTCGCTCCGCCGCATCGCCTCCGCAAACGCCTCATCGTAATTGGCACCGTGCAGCACGACTTCCGCACCAAAACGCCGCGTCGCCGTGACCTTTACTAGCGGCGTGGTTTGCGGCATGACGATGGTTGCGCGGATGCCGCGTTGCGTCGCATGGTAGCTGACTCCCTGCGCATGATTGCCTGCGCTGGCCGCGATCACACCGCGGTCTCGCTGCTCCGGCGTGAGTGTCAGGATCTTGTTGAGCGCACCACGCTCCTTGAACGATCCGGACATCTGGCGATTTTCCAGCTTGAGGTAGACCTCCAGGCCGGTAAGCGTCCCGATAGCCTGCGATCGCTCGCACGGGGTGTAGTAGACCGCATCGCGAATGCGCTGGCGTGCGGTAAGAATATCGTCAAGGGTAAGCTGCGGATCAAAGGACATGGATATGTCCAGAGTAGCGGATGGAGGGAAAAGAGGCCTGTTTAACCGGCGGCCTTTCACAATTGCCAAGACTGATCCCGCGCCACAATGCAAAAGGAAGCCGTCTTCCTAAGCGTGCTCCAATCAGGTGCTTCGCGTTGCAGCACGGGACTTATCCGCATTTTCAGCTGCGGCTTCGTCTTCCCAGAAGGTGCGTTGACCCGAAAGTGCCTTGACCAGCGGCCGAGGCAACATGCGAGCGTGCAGGCCGAGGCGATAGCCTACCCATTTCAGCAAGGTGCGCACGACGACGGTAGCTGCAAGCGTGGGCTCTTCGTGCCACACGTATTGCAGTTCCGAGCGCACGAAGCGCTGTCCCTCGCCGCCAACGTCGCCAAACTTATCGATGATCCAGCGCTCCATGCCATGATGCACGCCAATGTCAAAGTAACGGGAGAATTCCTCCGGGACGGTGAAGCTGTGGGAGTGGATGACCTGTGCTTCCGCGACGTAGGCATTTTTCCAGCCGGCGAGCAACATGCGTGCCACAAGAGAGACCTCTTCAGAAACGATAGTGTTTTGAAAACCGCCGGCGGCTTCCATTGCCGTGCGACGGTATGCTGCGAAGCTGTTGGAGTGATAGGCAGTGCGAAATCCCAGGCGTTCGCGCATCGAGTAATCGCGGACTTCGGAACATGGGGGATAGTTGAACTGCCGCGCATGGCGTTCCAAAGGACCTGCTTCTGCGCGTGCGATCTGCCTGCCATAGGCTGCACCGATCTGTGGATCGTCGAAAGCGTGGAGCAGGGTTGCGATCGAATCGTCATTCTTAGGAATAGCGTCCTGCGTCAGGAACACGAGGTAACGAGCTTCGGGGAAATAGTTGACGGCGGCCGCACGGGTTGAGCCATGGCGGAAGTCTTTCTTTTTGATCTGGCGCAAGGAGTATCCGGCGCGACGTACCAATTCCGCCGTACCGTCGGTCGAAGCCGAATCGACGAACAGCACCTGTCTTGGATCGAGGCCTTGACTCTTGAGCGCGGCATCCAGCGCTGGAAAGTGCGCTGCTGCGTTATACGTCGGGATAATGATCCCGGCCTGCTCAAGTATCGTCGGCACCATAAGAACTGCAGCAGTACCAACTACAGGAGCAGACTTCCTCATTCACTCATCCCCGATCGTTGCCTGTTGGATTGCATGTTGCGACTTCTGGCTGGCAACGCGGTTCATGCAATTAACTCGTTCCCTCATTATTCGCTACGGGTCAGGTCGTGTCCAGCGATGCGAAGCGATCTATAAATTGGTGGTGTGCTTGTACCTACGCTGGTTCAGCAATCAAATCGCTGCCGGGTGTGTCGGCCGTATGCATCTTCTCGCAACGCAGATTCTGGTGGCGGAAGCCTCCTGAAAATTTCGCAAAGCGGCCCCTTTCACACCTTTGGACGCGTACCAAGTGGGAACGCCGACGCCCCTGTGGCCGTTTTCTTCTCTCCTGGGCAGCATGACTGAAAGCGGCTGAGTGGGTGTCGGCTTTTGACGGCAGGCAGACTCTGAATAGTTAAGTGCATCTCACCACCGGTGGGAGGGCACGACGCGCCTCGCTGGAGGCACCGTTATGCTGCACGCTGAGAGGAAATACATGACCCGGTGGATAAGGTGGACGACGACAACGATTCTTGCAGCTGGGCTTGCTGTGCAGCTTTCCAATGGCGGGGTTGCACGGGCGCAGTACGGCGGTCGTTACGACCGTGGCTACCGCCAGACCCAGCCGTACAACGACCGCTATGATCGCGGGCACTATGGCGACCGTGGCGATTACGATCGGCATCATGGGGGAATCGGCCCAGGCAAGGGGGCTCTGATTGGTGGTGGCGCGGGCGCACTCCTGGGCGGACTGCTCGGTGGAGGCTTAAAGGGCGCGCTGATCGGCGGTGGTATTGGTGCGGGTGGTGGCGCGTTGCTTGGAAAAGCTCACCAGAATAGTCAACGACGGCGAGACTACCGAGATCGCTATGATCGCTACGGCAATCGTTATTAGAATCCGCTTGCAACCGGGGATGCTTTGTAGAGAACCATAAGCCGTGTCAACACAAATTTGCCGCCTGGGTGGCGAACTGAAAGGGAAAAGATGCGACGCATGAGCAGGTTGATGGGGTATGCAGTGGTTGCGATCGGCGTGGTTGCTTCGTCTGGGATGGGAATCGCACAGTCGCCTATGAGGCCTTCAAGTACTTCTAACGTACAAAGCCCAAGCGCGCCCAGTGTCAACGCCTCGAATAGCGCCGGCGTACCCACAGACGAGATGTTGACCAGTACCGTGCACGAGGCTTGGCTCGCAAGTGGTCGCAATGAAGACAAGTTTTTCGATATGGTCAAGGTGTGTGCCGCCATGAGCGCGCAGAAGCGAGGCATTACGTTGCCGGACACCGAGGCTGCGGGGCGGACGATGGGGATGGCCATCAAGCGCAGCGCGCGGCGTGATCCGGATCAACTTCTTTATGCCGTCGTGGATGCTGCGGTGCGGCAGGCCGCGATGCCCGCAAAGTCAACATCAGCCTCGCCAGCGCAGTAGGCTTCCTGATTGACTCTGGTGTCAGACGCTTCTTCGCGTAAATGTTCATTGCGGTCCGGGACGGAAGTCGCTAGCTTGTACAAACGAGGTGCAAATGCCAGAAGCGGATGACGTCCCGGAGCAGCCGCAGGTGACGACCGTTGCGGATACACAGTGGAAAGGTAAGATCACGCCGTACGCTGAGCAGTCGCCTGTGCTGGATATTCCGAGCGGAGTGGTGGCGTGCCTATTTTGTGGGAACACGCGGTTTCGCCGATCGCGCGTGCGGTTGAGCGACATGCTCGAGGCCCTTTTGCTGCGCTTTCCCCTGCGCTGCATGCGCTGCAATCAACGACAGTACGGCAGCTACCTGACAGCAAGCATCGCCACCGGCACCCGGGCGCATGGACCACACCTGTCGAAGGGCCAGGACACGTGGAAATCGTGGACGGAACGGGAGACAGGTAGCAAGCTCCATCGGCCAATGTCCACTGCAATCGGCAGCCGCGCAACCAAGCTGCGAATGCCGGTGAATAGTGGACAACCTTCCGCCGCCGGCAAGTTGCCGGCCTGGCGGGATGAGGATCGTCCGATCTGGTAGAGATGCAGCAAAAGCCGGCAAGCTGCCGGCTTTTTCTGTCCATACCCTATGGCCTAGTAGCGGTGGTAACGATGATGGCTGTCGTAGTATGCACGACGCTGACGCTTGTGCCGATTGTGGGCAACACTGTGGCCGACCAAAGCACCGCCGCCCGCTCCAATTGCACCACCGATGAGGGCCCCTTTGCCCCCACCCGCCAAGGCCCCAATGCCAGCGCCACCGGCACCACCGATCAGAGCACCCTTGCCGGTACCGATGCCGCCGTGATGGTAGCGAGGGTCATTGTGAAAGTCGCCCTGCGCGCGCGTTGGCAGCGCGGGCATAAGTGTCGCTGCAGCAAGCGCCGCAGTCATTAGAGTGTTTCGGATCCTCATGGTGTTCTCCTTGCGCCTTCCGTAGGCGCTTCCTTGGTCGAAACAAAGGCTCATGGAGTGATGCTCTGATGCATGGCCTGTTTGCCTGAGTTCGTTCTGTTTTAGTCCTTTGGTACCCAGCAGACCCTTACCTCTGGGCTCCCTATCAACCTGACATGAGTCCTTTACGGTGCAGATTTGGGAATGTGGCGCACGGTGGCAGGAACATCGGTCTCCTTCTCTTTGAAATACACGGTTGTTTGCAATAAGCTTGATCTAGCAAATGATCTTTCGCGAATGCGATTCCCGAAAGCTGATTGGCTGAGCGGCATGTAAGCCACTGAACTATCGGTTCCACGACTTGGGCAAGCCCATCTTCCTGCATTGGAGTACTCTTTTTGCTTTTGAAGACTTCGCTGAATCGCCGTCTTGGCCGTACCCTTGCCGCCGCCATCCTTCTTGCAGCAACTACTATGGGTTTAAGTGCCGACTCCTTGAGTAATAGTTCCACGTCGGTACCTCGGCGAGCGACCTCTTCGGCACCGGGTTTAATCGACACCATGCGACTGAGACTGCACCACCTGCATACCGGCGAATCGATCGATGTGGCCTATAAGCAGGATGGGCAATACCTGAGTGGCGGCGTGGCCATGCTGAACCATTTTCTGCGCGACCACCGCACCAACGACACGGCGAACTATGATCCCCGTGAGTTCGACCTGCTGCACAGTTTGCTGGTGAAACTCAATCGTCCGAATGCGGTGATCGATATCGTTTGCGGCTATCGCACACCGTTTTCGAATAATTTCCTACGAACCCGCAGCGCCATGACCGGCGTCGCGGAGCACTCGCAGCACATGTTGTCGAAGGCGATCGACATTCGAATTGCCGGTGTCAGCACACTTGCCCTGCGGAACGCGGCGCTTAGCCTGGGCATGGGCGGCGTCGGATATTATCCGACCAGCCAGTTTGTGCATGTGGATGTAGGGCCGGTACGGGAGTGGCAGTTCGGCGGGCGCACTCCACGACAGTTTGCGGGGATACGTCGTGGTCACCATGGACGTCATCGAGCGTAGAGGATTCGTCTTGTACGAAGAGGCGGCCTCCACCGAGGTTGCCTCTTCGTATTTAGAGTCGGTTTAACCTGCCTTGAGCACGGTCATGCGTCCGTCGGGCGTCTTCTGGAAGGTGTGCAACTCCTCTGCGTTCAGGCCAATGTGCCGCAGGATGCACGCCTCCCGCGTCAACTCGAGGTGCGAGAAGCCGAGCACCCGGCCGCCGAAGGGACCCCTCTTTTTAGGGTCTACGGACCAGTCCACCAGCTCTGCACCGCCACCGCCGCTGATGACGAAGGATGTCGGATGACCGGCAAACTCCAGATGCTGCAAGTCGTGGTCGTGGCCGGTGATGTAGAAGTCGACATGCGCCGCGCGCAGCAGGGGGTCCCAGCGCGGAATCAGGATCGGATTGTCGCGGTGAACACCATTAGTAAATAGCGGATGGTGCGCGATGACGATGAGGAACGGCAGCGTGCGCGGCTTGGCGAGTTCAGCTTTCAGCCACACATCCTGCGCGTCGCGATCCTCCTGGGTCATCAGGTAGCTCCAGGGCCATGGATCGAAGGGCTTGGTTCCCGGCAGGTTGGAATCCAGGCAGATAAACTTTGCGACGGGATTCACCTCGGGGTAGTTGAAGGTGTACCAGCGTTGCGGCATGGTCCACCGCGTTTTGTGCTGACGCGGATAATCCAGTTGCATCTGGACCTTGTCGATCTTTGCTTTCTCGTAATCGTGATTTCCCAGCACGGCGTAGGCTGGGCCGGGAAAGCGGTTGGCTGGGTACATGTTCTCAAACTGGTCCTGCCAGCGTTCCATGCCTTTGTCGCCATGCATTTTGCCGTACCAGTTATCGCCCAGCATAAACAGGGCACCGGGCTGGATGTGTCGGCTGTCCATCCACTGTGCCATGCTTTGCGCGACATTCACCTGCTGCGGCCGGTAGCGGTCTGTTCCCCAATCGCCCAGCATAAACATGTGGGCGGCGGCGGGGTTGGGCGGTGGTGCCTGCGCATGTGCCTGCAGCAACGCGCCGGGCGAAAGGGCAGCAATGGCGGAATAGGCAAAGGTCTGCTGCAGAAAGCTACGGCGCGACAAGAGCTTCAGATCTTCCAAGATTCAATCTCCCAGGCAGGACAGGACAGGTTAGAAATGTTCAGATGCGTGGCAATCCGCAGCGGGTAGCCGCGGCTTTAGGCCTACTTCAATGGCCGATATACCGTGTTTACCGCGCAATTGCTTCAGGATTCGGCACCAGGTAGATCATCAGGCCGAGCGCAAACAGCAGCAACAGATAGTTCACCAGGGTGGAGGTGCTTTCCTCTTCCGGAGCGTCGGTCGTGAACAGGCGCCACGTCATACCAGCACCGATGAGCAGAAAAACCACCTCGTGCATGAGCGCGAACAGGATGACGCACGCCGCTAGCATAAGGCCACGCTGTAGACGGCTCAGCGCAAGGGCAGCCTGCGCGCCGTCGAATGAAAGTACCGGAATGAGGTTGAAGAGGTTCAGCCAGGACGTGGCATATGAGAGAGCCGCGAAGAGGGGATTGTGCGTCCGCAGAAAGAGGCCGGCGCAGACCAGTGCAACGCCCAGGCCAAACAACGGCCCTGCCAAGGCAATTTGCGCGATGGAGGGGAGTGACAACCCTTCGTTGTACCAACGCACGTAGGCGCGGCCAAAGGCAAATGCCGGTAGATCCGCCTTCAGGCCGCGACGACGCACAGCGATGTAGTGGCCCATCTCATGCACCAGGATCGACAGCATGAAACCGGCGGCAAAACGCCATCCGAACACTACCCAGTACAGGCCGAAGAAGCTGAGGAAGCCCAGCAGGAATTTGAGCTTGAACAGCAAGAAAAAGGCGGTTTTCAGCTTAGTGGCCGCCAGCAGCACCGGTGCGAATGGTCCTAACCGCTTGGTCCAGCGGGCTTTCTTGTCTGCTGCGACCTGTTCGCGGGAGCCGAGCGTCGCCAGATGTTCACGAATCTGCTCCGCCTGTCGCGCGTCCGCCGGCAGCCACAGGAGCGCTTCGCTCCAGAGTGCCCGCGCCTCCGGCAGGGTGTCGGCACGTTCAGCACTGGCTGCCGCGGCGGCCAGCGCATTCAGGTGCGGACCGTAGGCCAGCGTGCCGCATTCCGGGCACACCAGCGCTCCTTCCGGCAGGTAGTGGCTGCACTGGCTGCAGTTGTACAGGGGCAGCGGCGGTGTGAGGGGTGTCGCCGCTTCAATATCGGGATAAGTCGTTGCATCCATCTATGGTCATTGGATGTAGGAAGCAGGCGTTCGGTCGTGCATTGCGCTTTGCTTTCGCGATGTGGCTTGACCGGGTAACGCGCAGAGGCAGTGGGTGATGGTAGATCCAACTGAGTGCCTGGTTGTTCCCGCGAGCGAAGATTGAACGCGCGCTTGACAGAAACTATTCATGAAATGCACAGGCCAGCCCACTTACTCGGAGCGTTTCTGCAACCGAGTAAGTGAGCGTAAGTAAGCAAGCTGTTGCTCAGGCATGCGATCACGGAACGGCCTGGAGGCTATTACGAACAAACTGCGCGACGAGCTCCGGTTGAGAGAGCACGACCAGGTGGCTGGCCGCGACTTCTTCCGTGCGGGCGTTGATGCGCTTTGCAAGGGCGTGCTGCGTTTCCGGCGCCAGGATGCGATCCTCAGTAGTGATGAGGTACGAACTTGGCTTGTGCTTCCACGCCGGGTTCTTGAGCGAAGCCCCGAACAGAGCAGTGCTGGTTGGCTTTTGTACCGCGACCGTCAGATTGATCATGCCGCGATGTAAGTCGTGGCCGAGCGCGTTTGCGGCGAAGTCTGCGTTGAGCCACAGGAAACCCTGCGAGTCCGGCTGCAGATCGAGCTTGGCCTGAGCTGGAAACATGCTGGTGATCGTGCCGAAGATCTCGTCTTCGTCGGGCGCGAAGGCGGTGACGTAGGCTAAGGCTTTGACCTTGTCGTGGTTGCCGGCAGCAGTGATGACGGCACCCGCGTACGAATGGCCGACCAGTAGCACCGGACCTTCGACGTGGTCGAGCAGCAGGGTCAATGCGGCGACATCTCCGACGAAGGTTCCGAGGGGCAGTTGGGCGGCGTGGATGCGGTAGCCCTCATGCGCGAGTGGCATGAGGGCTTTGGTCCAGACGCTGCCGTCGCACCAGGCACCGTGGACAAAGACGATCGTTCCCTTGCCGGGTTGGTCTGCCATGGCTAGGCGACCGTCAGGGTGACGTCGATGTTTCCGCGCGTCGCGTTGGAGTAGGGGCAGACCTCGTGGGCTTCGTGGACGAGCTTTTCGGCCGCGGCGTGTTCCATGCCGGGGATGTTGACCTCGAGGGCGACGTCAACGCTGAAGCCTTTTTCGTTGTTCGCTCGCGGGCCGAAGAAGACCGATGAGTTGATCGAGAGGTCATCCGGAAGCTGGATCTTCTGGGTGCTGGCGACGTGCTTGATGGCACCGATGAAACAGGCCGCGTAGCCGGCGGCGAAGAGCTGTTCGGGGTTGGTGCCGTCGTCTTTGCCGCCCATTGCTTTGGGCATGCCGAGCTTGACGTCGAGCTTGTTGTCGTCGGACTTTGCGGTGCCTTCGCGTCCGCCGGTTGCGGTTGCGTGCGCGGTGTAGACGACTTTTCCGAGTGCCATGGTAGTTCTCCTCTGGGAGGATTGGATGCAGACCCCACCCCCCTGGGTTTCGGCTAAGTTCCTCATTCCATTGGGGCGTTCACTTAAGTTATTTATTCGTTGGGAATGACGGCCAAATTGTTCATTAGGCTGAAGTTAAGGGTGGTTGCACAAGTTTCGGGGCAGCCACTTTCTTTTTCGGTGTGGCACCTTGGGGTTCATTCACCTTTGTCCGACAGTCCGGGTCCGGTGCAGGATGGGTGGGTAGGTGTTCATGCCGGAGCATATGCATCTACTGCTTGGCAAGCCGGAGGTTGGGGTGCTTGCCGACGCGGTCAAGTTGTCAGTTTTACTGCCGCAGGACAGCGACGGTGATTTGATGAAGCGGTATCACGATAGATTTGGTGGGCATAATGCCATGGTGGAGGTGCTGCGGTATGTGCATCGGAACCCGGTGATGCGGGGATAGGTAAGGGAGGCTGAGGGGTGGAGGTGGTCGAGTTATCGGCTGTACGGTCTTCAGGAGAAGGGGGTGGCTGGAGTGGATTCGGCCTGGGCTCAGGTGGAGGCTCGGTGGATCCTGCTCCGATGATGGAGTAGGTTGGTGGGCAAGTGGTTTATGGGAAGGGGAAGCGGCTGCTGCCGCGGTACAAATCGCGTGGCAGACACAAAGTCTTTCGTACTGTAGTGGCTGGAATCAAGGGATCTCTTGTTCAAGCTTCATGTTGATAACCCAAGTATGATGATTTCAAGTTGGGGGAGCCGTGTGATGTCATTGGATCTGACGCAGACTGAAGCCGACACCTTGATCGGAATGCCCAAACGTCCGTCTTCAGGGACCATCAACATCTTCCCATCTCCAGGCGATCGATTGATCATAGAGTTAGAGTCTCTCGACAAAACTGAAGATTTTCTGCTGGACGTCACTCGTGGTCGTATTGATCTGGTGAAGATCACGTATCAGCACAGAGCCAGGCAATCCGTGATTCTCCTCAGGCTCGATGTACATGGAGCACCTCACCGGAATCCAGACGGCGTGTCTGTGCTCTGCCCTCATCTTCATGTCTATCGAGAAGGCTTCGGAGACAAATGGGCATTTCCTGCGGATGTTGCTGATTTTTCAAATTTGCTTAATCAGCAACAGACTCTGTTTGATTTCATGAGTCGCTGCAATGTCACCGAGGTAATTCCGCTGCAAACAGGACTCTTCTAATGCTTGACGATGTTCAATTTCTTCTCGACCGATATAACGCTTGGCTGCGAGAGTCGACCAGTCTTCGCGAAGTAGGGGATTGGGTCGAAATCACGACGCCGTACATCGACAGGCACAATGATCAGTTGCAAATCTACGCGAAGCGTGATGATGAGGGCTTGCTTCTTTCGGATGACGGACAAACTATCCGTGATCTTGAAGCCTCCGGGTGCTTCCTAAACACCTCAAAAAGGTCAGAACTCTTAAATATGACCTTGAGTGGCTTCGGAGTTAAAAGGCGTAAAGATGAACTCGTAGTCCACGCTCGTTCATCTAACTTCCCCCTAAAGAAACACAGCCTTGTACAGGCAATGTTGGCTGTGAACGATTTGTTTTACTTAGCGGAACCAATTGTAAAAAGCCTATTTTACGAGGATGTGGTGGCTTGGCTTGACTCCATTGATGCTCGTTACACACCAAAAATAAAGTTTACTGGGGTGAGCGGGTACGATCACCTATTTGATTTTGTCATTCCTAAGTCAAGGAATGCTCCGGAAAGAATTCTTCGCGCTATTAATCGCCCCCGGAGGGACAGCGCGGAAGCCTTTCTACACGCGTGGACTGATACTCAGCAGGTGCGACCATCTGATTCGCAGGCTTTCGCAGTTCTCAACGACATTGGACAAACGGTTCCTGAGGAAGTAACCGAGGCATTTCAAGCCTACGATATATCACCCGTGCTCTGGAGTAAACGCGAGGACGTGCGCCTCAGGCTCACCTCCTAGCTCTGCCAGACACTTGCAACTACCTCGAATGTCTAAAGTTTGGAGACGCGGTGGACTTCTCTTACGCCGGGGAGGCGGCGTAGGTTGGCGGTTAATTTGGTGAGGTGGGAGAGGTCCAGGGTTTCGATGACGAATTCTACGTTTGCCGTGATGCGGTCGGGGTTGGGTTTGCTGTCGACGGAGCGGATGTTGGTGTCGTCGTCGGAGATGGTGGCGGTGAGTTGCTTGAGCATGCCGCTGCGGTCGTCGCAGGTGATGACGAGGCGGACGGGGAAGCGGGTGGGTTTGGTGGAGCTGGCGGCTTGACGGACTTCGGACTGCCCGGCCATTCGGCTAACGCGCTGGGTTAATTCGACATCCTGGGTCACGGGTGGGGTTGAGCCTGCTTTGAGTGTGTTGACCTTTTCGGACGGTAGATGGGCTTGGGCTGCGGTGTCGATGACGCTCGGCGGCGCAACAGTGGTCGGTGCGGGCACAGGAGACGGGGAGAGTGCATCGACTCTGGCCGGGGTTGCGGGTGCGGGTGTTGGGGTTGCGTGGTCCGGGTGTGCTGGGGACCGCTGCTGGTCCGGGGCTGATTCCAGTGGCATGGGCGCTGCTGCGGCCTGGGAATTGCCCACCAGGAAGGCTTTCGGAGCAGCAACTGCATCGTTGTTCGGAGTCACAATTGGATCGGCATTCGGAGAAACAAGTGCGTCCGTGGCGCGTCGCATTGGTGCAACTGCGGGTGTCGCGTCGGGGGCAACGGTGGTGGGTTCTGCGGTGGCGAAGCGGGCGGCTTTGCTGGTGGTTTGTTGTTTGCGGAGTTGGTTGGCCAGGTCTTCGGGGGTGGGGGACCACTCGACCTGGATGCGGCGGTCGGATTCGTAGAGGAGGTTCTGGACGTTGGAGCAGGTGCGAGCGTGGACGGCGACGCCTTTGCCGCGGGTGACGTAGCCGACGATCTCTTCGCCGCGGATGGGGTTGCAACAGCGGGCGCGGTAGATGAGGAGGTCGTTCTGGCCTTCGACCTGGAGGGATTCGGTGCCTTTGCCGAAGTAGACGCGTTTGGCGTCTTCAGACATTTGGCCGTAGCCGGTGCCGGCCTTTGAGGGGGTGGAAGGGTCGGCGGTCCCGGGAGCGTTGGAACCCACCCTTTCCGACGATGAAGCTGTCGGAAAGAATGGGGCACCCGGTTTGAGGGCTGCGCCCAGGCTGCCCGGATCGGACTCGTTGCCGGGAGCGGTGGAGCCGGGGACGAGGCGGTTGAGGGTTTGGCGGGCCGAGTATTTGCCAAAGCCGATGCCGGCGACGAGGTCCTGCTGGCCGCCGAGGCCGTACTCGTTGGCGACGCGGGTGTAGTCGTCGTCGGTGACTTTGCGGAGGGAGACGTCGAATTTGCGGGCTTCGCGCTCGAGGAGCTTGGTGCCGATTTCGATGGCGCGCTCGCGCTGGTGCTCGTTGAGCCAGTGCTTGATCTTGTTGCGGGCGCGGGAGGACTTGGCGAAGGTAAGCCAGTCGCGCGAGGGGGTGTGGCCGGCCTGGGTGGTGATTTCGACGATGTCGCCGTTGCGGAGGCGATGGCGGAGGGGGACGATGCGGCCGTTGACCTTCGCGGCTACCGTGGTGTGGCCGACCTCGGTGTGGATGGTGTAAGCGAAGTCGATGGGCGAGGCGTCCTTGGGGAGGACGACGACCTTGCCCTTGGGGGTGAAGGTGTAGACCTCTTCGGGGTACAGGTCGATTTTGAGGGTCGACATGAACTCGTTGGGGTCGGACATTTCGCGCTGCCACTCCATGAGCTGGCGGACCCAGGCGAGGCGCTGCTCGTCCTTGGCGGAGACGGTTTCGTTGGCCTTGTACTTCCAGTGGGCGGCGATGCCGTCTTCGGCGATGCGGTGCATCTCCTCGGTGCGGATCTGGACTTCAAACTGGTGGCCACCGTCGGCGACGAGGGTGGTGTGGAGCGACTTGTAGCCGTTGGGGCGCGGCATGGCGATGAAGTCCTTGATACGGCCGGGGACGGGGCGCCAGAGGTTTTGCACGAGGCCGAGCAGGGCGTAGCAGTCCTGCATGGTTTCGGTGATGATGCGGACGGCGTAGAGGTCGTGGACCTGGGCGACGTCGATGGGCTCGCCGGCGGCGGCGGCGGGGAGTTTTTGCTGGATGGAGTAGAGGCGTTTGGTGCGGAATTCGACGCGGCCGGGGAGGCCGTGGCGCTTGAGCTCGGATTCAAGTTTGCGGACGACAGTGGTGAGGAACTGTTCGCCGCCGCGGGCGCGGAGCTTGCCGATTTCGGAGGAGAGGTGGTCGTAGGCTTCGGGGTCGACGTAGCGGAAGGAGAGGTCCTCAAACTCGCCGCGGAGCTTGCCCATGCCGAGGCGGTGGGCGAGGGGGGCGTAGATGTCGAGGGTTTCGCGGGCGATGCGGGCCTGCTTGTCGGGGCGGAGCGCGCCGAGCGTGCGCATGTTGTGGAGGCGGTCGGCCATTTTGATGAGGACGACGCGGATGTCGGTGACCATGGCCAGGAGCATCTTGCGGATGTTTTCGGCCTGGTGGTCTTCCTTGTTGGCGAACTTGATCTTGTCGAGCTTGGTGACACCTTCAACGATGTGGGCGACCTGGTCGCCGAAGCGACGGGCGATTTCGGGCGAGGTGACGGGGGTGTCTTCGACGGCGTCGTGGAGGAGGCCGGCGGCGATGGCGGTGGAGTCCATCTTCATTTCCGCCAGGACCTGGCCGACGGCGAGGGGATGGATGATGTAGGGCTCGCCGGAGGCGCGCTTCTGGCCCTCGTGCTGCTGGATGCAGAAGGCCCAGGCGTCGCGGACGATTTGCAGGTCGTCGGCGGGGCGGTTGGCGTGGAGGGTGGCGAGGAGGTGGTCGAAGTTTTCGTCGATGGTGCGGTGTTCGGCGGGGACGGCGTCGGGCAGGTGGGGCGGGGCGAGCAGGCCGCTGGGTTCGGCGAGGTCTTCTTCCGGCTGGAGGAGGTGGGGGCGGCGGATGCTGTCCTCGGGCTGCATGGGGACAGGCGGAGGTGCGGCGGCTTCCAGATGTCGTCCGGAGTCGGAGGTGGGGATGAGCGCGGGGTCGGCTGCGGCGGACGGGACGGTGGTCCCCTCGGTTGGCATGTTTCATTTTAGCGCGGTGAAGTTGGCGGCATCGTATGGGCATGATTGTTCGGGCGCGGCCGCGGGTTTGGGAGTTGGTGACGTTCTGGCGGCTGTCGGTGCTGCCGCAGATTGCGTGGCAGGTGGTGTCGGTGGCGGGGTTTTCGGCGGGGGTGGTGATGGCGGCGGGGCGGTGGCCGGGGATGTTTCGGGGGTTGAGCGCGGCGCCGTTTACGCTGCTGGGGATTGCGCTGTCGATCTTTCTGGGGTTCCGGAACAGTGCGTGCTACGAGCGTTGGTGGGAGGCGCGGCGGCAACTGGGGGCGCTGATCGGGGAGTTGCGGTCGCTGGCACGGGTGGTGCTGATGACGGCGGGTGGGGATCGCGGGCGGCGGGAGCGGGTGGTGCGAGGGCTGGTGGGGTATGGGTATGCGCTGATGGCGCACCTGCGCGGGGAGGCGATGCCGGCGGAGGTGGCGCGGTATGCCGGGGCAGTGCCGGTGGCCCGGAATGTGCCGGATGCGCTGCTGCGCGGGTTGGCGGGTGAGGTTGGGGCGATGCTGCGGGACGGCGAGTTTGGCGAGGTGGTGTACGCGCGGATGGATGAGCGGCTGTCGATGCTTGCGGCGTACCAGGTGGCGTGTGAGCGGATCAAGGGGACGCCGGTGCCGTTTACCTATACCTTGCTGCTACACCGGACGGCGTATGCGTTCTGCTTTCTGCTGCCGTTTGGGGTGGTGGGGACGCTGGGGTGGGGGACGCCGGTGCTGTGTGCGCTGGTGGCGTATGCGTTTTTTGGGCTGGATGCGCTGGGGGATGAGTTGCAGGAGCCGTTTGGGGCGGGGGTGAATGCGCTGCCGTTGGGTGCGATGGCGCGGACGGTGGAGATCAGCCTGTTGGAGGCGCTGGGGGTGGTGGAGGTGCCGGAGGCGTCAAAGCCCGTGCGGAGTGTGTTGCGGTAGGGCGACGATGATAGGGTCGCAGGATGTGGTTTGTCGGCGAATGTCCACAGTGGGATGAGACGGCGCGTTGGCCGGGCGGGTGGGTGCCTGGGCTGGCGATGGCGGGGTTTGCGGCTGCGGCGGGTGCGGGCGTGGTGTTGCGGCAGGTTGGCGCCGGTGTGGTGCTGCTGTTCGATGGGCGGGTGGATGAGGCCGCGGCGCTTCGGCGGGAGCTTGGGATTGCTGTCGAAGGCGAGGAGGACATCGCGGGGCTGGTGGTTGCGGCGTACCGGCGGTGGGGCGAGGATTTTCCGGCGCATGTGTTGGGGGATTATGCGTTTGCGCTGTGGGATGGGCGTGTGCGCCGATTGTTGTTAGGGCGGGATGCGGCGGGGGCGCGGCCGCTTTATTTCTGCGAGCGGGCGGAGTCGCTGTTCTTTAGCAGTGAGGCGCGGCTGCTGCTGGAGGTGGCTGGTGTGCGGCCGGTGGTGAACGAGCGGCGCGTGGCGGAGTGGCTGGGGGTGCGCTTTCACGCAGGCGACGAGACGTTTTTTGCGGGCGTGCATGCGCTGCGGGCGGGCGATGTGCTGGTGTGGGAAGATGGGCGGCGGCGGGTGCACACGTTCTGGCATCCGGGGCGGGTGGCGACGCTGCGGCTGCGGGATGCGCGGGAGTATGCGGACGCCGCGCGGGAGGTGTTATACCGTGCGGTGGCGCGGCGGCTTCCGGCAGGGCGCAGCATGGGGGCGCACCTGAGCGGCGGGCTGGACAGCTCCACGGTGGCGGATACGGCGGCGCGGCTGCTGGCACGGGAGGGACGCGAGCTGACGGCGTTTACCGCGGTGCCGGAGGTGGCGGTGGATGCATCGCTGTTTCCCGGGAGGTTTACGGACGAGACGGAGTTTGCGCGGATGGTTGCGACGCCGCATGGGAATGTGCGGCATGCGCTGGTGGGGAACCATGCGGTTTCGCTGTTTGGCGCGCTGGATGCGTTGAGCGATGCGATGGAACGGCCGATGCTGAACCCGGGCAATGGGGTGTGGATGTGGGCGATTCTGCAGGAGGCGCGGCGGCGGGGCGTGGAGGTGTTGCTGGACGGGACGATGTCGAACTTCACGTTCAGCTACGACGGGCAGGGGGCGTTGCCGGCGCTGCTGCAGCGTGGGAGGCTGGTGGCGGCCGCGAGGCTGGCGGCGGCATATCACCGAAACGATGCGCGGTGGCGGCATGTGGCTGCGCTGGGAGTGCTGCCGCTGTTGCCGAAGGGGTTGCGGCTGTGGGTGGATCGCGTGGGGCGCGGGCAGGCGACACTCAGCGCGACGCATGGGACGGGCGGAAGTGAGGCGTTTCTACGGCAGTTTGGGGCAGGGAACGCCGATGTCGCGGCGCACGACGTGGTGGATGGCAGGCTGCGGCGCATTGCACTGATTGGCGGCATTGAGAGCGAAACGCACATGATGATGGCGCGGTCGGCGGGCCTGGAGGACCTGAGCCCGACGGCGGACCGGGAGGTGCTGGAGTTCTGCTTTGCGGTGCCGGAGGAGCAGTTTGTGGTCGGGGGCGACCGGCGCGCGCTGATTCGGAACATGATGACGGGCCTGCTACCGGAGCGGGTGCTGCGGGAGCATCGCAAGGGGCTGCAGGCGGCGGATGCGTTTCCGCTGATGCTGGCGGCGCGGGCGGAGATGGCGGCGGAACTGGCGGCGATGCGGGAGGTGGACGTGGTGCGGCGAGCGATCGACCTGCCGCGGATGGATGCGCTGATGGCGCGGTGGCCGTCGGCGATGCGGTCGCGCGCGGACTATGCGGAGTACTGTGTCGCGCTGCCGCGGGCCATTTCGATGGGGCGATTTTTGCGGCGGATGGAGCAGGGGCAGTTGTTCTCGACGAGAGGGCCAGAGCTGGCGGCTGCACGGGAACAGGTGACGTCGTGATGGTCGACTTGTCGCGGAATCCCGGCGCGTGGAGCGGGGCTGTAACCCTCTTCAGGTCGCTTCCTCTGCCCAGCCGGTAGACTTGAGGTGTGCAGGTCGGACCATCGTTTGGATGGTTCGTTGAATGGGGAAGCCGGTGTGACTCCGGCGCTGTCCCGCAACGGTGATGGGTTCGCCCAAAGTCCGAGTACCAGCCTGCCGCCACCACCATGGAAGCGCTGTGCGCTGACCGTGGGTGCGCTGAGGCTGCCGCTCTCGTGGATTGGAACGGTGACCAGTGTTTGCTCTCGCGTGCGGCGCACGGGAGGGCATGCCTGCGCATGGGTGGTTCGCTCGCGTAACAGGAGAGAACCAAAGATGGCAGCCCTAGAAGTACAGACATTTCCCACGCTGAAAACCGCCAACCTTGGATTCCCGCGCATGGGAAAGCAACGTGAGTTGAAGTTCGCCCTGGAGGGGTACTGGTCCGGGAAGCGCACCGAGGCCGAGTTGCTTGCCACGGCAAAGATACTGCGCACCGAACACTGGCAGCTGCAACAGGCAGCCGGGATCGACGTTATTCCTGCCAACGACTTTTCCCTGTATGACCAGGTGCTGGACACGCTGGTGTTGCTGGGCGCGACGCCAGAGCGCTTCGGGACCGGACCGGTGACGCTGGAACGGTACTTTGCGATGGCGCGCAACAGCGAAGAGCAGACCGCGATGGAGATGACGAAGTGGTTCGATACGAACTACCACTACCTTGTGCCGGAGTGGAGTGCGGGGCTTCGTTTTGAGCTGAACACGGCCAAGCTCTTCGGCGAAATTGACGAAGCGCGCGAGCTCGGCATCGCGGCTCGCCCGGTGTTGATCGGACCGGTCACCCTGCTGCTGCTCGGGAAGGGTGTCGACGGCTTTGACTCGTACCAGTTGGCGGACAAGCTGCTTGCGGCGTATGACACCTTGCTCGCCGCGCTTGCTGCTCGGGGTGTGGAATGGGTGCAGATGGACGAGCCGGTGCTGGCGACAGACCTGCCACAAGCGGCTGCCGACTTGTTTCAGAAGGCCTATGCGCGGTTCGCCGCCGTGCCGGTAAAGCTGATGCTGACCACTTACTTCGATCAGCTGGGGAGCAATCTGCAGCTTGCGATGGAGGCCGGAACGAGCGGCTTGCATCTGGACCTGGTGCGCGCGCCGAAGCAGATGGAACGCGTGCTTGGCGCACTTGCGCCCCACCAGATGCTTAGCCTTGGCGTGGTCGAGGGCCGCAACATCTGGCTTACCGACTTTGCCGCGGCGACGGGCCTGATCGCGAGAGCAGTGGAAGCGCTGGGCGCCGAGCGGGTGATCGTTGCACCCTCGTGTTCGTTGCTGCACGTGCCGCACAGCGTTGCGGCGGAGCATGAGATCGATGGGCGGATCAAGAGTTGGCTGCGTTTCGCTGTAGAAAAGCTGGGGGAAGTAAGCGCGCTTGCCTGCCATGACCGGGCCGCGGCGACGGCCAACGCGGCAAACCTCGCGGATCGTGTTTCCGCGGAGTCTTCCACGAACCCCAGGGTGCAGGAGCGATTGGTAGCGCTGACGGGAGCGCATTTCAGCCGGCGGTCGCCGTATCGTGAGCGAACAGCGGTGCAACGCGCAGAGCTTGGGTTGCCGCTCTTTCCAACGACCACGATCGGTTCGTTTCCGCAGACGGCCGAGGTGCGAAAGCATCGTGCGGCCCACAAGAACGGCCACGAAAGCACGGAACAGTACGAAGCTTTTCTGCGGGAGGCGACAGAGAGCTGCATCCGCAAGCAGGAAGAGATTGGCCTGGATGTGCTGGTGCATGGCGAGTTCGAGCGCAACGACATGGTGGAGTATTTCGCGGCTTTTCTGGACGGATTCACCTTTACCGAGAACGGCTGGGTCCAGAGTTACGGCTCCCGATGCGTGAAACCGCCCGTCATCTTTGGCGATGTTTCCCGGCCCGAACCCATGACGGTAAAGTGGACCGACTACGCCCGTTCGCTGACAAACCGGCCGATGAAGGGCATGCTGACTGGGCCGATCACCATGTTGCAGTGGTCGTTCGTGCGCAATGACATTGCCCGGCAGCAGACGGCATGGCAGATCGCGCTTGCACTACGGGACGAGGTGCAGGACCTGGAAGCGGCGGGAATTCGCATGATCCAGGTGGACGAGCCTGCCTTGCGGGAAGGTTTGCCGCTTCGAACGGTGGACCGGGAAGCGTATCTCGACTGGGCGGTGAAAGCGTTTCAACTCGCGACGAGTGGAGTTGAGGACAAGACGCAGATCCATACGCATATGTGCTACTGCGAATTTGAGGATGTGCTGCCGTCGATTGCCGCGCTGGATGCCGATGTCATTTCCATGGAGTCGGCGCGGTCGCGGATGCAGTTGCTGACGGCCTTCAAGGCGCATGGCTATCCCAACGAGATCGGGCCTGGCATCTTCGATATTCACTCGCCGCGTGTGCCCTCGACGGAGGAGATGAGCGAGCTGCTTGGACTTGCCCGCGATGTGCTGAAACCGGAGCAGATCTGGGTGAATCCTGACTGCGGGTTAAAGACTCGCGGCTGGTCGGAAACGATCGAAGCTCTGACCAACATGTGCCGGGCCGCGGTGTTGGCCCGGGCCGACGCCGCTTAGCGCATGTGCGGGGCTGCGTTTGTAGCCCCGCACATGCTTGTGACTTCGGGACTGATCTCGTCGTGTGGATTTCCGTGAAAATCGATGTGTGTTGTAACGATCGACGCCTGACTCCTGAGCGATCAGAGCTGGAGTGGGAGAGAGGTTCCGAACCATCCGGCGGCCTGGGCTTTTCTGAGTTCGGTTTCGAGGTGTTGCCACAGGGCGGGGGCGCCAGCCTGGACCTGGTCGCGGATGCGGGCGACGACGCGGGCGTGGGAGATGTTGTGTTCGACCCAGCTGCCGCCGTGGTTTGCGAGGTTGAGCAGGGGCGGCATAGCGCGGTCGATGGCGTTGGCGAAGCGGGATTCGGGCGTGTCACCGTGTTCGAACTCGTCCCACAGGGCGAGGAAGTGGGTGGCGCGGTCGGGCGGGAGGAGGCCGAAGATGCGCTCGGCGGCGAGGCGCTCGTCCTGCTTGCGCTCGGCCCATCCGCCTTCGACGAAGGCCATGGTGTCGCCGGTATCGATTTCGCCGATGTCGTGGATCAGGAGCATTTCGAGGACGCGGCGCATGTCGACGGGTGCGGCGGCAAAGGGTTCGAGGGTGAGGGCGAAGAGGGCGAGTTGCCAGGAGTGCTCGGCGGAGTTTTCCAGGCGGTCGGGGAGGGTGATCTGCTCCGCGGTTTCGGGCGCGGTGTGGGGGACACGGATTTTGCGGGTGACGGCTTTGAGGCGGTCGGTCTCGAGGGTGAACGCGAGGATGTCGGCGAGGGTTGTGGTGTCCACGGGGAAATTGTACGCAGGGGACCGGAACCCCTGTCGCCGGCGCAAGATTTGGGCACCGGCAGTTCGTTATTGGAATCGAGCGGAAGCGTTTGGTGCAGTGTGAAGTGCAGGGCGAATGGTAGGCTCCTGCAAAAGGAAGCCAGGGTGCGTGCAGGATGGGTGGCTTGACGACAGGTTCGCTTGTACCCGGCCAGGATGCAGCCGCGGGAGAAGATGCTGCTGCGGCAATCGGAAGGCTCGAGCGGGCGACAAGGGAGAAGCCGAAGGATGTTTCGGTGCTGCTGACGCTGGGCAACGCGCTGGCCGAGGCGGGCGAGACGGTGCGGGCCGTTGAGGTGTATGGGGCGATCCTGGCCATGGATGCGGCGTGCGGACACGCGTGGAACAATCTGGGGAATATCTTTGTCGGGTTGAAGGACATGGAGGGGGCGCTCGCTTGCTTTCAGAACGCGGTGCGGCTGCTACCGGACGAGGCGACGGCGCACTACAGTTTTGGGCGGGCGCTTGCGCTGGTGGGGCGGGAGACGGAGGCGCAGGAGCATTTGTCGCAGGCCTGCGCGCTGGATCCGGATCGGCCGGACGCTTGGATCACGCTGGGGAATGTTCACCAGTATTTGGGGCAGTGGGACGCGGCGCTGCGGTGTTTCGATCGGGCGTTGGAGCTGCGTCCGGAGTGGGCGGAGCCGCATGTGAACCGGGCAGTGGTGCTGCTGAACCAGGGGGAGTTTCGCGCGGGCTGGGCGGAGTATGAGCACCGGTGGGAGACGGTTGCGTTTCGTGCGTACAAGGAGAGGCCGTTTGACAGTCGGCCATGGACGGGCGAGCCGCTGGAAGGCAAGAGCATCCTGCTGCATGCGGAGCAGGGGTTTGGGGATGCGATCCAGTTTGCCCGGTTTATCCCGGCGGTGCGGGCGCTTGGTGCAGAGGTTTTTCTGGAACTGCGGGCTCCGCTGGTGGAGCTGTTTCGCCAGTTCGTTGCGCTGGACCACATCGTGGTTGCAGGGGAACCGCGGCCGTCGACGGATTTTCACTGCGGCTTGTTGAGTGTTGCCGCAGGGTTGGGGGTGGAGCTGGAGACGATTCCGAACCGGCCTTATCTCACGGTGCCGCAGGACGAGGTGGACGTTGCTACCGACGTGGTGCGGCAGCTTGCGCAGAACGCCGGGTTGTTGCGGGTGGGGCTGAGCTGGCGGGGAAATCCGTCGCATCCGTGGGATTTCAAGCGGAGTGTGACGCTGGCGCAATTGATGCCCCTGGCGCGGGTGCCGGGGGTTCAGTGGTTTTCGCTGCAGGCGGATGTGACGGCGGAGGAGCTCGCGGGTTGGCCTGCGATGGTTGCGCTGCCGGGGGAGTGCCTGGAGGGGTTTGAGCGGGTTGCGGCGGTGACGGCGGCGCTGGACCTGGTGATCTCGGTGGATACGGTGCATGCGCATGTTGCGGGGGCGCTGGGGAAGCCGGTGTGGCTGCTGCTGAGCCTGTTTTATGAGTGGCGGTGGCATGCGCACCTGGAGGAGTCGCCGTGGTATTCGTCGGCGCGGCTGTTTCGGCAGGAGGCGCCGGGGAACTGGGGTGGGGCGGTGGCGCGGATGGCTGCGGCGCTGGCGGTACTCGCGGCAGAGAGGATAGTTGTTCGATAGAGGTCGCAGGGGATCCGTCGAGGTCCAGCACGCGGGTTCAGGCGAGTCAGGGAAGCTGAAGTTGCGGCTTGCCGTTCGATTCCGACAGCAAGCGTGGCCCAGTGAACATTGGGCTGTGGAACTCATGTCTCAAACGCGAGACATGGGACACCCGCTTTCCGTCCTGTGTTCTGGTCTCTTTGTTACCTGAGCAGGCCGGGTTGGGGGGCGGTGCCGGTATGGGCCCAGTGGACGAGCTCGTCGAAGGCGTGGCCCACTTCTTCGGAGGTGAAGGTGCAGTGGCCTTCGCGGTGGACGTACTGCTGGACGAGGTTGGGGGCGTAGCCGGCGGCGGTGACTTCGGCTTCGTAGAGGGCGAGCGAGCTGGCCGGGATGAGCGGGTCGTAGACGGTGTGGAGCGCGAGCATCGGGCGGGTGAGGCGGCCGGAGGGCGAGTAGTGCGCGAGGAGGTAGGCGCGGGCGCGCGGGTCTGCAGTGTAGCGACGGACGCCGTCGTTCAGGGCGTAGTCGGTTTTGGTGTCGGGGCTGGTGCCGGCGTAGATGAAGTTGTGGTTGGAAAAGGGGTTGCCGCCCGCTTTCTTTTGCAGGTCGGCGATGACGTAGGTGTAATAGCCGACGGCGCGGGCGACCTCGATGTCGGAGTGGAGGCCGGTGAGGTTGCGCATGGCGGCGGCGCCATCGGGCTTGAGTTTGAGGGCCGCAAAGACCCTGGCGCGGAGGGCGTCGCTCTCTTCAAAGTTGGCGGGGACCGGGTCGAGCGGCGGCATGATACCGGGGAAGTAAAAGTCGAAGGCGGCGCGCCAGATGAAGCGGCGGTTGAGATGGATGTAGCTGGGGCCGACGGCGCCGCAGAGATCGAGGCCGGCGGTGTAGGCGTTTTTGGGGTTCAGCTCCATGGTGATCATGACGAGCGCGCCGCCCATGCTGCCGCCGGCGGCGATGGTTTCGCGCGGGATGCCGTACTTGCGGATGAAGTAGTGGCGCAGGGCTTCGGTGTCGGGGTAGGCGGCCTGGAGGGCCCAGCCGGTCTGTGAGTAGCCGCTTTGGAGGACGGCGTAGCCGCGGCGGAGCATGGGTTCCGCCTGCAGGCCGATGGAGCCGTCGAGGCGGTAGCGGAAGGGGCGCTCGGAGTAGCCGTGGTAGAAGACGACGAGGTCGTGGTTCCAGTTGCTGGGGATGTCGATGCGGTATTCAGCATTGGTGAGAACGCCGACCTCGGTGATGCCGGCGGCGGTTTTGAGGACTTCCGGCTCGGCGGAGGGCGTGGGCGTGGCCTGGGCGTGGAGGCGCGTCGCGGCGCACAGGGCGAGGAGGACGCCTGCGGCACGGCGGCGGAGAGATCGCCGAAGGAGCCGGTGCTGAGACGAGAACATGCGGTGCGTGATCCTGGGAGGAATGAGCTGAGGATACGCTATGCGGGCGGCGGCGGGTGAAACGAGGGTGCGTCCGGGTAGCGAGCCAGCCGGCAGCGACGGGGAAAGTCCGCCACGCCGCGAGAAGGATGGACTGTGGGGGTTTGATGGTCGGGACGACAAGATTCGAACTTGCGACCTCACCCACCCCAAGGGTGCGCTCTACCAGGCTGAGCCACGTCCCGACGCAAGTGCACGCAGGGCGGGGAGCCCCACGGTGGTTCGCGTACAGGTTTGAGTGTACACCGGATGGCGTGTGGCGCGCGCGAGAGGGCTGTGGAGCGACGGCTTGAGGCTGAGGCAACGGCCATGCGCCGCTTGAGCGGGTAAACTTTTGCCCTGAAAAGTTTGCGGATGCATGATTCGGTCGATCACCGTGCTGACAGGGGCAGCAAAAGGTACTAAGCTGAGCATCTACTTAGCCTTACGAGTGCCTGTACAGGCGACATGTTGTGGAAGGTCTTTGGGGAGTGATGCGGAGCGCATGATTGAAGCGGTAGTGGTGTGGAACGAACCGAATAATCTGTCGCACTGGAATTTTCACCTGGATCCGCAGTGGGAGACGTTTGCGGCGATGGTAAAGGCGGGCACGGCGGCGATGCGCGCGGTGAATCCCGCCCTGCCAATGGTACTGGGCGGCGTGTCGAGCGGCGATCCGGACTGGTTGCGGCTGCAGCGGAGCCACGGCACGATGGAGCATGTGGATGCGGTGGCAATCCACGGGTTTCCGCTGGACTGGAATCACTGGCAGTTGACGGAATGGCCGGAGAAGGTCGCCGAGGCTGCGGAGGTGAGCGGGCTGCCGGTCTGGGTGACGGAGGTCGGGTGTTCGTCGTTTGGGCTGGAGGAAGTGGCGCAAATGGGGATGAACCGGACGCTGGAGCTGCTGGCCGGGAAGACGCCGCGGGTGCACTGGTACAGCCTGTATGACCTGCCGCCGAGCTGGCCTGCGGAGACGCGGCACAAGGAGGCGGAGGGGTCCAGCTACTACCGGCATTACTATCTGGGGCTGCTGCGGCATGATGGGTCGCCGAAGCTGGCGGCGGCGGATTTCCCAACGGATGGATCGGTGGGGTTGTGCCAGTGGTTTCACTGGCAGGATCACCGGCTGGACGATGCGGTGGCGTGGATGAAGGCGCATGGCGTCCGGTATCTGCGGACGGGGCTGAGCTGGGCGGATGCGTTTCGGCCGGAGGCAGAGGCGTGGTTCGACCGGGTCTTTACGGCACTGGCCGACTTTCAGGTGGCGATGACGCTCTGCTTTACGCCGGGTCACCTGGGGTTGGAGGATCACCATACAAGTCCGCCGCGGGATGTGGCGGATTTTGCGGAGTTTGCCGCGTGGGGCGTGGCAAGGTATGCGTCACCGGGGCAGGTTGGGCCGGTGAACCTCGCGGCCGGTTCGCTGTATGACTTGCCGCAAATGGTGCGGCGACGGGCGGAGATTCAAGCGTTAGAGAACGAGGTGGTTTCGGTTTGAGCATTCAAAGTGCGCAGAGTTTGCCGGCGTCGCGCAAGCGGCAGGTGTTGATTACGGGTGGGGCGGGGTTTGTGGGGTCGCACCTGGCGGACGGGCTGCTGCGGCAGGGGCACGCGGTGCGTGTGCTGGACGACCTGACGCCGCAGGTGCATCCGGGTGGCGTGCGGCCGGAGTATTTGTCGGCGGACGTGGAGCTGGTACATGGCGACGTGCGCGACCCCAACCTGCTGAAGGCGGTGCTGGACGGCACGGACCTGGTCTATCACTTCGCCGCGACGGTGGGCGTGGGGCAGAGCATGTACGAGATCAGCCGGTACATGAGCGTGAACACGCAAGGGACCGCCGAGCTTCTACAAGCCGTGCTGGATACCAAGGCCAAGGTCGAAAAGATCGTGGTGGCGTCGTCGATGTCGATTTATGGCGAGGGCCGGTACGTGGGCGCGGATGGGCGGAGTTATGCGCCACCGGTGCGGTCGACGGAGCAGTTGAAGCGTGGGGAGTGGGAGGTTTCCGTGGACGACAGCGGACCGCTGCAGCCGGTGCCCACGGACGAAGACAAGCCCAGCGAAATCAACAGCATGTATGCCCTGAGCAAGCGCGACCAGGAAGAACTGTGCATGATCTACGGGCGGACCTATGGTCTGCCGGTGACGGCGCTGCGATTTTTTAACATCTATGGGACGCGGCAGGCTTTATCGAATCCATACACCGGTGTGGCGGCGGTGTTCGCGTCGCGCATGTTGAATGGCAAGCAGCCGCTGATTTTTGAAGATGGCGAGCAGCAGCGGGATTTTGTATCGATCCACGATATTGTGCGGGCGAATCTGCTGGCGATGGACGCCCCGAAATCGAATGGGCAGGTGATCAACATCGGGTCGGGCACGCCAGTGAGTATTCGTCGCATTGCGGAGTTGCTGGCGGGGGCGCTGGGGTCGCGCGGTCTCGCGCCGGTGGTGACAGGCAAGTACCGCGCGGGGGATATTCGGCACTGCTATGCGGATATTTCGCGGGCGCGGGAGCTGCTGGGGTACGAGCCGCAGGTGACGCATGAGGAGGGGTTTGCGGAGTTGGCGGCGTGGCTGGCGTCACAGGAGGCGGAGGACAGGGCCGATACGATGCTGGAGCAATTGGCGGCGCATGGGTTGACGGCTTAGGAAGCGGAGCCCCTCTCTCCCACGCGAGGCAGGGCATCCGGGTTCACCGGCTGATGGAACGGTACTGCTGTGTTGCTGGAAAGTTGCATCTACGTTTTCTGGTGGGTACTTAGAACAGGTACATTCATTTCAGGGCTTTACGCCGACCAATCGGCTGGGAAAGGGTTGTGAACCAGGGAATGGCAAGTGTGCGCGAGATTTTGATTACGGGTGGCGCGGGGTTTGTGGGGGCCAACCTGGCCGCACGGCTGCTGGCAGAGCCTGGCGCACAGGTCACGGTGTTCGATAACCTGTCGCGGCGCGGAACGGAGCACAACCTGGCGTGGCTGCGGACGCTGCCAGCGGCGAAGAATCTGCGGTATGTGCATGGCGACGTGCGGAATGCGCAGCAGGTGAGCGATGCGGCGCGGTATGCAGACGAGATTTATCACTTGGCGGCGCAGGTCGCGGTGACGACGTCCATTGCGGATCCAAAGGCTGACTTCGACATCAACGCGGTGGGTACGTTCAACGTACTGGAGGCGGCGCGGGCCAACGGGCGGCAGCCGCTGGTGGTGTTTACGTCGACGAACAAGGTGTATGGCTCGCTGGAGACGGTGCCGGTGGAAAAGGCGGGAACCCGGTACCGCGCGGTGGATCCTGCATTCCATGGCGCAAATGAGGACACGCCGCTGGACTTCCATTCGCCGTATGGTTGCAGCAAGGGTGCGGCGGACCAGTATGTGCGGGATTATGCGCGCATTTACGACCTGCCGACAGTGGTGTTTCGCATGAGCTGCATCGCAGGGCAGCGGCAGTTTGGCAATGAGGATCAGGGCTGGGTGGCGCACTTTCTGTACAGCGTACTGGCCGGCCGACGCATTACGGTGTACGGCGATGGATTGCAGGTACGCGATGTGCTGCACGTGGATGACCTGATGGAAGCGTTTACGGCGGTGCGCGGGGCAATCGCCGGGACCGCGGGGCAGGTGTACAACGTGGGCGGCGGCATGGCGCGGGCGGTGTCGATCTGTGAGCTGCTGCGACGCATCGAAGAGCGAGTCGGGCGGGCGGCGAAGCTGGACTACAGCGCGACGCGGCCGGGGGACCAGCCGCTGTATGTGAGTGCGCTGGATCGGCTGCAGGGCGATACGGGATGGCGGCCGACGCGGTCAGTCGATGACATCTTGGACAGTATTATTCGTTTTTACGAGGCGAATTGCGCGTTGATTGTGCCGGGCGTGGTTGAGGATGAGCCTTCACTGCAGATGGCCGGGGAGGCGCGATGAAGTTTGCGCTGGTCAATCCGCATTGGAGTTGGGAAGGGTCGACGTATTTCGGCTCGCAGCAGCCCGTGGTGCCGCTGGAATTGCTGGGGGCGCGGGAGTTTTTGCGGCGTGCCGGGCACGAGGTGTTGCTGGTGGATGCCTTTTTGCTGAAGCTGACGCCGGACGAGACGCGGGCGCAGCTGGAGGCGTTTGGCGAAGACTTTCTGGTCATGCCGACGGCAAATTCGTACCTGTTCTGGCGGTGTCCGCAGCCGGAGTTGCGGGTGCCGCAGGTGTGGCTGCGGGCGCTGACGCAGGGCCGGACGAAGATGCCGATCACAGTCATCATCGGGCCGCATGGGTCGTCGACGCCGCGGGCAACGCTCGAAAAGACGGGTGCGGATGTGGTGCTGCGCGGCGAGCCGGACCAGGTGCTACCGCTGCTGGCGAATACGCCTCGATTTGCAATTCCCGGGTGCGTTTGGAAGGAAGATGGCCGCGTGCTGCAGGCCAGTGAGCCGCTGGCTGCCGTTGAAATGAAGTTTGTCACGCGGCTGGACTTTTCCGATTACCCGATCGAACTGCATACGCACAAGCACCATATTTTTACACCGGTGGATGGCTTAGGCGCGGAGCTGGAGTTTGCGCGGGGGTGTCCCTATGCGTGCACGTTCTGTAACAAGACGCAGTTTCGGAATAAGTACCGCGAGCGGGATGTACTGGAAATTGTCGCCGAGATCGATGCGCTGATGGCGCGGGGCGTGACGTACATTTACTTCATCGACGAGATCTTTGGCGTCGGCAAGAATGTGCGCGTGCTGCTGGAAGCGATTGCCGACCGGCCGACCCTCTCAATCGGATTTCAAACGCGCATCGACTTGTGGGATGAGGCCGGGTTTGACTTACTCGGCAGGGCGCACTGCATCAGCATGGAGTGCGGCGTGGAGAGCATTACAGAGCAGGGCCGCGCGGACATGAATAAGAAATGCAAGTACACGACGGAGCGCATTACCGAGCTATTGATTTATGCCAAGGGCCGGATACCTTGGGTGCAGGCGAACCTCATCAAGACCGACCATGATGACCCTGTCGCGGTGAAGGCATTTCAGGACAATCTGAAGGCGAACGGCGTGTGGGTGAGTGAGCCGGTGCCGATGTTTCCGTTTCCCGGGTCGCCGGAGTATGTCACGACGTTTGGCGCGCAGCCGGATGAGCAGGCGTGGGAGCGGGCGCATGCGTTTTATCTGAATCTGTTCGCAGACAAGGGGTTTTCGGATATTCAGGACCAGCAGCCGGTGCCGCTGCCGGAGCTGGAACTGAGTTACCGGTAGGATGCTCGCATGCGCATTCTGATGACGACCGATACCGTGGGCGGCGTGTGGACATATACGCGCGAGCTTGTGCTGGGCCTGCTGGAGTCACGCGAAGACGTGCAGGTGCTGCTGGTGACTTTTGGCGGTGCGGCGTCCTCCGAGCAGATGGAGTGGCTTGGCGGGGCAGCGGGGCAGTACCGAAAGCGGTTTGCGTTTGAAGTGACGACGCTGCCACTGGAGTGGCAGGGCGACAATGCCAAGGCGTATGTGTATGCCGAGCCCTTGCTGCGGCGGCTGGTGAAGCAGTTTGCGCCGGACGTGCTGCACAGCAACCAGTTCTGCTTTGGCGCGCTGCCGGTTGCGTGCCCCAAACTGGTGGTGGCGCACAGCGATGTGCTGGGGTGGGCGCGGGCGGTGCGCGGGCCTGCGGGGCTGGAGCCGTCGGACTGGCTTGCAACGTACCGCACGCTGGTAACGGACGGACTGGCGGGTGCGACGGCGATCGTGACGCCGACGATTTGGATGTTGAGTGATCTGCGAACGGGGTTTGGCACGCTGCCGCAGGCGACGGTCATCCCGAATGGGCGCAGCCTGGACCCGCCGCGCGTGGCGAAGAAGTTGCAGGCGGTGACGGCCGGGCGGGTGTGGGACGTGGCGAAGGGCATGGCCGTGCTGGAGGATTGCATGAGCCCGATGCCGATGCTGATTGCGGGGGAGACCACATCGCCGGACGCGACCTATGACGCAAGCAAGCTGCGGCGGCGCGTGATGCTGGGGCGGCTGACGGCGGCACAGACGATTGATTTATTTGCGGAATCGGCGGTGTACCTGGTGACGTCGGTGTATGAGCCGTTCGGCTTGAGCGCGGTGGAAGCAGCGCAGTGCGGATGTGCGGTGGTGGCGCGGGATATCCACTCGCAGCGCGAGGTGTGGGGGGATGACGCGGTGTACTTTTCCGACGCGAAATCGCTGTGCGATGCGCTGGAGAAGCTGGCAACAAAGGAAGAGCGGCTGCGCGAGATGCAGAGCCGTGCGGCGGTGCGGGCGCGGACGCTCTATAGCCGTGGCCGGATGACGGCGGAGTACCTGCGGCTGTATGACGGCATGGTGAATGCCCGTGCTTAAGCTTGCGTTCTTTCTCCATACGATTCGGTCGGATTGGAATAATGGAAATGCGCACTTTCTGCGGGGGTTGGTGCGCGAGATGGGTGTGCTGGGGCATACCGTCACCGTGTATGAACCGCTAAGTGGGTGGAGTTATGAGAACTTACTGACCGAGACGGATGGGGATAAGTCGCTGCAGCAGTTTGCGGAAACTTATCCCGATATCGACGTGCGGTTGTATGATGCTGCGGATCCATCGCTCGAAGACGAGATGCGGCGGGCACTGCACGGGGTAGATGCCGTTGTGGTGCATGAGTGGAATGAGCGGGCGCTGATTGACCTGGTGCTCTCGCTGCGCGAGGAGAGCGGGTATCGCGCGGTGTTTCATGACACGCATCACCGCGCTTCGTCGTCGCCGGAGAGCATTCGGGCGCTGCGGGTGGGGGAGTTCGACGCGGTGCTGGCGTTTGGGGATGCGCTAACGCGCATTTACAAGGAGCGGTTCAAGATTGAGCGGTGCTGGACGCTGCACGAGGCGGCGGATACGACGGTGTTTTTTCCCCGCGAGGCTGCGACGGAGCAGGAACTGGTGTGGGTGGGCAACTGGGGCGACGGCGAGCGGTCGGCGGAGTTGCGGGAGTTTCTGATCGGTCCGGCAGGGCGCTTGCGGTTGTCGCTTGAAGATGAGTTTCGGGCGACGATTTATGGGGTAAGGTACCCCGCAGATGGGCTGGAGGCGTTATCGTCGGCGGGGATTCGGTACGGGGGATATCTGCCGAACCTGGCAGCGCCTGCGGTGTATGCGCGCAGCCGCATGACAATGCATGTGCCGCGGCAGCAGTACAACGCTGCTCTGAAGGGGATTCCGACGATCCGTGTGTTCGAGGCGCTGGCGAGCGGGATTCCGCTGCTGAGCGCGCCATGGGAGGACACCGAAGAGTTGTTTCGCGATGGGGATTTCCTGTGGGTGCGGGATGGTGCGGAGGCCGAGGCGGGCATGATGCGATTGCTGCAGGACCGGGACTTTGCCGAGGCGCAGGTGGAGCGTGGGTTGGATACGGTGCTGGCGCGGCATACGTGTAAGCATCGGGCGGCGCAGCTGACGCGGATTTTGGATGAGGTTGTGAGTTAGTCGTATGAAGATTTTTGCGTTCGGGTCGTCGCTGGTTTCGAGTTATTGGAATGGGGCGGCGACATATTATCGGGGATGTTACAAGTACCTGGCGCGGCTGGGGTATGAGGTGACGTTTGCGGAGCCGGATGCGTATGGGCGGCAGACGCACAAGGATGACGTTGACTTATCGTTCGCGAAGCTAATTACGTATAAGCCGGTGGGGTCGGAAGGTGATTTTGGGCATGGTGCGAACTATGCCGATTTGCCGACGCTGGCTGAGGTGTTTGAGGACGCGAGTCGGGCCGATGTGGTGGTGAAGCACTCCGGCATCGGCGTGGATGATGCGCTGACGGAGTCGCTGATTCTGCAGGCGCGGCCGTATGCGCTGGCAGTGTACTGGGATGTGGACAGCCCGGCGACACTGGCGCGGATGGATGCGGACCCGAACGACTCGTTTCGCGCGGTGGTGCCGCGGCTGGATGCGGTGTTCAGCTATGGCGGCGGGCCGGTGTGCAAGGCGGGGTTTGAGCGGTATGGCGTGCGGAAGTATTTGCAGGCGTACAACGGGCTCGATCCGGAGACGCATTTCCCGGTCGCTCCCGACCCGGCGTATGCGTGCGACCTGGCGTTTTTGGGCAATCGGCTGCCCGACCGCGAGGCGCGGGTAGAGGAGTTGTTTTTGCGCGCGGCAGAGCTGGCTCCGGATCAACAGTTTCTGCTGGGCGGCGAGGGCTGGGGCGACAAGCAGATTCCTCCAAACGTGCGGTACATCGGGCATGTGCCGACGGCGGCGCACAATGCGCTGAACTCGAGCGCGCGGACGGTGCTGAACATCAACCGGGCGAGCATGGCCGTGAGTGGATTTTCGCCGCCGACACGGGTATTTGAGGCGGCGGGTGCGGCCGCGTGCCTGCTGTGCGACGACTGGGCGGGGATCGACGATTGCTTCGCGATCGACGACGAGATCCTTGTGGTGCGCAATGCCAAGGACGTGGTGCGGCACTTGCGAACGCATGATGCGGCGGCGACGCGGCGGATTGGACAGGCGTTCCACGCGCGGGCGCTGCGGGATCACACGTACGCCCAGCGCGCGGCACAGGCGGATGCGGCCTTGCGCGAGATGAAAGCGGCGCGGTGAAGAGACCCCACCGAAGGAAAGCGTGCGCGAACTGACCACGCGATATGCATCTGGATGGGCCAACAAGGAGGAGGCACGATGAGCGAAGTCGTAAGACCTCCGCTGCCGCCGTTTACGCGCGAGACGGCCATGGAGAAGGTGCGCAAGGCGGAGGATGGGTGGAACGCTCGCGATGCGGCGAAGGTGGCGCAGGCGTACAGCGTGGACAGCCGGTGGCGGAACCGGTCAGAGTTTTTGCAGGGGCGTGCGGCAATCGTGGAGTTTCTGACGCGCAAGTGGCAGCGCGAGATGGAGTATCGGCTGGTCAAGGAGTTGTGGAGCTTTGACGGCAATCGGATTGCCGTGCGATTTGCGTATGAGTGGCACGATGCGGCGGGTGCGTGGTGGCGGTCGTATGGCAATGAGAATTGGGAATTTGATGAGGCCGGGTTGATGCGGTTGCGGCTGGCGTCGATCAACGATGTTCCGATTGCGGAGGCGGAGCGGCTATTTCACTGGCCGCTGGGGCGGCGCCCGGAAGAGGCTGCTTCGTTAAGCGAGTTGGGGCTTTAGGCGCAGCAGCTTCTACAATGAAGCTCACATGAAGATCGTGATTCTTGGGTTGTCGTTGACGTCGTCGTGGGGCAATGGCCATGCGACGACGTATCGTGCGCTGTGCCGGGAGCTTGCGCGGCGTGGGCATGCGGTGGTGTTTGTGGAAAAGGATGTGGAATGGTACCGGGAGAACCGGGACCTGCCGCGGCCGGAGTATGTGACGCTGCAGTTGTATGAGGATTGGGCGCGGGACGGTGTGGGTGTGGTTCGCGCGGCGGTAGGTGGCGCGGATGTAGTGGTGGTAGGAAGTTACTTTCCGGATGCGATTGTGGCGACGGAGTTCCTGAAGCAGGAGTGTTCGGCGCCGGTATTGTTTTATGACATCGATACGCCGATTACACTCGCGGCGCTGCGGCTGCATGGGCAGTGCGAGTATCTGCGGGCACAGGATATTCCCTTCTATGCGGCCTACTTATCGTTTACGGGTGGGCCGGTGCTGCGGGAGATCGAGGAGTTGTTCGGGTCGCCGATGGCGGTGCCGTTTTATTGTTCGGTCGACCCGGAGCTCTATCATCGAACGCCGGTGCGGGAGCCGTTTGCGTGTGCTCTGAGTTACCTGGGGACGTATGCGGCGGATCGGCAGAGTAAGTTAATGGAGTTATTGAATGCACCGGCTGCTCAGTTGGTAGACGAAAGATTTTTGGTGGCGGGACCAATGTATCCGGCGGTTACGGATTGGGCGGGAAATGTGGTGACGCATCCACATCTGCCGCCGGCAGATCATGCGGGGCTGTACTCGTCGTCACGGTTTGTGTTGAATTTGACGCGGGCGGACATGGTGGCGGCGGGGTGGTCGCCTTCGGTGCGGTTGTTCGAGGCTTCGGCTTGCGCGGCGGCGATGATCAGCGATGTTTGGCCGGGGTTGGAAGATTTCTTTACGCCGGGTGAGGAGATTGTGGTGGCTGCAACGCGCGACGAGGTGGTGCGGGTGCTGACCGGCATGAGTGAGGTGGAGGCGCGGCGGATGGGCGAGGCGGCGCAGGCGCGGACGCTGGCCTCGCATACGGCGGCGAAGCGGGCGGAAGAGTTCGAGCGGGTGGTGGAGCGGGTGTCGGGTTCCTGAGGAATCCGTGGTGCTTCGGACCCACCTTCATTGCGCACAAGGTTCAACCAGTGACAAAGAGAGCAGGGCGCGATGAAGATGGGGCATCCGGTGCAGAACGTGCTGCAGTGGTGACCAGGTAGCCCCGCGTCTCAGAAGGCGAGACGTGGGGCACAAGTTTGTGGCGGTGGGCAATGATGGCGAAATGCGAGACAATCGCGGCATGAGTTTTCGTCAGGCTGTGTTGCGTCGGTGGATTTCGTTGGTTGCAGTGGGTTTTGTTTTGCCATTGGCAGGCTTGGGGCAGCATGCCGCGACTGCAGATGATGGGTACGACGCGGTGGATCCGATGGTGGGTACGGGTGCGGAGGGGCACACGTACCCCGGTGCGACGGTGCCGTTCGGCATGGTGCAGCTAAGTCCAGATACGCAGATACGGCCGGTGAAGCAGAGTTACAAGTGGGCAGCGGGATATCGGTACTCCGATACGACAATTCTTGGATTTAGTCATACGCACTTCTCCGGCGCGGGACATAGTGACTTAGGCGATGTGCTGGTGCAGCCGGTAAGTGGGGACGTTCGGCTGGAGCCGGGGGAGATCGATAAGCCGGAGAGTGGCTATCGGTCGCGGTTTTCGCATGGCAGCGAGGTGGCGAAGCCTGGGTATTACGCAGTGACGCTTGAGGACTATGGCGTGCGTGCGGAACTGACTGCGACGACGCGGGTGGGGGTGCATCGGTATACGTTTCCGGCGGGGAAGCCGGCGCACTTACTGGTGGACCTCCGGTCGAGTATTTATAACTACCCGGGCAAGGTGCTTTGGTCCCGCATGCGGGTGCGCAGGGAGGCCGCAGGTGGTGTGACCGTGACGGGTATGCGGGAGACGCGGGGGTGGGCGCCGGGGCGGCAGCTTTACTTTGCGATGCGATTTTCTGCGCCGGTGGTGGGTACGCATTTGTATGATCGCGAGGATCAGCCGGTGTTGTATCGCGGGTTCAAGACGCCGGGGGATGGACCGGAGAATACGCAGGCGATCGAGGGGCGTGGGCTCATTGGGGTATTTGATTTTGGCACTTCCGGCGAGGGTACTCTGTATGCGCAATCAGCACAGAATCGACTGGAGAGGAAATTTACTACACCACCGCTAAGTTTGATCGTTAAGGTGGCGATTTCTCCGGTGAGTGAGGAGAATGCGATGGCGAACCTTGAGGCGGAGGTGCCGGGGTTTGACTTCGATGCGGTGCGTGCTGCGGCGGTGGAGAAGTGGAAGAGGGCGCTGGGCGTGATGCGGATCGATGCTGACGAATCGATCCGTAGGAATCTGTATACGGCGCTGTACCATTCGCTGCTGGCACCGACGGTCAGTATGGACGTGAATGGGGAGTATCGCGGGCCGGATAACCAGGTGCACAAGGTGCCTGCCGGCAAGGATGCGTTTACGTTTGTTTCGTCGCTTTCACTGTGGGATATCTACCGGGCGGAGCAGCCGCTGATGACGCTGATCGAGCCGGCGCAGAAGACGGACGACCTGGTGCGGTCGATGCTGGCGTCGCAGAAGGAGAGCCCGTTTGGGGTGCTGCCGGTGTGGCAGTTCCAGGGCATTGAGACGTGGTGCATGATCGGGTATCACGCGGTGCCGGTAATTGCGGATGCGGTGATGAAGGGGCTGGATAAGCCGACTGCGACAAGCACCGGGTTCGACCCGAACGCCGCGCTGGAGGCGATGGTCGCGAGTGCGGACTATGCGCCGTACGGGCACCTGGGCGAGTACATGAAGCTGGGGTATGTGCCGGTTGGCGATGCCGCGCATGACGAGGCGGTGTCGCAGACGGTGGAGTATGCGTTCGACGACTGGTGCATTGCGCAGGTGGCGCGAAAGCTCGGGCGGCTGGACGTTGCGGCGCGGTTTGAACAGCGATCGGGCAACTGGAAAAATGTCTTCGATGCGAAGGTTGGATTTGTGCGGCCAAAGACTGCGGAGGGTGTGTGGCGCGAGCCGTTTGACCCGGCGGCGGCTGGCACCGGCAGTGGATTTACCGAGGGCAATGCGTGGCAGTACAGCTGGTATGAGCCGCAGGATGAGGCGGGCCTGATCGTTGCGCTGGGTGGGCCGCAGGCGTTGGTCAAAAAGCTGGACGCGATGTTCGACCAGAAAGTCGACATGGCGCGGTATGCCGATGTGGAAGATATTAGTGGCATGATCGGGCAGTACATTCATGGCAATGAGCCGAGCCACCATTTGCCGTACTTGTATGACTACGCCGGTGAACCATGGCGGACGCAGGAACGGTTGAAGCAGATCGTTGATTCGCAGTACAAGCCGACGCCGGATGGATTAGTCGGCAACGACGACTTAGGGCAGATGTCTGCGTGGCTGCTATTTACTTCGCTTGGGTTTTATCCGGTGGCGCCGGGTGCGAATGAGTATGTGATCGGGCGACCGTTTGTGCGGCGCGCAGAAATGCACTTAGGCAACGGAAGAACACTGACGGTAAGTGCGCCGCAAGTCAGCGTGGCGAATGGGTATGTGCAGTCGGTAAGTTTGAATGGGAAGTCGATTGACCGGACGACCCTGACCCAGGGACAGGTCATGGGCGGCGGAGAGTTGCACTTCGTCATGGGGCCTGCGCCGAACAGGCAATGGGCGGTGGGTCCGCAGGCTTTACCCTTTTCTTCTTCGACGAGCGCTGCTGCAAGCGGTTACCGCTGAATCCTATAAGCGTATGCTTCGGCACCTGGACGCACGTTGCGGAGGTCGGATGTGGGGAGGACGCCGCCCTGCAGCAGGCCGAATCGGGGTATGCCGTTGCGCATGACACTTTCAATGGCGCGGAACAGGCTTCGTGGGCCGGCGAGCGCGGGTGCGGTGGCATCCACTTCGCTTGAGCCGCATCCGGCCAGGTCTGTGTGCACGGCGAGCGTGGCGGCAGCCGGGCAGCGCTCACGAAACAGGCGCAGGCAGGCGTTGCAGTCCCGGGCGGAGAGCGTGTGACACAGCACCAGCAAGTCGAAGGTGCGGGTGTCGAGCACTTGGCGCAGTGTGATGGGCGTGGCTGTACTCACCGCAGCGAAGCGGGTCGCCAGCACCTGGCAACGCAGGTTGAGCAGCAGCGAATCTTTGCCGACACATAGCACGGTGGAGTAGTCGTACATGGTTGGTTCCCCCAGGAGCATGTAGTAGAGCCATCGTTGCTGGAGTCGAGGAGCGGTGTTGTTCGCTTTGTGACATACGCGACAGACAACCCAGATAGTTGTGTGTCATCAATTTTTATCCGCCATTTTGTTCGCTATAAGACATTGCGGGAAAGGACCTACACTTAGGCATGGGACGCATACGGGTACTGAGCGACCAGGTAGCAAACCAGATCGCGGCGGGCGAGGTGGTGGAGCGACCGGCTTCAGTCGTGAAGGAACTGCTGGAGAACTCGGTCGACGCGGGCGCGACGCGCATCCGGGTGGAGGTGGAAGGTGGCGGGCGCAAGCTGATTCGCATCGTGGATAACGGCTGCGGCATGGGCCGGGACGACGCGATGCTGGCGTTTGAGCGGCATGCGACGTCGAAGTTAAGAACTGCTGATGACCTGCTGCAGATTGCGACGCTGGGGTTTCGCGGGGAGGCGTTACCTTCCATCGCCTCGGTCGCGCGGGTGGAGTTGGAGACGCGGGCGGCGGAGGACGAGGTCGGCACGCGGATCGAGATCGTCGGCGGCAAGATGACGCGGGTGGAGGATACCGGCGCGCCTGCCGGTACGACGTTAACGATCAAAGACTTGTTTTTCAATGTGCCGGCACGGCGCAAGTTTTTGAAGAGCGAGCCGACGGAGCTAAGCCACATTGCGGCGCTGGTGACGCACTATGCGCTGGCGCACCCGGAAAAGCACTTTGAGCTGCACTCGTCGACGCAGGCGCTGCTGGTGGCACCGGCGGTGCGGGATGCGAGCGAGCGGCTGTTCCAGGTGCTGGGGCATGATGTGTCGAAGGACATGCTGCCGTGCGCGGCGGAGCTAGATTTCGCGCGGGTCGGCATTCCGGAGCCGCCGCCGTGGCGTCGCGAGGCGGATTACGAAAAGCCGGAGCCGGGGTACCTGCGGGTGCGCGGCTTTGTGTCGAAGCCCGAGCTGCAGAAGCTGAATCGCGGGTCGGTTTACGTGTTTGTGAATGGCCGGCAGGTGCGGGACCGGCTGATTTTGCATGCGCTGACGGAGGCTTACCGGAACATTCTGCCGCCGACTTCGTTCCCTGTTGTCCTGCTGTTTTTGGAGATGCCGCCGGGCGAGGTCGATGTGAATGTGCATCCGGCAAAGACCGAGGTGCGTTTTCGGCAGTCGAGCTTTGTGCATGACTTTGTGCGCGATGCGGTGCGGAACACGGTACTGAAGGCGCGACCGGCGGCGAGTTTTCTTTCTGCGCTGAGCTTTGGCGGGCCTGCTGGTGTGGATACGCCGCAGATGGGGGACTCGCTGCTGGATGGCCGGCACGACGGCATTGAGATGGACCCGGTGCTGCGTGGGCCGGGGCCGGGCAGCGATGCGCCCTGGAGTGAGCACCAGATCCAGGAGGCGATGTCGGCGGAGGATCGCGAGCGTGCGGCGCGGGAGCTGGCGCGGGTGAGCGACACCGTCGATGCCGACGATGCGGAGAGTTTTTCGCTGCAGCCACGGCGGGAGGCGGCGATGCCGGGGCGGCTGGCGTTTTCCGACGGCATGCGGATGGGGGATTCACCGGATCCGCTGCTGGTTGGGAGTGAGAGCGTCGGGTCGGTGGGCGCGTTTGGGGGTTCAGAGAACCCACGTCTCAGAAGCGAGACGTGGGGCACCCAGGGTGTTGCCAAGGCGGCGCTGCCGTTGCCGGATGTGCATGGGCTGACGCATTTGCCGGTGGGTGCGCCTGCGTCGGTGCCGGTGGCCGAGCGGATTGAGGATACGGCGAACCTGAACGGGCTGGCGGGGCTGCGGCCGCTAGGGCAGGTCCAGGATTCGTTCATCCTGGCGGTGAATGAGGAGGGGCTGTGGATTATTGACCAGCACGTGGCGCACGAGCGCATCCTGTTTGAGAAGGTGTTGCGCGAGCGCGATGTAGAGCGGGTACAGCGGCAGCGGCTGCTGATGCCGCTGCTGATCGACCTGCTGCCCGCGCAGATGGCGAACTTTGCGGGTATGGCGGCGGAGCTGGAGCGGAACGGGTTCGAGGCGGAGCCGTTCGGCCCGCGGACACTGGCGGTGAAGGCGGCGCCGGTGGGGCTAGAGGGCAAGGAACTGGAGCTGGCACTGGCGGAGTTGCTGCAGGTGGAGGACGACGCCGCGCAGGCCGACAACATGGATATGCGGCGGCGTCGCATCGCGGCGAGTATTGCGTGCCATGCGGCGGTCAAAATCCACATGCCGCTGGAGATGAGCAAAATGCAGTGGTTGCTGGATGAACTTGGAAAAACGGAAAATCCCATGGCGTGTCCGCACGGCCGGCCCATCGCGTTGAGGTATGCTCATAGAGAGATTCAGCGGGCCTTCCAGCGCATTTAGCGGCTGGGCGAACGGCCAGTCCAGGCAGCATGCGGACACTGTAGCTTCGGCGGGGCGGACTCCCCCGGCCAGAACACCACAGGGATGATGCAGGCCGTGTCGCACCAGGGGACACACGGGGCCAGAGAGATTCGCGAGGCGCGCACCGCTTCGGGCGAACTCCCATCCACCACGAGAGATGTATTCGGCAGCAGGCACCGCGGGTAGTCTCCGCGCCCGGCCACAGACTGCGAGGAACGGCAGGGTTGTTCCTGCCCGAACCCGGCGCACGCGGTACGCACGCGTAAGCCCTTTTGAAAGGCCACACCCATGGCAACCCAGCAGAACGTAACCCCCCGACAACTTGAACTTGCGCGCAAGGCGCTGTGGCACCAGAACGGCGACGCGCTGCGTACCACTGATAGCGTGCGCACGTGGCTGAACGAAGCTGGCCTGGTCCCGGTCTATCCGCATGCCCAGTTCGCCACACCCGCACCCAGCTTTGCAGAGGCCGTGCTTGGCCGCCCGGAAAATGGATGGGTGCCCCAGACGGCGAAGTCTGCTGCTGCGTCCGCCGGTACGCGGTTCGATGACAGCGGCAAGGCGTCGTTTGCCGTCGGTGATCTGGACGAGCTGCCGGAAGACGAAGACGACTTCGACGAGGATGGCGACGAAGAGGACGAGGACTTCGACGACGAGGAAGACGAAGAAAACGAGGAGTCGGACGAGCCTTCCGGGGAGGAAGCCGAGGATAACGGCTCTGATGATGAAGACGGCGTCGAGGACGAGGACGGCTTCGAAGGCGAAGAGGATGACGAAGACGCGGAGGATTCTGAAGCGGATGATTCCGAAGACGAGCCTGCGACCGCAGAGGGTGACGAGGCCATGCTTGCCGGCGACGGCAACATTCCGTCTGATCGCGAGACCATGCTGTCGAATGACGATGAAATCGCCGAGGACGAAGGCGACGAGATCGCCGAAGAAGACCGAATCCACGCCGCTGCAGCAGAAGACGAGCCGGCAGCCGATCCCATCAACGGCTTTACGCCGGAAGAGCGCGAGACGGTCCATCGCACGATGGCGCGCCTGGTCGAAGACGGCTCGGCGGTGCCGCTGAACCTGCTCGGCTCCACGACCGGCGAGCCGGACTTCGTGGTGTCGGCCAACGCGTTTTCGTTTGTGTACACGTTGCGTGGCGACAAGAACTGGAAGGCTGAACCCGCGACTACGGGTGCGATGCGCGTGTCGCCGCTGGGCGTAAAGGTATACGAGATTCTGAAGGAAAAGGGCGCACTGGCACCGCATGAAATCACGTCGGAGCTGGGCCAGGGCGTGACGGATTCGGCCACGCTGCGCGCGCTCGCGGAGCTTTGGGCGATTCAGCGGGTGATTCCGCTGCCCGATGCGGATGGTGCGCCGGCCAAGTGGGAGTTGATGACAGGACGCTTTGTGCGGCACATGAAGGCGGGTGCCAACGCGGGTCAGCCCACCGCGCTGAGTGCGCTGCTGTCACTGTACCTATCGCAGACGGTGGCGGCGACCAGCGATGAGATGGAGATTTTCCTCTCGCCGCTGGCGGCGCGTTCGCGTGTGCGCGAGGTGGTGAACGGCCTGTCGGCAACGCGCCAGTTGGAGCCGCTCGTCGTGGAAGGCAAGACCCTGCTGCACATTACGGGTGCGCTCCCGGCGCTGCCGGGCGATGACACGGCCGCGGAGCCTCGGTTTGCGCAGCGTTCGCGCTATGAAATGGATGACCGCCGCGCCGACATGGACGAGCGTGCGGCGCGTGGGGAAAACCCGCGCGAAGATCGTCCGTCGCGGCCTGGTGCGTACCCGGTGCGCAAGCCTGCCGGTGCACGCACCGAGGGTGACCGTGGTGGGCGTCCGAGCTTCGGCGGCGGCCGGCCTGCGTTCGGCCGTGGACCGCGCCCCGGTGGCGATCGACCCGGCTTCTCCCCGCGCCCGTCGTTTGGTGGGGATCGCCCGTCTGCCGGCGGCCGGCCCTCATTTGGTGGAGATCGCCCCTCGTTTGGTGGGGACCGCGAGCGCCGTCCGTTCCAGCGCAGTGGCGAAGATCGTCCGCGTCCGGAGCAGGGCCGCGACCGTCCGAGCTTTGCGCGGCCATGGGATGAGGAGCGTTCGGCACGTCCGGCACGCCCGTTTACTCCGCGTGAGGGTGGAGATCGTCCGTTTACGCCTCGTGGCGATGGCGAGCGTCGCCCGTTCACGCCGCGTGAGGGCGGAGATCGCAAGCCGTTCGCACCACGTGGAGATCGTCCGTTCACACCTCGTAGCGATGGAGAACGTCGTCCGTTCACGCCGCGTGATGGCGGAGATCGCAAGCCGTTCGCACCGCGTGGGGATCGTCCGTTCACACCTCGTAGCGATGGGGAACGTCGCCCGTTCACGCCGCGTGAGGGCGGAGATCGCAAGCCGTTTGCGCCGCGTGGGGACCGTCCGTTCACACGTCGTGGTGATGGCGAGCGTCGTCCGTTTACCCCGCGTGAAGGTGGGGATCGGAAGCCGTTCGCACCGCGTGGGGACCGTCCGTTCACACCCCGTGGTGACGGGGAACGTCGTCCGTTTACGCCGCGTGACGGCGGAGATCGCAAGCCGTTCGCACCGCGCGGAGATCGTCCGTTCACGCCTCGTGGCGATGGCGAGCGTCGTCCGTTTACGCCGCGTGAGGGCGGGGACCGGAAGCCGTTTGCGCCGCGTGGGGACCGTCCGTTCACACCTCGTGGCGAAGGGGAACGTCGTCCGTTTACGCCGCGTGAGGGCGGAGACCGGAAGCCGTTTGCGCCGCGTGGCGGTAGCTTCAGCGGCGGCAGTAAGCCGGGTGGGTTCAGTCGTCCGGGGGCGCGTCCCTCGTTCCGTGGGCCGGGGTCCGGCCCTGCTCGCGGTGGTGCGCCGAAGCGCCGCCCCGAGTAACCGAACACCGTCGCCACACGATGAGGACAGCAACGCACATGGCGGCAACTTCGGTTGCCGCCATGTGCATTTTGAGGCAGGCGCGCGTTTGCGAACTGCCGTGTATGCCCGAGAATGGAAAGGGTATGAACGACACCTCAACTTCCTCTTCTTCCGAGCAACGCGCCGCGTCCAGCAAGCGAGGCCCGATTGTTGCCATCGATGGACCTGCCGGCGCGGGCAAAAGCACCGTGGCCACGCACCTCGCAAAGACGTTCGGTCTGCTGAACCTGGAGACCGGTGCGATGTATCGTGCACTGGCGCTGAAGGCGATGGGTGCAGGTGTGGGGCTGGAGGATGCGGCCGCGCTGGAAGCGATGACCGCCACGACGCGCATGCACCTGGAGCCGGGCGAGGGCGGCAACCGCGTGCTGCTGGATGGGGTCGACGTGACGACGAAACTGCGTGCACCAGAAGTGACGGCGGCGGCATCGCGCGTCTCTGTGCACCCGCCGGTGCGGGCTTGGATGGTGGCGGAGCAGCGGGCGATGGGCCTGCACTCGGCATGCGGCGTAGTCATGGAGGGGCGCGATATCGGGACGGTGGTGTTTCCGGACGCGACGGTCAAGCTCTTTCTGGATGCGTCGGTAGAGGCGCGGGGGGATCGGCGGTTTCAGCAGCAGGCAGGGGCTGCCACGCCGACCGGTGAATCGCGCGAGCGCATCACGCAGCAGATTGCGGAGCGTGATGGCCGCGATCGCTCGCGTGAGGCAAGCCCGCTGCGGCCGGCAGAAGACGCCGTGGTCCTAGAGACAACCGGCATGTCGCTGGACCAGGTGCTGGTGCGCGCGGCGGACCTGGTGCGCGCGGCTATTAGGTAGTGGACCCGCACCACTCTCCTGTGACCTGCAGGCGGTGGAAGACAGCAGAAAAGGCAGCCACGGATGGCTGCCTTTTCTGCAATAGACGTTCCGGATGAATGGCAGCGCCCTGTCTTGGTTAGCTGATGGTGCCGTTGAGGCCCTGCGGAAAGAAGCCACCCTTGGTGCCGGACGCGCTCGCGTACACCACGTTCAGGACCTGCTGCAGAGTGCGGGCGAAGCCGATGTAGTAGTTGTAGGTGGGCAGGGTGGAACCGGCGACGACCTTGCCGGCGTCCATGATGGTGGTGGCCGTTTGCGCCGCACCATTTAGGGGAACGCTGATCAGATTGAGGCCGAAGTCGTCCTGGCCGGAGAGGCCGAAGGCGTCGGATGGTGCCTTGCCGTAGGTGCCGTCGAGCTGCGCGCGCGCGGTGGCGATGCTGGTTGCGGTGGACGCGGCGGTACCCACACCACCACCCGAGACGGTAAGCAGACCCTGATCGATGGCATAGAGCGACGCGCGAACCAGGCCGGCGTGGTACGCCTCAACCGCGTGAATCTCCAGCGCGGGCGTGAGATACGTCTTCGACAGGTAGGCTGCGCCGCCGTGGTAAGCGGTGACACCCACGTCTTCAAAGATGAAGGCACCCAGAAGGAAGCTCAAGCCGTTGGCAAACGGATCGAAGTTGGCGACGGCGGGAGACAGCGCCTGTCCCAGTGCGACAAAGCTGGTCTGCAGGTCGATGTTGGGCTGTGCCACTGCGGCGGTGCTCAGCGCGCCCTTCAGGAAGTTAACGTGCTTGCGTTCTTCGAGCGCGGTTTCGAAGGCATAGGCCTTCACCGACAGATTGGTGAAGTTGACCATGGGACTGGCCTTGTACTTCACGGTGCCACCGGCAGCCGGTGTTGCAGCACCGCTGGTGATGGTAATGGGCGAGGTTGCTGCTTTGTCGGCGGTAACGCCTTCGGTGGCCAGGGTGTAGTACTGCGCCTCCAGGTATTCGAGGTTGAGGGCGAAGTTCAGGATGTCGGTATCGCCGATGGTCGCAGGGATTGCGGCCGAGGCCACGCCCGTGCCGATGGCGGCGGTTGCTGCCATGGCCGCGCCGCCCAGCAGAAGCGAGCGACGGCTGGCGATGATGGAATCAAGGTGCTGTGTTTCAAGGGTTGCCATGTAGATCTCTCCGTGTCCGTCGCTTACGCCGTGGTGGTTTTGACCAGGCCGTTCATGCCTGAGGGAAGGAAGCCGCCGCCGCTGACGCCCGCGCCGCCGCCGGTGCCGTAGACGATGTGCAGCACCTGGTCGGTGGTGCGCGCATAGCCAAGGGCGTTGGTGGAGTCGGCTGCAACGATGCTGCTGGGTCCCGTGTAGGTCTGGGGCAGGGTCTGGCTGACGCCGGTGGTGACCTGCGTCTCGTTGCCGCCGCCGACGCTGGCGCGCACAACCGTAATGGCGTTGAAGTTGGTGAGCGAGGTGTACACATTAGTGGCTGCGGCATTGCCGGCGAGCAGCGTGCGCAGGGCACCCGCGTGGTAGGCTTCCGCAGCCTGAATACCGGCAGCGGCAGAGAGAATCCCGTTGGTCGCGGCAGCCGTGCTGAACAGGGTGGCCGCGCCGGTGTAGGCCGTAACTCCTACGTCTTCAAACGTCAACGCACCGACGATGAAGTTGAGTTCGTTGGCGAAGGGGTCGAAGGTGCCACCGTTGATGAGGGCCAGCTTGGCGACGGCGTTGAAGGAATTGAGCAGATCGATGGCAGGCGCGGCGACGGGCGTTCCGCCGATGAGCTTGATGGCAGCCTGCAGGGCGCGCACGTGCTGCAATTCGGTCTGCGCCAGTTCCGCGGCGATCTGCTTGAAGAGCGGCGTGACGAAGGGCACGGCAGAGTTGGGCTTAACCGTGACGGCACCGCCGCCAAGGCTGTCTGCAGCTGAGAGGCCGGTACCGGTGGCAGCGCGCAGGTAAAACTCGGCTTCGAGGTATTCCAGATTCAGTGCAAAATTAAGCACGTCGGAATCAGCGACGGTGACGGCCGGGGTTGGAGTCGTGGTCTGAACCGGTGTGAAGGTGGTGTCGTTGCCGCAGCCTACCATCGTGGCGGCGGTTACCACGCCGGCACCGGCGAGGAAGCCGCGCCGCGAGAGCGCTTTCTGAACGAGTCTGTCTGTCAGTTGATCTACCACTGGTGGTCTCCCTGATGGTCATGTGGACGAGCGTTGAAGGAAAGTATGGGGAACGACTCTAGGAGCCAAAGTTCACGTCGTATGTTGTACGTATCCTCATCGAAGTTTGGATTGGTCCCGAGGTCAGTTCCTTTTTGGTCAATGAAGCCCTGGAGCAGGCGGCAAGCCCGCGGGGAGATGTTTTGGCCGCCCCCCATTGCGAATGGACAATGGAAGGCAACAGGCCCTTTACGATCGCAACCAAACTTAACCGCCGAGCAGATGACTTGGCTACTAAAAAATCTACTTTGTGGATGGGGCTTCACTTCCTGTTCACCCGCAGGTTACTGGCAGGTGAACTCGGTGAACACGTAACTGGTGGCGGTGGCGGTGGGGGTGATGGAGAAATCCGCCAGCTTGCCGCCGAGACTGACGCCGCCCGCAGCGCAGGTGGAGGCACCTGTGGGCACGTTGCTACAGGTGACGACGTTGCTGAACCCCGTGGTCGCGCTGGAGGAACGAAGGAAAACGGTCGCCGGCGCAGTGGAGGAGTTGTACAGGTTGATGGTGTTGACGGTGCAGCTGGAAGGCATGAGCGTGAGCGCCAGAGGTGTCTCCGTGGGGGCGGAAACATTGGCGTTGGCGGAATGGTAGTAGCTGCCGACACCGCTGTTGGTGCCCTGCACGGTGTGCACGGTGGTGAAGGTGCTCCGGTGCTGGCGCCACCTGAACCGGAACCGGTGGCACCGGTTGCGCCGGTAGCTCCGGTTGCACCCTGCGGCACGGTGAAGGTGAGGGTGGGGTTGGCGGCGGTGCCGCCCTGGGCTACGCTGGCGGCAGTTCCTGGTGCGCCCGTAATGGTGGGATTGATGGTGAAGGCGGGCGTAACACCCGTCGGGCCGGTGGCTCCGATTGCGCCCTGCGAGGCGAGAAGGGACCAAGCGGAAGTGCTGAAATTGCTGCCTGTGGGCGCGGTGCCCTGGCTGTTGGCGATGGCGATGTAGGCGCTGCCGCTGTAGCTGACGGCGTCGTTGGTGGTGTAGGTGGTTCCGGTATCCCACGCGCCGCGCCAGGTAAGTCCGGTGGCCCCCGTGGCACCGCGAGGCAGGACGAAGTTGAGGGTGGCGGCGTTCTGCGTGCCGGAGTTGGTGACGCTTGCCGAGGTGCCCGTAGTGACAGAGCCGATGCTGACCGTAGCGGCGCCGGGTGCGCCCTGCGATGCGAGCAGGGACCAGTTGCCGCCGCTGTTGGCCACGTCGGTTGCCGGGTTGGCCGTGTTGCCGGAGGTGCGTGACACGTAGGAATTGCCGTTGTAGTAGACGACGTCGTTGGTTGAGTAGCCGGTGCCGTTGGTCCAGGTGCCGCGATAGACGAGGCCCGGTGTGCCTGCCACGCCGGCGATGCCTGCGGCTCCCTGCGGAATGGTGAAGTTGAACTGAGCAGCGGTGGAGGAGCCGACGTTTTGCACGGTGGCAGCGCTGCCGGGAGCGCCGGTGTTGACCTGGCCGATGACGATCGTGGCGGCGGTGCCGTTGCTGCCGTTGGCTCCGGCGACGCCTTGCGCCCCCTGCGTTCCCGCCGCCGCGAGCACGCCCCACTGCGTACTTCCGGATGCGCCGGGCGTGTTGCCGGTGTTGTTGGCGATGAGCGAGACGTAGCTGCCGCCGTTGTAGGCGACGGCGTCGCGCAGGCCGTAATTCGTCGTGGAGGCATAGGTGCCGAGCCAGTTCAGGCCCGCGGCCCCCTGCGCTCCCGTGGCGCCGGTCTGGCCGGTTTGCCCGGTCTGCCCGGTCGCTCCCTGCTGGCCCTGCGCCCCGGTGCTGCCGGCTGCACCCTGCTGGGCGAGCAGTGACCACTGCGCGGCGGAACCGGGCGGCGTGCCGCTGATGGGTGCGGTGGCAATGTAGGACGAGCCGTCGAGGAAGACGGCGTCGCCGGTCTGGTAGGCGCTGGCGGCGTTCCAGGTGCCGCGGAAGGCGACGGGCTGGCCCTGCGGTCCGGTGGCTCCGGTATTGCCGGCGGGACCGGCCGTGCCTTGTGGGCCGGTGATGCCTTGCGGGCCCGCGGGTCCGGTTGCGCCAGTCTGGCCTGTGGCGCCGGTTGCCCCGGGTGCGGCCATCTGCGCCCAGTCGGCCGTGGTGCCGGGGGTGTTGCCGTGGTTGGCGGTCGAGAGTGAAAGCCAGGTGCCACCGGCGTAGCTGACCGCGTCGTGCAGGGCATAGTTGTCGGTGGAGGCGTAGGCACCGCGGAAGATCGACCCCGGGTCGCCCTGCGGTCCGGTGAGGCCGGTGGCCCCGGTGACACCCTGCGGTCCCTGCGCACCGGTGACACCCTGTTGGCCCTGCGGCCCGGTGAGGCCGATGGCACCCTGCACGCCGGTGTCGCCGCGGGCTGCGAGGAGAGTCCAAAAGGCGGGGCTCTGATCGGGCGTCTGGCCGGCGTTGCTGTTGACGAGGCTGAGCCACGTTTGATTCTGCCAAGTGACGGCGTCGTTCTGCGCGTAGTTGGTGCTGGAGGCATACGCGCCGCGAAACGTGAGGCCGACCGGACCGGGTGCGCCGGTGAAGCCGACGGGGCCGCGCTCGCCCTCGGGGCCTTGTGCGCCGTCGCGCCCTGCCTGGCCCTGCGGACCGGTGGACCCGACGGGGCCGGTGAGCCCCTGGGGACCGGCTGGGCCGAACTCCCCAGGGACGCCTTGGATGCCTTGCGGACCGGTAGCGCCGGTCGCCCCGGTGTCGCCTTTCGGGCCGGTGCTGGTGAGCAGGCCCCAATCGGTGGGCGATTCGCTGGGGGTGTTGCCGGCGTTGCTGTCGTGCAGGCTGCTGTAGCTGCTGCCCTGCCAGACGGCGACGTCACCGGCGGCGTAGTTGGTGGTCGACGCATAGACACCCTGGTAGGTGAAGCCGGGGCGACCGGTGGCACCGACGGCGCCGCGGTCGCCCTGCGCGCCGGTGAGGCCCATGTAGCCGCGCTCGCCCTGTGGCCCCTGAATACCGGCCGCGCCTGTGGCTCCGGTGGCACCGGTCAGGCCGGTTGCGCCGGCGGGCACGAGGACGGCCCAGTCGGTTGGGCTCTGGTCTGGAGTGTTGCCGTGGTTGGTGTCATTCAGCGAAATATAGGCGGCGTTGTGCCAGGTGACGACATCGTTGATCGCGTAGTTATTCGTGGACAGATAGCTGCCCTGGAAGGCGAGATTTTTCGTGACGATCGGCGTGACGGTGTTGGCGCTGGCAGGGGGCACGAGGACGGCCCAGTCGTTCGGGGAGAAACCCGGTGTCTGGCCGACGTTGGTGTCATGCAGCGACACCCAGGCGGCGTTGGCGTAAGTAACGACAGCGTTCGCCGCGTAGTTCGTGGCGGAGGCGTAGACCCCCTGGAAGGCGAGGCCGACGGCGGCGCTGCCGGTGGTCACGGTCGCTGCCTTCGCGGCGGGCACGAGGACGGACCACTCGGTGCCGCTGGTGTCCGGCGGGTTGCCGGTGTTGACGGTGGCAATCGATACCCAGGCGGCGTTGACCCAGGTGACGACGTCGTTCAGGCCGTAGGTGGTGGCGGCAGTGTAGGGACCCTTGTACTTGAGGCTGGGCGTGGTGTCGATGGTGCCGGTGCTGCCCGTGGTTCCGGTACCCGTCGTGGTGGTGCCTGCTGTTGCCGCGGGCACAAGAATGCCCCAGGTTGCAGTGCCGGCGGCGTTGGTCGTTCCCGGGGAGATGCCCGCGTTGGCTGACACCAGCGAGACCCAGGCCGCGCCGCCGTAGCTCACCACATCCTGCGCGTTGTAGGCGACCGTGGCGTCGTAGGTCCCCCGGTAGACGAGGCCGCCGGCATCGCCCTTCGCGCCGGTTGCGCCCTGCGGTCCTTGTGGCCCGGCTGGTCCAGCGGGGCCTGGCGCACCGGTAGCTCCTGTTGCCCCGGTAGCTCCCGTGGCCCCGGTGTCTCCCTTGGCTCCGGTTGCGCCGACGGTTCCCGTGCCGCCACTAACGGCTGCCAACTCAATGTCGAGCGTTGCCGGGTGGGCGGTGGCGTCGTTTTCCTTGCTGTCGAGCACGACGTCGGCGGTGGTTGCGGTGAGGGCGAAGCCGAAGTTGGCGGAGGGTTTGTCAATCCAGGTTTTGACGAGAGCGGTGACGTCGAAGGCGACGAACTGGCCCTCATCCGTCGCGGCTTCCACGTCGATCGCGCTGCCGAGCACCGGCAGGGTTTGCTGGGTGACGGCGGCTTCCTGCCAGGAGGCGCCGGTGACGGGTGCGACGGTGAGGGTGCCGGGGGTGTTGACCCGATTCACATACACGCGGAGGATCGCGCGGCCGACCTGCGCGCTGGTGGTTCCGGAGGGCACGGCAAGCAGATCGAAGCGAACCAGCGCGGTGCTTGCACTGTTCACATACAGGTTGCTGAGGCTGCCGTAGTTGGTGGAGGGACGTGCCGTGGTCACGTAGGTATCGGCGAGCAGGGTGCTTTGCGAGGCACGCGCCGGCGCGCACGCCAGGGCGGCAACTGCGAGCGACAGGGCAGCGGCAACCGCATGCGCGGCGATGTTCCGGGGGATCGGTCGAAGCAGTGGCTTCACCCAGGTCCTCGAAACGCAACACAATCTTTGGCGGGGTGCGCGTGCCGCCGGGTGGGGTCATGGCGTCACTGGGCAAGCCGCTCCAGGGAGAAGTCCATTGTAGGAAACTTCAGGGTTGCTGTGGAAATTCTTGTGTTGACACGGCACACCGGGCTTGCCGCGCGATACACTCGGGCGACTTCCGCGCGGTCTGACGGCATCGAACCGACGCAGCGCACACGCGCAACCCTTTCAGGAGCCACCATCCCATGAGCGCCGATCCAAACGTCAACGTACTGGCAGGCAAACTGCCTGATGCCCACGGCCTGGTCGATCTTCCCCGCCTCATCTCCGCCTACTACACGCTGCACCCAGACGCCGGCGACCCGGCGCAAAAGGTTGCGTTCGGCACGAGCGGGCATCGCGGCTCGGCATTCGCGGCGGCGTTCAATGAGGACCACATCCTCGCCATCACGCAGGCGATCGTGGAATACCGCACCGGCAAGGGCTACACCGGCCCGCTGTTCCTGGCAATGGATACGCATGGGCTGAGTGAGCCCGCGTTCCGCACCGCGTTGGAGGTGCTGGCGGCAAATGGTGTGGACACGCGCATCGACGCGGGCAGCGGGACGGAGCAAGGCACCGGCGGCGCCTACGGGTACACGCCGACGCCAGCGCTGAGCCACGCGATTCTGAACTACAACGCTGGTCGCACGGAAGGCTTTGCGGACGGCATCGTCATCACGCCATCACACAACCCGCCGGAGGACGGCGGCTTCAAGTACAACCCGCCCAACGGCGGGCCCGCCGATACCGACGTGACGAAGACAGTGCAGGACCGAGCCAACGAGATCCTGGCCAACAAGCTGGGCGGCGTCAACCGCGTGCCATTTGCCCAGGCGCTGAAGGCCGCAACGACGAAGCCGCATGACTATATCGGCGAGTACGTCGGCGACCTGGCGCAGGTCATCGACATGGAGGCGATTGCGCAAAGCGGGTTGACGTTCGCGGTCGATCCGCTGGGCGGCGCGGGGGTGGAGTTCTGGCCGCGCATCGCCGAGGTCTATAAGCTGCCCCTGACGGTGCTGTCGACCACCGTCGATGCAACCTTCCGCTTCATGCACATCGATTGGGACGGCAAGATCCGCATGGACTGCTCCTCGCCGTATGCCATGGCCGGCATGATCGCAAACAAGGACAAGTTCGATGTGAGCTGGGCGTGCGATACGGACCACGACCGGCACGGCATCGTCGCGCGGTCGGTGGGGCTGCTCAACCCGAACCACTACCTCTCCGTGGCGATCGAGTACCTGTTCGAGAACCGGCCGCAGTGGAGGAAGGATGCGGCGGTAGGCAAGACGCTGGTCTCGTCCAGCATGATCGACCGCGTGGCCGCGGGCATCGGGCGCAAGGTGCTGGAGGTGCCGGTCGGCTTCAAGTGGTTCGTCAACGGGCTGAGTGACGGGTCGCTGGGCTTTGGCGGGGAAGAGTCCGCCGGCGCGTCGTTTCTGAAATTCAATGGCGGTGCCTGGTCGACGGACAAGGACGGGCCGATCATGGGCCTGCTTTCGGCGGAGATCACGGCGCGCACCGGCAAGGACCCGGGCGAACGCTACCAGGCGCTGACCGCGAAGTACGGCAACCCCGTCTACCAGCGCATCGACGCCGCGGCAACCAAGGAGCAAAAGGCAAAGCTGGCGAAGTTATCGCCCTCGCAGGTGACCACGAAGGAACTTGCCGGCGAGCCCATTACCGCCGTGCTGACGAACGCACCCGGCAACGGCGCCGCGATCGGCGGCCTCAAGGTGGCGACGGCGAACGGTTGGTTCGCGGCGCGGCCATCCGGGACCGAGGATGTGTACAAGATCTACGCCGAGAGCTTCCAGGGCGAAGGCCACCTGAAGCAGATTCAGCAGGAAGCCAAGGCCCTGGTCGATACCGCGCTGAAGGGATAGCTGTTTTTGGGCGGTGCGGGGCGACAATAGAGGTATGTCGACCACACCGCCCCGCCAGCACGCCTACACCGGTCCACCACTGCCCGTCATCGAAGAGCCCAGCCATGCCGAGCGGGTGCGTACGCTGGCGGCGCAGGGCAGCACGGCCATGTTATCGACTGTGTCGAGAAAGCAGCCGGGCTTTCCCTTTGGCTCGCTGATGCCGTATGCGCTGGACGCTGCAGGGAGACCGCTGTTTCTCATCAGCAACATGGCAATGCACACACAGAACCTGCGAGGCGACGCGCGGTGCAGCCTGTTCCTGACGCAGTCCGGTGGGGATGGCGAACCCTTGGGAGCGGCACGTGCAACGCTGGTGGGCGAGGCACTGCCGGTGCCGGCAGAGGACCTTGCGGCGGCGCGCGAAGCCTACCTCGCGCGCCATCCGAACAGCAGCAACTGGGTCGACTTTGCCGACTTCCACTTCTTCCGGCTCAACGTGGTCGATGTCTACTACTTCGGCGGTTTTGGCGTGATGGGATGGATGGCGGCGACAGATTACCTGCAAGCCGCGCCAGATCCGCTGATGGCTTCCGCTGCCGGCATTTTGTCGCACATGAACGCCGACCATCAGGACAGCATGATCGAGCTTGCCCGCAGACATGCGCACATCGAGGCGACCGCTGCAGCCATGACTTCCGTCGACCGGCTCGGATTTTCGCTGCGGCTGACCACGGCAGAGGGCATGAAAGGTGCGCGCATCAATTACCCGGCAGAGGCGCGCACCGCGCAGGAGGTGCGTACGCAGTTGGTCAACATGGTCCGCACGGTTCCCGGCCACTAGGCCTGTAGGCAAACTCCATCCAGAACTGCCACATCCGCAGCGAATGTGGCAGTCCCCGCTTGCGAGCAGAGCGGCTTACTCTGAGGCTTTCGCTTCCTGGTAGTGGCCGATGTGGTCGTAGACTTCCTTTGGGAATTCCAGGTTGCGGTACAGGTTGCCGCTGTCCGGGTCATGGATGTCCATAAACTGGAACTCCTGCTCCTTTTGCCATTGCAGCAGGCGCTCGCGGCGGGGCGGGTTGTAGTCGCGGCCCTCAACCTGGTGCAGCATTTGCTGGGCTTGCTCGGCATTGAAGTCGGCGTCCTTCGTCATCCATGCGATGACTTCGGCGTGCGGCAGAAAGTGCCGCGCGACCATGGCGAATACCAGCCGGCCGTAATGGCCCACGTCGGTGCCGGCGTCGAGGCTGTCGAGCAGGTGGGCCATCATGGGATCTTTGCGGAGTTCGTCGATCCCGTCATGCTGGGCAACTGCGCGTCCGGCAGAACCGCGCTCCGTCACGGCGGTCGCATCGTCGTAGCTGGAGGCATTGGCCGCAGTGCTGGGCGTGGGTGGCTGTTTCAGCGCATCGGTGTGGACAGCCTCGTCGGCCGACGCGTGCGTGCCGTGCTCGGAGCGCGCCTGAGCAGCGCTGGAAGATGCGGCGGCATCACGGTCGGCGTCGCGCTCCGTGCGGGCCGAGGCAGCTTCCCTGGCGGGCATGGCATCGGGCGAAGGCTCCTGGCCTTCGAACAGATTGCCTTCTTCCACCGGAGCTTCCGCGGTATGCGGGTGCCGTGCGGTGGAATGCGTGCCGGTTGCGGGCGCAACTTCAGCTGCGGGGGCATGCGCCTTCAGTTTTGCGAGTTCCGCTTCGGCGCGTTCCGCGCGGTCGGTCGCCTCGCGCAGGGCATCGGCGGTTTCGTCCGTCAGCACCGGCGTATCCAGTTCAATCGTTCGTTCTGCCATGGGGAGAAACCTCGCATCGTGATGAAGTATGTGGAGGGAAGAGGCTCGTCTATTTCGCCATATCTTCGCTTCGTCAAATCAGACGCGAAGATGTACGCAGATGTTGTCCGACGGTCGTGACACCGGCGCGACGAATGCCAGACGCTTTGCTGCCGGCGAAGAGGTGATGCTACCGCGCTGATGCCAGAGGGCTTGAGTAATCGTGCGTGCGGGCGAGACAGGTACGAGGCTTATGCGTCTCAACCGTCGCTGGAAGTTGCTGTTCGCAACTGGCACAGCTTGTCCGATAATCGACAACCCGTGCCCCTTGGAAGGAGATACGCAGAGGCTTACCATACTTCTTGAGGTTTTATGGCCACCAAGGCGAAGGCGCAGGGCAAGCCTGCCGCAGAGAAAGTCAAGCAGTCCCCGGTTGAAACGATCGTTGCACCCGAGTCGCCGGAGGAGCAGTTGCGTACGACGGTGTTTGAAATTTTTCGCCGCTGGGGCTACCTGCAGGCGTCGCTCGACCCATTGCAGCAGTACCTGCCGGCCGAGCCGTTTCCGGTCGATCTGCCGGAGGGTTCGGATGCGATTGCTGCCGAGGCGCGCGCGTTTTACTGCGGCACCATTGCGCTGGAGTTCAGCCACATTGCCTCGCCAGAGCGCCGCGAATGGCTGCAGCAGGCGATGGAGCAGGCTTATGCCGAGAGCCCCGCGCAGCAGGCGCGCACGCTCACGCAGCTGATCCAGGCCGACCTGTTTGAGCAGACGGTACAGCAGCGCTACCTCGGCACGAAGCGGTTTTCGCTGGAGGGCCTGACCGCGCTCATCCCGTTTTTGGATCGCACGTTCGAGGTCTCCGCCGCGCTTGGCGTGGAGCGCTGCACCTTTGCCATGAGCCATCGCGGCCGGCTGAACGTAATGGTCAACACCGTGGGCCGCACCGCAACGGAGATCTTCACCAAGTTTGAAGATGTCGATCCGCGCTCGCACCTGGGCGGCGGCGACGTGAAGTACCACCAGGGCGCAACGGGGACCTACGTCTCCCCTGAAGGCAAAGAGATCGCGCTGCACCTGGCGTCGAACCCCTCGCATCTTGAGGCAGTCGATCCGGTCGTCATGGGCCGCGCCCGCGCACGCCAGCAGCGGCTGGGCCGGGACGGCAAGTCGCGCGTGCTGCCGCTGCTCATCCACGGCGATGCGGCGTTCGCCGGCCAGGGCATCTGGGCCGAGACGCTCGACCTCGCCACCATTGCCGGCTACGACGTCGGCGGAACGATCCAGGTCGTGGTCAACAACCTGCTCGGCTTTACGGCAGAGCCGCAGGAATCGAACTCCTCACGCTTCTCGACTGACATCGCAAAGCGCCTGCCGATTCCCATCTTTCACGTCAACGCGGAAGATCCGGACGCGGTCATGCGCGTGGCGAAAATCGCCGCGGAGTACCGCGCGGCCTTCGCGTCCGACGTGGTCATCGACCTGGTCGGCTACCGTCGCCACGGTCACTCCGAGGTGGACGACCCCACGGTCACGCAGCCTCGCCGCTACGCCCGCATCAAGCAGACGGCACCGCTGTACAAGACCTACGCGGAGCGCATCGGCACGGACGCCGCGGCAGAGATCGCGGAGATTCAGCAGCGCTTTCTCGAAGAGCAGTCGCACAGCAAAGAGGCAGAACACGCGCCCGTGCTGAGCGAACTTCCGGAGTATTGGCAGCCCTATCGCGGTGGCCGCCTGACCGCGGAAGAGGATGTCGAAACCGGCCTTGCCGCCGCGGAAGTGCAGGCGCTGGTCGGGAAGTTGACCGCGGCGCCGGCGGATTTCCACGTGCACCCCAAGGTAAAGGCGTTGTTGAAGCAGCGCGAAGAGATGGGTGCGGGCACGCGTGCGTTCGACTACGGCATGGCCGAGCTGGTGGCCTATGCCTCGCTGCTGGCCAAGGGCACGCCCGTTCGCCTCAGCGGTCAGGATTCACAGCGCGGCACCTTCAATCAGCGGCATGCTGTGTGGGTCGATACCGAGACGGAGTTCCGCTACTCCCCGCTGCACAACATCGCGCCTGGGCAGGGCCGCTTCGAGGTGTACAACTCCATGCTCAGCGAGGCCGCAGTGCTTGGCTTTGAGTACGGCTTCAGCCGCGATTACCCGGAGGCACTTGTGCTGTGGGAGGCGCAGTTCGGCGACTTTGCCAACGGCGCGCAGATCATCATCGACCAGTTCATCGCGGCGGGTGAGGCGAAGTGGGGTCTGCAAAGCGGCGTCACGCTGCTGCTGCCGCACGGCTACGAGGGGCAAGGGCCGGAGCACTCGAGCGCCCGCATGGAGCGGTACCTGCAGCTCTGCGCGACCGACAACATGATCGTCGCCCAGCCGTCGAACGCCGCGCAATACTTCCACCTGCTGCGGCGGCAGGCCATGTCGCCGTTCCGCAAGCCGCTGGTCGTGTTCACGCCGAAGAGCATGCTGCGCCACCCAGACGCAGTGTCGCCGCTGGCGGATCTCGGTGCGCCGCGCTTCCAGAAGGTGCTGGTTGACACCGAGGCGAAAGACCCGCGCCGCGTGCTTGTCTGCTCCGGCAAGATCGGCCACAGCCTGCGCGTGGAACGGGCGAAGCGCGGTGATTTCTCCACCGCCATCGTGTTCGTGGAGCAGCTCTACCCCTGGCCCGCAAAGGATATCGAAGCCGCGCTCGCGCACTACCCGAACGCCGAAGAAATCGTCTGGGTGCAGGAGGAGCCGGCCAACATGGGCGCGTTCACCTACGCCTATCCGCTGCTGAAGCGCGCCGCCGGCGACCGCCGCACCCTGTCCATCAAGCGCTCCGCCGCCGCCAGCCCCGCCACCGGCTCGGCCAAGGCGCACGAGCTGGAAGAAAAGGCGCTGATCGAACTCGCACTGGGCAAGGCGAAATAGACCGTCCCTCCTCTCCACGAACATGAGAACGCAAACGGGGTACTGGTTTCGAGCCAGTACCCTTTGTTTTTAGAACAGGCGAAGCGTGGCACGATTCTTTCCCGACTCCATCAAACTCACGGCCACTGCCGGGGAGAAGCGTGTTCTCCGCGTGTTACGCGAGGTGCTCCAAGACGAGCCCGACTGGATCGTCTGGTTTGAGCCGCAAATTCTCCCGCGCAAAACCGACTTCATCGTGTGGTCGCCGCAGCTAGGAATCCTCCTGTTAGAGGTCAAGGACTACTCCCCCGGGTACGTCGTAACAACTAACTCGGAAACGTGGTTCCTGCGTGGCGGCGTTGCACGAAAGAACCCGGCGTTGCAGGCGTGGGAAGTCAAGTGCCTGCTGCTGGATGTGCTGAAGGCGCGGCCGGCGTTGCGGTCAGCCCATCCGAAACGCGCGGGAGAATGCGCCTTTCCTGTGAACCATGCCGTGGTGCTGGCCAGAATGACCCACGCCCAGGCGCAGCAGACGAACTGCCTTCCGTCGCTGCCGAAAGATTGCGGCCTGTTCTTCCAGGACGATCTGGCACACGATTTCTCGACCGCGGCGGAGCGAGCTTGGTTCCGGAACAGGCTGGCGAACGAACGCAGGTACACGAGCCCGGTGGAGCTACACCCCGATGATGTTGTCGAGCTCCAGGACGTGCTTTTCCCGATCCACCACAATCCGGGTGCCGGGCGGTTCGATGTGCTCGGCTTTGTGCGAACGTGCTGGGCGGGCCGCTTCGGTGTGCGTCGCGGTTTGTGCGTTCTGTGGACCGTGCTGCGCTTTTTCGGCCGCTTGCTGCCGTCGACACGGCGTCCGCGCAGGCGATCGCGGCGGAAGCGGGACTGGGTGACCGTGGCATGGCTTCTCGCCGTACTTTTCGCGCTGCAGGTGGGATGGCAGCATCGCCGCTTTCCCCGGATCGCCCGGGTGCCTTCCACGCGTGGCATGTCCCTCACCATTACGCCGGCCAAGGTCCACGCGGGGCAGCGTGCTGTGCTGCGCTGGTCGGCGTCCACTGTTGCGCAGGTTGTGCTCGATGGCCGGCCGGTCGGCGCGAATGGAGTGGAGTTCCTGTTTCCGACCACGTCCCAAGTGCATCGATTGCTCGTCTATCAACCGAACGGCACCATCGTCCGCGCAGAATCCACACTCACGGTCGTCGGCCGGCAGCCGCCTGCTGCTTCGCGCTGACGCGTGCAAAGGTTGGTACGCGTCGTGACCGATCCGCACGTGCCTGCATCTACAGGTGCATGAAGGCCATTGGTTACCAACTGCCCTCGCCCATCGAGGCGCCGGAATCGCTGCTGGATATCGACGTTCCCGAGCCGGAGATCGGGCCGCGCGACCTGCTGGTCGAGGTGCGTGCCGTCTCCGTCAACCCGGTCGACACCAAGGTGCGCGGGCGGGCGAAGCCATCCGAGGGCGATGCGTACAAGATCCTCGGCTACGATGCGGCCGGCGTCGTGGTGAAGCGTGGCAGGGATTGCTCGCTCTTCAAGCCGGGCGACGAGGTGTGGTACGCCGGCTCCATTGCGCGGCAGGGAACCAATGCCGAGCGGCACGCCGTGGACGAACGCATCGTCGGCATGAAGCCGCGGTCGCTTGGCTTTGCGGAGGCCGCGGCCATGCCGCTGACCGCCATCACCGCGTGGGAGATGCTGTTCGACCGGCTCGGCGTGGAGACGGCGAAGGGCGTCCAGGCGTCGCAGCGCAAGGGCACGCTGCTGGTGGTCGGCGGTGCCGGCGGCGTGGGCAGCATCCTGCTGCAGTTAGCCAGCAAACTCACCGGGCTCAACGTGGTCGCCACCGCATCGCGGCCGGAAACAATTGCTTGGTGCCAGCAAATGGGCGCGCATTTTGTGCTGGACCATCACCGCCCGCTGCAGCCGCAATTGACTGAATTGAACTTTCCCCACGCGGAATACATCGCCTCGTTGACCGGCACGGCGCAGCACTACCCGGAAATGGTGGAGATGCTCGCGCCACAGGGCAAGATCGCCGTCATCGACGATCCGCCAACGCTCGACGCCGTGCCGCTCAAGCGCAAGTCCGCATCGCTGCACTGGGAGTTCATGTTTACGCGGCCGGTCTTCGGAACGCCCGACCTATTGCGCCAGCACGACCTGCTGACGGAGGTCGCGCGCCTGACCGATCTCGGCACGCTGCGCACCACGGCAACGGAGCACTTCGGCACCCTGACCGCGGCAAACCTGCGGCGGGCCCATGCACTGGTGGAGAGCGGACGATCGATCGGCAAGACGGTGCTCGAGGCGGAGTAACCCTGCCGTAGCCCGCGGCGTGCGAGCAGCGGCACGCGATGTGAAATGCCGTCGCTGCACCATCGCTCCTTCCAGATCAAACCCTGCTCGGGCGACCGGGCACTGCTGTTCGCAACTCACCGCCTCCTCGTTGATCGAGCCGTGTTCCTGCTCGTGTCCGGCACGATGCCGTTGAGCCACGGCACGCTCAGCGGCGACGAGGGGCGCCTGCAGGGCAGCATCGACGCGCCAAGTCGTGTGCTGCGTACCGGAAAGCTGGCTGCTGCCGCGTCTTTTGCCGGGCAAGCGCGTCTCAACAGACGAATGCCCGCGCGCTGCCCGCCGCGCCAAAGGACTCTCCATGCTCACCGCCGCCAAACGCACCCTCGCCCTCGCCGCCCTTTGCCTCACCCTGACTGCGCCCGCGGCACTGCACGCGCAGGATGGCCCGCCGCAGGAGGGCAATGGTCCTGCGATGGGCATGGGACGGGGCCGCGGCGTCCGGGGCACCGTGGTTGCCGCCAGCGGGTCGAACGTGACGCTCAAGACGGACGCCGGCGAGACCTGGACCGTGATTGCGACCGATAACACCCGCGTGAATGTGGACCGCCAGCCCACCAAGGTTGCCGACCTGAAGGCAGGCGACGAGGTGATGGCCATGGGCGTGCCCGATCCGGCCAGGCACGAGCTTCACGCGCTCGCCATCATGGGCTTTAGCGCCGCGCAGGTGGCAAAGCTCAGGGCGGACCTGGGCAAAACCTACATCGTCGGCAAGATCACCGCCATGGACGAGACGAAGCTCTCGATTCTTCGCCCCGACAAGGTCACCCAGGTGATTTCCCTCGACGAGACCACGTCACTGCATCGCGGCGGCCGCCTGCCTGCGGAATACGCAGCGATGGGGACCGGCGGCGGCTTCGGTGGTGGCGGTGGCCGTCGCGGGGAGGGTCGGCGCACCGAAGGCACGCCCAACGAGACCAGCGGAGGCAATCCCGCGACCGGCAACGACGGCGAAGCCATCACCTTGGCCGACGTAAAACTCGGCGACAACCTGGCCGCTACCGGCAGCTTGAAGAACGGGACCTTTGTGCCGACCGACCTGCATGTGAACACACCGCGCCCGCGCGGCCCGCGGCCTGCAGGCGCACCGCCGCAGCCGTAGCGTCGTCGCTTGGGCCGTGTCGAACGCATCGGATCGGATCAGTGTCTCAGGGACATGACTCCAGCCGTGCCATGAATCCGGCACCGTGCAAGGGGCTTGCATTCCTTGGGGTGTTCTTAGGTCCCATGTAGGCAGGCACACCATCGTTCGCAGGCCAGCCCGCGCTTCCACGAAGTCGCCAAATCTTCCAGCGCACTAAAGCCTGCACCTCACCCCACCGCAAACACCCTACACTGAATCGGTGATCCCGCCGCCCGACATCCGCCCCGGCCGCAAGCCCGGCCAGCCCGCCGGCCCGGTGCTGCTCTTCCGCCTCATCACGCGCCAACTCTTCAGTACGAAGCACCGCCAGAACCCGGCGCAATTCATGCGCACTACCGCGCAGCAATACGGCGACCTGGTCGTCTACCGCGTCGGCAAACACCGCATCTACCTCATCAACCACCCCGCGCTCATCACCGATTTCTTCGGCAAGGACGCGCCGCACCACCACCGCAACCTGGTCATGCAGCGCGCCCGCGACGTGCTGGGCACCGGCCTGCTCACCAGCGAAGAGCCGCTGCACATGCGCCAGCGCCGCCTCGCCAACCCGGCCTTCCTGCGCAGCCGCATCGCCGGCTATGGCGACGTCATCGCTGACAAAACCCTCGTCCTGACCGACAAGTGGCAGAGCGGCACCGTCGTTGAAATGCACACGCAAATGCTGGAACTCGCGCTGCGCATCGTCAGCAAATGCCTCTTCGACCTGGACGAATTCGACGACCTGCATGCGATGGAAACCGCTGTCGCCAGCTTCATGGCCTTCATGCCCTTGGCGTTCGTGCCGTTTTCACGCCTGGTGCAGGCCAGCCCGCTGCCCAGCATGCGCCGCCTGCGCAAGGGTCAGCACTACCTCGACCAGCTGATCTACCGCCTCATCGCCGAACGCCGCGCCGACCCGCGCGACCGCGGCGACCTGCTGAGCATGCTGCTGAACGCCACCGACGACGGCACCGACAAAAGCGGCGAGCGCGCCACCGCCACCAGTGCGGAACGGCCTGCGACCGACGCGGTGTCGGGTGCCCCACGTCTCGCGTCTGAGACGTGGAATCAACGCGAAAAGCCCGCACATGCCACCGGGACAAACCCTCCCCCGGCAGAAAAACTCCGCGAAGTCCAGACCATGTCCGACCAGCAACTGCGCGACGAGTGCGTCACCGTCATCCTCGCCGGCCACGAAACCACGGCCAACGCCCTCTCCTTCGCGGTCCACTGCCTGGCGCACCACCCGGCCATCCAGCAGCGCCTGCATCAAGAAGCAGTCCGCGTCCTCGGTACACGTTCCCCCACCGCCGCAGACTACCCTGCGCTGTCGTACGCCACCCAGGTTTTTGCCGAAACCATGCGCCTCTACCCGCCTGTCTGGGTCACCGGCCGCATGTGCGCCGAACCCTACCAGATCGCCGGCTACACCATCCCGAAAGGCGCCGCGCTGATGGCGCCCCAGTTCGCCGTGCACCGCGACCCGCGCTGGTGGCCCGACCCCGACACCTTCGACCCCGAGCGCTTTACCGAGGCTGCCAAGGCCACCCGACCCCGCAATAGCTACTTCCCGTTTGGCGGCGGTTCCCGCCAGTGCATCGCCGAGGGCCTCGCCTGGATGGAAGGCACACTCTGCCTGGCCCTCATCGCCCGCGACTGGAAGCTGACGCCGCTGCCCGGCAGCAGCCCCGACCCTGCCCTCGATCCGGCCATCAGCCTCCGCCCCAAGCACGGCATCCCCCTGCGTGTCGACCGGCGTTAGCTGCGGGCTGCTCAGTCAGCTTCCAGCGCGACCTCCAAAGCGCAAAGCATCACGCACCGCCATGCGTTCCGAGCCAGGCGATGAGCGCTCTCCGCTGGCCCACCGTCGACTCCAGGCAGCGGATGCCGGTGCGCCCCGCGGCCCGATGTACCATGGTGGTGGCGCGGTTCGCTGTGCTTTCGCCCGCAACCTGCACCCCTGCACCATCTTTCGGAGACCCAGAAGCGTGAATCGTAAACAAACAGCCGTCGTCCTTGGTGCCCAGTGGGGCGATGAAGGCAAAGGCAAGATCGTCGATGTCCTGTCCGAGCGTTTCACCGTCGTCGCTCGCTATGCCGGCGGCCACAACGCCGGTCATACCGTCATTATCGACGGCAAAAAATTCGTTCTGCACCTCATCCCGTGCGGCGTCCTGCGCCCCGGCTGCAAGGGCATCATCGGCAACGGCGTCGTGGTCGATCCCGCCGCGCTGCTCAGTGAAATCAGCATGTTGAAGGGCATGGGTCTGCCCATCGACGGCCAGCTCTTCCTGTCCAACCGCGCGCAGATCATCCTGCCGTATCACCGCATGATCGAGCTGGCAGCAGAGACAGCACCTGGCCGCACCAAGATTGGCACCACCCGCCGCGGCATCGGCCCCGCGTATGAGGACAAGGTCCACCGCAATGGCCTGCGCGTTGTCGACATGCTGAACCCGGCCCTGCTCCGCACGCACATCCTTAATGCGTGCCACGAAAAGAACCAGATCGCGCACGCGCTGTTCGGCACCGAGCCGCTCAACCCCAACAAAATCTACGAAGAGTACGCCCGCTACGCCGACCAGATCGCGCCCTACGTCACCGACACCGCCGTCCTGCTCAACCGGGCGATCGCCGACGGCGAATCCGTCATGTTCGAGGGCGCGCAGGGGGCGCTTCTCGACATCGATCACGGCACCTACCCGTTCGTCACCTCGTCCAGCGCGACGGCGGGCGGCGCCGTCATCGGCACCGGCGTCGGCCCCACCGCCATCGGCACGGTCATCGGCGTTACCAAGGCCTACGTCACCCGCGTCGGCGAAGGTCCGTTCCCCAGTGAAGACTCCACCGCTGCCGGCGACGAACTACGCGCCCGTGGTCAGGAGTACGGCGCCACCACCGGCCGCCCACGCCGCTGCGGCTGGCTCGACCTGCCGCTGCTGCGCTACAGCAACATGATCAACGGCACGGAATGGCTGGTCGTCACCAAGCTCGATGTGCTCGATTCGTTGGCCGAAATCCCCGTCTGCACCCACTACCGCATCGATGGCGTGGAAACCGACACCATCCCGGCCGACATGGCAGGCTTTGGCAAAATCGAGCCCGTGTACCGCAAGTTCCCCGGCTGGCAGACCTCTACCGTCGGCGCAAAAAGCTTCGATCAACTGCCGGCGAACGCGCAGGCCTACCTCCGCTTCCTCGAGTCCGAGTCCAACGCCAAAATCGGCATGGTCTCCACCGGCCCGGACCGCGACGAAACCTTCAGCCTGCCCGCCTTCTCCGAGGCCACGGGTGAACACGCCTCTTCTCAAGGCAGCGAGGCCCAGGCATGATCTCCTTTACTGTCCGCATGAAGTTCGCGCCTGAGGACCAGGCCGAAATCCGCAATCTGCTCAAAAACGTCGGTGCCGCCTCGCGCCAGGAACCTGGCTGTGTCAATTACGTCACGCACGTGCTGGAAAACGACCCCAACACTGTCGTCATCTACGAGCAATACAAGGATGCCGAAGCTCTCGAGGCGCATCGCGCCAGCGGCCACTTCGACCAGTACGTCACCAATGGCCTCTACCGCAAGGTGCGCGAGCGCTCCGTCGAAACCCTGCAGGCAGTCGAATAAACGAAGTCCCCGGATCGCGAACCGTCACCGCGTGCACGCCATGGCCGTCGGAATCTGGCCAGTGCTCGAGCGTGCCAACCCCGGCGCATTTTGACGCATCCATTTCCTCAGCGTAGGATGCGGTACGCTATGCCCATGCCCAACTGCCGTACGGTTCGACTTTTGCTCGCCGCCTGTCTTACCGGTGCCGTCTGCGTCGTCGCTGTTCCACGCTTGCACGCCGGCAGCATCCGGCCCCATCGCAACGGCAAAGTCGACCAGCAGGCCATCTTCGGCATTGAAGACCAGATTCGCAATGCCTTGCTCGCCGGCGACAGCACAGTGCTCGACAAGGTCTTCGCCGACGACTTTCTCGGCATCAGTGCCAACGGCACCCTGAGCGACAAGCAGCAGTACATGCGCCGCGTCAGTAAGCACGAACACAACTTCAGCCGCATCGATACCTTGGAGCGAAAAATCCGCCTCCAGCCCGCCACCGCCATCGTCACCACCACCGCCAACGTCACCGGAAACCTCGACGGCCTCCCCATCGCTGGCATCTTCCGCTACACCCGCGTCTACGCCCGCCAGCCCGGCGGCAACTGGAAGGTGATCAACTTCGAAGCGACGCGCGTCTCCGGCCGCGGCGGCACCGACCTCAACCGCGGCATCCCTGTCGGCCACTAAGCAACCTCGGCTTACGGCTTGTCCAGGTGAAATAATCGCCTGTCAAAAGCGATTCGCCGTACCGACTCGATGTGCAGCTTTGATGCGTCCGGATGCTTCGGATTCAGAAGACAGTTCATCGACTCCGGTGCCGGCACCGACGGCACAAGAAGCAGGGCAGAAGCCATGCCGGCCAGCCATGCGTCGCCGAGTGCCTGAGTTTCCGTCATCGCCTCGACACCTTCTACATCTGCCGTCAACACCGGCAAATCCGGCGTTGCCCGTGCTTTGATCAACTGGTAGGTTGCTGGGAAAAGCGTCGGGTCCCCCTTCAAATTCGCCAACACTTCCAGTAACGCCGTCGCCGCGTTGGCAGAAAGATACACAATACGCTTCCCTCGAGCCGCCGTGTGCCAGCGCCCACTTGTTCGTTCCCCGCCAAGACCTTCCAGATCGTCATGGTTGCTGATGCGCCAAAGCACCAGCCCGGCATCGGCGATCAAGCGTAAACGCCCTCGTCAATCTGCCAAAGCAGGCCTTCCACCACACGTCCGCCCGCTTCCGTGCCCAGCAGTTGCAACGGCGCGCGTCCATTTAGACGATCGTCCTCCAAACGCAGCCAGCGCACCGCTTTCTCCTGCTCGCCGAAGACATGAGACGCAAACGCTAACACTCGCACTACCCGCAGCAGGCGATCCGTTTCTTCTTGAGAGAGGCGTTCCCCGCGTGCCCGCCGATGCTTCAGCGTCCGGGGAGAGATGACGAGCTGACCGACCTCCGCAAACGTCAGGCCCTGTTGACGCAATCGTCCTACCCTGTCCGTCTCCACCCCGCCCTCCGCTAGCTCTGCCAGATCAAGATCTGTGGTCGGTGCAGAATCGAAGTAGTGCGCATACTCCTCGGGGAACGACATCGGCATCTCCAGGCACTTTGTACAGTATGCCACTCCAAGGGTTGAAATAGTGTCCCTCGCATCAAGCGGTCAGGCAACCACCAGCCCCAGTGCCGCCCGCAGCCGCTCCCACGTCACATCCAGCGTCTCCGGCAGCATGCGCGTTTCACTGATCGTGGTCATGAAGTTTGTGTCGCCGTACCACCGTGGCAGTACGTGCAGATGCAGATGTTCCGCCACGCCCGCACCCGCAGCCTCGCCCAGGTTCAGTCCCATGTTGATGCCGTCTGGCTTGTACACCGACCGCAGCGCCGTCTCCATCCGCTGCGCCAGCAGCATCATCTCCGTCGCGCTTTCAGGGGAAAGCTTTGCCAGGCTGTCCGTCCGCTCATACGGCACAATCATCAGGTGCCCACTGTTGTACGGAAACGCGTTCAGCACCGCAAAATGAAACGTCCCCTGCAGCAGCACATGCCCGGCTTTCTCCGCCGCTACCGTTGAAAACTCCCCGGAATCAATCGCCCACTGAACCGCCCCAATCAGGTTCAGAAAGACGGAATCGTGATCATCCGGGTAGCCATTCAACACTTCCGGGACGCCCTTGCGGGTCTCCAGTTTTGCCTTCGTTACATAGGCGTACCGCCACGGTGTCCACAGCCGATCCATCCCCGCAGTATAGCCAGTCGTAAACCTGCGGCATATTTCATGATCCTGCAACGCATTTTCACCAAAAGACGGCCGGCACCCACCCGTGCCGCGTTGACCCGCTCTTTTTTACGGCGCTATACTACATCTGAGCTTGAGCAGGACCGCACCGGCCGCCAGCTACTCCGCACATCCCGTTTTGGTCCTATGCCGTGGCCGCGCTGGCCGCGACGCTTTGTCCGCCAAAACGCGTTGTTTGCCCCGTAGCCTGCGACCCGCAGCCCGGCTTCCGCGTCTGATCTTAGGATCATCACCTCAATCCCGACAACGAGAGTAAACCCCTGAGCACCGAACTGGACACCATGCCCACCGACGAGACGGTCGCCACGACCGCAAACCCCCACGCTTCTGAGACCACCATCCACGCCACCGAGGCGAACGGCCCCGTGACCGACGCGGTCAGCAACCCCGAAGTGGGTGCGAATCACCTCATCACGCCCGACCCGCAGGTGCAGACTGCTCCCATCGGCGGCTTCGCCGCCAATCTGGAAGCAGCCACCGGCACCGACGACGTGGATTACGACATGGCTGACTTCGCCGCCGCGCTCGAGAGCTTCGACCGCGAGCAGGCAGAAGACAAGGCCGCCGCTTCCGCCGCCATGGAAGAGGACAAGGTCGTCACCGGCACCGTCATCAAGATCACCGATAAGTATGTCGTGGTCGACATCGGTCTCAAGAGCGAAGGCCTCATCCCCAAGGATCAGGTTCTGGATCACACCGGCGAGCCCAAGCTTGCCGTCGGTGATGCGGTTGAAGTTGTGGTTGAGCGTGAGGAGCAGGAGGGTGGCTACCTCGTTTCTTACGAAAAGGCACAGCGTCATCGTCTGTGGGATCAGCTCGAAAAGGCTGCCGCCGACAAGACCCCAGTCACCGGTACGGTCCTGTCGCGTGTCAAGGGCGGCCTCACCGTCGACATCGGCGTCAAGGCGTTCCTCCCCGGTTCGCAGGTCGAAATCCGCCCTGTGCGCAACCTCGACACGTACCTCGGTCAGCCCATTGACGTTCGCGTCATCAAGCTGAACAAGAAGCGCGGCAATGTCGTCATCAGCCGCAAGGAAATTCTCGAAGAGGAGCAGAACAGCCGCAAGGATGTCACCCTGCAGACCCTCGAGGAAGGCGCGATCCTTACCGGCGTCGTCAAGAACCTCACCGACTACGGTGCATTCGTCGATCTGGGCGGCCTCGATGGCTTGCTGCACATCACCGATATGAGCTGGGGTCGTCTCACCCACCCGCGCGATCTCGTGGGCGTGGGCGACGAAATCCAGGTCAAGGTCCTTAAGTTTGATAAGGATAAGCAGCGCGTTTCACTCGGCTTCAAGCAGCTTACGCCTGACCCGTGGCTCGACGCCATCGAGCGCTACCCCATCGGCGCACAGGTCAAGGGCCGCGTCCTTTCTGTCACCGACTACGGCGCGTTTGTCGAGCTGGAGCAGGGCATCGAAGGCCTCGTCCACGTCTCGGAGATGACTTGGTCCAAGCGGATGAAGCACCCGTCGAAGATGGTCAAGCCCGGTGATGAGGTCGACACGATCATCCTCGCGGTGAACCCTAACGACCGCCGCATCTCGCTCGGCATGAAGCAGCTCCAGGACAACCCTTGGGAGCAGCTTGAGAATAAGTACCCCATCGGCGCAACGGTCGAAGGTCGTGTGCGCAACCTCACTGACTTCGGTGCTTTCATCGAGATCGAAGACGGCATCGATGGCCTCGTCCACGTCTCGAACCTGAGCTGGACCAAGCGCATCAAGCACCCGTCGGAAGTACTGAAGAAGGGCGAAAAGGTCCGCGCCATCGTTCTCGGCGTCGAACCGGAAAACCGTCGTCTCTCCCTCGGCGTCAAGCAGTTGGAGCCCGATGTCTGGGATACCTTCTTCGCGCAGCACCGCGCTGGCGACGTCGTCAAGGGCAAGGTTCTCCGCACCGCGCAGTTCGGCGCATTCGTCGAGCTGGCTGAAGGTGTCGAGGGTCTCTGCCACGTCTCCGAAGCAGTCGACGAGACCGGCAAGCAGACCACTCTCGAGGTTGGTTCAGAGCACGAGTTCAAGATCGTGAAGATGAGCCCCGAAGAGAAGAAGGTCGGCCTCAGCCTCCGTGGCGTCGGCGAAGAAGCCAGCCGCGAAGAGGTCGAGAGCTATAAGCAGCCGAACCGTGGCAACGACTCCGGCTCCTCCAACAGCGGCAACTCCGGCAGCACCACGCTGGGCGACCTGCTCAACTGGAAGCGCTCGGACCGGTAACCCGGATCAAAGCAAAAAAGGGCCACTCCTTCAGGAGTGGCCCTTTTCATGTCTGTTTCTTCAAAGAACGCATCCCGTGTTCGGCGCGACTAACCCTCATCTTCGTTGTGGTCTTCTTTAATCTTCGCTGCCTTGGGTTGGATCCCCGGAAAAAAGGCTCCCCAGTCGTCCACCGGCCGATAGCTGTCCTCCCGGCGTTCCCCGTTCATGTTGATGTAGTATGAGGCCGGCCGGTCCGGTGGCAGTTCGCCGGCAGCCACCTTGGCCATATTCTTCGACGCCTTGCCGAAGATGTCGATCTCCGCAGGTGCAAACGATTCTGGCGGAATACCGGCGATAGCGACAAAGCCTGGATCATGCCCCAGCAGCTCTGAAATCTGGTTCCACGCGTGGAACGGCGATGTCGTTGGCAGCAGAATAAACCGCCGTTTCGGCTCCGGCACATAGAAGTAGTACACCCAGATGGAGAGCGCGACGCAGTTGGCACCCATGTAGATCAAGTTCTCAGAGGAATAGATGCCCCGTTGGCGGAACACCGATCCGGACTGCAAAAGTGTAAACAAGGTGACGAAAGCTAATCCTAAGCTCAGGCCGAAGACTCGGCTCCGTGCGGAAAGGCCGAGTGGTCGAAGGGCCAGTCCAACGAAAGCGATGAGACTAAGCACCATCACTGCACTGCTACGCTCTAACTGCAGCGTTGCCGCTACCATGCCATTGCTGGAGGCTACATCTGTCGAGAAGAAAACGCTGAGCCCTAACGCCACTGAGACAACCGCGGTCCATTGATAAATGATCGCCCCGAGTTCCTGAAGGCCTTTGAGCGGACGTAATGCTTCTTCGAAGATCGTGTAGGTCAGCAGTAGCGCACTAAGTGCGGCAAGACCATAGCAAGTCCAAAAAGTGTAAAAGTAAAGGTGGTACGCGGACATTGGCGTCAGGTAATGTGTTGCTCTTAACAGTGTCAACAGCGTCTCTGGAATAAGGCGCCATCCAACAATCGGCAGCATCGGCCAATAAACCTGCAACGAACGGGAACGAACCAGCAGGAAAAAGGCCGCGAGGCTCAGAGCCGCCTCCAGTCCATCCAGCAGATCAAAAAAGAAAAACGGCTCCACTGTAGGGTTCCTCCGCCTCAGGATACCCAACTTTGTGGAAGCCGCCTACTCTTTGCACAAATTGTGCTTACTTGGTGCTTCCACCGTAGATTCCGCAGCCCTTGGGATCGTCGGGGGGGCAGGTTGGCATCGGCGGCTGCATGGAAAAATGGGTCGGCAGCGCAGTGGTGAGGGGCTTGGCGGCGGCGCCGAGGCTGAGAACGGAAAGGGCGAGGGCAGCATTGCGAATGAAGGTCTTCATGGGTATGTCTCCTGTATCTGGCTAACATCGCCGCGACAAGATTCACACTAAGTGGTGTAACTTTGCCCGTCTACTTAATCCCGTTCCTCAGTAACTTGTATCCTGCTCTGGATTACCTCTGTAATGGCACGCTGCGCTTGTCTTGCACAGCAAGTATTAGATTTTCCTCAGAATGTAACCACTTAGACCCATACAGGGAATTCTACTTACTAAAATGGAACGCGTGACCCGGCTAACCTTCAAAGTAAAGGTACTTTCTCCAGTTAGCATCGGCAGACCCAAGCATCCGCATGATATGTCTCGACGTGTGCAGTGAAAATGGCCGGGGTTCCCGCGCCAGCGTCATGTCCGTCAGCTCATGCAGTAACTGGCTACCTTTCCGCCGGTTGCAGTCGTGGCAGCACGCCACCAGGTTCTCCCACGTGGACAGGCCGCCACGCGACCGAGGCAGCACATGGTCTAGCGTCATCTCGTTCGCGCTTAGGACCGAGCCGCAGTACTGGCACGTGTTGCGGTCGCGCAGCAGAATGTTCTTGCGCGAAAGCGCCCGCGTCTGGTGCGGAATGCGCCGATACTCCAGCAGCCGGATCACGCTGGGCAACGGCATCTTGATGCGCGAGGCGTGCAGCGTCGCGCCCTGCTCCTCCTCCGTGCGCGCGACGCCTTTCAGCACCAGCACTAGCGCCCGCCGCGCGCCGCAAATGTTGATCGGCTCGTACGACGCGTTGAGTACCAGTACCGGCGTCTGCAGCGTGTTGCCGCCGCGCGGCCGTGTCGCGGTCTCCCCCTGGGGTGCGGTCATGGCGTGGCACCGGACCAGGGACTTCTGCTTGCGAATCTTGGCGGACATCATCTGCGTTCCCTCCCTCAAGCACATTGCTGCGACAACGTTTTCATTCGTTCAGAGATCCCAGCCCGCGATGTTCCGCGCCGGAACCGCATCCCACACGGCGGCCAGGTCCTGCTGGGTGCGCGCCAACGTCGCCACGCGCACACTCGCCGCGCCCGCCTGCAGCAGCACGCGAGTGCATTCAGCAACGGTCGCGCCGGTCGTGTACACGTCGTCCACCAGCAGAATGTCCAGGCCGCGCACATCGCCCACCACGGCAAAGGCGCCCAGCACGTTGGTGCGGCGTTGCCGTGGCGTCAGGTGCGCCTGGCTTTCCGTGCGGCGTGTCCGACGCAGCAGGCCATGGCTGCCGCGCAGAGCCATTCCGGGTCGGGTGCGCCGCAGCACACGCATCGCCGCTTCGGCCATCAGCTCGCTCTGATTAAAGGCGCGTTTGTGGCGATACAGCGGCACCGCCACCACGTGCAGCGTCCCTTCCACGCCGTCGCACACCCGCGCCATCGCGTCTGCTAGGCGTTCGCCCAGTGGTACGGCCAGCGACCTCACCCCATCAAATTTGTGCAGGTGCAGCAGCGTCCGCAGACTGCCGCCATAGTCTCCGAAGGCGACGGCCCGATGAAACGCCGGTGGCTCCAGCGTGCAGGCCTCACACCGCGGACCGTCTGTGCGAGACAGACCGGCGGCGCGCGCTGACTCCATCGCCAGGGCCTCGCCGCACAGGCAACACGCGGCAAACGGCGAGGCCTGCAGCCCATGCAGGCAGCGGTCGCACACTGGAACGCGCCCGGCTCGCAATAACGGTTGCAGGCACACGCGGCACTCCGCCGGTGCCAGCAGCGCCGTTGCGCTATGCAGCAAAAATGTGAAGGGAAATGCCGCGTGCAACGGTTTCAAGCCGAGAAACTGTCTCGGCGCCGTCAGCGTCGCGTTTGCGCCGAGATTCGGGTCACACGTCTTAGGGAAGACGCACCTCGCTCGCCGTATCCTGCCGCTGCGGGGCACGCTGTAGGGAAGGGCCAGCGAGTCACGCAGACAACATGTGTCCGCAGTCTATACGCCACGGCCGGTCTGTCCAAGCGCGCAGAATGGCTTGCTCTTGTGCGACGCTGAAAGCCGCCACATTTGGCGATGCGACGAAAACACCAATCGCGCATCCAACATCGTGCGGTACCGTTCATTCCATGGGAGATTGCATGAGCACCACGTTGTCCGCAATCACGGCGGAGCCGTCGATCTCGACCAGCCCCGCGGCGATCCTGCTGCGCCGGTTCCAGGGCGTACGCCAACAAACGTCGTCCTGCTGCGCCGCACTGTCCGCGGAAGACCAGATGGTGCAGTCCTGCGCCGAGGCCAGCCCCACCAAATGGCACCAGGCGCACACCTCCTGGTTCTTTGAAACCTTCGTGCTCACGCCCTTTCTCCCGGACTACCAGACTTTCCATCCGCAATTTCACTGGCTCTTCAACAGCTACTACAAGTCGCTGGGCGAAGAGATCCCTGAAAAGAAATTGCGCGCCTCCTTCAGCCGCCCATCGCTCGACCAGGTGCTCGCCTACCGGGCACACGTCGATCGCGGCATGGAGCAGTTGCTTCAGCGCCCCAACCTCGACGATGAGGTACTGTCCCGCATCACGCTGGGCCTGCACCACGAGCAGCAGCACCTGGAACTTGCACTGACGGACATCCGGCATGCCTTCTTCACCAACCCCCTGCACCCCGTCTACCGGCAGGTGGACAAGCGGAAGTCACCCCTCGCCCAGCCTTTGCGGTGGACGCCATTCGACGGCGGGCTCGCGCAGATCGGTGCAACGCCCAGCGAGAACCCGCTCGACTTCGTCTTTGACAACGAATCTCCACGTCACACCGTCTACCTGCAGCCCTACGCCCTCGCCAACCGGCTCACCACCACGCGCGAATACCTCGTCTTCATGAACGACAATGCCTACTCCCGCCCGGAACTCTGGCTCTCCGAGGGCTGGGACACGGTCGAGCGCGAAGGCTGGCAGGCTCCCCTTTATTGGCAGCGCTGTCCCGACGACCCGCAAGGCTGGCGCATCTTCACCCTCACCGGCTGGCATGGCGTGGATGATCTCCTCGAATCCCCCGTCTGCAACGTGAGCTTGTTTGAGGCGGATGCCTACGCCCGCTGGGCCGGCCACCGCCTGCCGACCGAAGCCGAATGGGAGCACGCCGCCGTCACCGCCGCCCAGCCCACCGCCGCCCAGCCCATCGCACACGGCGATCTGCTCGAAACCAGCAACCTGTATCCGGCGCCCGCAACGTCCGCCGACCTCACCCAGATGCATGGCGGTGTCTGGGAGTGGACGGCCTCGCCCTACACCGGCTACCCCGGCTACAAGGCCCTGCCCGGCGCACTCGGCGAATACAACGGCAAATTTATGTCCTCGCAAGTCATCCTGCGCGGCGGTTCAGTCGTCACGCCGGCATCGCACCTGCGTCCCACGTACCGCAACTTCTTCTCGCCCGCCACCCGCTGGCAGTTCTCCGGCATCCGCTTGGCAAAGGCTTTCCAATAGCGTCAACCCTCCATGTTGCGCGGCGGCACCCGAAGTAAAGGAATCATGCAAGTTACCGAACAGATTGACCTTGAAAATCCTGTCGAAGAGGCCGTGCGTCGCGGCCTCACCTCGGTCGCCAAAACGTTGCCGGCCTGGTTGTTTTACGACGAACAGGGATCCCGTCTTTTTGAGCGCATCACCGTTCTGCCGGAGTACTACCTCACCCGCACCGAGCGCGCCATCTTCACCAGCGAAGCGGACAACATCGTCGCCGCCGCCGTCGCCTCGTGGTGCGCGGTGAACCCCGCACACACCGGCAAACCACGCCTGCGCCTGCTGGAACTCGGCGCCGGCACCGCTACAAAGACCGGTCTCCTGCTCGCCGCCGCCGTGCGTGCCCAGGGCCCAACAAACTACCTGCCGATCGATGTCTCCGCCTCCGCCATCGACGAGGCATGTGCCTCCATCGCGAATACGCAGCCCCAGGTCTCCGTGCATCCGCAGGTTGCGAATTATGTCACCGACGCGCTCCACCTTCCGCCACACGACGGACCCACGCTGGCGCTTTACATCGGCTCCTCCATCGGTAATTTTTCCCCATCAGAGGCCGTAGCCGTCCTGCAAAATCTGCGAAGCCAGCTGCGCCCCGGCGACACGCTGCTGCTCGGCACCGACCTCGTCAAGGATCCGGCCGTTCTGGAAGCTGCCTACTGCGACAGCGAAGGCGTAACCGAAGCCTTCAACCTGAACCTGCTGCATCGGCTTAACCGTGACCTGCGCGCCAACTTTGATCTCGCGGCCTTCCGCCATGTCGCGCACTTCAACGCAACTGAATCCCGCATTGAAATGCACCTGCGCAGCACCCGCCGGCAAACCGTGCGCATCCCCGCCCTCGGTCTCGAAATTCCGTTCGCCCAGAACGAATCCATTCACACCGAAAACAGTTATAAATTCACGCGCGAAAGTATTGCCCACTTACTCACCGCAGGCGGCTTTCGTGCCGAACATACTTACACCGACGCCCAACAATACTTCGCCGTCACGCTCGCCGTCGTATAAGGGGAAAGTCTTCTGTAAACAGCCTTGAGCTCAACCTACACCGAGGCCTTCTGCGCCTTCATCCAGCGCAGCATCCACGCCCGCGCGGGTAAGTCCACCGCACGCTCCAGCACCACGGCCGTCCCCAGCAGCACCGTCAAAAACACCGGCCCAAATACCGCATCGTGCAGCGGTGCTCGGTGCCGCACACGCTCCCACATCCCCGCCAGGGCAACAAACAGCGGCATGTGCAGCAGGTACACGGGGTAAGACATCGCGCCGAGAAACCGAAATACGCGCGCCAGTCCAGATCCAGGCTCCACCCTCGCCGACAGCAGCACCAGCGGTGGAAAGACCAGCAGCGCCAGTGCCAGGTCGAGCATAATGCGATACGGCGCCTCCATCTGCGGCAGGGCAAAGATGCCCGTCAACACCAGCGGCATCAGCAACGCCGGCACGCGCAGCCGCGAGGGTCGCCGTCGCCACGCCAGGCACACCAGCATGCCCGCCGTGTACGCAAACAGCAGCCGGTACAGCCCGGCAAACGCAATGGGCCGCACCGACCCAAAATTCAAATGGCTGATCCGCCAGCCGTACCCCACGGTGCCGGCCGCCCCCAGCGCGCACAGCGCCGCAAGCGTTGTCCATCGCCTGCGTCGCAGCAGCACGGCGTGCACCGCATTCGCCAGCAACTCAAACGAGATCGACCACGACGGAAAGTTCAACGGAAACAGAAACTGGTCCGCCGCAAACGAAGGCAGCAGCGCCAGCCCCAGTAGCAGCCGCGCCCCCATCCGCGCCGGCGATCCCATCTGCGCCGGGTGCTCCGCCGTCAGCAGCAGCGCCGCCATTCCCAGCAGCGTACTCACCGCATACAGCGGGTATAGTCGCGCAAACCGCACCTTCAGGAACTGCACTGTCGGCCATCCGCCGTCCAGCCGCCCCTGGTACGCAAACGCCAGCACAAACCCACTCAACGCAAAAAAGAAATCGACCGCCAGATACCCGTGCGGCAGCGCCACGTGCCCCAGCAATCCAGGGCAATGGAACAGGATCACGGCCAGCGCCGCCACGCCGCGCATGCCGTCCAGCGTGCTGAACAGGTGCTTGCTGTTCAGTGGCGGCGCGCCACTCACCGCGGCCTCTCCGCGCCGCGCGCCTTCCTGCCACGGACCTGCTCCAGCGTTCTCCGACAACGGCAAAAGGTCATGGGCGTGGCCTTGAGTCTACAGGATGGTCGCCGCCAGCAGCACACCAGCAGTCCAGCATGATGGCATCACTGTTGAAACAACGCTGTCCCCGTCTGGCACGGCCTTCGGTAAGCGCCGCAACATAAATCCAGCCCTCGCATCTACACTTCCACTATGTGCGGAATCGTTGGATACATCGGCCCCAAGTCAGTCGTCCCCCTCATCGTTGAAGGCCTGCGCCGCCTGGAATACCGAGGCTACGATTCCGCAGGCATCGCCGTCGCTGGCAACCCGGCCGACCCCAACCATCTCGACGTCCGCCGCGCCCCCGGCAAGCTCAGCAACCTTGAAGCCGTCCTCCGCGACCACCCGCTCCAGGGCTCCTACGGCATCGGCCACACCCGCTGGGCCACCCACGGCCGCCCCACCGAAGAAAACGCCCACCCCCACCGCGACGGCTCCGGCACCCTCGTCGTCGTCCACAACGGCATCGTCGAAAACTACATCACCCTCAAAAACGCCCTCATCGCCCGCGGCCACCGGTTCGTCTCCGAAACCGACACCGAAATCATCGCCCACCTCATCGAAGACGAGTTCAACAAAGCCGCCGGCACCCGCGACACCGCTGCCGCCGACCCCATCGAAGCCAACTCCGCCGAAGCCATCCTCACCACCCCACCCTCCCCCATCCCCCTTGAAGAGGCCGTCCGCCGCGCCGTCAAGCGCCTCACCGGTGCCTTCGCCATCGGCGTCCTCTCCGCCCGCGAACCCAACAAGCTCGTCGCCGCCCGCTCCGGCCCGCCTGCCGTCATCGGCATCGGCGACGGCGAATACTTCGTCGCCTCTGACGTCCCCGGCATCCTCCACCACACCCGCGACATCGTCTTCCTGCAAGACGGCGACACCGCCATCCTCACCCCCACCGGCGTCACCTTCACCGACTTCGACGGAGTCGTCCTCCAGCGGCCCCCGCAACGCATCACCTGGGACCCCATCCAGGCTGAAAAAGCCGGCTACAAGCACTTCATGCTCAAAGAAATCAACGAGCAGCCCCGCGCCGTCCGCGACACCACCCTCGGCCGCATCTCCCTCGACACCGGCGAAGTCTTCCTCCCCGACCTCAAACTCACCCAGCAAGACCTCCAGCAAGCCACGTCCATGACCATCGCCGCCTGCGGCACCTCCTGGCACTCCGGCCTCGCCGGCAAGTTCATGATCGAGCGCCTCGCCCGCCTCCCCGTCGACGTCGACTACGCCTCCGAGTACCGCTACCGCGACCCCATCCCCGGCTCTCTCGGCCTCCTCATCACCCAGTCCGGCGAAACCGCAGACACCATCGCCGCCCAGTCCGAAATGATCGCCAAGGGCACCCCCACCCTCGCGGTCTGCAATGTCGTCGGCTCCGCCATCACCCGCCGCGCCCAGGGCGTCATCACCACCAACGCCGGCCCGGAAATCGGCGTCGCCAGCACCAAGGCCTTCACCGCCCAGCTCACCGCCCTGTTCACGTTAGCGCTCTACCTCGGCCAGCAGCGCGGCCACGTAACTCCCGCGCAATCGCGCGCGTACTCAGCCGAGCTCGCCGAAATCCCCCGTAAGCTCGAAGACATCCTCCGCTCCGTCGACGACCAGTGCGCCCACCTCGCCAAAGACTTCTCCGCCGCCCGCGACTTCCTCTTCCTCGGCCGCGGCATCCACTACCCCATCGCGCTTGAGGGTGCGTTAAAGCTCAAGGAAATCAGCTACATCCACGCAGAAGGCTACCCCGCCGGCGAAATGAAGCACGGCCCCAACGCCCTCATCGACGAGACCCTCCCCGTCGTCTGCATCGCCACCAAAGACCCCGCAGACCCCACGTCGGTCCTCAAGTACGAAAAAACCCTCTCCAACATCCAGGAAGTCACCGCCCGCTCCGGCCGCGTCATCGCCATCGCCACAGAAGGCGACGAAGACATCGCCAACCTAGTCGAAGCAGTCATCCACATCCCCGCCGCCCCCGAACTCCTCCTCCCCATCCTGGAAGTAGTTCCCCTCCAACTCCTCGCCTACCACATTGCCGTCCGCCGAGGCTGCGACGTAGACCAACCAAGAAACCTCGCAAAATCTGTCACCGTCGAGTAGCGAACTGCATCAGTAAACACCGGCTTGGAGGCAAATCGAGATGCATCTTCAAAAACTCAGGATTGAAAACTTCCGAGGCATTAAAGAACTAAATTTAGAGCTAAATACTGGAGCTAATCTGCTGATCGGGCCAAATGCGGTAGGTAAGACCACGATTCTGCAAGCAATACGCTTTTGTAAGGCGCTATTAGCACCTCGGACCCAGAACGAGTCACGGACGAGTTTGGCTTCCCTTGGAGTGACTCCCGTGAACTTGCCTCAATTACAAAATTTCGATGCGATTGCTGGTGATACTTCGAGACCAATTGTCATTAATTGTGAATATTTGATGACAGATAACGAGTTGGCATTGTTGCCTAAGCTGTTTCCCGAACTGGTAAGAAGAATTATTGCAGCGCAAACCGGCATAGCTATAGAAAATAATCAACAAGGGCTCATCCAGTTCATGTCTTCACCCGCAGGTGTAGTCATGAAGAATCAGGTCCAAAAATTCCTCGATGAGAATTTGGGCAAAGTGGCGTCATCAAGAATTTGCCTGCTCGGTCTCACGGTCATTCCGAACGAGCAGAGCTACACCGGCTCGGACTTGTTTGGTCAAGTCCTATTTTCTGCTTTTGAGGCGCAGCTTAGCCCTCTTAAGTCTTTGTTCAGTTACTTCCCGGCAGATCGAGCGTTGCCGGCAGGCGAAACGCCGATACAGCTTGGCGCGGCCGACGCACTGCAACAACTCGAATCTCACAATAGCCAGCCCGAGTTGAAGTATCAACGACTGAAAAGTACGATTTTCTCTTCTTCTTTGGCTGGGGGAGACGGCAGGGAAAGCTTGACAGCCAGCTTCAAAAACATTTTTAGTAATCTTCTCAAAAATCGCGAACTGATCGATCTAAGCATCAATCAGTATGGGCAGGCTGCTATTCGGGTCCGAGACACCGTAAGCGGAAAAGCTTTTGACATCGACTCAATGAGCAGTGGAGAAAAGGGTCTCGTCTTAACGTTCTTGCTACTTGAGCGCTCAATTGAGCGTGGAGGGGTTGTTCTTATAGATGAACCTGAATTGCACCTCAATCCGGCTGTCTGTAAGGATCTTTTAGAGTTCCTTATCGATAACTATCTTAAACCGCTTGACGTTCAAGCTTTAATCTGTACTCACTCACCTGAAATTTTAGGGGTGGCTATGAGAATAGAGCAGGCTAGCGTTTTTCATATCAGGCAGGGTGGAGCGGCATCACTAATCAGAAAGCAAGATCAGCCTGAAATCGCTGATGCTTTGAGGTTGTTAGGAACGTCTGAAGTCGAAGAGATGATGTATGAGGCTGTCGTCTTTGTTGAAGGCACCGACGATGTAGAGATTTTGGAAACAGCGTTCCCATCGATGCTTTCTCGAGTCAAGTTTCGGGACTTAACAGGTAGAGCAGAAATCGAGAAACATATCCAGCGGTTACAGCAGGCGGAAAGGAATAACACTAAAGAGGGCGTTTCGTATTTCTTGTTCGATAGGGACAACCGTTCTAGCAATCTAACCAGCAGCCCCAAAGTCAAGATCGAGCAGTGGAGTCGTTATTGTCTAGAGAATTACCTGTTAGATACTCAGGTACTGTACGACCTATTGCGAAAGGAGTTTCCTACTTCTAAAACGCCGAATGACTTGGGAGCTGCTACTCAGATGTTTGAGCGGGTCGCCAAGCGGCAGTTGCGAGCAAGAGTTACACAGGAGGTGTATGACGGACTCAACTATGGGAATCCAGGGATCAGGCCATCTGATCGAAATACGGAGAGCTTTGCAGAGTCGAGCGATCTTCTCTTTCAAAGGCTAGAAGGCATACGTCAGCAGGTGGCTCTTCTGGACGAACTCAAATGGAAGAAGGCGTTTACTGAGAGTTGTGAGATGCTTCTGGTCTCGCGTGAACAGGAGTGGTCTGGGTCATGGATGATCCAGTGTAGCGGTAAACAGTTTTTCAAAGACTTATATCAAGAATGCGGGCTAGTCGTGCGTCCCGTGGTTTTGAAGCGGCGACTTATGCAAGAGAACAAGTATTACGCTGAGGGATCCGGTACAGAAAACTGGAAGCTTTTGCAAGAGACGTTCTCTTCACTTCTTAGGAAGTAGGAAACGTGGTTGGTAGAGGGTGGCGGGGTTGGCCCACACACCAACTTCTCAAACCCGAGAAAAGTGGGTGCCCCATACATCGCGGCACTTTGCGATGTGTGGGTTCCGGCTCCCCTCCCACATCCGCTAGACTGATCCCGTGCCGACCGGTCTGAAGCGCTACCAGCACGAAGGCGACCTCCACTTCATCACACCCGTGGGTGCGTCACCTTCAGCTGCTACCGCCGCCAACCCTCCCTGTCCGTTCCCGGCACCTACTCCACCCTCGAACAAGCCCTCGAAGAAACCCGCAAGCGCCACAACCTGGAAGTCTATGGCTCTGTCTTCATGCCCGAACACAGGGCAAATCGTTAGTCCCCTGCGTTTGCTGAACTGTGTACCGCCAGCAACTGCTTCGCCAGCATATTGCTCAGCAGTTCCTTCATCGCCGTCAGATCAAGCCGTCCTTCTGACCACGCCGTGTCCGCCAGATCAAGCGCATGATAATAGGGGTTCTTGTCGTCCGCGATCTGGTCTGGAATCGTCTCGCGTCCAGGCAATTCCTGTCCAAGCTTCATGTTCAACACAAAATAGGACACGGCGCGTGAAGTTCGCCCATTTCCATCCGTAAAGGGATGAATCCAGTTCAGCTTCCACATCACATATGCGGCCAGATGAAGCGGACTCTTGTCCCAGTGTTCATTCACGTAGTCGCACATCTCCTCCACCTGCTCGGCGACGGTACTCGCCGCAGGCGGTGTATGCCTGCTGCCGTGGATCGTTACCTCAGATGGTCGCCACACCCCGGCGTAACGTGATAAACCGGCCAGCGCCACGCGGTGGAGTTCCAGCAACTGGGACGGTCGCAATCGAAACGGTGTGCCTGCACCGAGATGCTTCGCCAGCATCGCATGCAAGGTTTCGAACTGCTGCAGGGTGTTGTAGACCTCACGATACGCGACCTGCTGCGGGTCTTGTAAAACTTCTGCCTCTTCCGCTTCGCTATGCCGCTCAGAGCCAGCCATGCTACCGGGCCTGCAGTCCTGCTTGCAGGCGCTCGTCCATCTCGTCCACCATCTCGCGGGTAATCAAATCGTTCTCGATCTTGGCATTGCCATACGCAAAGCTGCGCCGCTGCGCCTGCCGCTCCTCTGCGCTGAATGGCCGCTTCTTCGCCTCTTCAATCAACTGCTCAAGTTGTGGAGACATAACCCAACCTCTCTGGAGTGCAAGCGTAGCACGCACCCTGCTCACCTTGCATCCCCTCTTCGATGCAGGCGGTGACCCTCAGGGTTCCATAATGACCCCGAGTTGAAGCACCCAGAAGGTACTCGGAAGCTTGTCAAGCCCCCGTGAGGCGTAACCCGAACAAAGCAAAACAGATCGGCGTGGCACGATATATATGGCCGATTCCTTACAATAGAAACAGATCGCCCGGCAAACAACGTCCGCTTCGCTAAAATCCTTCGAATGAAGAACTTACAGCTAGTCCTCAATGGAATGAGGAACTTAGCCCGCAAGGGGGGGAGGGGGGAGATCCCCTACCGTGAGTCCGAAACCGATTCTTGGTCATAAGTTGGGAAAACGGCGTCATCGCTGCTGGTAGGCATCGTGTACAGAGTAATCAGGTCACGCTGCACCTGGGCCCACCGCTCAGGATGTCGCTTCGTGGCGAAATTGAGCGACGGATCGCGGTAGTAGCTTTCGATCTCCGTTCGGACACCAAGAGGGACGGGTTGAGCCGGATGCTCCGTCAACCGGTGCAGCAGCGCTGCGTAGGTATCGTCGGTCAGCGGGTATCCGGCCGGTTGCACAACCTTCCCGGTATCGAGGTCGCGATTTGCCAACGGATGGGCCGGATCTGCAGGCGCCGGGTGGGTGACGCTGCCACCTAGGGGAAGCGGCTGCTGTGCGGCGTCGGTGGATGGACTTTGATCGGCACCGGTGTTCGGTGCGGTGTCGAGTCTCGCCATGTTGCCAGCCGGAGCAGGTGTGCCCGGGGACGGCTGAGACGGGCCATCAGTGGCAGTAGCCAGCACGGCGGTGGACCTGGTTGCAGGGGGCGGGGTGAACCGGCGCAGAGCGTGGTTCAGCGCGTCAGTGGTCGCGAGGACGGAGTGCACGTATTCAGCCTCGGTCTGTGCGGTTGGTCCCTTGACGGCTACAAGCTTGATCGGGCCGACCTTGGGCAGGATGTAGAGGAAGCCGGCGAGCAGGTGCGTGCCAATGCCGGGTTTTTTCCGGTAGTCGTCCCAGTGGTTTTCCGCGGCGACTTTCCGGACCTCGCTTTGCAAACGGAGCAGGTCGGGCGTTGGAATGTCTGCGGGTTCGTGCGCGCGGTGCAGCAGGGTCACGGCGTAGGCGATGCGTGGGATGAAGTTGCGCACGGCGAAGCGATAGCCGCGCACGTTGATGCGGCGACCGCGGCCTTTACTAAAGTCCTCACCAAGGCCATAGGTCTGGTAGAAGGCGAGGGCAAGCTGCTTTGTTGGCACTTCCAGACCGACATGGCGCAGGTAGTGCACGGGTGCGAAGCGGTGCTGGGCGATTTGGTCGATGTCGAAGGCAAACTCGGTTTGCACATGCTGGTGCTGGCCTTGCGCGTAGTTCACGCTGCTGCCGTAGCGGGCGCGCAGCTTAGGGAACTCCACCGGCACGGCGACGTTAGTCGCTTCGGCGTGGCCGATAGTATCGCCCATGTAGTGCGACAGTGCGCCGATAGCGAACGCGAGTTCGTCGGGATTGCCGGCATTGCGAAAGAGGTTGACGACGAAGTCGCCGGTGCGCACGTAGTGCGTCAGGTCACTAAAGAACGGGTCCCCGAAAGGATAGTAGCCGATGTCCTGGATAACGCAGCCACCGTAGGCGTAGGCCCGCGCGTGCTCTAACTGGGCTGGCGTCAGGTCTGGGTAGCGGCTGCGCAGCAGTGGCACGATAGTGCTGTCCCAAGTGAGATCGATGATCTGCTCGTGGGTGAGCACGGAATAGGGGCGCGCGGGTTGCGGGGTGACAAAGGTGAGACTCAGCGCAAGAAGACCCGCGCACCATTTCAGACGCATAGTCGCCAGAGTACCGCACGTGCGCGGGAGTCAGAAGCGGCGAACGACTTCACGATGGCGCGTGAGCCACCAGCAGGTGGGTGTGCGGCCGGTGGGAAGCAGGCGCTGCTGGCAGGATTGCATCGTGGTTTCCGGCGTGCCGTAGTCTTCTTTTTGCCCTTTCAACTCCATGGCGCTGAACACGTCTACCGCGATCTGCTGCGTGGGAAAGCCGCGGGCAGTCCACACAACGAAATCAAGACCGAACGCAGCGATAAGGATCACGAGCAGAAGGAGGGTGGCTCGTACGCTTTGTGACTTCATGGAGATCTCCTTGCGTGGTCGCATGGGTATTCACACCTGGCGGGTTGCTGCCGATAAACGCATCGTATGCCTTTTTCCGGAACTGCTGAATCGTTGCTGGCGAGTGTGACTGCCGCGTTTGCCGGCGTGATGCTGGTGTTGTATGAGGGCCACGTGCAGATTGTGCTGGGCGATCGTGCCACGTACACCAGCGTATTTCACCACAAATGCGGCCTGACCATGCTGGCGACGCTGGCGTGGGCGGCGTTTGAAAGCGTGATGTTTCTAGCGGCGGTGCTGCGGGAACGCCGGGAGGAACGCGAACGCCTGCTGCGTTTCAAGACGCGAGCCAGTGGTGCGCGTACAGCGTATCCCCGGCGGCCTAGCGCAACACGAGCAGCGTACCCGTATGCGCGGGAAGCACAAACGTCTGCCCCGTAGCGGACCGGCGACTGGTGGTTTCGCGCACGATGGTGCCCACCTGGGCGGTGCGCGCGTCGAGTGCTGGGCCGGTCAACGCGGAAATCGCCTGGAAGTACGGCGCGGTGATCTGGATGGACTCGGTCGCTTCCTTGTTGAGAATGGCGACGATGGTTTTGCTGTCGGGCCGTTTGGCGGCGTATGCAACGACGTTGAGTGGGTTACCCAACTGCGTCAGCGTTACCGGTTGCATGGTGCAGCCAGCAAACGCGGCGGCAAACTTCATACCGTAGCCGACGGGTTCGAGCACGTAGTCTGCGCTTAGTTTGCCGTCGGTGCCGCTGCCGGCGAGGGTACCCACATTCGCGATGGGGGTGTAAAACGGCTTGGGGTGCGGCAGGTTGCGGTCGGCCATCAGCTCTTCGCCGCGAAAGCGATTGCCTACAGAGACGGCGGTTGCATGGCCGGAGCCGCCATGCAGATTTACGCCGCTGTAGCCGTAGCCCATCAGCTCGAAAAGGTAGGTCGCGCTCCAGAGGGCCGCGGCGTAGACATCACTCACGCCATCTTTACCGGCCTGGTAGCAGGTATTTCCCTCGGTCATGCGGACTTTGACGCCCATACGGTTCGCTGCGGTCGTGGCGAGTTCCGCGTACTCTTTCACCTTGGGGTCGGGCTGCAGGATCTTATCGATGTTCATGGCTGGATTGCTGGGCGGACCGCCGACGTAGTAATGATGTGACAGCGTTGTGACCTTGGGCTTGTTCGGGATGGCGGCCCAGCGCTCGGCGATCTGCGGCAGCCAGGAGACGTCAGCGGCCACGTCGGGCATGCCGAAGACGGCATTGGGGCAGGCCTGCTGCACGGCGCGCGCAATGGTGAGCCACTGCTGCAGATAGGTATCGACGTTCCAAGTGGTCTTGTCGCGCAGGTGCCGCGAGAAGAGGTCAACCTCGTTGCCGATCTGGAAGGAGAGCAGGCGGCTGCCGAGGGTTTTGTAGACGAATTCGGCTTCCGGCACGTCGGTTTCAACCGTGCCCCAGCCGAGGTTTAGGCCGTAGATGCAGGTCCAGCCGGTGGCGTCGAGGAACCCCTTGAGCGCCTGCACGGCCTGTGGCGTGATGGCGAAAAGGGTGTCAGGGGCTGGTTCGCCATCGTCAACAATGCCCTTGCGGCGGATTGGTGCGGGGGCTTCAGGCGTCGCCTTCCACCAACTGAATTCGCTGGTGTTTCCGCCTAGACGCAGCACGCCGTGCGGTGCCAGTGCGCGGAACTGCTGCACCAGGCCGACGTTGGTGGGGGCGAAGAAGGTCGGATCTTCCAGCTGCATGGCCTCATATGAGAGGCCGATGAAGTCGCGTGGGACTGTTGGACCTGCCGGACCGGTATTCAGGGTTAGCGTCGCCGTGCCTGGTGGGGGCTGCCCAGTGATCGGGGAAGCGATCGCAAGGGCGGCAGAGACGAGCGCCGCCTGCTGGAGGAAGTCGCGACGGGTACGGGAGATGGAATTCATGCGAGGGAAGGGTAGCATTCGCTTGACAGCAAGTGAAAGCGTGCCGCCTAAACGGTAGCGCCAAGCACCGGCTTACGCAGGCGCCCGGCGAGGTATGCGGCGGGTGCGGCAACGAGTAAGGCAAGCGCCTGGGCGTAGTGGTGCTGGCCGGGAGTGTGCGTTTCTGCAAAGGCGGCGGCCACTGCGATGATCGCGGCAATAGCATCGGCCGTGCCGCGTGGTGTGGCGGGCGCTGCTGAAGCGCCGACGTAGCCGCCGATCAGGCCGCAGAAGGCTGCGATGACACCGGTGAGCACGATGAAACCGATGGCATCGCCGTTCCATGGGCTGTCGTGGTGGGTGATCTTGAAAAACCACGCGACATAAAGCCCCAGCGCGAGGAGCGACCCGAGAAGAGCGGCGAAGGTGGCACGAGCGATACGCATGATTGGGTGGTTCGATGAGGATAGCGCGTCGGCGGATGCAAGGGAAGCCACGGCTGAGGCTGTTTTCCCGGACTGGGTCAGGCAAGCATCAGGTGTTCGGCTTCCAGCGCGCGGACGAGTGCATCGACGTCGGCCGGCGTGGTGTAGAGGCCCGGGGTGACGCGGACGACCGGCCCTTTTGCCACGCCCTTGCGCGCAACCGTGAGGACCTTGTGCTTGTCGAGCAGGCGATGCTGCACGCGCTCAGCGTCGGCCATGGTGTGCATGCCGCGCAGACGAAAGCTGGTGATGGCGCAGTAGCGCGCGGGGTCATCGGGCACGGTGATTTCGAGTCCGGGTAGGTGGCGCACGCGACTGACCCAGGCATCGCGAAGGCTACGCAGGTGCTTTTCTTTCGCCGCTGGGCCGATGGCCCGGTGAAAGGCGACGGCGGTAGGCACGGTGAGTTCGACGGCGTAGCTGGCGGTACCGGCGGGGACGCGTGCGCGCAGGTCGGTGATCGGGTAGTCCGGGTTGTCGTAGCTGCGGTCGATGGCGTCGATGCGGTCCTTGCGGACGTAGATGGCGCCCAGGCTGAGTGGCGCGGCGAGCCATTTGTGCATGGACCAGCCGATGAAGTCGGCCCCCGTATCGGCTGGAATCACGTCGAGGCAGCCAATGGCATGGGCTGCGTCGAGGATGGTGTCGACGCCGCGCGCGCGGGCCATGGCGACGATTTCGCGCACGGGCAGGACGAGACCGGTGCGGTTCGAAACGTGCGTGAGCAGCAGCAGTTTCGCGTTGGGTGTGCGCTTCAGGATGTCCTCGTAGACCGCCAGGATGTTGGCGGTGGTCGCCGGCTCTGGCATGTCGAAACGGACGACTTGCGCGCCACGATGGTCGCCGAGGTAGTTCATGGCGGCGATCATGTTGTCGTAATCCAGGTCACAGTAGACGACGGCGTCACCCGGCTTGAGGCCGCGGTAGTTCACGATTAGGCTCTCTAGGCCTTCGCTGCCGCTGCGGGTGAAGGCGATCTCCTCCGGTAGCACACGCAGTAGGTCGGCGACGCTGGCCCGTGCGGATTCCATGCGCGGGTAGATCGGGTTACCGGGCATGACGTTGCGGACGAAGAGCGAATTGTAGCGGTTGACGTAGGCGGTGTGCTCTGCGAAGGCGGCGGCAGTGACGCGGGGCATTACGCCCCAGTAGGCGTTCTCCCAATTGGAGACGCTTCGATCGACGTCGAAGTGCTGCGGCAACGCTTCGATTGTGATCGAATTGGGAGTGGGCATGAGGGTTTCCGCTGTCATGGACGGTGCCGCCGTGAGTGCGATGGCGGGTGCGCAGGCGACCGCGGATTTGAGAAACGCTCTGCGATCCGGCATGGTGTTATTGCTCGATGCGATAGGTGTAATTTTCGATGACGGGGTTGGTGAGTACGTCGGCGGCGATGCGTTCGACTTCCGCTTTCGCGGCATCTGCGCCGAGGGTGTCCTGCAGCGTAAGCACGAAGTACTTGCCTTGGCGGACGTCCTCTACGCTGGGGTGGTGGAGCCGGCGCAGGGCATTGGCGATGGTCTGGCCCTGGGCGTCCAGCACGGTCGGCTTCAGGGTTACGTATACATGGGCGCGCATGCCGCAATTATAGAAGGCCCCGTCGTGCGTCGGCTTTTGATGGCACAGCTGCGACCGAAACGCGGTAGTATCGAGTGCGTCGCACGTCGCACGTTGCCCTTTGCGGCAGACGCGACAGCGGCCGGTGGCCTGCACGCTGGCCGTTCCAGTTCGATAAAGTTATTTCAAGAGACAAGAAGAGAACGCATGCCCAACTACCTGGAATTGCCCGTCGGCGCCAAAGCGCCAGCCATTGTGAACGCGGTCATCGAGATCCCCCTCGAAGGCAAGATGAAGTACGAGTACGACAAGCAGCTGCACGTGTTCAAGCTTGATCGCAATCTTTACTCGCCGGTGCATTACCCGGGCGATTACGGATTCTTGCCGTCCACGCTGGGCGATGACGGCGACCCGCTGGATGTGCTGGTGCTGGTGGACGAGCCGAGCTTTCCCGGATGCCTGCAGGAGGTCCGCCCCATCGGTGTGATGCTGATGGTGGACGGCGGGGAGGGCGACGAAAAGATTCTCGCGGTGGGTTGTGCCAATCCCCGGTTTTTCGACATCACGAACTACGAGCAGATTCATCCGCACAAGCTCAAGGAGATCGTGCACTTCTTTTCAACCTACAAGGACCTGGAAGGCAAGAAAGTTGAAATCAATGGCTGGCGTGACGCGGCTTATGCCTATGGCGTGATTGAGAAGTCGATTAAGGCCTACAAGGAAAAGAACGCGGCAAGATAAGTCGCCGGTTCTGGCAACCTAAGCGGAAGCCTTTGCGGGCTTCCGCTTATGTTTGCCAACGGCGTAGCATGGGGTCGATGAAACGTTCGCTCACTCGCCGAACTTTGCTGAAGGGCAGCGCAGCACTTTCGCTGGCCGGCGGTACGCGCGCATTGCATGCGCTTTCCCCCAAGCCTTATGCAACGGGACCATTTGCCGCGAACTATCCTTCGCTGCAGCAGCACTATCGCACGCCCGACTGGTTTCGGGATGCGAAGTTCGGCATCTGGGCGCACTGGAGCGCGCAATGCGTTCCGGAGCAGGGGGACTGGTATGCCCGCAGGATGTACTTGCAGGGCGATCCGGTGCATGACTGGCATACGCAGCATTATGGGCATCCGTCGAAGTTCGGCTTCATGCAGATCGATAACCTGTGGAAGGCCGAGCAGTGGCAGCCCGAACAGCTGATGGACCTGTACCAGGCTGCCGGGGCAAAGTACTTTTTCGCGTTGGCGAATCATCACGATAATTTCGATAACTACGCATCGACTTATCACGCATGGAACTCCACGCGTATTGGCCCGATGAAGGACATTATCGGCACGTGGGCGCGCGTGGCGTGGGCGCGGGGCATGCGCTTCGGCGTGTCGAACCATAGTTCACATGCGTGGCACTGGCAGCAGGCGGCGTATGGCTACGATGCGATAGGACCGATGGCGAACGTTCGCTATGACGCGTATACGCTGCAAAAAGCGGATGGCGCGGGAAAGTGGTGGCAGGGCTACGACCCACAGGAGCTGTACACCGGTCGCAGCCTTGTGATTCCCGATGGCATCAACACCATTGCCGCGCAGAACGCCTGGCACGAAGCGCATGACGGCAAGTGGCATGAGGAAGATCCGCCGGAGGACCCACGGTTTGCGGAGACATGGGCGCTGCGCTGCCGCGAATTAATGGATAAGTACGACCCTGACTTACTGTATTTCGACGATACGGAGTTGCCACTGGGGCAAAAGGGCCTGGATGTTACAGCGCATTTTTATAACAACTCCGTCGCGCGGCATGGATCACAGCAGTGCGTGGTGTTTGCGAAGAAGCCAACGCCGGAGACTGCCGGTGCGTACACGCTGGATATCGAGCGCAGCCGGTCGACCAAAATTCTGTCGCAGCCGTGGCAGACGGATACGTGCATCGGTGACTGGCATTACAATCGGTCGATTTTTGAGAACCACACGTATAAAACGCCCGCGACGGTCATCGCCTTACTGATCGATGTCATTAGTAAGAATGGCAATCTGCTGCTGTCAATCCCGGTGCGCGGAACGGGTGCGATCGACGAAGATGAGCACGCCTTTTTGCAGGCGCTGGCGGGGTGGGTGCCGCAGCACGGTGAGGCGATCTACGGCACGCGGCCGTTTGCCGTGTATGGCGAGGGTCCGCCGGAGCCGATCGAGCAGAACTTCAGCGAAAAGACGCGCGCGCATACGGCGGAGGATATTCGTTTTACACAGCGTGGCGATGCGCTCTACGCCTTTGTACTGGCTTGGCCGACGGATGGCGTGGTGCGTATCAAGACCTTGCGGCGCGGAGGCGAGCACCTGCCGCAGCCGGTGCAGCGGGTGGAGTTGATCGGTGCGCGAGGTCCTTTGCGGTTTACGCAAACAGCAGAGGCTCTGGTCGTGACCATGCCACCGGACAAGCCCAATCCTTATGCGTATGCGTTAAAGATCGTTACCTAGGCACGAACCTCCTCGCGTGCGCGAAGGCGCGCTCGGGCGAGCAGGTATAGCGGCAGGCCGCACGCCGCGATCAGCAGCGCGAAGACCGCGGCGGGCATGCCCGCGGTGCGCTCGCTGCGTGCGGTCCACAGCGCGAAGGCGGTGAGTACGGCGGGGCCAAGGCCGAGCAGGATGGGCACGGCGAGCGGGCCGGGGATGCGGAAGGGTCGCGGCAGTTGTGGCTCGCGCACGCGCAGCAGGATCAGCGCGGCGAACTCCAGCATTAACGACATGCCCCACAGCAGCAGGTCGATGGTGATAAGCCGTTCGAAAGTGAGGCCGAGCGCAAATGCCCAGCACGTGGCGCAGGCCAGCAGTGCGACCCAGGGCACGCCGTTGCCCAGCTTGCGGGTGAGCACGCGGGGCAGCAGGCCGTCGCACGCCATGGCGTAGGGCAGCCGCGTATAGCTGAGGGTGAGTGCGTTAAAGGTGCCCATGCTGTCGAGCGAACCGGCGAGCACAACGGCGATGCCGAGCAGCGGGCCGCCCAGCAGGCGCGCCGCGTCGACCCAGGCACCGGTGGAGAAGCGGTCGGGCGGGATGCCTGCCCAAGCTACCGCCGCGATGGGCAGCAGGTACGTCAGCATGACCATGGCGGCGGCCAGCAGCATGGCGCGCGGGTAGGCACGCTGCGGGTTGTCCACCTCGCCGGCGATGGTGGTGGCATTGTCCCAGCCCATATAGTTCCACATGGCGATGAGGATGGCGCCGCCCAGGTCCAACTGCGACGGCGGACCGAGTGCGGCGTGGGGTGTGTGCAGGCCCATCCAGCCGGCGATGCCGATGAGCACGACGAAGGGCGACAGCGCCACAAACCATAGCCAGACCGATCCATGGCCCACCGCTGCCGCACCGCGCAGATTCCACAGCGTGGCAAGAACGACGACGGCCAATTTGATGGCGAGGCCGCGATGGCCTGCGGTCAATGCAGGTGCGAGATGCTCAAGGTAGAGCACGAAGGTAGTGGGATAAATCGCCATGTCGAAGACGGAGGCGGCGAGCGAGAGCCATGCCTCCTGAAAGCCCCAGAACGGTCCCATGGCGCGGCGCACCCAGGCGTAAAAGCCACCCTCTGCCGGGATCGCGGCGGAGAGTTCGCCGAGCATCAGCGCGGTCGGCAGGCTCCACACAAAGGGCAGCAGCAACAGCAACAAAAGGGCGCGGCCGTAGCCGGCAAAGCCGATGATGTCTTCCAAGCCATAGGGGCCGCCGGAAACCATGAAGTACGTCGCCGCAAGCAGCGGCAGCAGGCGCATTTTGCGCGGGGACGGCTTGTTCATTCTGCTGCGGAAGCACCTCGTGCGTGAAGTGGGTGAACGATGAGCGTATCGTCTTTCTGCGTCGTGTGCGGAAGAAATCACAGCCGCCGTTGCGCTATGCTGTCTGCCATGTGCCTTGCGGGGAGTGTTGGAAAAGGTGCGGTGAACGCGCGAGATGACGTGCGTACGGTGCAGCTGCTGTTAAACCTGAATGCGCCGCAGGCCGTCGGGCCCATGGTGGCGGATGGCGTGTGCGGCCCGGGGACGGTGGCGGCGATTGCGCTCTTTCAGCACGGTGTGATCGGCGGCAAGGATGCGCAGGGCGTGGTGACACCAGCCGACTCCGGCGGAACGACGCTGCACGCGCTACAGGCCGGCATGGTGCTTGGGTTTACGGCGGAAAAACTGCAGGGCATGTACATCCACGCGGGTGGCGGAACGATTGCGAAGTTTTTTGCACCGCTGGTCGCGGGCATGGCGCGGGCGGAGATCACGACGGCGCTGCGGCGCGCTCACTTCCTGGCGCAGGTGGGGCATGAGAGCGGGGAGCTGCGCTACACGGCGGAGATTGCGAGTGGCAGCGCGTACGAGGGCCGCGCCGACCTGGGCAACACGCAGCCGGGCGACGGTCCACGCTTCAAAGGGCGCGGTCTCATCCAGTTGACGGGTCGTGGAAATTACAAGGCGTTCGGCGCGTTCTGTAACCAGGATTTTTGCTGCGCGGATGGACAGGATCGCGTCGCCACCGACCCCACGCTGGCCGTGGATGCGGCGATCTGGTTTTGGCAGACGCACAAGCTGAACGACCTTGCCGACAAGGACGATGTGGTGACGCTGACCAGGCGCATCAACGGCGGCACGAACGGTCTGAACGATCGCAAGCGGCTGTTGGCGCGGGCGAAGTGGTTTCTTGCGGCGCCCACGCCTGACCGCGAGACCGTGCAGCTGATGCGGGCGATGGAGGCGGCGGATGAAGACCTGGAGTATGGCGATGCGGACGCAATCTGGTAGGATTCGGCCACTGCGGGGCTATGTGCCTTTGCCGGGTACCGGGTTGCCTTCGGCATCGTAGGGGCAGTGGCGGCAGTCGTTGCCGCAGCAGTAGCCGCGACGCAGATGGTAGGCGGCGGTGAAGACGAAGAGCGGGCCATCGAAGTAGTACTCGCCTTCTACCGCGAGCAGGGCGGGTGGCGGTTCTGCCGGGCTCATGTCGGTCGTCGTTGCAGCCTCGGGGCTGGCCGCTTTTTCTGAATGGATGGCAGTGCCCAGGGGCGTTCGTTCAGGCAAACAAGCCACCCTGTGCCTTTGGTGTGGGCGGTGGCGGTACGGCAATGGCGCCCCCGAAAGGCGCGGTGCTGCGGCGTTCGCGGGTAGGGGCGCGCATGCCTTCCGGTGTGGCGATGGTGTCGAGCGCGTTGCCCTGCTCGTCGCAGGCGGCGCCGTGACGCAGGTGAATGCGGCGACCGGCGACGGCGGCCGTGCGCTCACCGGGGATGAGGATGCCAACAAGGTTGACGGGGTCGCTGGCAGCGACGGCGGTAATGTCGTCGGAGGTGGAGGCGCGGTGCAGGCGAAGGCTTTCGACGGCCTCAGGCAGGGCGTATTGCTCGCCGGAGAAGCCGGTGACGAAGCGGCCGCCGCGCACGTCGCCGCGGGCCTCCAGACGGCGGAGCATGCGGAGCAGGTCGCGCCATTTGGGAGCATTGGCTTCGCGCTGGATGAGGTCGCGGAAGAGGACGCCGTAGCGCTGCAGCAGGACCTTTGTCGCGGATTCGAGCGCGGTTTCGGCGATGCGAGCTTTTTGCGGCGCGGTCTGCTGCGAGGTGTCTTCGCAGTCGAACAAGGACCAGCGGCCCCCGGAGGCACGTGCGCCACGTTTGGTGCCGTTCGCAACGGGCTCGGCGACCAGCGGCTTGCGCTTGGGGTCCATCATGGCGCGCAGCGGGTCGAAACCGTCGGCGCTTGCGAGGCCCGCAGTGGCGAGCTCCCATAGGGCGGTTTGCACCTGCGGCTTGGTGAGCGTGCACAGGCGTTGCAGGTCACCGGTGAAGCAGGCACCGCGCTGCTGCAGGGTGTCGCGAATCTGCAGGGCTTCCGGAGAGAGGGCGGCTTGCAGCTTAGAGTCCTCCACGCATTTTGAATCCATGGCGGCGGCGAGCCAGTCGGCGGATTCGCGCACGTAGAACGTGATCGGCGCCATGTTGGTGGGGATGACGCGGCGGGGTGCGGCGCCGTCGCCGGCGGCCCAGGCCGGGTGCGGCGAGATGCGGCCCCAGCCCACAGCACCGCTCAGGCACAGTGCGTCGAGGAAAAGCGGCTCGTAGTCGCGCACGCGCGATGGAAGGAGGCTGCGCTCCCACTCGACGGCGGGGGCTTCGAAGCCTTCGAGCTGCAGCAGCGCATCGAGCACGCCCTCTTCGCCGGTAAGCTGGGCATCCTTCGCGAGGTGCTGCCAGCGCAGCAGCCAGCGCATGTACGTGGCGGGTGGCACGGCTTCCACCTGCTTGCGCAGCGCGCCCAGGGTGAGGCGATGCACGCGCTGCAGGATGCGGCGTTCGCACCACTCGATGTGCGGGTCCTCGTCGGTTTTCTCGTGTTCGAACATGCCGCGGAGGGCGAGGCCCTGCATTTCAATCGCTACGAGCTGCTGGAAGATGGCGCGGGGCACAAGGCCGGCGAGGGCTGCAATTTCGTGCGCGGTGGTGGGGCCGAGGAGCTGGAGGTAGCCTTGGGTGAGCAGGCGGAGGGCTTCGTCGGTGGTTGGGGTCTTGGAATCGGATTCGGTGGGGTTTGTTGGCGGCAGTGCGCCAGAAGACTGGTTGGGAGCAGCGAGGAAAGCAGATCCCTCCGCTTCGCTGCGGGATGACAAAGATTCGTGGTGCCCAGATAACGGCTCGTGGTGGGAGGACGAAGTTTTGTCGTGGTCCGGACCCTCCTTAAACCTGCTTAGGGTCTGTGCTGGTTCAAGCGGTGTCGAGCGCGTTGAAGGTGGGGCACCCGGGGTTTGGATTGGATTGTCTGGGGTCTCCGTTGAGCTTGAGGAAGATGTTGGCGGCGCTGCGATTGCGGAGGCGCATGGCGTTGCGATGGAGGCGAGCAGGCGGACGTGGTCGAGGCGTTCGGTCGCTACCCAGTGCAGGGCATCGCCAAGCTGGACGGCGTGGGCGCGGCCTCGGGACTGAAGGCGCTGAAAGAAAAGCGGCCAGTGACGGGCTGCGTGTTCGCGATGCGCGCGTAGTTGATCGGCATGTTCGCTGCCATCCGAACCCTGTTGCCCGCTGCTTGCGGGTTCGCTGTTAGCTGAGCCCTGTTGCCTGTTCCCTATATCCGGACCACTTCCTTGTTCCACGAACAGCGCGACCGGCAGAGCAAGGCAGCCGAAGAGCAGGTCGTGCAGTTCGTGCTCATCGCGTAGATCGGGCCAGACTTCGCAGCGTGCCTGCAGGATGGCACGTGGGTCGAGGCGGCCGGCTTCGCCGAGGACGGAGTCGGGGATGGTTCGGCGCAGGGAGACGGCTCTTGCGCGGCGCTCTTCGAGATCAGCGTCGTCGAGAAAAGCGTTCTGATTCGCGTTCAGCAGTTCGTGCGAAAACTGCGACGGTACGGGCGTGTCGACAGCGATGCACTCGATGGAGCCGTCGTCGATGCCGCGCAGAACGGCGAGCAGGCCATCGAGGTCCATGGCCTCCTGCAACACATCCTGCATGACTTCGCGCACGAGCGGGTGGTTAGGGATTTCGATGTCGCCGACGATGGTCTCAAAGCACGCGGCAGCTTGCGGAAAGACGGACGCGAGCAGATCTTCGCCGCGGGTGCGCTGAATCTGCGGTGCGACGCGTTTGCCCTTGGAGAAACGCAGCAGCTGCAGGGAACGGTTGGCCGCCCAGCGCCAGCGTGTTTTGAAGATGGGCGAGGCGATGGCAGCTTGCTCCAGCAGCTCCTTTGCGGTGTTGTCGGTCAGGTAGTGGAAGACGTCGGAGAGCGGGAAGCTGTGCTGCTCCGCAAGGCAGATGTTGATGCCGTTGTCGGTGGCGGCGGCCTGCAGCTCGTAGTTGAAGCCGCGGCAGAACCGCTTGCGCAGCGCCAGGCCCCAGGCTCGATTGATGCGGCCGCCGAAGGGCGCGTGCAGGATGAGCTGCATGCCGCCGCCCTCGTCGAAAAAGCGCTCGGCGATGATGCGCTGCTTCGTCGGCACGGCGCCAAGCACCGCGCAGCCGCTGACGATGTATTGCAGCAGCTGTTGCGCTGCGGATTCGGAGATGCAGCACTCATCCATGAGCCATGCGGCGGCGTCGTTGACCTGCGGGTCTTCGAGGTCGACGCGCTCGTGGTGGATGCCCCGCGTACGTGCGCGGATTTCGTTGCGCAGAACGCCGACGAAATCCGAGAGAACGTCGGTGCGCTGCGGTGCTTCGCCCGCCCAGAAGGGCACGTTGGGCGGCGCGCCGTGGGCGTCTTCCACCAGCACACGACCTTCTTTTTCCACCATCAGGATGCGCCAGCTGGCGTTGCCCAGCTGGATGACGTCACCGGGGCCGCTGTCGATGGCGTAGTGCTCGTCGAGCGTGGCGATGGTGACACCTTCGGGCTGCAGGACGACCTGGAAGATGGCGGTGTCCGGGATTGCTCCACCGTTGCCGATGGCGGTCATGCGCGCACCGCGGCGAGGGTGCAGATGGCCGGCAACGCCGTCACGCAGCAGGTACGCGCCATAGCGGCCGCGGCTGTTTTCAATGCCGGTGTGCAGCAGGGTGACGAGTTCGTCGAACTCCGCGCGGGTGAGATTGCGGTAGGGGTAGGCGCGGGTGACGAGGGAGTAAAGCGCGTCCTCTTCCCACGGCTCGGCGGCGCACGCGGCGACCATTTGCTGCATGAGAATGTCCAGCGGTTGCGGCGGGATTTCAAGCCGGTCGAGCGAGCCGGTGCGCATGGCCTGAACGAGCGCGGCCATCTCCAGCAGGTCATCGCGCGTGGTGGCGAAGAAGCGGCCCTTGGGGATGGCGCCCCGCCAGTGGCCCGCACGGCCCACACGCTGCATGGCGGTTGCGACGGCGCGCGTGCTGTTGAGCTGGATGACGAGGTCGACCGCACCGATATCGATACCCAGTTCGAGCGATGCGGTGGCGACGAGGCACTGAATCTCGCCAGCCTTGAGGCGCTGCTCTGCGTCCAGGCGAAGTGAGCGGGAAAGCGAGCCATGGTGCGCGGCGACGTTCTCCGTGCCGAGGCGCTCGGCCAGCGCGCCGCACAGGCGCTCGACCATACGCCGCGTGTTGACGAAGACAAGGGTGGATTTGTGTGCGCGACACAGGTCGGCGATGCGGTCGAAGATCTCGATCCACATCTTGCTATCGCACACGGAGGAGAGCTCGCTGCTGGGAATTTCGATGCCGAGATCGAGCGTGCGGCAGGTACCGACCTGGACGATGGTGGCTCGCCGGTCGGTGACGCCGGTGAGGAAGTCCGCAACGAGCTCGATGGGATTCTGCGTGGCGGACAGGCCAATGCGCTGCGGCGGCTGCGAGAGGCCGGTGAGCATGGCGGCGGGGGTAAGACGGTTTTCGCCGGTGACGAGGGCGTCCAGGCGCTCTAGCGTCAGGGCGAGGTGCGCGCCGCGCTTGTCGTCGGCCATGGCGTGGATTTCGTCGACGATCACGGTGTGCACGCAGCGCAGGTTCTCGCGCGCCTTGGCGCTGGTCAGCAGCAGGTAGAGCGATTCCGGCGTGGTGACGAGAATGTGCGGTGGCGTCTTGAGCATGGCCACGCGCTCACGGGGCAGGGTGTCGCCAGTGCGCACGCCGGTGCGGATCTGCGGGACGAGATAGCCCTGTTCGAGTGCGAGTTGGAGGATTTCAGCGAGGGGCGCTTCGAGGTTTTTCTGGACATCATTCGACAGCGCCTTTAGCGGCGAGACGTAGACGACTTGTGTGTACGGGCTGAGGCGGCCCTCGATGGCTTCGGTGACGAGCCGGTCGATGGCGACGAGAAAAGCCGCGAGCGTTTTGCCGGAGCCGGTGGGCGCGGAGATGAGCGTCGGCTCGCCACGCACAATGGCGGGCCAGCCCTCAATCTGCGGCTCGGTCGCGGAGCCGAATTTGTCCCGGAACCACGCACGCACGACGGGATGCGCCCAGGCAAGGGCATGCTCTTCGCTGTTCGTGGAAGGGGACGATGGCAACATCGTGGCGGTGGCCATGCGATGATTTTAGCGCGTCCATTCGCCGCTTCTTCGCCTCACTTCCGGTGCAGGGAATCCGGCCCGGTGCCGGCGGGTCTGCGATGATGGACGGCATGGACGAGTTGACTGCAGAAGACCGCGCGCGGCGGGTGAAGGTAATCGTGTTTGACGTGGATGGCGTGCTGACGGACGGCAAGCTGTTCTTCATTCCGACTGGGCACGATAAAAGTGGCAACATTACTGCGGTAGAGACGAAGGGATTTGCCGCGCACGACGGGCTGGGCATCGCGATTGGGCGCGCGGCGGGGTTGCGCTTCGGCGTCATCACCAAGCGGACCAGCGACACCGTGGCAGTGCGCATGCGCGACTTGAAGGTCGACCACGTGTACATGGGCGTGCATTACAAGACCGAGGCGTTGGCAGAGATTGCGAGTGCCGAGGGCGTATCGCTGGAAGAACTTGCGTACGCGGGGGACGACATTATCGACCTGCCGCCTATGCGCCAAGTGGGTTTTGCGGTGGCCACGTGGAACGCGCGCGAGCAGGTGAAGCGCGAGGCCCACTGGGTGACGCCGACGGCGGGCGGCCACGGCGCGGGGCGCGACCTGATCGATTTCGTGCTGGAAGCGCAGGGCCGTCTGGACGAGGCGATCGGGTTCTATCTGAGCCGGGAAAACAAGACGGCGGACATCGGCTCCGGCGGCATGTAACGCAGCTTACAGGCTGCTGTTGGTGCGCTCGCCGTGGGGGTGAAGGCCGAGTCGCTCTTCCAGCGTGTGCAGATGCGGCGTGGCGATGCCGAGCAGGTGCCGCGCAGCGATGAACGCCATGTGGACGGCGATCGCGATCAGGCTGCCGGTAAGCGTGGCAAGCACGCGGCGTTGCAACACGTCGTGCGCGGGCATGTGCACGATCGCCAGCAAAAAGCAGATGTACCCGGTAAGTACCGTTGCGAACGCACCGTAGTTGACGTTCGTCAGCAGGTAGCTAAGGAACAGAAACAGCAGCACGAGCGCGGTGAGCACCTCCCCGTGCGGGTGGAAGGCGACCACGACAAGCGTGCACACCAGCGCGCCAAGCAGGGTACCGGCCGACCGTAGTACGGAGCGTGCAGCGGTGGAGGTCCACTCGGGCTTGGGAATGAGCACGGCCGTCATGCCGATCCAGTAGCCGTTGGGGAAGTTGAAGTGGCGGTAGACGGCGACCGCAATCAGGGCGGTGGTAGCCACGCGCAGGGAATATTGCAGCGCCGGCGAACCCCACTGGACCTGCTCGCGCAGAAAGACGCGGCTGAAGTGGGTGGGGTCGAAGTCCGGCGAGCTGAACTGCGTTTGCGCCTGCGGGAATCTCTGCCGCAACAGCAGCAGAAGCACGGTTTGCAGCGCGCCCCCGGCAAGCACACCGGCTCCACGCAGAAGCGCGCTGTACACCAGGTCATGCGTGGTGCCTGGAGCGGAGAGCGCTGCCGACGAGATGATAAGGAAGACGCAGCACTGCTGGCCGACCCACCCGGCCGCACTGCTGATGCTGTTCGACATGCCATACATCAGTGCCCAGGCCAACGTGGCGAGCAGCAAAAGCGCCGTGTTGTCGCGACATAGTGCGCCGACCAGGGCGGACACGGCAATCCCGATGGTGGCGGCGATCATGGGGCCGGACCGGCGGTACAGCGGCTGCTGGAACGAGCCGAAGCCTACCGCCTGCGCGCCGCCGGCCATCAGCACGCCGGTACCGGGGTAACCGAGCGCGACGCCAACAATCAGCGGCAACGCGACGCCGGGCAGGCACAACACCGCGTGCAGCGGTTCCGAGGTATTCCACTTGAACAGGCGTAGTTGCTCCCACAGATCGTTCATGGGCGGCAATCGCGGGGAGACGTCATCTCTTCAAGACTAAGAGCAGACGGCAACGGGCGGGCACGTTTTGCGCGGGGAGACGCTAGCCATGTACTTCCACGTCGGCGAAGGTGAGCACGGCGCGGCCCCGAACGGGTTCGCCCAGAATGCGCGCCGGTCGGAAGACACCGCTCAGCATCCGTTCTCGCAAGGCGAGCACACTGGCGGCGTCGAGCGTGCCGGAGACGACGCGGTAGTCATAGACGCGGCCTGTGTCGTTGACCCTGGCCTCGACGATGACCGGTGTCTCGTCGGATGAAGCGACAGGCTGATGCAGGCCGGAACTGGAGTACAGGTAATGCGGCGACGAGAAGCCGATGAGAGGAATGTCGTTCGCCTCGACCGTCTGGCCGGGGGCAACGGCACCAAGCCGTGCGGCAACACCGACGAGCATAAGGAAAGCGATGGCGGCAACCGTTCCCTGCACGGCGAAGGTCCGGAGCGTGTTTTCGCGCAGCAGGTGCAGGCGGTGAGCGATGCGACCGGTGATGCGGCGTTCAGCACGCACGCGCTCATGTGAGACGGCAAGGCGGAGACGGAGCTGCAGGTCGGTGGGCGCGGCGACAGGTGCAAGGGCATGCAGAGCGCGATCGGTCGTAACCCGCTCGGCGGTCGTCTCCTCCATCTGCAGGACCTGGCGTTCCGCCGCAGCGGCGCTGCTTTCTGCGCGGCAGGCGCGCAGTCTGGCGAACGAGTTATGGAATGAAAGGCTCATCAGATCTGCTCCCCTGTGGGTCTATTGGATGCGTTTGCATCCGCGGTGGCAATAGAAGACTGACGCGGCGCGGTACGTCGCGTTCCTGAAATGGGACGCGGCGGTGCGGCATGGCCGGCAAACTCCGGCAAACGCGCGGCGAGCAGGGTGCGCAGCGACGCTCGACCGCGCAACAGGCGGCTTTTCACCGTACCGATATTGATGTTCAGGATGACGGCAATTTCGTCGTAGGCCATGCCCTCGATCTCGCGCAGGATGACGACGGTGCGGAACGCTTCCGGAACTTCGTGCAGCGCGGCCTCCACGGTGGTCCGCAGTTGCGCCTGCTCGGCGTGGTCGTAGGGCGAGTCGCGGGTGTCGGCGAGCGTATCGCGCAGGGGAAAGTAGGTATCGTCGCGCTCGTCGCCGGCATCGCCGTCGATGGTGACTTCCTGCTTTTTGTGGCGCGACCACCAGCGGCGGCTGTTGGACGATTCATGCAGCGCGATGCGGTAAATCCAGGTACGCAGGCTCGAGTCGCCGTGGAAAGTGCCAATGGAGCGGAAGATCTTGATGAAGACTTCCTGCGTGATGTCGGCGGCGTCGGCCGGGTTGGGCAGCGAGCGCGCAATCACGGAGTAGAGCGGCGCGCTGTACTGGGCGATGAGCTGGGCAAACGCCTGCTCGGAGCCGGCCTGCAGCGCGGTCACGAAGGCAATGTCTTCCGCGCGCATGTCCGCAGCCGCCTGCGTGCGCAGCGGATCGGCAATACCGGCGGCGAGGGTGTGGCCAAAGTCGTGCACGAGCGTTGCTCCCACGGATTGCTCCTTTCCACAGTACGGCGGTGCGCGGTGTGCGGCAACCGTTCGTGGCTGCCATTTGGCTGGTTGTCGTCGAAGTGCGTCACCGCCGGCGGTGTCGGAGTGCTCTCGCTCACTCCCCAAGATAGACACCGAAGTGGGGTACTTTTGTTCCCGGCTGCACCGTGGGCGGCAGACCGCTGCGATTTGTTTGTGCGCCGTCCACCGCAACCAACGCCACGCGTACGTGTTCTTTCAGCCATTCGCCGGTTCAGCCGGGGGATGGTGGGCAGACCGTTCGCAGTGGTTCGATCCAGGTTGATCCGCGGCAGGCCGGGTGCTCTTCCAGACTTGAACTCAGAGGTGTGCTATGCGCAATTTGCTGAAGGTTTCGTTACTTGCTGCTGGTCTGTGCTCGGTTGCGCCCGCGCTTGCCGGGGCGCAGGTGTACGTGCATGTGGGGCCGCCGCGGCCCCTGGTTGAGCGCCGTCCGATCGCTCCGGGTGCGGGGTATGCGTGGCGTGGTGGCTATAACCGGTGGGATGGCAACCGGTACGTGTGGGTGCCCGGGGAGTACCTGGCACCGCCGCGGCCGCATGCATTCTACGTGCAGGGTCGATGGGCGCATTCGCCGCGCGGCTATTACTGGCGCGAGGGCTACTGGCGCTGACAGGCAAGCCGTGCGGCGAAAAAGCCGTCGCACGGCAATTGACTTCGTTCGCTAAACCGGCGAAACTAATCGCAGTGGGCCTGTGGCGCAGCTGGGAGCGCGCTTCCATGGCATGGAAGAGGTCATCGGTTCGATCCCGATCAGGTCCACCAACCCTCCCTTTCAGCAATTTGAATCAAAGTGTTCCGCGTTCGCGGCAGCATGGGGTCCTGTCTGCCAGGCGATGTAAGCGTTGCGTCAGTGCGAGTTTTCGCATCCAATCGCTTCATGCCTGAAGCCACGCCTGCTTACCGTCCCTACAGCCTCAGTGTTGAGCAGCCCGCGCCAGATGAAGCCGTTATCTTCGACGAGCTCTCGCGCACCATGCAGCACATTACCCGGACCATGGCCAGCCGCTATCGCCACGCGTACCGGCCCGTTCACGCCAAATCGCACGGTGTGCTGTTGGGCACGCTTGAGGTTCTGCCCGGTCTGCCGGAGCACCTGCGGCAGGGGCTGTTCGCGCAGACCGCGTCGTACCCCATCGTCATGCGCTTCAGCACCAACCCCGGTGACATGCTGGCGGACAACGTATCCAGCCCGCGCGGCCTCGCGTTGAAAGTACTTGGCGTTGACGGCGACAAGGTGCCAAACCATGCAGGCAAGCCGACGCAGGACTTTGTCTGCATCAACGCGAATGCGTTTACGGCGCCCGATCCGGCGGGATTTCTAAAGGGAATCAAGCTGTTCGACAAGACCCTGACCACGCCCGAAGAGGTGAAGCATGTGGTGTCAGTCGCGGCGCGTGCGACGAACGCCGTGTTGAAGGCGGTGCATCTGCCGTCGGCAACGCTGGAAGGCATGGGCGCGGCGGCGGTTCACCCACTGGGCGAAAGCTTTTCGACGGTATCTCCCCTGCGTTTCGGCGACTACATCGCGAAGATCGGGTTCGCGCCGGGTTCTGAAGAATTGAAGGAGTTGACCGGCAAGGGCATCGACCTGAGCGAGGACTACAACGCGCTCGAGCTGGAGATCAAAAAGTTCTTCCGGCACGAGGGCGGCACGTGGGACGTGAAGGTGCAGCTGGCACTGGACGAGGGTGCGATCGACGACAAGGATCGCGACTTTCCCATCGAGCACGCTGACAAGGAATGGCCGGAGGATAAAAGCCCATGGCAGACAGTGGCGCGCATCGTTGTGCCGGCGCAGGACTCGTATTCCGATGCGCGGCAGCTGTTTGTGGACGAGCAGTTGAGCTTCAGCCCGTGGCATGCGCTCGCAGCGCACCAGCCGCTGGGTGGCATCATGCGGTCGCGACTCAAAGCGTATGAGGAGGCAGGCAAGTATCGCGCGCAACGCAATGCACGCGAGATTGTGGAGCCTGCGTCAGCCGAGAGTATTCCGGCGTAGCGTTCGCGGCGTGCGGCTGCTCGTGCGTGCGCCGCGTTTCCACGGAGCAGGAGAACACGGTACACTCAGCCTCGTTTGCCAAACCTGGCCCATGGTCGTCCAATTCCTGTGAATGTTTTAGTTTCGTTGCAGTTTCGTGCGCTGCTGGTGGCGTCGCTCTCCGTTCTGCCGTTTGCTTCGTCGCAGGCTGCGGCGCAGGTGTCGTCGTCTTCCAGTAGCAGCGCGCCCGTTGCGCCGCGTCGCGGGGTGGAGGCTGCCGGCTCGGCCGTCACGCTGGAGACGAGTGAGCAGATGTTTACGGTTGCGGCGGCGCTGAACACCTGCGGCTACGATGCGGGTCTTGATCGCTCGCTGCCGGTGCGTGCGGCGATTCGCCATGAGATTGACGAGCAGGTGGCGACGAGCGAAGGTGGCATCCCCGCGAAGCGTGCGCTGTGCGAGTATGTTGCTGCGCACCAGTTAAAGGGCTCGCAAAACCTGGCGCAGTTCGTGTCGCTTGCATTGTTTCTCACGCCCCCGCCGGAGCTGCAGCTGTCGTTTCCCGAAAACGAAATGCCGCCCGATGCGCTGAACGTGGTCAATGTGCTGCCACTGCTCAAGACGTTCGCGGAGGCCGTGCATCTGCATGCGATTTGGGTGCGGCATCATGCGGACTACGACGCGGCCGTGAACCAGGTGCACGACAGCGTGACGCGCATGTTGCTGGAGACGAATGTCTACCTGCACCAGCCCGCGTCCAGCTACGACGGCCGCCGTTTCCTGGTACTACTGGAGCCGATGTTGAGCCCGGAAGCGGTCAACGCGCGCATCTATGGCAACGACTACTACGTGGTGACTTCGGCCTCGCCGGCGAGTGCAGAGACGCGCAATGCGGGCATCCGGCTGGATGAGTTGCGCCACGTGTACCTACTGTATGAGATCGACCCCATCATCTACGCGCGTGCGTCGGCAACCAGTCGCCTGCTGCCAATTTTAAAAACGGTGCAGGAAGCACCGATCGATTTTGTCTACAAGAATGACATCGTCGCGTTCACGACCGAGTGCCTGATCCAGGCGATCGAGGCGCGCACCATGGATGTAGGCTTTGCGAAACCGACGCGCACCGTGAACAGCAAGGCGCGCCTGGATGCGGCGGGTGACGTTGCGGCGATGGCAGACTACGAACGCCGCGCCGAAGAGGTGCGCCGCAAGCAGGTCGTAGCGAGCATGCGGTCCGGATGGGTGCTGACCAGTTCCTTCTACGACAAGCTGGCACTGAGCGATCGCGAAGGCATCAGCCTCAAGGACAACATGGGCGAACTTGTGTACGGCATGGATGTGCCGTTCGAGGTGTCGCGCGCAAAGAAGATTCCGTATTTTGCCGAGGGTAGCCCCGAGCTGGTGGGCAGCGGCGGTCGAACGCAGCGGGGCCGTGCGTTACCGCGTTTGCTCAGCACCATGGATCAGGCGGAATTGCTGCTGCAGCGCGGCGACCGCGCGGGTGCGGAAGACCTGGCGAACAAGGAACTTATTGCGAAACCGGCATCCATCGAGGCGAAGTACGTGCTGGCACGCGTGGACCTGATGGAGGGCGACGCGCAAAAGGCATTCGACTTGTTCAGTAGCATCACCGCCACGGGCAAGGCGGACACCCGCGACAACGCACGCACGCTTGCCTGGGCGCATGTGTACCTGGGACGCATGTACGACTCCGCACTGGCACAGCCGGACCGCGAAAAAGCTCTGGCGGAGTACCAGGCGGCGGCTGCCATTCCGGGTACCGGTCCTGACGTGCGGAGCGCCGCCGAAGCTGGGCTGAAGCAGCCGTTCGCGCGCCCGAGGCGTGTTGCCGCGACAGCGCCGGTTGAAGATGAGAGTGAGCCGCTGGACCCCACGGGCAAAAAACAAAAGGAAAGTTATGTGCCGGGCGCATCGACGACGCCGAAGTAGGTCGTTCTATGGTCGCCATGTGCATCGAAATTTATAGGCCACCATGCCGAAGGAGTTTCCGATGAACGTGGTTGTGACTGCACCGAAGAACGACTACACCGACCGTATGTTGCGGCAAATACAGCACTTGCTTCAGGGTCACAAGGTGATCTCGTGGCAGCCTGGGGAAGAAGCTCCGCTGGAACCGGTGGATGTGCTGCTCGCGATGGGGCCGGTGACGCGCGAAACGATGCAGGCGCTTCCCGGCCTGGCGCTGATCCAAACCCTGAGTGACGGTTACGAGACGGTAGACGTCGAGGCGGCGACAGAGCTCGGCATCTGGGTGGCTTATGCCCCAGCGGATGTGACCGGCAATGGGGATTCCGTTGCCGAGTACGCGGTGCTGTTGCTGCTGGCGGCGGCGCGTCGCCTGGGCACACAGCTTGCGTCCATCCGCGACCAGTCGATGAAAAAGCCGGGCGATGCAGCGTCCCTGCTGGGCAAGACCGTCTGCATTGTGGGTGTCGGCAGCATCGGCGACAAGATCGCCCAGCGCCTGGTCACCTTTGGCGTACGAACAATCGGCGTCGACCGCGCACCGCTCACCGCGCCAAAACAGATTCCGACGCGGCCGCTCGATCGGATCGACGACGCGCTTGACGAGGCGGATTTCGTGGTGCTGTGCATCCGCGCAACTGCCGAGAACCGGCACATGTTCAACGCGAAGACGTTTGCCGCCATGAAGCCGGGCGCCGTGCTTGTGAATATCGCGCGCGGCTCCCTGGTGGACGAAGCGGCCCTGTACGACGCGGTCAAAAGCGGCCATCTGGCCGGCGCAGGCCTGGATGTGCTGGAGAAGGAACCGGTCGATCCGGCAAACCCCCTGTTGACGCTGCCGCAGATCTTCGTGACGCCGCATGAAGCTGGACTGACGGACCTCACCATCGAAGGCACAGCGCAATTCGTCCAGAACACGCTTCAGGAATTTGGCGCGGCCCGCAGGTTGAAATCGCTACTGAACAAGCCGGAGAAGCCTCGCCGCGCGTTCAAGGAAGAGTAAGGCCTACTTCTGGCAGGTACGGCAGAAGTGGGTGGAGCGGCCGCCCACGATGATGCGTTCAATGGGTGTGGCGCATTCTTTGCAGGGCTGGCCTGTGCGGCTATACACGCGGTGTTCCAGCTGAAAAAAGCCCCGCACACCGTCGGCGTCCACATAGTCACTCACGGACGACCCACCGAGTTCGATCGCCTGTTTCAGTACGGTTTGCAGCGCGCCGTGCAGGCGCAGGAGTTGCGCGCGGGTAAGTTTCCCTGCGTGGCGACGGGGGCGAATGCCGGCACGGAAGAGGCTTTCATCCGCGTAAATGTTGCCAACACCGTGCAGCAGCGACTGGTTGAGCAGGGCGGCTTTTACCGGCGTTTTGCGACCGGCAAACAGGGCGGTAAAGGCCGCCGGGGTAATGGTCAGCGGTTCCGCACCTGGCCCGTCGTAGTGCTCGTTTTCCGCGACGATGCCGACCCGACCGAACCGACGCGGATCGACGAACCGCACCTCGCGGCCGTCCTGCAGGTGCAGCGTGGCGTGGGTGTGCGGCGGGACGGGGACGTCGGCCTGCGAGACGAGCAGGCGGCCGGTCATGCCCAGGTGAATGGTGGCCTGCGCCGTCGTGCGGTCGCTGCGTTCCACATCCATCACGATCGTCTTGCCCACGCGGTGTACCCGCGCGATGCGTGCGCCGGTCAGCGTTTCCTCAATGACCGCGACGGGTGACTTGAACGGCTCCGGCTTGGTGCCAAGCGTCACGCGCTCGATTCGTTGTCCACGGACGCGCGCGTCCACGCCGTTTGCGACTGTTTCCACTTCCGGTAATTCAGGCATCGTGCATTGGATGAAGCGGCCGCGCGGTTCGCTTCCACGCACGCGAAACTACGCCGCGCAGGGCAACGTCTAACGCTCAGTTTCCCCATCTCTCTTCCCATTGGAGTAGATTTTGCCTCGACGCCAAACCGCAGCCCTGGTGTTTGCGCTTGCCGGCATGCCGATTGCGGCGGCGCATGCGCAGGCGCAGGCTGTGTCCTCCACCCAGTCGCCGGTCGCGTCAGTGCCGGCCACGGAGGCACAGGGCGGCATCGTTACCGGGAGTGTCGCCGCGTTGGCGACCGATGCGCAGGGCAGGTCCATCGCTGGAACACCACTGCCGGGCGTGACTATTACCGCGACCAACACGCTGACGGGAAAGAAATACGCCGCGGCAACCGATATTCAAGGCGCGTTTCGCCTGCTCATCCCACGCAACGGTCGCTATGTGCTGCGCACCGAATTTGCCGCGTTCGCACCGGCCACGGCGGAGGTCTTGCTCAACGCGACGCAGCACGCGGGCAAAGCAGATTTTTCCCTCGAGCTTGCCTCGCGGGTTGCGGCGCGCACCGCAGCGTCAGGTGGTGCGGATGTTGCCGAAGCCGCGAGTGCGCTGGGCCTGAGCGGCACGCAGGCACAGGCGCTCCGACGCGGCCTGCAGTCGCTGACGGCGGGCGGCACGGACGCCGCGAGCGCGTCGGAGGCGTCCGCCAACAGCGGTGCGGCGTTGCCGTCGCTCGGCGGCTTAAGTGACAGCGCGGCCAGCGGCAGCGATGCGGTTGCGGTGAGCGGACAGGCGGGCCAGACGAACGGCCTTGCAGGCTTTAACGAAGACGAGGTGCGTGAGCGGGTAGAAAACGCCATCGCCGAGGCACGCCGCAATGGCGGCCAGCAAGCCGAGGTGGCGAACGCCGTCGTCGGTCTGATCGGCGGGATGATGAGCGGCCCCGGTGGGGGTGGTGGATTTGGCGGCGGCAGGTTCGGTGGGCCTGGCGGCGGCGGATTTCGCAACTTCAACCCCACACAGGTCCACGGCAACCTGTTCTACGGCGGCGGCAATGGTGCGTTGGATGCAACGCAATTTTCACTCACCGGCAACGCGGTGCGACCCGCGTACAGCCAAAATCGCTTTGGTCTGAACCTCACCGGATCACCCTACATCCCGGGTCTGTTCAAGCCCAGTACCAAGCAGTTTGCGTTCATCAACCTGACGGAGTCGCGCAACACCAACCCCATTAACCTGTACGGCACCGTGCCGACCGATGCGCAGCGGCGCGGCGACTTCAGCGGCTTCACGCGCACGGTGAACGGCGTCGTGACCCCAATCACCATCTACGACCCGCTGACAGGCCTGCCGTTCGCCGGCAACATCATTCCCCAGGCCCGGCTCAGCGCGCAGGCGCAGGCATTGCTCAGCTTTTATCCCGACGCCAACCAGGCCACCACCGGTGTGACGCCGACCGCGCAAAACTACAATTACCAGCGCATCGCGACGGCCGGCCAGCACACAGTGCAGCTCGCATCACGCTTTGTCCGCAACTTTGGTGCGAGCAGACCCGGCGGTGGGTTTGGCGGTTTTGGTGGGGGTGGCGGCGGACGCGGCAACCGGCAGAACGCTCCCAAGACTCTGCGTCAGAACGCCAACGCCAACTTCAGCTACAGCCACAACGCCAGCGACCTGCGCAACTTTTCTCCCCAGTTGGACGGCAAGAGCCTGAGCGATGGGCTGAACCTGGGCGTGGGCTACGCCATCGGCTACGGACGGCTCAACAACAACGCGTCCATCACGTGGAACCGATCGCACGCCGATACGTCGAACCTGTTCACCGGCGGTCCGGTTGATCCCGGCAGCGGCCTCAACATTCCCAAGCCGCAAATCATCACGCCAGGTTTTTACAACGGCGTGCCGACCGTCGGCCTGACGAACTTTATCGGCCTGAACGAGACGAACCCCGCTGACCGCGTGCAGCAAACCGTGAGCTTTGGCGACCAGGTGCGCTGGAATCACAAGAAGCACAATTTGAACTTCGGTTTCGACCTGCGGCGCGTGCAGAACAATGTGATCGGCGGCACCAATGTCGTCGGCTCGTTCGCCTTTACGGGCTATGCAACGCAGGCGCCAAGCGCGGGCACGGGAACCTCGTCCACCACGTCTACACCAACGGGCTCCAGCTTCGCGGACTTCCTGCTGGGCGCGCCGCAGCAGGCCAAACTGCAGGCGGGCTTGAACAAGATTCACCTGCGCGAGACGGTGCTTGACGCCTACAGCTCTGACGATTGGCGCGTGCTGCCAAACCTGACGATCAATGCAGGCCTGCGCTACGAATACTTCGCACCGTACACCGAAACCAACAACCAGTTGGTGAACCTGGATCACAGCGCCGATTTCTCCGCCGTCGCGCCGGTGCTGCCGGGGGCAGTTGGGCCGTACTCCGGCAAGTTTCCGCGTTCGCTGGTCAACCCGGACCGTACGCTGTTTTCGCCGCGCATCGGCGTGGCCTACCGGCCGAAGTACGTGAAGAACACGGTGTTGCGGGCGGGCTACGGCATCAGCTACAACACGTCGCAGTTCGGCAGCTTTGCCAATTCGTTGTCGTACCAGGTGCCCTTCGCCGTCACGCAGACGAACCTGGCCAGCGTCACCTCGCAGGTCGACCCAGGGTGCGGCACCATCACGACGCCGGGCACCACCAGCAAGGTGCCGTTCACACTGACGAGCGCGTTCAACTGCAGCAGTTCAACGATCAGCAACAACTTTGCGGTGAACAAGGATTATCGGCTCGGCCGCGTGCAGGTGATCAACGCCGGCGTGCAACACACCTTTGGTCTGGGCGTTCTGCTGAACGTGGATTACAACGGGTCGTACGGTGCGAACCTCGACCTGCTGCGCGCGCCGGGTCGTACGGCCAATGTGCTGACGACTAACTCGCAGGCCTATACGTTTGAGGATTCGGTCGCCGAGTCCCGCTTCAATGCGCTCACGGTGAACCTGCGCAAACGGATGTCGAAGGGTGTGGCAGTCCAGGCGACGTATGCTTACGGCCACTCCATCGACAACGCGAGTTCGGTCGGCGGCAGCGGCAACAATACCGTAGTGCAAAACGATCAGCGGCTCGACCTGGAGTTCGGCAACTCGAGCTTCGACGTGCGGCATCGACTCACCGGAAATTTCGTCGCGGAGCTGCCGTTCGGCCCGAATCGTGCTTTTTTTCACAGCGGCGGCTTCATGGCAAAGGCGCTCGACGGCTTTAGTGTCAGCGGCGATTACACGTTCGCGACCGGTACCTATGCGACGCCGCAATACACCAACACGGTGTCGCAGGCGGCCACGGGCGGCAACTATACCCTGCGCCCGGACCGCGTCTTTTCGCAGCCGATCGCGGGTGCGGGACACCTGCGGAATTATCTGAACACGGCAGCCTTTGCCGCGCCCGCCACGGTCAACGGCGTGCAGCAGTTCGGCACCGCATCGCGCAATTCCATCGAGCTGCCGGGCACGGTATCCGTCGATGCGTCGCTGTCGCGCACGGTCAGCTTCGGCGACACGAAGAATCTTGAGGTGCGCGTGACTGCGTCGAACGCCTTCAACACCGTGCAGTACAGCGGGCTTGATACGGTGCTCAACTCCGCGACGTTCGGCCAGGTGACAGGCGTCGCGAACCCCCGGAAGCTGACGCTGCAGGCGAGGTACAGATTTTGACCCGGCACCCTTCGATCTCAGGCCTAAGGAATACTTCGACATGCATCAAAATATGGCTCTGCGCCAAAGCCATACTTGATTCCGTTTGTCCTCTCGCAGCTCAGCGGAGGGATCTGCATCTGTTTCACCTTGGAAGTCTCGCGAACGGGAAGCAGATCCCTTCACTGCGTTACGGAATGACGAAGAGCGCCTACGAGATGACAAAGAGGGTTTGCTCGTCACGCGCGTATGCGACGATCTTTTGTTTAGCCGCGCTCTTCGGGGTGGAGGCGCAAGCACAAGACCAGCCAGCACCCGCGCCGTTCACGCTGCGGGTGCAATCTCAAATCGTGCTGACGAACGTGGTGGTGCGTGACAAAAAGACCGGCCAGCCGATACGCGGTCTCAAGGCCAGCGACTTCACCGTGCTCGAAAATGGTAAGCCGCAGGCCATCACTTCGTTCGACTTTCAAACGGTGGATGAAGCCGCGCGATTGAACGAAGCGACCGCTAGCGGGAAGGCACCCACGATTGCGCAGATGCTCGACCGCTCGCTGGGGGCGACGCCAGACCAACTGCGCGACCACCGCCTCATCGTGCTGTTCTTCGACGTGGCAAGCATGCAGCCTGAAGATATCGACCGCGCGGTGGACGGCGCGAAGGACTACATCGAAAAGAAGATGGCATCGGCCGACCTGGTCGCCGTCGCCAGCCTCGGCACCACGCTGTCGCTCGACCAGGACTTTACCGCAGACAAGCTGGCGCTGCTGCGCGCCGTGGCGAAATACAACGGCAGCACCGATTCGCAGGGCCTCTCCGCGGGCGGCACCACCGGCAGCACGGATGCCACGGCCGACGATGCAAGCAGCTTTGCCGCGGATGACAGCGAATACAACAACCTGAATACGGACCGCGAACTGTATGCCATCCAGACCATCGCCAAGAGCCTGGAGCGCGTCGATCAGCGCAAGAGCATGTTGTATTTCAGCGGCGGACTGTCGCGCAGCGGCATTGAAAACCAGGCAAGCATCCGCAGCGCGACGAACGCTGCAGCACGCGCCAACATGGCCATTTACACCGTCGACACGCGCGGCCTGCAGGCGCTGCCGCCGCTGGGCGACGCGTCGCAGGGTTCCGTGCGCGGCACCGCGGCCTACAGTGGAGCCAGCATGCAGGCAAAGCTCGACAGCAACGCCGGTTCGCAGGAACTGCTGAGCACGCTGGCGAGCGATACAGGTGGCAAGGCGTTCCTCGATTCCAACGATTTCGCCCCGGCATTTCAGCAGATTCAGCATGACACCGAGGCGTACTACATTCTCGGCTTCCGTTCGGCCGACCCGCGCCGTGACGGTGCATTTCGCAAGCTGAGTATCAAGCTGAACCGGTCGGATGCAAAGCTGGAATATCGCCCCGGCTACTATGCGCCTGCAGACTTCCAACACCAGAAGACGGAAGATCGCGAGGCCGCGCTCACCGAACAGTTGCGCAGCGACACGCCCGCGGTGGACGTAGCCGTGTACTTGGAGGCGTTCTACTTTCGCCTCGCAGCCAACAGCTACAGCGTGCCCATGGCGCTCATCGTGCCGGGGTCGCAGATTCCGTTCACGCGCACGAAAGATCAGGACAAGGCAACGCTCGACATTGCCGCGCAGGTGAAGAACGCGCAGGGCATCGTGGTCGGCAACGTACGCGACACGGTCAAGCTGGCGGTTGACGGCACCCTGGGCGCGGCGCGGCGCAACATCCAGTACGGCACCGAGTTTACGCTCGCACCCGGGCACTACCAGGTGAAGTTCGTCGTGCGCGAAAACGAAACCGGCAGCATGGGTTCGTTTGAAACGACGATCAACGTGCCCGATCAGCGCAAGCAGGCGATCAAGCTGTCGAGCGTCGTGGTGAGTTCACAGCAGACGGCGGCCGCCGCGCAACCCCGGCGCAATGGGCCACCGCCCACGGTTGATCCGCTACAGCAGGATGGCCGCGAGTTTGTGCCGAATGTCGCGCACGTCTTTCGTCAGGACGGTCACCTGTATCTGCTGTACGAGCTGTACGATCCGGCAAAGCTGGGCAAGGACGCCGCCGCCGCGCAGGTGACGCAGGCCGCGGCAAAGCAGAGTGGCCTCAAGGCGCGCGGCGGTGCCGGCGGCATCCACGTGCTGACCTCGATCGAGTTCCTGCAGAACGGCGCAAAGGTGCTGGAGACGCCCGTGGTGCAGACCGACGTGCTTAACGAGCCGGAGCGCGGTGCGGTTGCCTTCACCTTTGACGTACCGCTGACGGCGCTGAAACCCGGCGATTACATCTGCCAGGTGAACGTGATTGACGATGCGGGCGGCTCCTTCACCTTTCCGCGCCTTGCCCTGCGCGTGCTGCCGGCAGTGGCGGCGCCTCCGGCGCAGACTCTTCCACCGGCTGTCACGAAAGGGGAGTAAACTTCCGCTCACGGCGGTTCATTGGCTCGCAGCAAAACACCACGAAGTGCCGGGGTGGCACCGACATGAGGGTTGGCATGAAAGTTTCGGCAGTGAAGCTTTTGCGTCTTTGCTTGATTCATTCGTTGTTTCTGGTTCTTGTGCCTGTGGGGCAGTGGTGGCGCAGACCCAGGCCGCTGCTCCAGTGACCTCTACCGATCCAGCGGCGACATCCTCTCCGGTGCCGCCTGAAGCAGCGCAGGGAAGGCCCGGTGCGCCGGCCACTTCGTCCCCGGCTCAGCCCTCCCGCATTGCGGATGGCACCTACACGGTGCGTACCACCTCGCGCATCGTCATTCTCGATGTCGTGGTGCGATGTGGACGCGGAGATCGGCACCAGTCTGCGTGACGGCGCAGCGTTCTACACGCTGGTGGACCGGCCGGAGAGCGGTGCGGTCCTCGATCGCAACAAGTTCCGCAAAATCGACATTGCCTTCGACAACCCCGACTATAACGCCGTCACGCGCCTGGGGTACTACCCGCCACGCGGTCCGGGCCGCGTCAGCAGTGCTGATGCGGCAACGAATGGACTCGCCACCTGCACCGGCCCAACGGCAGGCGTCGTGACGCTGACCGCGACCCTGCCGGCCGGCGCTGCGGCACTTGGAACGAACTCCGAGCCATTGACCGCAACGGCCCAACTCACCTGTAAGTAACGGCCGGTCCTGTTCAGGGGGCCTAAGTGCGTTTGCCCTTTTTCTTCATTGCCGCAGCGCGCCGGGTTTTGTTGGACGGCTTGCGCTTGGCACCGTCGCGAAACTTTGCGAATGGATCGTTCGCCGGCGTGGGCTGTGTGCCTGGTGCCTTCTGAGTGGACTCCGCGTTCACTCTACCTGGGCGCTTTGCGTTCGAAGATGCCGCTCTTCTCGTCGCATTGGGAGATGCCGCCTTCTTGGCAGTACGCGAAACCCAGGGGCGCGTGCCCTCCGGGGTCTCCGCCGCGGCCTTTGCGCGCCGCGGCTTTGGTGTGGGTGCTTCTTCCACGACGGCGAACTGAAGCCGGCGGTTCTCGCGGTCGATGCGGTCCAGCAGCACGCGAATGCGCTGACCCGGCCGGTAGCAGCGTCCGTTGGTGGCACCACAGATCTCGCGTGCGTTGTCGCGGAAGGTGTAGCGGTCGTCGGTGAGGGTGTGCAGCGGTACCAAGCCCTCGACGAACAGCTCACCGAGCTCGACGAAGAAGCCGTACTTGGTCACGGACAGGATGATCGCGTCAAAGTCTTCGCCGACGCGATCTTCCATAAACTTGAGCTTTTTCGTTTCGATCAACTCGCGTTCAGCGTCGGCGGCGCGGCGTTCGGTTTCGCTGGTCTCCTGACCGATGGCGGCGAGTTCGCCGTGCTCGTAGGGCGCATCAAAATCGGCCTGCAGACGCGTGCGCAGACGCTTCGCCGCGCGTGCGACTTCCGGTTGATCCGCCTCTCCGGCAAACTCGCGCGTTTCCTCGTCGGGAGAAAACACCGCTTCATGCGCCAGCAGGTTCACGGCACTTTGCGATGCCGTCTCTTCCGCCGCGCCACGAGGGTCTGCCCCCTCGCGCAGCAGCGTCTTCACGATGCGGTGCACGATCAGGTCGGGGTAGCGGCGAATGGGTGACGTGAAGTGGGTGTACGACGGCGCGGCCAGCGCGAAGTGGCCCTCGTTGTCGGCGGAATACTTGGCCTGCTTGAGCGAGCGCAGCAGCAGGTAGCTGAGGATGCGCTCTTCCGGCTTACCCGCGATCTTGGCTGTCAGACGCTGGTACATCTTGGGCGAAATGTCGATGGGCCCGCTAGTCACCTCGTGTCCGCGCGCCGTGCGTGTGCCGGTCTTGCCGCGCTCGCGATCCCGTTCGTTACGCCGGAAAGCTTCGCGGCGATCACCCTTCGTCGTGAACTTCTGTGTTGTGATCGGGCCTGCGCCAAGCGTGTAGCCGAAGCCAGCGGCCTGGTCTTCAAAGTCCGCGATGCGCTTGGCGTCCGGCACCTCGTGGATGCGGTAGATGCCTGGAACGCGGGCGTTCTCAATCCATCGCGCGACGCACTCATTGGCGCACAGCATGAACTCCTCGATGAGCCGGTTAGCCCACGCGCGCTCACTGCGCACCACGCCCTTCATGGCACCGCGTTCGTCGAACTCAATGACCGGTTCGGGTAGGTCAAAGTCAATGGAGCCGCGCCGCACGCGTTTTTTGTTCAGCCGCTTCGCCAGGTCGAGCATCAACTCAAAGTCTCCGACAAACGGCGCAAACTGCTCGCGCGCTTCCACATCGCCGTTCAGCACGCGCTGCACGTTGGTGTAGGTCATGCGCTGCGCGGAGCGGATGAGGCCTTCGAACAGCTCGTAGCCCAGCACGTTGCCGTCCGAGTCGATGCGGGCGACACACGACAGCACCAGGCGGTCCTCGTCTGGACGCAGCGAACATTCCCCGTTCGACAGTTCCTGCGGCAGCATGGGGATCGCACGATCGGGAAAGTAGACGGAGTTACCACGCAGCCGCGCTTCGAGGTCGAGCGTGCTGCCGTCGCGCACGTACTCCGCCACGTCGGCGATGTGCACCTGTAACTCGAACGTGCCATCCGGCAGCACGCGCGCAAGCACGGCATCGTCAAAGTCCTTGGCGGTTTCGCCGTCGATGGTGACGATTTGCTCGCCGCGAAAGTCGCGCCGCAGCAGCAGTTCGTCGTCTTCCAGCGAAGCCACGTTCCACTTGGCGGCGTCCTGCGCTTCGGCCAGCACATTGGCAGGAAAGACGTGGGGCAGGTGGTGCTTGCGAATCACGATTTCCACGTCGACGCCGAAGGCATCAGGGTCGCCAAGCACTTCGATCACGCGGCCAAGCGCGGGCGAGTGCTCGCTGGCGTACTGTGTGATTTCCACGTCGACGGCGAGGCCGCTCAGGTCGGCCAGCGTGCCGTCCCAGGTGTGCTCCGCGTGCATGGCGTCCTCGCCCAGCGTGCGGTGCGGCGTGACGGCCGTGACAGGCAGATCGGTATCGTCTGGAATGAGAACGAGGTTGCCGAGCCGTGTATCGAGCGGCGTGACAAACGAGCCGCGCAGGCGTGGATCGTCATACCGCGGATCATGATTTCGGCCGCGCTGTCCGGCCGCGTGAAAGATGCCGACGACCGTCGCATTGCGTCGTGTGAGCACACGGACGATGCGCCCGGCGCGTCGGCCTTCGCGCGTCGGTGGGCCGGCATCCACCAACACCTGGTCGCCCTGCATGGCGCTGTTCAGGTCGTGCGGCGGGATGAAGATGTCGTCGTCCTTGCCACCTTCCGAGCCGGTCGGCCGCACAAAGCCGAAGCCGTCGCGATGCAGGCTGAGCTTGCCCGCGATTAAGTCTTCGCGACCTTTAAACGACTGGCGCTGACGATCGCGCATGCCCGCGGCGAACCCTCTTCGTCCACCCTGAGCCTCAGCCGAGCGAGCATCATTCTTGGCCCGCTGCACGCCGGTTGCGGGTAGTGCCCAGGTTTCCTTGTCCAATTTAACCAAGGCACCCCGCAGGGTGATCTTGGCGAGCTGCTCCAGCAGCAGGCGGCGTTCTCGACCGCCGCCCATGCCCAGTTCGCGCACCAGTTGCTTGTAGCCGGCACGTCCGCCGGCGCGCTCCACATGGCGCAGCAGATCGCGATCGGTCTGGGGGTAGGGCTGGCCCTTCATCGCTTTCAGCATACGCCGGGTACGGCGACACGCACACGAAGATCGGCTGGCCCGCCGCTGGCTGAGCACGCGAACGGAAAGCGCCGGACACTTTTGAATGTGGGCGGAGGATTGCGCATTCTGGCGGAGTACCCGGCGCGGCGGTAGGCGAACCTGACGTCGGCATGTGCATCCCATCACGCATGAACACGACCGACGACCTTTCCGGCGCACAGGCTACAACCTCACGGCGCAGCTTTTTGCGCACCGCCGCGGGGGGTGTTGCCGCTGTCACGGCCATGGGCGCAACCGCCGTCGCCCAGCAGCAGAAGCCGAACGAGGTGCATCTCAGCCAGATCGACGCCGCGACCGAGGTGCCGCTGCACACGCCTGGCCCGTTCCAGGCACCGGGCAAGCGGATGGGCTATGCCATCGTCGGCCTGGGCCGCCTGTCGCTCGACCAAATTCTGCCGGCGTTTGCGACGTCGAAATTTTGCAAGCCGGTTGCGCTGGTCAGTGGTGACGGTGAGAAGGCGCGCAAGATCGCCGCGCAGTACGGCATTGCGGACGACCACATCACCGACTATGCCGGTTACGAAAAGCTGAAGACTATGCCCGATGTGGAGGCGATCTACATCGTGCTGCCGAATAGTATGCACAAGGAGTTCGTGCTGCGCGGTGCGGCCATCGGCAAACACATTTTGTGCGAAAAGCCGATGGCAACCAGCGTTGCCGATTGCGAGGCAATGATCGCCGCCTGCAAGCGCGCCAACGTCAAGCTGATGATCGCGTACCGCCAGCAGTATGAGGCAATGAACCGCACGCTCGAGGAGGCGGTGAAGAATGGCAAGCTCGGCAAGCTGCGGTCGATGGTGTCGACCAACAGCCAGGCCGAGGGCGACCCAACGCAGTGGCGCCTGCACCGAGCGCTTGCTGGTGGTGGCTGCCTGCCAGACGTCGGCATCTATTGCCTGAACGCAGCGCGCTTTCTTTCGGGCGAAGAGCCAGAGGAGGTCTTTGGCGCAACCCTGCAGCCAAAGGACGATCCTCGCTTCAAGGAAGTGGAGTCGCACTGCAGCTTTGTGTTGAAGTTTCCAAGCGGCTTCATTGCGACGTGCACCACGGCGTACGACGTGCACCGGTCAACCTTTCTGCGTCTGGAAGGTAGCGATGCCTGGGGCGAGATGAGTCCGGCGTTTGGCTATCATGGCTCAAAGCTGAAGTTTTCTCGGCTCGATGAGCACAAGAAAGACGAAACGATCGAACCATCGATCCCGGATAAGGACCAGTTTGCCACCGAGATGGACCACTTCGCCGAGTGTGTCCGCTCTGGCAAAACACCCCGAACCCCAGGGGAAGAGGGGCTACAGGATCAGCGCGTGATCGAGGCAATCTATAAGTCTGCTGCAACAGGCAAAGCGGTGCGCTTGGCGCAGCCATCAGGGCCGACGCGCGGCGATAAGCTACCGCCAATGCAGGCCTAGTCGCACTACGTTCAGTGCAGGCTGGAAAAGCGAAGACGGAGCGAATATCATCTGCAGTGCGGCAGGCCGCAGGTGGGGGAGCATGGCAGCTTCAGCAAAAAGCGAATTCGCCTCCACACCGCCAGATTTTTTCGGCTTCCTGCACGTGGACCTGAACAGCTTCTTTGCCTCGGTGGAGCAGCAGATTCACCCGGAGTACCGCGGCAAACCACTTGCCGTGGTACCCACGTTCGCAGACACCACGGTTGCCATCGCCGCCAGCTACGAGGCCAAGGCACTAGGCATCAAGACAGGCACGCGCGTCGGCGACATGAAGGTCATCTGCCCGGACATCATCCTGGTCCAAGGGAATCACTCCACCTACGCGGAATTCAGCCACAAGATCGCCGCGGCGGTAGAGCGTTGCTGCCCTGTGGCGCACACGCCGTCCATCGACGAGATGGTGTGCCAACTGATCGGTCGCGAGCAGCAGCCGCCGCGCGCACGCGCCATCGCGCTGGAGATCAAGCAGGCCATCAAAGACGATGTGGGTGAGACGCTGCGCTGCTCCATCGGCATGGCACCTAACCGCTATCTCGCGAAGATCGCCAGCGATATGCAGAAGCCGGACGGCCTCATCGGCCTGCTGCCCTCGCAACTGCCACGCGCAATCGCCCATCTGGAGTTGCGCGACCTGCCCGGTGTCGGCGCAAAGACCGAGGCGATGCTCAACCGCAAGGGCATTCTGACCATGCCGCAGTTGCTGGCGCTCGATCGCAACGGCATGCACGCCCTGTGGAACAGCGTGTGGGGCGACCGGCTGTACCACTGGCTGCGCGGCCACGACACCGGCGACGACGGCGCGCCGGTGCCGAACGAGCTGCAGAAATCGCTCGGCCACTCGCACGTGCTCGGGCCCCAGCACCGCACGCCTGAGGGTGCGTGGGCCGTCGCGCACAAGCTGCTGCACAAGGCAGGCATGCGGCTGCGCATGGAGAAGTTTTGCACGGGCTCGCTCGCGCTGACGGTGCGCTACCAATTAAATCGTGAAGACCTGCAGCGGCGGGGCGACAAGGTGAAGCAGCACACCAGTGGCATTAAGCATGACGGCTGGGCCATGGAGGCGCGCTTCCCGGAGTGCCAGGACACGCTTAGTCTGCTGGAAACGCTGACGAAGTTATGGGCGCAACAGCCGACCGGCGAGGGCTTCGGCAAGCCGTTTTTCGTTGGTATTACGCTAAGCCGCCTGCTGCCGGAAAACGATATCCAACCGACGCTCTTCGGCGACCCGGACAACCGCAACGAACTATCGCGCACCTTGGACAAACTCAATCTGAAGTACGGCCACACCACGCTGCACTTCGCCGGCATGCTGGCCGCGCGCGACAGCGCACCCACGCGCATCGCCTTTACACAGATTCCCGTGCAGTACGGCAGCGAGTACATGTAAATCATCGTGCAACGCTCTTCCGAAGAGCGCGATCACTCCGTGATGATCACCGCATCCGGCTGCTGCGCGTACTCGGCCCACGACCCGTCGTAGAGCGAAAGATCCGTGGCGCCGGCCAGCTCCGCTGCCAGCAGGACAACGGCCGCCGTTACGCCGGAGCCGCAGGTCGCGGTCACGGGACTGTAGAGGTCCACCTGCCGCTCGGCAAACGTTTCCTGCAACGCGGCGACGGACTTCATGCGCTGCCCATCCGCCAGGTCGGTGTATGTCATGTTCACGGCGCCCGGCATGTGCCCGCTGCTCAGGCCCGGTCGTGGCTCCGGTGCGGTGCCGGTAAAGCGTCCTGCGGAGCGGGCGTCCAGTACCTGCGCATGGGCTTCCAGCTTCCTCTGCAGCTCTGCATAGGTCGTCACGGCAGAGGAATCCAGCACGGCCTCGAACTCCGCCGGCGCGCGGTGCACCTCGCCACTCTCCACCGGCAGGCCGTCGCCAAGCCACGCCTGCAGGCCGCCGTCCAGCACGTACACATCTGTCGCGCCCATGGTTTGCAGCATCCAGCGTGCACGCGGCGCGCTGAAAACATCACCCTGCTCATACACGACGAGCGTCGCATTCGATGGCACGCCAAGCGCACCCATGCTCGCGGCAAAACTCTCGGCAGACGGCAGGGTATGCGGCAGGCCGCTGGCGTGGTCCGACAGCGCATCGATGTCAAAAAAGATCGCGCCCGGCAGGTGCTGCTCCAGATACAGCGCGCGGGTGTCGACCTTGGGCACCACGCCCACGGGCGGCAGCGTTGCGTCGAGCAGAACGATTTCCGGCGAGCCCATGCGGTCCGCGAGCCATTGGGAAGAGACGAGTGCAGCCATGCTCCCCACTTTACCGGGAAGCGGCGTCTGCAGGCGAGTTGGCCCGGCGCGGCAGATAGATTGCGCCGTCGGCATCCGCGTGCGCCAGGGTGTAGCTGTGATCGATGGCCTGCAACACGGGGGCGGGAAACCGTTCAGGCATCAGCTCATCGGGTTCGTGGCCACCGGCAATAGCGGTATGCAACTGGATGGCGGTGAAGCGGTGCGCGTCGATGTCCGCAACGAGCGCCGCCTGCGACAGCCTGCCTTGCAGCATGAGCCGCGTCGCATTGAACGGGTCGAACACGTAGGGCTTGCCCGCTTCCAGGCACAGCAGCATGCTCTCGCACAACGCAGGCCCGGGATGCTGACGCAGCAGGTTTGTGGCTTTCGCAAACCGGCGTTCTGAGGCCGCAGCCTCGCGAAGATTCGCCACAGGATTCGCAATGGACTGCACCAGCGCGGGAACGATCAGCCAGCCAAACGCCAGCACCGGCAGCCACACCGCACAGCGGGCCGAAACAGCGTCAGAAACGAGCAAGCCAAGCAGAAGCACGATCGCAAACAGCGCCGTGAACAGCGCATTGCCGGCAACCCCGCTGCCCCCTCCGAAGTAGCCGCCGACCGCGATCGAAGTGACCAGCAGCAGCCCAGCAAGCCGCCGCCGCGGATCGAGGCGGACTTGCCACGCCGCCCAACCTGCCAGCACCAGCGGCACCAGCATGGGGCCGAGCACCGACAACAGCACCGCTCCAGCCTTGGCCGGCGAATACAAACGGCCAAGCAGCAATTCCTGCACAAACCACGGTCCCCCCACGTATCGGTTGAGCATGCCCGCAAGCACCCCGAACACCACCCCACACGCCGCAAACCAACCAGCACGCCGCCGCGACAGCAACACCAGGTCGGCAAGCACCGCCAGCGGAACATCGACGGGGCTCTGCTTCACGCATCCAGCCACGACGAAGATGCCGGCTACCAGCGCGACGGTGCCGTAGGTCGGCAGCAGCGCACCATGTCTGCGTCCGCGCACGTAGACGAATAGCGCGGCAAGAAAGCAGGTATCCCCCAGCAGTTGCGGATCGTCCACGCCGACGTAGTCGATCGCGCACACCGCAAACGTGGCAACACACAGCAGGCCGGTAAGCCAGGCGGCCCATCGTGTCGCGCCCATCGCCCGCGCGATCGACGCAAGCAACACCGCGCACGCCATCAGCGAAAGCAGCGACACTGCGCGCCCCGTCCAAAGGTACTCGCCGGTGACGCGGTGCAGCGCAGCCATCAACGCAAACGACAGCACCGGGTAGTTCACGGTGGTCCAGCCCCACGCTGCGGGGTACAGCTCCGTCTGGCAGCAGCCGCCGGCCAGCGGCGAGGGTCGGGTCGTGCGCGGCAGCTGCGGATTGCTCAACGCACCGGCGGACAGGCGCATGGCACCGGCCACATTCCAGCCCTCGTTGTAGCTCCACTCCGCGTGCCGCACCATGCGCGCCACCGGCGTCAGCAGCGCCAGCAACGTCACAGCAAGGCAGAACAGCAGAACGACCAACCGTGTGCGCGAACTCATAGGCGCAGTCTAGCCGCGCAGCACGACACGGTCGCCGCCCGGGTGTGCCTGCTGCCGGGTGTGCCGCGCCGAGGCCTGCCATGTAAACAGGTTGCTCATGGAATAGTTCCACCCCGACGACAGCGCAAGCCCCGCAATGCCGGCGATCCACCATGCCGCACCGGCGTTGAACAGCCCGCGCGCGAATACGACCGAAGCCCACGCGCCGAACGAGCACACCAGCCAAAAGCTGATCAGTCCCCTCAGCAGCCGCACCCCATGCAGGCTGCGATCGCGATATGTCACAGCGTTGTTCACAAAGAAGTTAGCGGTCATGGCAACATAGGTCGCCACAATCTGCGCCTGGAAAAACGTCTCGTGCCGCCACGTGACCAGCAAGCCAAGGCAGGCGAGATGGATGGCCACGCCCACCGTGCCCACCATCGCAAACAGCAGCGCGTGCGCGGGGAGCAGGTCGCGCGTGAGCTTGTTTATGATAAGCGCGGCGTACTCGATGGCCGTGTTGCCGTCGAGCTTGCTTTCGCCATGCCGCCGGCTGCGAAAGGTATAACCTACCTCTGCAAAGCGTACCGGCGCGTCTGCCGTGGCAAACAGGTCGAGCAGAATTTTGAACCCGCCGCGTTGCAGCCGCGGCGCACAGCCCAGCACAAAGCTGCGGCGTGCCACGAAAAACCCGCTCATGGGGTCCGACACGCGGCACTTGCAGATGGCGTGACTCACGCTTTCGCCCAGGCGGCTCAGCAGCACCCGGCCGCGCGCAAAGTCGCCCATGCTGCCACCGTCCGCGTGACGCGTGCCGACTACCAGGTCCAGCAACTCCTGCCGTGCCCGTTGCAGCATGCGCGGCAGGGCGGTTTCGTCGTGCTGCCCGTCGGCATCCATCACGGCAACCCATTCCGCAGAGCTGGCAAGAATACCCTCGACGCACGCAGACGACAGGCCGCGCCGGCCCATGCGGTGCAGCAGCCGAATCCGTGTGTCCTGCCGTGCGAAGTCGCGAATGGCTTCGGCGGTGCCGTCAGGTGAATCGTCATCCACGAAGATCGCCTCCCAGCGAAGCCCCTCCAGTGCCAGGGCAAGCCTGTGGATCAACTCCGGCACATTCTCCCGCTCGTTGTAGGTGGGCAGCACAACGGAAAGCTGCACCGGCCCCGCGGGAGACGCCAACCCGTCGGCGGCGGGTCGCGGTGAGGATGCGGGTGGTGTGTCGGTGGAACTCATTCTCGGCAAAAGTCCTCTGCAGCAACTCTGTGACAAGAGACGGGCAGACGAGCGAACAGTGTACGTGTGGGTGCAAAGTTGCTTGGCCGCATTGGGCCCGACGCGTTCGGCCCAGCCGAACAAGAAAGCCTCTGGAAAGTTTCGGTCTGGCAAACTATTTCTTTCGTGGCGACAGCATGTATCGCATCGCAAGCATCACAGCTTGCGATGCTGCGGTAACACCGCATCGACGAGAGTGAGATCAACGATGAAGATGAACCGGATCAGTGTGGCAGTGGTTGCCGTGGCAGGCCTGATGGCCGTAACCGGCTGCAAGAAGACAACAGACAACGCGGCAAACCTGAAGAGCGGCCTGAACAGCTACTACGACGCGCATCCCGTGTGCCTGTATAGCAGTGAAAAGAAGTTCCCCGCACAGGCAGACACCAATGACGCCAGCGATACCGCCGGCTATGACGCTCTGGTGCAGCAGGGCCTTCTCACGCGTACCGTCGCGGAGAAGACGAAGATGATCATCCTCTCCAAGTCGGTCAACAACTACGACCTGAGCGACAAGGGCCGCGGCCTGTGGACGGCGGACGCGAACCAGCCCGGCTACGGCAACTTCTGCTACGGCAAGCGCAAGGTGGAAAACATCACCAGCACGCCTCCCGGCGGCGATCCCCCGCAGGGCACGTCCACATCCGTGACCTACACCTATACTGTTGGCGATGTCGCAGACTGGGCGCGCGCTGCGATTGTGCAGAACGCCTTTCCCAGCGTGCGCACACGCCTTGGCGCAGCAAGCAACGCAACGGCGACCATGGTACTGGGACAAAACGGATGGACTGTGCAGGCACCGGCCAGCGGCATCGTCGAGTAACTGCTTTCGTCGCAGGATGGAGGGCCACTCCGATTTCAGGAGTGGCCCTTCATCCTGCGTGAGAAAAGTACGTTACGGCTCCGGTACGCCCGGCGGCGGTGCGGGGTTCTTCGGCATTAGGAAGCTGGCAGGTGGCGTCGCGACCATCAGGTTGGTCACAAAGTAATCCCATCGCCGCCGCATCATGTACGGACCCATGTCGCCATAACCATGGTGCGCGCGCGGGAACACCAGCAGGTCGAAATTCTTGTTCGCCTTCTCCAGCGCATCCACCACCAGCATGGTGTTTTCCATCGGCACGTTATCGTCGAGCAAGCCGTGTGCCAGCAATAACTTACCGGTAAGATTCTTGGCGTACTGCGCGTTGGCCTGGCTGTCGTAGTTGGTGGTGCCGTCGGCGTTCTTCTGCACCAGGCCCACCCACTTTTCATCCCAGTCATCCTCGTAGTCCAGGTTCTGGTGGTTGCCACTTTCCGAGATGCCGACCTTGATCAAGTCCGGGTAGCGGAACATGGTTGCGGCCGTCGCATTGCCGCCGCCACTGTGACCCCACATGCCAGTGCGGCTCATGTCGATCCAGGCATAGCGCGCGGCCAGCTCCTTCATGCCGCTCACCTGATCCGGTACCGCATTGATGCCGATGTCTCCCAGGTACGCATCGTGAAAGGCCTTGCTGCGCTTGGGATTGCCCATGCCCTCAATCTGCACGACGGCAAACCCAAGCTGCGTCAGCGCATTGCTGTCGCCGCGGGAAGCCATAAAGCCGTGCGGTCCGAACGACCCACCCTGTGGCCCCGGGTAGATGTAGTTGATGATCGGGTACTTGTTACCAGCAACCAGATCCGCCGGCTTGAACAGCAGGCCGTACACGTCCGTCGTGCCGTCGTGCGCCTTCACGTGGAAGGTTTCCGGTGCCTGCCAGCCGATCGCCGTCAACCGCGTCAGGTCGCCCTTTGCCAGCGGCATCAGCACCTTGCCGCTAACGTCGCGCAGCACGGCAACGGCGGGTGTCTGCGGCGTGGAGTAGCTGTCCACCAGGTACTGCCCATCGGCGGAAACGGCGGCGGTGTGGTCCGCATCCTCCGGCGTCAACAGCTTGATCCCCTTGCCGTCCAGGTTCGTCGCGTACACCTTGCGGAAGTACGGGTCGACGCCCGGCTCGCGGCCCATGCCGGTCAGCAGCAGTTCGCCCGTTTTTTCATCCACAAGCAGAATCTGCGCAACATTCCACGCACCCGTGGTTACAGGCCGCAACAGCTTGCCGGTATCGCTGCTATACAGCGAAAGCTGGCCCCAGTTGCTGCTCTGGCTCCACCACAGGATCTGTTTGCGCTCCGACAGGTACCGCCAGTTCACCGTCTCGTAGCCGCTTTCCAAAAAGGTCTTGCCGGTCTCGTCAAACACGTCGCGCACCGCACCCGTCGCGGTCGTGGCAATGCGCACCTGCTCGTGTCGGTGGTCGCGGCTCGTGCTGACAAACGCCAGTGTCTGCGAGTCCTTTGCCCATTGCACGTCGTCCCAACCGCCGTTGCAACTCACGTCGTCGCACAGCGTACTGCGATGCTGGTCGGGCGGCATCTGCAGCCGTACGGTGGTCGCGGTGTCCGCATCCACGATCACGCGCTGAATCATCGTGACCACCGCATCTCCCACGAACGGGTACTTCCACGTCTCCACCTTCGGATGGCCGTTCGCCGTCGTCATTGTGCTGAACTCGCCGGTGCCGCGCTGGTCCTGCTGAAAAGTGGCGACATGCCGCGAATCTGGTGCCCACAGCACAATGGCACGTGGGCCGTGCTGCCAACCCGCATTGTCGGTCGCATAGCCGAAATCCTTGACGCCATCCGTCGTTAGTTGCCGCTCGGCGCGCGTGCCCAGGTCCCGCACCCAAAGGTTCCAGTCGCGGATGAACACAGCGCGCTTCCGATCCGGCGAAACGACAGCTTCAGTCGCCCGGCCCTCCCGTGTCCGCGTCACGCTGAGGAAAGGCAGCTTCGTCCGCGTGCAGGCATACGGCGTCGCGAGCGTGCAGCGATACACCCCGTTGACCGCGGTAATCTGCGCGGCCGTGTCGTTGTCCTGCAACTCCAGGTTCTCCACGCCGATCTTCTTCGGGTCGGTCTCCGTCACACCTGCCGCATGCAGCGACGCCGCCATTGCAACCGGGTCGTACACGGCAGATTTCGTTCCCTTCTTCGCATCCACTACCATGGGCGTCGCCAGGCCGTGGTCCGTATCCAGGTACCAGAAGCGATCGCCCGCCATCGGGTACGCCGCCGTCACCGCGTGGTCGACCAGCGTCCGCGTGTTGGCGTTCAGCATGGCTGCGGCACGGCTGTAATCCGCGTCGGTGTACACAAGGCCGGTCTGTGCGGTAAGAACACCCGCAAGGCCAAGCAGGGCGATCAGGGCAAGAGAACGAAAAGCAGGCATGCGGAGATGGCTCCTATAGATTGTCGCTGGACTCCACGATGATATCCCAGCAGAAAAGCCGTAGGTACAGCGCGGAGTAAAGCCGCGAGACGTCGATCCTTCCTGCCCGGCGACTTCTAGCCCCGCAGCTTCCAAAGCAGCTGCCGCAGCATGCCGAACCACGCGGACAGATCCTCCGCCGGCAACTGCAGCCGGCGCACCAGCCGGCGCAGATTCTCCTCCGTCAGGCGGCCGGGGTGCCGCTGCTCATACCCCGCTTCCTCCAACGCCTCGCGCCACAGTGCCTCAAACCGCGCCAGGTCCGCGGCAGACGCGGGCACCAATGGGTCCGGCAGCAGCCGCGGTGCCTCGGCCTCGCGCACCAGCTCATACAACGTCACCGCCGCCGCCTGCCCCAGGTTCATGCTCACGCCCTGGCTGTGCATGGGGATGGTTAGCAGCCGGTCGCAATGGCTGATCTCCTCGTTCGACAACCCCGTCTTTTCCGAACCGAACAGAATCGCAACGGTGGAATCCCTTGCAGGCGACACGTGAGCGTGCATTGTCGCCGCGGCCTCCCGCAGCAAATCCACCGGGTGCTGTAGATTCCGCGCTCCCAGCGCCGTCGTGCCATACACCAACCGCCGGTCCGCGACAGCCTCGCCAACGCTGCCATACACCTGGGCCGAAGCAAGCACGCTCGCCGCATCCACCGCGCTGCGTGCCTCCTGAAACGGCAGCGGATAGTCCGTCACCAGCCGCAGATCGCCAAAGCCGAAATCGACCATTGCGCGCGCTACCGCACCGATGTTCAGCATGTTGCGCGGACGCACCAGCACCACGGCCACCCGCTCCAAAACTGCCGGTTTCTGTTCCAAATCCATCGTCCTCGATGCTATCGCGTCCCGCGCCGCATCTCACCACCCATGGACCTGACCCGCGTCGACGCCAACACCTCCATGGTCACCCTGCATCGCTTTTCCAACGTCTTTCTCGTGCGCGAAAGTGACGGATTCACGCTCATCGACACCTCGCTCCCCGGCAGCGCGCCCACCATCCTCGAGGCGGCCAAAACCTACGGCATGCCCATCCGTCGCATCCTGCTCACGCACGCGCACAGCGACCACGTCGGCTCGCTTGACAAGCTGTACGGAGCGCTCGGCAGCGACACGGTGGTCGCCATCGGCCAACGCGAAGCCCCGCTGCTGCACAAGGACCTGCGCCTGCACGCCAACGAGCCGCAGACACCGCTCAAGGGGTTTCTCTTCCCCGGTACAAAGACGCGCCCCACGCACACGTTGAACGAAGGTGAACTCTTCGGTTCCCTCCGCTGCATCGCCACGCCCGGCCATACCCCCGGCCACATGAGCTACTTCGACGAGCGCGAAGGCACCCTGTTCACCGGCGACGCCATGATCTCCATGGCCGGCAAACTGACCACCGTCATGACGCCGCCCTGGTGGTTTCCCATCCCGCGCATCTTCTCCTGGGACCGCGACCTCGCCAATGCCTCATCCCGCAAGCTGCTCGACGTGCAACCCACCACCGTCGTCACCGGCCACGGCCGCGTCAAGATGAACGGCACTGCCGCCATGCGCGAAGCCCTGCAGCGCGCCGGGTTGCTGTAGCTCAACTGCGCCAGTGCAGCTCCACCGGCCCGCTCAGCGGATGCTCCCCACGCCCGGTCAATCTCCGCTGCTTCAGGGCGAAGTACCACTTGGCCGGCTTGTCCGCGTCGTCGATGAGCATCATCGCCGGGCGGTATCGCAGACCTTCCGCCTGCTGCACCATCGTCTCCTGATCCTGCGCCACGAACCGCGCACCGAAGTACTTTGCGATCTGCGGCACCAGCGGCACGTGGTAAAAAATGTTCCACGCCGCCGCCACGTCGATGCGGCAGGTCGACGGCGTCACCGGCGTCACGGTCGTCAGGGAGGAGAACCACTTCTCGCCCGCGCGAATCGTCTCAAACCGCCGATTCGGCAATTCGAAATCGATCGTCGTCTCGATCTTCTCGCCATACACGCCCAGCAGCTTGTACGGCGCGGAGTTCGCACTCGGTGCATGCGCCGTCATGCGAAAGCCCTCGGGCAGCGGCTCGAACTCCTTTGTTTTCTGGTGGATACTCGCCGCGCTGCGCCACCACCAGCTGCGGTGCACAAACGGACCATGCGCTGGGTCCATCAGCCCGATGATGCCATGGTCGACGTTGCACGGTAGGTCCGCCGTGAGGTGCGCGCTGCGAAAAACCGAGCCAAACTTCGGCACCTCGGGCACCGCCGGCAGCGGCGTCGCGTCCGTGATGCGGCCCATGCCCGGCGTTGGCAGGTACACCCACGCGTACCCGTCAACTTCACGGCAGGGGTACGCGCCGGCATAGATCTTCGTCGGCTGCAGCGTGTCGATCTGCGTCAGCGATGGAATCTCCGTGCACTGTCCGCCGCACGGCTCAAACCGCCAACCATGGTAGCGGCACTGCACCGTTTCCCCGTCGAACCAGCCAGCCGATAGCGGAATGCCACGGTGCGGACAAAGATCCCGCATGGCAAACAGTGCGCCATCGTTCTTGCGCCCAAGCACCAGCGGCACGCCCAGCAGCAGTGCGGTTTCCATGCCGCCCTTGCGCAACCCCGACGACCGCAGCGCCGGATACCAATCGCCGAAAATCAGCTCAGCCGCCGGCTGATTCGTCGCGTCGGGTTGGTCGTTACGCAGGCGCATGGGAACTCCCTCCAGAATATCGGAACGTGCACCGGCACCGCCGAACATCGGGTACCCATCGATTATGAGACCCTTCGGCACCTATGGAATATCGGGTACACCACCTTCATCGCGCATTGGGGCATTCCGGTCCGCAACGACCTTTGACGCGCGATCAAGGTGGGTTCCATGCCACGCCCAATGCCATCATGGGATCAGTGCAGACCAGCTTCCCACCTCGCCCGAAATCGACCCTGCAACTACTCCTCTGGCTGTGGTTCGCCTTCTACTGCAGCGTCGCGCTCGTCTCGCCCCCGCTGTTGGATGACGCGGATAGCGTGCACGCGGAGGTTGCGCGCGAAATGATCCTGCGCCACGACCCCGTCACACTCTACGCCAACGGCATCCGCTACCTGGAAAAAGCGCCGTTGCTGTACTGGAGCATGGCCGGCAGCATGCGCCTGCTCGGCGTGCACACCAGCACGGCGCGCCTGCCGCTTGCGCTGTTCACGCTCGGCCTCATCCTGCTGGCGGAGCGCTTCGGTCGGGAGGCCTTCCGCACCGCGCGTGCCGGCCTGTACGCCGGCTGCATCGTGCTCAGCAGCTTCGGCGTCTTCATCTTCACCCGCATCCTCATTCCCGACGCCATTGTGTGCCTGTGGCTGCTGCTTGCCGTCTGGTGCTTCTGGCGAATGGAACTCGACGAAGGCAAAGCATTCCTCTGGCCATGCCTCGGCTTCGGCGCGGCATGTGCCCTCAACCTTCTGACCAAGGGCCTCATCGGCCTCGTCTTCCCCCTCGGCACCGTCATCGTCTACCTGCTGCTAACGCGCGGCATCACCGGCACGCTGCGCCGCATCCGTGAACTGCGGCCCTTCGCCGCACTACTCACCTTCCTTCTGCTCGCCGCGCCATGGCACCTGGCCGCGGCCCGCGCCAACCCCGATGAAGGCCATGCCCGCGGCCTCACCCATACCGGTCGCTGGCTGCCGTTCTTCTGGCGCGGCTGGAGCGTCCCCGACCCGACGCCCGGCAACGTGCACGGCTGGGCTTGGTTTTACTTCGTCAACGAACACCTCCTGCGTTACCTCGACCTCCGTGTGCCGCGCGATTACGACACCGTCCCGCTGCTGCTCTTCTGGGGCCTGCTCTTCATCTGGCTGCTACCTTGGAGCGCTTTCCTGCCGCCCGCCATCGCTGCTGCGCCGTGGCGACGACTCTCGCTGCAGGCGCGCTACAGGCTGTCCATGATCCCCCTTCTAAAAACCAACGCGCACACGACGCCGCAAGACCCACTTGACCCTCGCGAGAAGACGATGCTGCTGCTAACCATCGCCGCCATCCTGCCCGTGCTGTTCTTCTCCTTTTCCACCCGCCAGGAGTACTACGTCCTCCCATCGCTCCCGTTTCTCGCCCTGCTCCTCGCCGGCTGGATGGACCGCGAAGCCCACGAGGCCGAAGCCCTGCGCGTTCCCGCACCGCTGCACCGCACCGGCATGCGCGTCGCCATCGGCCTGCTCGTTTTCGGTGGTCTCTTCGCCATGGTCGCCGCCTTCTTCCTCGTCCACAGTGCCGCACCCAGCCCCGGTGTCGACCTCGCCTCACTGCTGCGCCAGAACCCGGGCGACTATGCCTTGTCCTTCGGCCATTTCCTCGACCTCAACGCGCAGGCCATGGGCCTTTTCCGCCTGCCGCTCGCTCTTGCCGGGGGTGCGTTCTTCGTCGGCACACTAGCAGCCTGGTGGCTGCGCCGTGACTACCGCCCGCATGCCGCAAATCTTGTATTGCTGGCCACGACCATGACGTTCCTGCTGGCGGCCCACATCGGCCTCACGACGTTTTCGCCGGTGCTCACCAGTCGCGCCCTCGCCAACGCCATCCACGCGCAGTCCGAACCAGGCGACCTCATCATCATCAACGGCGAATACGAAGCAGGCTCCTCACTCGGCTTTTACCTGCGCCGCAACGATCTGCACCTGTTGCACGGTCACTCCGCCAACCTCTGGTACGGCTCGTTTTTTTCCGATGCGCCGGCAATCTTTGAAACCGACGAAAGCCTGCGCACCCGCTGGCTGTCCACCCAGCGCATCTTCCTGTGGACGACACCGGATACCCTGCTTAAGCTCCCCGCGCAGGTCTATCCTGTCGCCGAGTCTGGCGGCAAAGAGATTGTCAGCAACCAGCCCAACCGCCTACCCGAAATTCAACGGGAGACACCGCCGAAAGAGCCTGCACTACGCCAACCCAGGCGGTAGTGCAGGCCGAAGACCTACGCCGTTACCTTCGCGCTGTCGCCCGCCGTCACCTCGTACGTTGACCCCGACACCATGCGCGCCGCCTCCGACGCCAGGAACACCACGACCGGCGCTACGTCGTTCGGATCGATCCACGGTACCTTGAGCGGCGACGCTTTGGTCAATCCTTCCTTCGCCGCCTGCTCGTCCGTTGCCACGTCGCCGGTCGGCGTCTTGCCGCTGATTTCCAGCGCTTGCGCGTACCGTTCCTCGTGCCGCGTCAGCGCCGTGTCGATCAACCCTGGAACCAGAGCATTCACCGTCACGCCATGCTCGCCGAGCTCCCACGCCGCAGATTTCATCAGCCCGATCAGACCCCACTTCGACGCGGAATACGCTGCCGCGCGGTACGTGCCGTGCTGCCCCTGCGTCGACGTCGTCAGAATGATACGACCGTACTTGCGCGCCACCATGCCCGGCGCAAACGCCCGCACCACGTTGGCATTTCCCGTCAGGTTCGTGTCGATGGTGATGTCCCAGTCCGCATCCTCCATCTCGAGCAACGAGTGAAACTGCTGAATACTCGCGTTTGCAAACAGGATATCGACTGGCGCAAACTCCGCCTCGATCTCCGCCGCAGCCTTGCGCACTGCCGCCCGGTCGCGCTGATCCAAATGCACCTGGTACCACCGGCTGCCCAGCGCCCGCACCTGCAAACCCGTTTCCACTAAATCCTCCGGCGTCGCAGGCGTCACGCCGCTTCGTGGATCTACCACGCCGCAAAGGTCGATGCCCACAAGATCCGCTCCGGCCTGTGCCAGAGCAAGCGCGGTTGCGCGGCCAATCCCTCGCGCTGCGCCTGTTACAACTGCCGTCCTGCCCTTCAACGCATCCTGCTTGAACACCGACTCTGCCACATTACCCTCCATCGTCCCGCTTGCTAAAGGACAGGTTGCTCCTTGGCCGGAATCATCTCGGTCTCCGCCTGCGACAGTTTCGTGTGCGCCATGGCAACCTGCACCGGCAGCGCGCGCAGCCACTGGTTCAGCGAAATATCCTGGAACTCGCCGGTGGCAAACAGCTCCAGAAACACCAAGTCGTCCGTGCCCGTGTTCTCGATGTAGTGTCCGGCCATTTTCGGCACATAGCCCACATCGTTCGCGCGAAAGTCCATGGTTCGCGCGTCTTCCCTGGCGTTGAACACCGTCATGCGGCCCTGCCCCGCAATCCAGAACTGCCACTCGCTCGCGTTCGGATGCCAGTGCATCTCGCGCATGCCGCCCGGCTTCAGCGTCACGATGCCACCGCAGATCTTCGGCGAAGCGGGAAAATTCTTGATGTCGATGATCTTCACGTTGCCCCGCGCGGAGCTGAACGTCGGCGTCATGGTGCTTGCCTTAAACGTGTACTGGTGCTTTGGCTTCGGTGCACGCGCGGCCGCTTCCGCAATGTCCTGCGCCAGCGTCTGCGTCGGCGGCGTGCTGGGAAAGATATACAGCGGATCGCCTTTGGGCAGCTTCGCCACGCTTTCCATCGACAACCCGGTATTCCGCGTGATCACATCCGGTGGCGTATGCATCAGCCAGTCAGAGAGCAGGAACGTGCTTTCCTCGCTGAACGACCCTTGGTTGAATACCAGCAGGAATTCGCATCCGTCCTCGCCGATACCCTGAATGGAATGCGGCGATCCGGCAGGGAAAATCCACAGATCGCCCTCGCCCACATCATCGATAAACATCGATCCATCCGGACTGAGCAGTGTCACGCGCGCCTTGCCTTTCAGCATGATGGCCCACTCATCGGCCAGGTGCCAGTGCAGCTCGCGAAAGGTACCCTGCGTCAGCCGCATGTTCACGCCGGCAAGCTCCTTGGACGAGGGCAGCTCGCGCTCGGTGACCTGGTGCGTCCACCCACCTCCCTGCACCCGCCGGTGCGCCAGGTCGAACGAGTACCAGACCGGCGGCACCGTTCCATGATCGGTAGGCGGTGGCATGTTGCTGCTGGGGTTCATCGCCACCAACCCCGCGTTCGTCTGGCCCGGGTTGCTGGCGGAGTGATCGAACTCGGCAGTCGCGGTATTCTGCGCAGTCTGCCCAAAGGCATGTGCCGAAAGCGCCGCGGCGACGGTGGCGGACTGTTCCAAAAATTCTCTCCTCGAACTCACTGCTTCTCCTGCTCCCACTTGTTCCGCACAGTAAGATGCAGTTGCCGTGACCCACATGCGAAGGGCTGCGGCGCTAGACTGAATCGGTGGCGTGAACTGTTCCGACGCGAACGCCGAACGACGGAGAGACCGATGAACCACACGCGACGTTCCCTGATGCAGGGTGGCCTGCTCCTGGCAGCAGCAACGCGCCTGCCTCTCTTTGCTCAAGCCACGGCACCGTTAGCAACCGTGCGTACCCGGCTCGGTGTCGTCCGCGGCAGCCAGGCAGAGGGCGTCCGCGTCTTTCGCGGCATTCCGTTCGCGGAGCCGCCCGTGGGCGATCTGCGCTTCCGCCCGCCTGTGCCAAAACGCGCGTGGGCCGGCGAACTCGACGCCACCCACTTCGGTCCTGAGCCATGGCAGGCCGGTACGCCCAAGGTGGCCAAAAGCGAAGACTGCCTGCAACTGAACGTCTGGACGCCGGCTGATGCCAAGCCCGGCAGCCTGCCCGTCTTCGTCTGGATCCACGGCGGCGGCTTCACCGGTGGCCACGCCTTCGAGCCCACCTACGACGGCACCCAGTTCGCCCGCGAAGGGGTCGTCTGCATCACCGTCGCCTACCGCCTGGGCGTCTTCGGCTTCCTCGACATGGGACCGCTGCTCGGCTCGGCCTACGACGGCAGCGCCAACAACGCCCTGCGCGACCTCATCCTCGCGCTCCAATGGGTGCAGGCGAACGTCGCCAGCTTCGGCGGCGATCCCGCGCGCGTCACCATTGGTGGCGAGTCCGCCGGCGCCAAGCTGTGCGACCTGCTGATGGGCACGCCGGCCGCGCAGCCGCTCTTCCACGCCGTTATCAGCGAAAGCGGCGGTGCCGAACGCGTTTGGCCGCGCGCCAACAGCCGCACCGTTGCCGAAGGCTTCGGCCGGGATTGGCAGACCTCCAGCGGCCAGCCCGCAGCGAACCTGCGCACTGCCGACCCCGACAGCATCCTTGACGCGCAGGAGCACTTCACCCGCACTTGGCCGCAACATTTCCCGCTCCGCTGCCAGATCGACGGCAACCTGCTGCTACGTCTGCCCATCCAGACCATCGCCGGCGGCAACACCCGCGGCAAGCGCCTTCTGCTCGGCACCAACCGCGACGAAAGCGCGCTTTTCCTCGGCCCGCACCCCGCGCAGGATCCCACCCCCGCTGATCTCGGTAATACCTCGCTCGACACCTTCAACGGCATCTACGCCAGGTACGCCGCGCTCTACCCCGAACTCACGGTCGAGCAGCGCCGCATCCGCGCCGTCACCGCAGAGGAGTACTGGATCCCCAGCATGCGCGTTGCCGCCGCCCACGCAAAGAACGGCGGCCCCACCTGGGTCTATCGGCTCGACTACGCCGAAACCACCGGCCGCTTTACCGGCCTCGCCTTCCACTCCGAAGACGTGGAATTGGTCTGGAATCGCCCCGGCGGCCCCATGGAAGACCGCACCTCGGAACTAGCCCTCGCCGCCCAAATGCATGCCGCCTGGGTCGCCTTCATCCAGGGCGAAGCACCCGCCGCCGCTGGCCTGCCCGCATGGCCGCGGTGGACCGCCGCCGACCGCAAAACCATGCTGCTCGATCGCACCAGCACCATCGCCATGAGGCCGCAGGAAGCCGAATTCAAGCTTTGGGACGGCGTGCTGTAGCTCTCAGCAGCGGATTGGGTGCCCATGGCTCGCGTTTGAGCCATGGGTTCCGACTCACCGCACCAGCCTGCCATCCCGCACCCGAAACCGCTCCCCGCGCCAAACCACCGTGTCCCCCGCAAAGCTCCAGGCCCAGAACAGCAGCGAAGCCACATCCCGCATTGGCAACAAAAACAGGTCCCGCAGCACCTGCCCATCCTGCAGTGTTCCCACCCCCGCGCTCAGCGCCACCGCCACCCGCAGCAGCAGCGTCAGCGACAGCAGCGACACGCTCCACAGCGCAACACCGCTCGCAATCACGGTGCCCATCCCCCACGGCAGCGCATACGTCGTGACCATGCCGAGGTAACCCCACTTCCGCGCATCGCGCACCGTGCGATACCAGCGCGTCTGGTGCTGCGCAAAGGCACGGAAAGAGTAAGCCGGAACGCTCGTCGCCACGGCCTCCCGCGCCAGCACCACGCGCATCCCCACCGCCGCCGTCCGCGCCCCGAGCTCATAATCGTCGGCCAGCAACTCCAGCAACGGCGCAAACCCGCCGATGCGTTCCAGCGTCCCGCGCCGCAGCGCCAGCGTGCTGCCCAGCCCAAACCGGATGCCGCGTTCCATCATGCGCGCCACCAGCACCGACGGAAAGAATTCCGTCGCAATGCCCAGCGCCTCCAGCCGCGACCACACGCCGCCGCCGTTCGCCACCAGGCCGAAATACGGCACCGTCACCAGCCCCACGTTCGGCGCTGCCAGCCAGGCCGCCAGGTTCGCCAGATACTCCGCGCCCACCCGAATGTCGGCATCGTTGATCACCAGCACCTCGCCCAGCGCCTGCGGCACCATCTGCAGCAGCGTGCTCACCTTGCCGTTCGTGCCAAGCTGTGCGGGGCAAGCCAGTACCCGCAGCGACACGGCAGGGAACTCGCCCCGCAACTGGGTAGTCAGGGCCTCCAGCGCGGCGAACTCCGCCTCGTCTCCGCTCGCACCCAGCAGCAGTTCATACCGGCCCGCGTACGTCTGCCGGCAGTGGCTGCGCAGCGCCTCCGCCAGCCCCGGGTCGAAGCCTTTCACGGGCTTCAACACGGAAACAGTCGGCAGCAGCACCGGCGGCGCAGGCACCGGCTGCCGCGCAAATGACCGAACGGCGAGCAGCGCCAGCACCAGATAAAACAACCCGGCCAGCGTCAGCAGAAGTGTGACAAGTTCAACCACAAGCGGAAGCGCATTGAGAAACACATCTCAGCATAGCGAAATGCGCTCACCGCACCCAAGTTGCGCAGGATCGAGAGCACAAGGGGTGACCACAAATGCCGCGCTTTTTGCGTATGGTGCGACACGTAGAAAGGATTCCCGCCAACTTCACCCGCGGATCGCCGTCCCACGTTACGATACGGAGACTTAATGCCGCAGAGCCGCAAGCAGGGGGACTGAATGAAAACCGTTGCACCTACCTTTCGCCGCAACATCGCCAAGGGGCTGCTGTGCGGTATGCTCGGCGGCCTCGCCGGATCGGTCGCCAAAATCGCCGGCGAGCTGGTCTACGACCCGCGCAATCAGGGCCAAACGCCCCCGCCCGTCGTGCTGCAGCGCAAGCTGGTCGGTCAGCGGTCGGCAGCGGAAGAGTTCCGCGGCATGCAGGAGATCCACTTCGTCTTCGGCGCAGCCAGCGGTGCGCTGTACGGCGCCATTGCAGAAGTTGCACCCATCGTCACCGTGGGCTACGGCAGCGTCTTCGGCATCGTCTTCCAGCTCTTCACGCACGAAACCTTCGTGCCCCTCGCCGGCCTCGACGTGCCGCCCTGGAAACAGCCCGCCCGCGAACACGCCAGCGAGTTTTTCACCCACATCCTCTACGGCGTCACCACGGAAGTCGTCCGCCGCTACCTGCGCAAAAAGATGGCGTAGGTAGCGGCGATGCCCCAGCTATTCGCCCTCGGCTAACTTCGAGGCTGAAAGCTAAGAGCGCATGGCTTTTCCCTACTCATACCGCAGCGCCTCAATCGGGTTCAAGCTCGCCGCCTTCCACGCCGGGTAAATCCCAAAGATCAGCCCGATGCTGCACGACACCACAAACGCCGCTAGCACCCACAACAGCGACACGCTCGACGACAGAAACAGGCTCAGCAGCAGCCCAAACCCTGAGCCTGCAAGCACGCCGATAAACCCGCCCAGTGCGCAGAGTGTCACGGCCTCCAGCGTAAACTGCAGCAGAATCGTGCGCCGATTGGCACCAATCGCCTTGCGAATGCCGATCTCCCGCGTACGCTCCGTCACGCTCACCAGCATGATATTCATCACGCCCACGCCGCCCACCAGCAGGCCTACCGCGCTCAAGCCGAACATCAGCAGAAACAGGCTGCCCGTAATCTGGCTCCACAGCCGCGTAATTGAATCCGACCCGAAAATCGCGAAGTTATCCTCCGCCTCGTTCTTCACCTTGCGTCGTCGCCGCAGTAACTCGCGAATCTCATCTTCGACAATCCCCTTGTTTTTCTGATCATCGAACTTGGCACTTATCCAATAATCCAGAATCTCCGGGTGCATTTTCTTAAAGGTAGTAATCGGCATGTGCACCATGTTGTCGTCGGCATTCTTGCCGCCGCCAAACGCCGACTTTTGCTTCTCCTGCACGCCGATCACAGTAAAGTACCGACCGTCGACATTGATCTCTTTTCCAATTGCACTTTCGCTGCCAAACAGGTCTTCCGCCGTGTCATGCCCCAGCACGCCGACGTCGCTGGCCAGCTCCATCTCGCGCTGGCTAAAGTACCGCCCCTGCGTCATGGCAAAGTCATACACATTCAGGTTGTCGGCCGTCGTCCCTTCCAGCGACACGTTCTCACTCTTCGCCTTGCCGTACTTCACCGTCACCGAACCGCTGCCAAAATCAAAGCTCTGAAACCGCAACGAAGGCACCACCGACACCACGTGCGGCAGGTCCTTCATCGCCATCGCATCGTCATACGTCAGCTGCCGTCGCGTCAGCATCTCCGTCGTCGGCCGCGTGCCGATTACCGGGAACCGGAACACCCAGATCACGTTTGTCCCCAGCGAACTCACCAGGTCGCCAATCTTGTGGTTCAGCCCGTTGATCACCGACGAAATCGCGATCACGGTGCTCACCCCGATCACAATGCCCAGAATTGTCAGCCCCGACCGCAGCTTGTTGCTGCGCAGCTGGTCCATCGCCATGTGTACCGGCTCGCGTACCTGGTTGATCACGTTCTCTAGCTTCATGGTCAAACCTCTCCTAATCCGCGCGCAGCGCCTCAATCGGATCCAGCATGGCCGCCTTGCGCGCGGGATACACCCCAAAAAAGATACCCACACTGGTCGCCACCAACATGCCCGCAACCGCGCTCCAAAGCGCCACCGATGAGGGGAAACCAAGGAAGATCGTCACTATCTGCGCAATCAACACCCCGCCCGCAACGCCGATCAACCCACCCACCAGCGCCATCGCCGCGCTCTCCATCAAAAACTGCAGCAGGATGTCGCGCCGCCTTGCCCCCAGTGCCTTGCGAATGCCAATCTCCCGCGTGCGCTCCGTCACGCTCACCAGCATGATATTCATAATCACGATGCCGCCCACCACCAGCGAGATCGCCGCAATTGCCACAGCCACTGCTTCAAAGCCGCTGCTGATGCTGTTCCAGATGCCGATGAAGGTGTCACTGGTCTCGATCGTGAACGTATCTTCCTGCCCCGGCCGGTCATGCCGCGCCGCCCGCATCAGCACCCGCACCTCGTCCTCCAGGTCTTCCAGCGCCGTCTTGCCCGCGGCCGCCTTCACGTAAATCGTCACCGTTTTCGCCGTGCCATACGTCTTCTGGTAGGCATTCAGCGGCAGAATCACGAAGTTGTCCTGGCTTTGCCCCAGTGTTTTGCCCTGCTTTTCGCCCAGGCCAATCACCGTGTACGGCACGCCATCTACGCGGATCTCTTTGCCGATCGGGTCCTCCCCGTTCAGCACATTCTCCTGCACGTCTGCGCCGATAATGGCCACATGCGATGCATGGTCGTCGTCGGCCGGTGTAAACCCACGGCCCTCTACGATGGTCTGGTTCTGCAACTGCGGCATCTGCCACGTGTTCCCGCGAATGGTCGTATCCGTGCTGCTCTGCTTGCCGAACACGATCTTGCCGCGCGTCGTCTGCTGCGCCGCGATGCCGTCGCACTTGTGGCAATTGTCCGCCAGGTACCGGTACTGATCCAGATCCACGTTCTTGCGTTTCTGGAAGCGCAGGTATTCGTTGTAATCGGCGATAAACTGCGGCCGCTTGCTCACCGTCATGACGTCCGCGCCATAGTTGTTGATCTTGGTCGCGACGTACGCATTCGCGCCGTTTACCAGCGTGACGACGGCGATGACGGCGGCCACGCCGATCACCACGCCCAGCAGCGTCAGCACCGTGCGCAGCTTGTTCGCCCACAGCGACTGCATTGCGAGCTTCAACCCTTCATTCCAACCCATGCTGTCCGTGTCCTGTTCCTGTAGCGTACTCCGCACGCGGCGCTGCGGTGCAGGGAACTCGCCGCAATCCGGTATCCTTGAAGACTGCATGAGCCTTTTGAAGCCCGCCACGTTCCATCATGGCCGTTGGCAGAATCCATTGCCCACCGAGGTCGGTGCCACTAAGCACCTGCCCGCCATGTTCCGCAAGCTGCTGACCAACAAGGCGGAAACCACGCCAAAGCGCGCCCTGGGACCGTTCCACACCGACCCCGCCATCTTCCGCACGCCCGCAAAAAGCGGCTTGCGCATTACCCTGCTCGGCCACAGTTCGCTGCTGGTGGAACTTGACGGCACCATCCTGCTCATCGATCCCGTCTTTTCTGAGCGCGCCTCCATGGTGCAGTGGTTCGGTCCCAAACGCTTCTTTGCGCCACCGCTGGCCATCGCAGACCTGCCGCCGCTTGACGCCGTCCTGTTGACCCACGACCACTACGACCACCTGGACACCGCCGCGCTGCAGCAGTTGGAAGAACGCAAGCCGCTCTTTGTTTGTTCCATGGGTATGGAGCGCCACCTCAAGCGCTGGGGCGTCGGCACAGGCCGCACCCAATCCATGAACTGGATGGACACCTTTACCATTCCTTCCGCAAGCAGCACGCCGCTCAGCCTGACGGCGCTGCCCGCGCGCCACTTCAGCGGCCGCTCGCTCAAGCGCTACGGCACCCTGTGGTCGTCCTTCCTCCTGCAGACGGACCGTCACCGCATCTACCACGGTGCCGACAGCGGCTACTACGCAGGCTTCCGCGACATCGGCGAACGCTTCGGCCCATTCGATCTCGCCCTGCTTGAAATCGGTGCCTTCGACCCACTCTGGCATGAAATCCATCTCGGCCCCGACAACGCCATGCGCGCCGCCGCCGACCTCCGCGCACAAGCCGTTATGCCCATCCACTGGGGCCTGTTCAATCTCGCCTTCCACGCCTGGGATCAGCCGCCCGAACGCATCACCGCCCTCGCCGAAGCCGCCGCCATGCCGCTCTTTCTGCCCGAACCCGGCATCCCCACGGAGCTTACCGGCACTGCCGCAAACTCATTGTGGTGGAGGCGCTTTCAATCACCGCAAGCCGTCCCTGCGCGCTGACTTGCCCTGCGACACGTAGAGCTTTTCAGCCTCGGGCGCAGGCCGGTACAGGAGCCGATATTTCAGCGAACCCACATCTTCGTCTTCTGCCATAAAGGCCAGATCGAGAAGATCGAAGCGATCGAAGAAGTCTTCCCAGCTGAGTGGAATCACCCTGCCCTGTTCCTGCGATGCGCGATGAAACACAAAGGTCAAAATAGGCTGTTCGCTATCGACAAACCCAGGCAGGCGCTCCGCCGGATGTGCTCCGCGAAGCTTGGCCCAGTAGCGAATCACCTGGTGGTTCGTGGTCGGCTTACAAAACATCGGGGAACTCCTCGCGAGCGTGGGGGCAATCGAACGCCGGTTAAGTTCCACGTGCTGTAAAAAGTGTCGCTTTCTTCGCAGGTCCCGTCTGCCACGTTCGTTACAAATAGACCGACTTTCAAATCGCGCGGGCAATTCGCCCGGGTTGTCCTGTCATGACGCCACAGCACCAGCAACACGCGCATGATGGCAACGCCATATCATCGAGAGGCAAAGTCAACGCCACCAAGGCAGCGAACCTCCGAATCCGCGTCCTGCGTCTACCACGGCCTCTTCATCGGTACCGAGACGTGGCCCTTTCACCCTCTCATCAAAAGGCAGCGCCGTGCCGCTGCTCAAGAAGGCTCACTCATGGAAACCAACCTCGTCCACTTCCTCTTTCGCCGTCTTGGCTCTGGCCTCTGGCTCGATGCAGAACCCGTGCCCGGCGGCCAGCAGCAGTACGCCATGACCCACGTCCATCGGCTGCGCGTGCGCACGGAAGGCGAGGCACTCCGCAGCCTCGAAGCCGCCGGCGTCGGCATCTGGACGACCTTTCCGCTCGACGGCATCCAGGCCACCGTCACCCGCGCCCAGCTGCGCACCATCGGCTTCCGCGGCAACTTCTAAGAGCCAGCGGCCCGTCACCGCACCGAACGTCCGAACCGCCACAAACCGGCGGCACGGCTGGTATCGAAACGCGTCATAACCGCCGAATCTCCGGTAATCCGCGTCTCGCGTTGAGTCATGGCTCCACAGACTCACCTACTTGATGACGCCGCGCTCGCTCTTCGCAATAAACTCCGCCAGGTACGCCACGCGCCTTCCGAATTCACCTGCCTGTACGCGCGCCTGAATCGCCTCCAGCGCCTGCGTGGTGTTCAACCTGCTCCCCTGCAACAGCCGGTACGCCGCCCGCAACTGCTTCAATTCCTCCGGCGTAAACCCGCGCCGCTCCAGCCCCACGCGGTTCAAGCCAAACGCCCGGTTCTCCCGTCGCACGCTGGTCAACGAATACGGCAGCACATCCTGCGTAATTGTCGTGCCACCGCCAATGTAGGCATACGTGCCGATCGTGCAGTACTGGTGCACCGGGTTTAGCGCACCCACCACGGCAAAATCCTGCACCGTCACATGTCCCGCCAGCGTCGCTGCATTGGCCAGAATGCAGCCATTCCCAATGTGCGAGTCATGCCCGATGTGCACATACGCCATAATCAGGCAGTCATCGCCCACCGTCGTCTCGCCGCCGCCGCCCACCGTGCCGCGTGAGATGGTCACCGATTCGCGAATCACGTTACCGCTGCCGACCGTCAGCTTCGTCGGCTCCTGGCGGTACTTCAGGTCCTGCGGCTCCACGCCCAGCGATGTAAACGGAAACACCCGGTTGCGGTCACCCATCGTCAAGTGCCCATCCAGTACCACGTGGCTTACCAGCTCGCAGTCTTCGCCCAGCACCACGTTTGGTCCAATGACACAAAAAGGCCCAACGGAACAACTGCGCGGCACCACCGCCTCCGGCGCAACGATACTGCTCGCGTGAATCGGCACGGCTAGACCGCGGCCTCGGGCAGCGCGCTCGATTCCTGCTCCGGATTCGACTCCCCGACGGTCTTCGCGGAGCCAGGCGTCTCCACGCCCATTGCCGCGGGAATATTCTCGGTCCGCGCCGGCATCGTCGCGGCCACCGTCGTCGCACCCGGCCGCGGAACCAGCTGGCACATCACGGTCGCCTCACACGCGATCTTGCCGTCGACCGTCACCGTGCCCTGCATCTTCACCGCGCGGCTGCGCCACTGCAGCACCTTCACTTCGATCCGCAGCTGGTCGCCCGGCGTCACCGGCCGGCGAAACTTCACGCCGTCGATGCCGGTAAACACCATCAGCTTGCCCTCGCGGTCGGGGATCTCGTCCAGCAGCAGAACTCCGCCGGCCTGGGCGATCGCTTCCACGATCAGCACCCCAGGCATCAATGGGTAGTCCGGAAAGTGCCCCTGAAAGTGCGGCTCGTTGACCGTGACGTTTTTGATCGCCACAATGCGCTGCCGCGGCTCGACCTCAACCACGCGGTCGATCAGCAAAAACGGGTAACGGTGCGGCAGCAAACGCATGATCTGCTGAATGTCGATAACACGTGCAAAGTCCTGGCTCATGGCTTTGGAAAGTATAGTCTGTGCGGAAACCAGACAGGGAAGAGCCATCGAGAACACCGAAGTGCGTAACCAGGGCCCGGGGAGACGCAAGAGACAAATCGCAACCTGCATCCTCCGGGCCTACTTTAACTTCTCCATCTTCTTCACCTGCTCCTGCGTCATCTCGTTCCGAATCTGCAGCACCATGTGGGTGTTCGCCTTCTCCAGGTCGGCCCGCGCCTGCGCCACGTTCTGAATTTCGGTGCTGAGCGCGGACTCGCTCGGCCGGTCCTCGGCAGAGACCGCGTCCAGGCGTGCCTCTGCCCGGCGCAGGGTATCCAGCCCGCTTACCAAAGCCTCCCGATTATCCGCAAAGACCCCATCCATGCGGCGTTGCTGGTCACTCGTCAGGCCCACTTTCTGCGCGTACTTCGACTCATCCCACCAGCGACCGGTCGGTCCACGTTGCATCGTGCCACGGCTGCTCGGCATGGTGCCACCCCCGCCCCCGCCCCCACGTGGCGAGGGATTGCGGCCCGGCATGCTCCCCGGTCCTCCCGATCCGCCGCCCGGTGGAAAGCCGCCCGGCCCACCCCCGCCCGGAAATCCCATACCACCCCCGCCCGGCCCGCGACCGCCGCCACCACGGCTTTGTGCGGACGCACCCAGGCAGGTGCCCACCACCAGAATCATGGCCACCACGGTCGCCGGCACGGGCCCGCATCGCTCGCGCGGCCGCTGCACCACGATTCCTTTCGCAAGATTGAACATTGGGTACAGCCTCCACAAACATCAACGTTGAAGTCGCAACTTAATTGTCGCGTTGCTGGGCATGCCGGTGCGTCTGCACTCTCTCGCCCATCGCAGAATCCGTCAACCCAAGCTCCTGTTCGCTAGGCTCCACGGGGTTCCGCACCGCGGTATCGACCAGAAACAACAGCTGGTTATCCGCCGCCAGCGCCTGCTGCGTTGGTGCATTGGGCAGCGAAACCGACGCATTCTCCGCAAGCGTCGCCTGGTGCCGTGTGTACATTGCGCCACCCACCACACAGGTGCAAAGCGCCACCGTGCCCAGCGCCCACTGCGGCGCCTGCAGCCAGGCCGCGCGATGCGCGCGTGCCCCCGGCGGCAGCGGAGAGGGCATCGCCGCTGACCGTTGTTCCGCCCAATGCAGCGTCTCCGTGCGATAGCTTCGCAGGGCTTCGGTCAGGGCGACCATCTCGTCGGCATCGTCGTCCGCTACTGGCGCGCCGTCGTCGACATCCTCTTCCGCCCGCAACTGCTGCATCAGTTTCGCCTCGAACTCCTCGTCCTCCCGATCCCTCAGCATGCCGCACCCCTCACGCGTTCGCGTACGGTTCTGGTGGCCCGGTGCAGATGCGTTTTCACCGTGCTCACGGGCATGTTCAGCGTAGACGCGATTTCTGCCAGCTCCATCTCTTCGATAAACCTCATGTGAAACACCGCGCGCTGATTCGGCGACAATGTTCCCAACGCGTCATGCACTGTCGCCGCCTGCTGCTTGGCCATCAACGCCTGCTCGGCGTTGCTGCCGCCACTGCGCAGGTGATTTTGCATGTCGGTTGCATCCACCGCCGTCGCATCGGCCCTCCGCCAGAACTTGAACTTCTCCGTCCGCGCATGATCCCGAATCAGGTTCAGCGCAATGCCTGTCAGCCACGTATTGATGCTGCAATCCCCGCGAAAGCTGGCCCGGTTGCGGTAGGCCTTCAGCAGTGCGTCCTGCACCACGGTAAATGCCAGATCGTCGTCGCGCACCTGCGCACTCACAAACCGCAGCAGCCGCGGACGGTACAGCCGCGCCAGCAGATCGATGTCGTCCAAATCCGTCAGCGTGCGTTCCTCGGGTACAACATGCGCGATCAAACCCGCGGCCAGTGTATACGCCATCGTCCACTCCTCGTCTTCTCTGCGCAGGTTCCTCGCGCCGTTCGTCTGTTGCCGTACCCGCCACCCCAACCCAGGGTGGCGGCGAAAGCTGTGCTATCCCGCTGTAGTTCATGCGACGCAAACAGAACCGCGTGCGATTACAGCAAAACAAAAAACATCTGGCAACAGGAACGCGCCTGTCAGTTCCGCTGCCGCACCACCAGCGTGTACGCGGCGGTGTGGGCGATCGTGCCGTCCGTCGCCGTTACGGTATAGAGGTACGTCCCCGGCTCCGTATACGGCGAATTCAAATCAGGGTACTTGCCGCTGCACCCCGTCAGCCCGCCGGCAACCGCCATCAGTGCAAGCACGCCCAGCAACAGCCTGGTCGCCAACCGGAACCGCCGCCGCCCATCCCACAGCAGCAGCGCACTCCCAACGACCAGCACCCCCAGCCCCACAGCCCATGCGCGTAAGGCTCCGCTCACACCGTACCCCACCAGCGTGTACTGCCCCGTGGTCGTCACCGCCATCTCCTGCGTCGTCGTGCCGCTCAGCGTAAAGGCAGGGTTCGGCAGCGTGCACGTACTCGCCACCGCCTGAAAGGTGCACGTCAGCGTCACCGGCGCGCTGAAACCGCCCAACGCCGTCGCGGTCACCGCCGCGGTCACCGTGCCGTTGCCGGCAATCATGCTTCCGTTCGCCGGCAGCACCGCCAGGCTAAAGTCCGCGCCCGACCCCGTCAGCGCCACGGTAAGTACCGGGTACTTCGTGTCGTTCGTCGTCACGGTAAGCGTGCCCGGCCGCGTGCCAACCACTGTCGGCGTAAACACGATGGTCACCATGCAGCTACTCAGCCCAGGAAGCGTCGCGCCGCAAGTCGTCGTAAACGCATAGTCGCCCGCCAGCGCAATCCCCGTCAGGCTGATTCCCGCAGTCGTGTTGTTCGTCAGCGTCACCACCTGCGCGGCAGAGTGCGCCCCGACATCGATCGTGCCAAAGTCCAGCAATGCAGCGTTCGCCTCCACATCCGCAACGCCGCGGCCCGACAGCGCCGACGTCAGCGTCGGGTTGGCCGAGGCGGAGCTCGCCACCGTCAACGTGCCCGTGCGCGTGCCCAGCACCGTCGGCATCAGCACCACGCCAATCGTGCAGCTCGCACCCGCAGCCACCGTCGCGCAGCCGTTCGTCGAAACCTTGTAATCGCCGGTCGCACTCGCCGCCGTGACCGTCAGCGCAATGGCCGACGTGTTCGTGTACACAAACGGGAACGCCGCCGAGCTCGTCCCCAGCACCACGTTGCCAAACGCCTGGGTCGCCGGCGTCAGCGTCGCCGTCGTCGGGAGGCCCGTGCCGTTCAGCGCCGCGGTGAGCGTGCCGTTCGCGCTGCTGCCGTTCGTCACGGTGAGCGTTCCAGACAACGCGCCCGCAACTGTCGGCACAAACGTCACGGAGAGCGTGCAGCTCGCACCCGCCGCTACCGCCGCCGGACAGCTATTCGACACCAGATTGAAGTTCGCCGTCACCACCGCCGTCTTGAACGACAGCCCAATCGGCGACGTATTCGTAAACGTAAACGTCTGCGCCGCCGACACGCCACCGCCCGCATACGTGCTGGCAAACGTCGCCGTCGTCGGCGTCAGCGAGGCTGTCGTCGCCACCCCCACACCGGTCAGCGCCGCTGTCAGCGTCGGTGTGCCGCTGGACGAGTTCGGCACCGTCAGCGTCCCCGCACTCGTGCCGGCCACCGTCGGCTTGAACACCACGCCCACCACGCATGTCCCCGCCGGCGCAATCGCCGCCGCACAGGTGTCACTCGCAATCGCGTAGTCGCCCGTCACCGTCGGCGTGCCCACCGTCAGGGACACCGTCTTCGCCATGTTCGTAAAAGTAAACAGCTTCACCGCCGACGTATCCGTCACCGACGTATTCGGAAACGCGTACGTCGACGGCGTCAGCGAAGCCGTCGTGTCGATCCCGTTGCCGGTCAGCGAAGCCGTCAGCGTGGGGTTGCTGGTGGAGTCACTCGTCACCGTCAGCGTCGCCGTGCGCGTGCCCACGGCCAACGGCGCAAACATCACGTTGATCGTGCACGTCGCATTCTGCCCTACCGCGGCGCAGTTACCTGTTTCGGTGAACTCGCTCGCGTTCGTCCCACTGAACGCGATCTTCGACACGTTGATGGTTGAGGCAAAGCTCGTCGTATTCGTAAACGTCAAGTGCATTGTCGAGGTGCCGCCGTTCGCCTCCACATCGCCAAAGCTCAGCGCGGTCGGTGTCAGCGTCGCCGTCGTCGGCACCGGCGGAATTGCAAAGTTCACCAGGAAGCCGTCATGCGGTGTCAACCCCGCCGGCGTCGTCGCATCGTTCGCATCCACGGCGGCATAGTCGGTAGAAAAGTGTGGCTGCGTCACCGTATTCACATACGTCGCCAATGCCGCCGCCGCTGTCGTCGCATCCGTGACCGTGCTGCTGGCAAGGATGTGCTCGATCGACGCCGCATTCCCGCGCTCAATCGCGTTGTACCGCGTCGTCGCTGCAACGGATGTCGTAAAGTCCGTCAGCGCCGCCGTCGTACTTGTTGCCTGGTACGTCGTCACCGCCGACGCCGCCGCGGGTGATCCCTTCACCACGCCCAACACATCCACGTAGCCGTCGTTGTACTCGTAGCTGTTGAAGTTGCCGGCCACAATCACATTCGCGTTTGCCAGTTGGTATTGGTGCACTGACTGGCTCACAGACGCGGCCTGCGCCGCACGGTGCGCCCGAATGTCCGGACCCAACGTGGCATCGCCGCTGTTGTCGCGCGGCAGAAAATCCACGTCAATCACGGTCACCGGGTAGTTCTTGCCCACCCGCGCAAACTCGCCCGTCAGCACCACCGGCGGCTGGTCCCACAGCGCCGCCGTCCCCCCTTGCGTTGTGGAGTACGTCTCACCCGCGCCTACCTCCACGGCAACCGCGTTGATCAGCGTCTGCGTGTTCACCAGCACGCCAGAGTGCACCAGGTTCGTCGCCGTGTCCTGCGCCGGCACCATCGCGACATACGCCGTCGATCCACCGTTCGCCGCATTCGCCGCGTCGGCCAGGTACTGCAGCGTCGCCTGGTTGCCCACCTGCTGCAGCGCGAAAATATCCGGTGACCCAAACACATTCGTCACCGTCAGCGTCGCCTTCGCCAGCGCCGTCGGAAACAGCGAAGCACTTCCCAGGAACGTGTTCACATCCAGTGTGCCCACTTTGAAGTGCGTCGTATCCGCCACCGCACTCACGCTCGTCGCCACCGTCCCGCTCACCGCGCACGTCACTGTTTTGAAGATCAGGATGCGCGCATAGCCCAGCGTGTAATCCACCACACCGATCCCCGTCGTTGCGCCAACGGTAGCGCCCGAGTTGGTGCATGTAAGGGTCTGGCCGACGGTGATGTCTACCGGGTTGCCGCCAAATGTCGTCGTGTCAATGAGCACCCGCTGTGGATTGCCGCCCCAAGTAGGCACACCGGCAGGTGCGCTCGCCGGTTCGTACTCATCCCCTGCGATGCCCTCACTGCGAAAAAGGTGGTTGTTCGTCGACGTGTTGCTGCCCAGCGTCGCCCAGAACTGCCCCGTGCTCGTCACCGACGTTGCCGTGCTGCTTGACACGGTGCCCGTAGTCGGTTGCACCGCATAAAACGAGGCATCGGACACCGCCATGCCCGTGTATTGCAGGGCACCCGCAAACGTCGTCAGTACCTGGCTCAGGCTGATGGACTGCGACATCGCAGCCGTTCCGCTGGCGGTGCAAGCGCTCGGCACCAGGTAAGTGCCGGGGGTGTTGGCCGCCGTCAGGTTGGGCGCAGTACTGTTCGTCACCACACCCGTGACGTGCACCACCTGGCCCACGCTCACCTGGCAGCCCGGGATCGACGACCCCGCGACAAAGATGCCTTCTGACGTACTCGGGAAGCTGTCCCAGGTCTGCAGTGTCAGGTAAAACCCTCCATTGCTGCCCGCAACCGTGCCTGGAACGACGCCAACCACGATCGGCACGCCCTGGTCCGTGATGACGATGTGACCCAGCTCCGGCGAAGCGGGTAGGCCCGTCATGATGTCATGAATCGATACGGACTCCTGCGCCGGCATCACGACAACAACACAAAACACGGACACCACAACCGCGAACAAGCGCAACACGACAGGGCGAACACAGAACATTCGAGGCTTCTCCAACACAATCACGGTCAACAAGGGCTGATCTAACCGCGATACGTGCAATCTCAGGGCCGGTTTACCTAAGAACGCACCCTCTTCGCCGCACCCGCGCGTAAACTGGCGCAAAAGGGCGCGGTACACTGCTGGAGACCCCACAATCCAGCCGCACCCGGAGCCGCCGCATGCCCCTGCTGTCCCGTTCTGCCGTCGCTCTCGCCCTGCTTGCCACCATGACAGCCGCCGCGCAGACCCCGCGCACCCGCCCCGTCACCCAGGCCGAAGTCGACCGCATCACCCGCGACGCCATCCTCATCGACACCCACGACGACGTCACCAGCAAAACTGTCACCGGCTACGATATCGCCACCCCCAACAAAACCGGCCAGACCGACCTCGCCCGCATGAAGGGCGTCCTCGGCGCCGAGTTCTTCGCCGTCTACGTCGGTGCCGAGTACACCAACGGCAACCACAGCGCCAACCGCACCCTCAGCATGATTGACACCGTGCGCACCGACATCATCGCCAAGCACCCCGACAGCTTCGTCTACGCCACTACGGCAGCAGACATCGTCGCCGCCCACAAACACGGCAAAATCGCCGCGCTCATGGGCATCGAAGGCGGCCACGCCATCGAGAACTCCCTCCGCCTCCTGCGCGACTACCAGGCCCTCGGCGTCCGCTACATGACCCTCACCCACTTCAACACCAACGACTGGGCAGACTCCCAGGGTGACGTCGACGACCCCAAGGTCACCCACCACAACGGCCTCACCCCCTTCGGCAAAGACGTCGTCCGCGAAATGAACCGTCTCGGCATGATGGTCGACGTCTCCCACACCGCCGACAAGACCTTCGCCGACGTCCTCGCCACCACCACCGCGCCGGTCATCGCCTCCCACTCCGGCTGCCGCGCCGTCAGCAGCTACACCCGCAACATGACCGATGACATGATCCTGCAGCTCGCCGCGCAGGGCGGCACTCTCCAGATCAATTTTGGCTGCGACTTCCTCTCCCAGCGCTACTTCGACGCCGCCGCCCCGCTCATGAAAACCCTGCGGCCCAGGTACATGGAAGCCATGAAGATCACCGACCCTGCAGCGCGCGACGCCGCCATAGAGAAGATCCAGGCCGATGCCGCCTCCGCCGTCCCACCCGCCACCCTCGAGGATGTCGTCGCCCAGATCACCCACGCCGTCCAGATCGGCGGCATCGACCACGTCGGCATCGGCACCGACTTCGACGGCGTCGGCTGCGTCCCCAAAGACCTCGACGGCTACGACAAGTTCCCCGCACTCACCCGCGCCCTGCTGGAAAAGGGCTTCACCGCGACTGACATCAAGAAAATCTACGGCGGCAACCTCCTCCGCGTGATGCGCGCCGTCGAAAAACGCGCCACCGAACTCAAATCCACTCCCGCCATCGAAACCGCCTACACCCCCGGCAGTTAACCCACGTTCCACAGCCATTCATCACGAGGCTCGTTTGTCATTCCTGGCGAAGCGAAGGCATCTGCCCTTCGCTCCCGCGGCCCCTAGCATTGTTCGAGACTCCCAGCTCGGCTTTAGCCACCGAACATCTCTCCCGGCACCTCCACGCCTGCACACAGGTACACTTGCAACGCACCCCATTCCCACCCCGAGGCCCCTCAAGTTGGTAGAAACAAAGTTAGAAGGCGAACCGCTCCGCCAGGAGCTTGAGCGCCTCGGTCCCTGGTTCCACAACATGACCATCGGCGGCTACAAGACCGCGCCCAACCATTTCCTCCACGACTACCCCGCCGTCAAGTTCGCCGGCTTCCGCGACGCCCTGCCCGCCGACATGACCGGCAAAACCGTCCTCGACATCGGCTGCAACGCCGGCTTTTACTCGCTGGAAATGAAGCGCCGCGGCGCTTCCCGCGTGCTTGGCATCGACATGGAGGACCTCTACCTCGCCCAGGCCCGCTTCGCCGCCGACCACTTCGGCCTCGACGTCGAATACCGCAAAATGAACGTCTGGCAGGTCGGTGAACTCGGCGAACGATTCGATCTCGTCATCTTCATGGGCGTCCTCTACCACCTGCGCCACCCCCTCCTCGCGCTCGACCTCATCCACCAGCACGTAGCCAAGGACACACTTCTCTTCCAGACCATGCAGCGCGGCAGCCGCACCCTCACACCCGTCGCCGACGACTACGACTTCAACGACACCGCCCACTTCGACGACCCCCGCTACCCCGCCATGGCCTTCATCGAAAAGAGCTACAGCGCCGACGCCACCAACTGGTGGGTTCCCAACCGCGCCTGCACCGAGGCCATGCTGCGCTCCTCCGGCTTCGCCATCCAGTCCCAGCCCGAGGCGGAAGTTTACGTCTGCCGCCGCTTTGACATCCCCCTCACCCACGAAGGCCCCCGCGCCGTCTACCCCGCCGCCGGCCCCCACCCTTACCCCTTCACCAAATGACCACGGAAACTGCTACACCGCAGCACGCAGGTCTGCTTGAGGAAGCGGAATTGCTATTACGGCAACGTCGGTGCGGCCACGCACTCACAGCATTCGACTGGGCAGATGCCGCGGGTGCGGATGAGGATCGCTGCGCCGCTGGTGCGTGGATGGCCCACATGCTGCTCGGCCAGTACGAGCAGGCATGGTTCGAGTCGGACGAGATCCGCGCACGCGGCAACCACGATCCGCACCGCTTCTGGCAAGGCGAACCCCTCCCCGGCAAGCGCGTCATCGTCCGCTGCCTCCACGGCTACGGCGACACCGTCATGTACCTGCGCTGGCTGCCGCAACTCCGCGCCTTGGCCTCTGAAGTCATCCTCCAGGCAGCACCGGAAATCCTACCACTGCTGCAATGCTTCCCCGACGCTGACCGCATCCTCACCTGGAACGCTCTCGGCGAGACCGACCACCACCTGTGGGACGTCCAGATCGAATCCGCCGAACTCCCGTACCTCTTCCGCACCACACCGGCAACGCTGCCGCCACCCACGCGCATCCTCTTCCCGGAAAACGCACTACACCGCGTCCGCCTGCGCCTCGGTCAGCCCACCCGCCCGCGCATCGGCCTCGTCTGGAGCGGCAGCGACTTCGACCCCACTCGCTCCATCCCGTTCAAGGAACTGCAGCAAACCCTCCTCCAGCGCCACGACGTGGAGTTCTACAGCCTCCAACCTCCGACCTCCAATGCCGACTGGCAAGCCTTCTGCACCCGCCACGGCTGGTCTAACCGCACCTTCTACACGACCAACGACCAGGGCGAACCACAACAAGCAGGCATCGCCGATATGGCCGCCTTCGCCTCCACACTCGACCTCATCGTCACCATCGACACCCTCGCGGCACACCTCGCCGGCTCCCTCGGTCTCCCAACCTGGCTCCTGCTCAAGCACGACGCCGACTGGCGCTGGATCGTCGACCGCGACGACACCCCCTGGTACCCCGGCACCAAGCTCTTCCGCCGCCGCATCAACGAAGACTGGACCCACGTACTCACCCGCGTCTGCAACCAGCTACGCGACTGGAACGAGGAACCAAGACCATGAACAACACTTCGACCAAGATCGAACCAACCCAGGGCTCCGACCTGGAAGCTTCGACGCCCATCGAAACATCGAAAAACACTTCGTCCCCCATCGAAGCATGGAATCACCACGGCAGCGCGACAGCACCCCCGGCAACCGCCATCCCCACCCACAACACCCTCCAGCGCCCCTGGGACGACTACGACGCCTACCTCTTCGACATTGACGGCACCCTCATGCACTGCCGCGACGCCGTCCACTACTTCGCCTTCTGCGACGCGCTCTCCTCCGCCGCAGGCCGTCCCCTCAACCTCGACGGCATCCCCGTCCAGGGCAAAATCGACCCCGGCATCCTCCGCGACGCCTTCCAGCACGCCGGCGTTCCGGAAGCCCAGTGGCGTCCCCATCTCTTCGAACTTCTGCAGCAAATGGGCGCCCACGTCGAAGCTCACGCAGCCGACTTCAACATCGAAGTTCTCCCCGGCGTCCGCGAAACCCTCCAGCACCTGCAAGGGCGCGGCAAGCTCCTCGGCGTCGGCACCGGCAACCTCGAACGCATCGGCTGGGCCAAGCTCAACCACTGCGGCCTGCGCGGCTTCTTCACCCTCGGCGGCTTCAGCGACAACTACGAAGCCCGCGGCCCCATGATCGCCGGTGCCGCCGCCGCAGCCCGCGCCACCCTCAACAACCCGGCAGCCACCGTCCTCGTCCTCGGCGACACCCCCGGCGATATCGCCGCCGCCCGCTTCGCCAACATCGACGTCATCGCCGTCGCCACGGGCATCTTCCCCACAGACCAACTGCAACAGGCCGACCTCGTCGTCGCCACTCTCCTCAACCTTTCCAACTAGCCACCGAGCTTGTTTGTCCTCCCGTAGCGCAGCGAAGGGATCTGCTTTTCTGCTCGCCCACACCTCGCCCAAGTAACGCGTCCGGAAAGCGACAACCCACGCCGCCTGCACCCCACACCCACCCACCGACATCAAATCCCTCATGGCTATTGAACAGATCGATCTCGGTTCCCAAGGCGCCCGCGTCTCACGCGAAGGCCTGGGCTGCATGGGCATGAGCGAGTTTTACGGCGAGCGCAACGACACGGAATCTGCCGCCACCCTCCTCCGCGCGCTCGACCTCGGCATCAACTTCCTCGACACCGCCGACGTCTACGGCATGGGCGACAACGAAGAACTCGTCGGCCACACCATCAAGCCGCGCCGCGACGAAGTCTTCCTTGCCACCAAGTTCGCCAACCTGCGCAAGAAAGAGGACCCGAGCTACTGGGGCGTCAGCGGCAAGCCCGAATACGTTCACCAGGCCTGCGACGCGTCCCTCAAGCGCCTCGGCCTCGACCACATCGACCTCTACTACCAGCACCGCGTCGACCCCGACACCCCCATCGAAGACACCGTCGGTGCCATGGCCGAGCTGGTGAGAGCCGGTAAGGTCAAGTACCTCGGCCTTTCTGAAGCCTCCGCCGCCACCATCCGCCGCGCACACAAGGTCCACCCCATCACCGCGCTGCAAACTGAATACTCCCTGTGGGAGCGCCACGTCGAAGATGAAATCCTCCCTACGCTCAAAGAACTCGGCATCGGCTTCGTCCCCTACAGCCCGCTCGGCCGCGGCTTCCTCACCGGCACCATCAACTCCACCACCCAGCTCGACGACAAGGACTTCCGCAAGCAGCGCTACCCCCGCTTCGCCGGCGACAACCTCGACAAGAACCAGGTCATCGTCGACCGCGTCAAAGCCCTGGCCGACAAGCACGGCGTGAAGGCCGGCCAGCTCGCCCTCGCCTGGGTCTTCGCAAAAGGGAACTACGCCCCCATCCCCGGCACCAAGCGCCGCAAATACCTTGAAGAAAATGCCGCAGCGGTCAACCTCAAGCTCTCGCCAGAAGATGTCGCGGAACTCGAAGCAGCCGTGCCTCAGGAAGACATCGTCGGTAGCCGTTACAACGAAGGCGGCATGAAAACCATCGACAAATAGCTTAGCCTGCTCTACATGCAACGATGCCTCCCGCTCAACACGGGAGGCATGTTCATTCAAGCCCGAAAGCAGCAGCCCAGCTACCGATCTCCAACCTTGTGCAGCCGCATAAAGTTCGTCGCCCCACTTCGCGTACTCGTCCCGCCTACAATCCCAAGAATCTGCCCGTGCTGCACGTGCCCACCCTTCTCCAGGATGTCCTCGGCCGTGTTCACCAGCTTGTCCGTCTCGGCAAACCGCTCGCACAGAATCGGATACACGCCCCAAAGCAGCATCGCCTTCCCAATCACTTCCTGCGAGGGCGACAGCGCAAAAATCCGTGCATTCGGCCGATACTTCGACAGCAGCCGCGCCGTCGATCCGCTCTCCGTGAAGATCGCGATCGCCCCCAGTTCCAGGTCGTCCGCGCTGTGGGCCATGCACTCGCAGATGGTCTCGGAAATACTCAGGTTCAACCCGCGCGCGGGATGCACGCCCAGCGGATTCGTCTCCCGTTCGCGCGCCATGTGCGTCTCAGTTTCCACGATGATCTTCGCCATCATCGCCACAGATTCCCGCGGATACTTGCCCGCCGCGCTTTCCGCCGACAGCATCACCGCGTCCGAGCCGTCGTACACCGCATTCGCCACGTCGCTCGCTTCGGCACGCGTTGGCCTGGGGTTATCGATCATGGATTCAAGCATTTGCGTCGCCGTAATCACTGGCTTCCGATACACCGCCGCCCGCCGAATGATGTGCTTCTGGATCGCCGGCACCTTCTCCGGCGGCACCTCCACGCCCAGGTCGCCGCGCGCCACCATCAGGCCGTCGGTTTCCGCCAGAATCTCTTCCAGGTTCTCGATGGCCTGCGGCTTCTCCAGCTTCGCGATAATCCATGCGTTGCAGTTCAGCTCCTTCATCCGCCGCCGCGTGTAGCGGATATCCTCCGCCGTCCGCACGAACGAAAGTGCGATCAAATCAACATGTTGCGAGGCGATAAAGACAAGATCTTCCTCGTCCTTCTCCGTCAGCGCCGGCACCTTTACCGGGATGCCCGGCAGGTTGATGCCCTTGTTCTCGCCCAGCGTGCCGCCGTTGATCACCATCGTGACCACGTCGCCGTTGCCCAGCACCTCGGTCACGCGCAGCTCAATCAACCCGTCGCTCAGCAGCACCGCCGCGCCCGGCTCCAGGTTCTCGCCCAGCGTGGTAAACGTCGTGCTCACCTTCTCGGCGGAGCCCTCCATGACCTGCGGCGTTATCGTAAACGTCTTGCCCGCCTCCAGCGTCACCGGCTTGTGGTCTACCAGCTTGCCCGTGCGAATCTTCGGCCCCTGCAGGTCGGCCAGCAGGCAGATCGGCTTGCCCTCTGCCTGCGACACTTTGCGCACCATTTTGATTAGGTCGGCCTTCTGCTCATGCGATCCATGGCTGAAGTTCAGCCGCGCCACATCCAGCCCGGCACGCACCAGCTGCCGAAACATATCCTCGGTCGAGGAGGCAGGCCCCAGCGTCGCCACAATCTTCGCGCTGCGCCGTGGGCTATTCCGAAACCAATCGCCCATGCCGCCCGCATGCGCCGCGTCCGTGCTGCCCTCAACCTGTGCCGTCGCTACCATCTCGCTCATTCCGCTCCCGCCGCGATGCGCACTGCACATCACCAGCCCGAGTCATTCTATCGGAAGAGCGAACCATCCTTAGACAGATCCATGACGTGACCCGCGTATGACTGTAGTGCGAACACTGTAGTGCCGGCCCTACGTCCAATACAACACGCGCGCCATCGGCAGAAGCGCCGCAATCGTCCGCTCAAAAAACCCGCGCATCTCCACCATGCGTTCCTTGGGATACACGTACTTCACGCTGCCGAACTTCGTCCGCTTCTGCGTTCGCGCCTCTTCGCGCAGGTCCAGCGTCGTCTTCGGATACCAGCCCTGCAGCACCTCCTTGCTGCCCGGCGTAAAGCGGTGCGTAATCAGCTCCGCCGTCAGGTCCACCCCGCCGATGCCGCGCAACGCCTCCGCCGCCGCGGCAAACAGCGCCGTATACTCCGCCTCCCAGCCCTCCACCGGCATGATCGGCGCCACCGTCAGTCCCACGGGATACCCCGCCAGCGCCATCCTTCGCAGCGCGCCCATCCGCTGCGCCACCGTCGCCGTGCCACCCTCAAAATTGCGCGCCACCGTCGCCGCATTCACGCTGAACCGCACCCGCGTCCGCCGCGCATGGTCGATGCCCACCAGCCCGGCCACCGCCGCAAACTTCGTCGTAAACCGCAACTGCACCGGAGCATCCCACGCCCCAAAAAATCGGATCGACTCCGCCAGCGCACCCGTCAAATGCTCAATCCCTAGCGGGTCCGTGTAGCACGAAGCCTCAAAAGTCGTCCCCTCGCCCGCGCGATCCTTCGACGCCGACGTCACCGTCCCGCTCCCCACATACGCCCGCAACCCCTCCAGAATCTCCGGCAGGTTTGCATACGCCCGCGTAATCGGCGGCCCACTCAGCGACCCCGCCAGGTAGCAGTATTGGCAATGCGCCGGGCACCCCTGCGCCAGATGAAACTGCCAGTCGGCACTCGGCGGAATCGGCTGCAGCTTGCGTGCCCCCGGCGGCGACACCACAATCGCGAAACTCGTCTTCGCATTCACATACCCCTTCTGCGCATCCACATCGCCCAGCCCGGTCAGCCGATTACTCTTCAGCCGCACCACCTCCGCGCCAAAACTCTCCGCCCGCTCCAGCATCGCCCGCCCATGCGCCAGCGCAAACGCATCGGGTGTAATGAACACCCGTCGCGGCCGCCAAAGCCGCCCCTCCGCCAGAGCCGCATCCGGCGCCGCCGGTACAGACACTTCTTCTATCGGCTGCAGCCCCGGTACCTCCTGCAGAATCGGCAACAGTGCTGAACCCATAGTTGATGTGATGCAACGGTGGGCAGGTCGTCTCAGCCAATGCGCAAGCTTTGCGGTGTTGTCCAAGTATCGATTGATCTTTTGCTGCTTTGTCACTCTTCCATAAGTTAAGAAAAGGCATGAAAAGATCGCCCCACTGAACCTCAACGGCGTTCAAAGTGATCGTTTGCCAGTGCAATCAGGACGTTTCGTAGTAAAAGGTGAGTGTGATAAATATAAGAAATCTTGACGGCGTAGAACACCCGAGTTTCTACATGGGAGTGCTCACCAGCCTGCGTGAGTTTGATCGTCGTGAAGTAGAAGGCGTCCTTTCAACTTTAGTTGACGTCACGAAGCGCGAGGAGTGCTTCTACGCCCTATATCTGCGAGCTCAGCGGAATGTGGACACATTGATTGAGCTAAAGCACGTGGCCCATTTCCAAGCTGCAGCTATGTTGGGCCGCGCAATATTTGAACTCAGCATGGATGTACAAATGCTTGTAAAGACTCCAGACGGTGATCTCCGAATGCGAGTCTATAAAAGCCTTGAATTGCTGCGCGCTGCGCTCTCTTTGATTAAACATGAAGACGATCAACCTAGTCGGCAGACTTCATCAGAGCGTCATAGGTACGTTACTGAGTCCGGTCCGCTAGTGGAGCGACAGGCGCACACGTTGTGGCCTGGTGCCAAACTGGCCGGATTAAAGCATTGGACAGGATTGAACGTAGCTGAAAGGGCAAGAAACCTGGGTACCGAAACTAACGCTTTGTATGTGCATTCTTACCAGCAGTTCAGTTGGTACACACATAGTGGCATTCAGGGCACCCTAGACGTACCACCGGATCACTTTCCTCGGGTGAGCGGCATGGCACTTAGCTTGTCTGTTGTTTCCTATAGTCGTCTACTCGGTGCAGTTGCACGCGCTATGCAAATCACAACTCACGATCAGAGCTTTGATCGTAAGTTGGAGTTAGCTCTAGGACTTCCGCGAACTGAAACAGAAGCAGACGAATTGAAGCTGCGGCGTGAAATCGGTCTTTAAAGCAACAAGTGGCGCAGCATCAATCCGACTATGCGTGAAGGAACCACTTACGCGGACAGCTCCACGTTGTTTAATTTACGCATCCCGCCCCAGCTCCGCATTCAACTCCGCCCCGCACAGCACCGTGAACCCCGTTAAAAATAACCAAAGCAGCAGCACCACACCCGTCCCCAGCGACCCATACGTCTTCGAATAGTTGGCCATGTTCGTCACATACCAACCAAACGCTAGCGTCGCCACAAACCAGGTTCCCGCCGCAAACACCGCGCCCGGCAGCACCCGCCGCCACGCCGGCCGTACCGGCAGGCCGTAGCGGAAAATGCACGCCAGCACCGCCACCATCACAGCGACCGCACCCGTCCACCGCACCGTATTCGCCACCACCAGCATCGTTGAACTCATGGCCACCGGCAGCAGCATGCGCAGCGCCGGTAGCAGGAAATGCCCAAACACAATCAGCAAACTCGCCACCGTTAGCGGCACCAGGCTGATCGGCACCAGCAGCAGCGACCAGCCAAACCGCCGCACCTGCCCGCGCCAGCCCAGCCCCCAGCTATCGTCCGTCAGCAGGTACGCGCGCCGAAACCCCTCCATCAGCGTCCCCAGCACGCCCGCCGCGCCCGTCACGCTCACCAGCACCGTGCCCAGCACCACGCGTGCACTCTGTGGCGAACTGCGCGCCGAAATGAAGTAGTGCTCCAGCAGCGGCGCCACGCTCGCCGGCAGCACGCGATTGAAAAAGATCGCCAACTGGTATCGCAGCGGCGCGGAATACGGCAGAAACGTCACCAGCGCCGCCGCCACGATCAGGGCAGGGAACAGCGCAAAAATGGCCGAATACGCCGTCGCCTTCGCCGTGTTCAGCACGTCGTGCTGAAACGCGTTCCAGTACGCTACCCGCACCTTGTCGGTAAAGTGCAGGCTCTCCTTGCCCAGAATCTTCGCTCGCCGCGTATGCGCCCAGAGGCTGCCGCGTAACAACGGCGAGTGCGCGTGCAGCAGCACCTCCGGCGGGCAAGCGGCGGCCGCCGCCGCAATCACCTGGTCCGCTGGCAAGCGGACATCACACGCAGCACCTTCCAGCGGCAACACCACTTCGCCTCGAGCCACTGCTTCCGCGCCGTGATCAGGTCGAGCCGTCGTTGGATCAACGCCCTGCATCGCAGTCTTTCCTCGCAATGAGTCTAACAACGCCCCAGTCGCCCTAAACAGCAACCACCTGTTGCCCAGTGGACGAGGGGCGGTGCGGCAACTTACGAGAGCGCGAACTTATCCCTTGTTCTTCTCCAGAAAGTCCTTCACCGCACCCGACTGCATGTTCCGCATATTCTCAAACTCGCCTGTCCGGTTCGCATCCACCACCTTACCCTGTGCGTTCAGCACTGCCACCGCCGGCACACCCTTTTTGATGTTGATCCCGTAACCCATCGGCACGTCGAGGTTCTTGTCGATATGCCCGACAGACACATGCACCATCACGTAGTACTTATCTAGAATCGACTGGATCTCCGGCTGGTGGAAATACACATCCAGCACCTGGCAATCTCCGCACCAGTCCCCGCCAAAGTCCACCAGCACCCGCTTGTGCTCGCGCTTCGCCACCTTCAGCGCCGCCGCAATGTCCGCACGCGGGTTCGCATTGTCGTCGTACAGGTGCGCCTTCACTGCGGGCAGCGCCATCTGCGCCCGCACCCCAACTGCACCCAGCGCAAATGCCAGCGTGCCCAACACCACAGCCTGTTTCACCATCTTCATATCGCAATAGATGCGCCGCAGCGTCGAAAAGTGCCATGCCGCTGGAAAGACTTCGTCCTTCCGCACCTCCTGCCCGTCCAACGCACTATGCTCCTCCGTGCCGGTGCCCCGCTCGTCCTCCTCACCCTTGCGCTCGGCGCAAACCACCTCGCCGCCCAGTCCGAGGCCGCGCCAGACAAGCCCACCGCCACCATCAGCGTCGACGCGCGCCTCGTCATCGTTCCCGTCACCGTGCTCGACAAAAAGGGCGGCCTCGTCCGCAATCTCACCAAAACCGACTTCTCCCTGTCGGAGGACGGTGTCCCGCAAACCATTCGCTACTTTGACCACGAGAGCAATGCGCCGCTCACGCTCGGTCTACTCGTCGACGTCAGCGGCTCCCAGCGCACCGTGCTCGACGACGAGCGCACCGCCTCCTCCGCCTTCCTCGGCACGCTCTTGCAACCCGACCGCGATAAAGCCTTCCTCGTCGAATTCGGCCACACCGCCGACCTGCTCACCGACGTCACCCCATCCCTCCCCAAGCTACAGGCCGGCCTCAAGAAGATCGACGGCGACACCGACCGTCCCCAGTTCAACGGTGGGAACTCCACCGACCCCAACGACCCAAACGACCCGCAAACCCAGCAGCAGGGAAGTCGCAGGGGTGGCGGTCGCGGTGGCCGGGGAGGCTTCAACGGCGCCGGAACCGTCCTCTACGACGCCATCTTCCTCTCCTCCGACGAAATCATCAGCAAGCAGAAAACCCGCAAGGCCCTCATCCTGCTCACCGACGGCGACGACCGCGGCAGCAAGGAATCCATCAGCTCCGCCATCGAAGCCGCCCAGCGTGCCGACACCGCGGTCTATGCCATCTACTACCGCGGCGAAGAACCCCATGACAACGGCGGAGGTCGGCGTGGCGGCGGCTTTCCAGGCGGCTTCCCCGGTGGTGGCGGACGAGGTGGCGGCTTCCCGGGCGGCGGTGGCGGTGGTCAGGGCCGCGGCTCCGAGCAGCGCGTCGACGGCAAGAAAATTCTCGAACGCATCGCCGACGAAACCGGCGGCCGCGTCTTCACCGTCACCAAAAAAGAACCACTCGCCGACATTTACAAGCAGATCGCCGAAGAACTCCGCTCCCAGTACCGCCTCGGCTTCAGCCCCACCGACCATGCCGACGGCTACCACAAGCTCCTCGTCGACCTGCCCAAAGACAAGAAAAGCTTCCTCCAGGCCCGCGAAGGCTACTACACCGGCACTGCTCACTGACCGTTACGGCGCTCCAGATTCCGCGTCCACACTCGCCCGCACTGCCTTCCAGACCGCATCGCGCGAAGCCGCCAATGTCGCATCCGTCGCCTGTGGCCACGCCCCTAGCATTACGATCACCAGGTCACGCCTCGGATCGATCAACATCGATTGCCCAAAGATCCCCAGCGCCGCATAGCTGCCGTCCGCGTACGTCCACCAACCCATGCCATACCCGCGGCCATGCATCACAGACCCTGCCACCGGACGCGTTGCCTCGGTAAACCACCCGGCAGGCACGGCCTTGCCGCCGCCGCCCAACGCAAACAGCCCGAATCGCCCGTAATCCCGCAGCGTCGCACTTACGCCCGAACCGCCAAATTCCCGCCCACCGTCTGCAATCCACGTCGCATCGCGCTCCATGCCAAATGGCCGCCACACCGCCTTCGACAGTAACCCGCTCAGCGAAACCGGAGACGCTCCACGCGAGACATGGGTGTGCAACACCCGCCGCACCACTACGCCCGCCAGGTCCGCCTCGCCTGTGTCGTAGTTCCACACCGTGCCCGGCGTATGCGCCCGCGGCAGCCGGCGCATGTACTCCACCACCGCATCTGCACCCGGCGCAACCGCACTGGCATACAGCCGCACATTGTCGCTGTCCGGCGCCGTGTAGTCTTCCACCCAGCGCACGCCCGTCGTCATCGTCAGTAACTGCCGCACCGTCACGCCGTCGTACGCGCTATCCCGCAACTCCGGCACATACCGCGTCACCGCATCGTCCACGCTGCCGATCGCTCCTCGCCGCACAGCCACGCCCACCAGTGTCGACGTCATCGATTTCGCGACGGAAAACGATGTCCACCGCGTCCGCGCCGTCGTGCCCAGGCCGTACGCCTCCGCCCTCACGCGACCATGCTGCAGTACCAGCACACCCGCCAGCCGGTCCCGCCGCATCAGCGCAGGGAAGCCTAGCCCTTCCACGCGCAAGTCCAGCGGCCTGCCCTGTGGCATCACCCTTATCCGCCCACCCGCACGCACGACATTCGACGAAAACATCCGGTCCATGTGCGCGAACCTTGCTTCGCGCTCTGCCGCGCTCCACGTCAGGTCCGCAGCCAGCCGCTGACCCAGCGTTAACTCCGCCCCACTGGGCGTACCCTGCCCTAGCGCAACCCCAACCTGTGCAAAGCCGAGCGCCAGGCTAAGCAGTCCTGCCCGCCATGTTCCGCTGCACCGCACCCACTTCATCGCAAACCCCACTGCGGCATACCCCATAGCGAACGAAAACACCAGACGGAAATCCTGAGGATGAAAAGTGCAAATTGTGCAAAACTCCGCCGCGACCTGGCAGGAGAAATAAATTTGTCTTTGCACCCTATCGCGTGCACTGCGCACCGCATGTCTCTCAAAACAGGATAGATATGCGGATCAAAATAGGTGAAGGCAGTATGAATCCAACACGGAGAGCACACGCATCCCGCCTCGCTGCAAAGCGATCCACAAAGTTTTCCACAGACTTTTCGGCAAGGAAAAAGCAGAACGGCGGCAGAAAATTCTCTGCCGCCGTTCTGCCTCAAATTACTGCCCGGATTACTGCCGCGGCGTGGTCGGCCGGGGCGTCGTGCGCGGTGCTGTCCGTGTCGGTGCGCTTGCGCCCGGAGCTGCCGGCGGTGGTGCCGCAACGCCCGAAGACGTGTTGTACGCGTCGATCACGGCGCGCGTAATATCCGTCTTGGTGTCGGCGTACATCACGTTGCTCTGCTGCGTGTTGCTCACGTCCAGCACCAACGTAAAGCCCTTCTGCTGTGCGTAGCTCTGCATCGTGCCATTCACCTTGGTCGCGATGCGGCCGTAGGCTTCCTGCAGGTCCTGCTGGTAGGCGCTGCTGGCAGCTTCACCATCCAGCTGCAGCTGCTTTTCCTTCTGGTCGATGGTGCGTACGCGGCTCGCCTTTTCGGTGTCGCTCAGGTTGGGCGAGCTCTGCAGCTGCTGCTTCAGGCTGTCCACTTCCTTGCCGGCATTATCGATCTGCGTCTTCTTCGGCAGGTACTTGGTTTGCAGATCGGCCACGGTCTTCTGGCCTTCGTTGGTGGCGAACACCGCAGCCTCAAAGCTGATCAGCGCGATCTTGGCGGGAATCGCCTCGGGCGCAACGGCGGCAGTGGGTGCCGGTGCGGCGGCCTGGGCAAACATGGTGGGGGAGACGGCAAGCGAAGCAGCTGCGACGGCGAGCGTCGACACGGTACGGAGAAGATTCATGCGGGTGGTAGAGCTCCTTGAAATTGATGGGCGGCTGACATCGTCGCTTCGCCCCTGCGACCGTGTGGAACGCGTAAGTGTGTCTCGCCGAAACAACGCGGCAGACCATCGGTCCGCTTGGTCCGCCCATGGCAAAGCTCTGCCAGACGCGACCCAGCTCTAAACCTTAAACAGTATAGTTCTGACCTTCAGACGGGTCAAACCATGCTTGGTCCCGCAGATAAGACCTTCCCGCAGAGTTCGCAAAGGTTACGTAGACCTCCTTCGCGTTCTTTGCGCAAACTTTGCGCCGCTGCGTACGCTTCTATTTTGCAGCCTCAGTCGGCAACTGCGTTTTAACCCAACGCTCCACCCGCTCCTGCAGCAGGTCCAGCGGCATCGCGCCGCCACTCAGCACCTCATCATGAAACGTCCGGACATCGAACCGCGCCCCAAGCTGCGCCTTCGCCATCTCTCGCAGCTCGCGAATTTTCAACTGCCCCATCTTGTACGCCAGCGCCTGCCCCGGCCACGCAATGTACCGGTCGGTCTCGCTCTGCGCCAGCGGCATGTTCACGTCATTGGCCTGCATGTAATCGATCACCTGCTGCCGCGTCCAGCCCTCGTTGTGAATACCGGTATCCACCACCAGCCGCACCGCGCGAAACAGCTCGGAATTCAGCCGCCCATAGTCGCTCACGGGGTCCTTGTAAAATCCGACTTCTTTGCCCAGCTCCTCCGCATACAGCGCCCACCCCTCCACATACGCGGTCGATCCACCGCCGCCGTGCTGACGAAACTTCGGCAGCCCCGTCAACTGCTGCTGGATAGACAACTGCATGTGGTGGCCCGGAATCCCCTCGTGGTACGCCACCGCCTCATCCAGCACCCGCGTGCGGTGCGCAAAGTCCGACGTCGCCACCGACACGCGCCCGGGCCGTTTCCCATCCGGCGTCCCCGTCTGGTAGTGCGTCGCCGCCGCCGCCTGGAACGATGGAATCGCTTCCACTGTCACCGGCGACTTGGGCAAGAGTGTAAACAGCTCCGGCAGCTTCGGCTCCATCTGCGCAATGGCCACGCGGTAGTCGTCCAGGATCTGCTCCTCGCTCGTCGGAATCCACCGCGGATCCTTTGCAATTGAAGCACGGAAGCTGGCCAGGTCAGGGAAGCCCTGCTGCTTTGCGATCGCCGTCTGCAGCGCCGTGATGCGCGCCACCTCGCTCAGCCCAATGGCATGAATCTGCTCCGGTGTCGCGTTCGTCGTCGTCAGGTTGCGCACGGCCACGGCATAGCGGTGCTTGCCATCCGGCAGGCTTTCCACAGAAATCTCCGTCCGCCCCTTCGGCAGGTACTCCGTCTGTAGAAACGCCGCAAAGCTCTTGTACGCCGGCACCACGTCCGTCGCGATTGCCGCGTTGATCGCCGCCGTCAGCCGCTGCTTGTCGGCATCGCTGAAGCTCGCGGGAAACTTCTTCAGCGGTAGCGCAAACGGGTTGGCCGCAAGCACGCCCGCGCACTGCGCCGGCAGCTTCGCGATCAGGAACTTGGGCGGCATCAGGCCATCGCGCTCGCCCGCCCGCAGCACCTCCACCGTCTGCGTCAGCGCGACCGGAATCGCATGCAGCCGCGCAACGTAGTCCTCATAATGCTTCACCGAATCGAACGGCATCGATAGCGGCAGGTCCGCCAGCGACGTGTGGATGCCGTTCTGCTGGTTCACCGCCATCTCGTAGTTCTTCAGCGCATAGTCCTCGTCGCCGCGCTCAAAACTGCGCTGCAGCAGCCGATGCGACAGCGCATCCTGCTCCGTCATGCCGTCGATCGGGATCGCCCGCAGCCGCGCCGCGAACGCCACCTGCGTCGCGTGCCGCCGCGCAATGCCCGCCAGCGAATCGTCGCTCAGCCTGTCGTTGTACCGGTAATCCCCGACTGAAGTCGCGCGCTCCGGCGACTCCCGCAGCGACGTCTCGTAGTACTCGTCAAACAGCTTGCTCTGCGCCGTCACCCGGTCCGCAACGGACATCTGTCCAACGGCAGCAATCGCCAGCGGAGCCAGCAGCAACACAGGCAGCGCCCGCAGGGAAATCGACCAAAGAATTCGCATGTGTGCGCAAGACTACCAGACGCCGGGTGCCCCATGTCCCGCGTTTAAAACAGGGGTTGACTACGCCCGGAGCACGGAAAAGCATCCATCCTCCCTGCCCGGAATCCAAACACGCGACGGCATGCCCCTCCTCTTTCACACTCTCGCGCTCTGCCTCGGCCTCTTCTTTTGTCTCAGCGTCATGCTGGACGCCTTTCAGACTGTCATCCTCCCCCGCCGCCCCTCCGGCCGCCTCCGCATCACGCGCATGTTCTTCTTGCTCACCTGGCGACCCTGGGCGGCCCTCGCCGCGCGCTTCGCCAATCGCCGCACACGCGACCAGCTCCACAGCATCTTCGGCCCATTAGCACTCCTGCTCCTGCTCGTCGTCTGGGCCACGCTGCTCGTCGCCGGCTTCGGCTTCCTTTTCTTCGCCCTCGGTTCCCGCTTTCACGACGCGCTGGAACCCCGCTTTGCCCTCATGCCGCACCTGCTCACCGACTTTTACGTCAGCGGCACCAGCCTCTTCACCCTCGGTCCCGGCGACGTCACGCCGCTCAGCCAGGCCGCCCGTGCGCTCATCGTCTTTGAATCCGGTGTCGGCCTCGCCTTTGTCGCACTCGTTATCGGCTATGTCCCCGTCATCTACCAGGCCTTCAGCCACCGCGAGGTCGCCGTCGCCATGCTTGACGGCCGCGCCGGCTCGCCACCCAGCGCCGGCGAACTCCTCCGCCGCCACGCCTACCCCGGCGGTGACCAGGCCATTGGCGAAGTCCTGCTCGCGTGGGAGCTCTGGTCGGCCGAGGTCCTCGAATCCCACATCTCCTACCCCATCCTCTGCTACTACCGCTCCCAGCACGACAACCAAAACTGGCTCGCCGCCCTTGTCTGCGTGCTCGACACCTGCGCCCTGCTCATCACCGTGCTTGAAGGCGAGCCCGTCCGCCAGGCCCAACTCACCTTCGCCATGGGCCGCCATGTGCTCATCGACATCGGCCACATCTTCAAGATCGACCACAAGCTGGCACCCACCCGCGCCGAAGATCGTCTCCCTGACGAAATCTTCCGCGAACTCTGCGCCTCGCTCGACGGCATGCACCTCAAGCTCTGCACCGGCATCGACGCCCGCCGCCGCCTCAACGACATCCGCAACCTCTACGAGCCTTCCGCCACGCTGCTCGCCAGCTACCTGCACCTGTCACTGCCAAAGTTTCTGCCCGACCCCTCCAAGCGCGACGCCTGGAAGACCATCGCCGCCCTCAGCATTGCCCCCACCCAACTCACGCAGACTGCCCCCGGCGTACTCCCCGACACCGTCCACGACAACGATCACGCTCTTTAACTTCATGCCGCGCTTTACAAAAAGAGCCGGATCCCCGCAACGCCAACGGCCCCGGCCTCAACGCAAGCCGCTGCATGGTCCCAAGTCACCCCGCCCATCGCAAACACAGGCAGCGGCGCCACGGCGCGGCAAACCTCCGCAAGGACCGCCAACCCGCGGCCTTCGCACACCCGCACGCCATCGACGCGCTTTTCAAACACCGGCGCAAACAGCAACAGCTCCGTAAAGTCACGCGCGTCTTCTGCCTCTGCAACGGAATGGCACGAAGCGCTCACCAGTTCAATGCCAGCGCACGTTGTCTCCCCGCGCATCACCGCCTGCAACGCACCCGACGACAGGTGAACCCCAATGCCCGCCGGCCAGGCCTCCGCCGTCCAGGCTGCGTTCAGCAGTACCCGCGTCCCCGGCCCGGCAGCCGCCTGCAACTCCATCGCAAGCTCTGCCGCCTCGGCAAACGGCAGGTCCTTCTCCCGCACCTGCAGGTACTCCACGCCGTCCGCACCAAGCCGCACGGCCTGCCGCACCAGCGCTCTCCGCCGTGCGGCCTCATCGCCCCCGGCACCGTGCCGATCCGTAATGGCATACCGCATCATGCAGGGCAGACCTTGCCGACGCGCCTAATCGTCGTCGCCCATGCCATGCGGCAACTCCAGCGATACCAGCTCAATGTGGGTCTTGCCGCTCTTCTCCTCCAGCGCAACCACATGCTGGCGAGAGCTCGAACCGGCTTTCAGTTCCAACCCGTCCTCATGGTCGTAGGTCTTCCCGTGGATCGTCTTTCCATGCTTGTCGTCGTCGCACGTCAGGCCCATGCCGGTGCGCGTCGGCGTGCCCACCGGCCGGTTGCCGCGGCACGCAATCACGTCGCTGTATTGCGCCAGCGCCTTACGGTAAAACGCCTCCACCTGGGCCGGGCTGTCGCTGGTTTCCAGCGCCGTTGCCAGCACCTGCACCTTAAAGCTGCCAATGGAAAAGTTCACGTCCGCGGAGTGCTTGTCGTCTGCCGTCTCCACCACCGGCTGTGCCCCCGGATACGCCGGCAGGCCCACCTTCGCCAGCACCGCGCCGGGGTCGGTTTTCACCTTCAGCCCACCCAGCGGTGTGTCGATCGACACGTCCTTGTGGTCACCGTTTCCCTCGGAAATCCGGCAGCCCGCCAGCGCCGGTAACACCAGCAGCAACATCGCTACGGCAGCGGTCCAACCAGGTTTGTTTGCTCGCATCGTTCGCGCCTCCACACGTTCTGTTCACAGCATGGTACGCGCCGGTAACTTTTTCGTTCCGGGAATTTCGCCATCATCCCTCATTGCCGCGGAAAGTGCACACATTCGCAAGAAGCGTACCCGTATCCCACAGCATGCTTCTGGAAAGCTCCAACATTGGTGCAATTTCCTTGACACAGCCCGTCTGAGAGGCAAGACTTGGGGTGGCTGACAAATCAGGTACCACCCGTAGCGTTGATGAAGTAGATCCGGGCTCTTGCAGGGAGAAGCCCGCGGAGGCAACAACGTTCCCGGTGGCTCACCTCTCCTCTGTCCGCCGTTCCTGTCTATTGAGCGAGGCCCCATTCGTAACGGTGGGGCCTATTTTTCGCAGCCCGCATTCAACCGCCGCTAGGACGGCGCACCACCGTAACCCGCGCAGCACCGTGGTGTTCCTCCCGGTACACCGCTGCATTGCGTTATAGACTCAGGGCGTTGAGGGAAAACTTCGGGGGAAACAGCGTGGCAGAGGCCGAAGGGAGTCGTAAGGCCAAAAAAGCGGTCGCCATCCTGGCCGATCCGGTCATTCCGGACAAGCTTTACTTTCGCATCGGCGAGGTCGCGCGGCTGCTCGGCATCGCCGCCTACGTGCTCCGCTTCTGGGAGGGCGAGTTCCCGCAGCTCCATCCGGGCAAGGGCGGCACCGGCCATCGCCTCTACCGCCGCCGCGACGTGGAGATGGCCCTCCGCATCAAGCGCCTGCTCTATAACGAGGGCTATACCATTCCCGGCGCCCGCCAGTTGCTCAAGGCAGAGGTGCGCGCCCGCCATCCCGACCAGCCGCTGGCCATTGCCGCGGCGGCATCCCCCGTCCCGCAAAAACTCCGCAACATGCACACCGAGCTGAAAGAGATCGCGACCCTTCTGGCCCGCCCGTTACCCGGCACGCGGCGCCTTGCCCTGGTCGGCAACAGCACGCCTGCCGCCGAGCACCGCAGCCTGCACCTTGCGCCCCGCAAGGCCGCTGCAGACACGACGGCTCATCCCCGCCTTCCTCTGGCTGCCCCGGAGGATGCGGAGTAAATGCTCCAGACGACTGGAAAAGTCCTTGCGGCCCTGCTGTGTTGTGCCATGGGAACTGCCGCCCACGCCGCCAGCTTCGACTGTGCCAAGCCCATCTCGCCCATGGAAAAAGCGATTTGCAGCAGCCCCACCTTGAGCGCGGCTGACACCGAAATGGCTGCAACCTACCGCCGCGCGCTCTCCCTCATGCCGGAAGACGCGGCGGCGACCTTTCGCACCGACCAGCGCCGCTGGCTCGAGACCCTTCAGCGCGGCTGCTCCATTGCAGAACTCGCAGAACCCGGTCCCAACGGCAAGCCCATCGACGTGCCCGCCGACAGCCCCGCCGCGCAGGCCAATCTCCAGCGCATGGCCGACTGCATGGCCACGCCCTACCGCGATCGCACGGACGTTCTGAAGCACGCCTACGCCAAAATCGGCGATACCGTTTTCCTTACCCGCTCGCTCACCCTCCTCTCGCCCGACCCCGAGCAGACACCCGACGCCATCTCCACCATCGAGACCTTCCCAGGCTTCGGCTCACTCTCCATCCAATGGCCTGAAGCGCAAAGCACCGACCCCCGCTGGCTCGCCTGGAATACCGCCCTCCTGCGAAAACTGCAATCCGGCTTCACGGAAGGCAAAGCACAATCCGGCTGGCACGACAGCATGGCTGCTGAAACCGATAGCACCCTCGTCGCACGCACGCCCTCCATCTCCAACGGACGCATCACCGTCGCCATCGAAAACGACAACATGGGCCACGGTGCCGCCCACCCTAACGAGGCCTTCCTGCATTTCACCTGGCTGCTTGACGCACAGCGCCCCCTCCGGCCCGACGACGTCTTCAAGCCCGGCAGCCCGTGGAAATCCACCCTTGCCAGCTATGCCTGGAACAAACTCATCAGCGGTGAACAGAGCGCAGGCCTGTACGACACCACCCACGGTCCCCGTAACAAGGCCCTGCTTGAAGACCTGAGCGACGTCGCCAACTGGACCATCACCCCACGTGGCCTCTCCTTGGCATGGCCGGAATACACCCTCGCACCGCGCCTTTACCAGCTCGATGACACGCTCGTTCCCTGGGCGAAGCTCCGCCCCCTGCTCGCCCCCGGTTTCGTGCCATAAGGTTGCGGCATCGACCGCCACCCCCGCAAAATGGTAAGGTGGGCAGCGCCGGAGACCGACCCACATGCCCGACACCATCCTCGCCCTCGACCAGGGCACCACCAGCTCGCGCGCCATCCTCTTCAACCGCGCCGGCCGCATCATCGGCACCGCGCAGCATGAGTTCACCCAGATCTTTCCCGCGGGTAAGCCGGGCTGGGTCGAGCATGACCCCTACGAAATCCTCACCTCGCAACTCTCCGCCGCGGTAGAGGTCCTTGGCCGTGCCGGCGTCCGACCCCGCGATGTCGCCGCCCTCGGCATCACCAACCAGCGCGAAACCGCCATCGTGTGGGACCGCGCCACCGGCAAGCCCGTCTACAACGCCATCGTCTGGCAAGATCGCCGCACCGCCGACACCTGCGCTCAGCTCGTCCGCGATGGCGCCGAGGCCGAGGTCCGCCAGCGCAGCGGCCTGCGCCTAGACCCCTACTTCTCCGGCACCAAGGTCACCTGGATTCTCGACAACGTCCCCGGCGCGCGCGGCCGTGCCGAGCATGGCGAACTCGCCTTTGGCACCGTCGACAGCTGGCTCCTCTGGAACCTGACCAGCGGCACCCGCCACGTGACCGACCGCACCAACGCGTCCCGCACCCTGCTCTACAACATCCGCGAAGACCGTTGGGACGACGAGCTCCTCCGCCTCCTCCGCATCCCCCGCAGCATGATGCCTGAGGTCGTCTGGTCCAGCGAAACCCTCGGCCCCGTCTCCACCACGCTCGGCCTCGAAGGCGTCGAGATCGCGGGCATTGCCGGCGACCAGCAAAGCGCCCTCTTCGGCCAGATGTGCACCGAACCCGGCGACGCCAAAAACACCTACGGCACCGGCTGCTTCCTCCTCCAGCACATCGGCGACACCTTCCGCCTCAGCGAGCAGCGCCTCCTCACCACCCTCGCCTGCTCCGTCCAGCGCAAGCTCGAATACGCGCTCGAAGGCTCCGTCTTCATCGGCGGCGCGGTCGTTCAGTGGCTGCGCGACGGCCTCGGCCTCATCGCGAACAGCGCCGATGTCGAAGCCCTCGCCCGCACCGTGCCCGACAACGGCGGCGTCTTCTTCGTGCCTGCCTTCACCGGCCTCGGCGCGCCCCACTGGGACCCCTACGCCACCGGCACCATCCTCGGCCTCGGCCGTGGCACGGAGCGCGGCCACATCGCCCGCGCCGCGCTCGAAAGCATCGCCCTCCAGGTTACGGACGTGCTCCGCGCCATGGACCACGATACGCCAGCCCCCCTGCGCGAACTCCGCGTCGACGGCGGCGCCGCGGCCAACGACACCATGATGCAGTTCCAGGCAGACCTCCTCGGCGTCCCCGTCTGCCGCCCCGCCTGCCTCGAAACCACGGCCATGGGCGCCGCCTTCCTCGCCGGCCTCAGCACCGGCTTCTGGTCCAACACCGACGAAATCCGCCGAGACCAGCCCCCACCCCGCATCTTCCAACCCGCCGCCGACCACCGCAACATGGACAAGCTCTACACCCGCTGGCAACAAGCCCTCGACCGCGCCAAAGGCTGGAACGCTCCACCGGCAGCTTGACGTGCAGATGATACATCCCGACGATAGATGACAGGCGGTGCATCATGACGCAGGTACAAAAAGCCAAGGTCTTTAAAAATGGCCGAAGCCAAGCAGTCCGTATCCCGGCCAGCTTCCGTTTTAAAAGCGATGAGGTCTACCTGGAGCACAACGAAGAAACCGGCGTCATTACCCTGTCGGAGCATCCGATCCGTTCGTCGATGGCAGACTTGTTTGCGCGGATTGATGCGACTGGCGGTTTTGATTTCGAATTGGACCGGGACATGAGGCCGGCGGAAGAACGTGAGGAATGGTAAAGCCGACAAAGCTTTACCTGCTGGATACGAATACGGTGTCGTTTGTGGTGACGGGCCACTCACGCGCCGCTCGACTGCTTATGCGAAGGCTGAGTTAGAGTCGCGCATCGCGATCTCAACCATCACCGAGGGAGAATCCGCTTTGGTATCGCCAAGAAACAAGGCAAACGCCAGGACCGGGAATACATGGAAGAGTTCTTGTCGCGCACGGAGCGTCTTGCGTGGGATTCCGCCGCTGCCACAGCTTATGGATTGCTGCGTGCCCAAAGCAGTGCCATGGGCGTGACACTTGGCGTATTGGATATGCTCATCGCGGCCCATGCGGTAGCCGTTGGAGCGACCTGGTGACACACGACCGCGGTATGCACCAAGTGAATAAGCTGCTACCGATGACCAACTGGGCAAGCGATGTGTAGCAAGGGAAAGGCACCACAATGAACCGTGAACAAATGCTCCAAGCCGTCCGCACCCAAGCCACCACGCCATGGGACATCGTCATCATCGGCGGTGGCGCCACCGGCGCGGGCGTCGCCGTCGATGCCGCCACCCGCGGCTACAAGACGCTCCTGCTTGAGCGGGAGGACTTCGGCAAGGGCACCTCCAGCCGCTCCACCAAGCTCGTCCACGGCGGCGTCCGCTACCTCGAGCAGGGCAACGTCTCCCTCGTCATGGAAGCCCTCAAAGAGCGCGGCTTACTGCGTCAGAACGCCCCCCACCTCGTCCACGACCTGCCCTTCGTCGTTCCCAACTACTCCTGGTGGGAGGCTCCGTTTTACGGCATCGGCATGAAGATCTACGACCTGCTTGCCATCAAGTACAGCTTCGGCAAGTCCCGCGTCCTCAGCCGCGAAGAGACGCTCCAGCGCCTGCCCACCATCGCGCAGGAAGGCCTGCGCGGCGGCGTCGTCTACCACGACGGCCAGTTCGACGACACCCGCCTGCTCACCCACCTCATCATGACCGCCGCCGACCACGGCGCCACCGTCCTCAACTACGCGCCGGCCATCGCCCTGCAGCGCGACGCGGATGGTTTCGTCAACGGCGTCACCATGGAAGACCGCGAAACCGGCGAGCACTTCCAAATCAACGCGAAGTGCGTCGTCAACGCCACCGGCATCTTCACCGACGAGGTCCGCCGCATGGCCGAGCCGGAGGTGGAAACCATGGTCTCCCCCTCGCAGGGCATCCATCTCGTGCTCGAGCAGAGCTTCCTCCGCGCGCAAACCGCCATCATGGTCCCGCGCACCTCCGACGGCCGCGTGCTCTTCGCCATTCCGTGGCACGGCCACACCGTCGTCGGCACCACCGACACGCCCATCGACGCCCCCAGCTACGAGCCCAAACCGCTTGAAGAAGAGATCGCCTTCGTCCTCGACACCGCCGGCGAATATCTCAGCCGTAAGCCCACCCGCGACGACATCCTCTCCATCTACGTCGGCATCCGCCCGCTGGTCAAAGCCGCTGGCAGCGACAGCAGTAAGACCAGCGCCCTCTCCCGCGACCACACCATCCACATCGACGGCAGTGGCCTACTCACCATCGTCGGCGGCAAGTGGACCACCTACCGCCACATGGCCGAAGACACCGTCAACCACGCCGCCACTCTCGGCAAGCTGCCTGACGCCCCCTGCGTCACGGCCAACCTCCACGTCCACGGCTGGGCCGAACACAGCGAAGCGCTAGGCGATCTGCAGGTCTACGGCACCGACGCCGCAGCCATCCAGGCCCTCGCCGCCACCTCGCCCGAACTCGCCGAGCGCCTCCACCCCGACCTGCCCTACCTTGCCGCCGAAATCGTCTGGGCCGCCCGGCACGAACTCTCCCGCAATCTCGACGACGCCCTCAGCCGACGCACCCGCGCACTCCTGCTCAACGCCCGCGCCGCCATCGCCATCGCTCCCCGCGTCGCGCAGCTCCTTGCCCAGGAACTCGGCCGCGATGAAGCCTGGCAAGCCCAACAGGTCACTGATTTCCGTACCCTCGCCGCCCAGTACCTCCCCTCGTAGCCCGCGACGTGGGTGCCCCATGTCTCGCCGTTGAGACATGGGATCGTCGCAATCCGCTTCATTCTCAACAGGGACTCACCGAAAAGACGAACGCCACCCATCCTGTGTACATTGATCTGGCACACACGGAGACCACAACGTTGATCGCACGCGGCCCGCTCCTGGGCGAATTCATGGGCACCTTCGTCCTCATGCTGCTCGGCAATGGCATCGTTGCCGGCGTCCTACTCAAAAAAAGTAAGGCCGAAGGCGCCGGCTGGATGGCCATCACCGCCGCATGGGCCTTCGCCGTTCTCAGCGGCATCTTCGTCGCCCAGCTCTTCGGCTCCAACGACGCCCACCTCAACCCGGCCTTCACGCTCGCGTTCGCCATCAAGAGCCAGAGCTACAGCAAGCTCCTGCCTTTCGCCGCGGTCCAGATCGCCGGTGCCTTTTGCGGAGCAGTCGCTACCTGGCTCTTCTTCTACCCTCACTGGCGCGAAACCGATGACGCCGCCGCCAAGCTCGGTGTCTTCGCCACCTCGCCCGCCATCCGCAGTTACGGTTGGAATCTCTTCTCCGAATTCCTCGCCACGCTCGTGCTCATCCTGGTCGCCGGCGGTATGAGTTCCAAACTCGTCCTCACGACGGGTGCCGCTGCCGGCCTCAGCCCGCTTCTCGTCAGCTGCCTCATCTGGGGCGTCGGCCTGTCCCTTGGCGGCACCACCGGTTACGCCATCAACCCCGCCCGCGACCTCGGCCCACGCCTCGCCCACGCTCTTCTCCCCATCGCGGGGAAGGGAAGCAGCGACTGGGCCTACGCCTGGGTGCCCATCGTCGGTCCCATGCTCGGCGCGGGCGTTGCTGGCTACATTCTCTACCTGCTCCACGCCTAGCAACAAGCAAGAGCTAAGCAGAACGCAAAGGACGCAAGGTAAAAACACAGAGTACGCAAAGTGGAACTCCCTTGGCGTACTCTGCGTAAAACTTTGCGTCCTTTGCGTACCGCTTTTAAGCTCTTTCCATCAACTCCGCCTCAATCGCCTTCACCACCACCTCAGCCTCCGGCAGCGTATCCGGCGAAAACCGCGCCACCACCTCGCCCGTCCGCCCAATCAGGAACTTCTCAAAATTCCACATCAGCTCCGGCTCCGCCAGCGGCTCAATCCCGAACTTCACCAGCCCCTCGCGCATCGCCGCCTTGCCTTCGCCGGTAGACGTAGGCTGCCGCTCGATCAGTTCGGCATACAGCGGATGCTTGTACTCGCCCGTCACCTGGATCTTCGAAAACATCGGAAAGCTGGCGCCAAAGTTCCCCGTGCAAAACGTCTGGATCTCCGCGTCGCTGCCGGGTTCCTGCCCGGCAAAATCATTCGCCGGAAACCCAAGCACGTCAAAGCCCTGCGCACCGAACCGGCGCTGCAGGGCTTCAAGACCTTCATACTGCGGCGTTAAACCGCACTTGGATGCAACGTTCACGACCAGAAGAACGCGCCCGCGAAATTCACCCAATGGATCGACGCGACCGTCGATGTGGGTAAGTGGAATGGTGTACAGATCAAAAGCCATTCCAGCAGTTTAGTCGATGGAATACGCGCCGACCGGTCTAACGCGCGAAGAGTCGCTGCACAGGAGCAACTAAAAATTAGGAGCCACCCTACAGCTACAGAGCGACGGCAACCTTGCGACGCTTCTTCTTGTACGCCACCAGGTCATCCTGCCAAGGCCCAAGCGCCGCCGCCAGCGGAGACTCCTCGCCCAGAGGCACGTTCCGCTGCAGTCTCGCCACTTGCGCGCCGAAACTGCTCGGCTTGCCGGCCGTGCCTTCCATCGTTGCCACGGCTGAAGCCGTCGCGGCAGGCGATGCCTCCGTATCCGTGGGAATCCGCCCATCCACCCAACCCTCGGGCTTCAGCGAACGCGGCAACTCATGCTCCGCGAACTCGATCCCATTTGCCGCCAGTGACTTAGCCGTAGTCACCAACCCCTCCCGCTTCAGCGATAGTTTGCGAATGGCGGCATCCCGCAGCGCGTCCGTGGCAAACGTCTCATGCTTCACCAGGTGAATCATCTTGCGGTCGTACAGATCGATTTCGCGATGAACGTCACGGAGAAAATATTTGTCTTGCACAACAATGCGCATCGAGGAGATGCTCCTTGGCTGGTCAGCCGGTGGTCGCGAGAATACGAGGTGGAAAAGCGCTTGGCGCAGCAGAAAATCCTAATAGCTTATGCAGTATTGGATGCAGAAGGCACGCCGTGCGACAAAGCTACCAAGAAAGGAAAGTGACCACGAGCAAAAGATCAGCTCGTGCAGCGCGAACGCTGTCTCCAGTGTACGCGTACCGATAAGCTGGTGACGAAAGAAACCTCGCGCAATCGAGACCAGGAAGAAGCTTCGTGACGGGACGGAACAGCGGAACAGCCGAACATGCATGACGCCGTCATGTCCCGATTGCGACCACACTTCGAACTACCGGCGTCGCAGAGTGATTGCCTCGTCGCCCAAATCACGCGTCCATGCCGCTGCAAGGCGGAAGGTACAGGCGCAAAAGGGTTCCGCCACGAAGGATTGCTTCGCACAGAACCCTACTGCAACGACGAGTTCACCCATGGCCGGTGCCGAAGATGAAGTTAAACCGCCTGAACGTTCTCTGCCTGCCAGCCCTTGGGGCCCTTCACGACATTGAACTGAACGCGCTGGCCTTCCTGCAACGAGCGGAAGCCCTGAGCCTGAATGGCAGTGTGATGGACGAAAACATCTTCGCCGTTATCGCGCGAGAGAAAGCCAAACCCCTTGGCATCGTTGAACCACTTCACTGTACCCTGTTCCATTGCTGATCCCTGTCCTTCGTGCAAGCGTTAATGTGTCGCTGAAATCAATGCGGCCTGTGCAAGTGCGTGTGGGCAGGGCGAGCAGAGTACCTGGACTGATTCGAACGATTGCGCAAAGAGTACCATGGTTTCCATAATCTTTGCTCACGAATCTTTCAGGCGCGCGTCCAAAGCAAACACGCAGCATGCGGGCTTCTAAACAGGGAGGATGCCGGCCGTCTTCAGCGCCTGCTCCAGCACTTCCAGTCGCTGCTGCAACTCAACGACCAGGCTCTGCACGTGCTCCAGTTCAGCGATCGACGCACTGTCAGCCGATGCGCTGCCTTGCAGCAAAGCGCCACGCGTCCCCGATGACGTCGTTTCAGTGACAGGTGATTCCCTGAAATCCTCAGGCGGCGTCCCGCATAGCAGGTGGACGTACCGCTGTTCGCGGGCACCGGCCTGGCGCGGCAGGCTTGCGACCAGGGCGTCACGACCCGGCGTTCCGTCCAACTGCGCCATACGATGCAGCGCCGTCACCACCACCGCTACATCGTCAAAGGCAAACAGCCGGTCCGACCGTCCCCGCAACTCACCCGGTGTTTGCGGTCCGCGCAACAGCAGCAAACACAGCAGCGCAGCCTCGTCGCGTCGCAGCGAAAACACCGTGCGCGCCCGGTTCTCAAACCGCTCTACGCGGCTACCGTGGTCGACAGAGACAAGCTCCTTGTCCTCCAGCGACCGCAGCGCCGCATGCACCTCGCGCTCCGCCAGCTGTAGCACGGGCTCGCGCGAACTCTTCTGGTTACACGCCGCCACCAGCGCATTCAACGACAGCGGATACGCCTCCGGCGTCGTCGTCTCCTTCTCCATCAACGATCCCAGAACCCGCGCTTCCACCAAGCTCAGCAGCATCACTGCTGATGGTAAACCCGACCTAACGTCATTCTGAATTGGCTACGAATCCCACTTACACAATATTTCGCAACATAGAAGTCCCACAAGCGCGCTTTTATATCGTCACGAGCCAGGGGCTGTGCTCCCAGAAAGAGAGCTGAATTCCATATCAGGCAGATTCCCAGGATCAGGAGAGACGTTCGACGATTGCAACAGAGTGTTGCCATCAGTATTGCTGAGCCGGTCGCGAACACCATGTAAGTGGGATCGGCGACATACAACAGGAGAAAGAAAAGCAATCCAGGCGCGGACCACCAGAAGAGTAGGGCATTCACATCCCTCGGGCGCTTGCTGAACAAAGCTGGTAAAAACATCCAAAATGCGACAAGTAGCGGGATCACGACCCTTGTAAGGTTGGCCACGGATCGCCAGGTCAATCCAACGAACAGGACCGAAGTGATGCGAGCAAATGACAGAATCTGCAATGTGCTTCCAATGTAGCCGGCATGCAGCATCGCCATTCTGCTGGGGATGTACCAAGTGAGGGAAAGTGCAGCAAATACCAGCGCGGCCATAACGGCCAAGCCCTTCGGTGGTTTCTCCCGGATGAGCAGAAAGAGCCACAGAGGCACAAGAAATACGCCATCGGAAGGGCGAAGTGCGACAGCCGCAGCGGCGCTCGCGGCCATGGCGCATGCCCATGCAGGCGATATCCCCTGCTGGAAATAACGGAAGCAAAGAACCGTGAGGGGTGGGAAGAGAATTTCCGCCGCGTACGTGCTGTGAATTTCTCCGGAAAACCATACAAAGTAAATCGAGCTGTAGGCAAGCGCGGCGATCACTGCATGCCCACGTGTCAAACCAAAGCTGCGACAAAGCAGTAGAAAGACGGCGACACCCAGTGCGGAGAAAAGCTGGGTCCAGAATGCGAGTCCTGCCGCAGGGTCGTGGAACAGCCCACCCATTCGGGCGAAGACCCAGTATCCGGGACTTTGAATGACAAATGTCTTCGACTGGATGGCTCGCACCAGCGAAGGTCCATCCACAAAATAGACAGAGCCTGCGAAATGATGCCGCGTCCAGAACACGACGACGCCCATGCATACGCAAATGCAGAAGTCGATGAAGTCAAGTTGTTGGAACAACAATCCGTCTTTGAGAAAAGGCGTCCGAGCTTTATGCTCCATCGATCTTCGCTCCACCCCACGCGCTAAAACGACCGAATGCGTATGAACTCAATGCCGAACAAAGGCTCAGCTACACGGACTAATTTCCCGGCAGCGCCACTCCCGCCGCCGCATAAATCCGCTCCATCGCCTCCAGGTCCCGCAGGCCATCCTCCCCCGGCGTTGGCAACGGCGCTCCCGTCGTCACGCTCCGCGCCAGCGCCTCCGCCTCCAGCCGAAAGTGCGAAGGCGTCTCCTTCGGCGGCGTCTCATCCAGCGTGACGGCCGCCCCGGTCGCGGGGTCAATCACGCTTCCGCGCAGCCGGATCGGTTCCCGATGGCTGAACGCCGGGTCCAGCCTCAGGCTCCCCTTCGTGCCGAGAATCAAGAAGTCCCCCTCGAACCGCTCCAGGTACGACGACCGGCAAACCGCCTCCACCCCGCCCGCAAACCGGCTCGTCCAGTCGACGGACATCTCCAGCCCATTCGCGTCCGTCACCGCCGTCGCCGTCTCACTCACCGGCTCCGCACCCATGAAGTACCGCGCCGCATTCAGCGAATAAATCCCCACGTCATACAGCGATCCGCCTCCACCCAGCGCACCATCCCGCCGCCAGTCGTCCGCGCTCAGGGCAAAGCCGAAGCTCGATTCCATGCGCTCCACCGTGCCTAGCGCACCGCTCCGCACCAGCTCCAGCGCCCGCTGGTGCATCGGGTCATACGGGCAGCGATACGCCACAGACAGCAAGACCCCCGCCGCCCGGCAATCCGCGATCATCGCCCGGCAGTCCTGCGCCGTGCTGGCCATCGGCTTCTCCACCAGCACATGCTTGCCGGCCATCGCGGCGTGCGCCGTGAACTCCCGATGCATGCTCACCGGCAGCGCCAGGTAGACCGCGTGCACCTCGGCGCGGTCGCGCAGGCTGTCCATCCCGCCATATCCGCAGGTGTGCGCCACGCCATACTGTCGCGCCATGCGCTCCGCCTTCGCCGCGTCTCCGCTCACCAGCGCCGTCACGCGCACCGTGGGTGAGCCTTGCAGGCCCTTCAAAAAGTGCTCGGCAATGCGGCCCAGCCCCACCACGGCAAAGCCAAACGTCGCGGACGCGGCAGGCTCCGGTGCCCGCCCAGTCAGCCGCCCCATGAACCCAGACAGATCGATCATGCCTTCTACGCTAAACCCATCGCCCGATAGAATGGAACCCATCGTGCCCAACCGCATCAACCTGAAAGCGGAGGAACCCGCCGAGGCAGAAGCCGCCGCTGCCATCCCGCCCGAGGGCATCCAGGCCGACGTTGCCATGACTGACGTCGCGGTCAGCACCCTCCCCAGCCGATTCTCCCGTCTCGGCGGAGTCCAGACCGCCTTCTCCGCATCGCTGCTCCTAATGGGCTCCACCATCCTCGCCCAGATGTTCAGCCTGCTTCGCAACAAGCTCGCGGCCCAGTACTTCGGTACGGGCGTCGAAGCTGCGGCCTACGTCGGCGGCTTCCAACTGCCCGACATGATCTACTACCTGCTCATCGGCGGCGTCGCCTCCACCGCATTTGTCACCATTCTCAGCCGCTACCGCGATGCCGCCGACGAAGCCAGCGGCGATAGCGCTCTGTCCGCCATCATGAACGTCGTGGTCGTCGGCTTGGCCTTTGCCTGCCTGCTCGGCTTTGTCTTCGCACCGCAGTACGTGGCCTGGTCGTTCGACAAGTTCACACCGCACGAGGCCACCCTCTGCGTCCACCTCACGCGCATCCTCATGGTCGTGCCGCTGCTGCACTTCCTCGGTGGCGTTTTCGCGTCGCGGCTACTCGTGCGCAAAATCTTCATCACCCAGGCCATCGCCCCGGTGTTCTACAACGGCGGCATCGTCGGCGGCCTCATTCTTCTGCACGGCCGCTACGGCATCGATTCCATGGCCCTCGGCGCAGTCGCCGGCGCTTTTTTCGGCCCCTTGCTGGTCAACTTCATCGGTGCCCGCCGCATCGGCCTACGCTGGTCTCCAGGTTGGAACCCGCGCCATCCCGCCGTGCTGGAATGGCTGCGCATCAGCCTCCCCCTCATGCTCGGCGCGTCGCTCACCACCACCGACCCCTGGATCCGCAATCACTTCATCTCCGGCGACGCGGCAGACATGTCCCGCCTCAACTTCGCCCGGCAAATCTTCACCGCACCCATGAGCGCGCTCGGCCCCGCCGCAGGCATCGCATCCCTCCCGTTTTTCGCGTCGCTCTGGATCAAGCGCGACGTCGCGGCCTTCTCCTCCGCCGTCGACCGCGCCGTCTCCCGCATGATTGCCGTCAGCCTCCTGCTCAGCGGATGGATGATCGGCATGGCCCCCCTCATCATCGACATCCTTCTTCGCGGCGGCCGGTTCAGCGAACACGATGCCGCCATCACCACCGGCTACTTCATCCTCTACACCCTCGGCCTCTTTCTCTGGACCAGTCAGAACCTCTACGCCCGCGCCTTCTACGCCGCCAGTGACACGCTCACGCCCATGGTCAGCGGCACCGTCGTCACGCTGATCTCGATTCCGCTCTACCGCTTGCTCTACACCGCCGGCGGCTCCAGCGGCCTCGTCTGGGCGGCAACACTCGGCATGAGCCTGCACACCGGCGCCCTCGCCATCCTGCTCCATCGCAAGCGCATGGTCAGCCTCGCCGAACTCGAATGGCCCGAACTCGGCCGCGCCCTGCTCGCCGCCGGCGTAAGCTGCGCCGCGCTCAGCATCCTCACCCGCATGCTTCCGGACCACCGCCCACTCCTCGTCAACCTCTTGCTCGCCAGCGGAGAAACCCTCGTCTGGGTCGCCATCGTCTTCGCCACCCTTCGCCTCACCGGCTCCCGCCTGCCCGACGCCATCCTCCGCAGAAAGCGCGCCTGACGTGGACTACTTCCTCACCTCCGCCCGCCTCGGTTTCCGCCACTGGGCCGCCGCCGACCTCCCCCTCGCCACCGCTCTCTGGCAGGACCCGGAAGTCACCCGCTACCTCGGCGGCCCCTTCACGAATGAGCAGGTCGAGCAGCGCCTCACGTTGGAAATGGTTCGCCATCAAGAACTCGGCATCCAGTACTGGCCCATCTTCGACCGGTCCACCGGCCAGCACGCGGGCGTCGCCGGCCTTCGCCCCTGGCACGATGAGCCGCGCGTCTGCGAAGTGGGAGTCCACATCGCCCGCGCCTTCTGGAGCGGCCGCTACGGCGAAGAGGCCGCCCGCACCGTCCTCACCCACGCCTTCAACACGCTTCACCTCGAAGCCGTCACCGCGCTGCACGCGCCGGGAAACGCCAACAGCCGCGCGCTCATCCAGCGCCTCGGCTTCCAGTACACCCACGCCGAACCATGGGGTGCAGGAGCCACGCCGCACCCCTGTTACCGGCTCGAGCGCACCGCCTTCACCCGCTGAACCAGCACAAACCCCGGCACCGGCGACACCTCCGCCGCAGCAGTATAGTGCTCCCGCAGGTACAGGCACATCGGCATCGCCGCATTGCCCGTGTGCTTCACCGCCGGCATCACCCACGGGTTCAGCACATCCCGCAGCACGCCGCGAAGGTACGGCGCATCCGGCGTCCAGCAGAACGCCCGGTACTCCGCCGGCAGCAACAGCAGGGCATCGCCGCGCTGCTCAATTTCCGCAATCTTCGCCTGCACAAACCGCTCACTCACCAACCCAAACCCAAAAAATCGCCCTGTCGCGATCGGCAGCGGCACCGCCTGCACCGCCGGCTGCAGGTACATCAGCGGCGCAAACAAGTTCGCCCGCCCTTGCTCCCGCGCCAACCGCTCCAGCCCCGCGCGCTCCGCCGCGATCTCTGGCGTGTCCGAGCCACCCGGGGGGTGCATCATCTGTCGCACATGCAACGCAACATGCGGCCCGAACACCCCATAAAACCCAGGCAGCGTCTGCGTCCACGTCACCAACCCCGCCAGCGCTGCCGCCCCCACCATCGTCGGCAACCGCACCCCCGGCGTCCGCCAAAGCACCAGCAGCGCCACCGCCAGCGCAGGCACGGTATTCACAAACAGGTGCCCCGCATCCGCCCGCCCCAGCGCTGAAGGCAAAAGCCCCAGCGCCACCGCCACCAGGTACATCTCCGGCCGGTTCGCCGCACCGTCCATCAACCCGCGCACCACCACGCAGCCCGCCACCACCAGCAGCGCCACCATCGCCACCGTCCGCGTACTCGCCAGCAGCGGAAAGTCATACCCCCCACCACCAAAATCGAACATCGTCTGCAACAGCCCAACATGCTTCGCCACAGCAAGCACCAAGCCACACCCCGCGACAAACACCACCAGCGGTACAACGACCTTATGCCGCACGCAGACCGCGAAAAATAACACCGTCGCCAGCAGCAAGCTGATCCCCTGCTCGGGCGAGTACAGCAGCGTCACGCAAAATCCAACAAACGCCAGCCCCAAACCGCGCCAAATCGACCGCCTCTGCATCTGCCACACCAGCACCGCAAACCAGGGCGCCAGCACATACCGCAGCGGTGTGTAGTTCAACCCACCGCTCAGCATGCTCGGTAGCCACAGCGCGAACATCACCGCAAACACGCCCACCCGCTGCGCCACCGTCCCGGCCAGCCGCCGCAGCATATCCCACAGCAGCAGCGTTCCCACTACCCACGTCACGGCCCAGCACACGAAATAGCTGCCACCCGCCGTCAGCCGCGTCGCCGCATGCAGCCACACCGGCGGATAGAACATCAGCGGCCCATAGTCGAACGTCATCGTGCGATACGGCACATACCCCAGCGCCGCCATCGCATACCGGTCCAGAAAGTAGTACGCCTCGCTCGCCGGCGCCGACCATGCGGCGCGCAATCCCATGGCTCCTGCCAGAACGCCCGCCAGCACGGCAGCCGCCATGGCCAGCCCCCACCCACGCCGCGCGTTGCCTTCAAAAGACCCGAGCCGCAACCCCCACCCGCGCGTCCACACCGCGAACCCCAGCGTCACCAGCAGCAGCGTCCCTATCGCCGCATGGTTGTTGAACCCCACACGGTACGACATCGAAATCCCGCTCGCCGGCGCAAACAGAAACGGCACCACGAACACCGCTGCCACGGCAGCAAGAAAAACGGCAGCCCGTAAAAGCTGCCGTCCGCCGTGCTCCGGTTCCCCGGTTTTATTTCGCGTCATTAAATTCGTCGAGCCAAGCCATCTGGATCGCTTCCAGCAGCCCCTCGTTCGACTTCGCCGGGTCCCCAACAAACCCCGGAATCGCCGTCACCAGTTTGTGCAAATCCGTAAACCGCACGCTTAGCGGATCCATCTCCGGATGCGCTTCCTGCAGTTGAATCCCGATCTCTTCCGTGTCCGTCCATTCAATCTCTTGCGGCATCGTTACTCCTTCGCCGCGACGACTGCCGCGGGCTTGCCTTCCTGCACATAATTCCGATTCCACGCGGGAATTTCCACGAGGTACGTGCCCGCCTTCTCAATCACCGACTGGCAGCCCAGCCGCGAATTCGTCTGCGGCCCCGCCGCCAGGTCGATGCGGTCCAGCTCATCGTCTTCCGGATCGCTCAGCCCACTCTCGCCCTGCTTCACATACACATGGCACGTCGTGCACGCGCACACGCCGCCGCACGCATGGTCCAGGAACACGCCATAGTTCTCCGCAACATCCAGAAAGCTCATCGGCCGCCCATGCCCGTCGTACGGCATCGTCCCCAGCGGGAACTCCACCATCTTGTTCTCCGGCTGAAACGTCACGCGCACCATGTTCGCCGCGGGCGGCACGGACAGGTCGACATACGGCAGTTCAATACTGTGTTCACTCATGATCGCCTCCATTCTACCGAACTTGGAGAATCCTTATCGCCTGCACCCGCAACAATCCAGCGGGTGCCCCAGTTCTCGCTTCTGAGGTGTGGGTTTCTGCTTCCCACGGCCGCCAGTGCCCTACCTCAGGCTCCGGCTACCATCCCGCCAAACCTAAAGCGCCGCAAATGCTTCCACGGCCCACCCAGATACCGCCACAAATCCAGCCCCACCGCCTCGCACGTCCACGGCGCAAACCCCGCCTGCACCACCGCCAGCGTCTGCCGCGCCACCTTCGGGTCCACCTTGTTCTGCGCCACCACGTGCGGCCGAAATCCCTGCCGGTCCTGCGCCGTCAACTCCTCCGCGAACGCCTCGCTCAACGCCCGGTGCACCCGCTTCGCCTCGGCCGACTCCAGGAAGAACGCCACCCCACGCCCAATCGTCTTCACCTCCGCCACCCGCAGCCCAAACGTATGCTGTCCCGCGGCAACGCGAGCGAGCGAGGCCATCGTGGCCTCGCTCTCCTCCAGCGTATGAAACAGCGAAAGGTGCGCAGGAATTTTGTTCAACTCCGCAGGAAACCACCGTTGACGCAGCGCCTCAAACCGCTGCTGCGCCGCATCGTCCAGCGCCAGCGTCAAGACACAGCTCACTGGCGCGGCTTCAATGTCGGCGGACCCAATGTCGGCGCCTTACCCGGCGCGGCCTCTCCACCACCCGCAGGCGACGTGTTCTGCATGTTCGTCTGGAACGCGCGGGTTGCGGCCTCGAACTGCGGCGCCAGCGCATTCACCGAGTTCTGCAGCAGCTCTACCGTCTTCTGCGACAGCTCCGGCGACTTCGCCAGGTAATCCTGCCCCGGCGCCGTCTTGAAAAATGCCAGGATCCCATCCAGGTCCGCCTCGGTAAACTGCGCCATGTACAGGTCGACCACCTTCGGCTTCAGCACCGCCCAGCCCTGCGCGCTTGCCCCAATCTTGCCCATCTGGTCGAGGTAATCGTTCGCCAGCTTCTTCTGCTCCGGCGAACTCGCGGACGCCACCATCGGCTGCCGCGCCGCCAGCGTCTTCACCCGCACCGGCACACTCGCCAGCATATTCTGCGACAGGCTGTCGGTCTTCGTCAGCGCCAGCATCTGCTCCACTTTGGCGCGCTTGGAGGCGTCATTGGCAGAGACGGCCTGTGCAGTTGCAGCCGGTTTCACGGGTGCACTCTGTGCAACGGCATGGGGCAGCGCACTCAACACAAGTGCGGCGGTGGTCAGGGCAAGGGTACGGCGCATGGGGTCTCCAACAGAAATATCAGGCAATCAGGGTATTGGACGCACTCCGTCCCCACCCGTCATGCAGCTTTCAGCATACCCGCATCCGCATCACAGGCTTTCCTTCGATCCCTCACCCGCCGGCAGCGGCGTCCGCGCAAAGTAGTACAGCGCCCCCGCCAGCGCGGCAAACATCACCACCGCCACGGGGTCGTGGTACAGCGGATTGTGCACACTGAATCGCGGCATCACGTGGTCCGTCGCCGACTCATACAGCCGAATGCCCACACCCAGCAGCCCCACAATCCCGCCCGCCGCAATCAGTCCGCTGGCAAACAGCGACCCCGGCGAAATCTCGTCATTGTCCAGGTCCGTCAACGCCTCATTTCCCGTCAACGCACCTTCCATCTCGTCCAGCGTCGGTTGTGGCTGCAGGCTTACGTTCGGCACGCCCGCCGCCGCGGTCACCACTGTCCCCGTCGGCACCCCCGCCGCGATTCGCAGCGCCGCGGCTTCAGCCTCCCGCTTGGCCGCATCCCGCGCCCGCGCCGTCGCCACCGCGCGGTCCGCCATCCACCGCACCAGCCCACCCGCAAAAATCGCCAGCGTCGTCGCAATCGAAAGATAAGCCCCCACCGCAAACGTCAGCGATCGTACGCCCAGCAGCTCAATGCCCAGCACCAGGGCCACACCCAGCAGCACCAGTGACCAGGGCAGCTTGCGGCTCAGAATCCCATTGATCACCGTCGCCATCAACCGCCCCTGCGGCGCCGCCGCCTTCTCACTCCCGATTCCCTGGATCCACTGCACCACCAGCTTGCCGCTCGCCGGGTCGTACAGGTACTTGCCATCCTCCAGCGTCGGCGACCCAATTGCGTTGATCAGGTGATACCGCGTCGCATCGTTGATCTCCCCCTGCGGCACCGCGCCCGCGCCCGCAGGAACCCCCACCCCCGGCGCCGTATCCACCACGCCCGCGCCCGCCGCACCCTTGGGCGCAGACAGCCGGATATGTGGCCGCTTGAAGTTCCCCATGTCGTGCACACCCTCCGGCAGCGCGGCATCGTTCAGCGCCACCGCCCGCGGCATCGCCCGAAACTCCTCCAGTCCGGTATTCATCAGGTTCAGCGTCAAGCCAATCGAAAATACCGAAACGATCACGCCCACCATGATCGCCAGCTGCGTCTTCCACGGCGTCGCCCCAATCAGGTAGCCCGTCTTCAAATCCTGCGCGCAATCGCCCGCATTCGACGCCGCAATGCACACCACGCCGCCAATCGTAATCGCCAGCGCGCCAAACGCCGGAGCCGTCCACCCCTTCACCAGAAAGATCGCCGTCGTCGCCATCAACGTCGCAATCGTCATCCCGCTCACCGGCGAAGCCGAAGACCCCACAATGCCCACGATCCGCGCCGACACCGTCACAAACAGAAATCCGAACACCACAATCAGCAACGCCGCCGCAAGGTTCGCCAGCGCCCCCACCTGCGCCCCCGGCACCGGCTTGAACTCCAGAAACGCCCACATCAGCGCAATCAGCAACGCGCTCCCGCCAAATACCACGGAGTTCGGCAGGTCATGCGCTGTCCGCGGAATGCTGGCGAGCAATCCACCCCGGCCGGTCTCCGCGCGATACTCCGGTGTCTGCGTTGCCGCCGAGAGTTCATCCGCACTGCTGGAGGGAATCTCCACCGACTTCTTCGCCCGCAACGACCCCGTCAGCGCCCCTACGATCGTCGGCAGCGTCCGCAACAGCGTCAACAACCCCGCAGCCGCCACCGCCCCCGCACCCATGGGCCGGATGTACGTCCGCCACAAATCGCTCGGCCCCATGTCATGGATCGGCACCGTCCCCGGGTACAGCGGCCCCGTCAAATGCGATCCGAAGAAGTAAATCGCCGGCATCAGCACCAGCCAACTGAACACCCCGCCCGCCAGCATCACACCGCTCACCCGCATGCCGATGATGTAGCCCACGCCCAGGTACTCCGGCGTCACATCCGCCCGAATCGCCCCGCCCTTCAACAAATGCTGCGCGCCCATGTCCGGAGACCAGTTAGGCTGCGCCGGCCAAAGCCCAAACAGATTCTCATTCTGAAACAGCGTGTACAGCGACCCCAGCCCCAACCCCAGGAACACCCGCGAAGCAAACGACCCGCCGCGCTCGCCCGCCATCAGTACATCCGCGCACGCCGTCCCCTCCGGATACAGCAGCGCCCCATGCTCCTCCACAATCAATTGCCGCCGCAGCGGAATCATGAACAGCACGCCCAGCCATCCACCAAACAGCGCCAGCGCAAAAATTCGCGCATACTCCAGGTCGAACCCCAGAAAGATCAGCGCCGGCAGTGTAAAAATCACCCCGCTGGCAATCGACTGCCCGGCGTTCCCCGTCGTCTGGACGATATTGTTCTCCAGGATCGAAGCCCGCCCCAGCACCCGCAAAATCGAAATCGACAACACGGAAATCGGGATCGACGCCGCCACCGTCAACCCCGCCCGCAACCCCACATACACGGTCACCGCCCCAAATAAAACCCCAAATACCGCCCCAATCAACACCGCCCGCACCGTAAACTCCGGCGGCGATTGGTCCGCCGGAATGAAAGGCCGAAACGCAGCCTTCGCCGCAACAGGGGAGGGAACCGTACCAGTAGCCATCAGCGTCAAATCCTCAAAACCCGCAGCCTCAACCCACCTCGCCGCAAGTGCAGCGAGTGTATCAAGCGGCATCCGGATTGGCGTCAGCACTCGCCAACCCATGCGCCCACCCGTGCTCATCGCTTCAATCGAGAAAGGAAGCGTGCGCTCCGTCGAGGCATTCGCTGCCCCGGAAACGAAATCTCGACATCGTTGCGCCGCACGCCTGCAGCGATCAAGTAGGGCGCTTGCACATCGCCGTGAACGTTACGGCTAAAGATGACTTTAGACCGAATCTTTCAGGTCACGCTTCGTTTCAAACCAGAATTGCAGGATACTGAAGCTGACTTCCCCAAATAGGCCACGTCAGAGCCAATCGTTGTAAGGAGCAGCATGGGCATCACGCATCCGGCCTATTTTTGTGTGGTAATGATCCTCTATCTGCTTGTTGGTCAATGTCTTAGCCGGGCCGTCCCATTCTATCGGGAGCTGATTGACAAGGAGCGATCCTCAAACCGGGTGGCTCCACTCGACGGCCTGCGCGGGCCGCTGTCGCTGAGTGTCTATTTTCTGCATGCGTCGGAGTATTACGACCTCAGTCACAACGGCGCGTTGATCCTGCCGAAATCCATCTTTTACTCGCAGCTTGGCGTGCTGCCCGTCACCATGTTTTTTCTCATCGCGGGTTATGTCTTCTGGCTCAAAATCAGACGGCAGGGCAGCCTACCCGCACTGCCTTTCTGGCATACACGGCTTGGCAGGCTTGGCGGCCCCTATCTGTTCGCCTGCGTATGGCTCCTTCTGCTGGTCGCCGTTGCCAGCCAGTTCACCTTCCTTGTGCCACCATGGATTTTTTTCGCCCAGGTCTTCGGGTGGCTGTCCATTGTGGGCTCGGGCCACGAAATCAACCATGTTCGCCTTGCAAAAGTGTGGCTGGGGCCCGCATGGACGCTCCGCTACATGTGGTATTTCTACCTGACCCTGCCCGCGCTGGTCTGGTTTGCGCGGCGCCGCTGGCGGCTTGCCCTGTTGCTTGGCGGGTCCGCGCTCCTGGCCACACTTCTCGGAACAGTCCATGCACATGGTCTCGCAGGCGTTGCGTTGGAAAGCGCGCAGGCCTACTTCGGCTTCCTCGCCTTTCTCTTCGGTGCCGGCATGATTGTGGCCAGCCTTCCAGCGTCTGCGGCACTGCGACAGTTCGGCCGCGGTCACGTCGCGACCTGCGTCTCGCTCGCTTTGATTGCAGTGACATTATGGCGAGTGCCGCCGGAACACGGACTTCTGGAAAGCGCCATGCTCCTCCTTCCATTCGCATGCATCTGCTGGGGGAACACCTGGTTTGGCTTGCTGTCCTCGCGTGCGGCAGTCCTGTTAGGACGCATCAGTTACAGCTTTTATTTACTGCACCTTCTTGTCTTAGTCACGGCAGGCAGGCTCCTCAGGCCACTGGTCAACGTAACGGCACTTAGTCCAATCCTTTACTGGACGTTCGCTGCTGCCTGCGGGCTAGCAGGCATCCTGGTCTCCGCAGTGTCCTATCGCTATCTGGAGTACCCCTTCCTGCACCTTGGTCGAAGCAGAAAACCTCAGCGCACATCCAGCGCCCGGGAACACCCCGCATCCCGTCAGTTCGCAGGCCGTTGATCAACCACCCGGCTCGATGGAATGCATGCTCAAGCACCCGTCCGGCGGCAGCGATCACCTGAATGTCGCGTGTGCCGCAAAGAAACGGGCCAGCGGTTTACACCACAGCATCGCCCGAATCAGCAGGGCTGGCAGGTATCGCTTCTGGAAAGGCAACGGTGTCGTACCTTGCAGGTACGTGTCCATGTCTACGCCCGGAATACTTGCCATGTGAAAACGAACAAGCTGCACTGTCGCAAGCAGATAAAGAATTGCGGCAGTCCAGCGCAGCAGGAGTCGGCGTCGAAGGGAAAGCTCTTCCATCATTTGGGTGTTGCCATCCTACCCCGCGCGCTCAGAGAACGTATCTGTCTACAATCGCACACCCTCAAATCGCAGACGCCCACCCCGCCCACCCGGTATGCTATCCCCGACGACTCCAATCCAAAGGACACCCAGCATGCGCATCGCCCTCATGACCCGCGAGTACCCACCCCACGTCTACGGCGGCGCCGGCGTCCACGTCGAATACCTCAGCAAGGAACTCGCCAAACTCGCCGAAGTCTCCGTCTACTGCTGGGGCGAGCAGCAATCGCCCACCACCAACCCCGCCGTGTTCGGCCAGCAATCCTGGGCTGAAATCGCCGATGGCACCACCGGCAAGTTCAAAACCGCCCTCGAGGCCATGAGCCTCAACCTCACCCAGGTCAAAGACCTCAGCGGCATCGACGTCGTCCACACCCACACCTGGTACGTCAGCATGGCCGGCTTCCTCGCGCAAAAGCTCTACAACATCCCCTTCGTCCTCACCACCCACTCGCTCGAACCCCTGCGCGCCTGGAAGGCCGAGCAACTCGGCTCCGGCTACATCATGAGCAGCTGGATGGAGCGCTCTGCCATCGACGCCGCGGATGCCGTCATCGCCGTGTCCGAAGGCACCCGGACCGACATCCTCCAGGCCTACCCCGAAATCGACCCCGCCAAAATCCACGTCATCTACAACGGCATCGACCTCGCCGAATACCAGAAGACCGACGCCACCGAAGCCCTCGTCCGCTACGGCATCGACCCCGCCATCCCCTACGTCCTCTTCGTCGGCCGCATCACCCGCCAAAAAGGCGTCACCCACCTCGTCGACGCCCTCCAGTACCTGCCCGAAGGCACCCAGGTCGTCCTCTGCGCCGGCGCGCCCGACACCCCTGAAATCGAGCAGGAAATGCGCGAGCTCGTCGACAAAGCCAAAGCCCGCAACCCCCTCGTCACCTGGGTCGACCACATGATCACCAAGCAGGAGGCCATTCAGCTCTACTCGAACTGCGCCGTCTTCTGCTGCCCCTCCGTCTACGAGCCCTTCGGCATCATCAATCTCGAAGCCATGGCCTGCAAGGCACCCGTCGTCGCCTCCGCCACCGGCGGCATTCTTGAAGTCGTCGTCGAAGGCGAAACCGGCTATCTCGTCCCCTTCAATCAGGACCCCGTCACCAAGTTCCCCTCCAACCCCGAACAGTTCGCCAAAGACCTCGCCGCCCGCCTCAACGAACTCCTCGCCGACCCCACCAAGGCCCGCACCTTCGGCGAAGCCGGCCGCAAACGCGTCGAAGCCAAATTCGCCTGGTCCGCCATCGCCGAACAAACCCTCAAGCTCTACGAGAACCTCGTCGCCGCGAAGAAAAGCTAATCTCCGGACGGCAACTTTGCGAGAGTTGCCGTAACCGCAGCCTTCAGCAAAGGCAGATCGTCATGGATGATTTTCCAGATGATCTCGCCATCCACCAGGTCGTATGCATGTCGAAGCGTGTTCCCAAAACCGCGAATGTCACGCCAATTCTGCCCAGGACACAAGACTTCCGCATCACCGCGTAACCGAATTGCAGCTTCCGTCACAATCTGCAACTCGCGCTCCACCGCCGAGCGCTTTTCCCGCAGACGCAGATACGTCTCGAACGAAATACCGTTTACGTAGTGTTCGATCCACTCGATACTCTGCAGCATGTCTATGAAATGATTGCGAGCGTCCTCAAAAGGCAAGAACAGCCTCCCGCAAAGCATTTTCCTTCACATGACGCTTCATCCATTGTTCTCGAGAAACATCCACAGGCGTGCCCAGCATGTCGCTCAAATCCTGGTGCAGCCCGCCAAGCGACCACAGTGTCACCGCGCGCTCCGGCGTAAAATCCACCAGCACATCCACATCCGACCCCTCGCCCGCCTCATCCCGCGCCACCGACCCGAACAGCCGCAGCCGCACCACGCCGCTCGCCCGCAGCTCCGCCTCATGCGCCCGCAAAATCCGCAGTGCCTCGTCCCGCCTCATGCCAAGCTCCTTCCGCCATCATGGCCTTATCTCCGCACCCCGGCAAGACCTCCCTCTCGCCGCATGCCACCAGGCCCCGCTAGCGTCGTAAACTCACCGCCCCTGCCACGGTCACCCACTACGAACCGTCATTGCAAGGATTACCAGCCCAGCGTCACCCTCTGCAGCATATTGTCGCCTCATCCAACGAACAGCATTGCTCGGTGAAATAGCGCTTCATTTCTTAGAATCGTGATAGCAAGCGTGATCGATAAAACAGCTCGTGTCTGCTATCACATATTCCTTAGTTGAAATTTTTCTATGACTTGGAATATGCCAAAGTTACAAAGAAAAGAAAAATCCCGGCCACGATTGTGGTGATTCCGAACGTAAGCACAAACGGGTTTACGGGGCTGTCCTCGCCCCGCTGCCGCTTCCAGAGAGCATGAGCGACGATCAATAATAGGACCAAGCCCATGGCTTGCACTATCAAAGTTAGCAGGGCGCGATGATTAACAACGAAACTTAACATTCGTAACCCTTTCAACCTGGAAAACCGCACTTAACAGCGTGCCCAAAACCCCAGCCTGCTCCACCCACAGTAAGATAGAGAGCCACTACTGGGGTGCAGACTGGTATAGCGACGACACTTGCATAGCACATCACGGCTACCGTAGCAGCCGCTACGGTGAATGCTAGTATCGCGGAAGCATCGTCGCTGCAAGTATAGCCAGTGCTGCCGCCATCCTGAGGTAAGTTCTGCTGTGCTCTCTGCCAACTGATTGTTTGTGCCCGAGTTCGGCCGCTGTTTGGGTAATAAACTGAAGGCTGAAACGTCCTACGATTAGCCCCAAGCGTATTGCTAGCCAACAACTTTGGATTACGGAAAGTCTTAGGCATAACTAATGCTTGAATCTCTCCGCCTCCGCTATTAGCTTGACCCGCTATTGTCGCCAGCCTGTTAAAGTATGTAGCATTTGCGCCAATGAGCGGAGACAAGCCTTGCTGTTTCAGTTGAGCCAAGCCCGTGGAAGTGTTGTTCGGGTCGGACCAGAGAAAAGAAACAAGTGCTTCCAGGTCGGACATTTGGAATGAAGGTTCATAGCTCTGCATGCGCTGAAGAGCCGCCGCCAAGTTAAGATGGTTTGGATCTATTTGACTCGCGCTAGCGCTAGCAATTTGCGATTTAAACTGGTTGTCAAAGTTACTCTGACTCAAATTGTTTGCGAGATCTGTATGTGCTTGCGAGATATTAAAGAGATCGTTCGGTGTGCCCTGCCCATTCCAGCTTTTAGTGATGGCCCACGCCTGAGTGGATGAAGCATTGTCAAAGGCTGTAGGGGTTGGAAGACGCGGATTGAGAATAAAGCAGTCTTGAAGTTCCAAGTCCGCCAGAAGCGACTAAGGCTGCACTGCTACCAATTAAGAAACTTCTTCGTGAAACACTCGCTCCTGCCATAGGCACCCTCCCAAGGGTGACCCAATAATGCTCTCTCTCGCTATCTTTGTCGAGACATTTAACTATGCTGTGTGCGTTGGCGCATTATCGCTTAGTTCGTACGTCGTTGGAGGAAAGCTAAGCGAACCGGCAGCTGGCTTCAGCCGCCCAGATCGTCCTGCTCAACGATTGAAAGGCAACCACGTCCGCATTCCACCCGGCCCCGCCAGCGTCGCATAACTCACCGCCCCCATCACCGTCACCCCGCTGCACACCGCCAGCGCCAGCCCGAAGCTGTGCGTCCGGTCTACGATCCACCCGGTCAGCACCGGCGCCACCGACGCAATCAAAAAACTCGCAAAGTTCTGCAGCGCGCTCATTGACGCCACCATCCGCCCCGGTGCCACTGCCTGGGCATACCCCCAGCCCGACGTGCCCGCAAAGTGAATCGCCGCCAGCGCCACGCTGATCCCCGCCACCGCCGCGCCCGTCGACCCACTCCGCGACACCTGCCATGTCGCCGCCGCCGACAGCAGCATCCCTGCCACAATCTGCACCTGGTGCACCCGCGTCAGCGCCACGCCGCGCGCCGCCATCCGGTCCGCCAGCAAGCCGCTTGCCGCCATGCCCAGCGCGCCAGCAAGGAAAGGAATCGCCGCCAGCCACCCGCTCCGCGCCACCGACACATGCCGCTCCGCCTGCAAATACCCCGGCAGCCACGCGGTATACAGCCAGTTGGTGTAGTTGATCCCGCCAAACCCCAGCATCATGCCCCAGGCCGTCCGCTGCCGCAGCAAAAACCCCCAGGCACTTTCTCCAGAAACACCGACACCCTCCTCCGAAGCAAACGCCGTAGCCCCCCGCGCCCGGTGCAGCCCCAACCAAGCCACTGCCACCACCAGCCCCGCGCCACCCAGCAGGGCAAACATGGCCCGCCACCCAACCCACAGCATCAGCCCCGTCAGCACCGGCGGCGCCGCGGCCAGCCCCAGCGTCTGCGACATGCTCATCACCGCCGTCGCCCGCCCCCGCGTCCGCGCGCTGAACCACTCCCGCACGCTGCGCACGCCCGCCGGGTAAAATGGAGCTTCTCCGACTCCCAGCAGCACCCGCAAAACCAAAAACAGGGGCATCGTCCGCACCAGCCCCGTCAGCATCTGCGCCGTCGACCACACCAGCAGCCCCGCACCCAGCACCGCCCGCGTGCCCACCCGGTCCAGCAGCGAAATCAGCGGCAGCTGTGCCACGCCGTACGCCAGCGAAAATGCACTCAGCAGCCACCCCATCTGCGTCGCGCTCAGGTGCATCTCCGCCCGAATCGTCCCGTTCGCAATCGACAGCGACGACCGGTCCAGAAAGTTCACCACCCCCGCCGCAAACAGCAGTCCCAGCGTCACCGCCTGGTGCCCCCGCAGGCTGCGTTCCGAAGTCACGGCTTCTCATCCCCATGGTCCAGCGCCGCCGCCGGCACCATCTCCCGCTCCATCAGCGCAAACGGCACAATCCCTACCCCATTGAACCGGTCCATAAACTCCCGCAGCACAAACGCTTTCCCCGCCTGCTCCTGCGCCTCGCGCCACTCCGCCATCAGCCGGTCCAGCTGCACCTTGCCCACAATGTACGACGTGCCATATCCCGGCTGCCGCAGGTACAGCGCCTGCTCAAACGCCGTCAGCGTGTCCCCCGCCGTCGCATAGTGGTGCGGCGTCCACTTGCCGTGGAACCGGCCAGCCTCCTCCAGCGTCATCGTATTGTCCTGCACGTACAGCGCCGCCAGCCCCCGCGCCGCGCGGTTCGCCAGCATGTCCCACACCAACTCCTTCGCCCGCGGATTGTCGTCGTACAGCCCAACATGCAGCAGCAGCTCCTCGAACGCCGTTGCAAACCCCTCCGACCGCGTGTCGAACATGTTCGCCTCACTCGCCACCCGCCGAATCGGGCTCGCGTTCGGCTCATCCCGCATCCGCCCCAGCTCGATCCAGTGAATGTCATGGCTCAGCAGCAGCATCGGCTCGCGCAAAATCATGTTCGTAAAGAACGGCCGCTTGCCCTCCGCCGCATAACTCCCTAGCAACTCCCGCCGCACCACCTCGCGAAAGTAAGGCTTGTCCGGCATCACCTGCTGCTCCACCAGAAAGTCCACGTACTTTGTCACCCGCTGCCGCGCCATCGCGTCGAACGCCGCCGCATCCCGCGCCGGCTCCAGCGGCGGCAGGTTGCGATTGTGCTGCTCCTCCAGCGCCAGCGACGCCTGCGCCCGCTCCAGCTCCCGCCGCAGCAGCGTCACCTGCTCCTCCCACGTGTACGGCACCAGGTGTACGTTCTGCGCGTACCACGTGTAGTTCTCCCGGCCCACGCCGCTTGGCCCGGTCTTCGTCGGCGCCGCCGCATCCAGCCAACGCACCATCTCGTCCGTCGCCTCTTTCGCCGCGGCCACCGCCGCCGTCAACTCCGCCGGCGCACCCTGCAAACCCACCTTCGTCTGCGTGCGACCCACCGTGGAAACGGTCAGCGTCCCCGCCTGCAACTCCCCCAGCGCCGCCGACTGGTTGCGCAACTCCTGCGTGCCATACACCCACAGGTCGCGCGCATTGCTGTCCTTCAGGTTCACCTTCGCTTGCGCCAGCAGCCCCGGCACAATGCGCAGCTTGCGCGTCAGGTCCGCACTGTCCGCCGCACTCAACGGGTACGTGTATTGGTAGAGCGCAATCTCCGGCACCGCCTGCGGACCCTCCCGCAGCGGCACATCCGTCCGTTGCCCCCACACCACCGCATAAAACGCCGGGTCCCGCGCCCACGGCCGCAGCACGCGCAGGTCGAAGTCCATCCCATTCATCTCCGCCCGCACCAGCCGCGCATCGTCCTGTTGCTGCACCGTCCACCCGGCCGTCGGAATCGCCGCCAGCCGCCGCTGCCATCCCGGCAACGCCGCCGCCCGCGCTGCCACCGCGCCCGGCCCATACTCCGGCACCACCGTATTCGAAGGAACAGAAAACGTCCGCCATTGCCCAAACAGCGTGACTAGCTCAGCATCACCGCCCGTCGTCTGCGCGTGCGCGGCACAAGGACCCACAACGCACGGCACCACCGCCGCACTCAATACACCCAACAACACCGCGCTTTGCAGCCGCATGGCAGCCCACCGCCACAGCAAACCTATGCCGTGGCTTCTCTCAAAGGAATGCTCCCAAGACTACATGCACCGCCGCCGCACGCGAAGTCCCTACGCCTCGTCCACTTCCTTCGCATACACCTGGTGCGTCACCCGCGGCAGCTCGTCCCCCCGGTGTATCCCCCGCACCGCCTGCAACAGCTCGCTGTCCGCCGTCGTCATCCGCTCGCGGCTCCGCAGGTACTCCAGCCAGCTCTCCATCACAAAGCTCTCTTCCAGCCGCTCCGCATCGTGCCCATCCCGAAACACGCCCCACCGAATCGCTCCGCTCCGCAGCCGCACCTCGCGTAACTGGTGAATCGCATGCACAAACTCCGCATACCGCTCCACCGGCACCGTGTAGTCGATCAGGATGCGTACCGGACCATCCTCCGGCTGCGGCTCCAACTCCAGGTGCGGCACCGGCCGCTTGAACTGGTATGGCGACAGATCCGGCAGCGCGCCCCGCAGCACATGCAGCCGCAGCGTCACGGGCAGCGACACCACCATCAGCGCCGCACTGCTGCACAACGCCACCTTCACCGAGCTATGCTCTGCCACGTATCCCCAAAGGATCGACCCCAGCGCCAGCCCGCCCTGGAACACCATCTGGTACATCCCCAGCGCCCGCGCCTGCACCCACCCCGGCGCATTCAACTGCACGCTCACATTCAGCGTGCTCATCGTGCACGTCCAGGCAAACCCGCCCGCAATCAAAAACAAAATGATCGGCCACGTCTGCCGCGCAAACGCCAGCACCAGCAGCGTGCCGATGTACTGCACACTCGCCGCCGCCAGGATCTGGTCCGCGGTAAACCGCGCGCGCACCTTGGCCAGCAGCACCGCCGCCACTACCGCGCCCAGCCCCATCGACCCGTTCAAAATCCCGTAACCCAGCGCCCCCGCGTGCAAATGCTTCGCCGCCACCACCGCCAGCAAACTCCACACCGCCGCCACGCTGAACGTAAACAAAAACGCCCGCAGATACACCGCCTGCAGCACCGGCGCATACCGCAGGTACCGCAAGCCCGTCTCCACCGACCCCATGATCCGCTCGGCCGGCAGCGCGCTCTTGAACAGCGGCTTCCGCTTCCACACCCACAGCACAAAGATCACCGCCGCAAACGACCCCGCATTCAGCGCAAACACCCATCCCGCGCCCGTCGAAGCCTTCACAAACGCCGCCACCATCAGCCCGCCCAGCGCCGGTCCCACCGCCCGCGCCAGGTTGTTGCTCGCCGCCGCCAGCGAAACGGCATTGGGCAACTCCGACCGCGGCACCAGCTCCGGCACAATCGCCTGCCACGCCGGGTTATTCATGGCAGACCCGATGTTCATCAGGAACGTCAGCAGCAGCAGCGTCACCGGCCCAATCACGCCCAGCAGGCACAGCACCGCCATCAGTGCCACCGCTACCATCTGCCACGCCTGCCAGAAGATCAACAGCCGCCGCCGCTCAAAAATATCCGCCGTTGCCCCCGCAAACAGCCCAAACAGCAGCACCGGCGCACTCGCCGCCGTCTGCATCAGCGCAATCAGCAGCGGCGATCCGGTCAGCGCCGTCATCAGCCACGTGCCCGCGGTGTCCTGCATCCATGTGCCCAGCCCGCTCACGGTGCTGGCAATCCAACGGTCCCGAAACAACGGAATCCGCAATGGTGCAAACCCATCCGTGGCCGTCTTCGCCTCGGCCGCCACCGAAACCCCACCCGGCGCAGCACCGACCACCGGCCCCGCCATCGCCGCCGGTGCCGACGGCTGCGACGAGTCCGACGCCCCACTCCCGGCCGCCAGCCCCGCCGCCGCCATCTCCCCACTCAGCGTCTTGCCGTCACCCTCACGCCGAAGCGAACCGTCACCCAAAGACCCACCGGAATCGCTCATCCTTCAAGCCTACCAAGCCCCGTGGACCGCTCCACGGCGCACGAAGCGCCGCAGCAAAGGCAAACCGACACCCAGTGCCAAATTCCCGGTGCCTACCCCACCCATCCCCTGCCGCGTCCGTAGCTGAAGAGCCGAATCAAAACGCCCCCAGCACCCCACCCACTACCGCCACCACCAACGCCACCAGCAAGGCATTCACAAAATTCTTCACCCGAAACCCGCTCACCAGCCGCGACGCAAAGAAAATCATCACCGCATCCACCAGGAAATACACCAGCCCCGGCAACAGCCACGTCAGCGGAAACACCACCAACCGCAGCAAAAACCCGATAGTCGCATTCAACAACCCGATGACCAGCGCCGCCACCATCGCCGTGCCAAAACTGTCGATCTCCACACCCGGCAACAGGTAAGCCGCCACCACCAGCGCCACCGCACTCAACAGCCAAACCACCAGAAGATGAATCATGCCCACCTAAGACAACGTCTCCAACAAACAAGTTGTGTGCCACCTCGGCGAATCCTTCCGCGCTTCGGAGATCAAGTGTTCCTTCCCACAACGGCGTTTAGCAGGACTGATCTCTACTGGGAGATGTTCAGGTCATACGTTTCATACAACTCCTTCATCCGATCACGCACAAGAGACAGGTAAACTCTGCCAACAACGCCCGGAGAAGCGGTTCCATCTGGCCAGCTGACGTTCGCAGCCTTCATAGCGTTTTCGCGGTATGAGATCCAGCTCGACTCTGACATCTGAAGTGCAATCAACTGATCTTGGCTGTGGCAGAGCATCTGCAGGTTGTTGTAGAAGGTCGCGTAATCCTTACGAGCCTGTTCGTCGGCTTGCCCGATACAGATATTGAACGACTGCTGTCCGTGATCCGCTTGCACCGCGCAGTCCTTGCTGGGGAGGGCAGATTGTCTGGCGTAGGCGGCCCTCAAAGGTTCTTTATAGAGGTTGCGTTTCTGGACTGCTTGTTCGGGCGGCAGATCAAGCAATGCCTTGAGTTGCGACGGATGTACATCCTGCTGAGCGGTCTGAGCAGCACCGGAAAGTGCGGCTGCCATTATGAACAACACAGTGAGCATTTTCATGCGGCAAGCATACGCCTGACGTTAGGGAGTCATCGGTAACGGGAAGTCGCATTCGCGGAAGTGAAGGTCTGCGGCGTCTTTTCAGACGCATTCTCACTCCCCCAGCGCCCCCGCCAGCACTGCCACCAACCCATCCACCCCCGCCTGCAACCGCTCCGGCTGCGGCATCATGCCATGCGTCTCCAGCGCCAGTTCCACGTGCCGCGCATACTCCGTCGCTTCGGGATACCCAAACATTCCCAGCGATCCCGCCAGCTTGTGCGCCACGTCCAGCGCCTCCGCCTGCACCTCCGGCTCAATCGATCGCGATTCGGAAAAATCCCGCGCCACCCGCTGCAACAACTCCACCCGCTCCCGCGTCTGCGGCAACTGCCGCTCCCAGATCGCCGCAATCGCCGCGCCTTGCCCCTCTGCACTCATCCCGTTCCCCTTTCAACGCCCCGACTGCTCTTCCACTTCTGGCGGATAGCGCGCACCGGCAATCGTCACCGCCGCCATTCCCTCTTCGATGGCGCAGAGGTCCTCCGCGGTCAACTCCACCGCCGCGGCCCCAAGGTTCTCCTCCAGCCGCCCCTCCTTCGTCGTCCCCGGAATCGGCACAATCCACGGCTTCTGCGCCAGCAACCACGCCAGCGCAATCTGCGCCGGGGTCGCCCCACGCTCGGCCGCCATCTGCTGCAGCATCTGCAAAAACGCCGCATTCGCCTCCCGCGCCGCCACCGTAAATCGTGGCTGCCGGTTCCGGAAATCCCCCTCCGCAAACACCGCGTCCACACCCACCGCTCCCGTCAAAAACCCTTTGCCCAGCGGGCTGTACGGCACAAACCCGATCCCCATCTCCTCCAGCACCGGCACAATCTCCGCCTCCGGCTTGCGAAACCACAGCGAATACTCACTCTGCAGCGCCGTCACCGGCTGCACCGCATGCGCCCGCCGAATCGTCGCCGCACCCGCCTCCGACAGGCCGAAGTGCCGCACCTTGCCCTCCGCAATCAGCTCCTTCACCGCACCCGCCACGTCCTCGATCGGAACGTTGGGATCGACCCGGTGTTGATAAAACAGATCGATCACCTCCACGCCCAGCCGCTTCAGCGAAGCCTCCGCCACCTCTTTGATATGCTCCGGCCGGCTATCCAGCCCCGCCGTCCCCGGGCTGCCGTCCGCGTTCATGGCAAATCCGAACTTCGTCGCAATCACCACCTGGTCCCGCACCGGCGCAAGCGCCCGCCCCACCAGCACCTCGTTCGTATACGGCCCATACACCTCGGCGGTATCGAAAAACGTCACCCCCAGCTCCACCGCGCGCCGCAGCAGCGCTACCATCGCGCCGTCGTCCTGCACCGTCCCATAGCCAAAGCTCATCCCCATGCACCCCAGCCCCAGTGCCGAAACCTCCAGCCCACTCCCACCCAACTCCCGCATCTTCATCCCCAACCCCCTCCAGAAATCCACTCCCCAGCGCACACCTTATCCAAACAACCAACATCCGTAGCCCACGTCCGAATCCTCCGACATGGGTGGATCACCGAACAAGAACCTGGCTGCCCCACTAAGAACCTCAATCAAAGCCGTAACGTTCCTCACCCTCTCCCACAGCCCAAAACACCGGGTGCCCCATTCTTTTCACGGTTCCATCGTGAAAAGGGTGGGGTCAGCGCAAAGCGCTCCATCGATCGAAGATCGACCGTCTTTCAAACCCGAATCCCGCACCGGCTTCTCGGAAACGAGTTCACAACCCATCACTCTCCCCGGAAACCACCCCCGCATACCCCTTCACCACCCCGTCAAACACTGCATCCCACCCACATCCCAGCGCGTACTCCCGCGCCGCAACACGCATGGCAGCAAGCCTCTCCGGCCCCCATGCCAATTCCGCAATCGCCTCCGCAAACTCATCCGTCCGCCGAACCAGTCCCGTCACCCCGTCCCGCACAATGAATTTCGGCCCACCCCCATGCGTCACCACGGCCGGCACACCGCTGCTCAGCGCCTCCAGCACCACGTTGCCAAATGTATCCGTCTCACTCGGAAACACAAATAGGTCCATCCCCGCCATGGCCTCCGCCAGCGCCTCGCCCTGCAGCACCCCAAGAAATTCGGCATCCGGCAACGAAGCCCGCAGCGCCGCTTCCTCCGCGCCATGCCCCACAATGCGAAACCGCGTATTCAGCACACCCCGCGCCCGCAACGCACGCTCCAACCCCGCCAGCAGCCCCACATTCTTCTCCACCGAAAGCCGCCCCACATACCCCAGCACCACGATTCCATCCTCCGAACGCCGCCGCCGCGCCGGATCGAACAGCCCAGTCTCCACCCCACGCGGCATCAGGTGGCACGGTCGTCCGGTCTTCCGCTCCAGCATCGCGCACAGCTCCGCATTCGGCGCAAACAGCACCCGCGCCAGCCGATAGAACCGCGTCACCGCCTCCAGCGCGCCGGCCTCGACCGGCATCCGCCGCCCCAGCCACCCCGTGCGCCGCGCCGCATACTCATGCACATTCGTGTGCCAGCTCGCGGCCAGCGGCACCCCATGCCGCCAGGCAAACCACGCACCGAGCATGCCCAACTCACTCGGCCCCGTCACGTGGATCACGTCGGGTTCAAAGTGCCGCAACACTGCATCCACCGCACGCGCATGCCGCCAGAACAGCGGGTCGAACCTCAAATCCTTCTCAATCGGCAGGCTCACCCGGCTGCGCGGCAGCTCCAGCGACAGCACGCTCCCGTCCAGGGCAATCGCCGGCGTCCGCGACCCCGCCCGCACACACAGCATCGGCAGCCCCGTGCGCCGCGCATACGCCTGGAAGTTCCGGCTCGTGTGCGCCACGCCATTCACCTCATGAAAACTGTCCGGCAAAAACGCAACCCGCATGCCAACCACCCTAGCAGAGCCAACCCATCCTCCGACGTGACCGGGTGCCGATGTCTCGCTTCTGAGACATCGGCACCCAATCACACCCAGAAGAAAAGTGGCTGCACCGAAACCGGTGCAGCCACTGTTAACTCCCAAAAGATTAGTAATTTGCGGATAACCTCAATCGAAGGAACAATTTATCGCCCCTCCCCAATGGAATGAGGAATTTAGCCCAATGGAGGGGAGGGGAGGGGGCAACCTACTGCGGCGGCCGCGGCGAGAAGTACCCCTTCTTCGCCCGCACTTTATACCGGCTGTCCATCGCCACCAGGTAAATGCTCCGGAAAGACCCATCCTGCTTCAACTGCGCCGGCCGATACCGCAGCGAATACTGCGACCGCAACTCCTCTTCAATGGCATGAAACCCCTGCGCCACATCCTCGATCCGGTTCGGGAAAAACGTCCGTCCACCCGTCGCCTCGCTGATCCGCTGCAACACCTCGTCACCCTTGTCCTTGCTGGGCGAAACATTTGTCGAAATCGTGTACACGATCGTTTCCGCGCGCTGGCATTCCTTGATGGCGTCCTGTTCATACGCACGGCTGTAGTTGTCCTCGCCGTCGCTCACCACCACGATCGCCTTTCGAATGTCGCCCGTCTGTTTCACCGTCAGCATCTGGTCGCGGCACGTCGTGTACAGCGCGTCGAAAAACGCCGTACCGCCGCCCGGCCGCAGCTTGTGAATCGCCTGGTTCAGCAGGTCGATGTTGTTCGTGTAGTCCTGCGCTAGGTCCGTCCGCACGTCGAATCCCGTCACAAAGGCGGCATCCCCGCGCCGCAGCACCTGCAGCAGAAACTCGCTCGCCGCATCCTGCTCGAACTGGAACCGTGACCGGATGGAGTTCGACGTATCCAGCATGATGCCGATGCGCAGCGGCAGATTCGCCTGCTGGCTAAACCGGATCACCCTCGTCGGCAGCCGCCCATCGTCCAGCAGGCCAAAGTTCTGCTGCTGCAGTCCGGTCACAAAGCGCCCCTTGTTGTCCGTCACGGTAAAGATTAGGCTCACCTCCGGCACAAACGTCTGCAGCCGAAACGTACCCGCGCCATTGTCCTGCACCGCCGAGCCCGCACCGGCATCACTCGCCGGCGAAGAAGGTGTAGCGCCCACTGGCGGTGCCTTGGCCCCGGTCTCCCCCTGAGTCGCAGGACTGCCCGCAGGCGAACCCGGAGCAGATTGAGCAGCGGGTTCGGGCACCGCGGTGGTGGGCGCGGCCTGCACCGCAGGCGTGGTCGCATCCGGCGAACTCGGCACAGGCGATGTCTTCCCCGGCTGCCCGTCAGCAGAGGCTGGCGGCAGCGCCGGCAAAGAGGCTTTCTGCGCCACCACATGCAGGCATCCGGCCGACAGTGCCAGCAGCAGGGCCGCGTGCATCGCACGACGACGAACAGGAGAAGAGGAGGTCGAGCGATGCTGCAGGCGAAGTTCGGTGCAAGGATTCACCGGCGTAGTTTACCAAGCCGTGTGCAAGGCTGTTCCGACGCCCGCAACACCGGCCCTCTCCAGGAAGGTCTCTCCAAGTGAGACTCCGTGCGCAAGGCTAGGAGAGCCCGGCCTACTCCGCCGCGCGAATCTCCTCGAGCAGCGCCTCCAACTCCGGCGCCAACTCCGCGTCGATCACCAACGGCTCGCCCGTCACCGGGTGCTGCAGTTCCAGGTGCGCCGCGTGCAGCCAGTTGCGGTCCAGCGTCGGTGCCTCCACGGTCGAGACCACGCCGGTCTCCGCATCTGTCACCTGCATCGTGCGCGGCGTCAGCCCCTTGATGCGACCCGGCGCGCCATACACCGTGTCCCCGACCACAGGATGCCCCAGCGCCTGCATGTGCACGCGAATCTGGTGCGTGCGCCCGGTTTCGATCTCCACCTCCAGCAGCGTAAAGTCCCCCGCGCCGGAGTGAATGCGTTCCAGCACCCTGTAGTGCGACACCGCGTCCCGCGCCTCGCGTCCACCGCGGCTGTTGAAGTCCTCGTCATCCCGCTCATTGGGGTGCCGGTTCGACTCGCGCCCATGCGACGCCGTCGTCATAAAGCTGTCCTGCGTGCGCGTTGTCATCCGCGTGCGCCGGATCGGATCGCGACTGATCGGCAGATCGATCGTGCCCTCGTCATGCCGCACAATGCGATGCACCAGCGCAAGGTACCGCTTCGTCAGCGTGTGATCGTGGAACATCGCCGCCAGCGCATTGTGCGCGCGGTCGTTCTTTGCCACCAGGATCAACCCGCTCGTGCCCTTGTCCAGCCGGTGCACAATACCCGGCCGCAGCGGCCCACCCACGGTACTCAGCGCATCGCGATAGTGGTGCAGCAGCGCGTTCACCAGCGTGCCGCCGCTGCGTGCCTCGTCCGTCGGTCCGCTGCCCGCGTGCACGGCCATGCCAGCCGGTTTGTTCACCGCCGCCAGGTCGTCATCCTCGTACACGATGGTCAGCGGAATGTCTTCCGGCGTCGCATGCAGCGGCTCCGGCTGCGGCTGGCCGACCACCACCACGCTCTCACCCACCTGCACGCGATACCCGCGCTTCTCAAGGCGTCCGTCTACCGTCACCTGCCCCTTATCGATCAGCAACTGCACCCGTGACCGCGAAATACGCGGCAGCGCCTGCGCAAGGTATTGGTCCAGCCGCGCGTCGTGCGCCTCGGCCGGAATGACCAGCGTCTGCGAGTCCGCGCCTTCGACCCGCTCGATTGGCTCCAGGTCAAGCTCGCGCCGCACGCCCATCGGCTTCGGCGCGCCGCCGTGAATTCGCTTCACCGCCGCATGCTTCACCGCCACCTGCGATCCGGTCTTGCGCGACGTCCCCGCCAGCCGCATCGCCGCTGCCTCGGTCCGTGTCGGCAACGGCTTCGGCGCGGCGATGCCCGCCTCTTCCAGCGCGTGAATGTCCTGCAGTACGGCCTCGCGCCGAGGCTTGGCCGGACGCGATCGCCCACCCTTACCCGCCGCCGCTGCGGCAGCCTCCGCCTCCGCCGCAGCGGCTTCAAACAGCACGCGCTCGGCCTCACGATGCCGCTGCTGCTCCAGTTCATTCGCCGCATCGCGCGCAACGCGATAGTCCTTCTTCACCGACGCGCGTCGCTTGCCCTTCGGCAGCATGTTCTTGCTAGGCATGATCCCTCTTCCAATCCAAAAGCAGCAGCATTCCCGCCGCTGTCAGCGCTATCAGCAATAGCTGATCCACACGTAAAAATCCGGGCACCCGCGCCTGTGGCAGCAGATACCCGGGACGAAATTCATCCGCAACAAACCGCCCCACCGCAAACGCACTTAAGCCGACGCCAAATGCAGCGCCCGGCCGCCGCTGCCGCAACAGCACCACTACCGCAAGCACGCACCCAGCCACGGCAAGCACCGCCGCATACAGCGCCACGGGATGATGCCCCTCGTCGCCCGGCACAAGGTTCCCCAGCGCCATGGCTGTACCGCTCCCCAGGTCCGTCCCCGCAAAAAAGCTGCCCAAATGCAAGAAAGCCGCAAACAACAGCACCGCCGGCGCCACCGCATCCAGCGTCCGTAGCCACGGCATGCGCAGCACCGTCGCATACGCCAGTCCAGAACCCACCGCCAGCAGCAATCCGAATCTCGTCACTGTCGGCAGCGTCAAAATCAGCGTGGGATACGTCGCAAATGCCCGCGGCGACTGCAGCACCAGCGCCACCCGCGATAGCACCAGCGTGCCAAACGCGGTCCACAAACACAGGTTTCCAACCCGCTCCGCCGCAACGCCCGCCCGCGGCGCACACCACTCTGCCAGCAAAATCGCACATACCAGCCCAAGCGCGGCAAGCACGCCGTAGGTCGGAACGATCACATGGCCGAAGTGGAAAAGGCGGGGATGCACTCTTCAAGAATACGCGGGGCTGTTTTGCGCGTCCGTGTTCCTGCGAGGCTTATAAAGAAAGGCCGACCCACGGGGCCGTCAGCGAAGCGCCGGTGAACCCGTCTTAGACGGTGGGACCCAGCCGTGCTTCTTCAGGCTTTCCGGACTGGCGGACATAGCACACCGAAGCATATCTACGAGCCGAACCCCTGTTCACTGAATGTTGGTTCAACCAGCGTTGTTCACCCACCTGCTTTGCAGGCCGGCCTTCTATCGAAGAATCTACGCCCAGCCCCTCATGTTTGCAACAGCCTGCCACATTGCGTCAGGACCAATCCGAGACTACTGGTCGGGTCTGGCGCTGGCCGCTGATTCTGTTGGGTGCGTCACCTCTCGCGCCCGTCTCACCAACTTTTCGATGCGGGAATCCGCCATGGATCCTGACCCCACATTCTCCGCCGTCAGCACGCCGTCACTGTCGATGGTGAAGTAGTGCGGGATCGAATTGATGCCGAACACCTCCGACAGCCGGTGGTTTGCGTCGCGATACTGGTTCCAGGTCATGCCATGCGCCGCGATGAAGCTCTTCCACTTCTCCTCATCGCTGTCCCACGAGATACTCACGATCTCAAAGGGGTCGTTCGCATACTTTGCCGCCAGTTTCTGCAGGTGGGGCAGTTCCTGGTTGCAGGGGCCGCACCACGTTGCCCAGAAATCGATCAGCACGACCTTGCCGCCCACGTCATCCAGGTTGAAGTGCTTGCCGGAGAGCGTCGTCACGGCAAAGTTCGGTGCCATCTTCTGGTGCACCATGTCCGGGTTCGAGGCAAGGTGTTCGGCGCGCACGCGCAGCGGGTCGTCGGCCCGCGCCTGGGTCACAAAGCTGCGGAACGCCGTCGTCGCTTCTGCGTTGCGATTCAACAACGCCAGGGCCATGCCGTCGGTATACAGAGCCATGGTGTTGCTGCTGTCGTTCGCAAGGGCCTTGGCAAATGCGGCATGGGCCTGTTCCAGCAGCGCCGGTCTCGGCTTTTCACGGCCGCTCTGTGTCATGTAGGCGTAGCCCAGGTACAGCTCCGCGGTGGATCGTTCGCTGGGCGTTGTCGCGGCCGCATCCATCTCCCCCGCATATTTCGCCATATCCTTTGCCTCCCCCAGCGCCTTGGCCACCTGAATCATCCCCAGGTAGCAGTCCATGCACGCACCGCCGGCAATGCGGTTCGCCTTGCGCCAGGCATCCCCCGCAAACCGCAGGTCGCCAGGGTGCTTTGCCAGCGACCTGGCCTGCTCCTGCGCCTTCAGAAAGTCGGGGTTCGTGGCATAAGCCGGTGCCGGCCCGGCAGCTCGGACCTGCGAGCACAGTGCAAGAGAGGCCACGGCCAGCAACAGGGCAGCGACGCCATACGACATGCGGACAGAACTCGAGAGGCTCACGCCAGCAGCTTACCCGAACGGAGCGGCCATCGGACAGAACAATTCGATGGCAGCGTAAGCCGCCTGTTCGCCTCGCCTTGCCATTCGATATAGTTTCGAACGGTACCGCCGATAATGTCACTGCAGGCAGTGCGGCGAGCACAATGCCGGTCTGCATGGGTGTGAACCCGAGGAAGGGCACAGGACGTTGCTGGAACGCACGGAGCACGATCGTCTCGCCGCGCTGCACGAACTCGCGCTACTCGACACCGAACCGGAGCCGGAATTCGACGACATTGTGCGTCTCGCCGCGGCCATCTGCGGTGTGCCCACGTCCGTCTTTTCGCTCATCGATCAGGATCGACAGTGGTTCAAAGCTGCCATCGGCATGCAGGCAAAGCAGATGCCCCGTTCCATCGCCTTCTGCGACCAGACCATTCAGCAAAGCGATCTTCTGGTGGTCGAAGATGCGGCGCACGATCCGCGCTTCTGCACCAATCCGCTGGTCACCGGCGAGGCCCACCTGCGCTTTTATGCAGGCATGCCCATCTCAAGCCCAACAGGCCAGACCATCGGCACCCTTTGCGTCGTCGACCAGCAGCCGCGTACGCTCGACGAGGATCAAAAAGCCACCCTGCGCATGCTGGCCACGCAGGTCAGCAGCCGTCCGGAACTGCGCCTGCAACGCCGCCAGCTGGAGCAGGCCCTGCGCGAGAAGGAGCAGGAGCGCGCCATTGCCAGCGCCGTCCAGCACCGCTTTGAAACCTTTATGAATAACAGTCCGGTGCTCTGTTACATCAAGGACGCCGACGGTCGCATGCTCTACTACAACCAGACGCTCGCCACGCAATTCCAGGTCGCGATGGACGCGATGCTGGGTAAGACCAACGAGGAACTATGGCCGCCGGAAATGGCCGCGGTGTTCCGTCGCAACGATCAGGCTGTCCTTGCCGCGGACGAGCCGCTCGTTAGCATTGAGCGGGCGCAAAATGCCGGCGGCAACCTGTGCGTGTTCAAGTCGTATAAGTTTCCCTGCAAGGACGAGTTTGGCAACAGCCTGCTCGGCGGCGTCTCCATCGACATTACGGAGCAGCTGCAGAAGCAGGAAGAGCTGGAGCAGGTGCACAAAGAATTACAGCAGGCCAACCTGCTTCTGCAGCAGCTGGCCTCGACCGACACCCTGACCGGTCTCGCCGTGCGCCGCATCTTCGATGAGGAACTGCGTCTCCGGTTTCGCACCGCCACGCAGACGGGCAGGCCAATCTGCGTGCTGCTGCTGGACGTGGACAACTTTAAGGTGCACAACGACCAGCATGGTCACCCGCATGGCGACCGTGTGCTGCAGGCGCTGGGCAAGTGCCTGCAGACCGGCTTGCGCCCCGGAGACCTGGTCGCACGCTACGGTGGCGAAGAGTTCGCCGTCCTGCTCAGCCACGAGTCCACGCTCGTCGCACCACACATCGTGGAACGGCTGCTTGGCAACATTCGTGCCTTTTCCGTGGATGGGCTTGGCATCACCGCGAGTGCGGGCCTGTGCTACAGCGGTGCCTCGGTCGAAACCACGCACCAACTGGTAGCCAACGCAGACGCAGCGCTGCTTGCCGCAAAGCGTGCAGGCAAAAACCGCTTAGTGGTGTACGACGCACAATCCCTCGTGCAGCGACCTGAAGCGCTTCGCCCGGTCCACCCATGCAACCTTCAGGGGACGGCAGCAGCCCTGGCGAGCCGCGCAATCAGCCCTTAAACCGCAATGCGCTCCAGGTAGTCCTCGTCCAGTGCGCCGTCCAGCATGCGCGACAGCGACGTGGCGCGGTTACGCGTCTGGCTCTCCGCGCTGTCCAGCGACGCGATCAGGTTGCGATGGCGCTCGCGCAATTCCACCAGTTCGTCTGCAATGTTCAGCGCGGCAAGCACCGCCACGCGCAGCGAATCGACCGTCGCGCCGTGTGCCGATACCGCACGCATCTTGCCGTCGACCATCGCGCCCAACTGTGCAATGTGCGCCGGGTCGACGCCGCGCAACTGGTACACGCCGTCGTAAATCTCTACCGTCACTGCGCGTTCGCGGGTGGCGCGGTCCATGGTCAACTTCCTCTCCGTGCAGGCACGCGATTGAGCCGATGCCCAGGCCGCGATACCTCTCAATCCATCTTCGCGACGTTACAGCAGGTCATCCATCTGCTTCAGCATGGCGTCCACGCGCGTCTTCACTTGCTCGCGCTCCTGCTTCAGTGCCGCCAATTCCACGCCCATGGCACTGTTTTCGTTCGACGCGTGATCCAGTAATTCCTTCAGCGCGACAATCTCCTGGTCGGCGACGGAACGCAACTCACGCTCTTTGCGAATCAGTTCCACGGTGCGCAGAACACGCTGCTCCAGCGCCTGAAACTCGTCGACACTCACGGTATTGGTCATGGGCAAAGCACCTCATCTAGCCGCGATGAAGAAGCGCCGCTATCGCGAAGTATAGGGTGCGAATGCCGTTCGGCAATGCGCATATCCGCGCAGGGGAACCACAGCGAATACACCTTGCGCGATTTGTCCGCGAACAGCTCAAAGCCGAACGCAGAAATGCGGAAGCGGCACGGAGTACGCGAAGACCTTCCCTGCGTACGCTGAGCAAACTCTGCATTCTGCTCGGAGATTTGCCTACTTCCGCTTCCACGTCACGCCGGCCTTGCCATCCTCCAGCACCACGCCCTTCTCCAGCAGCTCATTCCGAATCGCATCCGCCCGCGCAAAGTTCCGCCGGCGTTTGGCTTCGGTGCGTTCCGTCACCAGCGCCTCGATGTCGGCATCGCCGAAGCTCAGCTTGCCCAGTAATTCCGGTGCAATCTGCGCGTCGCGGCCCTCCGCCTGCGCCCACGCCACGGCAGCCCGCGTGCGCTCGTCGTCGCGGTCCACCAGGATGTCGAACACTGCGTCAAACGCCGTCAGCAGAGCTTCAATGGCGGCTTGCTCCTGTGCGGTCACACTGCCCGCATCGAGCGCGATGTTGCCCGCGCGCACCACGTCGAACATCGCAGCCCGTGCCTCTGCCGTGTTCAGATCGTTGTCCAGCGCAGCGTAATAGGCGTCGGTCTTGTCCGCAACCAGCTTCGCAAGACCGCCCTCGCCGTTGCCTGCGGGCACCGCCGCACGCACCCGCCGCGCAAACGTCCGCAGCCGCTCAATCGCGCTCGCACTCTCCACCAGCCCGTCAAATGTGAAGTTCATCTGGTGCCGATACGGCACGCTCAGCAGCAAAAACCGAATCGCCGACGCGCGATATCCCATCAACAGCAGGTCGCGCAGCGTGTAAAAGTTCCCCACGCTCTTCGACATCTTCTGTCCTTCGACCAGCAGAAACCGCACATGGAACCAGTGCCGCGCAAACGTCTCATGCGTCGCCGACTCCGACTGCGCGATCTCGTTCTCGTGGTGCGGAAACATCAGGTCCTCGCCGCCCGCATGCAGGTCGAACGAGTTGCCCAGGTGCTTGATGGCCATGGCGGAGCACTCGATGTGCCAGCCCGGCCGGCCGCAGCCCAGCGGTGTGTCCCAGCTCGCCTCGCCCGGCTTGCACGCCTTCCACAGGGCGAAATCGCGTGCGGAGTCCTTCTCGTACTCGTCCACATCTACGCGCGCGCCGTCCTCGATGCCCTCCAGATCCTTGCCGCTCAGCTCGCCATACTTCGGGAACTTCGCGATGCGGAAATACCACGACCCATCCTCCGCGCGATACGCAATATCCTGCGCCTCCAGCCGCTGAATCAGGTCGACCATGCCGTCGATGTTCTCGGTCGCGCGCGCAATCACTTCGGGCCGCTCCACGCCCAGCGCGTCCATATCCTCGAAAAACGCAGCCTCGTACTTGGCCGTGTAGGTACCAATCTCCATGCCCGCTGCAGCCGCGTTGCGGATGATCTTGTCATCCACATCCGTGATGTTCATCACGTGCTTCAGCGCCATGCCGCGCAGCCTCGCGTATCGCCGCAGCACGTCCACGTGCAGGAAAGTCCGGAAGTTGCCGATGTGGCCGTAGTCGTACACGGTCGGTCCGCAGCAGTACATGCGCAGCGTGTTGTCGCGCTCCGGAACCACCGGCTCCATCCGGTTGCCAAGGGTATTGAACAGATTCAGGCTCATGCGAAAGGGAAGCGGCGAGGCGCGCACGCGCAGCCAGACACCGGGATCGTTCCTGAGGGGACTTGCGCACATGCCCGATGCGAGGTCGTCGCACCTGCCGCCGCAGTCGGTATTCCACGATTCTAGCGGACGCTATCCCAGCCGCATCTGCGGCGTCGCATTCAAACTGCTGCCGGCAAATTCCCCAGCCGCAAACCGGGGCCACGCTGCCGCCGCAATCATTGCCGCATTGTCGGTCGAAAGCGCTGGCGTCGGAAACGCCACGGTAAACCCCTCGCGCTCCGCCGCCTCCGCAAATGCCGCAAGTAGCGCCCGATTCGCCGCCACGCCGCCACTCACCACCACGCGCCGCACGCCAAAGTGCCGTGCCGCCGCTGCCGTGCGGCCGACAAGGTTCTTCACCACCGCCGCCTGAAATCCAGCCACCACATCCAGCGCACCCTGGTCCATCAACCCGCGCGCATCCTCCAGTGTCGGCGCATCCATCGCCTCAAATTCCGCCCGTCGTTGCGTCGCCGCAGCCTGCATCCCATGCGTCTGCAGATGCCGCAGCACCGCCGTCTTCACCCCGCTAAATGAAAAGTCGAAGCTCGGCTCCGCCGCCGTCCCGCGATCGATCGCGCTCAGCTTGAACGGCACCGCCCGCGCATCGCCGAAGCCGGCAAGCCGGTCCATCCACGGCCCACCAGGGTAGGGAAGTCCCAGCATCTTCGCGGCCTTGTCGTATGCCTCGCCCGCCGCATCATCCACTGTGCGCCCCACGTTCCGATACCGCCAGACGCCATCCCGCACCGAGGCAAGGTACAGGTGCGTATGCCCGCCACTTACCACCAACGCCAGCAGCGGCTCCTGCGGAAGCATGTCTCGCGTTTGAGGCACAGGTTCCTCCACCCGCGAACTTTCCATCAGCACCGCATGAATATGCCCCTCCAAATGATTCACCGCTACCAGCGGCACCCCCAGCCCAAGGCTCAGCGCCTTGGCAAACGAGATCCCCACCAGCAGCGCGCCCGCCAACCCCGGCCCAGCCGTCACCGCAACCGCGTCCAACTCCCCGTACGTGACCCCGGCTTCCTGCAAAGCCGCACGCACCACCGGCACAATATTCCGCAAATGCTCACGCGACGCCAGCTCCGGCACGACGCCGCCATACAACGCATGCATCGCCACCTGCGAACTCACCACGTTCGACAGCACGGCCCGCCCGCCGCGAACCACCGCCGCCGCCGTCTCATCGCACGAACTCTCAATCCCAAGAATCAAACCATTCGCCACAACACCAGCCTAAGCCAAAGCGGCAAGCCTAAGCCGCCATCGCAACCTACGCGACAGCCGCCAAGTACCGCTTCCACACGCCGATCAGAAACATGGCCACCACCACGATCGCCGGCCCCAGCACAAACCCGCTGATGCCAAACACCGCAAGGCCGCCGAAGATAGCCACAAAAATCACCGCCGTGTGCAGGTCCGTCTTTTTGCCGACCAGCACCGGGTACAGCACATTGTCGATGTTGCCCACGATCAGCCCGCCCCACACTGCCAGGATCCCTGCCTTCGTCCAGCTCTGCGCCAGGCCAAGGTACAGCGCAATCGGAATCCATGCGATGAAGGCGCCGAACGCCGGCACCAGGCAGCAGACGGCGGTCACCGCAGTCCACAGCAGAGCGCCCGGCACGCCCAGTACCAGGTACGCCGCACCCGCCAGCGCACCCTGAATCACCGCGATGACCAGCCGTCCGGCAAACGTCGCCGTCACTACGTCGCCGGTCTGCCGCAGCAGGTCGTCGGCATCTGCATCGCCCAGGGGCAGCAGACCGCGCAACGCCTGCACTGCCGCTTCGCTGTCCCGCACCAGGAAAAAGTAGAAGAACAGCAGCAGCACTGCGTCGGTCACACCCGTGGCCACCTGCCCCAGCGCACTCCCAAGATGACCGGCCACCATGCTCGCAGCCTGCTTGCCGGCCGCAACCACGTCGAACTGCCGCAGCCCGCGTTGAATCAGGCCGCCGATCTTTTCGTGCTTCTGCGCCGCTTCCTGCAGTGCCGCCGCCGCTCCACCGCTGCCCACAAACCGAATAAAGGCGATCAGCTCCTCCAGCAGATCGTTCAGCATCAGAACAACCGGCAACAGCACCGCCATTGTCACCAGCACCACCAGGATCGTTGCGGCAATACCCGGTGAAACACGCCGCTTGAGCCACGCCGCAAACGGGTCCGTCACCACCGCCAGCGTCACCGCGCCCGCCAGCGAAAACAGCAGCGCATTGCTGAATAGCACGCACGTCACCACGGCCACGGCCGTCAAGGCAAACAGCGCCACCGACTGCCACACCATGGAGCCACGCAACCTGATCTCGTCCTCTGCCGTTGCTTTTCTCATGCGTCGCTCCTTGGGCTGTCATTCGCGCCACACAGCTCCGCACACAACCGGATCTGGTGTGCCTGCGAACTCTGTCTCACACGGGTAATTGTTCGTCAGATGCAGAGCCGCCTCGCACGGTCCCCTTAAGGCGAAGCAGATACCGCGACGGCATGCAGGCGCTCCACCTCTTTCCTGCGGCGCGTCGGTTGTCGCTTGCCGGGCATCCAAACCACCATGCCCGGCGACGCACATCCTTTGCCTAATGATCCCGCCTTCCATGCCGCGCTCCACGTGGTGAAAACCCTGCGCACCGCGGGCCACCAGGCCTACTTCGCCGGCGGCTGTGTGCGCGATCTTCTGCTTGGCATCGCACCCAAGGACTACGACGTGGCCACCTCTGCCGGCCCGGAAAAAGTGCTGCTTGGCTTTCCGCGCACCTTCGGCGTCGGCGCCCACTTCGGTGTCGTCATTGTGTGCAGTGACTCCGGCGAAGGCTGCGACATCAAAACCGAGGTCGCCACCTTTCGCGACGACGGCACCTACGAAGACGGCCGCCGCCCCACCTCCGTCACCTACTCCGACTCGCCCGAGCGCGATACCGCTCGCCGCGACTTCACCATCAACGGCATGATGCTCGACCCCGTCGATCTCACCCCCGCAAACCTCCCCTCGCACGTCCTCGACTTCGTCGGCGGTCGCGCCGACCTTGAAGCCGGCATCCTCCGCGCCATCGGCACCCCCGGGCGCCGCTTCGACGAAGACAAGCTCCGCATGTTGCGCGCCGTGCGTTTCGCCGCGCGCCTTGGCTTCACGCTTGAGCCGGAAACCCTCCGCGCGATTCAACTGCAGGCCGCCACCATCCACCAGGTCAGCAGCGAACGCATCCGCGAAGAACTCACCAAAATGCTGACGGAAGGCCAGGCGAAACGTGCCTTCGAACTGCTGGATGAGACCGGTCTGCTGCAACAGGTCCTGCCTGAAATCTCCCGCATGCAGGGTATCGAGCAGCCCCCCGAGTGGCACCCCGAGGGTGACGTCTGGGTCCACACCCTCCTCCTTCTCGACAAGCTTGAAGCCGGCGCAAAACCCACCCTCGCCTGGGCCGCGCTGCTGCATGATGTGGGCAAGCCGCCCTGCTACCGCCCACCGCAGCCCGGCGACGACAAGCCGCGCATCCGCTTCAATGGCCACGCCGAAGTCGGTGCCACCATGGCCCGCGCCCTCCTCAACCGCCTACGCTTCTCCAACGAGGACACCGACCAAGTCGTCTCCCTCGTCGCCAACCACATGCGCTTCGGCGACGTGAAAGCCATGCGCGAATCCACCCTGCGCCGCTTCTTCCGCCTAAACGATTTCCCCGAGCACCTCGCCCTCCACAAGCTCGACTGCACCAGCAGCCATAACCTGCTCGGCATGTACGACTACGCCCGTGAGCGCTTCTACGCCGTGCCTGCGGAGCACCACACCCCCGCACCGCTCCTCACCGGCCGCGACCTTATCGCCACTGGCCTCAAGCCCGGCCCCGCCTTTAAGCAACTGCTCCAGACCATCGAAGACGCCCAACTCGAAGGCACCATCACCACCCGCGACGAAGCCCTCACCCTTCTGCACACGCTCACCGCCTCGGAATCGTTCCCCACCGTCTAGCCGGACGCAACAGCCTTCGCCCGCCGCTCGTAAAGGCTCTTGCAGTTTTAGTGAGAGAGGCAGAGGGAACGGTGCGCATCCGCGGCTTTACCCGCCGAGATAGCGAACAAGCCTCAAACCACAAAGCGACTTCAGCCGCCGAGCTTGCCTCCAGGGAGTTGCCACCTCTTCCAAACGCCACCGCCGAATGAACGTCCGCTTACCGTCCACCGTCGCCCCGTTGCAAGAGACGCCATAACTCCGCCCACCATCCCAACCGCTGTAGCCATGCCTGATCCCACGAAACCCGCTGTCCTCATCCTCGGTGCCGGCATCGCCGGTCTCGCCGCAGCCGTCACCCTCGCAGAAGCCGGCCACGGCGTTACCATCCTCGAAGCCAGCGACCGCGTCGGCGGCCGCATCCGCACCGCACACCCCGACGGATATGCCGTCGAGCTCGGTGCCGAGTTCATCCATGGCAAGCCCCCGGAACTACTCGCACTTCTCGACGATCTCGGCCTGCAAGCCACCGAGCGCACCGGTGTCATGGTCCACTTCTCACCCGACGGCGCGCTCACCAGTGAAGACGACGAAGTGCTCCGCCAAGGCATAGGCACCCTGCCCGACAGCACCGAAGAAGACGCCCCGTTCGCCGTCATGGAGCAACTCCGCGACTGGTGCAATTCACACCCTGCAGAAGACCTCACCTTCCGGAACTGGTGCCTCCAGTCAGGCCTGCCGGCCCACGTTCAGGCCAGCGCCACCGGCTATGTTGAAGGCTTCAACGCGGCCGACTCCAACGAAATCTCCATCCAGTCCCTCGCGCAACAGCAGGCGGCGGAAGACAGCATGGAAGGCGACATCGCCCTCCATCTCGACGGCGGCTACACCCTGCTCGCCGACCGTTTGGCCGACCGGCTCCGCCGCGCCGGCGGCACCCTCCGTCTCGACCACGCCATCACCCGCGTGCAGTGGACCCCCGGCAACGTCACCTGCCACTCCACCAACGGCCAGGCCTTCACCGCCACGAGAGCCATCGTCACCCTCCCCCTCGGCGTCCTTCAGGCCGGCACCGTCGCCTTCGACCCCGCGCCCGCCGACATCCTCACCCAGGCCGCGCGCATGCGCATGGGCCAGGTCTGCCGCCTTAGCCTTGTCTTCCGCACCCGCTGGTGGGCAACGCTTCACCCCGACTCCAAAGCGCTCCAGGAACTGTCGTTTCTGCTCCCCGCGGATCGGGGAGAGAGCGACGCCTCGAACCCGGAGTTCGGCGTCTTCTGGACCGGCTATCCCGCGCCCGATCCCGTCCTCACCGCGTGGTCCGGCGGCCCCTCCGCTGAAGCCCTGCAGACCTTCGACGACCATGCCTGCGCCCACATTGCCTGCACCCAACTCGCCCACCTCTTCGGTCTCCCGACCGACCAGGTGCTGGACCAACTGGTCTCCCACCACCGGCACGACTGGCAGCGCTACCCGCTTTCCCTCGGTGCCTATTCCTGGGTCCCCGTCGGCGCGACCGATGCCTCCGCCCACATGGCCGAACCCGTCGAAGACACCCTCTACTTCGCCGGCGAACACACCGACACCACCGCCAACTGGGGCACCGTCCACGGCGCGCTCCGCAGCGGCCTTCGCGCCGCCGCCCAGGTCTTAGCCCTCCGCTAGCTGCGCATCCGGCACCGCCACCCGCACACTCCGCGAAGCCGTCACCACCGCGACCGCCACCAGGATCACGCCCATCGCCACCCACTGCGACCCGCGCAGCGACTCGTGCAGAAACACCGCGCTCAGCCCCACCGCCACAATCGGGTTCACATACGCATACGTCGCCACCTTTGCCACCGGCACCCGCGCCAGCAGGTAGGTGTACGCGGAGTAGCCGATCAGCGACCCACACACCGTCAGCCACAGCAGCGCCACGCCCACCCCCGGCGTCCAGTGCGCGCTCCGCCAACCGCCCGCCGCCGTGCCGATCGCCAGGTTCACCATCCCACCCATCGTCATCTGCCAGCCGGACGCAAGCATCGGGTCGACGGTCGACTTCATCCGCCCCGCGACCAGCGATCCCGCGACCCACGACAGGATCGCCACCCCGAGAATCCCCGTCCCCAGCGCCAGCGCATGCTCCTCCGTGCTCGGCCTGGCGCCCGCCACGCGCGGAGTCAGCCCCGCCCGCAACACCGGCGCCAGCAGCAGTCCCAGCCCACCCAGCCCCATCAGCGTGCCCATCCACCCCACGCGATTCAGCGGCACGCCACCGGGGATAAACGTCTCAAACAGCGCAATCAGCATCGGCACACTCGCCGCCAGCAGCGCCGCATACCCTGCCGTCACATACCGCTCACCCCACCCCAGCAGCACGTTGTTGCCCGTCAGCAGCAGCAGCCCCACCACCGCCTGCCGCAGCAAATCCGCCCGCCCGATCCGCACCGACCCCTTGCGCCACCGCATCCACCCCAGCAGCGCCAACCCCGCCGCCAGATACCGAAACCCCGAAACGAACCCAGGCGTTAAAAACGCCACCGCATACCGGATCGCCACAAACGTCGATCCCCAAAAAAAATAAACGCACAAAAACGCCAGCGGAATACGCCAGTCACGCGCGCGGGTTGTAGCAATAGGAATCATGGGTCTGCATCTAGCCTAGCAACTGTGTCGGGCGTATGCTGATCGGCAACGGAGGGCTTCAGCATGCGACGACTCCTGTGTGCGTTTCTGCCGATGCTTGCCGGTTGCGCGCAGCAGGGCTACCTGCAGCCGGGGCTGCCCACGGTTGACGTTCCCGCGAAGCTCTTGCGTTCGTCGGACACCGGCAGCGATGTGTGTTCTTCCGCAGGCGGGGAGTACCGCGCGCGGATTGACGTCGATGCCGCGGGTACGGTCACCCACGCTGAGGCAATCGGCGGTCCCCAGGCGGGGCGTGCCATCTTTCTTCCACGTCCGGCACTGGCGCTTCAAACCGCAGCAGCGCAACGGCGAGCCCGTGCCGTCCACCATCACCATCGCCACAAACATCGACTGTTTCTAGCTGGAAGTCCAGGGTACCTTGAGAGGGAGGTTCGTGATGCAGCGGTGCCGCATTGCCATCGTTCTTGCCTGCGCGTTCAGCCCCTATGCCCACGCACAGCAGTTTCCGGAGCACGTCTCCTCCGGTGTCCTCCTCGGCAACCTGCTCAACAAGCGAGCCCCGGTGCTCGACGCGTCGCCGCACCATTCCGGCTGCGTGACGGTGAACGTCCAGGTGGACGCGACCGGAACCGTGACCGAGGCGGTGCCGGTCAACGGGCCCGCGGACCTGTTGCAGCTCGTGGCCGACGCGGTGCTGCAATACCGGTTCAAACCGTTTCTGCGCGACGGCGTTGGTGTGCCCGTGCAGTCCTCCACCTACACCTGCGTGAACGTCCCCGGGCAGGCACCGGCTCCGGGTGCTCCGGTCAGGCTGTCGTCCGGCGTGGCCGCAGGGCAGCTCCTCTTAAAAGTCACCCCGGTGTTCCCGGCAGAAGCCAGGGAGCGGCACATCAGCGGATCGGTCGTGATGCACGTTGTCATCGACGCGCAAGGCAATGTCGCGGACGCGACCGTGATCAGCGGCCCGGAGGTGCTGCGCGAAAGCTACCTTGCCGCCATCCGCCAGTGGAAGTACCGGCCCTATCTGCTGAACGGAGTCGCCGTCCCGGTCGACACCACCATCTCGGTCATTCTCTGCTTCGGCCAGTAGCCAAGTCTTCGCCTTCCCATCGCCATGCTTTACCATCTCCCCAGATGGATTTCCTCACCAAAAAGCGATTCGACACCAGCCGCGACAAAGCCCGCGACGGCTCCGAGGCCGACCTCGCCCGCATCGTCAGCGGCTCCGCCCGCTCCGGCGACGAGGACGAGTTCGAACTCAAGCTCCGTCCCGTCCACCTGCACGAATTCATCGGCCAGACCAAGGCAAAAGAGCAACTGGCCATCGCCCTTGAAGCGGCAAAGAACCGCGGCGAAGCCCTCGACCACGTCCTCCTCTTCGGCCCTCCCGGCCTCGGCAAAACCACCCTTGCCACCATCATCGCCAACGAACTCGGTGTGGGCTTCCAGCAGACCAGCGGCCCCGCCCTCCAGATCCAGGGCGACCTCACAGCCATCCTTACCAACCTCCGCGAGCGCCAGGTCCTCTTCCTCGACGAAATCCATCGCCTGCAACCCGTCCTCGAAGAAAAGCTCTACACCGCGCTCGAGGACTACAAGCTCGACATCATCATCGGCCAGGGCCCCGCCGCGCGCACACACGTCATGGAAATTCGCCCGTTCACCTTTGTCGCGGCCACCACCCGCCCCGGCCTGCTCTCCTCCCCGCTGCGCTCGCGCTTCGGCATCCTCCTGCGGCTGGAGTTCTACACCGACGACGAACTCCGCTTCATCGTCGAGCGTTCCGCCGAAGTTCTTGGCGTACAGGTAGATACCGACGGCGCTGCCGAAATCGCCATGCGCTCCCGCGGCACCCCGCGCATCGCCAACCGTCTCCTGCGCCGCGTCCGGGACTTCGCCCAGGTGCGCGCCGCCGGCGTCATCGACCTGCCCACGGCGAAAGCCGCGCTCGAACTGCTGGAGGTCGACGCCCACGGCTTTGACGAGCTCGACCGTCGCCTGCTCCGCACCATCATCGAAAAGTACGACGGCGGCCCCGTCGGCCTCAACACCCTCGCCGCCGCGCTCGGCGAAGAAGAGGACGCGCTTGAAGAGGTCTACGAGCCCTTCCTCATGCAGATCGGCTTCCTCAACCGCACCCCCCGCGGCCGCGTCGCCACCCGCCTCGCCTACGAGCACCTCGGCATCGCACCACCGGTCAAAGCCGCACAATACGACCGCCCCACCCTCTTTTAGGGGTCCTCAGCTGTGCACACCGCGTCAGGCACACCGCAATGCTGGCCACCGGAACGTTACCCTGCAAGAGGCGCCGCTTGTGCGTGATCTCCGACAGGGGGTTGGTCTGGTCCATGAACTGCGAGAGCTGGGAGGAACCGAAGAACTCGCGGATCGCGGCCATGACGGGCTTGGCGTTGATGAGGTCGTGCGGCATGCCAGCAGCCCATCGGCGCCAAGAGCTTGCTTTCCCTCGGTCCCTTGACGCGACATAAATACAAAACGGGCCTCTCCGAAGAGAAGCCCGCAGTTGTTGCATCTGTCAAACTTACGACGCGGATTCCACCGCAACCGGCTCGGCAGCTCCCGCAGCGCGCGGCGCACCGGCCTCGTTCGCACCGGGCTTGCGGATGTCGATACCGCCCTTGAAAAATGCGCCATCCTCAATCGAAATGCGCGCCGCGATCACGTCGCCCGTCAGCGAACCTTCGCTGCGAATGTCGATCCGGTCCGATGCCTGGCAGTTGCCGCGCACCTTGCCCAGCACCACGATCTCGCGCGCGGAAATGTTGGCCGCGACCTGGCCGTTGCGGCCAACGGTCACACGGTTGCCGGGCAGGGTAATCGTGCCCTCAATCCGTCCATCGATGTACAGCGACTCTGAACCGGTCACTTCACCCTTGATCATCAGCGACTTGCCGATCGTCGCCTGCTCGCCTGCCGGCACGGCCGCCTGCGGCGTCGCGGTGCGTGTGCTCGGCGATTCAAAGCTGCTGGTGGGCTGGGCCGGCGTGGTCGGCGTGGGGCGCATGGGTTCAGGCGTGTTCGGGGTTGCGGGGCTGCCGGGAGTGTTCGGTTTCCACATGGGTCGGAAGGTTCCTTTCGGGCGGGTCGAAAAAGTCGGGGTACACAGGTGCGGGCTGCGGAAACGGTCACGCCGCCGCAAAGTTGCTACGGCCATCTTACGCGCGTCGCCCTGAGTCAAAACGGGACACATGCGGAAAACTCTTCCCGATCGATGGGGAACCTTCGCGGGTTCGCAAAGCAGCAGTCACCGTAAGGGCGTGAACTGAACGAGAGCCACTCGTTCCTCCGCACACCTTCTCACCCTCTGCATGTGCTTTTGCGTTCTGAAAGCCACATTGCACCACAAGCTCTTGAAGCTTAGTCTCCAAACCATGAAGTACCTCTTCCTCCTGCTTGCCTTCGCGACACCGCTCCACGCGGCAGACAAGCCCGAGCCCAAACCTGCCAAGCCCCCGCGCACCCACGCCGTCAATCTTGGCCCCATCCGCCGCGTGCCCTTCGTTGCGGCAGACGTCGCGAAGGAAGACAAGTCCGACGAAGCCGGCACCCTCAAGGTCCGCGCCCTGTTCGTCGACAGTCGCCAGAAGGACTGGACCACCGGCGACACCCACGACGTCACCGATCGCTCCTTCGTCGTCCAGCGCGTGCTCCACGTCAACGACACCCTGCCCGACGAGCACGGCGCCCGCTGGGTCTGGCAGCCCGGCCCCTGGATGCTCGTCGACCGCGTCACCGGCCGCGTCTCTGCCCTGCACCTGCCCGACTTCGACGCCGGCGTTAGCGACGTGATCTGGTACCGCGACTACGCGGCCTACTGCGGCGTCCACGCGGCCGCACGCAGCGGCGGCCTCACCGCCATCGCCTGGCAGATCGGCTCACGCAAACCCGCCGTCGACAAGGTCATCGGCAAGTGGCCGCAGACCGAGCGCGTCCGCCCCGTTTGCGCGCCCGCAAAGTGGCAGCGCGAACCCATGCGCGTCACCCTGCAGGCCACCGGCGGCGCGCCCAGCAGTTTCGACCTCGTCGGCACCTCCACCGCCCTGGTCGAAGATGGAGACGGCGATGACGAATAACCCCGACCCGCTCGCCCTCGACCCCCTCCTCGAAGCTGCCGCCATCGCCCACGGGCATCTCTGCGCCGGCCAGGTCCTCGGCGTGCGCATGGCCATGCACGCCTGCGCCCTGCTCGGCATCACCGACCCGCGCGGCGTCGACCGCAAGCGCCTCGTCACCTTCGTCGAAATCGACCGCTGCGCCACCGATGCGATCGGCGTCGTCACCGGTTGCCGCCTCGGCAAGCGGGCGCTCAAGTTCGTCGACTTCGGCAAAATGGCCGCAACGTTCGTCGATCTCACCCGCGCCCTCGGCGACGACCGCTACGGTGGCGTCCGCATCGCCGCGCGCGAAAGCTCCAAGGACCTCGCACGGGAGCGCTTCCCGGGCATCCCCGACAAGAACAAGCAGCAGATGACTGCCTACCGCGACCTCACGGACGACGAACTCTTCACCACGCAGTCAGTCGAAGTCAACCTGCCACCCAATGAGTTCCCCGGCTTCAAGGGTCCCCGCGTCGCCTGCAACCGCTGTGGTGAAGGCATCAACTACAAAAGGGAAGTGGTCGTCGCAGGCGAAATCCTCTGCCGTAGTTGCGTCTCCCCGGAACCCTATTACCGCATTGTCGAACCCGTCAGGTGATCGCACACACAGAAAAGCCGGTGCACCCGCACCGGCCTCGAACCTATCTGTTTAGCTCAGCATTGCCTACCGGCGAAATCCACCACGACCACCGACGAAGCCATGACCGCCATATCCACCGCGGTACCCGCCATAACCGCCACGGTATCCACCGTAGCCGCCGCGATAGCCATAGCCGCCGTAGTACGGACGTCCGTACCCACCGTAGTAGCCGCCATAGTACGCAGGCCCATAGGCGTAAGGATAGGCGTAACCATAGCCCGGACCATATGCTGGGCCGTAGTAGCCGCCGCCGTACACCGGTCCGCCAATGCTGATGCCAAAGCCGACACGCTGCGCCTCAGCCTTGTGCGGTGCCGCAAACAGCAGCGCCCCGGCAAGTGCTGCGCCCGTCATCCATTTTGCAATCGCTTTGATCATCACTGCACCTCCACTGTGCCTTTAGATGAACCCAGCCTTCCCGAAGATGTTGCGCGCCTCGCCACAAACCGCCGGAGCCCAGATCTTGCCTCTGAGACACGGGATCATCACCGCGAGAGGGCCTTACCATTTGCGTGCGATTGCAGCTTTCGCCGCCGAGATGCGCCTCTTGGCATCGGTTGCTGCTTGCAAGGGAGCTCTGCCTCTGCTGCTCGTTACATTGCCGGTTGACCGGACCATGTGGCTACCGCAACGCCTTCGCCGCCCCGGCCTCCACCGCCGCCGCCGCGCGAAACAGCTTCTCCTCTTGGAAATGCCCTGCCACCAACTGCACACCAATCGGCAGGCCCGTCGCACTTTCCCCAAACGGCACCGACGCTCCACAAATGCCGGCCAGCGACGCCGCAACGGTATACACATCTGCCAGGTACATGCTCAGCGGATCGTCCGTTTTCTCGCCCAGCTTCCAAGCCGGCGTCGGTGTCATCGGCGTCACCAGCACATCCACCTCGGCAAACGCGGCAAGGAAATCCTTTGCAATGAGCGTGCGCACCTGTTGCGCTTTGCGGTAGTACGCATCGTAGTACCCGGCCGACAGCGCGTACGTCCCCAGCAGGATGCGCCGCTTTACCTCCGCGCCGAACCCCTCTTCGCGGCTCTCGCGAAACATCTTCGATAACGTGCCTGCATCCGCCGCCCGATGCCCGAACCGCACCCCATCGAACCGCGACAGGTTGCTGCTCGCCTCCGCCGTCGCCAGCACGTAATACGTCGGAATCGCATACGCCGTGTGCGGCAGACTCACCGGCACTACCGTGCAGCCCTGCTCTTTCAACGAAGCGATCGCACCCTCCACCGCCGCGCGCACTTCGGGGTCCAGGCCCGCCGCGAAATACTCCTTCGGCATCCCCACACGCATGCCCGTCACCGGCTGCTTGGTCGCCGAAACGTAGTCACCCACCGGCTGGTGCGAGCTCGTCGCATCCATCGCATCCGGCCCGCTCAGCACGCCCAGCACCGTCGCGGCGTCGGCCACCGTGTGCGCAAACGGCCCGATGCGGTCCAGCGAACTCGCATACGCAATCAGCCCGTACCGCGACACCCGCCCATACGTCGGCAGCACGCCCACCACGCCGCAAAACGCTGCCGGCTGCCGAATCGACCCACCCGTATCCGTGCCCAGCGACACCGTGCAGAACCCTGCCGCCACCGCCGCCGCACTCCCGCCGCTCGATCCTCCCGGCACCCGGTCCAACGCCTGCGGATTCCGCACCGGCCCGTACGCCGAGTTCTCGTTCGACGACCCCATGCCAAACGCGTCGCAGTTGCACTTGCCCAGCAGCACCGCTCCCGCCGCCTCCAGCTTCGCCACCGCCGTTGCGTCATACGGCGGGTGATACCCCCGCAGAATCGCGGACCCAGCCGTCGCCGGCGCACCCTGCATTGCCAGCAGGTCCTTCACGCCCACCGGCACGCCCGCCAGCACCGGCAGCGGATCGCCCGCCTTCGCCAGCGCATCGATGCGTGCCGCTTGCGCCATTGCCCGGTCCTCGCTCAACGACAGAAAGCTGTTGATCTCCTCGCCCGCCACCTGGTCGTGCGTGCGAATGCGTGCAAGCTGCTCGGTCGCCACCGCTGTCGCGGTCAGGCTGCCGTTGGAAATGTGGTCACGGAGAGTAGAGATGGTGCGTGTTTCAAAGTTCATCGGATCTCGTTCATGCAGCCTGAAATAGTCGTGTAAAAATCATTTCTACCGCTCAATCACCTTCGGCACCTTGAAGAAACGCCCATCGGTCTCCGGCGCCTCGCGCATCACCGCCGCCCGATCCACCGAAGGCTTCTCCGTATCCAGCCGCAAATCCGTCCCGGCGGCGGCGACCGGCAGGTCCAAAATCTGGCTTACCTGCGCCATCGGCTCCACGCCGGTCGTATCCAGCTCATTCAGCGACGCAATATACCCCAGCACCGCGTTCAAATCCCGCTGCATGCGCGGCTCTTCCTCCGCCGTCAGCTGCAGGCTGGCAAGGGCGGCCACGTGGCGCACCTCTTCCAGCGAAACGGCGGCCGGTGTACTGCTGTTCGACTCGGACATGGCACTCACGATCTATCGCGCGGTTCATTGGATTCGCGCGCACTTCGCGGCGGCCCCGGCGGTACGAAGAGTATATCGGTCAGCGCCACACCGCTCACTTTTGCCAGGTCGCCCCGCAACTGCGGCGTCAGGCTGCGCAACTGCGCCAGCCACGCCGCACCACCCACCTCCACCATCGCGATCGTCCCCTCCAACCGCGTCACCGCCGACCGCTCGGCAATGGCATGCCCGGCCGCCACCGGCCAGGCCGCCGCCAGCCGGTCCAACGGCGACAGCCCGCCCAGCGACGACCGTAGGGCACTCCGAAGCAGATCCCGCATCTGTTGCATCCCTACAGCCTAGACCACCTCACCCTAAACTGCCGTCGCACCCTGCAACGTCTGCATCGCCGACTCTACCGAAACCATCTCCGCCTCCAGCGCCGGCAGCGTCTCCGCCAGGTATGCCCGCAGCCTGGCTAAAAAGATCGGCGTGTCGAACTGCGCCGCATACGCCTGCGCTACCGCCGGGTCGTACCGCGCCTCGTCCTGCTCAAACCGCATGATCGCCCGCAGCAGCGCATTTCCCGTCTGCGGCGTAAAGTAAAGCCCCGTCGGTTGCGTCCGCGCCAGCTCGTCCCATTCCGCGCTCGGCGGCGCATAATGCGTGGGTGGATTATCGCTGCGCACCGTCTCCAGCGATCCTCCGAACCCGAACGCAATCACTGGCCGGCCGCACGCCTGCGCCTCCAGTGGCACCATACCGAAGTCCTCATCCGCCACAAAAAGCAGCGCCTTGCACCGGCTGTATTCGTCCCACAACTGCTCGTCCGTCAACTCCCCCAAAAACGTCGTGTACGGCCCCGCCAGCTTGCGCAGCCGCTCCATCTCCGGCCCGTCTCCCGCCACGCGCAGCTTGCGCCCCAGCTTTTCGCACGCCAGAATGATGATCTCCGTCCGCTTATAACTCAGCAGCCGGCCGGCACACAGGTAATGGTCTTCCGGCGGATTCGTCCGCGCACGTGCCATGTCGATGGGCGGATAGATCACCGTGCTCTCCCGGTGATACAGGCGCTCAATCCGCTCCGCGACGTAATACGAGTTGCTGATGAAGTGCGCCACGTTTTTCGACGCCCGCTGGTCGAACCGCCGCACCCGCGGCGCCGTGCTCGTAAACAGCCGCCGCACCAACGACTTCATCCCTCGCTGGAAGAGCTTGTACCCGTCGTACAGGTCGCGCATGGGCGAGTGGCAGTAGCACACCTGCATCGTCTCCGGCCGCTTCCGTGCACCCTTGATCGGTCCCGAATCCGACGACAACACGAAATCATATCCCCGCAGGTCGATCGACTGCGTCGCCAACGGGTACAGCGGCAGCAACGCCTGGTACATGCGCCGCCCCCCCGGAATCCGTTGCAAAAACGAAGACTTCACCCGTTTGGTCGAAATGGTGCGCGGCAGCGCTTTCTTATCGCAAAACAGCGTGAAGATGTCCGCATCCGGCAGCAGCGCAGCCATGCACTCCACAACGCGTTCGCTGCCGCCGCGTGTCACAAACCATTGGTGAAGCAGGGCAACACGCATAGCAGTGGTTCAATCTCCGGCGGAAGCGGTCTGGATCGGCGCAGCGGAAAGTTTACCCGTGCGTAACCGATAGTAACTCGTCCTGGCGTGCCCGCGTGTCGCCTTATGTCACATACGATGCACGCCGCAGCAATCCAATTCGACCGGGGACAAACATTGTTCTTTGGATTGAAGCGCTAACTTCGTTCACAGGGGTACTCGCCTCAGGTGCAGGTAGAACCAGCAGCCGGCGTCCATCCTTACATCACGCGCTGTTTCCCGTTCGGCCCGGCTGAGCCGACATCGTCTCCAGGTGAGCCGCCACCACCTCCAGCCGCGCGATCGGCCGCACCCCTGGCTGCGTGCACACCTCCTTACCACGCAGCAGAAACAGTGCCGGCACTCCTGCCGCGGCACCCGCCGCCATGTCACTGCAGCGGTCTCCCACCATCACCGACCGTGTCACATCCAGCCCATGTTCCGCCGCCGCCTGCAGCAGCATGCCGGGTGCCGGCTTGCGGCACGGCGTGTCCTGCCGATACTCCCCCAGTCCATGCTCTGGATGAAACGGCGAGTGATACACCGCATCCAGCACCGCGCCCTGGGCGCTCAAAGCCTCGCGCATCTGCCGCATCAGCTTTTGAAACTGCTCCTCGGTGTACAACCCCCGGCCGATACCCGCCTGGTTTGTCACCACACAGGTAAACACGCCCAGCCGGTTCGCCAGCCGCAGCAACGGCACAATCCCATCCACGAACCGCACATCCTCAAACCGGTGCAGATAGCCGACCTCCTCGTTAATCACACCGTCGCGGTCCAGAAACAGCGCAGCCCTCCCGCTCATGCTGCCACCATCGCGACCGCAGCCTCCGGCAACCACAGCGCGAACACTGTTCCATGCGGCGCATCACCTCCCGGCGTTTCCGCCACGCTCCGCATCCGGATCGTCCCTCCATGTTTCTCCACGATTCCCTTGGAAATCCACAGGCCCAGCCCGGTACCCGTCACCTCCTTGCTCGTATGAAAGGGCTCGTAAAGGTGCGCCCGCATCTTCGGGGAAAAGCCCGTTCCGGTATCCGCCACGGTCACGCGCAACCCACGCTCGCCCGTCCCCGGCTCTATCGCCGGCCGCAGCCGGACGCGTAGCCGCCCACCACACGGCATCGCCTCGTACGCGTTGCGCACTAGGTTGTTCAGCACCTGCCGCATGTCTCCTTCCAGCAGCGGAATGCGCGGCGTGGGCCGCACCTCCAGCTCCACCTCCACCTTCCGCGTCGCCAGCCGCGTCGTGTGCATGCGCAGAACCGAACGAATGCTGTCTTCCAAATCGCTCGGCACCGGTGACGTCTGCTGCCGATGAAACCGCAGCGTCTGCGTCGTAATCTCGCTCACGCGTGCCAACTCTGCCTCTGCCTGCTGCACAAACGTGCGAACGTCCTCCAGCTCAGTCGCCGTTCGCACCAGGTACAGCAGGTTCGTCACAGCCTCCAGCGGATTGTTGATCTCGTGCGCAATCGAGCTCGCCAGCTGCCCTACCGCCGCCAGCTTTTCGCTTCGCCGCAGCGCGGCTTCCGCCAGCCGCGCATCGGTGATGTCGCGGAACGTCACCACCGCGCCCTGCATCTCCGCCCCGCTCACAATGGGTTGCGCCGACATTTCCGCCCAGAACAGCGTGCCATCCTTGCGAAACAGGTGGTCGATCTGCTTGCTAAACGGCTTGTTACGCGTAAACACCTGGTACACAATGCACTCTTCGCCCGGGTAGTCCCGCCCATCCGGGTAGTGGTGGTGCACCATGACGTGCATATTCTGCCCCACCAACTCCTCGGCCGAAAACCCGAGCAGCTGCTGTGCCGACCGGTTCACAAACGTGCAGTTGCCCGCCAGGTCCACACCCCAGATCCCCTCACCGGCGAAATCGAGCAGGGCCTGCCAAGGCGGATCGTTCAACGTCGGGGCCATACCATCCTTTTACCGAGCCAGCATAAGCGTCATGCGACCGACGCAGCCCACTTAGTACACCTTGTCCTGTGCGATGCGCCGCAAGTAGTCGCCGTAACTGCTCTTGCCGTAATTCTTCGCAATGTCTGTCAACGCGGCCTCGCTGATCCACCCCATGCGAAAGCTGATCTCCTCCGGGCACGCCACCTTTAGCCCCTGTCGCTTCTCAATGGTGGAAATAAACAGCGAAGCTTCCAGTAAGGAGTCATGCGTGCCCGTATCAAGCCACGCCACGCCGCGGCCCAGCACCTGCACGTCCAGCCGCTCGTCCGCCAGGTAGTGGCAATTCACATCCGTAATCTCCAGCTCGCCTCGCGGCGAAGGCGTGATGGTCGCGGCGACCTCCACCACGTCCGCCGGGTAGAAATAAATTCCCGTCACCGCATACCGCGACTTCGGCGTTACCGGCTTCTCTTCCAGCGACAACGCGCGCCGCCCTTCGTCGAACTCCACCACGCCATACCGCTCCGGGTCCGTCACGGCGTATGCAAATACATGCGCGGTTCCCGTCGCCTCGGTCGCCCGCGCCGCCTCGCGCAGATTGCTCGCCAGGTCATGACCGTAGAAAATGTTGTCGCCCAGCACCAGGCAGCACGCACTGCCGGCCAGAAACTCGCGGCCAATCAAAAACGCCTCTGCCAACCCATTCGGCTCCGGCTGTACCGCGTAGCTCAATGTCAGGCCCCACTTCGATCCGTCGCCCAGCAACTGCTCGAACCGCGGGATATCCGCAGGGGTCGAGATCACCAGGATCTCCCGCACGCCTGCCAGCATCAGTGCCGACAACGGGTAGTACACCATCGGCTTGTCGTACACCGGCATCAACTGCTTACTCACCGCCTGCGTCACCGGGTACAACCGCGTGCCGGACCCGCCGGCCAGAATGATCCCCTTCATGCGCCCACCCCGGCCTTCTGATTCGCTTCCACCTCGCCGTACTCTGAGCCTTCCGTCCCGCTCTCCAGCGTGCTCCGGTTCCGCCCCTCGTCGGTTCGCCCCTCATAATTCTGTTCAATCCACTGCCGGTATGCACCGCTCGTCACGTCCGCCACCCACGCCGCATGCCCCAGGTACCACTCCACGGTCTTGCGCATGCCGCTGCCAAAGTCTTCCTGCGCCCGCCAGCCCAGCTCGCCTTCAATCTTGCGTGCGTCAATCGCATACCGCCGATCATGTCCCGGCCGGTCCGTCACATACGTGATCAGCCGCGCATAGGGCTCGGCGGCCGGTGCCAACTCGTCCAGCAGCGCACACAGCGTATGCACGACCGACAGGTTCGTCTGCTGGTTTGACCCGCCCACGTTGTACGTCTCGCCCACGCGGCCCTTGGCCAGCACCGCCTCAATCGCCCGGCAATGGTCCGCCACGAACAACCAGTCCCGCACTTGCTGCCCGTCGCCGTACACCGGCAGTGCTTTGCCCACCAGCGCGTTCGTCAGCATCAGCGGAATCAGCTTCTCCGGAAACTGCAGCGGCCCGTAGTTGTTGCTGCAATTGGTAATTAGCGTCGGTAGTCCATACGTGTGGTGCCACGCCCGCACCAGGTGGTCACTGCTCGCCTTCGACGCCGCGTACGGGCTGTTCGGCGCAAACGGCGTTTCCTCGTGGAACGCTGGATCCTCCGGACGCAGTGTCCCGTACACCTCGTCGGTCGACACATGCAAAAACCGGAACCTCGCCCGCTCCTCGCCCTCCAGCGAGTTGTAGAACGCCCGCGCCGCCTCCAGCAGCGTAAACGTCCCGTCGATGTTTGTCTTCAAAAACGCCGCCGGCCCATGGATCGACCGGTCCACATGGCTTTCCGCCGCAAAATGCAACACTGCCCGCGGCCGATGCGTGGCAAACAACCGGTCCAGCAGGTCACGATCCAGAATGTTCCCATGCACAAACGTGTGCCGCGCATCGCCCTTAAGGGCATCCAGGTTATGCGGATTCGCCGCATACGTCAGTGCATCCAGGTTCACCACCGGGCAAGCGGCAGCATCGGCGAGGTGGTCCAGTACAAAGTTCGACCCAATAAATCCGGCGCCACCGGTAACAAGAAGGGGTGCCGCGACTGCGGCGGAATCCGTGACCATACCCAGCGATTGTCTCACCCCGAGGTAACTTCAGGCTGCCATTGGCCCGACACGCATCACCTGAAATTTCGGGACTGCCACCGTGAATCACTCTCACATCCATTCCTGCACGCCTCGCGCCGCAGAGCATCCCGCTCCAGAGTTTCCGAGTCACACCCTACGACACCGCACCCGAAGGAGCGAGCATGAGCCAGCAAGACAACATCACTGTCCGCGATGAAAAGCCACAACAGGACAACAGCGACAAGACCGCCGACGAAATGAACCACCCCGCCTCCCACAACAGCGCTACCGGCCAGGAGGCGTCCGAGCTCAGGCAAGGCGAAGAACCCAGCGGCTACCGCGGCGAAAACCCTGCAAACTCCGGCATGGGTGGCACCCGCGTCACCTCCGACACGCCGGAAAATGCAAGCGGCCGCCTCAACCCATCCGCCCCCGCCGACACCGGCACGACCGTCGCCAACACCCCGGAATAACCTCGCACCCCCTACAATGAGTTCTGCAAGGCATCCAGGCGGCGGGTGCCCGCGGGCCTATAGCTCAACGGTTAGAGCAGAGCACTCATAATGCTTTGGTTCCAGGTTCAAATCCTGGTGGGCCCACCAATCCGTCTGCCGGCCATACACACGTGTACGCCGTTACATTTCCCAGCCAGACCTTCGTCCGCGTGGCTATACTCGGGAAGCCAGCAAGCCGCCCGCACGAAAGGTCCCTCCGCCTTATGTTTTCCCGCCTCGCCCTCGCCGCCTGCCTCCTCGCCACGCCTGTGCTCGCCCAGCAGCCGCTCGCCCCCCAGCCACGCACCCCACCGCTCATGCTCGGCGCCGCCTGGTACCCCGAGCAGTGGCCCGAATCCAGATGGGACGCTGACCTCGCCCTCATGGAACAGGCCCACATCACCTTCGTGCGCGTCGGCGAGTTCGCCTGGAGCAGCCTGGAACCCACAGAAGGGAACTACCAGCTCGACTGGCTCGCCCACGCCGTTCGCGCTGCGGAAAAACACCACATCGCCATCGTGCTCGGCACCCCCGGCGCCGCGCCGCCGGCTTGGCTCACCTCCACCTATCCTGACACCCTGCGCACCAAGGAAGACGGCCGCAAAGACCAGCACGGCAACCGCGAGCAGTTCAACTTCACCAGCCCCAAGTACCGCGAATTGGTCGCAAAGGTCAGCGAGAAAATGGCCGAGCGCTTCGGCCACGACCCCAACGTCATCGCCTGGCAGCTCGACAACGAAATCGGCGAACAGAGCTACGACGAAGCCACCCGCGCCCAGTTCCAGCAGTGGCTCAAGGCCAAGTACAAGACGCTCGACAATCTGAACGCCCGCTGGACCACCGCCTACTGGAGCGAAACCTACCAGGACTGGAACCAGATTCCGCTCGGGGAGACCCCCGGCAATCCGGGCCTCATGCTCAACTGGAAGGAGTTCGTCACCGACGTGTGGCGCAGCTACGATCGCGTGCAGATCGACGCCATCCGCGCCCACAGCGAGCCCCGCCAGATCATCACCACCAACACCATGGGCTGGTTCGACCGCTGGGATCACTACACTGTCGAGCAGGATCTCGATTTCGCCGCCTGGGATGACTACGTCGGTACCGGCCACCTGAACCCCGTTCGCAACGGCGCCACCCACGACCTCACCCGCGGCTTCAAGCGCAAAAACTTCTGGGTCATGGAATCCCAGCCCGGCATGGTCAACTGGTCCGCCAACAACAACATGCTCGACAAGGGCGAGGTCCGCGCCATGGCCTGGCACGCCATCGGCCACGGTGCGCAGGCCGTCGAGTACTGGCAGTGGCGCAGCGCCCTCAACGGCCAGGAACAGTACCACGGCACGCTCGTTGGTGCGGATGGCACCCCCGTCCCGCTCTACAACGAGGTCGAGCAGATCGGCGCGGACTTTGCCAAGGCTGGCCCCGCGCTTGAAGGCACCACCGTTCACTCCCAGGTAGCCATCCTGCACGACTATCCCAGCCGCTGGGCCATCAACTGGCAGCGCCACAACAAGGCGTTTGATCCGGTCGACGCCCTCGTTAACATCTACGGCCCGCTCCGCTCCCTCGCCCGCTCCATCGACATCGTGCAGGACACCGCTCCCCTCGCGCAGTACAAGCTCGTCGTCGCCCCCGCGCTCAACGTCGTCACCCCCGCAGCCGCGGCCAACCTCGAAGCCTACGTCCGCGGCGGCGGCCACCTCGTCCTCACCCAGCGATCCGCCATGAAGGACGAGGACAACACCCTCTACCCGCAGCGCCAACCCGGCCCGCTCGCCGCCATGCTCGGCGCCCGCGTAGAGCAGTGGTACGCCCTCGACAAGCCCGTCCCCATCGAAGGCACCTGGGGCAATGGTGAAGACAGCATCTGGGCCGAGCAGATCGGCGTCACCTCGCCCGACACCAAGATCCTCATGACCTACGGCAAGAGCAACGGCTGGCTGGACGGCCAGCCCGCCGCCGTCACCCGCACCGTCGGCAAGGGCCGCATCACCTACATCGGTGCCGCGCTTGCCGGCGACACCCTGCAACACGCCGCTGCCTGGATGCTCGAAACCAGCGGCGTCGCCCCCGTCCTCCCCGGCCTGCCCGCCACCGTCGACGCCTCCATCCTCTCTGGTAATGGCAAGCGCATCGTCATCCTCACCAACTACGCCGCCACCACCGCCACCCTCCCACTCCCCATGCCCATGCGCGATGTCCTTGCCGGCACCACCACCTCCAGCGTCACCCTCCCGCAATACGGCGTCGCCGTCCTGCAGGAGGCAGGCACCGTCCGCTAGCAGCCTCTTCCTCCACGCAAAAAGGGGAGCCGCATGGCTCCCCTTTTTGGTCGCGCGGCCCTGTCCGCTTAATTCGTTGCGGGTTCTTCCGCAGGTGTAGGCTCAGCAACAGCCTTTTTCGCGGCAGACTTCTTTGCCGGTACCGCCTTCTTTGCCACGGATTTCTTTGCCGGTGCACTCTTTTTTGCCGCTGCCGCCGGCACGGCCTTTTTCGCCGCCGTCGCTCCGGCATGCTTCAGCGCCCACCGCTTCTTCTGCGCAGCCGCAATCCGCGCACGGCCTTCTTCGCTCATGGGCTTGCGTCCGCTCCCCGTCGACTCTGTGGCGGGTGCCGTTTTGCCTGTCTTGCCCGGCCGAATCGCGGCAACGGCCGCCTGGGCACGCTTCTCGGTTGCGGGAATCGCGGTCGCGCTCAACAAGTCTTTCGCTTGTCGCAGGGTGGCAATGCGATCGTCGATCGCTTTCACAATTGCGGAAACATCCATAGCGTGAAGCATACTTCCTCCGCTGCTCGTTCTCGCAAAAAATAATGAGACTGTGGGCAAGCTCTCCGATCCGCCCGAGCGATTCAGGCGCCTCTCTACCGACCGGTTTATCGCTCTTTCGCGCTTCTTCAAACGCGTGTGGCCGCAAACGGAACAACCACTTCTGCGGAACTTGCGTCTTCCCACCCAGCTTCTTGCCGCAACCTCGGCGCGCGTCCACTGCAACCGAACGACAAACTTCCTGAAAAGAGAGAACGATGGCTACCCTGTGCCCCGAATGTGACAATCCCCTCGACATCGACACCGATGAGGTCGAAGAAGGCGACACCGTAACCTGCGACGAATGCGGCACGGAACTAGAAATCGTCTCCGTCGAGCCGCTGCAACTCTCCGTCATCGACGGCGAAGGTTACGACGACGAAGACGACAGCGTGCGCCACGATAGTGATGACGAGGAAGAAGAGTAAGCGCTCAATACACGGGCACAACCGTGGAGGCTGCGAAACCAACGCCAGGGCGCAACGAATCACCTCAGCGCGTGTCTCTCCAAGTGGAAGGACGGTTGCACGGTTGCGACCGTATACTACATCGCATGACGCACTTTTTGTTTGTCCGCCTGCCTGCCCGATCCACCGTACAAGCGTCTGCACTCGCGCTTGGCCTCCTGTTCGCCGGCGCAGCGTGTGCCGTGCAGGGAGTTCCCGCTGTGGCTCAGCGTCCCGTCTCCGCACGTACCGTCGATGGCACCGTGACGCTCAAGGGCGGGGAACCCGTCAAGGGAGCGGTCGTGCACCTCAAAGACACCCGGTCCCTCTCGCAGAAAAGCTACATCACTGCGGAAGACGGAACCTACCACTTTGCTCAATTGTCCGGTAACACCGATTACGAGATCTGGGCGGACTCCGACGGTAAAAAGACCGCGACGAAAGCCATCAGCTCCTTTGACACAAAGAACAGCTTCACCATCGCCCTTAAGTTCAGCGAGTAGCTGAAATAAGCATCGATCCATCTGCCGCAGCAACGCAAAAAATCTCCAGCCACGGCTGGAGATTTTTGCATTGCTGCTCACCTTGAGCATCACGCAACGGCAACAGGCTCAACAGCGACGAACCGTCCATGATTGCCACGATCGATAAACCGTACACGTCCGCCAATCTTCGCGAACAGGGTGTCGTCCTTGCCACGACCCACATTCAGACCAGCCTTGATTGGTGTGCCGCGCTGCCGCACGATGATGGACCCGCCGGTTACCACTTCGCCGGCAAACTTCTTGCAACCTAAACGCTGCGCATTACTGTCGCGGCCGTTGGAAGAGCTTCCGCCGCCTTTTTTATGTGCCATCTGTGTCTCTCGCTCTCCGGCCCCGAACCTATGGTTCTGCCGCGAATCATTTTGCCCCGAAAGGCAGGTTCAAACTACTTGGCTTCGGCCTTGAAGCTCTTGCCGTTTACCATAATCTCGTTGATGCGAATTTCCGCGAAGTTCTGCCGGTGTCCCTGCAGCTTCTTATACTGCTTCTTCCGCTTGAAGTGGAAGACCAGGATCTTTTCGCCACGGCCTTCGCTGACCACTTCCGCCATCACCTTGGCACCGCTCAGCTCCTGCTCAAACGAACCCTCTTCGCCGCTCACCGCAATCACGTCCGCGAACTCGATCGCGCCCGTCTCCTGCCCAAGCGTCTCTACCCGAAGCGTGTCGCCAGGAGCTACACGGTACTGCTTTCCACCGGTCCGAATCACTGCGTACATCGTCTTGATCCTTCCGCGCTCTCCGCCCAGGCGGCGCGCTGCGACAGGGGGCGTCAACGCCCGATGCTGTCTTGTTTGCTCTTGCGCAAGGCACCGGCAGCTCGTAAGCTGCCTCCCGAGCCTGGCGCGACCGGAGCAAAACACCCGTCGCGGCACTCGATCTGCCGAACCTAGTAAGCATATCGGGGTTCCCGCCATGGGTCAAGACCCCCTCAACGGAAACCCTCTGCTTTGCTTACTTCACCCCGGGCGAGCGTTCGCCATCTTTACCCGCAAACTGCAGCGATGCGGAGTTGATGCAGTACCGCAGTCCCGTCTGGTCGCGCGGGCCGTCCGGAAACACATGCCCCAGGTGCGATCCGCACGTGCCACACACCACCTCCACGCGCCGCATTCCGTAGGCGTTATCTTCAATCGCTTCAACGGCTTCCGGTGATACTGGTGCAAAGAAACTGGGCCATCCACTGCCCGACTCGAACTTTGTCTCCGATGTGAACAACGGTGCGTTGCACGCACCGCAGTGGTACAGGCCGTCCGCATGGTTCTCATACAGTTTGCCGGTAAAAGCTCGTTCAGTTCCCTTGCCACGAAGCACGTTAAACTGCTCCGGCGTCAGCAGTTCCCGCCACTCCGCTTCTGTTTTCTGCACCTTCGTGCTTGCATCTCCCGCCTTCAACGGTGCCGCATTGCTCAATCCCAGAATGTCTGCCATGGTCCTCTAACCTCAAGAGATTAGATGGTCCGAAGAGCGCAAGTGGTTCTCCTGGATGCGCATCAGGCCGCGGAATCGCGAGCGATCAGTTCGATCTCCACCCGTGCCCCACGCGGCAGCCCCGCCACCTGCACGGTCGACCGCGCAGGCGGCACACCGCCGGCAAAGGCTTGTCCATATGCCTCGTTCACTACCGCAAAATCGCCCATATCTGCGAGAAAAATCGTGGTTTTCAATACATCGTCAAAGCGCAGACCGGCCGCTGCCAACACCGCTTCCAGGTTCCGCATCACCTGCGCGATCTCCGCGCTGATGCCACCGCTCACCAACTGCCCGCTGACTGGGTCGAGCGCCACCTGTCCTGACGTGAAGAGCAGGTCGCCCGTCCGGATCGCCTGGCTATAAGGACCGATCGCTGCGGGTGCGTGCGGTGTGTGAATCGGGCTTTTCTGTGTCGCGTTCGTTGTCTGATCGTTCATGCGTCCGATGCTATCGTGTTCCCGTCGACCTGGGGCACCACCATGCAGCCCTGCTGCCTTACATCCCCTAATAATGTCATTTCGCCGATTCCGTACAGTCCCAAAATGATCGACATCGAGCGAAGGAGGAGTGTTGACGTTCCGGATGTAATTGACCGCCGTAACGCTGGTTGAGCAGCGCTGAATCCTGCTGATTTCCGCATCCCCGTAGACTCGTCCGCAGCGAGCGTCGTCGGTTTCACCAGGTTTGTTGCGTGCCACCAACCCCACGCAAATCACGCTCAGTCTTTTCTCCGATACAGCTCCTTGCATCCCGTTGACGCCGGCAACAATCGTTCCCAATCAGCCCATCACCAAACGGGGAGACCCAGAGCTCTTCCCGTTCTCTTTGTGCGTCGCTACAAGCCGCCTGCCGGGGGTCTCGCTAAATTTCCGATCATTCCCAAATCGGAATGCCTCGCTCGACTTTCGCTGCTTTGTTGCGTTCTGCTGACGGGGTGGCTCTCCTTTTCGCCGATCATGGACATTCGATCCACCGTTTGCCCGTCGCAGGAGCTGCCCGATCCCACGCCCCCGTCTCCTCGGTCAACACGCTGATACCCGGCCCCTGGTCCCGGGGGCCGTTCACCCTTTGCGGTCGATGGCGCTATGGTTCGCCGCCTGCTTGCTGCTCCTGCTTCACGCACCGGCGCAGCAACACGTCCAGGCTCGCACCCGCATTCTTGCCCGCACTGACGACACTCTCCGCACCCTGCTGCCCCACAGCCTTCCCGATTCCATGGCGCACGCCGCGCTGGGTCCACGTCTGGCGGCCTCCACCTCGCTCCGCAATCTGGTCCTCGTCCTCGCATCCTCCGCCGACCAGGAATCCGCTCTCCGCCGCCTTCTCGAGACGCAACAGGACCCCACCTCCCCCAACTTCCACCAGTGGCTCACCCCTGACACCTTCGCCCAAAGCTACGGCGTTGCTCCGCAAGACCTTACGGCTATCACCAACTGGTTGCAGGAAAGTGGTCTCACCGTCCAGCAGGTTTCACGCAGTGCCCGCTTCATCTCCTTTTCCGGCAGCGCCGGCGCCGTCGAGCATGCCTTCCGCACCGAGCTACACCACATCACGCGCAACGGGGAAGCCCACATTGCGAACACGACAACCCTGTCCATCCCCGCAGCCCTCGCACCCGTCGTCCGCGGCCTGGCGCGGCTCGACAACCTGTATCAGCGCAACACCGCAATCCAGGGCGCGCCTATCACCCTGCCAGCCGCACGCGGCACCGTGGATCCGCTCTTCGGCACCAGCTCCACCGGCGCGCACTACGTCAGCCCCGGCGACGCGGCTGTGATCTACGACGCCCTGCCGCTTATCCGTGCCGGCACCGACGGCCATGGTACGACCATCGCCGTCATTGGCCGTAGCAACGTCGCGCCGTCCACCGTCGCGGCTTTCCGCTCCATCTTCGGCCTGCCGGTCAATCCCCTCACGGTCACACTTGTGGGCGACGACCCCGGCATCGGCGACGACGCCATGGAGGCCTATCTCGACGTCGAATGGGCCGGCGCGCTCGCCACCGGCAGCACCGTCCAGCTGGTCACCAGTGCTGCCACCAGCACCAGCGCCGGCATCGACACCGCCAGCCTTTACGCCGTCGACAACAACCTCGGCGACATCCTCACTCTCAGCTACGGCGAATGCGAGTCCGACATGACAGCCGCCGGCACCACTTTTTGGAACACCCTGTGGCAGCAGGCCGCTGCGCAGGGCCAAACCGTCTTCGTCTCCACCGGCGATACCGGCGCCGCTGGCTGCAATGTCGGCACCGACAGCTTCGCCGACCGCGGCTACGGCGTCAACGCGGTTGGCTCCTCCGCCTGGAACGTCGCCGTCGGCGGCACCATGTTCGTCGATTACGGCCCGGCGCAGTTCTGGGGTTCTACCCGCGCCACACCGTACACCAGCGCCCTCGGCTACATCCCGGAAGCCGCGTGGAATCAGGGTCGCCTCGGTACGACCGAGCTCAACGCCGCCTCCACCGCCGTCGTGGCGAACACCGGCATCGCCGCAACCGGCGGTGGCGTCAGCATCTACACTGCGCGTCCCACCTGGCAAACCGGTTCGCAGATTCCGGACACCGCCGACCCCGCTGGCATCGCCTCTGGGTCACCCATCACCGGCCTGCACCGCCTCGTCCCCGATGTCGCCATGGCCGCCTCCTTCGGTCATGATGGCTCCCTTTTCTGTGGCACTGGCATGTGCACCGGCACCGGCAGCCTTAACGTCGGCGTTATCGGCGGCACATCGCTCTCCGCGCCCCTCATGGCCAGCGCGCAGGCGCTTATCAATGCCCGCAACGGCGGCCGCCAGGGTAACGCCAACGTCATCTACTACGCGCTCGCCGCCAAACAGGCCGCAGCCGGGATCAACTGCCAGGCGGCTAACGGTACCGCGGCCAGCCCCACCGTCACGTTGCCCGACGCCACCTGCGATTTCCACGACATCGTCGCCGGCAGCAACATCGTCCCCACCAACCCCAGCGGCACGCTCGGCATGGGTTTCCCGTCCATCGGCGGCTTCGACGAGGCGACCGGCCTCGGTTCCGTCGACATCGCCAACCTGGCCAACGACTGGGCCTCCGCCACCATCCGCGTCCCCACCGTCACCTTCACGCTGTCGCCCGCAACCGGCATCGCCCACGGAACACCGCAGGCCTTCACCGTAGCCGTCACTCCCGGCAGTGGCAGCGGCACGCCCACCGGCACCATCACCCTGCTCAATGACGCCGGTACCGCGGTCGAGGGCCCCGCCACCCTTGCCTCAGCCACTCTCGCCGGCACGGCAATCAACCTCCCCGCAGGCGACTACAGCGTGCACGCCCACTACAGCGGCGACACCGTCTTTGCCCCGGCAGATTCCTCCCCCATCATCGTCAGCATCACGCGCGCAACACCCACCGCCCAGCTCACCTCAGCGGTCGTCGCCGTTGCGCCGGGTACACCCGTCACCCTGCAGTTTTCGTTGCAAACGCCCTCCGGAGCCATCCCGCCGACCGGCACCGTCCAGTTCCTGGACACGACGAAACCCGCCACCCTCTGCACGCTTTCCCTTGCCGCCACTTGCACCACCACGGCCCTCATCACCGCCGGAACCCACACCCTTACCGCCACCTACAGCGGCGATGGCAACTACCTCCCCGCCACCTCACCTTCACTCCAACTCACGGTCCAGGCAACTAGCCCAACCCTGACCCTTGCACCCGGCACGGCAGTCTACGGCATCCCCTCCACCCCCATCACCGCAACCATCGCACCTGCCCAGTCCGGCACCCTCACGCTCTCCATCGCCACCGCCACGCCGATCACGGTCGCGTGTACCGCCGCCGTATGCATCACACCGCTCCCTCTCACCGGCGTCGCCGCCGGCACCCACACCCTGCACGCCACCTTCACCGCGCAATCCGGCGGAGCCGCCGCCACCGCCACGACCACCCTTACCCTGACCCCCGCGCCCGCGACGCTCACGCTCTCCATCCCCAACGCCACTTACGACGGCAAGCCCCACGCCGCGACCGTCACCACCACGCCCGCCGGCCTCTCCACCGATCTCACCTACAACGGCCAGTCCGTGGTCCCCATCGCCGCTGGTACGTACACCGTTCTCGCCACCCTGCACGACCCCAACTACACCGGCAGCGCCACCGCCAGCCTCCGCATCGCGCCCGCGACAACGCTCCTCACCTTCGCCGTTCCACCCCACAGCTTCGGCGACCCGCCTTTCACCCTCTCGGTCACCTCCGCCTCCACGGGAGCCGTCACGTACGCTGTCCTCTCCGGCCCCGCCACCCTTTCCGGCAACGTCCTCACCCTCACCGGCGCGGGCACCGTCCTGTTGCAGGCAACGCAGGTCACCGACGGCAACGATGCGCAGGCCACCGCGCAAGCGACCGTCAACGTGGCTCCCGCACCCACCAGCCTTACGCTCACCGCGCCCTCCGCCACCGGCACAACCGTCACATTGGTGGCGACCCTCACGTCAGCCGCCAGCCCCATCCCCGGCAGCATCACCTTTTCCAGCGACAACCTTCCCCTCGGCACCGCACCCCTGCAAAACGGCCGCGCCACCCTCGCCTTCACTCCCACCGCCGGAACCCACACCCTCGCCGCCACCTACGCGGCCACACCCAACTTTGCCGCCGCCAGCGCCACGCTCCCCCAGATCTACGCATCGGCCCCGACCTATAGCCTTGCCGCCCCCGCAGGCACCGCCGTCGCCCTCACGGCCGGCACGTCCGCGACACTCCCCGTCATGCTCACCGCCACCGCCGCCTACACCGGTACCGTCGCCCTCTCCTGCGCCGACCTGCCCAGTCCGGTCACCTGCAGCCTCAGCGCACCGTCGGTCTCGCTTACCGGCAGCAACACACCGCAGACCGTCACCATCCAGTTCACCGCCTCGGCGCAGCACAGCCTGCTTGCACCGCGTGACCGCGCCATGCACCTCGCCCTTTTGCTCGGCCTCCCCAGTCTGCTGAGCCTCGGCCTCGCCCGGCGAACCCTCGCCCGCCGCGCAGGCCTGCTTGTGTTCGGGGCCGCCACGCTGCTGGGCAGCAGTGCTCTCACCGGCTGTGGCATCACCACCACTACCGGTGCCACAGCGCAAAGCACCGCTACCGGCGTCTACACGGTGCACATCGTCGCAGCCGACGGGGCTTCCGTCCAAACCCTGCCTGTCACCCTCACACTGAAATAACCGGGACAACCGCTGTCGCACGCCCACCGCAGCCCGCGGCAACGCTCCCACCCTGCGATCTGACTCTGCTACACTAGGTCTCGTTGGTTGTCGCGCCTAGTTGTGCGATCCCGCCGCCAACCGTTGCTGCAACAAGACGTCGGGGAGTGGCTCAGCCTGGTAGAGCACCTGGTTCGGGACCAGGGGGTCGGAGGTTCGAATCCTCTCTCCCCGACCATCTTCCGCAGCACTACGAAGAACAATCCAGGCTGCCTGTCGACCACGCCAGTCCATCATCAGTGGGTCTCGAAGGTCACTGCGACCTGCATGAGGACCGGCACCGCAACGCCGTCCCGCTCCGCTGGACGAAACCGATAGCCCATGACTGCCGTTACGGCCGCATCATCCAGACCCAATCCAATCGGTTGATCGATGTGCACCTCAACGGGAAGTCCGCCCGCACCAACCAATACAGACAAACTGGTCTCGCCCTTATACTGCACAGTTCTGGCGGCGTTGGTAAATCGTGGGTCTACTTGCTTGATTAGCTTCGGGAAGCTAACAGCCGATGGGCTTCCCATTCTTTGTGGCAGGCCCTTGGATATCTCTTTTGCTTCGGTCCACCGGGCGCTTTGGACGTAGGGTTTCGCGCCTGCATGCTGGTACTTCGCAGCGAATGGTTGCCACGCCTCAGGTAGATCCGTCAGAAGGTCTTCCAGATTTGGCGTGAAAATCGCCACCATCGCCGTTCCGAAATCTCCCGAGACGGGTACCTCGACATCGATCGTGATCTGTTCGTCAAGGCGAACGCGCCGCGGTAAATCCTGCACAAGCTCAACTCCCACGCGATGTGCTTTTAGTTCAAGCAAGCCGTCCTTGCGCTTGATGGAGTCCACTCGCACTCCTGACAGCGTGAAACTGGTCTGCACAGACTTACTTAGCAGGTTGCCATTCCCGTCAAAGTGCAGGTTGTCCTCAGACCATCGACCGCGCAGGTAGAGCGGCTTATCCTTCAGCGTACTTGCAAGGTTTGCCTCGGGGAGAGTCGCACCCACCGGCACAGCCTGACCAGGCAAAATTGCGGGCATAGGGGCAAGCAGCAGACAAAGTGCAGCCAACTGGGCAGCGTAGCGACAACAACGAAAAGGCATGCGCACCATCATTGCACGTCACGATCTCAGAACCGGTACCCCACCCCAAAGTTCACCATCGGAATGAACTGCGCATAACTTAAATTGTGATTGTTCCGTGCAATGAACCGGGCTAGGTCCTTCTGGAAATCCTGGTCCAGCGTAATATCCCCGCAGCCATTCGCCGGGTGCGACACATCGCACGCCGTCCCGCGAAAATCCACCGTCAGTCGTGGTTGCCCCACATAATAAAAACCGGCTTCCACGGGAAACGCCCAGTGCCCGCGCCCATGCGTCAGGTTGCCCCAGCCGATCGCCACGCCCGGCGCCGTCTTGCGAAAGTCCACCTGCCCCGCGCCGCGCAGTGGGTCCGTCGGGCTGCTGGAGTAGGTATCCCCGCTGAAGTCCAGTTGCTCCGACGGGTCAATCAGCACTGTCGCATGCACCCGCGTATTATTCGCAAACACCAACAGCGGACTCACATGGAAGCGCCCATTGCCGCCGTTGGGGTAATAGTCCAGCGCTACCTTGCCATAGCCAAAGCGCAGCGACCCGTTCACGGTCGCGCCTTCATCCACAAAACTGCCGCTGTACGACGTGAAGTTGCCACCCAGCCGCACCGACACGTGCCGGTTGAACGGCTTGGCCGCGTACACCCCCACACCGTTTAACCCCACCACCGCCTCCACCGCATAGCGCGCAGGCTCCAGCAGGTTTGAAGGCTCGGCCTGTCCGCCGGCAGCACCTTCCCCACCCGAGTCCGGCGCAATCGACGATGAACCCCGCCCCGGGTCAAACCCGGCAGTCAATTGCGCCGGCAGCAGAGAACCTCCGGCAAACAAAAACAGAAAGGCAAGCGTACGAGTGCATCGGCGCAGACAACTCAGCAAGAAAACTCCAGAAACCGCGGAATCCTTCAAAGGGGAGGGAAAGCAATGCAGCCGAACAGTCGGTAGAAAATATCGGTTACTGACGACAGTGTAACGGGACAAAAGGCCCAGGTGCCGGCACATAGCACAACCCATTGAAGCCCGCCCACCACTTCATCCTGTATTGCGCAAACCAGCCGAAATCCCGTTGATGGTCGCCGTAATCGCGCGGTTCAGCGCTGTCGCATCCACGGCCGTATCCGCCCCGCGTTTGCGCCGCAGCAGTTCCACCTGAATCCAGCTGATCGGGTCCACGTACGGATTGCGCAGACGAATCGACCGTGCCAGCACCGGGTTCTGCTCCAGCAACTCGCTCTGCCCGCTGATCAGCAGTACCATCGACCGCGTGCGTTCAAACTCCGCGTTCAACATCGCAAACAGCCGGTCCCGCACCTCCGCATCCGGCATGATGTTCGCGTATAGCCGTGCAATGCCAAAGTCGCTCTTGGCCAGTGCGTTCTCGATATTCCGCAGCATATCCAGGAAAAGCGGAAAGTCCTTCAGCATCGAACGCAACCGGTCCAGCCCGTCCACGTGGTCGCGCGCGTAATTCTCCAGTGCCGTCCCCACGCCATACCAGGCAGGCACCAGGTGCCGCGACTGCATCCACCCGAACACCCATGGAATCGCCCGCAAATCCCCCAACGACTTCTTCCCGCCGCGCTTGGCCGGCCGCGAGCCAATCTTCGCATGTTCCAGCTCCGCCACTGGCGTCGCCTGCTGAAAGTAGTCGTACGTATCCGGGTTATCGAGAATGTCCGCCCGGTACCGCGCAAACGACACGGCAGACAGCTCGTCCATCGTCTCTTCCCACGCCGGCAACATCTCGCCCGTCAGGTGCCCGCTGCAATCCCCCGCGGCATGGCACTTCCGCATGTCCGGCCGCGCAATCGCATCCAGCGCCGCCGCAATCATCAGCTCCAAATTGCGCTCCGCCAGCACCACGTCGCTGTACTTCTGGTTCAGCACTTCGCCCTGCTCGGTAATCCGAAATGCCCCGCTGAAGCTGTCCAGCGGCTGCGCATAGATCGACCGGTGCGTCGGCCCACCACCACGCCCCACCGTCCCGCCGCGCCCATGGAACAGCCGCAGCGACACCCCGCACTCTCGAGCCACCTCGTGCACCGCACGGTGCGCCTTGTAAATCTCCCAGGTCGACGCAATCATTCCGCCGTCCTTGTTGCTGTCGGAGTAGCCCAGCATCACTTCCTGCTTCCGCCCCCAGGCCGCCAGCAGCGGTGCAAACGCCGGCGCCGTCCAAAGCTCGCGGCAGATCGCCGGCGCATTCTGCAAATCCTCAATCGACTCAAACAGCGGCGCCACCAGCATGCCTGGATCGGCAAGCGCGGCATCCCCCTCCACCGGCACCCCGCCCACGCGCGCCAGCCACAGCACCGCGAATACGTCCTCAGCGCTCGTCGCACCGCTGATCACATACTGCCGAATTGCCTCGGGATCGCCATGCTTCTTGATCTCCGCCACCGTGCGAAACGTCTCCACCACCTCCGCCGACATGGCGCTCAGCGCGGCAGGCAGGGAATCGACCGCTGGCCGCCCCGCCCATGCGCTCAGCTCTTCCACCGCCGCCGCATGCACCTTCGCATGCTGCCGCAGGTCCAGCGTCTGCAGGTGCAGGCCATACGTCCGCACCTCCACGATCAGCGGATCGATCCATCGCTCCGCCACGCGCTCGCCCCGATGCGTGCTCAGCGCGTCCCGCACCAACTGCACATCGCGCAACAATTCGTTCGCGCTCGTATACCCCGGTAGCCGCTCGCCCTGCTGCGACGCGTACGAAATCGAAGGCGTCCCGCCCATCCGCAACAGCATGCACGCCAGCATCAGCCGCACCTGCTCAAACCGAAAACGGCCCGCCAGCGACTCCGCTTCCGCCGGCAATAACGCCAGGTATCCATCGATTGCCGCCTGCAGCTCCGGAGACCCACCCGCCTGCTGCGTGCTCACCGCAATCTGCTGCAGCGCCTCCGCCAGCCGCCCGCGATAGTGCTTCTCCAGCAGCTCCCGGCTCATGCTCAGCGACTCGCGCGTCACCTCCGGCGTCACATAAGGATTACCGTCCCGATCGCCGCCAATCCAGCTGCCAAACCGCAGCAGCGTCGGCAGCTCCGTCACCGCCAGCCGCAGGCCGTACTCCTTCTCCACTGCCAGCGACACCTCGCGATACAGCGCCGGCACCGTGTCAAAGATCGCGGCGTCGTAGTAATCCAGAGCCATCCGGACTTCATCCCGCACCGCCGGCCGTTCACTGCGCACATCATCCGTCTGCCACAGCGCGGTAATTTCCGTCAGCACATCGCGCTCCAGCCGCTCGACCTCCACCTCGGTATTCGGAATCCGATCCAGCTCCTCCAGCAACTGCGCAATCCGTTGCCGCTTGAACATCACCGACCGCCGCGCCACCTCCGTCGGATGCGCCGTAAACACCGGCGTCACGCACACCCGCCCCAGCAGCTCCATGGCCTCATTCGCCGTGTAGCCGCTCTCGCGCATCCGTCGCAGCGTCCCCTGCAGGCTGCCCCGCTGCGGCGGTTTGGTGCTGTCCAGGTTCGTTGCCAGCCGCCGCCGCTTGCGGTGGTTCGTCTCCGCCAAGTTGATCAGCTCAAAGTAAAACCCAAACGCCCGCGCCAGCAGGTACGCCGTTTCGCTACTCAGCCCATGCACCAGGAACAGCGCCTGCTGCAGCTTGCTATTCGCCGTTGCGGTGTCGTGGTGGAAGTCGGCGTCGCGCCGCTCAATGGCCAGCTTGCGCAACTGCTCCACTAAGTCGAACACCTCGTCGCCCGCCTGCTCGCGCAGCACCTCGCCCAGCAGCGTGCCCAGGCTCCGCACGTCCCGCCGCAGCGGTGCTTCCTTGCGCTCCGGCTCGGTGGCGCGCAGCTCCTCTAAACGGGTAAACCAATCCTGCGGCTGCCAAAGCGACGACATGGCTCCTAGTATGCCTCACCCATTCAGCGTGTACCGAGTATCGCTGGGGGAACCCACCTCAGCAGGCAGTGTGGCGTAGATCGCGACGGCCGCCGCCACCACCGCGACCAGCACATACACGCTACCTTCCGGCCCCGTCAGCCCCCCACTCATCAGCGGCGATCCCTGCGGATGCGATGCCAGCAAGTGGTGCTGCATCATGTTGCCACTGTCCGCCACGCCGAAAACGAACGACTGCGCCCAGTCCCACGCCGCATGAAAGCCGATCGCCCACCACAGCGAACCCGTCCGCCAAAGGCTAAACGCGAACACCAGCCCGATCAATCCCGCACTCACCAGGCCAATCGGGCTCTCCCCTGCATTGCCCTTATGCCCAAAGCCGAAGATGAACGAAAAGAACAGCGCTGTCGCCCAGAACCCCAGCACCCGTCTCGGCCTCTCCTCCATACCCAGCGCCCCGGCAATGCCCGCCAACCCGCGCGCCAGCGTAAATTGCACGAACCCGCGCGTCGTAAATTCTTCCGCGAAACCGACCGCCAGAAATCCGGCAAACCACCCCGCGCCCCAAGTCCATGCGTCCGCGCCAAAGAGTAGCCGCCCGTCAAATACCAGCAAGCCGCTCCACTTCAGCGTCAGCACCAGCAACGACAGCAAGCCCCCGCCCAGCGCCAGGCCCCACACAAACTGCCCCACGCGCAGCCGGCCCAGGCCATACTTGCCGTAGCGGCGTCGCTCCACGAGCGACACAAGGAACGCCGCCAGCGCCAACGCCACAAACGAAAAGCCATCCCCCACCAGAACGGCAGCCAGTGGCACCTCCTTCAAGTGCGCGTGTGTGGGCATCACATGGCGCAGCATCGGCTTCGACAGCAACACCAGGCCCCAGGTAAACGCGGTAAACAGCAGCAGCGACCAGCCCGCCCGCAGCCCGTCCGCGCCATAAAACACCCATCGCACGCCGCGCGGCTCCTTCTGCTTCAACTGCGCTTCGGCATCGTCCTCCACCAGCGGAAACCACTCGGCTTCGCCCGTCTGCACAATCGCCTCCGCACCTGCCCTGTGTTCTTCTGCCATGCGTTTGCCTCTCAGCCTTCCATCCTATGGCAGTGTTCCTGTTTCCCCCCCCGAACCCGCAACGATCTGCGGTATGCGCAGGGCATCGGCGCGCGGGCAAGCCGGGTTTCAGCCAAACCGCGCCAGGCATGCCGCAAATAAAGTCAACGACTGCCGCGACTCGTGGAAAGTTTTTGGGTTACGCCAAAAGAATTACGTTTTCCACAGCTCACCCTGATCCTCCCGCATCCAGTGCTGGCCTATAGTTCGTTCCAGCACCACCACTTTTCTTGGCAAGATCGCGATCCGACACTCACAGATCCGGCACAGGAATTGCTACACCAAGTCTGCCCGTTGCCCAACGGTACCCCCTTCGGAGGCTCACGATGCACCGTACCCTCACCGCCCTCGCCTTGGCCGCCCTCTGCGCGCTCCCCGCCTGCGCAGAAAAGCTCATACCCGCCGGCTCCATCCTCAACTGCACCATCTCCGAAGGCAAGGTCTCGTCCAAGACGCTTGACGTCGGCGACCCCGTCCTCTGCCGCCTCAGCCCCATGGAGCACTTCGGCAACGCCACCTTCCCCTACGGCAGCTATCTCGTCGGTCGCTTCGAGGCGTACAAGGACCCGGGCCACCTCGTCGGCAAAGGCTGGATGGAGCTCAAGTTCGACCGCCTCGTCGTCAACCAGACCGACCAGGTCATCCCCATCTCCACTCGCGTCATCGAGGTGCCGAAGTCGAAGTACCCCGTCGACAAGGAAGGCCGCATCCACGGCTCCGGCCACGCAGTCAAAGACACGGTCACCTGGCTTATCCCGGTCCTGTGGCCCATCGATCTCATCAACCTGCCCCGCCGCGGACCCACGCCCGTCCTCAAGCCGGAAACCCGCCTCACCCTTCGCCTGATGGACGACTTCGGCCTGCCCACCAAGTACGAAATCCGCGACCAGATCGCTCACGACGAGGTGCCGACCCTCCACGAGCGCCAGGAACTCGCCGCCGCCGCACCCATCGAGCGCCAGGCCCCCCAGCAGTACGCGCCCGTCCAGCAGTACGCACCGCCCCAGCAGACCGCGCCCCAAACCGTCATCTACAACTACCCGCAACAACAGCAGCCTCAGGTCCAGTACGTGCAAGGCCCTACCCAGTACGTCCAGGGCCCAACTCAATACGTCCAGGGCCCCACCCAATACATCCCCGGTCCCACCCAGTATGTGCAGGGCCCTACCCAGTATGTCCCCGTCCCCGTCCGCACCTATCCACCCCGTATCTACATGCACGGCGGCTACGGCTACTGACCATCAGCAAGCCAGAAAGGCCTCTGCATCCCGCAGAGGCCTTTCCGTTTCCACCTTCAGAAGCAAACATCCGGGTGGCCCACCTTCACCGGGCTCGAAAAAGCCGCAAAGCACCGCGTCGTTCCGGCGCGATGAAGTGCGAAACCGCCTAAACCCCCACGCCCTGCTCCTCCAACTGCGTACTCAGCTCTTCCCACTCCCGCATCAGCACCTCATGCTGCCGCCGCAACTCGCCCAGCGCCGCACTCTGCTTCTGCGACTCCTCCGCACTCGTGAAGTTCCCCATCGCCGTCTCCAGCGCCGTTATCCGGTCTTCCATCCGCGGCATCTCGTCCTCCGCAAACCGCACCCGCTCCTGCATCTGCTTCAACTTCAGCGGGTTCAACTTCTTCGCGTTGGAAGAGACCGTAACCGGAGCAACAACCACCGGCACCTCGACCGCGGGCATGCGCATCCCCTGCATCTCCTTTGCCGCGGCCTGCACCTTCTCCGGCCCGCCGCCCTTGCGCCACAGGTAATCCTCGTAATTCCCCGGAAACACCTGCACCCCGCCGTGCTCGCACTCGAACACCCGCGTCGCCAACCCATCGATGAAGTACCGGTCGTGCGACACAAACAGCACCGTCCCCGTAAACGCCCGGATCGCCTCCAATAGCACGTCCTTCGCCCGCAGGTCCAGGTGGTTCGTCGGTTCGTCCAGCAGGATGAAGTTCGCCGGGCTCACGAGCATCCGCGCCAGCGCATACCGGTTCCGCTCCCCGCCGCTCAGCACCCCCAACGTCTTGAATACATCGTCGCCATTGAACAAAAACGCCCCCAGCAGGTTCCTGAGCTCGACGGAAGGCACCTTCGGCGCGGCCGACGAAATATCGTCCAGCATCTTCGCATTCCCATCCAGCACCTTGTACTGGTCCTGCGCAAAGTAGTCCGCCAGCACGTTATGCCCATACCGCACCGTCCCGGTCGTCGGCTTCTCCAGGTCCGCCAGCATCCGGATCAGCGTCGACTTGCCCGCCCCGTTCGGCCCCACCAGCGCAATCCGGTCCCCACGTTCGATCGTAAAGTTCACGTTCGTCAGAATCTGCTTCGGGTCATACCGCTTTGAAAGCCCGGTCACCTCGCAGACGGTCCGCCCGCTCGAAGGCGGCTGCGGAAACGAGAAGTGGATCGTCTCCTCGTCCTCCGGCACCTCGATCCGCTCGATCTTATCCAGTTCCTTGATGCGGCTCTGCACCTGCTTGGCCTTTGTGGCCTGGTACCGGAACCGCGTGATGAACGCCTCCAACTGCTCGATCCGGTCCCGTTGCGACTTGTAATCGCTCGCCAACTGCTCCCGCCGCGCCGTCTTCTGCGTCACGTACTTCTCGTACCCACCGGTATAAAACCACGCCCGCTTGTTCCACACTTCGACAATCTTCGAAACCGTCACGTCCAGAAAATACCGGTCATGCGAAATCAAAATAAACGCCCGCGGATAGCTCTTGAGGTACTCCTCCAGCCAGTTCCGCGACTCTAGGTCCAGGTGGTTCGTCGGCTCGTCCAGCAGCAGCAGACTGGGCTTCTGCAGCAAGAGCTTGGCCAGCGCAATCCGCATCTGCCACCCACCGCTGAACTCCTCCGTCCGCCGGTCCCAATCCTCTCGCGCAAACCCCAGCCCGCCCAGCACCGCACCCACCTGGCTGTCCAGCGAGTACATGTCCTGCACCATCAACGCATCGCTTAACTCGCTGTACCGGTCCGCGATCGTCTCGTACTCCGGCGAAGCGGGGTCGACGGTCGCAAACTGGTCTCCCAGCGACTCCATCTCCGCCTGCATCGCATGCAATTCCGCAAAGACTGAAAGGCATTCCTCAAACACGGTCTTGCCCCGCATGGTCAGCCCATCCTGCGGCAGGTACCCAATCGTCATGCCCTTTGACCGGTTCAGCTTGCCCGCATCCAGCGCCTCGACCCCCGCCAGCACCTTGAGCAGCGTCGACTTCCCCGTGCCATTCCCCCCAACAAGCCCCGTCCGCTCGTCCGGCGTAATCAGCCAGTTCGCCCCCTCAAACAACAGCTTGTGCCCAAACCGCTTCGCCCCATCCGCCAAATGCAACATGTCTCTATGTTCTCATCCGGCATGGTTCTGCTACGACAGTCCAACCCGCCGCCCCAAATTCGACGTAAACACACCGTCCGGATCGTACTTCTTCTTCACCGCCAGCCACGCCTCTACCGCCGGATACATCGTTCGAAACGTCTCCGCCCGCAGATACGCATCCTTGCCCAGGTACACCCGCCCGCCGGCCTCCAGCACCATCGCATCCAGCCGGTGCGTCAACTCCACCGTGCCCTCCCGCACCGGAAAGTCGATCGCAAACGTGTACCCTTCCTGCGGAAACGACAACGTGCCCCCGCTCTCCCGGCCCATCCGCTTCAGCACATTCAGGAAGGGAAGCTGTCCACTGGAAAGAATCGTCGTCAGAATCTTCCGCATCTGCGCCTCGCCATTTGCAAACGGAATCACAAATTGATACTGCGTAAAACCGCGCCGCCCATACCCGCGGTTCCACTCCGCAATCTTGTCCAGCGGATAGAAGAACGCCTCGTAGTGACCAATCGGCGTCGCCGCCGCCTGGATCCGCTGAATCACCGCGTTCACCACCCGGATGCTTAATGGGTTCAGCGAAATCTCTGGCAAATCCATCGGCACCGTGATCTTCGGCTTCCCGCTCACCAGCAGCGGATTCCCTCGCAGCTTCTCCGGCAGATCCGCAATCTTCGCATGATCCCCCACCACCAGCACGCCGCGCCCAAGGTCCGCACCACTCGCCATCACATCCAGCGTCGCCACGCTGTACGGAAACGTGCTGTCATGCTCCTCCAGCGCCGCCAGCATCTCGCCCAGGTTCCGCGCCTTCACCGGCTTCTGGATGAAATACGTCGTCTCGATCTTGCGCAGCTGGATCGTCGCCGTCAACACCACGCCCAGCAGCCCCATCCCGCCAAACGTCGCCCAGAACAGGTCCGCATGCTCCTCGCGGCTCGCCGTCACCACCTCGCCGCTCGCCAGCAGCACCGTCATTGCATACACGCTGTTGCTGAACGTGCCCTGCGCATGGTGCGCCTTGCCGTGGATGTCGTTCGCAATGCACCCGGCCACCGTCACAAACTTCGTGCCCGGCGTAATCATCGGGAACCAGCCCTTGCCCGCAAACGCGTCGATCACGCTCTCCAGGCTCGCCCCGCCCTCGCACGTCAAGATGCCCGTCTCCGCGTCGAACGCCAGCAGCCGATCCATCCGTGTCGTGCCGATTACCTGGCCGTCCGCATTAATGGCGCAGTCGCCGTAGCTGCGCCCCAGCCCACGCGCAATCGTCCCACCCGCATAGTCCACCACGCCCGCAACATCGCTGGTGGCCGTCGGCTCCGTCAGCAGGCACTCCGCGCGCAGGTTCGCCCCCCACCCGGCAAGTGTCGTCTTTGTGCCAACCGCTGTCTCCACCATCGTCATTGCATTGCTCCTTGCGTCTCTTTACATCATAGAAGCGCAGAGCCCGTCGGCTGCGTTATCCTTTGCCACATCCGGTCTCACGCGAGGCCTTCGGGCGACACTGCACCCGAAACGGCACCAACCCAGCGCCCTCAACTCCAATCTCAATCGGTACGCAGGCAGGTTTATGGCACTCGCGCAAACGCTCCGGCACCCCCTGCTCGCCCTCGCCGAACCCGTAGCGGCGCTGCTGGAACGTATCGGTCAACGCAGGCAAAGGCTTGACCCCCGCAAAGCCGCCGGCAACACCGGCGAGCGCCTGGCCTACTTTCATCTGCGCCGTAACGGCTACGTCGTCGTCGCCCGCCAGTGGCGCGCCCCCAACCTCGACGGCGAAATCGACCTCATCGCCTGGCACGGCGAAACCCTCTGCTTCATCGAAGTCAAAACCCGCACCCGCGACGACCGCTTCACCCCCGCCTACGCCATCGACGACGGCAAGCAGAAAGCCCTCCGCCGCATGGCCTCCGCCTACATCCGCGGCCTACCCTGGCAAGGTGACGAAGCCGCCACGCCCGCCATCCGCTTCGACGGCGTCTTCATCCTGCTCGACCAGAAACCCCCACGCATCAATCTGCAAACCGCGATCTTCTGACAGGGAACAGGGACAGCAAGCAGGGAACAGGGAACAGCAAGCAACAGGAAACAGCAAACAGGCAACGGGCGAAAGGAACTTAAAGCATGGGACCAAACCGGGAAGTAAGAACCCGGGTGCCCTACCTTCACTGCGCCGCATTCCTCTTCCACCCGACGCAAACCCTCTGCGCGATGAAGGTGGGTTGCGCGCGGAGTGTCCCGTCTGGAAAGACGCCCAACCTGGAACGCCCGCTGTTCCCGAAGCCCTGTCCCCTGTTCCTACCGCCCCTCCCGCAATCGCAACGCCAGCCGCTCCGGCAACCCCGCCATCAAAATCCGCCCCTGCGCCAGCGCCAGATCATACGGCACCCGGAAGAACGTAACCTCCCCCGCCACGTCATCCAGCAGCGCAAACGCCGCCCGCCAGTCCCCATCCCGCGGCTGCCCCACCGATCCCGGATTGAGCAGGTACCGCGTCCCATCCTCCCGCAGCTTCAGTGTCCACTGGCTGCGCGCGCCCACACCCAGGTGCGCCGGCCGCACTTCCATCCACTGCTTGCCGAGAGACTGAAACCCGCCCTGCACATGCGTATGCCCGAAAAAGGTCGTCTGCTGCGTCGCCTTCTGCAGCGGCTCCCACGCATCCCGGATATTCAAAATGTACAAATCCTCGTGCACCGGCGACCCATGCGCCAGGCTGCTGCCTGACCCCACCGGCACCAGCGGTCCCTCCGGCAACGCCCGCAGCCACGCAAATGATTCCTTCGTTAGCGCCGCCGCCGTCCACTCCACCGCCTGCCGCGCCGTCGGGTTAAACCCATGCGCCGAAGCCTGCCCGCAACTCACCTTGTCATGGTTGCCGCGCACGTTCACGTCCGCCAGCAGCCGCATGCACGTCACGACTTCATTGGGGCTCGCGCCATACCCCACCACGTCGCCCAGGTTCCACAACTGGTCATGCTCCGGTGCCGCCGCCAGCACCGCGTCCAGTGCCTCCAGGTTGCCATGAATGTCAGAAACGATCAGCGCGCGCATGGGTCTCGAACGGCCGGTCGGAGCGCCGCAATCCTCTGATCCTACGTGAACTTCGCCCTGCCTCCCACGTCAAGGCACATCACCCCATTCCCAATCCGGCCATCCCCGCCACCAGCCACATGAAACGGGGTGGCGCGCTGCCGCGTAAGTGCAGCACGCCGAGTACGCAGACGTTGCGCAAAGTACACGATGGGACCTCGCAACAACTCTGCAGCGTCCGCGTCCTTCGCCACAAACTCCGCGACCTCCGCGTCCTGCTCTTACTCCCCAGCCACGACTTACCCCACCAGCGCCAGCGGCCGCGTCCGGTCCGTCCGCATTGTCGGCGCCGCCAGCAACAGCCGCTGTGTATACGGGTGCACCGGCGCACGGAACAACTCCGCCGTCGCATTCTCCTCCACCAGCCTGCCGCGCTGCATCACCGCTACCCGGTCCGCCACCTGCGCCGTCACCGCCAAATCATGCGAAATAAACAACATCGACAGCCCATGCCGCTCCCGCAAACCGCGCAGCAGCTTCAGAATTTGGGCCTGCACCGTCACATCCAACGCCGTCGTCGGCTCATCCGCAATCAGCAGCGCCGGCTTGTTCACCACCGCCATGGCAATCAAGATCCGCTGCCGCTGCCCACCACTGAACTGGTGCGGATAGTCCCCGTACCGCGCCGCAGGGGAGGGAAGCGCCACCTCATCCAGCGCCTCGATCACCCGATCCCGCACCTCCGTCCGCGGCAGCGAAGCATGGTGCGCCCGCACCGCCTCCGCAATCTGCTCGCCCACCGGCATCACCGGGTTCAGCGCCGTCATCGGCTCCTGGAAAATCATGGCAATCTCACGCCCACGCCGACCGCGCATCTCCCGCTCCGGTAGTCCCAGCAGGTCCACCCCCCGAAAAAGAATCTTCCCCGAAACCCGCGCACCCGGCGCCAACAGTCGCAGCACCCCCAGCGAAGTCACCGACTTTCCACTTCCCGACTCCCCCACCAGTCCCAGCGTCTCGCCCGCTCCCAGCGAAAAGGAAACCTCCTCCACCGCTACGGCATCCCCGAACCGAACCGAAAGGTCCCGCACCTCCAACAACGGCTCAGCCAAAACGCCTCCCTAAACCTCTGCGTACTTTCGCGCTCTTCCTTCGCGCCCCTTGCGTACGTCTTTACCCCGCCAACCCCGCCAGCGTCTTCTCCAGACTCGCGACATCCTCCACATTCCAGCAAGTCAAACCCTTATCAATCTGCCGCATCAACCCCGTCAGCACCCGCCCCGGCCCAACCTCCACAAACACCGTCGCCCCGCACGACCCCCGCAGCTGCTCCACGCACTCCACCCACCGCACCGCGCCCGTCACCTGCCGAATCAGGCAATCCCGCGCATCACTCCGCCGCGAAATCGCCCGCGCATCCACGTTACATACCACCGGAATCGCCGGATCCAGGAACACCGCCCGCTCCAGGTCCGCCGCCAGCCGCTCCGCCGCCGGAGCCATCAGGCTGCAATGAAACGGAGCGGAAACCGGCAGCATCACCGCCCGTCTCGCCCCCGCCTCCTTGCACAGTGCCACGGCACGCTCCACCGCCGCCGTCGCTCCGCTGATCACCGTTTGCTCCGGCGCATTCATATTCGCGGGCGCCACCACGTCATTCAATTCATCGCTGGCCACCTGACATGCATCGTTGATCCGGTCATATTCCAGCCCCAGGATCGCCGCCATCGTCCCGCGCCCGGCGGGCACCGCCTCCTGCATGTAGCGCCCGCGGTTCCGCACCGTCGTCAGCGCCTCCGGAAACGACAGCGTCTCCGCCGCCACATGCGCGCTGAACTCCCCCAACGAGTGCCCCGCCACCAGCGCCGGCACCACGCCCTTCTCCGCCAGCACCCGCAGCGCCGCCACGCTCACCGCCAGGATCGCTGGCTGCGTAAACTCCGTCTGCTTCAGCTGCTCGTCCGGCCCCTCAAAGCAAAGCTGCGACAGCGAATACCCCAATACCTCGTCCGCTTCGTCGAACACCGCCTTCGCCACGGGAAAACCGTCATACAGCTCCCGCCCCATGCCGACACTCTGCGAACCCTGTCCCGGAAAAAGAAATGCAATCGTGCCTGCCATCGAACCCACCATCTCCACCTGCGTTTACCGCCGCCTGCCCTGCAAGCGCCCCAGCAGCACACCCAATCCCACCGCCGCCAGCCCAAACATGACCACCCGCAGCACCAGCTTGCCCGGGCTGAAGGCCTCATGCATCGCAAACCTGTCCCATGCTGTCAGCACCGCCACCATCAGCAGCATCCACAGCGCGGCAACTCCAAACCTGTGCCACCAACGCATCACTCACCCGGGCTTTCAGAGCAACGAGATCACCAGCGCCTCGCGCGGTGCAACGCCCAACCCGAGCGTCGGCAGTCGTGCCTAAATCCCAACACCAAATTCCAGGTCTGTCCGGTCCCCCGAGTGCGCGTAGTAGTCATACGGCGTACGCCGTTTCAACTTGTACCGCGATCGCAATTCCCGGCCCGTATAGAGCCCGCCCGCCAGCACCGCCAGCGTAATCGTCGCCAGCGCCGCCGTCATTGCCAGGCTGATTCCGCCCTGCTTCTCGCCCCAAGCAGCCTTCGCGCGATCCTGCGCCTCGGCCAGGTGCTCCCCCATCCGCTGTTCAAACTCCTCGAGCAGCGCGCGTCGCTTCCGGTTCCATCTCATGCACAGCAGGATACCGCAGCATCCCCCCGCCCGTCCTCCCTCCAGAGGCGGGTCCACCCAGCCCGTCCGAAAAGGGAAAAGCACGCCTCGCGGCACCTCATGCTGCAAGAGAGATCCGCCCTACCGCGCCGGAACCCACCGATTGAAGTAATCCACCAGCTTGCGATACGCATACCGCGTCTGTGCCAGCCCCTCCGTATCCCATCCATGCGGCGCGTCCGGCAACGGCGTCAACGTCACATCCTTGCCCTGCAAGATCAACCGCTCGGTCAGCGTGACGGAATCCTTAAACAACACCACCTCATCGCGCATCCCGTGCAGCAGCATCAGGTGCCCCTCCAACCCGCTCGACTTCAGAAAGGCCGAAGACTGGCGATACGCCGCGCCATGCGTCTGCGGGTCCATCATCGTCCGCATCTCGCCCGTCAACGCATGAAACAGGCTCGTTGCCGGCGCCCCGGCAACGCCCGCCTGAAACATCTCCGGATGCGTGAAGAGCGATGTCGCTGTAAGCAGCCCGCCATAGCTTGAACCCCACATCCCGACGCGCCGAGGGTCAGCCGTCCCACTCCGCACCAGGTACTGCGCCGCGCTATACAGGTCATCCACATCCACACCGCCGTAATCCAGCGCCAGCCGCTGCCGAAACTCCCGACCATATCCCGACGATCCGCGGATATCCGTGTTCATCAGCACATACCCCTGCTGCATCAGGAACTGGTCCAGCCCCCATGTCGGGTGGTACACCCGGCCGCCCCACTGGTTGCGTGCCGTATTGCTGTACACCGATCCAAGAATCGCCGCACGCGGCTTACCGCGCTCAAAGTCCGGCGGCAGCGTCAGGCGCGCATGCAGCACCGTACCATCGTGCACATTTGGAAACGTCACATACGTCGCCGCAACCCACCGGTACTCCTGAAACTCCGGTAGCGGCGAAACCGTAATCCGTCGCGGCTTGTCCTCCCCGTTCCCCGACACGCGTTGCACATACAGGTCCGGCGGCGCCATATCGCTGGAAAACACATCCGCCAGAAACCTGCCATCCGGTGAAGCCACGGCGGTGTGCGTCCCAGCCATCGAGCGCACCAGCCGCGGCGCACCGCTCTTCCCCAACTCCAGCCGCAGCACCTGCCTCTCCTCGGCATGATCAGGATTTGCCGTGGCAAACAGCGCATTCCCACCCGGTGCAATCTCTGCGGAAAAGACGGCATACTCCCCAGCCACCACCGGCCGTGGCGAACCCCCGCCCAGCGCCTTGTAAACCACCGCATAATCCCGTGCAGGCGGCTGATCCGACGTGTAATACACCCCCTTGCCATCCGGCGCCCACGCGCTCCACCACTCGGCCGTCACGTTCCGCGGATCGTCCTCCCGCACCAGCACCGTGCTTGCACCCGTCGCCACCTCAAGCGTCAGCAGCGTTCGATGCTTGATGTACAGATCGCTCCGGTCCACTAAAAGCCTGCGCCCATCTGGCGACCACGCCACGCCGAAAATCAAATCCATCGGCTCCCCCGGCAGCCCCATCCACCGTGGCGGCCCACCCGCCACACCCACCACGCCTAGCCGGCGCGTCTCCGAGGGCTCCCCAGGAAACGGCCGCTTCGTCGCTGTCAGCGTGGTCTCCTCACGCAGGTAATCGGGAATCCCACGCACCGGCACCGCACGGCTGTCCGCCTCCACGAACGCAAGCTGACCGCCATCCGGAGACCAGTGCACCTCCTCTACCGCGACTCCTGCGGCAGGCATGAACAACGGTACGGCAGCGCTGGTAGCCCCCTCCAGCAGCCCCAGCGCCCCATCCGGGGTCAGGTAGGCAATCCGGTGCCCAACCGGCGCGGGGAACACCGCAGCCACACGATCCGGCGCCAGCAGCCGGGGTTCTTCCCCCGGCACCAGGCTATACAGCTTGCCACGCAGCGTAAACAAGATCTGCCCGCTGTCCGCCGACCAGGCCAGACTCGCAATGCCGTGGTCCGTCTCAAAGCGCGCCTCCGCCTCAAGCTTCCCCACGTCCATCCCCGCGTCTACCGGCGCTGCAGGATGCGGCATGCGGGTCAGGCGAACCGGCTTGCCCTCGGCCGCATCCACCACCCACATGTCCAGAAACGGCATCCCTTCGTCATTCCAAAGAAATGCCAGCCTCTGGCTATTCGGAGACCACTGCGGCGACTCCGGCCTAGTCCCAATCAAGGACGGCAGCCGGTACAGCCGCTCCAGCGTCAACTGCTTCTTGGGCGGCGCAGTCTGCGACAACAGCCCAGATAGGTTTGCCCCCGCAACTGCGAGGGCAAGGCAGATCTGCTTCAGCATGCTTGCCCCCTTACTTATCGTTCGCCGCCGCGAGCTTTTCTTCCGCCACGCGAATCTCCCCGCGCGCATAGTCATACTTCTCCGCGTCGTCCCCGGCTTCGTTCCAATCCTTGTTCGCGCTCTCCAGTTGCTGCTGCGCCTGTGTCGTGTCGATTTCGCTCGGCTTCATGGCCGTTTCCGCCAGCACCGTCACCCGCTGCGGCAGCACCTCCACAAACCCCCAAGCCACAAAAAACTTCGCCTCGCCCGAGTTCCCGCCGTGCAGCCGCACCTCGCCCGCACCCAGCTCCGCCAGCAGGGGAGCCGCGCCATACAACGCCTCCATATACCCGCTCAGCGCCGGCAACTCAATCGCATCCGCCGTCGTATCCACCAGCACCCGGTCCGGTGTCACAATCCGCACCGCAAGCTGCCCGTTCGTTGTCGTCCCTGCTTCTGCCATCGATCAATCCTCTACTGAACGCCCGGCCCCAGCCCGCATTCCATGTTTGTCATCCCGTAACGCAGTGAAGGAATCTGCTGTTCCACCGGCACACCGCAATCGGGAAAAGCAACGCCCCCACCGCAGCAGGGGCGTGCTTCTTCTCGATCAAGCCTATGCGTTCGCCTTCATCTTCTCGGCAGCTTCCAGCACTTCCTCGATGCCGCCCTTCATATAAAAGGCCTGCTCGGGAATATCGTCGTGCTTGCCTTCGATGATCTCCTTGAACGACCGCACCGTATCCGCAACCTTCACGTACTTGCCGGGGTTGCCGGTAAATACTTCGGCCACATGGAACGGCTGCGACAGGAAGCGTTGCACCTTGCGCGCCCGGTTCACCGTGATCTTGTCCTCTTCCGACAACTCATCGATGCCTAGAATCGCAATAATGTCCTGCAGGTCCTTGTACCGCTGCAGAATGCTCTTCACCTGCTGCGCCACCGCGTAATGCTCCTCGCCCACAACCCGCGGCGAAAGAATACGCGACGTCGACGCCAGCGGATCGACCGCCGGGTAAATACCGATTTCCGTCAGTGCACGGTTCAGCACGGTTGTCGCATCCAGGTGGGCAAACGTCGTCGCCGGCGCCGGGTCGGTCAAGTCGTCGGCCGGCACGTAAATCGCCTGCACGCTCGTCACCGACCCATTCTTGGTCGACGTAATCCGCTCCTGCAACTGGCCCATCTCGCTGGCAAGGTTCGGCTGGTAGCCCACGGCGCTCGGCATACGGCCCAGCAGCGTCGACACTTCAGACCCGGCCTGCGTAAACCGGAAGATATTGTCGATGAACAGCAGCGTGTCCGCATGCTCCACGTCACGGAAATACTCCGCGATCGTCAAGCCTGTCAGCGCCACCCGCAGACGCGCTCCTGGCGGCTCGGTCATCTGGCCGTAGATCAGCGCGGCCTTCGACTTCTCCCAATTGTGCGGGTCGATCACGCCCGACTCCTGGAATTCCATCCAAAGGTCGTTGCCCTCACGCGTCCGCTCGCCCACGCCGGCAAACACGGAGTAGCCACCATGCTGCATCGCAACGTTGTTGATCAGCTCCTGGATCAGCACGGTCTTACCCACACCCGCGCCGCCAAACAGGCCGATCTTGCCGCCCTTTAGGAACGGCTGAATCAGGTCGACAACCTTGATCCCGGTCTCGAACATCTCTTCGCCCGTCGCCTGCTCGTCAAACGCCGGCGCCTGGCGATGGATCGGCATGCGCTTGTCGGTCTGCACCGGCCCAAGCTGGTCCACCGGCTCGCCGATCACGTTCAACACGCGGCCCAGCGTCTCGCGACCCACGGGAACCATAATCGGCCCGCCCGTATCGATCGCCTTCATGCCGCGCACCATGCCCTCGGTCGCCTCCATAGCGATCGTGCGCACACGACCCTCGCCCAGGTGCTGCTGCACCTCGACTACCACGTTCATCGGCGTGGGAATGTCGAAGCCCTCGCTCGTGATCCGCAGCGCCTGGTAAATCGGCGGCATGTGCTTCTCATCGAACTGAATATCAACGGCCGGACCGCTGATCTGTACTACTTTGCCAATGTTCTCTGCCATAAGTCCCTTCCGAACACGCGGCTAAATCGCCGACGCCCCCGAAACAATCTCGATAATTTCCTTCGTAATCGCTGCCTGCCGCACGCGGTTCATCGTCAGCGTCAAGCCGTCGATCATGTCACTCGCATTGCTGCTCGCCGCATCCATCGCGGTCATGCGCGCCGCATGCTCACTCGCGGAAGACTCCAGCAGCGCGTGATAAATCTGCGTCGTCACATAGCGGGGAAGCAGGTGTCGGAACAGCTGCTCGGGCGGCGCGTCGTACAGGTAGTCCACCTCCGCCGTCCCAAACGTCTCCGCTTCTTTCTGCATCGCGGAATCTTCCAACTCGTTGATCGACACGCCTGCTTCCGAAGCTGCATGCGCTGCCGCTTCCTTCTGCTCCTCGGTCATCTCTTCCAACACGGTCAGTTCCGGCGAGCCCAGCTTGCGAATCGGCAGCAGCTTCTCCACCACCACACGCTGCGCAATCACGGACTTGAACTCGTTGTACACCAGGTACACGGCGTCGATTTCCCCCCGCTCGTACCGGTCGATGATCGAGTGCGCTGCCTTGTCCACCTCGGTAAAGTTCAGCTTCGCCAGCAGCATGCTTTGGTCGCGCGTCACCTCGATCGGGAACGCGCGATGCCGCACCTCTTCAATGTGGTGGGACAGACCATTATCGTACTCGGTGTCCACACGCTCCCACGTCGCATCCGGATACTTCCGGCGAAACAGGTCACGTGCCTTGCGGCCCACCGGCTCCACGTCGATGTTAGATTCCCCGGTGCTCGGGTTCTCCTCCGTCGCGGTGCGCGGCTTGCGTCGACCGTCAATGAACCGTTGCGCTGCCTTTCCGACATTCGCGTTAAAGCCGCCGGCGAAGCCCTTATCACCGGCAATCACCATCACGAAAACATTCTTCTCCTCACGCTCTACAAGCAGAGGGTTCATGATGTCGCCGCCCTCGCCGCCATACAGGTCCGTCCGCCGCACCAGCGACTGCAGCACATTCGCCAGCATCTGCGCATACGGCCGCGCCTGCATCGCGCGCTCCTGCGCCCGACGCAGCTTGGCCGCAGACACCATCTTCATGGCCTTCGTAATCTGCCGCGTGTTTTTTACGGAGCGAATGCGCCGCTTCAAATCCAGTACGTTTGCCATTCGTCCTTACGCTGTCGCCATCGCGGGCTTCTTATCCTGCGCGGCATCCTTGAACGTCTTCTTGTAGTCGTTAATCGCGTCCGTCAACCGCTTCGTAATATCGTCGTCCAGCGCCTTCTTCGACATGATGTCGTCCAGAATCGACTTGCCGGTCGTCGCCATGTACGGGTGGAACCCGGCCTCGAACGCCTGCACCTGCTTGGTGTCGATGTCGTCCAGCATGCCCTTCGTCCCGGCAAACACAATCGATACCTGCTGCGCCGCGGTCAAGGGCTGGAACTGTGGCTGCTTCAGAATTTCCACCAGACGCGCACCACGGTTCAGCTGCTTCTGCGTCGCCGGGTCCAGGTCCGAGCCGAACTGGGCAAATGCTGCCAGCTCACGATACTGCGCCAGGTCCAGCTTCAGCGTCGCACCCACCTGCTTGGTCGCCTTCATCGCCGCGGCAAACCCCACGCGCGACACCGACAGGCCAACGTTTACCGCCGGACGAATGCCCGAGTTGAACAGGTCGGTCTCCACAAAGATCTGGCCGTCCGTAATCGAAATCACGTTCGTCGGAATGTACGCGGACACGTCTCCCGCCTGCGTCTCGATGATCGGCAGCGCCGTCAGCGAACCGCCGCCCAGCTTGTCCGAAACACGAGACGAACGCTCCAGCAAACGCGAATGCAGGTAGAACACGTCACCCGGGTACGCCTCACGGCCCGGCGGGCGGCGCAGCAGCAGCGAAATCTCGCGATACGACGCCGCATGCTTCGACAGATCGTCGTAAATGATCAGCGCCGCCTGGCCGTTGTCGCGGAAATACTCACCCATCGCGGTCGCGGCATACGGGGCAATGTACGACATCGGCGCCGGCTCGGAAGCGGTCGCGGCGACAACAATGGTGTATGCCATCGCGCCATACTCTTCCAGCGTCTGCACCACCTGCGCCACGGACGAACGCTTCTGCCCGATCGCGCAGTAGATGCAGATGAGGTTGTTCTTCGCCGAATTCAGAATCGCGTCCAGCGCAATCGCCGTCTTGCCCGTCTGGCGGTCGCCGATCAGCAGTTCCCGCTGTCCACGGCCAATCGGAATCATCGTGTCGATGGCCTTGATGCCCGTCGCCATCGGCTCAGTCACCGACTTACGATCGATGACGCCCGGCGCCAACCGCTCCACAGGCGACGAGTACGGCGTGTCGATCGGACCCTTGTCGTCGATCGGCTGACCCAGCGCATTCACCACGCGCCCGATCATCGCCGGCCCTACCGGCACGGACATGATCTTGCCTGTCCGCTTCACTTCGTCGCCTTCGCTGATCTCGGTGTAGTCGCCCAGCAGCACGGCTCCGACCTGGTCTTCATCCAGGTTCATCGCCAGACCCGCAACGCCCTTGGGGAACTCGATCAGTTCGCCGGCCATCACCTTGTCCAGCCCGTGAATGCGCGCAATACCGTCGCCCAGCGAAATGATCGTGCCGACTTCATCGACCGCGACCTTGGTCTCGTAATTTTCAATCTGCTGACGAAGCAGTTCAGTAATCTCGTCTGCCTTGAGCTGTGCCATGTCTTCCTTCTAAAACCCGAATCTCGAAACTCTACAAGGCCCGCGTTACACGCCGGCCAAATGCTCTTTCATCTGTTGCAACTGCCCGCGTACGCTGCCGTCGAACACCTGCGACCCCAGCCGAATCACCGCGCCCCCGAGCAGGGAAGCGTCCTCACTCCACGTCACCCGCACATTCGAACCGGCAAGTTCACCGGCCTTCCACTGCAGCAGGTTGCGCTCATCGTCGGCCAGCGGCTTGGCTGACACGATCTCCACCTCGGCAACACCGTGGGCCTCGTCCGCCAAGGTCTTGTACTCGGCGACAATCTCGTCCAGCGAACCCAGACGCTCGTGGTCCATCAGCACGGCCACAAAGTTCCGCACCGCCCTGCTCATGCCCACGCGACCCGCGACCGCATCCAGAACCTTCAGCTTGTCCGCAGGCTCCAGCGACGGGTTGCCGAGAAACTCACGAAGCTCACGGCTGGATGCAAACGTCGCGGAAAAGTCCGCAAGCTGCTGCCGAACCTCATCCCGATCCAGGTGTTGCGCGGCAGCTACCTGCTCAAATGCTCTTGCATAACGGAGCGAAAACACCGACATCTAGTTCTTGCCCCCTGCCGCCGTCAACCGCGCGGCAAAACTTTGAATCAACGCACGATCGTCGTCCGCGGAAATTTCTAGCCGCTGTGCCGCACGATCCACCGCAATCTCCGCCGCATACGCCCGCAGATTCCGACCCGCCTGCGCCGAGGCCGCTGAAATCTCCTGCTCGGCAGCCTGCAGAATGCGCTGTTTTTCCTGTTCCATCTGCGTCTTTACGCGCTCGGCCTCTGCGGCGGCTTCCCGCTCGCTCTCAGCCTTGATCGCGGCAATCTCGCCGTCCAGCTTGCTCAGCCGCGCTTCCACGCCGGCCAGCCGAAGGTTCGCCTCTTCCGTCGCCACGCGCGCTTCCACAATGTTTTTCTGGATTGTCGCCGTGCGTCCGTTGAAGTACTTCGGCAGCGCCTTGCCCAGGGCATACAGAATCGCCCCGGCAAGAATCGCAAAGTTCAGCCACTCAAATGCGGACGATGCCGTCGCCGGCTTCATGCCGAGCATGCCGCCCAACTTGATCACCGAAGGCGACTTGCGGAACGCCTCGGTCCCACCCTCGGCCTCTTCCCGCTTCTGTGCGCTGTTCGCTTCCGGCTCGCTCGTATTCCCGCTCGCTACGGAGTTCGACGCCGTAGCCGGCGGCGGAATCTGCGCATGCGCGGCTGGCGCAACCAGCATCATGCCAAACATCGTAACGCACGCCAATTTCAAGGAACGATTCATGCCCGCACCCCGCGATGCGGCAAAATCGCCGACACAATCTGCTGCGACAGCGCATCGCTGCCCGACACGAGCTGTGCCTTCGCCGCGTCGCCGTCGGCTACCACCTGGGTGCGCGCGGCGTCGATGCGTGTCTGTGCCTGCGCACGTGCCTCAGCCAGCGCCTTATCGCGCGCCTCGGTGCCCTGCTTCATCTGCGCCTGCTGCGTTGCAAAGATCGCCGCACGCGCCTCGCGCATCCGCTTCTCGTAGTCAGCCGTCTTGGCCTCGGCCGCGGCGATCGCCTTGTGCGCATCGTCCATCGCGCCACCGGTCCGGGCATGGCGATCCGCCAACACCTTCTCCAGGGGCTTACGCACCAGCACCGCGTACGCCGCAAGCAAAATTAAAAAGAACCCGATCGTCGGGATAGACCCGAGCATGAGTTCGCCTAAATCGTGAAGAATCTTATCCATGGGGTGACTTTGGGCCTCGTCCGAACGCTTCCTGAAATGCTTCGCGAGTGCGCGATGGCAGGCCGATTCGACACGCGGCAACCCCTTAGTTCTAGCAGAGCGGCACGGCGGGGTCAACGCAGGCACCTCCATCTCCACCGCAACTACCGGAAACCGCACACGGCTTTGTTCTCGCAGCACGCACGCCGGCACCACGCGCTGGGAGGTCTTCGCCACCAGCCCTCGACCCGGCCGAAGCAGATCTCCACCCGGCCGAAGCAGATCTCCGACGCCGCGGTGTCGATCGCCACAGTTGCACCGCAAAGGATGCAAACCACGGGAAATCTGCAGAATTTCGATCAGTTCCGACGAAAACTTGTTGGGAATCGCCGCCACACAGCGTAGACTATAGCCATCCACCGACCCGCTTCAGGGTCCAGCAGGCCGAGTGCTCCCGGGACCCACCTCCACTCCCCCGAGCGCCGGCCTGTTCTGTTTCCAGCGTGGCAAAAACGAATGTACCGCCGTGCAAGCTCGTGAGCATGGCCGTCCAGCTTGCCCGCCCGGACTGAAGCTTAAGCCACCACCCGCGTCCGATAGCGAGCCCGCACCTCCGGCGCCGTCTCCGGCAACTCGCCCGCCTCCCGCACCTGGAACCGCCGGTACCGCTGCAACAGCGACGCAGGCCCGCGCGCCGTAAACGCAATCAGATTCCCCTCAAACCGCTTCGCCTCCAGAAACGCCCCAGCCTCCAATGCCGCCAGCACCCGCCCCTCGCGCTGTGGCACCCGAAACTGCGCCGTCGCCGTCGGGTCCGGCGCCTCCGCCCCGCCAATGCGCTCCTCAATCGCCGCACGCAGCCGGTCCAGCCCCTCCCCGGTATGCGCCGAAACAGCAATGACATTCCCGCCGCTGTCCGCCAGCAGTGCCTCCCGCTCCGGCGCACTCAGCAGATCGATCTTGTTCCACACCAGCAGCGTCGGCGTCTTGGCCACATCCAGTTCCGCCAGCACCTTGTCGACCTGCGCCTTTTGCTCTTCGCTCATCGGCGACGCGGCATCCCGTACATGCAGCAGCAGTTCCGCGCGCTCCACCTCTTCCAGCGTCGCCCGAAAGCTCGTCACCAGCGTATGCGGCAGGTTCCGAATAAACCCCACCGTATCGCTCAGCAGCACCTTCCTCCGCGACGGCAACGCCAGGTGCCGCAGCTTCGGATCGAGCGTCGCAAACATCCGCGCACTCTCCAGCACGCCCGCATCCGTCAACGCATTGAACAACGTGCTCTTCCCGGCGTTTGTGTACCCCACCAGCGCCACCGTCGGCACGGGGACCGCCTCCCGCCGCTGCCGCTGCTGCCTACGGTTCCGGCGCACCAGGTCCAACTGCCCCTTCAGCCGGTCAATCCGCTCCCGAATCCGCCGCCGATCGGTCTCCAGCTTGGTCTCGCCCGGCCCGCGGGTGCCGATGCCGCCGCCCAGCTGACTCATCGCCTTGCCCTTGCCCGCCAATCGCGGCAACTGGTACTCCAGCTGCGCCAGCTCCACCTGCAGGTGTCCCTCGCGTGTCCGCGCGTGTTTCGCAAAAATGTCCAGAATCAACTGCGTTCGGTCGATCACCCGGCAGGGCAGGGCATCGTTCAAATTCCGCATCTGCGACGGCGACAGGTCATGGTCGAACAGCACCACGTTCGCCCCGGTGCTCTTCACCATCGCCTCAAGCTCTTCGACCTTGCCCGGGCCGATCAGCGTCGCCGCATCGGCTTTCGGCCGCCGCTGCACCACGGTCGCGCTCACCAGCGCACCCGCACTGCGCGCAAGCTCTTCAAACTCTGCCAGTCCGGCTTCAAAATCCAGGTCTGGCATGGCGGCGTCGCCAGCGTCATCTGTCGCGCCGACACCCTCACCGACGGCCCCATTCAGCGCCGCCGCCTGCCGTGCCATCCGCGCCGTCCCTGCCAGCTTCCGCCGTTCCCCCGTCAGTTCTACTGCCACCAGTACCGCGCTGTCCTGGGCCACAGCCGTGGCGTGCCCCAGGTCAGTCTGCTCCGTGCGCTGTCCAAACGGCACACGCGACGGTACCACGGCGGCCTTGCGGCGCGATCGGCGTACAGGTTGTACCAACTAGAGGCCTGTCGTCCCATTCACCGCGGAGCTATCTGTCGGTGCGGCACCCGCTGGAGCTTCAGCCGCGCGTGGCGCACCGCTGTGCGGCCGGTCCAGGTGCATGCTGCCGGGCCGCGTGCTGACCACGGTCGAAATCGCATGCTTGAAAATCAGCTGCTCCTGCGCATTGTTTTCCAGCAACACGCTGTACTTGTCGAATGAGCGAATCTTTCCCGTCAGCTTCACGCCGGAAACCAGGTAAATCGTAATCGCGCTCTTATCTTTGCGAACCGTATTCAGAAACGTGTCCTGAATATTCTGCGCCGGCTTGGATTCCATGGCCGATCTCCTTTTGCGGTGCGTGCGATGCCTTGCGGCAGACGCAGGGTGGTAAAGCTCTGATAAAGACCGCGCAGGCTGAACGAACAACGACCTGCGCCGCAGAACAAGATGCCGCAACCAATCGCCTTCACCATACGAAAGACAACGCAGCAAACGCAAGTGGCACGGCCGTGAGCCGACATCCAGCTTGCATCCGGTTAGACGCATCCGCGTTCCCGGTGTTGTCCCTCTGCCGCCAACTATCGTGTCGTCCGCCTCCAGCCTAGCGTGCTTTTCGCGTGGCCACAGCGTCGCCCGCACTCCCCTCCCACGGCACCGCCATCGCCTCAAAGCGATAGGGAAAGAAGCGCTTCAGCCCATTGATCGGTCCCTCCAGCCACTTCCACGACACCGCCCCCAGCCCAAACGCCACCAGCACCGTCGTCCCATAGCAATACAGCAACAGCGGCCACCCCGGCGCGGGATGCCACACGCGGAACAGGTGTCCGCCCGCCCACACCAGCACCAGCGTCTGTGTCACGTACATGCAGTAGCTGTAGCGGCCCATCTGCCGCAGCGGCCCCCAGCGCAGCACCCGTGACAGGGCACCCTCGCCCTCCCGCAGCACCAGCCAGGCCACCACCGCTGCCGTGCACAGCGCAATCACCGGCGTCGTGTAAAAACGAAACCCAAGCCGCAGCATCACCAACGCAGCCAGCCCGCTCACCGCCGCCACCCCCCGCAACCACGGCAGCGCGTACACCGACAGCACCCCCTCGTTCAGCAGCACCGCCGTTGCCGCGCCCAGCAGCAGACCGTCGCAGTGCAGTGGCGTCATGCGATAGATTACCTCCGGAAAGCGCGCCGTCACGTGCAGCATCGGCGGCAGCACCCGCACCACCATCTCCACCAGCACGCCGCCCAGCGCCACCAGCACCAGCACGCGTTTCGACACCCGGCGCACCACCGTCGGCCACACTAAATAAAACTGTTCCTCCACCGCCAGCGACCAGAACAGGCTCACCACCGGCAGCATAAAGGGCGTATACGCGGTGACGAAATTGCTGGCATTCAGCCACCACCACATCTGTGTGCCCGGCGGCGCATGCGTGGGCAGCACGCGATTCGGCCACGGCGCAAAAAACGCAATCGCCAGCACCAGAAAGTACAGCGGCGCCAGCCGCAATACCCGCCGCATGTAAAACGCGCCGTAGTAGTTCACCGCGCCGCGCGACTTCATCAAAATCGTCGTAATCAGAAAGCCCGACAGGACGAAAAACACGTCCACCCCGAGCCACCCGTTCTTCACCACGAACTCGATCTCATGCCGCACCCGCCCCGCCGGCAGCATCGCGTTCAGCGGAAACGTGTAGTTCAGGTGATGCACCAGCACAATCAGCAGCGCCAGCCCACGCAACCCGTCCAGCGCACGCACATGCCGGTTGGCCAGTGGATCGCCCGACGTAACCGCCCGCCGGTCCGGAAACTGCAGCACCGCCGTGGTTCGAGCCGGCTCCAGTGCTGTCGTGGATTGCCGTGACCCTTGAACAGAAGAAGAAATCACTGAAGCTCGCCGGGGCTATTTGCCCGTTTCTTGCAACAAGGGGCGTGGAGACGACGATGACGAAAGGCTCCTGGGGACGCCCTGGAAAGGCATGGAACAGCACGCGCGGCTCGCCAGCCAACATCGGATATAGCCTACCAGACCATGCGCCCGTGCCTGGCGAAAGTCTCAAGGCTTGGCGGGAGAAGTAGCCGTGAAGCCATTCAGAAGGCCAGCAGAGTCAGAGGCATTTCAAACAATCGTCAACAACGTCGAAACGGACCGCACTTCCGATGAGCACGGCTTCAGCCGCGGCCCCAAGAGATCGAGATGAAACGGGGCGTCAGCCCCTGAGTCTTGTCCTTCGTGCCACCAGGTCAGCCTCGCTCCGAATCGCCCCACACTGCATGCCTCAACGCCCTCTGTCCAATGAGCCCGACACCACACGGAGGCCCCACGCCGGCTTCACGCGTTCTGCTGGACAGCAAACCCGCATGGAACGTAGGTTGGAAGAGCTTCGCACGAGACCTCCTCCTATGACTGATTGCACCTTCCGCCCCAACGCCCACCACCCTCGCGCAGCGGCAAGCCGCATCCGTCGTGCATCCTCCGCCGGGTGCCCACGCTTCCTTCCCTGCGCGCTCATCCTGGCAGCAGCCTGCGTGCTCGTGCCTGCCGCGTCCTCCTTGGCTGCACAGGCCCCGGCACTCACCACGGTCGCCCCCTTCGACCGCCCCCACCTCGCAGAAATCCCGGTCATTACCCAGCCCGTCAAGCCCGGCAAACCCCTCACCATCACCGGCGCGCGCGGCGCCATCCTGGGCGAGCAGAGCGGCGTCGTCGAGCTCTGGCAGCTCCCCGTCAAGGTCTTCTCCAACCTCCACCTGCGCGCCGACATCGACGGCTACACCGTCCCCCTCGAACTCAACCCCGCCGCCGCCACCGTCGAAGTCCGCCCCGGCCACACGATCCTCACCTACTCCCTCGCCGGCATCACCGTCCGCCAGCACATGCTCGTCTCCCCCGCCCGCAACGGTGCGGAAACAACCACGGGTGCCCCATCTTCAACGCGCCACACTACAGCCTCGAACCAGCCGGAAACTCAAAGCGCGTTTAAGGTGGGTCCAAACCACCACGAAACCAAAACGGCAGCATACTCGGGCTCGAACCCTCACGAGCCCACCCTCGAAGACCCCGGAGCCCTCCTCTACTTCGAAATCGACAGCATCCGCCCCACGACCCTCACCGTCACCCTCACCCCCGCCATGCAGCAGATGTGGCCCGCCCCGCAATACGGCATCCCCGGCAGCGGCTGGCAACCCATGGGCGAAGGCGGTGCCTACACCATCGCCACCGACAACCCCGCCCTGTTCGGCATGGTCGGCATGCCCAACAGCAAGCCCGGCCACCTCCCCGTCTACCAGGAACACCCGCAAACCCTCCCCCTCGAATTCCTCGTCCGCTACGACCCCGCAAAGGACAAAGGCCGCCTCTACCCGCTGCTCAGCACCGTGAGCCAGCCCGGCGAAACCAACAACGCCGCGTCGCAGGTAGCCATGCAGCAGCGCCTCGCCGACCAGGCGACGAACCTTCCCGCCCTCGCGGAGGCCATCGACGACTACTACGCCCATTTCTTCGACACCCGCCTCACCGTCCACACCCCCGACCCCAAATTCGACGAAGCCCTCCGCTGGGCCGAACTCTCCATCGAAGACTCGCAGGTCGAGCACGACAGTACCGCAGGTAACCTGACCGGCCCGGTAGGGAACCAGAAGTCCGAAACCGGCCTCGTCGCCGGCTGGTTTCCCTCCTACGACTCCACCCGCCCCGGCTTCGGCTGGTTCTTCGGCCGCGACACCCTCTGGTCGCTCTACGCCATCGACAGCTACGGCGACACCGCGCTCTCCAAACGCGCCCTCGAGTTCCTCCTCCACCGCCAGCGCGCCGACGGCAAAATGATGCACGAGTTCTCCCAAATGGCCGACGACCTGCCCAGCAACATGGCCTGGTCCACCTTCGGCTACGAGTACGCCGCCGCCGACGCCACCCCCCTCTTCCTCCTCGCCCTGCGCGACTACCTCCGCACCTCCGGCGACACGCAATTCCTCGCGGATCACTGGGACCAGGCCAAGCGCGCCTACCAGTTCGAGCGCACCCACGACACCGACGGCGACGGCGTCTACGACAACAGCCAGGGCACCGGCTGGGTCGAAAACTGGCAATCCCCCATGCCCCATCAGGAGCTCTACCTCGCCTCGCTCGACCAGCAGGCCACCGCTGCCATGGCCGACCTCGCCACCCTCCAGCACGACGAACCTTTAGCCACCGCCGCCCGCGCCACCGCCGCCAAACTCACCGCCGCTGTCGAGCAGTACCGCGATCCCCAAACCAACCTCTACGCCTTCAGCAAAAACCCCGACGGCACCTACGACCGCACCCTCACGGTCTACCCCGCAGTCGCCCTCTGGAACCCACCGGGAATCACCCACGGCCTCCAACACCCCGAAGCCATGCTCGCCGCCTGGTCCTCCCCGCTGATGGCCACCGACTGGGGCACCCGAGCCCTCGCGACCACCGTCCCCTTCTACGACCCCATCAGCTACCACATGGGCTCCGTCTGGCCCCTCTTCACCGGCTGGAACAGCATGGCCCAGTACCGCACCGGCCACCCCGCCGCCGCCTGGCTCACCCTCCAGCAAAACCTCCGCCTCACCTTCGCCGAAGACCCCGGCACCGTCACCGAAGTCCTCTCCGGCGCCTTCTACCAGCCTCTCGGCCGCTCCAGCGCCCACCAGCTCTGGTCCTCCGCCATGACCCTCGCCCCAGCCATCCGCGGCCTCTTCGGCATCGACGTCGACACCACAACGAACAGCCTGTCCATCCACCCACACCTCCCCGTCACCTGGAACGAAGCGGAGCTCGACAACGTCCGCATGGGCGCAGACCTCTTCCACATCCGCCTCACCCGCGACGGCAAGACGCTCGACATCGTCACCTCTCCCATGCACCCGTCAGGCACCGATCCCCAGCGTGCAGCGCGCACTCAAGGCAAGAACCAACAAGACCGCGGCGCGACGCACAGCACCCTCCCGCTCCCCGCCGTAGAATTCGGCCTGCACGCCCCCGCCGCCCCCCAACCCGGCGACGAAACCCACCTCCCCCACATCACGAGCGAGCAATACCTCCCCGACCGCACCGAGTTTGACCTCGAAGCGGAGGCCAACACCACCGTCCTCCTCGACGTCCGCCGCAACGGCAACCTCGACCCCACTCCCTACGCCGTCACCCTCACCGCCGGCACCGGCTACGTCACCAGGCACATCACCCTCACCGCGAACCGTTAGCCACGCGACGATGCCATAATCAACCCATGAGCGCGCCAAACCTCAACCCGCAAAACGATGCGGTTCTTCATCTTCCCGGCACCCTCCTTTCGGAGATCGAGAGCCTGGCACAGAGCGAGCACATCGACGCCGCAGGTGTGGTCAAACAGGCACTGCGCAGCCTGCGCATTCTGCAGGCACGACATCTACTGGAGCAAATCCACGAAGAGTTGCCGCCGACACCCTACCGGCCGGAAGACGTGCCGCGTCTCCTTCGCGAGGTTCGTGCAGAGATGCGAGCGGAAGAGCAAAGTGCGCGTCGTCCTTGACTCCAATCTCTGGATCTCTGCGCTGCAGTTCAAGGGAACTCCGCTCGCCGCACTTGAACTGGCGTCCTGCCGCGACCGCATCGTCTTTTCAGCAGGCATTGAAAGCGAAGTGAGCGCTGCACTCCTTCGCAAATTCGCCTGGCGCAACCATCGCCTTCAGCAAGTCCTCGAACTCTACCTTAGCGACGTGGTGCGGGTCCAAACCACCGGCACCGTCCAGGGCATCTGCCGCGACCCAAAAGACGACATGATCCTCGAATGCGCGCAACTCGCCAACGCAGACCTCCTAGTCTCCGGCGACCGCGATCTGCTCTCCCTTGGCACCTTCGGCCCCACGCGCATCCTCACCGCACGTGCCTACCTCGATCTGCGGAGCGAACCCGTCTAGGCCACCCGCGCAAACTCCACCGTCTCCTGGTCCTCGATAAACGCCAGAATATCTCCCCGTCCCCGCGCCGTCAGCTCCGTAAACCGCACCCCCACCACCGCCCCGCCAAACTCCCGGTGCTGGTACAGGCTGCACACCTCGCCCTTCGCCCGAAACGCAAAATAGCTCGACTTAAATCGCAGCTCCACCACGCATTCGTCCGCGTCCTCGGCGTCGAACTCCACGCCGCCCGGCATGCAGATCCCGCACCCCGCCGGGCTCACATCCACCACCACGCCATACAGCGGCACGCGCGAATACGACCGCGGAATCTCCACCCGCCCGCCACACCGATACCGCTTCGCCGCCCGCCGTTCCATGCCTGTCATCGCGTGTCCCCCATTCATCCGCCTGAACAAATCCTAGGCCAGCTCCCCGCCCGCAATGTCCCCCGTGTCGCACCAAGGGACAAACAAATCCCACCTCCGCGCTAACGCCCTCCCCAAACCAGTCGACACCCAGTGCGTCTTGAACGCAGAGCACCCCACGGCCGCGCCACCGCCCACCATCGCAACCCTCCCGCTGTACCAATCCCTCCCTCACCCGGTAAGCTTCTCTTCGCATGCAGACGACCGCCACCCACCTCCTCCAAGCCGCCCTCCTCCTCTGCGCCGCACCCCTCCTCGCCCAGACCGCGCCCCAGACCGCCATCGTCCTCCCACCCGCCCCAACACAAACCACTCCTACCGCAGAAGCCCCACCCCCCATCCGCGACTACATCCGCACCTCGTGGGACACCCTCTCCCGCTCCATGACCGAGTGCAAATCCGTCCGCGACCCCAAGGTCCTCACCGCCCCCATCGTCTACCTCCCGAAAGACATGCCGGTCCCCGCCTCCCTCCAGAAACTCCACGCCGAGTGCGGCGTCGACATCGAACACCTGCCCAAAAAGATCGACCACCTCGGCGACCTCCGCCCCGAAAAAGACCTCAAGCGCCCCGGCCTCCTCTACCTGCCCAACCCCTACGTCGTGCCCGGCGGCCGCTTCAACGAAATGTACGGCTGGGACAGCTATTTCATCGTCCTCGGCCTGCTCACCGACAACCGCCTCGCCCTGGCCCGCGGCATCGCCGAAAACTACTTCTTCGAAATCGAGAACTACGGCGCCCTGCTCAACGCCAACCGCACCTACTTCCTCACCCGCAGCCAACCCCCACTCCTCGCCGACATGATCCGCGAAATCCACGAGTATTCCATGCATTCGCACGTAGTTGGAAAATCGGATGGGATGGTAAACGGCACCTCTGAGGTCACCACAACCGTCAAGGTTGCGAATCCAAACCAGGAAATGCAGTGGCTGGCCCACGCCTACACCGTAGCCACCCGCGACTACGCCCTCTGGACCTCCCCCATCCACCAGGCCACCATCGACGGCAAGCCCACCGGCCTCGCCCGCTACTTCGACGTAGGCGAAGGCCCCGTCCTCGAAATGGCCGACGACAGCACCTACTACCCCGACGCCCTACGCTACCTCTTGAAACACAAAGCAGAAGCCCGCGACTACCTCGTCCCCGCCTCCGCCGGCGACACTGCAAGCTGCGACCAATCCCTCACGGTCGTCTGCAAAACCGCGGAAGTCGACGGCACCCGCCTCTCCCGCGACTTCTACAAGGGCGACCGCGCCGACCGCGAATCCGGCTTCGACACCACCTTCCGCTTCGGCCCCTTCTCCGGCTCCACCCACCACTACGCCCCCGTCTGCCTCAACGCCCTCCTCGTCCGCTACGAGCTCGACATGGCAGGCTTCGCCAAAGAACTCGGCAAACCCGCGGACGAAAAGCTCTGGCAGCAGCGCGCCCGGGCCCGCAAAGCCGCCATCGACAAGTACCTCTGGGACCCCGCCCAGCGCCGCTACGTCGACTACGACGTTGTCAAGAAAGAGCACTCCACCTACGTCTACGCGTCGGAGTTCTACCCCCTCTGGGCCGGCATCGCCAGCCCCAAACAGGCGGCGGACACCCTGCTCGACCTGCAAAAACTCGAAAACGACCACGGCCTCGCCATGTCCGACCGCGACACCGGCCAGCAGTGGGACAAGCCCTTCGGCTGGGCCCCCAACCACTACTTCGCCATCCTCGGCCTCCGCCAATACGGCTACACCGCCGACGCCGACCGCCTCGCTCAAAAGTTCCGCACCGACGTCGAAACCAACTACCTCCGCGAAGGCACCATCCGCGAAAAATACGACGTCCTCACCGGCTCCACCACCACGCAAGTCACCTTCGGCTACAAAGCCAACGGCGTAGGCTTCGGCTGGACTAACGGCGTCTACCTCCGCCTCCTCCCCACCCAACCCTAAGCCGATGGAACATAGCCCGTAACCGCCGGCGCCCGTACACATCCACTGCTGCACCTATCCAGGAGTCACCGCATGACGTTCGACCGCCGCACCTTTCTCTCAGGGGTAGGAACCACACTTGGAGTGCTGTCACTTCCATCATTGCTGAACGCGTCCGGCCTCGTCCCCGCGGGAACCGAGCATGACTCCAGGCTGCTGTTCGGCGCGGACTACTACCCCGACCAGACTCCGGAAGCACTGTGGGAGCAGGACGCGCGCGCCATGGCAGCTATGGGCCTCACCGTCGTCCGCATCGCCGAATTCGCCTGGGCCCTCATGGAACCAGCGGAGGGAAAGTTCGACTTCTCCTGGCTGCATCGCTCCGTCGACACGCTGCACAAAGCGGGGATCGATGTCATCTTGGGCACGCCTTCCGCCGCACCGCCGCCCTGGCTCACCACGAAATACCCCGACGTCATGGAGGTCAATTCGGCCGGCGTCCTGCTGAGCCCGGGTACCCGCCGTTTCACCTGTCCCACCAATCAGCAGTACCGTACGCTCTCGCTCGCCGTCGCCACCGCCATGGCAAGAAGTTTCGCAGCCACTCCCGGCGTCATCGGCTGGCAGATCGATAATGAACTCACCCTCGGTGAGTCACAGCGCTGTTACTGCAAGTTCTGCAAGGTAGGTTTTCAGGACTGGCTGAGAGCTAGGTACACCACGCTCGATGCCCTGAACGCCGCTTGGGGCACCGTGTTCTGGAGCCAAACCTACACGGCATTTTCCCAGGTTCCCGTCCCGTTGCCCTCCGGCGCTCCGCCCAACCCCGGCCTCGCGCTGGACTACGATCGCTACCAGAGCGCTGCCAACATCGGCTTTCTACAGACACAGCTGCCCATGCTTCGCAAGCTCTGCCCTCAGCATTTCGTCACGACCAACAATGTCGTCGGCGTAGACGTCATCGTTCAGGACGAACTTTACGCCGGCCTCGATTTCGTCGCAACCGACAACTACCCCGGATTTATCGCAATCTATGCGGCGCAGTCCGACAGTGCGCCGGCCATCTCGCCCGAGCAGATTTCCTCCCTCACCGGTTGGTCGCTCGACATGACGCGTAGCGCCAAGCAGGGCAAGCCTTTCTTCGTCATGGAACAGCAGGCGGGCAAGGCCGGCCAGAACTTCTTTTCGCCCCAGCCTGAGAAAGGTCAACTGCGGCTCTGGGCCTATCAGACGATTGCGCACGGTGCCATGGGCATCAACTTCTTCCGCTGGGACACCGCAAACTTCGGGGCAGAAGAGTATTGGCACGGCCTCTTAAATCATGACCGCACGCAAAGTGCGGGGTTTGCCGAGATAGCTGCAAGCGTGCGGGAACTCAAGGCACTCGGCGCAGAGGCACTTCACGCCGACTACATGGCTGAAGCTGCGCTGTTGTTCGACTACAGTTCGGACTGGGCACTGACGATCCAACCCGGCCAGCCCAAACTCAAATACCAAACGGAAATCATGACTTGGTACGGCGTCGCCGCAGCGGGTGGTGCCTTGCTCGACAGGGTAGATGGCACCCAGGACATGGCACGCTACAAGGTCGTCTTTGCCCCCGCCTTGTACGTCGTATCTGACGCGCAGGCCGCAGCCATCGAGCGCTACGTCCAGGGCGGAGGCATCTTCGTCGCTGGCTGCCGCTCTGGCGTAAAAACCACTGAGAGCCAGATCGTCAAAACACCCCTCCCCGGCTTATTGCGGTCCATTATGGGCGTCGTCGTAGACGAGTATGTGCCCCTCTACTCTAGCAAGATGAACGTCACCTTCAGTGGACTCCTGCAAGGCCCTGCGGCGACCTGCGACGTGTGGGCGGACATTCTGCGTCCAGAAAGCGCAGAGGTCTTGGCGACCTACGACAGTGGCACCTATGCCGGCAAGGCGGCCATCACCATGCACACCATGGGCAAAGGCAAAGCCATCTACGTCGGCGCACATCTCGACCCGGCAAGCCTGGCCCGCGTCGTCATCACGATCGAGCGCATGGCCGGCGTCGCGCCTGCACTCACCGTGCCGTACGGTGTCGAGGTCACCGCCCGACGCAGCGGCAGCAAATCTTGGACGTACCTCCTGAACCACACCGCCAAAACACAATCCTTTGCGCTGAAGGAAACCTGCACAAACGCGCTCACCGGCAGCGCAATACACGGCAACCAGTCACTGGAACCCTACGGTGTGATGGTGCTCGTCCAGAATGGCTGAAGATCGTGCGGTGACCCTGCGTCAGGTGCCCATACATCGCGGCAATTTGTGAATGTGTGGGTTCACGAGTCAGTAGGTCAGCTTGTAAGAGAATCCTGAACCATCACCTCCGCCTCAGCAGCAGAGAACAACCCGTCCACCCGCCGCGAGACCCACGCATACTCCTCCGGCTCCAACGGCCTGCTCAAATCTTCCGAAGCAAAGGGCGTCATCTCGGCATCGCAAACAGGGCAGCGATCATTGCACATGCAGGTCCACTCATCCTCCCACCGCTCCCCACATTCCGAGCACGCATAGCTGTTCCGAAACCAGACAATCACACGCCCTCCCCGGATGCGTCAATCGATATCCCCCGCCCCCCAAACGTGAGCATCCCGCAGCACCTGCAACTGCTGCCTCGACTTCTCCCGGACGTGCCGTTCCCCGTCAAGCGAGACAAAGGTGGATCGTTCGGAGGGGTCGCGGGCAAAGCAAGCTACCGCCCGCCCGAACTCTCCCGCACCATCAGCTCAAACGCCGTCAGCACCTCGATTCCCGGCCTGCCCGGGTTCTCCAGCCGCCCCAGCATCACGTTCATCGCCACCCGCCCCATCTCCGCGCAGTTCTGGTGAATCGTCGTCAGCGGCACCGGCAAAAACTGCGCATACTTCACATCATCCACGCCCGTCACCCGCACCTCCCCCGGCACCCGTAGCCCGCGCCCCAGCAGGTGGCGCATCACCGACGCCGCCGTATGGTCGTTCGCACACACCATCGCATCCGGCCGCACACTTTCCAGAATCCCATCCAGCCACGCCCCATCCTCCGGATCCCCAAAGAACGCCGCCCCCGCAAACTCCAGACCCGCCTCTCGCACCGCCGTAAAGTACCCCGCACTCCGTGCCTGCACGGTCGCCCCCGACCCCGCCCGCGACACAAACACCGGCCGCACCGCGCCCGCACGCAACACGTGGTCCGTCACCAGCGCCCCCGCCCGGTGGTTATCAATCCCCACCAGATCAAACTCACTCCGCTGCGGAAACTCCTCCAGGCACCGGTCCAGCAACACCACCGGAATCTGCGCCTTCTTCAGCGCCCCCACCACCCGCAAATTTGCCGCACGCCGATCCGCTGAAAACTCCAGCGGCGCAAAAAACACCCCCGCCACCTTCTGCGCAATAAACTGCCGGCACAAGTCCTCCGCCACCGCCTCCTGCGACGCCGCGCCCTCCGGCGTATGCCCCCACGTCAGCGAGTGCGGCTTCGCCATGGGCGCCGTCATCATCCCCCGGCACATCGGCTCAAAAATCTCTGTCACCCCCAAATCCGGAATCAGCAGACCGAACTGCGACCCGCCGCCCGCCGCCGCCGGCTGCACAAACGTCCCCGACCCCGCCCGCCGCCGCACCCGCCCCTCGCGCTGCAACTGCCCAATCGCCTTGGCCACCGTAATGCGCGAAGCTCCAAACCGCTCGCACAGCATCGCCTCGCTCGGCAGCCGCTCGCCCACCTTCCACGCGCCGCCCTCTATCTCCCCCAGCAGCTGCTCATAAATGGCGCGGTGCAGCGGCATCTCTCCCCGTGCGGACATCGCCGCCCGTTTGCCCTTCTCCGCAATGGCCATCGTCGCTCCTCCCTCCCGTGCAGGCAAAAGGGCGGCGAGGCACAAAGCCCGGCCGCCCTCGCGTTACGTCTCGTTTACTGCACTTGCGCCACAAGCGTCCCATACGGCGGCAGCACCAGCCCCCGCACGCTCGTCGCCGCAGCCAGCCCGTCACCCTCTGCCACCAGCGGCATCACGGTCGTCCCCTTCACGCCGGCAGCTGCCAGGTCCAGATCCACCGTCTGCGCCGTCGTCGACAGGTTCAGCGACACCACCACCGGCTTTGACCCCGTCCGCACATAACTCAGCACATGCGGATTCGCGTTATCCAAAAACACCACGCCACCATCCCGCAGCGCCGCGTTCGACCGCCGCAGCGCAATCAGCCGCTTGTACCAATTCAGCAGGGAACTCGGGTCCGCGCTCTCCGTCGCCACATTCAACGTCACGTAATTCGAAGGCACCGGCAGCCACGTCGAAGCATTCGCACTAAACCCCGCCTGCGCCGACCCATCCCACTGCATCGGCGTCCGCTCGCCATCCCGGCCCTTCTCCTTCGGCCAGCCGGTAATCCCGATCGGGTCCTTCACCTCGCTCACCTTTGTTGGCACCGTCGTCGGCATGCCCAACTCCTCGCCGTAATACATCAGCGCTGTCGCCTTGCTCGTCAGCAACACCGCCGCAATCGCCCGGTCGATCCCCGCATCGTGCACGCCATCCCCATACCGGTCGTGGCTCCGTTCGTTGTCATGGTTGTCGAACACGATCAGCGGCTGCGACCCATGCAGCGCCGTCTCCGCCTCCGTCAGGTATCGCCGCAGCCCCGTCGCGCTCAGCGCCTTCCCCGCATCACGCGAAGGAAACCCGACCAGCATATCCATCGGCAACTGCAACTCATCGTGCTTCGCCCCGCCATACCACTTGTCCAATTCCATCGTGTTCGGCAGGTACGTCTCGCCGATCAACACCCGGTCCCCCGGATACTTCGCCACCATTGCCCGCATCCGCCGCACCACCCCGTGCACCTCGTCCAGGTTGCTCGTGTACAGCTCCTTCAGGTTCGGGTCGCCCTGCGCATTCACCCCGCCCGTCTCCGGCTCGTCCCGGTTTTGCGGGTCTTCAAACAACGTCGGCACCGCGTCCAGCCGAAACCCCGCAATCCCCCGGTCCAGCCAGAACTTCATCCCGTCGAACATCGCCGTCTCTACTGCGGGGTCACGATAGTTCAAATCCGGCTGCTGCACATAAAACTTGTGGTAGTAAAACTGCTTCCGCGCCGGCACCCACTGCCATGCGCTCCCGCCAAACACGCTCTCCCAGTTATTCGGCGGCACCATCCCGTCATGCTCGTACTTCTTCTGATACGCGCCCACCGAGGGGTCCGTCACCTTCTTCCCATCGCTCCACACGTACCAGTCCGCCTTTGGGTTCGTGCGGCTTGACGCGCTCTCCTCAAACCACTTGTGCTTGTCGCTGGAGTGGTTCACCACCCAGTCCAGGCACACCCGGATGTTCCGCTTCTTCGCCTCTGCAATCAGCCGGTCCATGTCCGCGATCGTCCCGTACTGCGGGTCCACCGACCGGAAATCCGACACGTCATACCCAAAATCCACCTGCGGCGACGGAAACATCGGCGCAATCCAGATCGCGTCCACGCCCAGCCCCTGCAGGTAATCCAGCCGCTGCGTGATCCCGTTCAAATCCCCAACGCCATCCCCGTTCGAATCCTGAAACGACCGCGGATAAATCTCATACACCACCGCATGCTTCCACCATGTCGCATCATGGGTTGGTGTCGCCGCCAGCCGCACCTCGGCCGCTGTCGGCGGCATGGCGGGGGAAACGGCGGTCTGGCATGCAGCCGCGCTCGCCAGCATGACGCCGGCACACACCAGTGAAACAACAGAACGAGAGTTCATACCAATCCTTTGAAAACGTGCTTGGGCTCGCCGGCAAACCATAGCACATTTCCTCCATCGCTGGCATCAAGCTGTCAGCACAGCTTCTCCTCTGCATCCACTCCGCACCACGCCCATTCCTGCCACACGCCACTCGCCCTGCCTCTCCAAAGTGCAGCAATCCCTTTTGAAACCGCGTACATCGCACCCTTTCCGGTCATCTATGAAAATCGGGAACTCCCGCAAATTCCCTCCCGAAATGTGTAGGGAAGTTTCGTGAATATTGCCTCCATCTTTTGATTGACAATCGTCTCCGCAGTCCCTTAAAGTCCGTCTCGTTCCATACATCAGCAGAGTCGCCGTCTCAGGCCACCACGCTGCTTATAAGTTTGCTTACGTTTCATCCTCTGGAGGACAGCAATGAAGATCACAAGAAAGGTGAGCGCCCTCGCTCTCTCCGCCGTCTTGACGGCCGGCGTGAGCTACGGTCAGTCCATCTACGGTTCCCTCAACGGAACCGTCACGGACCCCACCGGCGCCGCCGTTCCCAACGCCACCATCACCGTCACGGACATCGCCAAGGGCACATCCGTCACTGACACCACCAACAGCTCCGGCGCCTACACCGTCGAGCACCTCATTCCCGACGCCTATTCCATCAAGATCACGGCGCCCGGCTTCACCACCTTCCAGACCACCGGCATCCAGGTCTCGGCCGATACCTCGCCCAAGGTCGATGCCAAGCTCACCGTCGGTGACCAGGGCACCGTCGTCGACGTCTCCGCCGGTGACATCCCGACCCTCAAGACCGACCGCGCCGACGTCGCCACCATCTTCGACGCAAAGGCCACCTCGGACCTGCCGCTGCCCAACCGCAACTTCACCGGCCTGCAGCTTCTCCTGCCCGGTACCCAGTTGCTCGGCTGGTCGCACGCCTCGTCTGAAAATCCCCAGGGCTCCCAGCAGATCGTCGTCAACGGCCAGCTCTTCTCCGGCGTCGGCTACGAGCTCGACGGTACCGATAACGAAGATCCCCTCCTCGGCATCATCGTCGTCAACCCCTCGCTCGACGCCGTCTCCGAGTCCAAAATTTCCACCCAGAACTACGACGCAGAGCAGGGCAAGGCTGTCGCCGCCATCCAGACCGCGCAGACCAAATCGGGAACCAACCAGGTTCACGGTGGTGCCTTCGACTTCCGCCAGTCCGATGCCAACCAGGCCAAGAACCCCTTCAACTCGCCCGACATCATCACCCACCGCATCGTTCCTGTCGCCCTCCAGAGTGATTTCGGCCTCTTTCTCGGCGGCCCCATTCAGAAGGACAAAGTTTTTGTCTTCGGCGAATATGAAGGCTTCCGCAACAAGGTCGGTACCTCTACCGGTCTGAATTCCGTGCCCACCAACCTTCTCCGCACCTCCTGCGCGGGCGCGATTGGTTGCGACTTCTCCGATTACGTCGGCAGCACCACGGTCAACGGCGTCACATCGGTTGCTCCCGGCAAGGCCAGCCAGGTCATCGCCAATCCCACCACCGGTGTCGCCTACGCCAACAACATCATTCCCAAGGCGCAGTTGAACCCCGCCGCCATCGCTCTGCTTGAGCAGTACCCGGTCGCCAATGCCAGCACTTCCGGCACGCCCTATCAGAACTACTCGGCGGTCGGCACCGGCGTCTTCAACTACGACAAGGGCGTCATCCGCCTCGACGCCCAGGTGTCGGAGAAGATCCACTACTTCAACCGCTTCAGCTACTTTGAAAACACCCTCATGGGTGGCACCGCTTTCGGCGCCCTCGGCGGCCCGGGCTTCGGCACCGGCGGCTTCGGCGGCACCTCGCGTGGTCACAACATCAGCTGGGCGACCGGCGGCGACGTCGTGGTCAGTCCCAAGTGGGTCACCGACATCCGCTTCGGCTTTCTCCGTTACAGCATCGCTACCGCCAAGTACGACGGCAATGAGTCCTTCGCCTCCAACGCGGGCATTCCCGGCCTGAACATGGCGACCGGCAACACGGGCGGCGCGCCGGAGTTTGACATCGACGGACCCCCGGTCAATGCCCTCAACAACGGTGGCGCGAACTTTGGTTCCGGTCTCGGCGTCAACCGTTGCAACTGCCCGCTCACGGAGAACGAGCGTCAGTACCAGGTCGTCAACAACTGGACGCACGAGCTCGGCAACCACTCCATCAAGTTCGGTGTGGACTTCCGTCACGCCTACAACCTCCGCGTGCCTTCTGACAGCAACCGTGCCGGTGTGCTCGCCTTCCAGACGCACACCACCCAGCAGGGCGGCGTCGGTGGTCTCGGCTTCGCCAGCTTTGCCCTTGGCGCCGTGGGTCAGTTCAACCGCTATGCCAGCACCTCCACTAACGCGTCTGAAACCCAGAACCGCCTCTTCGAGTACATCCAGGACACCTGGAAAGCCAGCCGCAAGCTGACCGTCAACATCGGCGTGCGCTACGAAACCTACTTCCCTGAAAAGGTGGAGAAGGATCAGGGTGCCATCCTCAATCTCGACACCGGCAACCTGCAGGTCGCGCACGAGGGTCCGTACGCCGGCAACATGGGCACCAAGAACAACGCGGCGCTCATCGCCCCCCGTGTCGGCGTCGCCTACCAGATCGATAACAAGACCGTCATTCGCGCCGGCTACGGCCGCAGCTTTGACATCGGCGTCTTCGGTTCCATCTTCGGGCACGCGGTCACGCAGAACCTCCCGGTTCTGTCCAAGCAGCAGGTCACCAGTGCGGGTAACGGCTATGTCTTCGCCCTTGGCGGCACTCCGCCGGCGGCTAACTTCGGCGGTCCCATCGTCAACGGCAACATCGCTCTGCCCGACGGCGTGAACGCAAACGCCCGTCCCACGACCGATAGCTTCCCAACCATTGATGCCTGGAACGCAACCCTGCAGCGCGACCTGGGCCACCAGTTCTCCGCCACGGTCGCCTACGTCGGCAACAAGGGAACCCACACCTTCGCGGGCGACGGCTCCACCACCAACCCCAACGTCGTCGGTGTCGTCCAGAACGGCCTCGCCTACAACCCGGCGCCCAGTGGTGTCTTCCAGGGTGCGCCCAACGTCGTCTGCGTCGGCGCTGCCTTCCCGAACTTGCCCTGCAGCGCGGCCAACGATCCAAAGCGTCGCCGCTACTATCCCCGCTTCGGCTGGTCGCAGGACATCAACTACTTCTCCTCGCACGCTGACTCGCACTTCAATGCACTGCAGGTCACGCTCGACAAGAAGTTCTCGAACAACTACCAGTTCGTGATGAACTACGCCTACCAGAAGTCCACCAACTACAGCGACAACTACTTCGAAATCAACAAACAGCTCACCTTCGGCAACCAGGACGACCTGCGTCAGAACCAGCTCACCTTCTTCGGCAACCTGGGTCTGCCCATCGGCCACGGCCAGCACTACTTCGCCAACATGAACCCGATCGTCGACCGCTTCGTCAGCGGCTGGCAGATCAGCCCCACCTTCAACATCGCCAGCGGCCTGCCCTTCTGGGCAAGCTACAACAACACTGGCGTCAACAAGGACAGCGGCCCCAACATGCCGAACTACTCCGGCAGCGGCTTCTCCACCAAGCTCTCCGGCAACGATTACCTCCACAACCTCACCTTCTTCACACCCGGTGGCACCGACCTCACCAGCACCACTGCCGCCGTCAATGGCTTCAGCAACCCCGGTCGCCTGCAGTTCGGTAACCTGCGCCGCAACTCGTTCTTCGGCCCCGGCTACTACAACGTCGATGCCGCCATCCAGAAGGACATCCCGATCAAGGAAAGCTTTAAAATCCAGTTCCGGACGGACTTCTTCAACATCCTCAACCACATGAACTATGCCAACCCGAACACGAACATCGACATCAACGGTGGTCAGATCGGTGGGCTCGCCCCAGGCAACAACCAGACCCGTCAGCTCCAGTTCGCCATCCGCGCAAACTTCTAGCCAACGGTTTCAACCAACCAGCGGGGAGGGCTTCGGCCCTCCCCGCTTTTCGTTCCCTTCACCTGCACACATGCGGTGTCCTTTCGACCGGAGCCGGACAGTTCCACCGTCCGGCGTCGCGGAGAAACCTGCTTTCCGTCCGGGAGCACGGAACCTGTCAAGCCCCCGCACATCCTTCACGACTGCGAACCAACTCATTCGCGGCAACTTGCACGGCGAAAATAGTTGGCACATGTACCCCCGCCGACTTTCTACAATAGAAACAGTCCATCTCTCGGCACAAAGGAATCCATGCAGACCCGCCTAAATCCCGAAACTCCCCTCAATCGAGGAACTTGGCGCGCCTCCGCTGCACGATCCATTGTTTTCAGGACTTTAGCGATCATGCTGGGGGGGGTACCCCTCCTCGCCCAATCCACCCTCGAACACGACATCAACTCCGGCAAAGCTGAAGCTGTCCTCCAGACCCTCGACAGCAACCCAAATACCGAGAACCGCGATCGCCTCCGCGGCGAAGCCCTTTACACCCTCAATCGCCTCCCCGAGGCCGAAAAAGCCCTCGCCGCCGCGCCCGCAACCGACCTCATCGCCACCCAGCTCCGCGGTCTCACCCTCTTCCGCATGGGAAGACCAGCCGACGCCATCCCGCTCCTCGAGCGAGCCCACACCTGGACACCGGAAACGAAATCCGACCCAGCCTACGTCCTCGCCCTCTGCTACATCGACGCTCGACGCTACGACGACGCAAGACACGCCTTCGCGGACCAGTACGGTTTCCCACCCGACTCCGCCGCGGCCCATCTCCTCGCCGCCCGCATGCTCCTGCGCCGGGAATACGTGCCCATCGCCCAAGAAGAAGCTCGCAAGGCCCTCGCCCTCCAGCCCGACCTGCCCGAAGCCCACATGCTTCTGGGAGAAGTCGCCCTCGCGCAGGCCCATGTCGACGAGGCCATCACTGAGCTCACCGCAGAGGGCAAGCGCAACCCCCTCAACGGCGCGGTCTACGACCGCCTCGGCGACGCCCTCAGCCGCAAGGGCGACTACGCCGCGGCCCAGCAGACCCTCCAGCGCGCCCTCCTCCTCGAGCCCAACTCCACAGGTCCTTACATCCTTCTCGGCAAAGTTCTGCTGAAACGTAACGATCCCGCAACCGCCGCAGGCTTCCTCGAACGCGCCGAACACATGGACCCAGCCAACTACATGACCCACAACCTCTTAGGTCAGGCCTACCGCGGTCTTGGCCGCACCGCCGAAGCCCAGCGCGAAACCCAACTCTCACAGAAAATTCAAGCCGACACAGCCCCGAAGTTCGACACACCCAAATAGCCCAGCCTAGTCCTGATGTAGGGTCCGCGTGCCTCGCTGCGAACTGCCCCTCCAATTTCACTGGTTGGCGCACAGCCTGGCTCAACCCGTAGCACAGAGTCTTTCCACCACAATCAGCGCAGCGATCCTCTCGCAGAACCCATGACTTCCCGCAAGCGCACAATCCGCATCCTGCTTGGTTCAGCAATGCTGCTGCTGACCTTCGCATGCATCAACCTGCTGCTCGGTAGCAAGCGGCCGGTGCACGCCGCGACAGCGACCACACCTGTGCTCACCAACCCGGACAGCACCTGCGTGCAGTGCCACGCAGCCATCGTCGCCAGTTACGCGAAGACATCCATGGCGCAGGGTAGCGGCCTTGCCACCCAGGCGCTCGACACAGGCAGCTACACTCACGCCCCCTCTGGCGTCACCTACAAAGTCTCCGAGCACGACAACCTGCCCCGCCTGCATTCCATGCGCGATAGCCCGACCGCGCCGCTTGACGACACGGAGCAACTGGTCTACTTCATCGGTTCCGGCAAGCATGGCCGCACCTACCTGTTCAGCCGCTACACCGGCGACACCAAGCTCTGGTACGAGGCTCCTGTCAACTGGTATACCCGCCGCTCAGCCTACGGCATGGCTCCGGCCTATGACCGGACAACAAGCGCGCCGCTTGCCCTGCAGACCGATGCGAACTGCCTGCACTGCCACGCCTCCGCAGTGCAGCAGCCGTTGCCGGGTGCCGTCAACGCCTTTCGCGACCAGCCATTCCAGCAGGCAGGTATCGGCTGCAGCAGCTGCCATGGTGATGCGGCAGAGCACGTGCGCTCCCAGGGCAAGTCGTCCATGCTCAAGCTGTCTACACTCCCCGCTCCGAAGCGCGACAGCATTTGCCTGCAGTGCCATCTGGAAGGGGATGCCATGGTGCAACTGCCCGGCCGCACCCTCAGTACTTTCGTCCCAGGTCATGACCTGGCAGAGACCGCAGTCTATTTCGTGAACGCCGCGTCACCAAAATCCGCCGCGCGCGCGAGCAGCCAATATGAAGGCATGCTGCGCTCCGCGTGCCGGCGAGCCGCCGGCGACAAGCTCACCTGCACCACCTGCCATGATCCCCACAGCAATCCCGCGCCGGCCGAGCGCGTCGCCTTCTACCGCGCGAAATGCCTGCAGTGCCATGCCGCGACCGCCACCTTTCAGCCCGCGACGCACCATCCGGAGCAGCAGGACTGCGCCACCTGCCACATGCCCGCGCGGGCCACCTCCGACATCTCGCACGAGCAGAACGTCGACCATGACATTGAGGCCAAACCGCACAGCCTGCATCCCGCACCCGGGGCCCGGCCCATGCTGGAACTGCACTCGCTTGACGCACCCTCCACACCCGCGCGCTATACCCGCGCAGTCGACCTCGTCCCTGTCGGCACCGCTCAACCCACCGCACGCGAGCGCGGCCTGGCCTACGCGCAATTTGCGCTGCACGGCGATCGCGACAGCTACGGCGAAGCCCTGAGCCTGCTGCACCAGACCGAGCAGGCCGGGAAGGCCGACAGCCTCGTCCACGAGCAACTGGGCTACCTCGCCCAGATTGCCAATAATGCAAAAGTCGCGCGCGCGGAGTACGACGCCGCCCTCGCCCAAAACCCGCAGAGCAGCACGACGCTTGCCAACCTCGCCGTCCTCGAAGCACAGTCCGGCGACGCACCTGCGGCAATCCGGCACCTGATGACCGTTTCGGCGAACGATCCGGGCCAAACGGCGGCGCTGCTGAACCTGGCGCTGCTGCAGTGCCGAGCGAATCAGGGCGCAGCGGCAAAAACAACGCTGCGCCGCGCCCTCGCCTTCAACCCCGACGACCCCGCTACCCGCAACTTTCTTGCTACCGGCAACTACGGTGACGTCCACTGCGCCGTGCACTGAGCGGGTTTGAAGGTGGCCAGTGCAACATCCTTGGACGACAGCGCGCGGTTTCCGGCATGTCTCCAGAGGTGGCATCCCCACCGCCTGCAAAAGACTGGGGATGCCCTAAACAGGTATGAGGAACTCCACGGCCTGAGGCGGTGTCAGAGTTGCAGTGAAGGAAAATACGTGGTTCTTTTCGCCATCGCATTGCTCCAGTCCACTTTTGTCGGCGCACCTGTCTCCCCGTCGCTGCGCATGTGTGGCCGGCGGACGCTGCCGTGCACGAACTCGGACACCCGCGTCATGCCATTTCTGTCGACAGCGCACCGCGCGGCTTTGCCCAGCTCCGCCTCCAGCTGATCGTGTCGCCCACCGGAGAAGTGGTCAGCGCCACGGCACACGGCAGCGCCGATGAGTTGAGGTACTGGCCAATGCTGGAACGCGAAGTCGAAGCATGGCTCTTTTCCCCGTTCCTGCGAGACGGCCAACCCGTCACCGTGCAGGTCGACGATGGCGTGAACCTGCTGCCGCCAGAGCGCTTGCCGTCGCGCCTGGTGCCGGAGCCGCCCATTCGCCCGGAGTCCACCATCAGCCTCACCCTCTCCCGGTCGGTCTGCTACGGCTCCTGCCCGGACTACAGCCTCACCCTGTCCACCGCCGGAACCGTGTCCTTCAGCGGGCAACGCTTTGTGGTCGCTCCCGGCGCGCACCGTGCGCCCATCGATCCACAGGCGGTGCGTGCGCTCGCCCGCGAGTTCGGCGAGGCACACTTCTTTTCGCTTGACGACACCTACCGCGCCGGCATTACCGACAGCCCCACCTACCGGCTTTCGCTGTCCATCGACGGACAGACGAAGCAGCTGCTGGACTACGTGGGCCAGCGCGTCGGTATGCCTGCGGCCGTTACGGCATTGGAACGACAGGTGGATAGGGTGGGCGCCAGCAACCGCTGGGTTGAGGGTACCAACGGGCTGGTCGCAAGCCTGCAAGCTGAGCACACGAACTTCACCACAGCCGCGTCACAACTGCTCTTGTTGCAAGCCGCTGCCGGCGGCCAGCTGGCTACCGTGCGGCAACTGCTCCGTGCGGGTGTTTCGGTGCAAACTGCACCGGTGCCGACCGGCGAAACACCTGCATGGGGCACTAACTTTCCGGCGGATGGCGGTTGGCTTTCCGCCGCCGCGACATACCCCCAGGTGCTGCAGGTCTTGCTCGATGCAGGTGCGAGCCGCAACGATCCGGCAGACCGGGATCGCGCTCTTGTGGTCGCCGCAAGCGCTGGCAAGCTAGCGTCGGTCCAGGCGCTTAGGGCTGCCGGTGCAAGTAGCGCATCTGGCGCGGCGCTGGTTGCTGCCGCACGTTCCGGCAACCCGGCAGTCGTTCGCGAGGTGCTCGCCCGGCATCCCCCGCTGGAGGCGAAAGATCAGAATGGCTATACCGCGGTGTACGCCGTTGCTGCATCGCGTGGCTGGGCCGACACCGCCGATGTCGACCGTGTTGCCTGCCTTCGCCTGCTTGTGGGTGCGGGTGCGGATCCGAATGGCCATGGCTACGCCGGCAATACCGCGCTGCATGACGCCGATGACGTCATGGTAATGAACGAGCTTCTCGCGCTGGGCGCTGATCCGAACGCACGCAACGACAAGGGCGAGACGCCGCTGTTCACTGTGATGAACGCAGCTGCCGTTCCCGTGTTGGTGAGCCATGGAGCCGACCCGCTTGCGCGCGACCACAACGGCAACACCGCGCTGGAGGCAAGCCGCTTTGTGGACGCCGACTGGCGTCGCGCCATGGAGCAGGCTGTCGCGGCAGCACATCCCTAGGCGTGAAGAAACCGACCCGCTTCCACGCGGCGCAAGGCTCATGCGAAACTTTCCTATGAGCGATTTCATCCCAAAGCCCGGAACGGTCAAGATCGGCGGCCTGAGCCGCGCCGCACAAAAGCTGCAGGCAGCCAAAGAAAAGGCCGCAGGCAAAGCCGGCGGCAAGCAGCATGCCAACGCCACCGCCATGAAGGCGAAGGACGCCTTCGCCGGCACCAAGAAGACGAGCTTCCAGCGCAAGGCCGTATAACCCGGACGATCCTGTGCCATGGGCTGTGTGACTCCCAGGACGTGTTCTCGAGTTCGCCATGTTCTGCGCTGCCTTGCCGTGGTCGTCGCCCTTGCCGGTGTCGCGAACACGTCTCACGCCGCGCCGAGACCAGTAAACTGCGAACCCATGGGACCGGCGGATGGTCCGCTGACGCTCGTCGTGCTGCACGGCTCCAGCGGCCCGGACCTGTATCGTGCACGGGCGAAGTTCTACGCCGATCATGGCTACACCGTGCTGTTTCCGCACTTCTTCGACGCCGCCAGCGGTCAACACCGGACGGACCAGGATTACGCCGCATGGGTCGAAGCGGTGCGCGGTTGCATTGCGCAGCAGGCACGGCCGGGAAAGCCAATCGTGCTCTTCGGGCTGTCGCTTGGGGCGTCGGTCGCGCTTGCCGCCGGCACCCAGCTGGCCAACATCGATTCCGTCATCGACTGGTCCGGCAGCCTGCCTGATACGTACTTTCTGCACATGCAGCGCTTGCCGCCGCTGCTCATCCTGCACGGCGACCAGGATACCAACGTGCCGGTCATGAACGCGCACCAGCTGTTTACCCTGTGCGAGCGCACGCACACCGCCTGCACGGGCACCATCTACCAGGGTGAAGGTCACCTTTTCCCCGGGCAGGACAGGGATGCGACGGCACGCACGCTTGGCTTCTTGCAGGCCCGCAGCGCGACCGTAGCCACGCCCTAGTTTTGCCACAGGTTAGTGCGGCAGAAGGGTGCTCAGGCCGGCCGGCAACTTCCGTCCGCCAGGCATTGCACAAAGATGGCCTGTGCCCGGTTGTAAAAAGCCTTGCCCACTCTGCCTTCCTGCTCGCCAACCGAGCCCTGCTCCCTGCCGATGCGCTCCATCTGTGCGCCAACCTGCCTCATCTCCGCGGCAATTGCGGTCTGTTCCTGCGGGCTTTGTGCGGCGCGCATCTTCTCGCCCAGCGCCTTCATCTGCCGCTCCAGCGGTTTCATCTTGTCCTGGAGTGCTCGCTGCTGCACGTTCAGTGGATGCATGGGTGCATCCAGCCGTTCGATCTCGGCCACGGCGGCAGCGTCTTGTTCCACGTGCAGCACGCCGCGCTCCTCAAACACCAGGTACGTTCCCGGGTGCTTCTCCGCGTAGCTCTCCAGGCTGGAGCGATTGCCCGTATGGGTTCCATTCAGGCTTACCAGCTTTGAGTCGACGACCAGCGCAAACGGTCGATCCGCTTTTGCAATCGTGCGATCCGCCTGCTGTGCAGTCGCAACGGAGCACGAGATGGCGCACAGCAGCACGGCGCAGAGGGAGAGCGGTATCCAACGATGCATGATGACCTCGAACAAAGAGCGTTTTGGTGGCGTTGCAATGAATACGCGTCCTCGCCCCGCGAAGTTCCCTCATGGGTGCTTGGACGCCGCAGGTTTTCCGGTGCCTTCGACCAGGTCGGTGAAGCCGTCGATCTTTGGCGCGGCAAACTCCTCGCTGCCGCCGTTCGGCCAGCGCACCGTCACACTGCGCAGCGCAGCGACCTTGCCCAGCCCGAAGTGCAGCCGCAGGTCGCTCGAGCTGTTGTAGCTCGATCCGCTGCGCACCTCGTCGACCCAGTTCCGTTCGGCGGCGTGTACCGTGACCCGCGCGCCGATCGCATCACTGTTTGAGGTTGTGCCCACCAGCCGCAGGCCCAGCCAATGGTTGCCGTTCGCTGCCTCGTTGACCAGCAGCATGGGGCGGTCGCTCAGGTTATTTACGACGGCGCTCAGCCGGCCGTCGTTCCACAGGTCCGCAACCGCCAGGCCGCGACCGCTCAGCGGCTCGTTCATGCCCGGCCCGGCCTGCTTCGACAGGTCTTTAAACTTGCCGCCGCCAGCATTCCAGTACAGGAAGCGCGGCTCGCGAAAGGTCGCGCCCAGCTTGGCCGAATCCACTTCCGGATACACGTGGCCGTTGACGATCAGCAAGTCTGGACGACCGTCGTTGTCCACGTCGGCAAAGGCCGCGCCCCAGCCCAGTGCGTCGGCGTTGATGCCCAGGCCCGCGGCAAAGGTAGTGTCGGTAAAAGTTCCGTCGCCGTTGGCGTGGTACAGCGTACTGGTGTCGTCGGAGAAGTTGGTTTTGAACAGGTCCAGGTGACCATCGCCATCGAAATCCGCGGCCGTCGCGCCCATGCCCGCCTGCTCGCGGCCATCTTCGTTGAAGGCGGCGCCCACGTTCGCGGCCTCGTCGGTGAAGGTGCCGTTGTGGTTGTTGTGGTACAGGATCGCCGGCGTGGAATCGCACGCAACGTAGATGTCCGGCCAGCCGTCCTCGTCGTAATCGAGCGTCGTCACCGAAAAGCAGTAGTGGCCGTCGGTTTTCTGGATGCCGCTCGCCGCGCTCACATCCTTAAACCGGCCGCCGCCCTCGTTGTGGAACAGCAGGTTCGGCGCCCACGCCAGGCCGCGCGGTCCGCACATCACCGGCGTGCCCTTCCACGTGCAGCCCTGCTCCTCGCCGGGTTTCGGGGTCTTCGCCAGGTCGAAGTGGACGTAGTTCGCCTCGACGATGTCCAGCTTGCCGTCACGGTCATAGTCGACAAAGGCGCAGCCCGTACCCCACTCCTTGCCCGTGCCCGCAACGCCCGCGGCCTCCGCTACCTCGCGAAAATGCGTGCCGCCCTCGTTGTGGAACAGCCGATTTTTGCCATAAGCCGTAACGAAAATGTCGTCAAAGCCGTCGTTGTCGTAGTCGCCGACGCACGCGCCCTGGCCCCATCCGCTGCTGATCATGCCGGTCTTCGCGGTCACATCGATAAAGGTGCCATCGTGGTTGTTGTGAAACAGGTGGTTCGTCGGCGCATCCGCCTTGCCGGTGGTGCCCAACTCCGCGCCATTCACCAGAAAGATATCCTGCCAGCCGTCGCGGTCATAGTCCAGCACGGCCACGCCACTGCCGGTCGCCTCGACGATGTATTTCTTGCTCTCCGCGCCGCCGTTCACATTACGGACGGTGATGCCGGCCTTCGCCGCAACATCCACAAACCACGCGGGTGACGGGTGCTGCGCGCTGGCGGGATAAGGCGACCCGGCCTTTTGCGCAGCAGCCACGCAGCAAACCAACATCGAAAGCAGGAAAAATCGAAGCACTCGCACGCAGCTTTGACGATACCGCCCGCGAACTTGCTTTGTCATGTGCTCCAGACCAGGGATGCCTCTCCCTCGTTTGTCATCCCGTAACGCAGTGAAGGGATCTGCTGTTCGAAGTGCATGCGTGCTTCAAGGAAAGCAGATCTTTCCGCTTCGCTGCGGGATGACAAAGCCTTTGCCGCGAAGAACAAAAGCCCTGCTATCGAGAGATCAAAACCCGCCTGCCGAGGATGGAAGCATAGCGTGCAGCACGATGCATAAGCCGCCGCTCACGCTGCGCGCTCTGCCTCCAGCATGGCCGCGACCTTGGCTCGTCGAATCCGCTCGCGCAGCGCTGCCGTCGCGGCGCGATGGCAGCGCAGACACAGCGTCCGCAGGTTCGCCAGGTCGCACTCGCCGCCACCCTCCACTACCGGCACGATGTGGTCGGCATCCCACAGCGTCTTGCGCAGCTTCGTTTTCATGCCCCAATGCGCCATCAGTTCCAGCCGGCGTGCACCTCGCGATCGTCGCAGCCGCCGCAGCTCAAACGCGGTATCCGCGCCGCAGCCACCGCACATGCCCTTGTCGCGCAGAAAGACCTGATCGCGCAGGTACGCCGGTTGCGACCGCAGCTTCCACTCATGCACGCAGTACGCGGAGCAGAACGTGAACCGCCGCGGCGGTACTTCCAGCGCGCACCATCGGCACAGGCCGCGCCCGTTCGGCCCGCGCGGCACCTCTGCCCGCTTCACCCTGCCGCCCTTCATCACGCGCGCCGTGCTCATTCCTTCGTTCTAACGCGACGGCAGGGCTCCGGCAAAGTGCCGCGCGCGGAACTCCCGGAACAGCAAAGGGGTTCAGCCGAAGCCAAACCCCTTGATCACTGGATGCCCCGTCTTCACCGCGCCGCATAGAAGCTGGGAACGCCACGAAACTTGAGCGCAGAAAAGGTGGGTTCCTACTTCAAGTCAAAAAAGCCACCCAAACTCCGTAAGTGTTCGGTCTTGCTTACGAAGCCAGCGCGGGATAATCCGTGTAACCCTCCGGCTCGTGCGTGTAAAACAACTCCGGTCGCTGCGGATTCAAGGCCGCGCCCTTCTTTAAACGTGCCGGCAAATCCGGATTCGCAATGAACATCTTGCCGAAGCCGACCGCGTCCGCAACACCGGCCGCGAGAGCGGCGTTCGCACTTTCCAGCGTGAACTCCTCGTTCATCACGTACACGCCGCCAAACTCCTTCTTCAGCATTGGTCCAAGGCTGTCCGGCCCCTGTTTTTCGCGCGCCATCAGGAAGGCGAGCTTGCGCTTGCCGAGCTCACGTGCGACGTAGCCAAAGGTTTCCGGCCGGTTTGCATCGCTTTCGGAGTGGATGTCGCTGCGCGGTGCCAAGTGCATGCCCACGCGGCCGGCGCCATACACGGCAATCGCCGCGTCCGCGCACTCCAGCATCAGTCGCCCGCGATTCTCCAGGCTGCCGCCATAGGCATCGTCGCGCTGGTTCGATCCCGTCTGCAAAAACTGGTCCAGCAGGTAGCCATTCGCGCCATGCAGTTCTACACCGTCGAACCCCGCAGCCTTCGCGTTTTCCGCGGCGCGGCCAAACTGCTCGACCACTTCGTGCACTTCGCCGAGTTCCAGCGCGCGCGGCGTTTCAAACCCGGTGATCGGCCGCACCAGGCTCACGTGGCCCTCGGGCTTGATCGCGCTCGGCCCCACCGGCAGCTTGCCGCCCAGGTACGACGAATGCGAGATACGGCCCACGTGCCAGATCTGCGCGAAGATGCGTCCACCTGCCTCGTGTACGGCATCCACTACATGCTTCCAGCCTTCCACCTGCGCCGCGCTCCAAATGCCCGGCACCTGCGGATAGCCGACGCCCATCGGATCGACCGGCGTGCCCTCCGTCAGGATCAGCCCGGCACTCGCGCGCTGGCGGTAGTACTCGGCCATCAACTCCGGCCGCAGAAGGTGATCGGTGGTGCCACGCAGGCGCGTCAGCGGAGCCATAAAGATGCGATTCGGCAACTCAAGGTCGCCCACGCGAAGGGGGTCAAACAAAGTCGGCATCAGAAACGAATCCTCCAGACAAACAGGAATTGGATGCGACTACCGCGTGAACGCCTCACGTCAAACCGCGACCGCTGTCTCCATCTGCGCCAGCGCATCCTCAACCGTCGCCGCCACCAGCACGATGTCGCGCGCCCGTTGCCGCAGCACTCCCTCCGCAACGCAGTGATCCAGAAACGCAAGCAGGGTGTCGTAAAACCCGCACGTATTCAGCAGGCAAATGGGCTTGGCGTGCAGCCGCAGCACCTGCCACGTCAGCATTTCGAACAACTCTTCCATCGTGCCGAAGCCACCCGGCAGCACCAGAAAACCATCGGCACGCTCGGCCATCTGTGCCTTGCGCGTGTGCATTGTGTCGACGATTACAAGCTCCGTGCAGCCCGCGTGCGCAATTTCTTTCTCAACCAGCACCTCGGGAACGATGCCGACCACACGCCCGCCCGCGGCGAGCGCCGCATCCGCCACCGCGCCCATCAACCCAACAGTCGCGCCACCATACACCAGTCCAATGCCGCGATCCGCCAGCATCCTCCCGGCCTCCGCCGCGGCCGCCCGGTACTCCTTGCGCGCGCCATCTGCCGACGCACAAAACACGCAAATCGATCGTAGTCCCATGCCAGCAGCATACCCGCGGCACACGACAAGAAGCCCGCCGGACCTCGCGGTCTTGCAGGCTTCGTTGTCTGGTCGTTGCAGGCGACACGCGTGCCCGCGGAATTAGCGGAACGAGACGGTATTGCCGCCCAATTCGCTGGTCACGTGCAGGCGCACCGTGCTTTGGTCCGCGTTGAGGATGTCGGAACCTGCGGCGACCTTGATCTCCTGCGATCCGCCGTTCGCGGCCAGCGTCATCGCCTTGCCGTCCAGGTACACGGTCATGTCGGCGGCGCTCTTGTTCTTGATGGTCAGCTTCACCATCTTGACCTTGGGCGCGGTGGTCGTCGTGCCATCGTTCGAATGGCCGAAGATGGAGGCGTTGGAGGCGAGCGGTGCGACGAGCGTAAGGGTGAGGGCGGTTGCGGCAACAATACGACGGATCATGGGACTTCTCCTTGGGTACATCTGGTGGTGCTGGCGAAGTCCCACTGCAGTTGAAACATCGTCGCGCACTTGGTTATACGCGGCGAGTTTCGTTTGGTTCCGCTATTTTCTGAAAATAGTTTGTGAACAAATCAGAAAAGAATCATCAACAACGACGGGGGTTTTCGCGTTGTCCGGAAGTGAACGGCGATCGTCCACAAACGCACACCAACACGCGCCGCCTACAATCATCTGCATGAAGCGCACCTGCCTCGCCGCCCTGTTTCTGCTCGCCGCCGTCACCCTCAGCAGCGCCCGCGCGCAAGAGGTTCACAGCGCCCCTGGCCAGTTCGACTTCTACCTCATGAATCTTAGCTGGGCCCCCGAGTTCTGCCACAATGTCGAGGCGCTGCCGCTCAACGAGCGCACCGCCAACAAGCGCGCCGACGCCGCCGACGAGTGCAGCACGCCCACCGGTTTCGTCCTCCACGGCCTGTGGCCGCAGAACTTCAACGGCACCTATCCGGCCAACTGCTCCACCCGCCCCGGCCCGGAAAGCTACGCGCCCTACCTCGGCGACACGCCGTCGTTCACCCTGCTGCAGCATGAGTGGAGCAAGCACGGCACCTGCACCACACTCGACGCGGACGCCTTCTTCGCTACCGCCGATGACCGCTTCCACGACCTGAAAATCCCCACCGTGCTGCTGAACGTCACGCACCCCGTCACTCTGCGCCCGACGGACCTGCTCGGCCAGTTCCAGGCGGCGAATCCCGCGTACCCGCAGGGCAGCATCCTGCTCAGCTGCGGCAACAACTATCTCACCGCGGTTGAAGCCTGCTACAGCAAGGAAACCCTCAAGCCGATCGCCTGCCAGGGGGTGAAAACCTGTGGTGCCACGCAGATCACCATCGCGCCAGAAAAAGCCAGCAACCCCTCCACCCACGGCCGCCACGCCAACAGTCTGCCGCCGCGCGTCTACTAGGCCGCACGCGCCTTGTAAACTGGACGCTGGAGCCTCAACCCTGTGTCCGTCGAATCCCCGCTTCTCCAGAACATGAATCCCCAGCAGCGTGAGGGCGTCGAGCATACCGACGGCTCCGTCCTCATCCTTGCCGGCGCCGGCTCCGGTAAAACGCGTGTCATCACGCACCGCATCGCCTACCTCATTGAAAAAGGCGTCTCGCCCGACGCCATCCTCGCTGTCACCTTTACCAACAAGGCCAGCAAAGAGATGGGCGAGCGCGTCGAAAAACTCATCGGCCACTCCTCGCTCGCACGCCCCACCATTGCGACCTTCCACTCGCTGTGCGTGCGCATCCTTCGCCGCGACATCGAGGCGCTGCGAACGAACGGCCAGGGCCTCACGCGCTCCTTCGCCATCTACGACGAAAGCGATCAGCAGGCCATCGTCAAGAGCGCGCTCAAGCGCCTCGGCTTCGACGACAAGCAGCTCAAGCCACGCGTCGCGCTCGGCCGCATCTCTTGGGCCAAGAACCACATGATCGACCCGCAGGAATACTTCCTCGCGTCGACCAATCCGCTGGAAGAACGCATCGCCCACATCTTCGAAATCTATCGCGCCGAACTCATGAAGAACAACGCGATGGACTTCGACGACCTCCTGCTCGAAACCGTGCGCCTGCTCAAAGTCAGCGCGGAAACCCGCGAGCGCTACAACCGGCGCTACCGCTACCTGCTCATCGATGAGTACCAGGACACCAACCGCCCGCAGTATGAGCTCATGAAGCTGCTCGGCGGCGCACACGGCAACGTCTGCGTCGTCGGCGACGAAGACCAGTCCATTTACAGTTGGCGCGGCGCGGATATCAAAAACATCCTCGACTTCGAAAAGGACTTCGACGACACCAAGATCATCCGCCTCGAGCAAAACTACCGGTCCACCCAGAACATCCTCGAAGGCGCCGGCGCAGTCGTCAAAAACAATCTCCAGCGCAAGGGCAAGGAGCTGTACACCACCCGCGAGGGCGGCTCGCTCATCGGCTTTTACGAGGCTCCCGACGGCGAGAACGAAGCCCTGTTCATCGGCGACCGCGTGCAGAAGTACATCAAGGAAATGGGCCAGAGCGGCGGAGAGGCCAAGTGCGCCGTCCTCTACCGCACCAACTCGCAGTCGCGGCTGGTGGAAGAGGCGCTGCGCCGCTACAACATCCAGTACCACATGGTCGGCGGCTTCAGCTTTTACGACCGTGCAGAGGTCAAGGACCTGCTCAGCTACCTCAAGCTGGTGCAGAATCCACATGACTCCATCGCGCTCAACCGCGTGGTGAACTCGCCTCCGCGCGGCATCGGCAAAACCACCATGGAAACGCTGGAGCGCATTGCGCTGACCACCGGCATCAGCACGTGGGACGCAATCCTGCGCGCCACGGAAGACCAGCTGTTGCCCGCCCGCGCGCTCACGGCGCTTACCGGCTTCCGTCGTCTCATCCTAGACGCTCGCGCCATGCTCGGCCCTGGCTTCGGCGACACCCTCGCCGCCGATGCGCTCGGCACCGCCGCACCCCACGCCGAAGCCGCGCAGGAGTACCTCACCGCCGAGTTCACCGGCACAGAAGAAAACATCTCCACCGCCAGCCCGGCAGACGATGCCAGCTTCGACACCAGCTTCAATTTCAACTTCGACTTCGGCGGCGAAGAAGCCGCGTGGACGGAAGAGCGCAGCACGCTTGCACCGGAAAACAGCAGCGTGCCGACCAACGTGCTCGACTTTCCGGTCCCGCCGGAATCGTCTGACACCAGCTTCGACTTTGCGTTCGATGCAGGTGAAGAAGGCGAAGCTCTCGCCCTCGCTGCAAGTGCCGAAGACGATGAAGACGTTGATACCGACACCGCTTCCGCCGTAACTGCCTTCTTCTCCAACGCTGCATCGCCGGTCACATTCAACCCGTTTGACGCCGCAGACAATGGCGTGTCGAACCCAGGGCAGGGAGGCGCGCAGAACCTTGGCATCGACACCCCCTCCATTGCTTTCAACCCCTTCGAAGCCGCCACCCGCGCCGACAAGCGCAGCGGCAAAAAAGTCACCTCGCTCGCCGATCGTTTCGACGACCTCCGCAGCAAGGCCGCGCCCATCGTCGAGATGCCCGCGCCCGCCGGCGCACCGGAAATCTCCACCCGCATTGACGGCTTTCGTGCCCCCGGCGACCCCGCAACGCTGCCCGAACTCATCAAGTTCCTCAACGACCGCAGCGGCTACATCAAGACGCTTGAAACCGAGGGCACACCCGAGGCCTTCAGCCGCATCGACAATCTAAAGGAGCTCGCCAACGCCGCGCAGGACGCACAGGAGCGCGGCGAAACGCTCGCCGAGTTCCTCGACCACGCCGCCCTCGTCTCCGACACCGACCAGATCAAGTCCGACGCCCGCGTCACCCTCATGACGCTCCACGCCGCCAAGGGCCTGGAGTTCCCGCTCGTCTTCCTCTGCGGCATGGAAGAGGGCCTGTTCCCGCACTCGCGCACGCTGCAGGACCCAACCGGCCTCGAAGAAGAGCGCCGCCTATGCTACGTCGGCATGACCCGCGCCATGGACACGCTGGTGCTCACCCGTGCGCGCTATCGGCGCCGCTACGGGTCGGACATGCCGGAAGCGTCGGTCGCCTCGCGCTTCCTGGAAGAGGTCCCCTCCCGCCTGGTGGAAGACCTAGGCTCCCCTGGCGACACCGGCATGGCGAGCGGCCTGTACGGCCACCGCTACGGCAGCATGGGCGGTGGTGGCGGCTCCCGTTTTGCCAACAAGTGGGGCAAGGCCGGCGCGGACGACGGTGGCGAGCGCCACTACAGCTACGAGGATGAGGACCAGAGCGGTAGCCGCCCGGGTGCCGCCGCCGCAAAGCCGCGCAACAACTTCGGCCTCCAGTTCAGCAGCCAGAACAAGACCGCCAAAGCGCCCGATTCCATCGACAACATCGCCACCTTCTTTGGCGGTGGCGGCATCGGCGGCAAGTTCACCCGGCCCAAGCTCGAGGTCGCCGCACCCGCCGGCGAAACCTCGCTCAAACGCGGAACCCGCGTCAAACATCCCAAATACGGCGACGGCACCGTTGTTTCTCGCGAAGGCGACGGCCCAGATGCCAAGCTCACGGTACAATTCACAAGGCACGGCGTTAAAAAGCTGGTGGAGAAATTCGCCCAGCTCGAACGGCTCTAGCAAGCGCGACGACAAATCCGGGATCGGCCTCGCCTTCCGTTTGTCATCCCGTAACGAAGTGAAGGGATCTGCTTTTCAAAGCTCCCCCTCGCGACCGGCAGAGCAGGGAATCGCCTCCACATTTCAGCACCAAGAGAAGAGAACACACATGGCAAACACCAAGAATCTCGAGCACAAAGAGCGCAAGGCCGCCAAGCGCAAGGCCCGCGCCGCCGCACCCGCAAAGGTCGCCCGCACCACCCCCCGCGGCTCCAACAAGAAGAAGCTCAAGACGGCTGCACGCGGCACCAGCAAGCGCTAACTTCGTCCGGTCGCTGCCCGGCCGTTATGACGGGCAGCAGTTCGGGCACTCAAACAAGGAGTCGCAACAAGCCCTGCTTGCCAAGGCGGGGTTTTGTTGTGTCCAAAAACGTGAGCTACTTGCCGCTCGCGCCCGGTGCCGTGGCCACCCCGACGAACGAATCCGCGCACCCGTAGTACATCCACCACTTGCCCCTGAACCAGACCAGTCCCTCGGCAAACGTCGTCCCCGCCGCGTACTGGCCGCTTTTCTCAAAGGGCAGCGCAGGCTGAAACACTGGCGACTCCGTCCGTGCCACCAGCGTGCCCGGCGCGTCGGCCTGGAACAGCGCTTCCTCCACCGTGTACGTCCCCGGCTGCAGGCCAGCCAGTCCGCCCGCGCCCTCGGCATTCTTGGCGTTGTACAGCATCACGATCCCGCGATCCGTAAGCACCGGCGGTGGCCCCGTCTCCGGAAACGCGCTATCCGCCATGCCCGGCCGCGCCTCCAGCAGCACCTTTGTATGGCCCGGCGAGTCCTCCACCGGCGTCCAGTGCACCAGGTCGTCGCTCGTTGCGATGCCCACGTGGATCTCGCCCCAGTACATCCAGTACTTCCCGTTGATCTTCGCCGCCACCAGCTTCCCGCCCACGCGCCGTGTCACGATGCCGGCAGACTTATACTTCAACCCGTCATACCGCCCACCCAGCGCCCCGGCAAACGCGGGCCCCTCCTTTTGCCAATGCACCAGGTCCGCCGACGTTGCAATGCCTACGGAGTACGTCTCCGTCGTCCGCGACCACTGCGTGTACGTCAGCACATACCCGCCCTCGGGCCGTTCCACGACGCGCGGGTCTTCCACCCCGCCCGGTGATTCGCGGCTCTCCTGCGCATCCTTCGCGGGGTAAAACACGGGCTGCGGTATGCGATCAAAATGCACGCCATCCGCGCTCGCCGCAAGGCCCAGCCGCGACACGTGCCCGCCAATCGCCATCGCACCGCTGTCATCCTCCGCTCGGTACAGCACGTACACCTTACCGCCGCGCACCACCGCCGCCGGGTTAAACGTGTGCAGCGCCTCCCAGTGTGTCGGCTTTCCGCTGACAGGGTCGTTGAAGACTGAAGCCGCATTTGGCGAAATCACCGGCTGCTGCGAAGCCCTCATCCACGGGCCGATTGTCCAAGCCATCTGCCCACGACTCGCAGGCACACCCAGCAGCACGAGCAGGCCGCACCATGTCAGCCCAAACCGCATTCCCAGCCTAAGATGGCTGCGCCGTCGCGCCCATTCCGCCGCCTCCCTGGTCATTCGCTGCATGGCAGGAATCCTTCGTCGCCGCGTGTCGATCAAGTCACCACCCCGCAACACGCTAAACTACGAAGGATTCCGCTCGCAACCAACATTTTCCCTGAGGACATTCCGCTGCCCCGACAGATCTTCCAGACCAAGTCGATCGACAAACTCATTGCCGAATCGGAGCAGCCGGAGACGGCACTCAAAAAGACGCTCGGTCCCATCTCGCTCACCGCGCTCGGCGTCGGTGCCGTCATCGGATCCGGCATTTTCACCGTCATCGGTACCGCAATCGCCGGAAATCCGGTCAAAGACGCCAAGTGGGACGAGTCGCCCGTCATCGACGTTCTGCTGCACCTGTCCGCATTTCTACACGGCCATGGCGTCGTTGCGGGGCGCCCCGGAGCCGGTCCCGCTTTGGCACTGTCCATGATTCTGGTCGCGATCGTCTGCTGCTTCACCGGCCTCTGCTACGCCGAACTCAGCAGCATGATCCCCATCGCCGGCTCGGCGTACACCTACACCTACGCCACCCTGGGCGAACTGGTGGCCTGGATCATCGGCTGGGACCTCATCCTCGAATACGCCTTCTCGAACATGAGCGTGTCGGTCGGCTTTGCCGCGCACGTCGTCGACCTGCTGGACTGGCTCGGCATCAAGCTCGACCCCAAATGGCTTTCCCCAGCGTACCTGCCGCTCGGCCTGCAGGACCTCGCGGGCCACGATATCTTCGGTCAGGGCTGGCACTTTGGCTTCAATATCCCGGCGTTCCTGGTCGTCATCCTGCTCACGTTCGTGCTGGTCCGTGGCATCAGCGAATCGGCCCGCACCAACAACATCATGGTGCTGGTCAAGGTCGTGGCGATCCTGGTCTTCATCTTCGCCGGCATTTCGTTCATCCACCCGGGCAACTACGTGCCGTTCTCGCCTAACGGCTACGCGGGCGTACTCGCCGGCGGCTCCATCATCTTCTTCACCTACATCGGCTTCGACTCCGTTTCCACTGCCAGCGAAGAATGCAAGCAGCCGCAGCGCGATGTGCCCATCGGCATCATCGCCACCCTCATCGTCTGCACGATCCTGTACATCGGCGTCGCGCTCGTGCTCACCGGCATCGTGCCGTGGAACTCCGTCGCCGGAGACGGTGCGCCTGTCGTGAACGCCCTGAAGCGCCTGTCGCTCGAAACCGGCTCGGTCAAGCTGCACTATGTCCGTCTGGTCGTGCTCATCGGTGCCATCCTCGGCATGATCTCGTCGATCCTTGTCTTCCAACTCGGCCAGGCGAGGGTCTGGTTTGCCATGTCGCGCGACCGCCTGCTGCCCGACATCTTCAGCCGCGTCCACCCCAGGTACCGCACGCCCGCGTTCGCTACCTGGGTCGCCGGCATCCTCGTGGCCATCCCGGCGGGCCTCTTTGACGTCGGCACCCTCGCCGAACTCTCGAACATCGGCACGCTGTTCGCGTTCGTCCTCGTCTCCATCGGCGTCATGGTCCTGCGCAAGCACCAGCCCGAACGCCGGCGCGGCTTCCGCGTCCCCTTCGGCCCGGTCATCCCGTCGCTGTCCATCCTGTTCTGCATCCTGCTCATGACGGGCCTGCCCATCCGCACCTGGGAGCGCTTCTTCATCTGGCTCATCATCGGCCTGTTCGTCTACTTCTTCTACAGCCGCCACCGCAGCGAGTTCGCCACACCGCAGGGGTAGAGAACCTGCTACCCTGATCGCGAGGAGCTACCACGCATGCTGAACTATGGTCCCGCGGTACTCATCATCTTTTCTGTGTTCCTTGGAATTCTGCTCAACCGCCGTGACACCACGATCCTGAAGGCCGATATCAATTCCCTAAAGGCCGACATGGATAAGCAATTTGACCGCGTGGACAAACGGTTCGACGTGCTTACCGCCCGTGTGAGTGCCCTTGAGGCTGACTACACCCAGTTCTACGGCATGCAGCAGAAGATGGAAGGCCGGCTCGACGAAATCTCCTCCCGCGTGAAGTAAGAGTCCGAACGGCCGCCGCGCATGACAAAACCTTCCACCATGCGTCATCCTGCTAGAGCGCGTTCACGAGGCCGCTCCGCATGCCCTTTACCCGACGAAAGCTTCTGGAATCCTTCGCCCTCACCGGCGTCAGCACCCTCCTCCCGCGCCTCGCCTTCCCGCAGCAACCCGGCCCCAGTGGTGGTTTTCCGCCGCAAGCCCAAATCGACGCGGATCCCCTGCGCCCCCGCTACCACCTCGCCCCCAAACGCGGCTGGATGAACGATCCCTGCGCCCCCGTCTACTTCGACGGCCGTTACCATCTCTTCTACCAGTTCAATCCGCAGGCCAGCGTGTGGGGCAACATGAGCTGGGCGCATGCCGTTAGCACCGACATGGTCCACTGGACCGAACGCCCGCTCGCGCTCGAACGCACCCCCGGCGGCCCCGACGCGTACGGCGTCTTCACTGGCACCATGGTCCTCGACAAGGGTGTCCCGACTATCCTCTACACCTGTGTCTCGCCCTCGACGAAAGAGCAGTCCACCCTTTGGGCCTCGAACCCGCCGGAGCGCGAAGCTCAGTGCATCGCCGTACCCCGGAACGTCACGAACGCGCACCCCAACGGCAGCCCCGACGCCGTCCTGGATCGCTGGACCAAGAACTCCACCCCGGTCATCGCCGCCCCACCGCCCGGCATGCACGTCACCGGCTTCCGCGACCCCGTGCCCTGGCGCGAAGACGACGGCAACTTCTACCTGCTGCTCGCCAGCGGGCAAAAGGGCGTCGGCGGCGACGTCCTCCTCTATAAATCGCCCGACCTAAAAGCCTGGCAGTACCAGGGCATCTTCGCCCAGGGCAAAGCCAACGGCAAGCAGACCGACGACACCGTCGACAGCGGCGAAACTTGGGAGTGCCCGGACTTCTTCCCGCTTGGCGGCAAGCACGTCCTCATCCACAGCCAGGGCACGCTCGAAGGCCGCAAAACTATGTGGCAGTCCGGCACCCTCGACAAAGCAACGATGAAGTGGACCCCCGAAAACGAAGGCGTCCTCAACCACGGCCCCTACTACGCCCCTAAAACTCAACTCGACGCCCACGGCAACCGCATCCTGTGGGGCTGGATTCCCGAGACTTGGTCTGAAGCCGAAATGACGAAACACGGCTGGTCCGGCTGCATGAGCCTTCCCCGCATCCTGACGCTCGACCGCAACGGCGAAGCCCGCTTCACTCCCGCGCCCCAGGTCGACAGCCTCCGCGTCAGCAACGCGACGGCCTCGGCAGGCGCACCCCAGGCCGAACTCGTCTTCAACATCATCCCGCGCCGCGCTGATTCCAACGAGCTCCACCGCACCCTCGTCACACCGCACTTCCAGCTCGCCTCCCATGAGGACGCATCCATCCGCACTCTCCGCTTCGATGGCGAAGACATCCCTCTTCCAGAGAACATGCCGGCCACCTTTCCGCTGCGTGTGTTCCTCGATCACTCCCTCGTCGAAATCTTCGTCGGCAACGCCCTGGTGCTCACCCGCCGCGTCTACGACGGCTCACCCACGGTTCTCACGCTGCCCCTCACCATGAAGCCCGAAGCCACCCAAGCCTACACTCTGCAATCCATCTGATCGTGTCCGTGGGCACCCCCTCATCCCCGGGTGCCCCACCTTCATCGCGCTCGAACATGCTCGTGCCAGCGACAGACTTCCAGCACGAGTAAGGTGGCTTCCAACCAACCGAAGCCGCACCGCGCATCAATCGGCATCCAACCACCCATGCCCGCCACCATCCCGCAAGACGACCTCCTCGCCCGCGCCCGCAAGATCAAGCTCTTCCTCATGGACGTCGATGGCACCCTCACCGACGGGGGCATCTGCCTGATCTCCAGCCTCCACGCCGGCAAGGACGACACCGTCACCGAGATGAAGGTCTTCCACGCACAGGACGGCCCCGGCCTCTCGCTCGCCCACCAGATGGGCATCAAAACCGGCTTCATCACCGGCCGCACGTCCCCCGCCGTGACCCAGCGCGCGCACGAACTGCACGTCGATTACGTCCACCTCGGCCAGGCAGAAAAGAACGCCGCCTTCAACCAGTGCATGCTCGCCGCCGGCGTCTCGGAAGACGAAATCGCCTACATGGGCGACGACCTGCCCGACATCCCCGTCGCCCAGCGCGCCGGCCTCGCCGTCTGCGTCGCCGACGGCGCACCTGAACTCAAAGCCGTCGCCCACTACATCACCGACAAGCCCGGCGGCAAAGGCACCGCGCGCGAAGTCGTCGAACTCATCCTCAAAGCCCAGGGCCGCTGGGAACAAGCCCTCCCCCTCGCCCGCGCCTGAACGATCCACCGCCTCCATGTAGGCTCACCTGCAGAAGCAAAGGACACCCATGACCTACATCGCCCTGCTCCGCGCCATCAATGTCGGCGGCACCGGCTTACTGCCCATGAAGGATCTGGTTCGCCTCTGCGAAGGTTTGGGCTTCACCCACGTCCGTACGTATATCCAGAGTGGCAACGTGATCTTCGAAGCGACCGCCACCGAACCCGCCATTCTCGCCGCATTGCAGCAGGCGCTGCAGACGCACATGGGCACACCGATCGACGTCATGCTTCGCACCGTTGACCAGCTTCGCCTTGTGCTTGAGGCTAACCCATTTCCCGACCGCGAACCCGCCAAGGTCGCCATCGCTTTCCTGAACACCGTACCGCCCGCGGAAGCGAACGGCTTCACCGGCCCCGCAGGCGAGCGAGTCGTCAACGGCGCGCGAGAACTCTACGTCGACTACCCCGAAGGCATAGGACGGTCGAAGCTGAAGCTTCCTCTGGGTAAGATTCCCGCCACCATCCGCAACGTGAATACAATCGCCAAGCTGGTGCAACTCTCTGCAGCCTGAGACGCCCACCGTTCATCTGCGAACACAGGAAACCGCTACAGTAACCCCGCCCGCAACAAATCATGAATATGCACAATCCCCACCGCGCGCCCATCCTCCACCGCGAACAGCGAAGTAATTGCCTCGCCGTGCATGCGTGCCAGCGCCGTCGTCGCCAGTTCGCCCGGCGCAATGGTCCTCGGTGACCGGCCCATCGTGTCGCTCGCCAACCGCTGCTCCAGCCCCTGCGACAACCCCCGCGCAAACACCCGCCGCAAGTCGCCATCCGTAATGACGCCCACCAGCAGACCGTCTGTATCCACCACGCCCGTAATGCCGAACCGCCCGCTCGTCATTCGCACGATCGCCTCGGCCAGCGATGCGGTCTCCGGCACCACCGGCACCTCGTCACCGCGATGCATCAGGTCCTGTACCCGCTGCAGCCGCGCCCCGAGCCGCCCGCCAGGGTGTAGCTCGCGAAAGTCGTCGCGCGAAAACCCGCGCCGCGCCAGCAGCGCCACGGCAAGCGCGTCGCCCAGCGCCATCTGCATGGTGGTACTCGTCGTCGGTGCCAGCGAATCCGGGCAGGCCTCGGAGGTCTCCGGCACCACCAGTGCCACGTCCGCCGCCCGTGCCAGCGTGCTTTCCGCGCGCGATGTGCTCGCAATCAGCGGCACCGCAAACCGCCGCGTGTACGCCACCAGGTCGGCCAGCTCCGCCGTCTCCCCACTCCAGCTCAGCGCCAGCACCGCATCCTGCGGCCGCACCATACCCAGATCGCCATGGCTCGCGTCACTCGGATGCACAAAGTGGGCCGGCTTGCCCGTGCTCGCCAGCGTCGCCGCAATCTTGCGCGCCACGTGTCCGCTCTTACCCACGCCGGTCACGATCACGCGCCCGGCCGCGCGGTCCAGCACGTCCACCGCCCGGCTGAAGGCCTCGCCCAGTGCGCCCGCCAGCGCATCGCGCAACGATTCCAGTCCGCGCAACTCACACGCCACCGTCGTCACGGCAGAAGCGATGTCGTGCGCCGCGTGCTCACTCCGCTCCAACGGCGCAGCGTCGCTCACGCCTCAACCTCGCCAGCACGCGCAACCCGCTTCGCCAGGCGATCAAACTCCATCAATTCCCGCAGCAACCCCTCCATACTGCGCAGCGGCAACATGTTTGGCCCATCGCTCGGCGCATGGTCCGGGTCCGGGTGTGTCTCGATAAACACACCCGCGACCCCGACCGCCACCGCCGCCCGCGCCAGCACCGGCACAAACTGCCGCTGCCCACCGCTCGATCCACCCTGTCCGCCCGGCTGCTGCACGCTATGCGTCGCGTCGAAGATCACCGGCCACCCCGTCGCCGCCATCACCGGCAGCGCCCGAAAATCACTCACCAGCGTGTTGTAGCCAAAGCTCGTGCCACGTTCCGTCAGCAGCACGCCACCCGCCGCCCCGGCCAGCTTCGCCGCGACGTTGTTCATGTCCAGCGGAGAAAGAAACTGCCCCTTCTTCACGTTCAGCGCGCGCCCCGTCGCCGCCGCCGCCAGCAAGAGGTCCGTCTGCCGGCACAGGAACGCGGGAATCTGCAGCACATCCACCACCTCGGCCACCGGCGCGCACTGCTGCCGCTCGTGGATGTCCGTCAGCACCGGCAGCCCCAGCGTCTCGCGAATCTCCGCGAAAATGGGCAGCGAAGCCTCCAGCCCCAGCCCACGCTGCGCCCCGCCGCTCGTCCGGTTCGCCTTGTCGAAGCTCGTCTTGTACACCAGCCCGATGCCCACGCGCGCGCAAATCTCCTTCAGCGCCTGCGCCGTCTCCAAGGCATGCGCCCGGCTCTCCAACTGGCACGGCCCGGCAATCAGCGCCAGCGGCAACTCACTGCCAAACGAAACATTGCCGACTTCAACGATACGGTTTGCTTCAGAACTCATCGTGGCTATGCTATCGCGTGTCACCGCCGAAGCGTTCGCGGCCTCCATCGACACGACACAACAAGTCTCAATCGGGTTCGGCACCAGCGGGAAAAGCTACCGCAGAAAAGCCGCGATCGCGTCCACAATCCGCTCCTGCTCGCTGTCCTTTAACTCCGGATAAATCGGCAACGCAAGCACCTCGCGCGCCGCCCGTTCACTCTCCGGAAACTGCCCCGCACGGTACCCCAGGTCGGCCAGCGCATCCTGCAGGTGCAGCGGCACCGGGTAATACACCTCCGACCCGATCTTCTGCGCGGCAAGGTGTTCCCGCAGCGCATCCCGCCGCGGCGCACGCACCACATATTGGTGCCACACATGGCTGCCACGCGCATCCGCCGTCGGCAGCACCAGCAGGTTGTCCGCGACCGGCCCACCCAACCCGGCCTGCTCCAACAACGCCGTATACCGCGCCGCAATGCGCTGCCGCTCCCGATTCCACTGCTCAATGTGTCGCAGCTTCACCAAAAGCACCGCCGCCTGCATCGTGTCCAGCCGGCTGTTCCAACCCACCTCATCGTGGTAGTACCGCTGCCGCATGCCGTGCGCCCGCAGCGCCTTGGCCCGTTCGCCCACGGCCGCATCGCGCGCCGTCGTCATGCCCGCATCGCCCCACGCGCTCAGGTTCTTCGTCGGGTAGAACGAAAACGCCGCCGCATCCCCCAGCGCCCCCGCATGCACGCCGTTCCACGAGGCCCCAAACGCCTGCGCCGCATCCTCTACCAGCAACAACCCGCGCCGCGAGGCCAGCGCCTGAAACGCATCCCAATCCGCGCACTGGCCGTACAGGTGCACCGGCATCACGGCCTTCACGTCGCCGGTGATTGCCGCCTCAGCCGCATCCGCCTCCAGGTTGAACGACACCGGATCGATATCCGCCAGCACCGGTCGTGCACCCGCCCGCAGAATGCTGCTCGCCGTCGCAAAAAACGAAAACGGCGTCGTCACCACCGCATCGCCCGCGCCGATGCCCAGCGCCGCCATCGCCAGCCAAAGCGCATCCGTCCCGCTCGCACACCCAACTGCGCACGCAATGCCGTATTTCTGCTCGACAGCCGTCTCCAGCGCCCCCACTTCGCGCCCAAGGATGAACCGCCCGGCCCGGCAAACCTCCAGCACGGCCGCCTCAATCTCCGGCCCGACGGCGTCATACTGTCGCTGCAAGTCCAGCATGGGGATGGGTGCGGCAGTGGAAACATCAGGCAAGGTTGCAGCAGCAGGCATCGGTGGACTCCCTCCCTAGTTTACCGGCCAGGGCAGGCAGGCTGCCTACAGCCCAATCGCGTTCCGCACTTCCACCATCGTCGCGTCTGCCCGCAACCGCGCCTTGGCCGCGCCACTCGCCAGGATCTCCCGCACCACGTTCGGCTTCGCGGCAAACTCGTTTCGTCGCGCCGCAATCGGCTCAATCTCCCGAAGAATCGAATCCGCGCACCAGCCCTTGCACTCAATGCAGCCGATCTCCGCCGTCCGGCACCCCGCGTACACGTTCGCCATCGTCTCCGGCCCGCTGAACACCTTGTGCAGGTCGCCCACCGGACACACATCCGGATTGCCCGGGTCCGTCCGCCGCACGCGTGCCGGGTCCGTCACCATCGTCTTCAGCTTCCTGCGCACGACGTCCGGCTCATCGGTCAACCCAATGGTGTTGCCGTAGCTCTTGCTCATCTTCCGCCCGTCCAGCCCAGGCAGCTTCGGCGAAGGCGTCAGCAGCGCCTTGGGCTCCGGCAGCAACTGGTATTCCAGCACATTCTCGCTGATCTCCGCCTTTATCAGCTCCTTGTCCGACCGGGCACCCGCCACCTCCGGCGTCACCGCGCTCTCATACAACTGGTTGAACCGCCGCGCCACCTCGCGCGTCAGCTCCACGTGCGCCACCTGGTCTGCACCCACCGGCACAAAATCCGGCTTGTACAGCAGAATGTCCGCGGCTTGCAGCAGCGGATACCCGAGAAACCCGAACGTCGCCAGGTCCTTCTCCCGCAGCTGCTCCTGCTGGTCCTTGTACGTCGGCACGCGCTCCAGCCAGCCCAGCGGCGTAAACATGGCAAACAGCGTATTCAGTTCGCTGTGCGCCGGCACGTCGCTCTGCTTGAACAGCACGCACACTTCCGGGTCCAAACCAGCCCCCAAAAAGTCCAGCGCCACGTCCAGGCTCTTCTGCCGCAGGTCGCCCGGCGAAGCATAGTCCGTCGTCAGCGCATGGATATCCGCAATAAAGAAGTAGCTCTCATACTCATGCTGCAGCCGCACCCAGTTGTACAGGGCGCCCATGTAATTGCCTAGGTGGAGCCGCCCCGTGGGACGCATGCCGCTCAAAATCCGTCGCTTCGTCATCTCTGCCATAACGAAATCGAGCATAGCCCATACAGGGCGATCACCCTAGTGGGGCAAGAGCAAAAGCGTACGCAAAGACGCAAAGGAATCCGCAAAGACCGCAAACATTCTGCGACCTTTGCGCAAACTTCGCGCCTTTGCGTACGCTTTGCCTTTTACAAACGGAACAACAGATGCAAAAAGAACAGCAACACCGGCGTAAACAGAAACCCCATCAACCGCCCGCCCACCAGTAACAACAGCAGCAGCGAGAAGCGGCCAATCTGGTCATACCGCTCCCGCCAGCCATATGGCAGAAAGTGCCGCAGCACCCGCGACCCATCCAGCGGCGGCACCGGAATCACATTGAACACCGCTAACGATAGGTTCACCAGGATCCCGCAGAACAACAGCAGAATGACCGGAAACACCACCCCACCCGGGTTCGCCGTATCCATCCCCAGCGCCAGCGACACGGCAGCCGAGACCGCATCCTCGCCACCGGGCGCCAGGTGCCGCACCCCCACCAGCACCAGCAGGCACGCCGCTGCCGTCAGCAAATTTGAAATCGGCCCGGCAATCGTCACCAGGATATCGTCGCGCTTGTAGTTCCGCAGGTTGCGCGTCGTCACCGGCGTCGGCTTGGCCCAGCCAATCAGCGGCAGGTGGCTGAACGCCGCAATCAGCGGCAGCACCACCGACCCCAGCGGGTCCAGGTGCTTCAACGGATTCAGTGAAATGCGCCCCAACTGCCGCGCCGTCTGGTCGCCACACCGCGACGCCATCCACGCATGCGCCGACTCATGGATCGTGAACGCAAAGATCAGCGCAACAAACTCAAACAGGATCAGGACAATGCTTTGGCTCATAAATAGGCTCGAAATCCTGCAAACGCTACGGTAGTCTTAAGCCTAGCAGGGCAAAGGAGTCGGGTATGACGTTTACGTTAGCGCAGATGCACGATCACCTGGACGAGGTGCTACAGCAAGCTGCGGCCTCCCCCGTGGTGATTGAAGCAGAAGGTGTCAGCTTCAGCCTGCAGCGCATCAATAGTGACCCTGTCCCGCGTCAAGTCAAACGGCTGGGAGCTCGGCTCGATCCGAACTTCAAGCCTTCTGAAGCGTTTTGGGATCCACTTCCCGAAGAGGAGTTGCGCCTTTGGGAAGACCACGGCGATTGAGGCTTCTGCTCGACACGCATGCGGTCGTCTGGGCTGTGCGATCGCCAAAGCTGGTCGGTTCACAAGCCAGGCTGCTGCTGGACCGCCCGGGTGCGTTGGTCTATGTGTCCGTTATCTCGGTCTATGAAATGGCATTGAAAGTCCGGCTTGGTCGATGGCCGGAAGCTGGGCAGTTCTCGATGATTTTGATCAGATCATGAACGATGCAGGCTACACCGTGTTGCCCCTCACCCAGCAACACGCACTGCTGGCCGCACAGTTCGGCAGTGAACACCGCGATCCCTTTGATCGGATGATTGCCGCCAGCGCTATAAACGAAGCATGTCTACTCCTTAGTATCGATAAGGCCCTGGACACCTTCGGCGTTCACCGCATCTGGTAACCGCTACTCCAGCCCGAACACCGCATACACCGTCGCACTCCGCTCCACCTTCCGCGTGCTGATCGCCAGTGGCGCCGGCGTGTTCGCTCGTAAAACCTTCATCATCATCTGAGCAGGCACCGGCCGACCAACCTCCTGCGCCTGATTGCTCGCATACAGCAGCGCTCCCACATGCGTGTGCAGCCCCTCCGCCATCCCCGTCGCAATCTTCTGTGCATGCGCCAACGCCTTGCTCGCCGCCTCCGACTCCAGCAGGGAAGCGTCCTTCATCTCCCAGTCGATGCTCCCACTCTGGTTCGCCCCGGCCTTGACCGCCACGTCCAGCACCTTTGCCGCCGCATCCGGCAGTGTCCGCACCGTCCAGCTCTGCGTCAGCTTAAAGCGCATGCCCTTCAGCGCCGGCGGCTGCTTCTGCAACTCATACTCGCTTAGGGGTGCAAGCCCCTGGTCTTGACTTTCGATCGCGTCCTTCGCCACGCCTGTCCCCAGCAACGCCGCCATCACCGCGTTGGACCGCTGCGACCCCGCCGCATACGCCGCCTGCTCGTCCGCGCCGTACACCTCAAACCCGACGTGTACCACCGCCACGTCCGCCATCGCCGAAGCGGAATCCGTCGCCGTTACCGCCAATGTCCGGTTGTCTTTACTGATCTGAATCGTCTGCGCCCCGGCAAGCCCCGTAATCAGCGCACATCCCAAAGCAGCAACACCCAAACAGCAAACCTTCATCGCACATCCTCTTTCGGGTCCCGCTCAGCCGCCTGCAGCAGACGGCCCAGCGTAACCTTGTGCTTCGACGCGCGATGCGCCAGTTTCGTCTTCTCATCCGGCAGCGCCTGCCCGGCCGGTGGCATCCCCACACGCTCCCGTGCATTGCGCTTCACCGCCTTCGTAACCGAGAAGATCTCCGGCCGTTTCTGTTTCGCCATGGAACTCCTCCTCCCACCAGCATCGCATCCCAGGCCTTTGCGGGCATAGAATTGTGGGGGAGCCGAAAGCATGGAAGAACGCGACTTTTTCGACGAGCGCACCGAACAGCGCATCCACACCCTCAGCTGCACCAAGTGCGGCAAGGCCGGTGATTACTCGCTGACCTGGCTCGTCCGCCGCAAAAAGAACCAGCTCAACGGCCGTGCCGACGAACGAGACCGCGCCCGCTTCGCCAAGGCCCAAAGCTACATGGTCCTGCGCGACGACATGGCCACCTGCACGGATATCCGTTGCCGCAAACACTTTGAAATCGCCGGTCTCAAGACCATGGCCTTTCTCGATGAACGGCCGATGTCGCAGGTTTAGCTTTTCTCCACCGGCAAGCTGTGGTGTACTAACGGAGATAAAGTTTCAGAACCAGCAAGGGGTAACACACGATGGCGAATCTTCGCATCCCGGTAGAAGAGCGGAACCTTACACCCCAACAGGTGGAACTCGTCGACGCACGCCGTCGCCGCGGACAGCTTCTCCTGGTCATCGGCTTTCAAGCGCTACTCGTCACCGGCATCCTCTGCCTGTGGGTAGGCCAGGACCTCACCTACTCTCCCGGTTTCCACCGCCCCATCGCCTTCTGGGCCGCCACCACGGGTCTGCTGTCCGTTGTCAGCCTGCTCGCCGGCCTGTCTCTGCGCGGCGGCAAGCACGAGTTCCTCAGCTACTAGAGCTCCGCAACCTACGCTCCGTCAGACCCGTGCACCCCATGCGCGGGTCTTGTCGCATCTGCGGACGGTCCGAACGCGCAATCCGCGCATCTATATCGTTGAGGAACTGACTTGGCAACGCTCGCTCCACTTCCGGCATTCGACACCGTCCCGGGATTGCAGCGGGTTTCAGGTAGTGCCGAAGGAACGCGTCTTCGCGACAAGTACGACCGCGCCATCACGGACCTGCGTGTCTCCGTCACCGATCGCTGCAACTACCGCTGTGTCTATTGCCGCGAGGGCGAAGGCGAAAACCAGGTCGCCGAACTCCCCATCGACGCCTACGCCCACAGCATCCGTCTGCTGGTTTCACTCGGCGTCGAAAAAGTTCGACTTACGGGCGGCGAACCCCTCCTCCGCCGTGGCCTGCTCGATCTCATTCGCGACATCCGCACCCTGCGCTGTGCTTTCGACGCCGACGGCAAACCCACCAGCAACGGCGCGCCCATCGAGATCGCCCTTACCACCAACGGCCACCTGCTCGCCACCATGGCCGCAGACCTCAAGGCCGCCGGCCTCGACCGTATCACCATCAGCATGGACGCGGTCGACCCCGCCACCTTTGCCCGTATCACCCGCGTCCCTGGCTCCTTCGACCGCGTGCTCCAGGGCATCCGCACCGCACAGCGCATCGGTCTCTCCCCCGTCAAGGTCAACTGCGTCCTGCTCCGCGGCTGGAATGACGACCAGATTGAGCTCTTCGGTCACTTCGCCCGCAACGAAGGCGTGATCCTCCGTTTCATCGAGTTCATGCCGCTCGAAGAAGACCGTATCTGGTCCCCCGACGTCGTCGTCCGCGAAGCTGAAATCGTCGAACGCCTCAACCGGGTCTCCCCCACCATCCTTCTGCCTCCCAACCATCCCAGCGAAACCGCCCGCCGCTATGGTTTCGCCGATGGCATCGGTGAGGTGGGTATCATCGCCCCGGTCTCGCGTCCTTTCTGCGGTCACTGCTCCCGCATCCGCCTCACCAGCGATGGCAAGCTCCGCACCTGCCTCTTTAGCCAGACCGATCACGATCTCTATGGCCGCATGCTGCAGGGCCAAACCGACGACCACCTGCGCGACTACATCCGCCTCGTCGTCGACGCCAAAGAGCGACGCCACCATATCGGCGAGCCCGGCTTCCTCAAGCCGTCCCGAAGCATGGTGCACATCGGCGGTTAAGGTGTTCCCGGCCCACGCGCCAGACGAACGACACTTTGTCGCATACACAATCGTGGGAACTTCCTGTGTGCGCTAGGCGACTTAAGAAATACAGCGTTTGTGGGATGGCGAAACAATTACCCTAACGATTACGTTCCTCGTTAAGTGGGAAGTATGTATGCATCCCATGCATGCAGGATCCAGCGGGGCCGCACCTCCAGAGCAGGGCCCGTCGGCGGAGACCGATGATCGGAAGGCAGACAAAGCGGGAACGTGAACGCGAGCTTGCGCTTACGCACGCCCTGCAGCAGGACTATACCCGGCTCTTTGTCGATGTAGCACGCGCCCTGACCTCGACACTGCAGCTTGAAGTCGTCCTTACCCACATCATGAAAAAAATGTCCCAGTTCTTCGGCAACGAACGCTGGTCTATGATGCTTGTCGACAAAGAACAAAACGACCTCTACTACGTCATCGCCGTCGGCGAGGACTCCGACAGCCTCGCCGGCCTGCGCGTGCCCATGGGCGAAGGCATCGCCGGCTGGGTCGCCCTCACTGGCAACCCCATGGTTGTGCCCGACACCACTGTCGAGCCCAAATGGATCGAGTTCGAACGCAAAAACCCGGGTCTCTCCGTCCGCTCCATTGCCTGCGTCCCGGTGCGCTCGGCGCAGGGCGTTGTCGGCGTCATCCAACTGCTCAACTCCAAAATCGATCTCCTCTCCGACACCTCCATCCAGTTCCTCCGCGTTCTTTGCGATTTCTCCGCCATCGCCGTCCGCAACGCCGCCGACATGAAGCGCATCCACGAGCTCTCCATCACCGACGACTGCACCGGCCTCTACAACGCGCGCCATCTCTATACCCGTGTCGAAGAACTGCTGCAGACTGCCGCCGAGCACCCCTTCTCGCTGCTCTTCATGGATCTCGACCACTTCAAGCGCGTCAACGATGTCTACGGCCACCTCATCGGCAGCAGCCTCCTTGCGGAAGTCGGCACCCTCATCCGCACCTGCGTCGGCGAAGCAAATCCCGCCTTCCGCTACGGCGGCGATGAATTCGTCATCCTGCTCCCCGACCACACCAAGGAGCAGGGATCCGCCGTGGCTTCCCGCCTCTTCCAGGCCTTGCGCGACGCCCGCTTCCTCCAGGACACCGGCGTCTCGCTCGAACTCCGCGGCTCCTTCGGCATGGCCACCTACCCGGAGGACGGCAGCACCATCGACAGCATCATCAAGTCTGCCGACGACATGATGTATCACGTCAAAGGCACCACCCGCGACAACCTCGCCATCGCTGGCATCGGCCTGCTCTACGGCCCCTCCACCCTTGAAGGCGAACCCCATCCCAAGCTCCCCAATCCCGCCACCGATACCGAGCAAGACCGCTAAACCCAGACTATCGAGTACACCTTCGCCGGTCCGCCTGATGCCTCTTGAACGCAAGATGCAGATGCGAATCGCTAACGGGATCGACGTCGTCTGACTGCTCGATCCCAAGGTGAACGCCGTGGCGTTCTATCGCCCGAACACCGCCCCAGAGCGCGTCTCCAACCCGGCGCAAAGTGCGGGAGACGGTCCCGTTGTGGGCTTCCTCCTCTCTTGACCGCATCTTCTGCCGGTCGATTGCGCTTCAGCCCAACCTGTGGCATACTTGTCAAAGTGCTGTGAGCCCCCGTGCGTGTCTTGTACCGCCCGGTCCTCATTGTACTTCGCACCTGGGCCGGCGTAAGCCGCCAGATGCGTCTATCACCACAGCCGAACGGCTCGTCCCCCGCAGCAGTTGAGTAAAAGCAATTCGGGGCGGGTTCAGTGCGAAAGTCGCGCTGCGGGTACAGGGTGGGGCCCTCGTTGAAGTGCAGTTCAACGCGAGGCATACCCACTGGGCGAGAACAATCCATCCGCCCGCTGTATCCATAGGTTCCGGCCGTGGGAGACCAAACCAGAAGGAAGTACCATGGCACGCAAGCTTTCCAAAAATACTGTCAAGGCACGCGCAGGCGTTGAGGCTCGTCCCTACCTGCTCGCCGACGCCATTCCCCTTATCCAGGCCATTAAGTTCGCCAAGTTCGACGAAAACGTCGACCTGACCCTACGCCTCGGTGTGGATCCCCGCCACGCCGACCAGATGGTCCGTGGCACCGTGATCCTCCCGCACGGCCTCGGCAAGACCAAGACCGTCGCCGTCATCTCGACCGCAGAGAATCAGCGCCTCGCGACCGAAGCCGGTGCCGACATCGTCGGTGGCGAAGAGTTGGTCGAACGCATCCAGAAAGAGGGTTGGACCGACTTCGACGCCCTCATCGCAACTCCAGACATGATGCGCAGCATCGGTCGCCTCGGCAAGGTGCTCGGCCCCAAGGGCCTCATGCCCAACCCGAAGACCGGCACCGTCACCACCGATGTCGCCTCGGCCGTCAAGGAAATCAAGGCCGGTAAGGTTGAGTTCCGCACCGACAAGACCGCGCTCGTGCACGTCCCGGTCGGCAAGTCCTCCTTCGATCCGCAGAAGCTCATCGACAACGCCATGACCGTCATCACCTCGGTCGTCAAGGCAAAGCCGGCAGCTGCCAAGGGCAAATACGTCAAGGGCATCTTCATGTCCTCGACCATGGGCCCCGGCGTGGAAATCGACCAGGCTGTAGTCGACCTCGCAGGCAAGGCGTAAGAGCAGATTCTCACTCGTAGCTTCGAGCTATGAGTGGATCTCTGTACTCCAGAATTTGCGGAACGCCAGCAGCGACCGCAGCAAGACACGAGCTAACGGCTAAACGCCAGCAGCTAAGGGCTAAACCACCATGGCATTGACCAGAGCAAAGAAGATCGAGAAAGTCGCCGCGCTCACCACCGAACTGCAGGGCGCGACCTCCGCAATCGTCGGCACCTTTACCGCGATGACCGCCAGCAAGGATTTCGAGCTGCGCAAGGTCGTTCGCGAAGCAGGCGGCCACTACCATGTTGTCAAGAACAAGCTCGCACCGATCGCCGCGAAGGACAGCGAGATCGCCGGCGCGCTCGGCGGCCTTAAGGGCGTCTCGTCCGTCGCCTACACCTCGGGCGATCCTGTCGCGCTTGCCAAGGCCCTCTCCACCTGGGTCAAGGACAACGCGCAGTTCACCTTCAAGCTCGGCATCGTCGACGGCAAGGTGATCGACGTCGCCGAAATCAACAACCTCGCGACCCTGCCTGGCAAGGAAGAGCTCTTCTCGAAGCTGCTGTTCCTGATCAATTCGCCGGCAACCCGTATCGCCACCGTCATCAACGCAACCGGCCGCAACCTTGCCGTGGTTGTCGATCAGGCAGTGCAGGCTGACAAGTTCGCCGCAGGCGAAGCACCAGCGGCTGAGGCCGCACCCGCAGCCGAAGCCACCACGGAAGCTCCGGTCGCTGAGAGCGCCCCCGCAGCAGAAGACACCGAAGGTGCCTCCCCGCAGGCGGAAGCCGCAGCTACCGAGGCACCGGCCGAAGGCGCATAAAAGATCGCCGAAGTCCCGCAGGGTGCGCAGTCTGGGCGCATCGGAAACCCGGCAGGGCACAGGCAACCGTTGCAATTCATCGCAATGGGCAAGCAGTTCGTATTAACCGCACCACCAAGTTAGATCACACGGAGAATCACCATGGCAGACATGCAGCAGTTGGAAGACCAGATCGTTAGCCTGACCCTGCTCGAGGCATCGGCACTCGTCAAGAAGCTCGAAGAGCGCCTCGGCGTCTCGGCAGCAGCAGCCACCGTTGCAGCCCCCGCCGGCGGCGGCGCGGCAGCAGCCGCACCGGTGGAAGAGAAGACCGAGTTCACCGTCATCCTCAAGGATGCCGGCGCGAACAAGATCAACACCATTAAGGCAGTCCGCGAAGTCACCGCGCTCGGCCTCAAGGAAGCGAAGGACCTCGTCGATGGCGCCCCCAAGCCCATCAAGGAGAATGTTTCGAAGGACGAGGCAGCTGCGGTTGCCAAGAAGTTCGAAGGCATCGCAACCGTCGAAATCAAGTAACTCCGGCTTTGCGGCTCCGGCACTCTGCCGGGGCCGCTTTTCCGTGTCTCGCGTCCGTTTGCCTTTTTCGTGCAATCGGCGTACCTTCGTGCTTGGGCATACCCGTTCAGCGTGGCTCTGCGTAACGTCGCTGCGGAATCTCATCCTCATGTATTTTCCGGCTCAGTGAGAGCCGGCCACAACAGATTCCGGGCGGCGGGAATCGGTTCGTGTCCACCGTACGACAGCGGCAGCAGTTCCGGGGCATCGCAGGTTCCGGTAGGGCGGCAGGTATCACTCAGACCATCGATTCAGTGCAAAAGTCGGCTCTTGCGCTCACGGGCATCTCTGTCCCTGTGGGCGTCTTCGCGTCTCGCGCACCCACGCGCCTCCAGTACCCGCTGCTCCGTTAGCAGCAACACCTCAAGATTTGATCCACCATCCAGACCGGTTCACCCCGGTTTCACCGCGCGCCCGGGCCATCATCGAGGGATAAGCCCAGGCAGAACACCAGCGCAAACCACTCCACGAAGCAGCCGCCACCACGGCACTTCGGACTCTGACCACCTGACCCGCCACGTACGATGCGGCGCGCCTGGTAACCAGAGGCCTCGGCAGGACCACAAAGGGAGCTACCACCCGTATGGCAAACAGCATGGCAACCCGTGCCCTTCGCACCCGGCTCGACTTCTCCAAAATTCCCACCGCCATCCAGATCCCCAACCTCATCGAGGTCCAGCGCCGCTCCTACGAGCGCTTTCTCCAGATGGACAAGCTCCCCCAGGAGCGCGAAGACAACGGCCTCCAGTCCGTCTTCACTTCTGTCTTCCCCATCACCGACTTCCGCAACGTCTCAGAGCTCGAGTTCGTCGATTACTCCATCGGCAACTGGGAGTGCAAGTGCGGTTACCTCAAGGGGCTCAACCACCTGCGCACCGCCTGCGTCAACTGCGGCCACATGGTCATCACCGACCCCTTCCACCCGGGCGATGTGCTCTGCCACTTCTGCGGAACCTACAACAAGAACACGCCCGACTTCTGTAACAAGTGCGGCGACCCCGTCGGCCTGCAGCTCAAGTACGATCAGGCCGAGTGCGAAGAGCGCGGCATGACCTACTCCGCCCCGCTCAAGGTCACCATCCGCCTCAAGATCTACGACAAGGACCCCGAAACCGGCGTCAAGACCCTCCGCGACATGAAGGAGCAGGAAGTCTTCTTCGGCGACATTCCCCTCATGTCCGCCAACGGCACCTTCATTGTCAACGGGACCGAGCGCGTCATCGTGTCCCAGCTCCACCGTTCGCCCGGCGTCTTCTTTGAGACGGCAAACAACCGCACCTACTTCCTCGGCAAGATCATCCCCTACCGCGGCTCGTGGGTCGAGTTTGAGTACGACCAGAAGAACACCCTCTACGTCCGCATCGACCGCAAGCGCAAGTTCCTTGGCACCATCTTCCTGCGCGCACTCGGCCTTCGCTCCGACGAGGACATCCTCAAGACCTTCTACACCGCCGACACCATCAACATGCGTGACGGCAAGATGTTCTGGTCCATCTCCGCGGAGGAGAAGAACACCAACCTCACCGGCATCAAGCCCGCCAACGCCATCGCCGGCACCGACGGTGCAGAGATCGTCGCAGCCGGCCGCAAAATCTCCCCGTCGCTTCTCAAGAAGATGCGCGATGGCGGCGTCACGGAAGTGGAAGTCGCCACCTCGGACTTTGACAACGCCATCTTCGCGGCCGATGTCGTCGACCTCACCACCGGCGAGCTCCTCTACGAAGCCAACCAGGAAGCCACCACCGACAAGCTGCACAAGATCGGCCAGTCCGGCGCGACCAGCTTTGAAGTCTTCTTCCCCGACAAGGACGACGTCGGCAACATCATCACCAACACCCTGAAGCGCGACTCCGTGCGCAAGCCGGAAGAAGCCCTCATCGAGATCTACCGCAAGCTGCGTCCGGGCGATCCGCCGACCCTCGACACCGCCACGGCCCTCTTTGAAGGCATGTTCTTCGACGCCCGCAAGTACGACTTCTCGCGTGTCGGCCGCCTCAAGTTCAACATCAAGCTGTATGAGGACCAGGGTTCGACCGAGCTCGACAAGCGCACGCTCACGCCCGAGGACTTCTACGGCACCATCCGCTACCTGCTCAAGCTGCGCAAGAACATCGGCCTCGTCGATGACATCGATCACCTCGGCAACCGCCGTGTGCGCGCCGTCGGTGAGCTCATGGAAAACCAGTTCCGCATCGGTCTCGTCCGCATGGAACGCGCCATCAAGGAGAAGATGAGCGTGTACCAGGAGATGTCGACGGCCATGCCGCACGACCTCATCAACGCCAAGCCCGTCATGGCCGCGATCCGTGAGTTCTTCGGTTCCTCGCAGCTCTCGCAGTTCATGGACCAGACCAACCCCCTGTCGGAGATCACGCACAAGCGGCGCCTCTCCGCGCTTGGACCTGGCGGTCTGTCCCGCGAACGCGCCGGCTTTGAAGTCCGCGACGTGCACCCGACCCACTACGGCCGCATCTGCCCAATTGAAACGCCGGAAGGCCCGAACATCGGTCTCATCTCGTCGCTGTCGTGCTTCGCGCGCATCAACGAGTACGGCTTCATCGAGTCGCCCTACCGCAAGGTCAAGGACGGCAAGGTCGTTGACTACGTCGCCGTCACCAACGCCGGTGAGTCCGGCATGCGCCAGGGCGACCCGATCGAAATCAACGAGGCCCACGAGCTCAAGCAGCAGCTTGCGCGCGATGGCAAGCGTGTGCTCGAAACCGAGCCGTTCTCCTTCTACCTGTCCGCGTGGGAAGAGGATCGCCACACCATCGCCCAGGCCAACATCGACCTCGACGAAAACGGCAAGCTGACCGAGGATCTGGTCAACGCCCGGAAGCAGGGCAACTTCGTCCTCGTGCCCCAGGCGGAAGTCGACTACATCGACGTCTCGCCCAAGCAGCTGGTCTCGGTCGCCGCATCGCTCGTGCCGTTCCTTGAGCACGACGACGCCAACCGCGCCCTGATGGGGGCCAACATGCAGCGCCAGTCCGTGCCCCTCCTCGTCGCGGAAGCGCCGTTCGTCGGTACCGGCATGGAAGGCGTCACGGCCCGCGACTCGGGCGCTGTCATCCTCGCACGCCGCAACGGCATCATCGATTCGGTCGACTCCGAGCGCATCATCGTGCGCGTCGAAGGCGAGCACCACCCCACGCAACTCTCGCGTGAAGTTGGTTCCGACATCTACCAGCTCACCAAGTTCAAGCGCTCCAACCAGAACACCTGCATCAACCAGAAGCCGATCGTCCGCAAGGGCGACCGTGTTCTCAAGGGTCAGGTAATCGCGGACGGTCCGTGCACGGAGCAGGGGGAGCTCGGCCTTGGCCGCAACGTCCTCGTCGCCTTCATGCCATGGCGTGGGTACAACTTCGAAGACGCAATCCTCATCTCGGAAAAGGTCGTCCGCGAGGACTACTACACCTCGATCCACATCGAGGAGTTCGAGATCGAAGCGCGCGACACGAAGCTCGGACCAGAGGAAATCACGCGCGATATTCCCAACGTCAGCGAGCACGCCCTGCGTGACCTCGACGACTCGGGCATCATCCGCATCGGTGCCAAGGTCGGCCACAACGACATCCTCGTGGGCAAGGTGACGCCCAAGGGCGAAACTCAGCTCACGCCGGAAGAGAAGCTCCTCCGTGCCATCTTCGGCGAAAAAGCCGGCGATGTCCGTGACGCTTCGCTCTCGTGCCCTCCCGGCATCGAAGGCACCGTTGTCGACGTCCGCATCTTCTCCCGCAAGGGGCAGGAGAAGGACGAGCGCGCCAAGTCCATCGAGCAGGAAATGATCGAGAAGCTCGAGAAGAACCTCGCCGACGAGATTCGTATTCTCACCGACGAGCGTCTCAAGCGTCTCGAAGCCATCCTCGGCGCCAAGGAAGTTCAGGCCGACCTGCACGACGAGCGCACCAACAAAAAGCTCCTCGGCAAGGGCGACGTGCTCGACCGCGACACCATCGAGCTCATCTCCACCCGTAATCTCAAGCGCATCCGCTACGCTGACAAGGACCCCCGCGTCAACGAGCAGATCGATGAGATCGAGGAGATGACCTCGCGTCAGATCGACGTGCTCCGCAAGATCACGAACGAGAAGATCTCGAAGATGCAGAAGGGCGACGAACTGAGCCCGGGCGTCATCAAGATGGTCAAGGTCTACATCGCCATGAAGCGTCGGCTCTCGGTCGGCGACAAGATGGCCGGTCGCCACGGCAACAAGGGCGTGGTTGCACGCATCCTGCCGGAAGAGGATATGCCGTACCTGCCCGACGGAACGCCGGTGCAGATTGTCCTCAACCCGCTCGGTGTGCCGTCCCGTATGAACGTCGGTCAGATCCTCGAAACGCACCTCGGCTGGGCAGCCCACACCCTCGGCAAGATGATCGCCGAGAAGGCTGCCGCGGCAGAGAACGCCAACGAAGTGCGCGAGCTCTTCCAGGCGCGCTTCAAGGACACCGCGGCGCTCACCCAGTTGCTCGAGCTCGACGATGAGATGACCCTCCGCGTTGCACAGGGCATGAAGAAGGGCATCTGGTTCGGCACGGCAGTCTTCGACGGCGCCCAGGAAAGCGAGATCAAGGCCCTCCTTGCCTCCGCCGGCCTGCCCAGCTCCGGCAAGACCGAACTCTTCGACGGCATGACCGGTGAAGCGTTCGAGCAGCCCGCCACCGTTGGCTACATCTACATGCTCAAGCTCTCGCACCTGGTCGACGACAAGATCCACGCCCGTTCGATCGGACCGTACTCCCTCATCACACAGCAGCCGCTGGGTGGCAAGGCGCAGTTCGGTGGCCAGCGCTTCGGCGAAATGGAAGTGTGGGCGCTTGAAGCCTACGGTGCCGCGTACATCCTGCAGGAGCTGCTCACCGCAAAGTCCGACGATGTCTTCGGCCGTACCAAGATCTACGAAGCCATCGTCAAGGGCGAGGCAGCGATCGAGCCCGGCGTGCCGGAATCATTCAACGTGCTCATCCGCGAACTGCAGTCGCTCTGCCTCGACGTCGAACTGGTCAAACAGTCCGACCTCAAGAAGATCCCGACCATGCCGATTGCCGCAGCCGCCGACTAATCGCTCACAGGAGGGGTGGGGAGTTCGAATCTCCCCACCCTCCAACGAGTGCCAGTTTTGTAAGACAAAGGGCATGCGATCCGCCCCAAGTGATCGCGAACAGCAGTACCAACCGCGGCCCGGCCCACCAGCCAAACCGCACTGGAGATACACCGCATGTTCCGTTCCAGCCCCTTCGAACTGTCCGGTCCCATCACCGACTTCGACGCAATCCGCATCTCGCTTGCCTCGCCCGAAAAGATCCGCTCGTGGTCGCACGGCGAAGTTACCAAGCCCGAGACCATCAACTACCGTACCTTCAAGCCCGAACGCGACGGCCTCTTCTGCGCCCGCATTTTTGGACCGATCACCGACTGGGAATGCCTCTGCGGCAAGTACAAGCGCATGAAGCACCGCGGCGTCATCTGCGACAAGTGCGGCGTCGAAGTCACCCTTTCTAAGGTCCGCCGCGAACGCCTCGGCCACATCGAGCTCGCCAGCCCCTGCTCGCACGTCTGGTTCTTCAAGGGCCTGCCGTCGCGCATCGGCCACCTGCTCGACATCTCCCTGCGTGAGCTGGAAGCCGTCCTCTACTTCGAGTCCTACGTCGTCATCGACGCCGGTGACGCGCCCGTCAAGGAACGCGAAATCATCAAGGACGAGACCAAGTTCCGCGAACTCGACTCGCAGTACCGCCCCTCCGGCTTCAAGGCCATGATGGGTGCGGAAGCCATCAAGGAACTGCTCAAGCGCGTCGAAATCGAAGAGCTCGCCATCGAAATGCGCGAGAAGATGAAGGTTGAGCAGAGCCTGCAGAAGAAGCTCAAGTTCGCCAAGCGTCTTAAGGTCGTCGAAGCCTTCCGCCGTTCGGACAACAAGCCGGAGTGGATGATCCTGGACGTTATCCCCGTCATCCCACCCGAGCTGCGCCCCCTCGTCCCGCTCGACGGCGGCCGCTTCGCTACGTCCGACCTCAACGACCTGTACCGCCGCGTGATCAATCGCAACAACCGCCTCAAAAAGCTCATGGACCTCCATGCGCCTGAGGTCATCGTCCGCAATGAAAAGCGCATGCTGCAGGAGGCCGTCGACGCCCTGTTCGACAACGGCCGCCGCGGTCGCGTCCTTCGCGGTGCCAACAACCGTCCGCTCAAGTCGCTCTCCGACACCCTCAAGGGCAAGCAGGGCCGCTTCCGCCAGAACCTGCTCGGCAAGCGCGTCGACTACTCCGGTCGTTCCGTCATCGTCGTCGGCCCCGAACTGAAGCTGCACCAGTGCGGCCTGCCCAAGAAGATGGCGCTCGAGCTTTTCAAGCCGTTCATCTATCACCGCCTCGAACAGACCGGCCACTGCACCACCATCAAGCAGGCCAAAGAGATGGTCGAAATGCAGGAGCCCATCGTCTGGGACATCCTCGAAGAGGTCATCAAGGATCACCCGGTCCTGCTCAACCGCGCCCCAACCCTCCACCGCCTCGGCATCCAGGCGTTTGAGCCGGTGCTCGTCGAAGGCAAGGCCATCAAGATCCACCCACTCGTCTGCACCGCCTTCAACGCCGACTTCGATGGCGACCAGATGGCCGTGCACATCCCGCTCTCGCCCGAGGCCCAGGTTGAAGCCTCCGTCCTCATGCTCGCGAGCCACAACATCCTCTCGCCCGCATCCGGCCAGCCCATCACCGTGCCCACGCAGGACATGGTGCTCGGCCTCTACTACCTGACCAAGGCCAAGGTCAACGCCAAGGGTGAGGGCCGCGTCTTCGCCAACATCGAAGAAGTCCTCATGGCGCTCGAGGCCAAGCAGGTCGAAACCCTGTCACCGATCCGTCTGCGCTACACCGGCAACGTGCTCGACCTCACCACCTCCTACGACGACCAGGACATCACCCACACCGAAGTCGTCGAGTTCAACAAGCAGTTCATCAACACCACGGTCGGCCGCGCCATCCTCAATGATGCGCTTCCCGAAGGCATGCCCTACGTCAATGGCCTGCTCAAGAAGAAGGGCATCGGCCAGCTCATCAATTACCTGTACCTCAATCTCGGCCTTGAAGTGACCGTACACGCGCTCGACCGCATCAAGGAGCTCGGCTTCCAGTACGCCACCCGCTCCGGCCTCTCGGTCGGCCTCGACGACATGGTCATTCCGGCGTCGAAGTACACCGTCGTTCACGAAGCCGAAAAGCAGGTCGTCGCCGTCCAGCAGCAGTACCTCGACGGTGCCATCACCAACGGCGAGCGCAACAACAAGGTCATCCAGATGTGGTCGACCGTCACGGAAAAAGTGGCGGACGAAATGTTCGGCAACATGAAGCGCGCCGACAAGGAAGGAGCCATGAACCCGATCTACATCATGGCCGACTCCGGCGCACGTGGTTCCAAACAGCAGATTCGTCAGCTCTCCGGCATGCGCGGCCTCATGGCCAAGCCCTCCGGCGAAATCATCGAATCCCCCATCAAGGCCAACTTCCGCGAAGGTCTCACCGTGCTCGAGTACTTCATCTCGACCCACGGCGCGCGTAAGGGTCTCGCCGACACCGCGCTCAAGACGGCCGACTCCGGCTATCTCACCCGTCGTCTCGTCGACGTCGCGCAGGACGTCATCATCACCGAGTCCGACTGTGGCACCACCAATGGCATCTTCGTCATGCCGATCATCGAAGCCGGCGACATCATCGAGCCCCTGCGCGACCGCATCATCGGCCGCGTCACGCGCGAAGAGCTCAAGGGCATCGACGGCAACATCATCGTCCACATCAACGAGGAGATCGACGAGACCCAGGCTACCGAGATCCAGGCCGCGGGTATCGAGCAGGTCAAAATCCGCTCCGTGCTCACCTGCGAATCCAAGCGCGGCGTCTGCAAACTCTGCTACGGCCGTAACCTCGGCTCGGGCAAAATGGTGGAAATGGGCGAAGCCGTCGGCGTCATCGCGGCCCAGTCCATCGGCGAGCCCGGCACCCAGCTCACCATGCGTACCTTCCACGTCGGCGGCACCGCGTCGCGCGTCTCCGACCAGTCGCGCCTCGATGCCAAGAACGCCGGCACTCTGCGCTACATCAACCTCAACACCGTGCGCGCCAAGGACGGCAACCTCGTCGCCATGAACCGCTCGGGCTCCATCGCCATCATCGACGACAAGGGCCGCGAAAAAGAGCGCTACCCCATCGTCTACGGCGCGCGCCTCCTCGTGGAAGACGGTACCCACGTCGACATCGGCACCACCGTCGGCTCCTGGGATCCCTATACCTACTCCATCGTCACTGAAATTGGTGGCACGGTGCAGTTCAAGGATCTGCAGGAAGGCATCACCCTCAACGAAGAAGTCGACGAAGTTACCGGCCTCTCCCGCCTCGTCGTCGCCGATGCCCCCGATGAAAAGCGTCAGCCGACGCTCCTCGTCAATGGCAACGACGGCTCGAAGAAGCGTTACCTCATGCCCTCCCGCGCCTACCTCATGATCGCGGACGGGGAAGAGGTCCTGCCCGGCGACATCCTCGCCAAGATCCCGCGTGAGTCCACCCGTACCAAGGACATCACCGGCGGTCTGCCGCGCGTCGTCGAACTCTTCGAGGCACGCAAGCCGCGCGAAACCGCAACCATCGCGGAAATCGACGGCGTCGTGCGCTTCGGCGAAGTTGTCAAGGGCCAGCGCAAGATCTACGTCACCGCAGACAACAGCGATGAGCGCGAGTACTCCGTACCCCGCTCCATTTACGTCAACGTCCAGGAAGGCGAACGCCTCCGCGCCGGCGACAAGCTCTTCGACGGCCCCCTCAACCCGCACGACGTGCTCGCCGTCCTCGGCCAGCAGGAACTGCAGCGCTACCTCGTCAACGAAATCCAGGAGGTCTACCGCCTCCAGGGTGTGGCCATCTCCGACAAGCACATCGAAACGATCGTTCGTCAGATGCTCCGCTGGGTCAAGATCGACGACGTAGGCGACAGCAACTTCCTGCTCGAGCAGCAGGTTGACCGCTTCCGCTTCGACATGGAAAAGGAGCGCGTTCTTGCCACCGGCGGTCGCCCGGCAACGGGTCGTCCGCTCCTGCTCGGCATCACCAAGGCGTCGCTCTCCACCGACAGCTTCATCTCGGCGGCCAGCTTCCAGGAAACCACGCGCGTTCTCACCGAGGCCAGCATCAACGGCGCGGTCGACACGCTCCGCGGCCTCAAGGAAAACGTCATCGTGGGCCGGCTCATCCCGGCCGGCACCGGCATGGACTACTACCGCAACGTCCAGCTCTCCCCCGAGCTCGAAGAAGCGGCAGCCCGCATCCAGGCCGAGGTCCAGGAAGCCCACGACGCCGAAGAACGCGAACTCGAAGCCATGCGCATGGAAGGCGAACAGGAAGAACTCGCCGCCGAGTAGCATTGCATGCAGCAGACGCGCCTAACGGTGCAAAACCAAACGGGCGGGCTCCCTAGAGTCCGCCCGTTTATACTTTGTGCGAGGCAAACACATGGCCATCAATCGCAAAGAAGTGTTGACGAAGATGTCGTTTGGCGAACGCATCGCTGAAGAAGAGGAAAACGTCTCGCAAGGTACTTTGTAGAGACTGAACAGTGGCGTCAAATCTTCTCTGGAGAAGTAGACGTTGTGTACGGTCCTAAGGGCTCTGGCAAGAGTGCCCTCTTCGCACTGCTGCAGGAAAAAAATGCTGAGTTATTTAATGAAGGCGTGCTGCTGACCTCTGGCGAAAATCCTCGCGGTACTACGGTATTTAGCGGACTCGTAAATGATCCACCGACGACCGAAACAGAATTTGTAAATCTTTGGAAGCTTTATCTGCTTTCCCTTGTGGGAGGGTTAGTCAAGGAATACGTCGGAGGATCTAAGGAGGCTAAGCAATTGGTCTCTAAGTTAGAAGATGCAAAGTTAATGCCAGGGCTTGGGGGCCTTAAGGGCTTACTTCGGTCAGTGCTCCGCTACGTTAGGCCATCCGAACTGAAGGTGGATGGCGGGCTCGATGAGAATTCTGGTATGCCGAAAATCAGCGGTAGCATCGTATTCACGGAGCCTGACGAAGAGGAGCGGCGACGTGGAGCTGTACATGTGGATGAACTCTTCGCGCTTGCTGAACAAGCCATTGAAGGCGCAGATGCTCGCGTGTGGATTCTTCTTGATCGACTTGACGTTGCCTTTGCTGAGTCCGCAGAATTCGAAGCAAACGCCCTTCGTGCACTTTTCAAGGTCTATCTTGATCTCCTTACATATGACAGAGTCAGGCTCAAGATATTTTTAAGATCTGATATCTGGGCAAGGATTGTCCAGGGTAAAGGCTTTCGGGAAGCCAGTCATATTACTAAGCACACGACCATCAAATGGGATAAGTCATCACTTTTGAACTTAATAGTTAGGAGAGCAGTTCAGTCGAAAGAAGTGCTGGAGTATGTTGGGATGTCCGAAGCGGAAGCGCTGTCAGCTCTAAAGCAGGATGAATTTGTGAATAAACTGTTTCCGGATCAGGTTGATGCCGGAGCGAATCGATCTAGAACAATCGACTGGATACTGAATCGAGTGACAGATGCAAGCGGGCAAACAGCTCCTCGTGAATTAATTCATTTCTTGAACACGATGCGTGCAGAAGCAGTTCGAGGCATTGAGCTCGGAACCGATGAAGCTCTAGCTGCAACGCTGTTCAGCCGTCAATCGATCAAAGGGGCTTTACCTGAGGTCTCGAAAGTTCGCCTCCAACAGACTCTCTACGCAGAATTTCCTGAATTGCGTGAATTTATCGCCCAATTGGAACGTGAAAAGAGTACCCAATCTAAAGGAACTCTTGCGAAGATTTGGCGTTTGGAAGTGGAAAAGGCATTTCACGTGGCCGAGCAACTAGTCGAAATAGGCTTTTTTGAAAAGCTGGGGGAGAAAGAAGATCCGACATATCGTGTGCCATTCTTGTACCGTCCTGCTCTCGATTTGGTCCAAGGATCAGCCGATTAAAGCCTCTGCCTTAATGTGTGACTGACAAACCATCGAGCTACTCTCATTGAGAGTGAGATGGTGGGTTTAGCGCAAAGCGCTCCATCGATTGGAGATCGACCCAACACTTCCCCTCGCGCGCACACACACTTATCAGAACAAGGCTCCACCGATCTACCATGGACCACATGCCCACCGGCTTCGTCCGACACCACCACTCAGGCCACTTCCGCTTCATCACCTGTAGCTGCTTCCGTCACAAACCCCTCCTTGGCACACCTGAGTTAAGAGACCTCTTCCACCAAATCCTCCTCCAAACGACAGCCCGGTACGAAGCACAACTGGAACCCTGGGTCCTCATGCCCAACCACATCCACCTCATCCTTACCGAACCGAAGCAGGGAACCATCGCCACGGTCCTCCAGGTTCTCAAGCAGCGCTACGCCGTAGCGATGAAGAAGATGGACCCAGACCTCTACCGTCGGATCGAACACGAAACCGCCCATCCACCCCCGATGCCCGTCTGGGAAACCCGCTACTACGACTTCAATCTCATCGACCCCGAGACCTACGACGAGAAAGTCCACTACATCCACCAGAACCCCGTCCGCGCCGGCCTCTCCGCAACCGCCGCCGACTACCAATGGAGCAGCTACCCCCGCTGACCCCAAACAACCTGGGTGCCCCATTCTTTCGCGCCCAACGAACCTTGGAAGTAGCAATCACCTGAAAGCGCGAAAGGGTGGGGTCATCGCGAAGCGATCCTTCGATCGAAGATCGACTGCAATACCCACAAGCCGGAGCCAGCCCGCACAAGCGAACGCCAACCCAGCATCTTAAACACAGACATGCAGGGCAGAATCAAGCGAAAGCAAACCCTCCGCGACCTGGAGCAGGCAAGCGCAGCGAAGCCTGAATCTACCTGTGCCCTCTGCCAACGCCCACTAGGCGTCCACGTCGAATACCACCATCCCATCCCCAAAAGCGAGGGCGGCAACGTAACCGTCCCGGTTCACCCCATCTGCCATCGCGCCATCCACGCCCACGTCTCCAACCACGATCTGGCGCAGACGTACGCGGACCTCGACGCGCTGCGCCAGCGTGAAGACATGCAGCGCTTCCTCCGCTGGATCCGCAACAAGCCCGCAGACTTCCACGCCCCCACCCGGCACCCGCGGGAAAAGTAATACTGAATTCCTGTCAACCCCCACTCGTCCCGAACTACAACTCCAGCAACAACTTACGGCTGACCTGAATTACCGCTCAACTTGCTAAACTAAGGAAAGTGAAGAGGCCACCCCACCGGGTGGCCTTTGTGCGTTCAGGAGCCACCATGGAAGTCGAGCAAAATGAGGATTTTACAAACCGTTCCAACAGAATGAGGAATTTACCCCAGGCAGGCAGGGGGGAGGGGGACCAACCCACCGCATCCAATGCACAGGAGATTCAAGAACATGGCAAACCAACAGCCCCCGGTATGGTTCATCACTGGTTGCTCCAGCGGCTTCGGCAAGGAACTCGCAAAACTGACCATCGCCCGCGGCTGGCGCACCGTCGTCACCGCGCGCAAGCCCGACGAGCTAAAAGACCTTGTCCAGGGCCACGAAGCGAACACTCTCGCCCTAGAACTGGACGTGACCAGACCCGAGCAGATCAAGACTGCAGTGCAGGCCGCTGAGGAGAAGTTCGGCCGCATCGACGTGCTGGTCAACAATGCCGGCTACGGCTACCTCGCCGCTATCGAAGAGGGTGAAGACGACGAAGTCCGCAAGATGTTCGAAACAAACTTCTTCGGCCTCAACAATCTCACGATCGCGGCGCTGCCCGGCATGCGCAAGCAGCGCCACGATCGCGGCGCTGCCCGGCATGCGCAAGCAGCGCAGCGGAACCATTGTCAACTTCTCGTCGATCGGCGGACTGGTCAGCTTCGCCGCAACCGGCTACTATCACGCGACCAAATACGCCGTGGAAGGTCTATCCGAGTCGCTCTCCATTGAACTCGCACCGCTCGGCATCCGCGTCATCGTGGTGGAACCTGGCCCGTTCCGCACCGATTGGGCAGGCCGCTCCATCCTGCAGAGCAAAACTGTGATCCACGATTACGATCAGACCGCCGGCAAGCGCCGCGAGGCAACGGCCAACAACAGTGGCAAACAGGTTGGTGACCCGGTACGCGCCGGTGAGGCAATTATCAAGGCTGTGGAGTCTGACAATCCGCCGCTCCACCTGGTTCTTGGCGCACCCGCACTCGACTTGGCCTATAAGAAGCTCGACAAAGTAAAGCAGGACCTGGATACCTGGCGCGAAACGACCCTCAGCGCAGACTTCCCGAACAGTCAGACCTCGTAGCCAGGTATGCGACGATTCCCGAGCCGGATGCAGGTAAGGGAATCGTTTCCACACTGGAACAATGCCATCTTTGATTGATCCCGCGTCGTTCGACTGGAGCACGATTCCAGCGGCGCGAGCATCTAGCGTCGACGCATCAGCAAAAACAGCACCACAAGCAAAACAATCAGTCCAAGGCCACCCGGAAAGATAAAGCCGCCTCCCCTGCTGGAATAGCCGACGACGAGGCAGCCGCCAAGGGGCAGGCAGGCCCCCAGACCGCCAAGCAGCAGGAGGGGTCGACTAACCATTTGCGCCGGCAAGTGGAAGCACCAACGCGCCCTTATTGTCTTTCGGCTGGGGTTGGGTGTGCATTGCGGGATGGCCACTGCGCAGGAAGAACCAGCCCGCGATCAACGCCAAAAGAATGGCTCCTGCAAACATCCAGACGATTAACCCAAAATTCGGTCTGCCGTAGATACCGTTTGTCTCTTCTTTCATAACAACTGTGATGCAACTTGAGCGCACCGCGCTTGCCGCCGCGCAGCCTACCAGCTAAGGTGGATCGCAGAGGAACCCACCCATGAAGCACGCATTGCTTTTGTTGCTGGCCGCGTCCACCGCGCTTGCCGCGCCGGTCGCCGGCACCTGGAAGATCGACGGCGATGTGCAGGGGCATCCCATTAAGGAAATCTGCGTGCTGACCGGGGAAGACGCGGCCCTGACCGGAACCTGCGCGGGAGAAAAGACCTACCCCGCCGCGGCGAGCCTTAAGGGCGACATGGTGACCCTGACGCATGCCGGCGAGTACCAGGGCCAGGCGCTTACGCTGACGTTTACCGGCAAACTGCAGGCCGACGGTAGCCTGAGCGGTTCCATTGATGTGCAACCGCTGAATTACGACGGCGCATTTACGGCGATACGGCAAATACAGAAGCCATGATCTGGCTCCTAGAACTGCTTTGAATCTGCGGGGTTGGGCTTGAATTTGACCGGTGCGGCGGTGAAGGTCCGGTTCAAAAACGCCGCGAGCCGCAAGCCTGCCTGCTCCAGGCGCTGGTCAACGACCGGGATTTCACGGGTGTAGTAGGCATCGTCGATGCTGCCGTTCGGCGGTACCAGCGCGGGTATCGCCGCGGCCATGGATTCCGCCGCCCACACGGCCGGATCTTCGCTGCCCACGGGTTGTTTGCCGGTGCGGATTTCAGTTTCCAGCAGGTTGCGGTATGCCGTGTCGTCCAGGCCGTGGTGCAGGATGAGGCCGCTGTCCCACACGGAATGCAGGTTGCAGTTGTATTTACCGCAGGTTACCGAGCCAAAGACCATCACCGGAATGCCGTTGCCGCCGCGCTCCGGACCGTAGGCGTGGAACGGCTGGTGGACGTCGCCGATGAAGTGGACCAGGTATTTGAGCGCGATAGCGCGGTCCGGCTGATCAAGGGTGGCGTCAGCGACGCGGCCTTCAAAGAACAGGATGCGGTCCACCACACAGTCGCGCCACTTGTCGCTGGTGCTGCCGAGCTTGACGTTCGGCTGGGTCGGGCAGTCGCGGTCGCGGTCGTAGGTCGTTGCGCCTGCTGGCAGGTCCACGTAGTGCCACGAGCCGGTCTGCGTTTCCAGGGAACGGTAAGCGTCCGGCCAGGACGCCACGTCGGCCAGCGTTTCCGGCCCAAGCAAGGCTTTGACATTGCGGCGAGCCATGGGCGTCAGGTGATCCTCCGCAATCAGTGCGACAAGCTTGTGGCCCTGCGGACCCCACGCAAAGGCGGGCAAACAAGACAGCAGCAGGTACAAGGGCAGAGGAAACAGGACGGCCGAAAGCTTCTTCATGCCCTCAGCATACGTCTGTCCCGAGACAGAGAGGTGCATTGTGGTCGCAGAAAACGATCGATCTTTGCCCGGTGCGAAACTTTAAAAAACACCGCGGCGTCGTATAGAGCAGATTCATGCCTGATCATGGAAGTACCGCACCCGTTTGGAAAGGCTTTTCCTGATGCATCGCTCACCCGCATTTCCGTTCCGTGTTGTTGTTACCGGCCTGCTGCTGTGTACCCCGCTCGCACTTACCGCAACGCGTGCGCTGGCCCAGGCAGCACCTGCCGCCGCGGCACCGGCGACGCGCGTTCTCGGTACAGTCAAGGCCGTCTCCTCCAGCGCGCTCACCGTCACCAAAGACGACGGCAGCATCGTTACGGTGACCCTGGCCGACACGGTGCGCGTGCAGCAATTACCCCCGGGCAGCACCGATATCAAGACGGCGCAGTCGGCCACCCAGGCAGACATCGCGGAAGGCGACCGGGTGCTGATCGCTGCCCACCCGGGCGACGCGGGTGCACTGGCTGCAACACGTGTGGTGTTGATGAAGAGCGGCGCGATCGCGCAGAGTAACGCGGCCCGGCAGGCGGATTGGCAGAAGCGTGGTTCGGGCGGCCTGGTCAGTTCCGTCGATCCGGCGGCGAAGACGATCGTCATTGCCTCCGGAACCAAAAAGACTACCGTACAGACGTCCGATCGAACGATCTTCCGTCGGTATGCCCCGGGATCGGTGAAGTTTGAGGATGCAAAAGTCGGCACGCTGGCCGACATCAGCCCAGGCGACCAATTACGCGTGCGCGGTAGCAAGGATGTCGACACGGGCGCCGTTGCGGCGGACGAGGTGGTGTCCGGTGCTTTTCGCAACGTTTCCGGAACCGTGGTTTCCATTGACGCCGCGTTGAATACGCTCACGCTCAAAGACCTCGCCACGAAGAAGAATGTGGTGGTCGTTATCGGTGCAGACTCAGATTTGCGCAACCTGCCGCCGGAGATGGCAGCACGCTTCGCCGCACGTGCTCGTGGAGCAAGTTCAGGCATCCCTGCAGCTGCGGGTGCCACCGTGACGGGTACCGGAGGTGCCGGACGCCCGGCCGGTTCGCCTCCCATGGCAGCGCCCAACGCCACCGCATCCACTGCCGGCGGGGCTGACACGGCAGCCGCCGCCGCGCCCTCGCGTACACGATATGGAGCAGGCGCGGGTGGGTCGGCCAATGGCGATTTATCGCAGGTCGTGCCACGCCTGCCCAAGACCACACTGGCCGCGCTCAAACCAGGCGAGGCCATCATGATCGTTGGCTCGGGATCGTCTACTGCCGGAGCACCCGTCACGGCAATTACGCTGCTCTCCGGGGTTGAACCACTGCTCGCCGCATCGCCGGAAGGTTCGTCCGGCTTCAACCTGTCGCCCTGGAGTCTTGGCGGCGGTGGCGGTGAAGCCGCTGCTGCAGGCGGCACTCAATAGCTCTGTCTCCTTTTTGTGTTGAACGACTCCTGACCCCGCGCGTCTGCAAGGCTATAGTCCGCGCGGTATACCCCTTTTGTAGTTCGAGGTTTTAATGCGTTCTCGCGTTTCTCTGCGTTCTCCTTATGCGGCGGCCATGTTGCTGCTCAGCGCCGGCCTATTGTTTCCCAGCCCGGGCATGACACAGGCGGGCGCACCGGCAGGCCCGCAAACCGGCGTGCAGACGGGTGGAGTTGTCAGCGGCACGGTGCTGGACCCGGAGGCTGCTGCCATTCCCGGTGCCACCATTCTGCTGACACCTTTGAAAGGCGCGGCGATCTCCGCCACCTCACGCGGCGATGGCAGTTTCAGCGTGGAGGCAGTGCCAGCCGGTACGTACACCTTTACCGTAACGATGCCGGGCTTCGGCTCGTTTGTGAAGCAGAACGTGCGCGTGGGCGGCCAACCCATGAAAGTCGACGTCAAGCTCAGCATCGAAGAGCAGAACACCACCATCACCGTCACCACCAACGAGAACCAGGTCTCCGTCGACCCTGACTCGAATGGCAGCGCCGTGGTGGTCAAGGGCGCAGATCTCGACGCACTGTCTGACGATCCGGATGAACTGTCGAACGAACTCACCGCGCTGGCCGGTCCCGCCGCCGGTCCCAACGGCGGCCAGATTTATGTGGACGGCTTTACCGGTGGGCAACTGCCGCCGAAGTCCGCGATCCGTGAGATTCGCATTAACCAGAACCCCTTTTCCGCGCAGTACGATCAGCCCGGCTTTGGCCGTGTCGAGATCCTGACCAAGCCGGGCACCGATAAGCTGCATGGCCAGCTGAGCGTGCAAGGCATGGACAAGTCGTTTAACACCTCCAGCCCATTTCTTGGTTCGTCGAACGTGCAGCCGGACTACCACCAGATTTTCTTTATTGGCTCGGTCAGCGGTGCCCTTTCGAAGGGTGCATCCTTCAACGTCGCTGGCAGTCACCGCACCATTCAGGACAACAACGTCTTCAGTAGCAACATCGCGAGCCTGCCGACGGCGCCCGGTGTTCTTTGTGCGCCGGGCACGGCGGGCTGCGTGGCCACAGCTTACCCTGATGCGTTGCGCGCTGTGTTTGCGCCGCGCACCCGGTACGACTTCAGTCCGCGCATCGATTACGCCGTCACCGACAAGAACACCCTGACCGCGCGCTACCAGTTGGAGCACAGCGATGCACAGAACGCAGGCGTTGGGGGCCTGACCCTGTCGACCGCTGGGTACAGCACCACCTCGCGTGAAAACAACATCCAGCTCAGCGACACGCAGATTTTCAGTCCGCGCCTGATCAATGAGACGCGTTTTGAGTTTCGCCGCACGCAGGCCTCGCAGTCCCCGAACTCCACCGCACCAACCGTCACGGTAGTCGGCAACTTCACTGGCGGCGGCAGCTCGGCTGGCACGCAGACCGACACCCAGGACCACTACGAGGTGCAGAACTACACTTCCGTGCAACTGGCGAAAAACTTTATCCGCGCCGGTCTGCGGGTGCGTACCGATCGCACTGCGCAATACTCCACGCAAAACCTGAACGGCACGTTCAGCTATCGCACCATTGCGGACTACGTAAAGAACCAGCCGTTCCAGTACCAGGTAGCGACAATTGCCAACCCGCGCGTGGGCACGCACCTGACCGACGTGGGTCTGTACGCGGAAGACGATTGGAAGGTGAAGCCGAACCTCACGTTGACCTATGGCTTGCGCTACGAAGCGCAGGGCACGATCAACAGCGCTCACGACCTGGCACCGCGCGTGTCAGCCAATTACGGCATTCCTCGCGCCAAGGGCAGTCCGGTCACGGTGTTGCGTTTCGGCTACGGTGTTTTCTACAACCGCTTTGGCATTGGCGACGTCATCAACACGCTGCAGCAGAACGGCATCAATTCCGTGGTGCAGACGTACCTGTCGCCAGGCCTCGGCTGCAACCCGACCAGCACCGCCGCGTGCGGCACCAACCAGGCGGCCAAGCCCATCATCTACACGCTGGCGTCGAACCTGCGTGCCGGCTACAACTCGCAGGTGGCCCTCGGCGTCGACCAGCAACTGCCGATGAAAACGACATTGTCAGTCACCTATCTGAACACGCTCGGCATTCACCAGTACCTGTCGCGCAGCCTGCCGACGACCGGCACCAACCTGCAGTACCAGTACCAATCTGAGGGCACGCTGCGTCAGAACCAGATTCTTGTCAACGTGCGTTCGCAAGTGTCGCCGCGCATTTCACTGTTTGCGTTTTATGCCTATAACCACGCAAACAGCAATGCCTTCGGTGCGGATTCGTTCGCCACCGATAGCTTGAATGCCGGCACCGACTATGGCCGCTTCAACAACACATCGCGGCTCTTTGCCTTCGCCAGCTTTACCGCTCCGCTCAAAATCAACATCAGCCCGTTCATGATCGCGAATTCCGGTCAGCCGTATAACATCACCACCGGCACCGACGTGAACGGCGACTCGATCATCAACGATCGCGCCACCTTTGCCAGCGGTCTGACCAACGGCAGCTGCACCAACGCCCTGAACTTCGCGACGCCGGCCGGTACCACGAACAACTACACCCGTGTCGCGCAGAACTACTGCACGGGACCTGCGAACTTCACCCTCAACACCCGCATCGTACGCGCCTTCGGCTTTGGACCGAAAATCGGCGCGGCTGCGGGCGGCGGTAACAACGGCGGTGGACCTCCGGGTGGTGGCGGTGGGCGTGGCGGCGGGCGTGGAGGACCGGGCGGCTTCGGCGGTGGCGGTCTTGGCAGCGGCAGCTCCGGCCGCAAGTACACCGTGTCCCTCGGCGCGCAGATCATGAACCTGACGAACAATATCCCGTACGCCGCGCCGAACGGCAACCTGTCTGCCTATAGCGCGAACCCGGCGCAGAACCTGTTCGGTAGGTCGCAGTCGCTACAGCAGGGTCCGTTCTCTTCGGGCTCCGCCGTGCGGCGTGTCTTCCTGCAGGCGAACTTCAGCTTTTAGGCTCAGGCAAACGCAACGTGCCGCGATCATGAACTGATCGCGGCACGTCTGTTTTCCAGCTGGGGTCTACTACCTGCGGCCGTTCGAAACCACGACTGTCTTTGCCGACATAAACTCGCGCATGCCCGCGGCGCCGAGTTCGCGGCCATAGCCGGAAAGTTTGGTCCCGCCGAAGGGCAGGCGCGGGTCGGACTGCACGATCGTATTCAGATACACCATCCCGCACTGGAGTTCATGCAGCAATCGCTGTTGCTCGTCCGGCTCATTCGTCCACACCGCTGCACCCAGCCCGAACGGCGTTTCATTCGCAATGGCGATCGCATCGTCCAGATCATTCGCGCGAAATAGCAGGGCAACCGGTCCGAAGATCTCTTCGTGATACACGGCAGCAGTCCGCGACACATTCGCGATGACCGTCGGCTCAAAGAAATAGCCATTGCCGACCAGCCGCGAACCCCCGGTCAGGATGCGTCCGCCCGCGGCGACGCACGCCTTGATCTGCTCCTCCAGCGTGTCCACGGCGGCTTCGCTGGCCATGGGGCCGACCTCGGTTTCCCGGCGCGTGGGATCGCCGATGCGCAAACGTTCCATGGCCCGTGTCATGCCCCGCTGCACGTCTGCGAACAGATCGTTGTGAATGATAAAGCGCTTGGCCGCGATGCAGGATTGTCCGCCGTTCACCATGCGGCCGCGCACCGCCGCCTGCACTGCCTCCTCCACGGAGGCCGAAGGCATGATCACAAACGGGTCGCTGCCGCCCAATTCCAGCACCGTCTTTTTCAGCAAATATCCAGCCTGCGCGGCGACGGCGCGGCCGGCATTCGGACTGCCCGTCACCGTGGCCGCGACTACGCGCGCATCGCCCAGCACGGTCTCCACCGCATCCACCTCGATGAGCAGCGACACCAACGCTCCGCGCACAAAGCCGGCCTGCCGTACCAGGCCTTCGATGCGCATGGCGCACTGCGGCACGCTTGGCGCATGCTTCAGCAGCACGGTGTTGCCGGCCATCAGCGTCGGCACGGCGCAGCGGAACACCTGCCAGAATGGAAAATTCCACGGCATCACGGCCAGAATCACGCCGATCGGCTCGTACTGCACATAGCTGTGCATGCCCTCGATACGCAGCATTTCCGGCGCAATCAGCCGTGCGGCGTGGGCCGCATAGTAGCGGCAGCAGTCGATGCACTTGTCGATCTCCGCCTCGGCCGCAGCGATCGGCTTGCCCATTTCCAGCGTGATCAGTGCGGCCAGCTCGGCGCGCTCTTCCTGCAGCAGCACGGCCAGCTTGCGCAGGCACAGCGCACGATGGTCCATCGGCAGCCGTCGATGTTCCGCATAGCCCTGCGCCGCCAAATCGATGCGCGCGTGTAGTGCGTCCTCGGTCAGTGGCGCAAAGGTGCGCATCACCTGCCCCGTCGCCGGATTTCTTGTCTGGATCGGCATCTGCCTCGTTTAGCCGGCGAGCCTGGCCAGCGTTTCCGCCAGCACCTGCACGCCGTCCCTCATAGCCTTTACCGTAGCAAATTCGTCCGGCCGATGACTGACGCCACCGCGGCACGGCACAAAGATCATGCCGACCGGCGCGAGCCGTGCCAGGAACAGCGAGTCATGGTACGCGCGACTCACCAACCGGCGATGTGGAAAACCATTGCGAACGCAGGCTTCGGTGATCGCATCGACGATGGTCGCATTGCACATCGCGGGTGGGTCCGCATTCACTTCCTCCAGCCGCACCGTCACGCCACGCGCTGCTTCCGTTGCAGCACAGACCGCACGTATGGAGGCAACGACACCATCGCGTCGCGCGACGTCGATGTCGCGCACATCCAGATCGAGATCCACGCGACTGGGAACGCTGTTGACCGCGCCCGGATGCACCTTGACTGTGCCGACCGTCGCGACCGTGTCGATCGCTCCCGTCGCCCGCGCCGCCGCCTCCACGGCTAGCACGATCTCCGCCGCCGCGCACAGCGCATCCCTGCGGTCCGGCATCAGCAGCGCTCCCGCATGGCCGCCCACGCCGTCGATCCGCACCCGGTAGCTGGCCGGCGCCGCAATCGCCGTTACCACGCCAATCGCCAGAGCCTCGCGCTCCAGCAGCGGCCCCTGCTCAATGTGCAACTCGACCCACCCGCTGTACGCGCCCGGCACAAGCTGCACGCTGCCTAGGTCGCCATTGAAGCCCGCGCGGCACCGAGCCTCGGCAAGCGAGACGCCGTCCACATCCTTGAAGGCATCCGCGCGCGCCGCGTCCAGCGAGCCTGCCAGCAATCGGCTGCCCAGGCAACCGATGCCAAACCGCGTCGGTTCTTCCGACGTGAATAGCACCAGCTCGATCGGCCGCCGTGGAACGAACCCAGCACGCTGCAGCGCTCGAAGTGCCTCCAGCCCACCAAGCACGCCGAGGGTGCCGTCGTACATGCCCGCATGCGGAATCGCATCCGTGTGCGACCCTGTGCCGACCGGTGCCAGCGCGGGTTCACTGCCAGCCCACCGCGCAAAGGTGTTGCCTACCGCATCCTCGCGCACCTGCAAACCCGCTTCGCGGAAGAGTCCCTTCATCCACTTCCGCGCCGCAAGATCGTCCGCGGTAAACACCACGCGCGTCACTGCCCGCTCGCCTGCGCGGCCCGTCTGCTCACACTGTGTAAACGACGCCAGATGATTCATCTCGCGGGCAAGCCGCTCCGCGTTTACCGTGATCATTGCTTGTCTCCCAATGGATGCCGGTTCCAATCTTTGTAAATCAGGTACCGCGCGGGCGTCTTTCCCAGCGCGCCAAACCACTGCGGGCAGAAGGCTCCCATCCAGATAAAGTCTCCCGCCGCCACGGGGTACCACGCATCACCCAGCCGGTAAATGCCCTCGCCTTCCAGCATCAGCAGACCATGTTCCATCACGTGCACCTCGACCATCGGCAGCCGCGCACCGGGAACGTATTCCATCGTGTTTACTGCAAAATCAAAGCACGGATTGTCGCCCAGCAACGCACGCACGCGAATGCCGTCATCCCCCAGCAGCGGCGTGCTCGCCATTTCGCGCTCCGTACCGAAAAGCGCAGCAGGAGGAAGATCAGCCAGCCCTTCCACATAGGGTTTCTCGATCACGGCCAGCCGAGCGTGTTCGCCTGTAACGGTGTGTACCGACCTTGGCGGCAGGTATGCGAAGTTGCTTTCCGCCAACGTCCGCGTCCCACCCTCGCAGGCGATCTCCACCGAGCCTTCCAGCACATAGACGAATCGGGATCCGCGCGCATCACCCAGCCGCCCGCCCGCCTGCAGTACCGCCGTATACTGTGCAAACGCCGCGCCCAGGGCAGGTGCTGCGTGCACCACGGCGGTCGCATTGACCATGCCCGGTAACGGCGCAAAGACAAACGTATCCGGCGTTTGCAACAGGTGATCCGGCGCGCGCCGACTGCGCGTGTTGCCCAAGTGGTGCAGGCTCATGAAGTGCCTTTCCGCAATGCAAGCAGCTGAAGAAAATGTGCGCCCACGTCCAGCGCTGCCGCCACGTCTTCGGTCGCGACAGACTCGTTTGGATGGTGGCTCAGCCCGCTCGGCGTGCGCAGGAACAGCATGGTCGTCGGCAGGTGCGGTGCGAGGATCATGGCGTCGTGCCCGGCACCACTCGTCATGCGGCGCATCGGCGGGCCGCTTGCGGCAACCGCTTCTGCAAGCACCTGCGTCAGCGTCGGGTCCATTGCCACCGCATCCTGCTGCAGACCTTCCTGCACGTCCACCGCAATGCCCCGCGCCGCCCCAATCTCGCGCGCCAACCCAACCAGGCGCGCCGCCTGCGTCCTGCGCACAGTGTCCTGGGCGGAACGCACATCCAACGTGCACCGCACCTCGCCGGGAACCACATTCCGCGCGCCCGGCAGCACCCGCACGGCACCCACAGTCGCGACGACTCCGTCGACCGATCGAGTCATCATTTCCACCTGCGCAATCCACAGCGCGGCCGTCACCATTGCATCACGGCGCAGGTGCATCGGCGTCGTCCCCGCATGGTTCGCGGTGCCAAGAAAGCAGACCTCGCAATGGCTCTGTCCCGCGATGGCCTCCACCACGCCCAGCGGCAACTCTTCCGCCTCCAGTATCGGTCCCTGCTCGATGTGAAACTCCAGGCAGCCCAGCGTGCGCGCAAGCCTCGCCGCGGGGAGATCCTCGCAATCCAAGCCGTATGCCACAATGGCATCGCGCACGGACACACCCTCGCGATCCGTACGCGCGAGCAGCGCCTCGTCCAGCGTTCCAACTAGCGCGCGCGATCCGAGGAACGGCGTGCCGAAGCGAACGCCCTCTTCCTCTGACAACGCGATCACCCGCAGCGGGAAGGGAAGAGCTCCGCCAGTCCGCGAGACCAGAGCAAGCGCCAGCACCACGCCCAGCACGCCATCGAACGCACCCGCATCGGGCACTGTATCCAGGTGCGAGACCAGCAGCAACGGCGCAGCGTCTGCGTGTGTTCCCGGCAGCACACCGTGCAGATTCCCAGCGGCGTCGGTGTGGGTGGCCATGCCCAACTCCTGCATCCACGTGGCCACCTGTGCATTGGCGCGTCGCATGCCATGACTTAGAAACGTCCGCGTCGTCTGCCCCGGTACGTCCGTGATGCGGGCGAGCGTGCGGCAGCGTGCGACGACCTGCTCTGCCGTCGCCGAAAACTGCCGATGCGTTGCGCGGCCCGTCACGCGTGCACTCCGTCAGGGCGTGACCCGGCATGGTGCGATGCCACGATCATGCGCGCGTCACCCGCGCCTCAATATACCCGCTCGGATCATCAATCGGCACAAAGATTTCATTCGCATTCACCTGTCCGAACCGCTGCAGATCGACCAGCAAATTATGCCGATTGGGCATCGTCAGCGTTATCTCTGTCACCTCGGCGACGGCTTCAATTGCATCCTCCGCCATGGCAAACAGCGTCTGCTGCACGGACTTGGATTCATGCAGCGCAAACGTCCGCAACAGGCTCTCGCGCACCTGCTCGCGCAACAGCAGGGCCGCCGCATCCTCAGGCATCGCGGCGTAGGCCCACGACGCCGCGACCGCCGTTCCCAGCAGACGGTCCGCCGTCTCCGGCAGGGTCGTCAGCTCGTCCCGCTTGAAGCCGATGAACCCCGACTGCGCTGTCTTGAGCACCACCATCTCCGCGATGCCGCAGAGCAGCGTCGAGCCCTCGCGCGTGGCCTTCAGCGTCGCCGTCGCAAGCTCGTTCGAGCCTTTCATGAATGCATGCGGATGCGCCGCGCCGTCGATCGTCAGCCGCTTCCACAACGCACTCTCGATATGGACCTCGGCGGCACTGAGCCGCGGATTGTGCTCCAGCAGAAACGCCGCAAGCTCCGCCGCGAAGCCCTCCATGGACCGCGCCTGCGACACATTCGCCCGCGCATACACCGTGTTCTTCATCGTGTCGGTCGCCAGCACATCCGTGTTGTCGCCATGAAGGTAGACGTCGGTGAACTCGCCCTCCAGCAGCACGCGCACCGTCCACTCGGCGATGCGGTGCATCGCGCCTGCGCGTGTCACCTTCATCAGCCGAACGCCCGTCTTGCCGTAGCGGTTTTCGCGCAATGTCGCCATCGTTTCAGCTCCCCCGGTACGTGGTGTAGCCGTTGGCGGTCAGCAGCAGCGGCACATGGTAGTGCGCCTCTCCGGGCTGAACGGTGAACGTGATTTCGACCGTCGGGTACAGCCCCTGCACACCCTCGCGCGCAAAGTAGGCACCCGTCGCAAACCGCGCCGTATACACGCCTGCACTCATCTCCACACCCTCCGGTAATAACTCGCGCACGCGGCCATCCGCGTCGGTTGCGGCAGCGTTCAACGTCTCCCATGCGCCATCGCGGTCAAAGTCCAGTTCCACCGCGACACCCGTCGCGGGCTTACCCGTTGCTGTATTCAACACGTGCGTTGAAATGCTCATGCGTGCTCCGAGGCTTCGTGTTCGCTAAGCCAGCGCTGCAACCGCAGATGCGTGATCTCGCGCTGCTGTTCGGCGGCTTCCTGCAGCTCGGCCTCTGCGGTGTTTTGCAATCGGCGCTGCAGCATCGCTAGGATTTCCGCTGCGCTGCACCCCATCGCACGCACCAGGAACACGCGACCAAACTTTGCCTCGTATTCCAGATTTGCCGCTGCGATCTGCTGCTTGATGTCCGCAGATGTGGCAGTCGTCGAAATACCCTGCTCCGCCTCGCTCCAACGCAGCGAATCCACCGTCGCCGGACCCGTCGCGTGACGTTCCCCAATGCGCGGATGCGCCGCGAATGCTTCCTGCCAATCATCTTCGCGCAGCGACCACCACGCAGTATCACTCGCCGCCAGCAGTTCCGGAAGTGATCCCAGCGGCCGCCGCGCCGCCAGCCCAGCAGCCCACGCCCGAGACCCACAGCAGGGCAGCACCGCCGTCGCCGCATCCCCCGCCGTCATCGCATTCCACCGCGCCAGAAAGCTCATGGAGTGCCAGCATACATCGGCATGCCGCCTCCCACTTCGCGCCCGCGCGGCTCCCCAAACCAGCCACCCTCGCAATACACCGTCTCGCCCCGCAGCAGCGTCTGCCGCACCACGCCGCGCAGTCTTTCCCCCAGGTAAGGTGAGACCGGGTGCCGGTAGTACAGCGCCTCTTCGAGGACCGTCTGCATCGCCTCTGGGGCGAAGAACACGAGGTTCGCATCGCACCCTTCCGCGATCGACCCAACATGCGAGAACCCTGCCAGCGCCGCCGGTCCTGCGCTCATCCAGCGCGCCACCTCCGCCAGCCCAAACCCACGCCGCTGCGCCTCCGTCCACATCACGGGCAGCGCAGTTGACAGGCTCGCAATGCCGCCCCAGGCCACGTTGAAGCGCCCATCTTCCCTCCGCTTCATCCCGGGTGGACAAGGCGAATGATCGGTCGCCACCAAGTCGATCGTGCCGTCTCGCAAACCCTCCCAAAGCGCTTCCCGATTCGCCCACGACCGAATCGGTGGCGCACACTTGAACTCCGTCGCGCCGTCCGCAATTTCTTCCGCACACAGGTGCAGATAGTGCGGGCAGGTCTCCACCGTCACCGGCAAACCCTCCGCCTTCGCCGCCCGTAGCATGGGCAGAGCAGTCGCCGTTGCCAGATGCACAAGGTGCAGGCGAAAGCAATAACGGCGACAAAGCTCCAGCAGCCATGCAATCGCTTCGACCTCCGCTGCATCCGGCCGGCTCGCAAGGTAGGTCGCGTATCCGCGCCACGCCGCATCGTCGGGCGAGGGAAGCGCCGCGTAAGCCGCATCGATCGGCCCCTGCAGCTCCGCATGCACCAGCAGCGGTAGCCCGGTCGCCGCAATCACCGGCAACGCCGCCTCCAGATTCGCCGCGTCGATGCTCGTGAACCCCTCGCATCCCGGGTACACCAGGAAGCATTTCCACCCCGGTACCCCGGCCCGCGCCAACGGCAGCAGATGCGCCTGGTTCCCATCGACTGCGCCACCCCAGCTCGCCCAGTCGACGAAGCACTGCCCCGCCGCCGCAAGCCGCTTCTCCTCAAGTGCCACCACCGTCGTCGTCTCCGGCAGGCAGTTCAGCGGCATGTCCACCACCGTCGTGATGCCGCCCGCCGCCGCCGCCCGCGTGCCGGTCCAGAAGCCTTCCCACTCGGTGCGCCCCGGCTCGTTCAGGTGCACATGCGTATCCACAAGCCCGGGCAGAATTGCCACATCTTGCGGCAGTTCACGCAGCGTCACGTCCGCAGGCATGTCTTCGCGCCGGCACACCCGCGCAATACGCTCGCCCTCCACCACCACGACGCCGTCGAATTCCGCCGTCGGCAGCACCACGCGCCGGCTCGCATACCCCATCCGCATGCTTCCATTCTGCGGCAAAACTGCCCTCGCGCCGCGCGAAACCGCAACGCCGGATGCGATACTGTTCCCCATGCCGCCGCCCGCCCTCACCCCCGACCCACGCTTCATGCGCATGGCCATCGACCTCGCCACGCACAACGTCGCCACCGGCCAGGGCGGACCGTTTGGCGCGGTCATCGTGCGCGACGGCGAGGTGCTCGCGGCGCAGGCAAACTCCGTCACCCGCACCAACGACCCCACCGCCCACGCGGAGGTAAACGCCATCCGCGCCGCATGTACCGCCCTCGGCACCTTTCAGCTCGAGGGCTGCGACGTCTACACCTCCTGTGAGCCCTGCCCCATGTGCCTCGCCGCGCTCTACTGGTCCCGCTGCCGCGCCATTTTCTACGGCAACACTGCGCGTGATGCCGCCACCGCCGGATTCGACGACAGCTTCCTCTACGCCGAGGTCCAGCGCCCCCTCGCGGAACGGCGCATCCCCATCGCGCAGGTGCTCGCCGACGAGGCTATCGCCTCCTTTGACGCATGGCGCGCCGCCACCCAAAAAATCGACTACTAAGAATCGAGATCGACCATGGCCACCAAGACCGCCGCCTCTCTGCCGGAAAGCAAGCCCAAACCCACCCGCGTCGCCCTGCTCGGCTTCGGCACCGTAGGCTCCGCCGTGGCGCAACTGCTGCGTGCACAAAAGTTCCCAGGCATCGAGCTCACCCACGTCTACAATCGCGACGTCGAGCGCAAGCGCACCGGCGACACCGCCAAGAAACTCGCCCCCTCCATCCGCTGGACCGAGAACATCGACGACGTCCTCAAGAACCCAGACATCGATGTCATCATCGAAACCATCGGCGGCCTCAGCCCCATGGAATCCTGGCTCAAAGCCGCCATTACCGCGGGCAAGCACGTCGTCACGGCGAACAAGCAGCTCATCGCGTATAAGGGCGCGGGCCTGGGCAAACTCGCCCGTCAGCACAACGTCGCGCTCGTCTACAACGCGGCCGTCGCGGGTGGCGTGCCCGTCATCCCCGCCGTGCTGCACGGCCTGCAGGGCGACACCATCCGCCGCATCGCCGGCATTCTCAACGGCACCTGCAACTACATCCTGAGCGGCATGGAAGCAGGCGAGGACTACCATGACATGCTCGAAAAAGCGCAAGCCGCCGGGTATGCCGAGGCCGACCCCAGCGCCGATGTCGACGGCTACGACGCCCGCGCCAAGCTCACCATCCTCGCCCGCACTGCCATGCAGGTCGGCCTCGACCCCGATGAGATTGCCACGCAGACCATCAAGGGTGTCCGCCTCGTCGACTTCCACTACGCCCGTGAGCTCAACTGCACTATCCGCCAAATCGCCCAGGTCCGCATCGAGGGCGACCAGGTCTTCGCCACTGTCGGCCCCACGCTCGTCCCCAACACCTCGCCCATCGCCTGGTCGCACGGCACGCAGAACCTCGTGATGACGACCGGCGAGTTCGGCGGCGATGTCGTCTTCAGCGGCCACGGAGCGGGCGGCAATCCTACCGCTGTGGCGGTCGTGTCGGACCTCCTCGCGGTCGCGCACGGCTCCGCCTCGGTTTCCCTCCCGGTCAAGCAGCGCCCGGTCAGCGGCGAATTCATGGCACCGCACTATCTCCGCTTCGTCGTGCAGGACAAGCCGGGCATCGTCTCCGCCATCTCCGGCGCACTCGCGAAGGTCGGCGCCAACATCGATAGCATCCTGCAGCGCCCCGGCTACCCCAAAGACGCGCTGCCCTTCGTGGTCACCACCGAACCCTGCCTCACCAGCACCATTGAAGCGGCCGTCGCCGCCATCGCCAAAATGCCCACCATGCTCGAAGAGCCGCTCTGCCTGCAGATGCTCGTCGACGACAACAAGGACGAGTAAGCGCAAATCCACTGGCAGCACGCCCGCAGGCGCAGTACCATCGCGTGCATGAAGTTCTCCGGCGTCCTCCTGTCGCTTGCCGTGCTGCCGCCATCCCTTGCTCTCGCCCAGGGCGACCACGCCGCGCTGCAACGCATGCTGCTCATTCAGAGCAACGCGGCCTACCAGGCCGTGCAGGAGAAGAACCTCGCCGCGCTCCAGGCTACCGTCACGCCCGACATCCTTGAAGTCGGGTCCGGCGGCATGCTCGGCCCCGCTACCTTCCCGCAGATGCTTCGGGACTGCAGGCTGACCAGCTATCACCTGTCGCAGCCCAGCCTGCGCGTGCTCAACGCCACCGCAGCCGTGCTCGCCTACAAGGTCAATCAGGTTGCCAACTGCGGCAAAAAGCCTGACCCGTCCATCACCTACGCCACCGATGTCTTCGTCGATCGCGGCAACCGATGGCTCATCGCTGCCCACATTGAAGCGGGAGCAGAGTAGCCATGCACGCCATCCCCGTTCTTCCCGCCGCCAACGTGCAAGCCTCCCTCGACTGGTGGACGCAGATCTGCGCCTTTCAGGAGACTTTCCGCGACGCAACGCCGCCGACTTACGCCGGTATCACGCGTGACGGAGCATCCGTGCATCTCGCTGCGGTCAGCTGTGACCTTGCACGCAGCGTTGGCGAGCAGACGATGGTGCGCCTCCTCGTGGACGACATCGACACCCTGTACACCGACTACCAGCAGCGCGGCGGCACCGTGCACCCCAACGGCACGCTGCAAACCAAGCCGTGGGGCACCCGCGAGTTCGCCGCCATCGACCCGAACGGCGTCTGCGTTGCGTTCCAGCAATCCACCTGATCGTCGCCTTTCCGCGCCGCGATAAACCTATCCTGCTCGTTGAAACAGGTGCCACGCTTGCGACAAGGTAAGCAGCACGTTTGCGAGGTCGTCATGCCGTACGTTCGCCAAGCCGTATTGCATCACGTCTGTTCTCCCGTAATGCAGTGAAGGGATCTGTCTTTCAGCGCCGCAACCAGCCGCCAAAACAGACCCCCTCAAGCAAGCAATCAGGAGTTCAAGATCAGTACTTCGGCATACTCGGATCGATCCGCTCCGCCCAGGCCGTAATCCCACCCGCGACGTTCTTCACGTTGGTAAACCCGTGCTGCTTCAGCAGCAGTGCGGCCTTCTGTGATCGCCCGCCCGTCTTGCAGTGCACCAGGATTTCCTCGTGCTCACGGCCCTTCAACTCACCGATGCGCTGCTCGATCGATCCCACCGGAATCATCGTTGCGCCCAGCGTCACAATCTGCGCCTCGTGCGGCTCGCGCACATCCAGCACAAACGCACCCGCGTCCCGCTTCGCCTTCAACTGCTCAACAGAAATCTGCGGCACGCCATCCACCTCCGCCGCGGCCGCAACCGCGCCATGCGACGACACCTCCAGCGGCCCCACCGAGGCCGGCGGCGCAATCCCGCAGAACTGGTCGTAATCGATTAGCTCCTGGATCTCATGCGTCCCACATGCCGGGCACTCCGGATTCTTCCGCAGCTTCAACGTGCGGAACTTCATCCCCAGGGCATCCACCAGCAACAACCGCCCAATCAGCGGCTCGCCAATCCCGAGAATGAGCTTGATCACTTCCGTCGCCTGGATCACGCCGACTAGCCCAGGCAAAATCCCAAGCACACCACCCTCGGCGCAGCTCGGCACCAGCCCCGGCGGCGGCGGCTCCGGATACAGACACCGATAGCATGGGCCCTCTTCCGTCGCGAACACGCTCGCCTGCCCCTCGAACCGGAAGATCGACCCGTATGCATTCGGCTTACCCGTCAGTACACACGCGTCATTCACTAAGTACCGCGTCTGGAAGTTATCCGTCCCATCTGCGATCACGTCGTAGTCCTTGAAAATCTCCAAGGCATTCTTCGACGTCAGCATCGTGTTGTGTTTTACAACATTTGTATTCTTGTTCAGGCCCTTCAGCATGATCTCCGCCGAGTCGACCTTTAACTTACCGACCGTCGACTGCGAGTGAATAATCTGCCGCTGCAGGTTACTCTCATCCACCACGTCGAAATCGACTAACCCGATCGTGCCCACACCCGCCGCCGCAAGGTACAGCGCAAGCGGTGCACCCAGGCCGCCGGTACCCACGCATAGCACCTTCGCGACCTTCAACCTGCGCTGCCCCTCCATGCCCACCTCGGGCAGGATCAGGTGCCGCGAGTACCGGGCAATCTCCTCGTTCGTCAACGTTGGTAGCTCGGCAACCGGCTCCGCCAGCGCCGCCTCCGCGATGGCAGGTGTACCCCCGGCAATCGACGGAATGATCGACACTTCGTCGCCTGCCTTCAACCCCGTCTGCTCCTTGTCCGGCAGGTCGCGCACGTCATCGTCATTCACGTACACGTTCACAAACGACCGCAGCTTGCCTTCCGCACCAAACAGGTGCTGCTTCATTTGTGGGTACAGTTCGGTCAACTTCTGCAGCGCTTCGCTTACAGTTGCTGCATCCACTTCCGCGGTCGACTTACCCTCGGCAAATCCGCGCAACGGCGTGGGAATCAGAATCGTCATGGCTTGTCCTAATCCTCATACTGCGTCTAAGTTCCACTTACTTGGTGAAAATCAACTCGAGCGGCTGATCTTCAAACTGCTTATCTTCTTCACCGGTGCCGCGCAGCAGAAAACTATTCGTCACCACGGCCTTGCCCTGCGCAACGGCCGTAATGACGTAACTACAACCAAGCCAGTGCGCTTCTGCAAAATCTGTCACCGACCACTGCGCCGGGTGGTCCGGATGCGAGTGATAGAACCCCACGATATCCAAGCCCTTCTTCCGGCCCGCGCGTTGTGCGGCCACCAGCTCCTGCGGTGCAATGTGGTACCGGTTGTGCGCAGAATCGGTACGCGTATTACCCGCGCGCACCAGCTCCACCACCTCATTTGCGCCCTCGCGCGCATGCCCCAGCAGAATACCGCAGCACTCATGCGGATAGGTTTCCTCGCCATGCGCACGTAGCGCGTTATACTCGGCCTGCTTCAACGTCAACATCGGGCTACTCACTCCAGAACCGCTCGCTCAGGTACTTATCCGCGCCATCGCACAGAATGGTCACGATGACCGCCTCGCGCCCCGCGGCATATTCCTCTTCCGCAATGCGGAGCGCCGTATCTACGTTCGCACCGGCACTTACCCCGACCAACAAACCTTCTTCACGCGCCAGCCGCTTGCACATCGCGTACGCCGTCTCCGTCTCCGCCCAGATGTTCCGATCTGCAAGCTCTGGATCGTAGATTGGCGGCACAATCGCGGTCGGCATGTGCTTCAACCCTTCAAGGCCATTGAACGGCGAATCAGGCTGCATGCTAATGCACGTAATGTTCGGGTTTAACTCCCGCAGCCGCCGCGTCGTGCCCATGAAAGTCCCACTCGTTCCCAGCGCGGCGATAAAGTGCGTCAACGAACCCTCGGTTTGCTCCCACAGTTCATTGGCCGTCGTGAGGTAGTGTGCTTTCCAATTGTTTTCATTGCCATACTGGTCGGCGTAGAAATACTTCTCCGGATGCGCCGCATACAGTTCGCGCACCTTGCGAATCGCGCCGTCCGACCCTGCCTCGCCCGGCGTAAACACCACCTCCGCGCCGTAGGCCTGCAGCATGCGTTTCCGCTCCGGGCTCGCGCTGCTCGGCACCACCAGCGTCACGGGAAACTGCAGCGCCGCGCCCAGCATGGCATACGCAATGCCGGTATTGCCGCTCGTCGCATCCAGCAGGCTGCGTTCCGGCTGCGCATCGCCCAGTTCCCCTGCCGCCATCGCCGCCAGCACAATCGACGACGCGGCACGATCCTTTACGCTGCCGCCCGGGTTCGCGAACTCCGCCTTGCCCAGCAGCGTAATGCCCGGCAGGTGCGCCACAATGCGGTCCATTCGCACCAGCGGCGTGTTCCCAATCCGCTCGAGCACGCTGCGGCCCAGCAGGCTTGTGCCCGGCCGTAGTCCGCTCACCGGTCGTTCCGCGATTCCCATGCTGCCCATCGTGCTCTCCACTGGTCTTTCCGCGCCGCGCTGTGCGACAGTTAGTCTATCGGACCACGGCATCCGGCGAACTTTCGCCGCGCCAGTCCAAAACCCCGGGGGCGAACATGTTCTTCCGCAAGAAAACCGAAACCCGTACCTTCAATGACGTGCTCACCACCCTCGGTGCGCAGAAGTTTGATGTCTCCCCAGCCAAAGACGCTTCAACTGCCGGTGCCTACCGCATCAGTAAATATGGATGCGCCGCGGAAATCGCCGCGACGCCTGGGCCGCTTAAGCCGGAAAAGGGCATTACTGTCGCCCCAGCAGAGATTGTCACCCGCACCGGCTGGCTGCTTAACGGCACCATCGCCCGGCTCGAAGACCGCGGCTACCAGAAGTTCCTGGTCACGCCCAAGCTCCAGATTGCCGCTACCGCCGATGCCCTCCGCGCCATCCACCAGTTCACCGAAGAGTTGAAGGAAGCCGCCGGCGCGCGCTCCCTGTACAACCAGAGCCTCGGTACCACCAGCGATACCTACAACTACGACCGGGTCAATGGCCGCGAGCCCGCGACAGAGGCGCACCACCCCACAGCCGATCCGCTCCAACGCTCGACGGCGAACGAAAAAGCCTCTTCCGACGACGCCAACGCCCTGTAATCCCGGCGTTTGGTGCAGTCTTACAAATTCCTGTTGCAGTTTGCTGCATGGCGGCAACAGAATTGCAAGGTAGAATCGACGGCATAGGAGTACGTCCGCCTGTTCACCATGAACCCGCGACCGACTCAGGATTTCCGCGTCTAAAGATGTGAGTGCCGTGCCGCAGATTTGCGCACGGCTTGAGCTGCCCGGCCAGCGCGCCGGCGGTTCTGGGAAGAAGGGGTAGTGACGTTGAACAGCACGGTGAAGACAGTTCTGATCTGGGTCCTTATGATCGGCTGCCTCGTTTCATTCTGGCAGGTCGTCGCACGCTCCACCGGTGGCGCGCACGATGCCGCCATCAGTCTGACCGACCTGCAGAACAAGGCAGACCAAGGCAAAATCAGTGATGTGACGGTCAACGGGACCGAAGTCACGGGTAAATACAAGGACAGCAAGGAAGCTTTTCACACCACGATCCCGGCCAACTACCCGGACCTGTACAAGAATCTGCACGATAAGGGCGTGAACGTCACCATCAAGGACCAGAGCAACAACTTCTGGCTCTCGGCGTTGATCTCGCTTACCCCCGTCCTGCTCATGGTCGCCCTCTTCCTCTTCCTCATGCGCCAGATGCAGTCTGGCGGCAACAAGGCCCTCAGCTTCGGCAAAAGCCGCGCTCGCCTGCTCAGCCTGCAGCAGAAGAAGGTGACATTCAAGGATGTCGCCGGCGTGAACGAGGCAAAGGAAGAACTCAAGGAAATCATTGAGTTTCTGCGTGATGCGCAGAAGTTCCAGAAGCTCGGCGGTCGCATTCCGAAGGGCGTGCTGCTCGTCGGACCTCCCGGAACGGGAAAGACCCTGCTCGCCCGCGCCGTTGCCGGCGAGGCCAGCGTGCCGTTCTTCTCCATCTCCGGTTCGGACTTTGTGGAAATGTTTGTCGGCGTGGGTGCCTCGCGAGTCCGTGACCTGTTCGAGCAGGGCAAAAAGAATGCCCCCTGTATCATCTTCATCGACGAAATCGATGCGGTCGGCCGTCACCGTGGCGCAGGCCTAGGCGGCGGACACGATGAGCGTGAGCAGACCCTGAATCAGCTTCTCGTCGAGATGGACGGCTTTGAATCGAACGAGGGTGTCATCCTCGTTGCCGCCACCAACCGCCCCGACGTGCTCGATCCGGCGCTCCTGCGTCCCGGCCGCTTCGACCGACGTGTCATCGTCGACCGTCCCGACATTCGTGGCCGTGAAGAGGTTCTGAAGGTCCATGGCAAGAAGGTGCCGATGGCCGACGATGTCAACCTGAACATCCTTGCTCGTGGAACACCTGGCTTCTCCGGTGCCGACCTCGCCAATATGGTGAATGAAGCGGCTCTGACCGCTGCCCGCTTCAACCGCAAAGCCGTACACATGTACGACTTTGAGGTTGCCAAGGACAAGGTCATGATGGGCGCGGAACGCAAGAGCATGCTCCTCACGGACGAGGAAAAGAAGGTGACGGCCTACCACGAAGCCGGTCACGTCCTCGTTGCCGCCATGCGCCAGCACTCCGACCCTCTGCACAAGGTCACCATCATCCCCCGCGGCATGGCACTCGGCGTCACCATGCACCTGCCGCAGGAAGACAAGCACACCGTCACCCGCGACTACCTAGAATCGCAACTCGCCATCTTCATGGGCGGCCGCTGCGCGGAAGAGATCTTCCTCCACCAGATGACGACCGGTGCCGGCAACGACATCGAGCGTGCTACCGACCTCGCCCGCCGCATGGTATGCGAGTACGGTATGTCCAAGATGGGTCCGATGACCTATGGCAAGAAGGAGGGTGGCGAAATCTTCTTGGGTCGTGAGATCCAGCAGCATCGCGACTTCTCTGACAACACCGCGCAAGAGATTGACGCCGAGGTCAAGAAGTTTGTGCATGACGGCTACACCTCCGCCTACACGATCCTTGATTCCCATCAGGACATCATGCACCGTATGAGCCAGCTTTTGCTCGAGCGCGAAACGCTGGACGCGGAGGAAATTCGACTCATTATCGCCGGTGAGGAGCTGCCGCCCGCACGTTCTTCTCTTGCCCATGCTGAACCGGGTGAGCCGGATTCCACACAGAAGGTGTTGAAGCCTGAGGGTCGTACTCCCGGCTTTGGCGACTCGCGTCCCAGCCCGGCGTAACCCTGCTTCATAGATAAATCAGAAGAGACCGCCAACGGCTGTCTCTTCTGGCTTTAAACGCACCGCAGGGACGCAAGCCTCGACCATTTCAGGCTGGTCACAGGGTGCTCAGCGATGACGTTCATCAACAATCAATATCGCGCCACGTCAAGCTGTTGCAGTCTGCCGTGACATCCACTGCATCCAGTTGGCTTCCAACGTGATATCTCCTAAAAAGGCAATCTCCAGTCGAATCGAGAGAATGTTGGCCATGTTTTTCCGGCTCGGCTGATACTGCCGACAGGTGCAACGTTCCGTCAGCATCAGGTGCGCTTCCCGCGTCAGCTCCACGCCGCTACTTACCAGCGCGGCATAGATGTCTACCAGCGCTCGAACCTGCAATTCCAGGCGCAGCTCCAAGGCGTGGGCCGCGACGGTCCGGCGCTCCAGCAGCCATCCGCCGGCACGATCGATTGCGTCTGTCAGGGCCGGCAGTACGTTCTGCCGCTCGTCGTAGGTCAGGCATTGCAGGCGAAGCTCTACCGGCTCTGGCTGAAGGTCGTTCTGCTGCGCATTGCGCTCTGCATCTATGTCGTTCACAGTGTCTCTATCGGCCTTCGCTGCCGGCGCTTGCCTCCTCGCACCGTCCCAAGGTGCGACGCTGCGCCTGCACAGGCTCTGGAGCATGGCATGATTCTCGGCACCGGCACCGACTTGATGGAAATTGCGCGGGTCTGCGACTCCATCACGCGCTTTGGCGATCGCTTCCTCCATCGAGTCTTCACTCCGGCAGAGGTGGAATACTGCCACCGCAAGGGCCGCAGCGCGGCAGAAAGCTTCGCGGCGCGCTTCTGTGCCAAAGAGGCCGCCGCCAAAGCACTTGGCACCGGCATTGCGCAGGGCATTGGCTGGCGCGAAATCGAGGTGCGCCGCAGCCCCGGCCAGCATCCGGAACTGCACTTCACCGGCCGCGCCGCCGAGCGGATCGCTTCCCTTGGTGTGCGCCGCTCCCACCTTAGCCTGTCGCACAGCCGTGACCTGGCCATCGCCAGTGTCCTGCTTGAGGACTGAGTTCCGATTCGCTACCCTGTTCGTGGCAATCGTATCGATGTTGGAACCAGCACCCTGTGCGCCGCATCAGACCTCAGGTAATCTCAAATTATCGTTTCGCCAGCCTCTCCGGCCCTGTTGCCTTGAAGGATATGCATGCCTAGTCAAACCGAAGTGAAATGGTCGCAGCTCAAGGTCGGGGTCATCGTCTTTGTGTCGATCGTGCTGCTCGTCACGCTCCTGTTCCTGATGACCAGTTCCTCCGGGCTCGGCATCTTCTCGCACAAGATTACCGTTACCAGTTATTTCGAGAACTCCGCCGGCCTAAAGGACGGTGCACCGGTGAACCTGCAGGGCGTTACCATCGGCGAGGTGAAGCAGGTCGTCGTCGTTCCCGACCCGGCCCGCAAGCTTACCCCGGTCAAGGTCGTCATGCGGCTCGATGAAAAGTACGAGGCCGGCCTGCACAAGGATACGAAGTCCGCCCTTTCCACCGTCGGCGTGCTTGGCGATACGGTCGTTGACCTGAACTCACAGACCGCTGTCGGGCCGCCGTTGCAAAATGGCGACGAGCTTCGCACGCTGGAAACGCCCAACCTGCAGGATGTGGTGAAAGCAAGCCAGGGAACCATTGAGAGCCTCAACGTGACCCTCGCCAAGCTCGACCGTATCGTCGACAGCATCAGCCAGGGTAAGGGCGCCATCGGCGAACTCATCTACGACGATACCCTCTACAAGCGTGCGGTTGAAACCGTTGACGAACTCAACCGTCTTGAGGTCAACCTCAACAATGGACACGGCACCATTGGCAAGCTGCTTACCGATGAGGGCCTGTATAACCGGCTCAACACCTCTGTCAGCCAACTCAGCGGCATCATGGCCGATGTGAATGCCGGCAAGGGTTCGGCCGGCAAGCTGCTCAAGGATGATGCCCTTTACAACAACCTGAATCAGACGCTAGTCCATGCCAACAGCATCATGGCCGATGCGGATGCCGGCAAGGGCGGTCTCGGCCTGCTCACCAAGAATCAGGATTTCGCGAACAAGCTCAACGACACCATCACCCGTCTTGATGACATCATGACGGGCATCGATAAAGGTGAGGGAACAGCCGGCTTGCTGGTGAAGGATCCGTCGCTGTACCACAACCTCGACAAGCTGACCGTTGATTCGCAGACGCTAGTCAACACCATCCGCTCCGATCCGAAGAAGTACCTTACCATCCATTTTAAGGTCTTCTAACCGTACTCTCTTCCAAAAGCAACGCACGCCTGGGCAGTCGCCCGGGCTTTTTTCTGCCCGATCACCGCTTGCGCTCGCCCAATTGCATCAGAAACCTAAGAGGACTTACCCCATGAAAGCTTTACCCTGGATCATTGCCGGCGTCACCTTTGGCGCGGCCCTCGCATTTGTGTACGGCAACGCGCCCCAGCCTGCTTACGCCACCGGCGATCCGGACGCGGAAGATGCTGCGCGCAAAACCTCTGTCTGGGGCACAAAAAAGCGGGTCGGCGGTACCGGGGACAGCCTCGTCGGCAAGGCGAAGGAAGGCTTCGGCAAGGTCACCGGCAACGAGCAGATGCAGGGCGAAGGCGTTGCTGACCAAGCAGTGGGAAGCGTTAAGGACGCAGCCGGCCAGGTTGCCCATGCGGTCAGCGATACCATTCGCGACCTCAACCGCTAGACAGAACAGCATCCCGATGCGAGGCCCCGCACGCTGCGGGGCCTTTCTGTTTCTGGCGCGGCCTAAGCCTCAGACCAACTGCTGGTCGCGCAGAAGTTGACGCACAACCTATGCCTCGCCCGCACGATGCTACCCTTTTGATATGCCGCAATCTCTGCAGCAACACGTGACGCAACACCACGGCGCAGCCCTTGGCAGCCTGTTCGCCGCCATCGTCGACGCCGCCCGGCAGATTGAAGCGCGCATGCGCACCGCCCCACTTTCCGACGTGCTCGGTGCCGCCGGCCAGACCAATGTTCAAGGCGAGCAGCAGCAAAAGCTGGATGTGCTGGCGAATGATCTGCTCATTGCCGCCATGCGTGTGCACCCCGGCGTCGCCGCAGTCGTCAGCGAAGAAGACGACGCGCCGATCATTTTTAGCGGTAAACCCGCCGCGGAGTTCGTCGTCATCTTCGATCCGCTCGACGGCTCCTCCAACATCGACGTTAACGTCAACACCGGCACCATCGTCTCCATCCAGCGTCTTGTGCCGGGCGGCGACGCTGTGGCATCCGCGCTGCAACCCGGCAACGCACAGGCAGCCGCGCTTTACGTCAACTACGGCCCGGCCACCATGCTTGTCTACACCGCAGGCAAGGGCTCACACAGCTTCACCCTGCACGAAGGCGACTTCCTGCTCGATGCAGAAGCCATCACTATGCCTCGGCAGGGGCCGTATTACTCCGTCAACGAAGGCAATGTCGCGGACTTTCCGCAGAGCTACCGCGACTTTATCGATGGCCTGCGCGATGCATCGCTGCTGGGCAGCCGGTACAGCGCCCGCTACGTCGGCTCGTTCATCGCAGACTTCCACCGCACCCTGCTCAAGGGCGGCGTCTTTCTTTACCCGCCCACCGCCAAGACCCCCAATGGCAAGCTGCGCCTGCTGTATGAGGCAAACCCCCTCGCCTTCATCGCAGAGCAGGCAGGTGGCGCCGCAACCTCCGGTACTCCAGGGAGCGTCACACGCATCCTCGATCTCGCACCAACCGAGCTCCACGGTCGCACCACGCTCATCATCGGCAGCAAGGCAGAGGTCACAGCACTCGGCCAGCTGCTGGCAGGGGAGTAGCCTTGCCGTCCTCCACCTCAGAGTTTCCCGCGACCGTTACCGACTTCCGTGAGCTCTGCCGCGTTCAAGGCAAGCCCATCTTCCAGCTTGCCCTCGACGTGGCGGCGTTCGAGCCGGTCGACATGCGCCCCGGTCACATCGTCGGCACGCTCACCGCCACCTCCCGCCTCGGCGCCGTTCTGGTCATCCCCATTACTGCCGTTCTGCGCGACAGTTCCGGCCAGCTTTGGCACACGACCGACAAGCCGCTCCAGCCCGGTACCCCGGTGCTCTGTCAACGGACTGTCTAGGCCGCGCAGCCTGTCGGGCCATTCGCCATTGAGCGAACCTCCCCACTCCTGCTACACTCAACCCTGTTGTTCGCTTCGCGCGCAGGCCGGCCGAGGCACCCAGATTTCACCACCGCGCACCGCGCATGTGGGGCTGTAGCTCAGCTGGGAGAGCGCCTCGTTCGCAACGAGGAGGTCAGCGGTTCGATCCCGCTCAGCTCCACCAACTACTTTCACCACACCACGTACTCAAAGTGCCTGCGGGAGTAGTTCAGTGGCAGAACGTCAGCTTCCCAAGCTGAATGTCGCCGGTTCGATCCCGGTCTCCCGCTCCAAACTTTCTGAATCGCTGGCCTTCTCCTCCGCGTCTCTGTTAGGGTGAGCATCAAGATGCAGCACGCACCTCAGTTCCGTTGTTGTTGTCCTGTCAACGTCGAGCAGATGTAGCGCGGTCCCGCGTCCCCCGAAACTTTTCTTCACCCAAACATTCGTTCCGCAGCAGTCTCGCCTCTGTGGCGCTGCCTGTTTGCACCGCACAGGATTGTCGATGCCCGTTGCCGAACCTCCCATCCCTGCGCTGTCCACACCCGCCCTCACGCACCTCGAATTGCTCGAGGCGGAAAGTATCCACATTCTGCGCGAAGTCGCGTCCGAGTTTGAGCGCCCCGTCATGCTCTACAGCATCGGCAAAGATTCCTCCGTCATGCTCCGCCTCGCGCAGAAGGCGTTTTTCCCCGCGCCTATCCCTTTCCCGTTGATGCACATCGACACCGGCTTCAAGTTTCGCGAAATGATCGAATTTCGTGACGCTCAGGCCGCTGCCGTCGGTGCTGAGCTCCATGTCTGGCGCAATGAACCCGCGATTGCCCGCGGTACGAACCCTATCGCACTCGATACCAAGCGCTGCTGCGGCCTGCTCAAGACCGAAGCGCTCCTGCAGGGTCTCGCGCACTACGGCTTCACCGCGGCCTTCGGCGGAGCTCGCCGAGATGAGGAAAAATCCCGCGCCAAGGAGCGCATCTACTCCTTCCGCGACAAGGCCGGCCAGTGGGAGCCGCGCAGCCAGCGTCCCGAGCTCTGGAACCTTTACAACGCCCGCATTCACCCTGGCGAATCCATCCGCGTCTTCCCCCTCAGTAACTGGACCGAGATGGATGTCTGGCAGTACATCCTGAAGGAAGACATCCCGATCGTGGACCTCTACTACGCGAAAGAGCGTCCCATGTACCTGCGCGGCGACGCCCTCCTGCCCACCGAGCAGGCCTTCGTCGCCCGTCCCGGGGAGCAACCCACCATGGTCAAGTCCCGCCTGCGCTCCCTCGGCTGCAGCCCGTGCACCGGCGCCATCCGCTCCGACGCCGACACCCTGCCCAAAATCATTGAGGAGCTCCTCGGCTTCCGCTCCTCCGAGCGCGCCAATCGCGCCATCGACCACGACCAGGAAGGCAGCATGGAAATCAAGAAGCGCGAGGGCTACTTCTAAATGGCAGCCGACCTCGAGACCCGCAACCTGACCGCCGCTAACAACGCCCCTGCCCGTGAACCCGACGTCTGGGACGAGCGCATCGACGACTTCAACCCCCGTTTCGGCCATACCCCGGAAGCCGAGCCCATCCAGGAATCGCCGTCCTTCGCCGCCCAGGCCGAAACCTTCTCGGTCGAAGAGTACCTCGCAGGCGAGCGCACGAAAGACCTGCTCCGCTTCTCCACGGCCGGCTCCGTCGACGACGGCAAATCCACCCTCATCGGCCGCCTGCTCTACGACACCCAGAGCGTCTACGATGACCAGCTCAAATCCATCGAAGGCAAGGGAACCACCGCGCCCGGCGTCCTCGACCTTGCGCTGCTCACCGACGGCCTCCGCGCCGAACGCGAGCAGGGCATTACCATCGACGTCGCCTATCGCTACTTCACCACCGAGCGCCGCAAATTCATCATCGCCGACACCCCGGGCCACGAGCAGTACACCCGCAACATGGCCACCGGCGCCAGCACCGCCTCCCTCGCCATCGTCCTCGTCGACGCGCGCAAGGGCGTGCTCATCCAGTCCCGCCGCCACGCCGCTATTACCGCGCTTCTCGGCGTGCCGCACATCGTCATCGCCGTCAACAAAATGGACCTCGTGGGCTACGCCGAACCCACCTTCCGCGCCATCGAGTACGACTTCCGCACCTTCTTCGCCACGGTGGAAGCCGAGTTCGGCCACACACCGAACCTCCACTTCCTCCCGGTCAGCGCGCTTGCCGGAGATAATGTCGTCACCCGCTCGCAGCAAACCCCGTGGTACTCCGGGCCTTCCTTGCTCCAGCTTCTGGAAAACGTGCCTGCCGCAGAAACCGCCGCGCACGCCCCCTTCCGCTTCGCCGTTCAGCGCGTCCTCCGCCCCAACCTCGACTTTCGCGGCTTCGCCGGCCAGATCGCCTCCGGCACCATCGCCCCCGGCGATCCCGTCCGCGTCCTTCCCAGTGGCCGCGAAACTACCGTCGCCCGCATCGTCACCTTCAGCGGCGACCTCGACCAGGCCCGCGCTCCGCAATCCGTCACGCTCACCCTTGCCGACGAAGTCGATCTCAGCCGCGGCGACCTCCTCGTCGCTCCGGAATCACCCGCAACCTCCACCACGAACTTCACCGCGACCCTCGTCTGGATGGACGAAATCCCGCTCGACCTCACGGCGAAGTACCTCCTCAAACACACCAGCCGCACCGTCACCACCCGCATTGCGAAGCTCAACTACCTGCTCGACCCCACCACCCTCGACCGCCTGCCTGAAACCACGCTGGGCCTGAACAGCATCGGCACGGTCGACCTCGAAACCGCACAGCCCCTCGCCCTCGACCCTTACGCGTCGAACCGCACCACCGGCAGCTTCGTCCTCATCGACCCGCAAACCAACGCCACGGTCGCCGCCGGCATGGTCCGCAGCGTGAGCAGCAACCCCTTACCCTCCCGCAGCGAAGCGGAGGAATCCGCTGTCCAACCCGGCGACACGCCGCAGGCCATCACTTCCGAGACCCGCGCCGCCAAATGGGGCCATACCGCCGCCCACCTCCACCTCTCCGGTGACCCCGCCTTCTTCGACGAAACCGAACGGACTCTCTTCGAGATGGGTACCTTCATCGCTCGCCCGCAATCCCCATCGCAGCCCGCCATCGAAGCCCTGCTCGACGCCGGTGCCATCGTCCTCACCACCTCCGCCGCCATCACCCGCAGCACCGTCCTCGACAACCGCCTGCTCAGCCTCACCACCACCGAAGCCGTCCTCGACCACCTCCGCGCAATCGGCGTTCTCACAAGGAGCCAGGCATGAGCGAACTCCTGAACCTTACTGTCGACGCTCCCATCGCGGATTACGCCGGCCAACTGGACGCCAAGCTCGCCCACGTCCAGCACCTCCTCGCCGCCGAACTCACCGAAAACCGCACGGCGAGCCTTACCTGCTCCTTCCAGGCAGAGGACGTTCTCCTCCTCCACCTCGTCCTCAAGTTGCGCCCAAACATCCCCGTTCTCTTCCTCGAAACCGGCTACCACTTTGCCGAAACCCTCCACTACCGCGACGAGATCACCCGTGACTGGAACCTCCAGCTCACCAATCTCACCCCCGTCCGCAGCGTCGAAGAGCAGGAAGCCGAACACGGCCCCCTCTACGCCACCGAACCCGACCAGTGCTGCAAACTCCGCAAGGTCGTGCCGCTCTTCAACGCGGTCGGCAACTACGACCTCTGGCTCACCGGCCTGCGCCGTGAACAGGCCCGCAGCCGCGCCGTGCTGGAAGAAGTGGCCGACTTCGCCCTCCCCAGCGGCATCACCGTGCGCAAGTTAAGCCCCTTCGCCGACTGGTCCACCCGCGACATCTGGACCCTTTGCGAACGTTTCCATATCCCGCTGCTGCCCCTCTACGCCCAGGGCTACACCAGCATCGGCTGCGCGCCATGTACCACCCTGCCGACCGACCCGAACGATCCACGTTCCGGCCGGTGGGCAGGCAAAAAGGTCGAGTGCGGCATCCACATCGCCGCCCCCACGCCTTCCGCGCAGCACGAACTCGTCCCTATCGACGTCCAGACCGAAGCCCAGACCTAGAGCAATCGGCAACACCGCCGCAAGTCACTCGTCCTTCCGAAACAAGGCGGTCTGCCTCCTCCGCCCTCGGGAGCAAATTGTCCGTCCACTCGGAGCGACTTGTTGGTCCTTCCGTAGCGAAGCGGAGCAATTTGCTTTTCGCACCGAACACCAGACCGCTTGCACCCGGCAAGGCACTTCGATCACAGGCAAACGCGGCACCGTTTCGCGCACGCACCACCAGAGGCCCGCTTGGAATACCTGATCGGTTTTATCATCGCCATGTTCATCGCGCTCACCGGCGTTGGCGCGGGCACCATCACCACGCCCATGCTCATCCTTTTTCTGAGCGTACCCGCACCCATGGCCGTCGCCACCGGCCTTATGTTTTCCGCCGCCGTCAAGCTTGTGCTGGTTCCGTCACAGATCGCCCGCAAACACGTCTCGTGGCGCACCCTCGGCTTCATGCTCCTCGGCGGCGTCCCCGGTGTGCTGCTCGGCAGCTACCTGCTTCGGACCATGGCGCACAACCACCCGCCCGTCATCCTCAACACCATTCTCGGCGCGGTCCTCGTCCTCACCGCCATCTGGCAGATCACCTTCTCCTTCCGCAAAGAAGCAGACACCCGCCCTACCCGCGACCGCAGCCCCTGGCTCACGCTCCTCATGTTCCCGGTCGGCGCAGAGGTCGGCTTCTCCTCCGCTGGCGCCGGCGCGCTGGGCACCGCAGCCCTCCTCAGCCTTACGGAGCTCACCCCGACCACCGTCGTGGGCACCGACATTCTCTTCGGCTTCCTGCTTTCGCTCATCGGCTCCGGAGCCCACGGTCTCTTCCACGGCACCAACTCCGACCTGCTCAAGCACCTGGTGATCGGCGGCCTCGCCGGGGTCATCCTCGGCACCGTCGTGTCGAGCTGGGTCCCTCGCCGCCCCCTCCGCTTCGTCCTCTGGATCTGGCTCTTCATCATCGGCGCCCAATTCCTCTACACCGGCGCCCAAAGCAAAACCGAAGCCGCCACGAAAGTCACGCAGCAACAGCGGCCTTAAGTGAGTTCCAAGGTATAAGAGTCGGTATGAGTGCTCTTGACCGAAAAGAGATCGCAGTTGTCGGCGGAGGTCCAGGCGGCCTCACGCTTGCCCGCTTGCTGCAACAGAATGGTGCTCAGGTCACAGTCTATGAGCGTGATGCGAGCCGCGAGGCACGGGTCCAGGGTAGCGCCCTCGATCTCCACGGAGATTCTGGCTTAGCGGCGCTCGAGGCCGCCGGATTAATCGAGGCGTTCTGGGCCAATCACCGGGCAGACCTCGCACGTCTTCGCCTTACGGATGCGAATGGCAAAGTTCTTCACGATCACGCCCGCCAAATGTCCGGCGCAGGCAAGCGTCCTGAGATTGAGCGCGGGCCATTGCGTGATCTTCTGCTCGACTCCCTGCAGCCCGGCACCGTGCAGTGGGACTGCAAGCTCGACACAGCGGAGATGCAAGGCGAGCAGGTGCTTCTTCGCTTCGCCAAAGGAAACACCGCATTGGCCGACATTGCCATCGGCAGCGACGGAGCGAACTCCCGGCTGCGTGAGCTGGTCACAACGATCCGGCCCCAGTATGTCGGTGTCTCGCTTGTAGAGGGCCTCGTTCCCGCCGCAGAGCAGGCAATACCCGCGTTGTGGGATCTCCTCGGCGGGTCCGCCTTGATCGCTTTAGGCGGAGAACGGACGATCGGCATGGGCACCAAGCCTGACGGGAGTGTGTTGCTGTATGCGGGGTTAAAGACACACGATCCCGTCATCCGGCAGAACCTTGAGAAGGCACGCGAATCGAAGCAGCGGGTCGCCTGGTTTCACGCCAACTTCCCGGGCTGGAGCGAGATATGGGAACCCCTCTTCCGACATGCCGTGTCCATGATCTGGCGTCCGCTCCTGGTCTGCCCGGCGGATCAGCACTGGCAATCCAGGCCCAATGTCACGTTGATCGGCGATGCCGCGCATGTCATGCCACCGTACGCAGGCGAAGGCGTCAACATGGCGATGCTTGACGCTCTGGTGCTGTCACAGCTTCTCCTTCACGAAGACACGCCCTTTGCCGCGATCCGTGCCTACGAGGCAGAGATGTTTGCCCGCATGCAGCAGATGACGCAAGACACAATGGCCAACACGGAAATGTTCTATGCGCCGAATGCCTCTGATCGCGTCGTAGCGTTGTTCCGCAGCTTCGGCGGAGGAGAGGCAGTTCCGCCGGCCGCTGAAGCATGACGCCGCAACGCTTCCGCCTCTAAGCCGCCACCGGCCGAACCTCCAACTCCTCCAGCAAGGTCTTCGTCTCCGCCAACACCGTTGCCGCATCCGCACCGGATAAGGGCCACCGCAACACCCCCTGCGGCGTAAACGTCGCGCCCTTTTTCGTATTCCGCGACACCAGCTTCATCAGCATCCCCGGATCAATCTTCGCCTTCGTATCGAACTTGATCAGCAGCATCTCGCGGAACACCTTTACCTTGCCCTCGTCGAACTGCACCCGCTTCCGGTCCACCTGCGCAATCTGCAGCTTCTCGCTCTGCAGCCGCACTTCGCCCGCCTGCAGCAGGTTTTCGACGGATTCCGGCAGCTCGCCGTAACGGTCCATCATTTCCGCGCGCACGTCGGCAAGTGTCGTGGACTCGGTCGCCCCCGCGATCCGCTTGTACATCCGCAGCCGCTGGTTTTCTTCGCTGATGTACGCCGCATCGATGCGCAGCGAAACGCCCAGGTTCAGCGTCACGGCAGGCCGCTCCTCCTGGTCTTCGCCCTTAATCTTGCGCACCGCCTCCTGCAGCATGCTCGTGTACATTTCAAAGCCGATGGCCTCAATGTGCCCGCTCTGCTCGCCGCCCAGCATGTTGCCCGCGCCGCGCAGTTCCAGGTCCAGCGCCGCGATCTTGAAGCCCGCGCCCAGGTCGCTGAACTCCTTCAACGCTGCCAGCCGCCGCCGCGCCACCTCGGTCAACTCGTTCTCCGGCGGAATCAGCAGGTACGCATACGCCCGCCGATCCGACCGGCCCACGCGCCCACGCAACTGGTACAACTCGCTCAACCCATGCCGGTCCGCGCGATTGATTACGATCGTGTTCGCCTTCGAAATATCCAGCCCATTTTCGATAATGCTGGTCGCACACAGCACGTCGTACTCGTGATTCATGAAGGCGAGCATGGCCCGCTCCAACTCGCCCTCGCCCATCTGGCCATGCGCCGTAATCACGCGCGCCTGCGGCATCAGCTCCCGAATCTTGGACGCCATTTCGTAAATCGTTTCCACCCGATTGTGCACAAAATAAGCCTGTCCACCGCGCTCCAGTTCCAACTCCAGCGCCGTGCGCAGCAGCTTCTCGTCGAACTTCGCCACCACCGTCTGAATCGCCATGCGGTCCTTCGGCGGCGTCTCGATCACGCTCATGTCCCGCAACCCCAGCAGGCTCATGTGCAGCGTCCGCGGAATCGGCGTCGCACTCATGCTCAGCACATCGATGTGCGCCCGCAGGTGCTTCAGCTTCTCCTTGTGCCGCACACCAAACCGCTGCTCCTCATCGATCACCAGCAGCCCCAGGTCCTGAAACGCCACATCCTTCGAAATCAACCGGTGCGTGCCGATCAGGATATCTACCTTGCCCGCCGCCGCATCCTCCAGAATCGCCTTCTGTTCCTTCGCCGTGCGGAACCGCGACAGCAACTCCACCCGGACAGGGAAGCGCGCAAACCGCTTTTTGAAGCTCTGAAAATGCTGGAACGCCAGCACCGTCGTTGGCGTCAGCACCGCCACCTGCTTTGAGTCGCCAACAGCCTTGAACGCCGCGCGCATCGCCACTTCCGTCTTGCCGTAGCCCACGTCGCCGCACAGCAGCCGGTCCATCGGCTGGGTGCTTTCCATGTCGCGCTTAATGTCCGCGATCGCCGAAAGCTGGTCGTCCGTCTCGTTGAAGTCGAATGCCTCTTCAAACTCCCGCATCATCGTCGAATCCGGCGAGTAGGAGTACCCAAGCGCCGACTGCCGCTGCGCATACAGCTTCAGCAGCTCGCCGCTCATATCCTCCATCGCCTTCTTCACGCGGGCTTTCGTCTTGGCCCATGCCACGCCGCCCATGCGGTTCAACTCCGGCGCGGGGCCGCCATCGCTGCTGCGGTATTTCTGGATCAGGTCGAGCCGCGTCAGCGGCACATACAGCTTGGCCTGCTCCGCAAACTCCAGGATCATCAGCTCCAGCCCGGACCCATCGTCCAGCACGCGCAGCCCCATGTACCGCGCGATGCCGTGCTCCACGTGCACCACGTAATCGCCAACGGTCAGGTCGCGAAAATCCGAAATGAACGCGCTGGTCTTCGACTTCTTCGCCACCGGTCGCGCCTGCACATCGGCGTCGTCGTTCAGGTCCTGCGCGCCAAACAGCACCAGCATCCCGGCCGTGCGCTTCTCGATGTCGAGCACCTGTACGCCATTCGCGATCGCCGCCTTTAAAATCACCGGCGTGTTGACCTCACTGCGCGTGTTGCTCGACTCGTCATACACCGTCGCGCTTCCACTGCTGGTCTGCGCCTTTGACCCCAGCCGATACGGCAATTGATATTCCTGCAGCAGCGTCGCCAGACGTTCGACTTCTCCCTGGTTGGCGGCCGCAATCAGGATGCGCGTATCGCCCTTCATCAACGTCTTGATCTGCTCCACCATCGCCGGAATCGACCCATGGAACTTCATGGTCGGCCGCGTCGAGAAGTTGATTTCCGTCATCGCGGAGTTATCCACGTCAAGGATGTCAACCGCGCCCAGCTGGTCCAGGTCGCAGCCCGGCGTTCCGCGCACCAGGTCGTCCAGGTGCCACGGCGAGATATACAGATCTTCCGGCCCGATCAGCGATCCGATGCCGCTGCGCTCGTGCCTTTGCTCGATCTTGTTCCACCACCGCTCGCCCTGGTTCTTCACCATCGCGGGCTCTTCCACAAACACCCGCGTTCCGCGCCCCATCAGGTCCAGCAGTGTCGCATGCGCGCCCGCCACCGCCGCGAAAAACTCCCACCCCGGGAACACGGAAACGTTTCCATAGCTGCTCTGGATCTCGCGCGGCTCCTCGCCACCCTCCAGCTCCGCACCCGCCGCACCGCCGCGCACCAGCCGCGCATGCACCGCACCCAGCAGCTTGTCGGTCACCGGCGTTTCGGTCAGCGGCAGCAGCGTAATTGCATCCACCGCCGAAGCGGACCGCTGCGTCTCCGGGTCAAACCGCCGCATGCTCTCAATCTCGTCACCGAAGAAGTCGATGCGCACCGGCCGCTCCATCTCCGGCGAATACACATCCATAATCCCGCCGCGCAGCGTCACCTGCCCCGGCATCTCCACCACGTCCACCCGCGTGTAGCCCACCTCCAGCAGGTGCGCCAGCAGCATGTCCGTGTCGTATTCCTCGCCTCGCTTCAATTCCAGCGCCAGGCCCGCGTAGTAGTCCTTTGGAAACAACCGCATACAAGCAGATTCCAGCGGCGCAATCACCACCCGCGCCTTGCCGCTGCACATCTTCCACAGCGTCGCCGCCCGCTGCTCCTGAATCTCCGCATGTGGCGACAGGTTCTCAAACGGCAGCACATCATGCGCCGGCAGCCGCAACACTTCCTCGCACCGCAGCGCACCCGTCAGCTCGCACGTCGCGTTCAGCGCCTGGTGCAGCGCTTCCGCCGCCTTGTTGTCACTCACCAGGATCAGTGCCGGTGCGTCCGTCGCCCGCACCATCAGCGGCAGGTACAGCGCCCGCGCCGTCGCCGTCAGCCCACTCACCAGGCGGCGACTGGCGCCACCACTCAGGTGCCGACGCACCCGTTCAAAGGCATCCGTGTGTTCCAACTCACCAACAGTTTCGCGTACAAAAGGCAGAATCATGCTTCTACCAGTCTAACGAACGACGCCCCTCCACCTGGCGCGGCGTCTCACGCCGACCACGATTCAGCGCCCTATTTGGCTTCCACCAAAGCCTTCTCCGTCGCCACGCGCTTCAACACAATCGACCCGTGGTCCATGTGCTCAAAGTCGGTGTAGAACTTCCGCAATTCCGCAAAGTCTTCCAGCGGGTAGTAAAACTCCGCCACCGTGAGGTCCCGCCACACTGTTACGGCATTGCCCGCCACCTTCGACTTCACCGCATACGCCGCACCCTGCTTGTACTGCAGCTTTTGATCGCCCGGTACCGCCTCGACCGTAAACGTTGCCGGGTACGTCACACGCACCGCGTCTTGCACCATCTCCGCATAGGGGAAATACACCGCCTGGTCTCGATGCGTGTGCGGAAAGACAGGCGCCTTGGTGCTGACGAACACATCGCTGGGCAGCACCACGCGCGACCCGGCCATCGATCCCAATGTTCCACTCACGCTGTAGGTCACCTTCAGTGGCGCCTCGTCTCCTTTCAGCCCGACCATTTCCGTCACCTTGGCCTCGGTCCCTCCCGGCATCATCTCTTCCAGCCGCTTGCTCAGCTTCTGCTTCACTTCATTTTCGTCGGTGCGCAGGGCCGCCTGCCTCCACTCCGTTGCCGGGCTACCCGTATAGGTCAGTGTTACCGTTCCCGTGACGTGGCCGGCGTCATCCAGCTTTAGGTCCGCTACGCGTGCGGTCCGCGAAGCCTTATAGCCTTCGCCGGGTGTCGGTGCCAGTGTCGTCTCCTTGCCCTGCTGCCGCACACCGCCGCTCATGGTGTGGTTCCATTGCAGGTGTCCAAATGCGCTGAACGGGCTTCCCGGGTCCAGAAAATGGTCGGCTCCTCCGTAGTTCACAATGGCAATGTCATCGCTCAATTGCCGGTAAAAATCGAGCCAGTTCGCGTTCAGCGTTTGATAGCGACGATCGCTCACCACCATCAGCGACGCATTCAGCCCCACGGCCCGCGCCAGCGCCACATACGTCATGGCAATCTGGTCGCTCGTACCCCGCTTCAGCCGCAGCACATCTTCGGCGGTCTTCGTTTCCTTCACGCCCTGGCTCTTGTTCTCCGCCTGTGTGTGCTCTCGCGAAAAGTCCGTGTTCTCAATGCGGCCGGTCAGTGCATACAGCCTGCGCGCCTTCTCTTCCTCCGTCGTCGCGCCGGCAACCGCCTCCATCGCCGCTTGCCGCACAAAGACGCTGCCGCTCGACATCATGCCGTAGCCCATGAACTTGTTCGAATCCGCGCTCCAGTACCCGCCCTCCGTCTTCCAGAACTCCTGCGGCGTCCGATACGGCGTGTAATAAAAATGCACGTGGTACGCGGCATTTTGATACGGCGGCATGTACTCGTCCAGCGCAAACGGCGCCACATTCTCGACGTTGACCTCCAGCAGCAGGCGCCCGTTGGGCATCCGTGTACTCTTCAGGTCCACCCCCTTTGGCAGCGCCTTGTCCCACACCAGCATGTTGGTCGTGTTCTCATGGCCGCCGCGGGATTGGCTCACCAGCTCCTTGTCTGTCGGCTTCCACAGAAAATGCCCCTTGCGCAGGTAAAGGTCGCTTTGGATCTCCCAGTCGGGGCTGCGAAACCGGTTATCCTCCCACCTTTGCTTGTAGCGGTATTCAATGATGCTGCCCACCTGCACCGCCGGCATGCTGAACACCTTGTACGCCAGCTTGTACCCGTTGCCTTTTTCCGCAATCTTCTCGTACGGCTTGCCGGTAAACGGCACCACGGTCCCGTCCGGTTGAATGGTCCGCCCCGCAATCTCGCTCACGTTCGATCCATCGCCGTCGCTGCGCTGGTCAAACGCGATCCGCACATCACCCAGGTCCTTGCCGGCCTCCGTCAGAATCTTGATGCGCATGTACCGCGACCGCATGTGGTTGTCATCGTCCGTCAATTCATCGCGATACAGCACGACCGCCTTCGCATCCGGCACGTCTGGCAGCGACTTCATCGAAAGCTCCTCCGGCGTGGGCGCAATCCACTGCTGCGCGCGCAGAGCGCAGTCGAAGAGCAGCAGAGAAGGGAGGGCGGCGAAGACAAATCGGCGTACGTTCATGGAGCACTCCAACGGCAGAAATCAAATCGGTCAAACAACAACACATGGAAGCCGCAGCAACACCTCTATTTCGCGCGCTTCAGCACTGCACTGCTGCCCTCATCGGTCGCAATGACGGAACTCAACTTTTCCACGTCCGCGTACCGCTCGGCCGGCAACACAATCTCTCGCACGGTAAACGTCCGCTCGTAACGCATCATGCCCGCGTCCGCCGTCACCTTGCTTTTGTATGCGGCAAAACCCATGTCGACCGACACCGCCGGCGGCAGCTCATCCGCGGCAAACCCGGCAGGCAGCGTAATCTCGCACACGTCGTGAATCTCGCGCGTCTCTCCCAGATTGATCGCCACCGTCCGCCTGTGCCCAGCCTCCGCGCGATCCACCGCAAATCCCTCTGACCCGACCACCCGCGGCCGCACCATCACCAGCGGCCCGGCCTCCTGCGTCACGTGCTCGGCTTTCAGCGTGTAGTCAATCTGCAGGTCCTTGTCCAGGTCGCGCACATTTGCCGTCTTTAGGTCGGCCAGCTGGAAGTTCAGCAGATCCCGCGACGTCAGCCGGTCGAAAAACTTCTGCTGCTGCCGCGCATCCTCTTCGGTAAAGAGGTAGCGCCGCTCCCTTGCGATATCGCCGCCGCGCGTCTCATGCACCGTCCCCGTCAGTGACCCATCCGCCGCCAGCGCGAACTTCGACGCGCGTTCAATGTGGTTCTGCTCCGGCTTCAAGACGGGGATCCGGATCGCCGCAGAGTCCGCGCCATCCACCAACAGCGCATCGCTCCCCTGCAGTTCCCGCTCAATCTGGCCAAACGGGGTCTTCTCCCACGTGGGATCGAACAGCAGCCAGCGCTTCCCGTGCCCAGTCGTCACCACGCTGAACATCGCGGCAGGCTTGTAGTCCGCCGGCAACTCGATGGCGCCAATCATGTGGTTGCCGATGATGGAAGGCGCACCCGCGTCGATCACGCCGCGATGGGTATCCACCATCACCCACGTGCTGTGAATGCCGACGGCCTGAAGCATCGCGCTCAGCAGCGTCGCCTTGTCCTTGCAGTCGCCGCTCAGCGTGCGGTAAATGTCGGCCGCCGCGTGCGGCTGATGGCCGCCCACGCCCACCTCGATGGCCACATACCGTATCTGCTGCTGAACGAAGTTTGCAATGGCTTCCACCCGCTCGCGAAACTCCGTCTTACCCTGCACCAGCGCCTGCGCCTTGGCTGCAATGGTCGCGTCCGGCAGGTTGCGGCCCTGCGCCAGTGCCTCGTACCACTCGCCAATGTCCTGCCAGTCGCCGCGCATCGCCGTCTTCGGCACGACCTGGCCCGGCCCGGTATAGAACACATCCAGCCGCGATGCCAGGCTCAACCAGCCCGGCCGCATCTCCGTGTCCTCCAGCCGGATTGGCGGCAGGTCCTTCACCTCCCACAGCGTCTTGCCCGCTTCCAGGTCTACCGGCGCGGTTGCCCGCTTGTCCTTCCACGCGGCCTTGTACGTGTAGCCCGGCGGCAACTGCAGCGTCAGCCGCTCCGTCGCCACCGGAATCTCCTCCTCCGGGATCCAGAGAATGTCGTTCTCATACGGTCGCCCCTGCCGCTCGTACTCCACCGCCGTGACCGCGCCCGGTCCCATCGCCGGAATCACCGCGCTGCGGTACCGCATGTCGCTGTACAGGATGAAGCCCTCGCCATACCCGTGGTCGCTCATCTCGTTGTCCCGCACGGCGTACTCGTGGCCGTCCGCGCCAATGCTCCACAGGTGCATCGACTTCAGTTTTTCCGAATCGGAAAACGCCGCCGTCAACTGCCCGTACTCGCGCCCTTGCGGCCGCAGCACCTTCACCACCCTCCGCACGTGCTCGGTCTTCGTCCCGTCCGCGCCGATGGTGTAGGTGTGGTCGTCCAGCAGCACCACTGCATCCGTGCGCGCCGGGTAGCTCGGCAGCGTCTGCGCGGCAGCCTGCTTCACCCAATCGGGCACGGTATCCTTCGCAAACACAGGCAGTGGCACCAGCAGCAACACGATGCCTACTCGACCAGCCAACGCAGAAAGCCTCACAGAGCACTCCAGCAAACCTACTCTCGTCGCCCTTATCGTGCTCAGGGGAAAGGCATACGAGTCACAGCACAAAAACAGTATGCGGAAGAGATACACCACACCGGTTGGTCGCTGCAAGTAACCAATCCGCAAAGTTGACCCAAACGCTCTAAAATTGAACACGATGTCGACCTCGACCCTGCTCTCGCCCGCAATCCGTGACCAGTACCAGCCCGTCATTGGCCTTGAAGTACACGTGCAGCTGCTCACCGACACCAAGGCCTTCTGCGGCTGCGTCAACCGTTATGGCGGCGACCCCAACACTCACACGTGCCCCGTCTGCCTTGGCCTGCCCGGCGCGCTGCCCGTGCTCAACCGGCAGGCCGTGGAGTTCGCGACGTTGGCGGCGGCGGCGATCGGCTGCACCGTCAACACCACCAGCGTCTTCGCCCGCAAAAACTACTTCTACCCCGACTCCCCCAAGGGCTACCAGATCTCCCAGTTCGACAAACCCCTCGCGGAGAACGGCTACCTGATCGTCCCCTCCGACTTCCCCGGCTCCGGTGCCGGCGTGCGCAAAATCGGCATCACCCGCCTCCACATGGAAGAGGACGCCGGCAAGTCCATCCACGACGGCTTCGCCGACAGCTCCACCCGCACCTACATCGACCTCAACCGCTGCGGCACACCGCTCATTGAAATCGTCTCCGAGCCCGACCTGCGCACCGCCGACGAAGCCTATGAATACCTCACCCGGCTCAAGGAAATCCTCCTCTACACCGGCGTCTCCGACTGCAACATGGAAGAAGGCTCCCTCCGCTGCGACGCCAACGTCTCCGTCATGCGCAAAGGCGCGACCGAGTACGGCACCAAGGCCGAGGTCAAAAACGTCAACAGCTTTCGCTACATCCGCGACGCCATCAACTACGAAATTGAACGCCAGATCGAGGTCGTCGAATCCGGCGCGCGCGTCCAGCAGGAGTCGCGCCTCTACAACGCCGCCGAGGGCCGCACCTACTCCATGCGCAGCAAGGAAGCCGCGCACGACTACCGCTACTTTCCCGAGCCCGACCTGCCCGCCCTCACCGTCGACGACGCCTGGCGCGACAGCATCCTCGCCCGCATGCCCGAACTCCCCGAAAAGCGCCGCAAGCGCCTGCAGGAGGTTTACGCGCTGACCGAGCAGGACGCCGCCACCATCGCCGCCTCCCGCACCTTCGCCGACACCTTCGAAGCCGCCGCAAAACAGGCCAAGTCCCCCAAGCGCCTCGCCAACCTGCTCCTCGCGGAACTCATGGGCCGCCTCAACGCGGCGAATCTCACGCTCGAACAGAGCCCCATCTCCATGGCCGGCCTCGTCCAGGCCGCCAACCTGCTCGAATCCGGCAAGCTCTCGTCCAAGCAGCTCAAAGGCCTCTTCGACACCGCCTTCGCCAACAACGAAGACTTCGCAACCGTCTATGACCGCGAAAAGCCCGAACAGATCTCCGACACCGGCGCGCTCGAGGCCATGATCGATGAAATCATCGCCGCCAACCCCAAACAACTCGAGCAATTTAAAGGCGGCAAAACCACCGTCAGCGCCTTCTTCGTCGGTCAGGTCATGCGCCTCAGCAAAGGCCAGGCCAACCCCGCCCTCCTCAACGAACTCGTCTTAAAAAAACTCACCGCCGCATGAGTTCCCGTCGAGCCAGGAATGCGGAGCGCGCACTCACTTTATTGCTCAGTGGTGCGGCGTCACTTTGCGCTGCGTTGCAATGCTTCCTCTTCGGTGGGCTCGGTTGGATCGGCCGTGACCACTTTCTGCACGAGCCGGGCACCTTTCTCCTTTGTTTCGGTCCTCCCCTTTGCTTAGGCGTAAGTATTTGGTGTACGTACAAGGCATTGCGTCGTCCGCCATCCGGAAGCGGCCGTCGCCGCCGCCACTCTCCTGTTCCTCGGCTCGCTCCCTGTGTCGCCCCTTGCACTAGCGATGAGTTTCTTTCCGTTCTCGTTCTCCCTGATCGGATATCTCGGCATGCCCCGCCGCATTCGTCCTGCTCCGACAGGGCTTGCCGCCGTACAAAGTACAGCGATCTGGTTGCTCACGTTTCTTGTCCCAGTTGTTGCTGGCTGTATCGGCCTATATCTTCTGGCTACTGAACGCCGAGAAAAGGCTTGACCTACCTCAGACGCGACAAAAAAACTATTCTTCGCATCTACACCACCCATGCGGCACCCCCTCCACCTCCTCCGCCTCACCCCGCTGCTCCTTCTCGCCGCCTGCGCCACCCGCACCGGTACCGCCGACCGCATCGCCCGCGACATGGCCGCCCTCCCGCCCAACACCGTCATGCTCTCCCGCATGATGTCCGAGCTCTCCGCCCAGCCCGGCTTCACCGACAAACTCCTCGCCCAGATCGGCCAAAATCCAGCCTCCGGCGCATCGTTCACCCCCCAGCTCTTCGACCTCTTCCGGAAGCTCATTCTCGGCAAAGACTGGCAGGGCCTCGACCGCTTCCCTGGCTGGACCATCGCGCGCATCACCAAAACCGTCCATGTCGCTGAGCCGCTCCTGCGCAAGCAGGGAATCGAGACCGACGCCGACAGCATCAAGGTCAACCTGGGCAACTGGCCACTCAACCAGTCCTCCAACATCTCGCTAGACAAACCCGCCAGCGGTCCCGGCTTTCAACCCGACCAAAAATCCCTCGGCAGCGGCGTGGTCTATGGCGACGGTCCCGACCCGAAGCTTGCCCCACTGCACGCCGAGAGCGCCCGCCTCGCCGCCGTTCTCAACCGACTCGCGCTCAACGGCTTCACCCCAAACGGCCACCCTACCGCTAACTTCGTTGCGGAAATCAATGGCGAGCAGGCCGAAACCCCGCAGCAACTCATCGCCGCCCTCCAACAGTCCGGCCACACCGTTACCGTCGCCGACGCCCGCTACTTCGCCAACTTTGGCCACTTCCACTACAAAGCCGCAAGCGGACCAGGCCAGGACGTCGAGATGCCCTTCTTCCTCGACACCGGCCTCAAGGTCCCACGCGAGCACTGGTGGCGCGGCCGCCGCAAGCTGCTCACCCCTGTCGCCCACGCCGAGTACGAGTGGATCGTCTCCGGCCCGAAGATCAATGCCGATGTCACCTTCTACTTCGGTATCGACGGCCGCGCCGAGTTCCGTACCAACGACGAGCTCAACCAGCCCTGGGTCATGGGCCGCCACGCGCACGAGTACCGCAACGCCGACGCCGTTGAGGTCACCCGCCTCACCGGCTCGCTCCTCCGCGCCTACGCCTACCTGCACCTCGCCCACCCGGCCATGCCCTTCGGCGGCTACTACACCCTGGGCGTCTGCCAGGACGTTGTCGCCGCCATCGAGCAGCACATGACCGGCACCACCACCATTTACCCCAACACCGCGCAAACAAAGTACTTCCACGACCAACCCGACGAGGAAGTCTTCCAGCTTATGAACGCCATTCCCAAGGACACCGAGGGCAAGCCGCCCGCGCCCGAGCGCATCTTCGGCTCCCTCCCCACCACCGACTACAGCAAACTCACCGTTCCCGGCCTGCGCGAAGATATCCAGCGCACCCACACCGCCTGGGCTGCCGGCAAGCTCGAAGGCCTCCATGGCCTAGGTCAACCCATCACCTACATCGGCCTCGTCCTCGGCACCGCCCTCATCCTTCTCCTCATACGCCGCCGCCGCACAGCCTGATCTCTGGTTGTCGCACAACCGGGTGTCCCGTGCCTCGTGTTTAGGACACGGATTCACTTTCTACAGTGCGGAGAGAAAGCTGCAAGGGCGCAGGCATGAACCTCACAGCTGCTGTTTACTTATCGGAGGAACTGGAAGTGGTTCAGTTGCCGCCACCGGGTGCCGCTGCCGGCGAGGGTGCTGTAGGTGCCGGCGCTGAACTTCCGGAGGACTCCCCACCCACCGCGGGCTTCGCGCCCTCCACACCCTTGCTCTCCGCACCGGACGGAGCTCCGCCGCTCTCCCCTGATCCGTTCGCTGCCGGCTTCTTGCTCCCGTACCCATCCGCATACCAGCCGCCGCCCTTGAACTGGATTGCCGGCGCGGTGATGGTGCGCTCCAGCTTGCCGCCGCAGTGCGGGCAATCGGTGATCTCCGGGTCGGAAAACTTCTGCCGCTTCTCCGTCAACCGGTTGCAGGCAGTGCAGCGGTACTCATACAAAGGCATATCGTCGCGTAACTTTCCGAGCTTCGTTAGCTGCTCAAGCTTTGCTACTTCAGCGCCATTCAGATGCTCTGGCTCTTTTTAGCTGCTCTTGGCTTCTCTTCTTATGCCTGCGGCTGCGCTTCCAGCCGGCTCAACTCCACCAGCCGCACACTCGCAATGGCTTCCACCTTGCGCAACGCTTCAACGGCAGCGGCGACCGCGGCTGCCGGCGTGCGTGGATCCACTTGCAGCACCGCCAGCGCCTGGCCCTGCGGCACCCGTTGTGACCGCGTGCTCCGCCCCAACGCAAAATTCGCAATGTTGATGCCATGCTCGCCCAGCACCGTGCCGATCCGCCCGACCACGCCGGGTACATCGTGATTGCGCAACACCACCAGCGTCCCATTCAACGGAGCTTCGATGTCGATGCCATCCAGCGAAAGCAGCCGCGGCGAGTTGCCATGCAGCACCGTCGCGCTTGCCCGCACATCGCCCTCGGCACTGTGCAGCACCAGCTTCAGCACGCTTCCCGCGCCGCCGCTGGCAAACTCCTTGCGATCTTCCTGAATGCGAATTCCACGCTCTGCCGCAATCGCGCCGGCGTTGATGTGGTTCACCTGCTCCGTATCCTTCAGCACACCCGCAAGCAGCGCATTGCGAATCAGCTCGGTCTTGCTCGCCGCCAGCCGACCCGCATACGCAATTTCCACGTTCTCCAGGTTCCCCGGCGTGGAGTGCGACAGGAACACGCCCAGCCGCTCGGCAAGATCGACAAACGGTTGGACTTCGACGTATTCTTCGCGTGAAAGCGAAGGCACGTTCACCGCGTTCTGGACCACGCCATTCTTCAGGTATGCGCTCACCTGCTGCGCCAGCTGGATGCCGATCGCCTCCTGCGCCTCGTCGGTCGAGCCGCCCAGGTGCGGCGTCAACATCACGTTGTCGATGCCGTAGTAGGGAGAATCCTTCAGCGGCTCCACGGCAAACACATCCAGCGCCACGCCCCCCACCTTGCCGCTCTTCAGCCCTTCCACCAGCGCCGCATCGTTGATCAGCTCGCCGCGTGCGCAGTTCACAATCCGCACGCCCTTCTTCATAATGCCGATGCTGTGCTGGTTGATAAAGCCTTCCGTCTGCGGCGTCAGCCCCACATGCAGCGAGAGGTAGTCCGACTCGGAAAAGATCTGGTCGATACTCACCAGCGTCACGCCGTTTTCGCGCGCAATCACCGGCGCCACAAATGGGTCGAACGCGATCAGGTTCATGCCGAACGCCCGTGCCCGCCGCGCCACTTCGATGCCGATCCGGCCCAGCCCCACGATGCCGAAGGTCTTGCCGCGTAGCTCCGTGCCCTGCAGGCTCTTCTTCTCCCACTTGCCCGCGTGCATCGTCGCGTTCGCCCTGGGAATGCCGCGCGCCATCGTGATCATGAGCCCCAGCGTGAGTTCCGCGACGGCTACCGCGTTCGCGCCCGGCGTGTTCATCACCACAATGCCGCGGTGCGTCGCCGCCGGCGCATCGATGTTGTCCACGCCCACACCCGCGCGGCCAATCACCCGTAGCTTGGGCGCATGCTCCAGCAGCGCCGCCGTCACCTGCACGGCACTGCGCACCACCAGTGCATCGGCATCAGCAAGCTCGGCCTCCAGGCCGTTCTTGATCTGGTCGGGGGTCACCACCGTCCACGACGGTTCCTGTTGAAAGACGGCAAGTGTGGCAGGCGAAACTTTTTCGGCAAGGACGATTTTCATGGGTGCCCTCAGTATAACGACCCCCGGCCGGACTGACGCGCATCCCCCGCATGTGCGACCATGAGCGCACGATGCGATCCACGCTCCCAGCCTCCGTTCTGCTTGCCCTGCTGGCGCGCCAGGTCACCGCGCAAAAGCCCCTGCCCAACCCGGAAGAACTGCGCCAGCGCGCGCTCGCCACCTACGCCCGCACCGCGGAGCAGCGCGAACGCTACGAATGCCGCGAGCATCAGGTGCAAAACGATCTCGACAAGCGCGGCCAGGTCAAAAAATCCACCGTCCTCGAGCAGGATTTCTTCTTCTACAACGGCCGACCCATCCTGCGCGAGGTGTTGCGTGACGGCAAACCCCTTGACGACAGCGCGAAGAAGAAGCAGGACGACCGCGTCCGCAAGGAAATCACAGAAGCCGAAAAAGCCGCGAAAAAACAAAACCGCGATAAGGACACCTTCTCCTCCGGCAACTTCCTGCGCATGACCACACTTGCCAACGCCCGTCGCGTCGCGGTCTCCGGTCGCCCCACCATCGTCTTTGACGTGGTCGACGACCCCGACCGCAAGTCTTCAGACATCCCGCAGAAAATCATCGCCGCCATGCGCGGCACCATGTCCATCGACGAAGAAACCGGCCACGTGCAGGACATTAACGTCACCGGCGTGCGCGACGTGAAGGTCGGCGGCGGCCTGGTCGCCAACGTCCACAAGGGCTTCCTCCTGCACGCCGTTTTCGCCCCGCAGAGTGACGGCGTCTGGCTCGCGAAGAATCTCTACGGCAGCGGTGACGCTCGTGTTGGCCTGTTCTTTCACCCCTTCGCCAACTTCCGCTCCGACGTCCTCGCCTGCCACCTCTTCAACGTTGAGAGCAACCAGACCGTCCGCGAAATCGAAGGCAAAAAGTAGCTACGCCTTCGCCACAAACTTCAGCGAAGCCGCATTCATGCAGTATCTTTGCCCGGTAGGCCGAGGCCCGTCGTCGAACACATGCCCCAGGTGCGCATCGCACCGCCGGCAACTCACCGCCGTCCGCTCCATGCCGAAGCTCCCATCTGTCGTCTCGCTCACATTCTCCCGCGCAATCGGCTTCCAAAAGCTCGGCCACCCCGTGCCTGAATCGAACTTCGTTTCCGAAGAAAACAGCGCCGTGTCGCAGCAGATACACCGAAACAACCCCGCCCGGTGCTCGTCCACCATCGCGCTGGTAAACGCCGGCTCCGTATCGCTGTGCCGCGTCACGTTGTAGCTCAGCGCCGTCGTCAGCTGCTTCTGCCATTCCTCATCCGGCTTCTGCACCGTCGCCACCGCGCCCACACCGGTCTTCTGCCCTGCAGCGTCAAACGACACAATCTTCACCGTAGCCGGCATCCGCCCGCCCCGCAGCGTCGCCGCCCGCGCCACGTCCAGCGGATGATGAGCCACGAAGAACAATCCCGTCGTCGCCACTGTCGCCCCACCCACAATCAGCGCCCGCCGCGTCATCGGCTCCCGCTCTTCCGTCGTCTCCAGGATCACAACACCCCACACAAAATAGACTGCGCCACCCACAAAAGGTGACGCAGTCCGTTGCATCTCGGATGGACCAGGTGCCTAGTGCACCGGCTTCACATCCATCACCCCATACTCCGGGTGCACCAGCGAGCAGCAGCCCTCGGCGCGCCCGCAAAAGCAGGCCTGCGTCGCCGCGGCATCCAGTGCCCGCGAAGCAAACAACTCCTGCGCCGCTACCAGCCCCTTGCCCCAGGCAAACCCCGGCAGCGCCAGCTTCGTCGCGACCACCTGCTCCAGCGCCGCCACCAGGGCCATCGTGTCCATGTAGTCAAAGAATCCAAGGTGCGCGATGCGGAACAGCTTGCCCTGCATCTCGCCCTGGCCGTTGGTAATCGTCGCGCCAAACCGCGACTTCAGCTCCTTGCAGATCACGCCGCTGTCCACACCTTCCGGCGCCAACACGGCGGTTGCGGCAGCCGAAGGACAGTCCGGCGCAAACAGCTTGAAGCCCATCGCCACGCACGCCGCCCGCGTCATCGCCGCAATGGTCTCGGCGTTCTCCACCAGCTTCTTGCGTCCCTCCGCCAGCGACCCCGCCGGGTTCTCCGCTGTCGCGGCCTGCGCCGCAATGTAGTCCAGTGCCGCGCCCAGCGCCGCAATCAGCGACACCGCGGGCGTATACGCACTCTCGCCCTTCACCGCGTTTTTCCGCTCCTTGCGCAGGTCGAAGTAATAGCGCGGGTTATACGTCGTCTCCATTCGATCCCAACCACGCTCACTGACGGCGAGGTACGACAGACCCGGCGACATCATCACCGCCTTCTGCGATCCGCCGATCAGCACATCCACGCCCCAGCCATCCATGTCCAGGTGCGTCGTGCCCAGCCCGGTGATGGCATCCACCACCAGCAGCGCCTCGCTCTGCGTGTCCTTCAACAGCTTGGCCACGGCAGGCACGCAGTGGCGCGCACCCGTGCTGGTCTCCGTCGCCTGCATAAACACGGCGCGCGTTTCCAGCTTCAGCGCTGCCTTCACCGCGTCGATCGAAAACGTCTCGCCATACGGCGCCTGTACCACGTCCACCGCACAGTTGAAGTTCTTCGCCAGCGCCGTCCACCGCTCGCCGAACTTACCGGCCGTCAGCACCAGCACCCGGTCGCCCGGCGACGTCAGGTTGCTTACCGCCGCCTCCATCGCGCCCGTGCCGCTCGACGACAGCACCACCACATCGTTCTTCGTGCCGACAAATTCCTTCAACTGCGCCAGCACCTTCAAAAACAGCGCCCGAAACTCCGGCGTGCGATGGTGCATGTCAGCCGCTGCCATGGCAAACTGCGCGGCGGGCAACAGGGGCGTGGGACCGGGCGTGAACAAGCGAACCTTACGAATCATGCCCCCAATTGTACCGACGCTCCACCTCTCCGCCACAGACGCATGTCTCATCTAAACTGAAATTGACGCACCACGCGCACAAGAGGGAACACCCAACATGGCCATCCTGCAGCAGATCGAGAAAGACATCATCACCGCCATGAAGGCCAAAGACGCCCTGCGCCTCGAAACCCTCCGCATGGTCAAGTCCACCCTGAAAAGTAAGGAAATCGACAAGCGCGAACCCCTTACCGATGCCGAAGAGATCGCCGCTATGCAAACCATGCTCAAGCAGCGCAAGGACGCAGCCGAGCAGTTCACCCAGGGCGACCGCCCCGAACTCGCCGCCAAGGAACTGGAAGAGTTCACCATGATTTCGGCCTATCTGCCGCAAACGGCCAGCGACGACGAAATCCGCAAGGTCATCCATGGCGCCATCCTCCACATGACCAGGGATGGCGAAAAGCCCGGCCCCAAAGATATGGGCCCCGCCATGCGCATCGTTCAGCAGCGCATCCTCGCCGACGGCCTCCACGCCGATAATAAGACCGTCTCCACTCTCCTGAAAGAAGAACTCGCCAAGTAACCTTAGCCACGACCGCCCGGGGTCACAACTCCCCGGGGTGATGACACTCGGGCCAGCCATCCTTCTCGCGCTCGCCGAAAGCCGACCGCTGAGTGACGTCCGGGCGCTATCAGGGTGGCTTCAAGCCCGCGAAGTCTCCGTGCTCACCTACAGCACCGCCGCATCCTCCACCAGCCGCAGCATCATTTCGTTTGTCCCGGTAAATCCGAACTTCTCGTAGATTGGCCGGCCAAACTTCGACGCATGTAGCGTCACCACACTGCATCCGCGCTGCCGGCAATGCGTCACCGCCGCCTGCAACAGCACCTTGGCATAGCCCTTACCGCGCGCCTCGGGAGCGGTGTAGAAGTTCAGCAGGTAGGGCCGCAGCGGCTCCGGGTCGAGCCAGTGCGGCGGGAAATCCGCAAAGAAGATACCTGCTCCAGCCACGCACACGCCGTCTTTTTCCAGCAGTAGACCGACATAGCGCCCGTTCTCCAGACGCTCCCGCAGCCACGGAACGTTCGCGGCGGCTAACAAATCCAGCCGCTCCGGTGTTGCGACCTCGTTGTCGGCAAACATGGCGCGTCGCTGCGCGGCAATCCTCTCCGCGTCGTCGGCGGTGGCAAACCGTAGGGTGGGCATCCACCGAAGGTATCAAAGGCCATCCTGCCCCGGAAAGCAGTGCGCCAACAAACCTTGGCCTACATGCTTCATGAGCTGCAGGCTCATCGGCTCCGCGGATCTTTGCACTCGCCTAAAAGCTCTCAGCCGATCATGCTTTCCATCAGCTTGTCGGCGACTGCGGACGCGGGAACGTTGTACGTTCCGCCGGCAATGGCGGCCTGGATCGCAGCGACCTTTTCATACCGCACGTCGTCCGCGCCGGCGTTCTGCTGTATCAGTCGGCCGACGTCGCTTAGCTGTGCTGAAGCCGCCGCCGTCGAGCCCTGCGTCGCCGTCAGGGGTGTCGTTGAGGTTGAGGTCACGCCCTGACGGCTCGTGCGTGCCAGTTGCGCGTCCGTGACCGCCGAAGATCCAATGCCATTGATCTGCTTCATGATGAGTGCCTCCACATACTCTCTATCGGTACACATCGCGGGTACTTTAGTGCCAATGTTAAGAATTCTTTATTTATGTGAATGCGCTGCTCCGCCGAGACCCTGCAACCCGTCAGCCTTTGCGCGCCAGGCGAAGTTCCCGCACGCTCCGCTCCGCATGCAGGCCGTCTCGCAGTTGCAGGCGGCTGTTCGGCTTGCTCGCAATCGTTGGGTCGGGTGGCGCCGTTGCCGGCGCAATGCCAGATAGTTGCAGCAGCCGTAGCGTTTCCGCCGACGTCAGCGCAACCCCCATGCGCTGCGCGGCCAGGCGCAGCAGGCGGCGGCGGCTGGGCAGGTCCAGCGCTCGGAGGCGTTCAATCTCGAACGCTACCGTCTGTTCCTCTGCACCGGTGCCGACGGTGCGACCACCGCCGCGCACGGGGCGACCCGGCGTGGCGAGCAGCGTGTAGAGCCGCGCGCTTTCCACCGACCAGCGGGCCTCTTCTTCGCGCGCAAGCTCCGCCGTCTGCGCCAGTGTCGCGGCGATGGACGGGTTGTACTCGCGCAGTAGCGGCATCAGCTGCGCACGCACGCGGTTGCGCGTGTGGGCCCCGCTGGCGTTGCTGCTGTCTTCGCGCCATGGCTGACCAAGGCTGTTCAGGTACGCGACGACCTGCTCGCGGGTTGCGCCCAGCAGCGGACGGACAACGCGCCCCACCGAAGCCGTGCCGGTCGGCCTGCCGGTGTTATCCACTTCCAGAGCCGGGGCAATGCCGCCAAGACCCTCGGTCCATGCGCCGCGCAGCAGCTTCATGACGACCGTCTCTGCCTGGTCGTCCGCGGTGTGGGCCGTGGCGACAAGGTCGACCTGCCCACGGGTGAGCATGCCGGCAAAAAAACGGAGGCGGGCGTTGCGTGCGAGCTCCTCGATGCCGTTGCTGCCGGTCGCCGCCTCGGCCTGCTGCGCGGGAATGCTAACCTCGGCTTCTATCAGCGGAATGTCCCTGGCACGGCACAGGTCGCGCAGGAAATCGCGGTCCTCATCTGCCTCGGCGCCGCGAAGACCGTGGTGCAGGTGTGCGGCGGAAACGGCAATGCCAAGCTCCGCCGCCTGCGCGTGCAGCGCGATCAGCAGGGCTGTCGAATCTGCGCCGCCGGACACGGCAACGGCAATGCGGCTGCCTGTGGGCAGCAGGGTGCGGTTCAATGGAAGTGTGGCGAGAGCGGACTTTGCCATCCCTTCATCCTACGGCGGCGTGGGGCTTGTACCCCCTCCCCCCATCCGTAGGCGCTAAGTTCCTCATTCCGTTGAGCGTTGCTGTTAAGTTGTTCATTCGACTGGGGTTCGGCGTAAATTATTCAATGGATTGAGGTTAAGGGGTGTTGCACCGCTTTTGGGGCAGCCACTTTCTCCGGAACCGAATACCACTACCTATGCAGCTGGGGGGGGCGCGGTTGCGGCGGAGGCCGTGGCGGGGCTACCGCTTTTTTGCTCGCTGCCACTCGCGATAGGCTTCGCTTTTGCCGATGCCGCGCTCGCGTGCCACCCGTTTCAGGGCGTCGCCCTCCTCCAGGCCTTCGGTCTTCATCAGGGTTCGCACTGCCTCCGCGACACTGCCGCCCAGGGTTCCGGCAGCCGTGACCGATCCGTCCAGCAGAAGCACCATTTCGCCGCGTGTGCTGTCGCGGGCGAGCAGCATTGCGCGGACGGATTCGGCGGTTCCGCGCAGGATCTCCTCGTGCAGTTTGGTGAGTTCACGGGCGAGCACGACGCGATGGGTGGGGCCGAAGACGGCGGCGACGTCGGCGAGGGCGTCGACGATGCGGTGCGGTGTCTCGTAAAACACCTGCGTGATTGCCGGACCGGTCAGTTCGGCGCGCACGGCTTCAAGCGCGGTGCGCCGCTCGCCCGCCTTCGACGGCAGAAATCCGCGGAAGGTGAACCGCTCCGTCGAAAGCCCACTGCTGACCAGCGCGCCGAGGGCTGCGTTGGCGCCGGGAATGGCGAAGACAGGAATCCCGGCCGCGATGGCTGCAGCGACGATGGCTTCGCCGGGGTCTGCAATGCCGGGCATGCCTGCGTCGCTGACCACGGCGATGCGCTGGCCTGCCTGCAGGAGGGCCACGAGTTCTGCCGCCCGACCATGCTCGTTGTGCAGATGGTAGCTGACTACGGGCGTGCCGATGCCGAAGTGGTGGAGCAGTTTGGCGGTCTGCCGGGTGTCTTCGCAGGCGATGCGGTCGGCTTCGCGCAGCACCCGTAACCCGCGCAGGGTCATGTCCTCCAGGTTGCCGATGGGGGTGGCGACCAGATAGAGGCCGGGCGCAAGTGGGCCGCGGCGTCGCTCCGGCAGCGCGAATTCCTCCGCATCGAAGTTTGCCCGATCGGCAGTGGCAGTGCCGGGAGCTTCTTGCACGATAGGGGCGTCCCCCGGTTCGGACTCAGTCATCGCGGCCGCGTCGCTTGGGTGCCTTGTCTTGTTCGAGCAGACGGTGGGTGCGGCCGAGCAGCGCCATGGAGTGCAGCAGATTCTGCGGCGTGACCATGCCGATGACGCGCTCGCCTTCGACAATGGGCATGACGGTGGTGACACCGAGACGCGCGGTGGCGGCGGTTTGCACGGTGCCGACCAAGGGGGCGTCGGGCTGTGCGGACTGGACACCGCGCGTCATGACGCTTTGCACGTAGCCATTGCCCTCCGTACGCAGGGCAAAGAGCAGGGAGGCGCGCGCGACGGAGCCGACGACGACCTGGCCGCGGATGACGGGAAAGACCTCCTGCAAGGAGTGGGTGCTGCGGCGCACGGCGTCTTCAAGGGTGTCGCTGGCGTCGAGCGAGGTCCACTCGGTCAGCATGACGTCGCGCATGGTGAGGCCCTTGGCGGCGTCCTTGGCGAGCAGGGCGTGGCTTTCGGTTTGCGCGGTGAGCAGGACGGTGCCGCCCATGAGGATGACGACGACCTCTTGCGAGACGGAGCCGACCAGGACCAGCAGCCAGCCGATGGCCTGGCCGAGGCCGGCAGAGGCTTTTGCGCCCTTTGCCGCGCCACGCACGCGCACAAACTGCCGGCGCATGAGCACGCCGGCGTCGAGCGGCGTTGCGGGCAGTAGGTGGAGGCCGCCTAGAACGATCTGCATCCAGATGGCGGCGCGCAGCAGGTGTTGCGGCTCCATAAGGTGGGACTGGAAGAGATTGACCTGCGAGGTGGCGGAGAAGGTGAGCAGCGCCATGGTGAGCGCGGCGACGAAGTTGGCGACCGGCCCGGAGAGCGCCACGAGGCGTTCGTGGCGGTGCTGCTGCGGCACGCCTTCTGCATAGGTGGGCAGGGCGCCGATGGGCAGAAGGACGAGGCGGCGCAGGTCGAGACCGGCCCACGCCGCGGCCAGGGCGCGCGCGGTTTCACGCACGGCGACGGCCGCAAACAGCAGAAGCCAAAGGAGGAAGCCGCGGCCGAGGCTTACCTCATCGATCGAGGCGTACAGCAGGAGCAGCACGAGCGAGGCGATGGCGTACAGGTGCAGCCGCAGCTCCACGCCGAAGATTCTGCCCAGCGAAAACGACGGCGAGCGCATGGGGTGATTGTAGCGAAGTGGGGGCGTGTGGCTCGGTGGGGCTGATCGCGTTCTGCACGTTCGAGTTATCCTGCGCAGGATGATGTCTGACGCACAAGCAGATGGGGAACACGGATGCGTGTGATTGCCGGAATGTATCGCTCGCGTCCGCTGCAGGCACCGCGGGGGATGGAGACGCGGCCGACCAGCGACCGATTGCGCGAAACGCTATTCAACGTGCTGTCACCGCGCATGGCCGGCGCGCGGTTTGCCGACCTGTATGCCGGGTCGGGGGCGGTGGGCATCGAGGCGATTTCGCGGGGCGCGGCGCAGGTGTATTTTGCCGAGACGGGGCGCGCGGCGATCGATGCCATTCGTGCGAACCTGCGGACATTGCGCGTGCCGGGCGGGTTTTCCGTGGAGGGTGGCGGGACGGCTGCGCTGCTGACGTGGCTTGCGGGCGAGGGGGTTTTGCTGGACGTGGTTTTTCTGGACCCGCCGTACGAGGAAGCCGCCGAGTACACGCGGACGTTGGCGACGCTGGGGGAGGGCCGGGTGCTGGCGACGGGGGCGGTGGTGATTGCGGAGCACACGAAGAAGGCTGCGCCGCTGGAGGTGTACGGCCGGCTGCGGCGGACGCGGACGCTGCTGCAGGGGGATGCGGCGCTTTCGTTTTATGCGCTGGACGCGGATGGGGAACCGGACACGCGGTAGCCGCCGCCGTGGAGGGTGCGGGTTTCGAGGTCGAGGGTGAAGGGAACTTCCTCGTCGGTGGTCATGTCCCAGCCGATGCCGTGGAGGAGGTTGGCGTCGCAGGTGATAAGGGTGACGCCTTCCCAGCTGACGGGCGGGCTTTGCCAGGTGTCGGTGCCATCGAGGACGAGGACGGCGTGGTAGCCGGCGAGGGCGGCGCCTGTGGGCGTGGGCAGGACTTCAACGACGGGACGCAGCGGGAGAAGGGTGGTCGCCTGCGGGGAGGCGATGTCGATCGCGTAGGCGTATCCACCGGCGACGGCGAGCAGGCGGTCCCCGAGGTGCCAGAGGCCGTGCGCGACGCCGCCGGTGGCAAAGCCGAGGGCGCACTGGGCGAGGAAACTGCCATGGATGGGGGAGCGGACGTCGATCCAAAGGGCACCGCGGGCGAGGGCGTCTTCTTCGCCGACGACGTTGTAGGGGAAGGTGAAGGCGCGGGTGGGCGCGATGAGGGGCGGGCCGGGGAGGATGCGGGCAGACCAGGCGGGGTGGTCGATGTGGTCCGCGCCGTGGCGGTGAATGGTGCTCATAAGTGATGCTCCCAGCCGGCGGCTTTGAGTGGATGGGCTTGCTCGCCTGTTTGCAGGCGGATGCCGCCGGTTGCTTGCGTGATGGTGCCGATGCGGGTGATCGGGGTTTGAGCGAGGGTGCGGGGGATGCGGGTTGCGGGGCGGGCGGTGAAGAGGAGTTCGTAGTCTTCGCCGCCGTGGAGGGCGAGGTCGAGGGAGGCCAGCGGGTGCAGTGGGAGGGCTGCGGCGTCGACGACTGCACCGACGTTGGAGGCTTCGCAGAGGTGGTGGAGGTCAGTGGAGAGGCCGTCGCTGAGGTCGATGGCTGCGGTGGCGAGGCCGCGGCGGAGAAGTGCCTGGCCGATGGCGAGGCGGGGTGTGGGGAAGAGGTGGGGGTGGGTGTTGTTGGGGGCTGCCTGCTGGAACTTGCGCGGGGTTTTGCTGAGTGCGGCGAGTTCTGCCGCGGAGCCGCCGAGGGTGCCGGTGACGTAGAGGGCGTCGCCGGGCCGGGCGGTGCTGCGGAGGAGGGCCTTGCCGCGGGGGGCGGAGCCGACGAGGACGATGTCGGCGAGGATGGCGTCGCCGGGGGCTGCGGCTGTGTCGCCGCCGCTGAGCGGGGTGTTCGTGGCTTCGGCCAGATGGAGCAGGCCTTCGAGGAATGCTTCGACCCATCGCCTGCCACTTCGTGTGGTGCGGAGAGTTGCCGGGAGCGCGAGGGAGAGGAAGGCACTGAGGGGGCGGGCGCCCATGGCGGCGAGGTCGCTGAGGCCTCGGGCGAGGCAGCGGTGGCCGACGGAGCGTGCGGGGTGCCAGTCGCGGCGGAAGTGACGGCCTTCGAGGGAGAAGTCGGTGGTGACGAGGATTTCGTGGCCGGGGGGTGGGCGCAGGACAGCACAGTCGTCACCGATGCCGACGCGGACGAGCCTGTGCGCGGCGGAGCGCGAGCTGGTCGCTGCACGTGCGCGGATGGTGCGGATCAGGCCGAGTTCGCCGTGTTCTGTCGAGGGCACAGCCACAGGATACGCGGTGTGCAGTGGGTGAAATGGGAAACGGGTCCGACCATTGCTGTTTGCGAAACGGCTGGGTAGACTGGAAGAGTTGTGTCGGAATCGGACGCGGTCAACTTTTTGCCAGAGGATCCATCTTGAAGAAATCGCATTACGTGGTCCTTGTTGCGCGGGAAGCGGATGGCACGCTGAAGAAAGTGCCGGTGCCGATTCACTTTGTGTACCTGTTTCTGACGGTGGCAGTGGTTGGGCTGTTCACGATTGCGGGGTTGGCGGGTTCGTACTCGCGCATGCTATTGAAGACGGAGCGGTTTAACCAGCTGCGGACGGAGCGCGAACAGCTGCGCAAGGATTATGCCCGGTTGGAAACGCGGGAGAAGGAAAAGGAAGTGCAGGCGGCGTCGCTGGGGGCGCTGGCGAGCGAGGTGTCTGCACTGTATGGTCTGACGGCGAACAAGCTAGCTAAGCCGGCGCAGAACCTGTTCCACGGGCGCAAGGCGAAGAGTAGCGGGACTGCGGTGGCGAGTGGGGCGATTGCGCCGGGGTCGGGCGATGGGGCACTGACGACGCCGAATTATTACAAGAGCCTGGACACGTTTTACGCGCTGCGTGCGTCGGCGATGAGCGGGGATGCTTCGCGGGAGATTGCGAGTTCATTTGCGCCGTCGCCGCTGGATGCATTTGGGTCTGCGGGCAACGGCTTTGGTGGTGGATTGGGTCTTGCAAACGGGCCGAACGTGCCCACGTTGTGGCCGGTGGTCGGGCCGATTTCGTCGCCGTTCGGTCAGCGGGAAGATCCGATTCTGGGCGCGGGTGAGGGTGAGTTCCACAAGGGGCTGGATATCTCCGCGCCGCGCGGGACGCCGATCCATGTAACCGCCGCTGGTGTGGTCGAAAAGGCCGGCGTCGGCAACGGCTACGGCACGGAAGTCGTCGTGAATCACGGCAATGGGATTCGCACGGTGTACGGCCACATGTCCGGGCTGCACTGCTCGGTGGGCCAACAGGTGGTGCGTGGCGAAGTGATCGGCTATGTGGGGAACAGCGGCCGCACGACTGGCATGCATGTGCACTATGAGGTGCAGATTCGTAATGTGGCGGTGAATCCACATAAGTATCTGCTGTCGACCGCGAATGAGGCGGCACCTTTGTTTGCTACGCGATAGCGTTTCCGGCGGGAGTGGAAAGGAAGGCCCGGCAGGTTGCCGGGTTTTCTTTTTCCAGCGTCATGTCGCGCGGTTACATCTCCGGCGGGTATACTTTCCGCCTATATGCCTACACGCCTGAATCGTCGTCGTTTTCTGCAGAAGTCCTCCGCCGTGGCCGCTGGCGCCGCGCTTGCCCCCGAGTTTGCCACGACCCTGCTGGCGCAGCCTGTGTCGGCAACGGGGCGGCAGGTTCTGCCCATCAACCGCGGGTGGAAGTATCGCGATACGGCGACGGCTGACGCGCGGAGTGCGGGATTCGATGACAGCGCGTTTGCCTCGGTGTGCCTGCCGCATACGAATGTGCGGCTGCCGTGGCATGGATTCAGCGAGAAGGCATTTCAGTTTGTGTCGGTGTATCGGCGGCCGTTGAAGTTGCCGGCGGATGCCAAGGGGAAGCGCGTTTTCCTGGATTTTGAAGGCGTGATGCTGGCGACGACCGTGTACCTGAACGGCAAGCTGGTGGGCAGCTACAAGGGCGGGTACACGCCGTTTTCGTTCGACCTGACGGACATGCTGGACTATGGCGGCGGGCCGAACGTGCTTGCGGTGGAGGTGGATAGCACGGAGCGCGCGGATATTCCACCGTTCGGCAACGAGGTGGATTACCTGACGTTCGGCGGGATCTATCGCGAGGTGTCGCTGCGGCTGGTGTCGCAGCTTTCCATTGAAAATGTGTTTGCGATGCCGAAGGATGTGCTGACGAACCCGACGGTGGTGGTGCAGACGTTCCTGGACCGGACGCCGGCGGCGAAGGCTGCGGGACCGCTGAAGGTGAAGGTCGACCTGCTGGACGGGACGCGGGTGGTGGCGAGTGCGACCGGACCGGCGACGCTGCCGGCGGCAAAGAATTACCCGAATGCGGACGCGGGGCAGGCGCTTGGCGCGCTGCCGCTGGGACCGGGGGATGCACCGCAGGCGACGGTGACGCTGGCGAAATTGGGCAAGATCGAGCTGTGGGAGCTGCTGAAGCCGAAGCTGTACACGGTGCGGGTGCAGTTGATGGATGGAGCGCGGGTGGTGGATGAGGAGACGCGGCGCATCGGGTTTCGCGAGGCCATGTTTACCGACCAGGGGTTCAGCCTGAACGGCAAGGTGATCAAGCTGCATGGGCTGGACCGGCACCAGACGTTTCCGTGGGTGGGACAGGCGATGCCGGCGCGGGTGCAGCGGCAGGATGCGCTGATTCTGCGCAACGACCTGCAGTGCAACATCGTGCGGACGTCGCATTACCCGCAGTCGCGTCACTTTTTGGATGCGTGCGACGAGATTGGGCTGCTGGTGCTGGAGGAGATTCCAGGCTGGCAGCACATTGGGCCGAAGCCGTGGCAGGACATTTCGGTGGACAATGTGCGGCGCATGATCCGGCGGGACTGGAACCATCCCAGCGTGATTTTGTGGGGTGTGCGGATCAACGAATCGCAGGACAACCACGACTTTTACACGCGGACGAACGCGCTGGCGCATGGTCTGGATGGGTCGCGGCAGACGGGCGGGATCCGGTACCTGTACAACTCGGAGTTCCTGGAAGACGTGTTTACGATGAACGACTTCGGGTTCCCTCTGCTGCCGCCGAATCACAAGAAGTACCTGAACACGGAGTTTGTGGGGCATACGTACCCGACGAAGACGATTGACGCGCTGGAGCGGCTGAAGGAGCACACGCACCGGCACGCGCGGGTGCATGACCAGTTGGCGTCGAACGCGCAGTATGCGGGTGGAATCGGGTGGTGCGCGTTCGATTACAACACGCACTATGACTTCGGGTCGGGCGACCATATCTGCTACCACGGCGTGACGGATATGTGGCGCACGCCGAAGCCGGCGGCGGGGCTGTACCGGTCGATGGTGTCGCCGGAGGTGCTGCCGGTGCTGGAGATGGGCCACCACTGGGCGCGAAACGACGAGTCGGTCAGCATCACGTCGGTGTACCTGTGCAGCAACTGCGAGACGCTGCGGCTGACGATGAAAGACAAGACGGGCAAGACGATTGTGATCGGCGAGGGTGGGCCGGACCGGAAGACGTATCCGAACCTGAAGTATGCGCCCTTCGATTTCCCGGTGAAGACGAGCATCGATGTGTGGGGCGACCTGCACGTGGAGGGCTTTGTCGGGGGCAAGAAGGTGATCGAGCGGACGTGGTCGGGCAGCGGCATCGATGCGAAGTTCGTGCTGGTGCCGGATGACTCGGCGCTGGTGGCGGACGGCGGCGATGCGACGCGCGTGGTGCTGCGGGTGAACGACGAGTATGGCAACATTCGGCCGTTTGCGGCGGACGCCATCACGTTCAAGCTGGATGGGCCGGCGGAGTTGATCGGGGATAATCCGTTTGGGCTGATTGGCGGGACGGGGGCGATCTGGGTGCGGGCGAAGGAAGCGGCGGGGACGGTGACGCTGACGGCGACGCACCCGATTCTTGGGTCGCAGACGGTGGAGTTTACGGTGGGGGCGGTGCCGGCAGAGACGGCATAGGCGCGCATTACTGCCGCAGGTGCCGGTACACGTGCATCTGCGGCAGGGGCGAGGCGTCGGTGGTCGGGGTATAGTTTTGGCCGAGCCAGGTGCAAAATGGCTGCCACGGTGACGGCTGCGGGCGGAGTTGCGGGACGAGAGGCGTTTGGAAGATCCAGCGGAGGTCGGCGCGCATGAAGGCGAAGGTGTTGTCGTCGTAGGTGCATTGGGACTGCCAGTGGTCGGGTAGGAGGACGAGGCGGTCGGGGTTGGCGAGGAGGATGCGGCGTTTTTCTGCCTCGTCGTAGGGGGCATAGATGCCGAGGCCGGGGTACGAGCCGGTGAAGATACGCGGGTTGCCGGCCGGGCGCGGGAGGGCGAAGGTGGCGCCGAGTGGGGCGAAGAAGCTGGTGCCTTCGGGGAGTGGCGTGCCGGGTTGCGGCGTGGCGGTGAGGGTGTGTTCGCGCTGCATGGCGGCTGCGGCGGTGGGGCCGTTGCGTCGGACGAGGTAGCGGGTGTAGCGGCGGGCGAGGGTGTGCAGCGGTGTGGGTTCGGTGACGGCCTGGCGGAGGCCGTCGCGGGCGAGTTCGGGCAAGGCGTGCAAGGTGCGGACGGTGAAGTCGCGGACGAATAGGCTGACGAAGAGGACGCAGGCGAGGGCGAAGGGCGCGCGGCGGGAGGAGAGCGCGGCAAAGACGGCGAGGAAGGCACCGACAAGGTTGATGAAAAGGTGTCCGGGGTCGCAGCGGCCGAGGGCGACGGGCAGGGTAATGACGGAGAGTGCGACGAGGTAGACCCAGGGGTGGTCGAGCCGATGCTGCTGGCGGGCGGCAAAGACGAGGACGCCGGCGGCGAGCAGGAACAAAACCGCAGCGAGGGTGGGCAGGCCGAAGAGCAGCGGCAGGTTGAGTGCGCCGCCGCTGGTGCGGAAGAAGAAGCCGAGCACGCCCATGCGGCCGGCGAGGGCGATCCAGAGGGCGAAGAGCGCGGTGAAGAGGGCGAGGGCGGGCCAGGTGCCGGGGCGCTTGCGGGCGCAGAGGACGAAGAAGAGCAGGGTGCCGAGGAAGAACTGGATGCCGTGTTCGGGGGAGTAGAAGACGAGGGCGGCGTTGCCGAGGGCGGCGAGGAGAAAGGCTTTCCAGGGTGAGATGTTTTGGTGGTAGAGGCGATCGACCGTCAGCGCCAGTAGTGGTGCGAGGAAGAAGCGGACAGGCGTGTACTGGATGCCTTCGCTGTAGAGCTGGGTGTAGAAGAACGCGGTGAGCAGGAGGAAAAGGGCGCGTGCCCGGTTGGTGGTCGCGATGCCGAGCAGGCTGACCGTCTGGTAGATGAAGTAGACGCCGAGCAGCGATTGGAGGAGCCAGGCGAGGTGGTAGCCGTCGAAGAGCGAGAGGCCGGAGATGCGCGCGGCGAGGACGGGGCTGTAGGCGAGGAGCGGGCCGTAGGGAAAGTCGAGGTCGCGGTAGAAGCGGAGGCCGAGGCGGTAGTTTTCGTAGAAGGGCGCGAAGAAGGTGAGTTCGCCGGCGCCGCCTTTGCCCCGTTGAGCGAGCCAGAGAAGGGTGCAGACGGTGGCGATTGCGAGGATCGTTGCGAGGAGGATCAGGCGGGAACGTCGGTCTTGCAGGGTGCGTGGGGTGTTGGTAGGAAAGGTGAGGGGGACGGTGCGGTTGAACCAGCCGAAGGCCGCGGTGCTGAGGAGCAGGAGCGCGAGGGCGGCGGTGTTGCTGAAGCCGGCCATGGCGCTGATGGACGAGCCGGGGCGGACCGGGACGAAGTAGGGCAGGTAGAAGACTGCGGCAAGGCAGGCGCAGAGGAGGAGTAAGACGGCGAACCCTGTGCGGGGGGCGGCTCGTTGGGGAGAGGTCGGCACGTTGCTCATCATCGCATGTGGGTGTGGGATGGTGACTGCCGTGAGGAGCGGGGAGGGGTGGTGGGCAGTGGTCGATCTTCGATCGATGGAGCGCTTCGCGCTGACCCCACCCTTTCGCGCGCTGAGGTCTTGCCGCGGCCTGGCCGTGTGCGGCGCGAAAGAATGGGGCACCCGGTGTACTCAGGTGTGGAACGGATGCGCAGGCCAGGCGAGGACTTCGGGTTGGGGACGTTGAGGGATGGAAGGCCGCACGGGGGTGGATGGTTTGCGCAGTGAAAGGGAGAGCCGTGGTGGGCTCTCCCTTTCGTTGTAGCGGTTGCAGTGAAAAACTAGCGCTGGGCGGTTTGCTTGTTGCCGGTCCAAGTGACGCGCCAGACGGTTTTGGCGCCGTCTTCGACGACGATGAGTGCGCCGTCTTTCGCGACGGTGACGCCGACGGGGCGGCCCCAGACTTCGCCCTGCGGGGTGACGAAGCCGGTGAGGAAGTCTTCGTAGACGCCGGTGGCCTGGCCGTTCTTCATGTAGGCGTGGACGACCTCGTAGCCGGCGCGGTTTTTGCGGTTCCACGAACCGTGTTCGGCGGCGAAGATGTCGCCATCGGTTCCAGCCGGGAAGGCTGAGGGACCAGTCTGGGTTTGCGGGTAGAAGACCATTTCGAGGGACGCCATGTGGGGCTGCATGAGGACGTCAGGGGTGATGACCTTGGCCTGCAGTTCCGGGTGCTTGCCCTGATGGCGCGGGTCCTGCTTGCCGCCCATGTAGAACCATGGCCAGCCGTAGAAGCCGTCTTCCTGCACGTGGGTGATGTAGTCGGGGACGAGGTGGTTGCCGAGGAGGTCGCGCTCGTTGGTGGAGCACCAGAGCTGGCCGGTGATGGGGTTGATGGCCTCGCCGACGCAGTTGCGGATGCCGCTGGCGTAGATTTTCACGAACTTGCCCTCGGGGGTGTATTCGAGGACGTCGGCGCGGTGGAACTCGGTGGGGTTATTGTCGGTGTCGTCGACGTTGGAGCGGGAGCCGACGGAGACGAACATGCGGCTGCCATCCTTGGAGAAGACGACGTCACGGGTCCAGTGACCACCGCCGCGGAGTTGGGCGAAGCCGGGGAGTTCTTTGACGACAACTTCGGCCGGACCCGAGGCGTGGAGGTCGCCGGACTTGTAGGGATAGCGGATCACGTTAATGGTATTGGCGACGTAGACCCACTTCGGGTTCACGGCGGGGTAGAAGTTGATGCCGAAGGGGAGGGCCTTGCCGTTTTCAGAGGCGAAGCTGGTGATGTCGGCATAGACCTCTTTCTGTTGGACCTTGCCGTCGGGGCCGACGCCGCGCAGGACCCAGATCTTGTCGCCGTGCGAGTCGGCGAGGAAGAGGTCGCCGTTGGGGGCGGTGCGGATGAGGCGGGGCTCCTTGAAGTCGCCCTCGGCGTAGAGCTCGACCTTGTAGCCGGCGGGCGCGACGGGCATGGCGCCGGCGGGGCGGGGGACAACGTGGGGGCCGTTGTCGACGGACTGGTCGGGCGCGGGGGCGGGCAGGTCGGCGGTGGTGATCTTGATCTTGTTGCCCGGCTTCTGCGCGAGCGCGTCTTCAAACGCGGACTGGCCAGTGAGTACGGTTTGGGCGGGCAGGCTGAGCGCGGAGAGACTGAGGGCGAGCAGGGTGGCAGGGCGGAGTAAGCGCATGCGATTAGGATGCGCCTTTGCAAGCATTTCCGTCTCGTCTTTCGAAGGATTCTTTGTCTACTTCGATGCGCTGGTGGCGTGGAGCAGTTCTGTTGGGACGGTGGCCGTGAGTTCGACGCGAGTGCCGCGCTGGGCGACGACGACCGAGTCGACGGCTTGGTGGAGTGCCTGATCGTTTGCCGTGCCCCCGGCGGGGAGGAAGCCGCGGAGAAGGTTGACGATGGTGCTGAGGTTGGTGGTAGTGCGGGCGGCGTCGTCCTCGGTGGGGGTGAGGTCGTCGATACGCAGGTGGATGCTGCCGCGGTAGGTGAGGGAGGCGATGAAGTCGCTGTCTTCCGCGAGGGGCAGCTGGACGCCGAAGACCTGCACGCGGCCGTTTTCACTGAAGGGCAGGCCGATGTGGCCGATGCCCCAGGCGAGGGAGAAGTAGGGCACGTCGCGGTAGTGGGCGGCGAGCAGGGAGGAGCCGCTGAAGGGCGAGGCGCCGGCGTTGTGGCGGTCGAGCACGGAGTGGATCTGCTCGGTGGTGGGGGTGTTGGAGGCGGCGAGAAGATCGAAGCCAAGCGGTGCGACACGGAGGATGCGGCCCTCCTGCGCGGGGATGGTGTAGATGATGGTGCCGGCGTAAGTTTCCTGCGACGTGCTGTTGGCCTTGAGGTAGGCGGTGAGGCGGGGCGCGTCGAAGCGACCCTCGGCGACGGCGGTGTACGCGACGGGGCCGTTGGGGCCGCGCGGGTCGGGCATGCGGTGGAGCGCGATGGCGATGCGGTCGAGGTCGCGGTCCCAGGTGAAGCCGGTGGCCTGGAGGAAGCGGGCGTATTCGGGCGCGGGCGCGACGGGGTTGCTGTCGAAGTGGGTGGCGGCGCGGATGGGCTTGAGGTTGAGGTAGATGATGGCTTCGGACTCAGGCAGCAGGCGTGCGACCTCTGGCGGCGCGTGGAAGCGCAGGAAGACGAGGATGGCGAGCGCGACGACGAGGGCGGACGCGGCGAGCAGCGAGTAGAGCGTGCGGCGGGAGAGTGTGGGCATCGGTGAGTGGTCAGGATAGCGGATTGCCGGCTGCGGGGCATGGATCGCCGCGTCGGCCTGCGGGGTCTATAGGCCGGCGTACCAGTCGTAGCCGAGTTTGGTCCAGTAGTCGTCGGGCTTGTCGTTCGTGTAGGCGATGAGGCCGATGCGCTTGATCTGCTTGTAGCCGTACTTGAGCGGGGTGTGCAGGCGGAGCGGTGCGCCGTGGAACTGGGTGAGGGGCTTGCCCATCATCTCCGTGACGAGCAGGGTTTGAGGATGGCGTAGCACGTGGAGGTCGTAGCCGACGTAATAGTCGCCGTCGGGTGTTTCCATGTAGGCGAACTTTGGGTCTTTGCCCCCGATGGGGGCGGGTGGGTAGGCGTCGAGGAAATCGGCCATGCGGATGCCGGCCCAGTGAACGACCTGGCTCCAGCCCTCGATGCACTTGAACTCCGTGACGAGTTCGTGGCGGGGGAAGCGGGCGAGGTCACTGAAGGGGAGCAGCAGGCCGGGTGTGCCGGCGGGGAGGGTGGAGTCGCTTTCGCCGGCTTCTTCGGTGCCGCGGGGTTTGCGACCGAGGTTGTCGTCGTCGTGCATGCTTTCGTCGGTTTTTGCCTGGGCCTGCTTGTCCGCGGGTGCCATCTTGGTGGCGGTGGAGGATGTTTCCTGCGGCGCGGGCTTTGCCTTGGCGGGATCGACCTTGGTGTCGTGGCCATTGTCTTCTTTGTTTTGCGTGGCTTCGTAGCGGTACTGCCAGGCGGTGACGTCGGGGGCGAAGCGGGGGTGCTGCGGGGCATTGTGGACGCCGACCACTTGCAGGCGGTAGCTGTCGGGGAGGAGGGCTTGTTTGAGGCCGTAGACGCCGTTGACGCGTAGGGTTTCCGCGCGTGCGAGCGGGTAAGTGGGCGCAAGGGCGTGCTCGCGGAAGAGGATGCGGGAGAAGTTGGCGTTGGCGCGGAAGGCTTTGCGCAGGAGGCCGGGCTGGGTGTCGACCTCCGTTTCAAGGTTGAGGTAGGCGTAGAGGCCGCCGGCGGCGAGGGCGCCCGCACCTGCGGCGAGGAAGGAGCGGCGGGTGCGGCGGTGGGCTTCGGCGAGGACTGCGGCGTCGGCTGCGGTCTGGCTTGTGTCGCTCATTTTCCGCTCCTGCGTGCAGCTTCAATGGAGGGCTCGTCGGTGCGTTGTACGTGGTAGCCGCTGATCATGGAGGTGAAGTTGTTCCAGCCGGCGAGGACCACCTGCAGAATGTGGATGGCGAAGAAGCCGAGGAAGGCGATCGTCGTCCAGAAGTGGAGCCAGCGGGCCATCTCGTAGCCGCCGCACAGGGTGGTGAGCCAGTGGGTTTGCGTCGGCTTGTAGATGGCAAGGCCGGTGAGGAGCATGAGCGCGCCCATCACGGCGCAGGCAGTGTAGGCGATGCGCTGGCCGCCGTTGTACTTGGTCTGGGGCGGCAGGGTTTTGCGCAGGCGGAGGTCGACGAGGGTGACCTGCACAGCGTCGTGCAGGCTGGATTTCTTCGGCAGGATGAAGCGCCACTCGCCGGAAATCGCAGTGAAGAGTACCCAGGCGATGCCGTTGAGGGCGAAGATCCACATAAAAAAGAAGTGGTAGCCAAGGCCCTGGGTGACGTGGAACGGAACGTGCAGCGCCCGGTAGAACCATTCCGGGAAGAGGCGGGCGAGGGTGACGTGACCGAGGCCGATGCGGTAGACGCGGTGAGGGTACCGGTAGGCGTTGTCGGAGTCGTTCCAGTAGATGAGCAGGCCGCTCCAGATCATGGTGAACAGCACGGGGAAGTTGATCCAGTGCATCCAGCGGAGGGCGAGGGGGTGCTTGCGGTCGAGGCGGATCGTTGCATCGGGATTGCTCGGTGTGCCGATGGTTTGGGGAACAGGGACGGCTTGATCCATGACAACCTTCCTGATGACGATGGGCGTAAGTCTGCATGGATCGCAGCCCGCGGCATCGTCGGCGCACCCGTATTCATTGTGCGCCCGGGGATGGCGGAGGGACGAGCTATCGAGACCACAGACTGAACCTGCGCCGAACTTAGAGCGCGGTGGATGGATGTCAGAACAGGGAAGGTTCTGGGGAGGGGGCGTGTTCCATGGTGAGGTTCTCTACCGCCCAAGCGGGTAGGTGCTGGCGCAGCCATTGGGCGAAGCGGGCCTGCTGCGTGCGGCGAAGGGGAGGCGCGGCGGACGCGGTGGCGCAGCAAGAGGCGGCGTGCTGGCGGTAGCGGGCGAGGCAGCGGTCGTTCGCGTAGACGGGAAAGCGGGTGGAGAGCCTGGCATGAAAGACCTGGTCGTCGAAGAGACCTTCGAAGCGGTTGTCGAAGCCGCCAACTTCACGCGCTGCGTCAGTGCGGACGAGGACGGTGCACATGCACGGGGCGTGGCTTTCGTCGGCGAGCATCCACCGCAGAAGGGTGCCAGGGTACAGCAGGCCGGGGCGGTGGCCCGGCGGAACGAGGGGTGGGATGTAGTTGCTACCCCACCAGGCCTGTTCGGCGGTGATGCCGTCGAAAGGAAGGTGGTGGTGGACCCAGCGCTCGGCCGAGGCGTAAACCATGGCGACGTGGGAATGGCGGTGGAGGACGGCGATTTGCGTTTCAAGATGGTTTGGAAGGAGAACATCGTCGCAGTCGAGAAAGGCGACGAGGGGGCCGCGGGCGTGGCGAAGGGCGAGGTTGCGCGAGGCGCTAATGCCGCGATTGGTGGCACCAGGGTGGTAGAGCAGCCGGATCTGGCCGGGGTGGCTGGCGGCAACGTGACGGAGGATCGCTGCGCTGCCGTCGGTCGAGCCATCGTCGACGATGAGCAGCTCCCAGTGGGCGGAGGTTTGCTGGGCAAAGACGCTGGCGATGGCTTCGCGCAGGTACGTTGCGCCGTTGTAGACGGTCATGAGGACCGAGACGTCGGGGGCTGGTGCGGTTGTGTGCCCGTTGCTGGAACGCATCGTCGATTATTGTGCCAGAGGCGATCGTGCCGCGGCGAGGGTGGCATCGAGTTTGGCGGTGACGGTAGGTGGCAGATGCATGCGTTCGCCACGCTGGTCCGCAGCGTCCTGGGCGATGCGTTCCGCAAGGTCTGCAGCAATTTGCGACGGGTAGCAGAGGGTGTACCGCTGCTTGAGGGCGAGATCGCCAGATTGGTACGGCGCGGTCCACGCGGAGGTTTGCGCGGACAGGCAGCGCAGGGTGTCCTGGACAGTCTGGGTGCGTTCGGCGGCTGGCATCCAGCAGGCGTAGGGCAGGTCTTCGTACCAGCCGAGCTGTTGCGGGGAAAACGCGAGGGAGGCGGCGTCGCGCACCATGCGGTGGTCGATGTGGTTGCCGAGGGCGAGCGGGGAGAGGATGACGTCGGCTTGCCGCCAGGGCGCGAAGGCTTGCGCGAGGGCGGCGACGGTGGCTTCGGTTTCCGCGGGGGCCTGCAGCACGTTGTCGGTCGCGATGCCGAGGCGCAGCGGGCTGTCGCGCCAGTCGAGGTCGGTCATGGTGGTGCGGCCGCTAGAGGTGGCTTCGCGCAGGGATTGAAGGAAGTGGAGATCTTCGGCGCGGCGGGTGCGGGAGACCTGGGCGGTTCGGGGCTCGCTGTTGCCGGAAAGATAGGGGGCGTAGTCGGTTTCGGTGCAGACGTTGACGAGCTCGACGGTAGCACCCACGCGCAGCAGGTGCGTGAGCAGGAGGCCGCAGGAGAAGGCGGCGTCGTCGCGGTGGGGGCTGAGGACAACGAGGTGCATGAGGGTTCGATGCGACGATGTGCTGGGAAGGGCATGCTTTTCGCAGGCGCTACTCGTTGATGGAGAAGGTGTAGATTTTGCCGGCAAAGCTGATGCCGGAGGCGTTCGCGCTGCCCGGCGGCAGAACGCCGTACTGGCCTTTTTGCAAGTCGGCGGGAATGGTGAACGAAAAGAGGCGCGGGCTGATCTTGTGCACGGGGAGGTCGAGCCGGTCGCGGTCCGAACCGGTCTCGGTATGGAAGAAGCTGCCTGATTCGACGCGGAACTCCCGGCGGTCACTCTTCTCGCGCAGCCGCAGGATGACGAACTCGACCGGGTCTGCACGGAACGGAGCGAGGATTAGCATCTCGGTGCCGGGCTGCAGGGGGAGCGACGACTTGGGACCGGCGACCTTGCCGTTGCGGTCGGGTCGTACGATGCCGCGCGTCAGAACGCTTTTGGTCGCGCCGCCAGACCGGTAGTTCACCAACTCCGGCGAGACCGGCTCCCACTGGCCCTGCTTGTTTTTCCAGTAGACGCCGGGGTCGTCCACCTCCGGCGAAAGCGGCGCGACCTCGACCTGCCGGAGTGGCACGTGCTGTGCCATGCCGCTGTTGCGCGCGAGCATGGCGCTGATGACCCTCTCGGATACGCCTGCCTGCTTTAACGCAATGAGGTCGTCCGGACCGGTGCGATAGGTGCCGGGTTGCGTGCGCACCGCCTGCAGGACGATGGCTTCCCCCACCTCTGCCCTGGTCATGCGGATGACGGCGTCGTTGTCCAGATCGCGGGCGTTCTGGTGTATTTGTGTGCCGGGCGCTGGCGATGTTGGGGAAGTTTGCGTGGGCGAGCGGTTTAGTGCGGGCAGCGGACCCTCCTGCACCTCCTGCGCGTGTGCTGCTGCGCCCGCGAGGCACAGGGCAGCAGCCACGAAGCCAGGTGCGAGGCGGGAACGGCGGCGAACAGAAGTGCTGGGCACAGAAGGTCTCCCTTGGTTGGCGAACGCGTATTCACCCTAAGCGTTGGACGAAGCGTGTGAGGGAGAGTGTACGGTGTGTTGTTGCACACGTGTTGCGGAAAGAGCCAGGCCCCTGGTGGGCGGAGAGGTTTCTGTGGCTTGTCGTGTCGGGAAGCCTGTATAAGGTTGTGCATGAACCGGCGCACGCTTCTGCAAACCTCTGCCACCCTGCTGGCAGGTACGGCGCTTTCCCGTCTAGCATCAGGGCAGGAGTCCTCTGTGCATTCTGCCTCGTTGAACGATCATGCCGCGGTGCCGCGCACGAACTGGTCGAAGAACTTTCATTTCAGTACGGACAAGGTGTATGCGCCGACGACGCTGGACGAGGTGCAGGCGATTGTGCGGGCGAATGCGCGATTGAAGGGGCTTGGGTCGCGGCATTCGTTCAACAACGTGGCCGACAGCAAGTATGCGCAGATTAGCATGCGTGGGGTGAAGTCGATCCAGATCGATGCGGCGGCGAAGACGGTGACGGTTGGGGCGGGCATTGCGTACGGCGAGTTGGCACCGGTGCTGGACCAGGCAGGCTTCGCGCTGCCCAACCTGGCGTCATTGCCGCATATTTCCGTGGGTGGAACGATTGCGACGGCGACGCATGGGTCGGGCGTGGGGAACCAGAATCTGAGTACGCAGGTGCGTGCGCTGGAGATGGTGAAGGCGGATGGATCGGTGGTGCACCTCCACCGCGAGCGCGATGGCGATGTGTTCAAGACGGCGGTGGTGCACGTGGGGGCGCTGGGCGTGGTGACGGCAGTGACGCTGGACCTGGTGCCGCGGTTCGATGTGGCGCAGACGGTGTACCTCGACCTGCCGTTCGACCAGTTGAAGGACAACCTGGAAGCGATCATGGGAGCGGCGTACTCGGTTTCGCTGTTTACGGACTGGCAGGGTGGCAAGGCGACGCAGGTGTGGTTGAAGCGCAAGGTCGCGCCGGGCGAGGCCGCGGTGCCGTATGACAAGCTGCCGAAGGAGTTCTACGGCGCGACGCTGCAGACGAAGAAGATGCACCCGTTGTTGCAAATGCCGAGCGAGAACACGACCGACCAGATGGGCAGCGTGGGACCGTGGTACGCGCGGCTGCCGCACTTCAAGATGGAGTTCACGCCGAGTGGCGGGGAAGAGCTGCAGACGGAGTACTTCGTGCCGCGGGCGCATGCGTATGAGGCTATTCGCGCGGTGGAGACGCTGCGCGACCTGATTACGCCGCACCTGTTCATTACGGAGCTGCGAACAATCAAAGCGGACGATTTGCCGATGAGCATGGCGTACCGGCAGGACTCGCTGGCGATTCACTTTACGTGGAAGCCGGAGGAGACGGTGGTGCGGGGGATTCTGCCGGCGATCGAGGCGAAGCTGGCGCCGTTTGCCGCGCGCCCGCACTGGGGCAAGATCTTCATGCTGGATGGGAAGGTACTGGAGACGCGGTACCCGCAGATCGCGGAGTTCCGTGCGCTGGCGCAGCGCATGGATCCCGAGGGGAAGTTCCGCAATGAATTTCTGGCGCGCAACGTCTTCGCCGGGTAGCCGGGCGGGTCGCTTTCTGAGCGGCGTGTGTGCTACAGTCGGAGACGGCGCTGCGCTGAACTGGCAGCGTTGTTTGCTGTAGAACGTAGTGTTTGGGCTGGCGTTTGAGCCTGCTTTATTGGGCTGGCGTAGCTCAGCTGGTAGAGCATCTGATTTGTAATCAGAGGGTCGGGGGTTCAAATCCCTTCGTCAGCTCTAAGTCCTGAACATTGCATTGTGCGGTGGGCGAACGATGGGCACAGGTGGCCGAGTGGTTAATGGCAGCAGACTGTAAATCTGCCACGCAACGCGTTACGGAGGTTCGAATCCTCCCCTGTGCACCACTTCTTTCTGTGGTGTCCCAGTGAGTGGACCCGGGTCGCAGCAACGCATGATGGTGGCGTTGGGTGTGATCGCGGTTGCCGCGCTGGGTGTGTGGCTCACGATGGACGCCGGCAAGTACCGGTTGCTGGTGTGGGTGTTGTTGGGGTTTTTTGCGTTTCGGATTGTTCTTGGCCGCATGCGCCAAAGGCAGGCCGAGACGAACAGGCTGATGTAGCTCAGTGGCAGAGCACTCCCTTGGTAAGGGAGAGGTCGAGGGTTCAAGCCCCTCCATCAGCTCCAAGATTTGAAGAGAAGCTGTTAGCTTTTAGTGGTTAGCTCTTAGCTCCTGTAGTTCAGCTAGAAGCGAATGGCTAAGGGCCAATAGCTGCTCTCTGCGGGAGTAACTCAGTGGTAGAGTCACAGCCTTCCAAGCTGTTGGTCGCGGGTTCGATCCCCGTCTCCCGCTCCATCGATTTAGACGTGAGGGTGTAGGCAGCGCATGTACGAACAGGCAACGATCGCGGTAGAGAATGCGCAGGTCTTCGGCGCGGTGAAGCAGGCCATCGACAGCGCGTTTTCGACGGCGAAGGTCTCCGACTTTCTGAAATCCTTGCAGAGCGGCAAGTTGCGCATTCGCGAGTTTGAAGCGGTGGCGCAGGCAGGCAAGCTTGGTTCGAATACGGCGACCGAGTACAAGCAGCTGGGCGACGGCGATCAGGGCATGATCCGCGAGTTGTATCTCACGTCGCTTGAGCAGGTTGACCCTATCTTGCGCGCAAAATACCTGAAGGTTTACGCCTACTACTGAGGCGCACCAGAGTTTTCCTGGGCTTGGAGCCGCACCGTGCGGCAGCCCGCACTACGTTCTGAACCCATGCAAGCCGTCTGGCACACGGCTTAAAACTCAGGAGTACTTAAGATGGCGAAGGAAAAGTTTGATCGGTCGAAGCCGCACGTGAACGTGGGGACGATTGGGCATATCGATCATGGTAAGACGACGTTGACGGCGGCGATTACGAAGGTGTTGTCGAAGCACAACCCCAAGATTGCGTTCCGCAGCTTTGACACGATTGACAACGCTCCGGAAGAGCGTGAGCGCGGTATTACGATTGCGACGGCGCACGTGGAGTATGAGACGGCGAACCGTCACTATGCGCACGTGGATTGCCCGGGCCACGCCGATTACATCAAGAACATGATTACGGGTGCGGCGCAGATGGACGGCGCGATCCTAGTGGTTGCGGCGACGGACGGCCCGATGCCGCAGACGAAGGAGCACGTGCTGCTGGCGCGTCAGGTCGGCGTGCCGTACATCGTGGTGTTCCTGAACAAGTGTGATGCGGTGGAAGACACGGAACTGATCGACCTGGTCGAGATGGAAGTGCGTGAGCTTTTGAGCAAGTACGACTTCCCGGGCGATGATGTTCCGGTGATCCGCGGATCGGCTCTGGGCGCGCTGAACGGCGAGGCGGAGTGGGAAGCGAAGATCGACGAGCTAATGGCTGCAGTCGACTCGACCGTTCCTCAGCCGGACCGGTTGGTGGACCTGCCGTTCCTGATGCCGATCGAGGATATCTTCTCGATCTCGGGTCGTGGAACCGTTGTTACGGGCCGTATCGAGCGTGGCAAGATCAACGTGGGTGGGCCTGCGGAGATCGTTGGCTTCCGCGACACGCGCCAGACGGTGGTGACGGGTGTCGAGATGTTCAAGAAGCAGCTGGACGAGGGTCTTGCGGGCGACAACGCGGGTCTGCTGCTGCGCGGCATCGCGAAGGAAGACGTGGAGCGCGGCATGGTTCTGGCGAAGCCTGGATCGATTACGCCGCACACGACGTTCAAGGGCGAGATCTATGTGCTGAGCAAGGAAGAAGGCGGCCGTCACACGCCGTTCTTCGACGGCTACCGTCCGCAGTTCTACTTCCGGACGACGGACGTGACGGGCTCGGCGAAGCTGCCAGCGGGCACGGAGATGGTGATGCCGGGCGATAACATCTCGCTCGAGATCACGTTGCACACGCCGGTTGCGATGGAAAAGGGTCTGCGGTTCGCCATCCGTGAGGGTGGACGCACGGTGGGTGCCGGCACCATCACGGAAATCATCAAGTAAGCGTTGCCTGCGGCGGAGGCGCTTCGCGCGTACTCGCCGCATGCAACACCAGAAGAGGAACAACAGTAAAGGGCCGCATCGACATGATGCGGCCCTTCTGCGTCTGAACTGCTGTCCGTGTTCGTTCACCGGTACGTTTCGAAGTTGCGGTGGGCGGTGTTGATGGGTTCTGGCGGCATGAGCAGGTAGGCTTGAAGCTATGGTGCGTCAGACCGGCGCCGAGGATATTGCGTGAAAAAGCATCTGCTTCCGATTGAAGACATTGCAGCCAAGCTCGACCTGCCGAGCGACTTGTACGAGCGACGCAGTGCTGTGAGTGCGAAGCTAAGCCTGGACCTGTTGACGGATGAGCGGTTCGATCGCCGGGGCAAGCTGATCCTGGTCACCGCAACGACGCCGACGGTCTCGGGTGAGGGGAAGACGGTCACGTCGATTGGCCTGGTGCAGGGGCTGGAGAAGATTGGCAAGCGGGCCATTCTTTCGTCGCGGGAGCCTTCGCTGGGGCCGGTGTTCGGCATGAAGGGTGGTGCGGCGGGAGGTGGGCAGTCGCAGGTAGAGCCGGCGGAGAAGATCAACTTGCACTTTCACGGGGATTTCCACGCGATTACGTCGGCGCACAATCTGCTTGCGGCGCTGATGGATGCGCACCTGTTTCATGGGAACGAGCTTGATCTTGATCCAGAGGGGCTGACCTGGCCGCGCACGCTGGACATGAACGATCGCGCGCTGCGGGCGGTGACGTTGAGCGTGACGGCGCCGAACAAGAAGCAGCGGGATGGGAGCAATCGGGCGAGTGGGTTTCTGATTACCGCGGCGTCGGAGATCATGGCGATCCTGTCGCTGGCGACGGGGCGCGAGGATTTGCGGACGCGGCTGGGGAGGATTGTGATTGGGCAGAACCGGAGCGGCGAGCCGGTGCAAGCGGCGGACTTGCAGGCGGTGGGGCCGATGATGGCGCTGCTGAGTGAGGCGTTGGAGCCGAACCTGGTGCAAACGACAGAGGGCACGCCGGCGATGGTGCATTGCGGGCCGTTTGCGAATATTGCGCATGGGACAAGTTCCGTCGTGTCGCAGCAGATGGGGCTGCGCATGGCGGATTACGTGGTGAACGAGACGGGGTTTGCGTCAGACCTTGGATTTGAAAAGTACATGGACCTGGTGAGCCCGATGTCGGGCATCAAGCCTGCGGCCGCGGTGCTGGTGACGACGGTGCAGAGCGTAAAGCAGCAGGGTGAGGGTGAGTTGGAGCGAGGCGCGGCGAATCTGGAAAAGCACATCGGGATCGTGCGCGGGTTCGGCTTGCCGGTGGTGGTAGCCATCAATCGGTTCCCGAACGATTCGGAGGCGGAGTTGGAGGCGCTACGCATTCTATGCGAGGCGCGCGGTGCGGTGTTCGCGTTGTCGGCGGCGTATGCCAAGGGTGGTGAGGGTGCGGCGGCGCTGGCGCGGAAAGTGGTGGACGCGATCGAAGCGAACACGACGCCTGTGCTGACGGCGACGTATGATGCGGAGGATTCTGCGCTGGAGAAGATCACGAAGGTGGCGCAAAAGATTTACGGTGCGGCAACGGTGGAACTAAGTGAGCGTGCGCAGGCGAGCCTGGAGCGATTTACCCGGTGGGGGTTCGGGGCGCTGCCGATTTGTGTTGCGAAGACACAGTACTCGCTGACCGACGATCCGAAGCGGTTCGGCGCACCGACGGGATGGACGCTGCACGTGACGGAGATTTCGCTTTCCGCGGGGGCGGGTTTCCTAGTGGTTGTGTCGGGAGCCATGATGCTGATGCCAGGGTTGCCGAAGGCTTCGCGGGCGCTTGGAATCGACGTGGATGGCGATGGGGAGATCATCGGCATGGAGTAGCGCTGCGTTCGGTGATGCGCTGGCCGGCTTTCTTGCCTGCTGCGGGTTGGCGTGTGGACGCAAATCGGTTAGACTTAGGTGTTCGCGGCTGCCGGGCGTTGCTTCGGTTGGTCGCTCCACAGGGGCGTAAGCTCAACGGTTAAACTGTCGGTCTCCAAAACCGAACTTCTCGGTTCGAATCCGAGCGCCCCTGCCATTTCGTTCTACAGTTGTGTTGCCGGGTTTCGGCCCAGGCTGAAGAGAATTTGAGGCGAAGCATGGCCAAAGCAGTGGTAGTCGCAGACACACAGAATGCGGGCATGGAGCGGATGAAAGCCGGGCCAGAGCGCCTGATGAGCTTTTTGCGCGACGTGCGCAGCGAGATGGCGAAGGTGGCAACGCCTTCGCGCGCTGAAGTGCAGAGCACGACGAGCGTTGTGCTGTTTACGGTGTTCGCGTTTGCGGCCTTCTTCTGGATTGTGGACATCATCATCAATCACACGCTGAATGCGCTGATTACCAAGCTGACCACTCACTAAACCAAGTTTTCTGGAACAACAAGCAGGCAAGGACACATGGCAGAAGAACTGATTCCGGAAGCAGGATACGCGGTCGAGCAGGAAGAGATGGCCGCGCAGCACGGGGCGGAGCATGCGGGGGCCGTTGCCGAGGGCGAGGCACCGGCGGAAGAGCCTGTCTCCAACTTGAAGTGGTACATCATTCATGCTTACTCGGGTTTTGAGCGCAAGGTCAAGGAGTCGCTGGAGAGCCGCATCCGTGCGTTTGGCCTGGAGCACAAGATTGGGCGCATCGAGATTCCGACCGAGCCGGTGACGGAGCTGCGCAACGGCAAGAAGTACACGATTGATCGCGTGTTCCTGCCGGGGTATGTGTTTGTTGAGCTCGATCTGGACAATGATCTTTGGCACATGGTGAAGAACACGCCGCGCGTGACGGGCTTTCTGCAGACGGGTGATACGCCGAATGCGCTGAGCGAGTCCGAAGTCAACAGCATGTTGAATCGTGCTGACGTGGTCAAGGACAAGCCGAAGCTCAAGGTCAAGTTTGAGAAGGGCGAGCAGGTCCGCATTACCGAGGGGCCGTTTGCCAACTTCAACGGTGCGGTGGATGACGTGAACGAGGACAAGCAGACCTTGAAAGTTATGGTCAGCATCTTCGGTCGACCCACGCCGACCGAGGTTGAGTTTCAGCAGGTGGAGAAGCACGTCGAGTAGCGGAAACTATTCGCGGCTGTTCTTCAAGAACGCAGTTTGATTCGCCTCGCACCGGTGGCTTCTACCCAGAGCGCGTGGCCTAACTAAGACAAGGACAACGACAATGGCACCGAAGAAAGTTACTGGATATGTGAAGTTGCAGGTGATGGCTGCGAAGGCGACGCCTGCACCGCCGATTGGCCCCGCGCTGGGTCAGGCCCAGGTCAACATCATGGAGTTCTGCAAGCAGTTTAACGACCGCACGAAGGACCCGGGGATGGCCGGTCTGACGATTCCGGTGGTGATTACCGTGTTTGCGGATCGTACGTTTACGTTTGTGACGAAGACTCCGCCGGCGCCTGTGCTTTTGAAGAAGGCGGCGAAGGTAGAGAAGGGGTCTGGCGTGCCGAACAAGACCAAGATCGGTAAGGTGACCGAGGCCCAGATTCGCGAGATCGCCACGCAGAAAATGCCGGATATGAATGCGGCTTCGGTTGAGGCGGCAATGAAGACGATTCGTGGAACTGCTCGTTCGATGGGCATCGATGTGGTTGCGTAGTTGGTGATCGTGGTTCAGGAAGCGCCCGGCTTTTGCCGGGCGCTTTTGTTTTTCTGGCACCCCCTCCCCCCCTCTGGTTGTGCTAAGTTCTTCATTCTATTGGGTGGTGGCGCCAAGTTCCTCTGTGCAAGGGGGTTGTACGCATATTCCTCTTGCGATTGGACTTAACGGGTATTGCACAGGTTCTAAGGCAGCCACTTTCTTTTCCGTGGTGTACGAGAAGAGGCTGGTGCTGCTTCGGAGAATGGTTCGGAATCGAAATAGTTTGGTGGCGCATCTGATGCGGTATGGAACTGGGAATCGATAGTTTTGTGGCGAATAGCCCGGATGCGCGGACCGGGGTGGTGCTGCCGGATGGGCAGCGGATGCAGGATCTGCTCGAGGAGATTCGGCTGGCCGATGAGGTTGGGCTGGATGTGTTTGGGCTGGGCGAGCACCATCGCGGGGAATACCTGGATTCCTCGCCGGCGACGATCCTGGCGGCTGCGGCAGCGCAGACGAAGCGGATTCGGCTGGCGAGCGCGGTGACGGTGCTGAGTGCGTCGGACCCGGTGCGGGTGTTTCAGCAGTTTGCGACGCTGGACCTGATCAGCGGTGGGCGGGCGGAGATTGTGGCGGGGCGCGGGTCATTTATCGAGAGCTTTCCGCTGTTCGGGTTTCGGCTGGAGGACTATGACGCGCTATTCGCGGAGAAGCTGGACCTGCTGCTGAAGCTGCGGTCGGAGAACCCGATTACGTGGCAGGGGAAGTTTCGGCCGGCGCTGAACAACGTCGGGGTGTTTCCGCGGCCGGTGCAGGCGAAGCTGCCGATTTGGCTGGGTGTGGGCGGGACGCCGGCGTCGTTTGTGCGGGCGGGCGTGGCGGGGCTGCCGCTGATGATCGCGATCATCGGCGGGGAGACGTACCGGTTCAAGCCGCTGGTGGATTCATACCGGCGGGCGTACGAGCGGAGCGGGCATGACCCGGCGGGGATGAAGGTGGGCGTGCACCTGCTGGGGCAGGTAGCGGAGACGGACGAGGAAGCGGGCGAGCAATTCTTCCCGGGGTATGCGGCGGCGTTCACGAAGATCGGCAAGGAACGCGGATGGCCGCCGGTGACGCGCGGGCAGTTCGAGGCGCTGCGCGGGCGGAAGGGCGCGCTGATGGTGGGGTCGCCGGAGAACGTGGCGGCAAAACTGCTGGAGGCGAGCAAGGATCTGGGCGGGCTGGACCGGATCGACCTGCAGATGAGCGTGGCCGGGTTGAATCATGCGGAGATGATGCAGGGGATTCGGCTGCTGGGGGAGCGCGTGGCGCCGATCGTGCGGGCGGGGGCTTGATGGGAGAGATGCAGGGCCAGGCCCAGCCTTTCAGCCCGGTCTTTTACTATGCAGGGCTAGGAACATCGCTTCCCTGGTGCTGTGCGTGGGACAACTATTCCCAACGGAGCTGAGTTCTCGTAACCGATTTATTTGAGTCAGTTACTTCCGTTAATGCGACTTTTCGTTACTGATATGTCTTCAATGCCGAAAGTGAATACGCCCCGTGATCGCATGTGTAGCAAATCTGAGTCACCCTTGTATGCCCAAATACTGAAGTTCCGTATGAACTGGCAAACGGTTCAAGTCTATCCGGCCTGCCAGCTCCTCGGATCTTGGGTGCCAGATGTTCACATGTAGCTGCATCGGAAGATGCGGAATTGGCGTCGGATCCCAAAGCACGCGTTCGTGGATGCAACGCCCATCCACCAGCCAACGGATTCGTGTCTCATTCCATTCGATCTCGTAAAGATGGAATGCACGGGCTGCGTCGAAACCCAGTTCGACCAATGCGGGCGTGCCGCGGTACCCATACTCCATCCGAGTTCCTTCTTGCCCGGGGTTGTAGTAAACATTCAGAAGTGCCTTGCTCGTGTCTTTTCCGAGGAACTCGAAATCGATCTCTTGTTTTGGTGAGTTTCGGTGCAGGAAAAAGCCGGTAACAATACCAGGACCACAAGCAGGCTTGAGTTTTGCAGAAAACTTCCCATATCGGAATGCGTCTCGACTAGTTATTGCCGCAGACGTATATTCGCGTCTCTGCACGTGTTCCGCACGCAGATTGAGGCGCCCTACGCCCTCCGTAAGCACCTCAACGTTGTCTGGTCTAAACACCGAGAGGTTCCCAGGGAACGTATCATCACGCAGCATCCAACAGCGGAGATCTACGTGTTCAAAGAACTGCATGGCCAACAGAGGTTTATAAACCACAATGTCCTCACGTACGCGGATCCCCTTCCATTTGTTCTGCGAGGCAATCCAAGGATATGAATCTGCAACCAGGAAGCCTCGATCACCTCTTTCTAGATAGACATGGTTGTCCAATTCGAGAGGTGCTGACGGTGGGCTCTCTGAATTGGGATAGAGGTCTGTCGGGTACTCGCAATCAAGAAAGTTGGAAAGCGTTTCCCACTTATCCGTATCCGTCTTGAGTAAGGTCAGCAAGCGGGACGAATGCTTTTCCGCTAACCGTTGCCAGACTTGAAGGTAGTACAGCGAGCTTATGCATTCGGTCGCGGCTCCGTGAGCGTCAACCGAACAGTTGGCCTCACTGGTCTTGACTGAACATTCTAATCCGGAGTCAGCAAATATAAAGCGGGCGGTAGGATACAGGTCGGCCATTCTCAGATAATCCTCGGCTCGAAACGAAGCGATCCCTACGTACGCGTCGAAGATCCTCCGCACTTGTCGGCGAAACAGTGCTGCGTGTTCCGTGTCTGGAAGGCGTACGAGGCTTGGACAACAACGGTAGCCGAGCATTGACAAGGCCATAGTAATATCCGCGACGCCGGAGTTGGCATCACCAAACACAAAGATGGGCTTACTCAGACGATGTGCCTTGAATACCTGAGGAGTGTCAGAGTCTAATATGCCCAGCTTGGAGAGAATCGGAAGAATGGAATAGGAGTTTCCGGAAGTGGAATCAGACCTCTGCTCTATCAAGGATTTTGCGGTCGAAAGAACCTCGAGGAGCGCAAATTGGTGATTGATCCAAAGATCAATGGGGCCACAAACAGGCAAGAGCTGAAGAAGTCGTTTGGCTCCCTTAGCCGAAAGAATGTAACCAGAGAAGTACCACAGGCCGCGTATGGGCTTTGAAATAGATTTCGAGATTGTTACCCTCTCCGCGCCATGTCGAACTTCCTTGAACGAGACATAAAGGAGATCAAATGCAGAACCGGTATGGCAACGCTCAAGCGCATCTTTCCAGGCATCATCCAAGTCGCCCGGAAACGCGCCACGAAAATAAACGTCATCTTCGAGCACAAGGCAGTAGGATAATCCGCTCGCAACGAACTGTTTCCAAACCGCAATGTGTGACAGAGCGACACCTAGCTCTTGACGGGTCATACGTACCTTTTCGCTCGTCTGAAGCAGGCTCGTATCAATCCCCGGGTACGGATCAACATGGAACTGGTCCTCTAACGAATATTGTGGGAGCACTTCCGTTGGATCTGGGTCCGTATGGAGATATCTAGCGTCGACAGCTGAACATCGTCTCGTCATCTTTATCAACGGAAGTCCCGAGCGGTCTCGGAGACGACTGAGTTCTCTCCGAATTCGGTCAAACCGATGTCGCTGCCGATCAAGGTTGATCACATAGATCTGCTGGATTGCATTCTCAGACGCCCTGTTGAAACAGCGACAGGTAATCCTCCAATTGAGACAACGAGCCCACAGCTTCAGACGAAATAAAACTTTGCCGAGCATGCTCGGGAGGCTAGATGTGTTCATCGAGGTAGGTCTGTCAACAACTGTAAAGCAATGCGGCAGAGTCGGCTTTTCTGAATGCCCGCAAACGTGATCGACGACGATACCCCCACGGCCGATGCTCTCTTCATTGAAGCGGGCTAGTTATGATGAGCTCCTGACACGACCACTCAACAGGTTAGAGCGTTGGTCCTGAGAAACGCAGTTGTGGAAAGTTTTGTGCGAGGAGATTAGCGGCTTGTTGGTGGATGCTGTGGGGTCAGGGGATGAGGTCGGCCTGGCGGAGTTGGGTGAAGAGGGTTTGGAAGCTTTCGTCGGTGGGTTGGTAGTCGAGGAAGCCTAGTTTGCGGCTTTTGCTCATGTCGGTGACGACTTCGATGGGGCGGCCGAGGTCGGCGTCGGTGTGCCAGGCGGAGATGAGTTTGTTGAGGTCGGGCTCGGCGAGGTGGTGTTTGGCGGCGAGGGCGGCCCAGGCGGGTGCGGCGTCGGCGAGTTGCTGTTCGAGGGGGGTGGGGGTGCCGGGGTAGGGGGCGGGTTCGAGGTTGAACCAGTCGGCGATGCGCTGCCACATCCAGCTCCAGCGGAAGACGTCGCCGTTGACGATGTTGAAGGCCTGGTTGCGGGCGGCGGGGGTGGTGGCGGCCCAGGTGAGCTGGCGGGCGAGGATGCGGGCGTCGGTCATGTCGGTGAGGCCGTGCCACTGGGTGGGGCTGCCGGGGAAGAGGAAGGGCATGCCGGTTTCGCGGCACAGGCTGGCGTAGACGGCGAGGGTGACGCCCATGTTCATGGCGTTGCCGATGGCGAAGCCGATGATGGTGTGGGGGCGGTGGACGGACCAGCCGAAGCCGTCGCGGGCGGCGGCGGCGAAGAGCTCGTCCTCTTGCGCGTAGTAGAAGTTTTCGACGGGGAGGCGGGGCTGCTCTTCGCGAAAGGGCGTGGCAGGGAGGGTGCCCTTGCCGTAGGACTCGAAGGGGCCGAGGTAGTGCTTGAGGCCGGTGACGAGGCCGACGTGCTGGACGCTGCCGGCGGGGGCGACGGCCTGGAGGAGGTTGCGGACCATGGCGCCGTTGACGCGGATGTTTTCGGCTTCGGTGGGTTGGCGGAGCCAGGTGGTGAGGAAGACTTCGGTGGGGCGGATGTCTTTGAGGGCGGCGGCGAGGCTGGCGGGGTCTTGCAGGTCGGCGGGGACGGGCTGGACACCTTCAATCGCGGCGGGGTTGCGGGCGAGGCCGAAGACCTTGTAGTTCTGCTGGACGAGGTGTTGGGCGAGGTTGCGGCCGACGATGCCGGTGGAGCCTGCGATGAGGGCGGTTTTCTGGGGCATACGCATTGGATGCGCGTGGTGGGGTTATTGGAGGAGGTTGGTGGCGGCGGCGGTCATGGCGGTGACGCCGGTGCGGAGCGTGGGTTCGGGAAGGGGCTCGAAGCGGCTAGTGTGCATGCCGGGGAGGGTTTTGCCGGCGGACTGGGCGGCGGCGAGTTTGGCGGGGTCCATGGCGCCGAGGCGGAAGTAGACGACGGGGATGGGTTTTGCCGTATTGGCAAGGCCAAAGACGCCAACGTCTTCGGAGCCCATGGTGCGGTCGACGTCGAGGACATTTTGCTTGCCGAGGGCGGTTTCGAGGGTGCGGCGGACCTGGGCGGTGAGGGCGGGGTCGTTGACCTGGACGGGGGTGGATTCGTCTTCGAGGACGGTGACTTTGGCAGCTTTTTCTGGCGGGAGGCCGGCGGAAAGGGTGAGACCGGCGGCCATGCTGTTGAGGCCGGTGAGGACGGTCTGGCGGGCCTTGTCGGAGAAGGCGCGGGTGGTGAGCTCGAGCATGACCTGGTCGGAGATGATGTTGCGCTTGGTGCCGCCGTGAATGGTGCCGACGGTGACGACGGCGGGGCTGAGGGGGTCTTCTTCGCGGCTGACGATGGTCTGGATTTGGGTGATGAACTGTGCGGCGAGGGAGATGGGGTCGCGGCCGAGCTGGGGATAGGCGCCGTGGCCGCCGATGCCCTGGATGAGGACGTCGATAGAGGTGGAGCTGGCCATGGCGGGGCCGGCGAGGATGCCGACCTGGCCGGCGGCGAGGGTGTTGAAGTCGTGGAGGCCGAGAATGCGGTCGGGGCGGCCGAAACGCTGATAAAGGTGATCGGCGAGCATGGCCTTGGCGCCATCGATGGTTTCTTCGGAGGGCTGGCCGATGAGCATGAGGGTGCCGTGCCACTTGGATTTGCTGGCGGCCATGGCGCGGGCGGTGCCGATGAGCACGGCCGTGTGGACGTCGTGGCCGCAGGCGTGCATGACGCCGGTGTCGAGGCCGGCCTTGGTCTTGGTGACGACGTGCGAGGCGTAGGGGAGGCCGGTTTCTTCGGTGACGGGAAGGGCATCCATGTCGGCGCGGACGAGGAGGGTGGGGCCGGGGCCGTTTTTGAGAATGCCGACGATGCCGAAGGCGTGGGAGCCGTCGGGGTAGAGGCCGACGTGGTCGGTGACGGTGTAGCCGGCGGCGCGGAGCTCAGTGGCGAGGATGGCGGAGGTGCGCTCTTCGTGATGGGAGAGCTCGGGGTGGGCGTGGAGGTCTTTGTAGAGGGCGACGAGGTCTTGCGGGGCCTGGGCCGTTGCCGGTGCTGCGGTGAGCAGAAGGGTGAGGGCGAGCGACAACGGGCGCATGGGCGAAGCTCCTGAGGGGGTGGCTTCACCTTAGCATTGCCTGGTCGGATGGTGTGGCGGGCGTGCGAGCCTGGGCGTTGCGGCCCAAGCTGCCGGTGCTACTCGGTGGAGCGGCGGACGGGTTTGCCGGGACGGCTGTCGGCGGCGATTTCGGCCATGGTGTCGGGGGGCTTCGGGCCGCTTGGGGTTTGGCCGTCTTCGATGACGGCACGCATCCAGTAGGTTCCGTCGGCGTCGACTTCGATGCCGTGGACCTCGCGCTCAAAGCCGGGGAAGCGCTTGCCGAACTTTTCCATGGCGAGGATGAGGCGGATGACCGGGGAGTCCGGACCGCCAAGGCGCTCGCCCGGCATGGACATGGGAATGCCCGGCGGGTACGGCACGAGCATGACGGCGGCGATGCGGCCGCACATTTCCGTGAACGGGATGCGCTCTGTTTCGTTGCGGACCAGTTTTTGGTAGGTCTGCGCCGGGGTGAGGATGGGGTCGAAGTCTTCGTCGCAGGCTGCGTTGACGAGGCCGGGCAGGTTGAGTTCGACCATGGCGGCGTGCATTTCGTTGGACAGCTCGCGCAGGGTGAGTTTGCGATAGCGATTCGGAAAGCGCTGGACCAGCTCGGGGAGGGCTTCGTCGAGCATGGCGTCGGAGTCGTGAAGGCGCTTGAATTCGAAGAGGTTTTCAAGCAGGCTGCCCCACTTGCCCTTGGAGGTGCCGACGGAGAAGAGCACGAGCACGGTGTAGTCACCGGTGCGGGCGATTTCGACGCGGCGGGAATCGAGAAACTCGGTGAGGACGGTGGCGGGGATGCCCCATGCGCCGATTTTTCCCTGCGCGTCCATGCCGGGGGTGAGGATGGTGACCTTGGCGGGGTCGAGCATGCAATAGTCTTCGGGCGAGTCGAGGTCCTGGTAGCCGTGCCAGGTGTCGCCGGGCTTGAGCGTCCAGCAGCTGGGTTCGGTGGCGAGCAGCTCGTCTTCGGCGTCTTCAAACAAGATCTTTTCGCCGGTCGCGGGGTCGGTGACGTACTCCGGCTGGTAGATGCCGAAAAACCAGTCGTCCCCGTTTGCCGCTTCGGCCTTGAGGCGGCGAGCGACGGAACTCATGGCCTGGCGGAAGCTGAAGGCGTCGACCAGGGTTTCGTTCATGAGGGTTGGGCCGGCGGGCTCGTCCATCATGGCCGCGGCCACGTCGAGGGACGCGATGAGCGGGTAGAAGGGCGAGGTGGTGCCGTGCATCATGAAGGATTCATTGAACTGGTCGAAGTCCAGCGGTGCGCGGTCCGACAGCTTGATGTGGACCATGGAACCCATAGAGAATGCCGCAAGCATCTTGTGCGTGGACTGCACGGAGAAGATGGTGGGGCGGTTCTCCATATCGTCTGGAACGCCCATGGCATAGCGGCCGCGATAGATGGGGTGAAACTTGGCGTAGGCGTACCAGGCCTCGTCAAAGTGCACGCGGGGCACGGATTTGCTGAGCTGCTCCACGACCTGGTTCACGTTGTAGCAAAGGCCGTCGTAGGTGGAGTTGGTGATGACGGCGTAGGTGGGCTGGCGCGAGCGTGCACCTTCGACGAACGGGCTGGCGGCGATGAGATCCTGCACGGATTGCGGCGAGAAACGGCTGAGGGGGACGAGGCCGATCATGCCGAAGCCGTTGCGCGTCGGCTTGAAGTACACGGGCCGGCCGCCCGTCACGGTCAGGGAGTGGCAGATGGATTTGTGGCAGTTTGCATCCGCCAGCACCATGTCGTCCTGCGCGATGACGCCGTGGCCGACGATCTGGTTGGAGGTGCTGGAGCCGCCCAGGACGTAGAAGGTCCAGTCCGCGCCGAAGATGCGGGCGGCGTTGCGTTCACTATCGCCGGCGGGGCCGATGTGATCGAGCCACGAACCGAGGGGAGCGGACGAGATGCCGAGGTCGGAGCGCAGAAGGTTTTCGCCGAAGAAGCGGTGGAACTCCTGCCCGACGGGATGCTTGAGGAAGGCGACGCCGCCCATGTGGCCTGGAGCGTCCCAGCTGTAGGCAGACTGATCGTTGTACTTGAGCAGTTCGCGGAAGTAGGGTGGCAGCAGGGTCTCATGGTAGCGTTCGATGGCGGTGTCGAGGCGCGACGCGATGAACGCCGGGGTGTCGCCGAAGAGGTGGATGTACTCATGCACCTGCTTGACCACTTCCAGCGGCAGCTCGGAGACGAGGGTGCGGTCGGCGATGAGGAAGATCGGGATCTTTTTGTTGCGGTGGCGCACGCTGCGAATGATGTCGAGCGCGGCGCGTTCTTCAAATTGCGAGTTACTGTCCAGGTCCCAGTCCAGCAGGATCGCGGAGTAGCTGGGGTCCGACGTGACGAGGGAGTGACCATCCTCTGGCGAGGTGGTGCGAACAACCTCATAACCTTCTACGCCGATGGCATCGACGAGCCGTTCCATGGCGCGATCTGAGACGGAATCCGTGCGGCCGACTTCACTCGCAATCAACAACACCCAACGCTTTTCATTCATCTACCGTGCACGCCCTTTTCGCCTGGCCTGCTGTGCAGGCGCGAATCTCCATGGTATCGCGGAGTCGTGAAGCCGCTGTGAGCGGGGGCATCGTGTCTGGAGACGGCGTGGGAGACACGCTGCGCGATGCGCGGATATCGGATGCCGACGGGGGTTCGATACCATGGGGGCATGAGTTTGCATGCGAAACGGGCGTTGGTGACGGGTGGTGCGGGGCTGATTGGGTCGACGTTGGTGGACCTGTTGGTGCGCGAGGGATGGACGGTACGGATTCTGGATAACCTGGAGCCGCAGACGCACAAGATGGGCAAGCCGGCGTGGATCAATCCAGCGGCGGAGTTTGTGCAGGGCGAGGTGCAGAACTACGACACGATGCTGGCGGCGCTGCAGGACATCGACGTGGTGTTCCACGAGGCGGCGTACGGCGGGTACATGCCGGAGATGGCGAAGTATGTGCTGGTGAACAGCTTTGGCACGGCGCAGATGCTGGAGATGATTCGCGACCACAAGCTGCCGGTGAAGAAGGTGGTGGTGGCGAGTTCGCAGGCGGTGTACAGCGAGGGCGCGGCGCTGTGCCCGGAGCATGGACACGTGGTGCCGCTGCTGCGGCCGGCAGAGCAGATGCGCGCCGGGGACTTCAGCGTGCATTGCCCGGTGTGCGGCAAGGTGACGACGTCGACGGCGACGCCGGAGAGCACGCCGGGCGGGGGCGAGACGGTGTATGCGCTGACGAAGGTGGACCAGGAGCGGCTGGTGCTGCTGTGGGGCAAGCAGACAGGGATTCCGACGGTCGCGCTGCGGTATAGCTGCACGTATGGGCCGCGGCAGTCGCTGTTCAACCCGTACACGGGGGTGATTGCGATCTTCTGCACGCGGCTGCTGACGGGGCAACAACCGGTGATGTATGAGGATGGCGGGCAGACGCGCGACCTCTGCTTTGTGGAAGATATCGCGCGGGCGAACCTGCTGGTGGCGACGACGGACAAACTGGATGGGCTGCCGGTGAACGCGGGCAGCGGGCGGGCGACGAGCATCCGCGACCTGGCGGGGATTATTGCCGGCAAGCTGGGCGTGGACATTGCACCGCTGGCGCGCGGGGAGTTTCGGCCGGGGGAGATTCGGTCGCTGATCTCGGACATTTCGCGGATTCGGACGATCGGGTATGAGCCGCAGGTGACGATTGAAGAGGGGATCTCGCGGTATATCGACTGGATCAAGACACAGGGCAAGGTGGAGGACTACTTTGGCGCGGCGGAGGCGGGGCTGCGGGCGAAGGGCATTGTGCAGAGCGTGCAGGGGTAGTCGCCGGGAGGCCCATGTCTCAACGGCGAGACATGGGTCACCCGGGGTTTTGCCGCGTGGAGTGCATCTGATGGGGAGATGACTTCCCCTTCCGGTACTGCACCGGCGCCGGTGCGGCAGAATTTGATTCTTGGTATCTGCTGCATGAGCCTGCTGATCATGAGCATGGACGTGACGATTGTGAATGTCGCGCTGCCATCGATTCAGCGTGAGCTGCATGCAAGTCTGTCGGGGCTGCAGTGGATTGTGGATGCGTACACGCTGGTGCTGGCGAGCCTGTTGATGCTGTCGGGATCAATGGCGGACCGGATCGGGCGGCGGCGCGTGTTCCAGATCGGACTGGGCGTGTTTACGGTGGGGTCGGTGCTGTGCAGCCTGGCTCACTCGGTGGGCATGCTGGTGGCGTCGCGTGCCTTTCAAGGCGTGGGTGCCTCGATGCTGAACCCGGTGGCGCTGTCGATTATCGTGAACGCGTTTCCGGAGAAACAGGCGCGGGCGCGGGCGATTGGCGTGTGGGGCGCGGTGGCGGGCGTGTCGTTTGCGCTGGGGCCGATCGTGGGTGGGGCGCTGACGCAGACGCTGGGCTGGCGGTGGAACTTCTGGATCAACCTGCCGATCGGTGTGCTGGCGATTACGCTGTCGGCGCTGTTTGTGCCGGAGTCGAAGGCGGCGCGGGCGCGGCGGTTCGACCCGGTGGGTCAGATGCTGCTGATCGGGATGTTGTCTTCCATGACATTTGCGGTGATTGAAGGGCAGCACCATGGGTGGGCGTCCCCGTTGATTGTCGGGTTGTTTGCGCTGGCCGCGGTGTTGCTGGGTGCGTTCCTGGTGTACGAGCCGCGGCGGACGGAGCCGCTGGTGGATGTGCGATTCTTCCAAAGCTTTCCGTTCAGTAGCTCGACGGTGATTGCGGTGTGCGCGTTTGCGACGTTTGCCGGGTTTCTCTTTTTAAATGCGCTGTACCTGCAGCAAGTGCGCGGGTTTTCCGCGCTGAACACGGGGCTGTGCACGCTGCCTCTGGCGGCGATGATGGTGGTGTGTGCGCCGTTGAGCGGGCGGTTGGTGGGGTGGTACGGGACGCGGAGATCGCTGATGCTGGCGGGTGCCGGCTTTGTGGTCGGGACGGGGATTCTGACCACGCTGAGCGCGATGACGCCGTTGTGGCTGCTGCTGGTGGCGTATGTGTTCCTTGGGCTGGGTCTTGGCATGGTGAATCCTGCCATTGCAAACAATGCGGTCGCGGGGATGCCGCTGTCGCAGGCGGGCGTGGCGGCGGCGATTCTGTCGACGAGCCGACAGGTGGGTGCGGCGTTTGGCGTGGCCATTGCAGGAACGGTGGTGGCGGCGAGCCGTGCGCGGGGGCTGGAGTATGCGCGGGCGACCCACCCGATCTGGTGGTTGATGGTGGCGTGCGGGACGGTGGTGCTGGTGCTAGGGTGGGCGTCGAATACGGCGTGGGCCAAGGCGAGTGCGGGTGGCGTGGCCTACCTGCTGCAGGACTGAGTGGGGCTACGGTTGCGGAGCTCGGCTTAGGCGAAGAGGCGGCCCTGGGCGGGTGGTGCGGCGGAGGTGGAGGGGCGCTTGAGGCCTGCGGTGCGGCCCTGGATGGACATGCCTTGAGGTTGATTGCGGAAGGCGGCGAAGGCTTCCGGATCGGGTTGGGCATCGCCGGCGTCGCGGGTGAGGAGAGTGTCGGTGAGACGTTCGGTGAGGCCGTGGCGGCGGCAGCTGAGCTGGACGAGGGTGTCGAGGCGCGCGCGGTAGGGGCGGTCGGCGAAGTCCATGTTGCGGAAGCGCTCGAGGTACTCGACCTGCAGGTGGGGGAAGTGGTCGCGGATGAACTGGAAGTAGGTTGGGCGCGAGCAGGATTTAAGGAAGAGGGGCATGGCGGCAAAGAACGTGGCGCCGTGCTGGGCGGCGAGTGCGGCCATGCGGTCGATTTCGGTGGGACCGTCCGTGATGCCGGGGAGCAGCGGGGAGTTGAGGATGCCGACGCGGAGGCCGGCGTCGCGCAGGCGCTGGACGGTGCGGAGGCGCAGGTCGGGGCGGGGTGCGCGGGGCTCGAGCTTGCGGGCGAGGTCTGCGTCAGGCGTCGTGACGGTGATGTGGACGACGAGGGTGCTGCGAGCGTGAATTTGCTGAAGGAGGTCGATGTCGCGCTCGATGAGGGTGGACTTGGTGACGATGCCGAGGCGGAGGTTTTCGCGTTTCGCCATGACTTCGAGCAGGCTGCGGGTGAGTTCGGTGCGGCGCTCGATGGGCTGCCAGGGATCGGTGGCGGTACCGAGGGCGATTTCTTCGTCGAGCCGGTTTTGGCGGGCGAGTTTGCGGAGGTCCTGCTCGAGGAGCCAGGCGGCGTTTTCCTTGACGAAGATCTGTTTTTCGAAGGCTTCGGGGGCGCGGAGGCCGGCGGTTTCACCCGCGGCTTCGAGGAATTCGTGAGTGTAGCGGGCGTAGCAGTAGCGGCAGGCGAACTCGCAGCCGCGATAGGGATTGATGGACCAGGCGGTCCAGCCGAGGCGTTTGGAGACGGAGTGGTTGAGGATGGAGCGGCTGGTGAGGGTGCGGAACTCGACGTCGTGGCCGATGTCGAGCTGCTCGCTATCGGCGGCGGCACGGCCGAGGGCGGTGCGGCGTTGGTCCCGGACGATGGGGAAGAGTGTCGCTCAGTTCGCCTTTTCTTCGCTCATGTGGTTGAGCGTAGCGGTTGTGGGCGGTGGGGTCAAGTTCGGGAGGGACGGCAGGGTGAAGAGATTCGGCGGTGGTATGTCGGGTGTAGTACGCTGCGGGGCAGCGCTGCGGCTACCGCGCGCATCCACCCTTGAGAAAGGAAGTGGAACCCATGTCAGCAAATGTAGAGCACGGACCGAGCAGCGAGACGGAGATCAATCCGAAGGTGGCGTCGGACATTCATTACTGGAGCAAGGAATTCGGCGTGAGCGGGGAGAAGCTGCATGAGGCGATTCGCGTGCACGGGACGCACGTGGCAAAGGTGAAGGCGGCGCTGGCCAGCCATGCCGTGGACAACGCGCAACACGATAAGAAGGGTGCGTAAGTCTCCTCTGGAGCGCGTGGGCCGTTCGCATCGATTGGGGCGGTTTGTGCATGCACTCTTCATCGCTAATTTCTGCACCTGTGTTGCTGGATCTGTGTTGAGGATGTAGTTGGACATGATAGTTTCCCCGGATCGAATGAACGCGGCAGTTGTGGCGGAAAGGGCTGGCACGCGCATCCGGGGATCGGGCGAGATGGCGAACCTGATTCGGGCGAAGGACTGGAGCGAAACTTCGCTTGGTCCGGTGGAGGGCTGGTCGGAAACACTGGTCGCGACATTGAATGTCATGCTGCTTTCGCCAATCTCGTATGCGCTGTATTGGGGTGACGACCGCCTGCTGCTGTACAACGATTTGTACCGGGAGTGCCTTGGCGAAAAGCATCCTGGAGCGCTGGGGAAGGCAGGGCCGGAGGTCTGGGCGGAGGCATGGGCCACAATCGGCGGTCCGATCGACGCAGCGTACGAGGGCACCGTCACAGAAGCGACGGAGGTGTTCATCCCGATTGTGTTGGGCGGTGCCCTGCAGGATCGATGGTGGACGTATGCGCTGTACCCGGTATACGACGGCGGCAGGGTTCGTGGCGTGGCAAACCCTGGAAGTGATGAGACACCCCGGCTGCTGGCTGTGCGGGCGCTGGAAGAAAGCAGGCTTGAGGCGGAAAGCCTGCTGGCGGCACAGTTGCTGGCCAGTCGCGAGCGGCAGGTGCTGCATCAGCGGGTCGAACTGGCACTGTCTGCGGCGGCGGGTGTGGGTATCTGGGACTGGGATGTGCGTGCAGACCTGGTGTATACGGATGCAAACTTTGCGGCGGTATACGGGGTGGACCCGGAGGATGGGGCGCGCGGCATTACGATTGCGGCATTTACGGCAAATATGCACCCGGACGATGTGGCGCGGGTGGGTGCGCAGATTGAAGCAGCGGTCACCACCGGCGGGGATTATGCGAGTGAGTACCGGCTGCTGCAGCGGGACGGCACGGTGCGGTGGGTGTTTGCGAAGGGGCGCTGCTCCTATGACGAGATGGGTAAGCCGCTGCGTTTCCCTGGGGTGTCCATCGACATCACCGACCGCGTGGAGACGGAGCGGGCGCTGCGGGTGAGTGAGGAGCGGCTGCGCATTGCGCTGGAAACGGCCCGCCTGGGGAGTTGGGACGAGGATTTCGGGACGGGCATGATCGAGCTGTCGCGGGTGTGCCTGGCAATTTATGGCAGGGACGGGGATGGTCGCATGGACCGCGAACTGATGCTGGCGTGTGTGCATCCGGATGACCGTGCCATGATTGACACCGCCGTGAGTGCGGCGATTGCGGCACGGCGGCCATACCGCTGCGAGTACCGTGTGCTTTGGCCGGATGAGTCCGTGCACTGGGTGGTGGCGAACGGGCGGGTGCGGTATGACGCGGCGGGCGAAGCGGAGGGCATGACCGGCGTGTCGATGGACGTGACGGAGCGGCACCTGGCGCAGGCAGCGCTGCTGCAGAACGAGAAGCTGGCGGCAGTCGGGCGGCTGGCGTCGACGATTTCGCACGAGATTAATAATCCGCTGGAGAGCGTAACGAATCTGCTGTACCTAGCGCGGATGGGCGGCGATGCTGCGGTGTTGGACGGCTACCTGGAGAGCGCGGAGCGGGAACTGCGGCGGGTGTCGGTGATTACGAACCAGACCCTGCGGTTTTACAAGCAGCGGACGGGGCGGACGTCGATTCAATGTGTGGATTTATTTGCGGAGACGCTATCGATTTACCAGGGGCGGCTGCTGAACTCCAACGTAACGGTGGAGAAGCGGAAGCGGGCGACACGACCGGCGGTGTGCCTGGAGGGCGAGATCCGGCAGGTGCTGAGTAACCTGATCGGGAATGCGATCGATTCGATGCAGGCCGGAGGCGGCAGGCTGCTGCTGCGCAGCCGGGAGACGACGAACCGGCGTACGGGGCAGGCGGGGCTAGCGCTGACGGTGGCGGACACGGGTGTCGGCATGTCTGCGACGGTGCGGGCGAAAGTGTTCGATGCGTTTTTCAGCACGAAGGGGCTCAACGGGACCGGGCTTGGATTATGGGTGAGCCGTGAGATTGTGGACCGGCACGAGGGCACTCTACGTGTGCGTAGTTCTCAGCGAACGGCGGCGCATGGGACGGTATTTGTGTTGTTTCTGCCGTTTGAGTTGACGGAGAGAAAGCCCGCGGCCAAGGCTTGAAGGCTTTGCGCGCGAATTCGTAGCCATGCCCGGGGCTTGTCCTCCCGCTTGCTGTAAGAGGACTTTCGGGGAAATTTAGGCAAAGCGACAAAGGATGAGGAGAAGGTGCCCTTTGTCGTATGCCGGGTGTGCTACTCGACGTGGTAGTTGGGGGCTTCGCGGGTGATGATGACGTCGTGGACGTGGGATTCGCGGAGGCCAGCGCCGGAGATGCGGACGAAGCGGGCGTTCTGCTGGAGTTCCTGGATGGTGGAGCAGCCGAGGTAGCCCATGCCGGAGCGGAGCCCGCCGACGAGCTGGTAGACCATGTCGCCGAGGGGACCTCGGTAAGGGACGCGGCCTTCGATGCCTTCGGGAACGAACTTGGCGAGGCGGTTGTTGGAGCTGCTTTCCGGGGCGGTGATGGACTGGGAGCGGTCCAGGCCTGTGCTTAGGTCGTCCTTGCCCTGGAAGTAGCGTTCGCCGGAGCCCTGGGCCATGGCGGAGAGCGAGCCCATGCCGCGGTAGGCCTTGAAGGAGCGGCCCTGGTAGAGGATGGTTTCGCCGGGGGATTCATCGACGCCGGCGAAGAGGGAGCCGATCATGATGACGCCTGCTCCGGCAGCGATGGCCTTGGTGACGTCACCGGAGTACTTGATGCCACCGTCGGCGATGATGGTGGTTTCGGTGTCGCGGGCGGCGCGGTAGGCGTCGGAGATGGCGGTGATCTGGGGCATGCCGGCGCCGGTGACCATGCGCGTGGTGCAGATGGAGCCGGGGCCGATGCCGACCTTGATGGCGTCCGCACCCGCGTCGATGAGTGCCTTGCAGCCATCGTAGGTGGCGATGTTGCCGGCGAGTAGATCGACGTGGGGGAAGTGCTTTTTGACCTCAGCGACGGCTTCGAGCACGCGGCTGGAGTGGCCGTGCGCGGAGTCGATGGCGAGGGCATCGGCGCGCGCTTCGACGAGGGCGGCGGCGCGCTCGAGGAAATCGCCCATGGCACCGATGGCGCCGGCGACGCGGAGGCGGCCCTGCTCGTCCTTGCAGGCGTTGGGGTACTTGAGCTTTTTCTGGATGTCCTTGACGGTGATGAGGCCCTTGAGCTCGTAGTTGTCGTTGACGACGAGGAGCTTTTCGACGCGGTGCTGGTGGAGGATGTGCTCCGCGTCCTCAAGCGTGGTGCCGACGGGCACGGTGATGAGGTGCTCCTTGGTCATGACGTCGGCGATGGGCAGGTCAGTGCGGCTGACGAAGCGGAGATCGCGGTTGGTGAGAATGCCGACGAGCTTGCCGTTTTTGGTGACGGGGACGCCGCTGATCTTGTAGCGGCGCATGACTTCGAGCGCGGCGGCGACGGGCTGGTCGGGCTCAATGGTGACGGGGTCGACAATCATGCCGCTTTCGGAGCGCTTGACCTTGTCAATTTCGCCGGCCTGCTGGGCGATGGTGAGGTTACGGTGAACGACGCCCATGCCGCCTGCCTGGGCCATGGCGATGGCGAGGCGCGACTCGGTGACGGTGTCCATGGCCGCGGAGAGCAGCGGGGTGTTGAGGGTGATGCGCTTGGTGAGACGAGTCGCCGTGGAGACCTGGGTCGGCACGACATCGGAGAAGGCGGGGACGAGGAGGACATCGTCGAAGGTCAGAGCTTCAGGAACGGGCACAACGAGCATAAGGTTCCAAGGAGTGTAGACCCGGGGGCGGCGGAGTGCAATGGGACGGCGCGTTTGGGTTGCGGCTGATTTGCCGCGGTGCTCAGGCGGCAGTCTGGTGGATGACGGAGACGTGGTGGTCCACAAATGTTGACACGGCCGTGGGGGCAGCACCTTCCACGCGGTTCGGACCCTCGGCCTTTGCGCGGCGGAGCAGGCGGTCCGCACGGTACAGCATGGCGGCAATGTCGTCGCCCGGAGCGGAGACGGTGACGCCGAAGCTGCCGGTGATGAAGACGCGGTAGTTGTCGGGCATGAGCGCGGCGGTGCTGCCGGCGAGGCGTTCGCGGATGCGTTCGGCGGCGACAATGGCACCATCGAGGGCAGTGCCGGAGAGCAGGAGGGCAAACTCCCCACCGCCCAGGCGGCCGACGCGATCATTACAACGAAGGTTGGACTGCGCGATTGCGGCGAAATGGCGCAGGGCGAGGTCGCCGGCGGCGTTGCCGTGCCGGGCGTTCACTTCCTTCAAGGCGTCGATGTTGGCGATGACGAGAGCCGTGGGCCTGCCGGCTTGGAGCGCGCAGGTGAGTTCCGCCTCGGCCTGCTGGAGGAAGGCGGAGCGGTTCAAAACGCGCGTGAGCATGTCGGTGTTGGAGGCATGGAGCAGTTGCTGGAGGGACTGGGTGAGCCGGTTGAGCAGCGGCCGATAGATCAGCACAGCCTCGAGCGCGAGGACGGCGAGCATGAGCCAGGTGAGTGTGGAGTGGAAGCGCTGCAGGGAGGCGATCGAGGCCTCCGCGTCTCGCTGGTACTGCCAGACCGCATGTTCCAGGCCGGGGAGAAGGGAGGTCTCAAGCGTAACGACCATGGAACGGAGATCCGGGTCGTTGCGCAGGAGCCGCGGCTTGGCGGCGACACTGCGTGCGGACAGCAGGAATGCCTGCAGCCGCACTTTGAGTTGGTAAGGAGGTTGCGTGTAAATCGCGCGGATGGCGGAGGTTGCCGGCGGGGGAATGCCAAGAGCGGGGTTGCCGTAGGCGAGTGCGTTGTCGGTCCGCTGAATGCCCTGTGCGGCTTCAAGGACAATCTGACGGCCGACCACTGGATCGGTGGTGCCGGCGGCAATCTCTTCTGCCACCCGGGTAATCCGCTGGCCAAGCGTGCGCTGCCGGCCCGCCAGGTTGATGATGCGGGCGGTGCTGGCCTGCTGCTTGACGATGCGTGCCGTAAGCAGGTGCGAGGCGATCGCGATGGAGGCGATGACGACAAGCGCAAGCAGGTAGGTGGCTTTAACGGTGTGCGCGCTGCCGTCCCTATTCCAGGGAGCATTGAAACGAACAGTCGGAGATGCGGCGCGTGGGGTCACGTGATGCCTCTTCTTGCTGTCTATCGGCTATAGAAGATGACCATACGCGAAAAAGGGAAGGTGCGCGCAAAGAATCTTTGCGCGCACCCGGAGGGTTGATGGCGATGGATTACTGCAGGTGTGCGTCGAACCAGGCGGCGGTGCGGATGGTGCGGTCCTTAATGTGGGCGGGGTTGACAAAGCCGTGGCCCTCGTTGGGATAGACAACGAGTTCGGTGGGGACGTGAAAGGCGCGGAGGGCATGCCAGAACTCGAAGCTCTGGGGGGCGGGGCATTCGCCGTCGCGGTCGCCGACGATGACGAGGGTGGGGGTTTTGACGCGGTCGATGAAGGTGATGGCGGAGCTTTTGGCGTAGACCGCGGGGTCCTGGTAGACGCTCGCGCCGAAGAACGGGATCATCCACTGATCGATGGAATTTTCGCCGTAGTAGCTGAGCCAGTCGGAGATGCCGGCGCCCGCGACCGCGGCGTGGAAGCGGGTGGTCTGGGTGACCCCGAACATGGTCATGAAGCCGCCATAGCTCCAACCGGTGAGGCCGAGGCGGTTGTCGTCAACGGGGAGCTTGGCTTCGATGGCGTCGACGCCCTTGAGGACGTCGCGAAGGTCGCCGTAGCCGAAGTCCTTGCGGTTGGCGGCGGTGAAGGCCTCGCCCTGGCCATAGCTGCCGCGCGGGTTGGGCTGAAAGAAGAAGTAGCCGAGTGCGGGGTAGATGCCGGCACCGGAGCTGAAGGACGGGCCGATTTCGGAAGAGGGGCCGCCGTGGACGCTGACGATCATGGGGTACTTTTTGGAGGCGTCGTAGTGGGCGGGGTAGGTGAGCCAGCCCTGGACATGGAAGCCTTCGTTGTCCCACTCGACGGAGACGGTTTTGGCAGACGGTTTAGCGGAGTCATTGAGGTGGGTGAGGGCACGGATACCGCGGAAGTCGCCGCCGTAGAGCTCGGGAGCGTGCGCCGGGCCGGCGGAGGAGAAGACGAGCGCGCGCGCGCCAGGGCTGAAGGAGAAGCTAAGGGCGGCACGGCCGCTGCCGATGGATTGTTCGGCCGTCCATCCACTGGTGAGCTCCTGCTTGTTGGTGCCGAGCAGGCCGATGTGGCTTTTGCCGCTGGTGTATTCGGAGAAGACGAGGTGGTCGGCGTCTGCCCAGGCAAGGTAGGCGGGGGTGGATTTACGGCCGGGTGTGAGGTTTTGCAGACCGCTGCCGTCCGCGCCCATGAGGTAGATGTCGCCGCCGGTGGCGCCCTGGTCGCTCATGAGTCCGCCGATGAAGGCGATGTTCTGGCCGTTGGTGCTGTAGCGGGGGACAGCGATTTGGAGGCCCTGGAGGGAGCCGCCGGAGGTTTGCGGATCGAGGATGACTTTGGCGGCGTCGGGCTGGCCCGTGGGAACGGTGTACATCTTCGCGATCCACCAGGTGTTTTCGCCGGGCGGGTTGGCGGCGACGAAGGCGAGGTGTTTGCTGTCGGGGGCCCAGTCGAATTCGTAGGCGTGGAGAGTTTTGGGGGTGAGGATGTTGAGGCTGCCGGTTTGCGCGTCGGCTGCGGCGATCCACTGGATTTCCACGCCGTCTTCGCCGATGACGCCGGCGGGGGACTTCATGGCGGCGAGGGCGCCGGCGGTGCGGGTGGCGTTCTGGACGTAGAGGAAGGCGATGGATTTGCCGTCGGGTGCCCAGGCGGGTTCGGTCATGGTGCCGGTGATGTGGGTGAGTTGGCGGATGGTGCCTGTGCTGCTGCGGATCCAGAGTTGGGGCTGGCCGTCGGCGCAGGTGGCGACGAAGGCGAGGGTGGTGCTGTCGGGCGAGAAGCGGGGTGCGGAGGCGGTGCAGCCGGTGCCGGCGGAGACCGTGGGATCGGTCGCGGCTGGGGTGGGGAAGGTGCTGAGGTGGAGCTCGCCCGGGCCGCCGCGCCGTCCGCCGCCCGAGCCGAGGAGCCAGGCGATCTGCTTGCCGTCGGGGGAGAGCTCGACGGCACCAGGGCCGCGGATGCCGGTGACGGCCTGGGTGTCTGCCATTGCCTGCTGGATGCGCGGGGTTGCGGCCATAAGGGGCATGCCGGCATCGGCATCTGCCGTGGTTTTTTGCGCAATGAGAGGGAGGGCTACGGCGTAAACGCCAAGCAGCAGGGCAGAATGGGAAAAGCGCATGGCGAAAGGCTAGCATGGACTGGTATATCTGCGCGCTGATCGTTGACGCCGTGCCGCGCCATTGATACAGTTAGAAGGTTCCGAGGTTTCCTTCGGCGTGCTGCCCATGGGCGGCGGTGCCGAATGGAAGGGTTTGCCGGTTAGTCTTATCGGCTGCGGCCTGTCATGACAGCCTTCGCGCCTGGCGCGTATCGCAGACACCCCATCAAGTTTCGCAGTTTAGATCGACAGTTCAGGGAGTTACCGTGCCTACGTTTCATCAGCTTGTGAAGAAGGGTCGTACTGCGCCGAATTACAAAACGGCCAGCCCGGCATTGCAGGGATCGCCGCAGCGCCGCGGCGTGTGCACCCGTGTGTACACCCAAACCCCGAAGAAGCCGAACTCGGCTCTGCGCAAGGTTGCGCGTGTTCGTTTGACGAACGGGATCGAAGTGACCTCGTACATTCCGGGCGAAGGCCACAACCTGCAGGAGCACTCCATCGTGTTGATTCGCGGCGGACGTGTGAAGGATCTGCCGGGTGTGCGCTACCACATCGTGCGCGGCACGCTGGACTCGGTGGGCGTGGCAAAGCGTCTGCAGAGCCGCTCGAAGTACGGTGCGAAGCGTCCCAAGGCGCAGAGCAAGTAAGTCGTTGAGTTGGGTGACTCGGGTTTTGGCCCGGGTCGCTGGTTGTATCAGGTCCAGTTGCGTGAGAAGTCACCGCGCTGGAGGAAGAAGAGAGAGACATGCCACGTAAAGGCCATATCGCCAAGCGCGAAGTCGCGCCGGACCCGATCTACGGTTCCACGCTCGTCACCAAGTTTGTCAACAGCATGATGTGGGGCGGCAAGAAGTCGACTGCGCAGAAAATCTTCTACGAATCCATGACCAATCTGGAGCAGAAGGGCGGCGACGAGGCCCTGAAGCTGTTCAAGAAGGCTGTGGAGAACGTGAAGCCGCTGCTGGAAGTGAAGAGCCGCCGCGTTGGTGGTGCAAACTACCAGGTGCCGATCGAAGTGAACCCGGAGCGCCGTACGTCGCTGGCGATTCGCTGGCTGGTAAGCTTTGGCCGTTCACGCGGGGAAAAGGGTATGGTCGACAAGCTGACCGCCGAGTTGCTGGATGCAGCAAACGGGCGCGGCGCGGCGATGAAGAAGAAAGAAGATGTACACCGCATGGCCGAGGCCAACAAGGCCTTCGCGCACTACCGCTGGTAACTCTTCACTTTCGCTTTAGAAATTCATAAGTGGTACATCCTGCCCGGGTAAGTTGGTTTTGCTGACTTACTCGGGCACTTACGCAGAAGTTACCGCGGGCAACCGTCCGCAGAAACGAAGATCTACCGTGGCACGTACCGTTGCTTTGAATAAATGCCGCAACATCGGCATCATGGCCCACATCGACGCGGGCAAGACGACCACCACCGAGCGCATCCTGTTCTACACCGGCGTGAACCACCGCATTGGTGAAGTGCACGAAGGTACAGCGACGATGGACTGGATGGAGCAGGAACAGGAGCGCGGCATCACGATTACCTCCGCTGCGACGACCTGCACCTGGAACAACTACCGCATCAACATCATCGATACACCCGGCCACGTGGATTTTACGGCCGAGGTGGAGCGCTCGCTGCGTGTGCTCGACGGTGCCGTCGCATGCTTTGACGCGGTTGCCGGTGTGCAGCCACAGTCCGAAACCGTGTGGCGCCAGGCGACCAAGTACAAGGTTCCGCGGATCTGCTTCATCAACAAGATGGACAAGAATGGCGGCGACGCGGAGTACGCGACCAAGACCATTCAGGATCGGCTGGGTGCGAAGGCTGTGTTGACGCAGCTTGCCATTGGTGCCGAGGCAAAGTTTCAGGGCGTGGTCGACCTGGTGACGATGAAGGCATACGTGTGGCACGACGAGGAAATGGGATCGGCGTACGACACGGAAGAGATTCCCGCAGACCTGAAGGACAAGGCGCAGGAGTTCCGCAACGCGCTGATCGAGGCGGTCGCCGATCAGGACGATGCGCTGATGGAGAAGTACCTGGAAGGCGAAGAGCCGACCGTGGATGAACTGAAGTCGGCCATTCGCAAGGCAACGATCAGCATGAGCATTTTTCCAGTGCTGATGGGGTCATCGTTCAAGAACAAGGGAGTGCAGACGCTGCTGGATGCGGTCATCGATTACCTGCCCAGCCCGCTTGATATTCCTCCGATGATCGGTCACGATCCCGAAGATCTGGAGAAGGAGCTGATTCGCAAGCCTGATGATAGTGAGCCGTTTTCCGCGCTTGGTTTCAAGATCATGACAGACCCGTTCGTCGGGCAGCTGATCTTTATTCGCAACTACTCAGGCACGCTGAAGACCGGTGATTCCGTGTTGAATCCGCGTACCCGCAAGACGGAGCGTATTGGCCGTCTGCTGAAGATGCATGCGAACAAGCGTGAAGAAGTGACGGAGATTCTGGCCGGCGATATTTGCGCGGCGGTCGGTCTCAAGAACCTCGTTACAGGCGACACGATCTGCACCGATAAGGCCCCGATCGTGCTCGAGTCGATCGATTTTCCGGAGCCGGTGATCGAAGTCGCGGTGGAGCCGAAGACCAAGGCTGACCAGGAAAAGATGGGCATGGCGCTGGCCAAGCTGGCGCAGGAGGATCCCACGTTCCGCGTGCGCACCGACCAGACGAACGGCCAGACCATCATCAGCGGCATGGGTGAACTGCACTTGGAAATTATCGTCGACCGCATGATGCGCGAGCACAAGGTGGAAGCGAACGTCGGTAAGCCGCAGGTGAACTACCGCGAGACGATCCGCACCAATTCGGAAGCCGAAGGCAAGTACATTCGGCAGTCGGGTGGTTCGGGTAACTACGGGCACGCAAAGATTCGCATTGAGCCGAATGAAACCGGCAAGGGCTACGAGTTCACGAACGATACGAAGGGCGGCGCGATTCCGAAGGAGTACGTGAAGCCGATCGACCAGGGTATTCAGGAGGCCATGCAGGGCGGTGTGCTTGCTGGTTACGAGATGGTCGACATCAAGGTGTCGCTGTATGACGGCAGCTACCACGATGTGGACTCGAACGAAATGGCGTTCAAGATCGCCGGTTCGATGGCGTTCAAGGAAGCGGCGCGGAAGGCCAAGCCGGTTCTGTTGGAGCCCGTCATGGCGGTCGAAGTGACGGTGCCTGAGGACTACATGGGTACGGTCATTGGTGATTTGAATAGCCGTCGTGGACGCATTGAGGGCATGGAGATGGTGGGCGGCGTGCAGGCGATCAAGGCGACGGTGCCCTTGTCGACGATGTTCGGGTATGCCACTAACCTGCGTGGCTCGACCCAGGGCCGCGGCAACTTTTCGATGCAGTTTGCGCAGTACGAGGAAGCGCCGCGCAGCGTGTCGGAAGAGATCATTGCCAAGACTCAGGGTCGCGACCGCTAATTGTTCGCCGGCTGGAGAGCATTCCGGCCGGCCAGGTCTGTACGTCAAGTTTGTTTGCCTACGGGCAGAGGAGTACTTAAGATGGCGAAGGAAAAGTTTGATCGGTCGAAGCCGCACGTGAACGTGGGGACGATTGGGCATATCGATCATGGTAAGACGACGTTGACGGCGGCGATTACGAAGGTGTTGTCGAAGCACAACCCCAAGATTGCGTTCCGCAGCTTTGACACGATTGACAACGCTCCGGAAGAGCGTGAGCGCGGTATTACGATTGCGACGGCGCACGTGGAGTATGAGACGGCGAACCGTCACTATGCGCACGTGGATTGCCCGGGCCACGCCGATTACATCAAGAACATGATTACGGGTGCGGCGCAGATGGACGGCGCGATCCTAGTGGTTGCGGCGACGGACGGCCCGATGCCGCAGACGAAGGAGCACGTGCTGCTGGCGCGTCAGGTCGGCGTGCCGTACATCGTGGTGTTCCTGAACAAGTGTGATGCGGTGGAAGACACGGAACTGATCGACCTGGTCGAGATGGAAGTGCGTGAGCTTTTGAGCAAGTACGACTTCCCGGGCGATGATGTTCCGGTGATCCGCGGATCGGCTCTGGGCGCGCTGAACGGCGAGGCGGAGTGGGAAGCGAAGATCGACGAGCTAATGGCTGCAGTCGACTCGACCGTTCCTCAGCCGGACCGGTTGGTGGACCTGCCGTTCCTGATGCCGATCGAGGATATCTTCTCGATCTCGGGTCGTGGAACCGTTGTTACGGGCCGTATCGAGCGTGGCAAGATCAACGTGGGTGGGCCTGCGGAGATCGTTGGCTTCCGCGACACGCGCCAGACGGTGGTGACGGGTGTCGAGATGTTCAAGAAGCAGCTGGACGAGGGTCTTGCGGGCGACAACGCGGGTCTGCTGCTGCGCGGCATCGCGAAGGAAGACGTGGAGCGCGGCATGGTTCTGGCGAAGCCTGGATCGATTACGCCGCACACGACGTTCAAGGGCGAGATCTATGTGCTGAGCAAGGAAGAAGGCGGCCGTCACACGCCGTTCTTCGACGGCTACCGTCCGCAGTTCTACTTCCGGACGACGGACGTGACGGGCTCGGCGAAGCTGCCAGCGGGCACGGAGATGGTGATGCCGGGCGATAACATCTCGCTCGAGATCACGTTGCACACGCCGGTTGCGATGGAAAAGGGTCTGCGGTTCGCCATCCGTGAGGGTGGACGCACGGTGGGTGCCGGCACCATCACGGAAATCATCAAGTAAGCGTTGCCTGCGGCGGAGGCGCTTCGCGCGTACTCGCCGCATGCAACACCAGAAGAGGAACAACAGTAAAGGGCCGCATCGACACGATGCGGCCCTTCTGCGTCACTGGATCGCGGGTCACATGCAAGGGTGGCAGCGCCTCTAAACGTTCTTACGTCCTCCACAAAGTGAAATAAGAATGGTTGTCCAATCTACTATTCGCTGCTATATTCATAAGGTTGGCCAAAACGGCCCGCAACACACTGATCTTTGAGAGAAGACCCATGGCTGGACAGCAGAGAATTCGTATTCGCCTGAAGGCGTATGACTACCGCGTGCTTGACACGTCGACTGGTGAAATTGTGGAGACGGCGAAGCGCACAGGCGCGCAGGTCGCCGGCCCGATTCCGCTTCCCACGATCAAGAACAAGTATTGCGTTCTGCGTTCGCCACACGTCGACAAGAAGTCGCGTGAGGCCTTCGAGATTCGCACGCACAAGCGCCTGATCGACATTTTGGAGCCGACGCAGCAGACCGTGGATGCGCTGATGAAGCTCGATCTTCCGGCTGGTGTGGACGTCGAGATCAAGACCGTTACCAAATAACTTTCTGCCCGGCCACCCTTGGGGGTGGCTGGGCACCCCTTACCGGCAGTGCCCGTCGAGTGGGCATGATGAGGAGTCGTTCTGATGGCAGTTACTGGGATTCTCGGCAAGAAGATTGGCATGACGCAGGTCTTTGATGATAAGGGTGAGGTTCACCCGATCACCGTCATCAAGGCGGGTCCTTGCGTGATCACGCAGCTCAAGACGCAGGCGAAGGATGGCTATGATGCCGCCCAGATTGGTCTTGTCGAGTTCGTGAAGGCAAGCAAAGTGAACAAGGCCATGACCGGCCACTTCGCGAAGAACGATGTTCCTCCGGTGCGTACGATCCGTGAAGTCGGCATCGAGTCGAAGTCGGGCTCGAACACCGAAGGCGATGATCAGGTGAAGGCCGGCGACCGCGTCATGGTCGATATCTTCGCGGAAGAGAAGTTCGTCGACATTATTGGAACCAGCAAAGGCCGCGGCTTCGCGGGTGTGGTTCGCCGGCATGGCTTTGGTGGCGGTCCCAAGTCGCACGGCCACATGTTCCAGATTCAGGGTTCGATCGGTGCGTCATCGTTTCCGTCTCGTGTTTTTCCAGGCCAGCGGATGCCGGGTCACTTCGGCGATGCGCAGATCACGGTCCGCAATTTGCGGATTCGCGGTATTGATCTCGAAGAGAACTTGATCATGGTCGAGGGCGCCGTTCCCGGGGCGCGCGACGGTGTGGTGCTGGTGTCGAAGGCGAAGGCGCCGCCGCGTGAGCGTCGTGGGTTTGCGGGTTCGGGCACGGTCGATCCATTGAAGGCTTCGAAGAAGGCTTCGGCGGGTAAGGCTCCGGCGAAGAAGAAGTAGTTGCTTGCGGCGCGGTACCGGCAGGTTGCGCCGGTGCCGTTCTGCTGCGAGTGCGGGAAACGCATCGGGTGGCATCGCCCTTCGGGCGACAGCACGACCCGGTGACACAGGGACAGAAGGGCCGCCGCAATGGTACGGGGCCAAAAGGATACGTAATGGCAAAGATCAACGTCATGGATCTCGACGGGAACAAGGTCAGCGAGCTGGAGCTTGCAGACGAGGTGTTCGGCGTCGAAGTGAATGAGGCTCTGCTCTGGGAGGCGGTCAAGCACTATCGTGCTGCGCTGCGCCAGGGTACGGCCGCCACGAAAAACAAGAAGCTCGTGTCCGGTTCGGGCAAGAAGCTGTGGAAGCAGAAGGGTACGGGCCGCGCCCGCGTGGGTTCCGTGCGTTCGCCCATCTGGCGCCATGGCGGAACGGTGCATGGACCGCAGCCCCGCAGTTACGAATACCAGTTCCCGAAGAAGAAACTGCTCGGTGCACTGCGTTCGGCGCTTGCGTCGAAGCTGGCCGATGGCAAGCTGACCGTTGTCTCCACCCTGGAGACCACAGAGCCGAAGACCAAGCTGTATCGTCAGATGCTCGACAAGTTCGAAGCCAAGAAGACGGCCCTACTGGTGGAGAGCGGCAATAAATTGAGCGACAACCTGTTTTATGGTTCGCGCAACCTGGATGGTGTGGAGCTGGTGCTGAGCTCGGAAGTTCATCCCTATGACTTGCTCCGCTACGAGCATGCGATCTTCTCGCAGGATGCCATTGAGGCCCTGCAGGAGACGTTGAAGAAGAATGTGAGCAAGCGCCGCCAGGCCGCTCAGAAGGAGGCTGCGTAAATGCCGACTCTCTATAACGTCATTCGCCGTCCGCTGATCACCGAAAAAGGGATTGGCTTGAAGGAAACCGAAGGCACGCTGGTGTTCGAGGTTGCGTGCGATGCCTCCAAGACCGAAGTGAAGCAGGCCGTGGAAACGCTGTTTAAGGTGAAGGTGTCCACGATCCGCACGGCAACGATGCCCGGCAAGGAACGTCGTCGCGGCAAGTTTTCGGGCTACCGGCCGGACTGGAAGAAGGCGTATGTGCGCCTGCAGTCGGGCGAAAAGATGCCAGAGTATGTCAACAGCCTTTAATCAGGCAGCGAATTAGCCGGTCAGCAAGTTAGCGAGTCAGCTGAGTTGTGATGGACTGGTCGGCTAGTTCGTAGGAATATGTAACCATTCCGCGCGCCTGACTAGCTATGCGGAAGGCAAGGATTAGAGCGATGCCCATTAGAACCTTTCGACCGATTACACCAACGCTGCGCTTTCAGTCGCGGCTGGTCACATCGGACATTACAACGAGCGAGCCGTACAAGCCGCTACTAACCGTGAAGCCGCGGACAGGTGGACGTAATTCCTCCGGTAAGATGACCATGCGTCATCATGGTGGCGGCCACAAGCAGAAGTTGCGCTTGATCGACTTTAAGCGGGAGAAGTTTGGGGTTCCCGGTAAGGTTGAGACCATTGAGTACGATCCGAACCGCAGTTCGCGGATTGCGCTGATCAGCTACCGCGATGGTGAGAAGCGCTACATCATTCAGCCGGTTGGCCTGAAGGTTGGCCAGATGATTATGAGCGGCCCGGAAGCTGACATTCTGGTTGGTAACGCTCTGCCTCTGAAGAATATTCCTGCAGGTACCACGGTGCACAACGTCGAACTTCGTCCGGGCAAGGGCGCGCAGATGGTGCGCTCCGCCGGTTCGAGCGCCCAGCTGGTGGCAAAAGAGGGGGAGTACGCCTTGCTGAAGCTGCCCTCCGGAGAGACGCGCCGTGTGGTCGTGGAGTGCATGGCGACGGTTGGCCAGGTCGGCAACGTCGAGCACGAGAACATCTCCTACGGTAAAGCTGGAGCGAGCCGCTGGCGCGGTATTCGTCCGGCCAACCGTGGTGTGTCCATGAACCCGGTCGATCACCCGCACGGTGGTGGTGAAGGTAAGACTTCTGGCGGACGCCATCCAGTGACGCCATGGGGTCAGCCAACTCGTGGCTACAAGACTCGCAACAATAAGCGTACCGATGTCTTCATCGTGAATCGCCGCAGCAAGTAAACGGACTTACCGTTCGAGAGGATTCTGAAATGGCACGTTCTACGAAGAAGGGCCCGTTTGTCGATGCCCACCTGATGACGAAGGTGGAGGTATTGAATACGGCGAACAAGAAAGAAGTCGTGAAGACTTGGTCGCGTCGCTCGACCATTTTTCCCGAGTTCGTGGGTCACACGTTTGCCGTGCACAATGGGCGTAAGTTTATCCCGGTGTACTGCACGGAAAACATGGTGGGACACAAGCTGGGTGAGTTCTCCGCGACGCGTACCTTCAAGGGGCACGCGGCGAAATCAGAAAGCACCGCAAAGGGTAAGTAGGCTTAAGCCTGCAGTCACGGGCCGAGGCCCAGCACGTTATGGAGCGGCAGGAAACTGACCAGCCCCCGAAAAGGAAGAACTATGGCGAAGACAGCCGAGAAGAGTGCAGTGGGTGAAGTACGCGAGTTCCGTGCGGAAGCACGGTTTCAGCGCACCAGCCCGCAAAAGGCCAAGCTGGTGCTGGACACCATCAAAGGCCAGCGTGTGGAGCAGGCGCTCAACACGTTGATGTTTACCCGTAAGCGCATCGCGCCTGTGGTGGAAAAGGCGTTACGCTCTGCCGTGCAGAATGCGAACTATCTGAGCCAGGATCAAGGGTTCGATCTGGATTTGGATCGCTTATTCGTGAAGATGGCCGTGGCGAACGAAGGCCCGCGCCTGAAGCGTATCCGCCCTGCCCCGATGGGTCGTGCGTTCCGCTACCAGCGTCGCCTTGCGCACATCATCGTTGTGGTTGCGGAGAAGGGTGGCAACGCCGCCGGATCTGCGGACGCGACGAGCGATGCCGCGGCAAAGGGCAAGTCAAAGCCGGCCAAGAAGGTCGCCGTGCGCAAGCCGGCGAAGGTTGCGGCATAACTCGCCTGCGGGCGAACAAGGTTTGCGCTGATCTCGGCTGAACACCGAGACGCGGGGAGAAGGTTAGGAACATGGGTCAGAAAGTCCATCCGTATGGGTTTCGCCTCGGCATCAACAAGCCGTGGAAGTCGCGCTGGTTCGTCGAGAAGGACTACGATAAGCTACTCGTCGAAGATGTCAAGTTGAAGGCCGAGCTTCGTGAGAAGCTGAAGGCCGCCGGTGTCTCTTCGGTCGAGGTGGAGCGCCCTGGTAACAAGCTGCGACTCATCATCCGCACGGCGCGTCCGGGCATCATTATCGGGCGGAAGGGCGCAGAAATTGACAAGCTGAAGGCGGACATCCAGAAGCGTACCAACCGAGAAGTGTTCATCGATATTCTGGAAGTGAACAAGCCGGAACTTGATGCGCAGCTAGTTAGCGAGAACATCGCACTGCAGTTGGAGAAGCGTGTATCGTTCCGTCGTGCGATGCGGAAGAGCGTGGACTCAGCATTACGGTTCGGCTGCAAGGGCATCAAGGTACGCGTATCGGGCCGCTTGAACGGCAATGAGATTGCGCGTTCCGAATGGTATCTGCAGGGACGCCTCCCGCTGCATACGCTGCGCGCGGATATTGATTATGGCTTTTCGGAAGCGAAGACCACATATGGCATTATCGGTGTGAAGACGTGGGTCTATCGCGGCGATATTTACGAGCAGAAAAAGCGGCGCGACACGAATACAACTTCCGGCGCGTTTTAAGCTAAGTGAACGATCGTCGGCTCTCCGGAGCCGGCGGCAAACCAAGAACAGAAGTGGCGGGGAGACTGGCAGTTCCGCTGACCAAGGCCCCGCAGAAGGATATGCACCATGTTGATGCCGAAGAAGGTTAAGTACCGAAAGCAGCAAAAGGGCAAAATGCGCGGCAAGGCATGGCGCGGCTCGGAGCTGGCGTTCGGCGATTTCGGGTTGAAGGTTGTCGAATGCGGCTACATCACGGACCGGCAGATCGAAGCCAGCCGTATCGCGATGACCCGCTACATCAAGCGAGGCGGTAAAGTCTGGCTGAGAATCTTCCCCGACAAGCCGATCACGAAGAAGCCGGCAGAAGTTCGAATGGGGTCGGGTAAAGGTGCTCTGGACCACTGGGTAGCGGTTGTGCGCCCGGGCAAGCTGCTGTTCGAGATGGAAGGTGTCTCCGTCGAGATCGCGAAGGAAGCGATGCGTCTGGCATCAAACAAGCTGCCGCTGCGTACCGTCTTCGTGCAGCGCCCCAACATGCAGGCTGCGCCCACGGGCAAGACGGCGGTCGCGGCGTAACAGGCTGTGCTCAGGAATGAACGCGCGGCTCTGCCGGGCGATGAAGAGAGAGACTAATGAAATTTACTGAAATCAAAACGCTGACGGAGTCCGAGCTCAAGACGCAGGAAGCGCAGGCTGGCGAGCAGCTGTTCCGCCTCCGCTTTCAGAAGAGCCTTGGCAACACCGAAGGCACCACCAAACTGCGCAGCTTGCGCAAGGATATTGCACGTGTCAAGACCGCCGCGCGTCAGCGCGCCCTTGGCCATGCCACTGCCCCCACTGAGAGCGCGACACCCGCAAAGAAGTCACGCAAAGCAAAGAAGGACGCGTAAATCATGACTGACACAGTAGAGCAGAGCACCGCGCCGGCGGCAGAAAAGGCAGGACATCGTACCGAGAAAATCGGTTTGGTGACGTCGACCAAGATGGACAAGACAATCGTGGTTTCGGTGGAAATGCGGAAAGCGCACCCGAAGTATCGCCGCGTGGTCAAGTCGAACAAGAAGTTCTATGCACACGATGAGCAGAATTCGGCGCGCGTCGGCGATCAGGTGCGCATTCGTGAGAGCCGGCCGCTTAGCAAACTGAAGCGCTGGAATTTGGAAGAGATCGTTCGCCGTTCTTCGCTGTCGATTCTAAGCGACAGCACTCCGGTGCCGGCAGCCAAGTAACCCCGCTCGGAACCAGTGATGAACGGTTGACTTTGATGCCGTTCCGCTCGCGGTTCAGAAGTTTTACCAATGTACCGGGGCTGCGGCCCCCGGCCTCGTGATGAGGTCAGGAGAAGAGACAATGTCTGTTCAAATGCGAACGATCCTGGACGTGGCCGATAACTCAGGCGCGCGTCGGCTACAAGTAATTCTGCCGCTCGGCGGCGGGCTGGGCAAAAAGGCTGGTCTTGGCGATGTTGTGACGGCTGCGGTGAAGGAAGCGTCGCCAGACGGCACTGTGAAAAAAGGCAAGGTCGTGAAGGCCGTCATTGTGCGCATGCGTAAAGAGGCACGTCGCCGGGATGGAACCTATATTCGCTTCGATCAGAACGCAGCGGTAGTGATCAATGATGCAGGCGAACCCGTAGGAACCCGCGTGTTTGGACCAGTTGCGCGGGAACTGCGCGATAAGAAGTTCCTGAAGATTGTTTCGCTGGCACCTGAAGTTATCTAGCAATCGCTGGCCCGAACAAATGCAACGATGCGCATCCGCTAGACGGAATGCGCGTCGTCGCGTAATATCGAAGAGTTTGGTTGTATGTGCTCGTCGCATGCATCCCTGTCCGGCGCAGATCGCCGAGGCTTGACCAGGAAGGCTGGGCAAGACAAGGAGCAATAGAGATGGCGAATATTCTTCGTAACGATGTGGTGATTGTTCTTGCTGGCAAGAATAAGGGCAAAACCGGGCGTGTACTGCGGGTAATCAAGGATAAAGATCGCGTCCTGATTGAGGGCGTCGGCATGATCAAGAAGCACATCAAGCCGAATCCACAGGCCAACATCAAGGGTGGCATCGCGGAGCAGGAGAGCCCGGTGCATGTCTCGAATGTTGCGCTGCTCGATGGCAACGGCAAGGCGACACGCGTCGGCGTCCGCACGGTTGACGGAAAGCGTGAACGATACGCGAAGACGACGGGCGAGACGTTGGCAGCACCGAAGCTCAAGTAAGTGAGATGACGCGGTTTGCGGTAGGGAGCACCCCACGAAACGGTACACGGACGGTAACGTTCAATCCGAAACCGTGGAGAAAGAGACGAAGAGATGGCTGCACGTTTGAAGGAAAAGTTTAATGCCGAGCTGAAAAGCGCGGTGCAGAAGGAACTTGGCATCGAGAACACGATGGCCGTGCCGAAGATCGAAAAGATCATTATCAACATGGGCCTAGGTGAAGCCACCCAGAACAACAAGATCTTGGATCCGCTGGTAAGCGACCTGGCACAGATCACCGGCCAGAAGCCGGTGATGACGAAGGCGAAGAAGTCGATCGCTCAGTTTAAAGTGCGCGCCGGCCAGTCGATTGGTGCGATGGTGACACTGCGTGGTGACACCATGTACGAGTTTCTGGATCGTCTAATCTCTGTGGCACTCCCCCGCGTCCGCGACTTTAAAGGCGTGTCGAGCAAGAGCTTCGATGGACGGGGTAACTATACGTTAGGCCTGCGCGATCAGCTGATCTTTCCTGAGATCGACTACTCCAAGGTGGAGAAGTTAAAGGGCATGAATGTCACAATCGTGACGACCGCTGCGGATGATAACTCCGCGCGGGTGTTGCTCAAGCACTTCGGCATGCCCTTTCGAGCGTAGAGATTGCAATTTATTCTGACGCGACCTCCATGTCGCCGCACCACATAAAGGAAGACGATGTCTACGACCGCTAAAGCAGTAAAGGATGCAAAAAAGCCGAAATTCAAGAGCCGCCAGCACAACCGGTGCCAGCTATGCGGACGTCCGCGCGCGTTTCTCCGCAAGTTCGGCATTTGCCGTCTTTGTTTCCGCGGCCTGGCGCTCAAGGGTGAGATCCCGGGTGTGGTGAAGTCCAGCTGGTAAGCTGGGTGCGCCCCTGTTGCAAGTCGTTTCACGCAGTGCAGCCAAGACCTTTCCGACCGGTTCTCCCGGCCTTTCGGGGCACGGAGCAAACGGGAAAGGCAGAGAGAACATGATGAACCTGACGGATCCAGTAGCAGACTTCCTAACCCGTGTGCGTAATTCTATTCGCGCACGTCACCAGAAGCTCGACATCCCCGCGTCAAATCTGAAGGCTGAGATTGCCCGTATTCTGAAGGAAGAGGGTTACATCTCGAATTACAAGATGATGGAAGAAGATGGTCGGCGCGTGCTGCGTGTGTACCTGAAGTACTCCGCAGAAAACGAGGCTGTGATCACAGATCTGAAGCGTATTTCGAAGCCGGGATCGCGCGTCTATATCGGTCGGGACGAAATTCGTCGTGTGCAGGGTGGTCTCGGGATTTCGATCTTGACAACGCCGAAAGGTGTGATGACCGGTCGTACGGCCCGCAAGGAAAATGTGGGCGGCGAGGTTCTGGCGCACGTCTGGTAGGTGGTCTGTGCAGGCGCACGTATGCCTCGCCCCTTTGATTTAGTGAGATAAGCGGCACCGCCGCTGGCTGCAGTGGAACGGCTTTGCCGCGACTCGCAAGCCGTAAGGAAGATATACATGTCACGTATTGGATTGAAGCCGATTCCGAAGCCTGCGGGTGTAAAGTACACCGTAAACGGCAATGTTGTGGTCGTAGAAGGTCCGAAGGGCAAGGTCAATGCGTTGTTGCCCGGGGGAATTCGGTTGATTGAGCAGGATGGCCAGATTTTGGCGCAGCGCGACAACGATTCACAAAAGGCGATGCACGGTTTGGCAAGGTCGTTGATGTTCAACGCCGTCGAAGGTGTAACAAACGGGTGGAAGAAGGAACTGGATATCGTCGGGATCGGATATCGTGCCGAAATGAAGGGCAAGGAGATGGTCGTGTTTACGCTCGGCTATTCTCACCCGATTGAGTTTCCGCTGCCTTCCGGCATTGAAGTCGCCATCGATCCGAAGCAGACGCATGTGACGGTCACCGGGATCGATCGGCAGAAGGTGGGGCAGGTAGCCGCCGATATGCGGTCACTACGCAAACCAGACCCGTACAAGAACAAAGGTGTTCGATACTCCGACGAGAAGCTGAAGAAGAAGGTCGGCAAGACGGGCTCGAAGTAAATCAGCTCCGCACGGCGGCCGGATGGTTGCCGTGTGGAACTGAATGTGGTGCCGGACCGGATGCCGGTACTCCCCTGAATCCGAACGCGGCTGCCTGGCAGCTGCGCCGATAGGAAAGGTACAACGATGATCACTCCAACTCAACGCAGTGTGGTGCGTAAACGCGTCCACCAGCGAGTTCGTAACAAGGTGCAGGGCACGACACAACGCCCTCGCCTCAATGTCTTCCGTTCGCTCAATCATATCTACGCGCAGATCATCGATGATGCGACGTCGAGCACTCTTGTCTCCGCTTCGACCCTAACCAAAAAAGGCGAAGAGAAGCTGGTCGGCGGCAATGTCGAGGCGGCAAAAATTGTGGGCAAAATGGTGGCAGAGCGTGCCCAGGAGAAGGGCATCAAGCGCGTGGTGTTTGACCGCGGCGGATACCTCTATCATGGTCGCGTGAAGGCCTTGGCCGACGCAGCGCGTGAAGCTGGACTCGAGTTTTAACAGCAGGTTGGCAGGGTCGGCAAGACCCGGAAGGAAGCACATATGGCAATGAAGAAAAAGATCGATGCCAACCGGCTGAACTTGAAGGATCAGGTCGTTGCGATTAATCGCGTAACAAAGGTCGTCAAGGGTGGTAAGAACATGTCTTTTGCGGCGCTGGTCGTTATTGGGGACCCGGCGGAGGGCATTGTCGGTTACGGTTCGGGCAAGGCGAAGGAAGTCCCGCAGGCGATTCGTAAGGGAATCGAGGCGGCAAAGAAAAACCTGCATCGCATCAATCTGACAGAGACGACCATCCCACACCAGGTCCTGGGCCGTTTTGGCTCCGGTCACGTGCTGTTGAAGCCGGCACCGGAAGGTACCGGAGTCATCGCGGGTGGCGCGGTGCGTGCGGTGATGACATCGGCCGGTGTGCAGAATGTACTGACCAAGTCACTGGGTACGGCGAACCCGCACAACGTGATTAAGGCCACATTCGACGCGCTGACACAGTTGCGTGACAAGGCGCAGGTTGCGGCGCTCCGTGGTAAGTCGATCGAAGAACTGTAAGAAGAAGGGCGGCCGGGATGGTCGCCGTTAGAGGGCTGGGCATGACAGACGGAATCGGCAAGATCAAGATCCAGTATTATCGTTCCAAGATCGCCACGCCAGTGAAGCATAAGCTGGTGGTGAAGGGTCTTGGGTTTACACGACTCAACCAGATCGTTGAGCGGGAAGACACTCCTTCGATCCGTGGCATGGTGTTGACCGTGCCGCATTTGGTTCGGATCGTTTAGTAAAGGACTTAGGCGTCGAAGCAGAGGCGCTACTCCCAGATGGTGAGTCCGGGGGGAACATGCGAGTCAGCCGAATGGGTTGGCGTGAGCAAAGGAAGCAAACATGGCATTGAATCTCTCAAACCTGCACGCACCTAAAGGTGCGAATGCGAACAAGAAGCGTGTGGGCCGCGGTATGGGCTCCGGTATGGGGAAGACGTCGACACGCGGCCATGATGGTCAGCGTGCGCGTTCCGGGTCCCGCATGATGCGCGGCTTTGAAGGCGGCCAGATGCCCCTGCATCGCCGTCTGCCGAAGCGCGGCTTTACGAACATCTTCCGCCAGGAGTATTTGGTGCTGGGTCTAGACCGCATTGCGCTGATCGCGGAGACTACGAACCAAACGGAGCTGACGCTGGAGGCACTGCAGCAGCTCGGTATTCTTCGCAAGAAGAACGGACTGGTCAAGGTACTGGCGAATGGTGAGATCACGACGGCCGTGACGGTGCATGCGCACAAGTTCAGCAAACAGGCCAAGCAGATGATTGAAGCTGCCGGCGGTAAGGCAATCGTTCTGGGCGGAGCCCCGGATGTGGAAGAGGCAGCTGCGTAAGCTTGGCTCAGCCTTCCGCTGAGTTCAACGAGTCGCACTAGGGGGAAGGGTCGGACCAGAAGGTCCGGCCTTTCTCCGTATGCAGCCTCCGTGATGACGCAGACGTTCCGACGTCGTATTCTAAAAGCTCTGTAGTCGAGGCGTTCTGCCTCAGATGGGTGTGCACCGCCTGATGTTCGACAAGATTGCCAATATTTTCCGCATTCCCGACTTGCGCAAGCGCGTGCTGTTTACGTTAGGGCTGCTTGCCGTCTACCGCATCGGCGGACATATTCCCACCCCGGGGATCAACGCCGATCTGCTGGCGCAGTACTTTTCGCAGAACGCCGGCTCATCCCTGGGCTTGGTAGACCTGTTCACCGGTGGTTCGCTGCGACGGCTGACGATCTTTGCTCTTGGCATCATGCCGTACATCACCGCATCGATCATCTTTCAGTTGCTAACGGTGATCTACGAACCGCTGGCAAAGTTGCAGAAGGAAGGCGAAGTCGGCCGACGCAAGATCACCCAGTGGACGCGTTATGTCACCGTGCTGTTGGCCATCGTGCAGTCGTTCGCCATTGCGCTAACCCTGACGAAGAGCTCGACCGGCGCGCCCATGGTAACGATGTCATCGGGCAAGTTCATCTTCCTCTGCGTGTTGACTCTGACCACGGGGACGGCTTTCATCATGTGGCTGGGGGAGCAGATTACGGAGCGGGGTATCGGTAATGGCATGTCGCTATTGATTTTTACCGGCATTGTGGCAGGCCTGCCCGCAGGAATCAACGACCTGTACGAGAAGGCGAAAGACGGGACATGGAGCGCGTTTACGCCAGTAGCGATTGCGCTGCTTGTGGTGGTGATGATTGCGGTCGTCGCCTTCATTGTGTATGTGGAGCGTTCAGAGCGAAAGATTCCCGTGCAATATGCCAAGCGTATCGTGGGCCGCAAAATGATGGGGGGCCAGGCTACGTTTCTGCCGCTGAAGGTAAACTCCGGCGGCGTCATGCCGGTGATTTTCGCGAGTTCTATTCTGTCGGCACCGTTGCTGTTTGCAAATATTGGATTGGTGCAGAACACCAGCTGGCTCCGACGCATTACGGAAGGCCTGCGACCCGGCGAGCCCTGGTATGAGCTGCTCTACATCGCAGCGATCGTCTTCTTCGCCTACTTCTACATTTCGATCGTATTTCGCCCGGACGATATCGCGGATAATATGCGGAAATATGGTGGATTTATTCCGGGTATCCGTCCGGGACGCCGGACCAGTGACTTCATCAATGACATTCTCACGCGGATCACGCTTGTGGGTGCGTTGTACCTGATTATTATTTCGATCATTCCGCAGCTGTTTTACTCAGGCATTCACTTTAATCATCTGTGGCTAGTGGGTGGCGTCTTTGATCGTATGCCGACATGGGTGAACAACGGCCTTGGATTGAACTTCTACTTTGGTGGAACGTCGCTGCTGATTGTGGTGGGTGTGGCGATGGACACGGTACAGCAGGTGGAGTCGCAGCTGATTATGCGGCACTACGAGGGCTTTACACCGAAGAGCGGTCGTATTCGCGGCCGGCGGAGTTGGTAAGTCGCGTGAATGATGTGACTCAGTGGTTTTCATTTGGGCCTGTGTTGCTGCTCGGCGCACCAGGTGTAGGCAAGGGGACGCAGGCGCAATTACTCACGGAGCTCCGGGGTGTCCCGCAGGTTTCCACCGGAGATCTGATCCGCGAGAATATCCGGCTTGGTACGCCAATCGGATCGCGGTTCAAGGAGATGGTGGCTGCGGGTATCTTCGTTCCGGATGATGTCGTCAATGAGATGGTCGCCAACCGAATCGCTGATCCGGATTGCGCCGAGGGATTCATTCTGGACGGCTTCCCCAGGACTGTAGGGCAAGCGGATTGGCTGGATGCGACGCTCGCCGTCCCAAGTCAGGGGTCTGAGATTAGGCAACCATTGGTTGCAGTATCTATCCAGGTTCGATATGATGAGTTGTTGCGTCGAATCACAGGTCGCCGCACCGGTCCTGTCTCCAAACGGATTTACAACATCTACACGAATCCGCCGGTATCGCCGGGTATCTGTGACTTGGATGGGGAGATGTTGGTGCAGCGTCCTGACGATACCGAAGAGGTGTTTTCGGGGCGCATGCGCGTGTTTCAGCAAGAAACAGCGCCGGTCATTGCCCATTATCGGCAGCTTGGCAGATTTGAAGAGGTCGACGGGGAGCAGCCTGTCGAGGTAGTCACAGAAGAAATCCTCGCAGCGCTCAGGCGTTTGCGGGGCAAGTAGCGCGGAAAGCGCAGAAGAGATCTTGTAGAGCGCGATGGCGATTGTACTAAAGACACCACAGGAGATCGAAAGGATGCGGCGCAGCGGTGCGCTGCTGTGCCAGGTGCATCAAGCGATCAGTGACGCGGTGAAGCCGGGCGTCACGACGATGGACCTAGAACAGATTGCGGCGGCAAAGATCACGGCACTCGGTGCGAAGGCTGCGTTCAAGGGCGTGAAGAATCCTGGATTCCCGGACTTTCCAGCAGTGTTGTGCACGTCCGTGAATCACGAGGTAATCCACGGTATTCCCTCGGTGAAGATGCTGCTGAAAGAGGGCGACATCATCTCGGTGGATTGCGGCCTTATCCTGGACGGTTATTACTCCGACTCCGCGGTGACCTATCCTGTGGGAAAGCTCGGGCAGGAGGCGCGGAAGCTGCTGGATGTAACCAAGGCGTCGCTGGATCAGGCGATTCAGGAAGTGCAGGTCGGCCAGACGCTGGGAGATATTGGTGCCGCGGTGCAGGAGATGTGCGAGGCTGCTGGGTTCGGGGTGGTGCGTGAGTTTGTCGGTCATGGGATTGGTAAGCACATGCATGAGGATCCGCAGGTGCCGAACTATGGCAAGCGGGGCAAGGGTGCAAAGTTGAAGGCCGGTATGGTGCTGGCTATCGAGCCGATGATCAACGCTGGTGGTGCCGAGGTTAAGGTGTTGAAGGATGGGTGGACCGCGGTTACGGTAGATGGAAGTTTGTCCGCGCACTTCGAGCACACGGTTGCGGTGACCAAGGATGGTCCACTGGTGCTGACGCGGTAAGTGTACGAAAAGGTTCGGCGGTAGAAGTTACAAGGAGACGGTTTGTCGAAGGAAGATGCGATTGAGGCGATGGCGGTGGTAGTCGAAACCCTGCCGAACGCAATGTTTAAAGTTGAGATGGAGAACAAGCACCAGGTGCTTGCTCACGTCTCCGGTCGCATGCGCAAGAACTTCATCCGCATCCTTCCGGGAGACCGGGTCGCCATCGAGTTGAGCCCGTATGATTTAAGTCGCGGGCGCATTGTGTACCGGTATAAGTAGGTCGCCGGGATTCTGTAGTTGTACGAAGCTGCCTTGAAGGTTGGGTCAGCGAAAGGAAGTACGAGATGAAGGTACGAGCAAGCGTCAAGCGCATTTGCGATAAGTGCAAGATCGTCCATCGCCACGGTGTGGTGCGGGTTATTTGCGAAATTGCGAAGCACAAGCAGCGCCAGGGATAAGCTGGCACTATCCAGTCACAGGCGGGCCCCAGATTGGTCCAAAGGACCCAATGGTCTTCCAGGGCGAGTTAGCCGAACGTAAGGCTTGCGATGAACCCCGGGTGTTCCGCTCCTAACCCGCTTTCAACGACAACGTGGAAGCTCGAAATAAAAGGAAGACAAGTATGGCACGTATTGCAGGAGTCGATCTGCCGAACAACAAGCAGGCACGAATCGGCCTTACCTATATTTTCGGTATCGGGGAAACGCGCGCGCTGGCGATCCTCGCCAAGGCAGACATTGATCCGTTGCGAAAACTGCAGACGCTGGATGAGGACGAGTTAAACCGTGTTCGTAGCGTCATTGACCAGGAAGGCGGCATTGAAGGCGATCTCCGCAAGGAAGTCGGCTTGAACATTAAGCGCCTGATCGAGATCCAGAGCTACCGTGGCCTGCGTCATCGTCGCAGCCTGCCCGTGCGCGGACAGCGCACTCACACCAATGCACGCACGCGCAAGGGCCCACGTAAGGGTACGGTTGCCGGCAAGAAGAAAGCGACCAAGTAAATGGCCAAGCAGCAGAACAAGGGAAATGCAGGCGCTGCCGGTAAGAGCGGCAAGGGCAAGAAGTTTAAGAAGCGCGAGCGGAAAAACGTACCGTACGGTCTCGTCTTTGTGCAGGCATCTTTTAACAACACGATCGTCACCATTACTGATCAGCAGGGGAACACGCTGTCGTGGAAGAGTTCGGGTTCGCTCGGCTTCCGCGGTTCGCGCAAGGGCACGCCGTTTGCGGCGCAGCAGGCTGCTGTTGGTGCGGCCACTGCCGCGCGCGACCACGGTCTGCGTTCGGTCGATGTGCGGGTTTCCGGCCCCGGTTCGGGCCGCGAGTCTGCAGTACGTGCGCTGGCGGCGGCCGGTCTCGACGTGCGGAGTATTCGCGACGTAACGCCAATCCCTCACAACGGTTGCCGCCCGCCCAAGCGTCGGCGCGTATAAGTAGCGTCTCCAGGTTGCTGGTTTCTGTTCTCATTCAGAAGCCGGCAGCCAGAGAGTCAGTAGGAAGTTAAGCGGATCGGGATGGAGAGGCTGCGCGCCTTGTAAACCGATCGTCACTTGAAGCTAAGGAAGAGAGTAAGTCATGGCACGTTATACCGGAGCCGTTTGCCGTCTTTGCCGGCGTGATGGCGTGAAGTTGTTCCTCAAGGGTTCGCGTTGTTTCTCGGATAAATGCGCAATCGATAAGCGTAACTTTCCGCCGGGTCAGCATGGCCAGGCCCGCGCCAAGAAGATCGTGGGTTACGGTCTGCAGTTGCGTGAAAAGCAGAAGGCCAAGCGCATCTACTTCACCCTGGAAGGTCAGTTTCGCGAGTACTACGAAAAGGCTAACAAGCGTACCGGCGTAACCGGCGAATTGCTCCTGCAGCAGCTCGAGCGGCGGCTGGATAACGTGGCGTATCGGCTTGGTTATGCGATTTCGCGCCGTCAGGCTCGCCAGGTTGTTCGCCACGGTCACATCCAAGTGAACGGGCGCAAGGTGAATATCCCTTCGTTCCAGGTCAAGGTTGGTGACGTGGTCGAAGTTCGCGAGGGTTCCAAGAAGCTGGAAATCCTTGAGACGGCGAAGCAGTTTGCCAGCGGCCTGATGCAGCCCATGTGGTTGCAAATCGACCGCGAGGCGTTCAGCGGCAAGGTTGTCGCGCTGCCGCGCCGCGATGAGATTCAGTTGCCGGTCAACGAGCAGCTGATCGTCGAACTTTACTCCAAGTAAGTGGTGGCGGTGCGTCGGTCTATGACCGGCCGCACCGCGACTTACGCGTGAGTTACGAGTTACAGCCGCTCGCTATTTTGGCTGTACTTAGTGGCAGTCCGTCACTCAACGAAGGACCGACGTCCAGCCATCGCAGAATGCTTCGTGATGTGTGTGGCCCGAGGAAACGAGGAGAGTACCCATGTTGTGGAGAGGTTTTCAAAAGCCCAAGCGTCTCGCGGTCGAGCAGGAAACGCTCACTGAGAAGTATGGCAAGTTCAGTGCGCAGCCCTTCGAGCGCGGTTTCGGCACGACAATTGGCAACAGCCTGCGCCGCACGTTGTTGAGTTCGATCGAAGGCGCGGCTGTCACGGCCGTCAAGATCGAAGGCGTACTGCACGAGTTCCAGTCAATTCAGGGCGTGGTGGAAGATGCGACCGACGTCATCCTGAATCTGAAGCAGATTCCATTCAAGCTGAACGGCGACGGTCCGAAGGCGCTGTACTTGCGCGTGGAAGAGCCGGGCGTTGTGACCAGCGGCATGATCGAGGCCGACGGCGACGTCGAAATTCTCGACAAGGACGTGTACATCGCGACCGTGTCCGAGGGTGGCAAGCTCGACATGGAGATGCGCCTGAAGCGCGGCCGTGGGTATCAGTCTGCGGACAAAAATTACGATCCGGATCTTGGGATCGGGTTCATCCCAGTGGATTCGGTACACTCGCCAGTGCGCAAGGTGAACTACGCAGTCGAAGCGGCACGTCTTGGCCAGATTACGGACTACGACAAGTTGACGCTAGAGATCTGGACGAACGGTACGGTTCTGCCGGCCGACGCGCTCGGTCTTGCCGCCAAGCTGCTGAAAGATCACATGACCATCTTCATCAACTTTGAAGAAGAGATGGAAACGGGTCTGGACGGGTCGCATGACGGTCCGGCGATGCGCAACGATAACCTGAACCGCTCCGTCGAAGAGCTGGAACTCAGTGTGCGCAGCTACAACTGCTTGAAGAACGCGAACATTGCAACCATCGGCGAGCTGATTCAGAAGACTGAAGCCGAGATGTTAAAGACCAAGAACTTCGGACGCAAGAGCCTGAATGAGATCAAGGAGATTCTTGCGCAGATGGGCTTGTCCCTCGGCATGAAGATCGACGAGAGCGGCAACCCGGTCCCGGGACCCACCTCCGTTCTGCCGGCGGCAACGCTTGCGGCATCGTTCGGCAACTTCGACGACGAGGATGAGGACGAAGAAGAAGACGAAGAGTTCGGCATTCCGGAGACGGAGAACTTCTAGCTGCCGGGGGTAGGGGCTGAGCCTCTACTCCGGCTTCTTCTATTAGTACGGCTGAGTAAGTGCCGAATGCGTTCGGCGAGTACGACGGAGTCAGTGCAGGTTGACCTCACCTCCGCCAAGTTTTCACGATAGCCCCTGATTGGGGCGTCGAATATCTTCAGAGGTTTGGTACGCCATGCGTCATCGTAAAGCAGGAAATAAACTCGGACGCAACCCCAGCCACCGCCGCGCCTTGCTGCGCAACCTGGTGACGTCGGTTGTTGTGGAAGATCGTGTGGAGACGACCCTTGCCAAGGCAAAGGCTGTGCGTCCGCTGGTAGAGAAGATGATCACGCTGGGCAAGCGCGGTGACGTGCATGCGCGCCGGCAGGCTGCGGCGTTCCTGATGACGCCGGATTCTGTTTCGCGTCTGTTCGCTACGGTGGCTCCGCGTTACGGGGATCGTAATGGTGGCTATCTACGCATCGTGCGTACTGGCTTTCGGCAGGGTGATGGTGGCGAGAAGGCCATGATCGAACTGCTCGGCGCGGAGAACGAGATTAGCGAGAAGCAGCAGAAGCGTGCGGAAGTTCGCGAGAAGAAGCGCGAAGAGATGCAGAAGGCCATGGCCGAGCAGGGCGCGGGTCCGGACGAAAACACGCCGAACGAAGACGCACAGTAGCAAGGGAGAGGCGGGTTTGGGCTGTTGCCTGACCGGCCTCCGGATGAGGATCGGAGGACGTGCGCATAGCGTGCGTCCTCCTTTTTGTCGGCAAAGCTTTATGAGGGTGTGGCGTGACGCGAGGTGTTTTGCTGCGTGGGCGGAGCGTTCCGCAGGTGTCCTCAAGGGCAGCATATGGAGTGATGGTTTGGCTACCAGTCTTCGTGATGCTGCTGGTCATCGTGCGAGAGTCGACGGACGGGTTCTCCAGTGTGCATACCGGGGCGCTGTTACGGCCACTGCTGGAGGCGGTGTTCGGGCACATTGGCGAGGAACGCTGGGAAGCAGCGCACCATGTGCTGCGCAAGACCGGGCATTTGCTGGGGTACGGGACGCTTGGGCTGGCTTGGCTGAGGGCGTGGCTGCTGACGTGGCTGATGCCCCTGCGGTTTTCCCCTACAGGCGTGTGGCGGTGGGTGTCGTGGCGCATGGCGATCTTCTGTACGGCGGTAGTTGCGGCCTTGGATGAACTGCACCAGACGTGGATCCCAAGCCGTACCGGCTTGGCACAGGACGTACTGCTGGATACGGTGGGGGCGGTAATTCTGTGCGGTATCGTGGGGTTGATCTGGATGCGGCATTCGAGCGATGGTATGCGAGGCGCCTAGAGTAGGTGGTCTACTTCTCGTGCGAGCTAGGATTTGGAGACGATGCTCTGAGGCTTGGGGCTGGGTTGTGTTTGCTCATCCGATCGAGGCCGCATGCCGGTGCACAAGCGAACCTCTGGGGTCGAGACCCCGTTGAACCGCTGAGGGTCGTGGAAAATGCAGGCGGTGGGTGCAGGCAAGCAGCAGGTGTTCCGTTGTGGCGGTGCGGGCCGCGCGCGTGGATTTTGCAGCAATCGCCATGAGCACGATGGCGATTGGCAACCAGTACGTCGTCTTGAGACGCGACTGCGGGTCAGGCCAGAGATGGTTTTGCTGGGTGTAAGTTGAAGTCCAGTGTGCCATGATTTGATGAGATCATCGGCGTGAGGGCGGGAAACCCGGAAATTGCGGTGAGAAGATAGGGAGAAAGTTGCGAAGTCGCGCAGATCTTTCCGATGTGGCGGCTCCGCGAGCATGACAGAGAAAGGCCGCGCTGAAGCGCGGCCTTTCTGCCTGCAACTATTCTTGACTTACTTGTAGTTCTTTGCGGTCTCGAAGCGCTTTTCGATCTCCTGCCAATTGACGGTGTTCCACCAGGTGGCGAGGTATTCCGGGCGTTTGTTCTGGTATTTGAGGTAGTAGGCGTGCTCCCAAACATCGTTGCCGAGAATGGGGTAGCTGCCCTGCGAAATGGGGTTGTCCTGATTCGGCGTGGTGACAATGGCGAGCTTGCCGCCTTTGTAAATAACCCAGCCCCAACCGGAACCGAACTGCTTGGCCGTGGTTTCGTTGAAGGTTTTCTTGAAGGTTTCGAAATCACCGAAGTCGGCGTTGATCTGGATGGCGAGAGCACCCTGCGGCTCGCCGCCGCCTCCCGGCTTCATGATGGTCCAAAACATGGTGTGGTTGACGTGGCCGCCGCCATTGTTGCGCACGACGGCGCGCACGTCTTCCGGAATGGCGTCGAGGTTCTTGATCAACTCTTCGGCGGTCTTGCTGCCGAGTTCGGTGTGTTTTTCCACCGCGCCGTTCAAGTTGGTGACGTAGGCGGCGTGATGCTTGTCGTGGTGCAGCTTCATGGTCGCTTCGTCGATGGCGGGTTCAAGAGCGGCATAGTCGTAGGGCAACGGCGGCAATTCGAAGGGCACGGTCGATCTCCTGGCGGGGGTACGCGTGGGTCAGAAACGTTGGCGCGGTGCGTGAATGCGCCGCGGGTAACGTTGGCTTGGATGCGGATCGCAAACCGGCGGATGCAGCAACTGCGGTTTGGTACTGAATGATCGCTGGAATCATGCGACGCAAATCACGCGGTCCGGTACACCCTTCTCCACGCGATTGCCTCTAACGAAGCACCATGATGCCGTCTACCGCCGAGTACAAGTGGCTGATCGACCAGGGGCCTGCCTTCGGTTCGCCGGGCATTGCGCCACGTTGGACGACCAGCAAAAAGGATTCTGTCAGCACGGCCTACTCCGCCGCGAGCCGGGTGTGGTTTACGGCGTCGCACGGCACGCTGAATGAGATGTACTACCCGACGATCGACCGACCGCAGATCCGCGACATGGAGCTGCTATTTACCGACGGCGCGACGTTTGTGCACGAAGAAAAGCGGGACCTGGAGTACAGCTTCGAATACGTGGACCCGGATGCGCTGGCGCTGCGCATGGTGGCGAACGACCCGCCGGGCCGCTACCGGGTGGAGAAGGAGATCGTCACCGATCCACACCATCCTGTTGTGTTGATGCATGTAAAGGTCAGTGGCACGGAGAGTGTGCTATCGCGCATGAAGTGCTATGCGCTGCTGGCGCCGCATCTGGATGGCGGAGGCGCGGGGAACTCGGCACGTTCGGTCGAGGTGGCAGGCCGACGTCTGCTGTTGGCCTGGAAGGGCAAGTACACCGTTGCCATGGGCGCGAGCTGTGGGTTCAGCCGCAGCTCGTGTGGGTATGCGGGCCAATCCGACGGGTTTAAGGACCTGAAGGAAAATATGGTCATGGACTGGCAATTCGGCGAAGCGCTGGAGGGGAACGTCGCGCTCACCGGAGAGATCGACTTGGCGCAGACGCGTGAGTTCACGCTGGCGATCGGCTTCGGCGAGGGGAACCATGCGTCGCTGTCGAACGTGATGCAGTCGCTTTCCGTGCCATTCGTCGTGCATTTGAAACGGTTTATCGAACAGTGGCACCGCGCGGAGTCGCCGGAACGGCTTGCTGCTGCCTCCATGGATGGCGGCCGCATCATGCGGATCAGCCACAACACGATTTTGGCGCACGAGGATAAGCAGTTCTCCGGAGCGTTTATTGCGTCGGCGTCCATTCCGTGGGGCAATGCGAAGGGGGACGATGACCTGGGCGGCTACCACCTGGTGTGGACGCGCGACATGATCCAGTCGGCGACGGCGATTCTGGCATGTGGCCGCGTGGAGACGGCGCGGCGCGCGCTGGTGTACCTGGCCTGCACGCAGCGGCCGGACGGTTCGTTTGCACAGAATTTTTGGATTGACGGCACGCCCTACTGGACCGGGATTCAACTGGATGAGGTCGCGTTCCCGATCATTCTGGCGTGGCGGCTGTGGAAGGCGAATGGTGTTGGCAGCTTTGACCTGTTCCCGTTTGTGCAGCAGGCCGCAGCATTTCTAGTGCGGTATGCGCCGGTAACGCAACAGGAGCGTTGGGAAGAGGCATCAGGCTATTCGCCGTCGACACTCGCGGTAGTCATTAGCGCGCTACTGTGCGCAGCAGACATTGCGCGCGACCACAAGGCACCAGACTTATGCGCTTTTCTGGAGAGCTACGCCGACTGGTTGGAGGCGCACCTGGATGAGTGGACCACTACGAGTGATGGTGTACTGGTGCCGGAAATTAAGCGGCACTATGTGCGCATCAATCCGCCAAATCCGGGCGAGCAGTTCTACAACGCAGATGCGGGGGTGGGGCGGTACAACATTGCGAATCGCGCACCGGGGGAGCGGTATAACTTCGCGGCAAATGAGGTGGTCGACGGTGGGTTTCTGGAGCTCGTGCGCTATGGCATTCGGCGCGCCGACGACCCGTTGATTGTCGATTCGCTTAAGGTAGTTGACCACGTGTTGAAGATCGACACGCCCTTCGGCCCGTGCTGGCGGCGGTACAACCACGACGGGTACGGCCAGCAGAAGGACGGCGGCCCGTTTGTACACTACGGGCAGGGCCGTGCGTGGCCGATCCTGACTGGGGAGCGCGCGCATTACGAGCTTGCCGCCGGCAAGGATGTGTCGAGGCTGGTGGATGCGATGGAGAAGTTTTCCTCGGTCGGCGGCATGCTACCGGAGCAGGTGTGGGACTATCACGATATGCCGGACAAGGGGCTGTATCTGGGGAGGGCCGCATTTTCCGCGCAGCCTCTGGTATGGGCGCATGCGGAGTACATCAAGCTTCTCCGATCAAAGGTCGACGGCCATGTGTTCGACCGCATTTCCGTAGTGGAGGATCGCTACGGCGTGGCTGCAGCTGACCGCAAGTTCACCAGCGACGTGGAGTACTTCCAGGTCGCGCGGCCGCTGAGCAGAGTGCACGCTGGCAAACGCGTCGCGGTGTTGGATACCGGCCGGTTCGAGGTGGTGTGGACGACGGATAGCTGGCACACGACGAATCATACCGACGCAGTGGCGCTAGGGGATGCGGGCTTCTGTGCAACATTACCGACACTGACAATGGGGGTCCGTGCGTTGGAATTTGCCCTGCACTGGATCGAGGATGATCGCTGGACACCGGAGAATCACCACATCGCGGTCGTGTGACGTGTTGTACCTCTGCCACGCGCCGCGCGTACACTATCGAGACGACCTGCCGGGCGAACGACCATTCCCTGCGCGTGAGGTCCACCAGTTTGCAGCACAAACTTTATCTCTGAGGACGAAATGAGCGATCTCGACAAGCTGTCTATTGATACACTCCGGCTGCTCGCAGTGGATGCGATTGAGCGGGCCAAGAACGGCCACCCGGGCGCGCCCATGGCGCTGGCGCCGCTGGCTTACCTGCTCTTCACCAAGTACATGGTGCACGATCCGGTTGATTTCAAATGGACGAACCGCGACCGCTTTGTGCTGTCGAACGGCCACGCCTCCATGTTGCAGTATGGTGCGCTGTTCCTGTCGGGGTACGACATCTCGCTGGATGACTTGAAGCTATTCCGCGAGTGGCATTCCAAGGCGCCGGGTCACCCGGAATATGGCTTTACGCCAGGCGTGGAAGTGACGACGGGACCGCTGGGGCAGGGCTTCGGCATGTCCATCGGCTTGGCCATCGCGGAAAAGCACTTGGCGGCCATCTACAACAAGCCAGGCATGGAGATTGTCGATCACCACACCTACTGCATTGTGGGCGATGGTGACCTGATGGAAGGCATTTCGCACGAAGCGGCTTCGCTTGCGGGTACGCTGGGGCTGAACAAGCTGATCGTGTTCTATGACGACAACTTGATCTCCCTGGACGGTCCGACCGAACTGAGCTTCACGGAAAACGTGACGGAGCGCTTTGAGGCGTACGGCTGGCATGTGCAGTTCGTCGATGATGGCGAGAGCCTGCCGAAGCTGGAGCAGGCAATCCGCATTGCGAAGGAAGAGACGGGCAAGCCGTCGTTGATCCGCGTGCGCACGATCATCGGCTACGGCTCGCCGAAGGCCGGCACGAACAAGGTGCACGGCGAAATGCTGGGCAAGGAAGCGACGCGTAAAACCAAGGAGTTCTTTGGCTTCGATCCGGATGTGGACTTCGCGATTCCGCCGGGCGTGAAGGAGAACTGGGAACAGGCCAAGACCAAGGGCGCTGAGGCCAAGGCAAAGTGGGACGAGCTGTTCGGCAAGTACAAGGCGGCGAATCCGAAGCTCGCGGAGCAGTTTGAGCGCGCCCTGGCGCAGAAGCTGCCGGAAGACTTCGCCAAGGACCTGAAGCCATTCCCGACCGACAAGCCCATTGCCACCCGCACCGCCGGCAACGTGGCACTCGAAGCGCTCGGCAAGAATGTGCCGGAGCTTGTGGGTGGCGCGGCCGACCTGACGTCGTCGACCAAGACCATCTTTAAGGGTTCGCCCAGCTTTCACGTGGACCCCGCCGGCAAGAACATCTTCTTCGGCGTGCGCGAGTTCGGCATGTGCGCGGCAGTCAACGGCATGGCGGCGCACGGCGGTCTGATTCCGTTTGGCTCTACGTTCTTTGTGTTCTCGGACTACGCACGTTCGGCAATCCGCATGGCCGCGCTGATGAGCACGCACTCGCTGTTCATCTTCACGCACGATTCGATCGGCCTGGGTGCCGACGGCCCGACGCACCAGCCGGTGGAGCACCTGATGAGCCTGCGGGCGATCCCGCAGCTTACGGACTTCCGCCCGGCGGATGCGAATGAGACGAACGCCTGCTGGAAGCTCGCAGTCGAACGGACGAATGCATCGTTCATGGCGTTGAGCCGGCAGGACCTGCCGGTGCTGGATGCCGAGAAGTATGACGTGGTCGATGGTCCGAGCAAGGGCGCCTATGTACTTGTAAAGCAGGAGAACCCGGACGTGATCATTGTCGCGACCGGCTCTGAGGTGTCGCTGGTTTTGTCGTCGCTTGGAGACCTGGAGGCCGCCGGCATCAAGGCACGCGTTATTTCCATGCCTTCGTTCCGCATCTTCGAGGAGCAGGACGAGGCGTACAAGGACAGCATCTTCCCGCATGGCGTCGCCAAGGTATCGGTCGAGGCCGGCGCAACCATGGGCTGGTGGAAGTATATCGGTCGTGATGGTTCGGCGATTGGTGTCGACAAGTTCGGCGCCTCCGCCCCCGGACCGGAAGTGTTGGAGAAGTATGGCTTCTCGCCGGCGAACATCGTGGAGCAGGCAAAGAAAGCCATGGGAAAGTAGGCGCAGCATGAAAATTGCCATCGCTTCCGATCACGCTGGCTTTCCGCTCAAGGAACTCGTCCGCACCCACGTGGCCACACTCGGCCACGAGGTGCAGGACCTGGGTGCCTATAACACTGAACCATCGGACTACCCGGACTTTGCCGAGAAGGTCGGTAAAGTCCTGATGGCGGGCCAAGCCGATCGCGGCATCCTGATCTGCGGCTCCGGTGTGGGGGTGTGCGTTGCGGCGAACAAGATGCCGGGCGTGCGCGCGGGCATGTGCCACGATACGTACTCCGCGCACCAGGGTGTGGAGCACGACCAAATGAACGTGCTCGTGCTGGGCGCGCGTATCATCGGCGAGGCGCTTGCGTATGAGTGCGTCGAAAGTTACTTGAAGGCAAACTTTATCGGCTCAGAACCGCGTTTCGTGCGCCGCCTGAATAAGGTCTTCGCGATAGAAAAGCTGTACATGCCAAAGGCCTCGGGCGAGCATGTTGAGGTTGTGGCCAAGCCTGCGGACATCTCGCCAAGTACCGCCGCAGCAGAGAAGGGTTGATGGAGATGGCAGAGCAGAACGGTAGTCGCGTCTGGTTCATTACGGGTGCATCCACGGGCTTTGGCCGCCTGCTGGCGGAGGAGGTGTTGCGGCGCGGGGAACGGGTCGTCGCGACTGCGAGGGACGAGAATAAGGTCATTGACTTTACGGACCGCTACCCCCAGCAGGCGCTTGCCCTGGAACTGGATGTGACGCAGAAGGACCATATTCTGGCCGGCGTGCAGGACGCGATCGACGGGTTTGGCCGCATCGACGTGCTGGTGAATAATGCCGGGTACGGCCTGGTGGGCGCGGCGGAGGAGGCGAGTGACGAGGAGATCGAACGCGTCATTGCCACAAACGTCTTTGGTCTGGTCGATGTGACGCGGGCCGTTCTGCCGCACATGCGTGAGCAGAAGTCGGGGCATATTCTGAATCTCTCCTCGGTAGCCGGTGTGGTTGGCGGGCAGGGCCTGAGTTACTACAATCTCACCAAGTTTGCGGTGGAAGGATTCAGCGAGGGGCTTGCGGCCGAGGTCAAGCCGCTTGGCATCAAGGTCTCGATCATCGAGCCCGGGCCATTTCGCACGGATTTTCTGGGGCGCTCTGCTGTGATCGCGGAACAGCAGATTGCCGCATACGATACGACTGCCGGTGTGGCGCGCAAATATTTCGAGACGCAGGATGGCAAGCAAAAAGGCGATCCGCAAAAGGCGATCGAGGCCATGATTAACATCGCCGGCTCTGACGATCCGCCATTGCGCCTGCTGTTGGGCAGCAATGCGATTACCCGGGTCGAGGCGAAGCTCGAGGCGTGGCACCAGGAAATCGAAAAGTACCGCGATCTGACACTCGGGGCAGACTTTCCAGAAGGAAAGTAGAGCCACTGGCTGCGACGTGGGAAGCCACGACAGTATCCAATGATATGAAGTAAGGCTTGCCGCATCGCAGCAGCCACTGAAGTGAAGCACCAGGCACACCGCCGGAAAGAAGACGAAGGAATCATGGCAAGCACCGTAACTGAACCATCGCAGGCGCAACTTGAGGCCACTAAGGGTACCCAGAAGAAGCCGGATCCCTGCATCGTCGTCATCTTCGGCGCCTCCGGCGACCTGACCAAGCGTAAGCTGCTGCCGGCGCTCTATCACCTGGACCAGCAAGACCTGTTGCCCGATAACTTTTCTGTTGTCGGCGTGGCGCGCCGTGACCTGTCGAAGACCTTTGCCCCCGACATGAAGGACGGCATCCTGAAGGGTGGCGGCGTCGAGGAGAGCGAAGAGAAGCTCGGCAAGTTTGTGGAGAAGATTGACTACTTCGCCACCAACTTCGACGACGATGCGGGCTTTGAAAAGCTCAAAGCGTACCTCGCCGATCTCGATAGCAAAACCGGCACCAAAGGCAACCGCTTGTTCTACCTTGCTGTCGCGCCGGAGTTTTTCGCTGACATCGTGCAGCGGCTGGGGAAGCACGGCATGACCAAGGGCGAAAACGGTAGCTGGGTTCGGTTCATTATTGAGAAACCCTTCGGCACCGACCTTGTTAGCGCGCAGAAGTTGAACGTGGATATCAATGCGGTGCTCGGGGAAGACCAGATCTTCCGCATTGACCACTATCTTGGCAAAGAAGCGGTGCAGAATATCCCGGTCCTGCGCTTTGCCAACGGCATGTTCGAACCGCTTTGGAACCGAGATTACATCGACAACGTGCAAATCACGGCGGCGGAATCGATCGGCATCGAAGGTCGTGGACCCTTTTACGAGACGGCGGGGGCGTTGCGTGACGTGTTGCAGAACCACGTCATGGAAGTGCTTTCGTTTGTTGCCATGGAACCACCAGACAGCTTTGCTTCGGCCGCCGTGCGTGTGGAGAAGCTGAAGGTGTGGAAGGCGATTGAGGCTGTTCCCGTGGAGAACACGGCACGCGGGCAGTACGGTCCTGGAAAGATTGAAGGCCAGGACGCCATCGGCTACCGCCAGGAAGATCGCGTCAACCCGGAGTCGCAGACCGAGACATACGCGGCGATGAAGCTGGCCATCAACAACTTTCGGTGGGCAGGTGTGCCGTTCTACATCCGTGCCGCCAAGCGGCTGGAGAAGCGTGTGACGGAAGTCGTCATCACCTTCAAGAAGGCTCCGCTCGACCTCTTCGCCGGCACCGGTGCAAGCCAGATTGAGCAGAATGTGCTGACGCTGCGTATCCAGCCGGAAGACGGTATCAAGCTGCAGTTCGGCAACAAGATCCCGGGCCCGGTCACCAACATCAAGCAGGTGACGATGAACTTCAGCTATGCCGAGAATTTTGGGAAGTCGTCCGCGAACGGGTATGAGCGTCTGTTGCTGGATGCCATGTTGGGTGACGGTACGCTGTTCGCCGAGGGTGCCGGCGTGGAAGCCACGTGGAAGCTGATGACCCCGATTCTCGAGGCGTGGAAGGCACAGCACAAGGACTTCCCGAACTATGCTGCTGGCACGTGGGGCCCGCAAGAGGCGGAGCAGTTGCTGGCGCGCGATGGCCGTACCTGGCGCGTGAGTTAACTGGGCGAGCACCGAGTCGACACTGCCGCCAGCCAACGCGCCTGAAGTTTTGCCGTACTTCAGGCGCGTCGCCGTTGCCACAGGCCACGCATTCGCATCACATCTGGCAAGGACCTGAATAATGCCGAAGAATACGATCGCCGATTTTCTTGTGTACGACTCCCCGGAAGAGGTCGCGCTTGCCGCGGCTGAAGTGTTTGCGAAGTATGTGAACGACGCCGTGCAGGCGCGCGGCGTGGCGCGAGTCGCCATTTCCGGAGGTAGCACGCCCAAGCGCATGTTTGCTCTGCTTGCCGATGCATCGCAGCCCTTTGCCGCGCAGGTGCCGTGGAGCAAGCTGGAGTTGTACTGGGTGGACGAACGATGTGTGGGACCGGAGGATGCGGAATCGAACTACCGCATGACGAAGGAGCAGCTGCTGAGTAAGGTACCGCTGCCGGCAAGCCAGGTGTTCCGCATGGAAGGCGAGCTGCCGCCAGAGGAAGCTGCGAACAGGTACGAGACCTACCTGCGCAACAATTTCAAGCTGGAAGGCGCGCAGGTACCAACATTCGACCTCGTCCTGTTGGGCATGGGGGACGACGGGCATACGGCATCGCTGTTTCCGCACACGGACGCGCTGAACGAAATGGGTCGGCTGGTTGTGGCGAACCATGTGCCGCAAAAGGAAACATGGCGCGTGACGCTGACATGGCCTGTAATCAATCAGGGACGGTATGTCTGCTTTCTGATTGAAGGCGCGGCGAAGGCTGACCGGCTGCATGAAGTCCTACTGGGTAGCTACGATCCGGAAACGCTGCCTTCACAGTTGATCCGGCCCGATAATGGCAAGCTGTACCTGCTGCTGGATGCTGAGGCTGCACGGCGCCTGCCTAAGGTCGAACTGAAGGGCGATGTGGAAACTGGAACGCTGGAGTTGTGCCGATGATTCTTGCGGGGGATGTGGGCGGCACCAAGGTCGATCTGGCACTCTACAACTTTATGGACGGGAAGCTGAGCATCGAGCGCCAGCAGAAGTTTCCGGCGAACGAGTATGGCAGTTTGCAGGACGTGGTCAAGGCGTTCCTTGCGACGGAAGACAACGTCGACAAGGTGGAGCACGAGGTAGTGGCAGCGTGCTTCGGGTGCCCCGGCCCGGTAAAGGACGGACACCTGAAGCTTACGAACCTGCCATGGGAGCTGGATTCCAAAGACCTGTCGAAGATCCTGAACATCGACCATATCTTCTTGATCAACGATCTGGAGGCGAATGGGTACGGGATTGCCGAGCTTGGGCCGGAACAGTTTGCCGAGCTCGAGGAAGGCGACAAGTCCGCGCTGGGGCATCGCGCGCTGGTGTCGGCGGGCACCGGCCTGGGCGAGGCGCTGCTCATCTGGAACAGCCAGGCGCAGCGGCACCTTCCACTTGCTTCGGAAGGTGGCCATGCAGACTTCGCGCCGCGCTCGCCCATTGAAATTGAGTTGCTGGAATGGCTGACGAAGAAGCTGAATGGCCACGTGTCCTATGAGCGTGTGGTCAGCGGCATCGGGCTCAAGAATATTTACGAATTTCTACGCGATGAGAAGAAGCTCGAAGAGCCGACTTGGCTACGCGACCGCATGGAAGCGGAGGATCCGAACTTCGTCATCGGCACCACCGGTGAGGATGGATCGAGCGAGTTGACGGCAAAGACGCTGGACATGTTCGCCGGAGCCTATGGAGCGGAATGCGGCAACATGGGGTTGAAGTTGCTGGCTACGGGAGGGGTATACCTTGGCGGCGGCATTGCGCCGAAGATCTTGAAGACGCTGCGGAATGGCACGTTTCGGAAGGCGTTTCTGGATAAGGGGCGGCTTTCATCGGTTTTGGAGCGCATGCCGGTCCGCGTCATCCTGGAAGAGCAGTGTGCGCTCATCGGCGCTGCGGCCTATGCCGAGGCGCGGGCGAGCGAGATTACCGGGCATAGCGAGCGAGCGGCGTCCAAAGCATAGCCGAGACACGGGTGAAATGCGGCAGGGAAGTACACTAGACCTATGCGTCTTCGTGTTGCTTCCCTGCTGTCCTTGTTTGTTGCACTTCCCCTCACCGCACAGCGTTTGCCAACAAACGCGGTGCCGTCGCACTACGGCCTGCACCTTTCGCCTGATTTGAAGACTGCGACGTTCACGGGGTCTGAGACGATCGATGTACGACTCGCTGCGGCAAGCTCCGAGATTACGCTGAACTCCGTGGAGATCCGCATCGCGCGCGTGACGGCAACCACGAGTGCCGGGACGCAGACTGGCGTTGTCACATACGACGAGCCGCAGCAGCAGGCCACGTTTACCTTTCCGAAGCCACTGCCTGCAGGTGAAGTGAAGCTGGCAGTAGAGTATACCGGCATCTTGAACAATCAACTACGGGGGTTTTACCTGTCGAAGACGGCCAAGCGGAGCTATGCCGTGACGCAGTTTGAATCGACAGATGCGCGGCGCGCGTTCCCAAGTTTTGATGAGCCGGCATCCAAGGCCACGTTCGACATCGCGCTTACCGTCGACACGGGCGACACCGTCATCTCCAATACGAATCAGACGAGCGACGTAGTCGCAGGTGCTGGCAAGCATACGCTCACATTTGCCACGACGCCGCGCATGTCCACCTACCTGGTCGCGTTCCAGGTGGGTGATTTTGTCTGCGCGCACGGGTCGGCGGATGGCATTCCGATTGGCGCGTGCACGACGCCGGGCAAGCTGCCGCTGACCAAGCTGGCGCTGGAGTCCGCCGAACATTTTCTCCATTTTTATGACACCTACTTCGGTATCAAGTACCCCATGCCCAAGCTCGACATGGTGGCAATTCCCGACTTCGAAGCGGGCGCCATGGAAAACTTTGGCTGCATCACGTATCGGGAGACAGACTTCCTGGTCGACGCGAACCACGCCACGCTGGACGCGCGCAAGCGCGTGGCTGTGGTGGTGGCGCACGAGATGGCGCACCAGTGGTTCGGCGACCTGGTGACGATGCAGTGGTGGAATAACCTGTGGCTGAACGAGGGCTTTGCGACGTGGATGGAGTCGAAGGCCGTGCGCGAATGGCAGCCGACGTGGGGCCTGGATGAGGACGACGCCGCCGTGTTGAACGCGACGATGAACATGGATGCGGCACCGACCACGCGGGCTATTCGCTCGCGCGCGGAGACGCCGGCGGAGATCGACCAGCAGTTCGACGGGCTAAGCTACGGCAAGGCGGGCGCGGTGCTAAGCATGGTGGAGCACTACGTGGGGTCCGCGACCTTCCAGCAGGGCGTGCACAACTACCTGGAGGCGCATCAGTTCGCGAACGCGACGGCCGAGGATTTCTGGGGGGCGCAGACACAGAATAGCGGCAAGCCGGTCGACAAGATCATGGAGAGCTTCGTGGCGCAGCCGGGCGTACCGCTGCTGACGTTCGGTCCACCGGAGCAGGGGCGCGTGTCGGTGGCGCAGTCGCGCTTTTACCTGACGCCTCAGGCTGGTTCGGCGCAGAGCTGGACGGTTCCCGTATGCACGGGCGCCACCGGGACCTGCGAACTGGTGAGCGGTGCGCAGGCGAATGTGGCTGCGGATGCACCGGCGTACCGCAACGGCGATGACCGTGGCTACTATCGCAGTGCGTACGACCCGGCAACGCTGAGCACGATCATTGCCTCGGCAGAGACGAAGCTGACCGCGCCGGAGCGCATCGGCCTGGTGGGCAACCGGTGGGCGTTGACGCGCGCGGGCAGCGGCAGCGTCGCTGACTTCCTTTCGCTCGTCGCAACCCTGCGTGCAGACAACAATGCGGAGGTGTTGGAAAGTGCACGTGCACCGCTGGCGACGATTCGTGATCACATCGCCGATCCGGCGCAGCGATCCGCATTTCTTGCCTGGCAGGTGAAGACGTTTGGGCCGGTGTATGCGCACATGGGCAAGCCCGGCAAGGACGAGCCGCAGAATGCCGCCTTGCTGCGGTCCAAGTTGTTCTACCAGCTTGGCACGGCGGGAGACCCGGCAGTGGTCGCGGAAGCAGATCGGGTAGCGAACCGGTACCTGGCGGGCGACCGCGGGGCCGATCCTGAACGTGCAAGTAACGCCCTGTTGATCGCAGCAGGCCATGGCAACGCTGCCTTCTATGACAAGGTGCAACACCTGTACGAAACATCGACCAATCCGCAGGAGAAGGGGACCGCGCTAAGCACGATGACGCGCTTCACCGATCCGGCACTGGTAACGCGCACGCTGGACTACGCGGGCAGTGGCAAGGTGCCGAACCAGGACAGCGCCGGGGTGTACGCACGGGAACTGTCGAACGACGCAACGCGCGCGCAGGCATGGAGATACATACAGGCGAACTGGCCCACGGTGCAGGCGCAGTTTACGGCGGCGAGTGGTCGCAGCGTGGTCGGTGCAGCGGGAGAGTTCTGCAGCGTGGAATCCCGTGAGCAGGTGCAGCAATTTTTTACGGCGCATCCGGTGCCCAATGCAGATCGCAGCCTGCGCAATGCGCTGGAGAAGATCGACGCCTGCATTCGTTTGCATGACAAGCAGCAGCCACTGTTTGCGGAATGGCTGGTGAAGCAGTAGATCGGGCGGAGAGCGGAGAGGTAAGCAGCATCTCCGCTCCTCGGCCTATTGCAGACGGAAGCGTTCGATCATCAGCCGCTGGAAGCGAGGCTTCCAGATGAGGTCGTAGGCGAGTTCCTTGCCGGGGAACATGGCAAGCGCAGCCTCGCGGCTGTCGGCGATCATGCGTGACGCTTCGTCGATGGTCAGCGAGCCATCCTGCGCGATTACTTGCTGCACCATGGTCATCATCATCTGCAGGCGGCGTAGCAGCTTACGTTCTTCCGCCTCGATAGTGGCCTGGCTGGCTGCATTGTTGGTTGCGTGCAGGGGTTGCGGACTGTCCGCTTCGGGCGAGTGTGCGTCTTGCTTCGGGTTTTCCATCGTTCCCTCCACGTGCCGGTGCAGTGTTCGATGCGGCAGAGTTCTTTTGGGTGCGGCGGCTACCAGCGGTCGGCATATAGCGCGCCGGCACCGGGAACGTGTACGTCAAAGCTGCCGTCCGGATGAAGGAGGTATTGCGTGGCGCCCATGGTGTCGGTGCGCGCGGTCCGTACGCCGGCGGCCTGCAGGCGCTGGAGCACCGGCATGCGCGGGTGGCCGAAGTGGTTGCCGCGTCCGCAGGAGATGACGGCGGCCTGGGGGTGGACGGCGTTGAGGAAAGCTTCTCCCGTCGAGGTGAGGCTGCCGTGGTGGCCGACCTTGAGCAGCGTGACCGGGTGTAGCAGTTGCGCAGCCAGCATGTCCTCTTCGGTGGGGTGTTCGGCATCACCCTCCAAAAGCACAGACGCGGTGCCGTAGCTGGTGCGCAGCACCAAGGAGTCGTCGTTGCCTGGATCACCGCCTTCTTCTCGCCCGCTACCTGGACTGAGTATGTCGATTTGGCCACCAGCCCACTGGGGGGTGTCGCCACGGTGCAGATGGCGCACCGTCACGTGCAGGTTCGCGGCTTCCGCAACCAGGGTGCGCAGCGTGTCGGAGTCGGCATCGATGCTCAGCCACAGCTCGCGCGGGCGAAAGTTTTGCAGCACCGCCAGCATGCCGCCGATGTGGTCCATGTGCGCGTGCGTGACGACAAGCACGTCCAGGTGGCGAAGGCCGCGGCTCCACAGGTAGGGCGAAACAACGGATTCGCCGGTGTCGAACGCCGTCGCGCGCGTGGGCTGTTCGGGGCCGACCTGTCCGCCGGCATCAATCAGCATGGTGACGCCGTTGGGCCCGGCAAGCAGCAGGGAGTCGCCCTGGCCCACGTCGATTGCCGTCACTTCCAGCGTTCCGGCGTGCAGGCGCGGACGATACGGTGCCACGACGAGGACCATGAACAGTGGCACCAGGGCTACGGCCGCCCAGGCGATGGCTCGCGGCTGCAATCGTATCGCGACCACGGCGACACAGAGCAGCAGCAAGGCGAGTGCCGCGGCAGCCCATGGCGGGTCGCCCAGGCGCATGTCCGCTGCCCGCAGATGGCCGAAGCCGCCGATAACGAATGCGGTCCATCGCAGCAACGCCGCCGTAACCAGCGCCGGCAGCAACGCAAGCCAGGGTGACAGCAGACTCGCGGCAAACGTCGCCACGGCACTTGCAAGCAGCAGCGGCAGCACCGGAACGACCAGCAGGTTGGCTGGCAGGGCAAGTGGGGTGACGCGGTGGAAGTAAAACGCCATCGGGAGCGCCATAACCATCTCCGTGAGCAGCGACAGGACGGAAAGCTCGATCACCGCCAGCAACAGCCATGCGATGGCAGCCGGTGCGCGTCGTACCCAGGGACCCGCAGCGGCGGCCAGCAACTCGCCCGCAAAGCGCAGACCGGTGCGGAACTGTGCGATGTGCGGCGGTGCCTGCTGATCTCGCCGCCGCAGGTCCAGATCACGGCAGGCATGCAGGTACGGCTGCAGCGTACGTTGCAGCAGCGGCATGGCGATGCCCCCGATGGCGAGGATGACCAGGACCGTCATTTGAAATGCGCTGTCGAACAGCGTCTGTGGCCGTGCTACCAGCAGCAGCAGCGCCGCCAAGCCAAGCGCGTTGAGCACGCTGCGGTCCCGTGCCAGCAGTTGTGCCAGCAGGTACGCGCCGGTCATCCACAGGGCGCGTTGTACGGGGTCGCCGAAGCCGGTGAGCAACGCGTAGCCGGTCGTGATGAGGAACGACAGAACAATAGCCGCCGACCGGCGCAACCGCAGCCACGTCAGCAGCCAATAGGTACCGCCTGCAACGAAGCCGACGTGCATGCCCGCAACCACGAACAGGTGAAAGGACCCTGTGCGCTCAAACTGCACGCGCAGATTGTGCTGCAGGCCGGCGCGGTCGCCGAACAGCATGGCATCCAGCAGGCTGGCGTCCGTCGGAGTCCAGCGCAGCAGGGCCGGCAGGCGGAGGTGGCTCTGCCAGTGTGCAAAGTGGTCGAGTCGCGTGGCAGCATCTTGACGTGCCGCCGCCCAGCGGCAATTCCACGGTGCGGTGTTGGCACCGACCACCTGTAGGCCTGTCGCCGCGCCGATGGCGGAGATACCGTCGGTCGCCAAATATTCCGGCATCTGCCACACGCCTGGATCGCGATAGCTGGGCGGAGAATGTAGGCGGGCGACCAGACGTACCCGATCGCCGCAGTGGAGGGCAGGCAGCGGTGTGTTCTTTGCCGGGTGCAGCGTCAGCCGAACGCCCCCGGCAACCGGCTGCATGGTCGAGGTGTCGGGGGTCACGTCTTCAATGCTGCTCAGCTGCAGATCCACGGCTTCGGCTGACGTTGTGGATGCGTCGTCTTCCGTGTCACTTCGGCGTTCGTCCCAGCGCAGCGGGTCTTCGCCGTGCGCCGGTGCCGCACGCAACGGCTTGAGGTCGGTCACTATACCGACGACATCGCGCCGCAAGCCGTCAGCGTACCGCAGCACGGCGGCGGAGGGGAGAAGGGCAGGCCGCATCGTGGCGCACGCCCAACCCAGCACCAGCCACACGCAACCGACGGCCGGCAGAGACAGGCGGGGTGCGCGCACGGCGGCGAACAGCCCGCAAATGATGAGCAGAGCGCACGCTACGGCGAGCAGGGCCGCCGGTTGCCAGAAATGCTGTAGTGCAATTCCCATGGCAAAGGCGATGGCGGTGAAGAACAGGGGGCTCTGCCGAAAGCGCAGCGGCTGCACAGTAGAGTACGCTGCGCCATGTGCGGCAATGCCGCCGGCCAGCAGCGAGGGCGCGCCCCGTTCCCGTGCAGTGCCTGTTGAAATCGCCACCTTGCCGCTCCTCGCCCCGGCAGGTTTCGGCCGTCAGGTGCGGCGAAACACGGCTACCGTTTCCATGTGGAAGGTCTGGGGGAAGAGGTCGAGCGCATGCAGCTCTGCGACTGCGTAGCCCGAGTCTACCAGCGCCCGCGCCTCGCGCGCGAAGCTGACCGGATCGCAGGACACGTACGCGATTTCCGGCGCGTGCAGGCGTCGTAACTCGGACAGGACCGCATCCCCAACGCCTGCGCGCGGCGGGTCGAGCACGACCAGGTCTGGGACCGTGTTGCCGCGATTCCATTGCCGCAGGAAAGTCAGGGTCGTTTGCCGCGCGGTGGTGTGGCCGGCCATCAATTGCGCCAGATCGGTCGCTGCAGGTTCGCCAATTTCCACGGAAATGACGCGAGCGAATCGCTCTGCCAGAGCGAGGGAGAAAAGGCCTGCGCCGGCGAATAGGTCCATCGCGAGGGCTCCCTGGCGGCCACTGACCACACACTGGACGAGCCGGTCTGTGAGGAAGCGATTGACCTGGAAGAATGCACCGCGCGAGACGGGGTAGGCACGTCCGTCCACGTGGTACACCATGCCAGCCACGCCCCAGCGCGCCACCTCGACACGTTGTCGTTCCTGCACGCGGCGGGAGGCGTTTGGGTCGGTGGCGGCCTGGACCAGCAAGCCGCCGCCGATCAGCGCCGGAATTTGGGTCTGCAGGGTAGTGCACAGGGCGCGGAAGGCGGTGGGCGCGTCGCGGTCAAGCGTGTGCACGTCGGCGTCGATATGCAACGTGAGTTGTAGCTGCGATTCGTCGCCCGTGGCGAATAATTCGACCTCAGCGGTGCGCTGCGGCCAAGCCGCAAGTGCCTCCATTGCCTTTGCCGCGCGCAGCAGTATGGGTGCTACGATCGGGCACTCTTCCACAGGCAGGAACAGGTGGGACGCCCGTTGGCTGTACCCGATGCGACCGTCCTGCACGCGGAATCGCACCCGGTTGCGGTAGGCCCAGGGTGCGGCGGCGTCTATCTCGACCGCGGGTGCGCTCACGCCGGCGCGCCGCAGCAGGTCGTCAAGCACCGCTGCCTTTGTTTCCAGCTGCGCAGCCTGCGACAGGTGCTGGTACTGGCAGCCGCCGCAAGTGCCGAAATGCAGGCAACCAGACGCAACTCGGTCGGGCGAGGGCTCCAGCACTTCTAGCAGCGAAGCCACTCCACGCCGCGCCGCGCCGGCCAAGCTGACACGCACAAGCTCCCCTGCGATGGCGAATGGAAGCTCCGCGCCGCCAGGTAGATCTACCGTAGACATGCCGCCGTAGACGGGACGGCCCACGCGGACGGTGTGCTCGATATCGGCAACCTCCAGCCGGGATCGTTCTGATGGCTCGATGGACATCCGATCTGAGGTGAGTCTCGATTCCGCCGGCCCCGAGACTCGCTCCACACGGCCTGCTGCCCTGGCTGCTGCGTGGGGCTGCCTTGGTCGGGTCACAGGTGCTCCATGTAAAACAGGCTCAGGCGGGGCATGCCGCTGGCCTCGAGCATGCGTTTTTGCAGAAACTGCTGGGTCACCTGCTTCAACTGCGCTCCCTGCATCTTGCCGCGGTACGGCGCAAGCTCGCGGGCCGCCTGCTCCCGCCAGCCGACCAGGTCGTCCTCGCGTACGACGAGCTGCAGGGCCGCAAGCAGCTTCTCTTCGAGCACGGTCAGGGTGCGCTCCAGGTCCTCGTTGGCGTGGGCGTCTGTAGTGGCGGCAGCGGTTCCGGCCAATTCCTCGAGCCGCGCGGCGATCGCTTCCACTGGGGCGTCTGCCGGTGCTGCAATGTTAGCCTCACGCAATTCCTTGGCGTTGCGCCGCAGATAAGCCGCGATCCGTTCGCCTTCGAAGCCGCTTTCACGCTTGACGGTTTCCTTCGCCGCGATGCCGATGGCGGCTTCCTTCATCTGCTCGGTGGCCTGCATGACGCTCTGCGCGGCCCATGCCAGGCCATTCACCTTGCGCACGCGGCGGGTCCCTTTGGCGGAGCGGGCGTCATGCTTGTCGAACGCCTCGTCGATGCCGCGCAGCACGGCTTCCAGCGGCACGCCGGCCTCGCGCCATGCCTCGATCAGCGACCAGTCCAGCGTGCTGAGCAGCGTCGCCGTGCCGCGTCGCCGCTGAAAACGCTCCTCAATTTCGGTGAAGTAGTTAAAGTAGTTGCGCACGGTGGTGGCTATCCCGCCGCGTCGCTGCGCGCAGGACGTCGCCGCAGACGATCGAGATTGCGCTCGAAGACCAGACGTACACCGTCCAGCGTCAGGTTGACGTCCACCGTCTTCAGGTACTTCGAGTCGGGCGCGAGCATGGTCGCGAAGCCGCCCGTGGCGATGACGCGGGTCGCCGGCCCAAGCTCCGCGATCATGCGTTCGCAGATGCCGTCGACCAGCCCGATGTAGCCGTAGTACAGGCCGATCTGGATGTTGTCGGTGGTACCGGTGCCGATGACCTTGGCGGGTTTACGGATCTGCACCTGCGACAAGCGGGCGGCCTTGCCGAACAGGGCATTGGCGCTGATGCCAAGGCCCGGTGCGATGGCACCGCCCAGGAATTCGCCTTTGGCGCTGATCACGTCAAAGGTGGTCGCCGTGCCCAGGTCGACCACGATGGCCGGTCCGCCGTAACGCTCGAAGGCGGCAACGCAGTTCACAATGCGGTCCGCGCCCACCTCCGCCGGGTTGTCGGTCAGCACGGGCAGGCCGGTTTTGACGCCGGGCTCCACAAACAGCGGTCGCTGGTGGAAAAAGCTTTCCATGACCTCACGCAGCATTGCATCAACGGGAGGAACAACGGAGGAAATGGCGACGCCGTTCACCGCCGCGGTCTCCAGCCCGTGCATGGCGAACAGGCCGTGCAGCGTAATGCGCAGCTCGTCGGCCGTTTGATCGAGCGGCGTTGCAAGCCGCCAAGAGTGCAGCAGCTCGGCGGGTGCTTCCGCCGTCGCGAGGCGATATAACCCCAGCACCATGTTCGTGTTCCCTACTTCGATCGCCAGCAGCATTGGGCTCCTTCTGCTTGTCGTCTTTCATTCCGGTTGGGCGCTACGAAAAGTCCTCGCGTACGCCGCCGTGGCGCACCAGGCGAACGGTTCCATCCGCCGTGCGCACGCGCAATAGGCCGTCAGCGGTCAGGCCGTCAGTCACGCCAGTATAGCTTTCGTCCTCCGCCACGGTGACGCGCTTGCCCTGGACCCAGGAACTTGCGGCGGAGAAGCGCTCTAGTACGGATGGTTCCGTAACGATGTGTTGCAGTTCCTGATCGAGCGCACGCAGCAGGGCGATGGCCACGCGTTCGCGGTCGATAATGCGACCTGCTGCCAGCCGCAGGGATGTTGCGGTGGCACGCAGATCCTCGGCGAATTCCGCCTGATTCAGGTTCACGCCGATACCGATCGCGACGTAGCGGACAATTCCCGCGGCGGTGGAGGCGCTTTCCGCCAGAATGCCGCCGACCTTGAGACTGGGGCCATTTGCGGAGGGAACCACCAGGTCGTTCGGCCAGCGGAGATGGAGGTCGAAGTGGCAGGCTTCGCGCACCGCCTGCTGCACGGCGAGGCCGGCGGCAAGAGAGAGTTGCAGCACCTCGTTGCTGCGCAGGTCCGGACGCACCAGCGCGGTCAGGTACAGGCCGCGATCCGGCTCGGAATGCCAGGTGTGGCCGCCGCGCCCCCGCCCGGCGGTCTGCTCGTCGGCAAGGTAGACCTGGCCGGATTCTGCTCCGGCAACGGCGTCGGCCAGAGCGCGCGTTTGCGTGGAATCAATCGTTGGAAAGTGGTGAACTTTGCCACCAAAGACTGTTCCCGTCAGCGCTGCATTCACCCGCTCGGCAGAAAATGCCGACTCAGTAACTTGCTGACCTGCTGACTTGCTGCTCTCCTCAGTACACATCGGCCGTGATCCGCATGCTGAGGTCGACCGCCATCGCCGACCGGGTGAGACCGCCGATGGAGAGGAAGTCGACGCCGGTCTCGGCGTATTCGCGGACGTTCTCAAGGCCAAGATGTTCGGCGACTTCGAGCAACACCTTTGGTGACTCCGCGCGGATGTGCTCGACTGCGAGTGCCACCTCGCGCGGTGTCATGCGGACGAACAGCAGGACATCGGCACCGGCGTGAACGGCCGTCTCTGCCTGTGCCAGGTCCGTGACTTCGACCTCAACCTTCTGGCCTGCCTTGCGGCCGGCGACGGCCTTTTTGACTGCCTCCTGCAGGCCGCCTGCGAGGGCAAGGTGGCTCTGCTTGAGCATGACGCCGTCCTGCAGGTCGATGCGGTGATTTTGGCCGCCGCCGCAGGAAACGGCGTACTTGTCGAGCAGGCGCAAGCCGGGCATGGTCTTGCGGGTGTCCAGCACGCGGGCGTTGGTGCCCTCGGTCTCGGTGACGAACTCGCGGGTCAGCGTGGCGATGCCGCTCATGCGCTGCATCAGGTTCAGGATGACGCGTTCGCAGGACAGGATGGTTGCGGCATTGTGGCGGATGACCGCGACCGTCTGGCCCTTGCGCACGCGGACGCCGTCGAAGATTTCGGGATGGCTGACGACCTCGAAGCGGCCGCGACTCTTTTTGCCGCCACGTGTGCTCATGGCGTTGAAGGCATCGAATACGGCGGTAATCGCGCCCAGGCCGCAGATGACACAATCCTGCCGTACAAGCACGGTTGCAGAGGCGCGCTGCTCTGGGTCGATCGCAAGCGCGGTCGTTACATCGCTGGTGGCCTTGTCTTCAGCCAGCGCGGCTTCCATGATGGCTGCCACTTTTCTGCTTTTCCAATCCATACATCACAACCTTCTGCAGATTCTGTGCGACTCCGGTGTATCGTGCGCATCCTACGGGACGAACGTTACAAACGAGCGCGTGAGGCATACCAACCTCACAGATTGCGAGATGCCATGGTTCCGTTTGAGGTTGCGGCGACTCTGCTTCATCAAGCCGGCGTGCTGCTTTTGTTGGCGCTGCCCATTGCGTGCATGAGCTGGACGGTGACGCATGAAGAGGTGTTCCGCGAGCCGCGCGAGTTTTGCAAGAGCAAGAGCCAGGACTGCCGCTCACTGCCCGAGCGGAAGTTTTTTTACCTGTTTACGTGCGAGTACTGCTTCAGTCACTACGTGACAGCGCTGGTGCTGCTGTTTACGCGGTTCCAGCTGCTGTATGCGGGCTGGCGCGGCTATGTGCTGGCGGAGTTTGCGCTGGTGTACGCGGCGAACCTTTACATGGGGTTGTACAACCGGCTGCGGCTCGACATCAAGCATGAGAATGTGACGATTGCGGTGGAAGAGCGGCAGGTAACACAAAAGTAGTACCTTTTTGTTGCGCGGCGGCCCAGACCTGTGTATGGTTGAAATTGATCGTAGAACACCGATCTGGTTCGTATTGCTTGCTTGGCTCCTCGCACTCGCAAAACACTACCAATTTGCGTTCAGCGGTACATTCGCTCCGAGTGGGCAACAAGGAATACATCATCATGGAAACAGGCACAGTAAAGTGGTTCAACGACGCCAAGGGTTTCGGATTTCTCTCGCGTCAGAATGGTGAGGACGTTTTCGTTCACCACACCGCGATCCAGAGCAACGGCTTCCGTTCGCTGCAGGAAGGTCAGACCGTGACCTTCAATGTGGTCAAGGGACCGAAGGGCTTCCAGGCTGAGAACGTTCAGGCTGCGTAAGGTTCCTCCGCAGTTTGCAAAAGGGCGGCCTTCGGGCTGCCCTTTTGCTTTGGGTTGAGGAGCCCTCCCCCCTCCCGGTTGGCGTAAAGCCCTCATTCTAAAGGGGTGGTCCTGTAAATCCCTCTATCGATTGGAGTTAAGGCCAAATTCCTCCTGAGACAGGGGTTAGGTGCTGTTGCACAGGTTTCGAGGCAGCCACTTTTCCTGAGTGCAGTGGCTGCCGGGTGTAGTCAGGCGGCGGGCAGGGCGGCGAGGGCGGCGGTGGCCTTGTCGTGGAGGGACTGTGTCTCGGCCTGTTGTTTCTTGAGGCCGTCGACCACGTTGGCGGGTGCCTTGGCGAGGAAGCCCTCGTTGCCGAGCTGGCGGTTGGCGGCTTCTAGGCCCTTGGTGAGGCGGGCCAGTTCCTTGGTGAGGCGCTCGCGCTCGGCGGGGACGTCGATCTCGCGCTCGTAGAGGACGGTGAGGTCGAGCGGGCCGGTGGCGGTGTGGAGGCTGCGTGCGGCGGGGCCGGTGAGCGGGTCGGGAGCGAAGCCGAGGTCACGCACGCGGGCCAGGCGGGCGAGCATGTCGCGGTTGGCGTCGGCCAGGGCGAGGATGCGGTTGTCGCCGTGGAGGACGATGTCGGCGGGCTCTTTTTCCGGGACGCCGAGTTCCTTGCGGAGGGCGCGGGCGGTGACGATGATCTCCTGCAGGGTGGCGACCGTCTGCTCAGCTGCGGCGTCTGCCGGGAAGTCGGACGGCTGGGGGAAGCGGGTGAGCGCGATGGATTTTGCGGGCGGCTCGTTTTCGTAGAGGGCGTGCCAAATTTCTTCGGTGAGGAAGGGCATGAAGGGGCTGAGGAGGCGGAGCGAGGCTTCAAAGACGCCGACGAGGCCGGCGAGGGAGATGGCGGTCTCCGGGTTCTGGATGTTGGCTGGCGGGCTTGTCGGAGGAAGGTTTTCGGTCTCCGTTTGGCTTTGGACCCCACCCTTTCGCGCATCAGGAGTGTTCTGGGTCGAGAGTTCATTGGGCGCGAAAGAATGGGGCACCCGGGCTTCTTCGGCTGGTGGCAGAGGGGAGACCGACGATTCTTCAGCGGTGGCGGGGGGCTGGGGGAAGTCGAGGCGGAGCTTGACGAGTTCGAGGTACCAGTCGCAGAACTCGCCCCAGAAGAACTGGTAGATGGCGTTGGCGGCTTCGTCGAAGCGGTAGTCGGTGAGGGCGCGGTCAACTTCGGCGGTGACGACGCGGAGGCGGCTGAAGATCCAGCGAGTTTCGACGGGTGTGATCTCCGGCAGGGCCGTGACGGGCGCGGCGGGGGCCATGCGCAGGTTGTAGCCGGCGGCGCGGGCGCGCTCGATCTGGAGGAAGAGGAAGCGGGCGGCGTTCCAGATTTTGTTGGCGAAGGCGCGGTTGCCCTCGGTGCGTGCCTCGGAGAAGGCGATGTCGGTGCCGGGCGAGGCCTGGGAGGCGAGGGTGAAGCGGACGGCGTCGGTGCCGTACTGCTCGATGATCTGGATGGGGTCGATGACGTTGCCCTTGGTTTTGGACATCTTCTGGCGATCGGCGTCGCGGACGAGGGCGTGGATGTAGACCTCGCGGAAGGGGACGGCCTCGGACAGGGGGCGCTTGCTGCCGTCGGGCATGGGGACGTCGAGCATGAAGTGGGTGCCGAGCATGATCATGCGGGCGACCCAGAAGAAGAGGATGTCGAAGCCGGTGACGAGGAGGGAGGTGGGGTAGAACGTTTGCAGGTCGAGGTTGAGGGTTGGCTTCGCGGTGGGTTCGTGCTGGTCCGACCCATGTCTCAAAGGCGAGACATGGGGCACCCGGTCTGCGGTTGTCCCGTTTGTCCTCCCCCGGTTTTCGTCGCTGTTCGCTGTTTCCTGTGCGCTGTTGCCTGTTCCCTGCACGTTGGGCCAGTTGAAGACAGTGATGGGGAGGAGGCCGGAGGAGAACCAGGTGTCGAGGACGTCGGTTTCCTGCTGCATTTCCGCGTGGTCGCAGGAGCCGCAGCGGTCGGGCCGGGTGCGGCTGACGCAGGTGGTTTCGCACTGGGGACAGTGGTAGGCGGGGATGCGGTGGCCCCACCAGAGCTGGCGCGAGATGCACCAGTCGTGGATGTTGCGCATCCACTCGAAGTAAGTTTTGGCGTAGTTAGCCGGGGTGAATTTGATGTGGCCCTCTTCGACGGCGGCGATGGCCTTGTCGGCGAGCGGCTGGATTTTGAGGAACCACTGCATGGAGAGGCGCGGCTCGATGACGGCGCCGGAGCGCTGCGAGGTGGCGACGGACATGCTGTGCTCTTCGACCTTGACGAGGAGGCCGAGGGCGTCGAGGTCGGCGACGATGCGCTCGCGGGCGGCGTAGCGGTCGAGGCCGTGATAGGGGCTGCCGGGCAGGGCGATGTGGGCGGTTTCGTCGAGGATGGTGAGATTGGGCAGGTTGTGGCGCTGGCCGATGGCGTAGTCGTTGGGGTCGTGGGCGGGCGTGACCTTGACGGCGCCGGTGCCGAACTCGGGCTTGGCCCACTGGTCGGCGAGGATGGGGATCTCGCGGTCCGGCTTTCCTGCCGCGGCGCTTAGCGGGAGTTTCAGTAGCTTGCCGATGAGGGCGGTGTAGCGCTCGTCGGTGGGGTTGACCGCGACGGCGGTGTCGCCGAGCAGGGTTTCGGGCCGAGTGGTGGCGATGACGATGGAGCCGGTGCCGTCGGCCAGCGGATAGCGAAGGTGGTAGAGCTTGCCGGCGACGTCCTTGTGCTCGACTTCGAGGTCGGAGACGGCAGTCTGCTGGGCGGGGTCCCAGTTGACGATGTAGCTGCCGCGGTAGATGAGGCTCTGCTCGTGGAGACGGACGAAGGCCTCGGTGACGGCATCGGAGAGGTGGTCGGACATGGTGAAGTATTCGCGGGACCAGTCTACCGATGCGCCCAAGCGCTTCATCTGCTCTGTGATGGCGCCACCGTATTGGGCTTTCCATTGCCAGACGCGGTCGAGGAAGCTGTCGCGGCCGACTTCCTTGCGGCTGGTGCCTTCGGCGACGAGCTGCTTTTCCACCATCATCTGGGTGGCGATGCCGGCGTGGTCGGTGCCGGGGACCCAGAGGGATGTTTCGCCCTGCATGCGGTGCCACCGGGCGAGGATGTCCATCTCCGTCTGGTTGAGCATGTGGCCCATGTGGAGGCGGCCGGTGACGTTAGGGGGCGGGAGGAGCTGGACGAAGGCCTTGGTGGCGCTATCGGCGGGGGTGTTGGCCGGGGTGTCGAAGAGGTGTTGGTCGACCCAGAAGTTCGCCCATTTTTGTTCGATGAGGGCGGGGTCGTAGGCTTTGGGGAGTTCGGTTGGCATGGATGTTCAGGATACCGGAGGCGGGAAGGAGGGACCCACCTTAATCGCAAAGAGCGCGATGAAGGTGGGGTACCCGGGATTACTCACGGCCGCTTACAACGCTACCTATTCCACCTTATGACGTGCAATCAACCGCTCAAACTCTGGGAGCCAGACGGCAAGTTGAACCGACTTTTCAGTTTGCGTTTCTCGATACTTATCAAGCGTGTCGAAATAACCTTGACCAGGCTGACCATACTCTTTCGTGACCACGATCGAGGTTCTGAACGGAGAACCACTTGCGTTGTCCTCGTCATCCAATGCTCCAAACAAAGAACAAAGCGGATGCGCTCTCCAATTACCTGTGAGCGGTGGAAGTTCTGGAAAGGCACTGACGACATCGGTATACGTGATAGGAGTACCGAGAGCTGCAGCTGTCTCCAAGAGCTTTGCTATGTCGCTGCTCTTTGTCATGATTGCCCCTACTTGAACATGAGTTGGGAGAAGGTGATGAGGTTGTTTCGCCAGACGAGCCAGGTGTGCATGCCGGGGGTTTCGTTGATGCTGACGTTGCCCTTGATGTTTTGCTTGGCCCAGGTGCCGAAGGCGCGGTTGACGGTGATGAGGCCGTCTTCGGTGCCGCAGGAGAGCCAGAAGAGTTTGGTGGCGGGCTGCGATTTGGCGTTGGGGACGATGGTTTCGAAGGCGGCGCTGTAGGTTTCGGGGGTGGCATCGGCGGGGCGGGGGCCGTTGGCGGCGACGATGGCGGAGGACATGGCGCCGACATAGCCGAAGGTCTCCGGGTGGTTGAGGCCGGTGGAGATGGTTTCGCCGCCACCCATGCTGAGGCCGGCGATGGCGCGGTGGGCGGGGTCGCGGGCGATGTTGTAAGCGCCTTCGGCGTAGGGCAGGATCTCGTGCAGGAGCTGGTCGGTGAGCAGGCGCTGGTTGGCGAGCGGCGTGGCGTAGGGTGGGGTCCAGACGGTCCAGCCCTCGGAGATCATGCGCATGGTGCCGTAGGCGCGGGGCATGACGATGACGGTGGGCTGGAGCTTGCCCTGGGCGATGAGGCTATCGAAGATGAGATTGGCGTCGCCGACCTCGGTCCAGCCGACGGCGGAGTCGCTGTAGCCGTGGAGGAGGTAGAGGACGGGGTAGGGCTGCTTGCGCTTGGGGTCGTAGTTGGGCGGGGTGTAGACGTAGAGGTCGCGGTCGTGGAGGCCGGCCTCGTCGGTGGCGAGTGTTGAGGTGTAGCGGTGGTGGTGGACGTCGCCGTGGGGGATATCCTGGAGGTCCCACGGCTGGGGGGTGTCGCCGGTGACGTGGACGAAGCTGGAGGGCGCCTGGAGGTTGGGGCGGACGTTGGGATTGTGGGGGTCGAGGATGTGCTGGCCGTCGACGACGTAGTAGTAGCCGTAGTACTCGGGCGGGAGCGGGGCGCTGGTGTAGGTCCAGATGCCGTCGGCACCGGCAGTCATGGGGAAGGGCTCGGCATTGCCTTCGAAGAAGACGGAGACGGATTTGGCGTCGTGGTCGAGGTAGCGGAAGGTGACGGTGCGGTCGGCGCCGACGATGGGGGACTTCATCGCCTGGGATCGGGCGGCAGCGGCGGGGTCGATGGAGACGACGCGGCGCGGCGGGGTGGCTTGCGAGAAGGCGGGCGCGGTGGAAAGCAGGAGGGCGCAGGCGAGCGCGGCGTTGAGGTTTCGCATCGACACGGAGTGTATCAAGCGGAGGGTGTTGCTGGCATGAACTTGCAGGGAAAGTGAACGGGCAGCCGGTGTGGCTGCCCGTTCTGCTCGCGTTAGAGGGGATTGATTTTGTTCAAGCCCTTCTTTTTCTTGTGCTTGCTGGAGCTTTCGTCGCCCTTGTCGAACTCAGGCTTGGGGTTGTGGACCTTGCCCTTCGCGTCGGGTAGCGGAGCCTGCTGTCCGGCTGGGGTACGGACGCCCTGAACGTCGTTGACGGCGTCGGGGGCTGTGGCGGCTTTTTCGATCGGGGGAAGGGCGGTGGTGTTCGTGGGGCCGACGCTGTTGAGGCCGTTGCCCGCATCGTGCACGGCGGTGGTGCCGGGACTGATGATGGTGATGCCCGTGGTGCGGTCGCCGGAGCTTGCGCCGACGTTGACGGGCGCGCTGGTGAGGGCGGTGGGAGTGTCTGCGCCGGAGGTGGTAGCAGCGTCCGCAGCAGGGATGTCGGACAGGGTTGCGGGTCCTGCCGGAGTCACAGGGGTGTCGGGCGCGGCTGCGGTTTCGGTCGCGGGAGTGTCGGTGCTGGCCGGTGACGGAGTCGCGGCAGGGGCGTTGCCTTTGAGCGCGGCCTGGAAGGAGGTGTTGATGCTCTTGACGACGTTGGGGGCGTACGTGGCCTTGGGATCGGCCATGGAGGGTTCGCCGACGCGCGCGGCCTGGACGACATCGGCGCTGCGGACGATGAGGAGCTTGGCACGGTTGCCGAGATTGTAGGCCAGGCGGCTGTTTTCAAGGGCCTGGCTGGCAGCCACCTGTTCGGGGGTGGGCTCGGGAATGGGGCGGCCAAGGGCTTCGAGGCGGTCACGCGCGTCTTCCACGCGGGGCGAGGCGGAATAGACGGTGACGACACGGCCGTAGGCGGCAGCGGCCTGATCCTCGTAGATGCGAAGGAGGCGGGCGCGCTGGTCTTCGTTGAGGTTGCGCATGGCCGGGCTGACGCGGACGTAGTGTGCCTGCGCGGCGTAGGCGTCGCCGAGACCGATGAGGGCAGTATCGATCTTGCTGTAGAGGGGGTAGGTGTCGACGATGGTCTGGAAGCGGGCGATGGCGGCGGCGTAGTTTTCGCGGCCGAGATAGAAGTCGGCGATGCCGGTTTCGCGGGTGGCGAGGGCTTCCTGGACCTCGCGAAGTTTCTGCTTGGCCTCTGGGATGAGGGTGCTGTCCGGGTACTGGGTCAGCATGGTGCGGTATTCTTCCTGCGCGTGGATGGCCTTGGTGTAGTCGCGGTCAGGCTTGTCCATCTGCTTGAAGTAGATGTCGCCGATGCGCATCTGGGCCTCTGCGGCCTCGGGCACGTTGGGGAAGAAGATGATGAAGTCGTGGTATTCGGTCTCAGCCTGGGTGAGGGCCGCGGTGCCGCCTTCGCGGTACCAGCTGTCGGCGAAGGCGAGCTTGGCACGCATCTGGTATTCGGAGTCGGGGTAGGTGGCGAGCATGTCCTGAAGGAGGAGGCGAGCGACGTCGAACTTGCCTTTTTTGAGGGCGACGAGGGCGCGGTCGTAGAGCTGCTTGTCGGGTTGGGTGCTGTTGACGTTGGCCAGCGGATTGTCTTTGAGGCGGCGCTTGGCGGCTTGCTTTTCCTTCAGGGTGTCCTTGGTGGCGGTGACCTTTTCGTCTTTTTTCTGCTGCTTCGCGGTGGTCTGGTCGTCGGTGCCCTTGCGGGTCTTCTTCTTGGAGGACCGATTGCTCAGGACGTTGGTCGGCGTGTTGTCCTGCGCGGAGGTGGTGCCGGCGGGCAGGTCGGTCGGCGTGGACGTGGGTGCCTGCTGCGCGGGGGCTTCCTGTGTTGCCGGGGCCGGCGTCGCCTGGGGTTCCTGCGCGATGGCGGAGAGGGCGAGCGGCGAGAGCAGGAGGGTGCCGAGAAGGGCGAGGGTGGTGCCGCGGCGCGGGAACAACGACGAGAAGGAGCGCGGGAAGAGCAGAGCCATGTTCAGAAAACCTCGAGAAAGCCGGTGCGTGGGTCGTCCTGGCCGCAACCGCAATGCTGGTTCGATTCTATCGCGCGGGGGACCCGGTGGGTTGGACTTTGCGGGGCGGGATGTCGTTATCGGGGCAGGAACTTTTTGCCGGATTCAGGACGGCTGCCGCTGCTGGGCGGCGTTGGCGAGGCGGACGAACTCTGCTGCGTTTTGTTCTGTCTTGCCGGGTTCGAAGATGGCGGAGCCGGCGACGAGGAGGTCGGCACCGGCTTCGATGACCTCCTCAAGCGTGTTGGGGGCGATGCCGCCGTCGACTTCGATACGGAAGTTGAGCCCGAGTTCCTGGCGCAGGCGGGCGAGGTGGCGGACCTTGTCGACGCATTTGGGGATGAAGCTCTGGCCGCCGAAGCCGGGGTTCACCGTCATGACGAGGACGTGATGGACGAGGCCTAGGACCTCCTGAATGGTCTCGACCGGGGTCGCGGGATTGATGGCGACGGCGGGCTGCATGCCGTGCTCGCGGATGCCGGTGAGGGTGCGGTGCAGGTGGCGGCAGACCTCCTGGTGCACGATGATCCAGTCGGCGCCGGCCTTGGCGAAGTCGGAGAGATAGCGGTCGGGGTCGTCGATCATGAGGTGGCAGTCGAGCGGCAGGTCGGTGACCCGGCGGACGGCTTCAACGACGGGCGGGCCGAAGGTGATGTTGGGGACGAAGTGGCCGTCCATGACGTCGATGTGTACCGCGGTGCCGCCGCCGCGCTGGGCGGTGCGAATCTCCTCGCCGAGCTGGGTGAAATCGGCGGCGAGGATGGAAAAGGCGAGGTCGATCACCTCCGCAGTGTAGCAAGGCCGGTTCCCGGTGCTTGTGTCGCAAGGCTGGGTGTGACGGCTGGCCGGGCCGTTATGCTGGAACGATGCCAGACGAGACGATTGCCGCGTTGCCGCTGCCCGCGGGTGAGTTTGCCGCCTACCTGTTCGACCTGGACGGCACCGTTGCCGACACGATGCCGCTGCACCTGGTGAGCTGGCAGAAGGCCGTGGCGGAGCAGGGTGGCGAGTTTCCGGAGGCGCTGTTCTATGCGTTGGGCGGGGTGCCGCTGCCACGCACGGTAGAGATTCTGAACGAGACGTTTGGGTACACGATGGACCCGGCGGCAGTGGCGGACCGGAAGGAGCAGCTCTACCTTGCGTCCATGGAAACGGTGGCGCCGGTGGCAAGTGTGCTGGCGCATGTGGAGCGGAGTTTCGGGTCGATTCCGTTTGCGATCGTGTCAGGATCGCCGCACGCGACGATCCTGCACACGCTGAAGCTGCTGGGGCTGACGGACCGGTTTCCGGTGATTGTGGGTGCGGAAGATTACGCGAAGGGCAAGCCCGATCCGGAGCCGTTTTTGACGGCGGCGCGGTTGCTTGGGGTGGCTCCGGAGAGATGCCTGGTGTTTGAGGATGCGGATGCGGGGATTGCGGCGGCGGAGGCGGCGGGGATGCAGTGGGTGCGGGTGCCGGGGCCGGTAGTTGGGGGCGGTGGTGGTTGAACCCACCTGTCGCGCTTCAGCTTTTTGCGAGGGTTGATGCTGTGTCGGGCGCGATGAAGGTGGGGCACCCGGGTGTTCGTCCAGGGATTGTTGGACCTGAGTCTATTCCGCGGTTGTGATTAGGTCTTCCCGGCCGGGGTGCGGGGTGGGCGGGGTTTCGCGTGGGGGCGGTGGTGCGGGGGCGAGGAGTTTCGCGGCGGCGCGGATGATTTTACGGGCGGGCCATGCGTTTTTCTCCTGGAGGAAGAGGGTGCCCTCGCGCTGTTTTTCCGGCCGGTAGTACCAGCGCCGCAGGATGGCGAGGTGGTCGCCGAGGACGGCTGGGTCGTCGGTGCCGGGGGTGGCTTCGAGGAGGGCGATGGCGGAGAGGAGGCGTTCTTCGGCAGAGGCTGTGGTGTCTTGTGACGCAGGCGGCTTTTGCGTGGTGGAGAACGCGGGTGCATCCGGGATTGCGGTGGCGGCGGGGACCAGGCCGGGCTCGTGCAGGGGGACGGCGGCGAGCATCATGGGCTGGGCGAAGAGGGAGCTGCCGACCTCTGCCTGCTCGCGCGCGAGACGGACGCCGAGCAGCGAGATGGTGTGGGGGCCGCGGAGGCAGCCTTCGGCGAAGAGGAAGAGCTGGATCTGCGGCTCGTCTTCCGGCTTGGCGCTGGGGCAGGGAATGAGCAGAAGGGCGCGCAGACTGTCGAGCGGTGCGACGAGGCGGTCGGCGATGTCGGCGACGGCCTTGGTTTTGGTGATGCGGGTGTGGGTGGCGGCGGCTTCTTCAAAGAGCATATCGGCGGAAAAGGTGTCGCGCTCGGCTTCAAGGTCGGCCATGAGCGAGGCGCCGCGGGTTTGCAGGAAGGCGAGGGTGCGCTCGGCTTCGGTGCGGTACTCCTCGTCGGTGACACGGGCCTGGCAGGGGGCCTGGCACTTGTGCATTTCGCCGTAAATGCAGCCGGGGTCGTCGGGCGCGGGGTGGAGCTCGAGGAAGCAGCGGCGGATGAGGAAGAGGTCTTCGACAGCTTCGCGGTAGCGATCCGCATCGAGTCGGGAGGCGAACGGGCCGAAGGTGGTGTCGAGCGAACGGCGGCGCAGGTGGTTGGTGACGTAGATGCGGGGGAAGCGATTTTCCGCGGCGTAGCGGATGGTGAACGGCGGGGTGAGGCGGAGCTTTTTGCGGGCCTCTTCTGCGCCAAAGACGACGGACATGGCGCGATGGAGGAGGAGCAGCGATTCGAGGTTGCTGTGGGTGGGGTGCCAGGCGATGCGGGCGATGCGGTCGCGCAGGTTGAGGCGCTTGGATTTCGATTCGTCTGGCAGGAGCAGGCGCTGGAGGCGGCGGCGGAGGTTGGCGGATTGCAAGAGGTGCGGGCGGTCGGTGCTGTTGTGGCCGAAGAGGGAGACCACGCCGGCGGCCGGTGGGATTTCGCGCAGGACGTCTGCCGCCGTGTCGGGGGTGAAGGTGAGTTCGCGGGTGAAGATGGGCTGCGGTGTCACCTGGTTATCGTAACGGCTTCTCCCTGTGAGACGTGCGTGCGCGCTTGAGAGCAGGTGCCAGGGCCGGAGCCACGATCGTGTCGGTCAGTGGACGCGGCGGTAGAGGGTGTAGGGACCATAGGCGCTGTCGGGCTGCCAATTTGAGCGCAGTTCCTGCTCCATTTGAGCGCCGGCAACGTAGGGTGTCTGGCGAACCTTGTAGGTGTAGCCCAGCCGGAGCCAGCGTTTGAAGCCGCCGTTGTCGATGTCGTCGGTGACGGCAAGCTTCCAGCCGGTGGGGACCATGACGTAGCGGACGCGGCGCATCTCGTCCACCTTGACCTGCTCGGAGGCGCTGTCGAGCGGCATGACGCAGAAGAAGTCGGGCTCGAACTGGTGGGAGGCGGTGAGGGTGTTGGAGAGGCGGAGGGGGAGGGTCCACGGGAAGAGGACGCGGTTGGGGCCGAGCGTCGCCTGAAGCCGCTGGACGGTGGGAACGTCGACGATATCGAGAGAGGAGACGCCCCGTACTGTTTCCGCGAGGAGCTGGCGGTAGAAGAAGAAATCCTGCGCCTGCGTGTACAGGAAGGCGAAGGCGATGAAGAGGATGCCACGCCTGCGCCAAATGGGACCTGCCTTGTCAATGGCGACGAAGGCGAGCAGATAGGCGCCCAGGCCGCTGAAAAAGGCATGGAGCGGGTCACCGCGCTGCAGAGCGGATGGCAACATGCCGAGGGAGGCGACGTACAGCACAAAAAGAACGTGGGACGGGAAGCCGCCATGGCGCACGCCCCACGCCACGGCGAGGGGAGCGAGCGCGACCACGGCAACGAGCAGGCACAGGACGTGGGGAACCGGTTGCAGGATGAGATTGAAGGCACCGCCCGCAAATTTGCTCATGGTGGCGAAGGTGTAGGGCGGGGTGAGCAGGGCGAACAGGCCGCCGCCGAGGAGGGTCGCGCCGCTGACTGCGGACCAGGGCAGGCCAGAGATGCGTGCTCGAAAGAGGCCGTACAGCAAGGCCGCGCCGCCGAACGCGATGCCGAGTTCGGGTGAGGTGGAAAGGCAAAGGGTTTCGCCGAGGGCCGCAACGATGCTGGCCCGAAGGATGGTAGGTTGCCGGGCGAGGAGGACGGCGGATGCGAGCGGAAGCACGAAGCGGAGCAGCGAGTAGTTGAGGCCGAGCAGGGGATCGAGCGCACCGAAAACGATGAACGCAAAGGCGGCGAGCTTCAACGAGCGGCGCATGGGCAGAGCGCAGACCGTGTAAAACAGCATGGCTGTTCCAACGACTTCCGCAGCGGCCAGTGAGGTGATGTAGGCGCTGACCGCGGAGAGATGGAACCAGGCGAAGACGCGGAGGAAGGTGGCCGGCCATTCGAATAAAAGAAAGCCGTAGGGGAACTCAAAGTCGCGGAAGAGCGCGCGGTGAAAGGTGAGGCCGGTGCGGAGTTGGGTGAGGAAGTAGCCGGCGTCGGAGTAGAAGAAGCCGTTGCGGATGACGAACGCGCCGAGAAGATAGGTGAAGACGAGCATCGCGAGGATGCCCCAGGCGAGCGTTTGGCGGGTAGGATTGCCGGGGTTCTTTGGGGTGCTGCGGGCTGTGCCGATGCGAAACCACCAGCAGGCGCAGGAGACCAGAGCGCTGATGGCCGCAATGGCGACAACGGCGATGCGGTTGTCGGCACCGGCGGTGTAGGCGCGGGAGAAGACCAGATGGTGTGTTGGGAAAAAGAATGGAAGAACAAATGCTGCGACAAAGGTGAACGAGGCAACAAGGAGCCAACCAAGGGAAGCACGCAAAGGAAAGGTGCGGCTGGAGCCCGCCAACATGCCTGGATTGTTCATTGCGCGACCCTAACAGCGTGGCAGGGGCTTCCAGCAACAAAATGCATCTGCTAAGGGCGACACGGCGCGCCCGAAAACCATGTACGACTTGTGGCTCTTCTGGCACAGCGTAAGTCGCCCCGCAGACGGTGGAGCGCTACGAGCGAGGCGGGCTGCCGTAGCAGGCTATGCGCCGGCGATGGTCATGCCTTCGACGCGGATGGCGGGGGAGGCGGCGGCGCCACGGAAGGTGAGGTCGCTGGCGATGGCGACGATGTTCTTGTACATGTCCTTGAGGTTGCCGGCGATGGTGATTTCTTCGACGGCACCGGTGAATTCACCGTTTTCGATCCAGAGGCCGCTGGCGCCCTGGGAGTAGTCGCCGGTGACGAGGTTGACGCCGGAGCCGAGGGTTTCCGTGACGTAGAGGCCGGTTTGCACGTCGGCGATGATCTCGCGCAGGGTCTGGGTGCCGGGCTGGAGGTAGAAGTTACCGCTGCCGATGCCGGGTGCTCCGGAGAGACCACGAGACGCGTTGCCGGTACTGGGCAGGCCGAGTTTGCGACCGGTGTAGGTGTTGGTGATCCAGGTTTGGAGGATGCCGTCCTGGACGATGACCTTGCGCTGCATGGGCAGGCCGTCGCCGTCGAAGGGCAGGGTGCCGAAGCCGGCGAGACCGGGCTCGAGCATCATGGTGCCGTCGTCGACCACGGTGACGAGCGGGCTGGCGACCTGCTTGCCGAGCATGTCCTCAAACATGGTGCTGTGGCGATAGACGGCCTCGCCGTTGACGGCGTCGAAGATGTCGCCGATGATGCCGCGGGCGACCTGGCGGTCAAAGACCATGGTGGCGCGCTGGGTGGGAACTCGGCGCGCGCCGAGGCGGCGGATGGCGCGCTTGGCGGCTTCGCGGCCGATCTGCTCGGGCGTCTCGAGCTTGCGCAGGGTGCGGGCGGAGTGCGACCAGCCGTCGCGCTGCATGCCGCTCGCGTCCTGCGCGATGGGCGTGGTGCCGAGCGAGACGGAGCTTTTGCGGTAGCTGCCGGCAAAGCCGCGCGAGTTGGCGGTGGCGCGGTGCGAGGTGGCGGCGGAGAAGTTGCCGCCGTCGGAGTTCTGGATGCGGGTGTCGGCGGCCATGGCGGCAGCTTCGACCTGGCGGGCGAGGTCGATGCGGTCGGCGGCGGGCAGGGAGTAGACGTCGTCGAAGTAGAGGCCCATGCCTTCGGCGTCGCGGCGGGTGGAGAAAAGGGCGGGGTCGGCGAGGCCGGCGTAGGGATCTTCTTCCGTTAGCTTGGAGAGCTCGACCGCGCCCTGCACGAGGCGGTTGAGGGAGGCCTCGCTGAAGTCGTTGGTGCTGGTGGAGGCGGTGCGCTTGCCGTTGAAGACGCGGAGGCCGACGGCGCGGGAGACGGACTCGGTAAGGGTGTCGACGTGGCCGAGGCGGACCTTGACGAAGAATTCGTCGCCTTCGAGGAGGGTGGCTTCGGCGTCGGTGGCACCGAGGCGGAGGGCGCGGTCGACGAGTTGTTGGGCGAGAGCGAGTTGGGTGCTGGCCTGGATTTCCATGGTTATGCTCCGGTGCCGCCGACGGTCATTTTGTCGAGCTTGAGGGTGGGGGAGCCGACGCCTACGGGGACGCCCTGGCCTTTTTTACCGCAGGTGCCGATGCCTTCGTCGAGGGCGAGGTCGTGGCCGACCATGCTGACGTGTTTGAGGGCTTCGGGGCCGTTGCCGATGAGCATGGCGCCCTTGACGGGGGCGGTGACCTTGCCGTCTTCAATGAGGTAGGCCTCGGAGGCGGCGAAGACGAATTTGCCGTTGGTGATGTCGACCGAGCCGCCAGAGAAGTTGACGGCGTAGATGCCGTTTTTGACGGAGCGCAGGATGTCTTCGGGCGCGTCGGTGCCGGCAAGCATGTAGGTGTTGGTCATGCGCGGCATGGGGATGCTCGAGTAGCTTTCGCGACGGCCGCTACCGGTGGAGGGCAGGCCCATGAGTTTCGCGGACAGCTTGTCGGACATGTAGGTGCGGAGGATGCCGTTTTCGATGAGGGTGGTGTTTTGCGTGGGCAGGCCCTCGTCGTCGATGTTGAGCGAGCCGCGGCGGTTGGCGAGGGTGCCGTTGTCGACCACCGTGACCTTGTCGGTGGCGACGCGCTGGCCCATGAGGCCGGCGAAGGCGGATTGCTTTTTGCGGTTGAAGTCGGCTTCGAGGCCGTGGCCGACTGCTTCGTGGATGAGGACGCCGGGCCAGCCGGGGCCGAGGACGACCTCCATTTCACCGGCGGGGGCGGCGATGGCGGTGAGCTGGACGAGGGCCTGGCGGACGGCTTCTTTGGCGAAGTATTCCGGCGTCTTTTCGGTGTCGTAGAAGCCCAGTTCGACGCGGCCGCCGCCGCCGCTTGTGCCGCGTGCGGTGGCGCCTTTGCCGTTGTCCGCTGCGGGGTCCTTGGCGAGGACGCCGATGGAGAAGCGGCTGAGGGGCTGGGTGTCGGCGGCGTAGGTGCCGTCGGAGGCGACGATGAGGATGTGGCGGAGCTCGTCGTTGAAGCCGGCGCGGACCTGGGTGATGCGGGGGTCGGCGGCGCGGGCGGCCTTGTCGGCGCGCTGGACGAGGGCAAGGCGCGCGGCGATGGCGGTGTCGGCGAGGGCGACGGGGTAGAGGTTGTGCGCGGGGCCGGTGAGGAAGGGCTGCGCGGTGACGGTGGAGGGGCCGTCGGCGATGAGGGCGGCGGTGCGTGCGGCGTGGAGGAGTTTGTCTTCGGTGAGCTCGTCGGTGTAGCTGTAGCCGGTGCGTTCCCCGCTAAGGACGCGGATGCCGCAACCCTTGCTGTGGCTCTGGCTGGCGGACTTGACAATGCCTTCGTCGACGGCGATGCCGGTGGAGCTGGCCGATTCAAAGTAGAGTTCGGCGAAGTCACCGCCGCGGCTAAGGGCGGCGGCGAGGCAGCGGTCGAGCAGGGCGTCGGTGATGCCGAAGCTGGTGGCGAAATGATGTTTGCCGAGGGCGGCAGGGGTGACCGGGGCGAGAGGTGTTGCGGTCGGTGTCATCTCCTATCGATTTTACGCGGATGCGTGGCGGGGCGTGTGCTACGGTCGAAGCCATGAACCGTCCTGTTTCCGGCTCCGGGACCGATGTGCGTTACCCCGTTGGGCACCATGTGCCGCCTGCAACCATCACGCCGGAGGGTTTGAGTGCGGCGCGGAAGGAGATTGCGCTGCTGCCTTCTCGGCTGCGCAGCGCGGTTGCGGGGCTGACAGAGGAGCAACTGGATACGCCGTATCGTGAGGGCGGGTGGACGGTGCGGCAGGTGGTGCATCATGTGGCGGATTCGCACATGCATGCCGTGGCGCGATTCCGGTTTGCGCTGACGGAGAGCGAGCCGACGATCAAGCCGTATGACGAGGGAGCGTGGGCGATGCTGGCGGATGCCGCTGGGGAGGCGGTGGAGCCGTCATTGGGGCTGCTGGATGGGCTGCATGCGCGGTGGACAATGCTGTTGCAGAGCCTGACGCCAGAGCAGTGGACGCGGGCGTACGTGCATCCGGAGAATGGGCGGACGCCGCTGGAGGCGGCGGTGCTGCTGTATGCGTGGCATTCACGGCATCATGTGGCGCATGTGACGCAGTTGCGCGCGGCGCGGGGTTGGTGACTTGCAGTTTTCGCTGCAGCAGAAGAACCAATGTCTCAAACAGGAGACGTTAGGCACCCGGTCTTTGCTGGGCAAAATCCTTCGATTGAGATCAAAGGGTTGTTTTGATGATTTGATGGTTGTCGAAGCGTGTTGCGGGATGCTTCGATGAGCGTCGAACAATCGCCGGAAGAGATCTCTGCCGCGATTGAGGGCTTTCTGGCGGAGCATGCGCGGGCGGTGGTGTTGCAGGATGGGCGGGTGGCGTTCGACCTGCAGACGGCGAAGTATTCGCTGGCGGTGGCGAACGGGCGATGCACGCTGCAGTTGTGGAGCGATGCGGGGAATCTGGTGCGGCGGGTGGTTTCTGCGACGCCGCGCAAGGAGGTGCTGCGGCTGGCGACGCTGCGGTTTGGGCAGACAAAGCCAGAGACGCTGGAGATTGTGTCGCAGCCGGACCGTCGGACGGTGACGGCGCGGGAAGCCACGCGCAAGCGCTACGTACCGCTGCTGGAGCGGGCGCTTGCGCGGGAGTGGCCGCGGTGGAAGGCCGATCCGTTCCAGAGTGCGATGGACCTGGAGAAGTCCTTCGGGCCGGCGTATGCGCGGGGGGTGCTGCACCTGGGGCAGCAGGCATGGGCGGTGGTGGGCGTGAATGCGGGAGAGTCGCAGGCGACGGTCGATGGCGTGCTGACGATTGGGCTGCTTTGGCTGCAGCTTTGCCGCGAGCGGGCGGGGGGCAAGTGGCTGTTTCAAGGGCTGCGGTTGGTGGTACCGCCGGGCATGGCGATTGTGACGCTGTCGCGGCTGGCGTGGCTGCGGACGGATGCCGCGAAATGGGAGTTGTATGAGCTGGACGAGCGTACGGAGGAGTTGGAGGAGCGCGACCCTGCGGACACGGGGAACCTGACGACGAAGCTGCTGCATGCGCCCGATGCGGAGCGCGCGCGGGAGCGGTTTGCGGCGGCGCGGGCACAGGTGATGGCGCTTGTTCCAGAGGCGATGCAAGGGGTGGTGGAGACGCGGTTGCGATCTGCGACGGAGTTAGCGTTGCTGCTGCACGGGCTGGAGTTTGCGCGGATTCGGCAGACGGTTGCGGCGAATTCATTTGCGCCGGTGAGCGAGATTTCGTTCGGTACCGGGGCGAACGAAACGCCGCTGCTGCCGGAGACGGAGCCGATGTTGCGGGAGTTGGTGGCGCGGCTGTTTGAGCGGCGGCATGGCGGGGGATCGCCGAAGGATGTGCTGTATCGCATGGCGCCGGAGGCCTGGCTGGAGAGCGCGCTGCGGCAGAACATTGGGCCGCTGACGGACGGGCAGGGGTCGCTGGCGCGGTTCGATCCCGCGCACGTGTATGCGCAGGTGCCGGCGTTCCAGGCGGGGGATCGCGGCATGCTGGATCTGCTGACGGTGACGGCCGATGGGCGGCTGGCGGTGCTGGAGCTGAAGGCGAACGAGGATATGCACTTCGCGCTGCAGGGGTTGGATTACTGGATGCGGGTGCGCTGGCACCACTTGCAGACAGTCGACAGTTCGACTGGGCTGGGCACGTTTCAGCGGCACGGGTATTTTGGCGGCGTGCGTTTGTCTGCCGAGGCACCGCGGCTGTACCTGGTGGCACCTTCGCTGCGGATTCATCCCGCAACGGAGGTGGTGTTGCGGTATGTGAAGCCGGAAGTGGAGTGGACGCTGCTTGGACTGCATGAGCACTGGCGGCGAACGATGAAGGTGATTACGCGGAAGCGGAGCCGGTAAAAGCCCCAGGTCTCAGAAGCGAGACATGGGGCCATCCTTCTTATTTAGTTGTGAGTGCTGACGTCGCGCCAGAGATCGATGGCGGGGGTGTCGACGGCGTACTGGTTGATGGTGGTGAGTTCGTCGGGCGTGAAGGCCAGGTTTTTGAGGGCGTCGAGGGAGTTGTCGAGTTGTTCGACGTTGCGTGCGCCGATGAGCGAGGTGGTGACGCGCGGGTCGCGGAGGGACCAGGCGATGGCCATCTGGGCGAGGGTCTGGCCGCGCTGCTCGGCGATGGTGTTGAGGGCGCGGACACGGTTGAGGGTTTCTTCGGTGAACATGCTGTCGTTCATGCTGCCGACGGTGTTGCCGACGCGGGCGTCCGCCGGCTTGCCGTTGAGGTACTTGTTCGTGAGCAGGCCTTGGGCGAGCGGCGAGAATGCGATGCAGCCGACACCGAGATCATCGAGCGTGCCGAGCAGATCATGCTCGATCCAGCGGTTGAGCATGCTGTAGGAGGGCTGATGGATGAAGAGTTTGAGGCCCTCGTCGGCCAGCAACTCGGACATTTGGCGCGTGCGGGCAGGGGAGTAGGACGAGATGCCGACGTAGAGCGCCTTGCCCTGGCGGACGATCTGCGCGAGGGCGGCGGCGGTCTCTTCCATGGGGCAGTCGAAGTCGGGGCGGTGGTGGTAGAAGATGTCGACGTAGTCGAGGCCCATGCGCTGGAGGCTCTGGTCGAGGGAGGCGACGAGGTACTTCTTGGAGCCTCCCATGCCGTAGGGGCCGGGCCACATGTCCCAGCCGGCCTTCGAACTTAGGATGAGTTCGTCGCGCAGATTGCGGAAGTCGTCGCGCAGGATGCGGCCGAAGTTTTCCTCGGCGGAGCCGTAGGGTGGGCCGTAGTTGTTGGCGAGGTCGAAGTGGGTGACGCCGCGGTCAAAGGCGCGGCGAAGGATGGCGCGGCCGGTCTCAAAGACATCGGCACCGCCGAAGTTTTGCCACAGGCCGAGGGAGATGGGCGGCAGGACGATGCCGGAGTCGCCGCAGCGGCGGAAAGAGGCGTTTTTGTAGCGGTCAGGTGTGGGAAGGTAGGTCTGGGCGAGCGGCATCGTGCGTGGTTCTCCTGCACGCTTGGATGCGGCTTAGGCGTCGGCGAAGTCCGCGAAGGCTGGGGTGGTGGGGTCGGCGGGTGCGCGGTCGTGCTGTTGGGCGAAGAAGGTGTCGACGGCGTGGAGGATGTCGGCGCCCTGCTTGCTGTCGAAGATGCTGCGGCGGAGGGCGGCGCCGCCGGGGATGCCGTGGGTGAACCAGCTGGCGAACTGCTTCATTTTGCCGATGCCGTCGCGGCGGGCGGATTCGCGGTCGCGCTTGAGGCGGCGCAGGTGGTTGTGCGCGGCGAGGTCGGCGGGGGAGAGGGTGGTGAGGTCGGTGTCGTCGGGGACGTCGATTTCGGGATGCTCCTGCTCGAGTTCGGTGAGGAGTAGGTCGAAGTAGGTGCGGATCATGCGGTGGCGGTCTTCGTCTGTGGCGACGGTGTAGGCGCCGGTGGCGGTGTGCTGCGCGATCTGGCGGAAGATCCAGGGGTTCGCCGGCGCGGCTCGGCCGATCATGACGGCGTCGCAGCGGGTGGCGGCGACCATGGCGGCGGCGTCTTCGGGCGAGCGGACGTCGCCGTTGCCGATGACGGGGATGCGCACCGCGTCCTTGACGGCGGCGATGTACTCCCAGCGCGCGTTGCCGGTGTAGCCCTGTTCGCGGGTGCGGGCGTGGAGGGCGACGGCGTTCAGGCCGCAGTTTTCAGCCATTTTCGCGAGCGGGACGCAGACGATGCTGCTGTCGGACCAGCCCATGCGGAACTTGACGGTGAACGGGATCGAGATGGCGCTGCGGACGGCTTCGAAGATGGTTTGGATGTGGGGCAGGTCGCGCAGGAGGCCGCTGCCGCCGTTGCAGCTGACGACGCGCTTGGCGGGGCAGCCGAGATTAAGGTCGACGATGTCGAAGCCGGCGTCTTGGCAGATGCGGGCGGAGTCGGCGAGGGTTGCGGGATTGGAGCCGAAGATCTGCGCGGAGATGGGGTGTTCGTCGTCGTAATAGGTGAGGTAGCGCTTGCGCTTGACCTCGCGCATGCGGCTGAGGCCGTCGGCGGAGGTGAATTCCGTCATGATGAGGCCGCAGCCGGACTGGCTATTGCTGGTGGCGGCGTTGACGTCGGTTGCGGCGGAATCGGGCGAAAACTGCGAGGCATTCTTGATAAAGCGGCGGAAGACCGTGTCAGTGACGCCGGCCATGGGCGCGAGGACCGTTGCGGGGGAGATGGCGACGTTGCCGATGGTGAAGGCTGCGGGGACGGCCGCGTCGATGGGTGCGGGGCGGTCGAGCAGGGCGGTGGTGGTGTCGTCCCAGTTTTTTTGCATGGTGTCGGGCCTGCGGTGATGCGAAAGAGCCTCCGCGTGGGCGGAGGCTCTTGGGTTTCGTGATACGGGTACGGTTACTTGGCTTCGGTAGCTGCTGCCGCGACGGAGGAGTCGCTCTTGGCAAACTTGCGCTTGAAGCGCTCGATGCGGCCGGCGGTGTCCATCAGCTTCTGCTTGCCGGTGAAGAAGGGGTGGCAGGCGGAGCAGATTTCGAGGACGATGTCGCCCTTGTTGGTGGAGCGAGTCTCAAAGGTAGTACCGCAGGCGCACTTGACGGTGGTGGCCTTGTAGTTCGGGTGGATTCCCTGCTTTGGCATGGTGGTTCCGATCTCTTTAAATTTAGCCGATGTCTTCCGGGTCGCGGTTCGCTTGCGGCGGGCAAGATTCACGCCACATCGATTGTCCTGTCGCGGTGTCTGGAAGACGGCCTACGCATTGGATGCGCGGGCTTCGACGCTTGATTCAGTCTAGCGGGTTGGGGGCAACGGTGCAAGATACGGGGGGAAGCACGGTTTATTCACGACAGGTCTACCGGCTAAACACGGGACATCTACGGACAAAGCAGGTTCATACTGGTACTGCATGGATTTGTCATTGGGCCAACTCGAAGATGCCGTCTGCCCGCATTGCGAGGGGTTGGGTATGCGCGTGGTTGATGAGGAGAACGGTCGCCGTCATGCTGAGCAGTGCGTTTGCCGGCGCGATGCGCGTACGCGGCGGCTTGTGACCAAGGCTCGCATTCCCCGTCGATTTGAGGAATGCCGTTTCGAGAATTATGAGTACAAGTTCAATGGAGCCGACCCGTCTCTCGCGGAGGCTTTTGACATCGCGCGTCGATTTGTCAAAACGTACCCGATGACGGATGGAACGGGGCTCCTCTTGACTGGTTCGGCAGGTATTGGAAAAACTCACCTCGTCGTGAGCACGTTGCAGGCACTGATGCGGGAGCGAGGTGCCCAAGGGCTGTTTTACGACTATAGAGAACTGCTAAAGCAGGTTCAGAACAGCTATAACCCAAATGTGGCCGCGACCGAACTGGAAGTGCTTGCCCCGGTATTTAACGCGGAGGTCCTGGTCCTTGATGAGATTGGAGCCTCGAAGCCAACCGATTGGGTCTGGGATACTGTCGCACATATCCTCAACAGTCGTTATAACGAAAAACGTATTACGATCCTGACTTCTAATTTTCCTAATCTGCCCCCTCAACAGGTCTTGACAGAGGAAGAGAAGGAAAAGTTCGGCGAGCATAAGCAAACGGCAACTCTAGCCAATCGGACCGAAACCCTAGGTGATCGCATTGGTGAGCGCATGCGTTCACGCCTGCAGGAAATGTGCATTGCGGTTGAGATGAGTGGCGGCGACTTTCGCCGTAATCAGAAGAAATCTCGTAAAACGATGTTGGACCCTTTGTACGATCTCGAACCCTTTCTTTGATCGGCAGAAATCAGCCAAGGAGCGCACTGTAGAGGTTTCTGGTTTCCTGGTTGAAGCAGCAGAAAATTACTTGCTCGATGTCGACTTCCGGTAGATTTTCTCGCATGGTGCGGACGGCAATTTCGGCGGCGCGTTGGCCTGGGAAGCGGTAGATGCCGGTGGAGATGGCGGGGAAGGCGATGGACTTGCAGGCGTGTTGGTCTGCGAGTTCGAGGCAGCGGCGGTAGCAGTTGGCGAGCAGGGCGTCTTCGTTGCGGCGGCCACCGTTCCAGACAGGGCCTACCGCGTGGAAGATCCATTTGGCAGGGAGACGGAAGCCGGGTGTGGCCTTGGCGTCGCCGGTGGCGCAGCCGTTCAGGGCGCGGCAGGCTTCGAGGAGTTGCGGGCCTGCCGCGGCGTGAATGGCACCGTCGACACCACCACCGCCGAGAAGCGAGGTATTCGCGGCGTTGACGATGGCGTCGACGTGCAGGGTGGTGATGTCGGCGAGGATCGCTTCCAGAACGGGCATGCGGGTTGGATGCGGCTCTGCTCTGCGCCAGGCATGCTGCGGAGGTGAAAAGCAGATCCCTCCACTTCGTTACGGGAGGACAAAAGCGGAAGTTACGGGATGACAAACGACCTAAACGGGCCAGCCAAAACCGTCCCATGTCCCGGAATTGAGACACGGGACGGGTGTAGCGTCACCTAGAAGCGGGGTTTGGCGCCGCGGGAACCCGTTTTCTGGCCGGGTTTTTTAAGTTGGGCGTGTTCGCTGAGTTTCTGTTTGCGCTGGACGGATTTGCCGGCGGCGGCGCGGCTGAGGGCCTGGACTTCGCCGGTGGTGAGCTCACGGAAGTCGCCCATGGGGACGTCGAGCGTGAGGGCGCCGTAGCCGATGCGGCGGATTTTTTCGACGTGGTGGCCCACTTCTTCGAACATCTTGCGGAGCTGGCGGTTGCGGCCCTCGGTGAGGGTGACTTCGTACCAGGGGTTTTCGCCGCGGCGCACGAGTTCGACGCGTGCGGGCGAGGTGAGGACGCGGTCGCGGCGGGTGCCGCGCTGTTCGGCAAGGCGGCCGCGGTCGATCATGACGCCGTTGCGCAGCTGGTCGAGCGATTCGCCGGTGGGGTTGCCGGCGATCTTCACGAGGTAGGTCTTTTGGACGGAGTTGGCAGCCTTGGAGAGGTTGTTCGCGAGGTCGCCGTCGTTGGTCATGAGCAGCAGGCCTTCGGAGTTGTAGTCCAGCCGACCGACGGGGTAGAGGCGGACTTCCAGCTTGCGGCCGCTCTTGCGCGCGGTTTCGCGGAGGAGGTCGACGACGGTTTCGCGCTTTTCCGGGTCGCTCATGGTGGTGACGTAGCCGCGCGGCTTGTTGACCATGAAGTAGCGGTGTTCCTGCACGCCCTGGAGGAGCTTGCCGTCGACGCGGACGTGATCCTTGGTGATGTCGGCGCGGGTGCCGAGCTCGGTGACGACGGCGCCGTTGAGTTCGACGCGGCCTTCGAGGATGAGCTCTTCGGCCTTGCGGCGCGAGGCGATGCCGGCCTCGGCGAGCAGCTTTTGCAGGCGGGTGCCGGCGGGCGGCTCGGGGGCGGCTTGCGGGGCTTTCTTTTTGGGCGCGGGCTTTGGCTTGGGGGTTTCAGCGGTGGTTGCGGTGGGGTCGATGGTTTTCTTCATGGCGGTGCCTCCCGGCTCGGCGAATTTCACGTGGTGCTGCTTACGCTTCAGGTTCCAGCGTGTTGGATGTTGGATGCGTGGTCGATGGCGGCTCCACCTCGGCTGGAGCATCAGTGGTGTCGAGTTTAGATTCGAGCGCATCGTCCGGTACCGATGGCTTGGCGTCGCTGCCGGCTGCAGCATCGTTGGGGGTGGACGTCGCGGAGTCGGCAGGGTCTGGTTCTTCTGAACCGTCGCCCGTCACCTCGCGGATGTGGTCGGCGTCGCCGCGGGCGTTGGCGCGCTCGATGAGGACGCCGGTCGGCTCCATCGGCAGGTCCTCCTGCTCGTTGAGCTCGCCGGCGAGGCGCTCGAACTCTTCCATGGAAGGGAGTTCCTGCACGTCTTTCAGACCAAAGCGGACGAGGAACTCCTTGGTGGTTTTGTAGAGCATGGGGCGGCCGATGACCTGCTTACGGCCGGCGGTGGCGATTAGTTTGCGCGCCATGAGGCCGCCAAGGACGCCGGCGGAATCGACGCCGCGGATTTCGGAGATTTCGGCGGCGGTCACGGGCTGCTTGTAGGCGACGACGGCGAGGGTTTCGAGTGCCTGCAGGGTGAGCCGGAGAGCGGGCTTGAGGCTCTTGACGAAGCCGCGGACGGCGTCGTGGTACTCCGGCTTCGTGCCCATGCGGAAGCCGCCAGCAACCTCGCGGATTTCGATGCCGCGGTCGGTGTCGGCGTAGTCGCGGAGGAGGGTGTCGACCGTGCGGCGGAGGTGGTCGCGGACGCGGCGTTCGCGATCGCGGGCGAGGCGCGGGTCGGGGGGAGCTTCGGCGTCGAGACTATCCGGACTTCCCGGCTGAGGTTGATCCGGTGTCGCAGGTTCGTCCACTCCCACGGGATTGTCGGAAGGCGACTGCTCCTTCGGCGGCAAAACCTCCTCCGGCTCACGTGCATCGTAGGACGGCATCGCCTTCTGCGCTGGCGGAGCCGGAGCATCCATCGTGGGAGTTTCAGAGGCATGTTCGGCGTCGCCTGCGGGCAAGTCGCTGTCGGCCGGGGTGTGCAGAGACAGCGAGGCCTGCAGGGCGGCAAGTGCGTCCAGCTCGGCCTCGGCCTCTTCGCTGAGCAGACCGGCGAGTTGCGGCAGGGTGACCGGCTCTTCGGATGCGTAAATGACAGCTTCGATCTTCGACTTCAGGCTCATGCAATCATCGTGCGGTGCGCGCCCGGCAGGACGTCGCGCTGCAAGGAACGTCCCTCGCAGGGTCCGCATTCTTTTGGGCGGTCAGGCGTCAGAGTACGCCATCTCCTAGTATGCAGGAACCCGGCCCGGACATTCCGCGGATTTCCACCGAACCAGTTCGAGCGCTGGTCGGCGAACGGGGTTGCTATACTTGGTTGTGCCGCTCCTCCTTGGCCAATCCCCACATCTGCATAGAACGAGGCTTCGATGTCTGCGAAATACATCTTCGTAACGGGCGGTGTCGTGTCTTCGCTCGGCAAAGGCCTTGCGGCGGCCAGCATTGGCTGCCTGCTGGAGGCCCGCGGCATTCGCGTTGGCATGATGAAGTTCGATCCATACCTGAATGTCGATCCGGGAACGATGTCGCCGTTTCAGCATGGCGAAGTGTTCGTGACCGACGATGGCGCAGAGACCGACCTGGACATGGGCCACTACGAGCGGTTTACCCACGCCAGGCTGAGCCGCGACAACAACCTGACGAGCGGCCGGATTTACGAGCAGGTCATCACCAAGGAGCGCCGCGGTGACTACCTGGGCAAAACCGTGCAGGTGATTCCGCACGTGACCAACGAGATCAAAAACGCCATGCGCAAGGTGGCGAGTGAGAACCAGGTGGTGCTGGTAGAGATCGGCGGGACGGTGGGCGATATTGAGTCGCTGCCATTCCTGGAGGCGATTCGGCAGATGCGGCAGGATTTGGGCCGCGATAACACGCTGTTTGTGCACGTGACGCTGGTGCCGTGGATCGCGGCGGCGCAGGAGCTCAAGACGAAGCCGACGCAGCACTCGGTGAAGGAGATGCTGAGCATCGGCATTCAGCCCGACATCCTGCTGTGCCGCACGGAGCGCAACCTGCCGCGGGAGATGCGGTCGAAGATTGCGGCGTTCTGCAACGTGGAAGAGGCGGCGGTGATCGCGGCGCGCGACGTGGCGAACATCTATGAACTGCCGCTGGCGCTGGAGGCCGAGCACGTGGACCGGCTGGTGCTGAAGTACCTGCGGATGGACGATGCGCCGGAGGCCAAGCTCGACAACTGGCGGTCGCTGGTGCACCGCGCGTACCACCCGAAGGACGAGGTCCACATCGGCATCGTGGGTAAGTACGTGGAGTACGAGGATAGCTACAAGAGCCTGAAGGAGGCGCTGGTGCACGGCGCGCTGGATGCCAACCTGAAGCTGAAGGTGACGTGGATTGAGGCGGAGGGGCTGGAGACGGCGGACGGCAGCTACAGCGCGCAGTTGGAAGGTCTGGATGGGATCTTGGTGCCGGGCGGCTTCGGCAAGCGCGGCGTGGAAGGGCTGCTCAATGCGATTCGCTACGCGCGGGAGAACAAAGTGCCGTACTTTGGCATTTGCCTGGGCATGCAGACGGCGTGCATCGAGTTTGCGCGGAACGTGTGCGGTCTGAAGGACGCCAATTCCAGCGAGTTCGATCCGTCAACGGCGAACCGCATCATCTACAAGCTGCGCGAGTTGACGGGCGTGGAGGAGATGGGCGGCACCATGCGGCTAGGTGCGTGGACGTGCGTGATGGAGGCGGGATCGCTGGCGGCGCAGACGTACGGCGCGACCGAGATCAGCGAGCGGCACCGGCACCGGTACGAGTTCAACCGCGAGTATGAGGCGCTGCTGACGGGCGCGGGGCTGCGGCTGACGGGTACGACGCCGGACGCAACCTACGTGGAAATGGTGGAGTTGCCGAGGGAGACACACCCGTACTTTATCGCGTGCCAATTTCACCCGGAGTTCAAGTCCAAGCCGCTGGAGCCGCATCCGCTGTTCCGTGATTTTGTGAAGGCGAGCTACCAGAACCGGATGGGCAAGGGGCGGGCGTTGAGCCAGGAGCGTTTTGCAGCCCTGGAGGCGTGACCGTGGGTTTGTGAGGGAGAGGCCCGGGACAGCGTTCCGGGTCTTTTTGAGTTAGTGCGGTGTGTCATATGTTGCTCACCGTGCACAGGATGACAGCGCGGCGGCATCTTATTGCGCATGACATCGGATGAACAGCGTGTGCAGTACGAAGAGACAGCGCGGCAGCAACGGGTGACGCGTGCGGAGGAGCGACCTCGAAGCCGTGTGGGGGCCATTCTGCTTGGCCTGCTGCTGTGCTTTGTGCTTGGGCTGGCGGCCATGGTGCTGGTGCTGCGTCAAGCGGGAACAGGCGGGTTTGCCGGGCGCATGGTGGCTTCGCTGCTGAACCGGCCCACCACCTTCGACACCTCGGCGCCCGTTGTGGTGGAGCAGATCCAGAAGCTAAGCCGGCTGGAGACGGTCAGCTATTCCGTGGACACGGTGGTGGAAGGTAAGCGGTCGAGCGCGGTGCTGCCGGACTCTCTGTTCGGCGACAAGCTGCTGCTGATCGTGCATGGGCAGGTGTTCGCCGGCATTGATCTGGGCAAACTGCGACCGGAATCGGTGCACGTGCAGGGTAAGGCGGTGGCGGTGGAACTGCCGGCGTCGGAGATCTTCAGTACGCGCATCGATGAGAACAAGTCGCGGGTGTTTGCGCGGGAGACGGGTTTGTTCGTGCCCAGCGACCCAAACCTTGAGACGGAGACGAGGCGCACCGCGGAAAGCCAGATTCTGCGGAGTGCACAAAGTGACGGCATTCTGGACACGGCGCGATCCAACGGACGGGCGAGTATTGAAAGCCTGCTGCGGGGGCTGGGATTCGAGCAGGTAACGGTGCGATAAGACGGGCGCCACGGCGTTTCAAAGATATCAGCAAAAAAACGGCCCTCCGGGAGGAGGGCCAATCTGCCTTGGTTCTCTCGGGTTAGGAGAGGTGCTTCGGTGCGTACTCTTGGGTACGGCGACCGAACTTGGGAACACCGCACTAGTTGGTGCGCGCGGTATCGGAACTGTTGTATGGAGCAGTCGCACGGCTGACCGTAGCGGGCTGATCCATGGTGGCAAGGCTGTTGTGCAAAAGTGTGACGCGCACACCATTGGACAACGGTCTTTCTCCGGCGGAATTCTGGGCCGTAGCGCGTCCCAAACCAGACTTATATATCCGGTATACAGGTACTTGATGCTCTGTGACGAGATAACGTACGACCGCGTCGGCCATTGCCTGCGAGGGAGCGATACCCGCACGGCTGTAGCCCTGAATTTCGAGGATGTAACCCTTTTCACCGGCCAGCTTGGTAGCGACTGCGTCGAGGTCGGATTTAGCGGCACGGGACAGCGTGGTGTGGCCGGCAAGGAAAGGAACCGCGGTTGCCGAGACGGTCTGGTACTGGTCGAGGTTGCTGACCGTGCCGTGCAGGGCATCCGTGCGGCTGCCGGCGCTGGTGGCGAGGCCGTTGGCCTGGTCGGCGCGGGTCTGGGCGGCACCTGCGTGCTGGTCGGCGAGGGAAGCGGCATCGTTGGCGCGCTTGATGCCAGCGGTGGCGCGGCTGTCTACATCGCGGATGTCATTGGCGTTCTTCGACTGAAGCTGGTCGAGCTCGTTGACGCGGTCCTTCACCGGATCGATCTGACGATGTACCCACTTCTTGCGGGCGAGGGGGTTCATGTGCCCCCAAAAGCCTTCCTTGGACGGCGGTGGGAGCGGCTGACCGGTGGCATACGTGCTGCTGTCGGCGGCGTCCTGCTTGGGAGCGGCATTTGGCGTGCCGGCCTGGGCAAAGGATGCTAGGGGGGCAAGGAGAAGCGCGGCTACGGCGAGCGTACGGACATTCTTGTATGAACTTATGTGCATCGGTCGTGAACTCCTTTGAAACGTATCGCGGGGCACAGACGCCTGGGAGAAGCGAAAGCGATCGTTCCGTGTAAAAGTGAGAGCAATGCACGTGCCAAATGCAGGAAGTGTCTGAAATGAGGCGATTACGGCAAAGTCTCGCGTTGGACGGTGGGCAACTGCGCAAAATCTTCCCACTGCCGGCGGGAAAATTTGGATGGGGTGAACAGACGTTTCAGCGGGTGTCGGCGTGGACGAGGCGCAGGTCTGGGGCCTTGGTGTCCCAGCCTGCGGGCACAGTTTCGAAGATGAGGCGAAAGTCGTGGCTTTCGCCGGGCTTGAGCGGTTCGGCAGCGACGGGTTCGAGGTCGACATAGGGCTCGCGGGTGCGGACCAGGGTCAGGGGGACGGTCTGGCGCTGGGGCGGCGTGCCGTCTTCTGAAACGAAGGTGACCTGCAGGTCCGCGGCGGTCACGGTGCGGTTGCCATTGTTCTTCGCTGTGCCGTCGATGTAGGTGACCTTGCCGCCGGCACCGTTCGTCGCCTCGGTGAGGGTGATGTTGCCGAGCGCGAAGTTCGGGGCGTAGCTGTCGGCGGAGCGAAGGGCACCGGGGTCGGGCGCGGTGTGACGCAGCGTGGCGACGGCGACGATGAGCAGAATCAACAGCACCGCGCCGGCTGCCATGCCGATGACCTTACCGGAGATGCCTTCGGCGGGCCTGGGTTCGGTGCTGAACGGGGTAGCCATGGCCGCAGTGTATCGCGTGAGCAGGATTGACCCGCCAAAACCGCGCTAGCGCCAGTCGTCGCGCATGCGTTCCTGATGGGCAAGCACTTCGTCGAACTGGTCAGTTTTTTTGAGGATGATGTCGCCGAACTCCTGGCCCTGGCGGAGCATGACCGCCTGCAGGCGGACGAGTTCAAGCAGGGCGAGAAACATGCAGATGAGCGCGGCCTGCGAGTGGGTGTTTTGCAGCAGTTTGCGCAGGGAGGTGGGCCGGTCTTCGAGCATCAGGCGGCGCTTGCAGTACTCCAGCATCTGGGCGACGGTGACGCTCTCCTCGTTGACGTTGAGTACGGGGCGCGTGCGGATGCGGTCGAGGATGTCGGCGAAGACGCGTGCGAGATCCTGGGTGTCGGCGGCGATTTCGCGGTCGGCGGTGTGGGTTTCCTTGAACTCGCGGGTGCCGGGATTGGACCAGGTGGCGTCTTCAATCTGCTGTTTTTGCAGCAACATCTGCGCGGCGGCCTTGAAGCGTGCGTGTTCCAGCAGGCGTTCAACGAGTTCGCGGCGGGGATCCTCCATGTCGCCGGCGGCGATGAGCGAAGCCTCGCGCGGCAGGAGCATTTTGCTCTTGATGTGGATAAGCAGAGAGGCGGTGTAGATGAAGTCGGCGGCGGAGTCGACGTCGGCCTGCTTGAGGTGCTCGCAGTAGACGAGGAACTGTTCGGTGATGCGGGCAATGGGGATGTCGTAGATGTCGATGGACTGACGGCGGATGAGGTCGAGCAGAAGGTCCATGGGGCCGTCGTAGACCGTGGCGACGGAGACGGAGAAGGGCGACTGGGAGGCCTCTTCCTTTGGTAAATCCTTCTTTTTGGGGGTGAGGGGCTTTGGCGCGGGGGGTGCCGGCGGATGTTCGAGGACGAGCGTGTCCGCGGCGGGGTTGGCCTCGCGCAGGGTGGCTGCCACGGGGGCAAGGTCGGGTGGGATGAGATCAGCCATGCGCCTTTTCAGTATGGCGCACGGGTGCCGAGGAATTGTATGCGGACCGCTAGATTTCGTCGGCGTAGGGGTCGGTGGCAGACGGGGGGATATTGGGCGCGGGCTCGCCGTCGCCCTCGGGGGTGAACTTGCTGTCCGCCGGTGCGTCTGGGTGCATGGATCCCTGGGGCGCGAGGTTTGTATCGTGGCGGCGGTTTGCATCGGTGGCGGGAATGACGGTGGTGTCGTTCGGGACGGGCTTGCTCTCTTGGCTCACGGTTCAGCTCCTGATGTTTCGTTCTGATGCATGGCGGGTGCGTGGTGTCTGGCGCGGCGTTGCGGATATCGACGCGCCGGCAGGACGGCTGTCGACATTTGCCGGCGTTGTGAGGATGCCGTGTTTTCATCTGGTCGAGTCCGATCGATGGCCGATAGGCTGAAGGTAACCGCGCGGCTATGCCGAAGGGTCGTTCGTGACTGATGGCGCCGCGGCAACATTGCGCGCACGATGGTGTTCGCATGATGGTGGGAGAGCGGCCCGACCGCAAAAGAAAGAGGTCTTGCCGGCATGTTGCAGCCGTTACAACTCGAGGATGTGTCGGTCCGCCACGCGGGAGACATTGCAGAACTGCGCGACTTTTTCTGCAAGGCAGGCATTGCGGTGGAGATGCCGCGCGCGGTGCATGCCGTTGTTGCCATGGTGCGGGAGGACCGTGGCTTTCACCGCGACTTCACGTCGCACGTGTGGGTGCTGCTGAGCCGTGCGGGACGGCAGGCTGCCTATCCGGACTTGCTTGCCGTGGTTGCGCTGGCAGCGGCGGGTGTGGAGTTTGCGCCGACGGCTGCCGAGACGGACGCACATGACCTGCTGCGCTTTTTGATGGAGGCGATTCGATCGCTCGATGCGGAGCAGGAGGAGGATCATGGCGCCGGTTTGTCGCCGGCTGTTCCCGTTGCCCGCGCACCGGAAGCAGGCCTGGAGGCGCGACTGCCGGAACGTGCCGTGATGCCGCAACTGGTGCAACCACAGCCCCGGGCGGCCTGGCTCGTCGCTGCCGTGTGCCTGCTTGTGGCCATGACCCTCGGTGTACTGCTTGTGCGGCGAAGCGGGCCGAGAACAGCGCCGGACATCGTTCGTGCGCCGGTGTCGGGTGCCGCCGGTGAGGTGGCTGCCAACGAGCCCGCGGTGTTGCCTTCCGTCGACGAGCGGGAGCTGAGGGCGGGGAATGCCACTGTCGGCGCACCGGCTTGGGAGAAAAGCAAGCCGGTGCGCGCGCGGGTGTTGCCAGAACGAATCCGAGTCCATGCCGCGCCCATCGTTCGCGTCGCCCCTCCCGCCGCTGAGGTGACGCGCGTAGCGCCATCTGCGAGCTTCGGTTTGCCTGTACCGGCGAGGGGCGCTAACTCCTCAAACGCGCCGGTGAGTTTTCCGCGCGCTGCGGCTCCCGGTACAAGCGGGTTCAAGATTGTTCCTGCGGACGTGCTGAGCCGCCGGATTGGGGCGCGGGGGGTTCCGGCCTATGCGGAGGAGGACGCGCGGAACGATGCTGCGGGGCAGTGGAGCCCGCGGCTGGTGCGGCATCAACCTGCCTGGCAGGGCGGTAACCAGACGGAGCTGGTTGCGGAGATGCAACCGCCAGCACGACCAGGTGCGATGCGTGCGGCGACAAGTGCGGGTGTTGTGCGTTCCGAGTCGCTCGGCATCATGGCGGGTAATGTACTGTACAGTCCGTCGCCGGCTTACCCCGCGGCCGCGTCTGCCGCCCGCGTGCAGGGCGAGGTTCGGCTGCAGGCGGAAGTGGACCGCGACGGCAATGTCACCGACGCGCGTGTGGTGAGTGGGCCACCGTTGTTGCGCGATGCCGCGCTGAGGGCTGTGCAGCATTGGCGGTATCGGCCGTGGTTGTCCCAAGGCAAGCCCGTGCCGATGACCGCTGCGGCGTTGCTGGAGTTTGAATTGCCGTAGGAGGTGTCGCTATCGTCCGGCGAGGGCGGTTTCGGCAGCCTGCCTTGCTTGACGCAGGGAGGCAACCGGATCGCCGGTGGGGTAGAACTCCATGGCGATCCAACGGTCATAGTGCAACTGGCCGAGCTTGCGATAGATGTTGCCGTAGGCGATCTCGCCGGTGCCGGGTTCGTGGCGGCCGGGCACGTCGGCGACGTGGATGAGACCGACGAGGTCGAGGTTGCGCTCAAGCTTTTGAAGCAGGTTTCCGAAGCTCCGCTGCTCATGGTAGAGGTCGAACAAGACCTTGACGTGGGGCAGGCCGACGGCGCGGACGAGATCGAAGGCGTCGGTGACAGAGGCCAGGTAGATGCCGGCATCTTCCAGCAGATCGATGGGTTCGATGACGATTTCGATGTTGGCTTTGGCGGCCTGGTCGCCGGCCCAGCGCAGGTTCTGGATGGCGGCGGATCGCTGCGCACCTGGCGCAAGACCGGCGATGCGCTTGCCGGAAAGAAGAATGACCTGCGGGCAGCCGAGGTGCTGTGCGAAGCGGAGGTGCTCGGCGAAGTCCGTCTGGAAGCTGGCCGTGTCTGCCGGGACGGCGAAGCCCGCGCGGACGCCGCTCATGGCGTCGATGGTCAGACCGAGGGCGTGAAGCCGGGCGAGGATGCGTGCGGTTTCTTCCGCGGACCAGTGGTGGAACTCGCCGGTGAGTTCCACGCCGGAATAGCCAGCATCTGCCACGATCTGCAACGAGCGGTCGAAGGAGGCGTGATCCGCGAGCGCCCACAGCATGACGGAGAAGCGGACGCCGGTTGCGGGAAGGGAATTCGTCTGGCCGCGGGGTTGGGCACTCAAGGTAGAAGCCATTGCCATCGCGGTCATGGTTGCGAAGGTTCGGCGATCCATGTCGTCCTCATTGCCGGCGGAGACGGTGAGTGAAGTGGCGGAGGGAGAGGGATTCGAACCCCCTGTGCTTCGCGTGGTTAGGTTTTGTTGGCGGAGGGAGAGGGATTCGAACCCCCGTTGGACTTTCGCCCAAAGCGGTTTTCAAGACCGCCTGTTTCAACCACTCACACATCCCTCCGCGTGCGGCTGTATGGATGCTAGCAGCTTCGTTCCATGGCGGTGCAAGTTCGTGCGACCGCTACCGCCAGGCGGCGTCTAAACGGACGACGGGGTAGCATACAAGGGTGCCGAACAGTCCACAGAACGCCAGCTTCCAGCGCACGTTGAATTCGGCGAAGACGACGATGGTCTTCTCGGAAACCATGCAGTTGGCGCTGGACAGCTTCAAGGCCAGCAAGGTGCGATTTCTGCTGACAATGCTGGGCATGGTGATCGGTTCGGCGTCCATCATCCTGGTGGTGACGGTGGGCTTGACGGGGCGGCAGTATGCGCTGGATACCATCAGCAGCCTGGGGCCGAACCTGGTGGAAATGCAGTACAGCGGGGGCAGCACGACAGGGCCGAACAACACCAGCACGCCGGACTACATGACGCGCGAGGACGAAGCGGCGGTGGACGCGCAGGTGCCCGGAATCGCGTACTCGTCGCCGATGCTGGAGTCCCACTCTTCGATCAGCATGGGCAACGGCGTGTCGAAAGAGGCGCTGCTGCTGGGGGTGTCGCCGCGGTACAAGGATGTGCGCAACCTTGCGGTGGTGGCAGGGCGGTTTTTCGACGATCAGGACGCGGTGGCGCACGAGAAAGTGTGCGTGCTGATCGAGCCGTTTGCGCGGGCGCTATACGGCTCCGACGATGCGGCGATCGGTAAGTCATTTGCGATTCATGGCATTCCGTTTACCGTGGTCGGCGTCGCCAAGCTACGCATTTCAGACTTCGGCCAGTCCGAGCTGTCGGACCAGACAGCGCTGATTCCGTACCCGGTGGCACGGTACTTTACCGGTAGCGATGCGGTGAAGGAGATTTTCTTCACGATCGAGAACCCGCTGGACGTGATTCACGATTCTGCGCGGATCACGGACATTATCCAGAGCCGGCACAAGCCGACGAGCGTGTATCACGCGCAGACACTAGTGGATGTGCTGGATGCGGCCGGCAAAATCGCGACCGCATTGACCTATGTGCTGGCGATTGCGGCGGCCATTACGCTGGTGGTGAGCGGCGTGGGCATCATGAACAGCATGCTGGCGAACATCACGGCGCGGATTCGGGAGATCGGCATTCGCAAGGCGTTGGGTGCGACCCGACGCGAAATCCGGATGCAGTTTCTGACGGAGGCGGTGTTTCTTTCGCTGAGCGGAGGCGTGGTTGGCACGGTGCTTGGCCTGGCGCTGCCGCTGTCGGTCAATCTGCTGACACCGTTTCACATACCGATTTCGATCTGGTCGGCCATCATCGCTCTGAGCACGAGCATGATGGTGGGCATCATTTTCGGTACGGTTCCGGCAAACCGGGCAGCATCACTGGACCCGGTAGAGACGCTGAAGTACGAGTAGAGTGCGTTCGACTACATGACCAGGGCAAGGCGGCCAAGCTCGGTGCGCATGCAATCGAGCGAGCAGCTTTCGGCCTCGATGCGGGTGGCAATGGTGCGCGCATCGCCGGCGGAGACGCCATAGCCTCGTGCCGCGAGAAAGCTGCTGATGAGTTCGCCAGCCTGCCAAAGGTCGAGGCCGGAACGCAGAAGTTCGTCGCGCAAGGTCTCCAGGTCGGTGTTATCGAAGCTGGTCTGCAGCGGTGGCGATTTCGGGTTGTCTTCGGGCGAAAAGCTCATGCGGTGCACTCCTGCGGATCTTCATCGCGTCGCCGGGGTGGGCGTGGCTTGCAGGATTAGACGTGCATGGATTCAGTGAGTTGTGCGGCAAAGTGAGCCTTTGCGGCTTCTTGTGCGATCTTTGCACGCGTCCTACACACAATGTCTGCGTGCGCCGCACAAAGTACCGCAGCGTGCGCAGCTTGTATTCTGTACCCACATGAGCGCAGAGGTGTTGAACGGAACGGAGATCGCCGCGGAGATCAAGGCGGAGGTTGGTGTGGCGGTACGGGAACTGGCGGCACGGGGCATCGTACCTGGATTGACGGTGGTCCTGCTGGGGAACGATCCGGCGTCGGAAGTGTACGTGCGCAACAAGGTGCGCAGCTGCGAGGAATTAGGGATTCGCAGCACGTTGCTGACGCCACCGGCCACGACGACGGAGGCTGCGTTATTACAGATGATTGCGGCGTTGAACGAGGATGACGCGGTCGACGGCATCCTGGTACAGCTGCCGCTGCCGAAGCACATTGACACGCGCCGGGTGCTGGAGGCGGTGGCGCCGGAGAAGGATGTTGACGGCTTTCATCCGATCAACGTGGGGCGGCTACAAATCGGCCAGTCGGCGCTGGCACCGTGCACGCCTGCCGGGATTCTGGAGATCTTGCGCCGGCGAAAGATAGCCATTGCCGGTGCAGATTGCGTGATGGTGGGGCGCAGCGACATCGTGGGGAAGCCCGCGTCGACCATGCTGCTGAACGAGGGGGCGACGGTTTCGGTGTGCCACAAAGGCACGCGCGACCTGGCGAGCTACACGCGGCGGGCGGAAATTTTGGTGGTGGCGGTGGGTGTGCCGGGACTGGTGACGGCGGACATGGTAAGGCCGGACGCGGTGCTGGTGGATGTGGGGATCAATCGCGTCGATTCGGCGGCGCAGGTGGAGCGGTATTTCCCAGGCGATGCGGGGCGGCGGGCGGCATTTGAGAAGCGTGGTTACGTGTTGATGGGCGATTTCGATCCGGCGGCGTATGCGGTATCGCGGGCGTATACGCCGGTTCCGGGAGGCGTTGGGGCGCTGACTATCGCGATGCTGATGCAGAACACCGTGAAGGCCGCGACCGCACGCCGCGGGCTGGTGTAAAGCAAGTGCTGCGCGTGGCGCTGACCGGAGGCATCGCGAGCGGCAAGAGCGCGGCGGCGGCCATGCTGCGCGACCTGGGCGCGTTTGTGTCGCAGAGTGACGAGGTCGGGCGCGCAATGATGCAGCCGGGCGAGGCGGTGTATGACCGCATTGTGCAGCAGTTTGGTGCGGGCGTGGTGCGGGCGGACGGCTCGCTGGACCGCAGGGAATTGGCGCGGCTGGCGTTTCATGAAGGGCGCCTGCAGGAGCTGAATGGTATTGTGCATCCGGCCGTGATCGCGTCACAGGCGGCTTGGCTGCGCGGCGTTGGCGTGGAGCATCCTTCGGCGGTTGCGGTAGTGGAGAGTGCGCTGGTGCTGGAGACGACGTTCGGCGCGGCGGCGGATGGTACACCGTGGCGCGCGCGATTTGACCGGGTGGTGCTGGTGACTGCGCCGGAGGAGATTCGGCTGGAGCGGTTTGTCGGTCGTGTGCTGTCGTCTGAGCCCTTGGCCGATCGCGTCACGGTAGAGGCGGACGCGCGCGCTCGATTTGCGGCACAGATGCCAGAGGCGGAGAAGCGGCTGCTGGTGGATGTCGTCGTTGAAAACGATGGCGCGCTGGACGCGCTGCGGGAGCGGGTAGGACGGCTGTATGTGCAGCTCCACCGCGAGGCGGAGGATGCGGCGGCAGAAGCGATGTAGGCTTGAAAGCGGCAAGGACGCGCGCGGTGCGGGCGTGGGATGGGGATGGATGAAGGGTCGCAGGCTGTTGCTGGTGGTGTTGCTGGTGGGCGGGTTCTATTTGCTGAGCAACAGGCTTTGGCCGGTGGGCGCGGTCAATGCCCTGCTGCAGCGCGTATCGCCGGATGCGGCGAATTTTGTCTCCGCGCATGCGCCGCTGGGCGCTTTCCAGTTGAGGGTGGCCGAGGCGGAGCCGGCCTATGACGCGGAAGAGCAGAACAATATTGCCGTGTACAAGCGGGTGCTGCCGAGCGTGGTCAACATCACTTCGACAGCGGTGGCGTTCGACTTTTTCTACGGCCAGGTGCCGCAGCAGGGGCAGGGTTCGGGCTTCGTGCTCGACAAGCAAGGTCACATTCTGACGAACAATCACGTGATCGACAACGCCCAGCGCGTGGAAGTGCAGCTGAGCGACAAGCACAAGTACAAGGCGCAGGTGGTGACGGTCGACAAGGTGCACGATCTGGCGCTTCTGCAGATCAACGCGCCCAACCTGCAGCCGGTGGAGCTGTCGAGTTCCAGCAACTTGCAAGTGGGGCAGAAGGTGTTTGCCATCGGCAACCCGTTCGGCCTGTCGGGCACGATGACGCGCGGCATTATTTCCGCGCTCCGGTCGATCCGCGGGCCGAATGGTTCGGCGATCGACAACGCCATCCAGACGGATGCGGCGATCAACCCTGGCAACAGCGGCGGCCCGTTGCTCAACTCTCGCGGGCAGGTGATCGGCATTAATACGCTGATCGCTTCCAACAACGCCGACCAGAGCGCGGGTGTCGGCTTTGCCATTCCGATCAATACGGCGCGGGCGGTGTTGGATGATTTTGCGAAGTATGGCCGCATTCGTCGGCCATCGCTGGCAATTACGCCGCTCGAGATTGGGCCGGAGCTTGCCGACCAGATCGGCGTGCCCAGTGACTACGGCGTGCTGGTGCAGCGGGTGCTGCCGGGCGGCGCGGCGGAACGCGCGGGGCTGAAGGGCGGAACGCAGCGGGCGTACCTGGGCAATACGCCGGTGATGCTGGGTGGCGATTTCATCATCGCGATCGACGGGCAGGAGATTACGAATGCGCAGGATATCCAGAGTGCAATGAATGCGCACAAGGCCGGCGATACAGTGACCGTTACGTTCTTCCGTGGCAAAAAGCGGATGGACGCGAAGGTGACGCTGACGGATGCGGGGGAGCAGCAGGCCTAGGTCGTTGATGTTGTTTGGCGGGTGAGCTGCGCGATGGCCTCTGGATAGGCCAGGTGCTCCTGCTGCAGGATGCGCTCGCCAAGGGTGGCTTCCGTGTCCCCGGGCAGGATGGGAACGGTACGCTGCAGCACGATGGTGCCGTGATCCACCTGCTCGTCGACGAAATGGACCGTGCAGCCGGAGACGGTCGCGCCGGCGTCCAGCGCCTGTTGTTGCGGGTGCAGGCCAGGAAACGCGGGCAGCAGCGACGGGTGGATGTTGAGGATGCGCTCCGGAAACGCGGCGATGAAGGCTGGCGTGAGGACGCGCATGTAGCCGGCGAGGATGACCCAGTCCACGCCCGCTGCGCGCAGGCGATCGATCATGTGGGCGTCATGCTCTTCGCGTGGCGTGCCTTTCGACACTTGGATCGCGATTGGGATGCCGTGGGATTGTGCAGCAAGAATGCCCGGCGCGTTCGGCACGTTCGCGAGGACGAGGACGATTTCGGCGTTTGGTATGCTGCCCGCGGCGATGGCGTCGGCAATGGCCAGAAAGTTGGAGCCGCGGCCGCTGAGCAGGATGCCGAGGCGCTGCTTGCGTGTCGAATCGCTCACAGGTATTGCACGCGACGCTCGCCCTTGACGATGCGGCCGATGACGCTGAAGCGCTCGTTGGCGCGGTTGAGGATGGATTTCGCCTTGCGAACCTGCTCGGCCGGGACCACCACGATCATGCCGATGCCCATGTTGAAGGTACGCAGCATTTCTTCCTGATCGACCTGGCCGAGCTGCTGCAGATGGGTGAAGAGGGGTGGGACTTCCCACGAGCTGAGCTCGACCTGCGCGGCGAGGCCCTTGGCCAGGATGCGTGGGAGGTTTTCCGTGATGCCGCCACCGGTGATGTGGGCCATGCCGTTGACGATGCCGCCGGCGATGAGCTTGCGCAGGATCGCGAGATAACTGCGGTGCGAACGCATGAGGGCGGCGCCGGTCTTGTCCTTGAGCTCGTTGACGTAGTGGTCAGGCCCGTATTTCGCCACGTCGAACAGCAGCTTGCGGGCGAGCGAGTAGCCGTTGGTGTGCAAGCCATTGCTCGGCAGGCCGATGAGGCAATCGCCGGGCTGGATCTTGTCACCGGTGATGATGTCTTCGCGGTTGACGGCGCCGACGATGGTGCCGGCCAGGTCGTATTCGCCGTCGGCGTAGAAGCCGGGCATCTGCGCGGTTTCGCCGCCGATGAGGGCGCAGCCGTTGGCCTTGCATGCCTCGCTGATGCCGCTGACGACGGTTTCGGCGACCGAGCCTTCAAGACGACCGGTGGCAAGGTAGTCGAGGAAGAAGAGGGGCGTCGCGCCCTGCACGGCGATGTCGTTGACGCAGTGGTTGACCAGGTCGGCGCCCACGGTGTGATGGATGCCGAGCTCGAAAGCGACCTTGAGCTTGGTGCCGACGCCATCGGTCGAGCTGACCAGCACGGGCTGCGGAAATTTTGCAAGATCGAGGGCGAAGAGGCCGCCAAAGCCACCAATTTCGCTGAGGACGTTTTTGTTGAAGGTCTTCCGGGCGAGCATCTTGATGCGCTGCTTGGTGCGATCGCCTTCGGTGATGTCGACGCCGGCATCGGCATAGGTAACGGCCTTGCTGGCTTTGGCTTTCGGGGTCGGGCTCGGCTCTTCGGCGTGCTCAGTCAACGGAATCGTTCCTTGATGGTGGAGTCGAGGGTGCGGCGCAACCCGGAAGTCTGAGGATAGCAGGGTGGTTTTGAACACGGTGTGGATGCGTGTTCACGCGCCTGCAACGTCCTTTTGTTCGTGGAGGTTGCGAAAGCTGTCGTGCGCGGCGTCGATGGTTGCCGAAACCTCCGCAGGGCCGTGCGCGGCGGAAACGAAGGCCGCTTCGAACTGTGAGGGTGGCAGCCAGATGCCGCGCTCGAGCATGGCGCGGTGGAAGCGACCGAAGAGGGCGGTGTCGCTCTGGGCGGCGTCGTGGAAGTTGCGGACCGTATTGGACGGTGATTGGAAAAACCAGGTAAACATGGAGCCCACGCGGTTGGTGGTGACGGCGATGCCGGCTTCGGCGGCGGCGATAGCGACGCCATCGGCGACCTGGCGGGTGGTTTCCGCGAGGTTGTCGTAGAACGCCTGGCCGCCCTGGTGCAGCGCGGTGAGTTGCGCGATGCCGGCGGCCATAGCAAGGGGGTTGCCGGAGAGGGTGCCGGCCTGGTAGACGGGACCGAGGGGGGCGAGCTGGTTCATGATGTCGGCGCGGCCACCGAAGGCGCCGACGGGCAGGCCGCCGCCGATGATCTTGCCCAGTGTGGTGAGGTCGGGCGTGACGCCGTAGAGCTGCTGCGCGCCGCCGAGGGCGAGCCGGAAGCCGGTCATGACCTCGTCAAACAGCAGGAGCGCGCCCTCGCGGGTGGTGATTTCGCGCAGACCTTCGAGGTAGCCAGGTTCCGGCAGGATGGTACCGGCGTTGCCGACCACGGCTTCAAGCAGGATGCAGGCGACTTCGCCGGGGTAGGTCTTGAAATAGTCCTCGACGGCGTTGAGGTCGTTATAGGGCAGGGCAGCGGTGAACTGCGTGGTTTCCTGCGGGATGCCTGCCGAACCGGGGATGCCGAGCGTCGCGACGCCCGAGCCTGCCTTCACCAGCAGCGCGTCGGAGTGGCCGTGGTAGCAGCCTTCGAACTTGAGCAGGCGCTTGCGGCCGGTGTAGGCGCGGGCGACGCGGACGGCGCTCATGACGGCCTCAGTGCCGGAGCTGACGAAGCGGAGTTTTTCGATGGAGGGCACGGCATCGACGATGAGCTGGGCGAGTTCCGCCTCGGCGGGCGTGCTGGCGCCGAAGCTGGTGCTGTGAAGGGCGGCTTCGCGGACGGCGTCGATAACGGCGGGGGCGGCGTGGCCGAGGATCATGGGGCCCCAGGAGCCGAAGTAGTCGAGGTAGCGGTTGCTGTCGGCGTCGAAGAGATAGGCGCCCTGGGCGCGGACGACGAACGGCGGGTCGCCGCCGACGGCGCGGAAGGCGCGCACGGGCGAGTCGACGCCGCCGGGGATGAGGGCTTCGGCGCGGGTCTGGAAGGCTCGGGAGCGGGTGAGAGTGAGAGGCATCCCCTTCAGTATAGAAACTGTGCTTGCGCGCGGGCGGGGGTGCGGAGTAGGTTGCGGAAAGAGGCGTGCGATGGCGGTGGGTGCCAGGTCGGGATTGCGGCTGCTTTGGCTGCTGGTGCTTGTGATGGCCGGGCCTGCAGCGGCGCAGACGGAGGTGCCGCAAGACAGCACGTCGTCATCCGATGCGCCGACGGTGATGCTGCGGGTGACGACGCGGGTGGTGGCGATCAGCGCGGTGGTGAAGGCGAAGGACGGCACGCCGGTGACGGGGCTGTCGAAGGCTGATTTCGAGTTGAAGCAGGACGGCAAGCCGGTGGAGGTGCGCTACTGCACGGTGGGTGCGGAGCTGCCGCTGACGATTGCGTTGATGGTGGATACCAGCGGCAGCCAGCGGACGTTTATTGGCGATGAGACGCTGGCGAGCGACGTGTTCTTGCAGAGCATGCTGGGGCGGCCGCAGGACCGGGCGATGGTGGTGCAGTTCGATACGCACGTGCGCATCCTGGGGCCGCTGACGGATTCTGCGAGCCGGTTGCACCTGGGGCTGACGGCGCTGACGATCGACCCGAGCCCCACGGGTGGGACGCTGTTGAACGATGGGGTGGCGGTGATTGCCGAGAGGGTTCTGGCGAAGGAAAGCGGGCGCAAGGCGGTGATTCTGCTGACCGATGGTGGGGACAATGGCAGCCGCAAGACGGTGGAGCAGGCGATTGAGCAGGCTCAGCTGGCGGATGTGCAGGTGTACTCGATTTTGTACAGTTCGTGGTCCGGGGGCGGGTCGACGGCGTTCGGATTAAGTGGGGTTGCCGGCGGGTCTGACCCCGGGTTGCAGACGCTGCGCAAGTTGTCGGAGGCGACGGGCGGGCAGGTGTTCGAGGTGACGCGCGGGCACACACTGCGGCAGATCTACGCGGAGATCGCGCAGGACCTGCGGCTGCAGTACCAGGTGAGTTACACGCCGCCGCCGGACTTAAAGCCGGGGAGCTACCATAAGCTGGAACTGCGGCCGAAAGATCGGCGGTTGATGGTGGAGGCGCGACGGGGGTTCTTCGCCAAACCTTGAAACCTGGCGTCTCGTCTTGGGATTTCGACGTACACGTCCGCGAAAAACTCCCGTCGTACCGCGTGACTCTCGTTGAAGAGACAGGGTGCAATGTGCAGAGAAGCCAGATGCAGCAGCAGGTGTGGGAGACGGGGGAGGCGCGTGGGCCGACTCGATCGAGAAGGTCGGTACTTGGCGTGCTTGCAGTGTGTGCCGTGGTGCTGCCGGTGAGTGGGTGCGCGGGGTTCTTCTTCACCACGACGACGGAGACGGGGCTGATTAGCTCTGCCGCCGCGGCGACATATGCCACTCTGTGGTGCTGACGGCGACGGTGGCGACGAGCGCGGCGACAGGGACCGTGACGTTTTACGACGGAACAACCAGCCTGGGGACGGGCACGCTGAGCAGCGGGGAGGCGACGCTGACGACCATCGCGCTGGCGGTGGGGACGCACACACTGACGGCGGTGTATGCCGGAGACACGACGTACACCGGGAGCACGGCGAACGCAGTGACGGTGGTGGTCAGCGCGGCGCTGACGGCGACGACGGTGCTGGCGGCGTCCGCGACGAGTTCAACGTGCGGTATCTCAATTACGCTGACGGCGACGGTTTCGGTCGCAGCGGCGATGGGGACGGTGTACTTCTACAGTGGGACGACGATGGTCGGGATCGCGCCGGTGGCTGCCGGTGTGGGCGCGGTGCCGACGATGATTCTACCGATGGGCACGGATGCGGTGACGGCGGTGTACAGCGGGGATACGGTGTATGCGTCGACTACGAGGGCGGCGGTGAGTGTGGTGTGAAGAGTTCATCGTGAGTCCTGCTGGCAGGGCACTAGACACATTACAGCTACACGATGCGACGTACCGTATGGCTACGTCGTGAGTGCTGTCTATGGGGGTGGGGGTAGAGGTGGCGGCAGATGGAACGTTTCCGCAGCCTTACGTTCTTCTTTCGCGGTTAACGGCCGGTCTGCTACAGCGTCAACTTTCGTAATGACGAACAAGCTGCAGCAGCCGAAATGGCCAAAACTTTCTGCGGGCGAATCGTAACCTCTTCCCCAAAAGAAGCGACCCTCTACGGTCGTTGCGATTGCAACGATGCCAGTCGAATTCGATCGGCCCTGGAGGATTCGGTCAAGTCGTTGAAATCCATCGTCTTTTATCAAAGGAATCGAAATACCCTCGACCGTGATGCCGCTCTTTCGATGCCGGTGATGGTCGCCTCCGAAATACATCGTTGCAGAGCCGATTCTTCCTCCATAGTCCATCCATAGCGGAGAACCATCGGAGTCTTTGCCGCATGCTGGATCCACTACTGAGCTCTCTTCATATCCATGTGTCGCATAGCCAGTAAGCCGTACCAACCTTCGATCCCACGCTTCAGGGTTTCGACGGAGAGCACATACTGTCGTGTCGGTCGGCTTGTCTCCGCTCACCTGTCCGCGCGCTGGCCAAGAGAACAACAAAGCAGGTATGAAGATCAAGCTTCGTCTGAGTAGCACAGTAAGCCTCGTCTGACTTGACACCGATTGCCCGGAAGGAGTTCCCATGCCTCATTCCTCCACGATCACCTATAGCGATCGGAGCATGCAGCGCTCTGGTCCCCAATATGCGCTTCTCGTTCCCTAGTTGCAAGAAGAGAGCGGGCACACGCCAGCTCCCTCTTAGTGTTTGCTGGTTTTTAGCGCTGCGGCAGGATGGTGAGTTCGATGCCGCTAGGGGTTTCGGGGGCGGTGTAGACGGTTTCGGTGGCTTTCACGAACTGGTCGGGCGTGGCGGTGGGGATGTTGGTGAAGGTCTGGGGGTTGCGGTCGACGAGGGGGAACCAGGAGCTTTGCACCTGGACCATGATGCGGTGGCCTTTGCGGAAGGTGTGGTTGATGTCGGGCATGGTGAAGTTGATGGCGGTGACTTCGCCGGGCTTGAGGGGCTGCGGGTCGGTCCAGCTTGAGCGAAACTTGGCGCGGAAGGGTTCGCCCCGCAGCAGTTGCTGGTAGCCGCCCATGAGGATGGGTGCGGCGCCGAGGATGCGCTTGCCCTGGGCCGCGTCGACGGCGTCGTTGTTGGGGTAGTCGAAGGGGTAGACGTCGATGAGCTTGACGACGAAGTCCGAGTCGGTGGCGGTCGAACTGATGTGGAGTTTGGGGCTGATAGGGCCGGCAACGGTGACGTCTTCGGTGAGCGGCTCGGTCGTGTAAACGAGCACGTCGTTGCGGCGGGCGGCAAAGCGCTGGTCGTCGGTCATGTAGCGCTGGGGCACGGTGTCGGACGTGTAGCTGGTAAAGGGCACGGGGTGCATTGGGTCGGAGACGTAGGAGTCCTGCGTGCTGCCGCCGGCGCCGTGGCCGTTGGCACCGCCTGCGGGGCCTGCCGCCGCGTTGCCAGTAGCTTCAGGGCCTGCCGGTTTGGTGAAGGTGAGCTTGCCGTTGGGGCCGAAGTAGAGCATCTGCGCGGTCGCGCCTTTCGGTGGCCACTGGTCGTACTTGCGCCAGGCGTTGGTGCCGGTTTCGAACATGTAGGCCTTCGGCAGGGGCTCGCCGGCTTTGCCGTAGGGCACGTCCTTGAGGTAGTGCTCGAAGAAGGGGAACTGGATGTCCTTGCGGAAGAACTCGCCGGTTTTGGCGTTGAAGGTGACATCGCCGAGGTGGTCGCCGTCGGAGCGCGCCCAGCCACCGTGGACCCAGGGGCCGACGACGACGGTGTTCATGGCGCCGAGCTTGGGGTTGAAGCGGTCGATGGCGTTGTACGTTTTCAAGGGGCCGGTAAGGTCTTCCGCGTCGAACCAGCCTCCGACGGTCATGACGGCGGTGTGAATGTTCAGCATGTGGTCGGAGAGGTTGCGCGGCTTCCAGTAGCTGTCGAGGGTGGTGTGGTTGATCTGGTCGGGCAGCAGGCTGGGGCCGCGGTTTTCGAGGAGTTTGGTGAGGTTCGCGGTGTTGTCGCGCAGGTAGAACTCGTACATGTCGGTGGTGCCGAAGTCGAAGCGGGGGCCGCGTGGTCCGGCGGCGGCGACCGGGTTTTTTTGCGGGGTGAAGCCGGAGTAGAAGCCGTAGCTGGCGGCGAGCATGAAGGCGCCGCCGTGGTAGCTGTCGTCCGCGCCAAGGAAAAGGTCGGTCATGGGCGCCTGGGGGCTGGCGGCCTTGATGGCGGGGTGCGAGTCGATGATGGAGGCCGAGGTGAAGAAGCCGGGATAGCTGATGCCCGTGATGCCGACCTTGCCGTTGTTGTTGGGCACGTGCTTTAGCAGGTAGTCGACGGTGTCGTACATGTCGCTGGCGTCGTCGACGTCCTGCGGGCCGTTCTTCTTGTCGATGTGCGGACGCATTTCGACGAAGGTGCCTTCCGAGGCGTAGCGGCCGCGCACGTCGCCGCAGACAAAGATGTAGCCGCTGCTGGCGAGTTCGTTGGAGTAGGTGACGGACTTGGGGTACTGGTCTTCGCCGTAGGGGCCGCAGGAGTAGGGCGTGCGCGTCATGAGGAACGGGTACGGGTCGTGCTCGGGGAATGCGCCGGGCTGGGGGACGTAGACGTTGACGAAGAGCTTGACGCCGTCGCGCATGGGGATGCGGAACTCGTACTTGGTGTAGTGGGCGCGGACCCAGGCTTCGGAGTCGACGGCGTCTGCCGCGGGATGCGCAGCAGGTGCCTGCGCGATGGTGGCGAGCGGGAGCGCGAAGAAGAGGGCGGCGAGCAGAAGAGTGCGGTTCGGCAGCGAAGGCAAAGGCGGTGTCCTTTTGCGTGGCAGGATTGGGTGCAGCGGGAATGCTGCGAGTGTACCCGATTCTGCGAGGACGGCCGTTGGGGGTTGCGAGGCTTAGGAGGCGCGCGTCACGATGGAGATGCCGCGCGTGCCGCCGTCCAGCGATGGGCTGCTGCAGACGCGATTGCGGCCGGTCTGCTTGGCGTGATACATGGCCGCATCGGCAGCTTCGATGAGTCGCTGCGGGTCTGAAGAGGCGGTAGGCGTGACGGTGGCCGTGCCGCAGCTGACGGTGGACCAGCGCTCGTGGCCGGTCAGGTGGGCTTCAGAGCCGACAGCGGGCGAACCCGCAACCTGCACGAGCAGGCGAATGCGCTCTGCCACGCGGACGGCTGCACGTTCGTCCGTGTCAGGCAGAAGGACAATGAATTCTTCCCCGCCGATGCGTGCGGCAAAGTCGTCCTGTGCACGGAGTGCCTGCAGGATGAGCGAGGCAACGCGACTCAGGACTCGGTCGCCATAAGCATGGCCAAAGCTGTCGTTCAGATTTTTAAAGTGATCCACATCGACCATGACGGCCGAAACGGGCTGGCCGGAGAGCATGGCTGCCTTCCATAGCTCGTCCAGGCGCAGTTCGTAGCCGTATCGATTGTTCAGGCCGGTCAAGCGGTCGGTTGCGGACAGACTGACGAGCTCGGCATTGACCTCCGCCAGCAGGCGGCCCTGGATGCGGCTATGCAGCCGTTCCAGCCAGGCCATGCGTTGCTCTCGCGCAAGGGTGTAGCTGGCGATGAGGGTCAGGGTGGCGACCCAGCCCACGCGGCCGCCGATGGTGACGCGGTTGCCGACAGTGAGCAGGCTTGTGCCGTGCAAATAGAGCGCCTCTGCGAGCAGGCAGGCGACTGTTCCGGCGACCGCGTACAAGAACTCCACGCGGAGAACGACATTCATGCAGAGCAGGACCATGAGCAGGCCGGGCTCGGCCTGCACGGTCGACGCCAGGTCTCCGTGATTATGCAGAAACAAGATGCTGATGCAGCCGGCGACGCAGAGTAGAACGGTGCCGCCCTCACGCAGGGCAACGCCGCGCGGCCGCTGCAGGAACCATGCCAGCACAAGAACGATCGGTGTCACGACGCCGAGCCGCACGGCAACCGAGACGGCGAAGTGTTCGGGGTACATGATGTAGTCGCCGACGAGGAACAAGTCATAGATGGCGAGTGCCAGCAAGCCGTAAAAAGTGAGGTGCTGGCGGCGCGGGCCAGAGGTTTCCTGCTCGAACCGTTGCTCTATGGTGGGTGGGTACGGCAGCTTGACCCATGTGCGTGCGCCAAACCGGGCAATTTCGCATTCGACCTTCTGCAGGTCCTCCGCCGCCGTCTCCATGGGGTTGTAGTCGTTCATGTACCTCTGAGATTAGGACGCGTCTTGCCTGTTGGCTACTCCCCGTTCCGGTGAGTGGCAGATTCACCTTTAGGGTGACGACGGTGTCGCAGAACGGGGCGCGTTGCGGCGCATTGGTACAATCGAAGGCCTGGGCAACCGCTTGGTGGAGTACAGATGCTTCGATTTTCAACAGCGGGAGAGAGCCACGGCGAAGCGCTGGTTGCGCTCGTAAGCGGCATGCCCGCGGGTGTTCCCGTGGATGAGAGCTTGGTTGCCCGTGAACTGTGGCGACGGCAGCAGGGCTACGGTCGCGGCGGCCGCATGCGCATTGAGACGGACACGGCGCACCTGCTGAGCGGAGTGCGCCATGGCAAGACGATTGGCGCGCCAATTGCCATGACTATCGCCAACCGAGATTGGAAGAACTGGGAAGAGATTCTTCCGGTGGGTGCGGGCGATCCGGAAAAGCATAAGGCTGTGGCGTCGCCGCGCCCAGGCCATGCTGACTTGGCGGGATCGCTGAAGTTCAACTTTCGCGACGCGCGGTACGTGCTGGAGCGTGCCTCGGCACGGGAGAGCAGCGCGCGCGTGGCAGCGGGTGCGCTGGCCAAGCTGCTGCTGCGCGAGCTGGGGGTAGAAGTGCTGTCGCACGTGGTCCGCGTGGGTGCCGTGGAGCTGACGCGCGGCTATGCGTGGCCGGAATTGGTGGCGAGTGTGGCGCGAGAAACCGTGCTGCTGAACTGCATTGATGTGGACGTGGAGCAGCAGATGAAGGGCGAGGTGGATCGCGCGCTGCGTACCGGCGATACCGTGGGCGGCGTGTTTGAGGTGGTGGCGCACGGGGTACCCGTCGGGATTGGTACGCATGCCAACTGGGACGAGCGGCTGGACGGCCTGCTGGCCCAGGCGGTGATGAGCCTGCAGGCGGTAAAGGCGGTGGAGCTTGGGCGCGGCGTGACGGCGGCGGAGTCCATGGGATCTGCCGTGCACGATGCAATTCATTATGCTGACGAATCGAACGGAGACACGCGGTTTGCGCGTGAGCGGAACAATGCTGGCGGCATCGAAGGCGGTATCTCCAACGGGGAAGACGTGACGGTTCGCGGCTATTTAAAGCCCATCTCTACCCTGCGTCGGCCGCTGGGCAGCGTGAGTTTTGAGACGCGGGAGCCCGTCAAGGCCGCGTATGAGCGGTCGGATGTGTGCGTGGTGCCGGCGGCGGGTGTCGCGGCCGAGGCGATGGTCGCGCTGACGCTGGCGCGGCTGATGCTTGAAAAATTTGGAGGCGACAGCCTTTCTGAAACCCAGCGCAACCTCGCCGGTTACCGCGAGCAGCTGCGCGCGTATTAGGCCTGCGAGACGACGATGATTTATCCGATTGTGAAGTATCCCGATCCGGTGCTGGCGCAGAAGGCGTTGCCCATTACGGTGTTCGACAAGAAGCTGGCGGAGCTTGCCGAGGACATGTTTCAGAGCATGTATGCTGCTGAAGGCATTGGACTTGCAGCACCGCAGATCGGCATCCTGAAGCGCATCACGGTGATCGACACGTCGTTTGGCAAGGATGCGAACGAGAAGCTGGTGTTGATCAATCCGGAGATTGTGGCGCACGAGGGCCGGCGCAGCGAAGAAGAGGGCTGCCTGTCGCTGCCGGACATTCGCGACAAGGTGCTTCGCCACGCAACTGTGACGGTGCGCGCGCAGGACGTAACGGGAGAATGGTTCGAGATTGACGGGGAGGACCTGTTGTCGCGCGCCATGCAGCACGAGATGGACCACCTGGACGGCGTGCTGTTCATCGACCGGCTGTCCCGGTTGAAGAAGGACTTGACGATTCGGCGGATCAAGAAACTGATCCGCACCGGCGAGTGGTAGACCGGTGAGGCTGGTTTTTTGCGGAACGCCGGCGTATGCCGTGCCCACGCTGCAGGCGCTGGTGGAGGCTGGGCATGACGTGGTGCTGGCGCTGTCGCAGCCGGACAAGCCGGTTGGCCGAGAGGGCATTGTCGCGCCAACGCCGGTGAAGGCGGCGGCGGTTGCGCTCGGGATACCGGTGGTGCAGCCGACGAAGCTGAAGGTGAACGACGAGTTGCGGTCAACGCTGGAAGCGCTTGCGCCGGATGCGATGGTGGTCGTGGCGTACGGCCGCATTCTGCCGCCATGGATGCTGGAGTTGCCGCGGCTTGGCTGCGTGAACGCGCATGGATCGCTGCTGCCGCGGTGGCGGGGTGCGGCGCCGATCCAATGGGCCGTCGCGAGTGGTGATGCCGAAACCGGCGTGACCACCATGCAGATGAATGCAGGGCTGGATACCGGGGCCATGCTGCTGCGTCGCGTGGTACCGATCGGCTTGGCGACGACTTCGCCGCAGTTGTTTCTCCAGCTTGCGCAGGAGAGCGCGTCGCTTGTTTTAGAAACCCTGACCGGTCTGGCCGCAGGGACGATCAACGCAGAACCGCAGGTGGATGCGCTCGCCACGCTTGCGCCGCTGCTGACGCGGGAAGATGGGCTGATCGACTGGTCGAGGAGCGCGGAAGAGATCGATCGGCGCTTTCGGGGATTTCAGCCCTGGCCTGGTGCCTACACGACACTGCGGGGGAAGAAGCTGATTGTGCATGGGATGGAGCCGGTCGAGGGTGTGGACGGCGTCCCGTCTAGTGCGCTACGTGTGGTGGGTGAGTCGATGTTTGCCGGATGCGGCGAGGCGACGGTACTGCGGCTGGCCGAGGTGCAGCTGGAAGGGAAGAAGCGAATGGCTGCGGCAGAGTTCCTGCGCGGATTCCAGATCAAGACTGGTGAGCAGCTAGGGCGGTAAGCGGCGGGCCGGGTTAGCCGCAGTTAAAGTTTTGCGATTTCGTCAAGCCGGCCGTCGAGCTTGCTCGTGACTGAATAGAACTGCTTCTGGTCGGCTCCGATCAGGCTGAGACGGCGATTCACTTCGTAAAACTTGGCGATTTATTTCGTCAAAGTGATGATCCATGTTGCTCTTCACGGGTTGAGGAATCACGACGATTCAGGCTGATGCCAGCAGGAATGGCAGTCAGAAGCGTTGCGGGTGCAAGGTACTCATGCATCAAGACTTCTCCTTGCACGCGATCGTAGCGACACCGGGAAAGAGAGCGCTATTTGGTCGATCCGGTTTCAAACAGCGCGTCCGGCCGCGGGCCGAGCAGGCGGAAGAGGGCGAACTGCCGGGAGCTGCTATTGCGGACCTCGAACAGTAGGGAGGCGCGGTTGCTGGCGTTCGCGTCCACCGCGTCCACGAGGCGGTAGCGTGGTGTGCGGTCCAGGTGCGCGCTGTCGGTGGTGCTGCGCAGGCCAATCTGCAGCTTGCCGTTGCCGTCCGGATCGGGCTGGGCGACGACCGTGACGAAGTGAGTTGGGGTGACGGCGTCCACGGTGCGCGCCGTGAGTACATAAGTTGTCGGCGCGCCGTAGCTGAGCTGATAGGCGGAGAATCTGATGTCGGTCAGGGCGGTGGCGTCCGTGGCAGTTGCGGAGGCGCGGCGAATGGCGGCGGCCGCTGCTCTGCGTGCTGCGGCGCGCTGCGCTACCGTTGCATGTGCCGGCAATTTGGGTGCCTGGTCCGTGGTGGTGCCGGCGTTGGCGCGGTTCATGCCGGGGCGTGGCGAGGGTTTAAACGACGGGTCAGCGGAGCCGACGCGGTCCGCGCCGGGCTTTGCGTTTTTGATGAAGTCGGGTGCGTCGGTTGCAAGCGCGGGGTTGGCCAGTACGGCTGTTGCCAGTGCCTCCATGGCGTGTTGTACGGTGGCGCGGTCGGTGTCCGACGCAAAGTGGTAGGTGAAATCGTGGGCTGCGATCTCGTGAATGTCGGAGACGGCGACGGTCTGCTTGAGGTCGGTCAGCGGGATGCGGCCGTTGAATTTCGGCAGGTCGACCGCCGCAAGTTCTTCCGTTGCGGGGGCTGCGGCAGGCTTGCCACGGTGCAGGCCGGGGCGGTTGGCGTCGTCGATCATGGGTTGTGCGCCGGTGACGGTGCCGCCTGAGCCCTTCGGGGTCGACTTGCTGGCAAGCTCACTTGGGTCCGGGGGGATGCCGTTGTTTTCTGCATCGCCGGTACCTTTGCGCTTGAGCGAGGGGCGGTCGGGGTCACTGTTCGGGTCGGGCGGCGTTTGGGAGACGCTGGAAGTTTCCTTTTGCCGCTTCTGCTTGGGGCCGCCGTTGGTGTCGATGGCGCTGCGCTTCAGCGTGGGGCGGTCGGGGTCCGGGGCTTTCGGGTCGCGGTTGTCATCGGGCAGGCTGATGCGTGTGGTGCGCTCGGTGTCGGCGGGGTCGGGATCGGTGGCGCGGCGCGAGGAGGTCTTGTCAGCTGTGTCGGGTTTGGAGCCGAAGTGGGGTTTGCCGTCGTCCTGCACTTCATAGGCGTGGCCTGTGCTTTTGCCCAGCGGCTTGGACACGGCGACGGGTTTTGCGCGTGGCGGTTGAATTTTGCCATAGCCGAACCAGCCCTCGTCGAAGGCGCTGGTGGCGTCTGCGGTGTTCTGGCGGAAGTTGCGGGCGAAGGCGAGATCGAGCACGCCGGTACGCATGCCGGAGGTCTGAAGTTCGTATGCGGTGTCGGCCTGCAGCGCGAGCGGGACGGGCCGCGAGAGATAGGTGCCGGCGTCCTCAAAATGGCCGCCGTAGAACAGCGAAACGGGGATGAGCCGGGCGGCGGTGGGCTTGGCAAGATCGCCGACATACTCGTACACGGCGACGGCGCGCGTGACGGCTTCAGGCTTCTCGACGCGGTGGGTCTGGCCCTGCAACAGGGCAGAGACGCTGAGGGGCACGAGCAGCAGACGGGCGGCTTGCTTCATCACTTGTTTGGACGAAGCGATGCGGGGAAAGGTGCACTGCCTGCGGGTGTCACGATGGTGACCGCGTCCCCCACGCGCAGGGGCCCGGGTTGGACTGTCGCGGCGTAGATGCCGAGGCGTCCGTCGTGGCGGTGGTCCAGATGCTTCATCAGGGTGGGATCAGGCTTTGCGGTTTCGGGATCGAGCGTCACGATGCGGCAGCGCGGGTCGCGTTCCGTCACACGCAGAGTTGCACTGTCGCCCAACAGGAGGGTGTGGCCGACGAGCGCGTCCTCAGGAAAGGGCGGCGCGCCGGGTAAAGGGGCACCGAAGGCGAGCACGATGTTGGCGCGAAAGCGGCGTGCGTCCACCGGCTGACCGAGCTCGGCGGAGAGCCTTGCGATGGTTTCGCGGGAAAGGAGTGCAATCGGGCGGCATTCGGTCAGTGGGGCTTGGCTGCAGACGATGCGCAGTGCGTGGCCCTGCTGGAGGATGTGTTCCAGGGCGCTGAGCAGTGCCGGGTCATCCAGGTCGAACTGGTCGCCACGTGATGTTTCGACGGTGGTTCGGCCGTCGACGACCCGGGCATGCTGCAGCAGCATGGAGGCACGTTCGCGGCCAGTGAGCAGGGGCTTGCCTTGCGGGGCGCCTGTGCTTTCCACGGCAAAACGGCGGTCTTGGGCGATGCCGTCGGGCAGCAGGTCAAGCGCGTCTACCTGTTCGCCACGCATGCTTTTGATGGGGTAGCGCCACAGCTCTGCGATGTGCGCTACAGCGGTGGGCATCAGGCAGTGGGGTCGGTGTCGTGGTGATTCTGGATGACCAGCGAGACCAGCACGGTAAGCAGAAGGATGCCGAAGATGACGGCGAGCGAGGCGACGGCGGTCACCTCAAACCAGGGCGCGATCAGCATCTTGGTCGCGGCAAAGGCAAGCACTGCCGCCAGGCCGTAGTGCAGGTAGGTGAGCTTTGCGAGCGCATGGCTGAGGACAAAGTACAGGGAACGCAGGCCCATGACGGCAAGGATGTTGGAGCTGTAGGCGATGAAGGTCTGGCGCGTGATGGAGAGCACGGCGGGAATGGAGTCGAGCGCGAAGACGAAATCCGTGACGGCGATAGCGCAAAGGGCGAGCAGGAGGATGGTGGGTTTGCGCTTGCCGTTGTCCTGCACGAAGAAGCCCTCCTGACTTTCCGAGAAGGACATCTTCGTCTCAAGCCAGCGCTGCCAGGCCGGTTTCTTGGCGGCATGATCCTGTGGCAGTACCAAACGCACTGCTGCCACTAAGAGGAGGACGGCGAAGATGTACGTCACCCACTCGAAACGCTTGAGCAGTGCTACGCCGGCGATGATGAATGCCGCGCGCATGACAACCGCGCCAAGGATGCCCCAGAAGAGGACCTTGGGCTGTCGAACCCGCTGCACCGCGAAGCTTTGGAAGAGCAGGAGAAAGACGAAGAGGTTATCGATGGACAGGGATTCTTCGAGCGCGTAACTGGCGATGAACTGCGTGCCGAGCGCGCGATCGAGCGTGAGATAGAGGTACGCCGCGAAGCCGATGGCACCGAGCAGCCACATGGCCGTCGCCACGTAGGACCGCTTGGGCGTCTGCTTACGCAGCAACAGCCACTCCGTGCCGAGCAGTGCGAGAAGGAGGACGTGGAAGACGACCCAGTGAACTACGCGCGCATCCGGCATCGTCAGATATCCCTTCGGCTGAAAGTCATTCGATGGGCAGACGGCGGCCGGGGCTGTATCGCGTTATGCGGCTTCGAGCTTCTTGCGGCGCGACGGGTGCACGAAGTATGCGACGCCCACGCTCAGCGCGTACAGGACGAGCATCGGCATGGCGAACAGACACATGCTGAGCGGGTCAGGCAGCGGGCAGATGATGGCCGCGATGACGAAGATGATGAGCACGGCGTAGCGCATGTTGCGGACGAGGAATCGTGCATCGACGATGCCGAACAGCGACAGGAAGAAGATGAGGATTGGCAACTCAAAGCTGATGCCGAGGCCGAAGATGATGGCGGAGAAGAAGCCGGTGTAATCGTCGATGGTGATGATGGGATGGAAGCGCTTGCCGAAGTCGCCGATCAGGACCTTGAGCGCGGAGGGCAGCACCCAGCGATAGCCGAAGTATGCGCCGGCGAGGAAGAGTGTGATCGTCGCGCCCATGAACGGCCAGACGTAGCGCTTCTCGTGCGAGTACAGACCGGGCGAGATGAACAGCCATACCTGGTACAGGATGTAGGGTGCGGCGAGGATGCCGCCGCCGTACAGCGCGGTCTTGAGGTAGAGGTTCAGGCCATCGGTGGGGTGCGTAAAGTTCAGCTTGTAGCCCAGTACATCCATCGGGTGCTGCACAATGTCGAACATGCGCTCGTGGAAGATGTAGGCGATGACGAAGCCGATCAGCAGGGCAGCGACAGAGTGCAGCAGGCGTGCGCGCAGCTCCTGCAGGTGCTCCATGAGCGACATACCGGGCAGTTCAGCGCGGGCCGCGGCTTCGGAGCGAACGTTGTCGATCACATCAGACATGGTGAGGCTCCAGGGACGGGTCAGGCATGGGTCGCGCGTTCCCCTTCACCCATCATGGCGGGGTGGCTGCGGTCGGGCGGCGGCTCGTAGGTGGCGGTGTCCAACGCGGCTTCGCCGGGCTCTTCGCTGCTCATGCCGATTGCGGGCTCGTTGCCGTCACGGCCTGTATTGGACGAGGCGAAGGGGGAGCGGCGGGAGGTGTTTTCCAGCGGCAGACCGGTGCTGGGCGGCATCATCTTCAGGCTGCCAGATTCAGCGATAGGGGCGATCGGCGCAACCGGGGCCATGGGTGAAATCTCCGCATCGGTCAGGTTGACCGCTTCGGTGCTTGCCGGCAGGTGCGGGTGCGGCGGGTCTTCGGTCGGAATGTCGGGATTGGGCAGCGTGGAGGGTGGCGGTGCAAGCGCGTCCACCTTCTTCTGGTGTTCCTTCTGGTCCTCAATGCGCAGCTCGTCTTCCATCTGCATGCGGAAGTCGTTGGAGGCTTTGCGGAACTCGGCCATGAGCTTGCCCAGTTGACGGGCGAGCTGCGGCAGCTTCTTGGGGCCGAGCAGCATCAGCGCCAGCATAAAGATAAAGACGGAATCGCCCAGGCTCGGCATCGCTCTCCATCATAACGGACTGGTACGCCGGCGGGGAGGGTGGATTAGTGGGGGCGGTCGTTGCCGCGGGAGAAGCGGTCGTCCAGCGGCTGCCGGTCGTCATCGCCGCCATCGCTTGCGCGCCATGCCGTGATCGTGTTTTCGCCCTGCGTCCAGCACAGGTGCACGATGTCGTCGCCGAGTTGGAAGGGGAACTCAAGGAGGCCGGTGTGCAGGTCTTTAACCTCGACACCGATCTCGTCGATTTCGCCGAGCGTGGAGCGCGCGTCTTCCACGGCCTTGTCGTGCTCACCTTTGAGCTTTGCCACGTGGACGAGGTCGACACGCATGCCGCCGGCGAGGAAGATGGCCTGGTGCAGCGATTGCAGCGTGTGCTCGCGTGCGGTCGCGACACCGGCGCAGGCCTGCGCACGTTGCAGCAACGAGTTGAGCACGGGAATCAGGGCCTGTGCTTCGGCCAAGGTAAAGGTTCGCATTGAGTTCAAGGATAAACCCGTTGCTTCAAGGCGGAGGCCAAGGTGAACGCCGTCTGTCAGAGCCCGGCGTTCACTTTTCGTACACGGCAGTCTATTGGCTTGCTGCCATGGTGTGGGCGCTGCCGGGGCTCATTTCCGTGGAGATGCGGCGAATTTCGTCTGCCTCAGCCTGGCGATAGGGCTTGCCGTCGGTGTAGAAGACATCGTGGAACCAGACGGTCGGTTCGCGGTCGGTGTAGGGCAGCTTCCAACTGTCCCACGGCAGATAGGTCTGGCTCAGGCCCTGCACCAGGCCCCAGTTGATGGCACCGACGTGGTGCTTTGCGGCGATCGGCAGACTTTCGTCAAAGGTGGAACCGGCGCCGCGGGCCATGTATTCCGTACAGAGGATGGGGCGGTGCAGCGTTTCGAGCTGGACGATGCGGCGCTCGAAGGTTTCGGGCCAGCTGTAGTCGTGGAAGCTGATGATGTCGCTTTCGGAGAGCTGGATGGACTCGGTCGGGCTGAGCTTTGCGGGGTCTTCCCAGTGATCGTGCTGCCAGACACCGCTGGTGAGCGGCTGCGTGGGGCCGACGCTGCGCGCCCAGGCAAAGACGTGCGGCAGCATTGCATCCATCAGCTCGGTTTTATGCTTCAGGTTGGTAGTGTAGTTGCCGCCGCCGCCGTTGTCGGGTTCGTTCCATAGATCCCAGGCGAGGATGCGGTCGTCTGCGGCGAAGTGGCCGATGACCCCCTTGACGTAGGCTTCGAAGCGGCCTTGCTGGCTGGCGTCGGCGAGCGCCACGCCGGGCGACTGCACCCACCCACTGTTGTGGACGCCGGGGATGGGCGGGTGCTGCGGACCGAGCTTCGGCTGCGGATCCCAGCAGCTATCGAAGAGAACGAAAACGGGCTTGATGCCGTGTTTCTGGGCCATGCCGAGGAACTGGTCCATGCGCTGCGTCATGCCCTTGCTGTCCTGTTGCCACAGCAGATCGTGCAGGAAGACACGCATGGTGGTCATGCCGATGCCCTGCGCCCAGCCGAGTTCCTTGTCGATTTCTGCCGGATCCCAGGTCTCGGCCTGCCACATTTGCAGCTGGTTGATGGCATCGGCCGGGAGGAAGTTTCCGCCAATGGGATAGGGCTGGCGAGCCATGTAGGCGGTGGCCTCGGCTGGGGTCCAGCGGGCGCGCGGCGGCGCGGCGAGCAGTGCAGGTGCGGTGGCAAGCAGAAGAGCGGACAGGGCGAGCATGCGGCGGAAAGAGTTCACGGGGACTCCGGGGTGGGATACGTGTGCGTGCCAAGCATATGCAAGCGCGTACACACTGCCAAGTGGGGACGGAAGATTTCTGCCTTGCGCGGGCATGTCTTGACTTGAGCGTCCGCGTCTTTTCTACTTGGAGATGACGATGCACGAGCTAGGCACAACATTTCGGGAGCTTTGCGCGGAGCACGGCATTGCCGTGACGCACCAGCGCCAAGTGCTGTACGAGACCATGCAGGGCATGGATGGCCATCCGTCGCCGGAAGAGGTGTACGCCTCGGTCAAGCAGCGGATTCCGTCCATTTCGCTGGCCACCGTGTACAAGAACATCCACCTGTTTGTGCAGAGCGGCGTGTTGCGCGAGCTGTCGATGCACCATGGCACGCTGCGGGTGGAGATGAACAAAGAGCCGCACCATCACCTGGTCTGCTCCGTGTGCAAGCGCGTGACGGATGCGGAGCACGACGAGCTTGGGATGGGGTCTCCCCGGCTGCAGCTAGCCAACGGTTTTTTGGTGGAGCGGGTGTCGGTCGACGTGATCGGCGTCTGTCCCGCGTGCCAGGCATCTCCGAACTAACTGCCTCATGCTTCAACCTTCCAGAGGCCCTGCTCGTCCAATGCGCATGACCTTTCGCCTTCCCCGATCGACCGCCATTGCCGCCGCTGCCGCTCTTCTGTTGATGCCTGTGCTTGGCTGCGGCTTCGTGACCAAGGCGACGTCAACGGGCAACTGCGGCGAGTTTCTGCATAGCTCGACCTGCACGGGGACAGGTACGGGAACCTCGACCACGCTGAACATGGCGTTTGTGGCGAACAGCGGCAGCAATACCGTCTCCGGGTTTAGCCTGTCGACTGCGGGCGCACTGACGGCGCTTACGGGGTCGCCGCTGAGCTTTACCCTGCCGCCAACGGCCGTGGCAGTGTCGCGCGGCAACACTTTTCTGTGGGTGGGCACGGTGACGCAGATTTTTGGGTATGCCATTTCATCTACCGGCGCGCTGACGGCGTTGAATGGCGGTGCGGCGCTGACCAATGCTAATTGCGCCGACATGCAGACCACACCTGACGGCAAGTACCTGATGGTGCTGGACGGCAGCGGCAGTGCGATCGACCTGTTCGCCATCAATACGGACGGATCGCTGGCGGTGACGGGCGGCGGCGGCATCGGATTTACGCTGTCGGGCGCGTTTCCGCATGCGCTGCGGATCAATGCCGCCGGGACGGTGGTGGCTGCGGCGCTTGGCACCGCGGGTGAGTTGCTGTTCAGCTTTAATTCTTCCACCGGGACGCTGACGCAACTTGGCCAGCCGACTCCGCCGCCCAACCTGACCAGTGACTTTGGCAATGCGTGGGACCCAACGGGTGCCTACCTCTACGTGGTGCGTACCGGCAGCGCCGCCGGTCTGGTGGTGGAGCAGCTTGGCAACAACGGGGTGCTGACGCCGACGACGAGCACGGTGTATGCCACGGGATCGAACCCGTATGCCGTGACGACCGACGTCGCGGGCAAGTACGTCTATGTCGCAAATCATGGCGACAGCACGATTTCAGCGTACGGTGTCGGCACCAGCCAGGTGTTGAGCACGGTCTCCGGCTCGCCATTTGCAGCGGGTACGGGCGTGGCGGTGCTGGGTGCGGAGTCGACGACGAACTACCTGCTGGCGGTGTCGCCGGGCGGCACACCGGATCTCGCGGTGTATGGCTTCGACGCGTCGGTCGGCGGCAAGCTGAACTCGGTCAGTTCGTCCGCGACCGGCACCACGGCGTCGTTCCTGGCGCTGTCGCACTAGGTGCACGCCGCCGTTCGGCTGGCGGGGTAAGCCGGCCGATGCTGCTACCCTTGACGATGGAATGATTGGGGCGTTTTGGATGGTGAAGGCAGGGGCACGCGCCCCGTTTGGCGATGGTTTGCGGCGGGCCGTGGTCGCGCTGAGTGCGTCGGCGATGCTGCTTGCGGGTTGCAGCGGCATGAAGCCAAAGATGATGCGGCACTACGTGTACGTTACGGCGAAGGGCACGTTTCTGCGGGATCGCATCGCGGCTGTGTCGAACCGCACGGGGAACGTGGTGAACGGCCAGCGGCTCGAGGTGCTGGAAGGGAACAAGCGTTTTTACAAGGTGAAGACGGACAAGGGCGAGGTCGGCTGGATCGACGAAAAGGCTGTCGCGACGGACGCCGTGTCGAAGGAATTCGACGACATGAATACGCTGCACGCCAAGGACCCGTATGTGGCCAGCGGCGTGGTGCGGGATGACGTGTACCTGCACAGCAAGCCGGGCCGCGACACCGACAAGCTGTATCGGCTTGATGAGGGCGAAAAGCTGAAGCTGATCGCGCGGGCGAGTACGCGGAAGCCGGTGCCGCCGGGGTATGTCGCGCCAGTTGCGGTCGCTGCAAAGCTGCCGGGCAAGAAGGGCGTTGCGGCCGTGCCTGTGCCGCCAACTGCGCCGGAGCCGCCGGCGATGGAGGACTGGTGGCTCGTCCGCGATGCGCACAACCACACCGGATGGATGCTGAGTCGCATGCTGGATGTGGATGTGCCGGACTCCGTGGCGAAATACGCGGAAAATCAGCGCATCGTCGGTGCGTACATCCTGAACATGGTGACCGACCCGGAGATTGAGGGTGCGGTGAAGGAAGTGCCGAACTACGTGTGCGTGCTGAGCCCGTACAAGGCGGGGCTGCCGTATGACTTCAACCAGCTCCGCGTCTTTTACTGGAATACGAAGCGCCACCGCTACGAAGGCGCGAACCGCGATCGCAACATCCTGGGCTACCTGCCGGTGAAAATCGGCACGGATGCAGGATATGCCGCGCGGGACCATGGCAATCCTTATGCCGGGCAGGCGCCGACGTATACGTATACCGTGCTTGCGGCGGGCGCGCCGATCCCCACCTTTGACCCCGCGACCGGCATGCTGGCGCTGAAGAAGAGCGATCTCGTCAGCAAGACGTACCGGCTGGAAGGCAACAACACACGCCGCGTGCTGGCGCAGGGCGCAACGGCCCCGGCAGAGGCGCGGCTGGAGCCGGAAGAAGCCCAAGACAAGAAAAAGAAGAGACGATGACCGCGGATATCCTGCCCACAGTCAGCCGCGAGTGGCTGCGCGGCCTGCCAAAGTGCGAGCTGCATTTGCACCTGGAAGGCACCATTTTGCCGGAGACGCTGGTGGTTCTTTCCGCCCGGCACGATGCGGAGCCGCTGACGCTGGAGGCCGCGCGTGCGCTGTATGTGTATGCGGATTTTCTCGGTTTCCTGAAGGCCTTCGGCCAGGTGAGTCAGCGGCTGCAAACGCCTGAGGATTACGAGTTAATCACCTACGAGATGATTCACCGGCTGGCCGCGCAGGGCGTGGTGCATGCGGAGGTGTACATCAGCTTCGGCATCCTGCTGCGCTTTAAGCCGCAACTGACGCCCGAGTCGGTGACGGAGGCGATCGAGCGGGGACGCCTGCGAGCCGAGGGGGAGTTCGGCACGACGGTGTTGTGGATCATCGACGCGGTGCGTCATTTCGGCGTGGAAGAGGGTGCCGTGGTGTTTCGCAAAGCAGCGGAGTTGCGGGAGCGGTTCCCCAGCATCGTCGGCATCGGGATCGGTGGCGACGAGGCACGCGGGCCGGCGGATGACTTTCACGACCTGTATGCGGAGGCGAAGAACGCGGGCCTGCGGCTGACAGTGCATGCGGGCGAGTCGGTACCGGCGAACTCCGTGTGGAGCGCGATCAATATCGGTGCGGAGCGGATCGGTCACGCGCTTTCCGCGGTGGATGACCCGGAGTTGCTGGATATTTTGGCGGAGAAGCAGATTCCGCTCGAGTTGAATGTCACCAGCAATCTGCGGACCGGTTGTCTGTCCGAGATGCAAAAGCACCCGGTGCGCCATTATTTTGAGCGCGGGTTGATGGTGACGCTGAACTCCGATGACCCACCCATGTTTGGCGCGGATTTGCTGGACGAGTACGAGACGGTGCAGCGGGAGTTCGAATTTACCGATGAGCAGATGCGCGAGTTTGCCATGAACTCGGTGGAAGCGAGCTTTCTGCCGCCCGGGCGAAAACTGGCGCTAATGCGGGCCGTCGAGACGTACTAGCTACTGCGGGTCATCCAGCGTGTGGTGCTTGAGCGTCGGTGGATTCTGCATGGGCTTGCTCTGGGCCTGCGGCTGCGGCGCAGAATACGGTTGCGGGTCGGGCACGGCGTAACCCTGTGGGTTCGCAGGAACCATGACGGCTCCGGCGGGCGGTTGCGGGGGGATCATGATGGCTCCCGACGAAATCTGCGGGATGCCGAAGTGACCGCCCAGGTGCAGCAGGTCGAGCGGGCGCAGGGTGCAATCGACGACCACCGCACTCATGTTGCGGTCGCCGCGCGTCAGCACCACCACCGAATTGACGTTTGCCCCCTGGAAGCGCAGCCACAGGTCCGTCGCGCTGGGGCCGCCGTGTGCGTTGGCGTTGACAAGGTGCTGGTAGCCGGAAGCGCGAAATTGCTGGTCGAGCGCGGCGAAGGCACCCGGATCGTAGTCCGCGCCGTCGCGGTAGTGGTAGTTGTGGATCGTGACGCTGTTCAGGCCGGCGGCGATGCGATGGCCTTCCGCATCCTGACCGTTGAGCAGGCCGTCGGCGGCGGCAAGCATGCTGCGGTCCAGGGTAAACGCCGTCTCCGTTGCGGGCTGATGCACGATAGCGGCAAAGGCGCTGGCCGGCGGCAGCGGACCCTGCGCGCACGCAAGAGCAGCGCCTGCCAGGGCCATTGCGCCCACACAGGGAAGCAGTTTCGCCCTCCGCAAAAGGCGTGCCGGCGACTGAAGGAAGGGCAGGGAGCAGATCGGGCGCACGGGGGACCTCTCACGGTGGCGTGGATACACGAAGCAAACCCACCCACACCGGTTTAGACGCGGTGCCGCGAACAGAATATGCAGGGCTGGGGGGAATTTCCTGCCTGAGGCAATCCGCCGGGCGAAAAGGTGCACTGCGGACAGCGGTCATAGTGTCTTACGTTTCAGGTGCAGCGCTCTGCAGGTGGAGCGTTTTCGCACGGAAGGCAACGGCGTGGCGTTCTTCGGCGTGTAAGGTAAAGCAGATCTGATTCCCTTCGCCCAAATGATGCTCACCGCCGTGCCAACCCGCTACGCCATGCTGACGGATGTGGGCCGGGTGCGCGGCCACAACGAAGACACATGCGCGGCGGATCCGACGATCGGTGTCTTCGTGGTGTGCGACGGGATGGGCGGCGCGGCCGGCGGCGAGATCGCCTCCCACGACGCGGCAGATGTGTTTCTGACGACGGCACGGCAGCGGCAGATGGAAGGCAATCCCTGCGAGCGGATGGACGAGGCCATGCGGGCCGCAAATCGCGCCGTGTATCAGCGCGCCGTCAGCCAGCCACGCTTGCGCGGCATGGGCACGACGATGGTGGCGCTGGAACTGCAGGCGGCGCAGGAATGTGCCTGCGTGGCGCATGCCGGCGATTCGCGCTGCTACCGCCTGCGCGCAGGCAGCCTGGAACGTCTGACGCAGGACCATAGCCTGGTGGAAGAGCAGGTGCGGCACGGCATGTTGACCGAGGCGCAGGCACGGCGATCGCATCTGCGCAACGTGATTACGCGCGTTGTGGGATCGCATGCCAAGGTGGAGCCGGAGGTGGCGATGCACTCGGTCGAGCCCGGAGACGTGTTTTTGCTGTGTTCCGATGGTCTGACGCGCGACCTGACGGACTTTGATCTGCGCAGCATCCTGAACCGGCATCGGCACAACCTGGCCCATGCGGCACGGGTACTGGTGGATGCGGCAAACCTGCTGGGCGGCGGCGACAACATCACCGTGCTGCTGGTGGCAGTGGACGAATCGGCCGGGTTCGCGGCCTGACCTGTCGGGCTACCATGGACGGGTTGGGTGTGCGTACCCCCACAGGAGTTGACCCATGGACGAGACCGCAGAACTGTACTTCGATGATTTCCAGATCGGGCAGAAGTTCAAGAGCAACGGCAGCGTACGCGTGACCGCGCAGGAGATCACCGAGTTTGCCGAAAAGTATGATCCGCAGCCTTTTCATCTGGACGAGGCGGCGGGCAAGAGCACCTTCTTCAAGGGATTGGCGGCGAGTGGATGGCTGACGGCGGCAATCGTCATGCGGCTGCGGGTCGATACCATTCATGTGGTGGGCGGCATGATTGGGGCCGGCGTGGAGGAGATTCGCTGGACCGAGCCGGTGCGGCCCAACGATAGCCTGCACACCGATACCGAGGTAGTCGGCCTGCGCCGGTCGAAGAAGCGGCCGGAGCTTGGGTTGGTAACGATTTATACGCTTACGCTGAACCAGCGGGATGAAGTGGTGATGAAGAGTACGGTGAAGTTCCTGGCACCGCTGCGACCGGCGTGAGGGACGACTCGTTCGTCATTACTCCTGACGAAGCATTCAGCTTCGCGTTTGTGACGCTGGAAGCATGGGCATCGATCACGGCGGACGTTCGTATCGCCGGTCGACGTCTCATCCCTGACGAGGTCGCGGTCGATCCACTTCATACAACACACTTGAAGGCGAGAACAGTCATTGTTTTGCCTTGAGGTCGCAATTAACGGCATACGACGTTCAGGCAGAACCCTCATAGGCCTTTTCGCTGGGCCTGGCGGCTGACATGAGATTGCGGAGGCTCGACATTCCGGTTGACGGGCTTGATCGCCTCAGACCTCTCTACGCTGAAGGCAGCTGCGCTGATGATCTGGTCGCATATGTCGCTAGCATTGGTACGCTGAAACGTGCCGGTTCGGCAGCGGCGTCGGAGCAAATAGAAGTGCGTATTCGCATTTCCACGTTACTACTCGGTAAACTGGAAGCATGATGCGCATGTCGGTGCTGGCGTCGGGATCTAAGGGCAACAGTGCCGTCATCGCGTCGTCGCGGACGCGCATTCTGGTCGATGCCGGGCTTTCCTGCCGGGAGCTGATGCGACGGATGGCGGCGGTCGGCGAAGACCCCGCAAAGCTCGATGCCATCCTGATTACCCATGAGCATGCGGATCACGTGAGCGGCCTGCCCGTCATGGCGCGGCGGTTGGGCATTCCCGTGTACTTCACCGAGGCGACACACCGCGCGTGGGTGCGCCAGGTAACGCCGCGCACCAACATGAGCTACAAGCAGTGGCTGGAGCAGCAGCGCCGCGAGAAGCAGGAGCGGTTGGAGGCGCAGGCGCTCGCACACCAGTTTGCGACGGGCGCTGCCGGCGTGGATGACCTGCCGGACGACCACTTTTTTGCCGCAACCGAGCTGCCGACAGCGCAGGATACCGGCGGAAATTATGAACTGTCGACAGGCGCTGCCGTGGACGCAACGGCCGACGCAGGCCTCGCGCTTGCCGCAGCAGCCGACGAAGACAGCCAGTGTGACGACACACCGCGCGCTGTGCGCGAAAGCATTCGCGAGAACCCCGGCTACCTGCCGGCGGTCGAGTATTTCCAGGCCGGCAAGCACCTGGCGATCGGCGATATCGATATCGACCCGTTCACCATTCCGCATGATGCGGCAGATCCCTGCGGTTTCGTGTTCGCGGCCGAGGGTATCCGGATGGGATTTGCAACGGACCTGGGCTATATGCCGCCAAATGTGAAACTTGCGCTGCGCAATTGCGATGTGTTGCTGCTGGAGTCGAATCATGATCTGGAAATGTTGCGCGATGGGCCGTATCCGTGGAGCGTAAAGCAGCGGGTGCTTTCGCGGGTCGGTCATTTGTCGAACGAGGCGACGGCCGAGTTCTTGCTGCGTGACTACGACGGTGGCGCGGCCTACGTCGTTCTGGCGCACCTGTCGGAGAGCAATAACATGCCGGAGTTGGCGCGTCGTGCGGCGGAGGCTGCCGTGGGTGATCGCCTGAGCCTGCTGGGCAATCGCATTCTGCTGGCACCCCAGGGCGAGCCAATGGAGAGCCTTCGCCTGTAAGCCGTTTTCCCTAGGGAGACCAAACGAAGGTTCAAGCTGTGCGTCGAACTTGAAGTAGGCTTGGAACTTCGCTGGATTTGCGGAATCAAACAATTTAAGATGAACGAATCGATGACGAAGGACGAGCAGCAACAGCGGCAGGGCTTCCTGCACGACTCCGCGATGCATGGGGCTTCGGCAGCGATGCTCGGTCTACCGACAGGGTGTAGTGACCAGGTCGTCGGCGATATCCTTTCCGGTTGGCGCTATGACGTGTCGTCTGTAGCCCCGGCCACTCGCGGCGTGTATGAGCAGCACTTTGTGGAATGCTTTCACTGCCGGGCGCGCCGCCGCTTGCACCGCACCATCGACATCGTGTTGATGGGACTGTTTACCGCTTCATTTTTCGTGTTTCTGCTGGCGACCGCGATCATTCATCGCGCGCCATGGGGCCAAACCTCGCTGGCCAGCCTGCACACGCGGCACCTGACCATTGCGTTGACGCTGCAGACGTTGGCGATGGCGGGCCTGCTTGTGTCCCTGCTCATGTGGGTGCTGGTCGCCATTGCGACACCCGCGCCACAGATGATTCAAACGACCCTGGAGCAGCGCCGCTGGGCAACCGGTAGGCATCGTTTGTAAGGGGTAGTTTGATCTGCCGCTTTGAAACGCAGACTGCTTGAGAATGCCTATCGTGCCCGACGCCGAACCGCAGAGCGAAGCCACCGCGTTGGACCTGGAACGGGCTACGGCCTCGCCTGTGTCAAGCGGTCGAAGGAACTGGTCCGCTACACCGGAGTATCCCACGGGCGAGCCGGTCGTTGATCCGCAGCAGTTGCCCGGTGGTCGTGCGTCACGTCTTGGCGAAACCCTGCGCATGGCTCCGGCGACGCATGTTCTGCTCGCAGTCAACATTGGCGTTTTCCTGCTCATGGTTGCGTCCGGCGTGGATTCCTCCATGCCCAGCAGTGCGGCGTTGATTCACTTCGGCGCGAACAACGCCGCTCTGGTGCTGCAGGGTGAGTGGTGGCGCATTATTTCGGCCATGTTCGTGCATGTGGGCGTGCTGCACCTGGCGACGAACATGTGGTGCCTGTGGAATCTCGGCTTGTTGGGCGAACCGCTGCTGGGGGCCTTTGGTGTGGTCTGTGTGTATGTGCTGACCGGCGCCGCTGGGAACCTGCTCTCCGTCGCCTATAACGTGGCGTTTCAAAGCTATGGAGAGGTCGGCGCGGGTGCGTCGGGTGCAGTGTTCGGCCTTGCGGGCATGTTGATTGTGTTGCTTTCCAATCGCGGGCTGGCCGAGCCGCGCAACGGCCATCCGGGTATTCCGGTGTCGGAGCTGCACCGGTTACGTAAATCTGTAGTCTGGTTTGCGGCGATCAACCTGTGCATCGGCCTGGCATCGATCTTTTCCCCTTACCTAAGCCTGTTCGGGATTCACCTGCCGGAAATCCGCATTGACAACATGGCACACCTGGGTGGGGTCGTGAGCGGCTTAGCCATGGGGGTGCCTCTGCTGTCGCGCATGACGAGCGGGCGGGCGCGGTATCTTGGGCGTCAGCGCGTTACGTTCGCACTCAGCGCGCTGGTGCTGGTGCTGTTCGGAGTGTGGATCAGCAAACTGCACGGCTAAAGCAGGAGCTGGCGTTAACTCTGGCGCGGGTCGGAGCCTAAGACAGGGTCGAAGTTGCAGTCTGTGCGAATTTACGGACCATGGCGAGCAGGAGGCGACGGTCGCTGTCGGTGAGATGGGCGCTATATCGTTGAATTTGCGTGAGAAAGCGAATTTCATCTTCGCTCAGGTTGAGTGACGCCATTTCGCGGCCGACGATTTCGTCGGCAAAGAACTGGCTCAGCGGCAGGCCAAGCGCGCCGGCGATCTTTTGCAGTGTGTCCAATGAGGGCACGGTATGGCCGTTCTCTACGCGCGAAAGGTAGCAGCGCAGCAGGCCGGTGCGTTTTTCCACATCGCCCTGCGACATGCCCTTTTGTTGGCGGTAGCCGCGGATGGTGGAGCCGATATTCATCGCAGCGGAAGCCGGAGCCTCGGGCAGCGGCGTGGGTGCCGCTGGAAACATGTGCATGTCAGCCATTCCCCAGAAGCTATCCACCCGCGACGGCACGTGCAAGGGGAATCGCGTGGCGCGAACCTCTGCGGATTCCGTCGCGAGCGCGGTCGGTGCCAAGAGGGAACTCGGCCGCGAGAGCGTGGTGCGACACCCCACTGGATGATCCTTGTTGCCCGCTGCCTGGTGGACGAGGCGCAGCGTGTGGCTGGCGTGACGTTTTGCAGGGCGGGAAGACGGAAGCGTCCTCGGCCGTGAGCACATCCAATGCGCATGAGTGTTGTTTCGACGGCGGCATCCCCGGATACCCTGAGCGGCGGTGGCAGGATTCAGTTTGGCTTTCACAACACCTACGCGCGACTGCCGGAGCGGTTTTATGCACGCGTGCAGCCGATGCGCGTTGCCGGACCGGCATTGGTCAAGGTAAACGCACCCTTGGCGGAACTGCTGGGCCTCAGTGCCGAGGCGCTGGCGAGTGCGGAGGGCGTGGAGATACTGGCGGGCAACCGCATCGCGGAGGGTTCTGAGCCGCTGGCGCAGGCTTACGCGGGGCACCAGTTCGGGAACTTCGTGCCGCAGCTGGGCGACGGCCGGGCCAACCTGCTGGGTGAGGTGATCGGGCGGGATGGCCTGCGATATGACCTCCAGTTGAAAGGGTCCGGGCCAACGCCGTTCTCGCGCCGTGGCGATGGACGGGCGGCGCTGGGACCGGTGCTGCGGGAGTACGTGGTGAGCGAAGCGATGGCGGCGCTGGGCGTGCCCACCACGCGTGCGCTGGCGGCGGTGACGACGGGTGACCGCGTGTACCGCGAGACGGTGCAGCCAGGCGCGGTGCTGACGCGGGTCGCGGCGAGTCACCTTCGGGTGGGCACGTTCCAGTTCTTCGCAGCGCGCGGCGATGAGGAAGGCGTGCGGATGCTGGCAGACTATGCGATCGCAAGGCACTACTTGGAGGCTGCGTCAGCGGAGAAGCCGTATCGCGCGTTTCTGGAGGGCGTGATTGCGCGGCAGGCGGCGCTGGTTGCGCAGTGGATGCAGCTGGGCTTTATCCATGGTGTGATGAACACGGACAACACGTCGATCTCTGGTGAGACGATCGACTATGGGCCGTGTGCCTTTCTGGAGGCGTACGAGCCGGACAAGGTGTTCAGTTCCATCGATGCGCGCGGGCGTTATGCCTACAGCAATCAGCCGCATGCCATGCACTGGAACCTGACACGGCTGGCGGAGACGCTGTTGCCCCTGCTGGAGGCCGAGGAGGGCGGCCGAGAGGGTGCGCTCGCGTCGGCGACGGAGGCATTGGCCACGTTCGCACCAATCTACGAGAGCGCGCGCCTGAACGGATTTCGCCGGAAGTTGGGCTTGCAAACCGGGCAAAAGAGCGACGGCGCGCTGTTGGAGGACTTGCTGGACCGCATGGCAGCAGGCCGCGCGGACTTTACCCTGACGTTTCGCCGGCTGTGTGATGCGGCTGCAGGACCGGAGCACGATGCCCCTGCCAGCAGGCTGTTTGCCGACCCGGCCATGTTCGAGACATGGTCCGCGACGTGGCGGTTGCGCCTGGGAGCGGAACCCGGTACGCCCGCCGAACGGACGACGGCGATGCGCGCGGTAAACCCCGCGGTGATCCCGCGCAACCACTTTGTGCAGGCGGTGATCGAGGCAGCGGTCGAGCGGCAGGATTTTCAGCCGTTCGAGGACTTGCTCACGGCAACCGCACAGCCATTTCGCGAAGGAACGTCAGCGGTCCGGTACATGCAACCTGCACTGCCTGAGGAGTGCGTGCACGCCACCTTCTGCGGAACGTAGACAAATCGAAGCAAGGTAAAAGCTGCATCCCGGGAGGGGTGCGGCCAGCCTTGTTTTCGTACGGAACGCCCGTTCGATTCTGCTAGCCCATGTACATGCCGCCATTCACGTCGAGCGTGTGGCCAGTGATGTAGGCGGCGTCCTCGGAGGCGAGGAAACGGACGGCGGCAGCGATGTCTGCGTCGGTGCCGGGGCGTGCGAGGGGGACGACGCCGAGCATGGCCTGCTTCTGGTCGTCGGTCAGCACGTCGGTCATGGCGGTTTGAATGTAGCCAGGCGCGACGGCGTTGACCGTGATGCCGCGGCTGGCGAGTTCGCGCGCGAGCGACTTGGTGAGGCCGATGAGGCCTGCCTTGCTGGCCGCGTAGTTCGCCTGGCCGGCCTGGCCCAGTTCGCCGACGACGGAGGTGATGTTGACGATACGGCCCCAGCGCTCGCGCAGCATAGGCGACAGGATGGCCTGGGTGAGCAGGAAGGCGCCGGTCAGGTTGGTCGTGAGGACGTCATTCCAGTCCGCCAGCTTCATGCGCATGGCAAGACCATCGCGGGTGACGCCGGCGTTGTTCACGAGGATGTGCACGGGGCCAAGCTGCGCGATGATGGCTTTCGCGGTCGTCTTGATCGAGTCTTCACTGCTGACATCAAGGGCGAAGCTTTCGGCCTTGCCACCGGCAGTGACGATCTCGGCCTTCACGGCTTCCAGCTTCTCGAGATTGCGTGCGGCGAGAGCAACGGTGGCGCCGTTTTTTGCGAGTTCAAGAGCAATGGCGCGGCCAATGCCCTGCGACGCGCCGGTCACGAGGGCGACGCGTCCTTCAATGCTTGCCATGTGTGTTTGCCTTTCGTACAGACTGCTTCGACAGCAAGTATACGAAGTGAGCGTCGCGGCTGCTCACCGCGTTGGAGCATCGGTCCCTGAGCCAGATACGCCTAGCCTGGCAACCAAGCCGCTGCGGATTAAAGCAGAGCGTGCACGGAAAAGGCGAGGCTTGTCGTCTCGCCTTCTTTGTTTTGTGCTGACCGCGTTACCCGCGGCCGCGGCCCGCGGGACGGATGGCTTCCTGTGCGCGCTCTTCGCCGTCCTCCGGTGCCTCGGGAATGGGTGCGGCGACGGCCGCACCGATCTTGAGCTTGGCGCGGAGCTCGGTGTTCATGCGTTCGTAGGTATCGCGGTTTGCCTTGAGGAAGTTGCGGACGTTTTCGCGGCCCTGGCCGATGCGCTCGCCCTGGTAGCTGTACCATGCGCCGCTCTTGTCGACGATGGTGTGCAGCACGGCGAGGTCGAGCACGTCGCCTTCGCGGGAGATGCCTTCGCCGTACAGGATGTCGAACTCGGCCTCGCGGAAGGGAGCGGCGACCTTGTTCTTGACGACCTTAATCTTGGTGCGGGAGCCGACGACGACATCGCCTTCCTTGACCGCGCCAATGCGGCGAATGTCGATACGGATGGTCGAGTAGAACTTCAATGCGCGTCCGCCGGTCGTGGTTTCGGGATTGCCGAACATGACGCCGATTTTTTCGCGGATCTGGTTAATAAAGATGAGGCAGGTGCGGGACTTGGCGACGGTACCGGTGAGCTTACGAAGTGCCTGCGACATGAGACGGGCCTGCAGGCCGACGTGGGAATCGCCCATTTCGCCGTCGATTTCGGCCTTGGGCACGAGTGCCGCAACGGAGTCGACGACGAGGATGTCGATAGCACCGGAGCGGACCAGTGCCTCCGTGATTTCGAGGGCCTGCTCGCCGTAGTCGGGCTGAGAGATGAGCAGGTTGTCGACGTCGACGCCGAGCTTGCGGGCGTAGGTCGGGTCGAGCGCATGTTCCGCGTCGACGAACGCCGCGAGGCCGCCGAGCTTCTGCGCTTCCGCGATGATCTGGAGCGTGATGGTGGTTTTACCGGAGGATTCCGGACCGTAGATCTCAATAACACGGCCGCGGGGTACGCCGCCGACGCCGAGCGCTGCGTCGAACGAGATGGAGCCGGTGCCGATGACGGAAATCGGCACGATGGCGTCTTTGGCGCCGAGCCGCATGATGGAACCCTTGCCGAACTGCTTTTCAATGCCGGCCAGGGCAAGTTCTACGGCTTTTGCACGATCATCTGCCATTGCGCTTCTACCTCACAAACCTTAGGAAATCGTACCATCGAGAACGGGGAGAAGCAAAGAAAAAGCGAACAGACATGCAGTGGATCTTAGGTCGCAGCTTGCTCTGACGCCTCTTCGACGTCGTGTCGCAGTTTCGGGCTATTGCCAGTATCCGCGAAGTAGCGCTTGAGGCGAAGGATGGGCTGCTCAAAAAAATGAAAGGACAGTGCAGCCACAGCATACGACGTGAAGACGACGAGCGCACCAGGAATGAAAATACCGGCGAGTTTCGATCCGGTGGCACGCTCGACGAGAAAATGCAGGCGCGCCTCGGTGAGTTGCGCGATGAGGAAGTGGTAGACGTAGAGACCGTAGCTGTAGCGACCGAAGCTGCGCAGGATGCCGTTGCTGAAGGCTCGGCTGAAAAGGCTGCCGGCGCGCAGGGTGGAGGCGATGAGGGCGGCGAACAGCACGCTGAGCAGCGGGTAGCCGATAGTGCCCATGGTGGCGTCGCGCATCGGGTCGGGCACCTGCAGGCCGAACAGCAGCGCGAGGACAACAACCATGGTCGCGAAGAAGATAGCGGGCGCCCAGCGCAGGATGGTGCCGCGGTGGCGGGAGCGGACCAGCATGGCGAGGACGGCGCCAAGGAGCAGGCCGTCGAGTCGAGCCGGGGTAAACGAGTAGGTGAGGAAGGGATAGGTGTGCAGGGTGCCGTGCGCGAAGAAGTAGCCGCGGAGGCCTAAGGACATGGCTGTCAGGAGAAGGGCTGCGGTGACAATGCGGCGCTTCGTTGCAAGTAGAGAAACCGTGATGGGCCACACCATGTAGAACTGTTCTTCGATGGCGAGCGACCAGAGGTGGTTGATGTTGACCCAGGGAGCGGTGGTGTAGGCGACGCCGCCCACGTGCAGCGTATGCAAATAGCTGAGGAAGAGGAAGGTGCCGAACGCGTGCCAGTGGTAGCCCTGGACGGTCGAGATGAGGATGAGGATGCCGAGGAAGGCGTAGTACAGCGGAAAGATGCGGAGGGCGCGGCGGGCGTAGAAGTTTCGGAAGAAGTGGCGGCTGTGCTGCGTGTCGTAGAGGATGCCGGTGATGAGGAAGCCGGAAAGCACGAAGAAGAGGTCGACGCCGACCCAGCCGGAGGAGAACAGGACGGCGACGATGCGCAGGGGTAGGCTAACGTCTGGCCGGGGATTGTGCACGAAGAGGTGGACGATGAGCACAAGGAGGATGGCGAGGCCGCGGATGCCGTCAAGCGCGGGGATGTGCTTGCCCGTGGTGCTCTGGTCAACAGCGGGTGCTTGCGTAGTCAAGCGCTTCTCCGAGGCGAGGTTCAGCGTTGCAAGAGATCGACCGGCAGGTTTGGATCGTTGATGCGGAAGTGCGCGGCGAGCGCAGGGTAGCGGCGCGCGACGGCCTGGTACATCTGCCAGGCGACGTTACGGTAGCTCCAGTGGCCGGCGGGCGTGCTGCGCAGTTCGCTGATGTAGACGGCCTGGGCGAAGTCCATGCTGAAAAGGGAGCGGCAGCGGGTGGCGAGGGGGAGCAGGTAGTCCGCCGGGTGGCCGGTTGCGCCAGGTGTGGGCTCCGGGGGCAGCGGCAGGGGATTACCCCATTGCATCTGGATGTTGCCGTCCGCGCGGAACTGCGGGACCGGGACGGCGGCGGGGGAGTGAGCTTCGAGCTTTGGGGCAGCCGTGCCGGTGAGTGCCGCGTGGGCTGCGCGGGCGGCGTCCATGGCGGCGTGGTACGCCGGTGCGACGCGCGAGGCGGAGAGCGACGGCTGGCCGGGGAAGTCTGGCGTGTCAAAGCCGTGGAGCGTGGTGTAGGGCTGCAGCAATTGCACGCAGCGGCGGTGGCGGTGCATGTCGCGGAAGCCGCCAATGTCCATGAGGATGTCGAAGCGCAGGCCGCTGGCGGCGGCAAAGGCGCGGGGCAGTTCGTCGTGGCGGCCGCGATGTTCTGTGCCGAGGGCGACCAGTTCGACGATGCGCGCTTCCGACAGGGCGGCGACGGTGGCGCGCAACTGGGCGTAGCGGAAGTGCGTGTGCGGGTAAAGCAGGGAGGTGGCGAGGTCGATTTCGAGGGTCAGACGTTCGCCGGGCGGGACCTCGATGAGTTCGACGTTGGGTGCGTCGGCGGGCATGGGGTCGATGGTTGCGCCGTGCATCAGGTCGCGTGCAGCGTCTGTGAGGGCGATGCGACTTTGCGCGGCAAATTCGCTGGGAGCGGTGTATTTGACCAGCGTGGGCGAGACGTGGACCTCGCGCAACATGTGGTCGTGCAGCGTTGCACCGAGGTCTGGATCGATGGCGCGAGCCTGCTCGACGAGGTCTGCGGAGGCGGCATGTGACGGGCTCCAGGCACGGCCTTTCGCGGCCTCTCGCAGATGTTCGCCAAGGTCACGCACCTCGGCGTAGTCGCTTCCAAGTAGGCGGGAGATCTGGCCTTCGAGCGTGCGCGCGTTGCTGATCTGGCCGAGCGAGGTGTTGGTGGCGAGCGGCAGCAGGTAGCGGGCCATGTCGAAGGCGCGGGCCTTAAGGGTGCGGGTGTAGGTGGGCTCGTCCATGGCTGCGGGCCGGGGTGTGTGATCTTTTAATTCTTCCAGCATGCCGGCGGCTACGGTTTGATAGCTGTCGAAGAGGTGCTGGGCGGTTTCGCGGAAGGTGGCCGTGTCGGCGGGGGTGGGGAAGGCAGGCGTGTAGAAGCCGGATTTGCGGAAGTCCTGGTAGCGGGTGCTGCGCTCCTGGCCGTCCCACCGGGGTTCATCGACGAGGGTGATGGCGGCGAGCAGGCTGAGGCGCTCGATGGCGAAGGCGACGTGCGCGAGGTCGGCGATGGATCGGTGGCCGTACTGGAAATAGAAGGTGTTGAGGAACTGCTCGGCGCGCTGGGTGCTGATCTCGCGCAGGCTTTCGCGCAGGCTAAGGGCGCTGCGGCTGTACTTGGCCATGGCGTAGGCCAGCACCTCCGGGTCGGCACCGTGGATGGCGTAGACCTCGGTCGCGCCGGGGTCGGTGGGCAGGTCGGGCATGACAGCAGCATACGGGAACGTGGCTTCAGGTAGGTAGCGCGTTTGGATGCATCTGATGTGAAGTGATCGATCAACCGCATCCCTCCCTGCTGCAGACGGAACATCGCCCCTGGCCCATGCCCGCGCGACCGTGGCGGTTGCGGCAGAGGTGGTCGAAGCTGCTGTTTGCACACTGGCCGGTTGCGGCGGACACGGTGCAGCGGCGTCTGCCTGCGGGGCTGCGAGTGGACACGCATGAGGGTTGGGCATGGCTTGGGGTGGTGCCGTTCCTGATGGATGAGGTGAGGTTCCGGACGGTGGGCGAGCACAGCGTGGGTGTGCCTTCGGCAATGGCATTTGCAGAGCTGAACCTGCGGACGTACGTGGTGGCGCCGGATGGGCGCAAGGGCGTGTATTTCTTTTCGCTGGATGCGGCGTCCCTGTTGGCGGTGATCGGGGCGCGGGTGGCGTTTGGGCTGCCGTACTTCTGGTCGCGCATGCACATGGACGTGGAGGGCGAAGCGGTGCGGTACACGTCGCGGCGGGTCGTGGGTGCGCCTGTGGCGTTTGCAGGGCGGTATCGCTCGCTGGGCACGCCGAGCGAAGCGCATAGTCTGCGGGAGTTCCTAGTGTCGCGGTACGCATTCTTTACGCGGCGGTTCGGCCATGTGCAGGTGGGGGAGATTCACCATGCGCCGTGGTCGCTGGAGAACGCAGAGGCCGAGTTTGAGCAGAATGAACTGCCGGGCAGCTTCGGGTTTACCCTGCCGGATCGGCCGCCGGTGTTGCACTATGCGCGCGAGGTGCACATGCAGGCGTGGACCGTGCGGCGGGTAGACGCCTCACGGTAGCGCGCGTGCCGTAGACTCTTTTTGTATCCGACATCGATTTTGGAGCGTCTTGCGCATGCGATCTTCGCTACCCTTTGCACTTCTGTTTTGCGCGGCCACGGTCGGGCAGATCTCCCGGGCGCAGTTGGCACCGCTGCCGTCAGGTGCGCAGGCCGAGGCGCAGTCGATCGATGCGGAACGGCTGCGGGCGCACGTGAAGACGCTGAGTAGCGACAAGTTTGAGGGCCGCGGACCAGGGCAGCCGGGTGGGGAACTGGCGACGAAGTACATTGCGGACGCGTTCCGTTCCTACGGGCTGCAGCCTGCGGGGGATCGTGGCACGTTCATCCAGCAGGTGCCGTTGGTAGGCGTAACGTCGGTGGCTGCGGAGACACATTTCCGGTTTGTGCCGGGTGCCGGGTCGAAGACGACTGCGCCGACGGACCTGACGTTTGGCAGCGATTTTGTGGTGAATAACCAGACGCACACGCCGACGGCTCAGGTGGATGCGCCGATCGTCTTTGTGGGCCACGGCATCGTCGCGCCGGAGTTTGGCTGGGACGACTACGCGGGCGTAGATGTGAAGGGTAAGGTTGTGCTGATCGTGGTAAACGAGCCGCCTTCGACGGACGAGAAGTTCTTCAAAGGCGAGGCGCTGACGTACTACGGCCGGTGGACGTACAAGTTTGAAGAGGCGGGGCGGCATGGCGCGGTGGCGGCGCTGATCATCCATCGCACCGACCTGGCGAGCTACGGTTGGCAGGTAGTGCAGAACTCGTGGTCGGGCGAGCACAGCTACCTGCGTAGCGATCCAAATGCGCGCCTGAAGGGGGCAAGCTGGATTCAGCAAGCGGCCGCGGACAAGCTGCTGGCGTCGGTGGGGATGACGGCGGACCAGGCGATTGACGCGAGCAACCAGCGCGGCTTCAAGGCCGTGGCGCTGCCGGTGCGGCTCGAGGCGCACATCGTGAGCAAGGTGCGAGACTACGACTCGGCGAACATCGTGGCGAAGCTGCCGGGGAGCAAGCCGGGCGGGGCGGTGATGTATACGGGGCATTGGGATCACTTCGGCATCGACCGGACGCGGAAGGGCGATCCGGTGTTCCATGGTGCGAACGATAACGCAACCGGGTCGGCCATTGTGCTGGAGCTGGCGCGGGCGTTCGCGGAGAAGAAAGCCACGCCGCCGCATGATGTGATCTTTGCCTGCGTGACGGCGGAGGAGCAAGGGCTGCTCGGGTCGGCGTACCTGGGCATGCACACGCCGGTGCCGGCGAAGGATATTTCGCTCGACCTGAACTATGACGCCCTGCTGCCGGTGGGCGATGTGCGCAGCGGAACGGTCCACGGCGCGGAACGCACGACCGCGTATCCGCTGGTGGAGGCCCTGGCAAAGCAGGATGGACTGGTGCTGCAGGGTGACAGCTTTCCCATGGCGGGGCACTACTACCGGTCCGATCATTTTTCGCTGGCGCGCGTCGGGATTCCGGCGTTTTCGATCGGCGAGGGCACGCTGTACCGCGACCATGATGACGCCTGGGGCAAGCAGCAGGAAGACAAGTACACGGCGGAGCGTTACCACCAGCCTTCCGACATCTATGAAGAGTCGATGGATTTTCGCGGCGATGCGCGCATGGCCCGGTTCGGCTTTGAGCTGGGCTGGCGCGTGATGCAGCAGCCGCACCCGGTGGAGTGGCTGGCAGGGGATGAGTTTGAGCGGGCGCGGAAGCAGAGCGAGGGGAAGTAGGATTCAGGAACAGGGTCTTTCATCCGTTGTGAGCCGTGTGATGCTGGAGTCGAAGTATGCCGCCAATTCGAGTGATCTATCCCGGGACGTTTGACCCGCCGACCAACGGGCACCTTGATGTCGCAAGTCGAGGTTCGCGGCTGTTCGATTCGCTGATTGTGGCCGTGCTGCGCAACAGCAGCAAGGGTGCGCCGCTATTCAGCGTGGAAGAGCGCGCGGAAATGTTATCCGAGATCACGAAGCCATTCGGCAATGTGACGGTTGCGACATTCGACGGGCTGCTGGTCGATTTCGCCCGGCAGCAGGGGGCAACGGCTGTGCTGCGAGGCATCCGCGCCGTTTCGGACTACGAATACGAGTTCCAGATGGCGATGATGAACCGGCACCTGGACCCGAAGCTGGAGACCGTCTTTTTGCAACCGGCAGAGCAGTACACCTACGTTTCGTCGCGGCTGATCAAGGGCGTGTTTCAGCTGGGTGGGGAGATTACGACGCTGGTGCCGCCAGTGGTGATGGAGCGGCTGAAGGCGAAGGCACCCGGTGCCATTGCGACATCGGAGACGGGTGCCAGCACCTAGTGCAGTTTCTCCCGCGCGTAAAATCTGCCACACTGGAAAGCATGGCTACCACGCTCGCCGCACCTGTCGCGTCCATCTTTTCCGACCGCATTCAGCGCATTGAAGTTTCCGCCACGATGGCGATTACGGCCGAGGCACTGCGCCTCAAGTCCACGGGCGTCGACCTGGCGGATTTCGGTGCCGGTGAGCCGCACTTCAGCACGCCCGACCACATTAAGCGCGCGGGCATTGCCGCAATTGAGAACAACTACACGCGGTACACGGCGGTTGCGGGCGTGCCGGAGATTCGCAAGGCGATCGTCGACCGCCATGCGGCGGACTTCGGCACGAGCTATGCGCCGGATGAATGTGTGTTTACCACCGGTGGCAAACTGGCGCTGTTCAATGCGATGGAGGTGCTGATCAATCATGGCGACGAGGTGATTGTGCCGGTGCCGTACTGGGTCAGCTACAAGGACATCATCCAGTTTGCTGGCGGTGTGCCGGTGTTTGTGCAGACGGAGGAAAGCGAGGAGTTTCGCCTGACCGCTGCGATGATTGAGGCCGCGATCACGCCGAAGACGCGGGCGATCATCCTGAACTCGCCGTCCAATCCTTCGGGCGCCATCATCGCTCCGGACGACCTGCGCGACATCGTTCGGCTGGCGCATGCGCGCGGTATTTTCGTGCTGCTGGATGAGTGCTATGTGTACCTGAACTTTACCGGCGACACGGTGAGCGGTGCGTCTGCGGCAGAGTGCAAGCCGCACATCCTGGTGCTGGGTTCGCTGTCGAAGACGTACGCGATGACGGGCTGGCGCGCTGGTTTTGCGCTGGGGCCGAAGGCGGTCATCGCGGCCATGAGCAAGTTGCAGTCGCAGAGCACGAGCAACACCAGCACGGTGGTGCAGTACGCGAGCATCGCGGCGGTGAATGGGCCGCAGGAGTGCGTGTCGGAGATGCGCCGGGGGTATGTCGAGATTCGGGACCGCATGCTTGCCGGGTTCGAGTCCATTCCCGAGTTGACGTGCACGGTGCCACAGGGCGCATTTTATGTGTATCCGAATGTGAGTGCGTTCTTCGGCCGAGGTGGCATTCGCACGGCGTCGGACGTGGCGGCGCGCCTGCTGTCGGACGCGCACGTGGTATGTGTGCCGGGTGAGCCGTTCGGCACGGCAGATCATATCCGGCTGTCGTACGCGGTGTCGGCGCCGGTGATCGACAAAGGCCTGGAGCGGCTGCGCGCGTTCTTTGCATCGCTCACCTAGGCGACCGCGACTCATGCTGGGCACCCCGTGACTCACGGGGAGGGCACCTTGTGCCGATGCATTCAACTACACTTCTTTCAGATTGACCGTGTTGACCTGCATGACCCAGCCACCTGATCCCGAGTTCGTCCCAGTCATTCTTGCCGGCGGTAGCGGCACGCGCTTTTGGCCTCGCTCCCGCCGTGCGCGCGCCAAGCAGGTGCTTGCGCTGTCGGGTGAGGAGACGATGATTCAGCAGACGTGCGAGCGCCTGCTCCCGCTCGCCGCGGTTGGCCAATTCCTGGTAATTACCAATGATCTGCTGGCGGCGACGATCGAGCAGCAACTGCCGCAGGTGAAGTCAGACCGCATCCTGCGCGAGCCCGCGGCACGCAACACTGCGCCGGCCTGTGCGCTGGCGGCAATGCTGGTGGCACGGACGAACCCGAACGCGGTGCTTGGGATCTTTCCGTCGGATCACGTGGTGACGGATGATGCGCTGTTTGTGCGTCGCATGCGCGAGGGCATACGGATTGCGGCGGCTGGAGACAACATCGTTGTGCTGGGCGCGCCACCGACGCGACCGGAGACGGGGTACGGCTACATCCAGGAAGGTGCCGCCGCGCACCTGCCTGGGCTTGACGACATCCGCATGAACGCGGTGCAGTGCTTTACGGAGAAGCCGGATCTGCCGCGGGCGGAAAAATTCCTGACCGCCGGTAATTTCCAGTGGAATAGTGGCATCTTTCTGTGGTCGGCAAAGACCTTGATCGCGGCGTTCGAGCAGTGCTGCGCCGGAATGGTCGAGCCACTGCGGCAGATTGCCGCGAGCTTTGGCACACCAGAGTTTGAGGCGACTTTCGCCGCGCTCTACCCGACGGTCGAGAACATCAGCATCGACTATGCCATCTTGGAGCCGCGGTCGGTAGCGGGTGAGGGAGCGAGTCGTATTTACTGCATTCCTGCGGACTTTGGCTGGAATGACCTGGGTTCGTGGTCGGCGCTGCACGAGTATTGCCTGGAGCAGCTGGGCACGCCCAACGGCCAGCTCATTGTCAGCGACGGCGGCTTCGGTAGCGATCAGGGCAACGGGAACGTAGTGGAGGCGCTGAGCACAGTGCAGCTGGATGCCAGCGGCAATTATGTCTACGCGCCGACGCTGACGGTGGCGCTGCTGGGCGTGCAGGACCTGGTTGTGGTGCAGACGGAAGATGCGCTGCTGGTGACGACGCGCGCGCACTCGCAGCAGGTCGGCCGGGTGGTGGCGGAGCTGGTCAAGCACAGCCGGCACGAACTGGTGTAGTCACTCCGGCGGGCGGAAGCCGGCAGGTGATCCAGGCTGTCTGAAGTTGCGACAAACGGCATTCCCATCCTGGAAAGCGGTTCGAAGGCGACACAATTTCTCTCGCCCCGGGGCCGGTGCTGTCGGATAATCGGTGCTGATGAGTACGCAAGATTTGTCCACACCGCCCGCAGTTTCTACAGCAGTCAAATTTGGCACCGATGGCTGGCGCGGCATCATCGCCGACGACTTTACCTATGCCAACGTGCGCGTTGCCGCCGCTGCCATTGCGCACTATGTGCTGGCCCATGAGGATGCCTCGGCCGGCGTGTGTGTCGGGTATGACACACGCTTTGGCTCGCCGCAGTTTGCCCGCGTCGTTGCAGACGTGCTGAGCCGCGCGGGTGTGCCCGTGCTGCTTGCGACGGACGTGACGCCGACGCCGGCGTTGAGCTATGGTGTGCGCAAGCGCGGAGCGGCAGGCGGCATCATGATCACGTCGTCGCATAACCCGGCGCAGTGGAATGGCGTGAAGTACAAGGCGAGCTTCGGCGGGTCGGGTACGCCGGGCATCATTGCGAAGATCGAAGGTTTCCTGGGTGCGCCGCTGGCGGACGAAGACGCACCCGCGACCATTACGCCTACCGATTTTCTGCCGGATTACATCGCCGCGCTCGAGGCATTTGCGGACTTGCCAGCGATCAAGGCGAGCGGTTACCGCTTCCTAATCGATAGCCTGTACGGTGCCGGTTCCGGCGTGCTTAAGGGGATCTTCGACCGCGCGGGTATTCCGTGTGTGGAGATCCGGGGTGAGTACAACCCGGCGTTTCCGGGAATCAATCCCGAACCGATCCTGCCACATATCGAACTCGCGCAGACCGAAGTGGTTGCGCAGCACTGCGATGCAGGGCTGATTACGGATGGCGATGCGGACCGCATCGGCTCGGTCGACGAGCATGGCAACGTGGTGGATGCGCACAAGATTTTTGCGATCCTGCTGCGCTGGGTGCTGGAGCGCAAGGGCTGGCCGGGCGGGGTGACGCGCGCGTTCAACACGACCAAAATGCTGGATCGCATCGCGGCGCAGCACGGCCGCAAGCTGTACGAGCATGGCATCGGCTTCAAATACGTGGTCGACCTGATGCTTGCCGAAGACATCGTCATGGGCGGCGAGGAGAGCGGCGGCATCGGCATGCAGCGCCACCTGCCGGAGCGCGACGGCATTCTGAATGCGCTGCTGCTGGCCAACGTCATGGCCGAGGAGAAGAAGACGCTTGGCGAACTGGTGGCGTCGTTGCAGGCGGAGTACGGTGCGCACTTCTATGGCCGCGTCGACATGCACATCGACGACCGGCTGAAGCAGTCGGCGATCGCTCGCGCCTCCGGCGATCTGCAGGAGATTGCTGGCCTCAAGATTCTGCGGAAAGAAAATCTGGACGGCATCAAGTTTTACCTTGGCGTGCCGGACGACCTGGCGCGCGTGGGAGAAAAGCCTGCTCCGGCGGAGACGTGGCTGCTGCTGCGTGCATCGGGCACGGAACCATTGCTGCGGGTGTACTGCGAGTCCTCGTCGCAGGCAAATGTCGACCGCATCTTGAAGGCAGCCGAAACCTTCGTGCTGGCTGGTTAGGAGCGGCGTGTCCGAAGAGGTGTTCGCGCCCAAACGCATTGCTGGCATCACGGTGCGCGTGTCGAACCGGGAGACCGCGCCGATTGTGGCACTTTGGGCACGCTTCTTCCAGCAGGGTCTGCCGCAGCGTTTGCTTGGCGGCTTGTACAGCGTGTATTTCGACTACGAGTCGGACGATGCGGGCGCGTATACCGTGCTTGTGGGCTGCGAGGTGCCGCACGACGTGATGCTGCCGAAGGGGCTGGCGGAGCAGTGGATCGCGGCGGGGGCATATCAGCTGTTCGACGCTTCCGGGGAGCTTCCGCACAGCATTACCGAAGGTTGGAGGGAAGTTTGGAGCACGCCTTTGGAGCGTGCCTACCAGACTGACTTTGAGGAGTACCTGCCAGACAATATCCAAACAATTTATGTAGGTGTACAGCAACCCACATAGGTGGAATGGCTTGGCGGACCCATCGTTTTGCGCTTTCAGCACCGATCCAAACTCAAAGGATGGTCCTGATCTCTGGTCGCGCCAGGGTTTCGGTGTGCTCCGACCTACAATCCAAGTATGACCCTATCCTCCGCTTCGCCAAAGAATGTTGATGTCGTCTCCACGTCCGCCACCTGCGCGGCGGTGCTGTTCGACATGGACGGCGTCCTCATCAGTTCCATCGGATCGGTGCGGCGCTGCTGGCGGCAGTGGTGCCGGATCTATGACGTGCCCGGCGCCGATACCTTCGAGATTACGCACGGCATGCGCGCCATTGAATTGATCCGAATGCTGCGTCCGGATATCGATGCGGCGGAGGGATTGCGGGTGATTGAGGACCTGGAGATTGACGATGTGGGCGACCTGCAGGTGCTGCCGGGTGCGCGCGAGCTGCTGCAGTCGCTGCCGCCGGAGCGGTGGACCATTGTGACCAGCGCGACGCGACGACTGCTGCTGGGCCGGCTTGCGGCTGCGGGGCTGCCGGTGCCGCCAAGGCTGGTTGCGGCAGATGATGTGGCGAACGGCAAGCCGCATCCAGACCCATACCTGCAGGGCGCAGCAATGCTTGGGTTTGCGCCGGAGGAGTGCCTGGTGGTGGAGGATGCGCCTGCGGGGATTGCGGCTGGTCGGGCCGCAGGCTGCCGCGTGCTGGGCGTACTCGGAACGCATGTGCTGCCGGAACTGGCGAAGGCGACGTGGGTGGTGGAGTCACTCCGATCGGTTCGCGCGGAGACCGCAGATGCGGGACTGGCGTTGACCTTCGACGCGTGCAAGTAATGACCGGGACGTTACGTGGCTGAGCGCGTCGTGTCACGTGTACGAGCGGCGCGTGCCTGGCTCCGTCAGAGCTGTTCGCGCAGGATGACTTCCACCCGGCGGAGGTCGTCTTCCGTGTCGACGCCGACTGTATCGAACGTCACGGGTTCCACGTACAGCGCGATACCGTGTTCCAGCAGGCGAAGTTGTTCGAGGCGTTCCACCTGTTCCAGCGTGCCTGGGCGCAGGGCGGCGAAACGCAGCAGCGCCGCCCTGCGGTAGGCATACAGGCCGAGGTGCTTCCAATAGGATGTGCCGGTGCCGTCGCGGTCGTAGGGGATGGTGGCGCGGGAGAAGTAGAGGGCCCGGCCGTCGGCGGCCGTAACGACCTTGACGGCATGGGGGTTGTTGATGCTCTGCGGCGTGCAGGGTGTCTTGATGGTGGTGACTTCAACCTGGGGGCCCAGGGTAAAGGGCCGCAGCAGGGCATCGATGTGCTCCGATTGCAGAAGTGGTTCGTCACCCTGCAGGTTCACGTAGATCGCCGCGTCGACCGTTTGCGCGACGGCGTGCATGCGGTCGGTACCGCTGGGTAAGTGGGTCGAGGTCATCTGCCAGTCCCAGCCCTCGTGTTCGCACAGGGCGCCGATCTCCTCGGCATCGGTGGCGACGATGACACGTTCAAACTGAGCGCAGCGCAGGGCGGCTTCGACCGTCCACTGCAGCAGAGGTCTGCCGAGCAGCGTCCGCAGCATCTTGCGCGGCAGCCGGGTGGACGCCAGACGCGCGGGGATGACCGCGATCACGCTGTTTGTGCCTGCCGCCTTTGCCTGGTCGCTCACTTCCGATAGAATAAGTCCTGTAGTTGATCGTTGCCGTGGCCCAGCCGCGAACACACTTGGCGGTGTAGCTCAGATGGTTAGAGCGACGGACTCATAACCCGTAGGTCACTGGTTCGATTCCAGTCACCGCCACCACGATCCTGCTTTCCTTCGTTGAACAGGTGATGCGGTACGTGCAGCACGGCGGGCGTATGCTATACCGACAGATGTGGCGTCTAAATCTTTAGTGCCACACCTGCTGTGCCCTGGAGCGTTCCGGTCTATGCCCAAGTCGTTGAAGATTTCACTGCTCGCCGTGTCTGCCATGCTGCTGCTCACCGTTTTTCTTGGGGCGAACCTGCGCGGTGTGCAGGCCGCGGTCTCCTCCGACGACGATGGTGCTTATCGCCAGATGCGCATTTACGGCGAGGTGCTGCGCCACATCCAGACGGACTACGTGGAAGACCCGAAGATGGCGACCGTGACCAATGGCGCGCTGCGCGGCCTGCTGGAGACATTGGATTCGAACAGCAGCTACATGACGCCGGAAGAGTACAAGGGGTACAAGGCACACCTCGTCGCAAAGGGCTCGGTCGGCATCAATGTCGCCAAGCGCGGGTACTATGCGACGATCGTTTCGGTGGTGCCGGGTAGCTCCGCCGACAAGGCGAATCTGAGCGATGGCGACGTGATCGAGTCCATCGGCAACACCAGCACGCGCGATCTTTCCCTGGCGAGCATCAATGTGCTGCTGGATGGTGCGCCGAACAGCTCGCTGCCGCTGGCGATCATCCGGCCGCGCAAGTCGAAGCCGGAAAAGCTGGAACTGACGCGCACCGTGCTTGCGCCCACGCCGACCAGCGAGGTGTTCTACGAGGGCAATACCATCATCTATCTGAAGCCTGGCGTGATCGACAAAGATCACGTGCAGCAGGTGGAAACGCGTCTGAAAAATATGAAACAGATGGGGTCGAAGAAAATTCTGCTCGACCTACGCGACGTATCCACCGGTGACGAGGCAGACGGCTTGCGCCTGGCGAATTTCTTTATCAAGACCGGCACGCTCGCCACGTTGGAAGGCCAGAAGGTGGCGAAGCAGACCTTTACCGCTGATTCCGGCAAGGCGGTAAACGTGAATGCACCCATGGTTGCTCTGGTGAATCGGGGTACGGCCGGACCGGCAGAGCTTGTGGCGGGTGCACTGCTGGACTCCAAGCGTGCTGACGTTGTGGGGGAGAAGACTTTCGGTCAGGGTTCGGAGCTGAAGACGTTTGAGATGGCCGACGGGTCTGCCGTGATCTTGTCCGTTGCGAAGTACCGCACGCCGAGCGGTAAAAAGCTGCAGGATGAGGGGGTGACACCCAGCGTGCTGGTTGCTTCCGACGCAGAGTTTGCGGCTGCCGGTGGAGATGACGATGATGACACCGCCACAACCACACCGACTGCATCGACGCCGACGGTGAACTCCGCGAAGCCCGCGGTCCCGGTGGCGAAACCGACCGCAGCCATTGACGATCAACTGAATAAAGCCCTGGATCTGCTGAAGAGCAAGGCCGCCTAATCAACGTGGATGTGGGAGCGCCCGGCTTGGTGCCGATGTTTCCGTTGCGGCAGGGTTGGGCTCCGTGAGTAAAATCTGCCCGGCCCGATAGGTGGGTCCGCGTGATACCGTGAGTTTGCCGTGTCTAGCCTCTTCACCCGCGAACCCGTCACCCCGTCCGAGCGCGACCGATACAAGCCGCGACCGGGCCGCCTGGACTGGCTGCGCGATCGCTGGCATGAGCGATTTCCTACGCGCAAGGAGAAGCGGCGCATTATCTTCGGTTCGCTGCTCGGCATGTCGGCCATCTTCGGGTGCCTGGTGGGCTACACGTTAGTGTCCATCACGGACCTGCCGCAGATCGAGGACCTGGAGCATTACCGCCCAAGCACCACGACGGAGCTTCTGGATGTGCATGGCCGCACCTTTGGTTCGTTCGCCCTGGAGCGCCGGGTGGTGGTGCCGTACAGTGCGATTCCGAAGAATCTACATGACGCTATTCTGTCGATTGAAGACAAGAGCTTTGAATCCAATGCGGGCATCAATCTCTTTCGTGCGGTGGGCGCGGCGGTCGTGGACATTCGCAGCAAGGGGCGGCGGCAGGGTGCATCCACGCTAACGATGCAGCTGTCGCGCAACCTCTTTTTGTCGTTTGAGCAGACGTACTCGCGCAAATTGCAGGAGATTCTGCTGTCGGTGCAGATTGAGCGGCACTTTACCAAAGAGCAGATTTTCGCCCTGTACTGCAACCAGATTTACCTCGGCAGCGGCAATTACGGCTTCGAGGCAGGCAGCGAGTACTACTTCAGCAAGCACATGCAGGACTTGACGCTACCGGAAGCAGCGCTGCTGGCCGCGCTGCCCAAGGGGCCGTATGGGTACTCGCCCATTCGCAAGCCGGAGCGCGCACTGAAGCGGCGCAACCTGGTGCTGAGCGAAATGCTGAAGGACGGCAAAATCACGCAGGCGCAGTATGTCGAAGCAGCGCAGGCACCGCTTGCTTTGCATGTGGAGTCCCCACCCACGACGCTGGCACCGTATTTCGTGGAAGAGGTGCGGCGGCAGCTGGACCAGCAGTACGGTGCGGATGAAGTTCACGGCACGGGCATGCGGATTTACACCACGCTTGATTTGGACCTGCAGCTGGTCGCGAACAAGGCCGTGCTCGACAACACCGCGGATTACGAACGGCGCCATGGGTGGAAGGGCAAGCTCCAAAATGTTCTGGCCGCTGGCGGCGATCTGCAGGCGTACCAGCATCCGGACTGGGCGGATGCGATCTCAACCGGTAGTTACTTTCATGCGCTTGTGATGGAGGTGACGAGACGCCACGTCCTGGTACGCATTGGCAATCGCTATGCAGAGTTGCTGCCGCAAGACTGGGCGTGGACGACGACGAGCGCCGATCGCATTTTGCAGCCGGGCGACATCGCCTATGTGCGGCTGGAAGATGCGACCGGGGCTGGTACCATGCACGCCTCGCTGCAGCAGGATAGCGGCGCACAGGCAAGCATGATGGCGGTGGATAACAGCAATGGCGAGGTGCTAGCGATGGTAGGCGGCCGCGATTATGCCCTGTCGCAGTTCAACCGTGCGACGCAGGCCGAGCGGCAGGTGGGATCGTCGTTCAAGCCCTATGTGTACACTGCGGCAGTTGAGGCCGGGGCGAAGCCGAACGATATCGTCGTGGACGCGCCGACCAGCTTTTACACGCCAAATGGGCCGTACACACCGCATAATTACGAGCCCAACTATCGGGGTGCCATGAGCCTGGTGATGGCATTTGCAGAGTCGCGCAATATTCCCGCGTTGAAGCTGGCGAACCGGGTGGGCATCCGCAAGGTGATTGAGGTAGCGCACCGATTCGGCATCACGCAGACGATTCCGCCGTTCCTGCCGGTCGCGCTGGGTGCGGCATCGCTGACGCTGGACGAGCAGGTGGGCGCGTACTCGGTCTTTCCGAACGATGGCATTCGCATTCAGCCGCACGTCATCCGGCGCATCGTGCAGGCGGATGGCCTGCCGCTGAAGCCGGTCGCGCCCAAAGTCACGGAAGTGATCTCAGTCGAGACGGCGCGCACAATGATGGTGCTGCTGAAGTCCGTGCCCTCGTATGGCACGGCCGCCGCTGCGGGCGCGGTGTTGAAGCATCCACTGGGAGGGAAAACCGGAACGACAAACGGGTATACCGATGCGTGGTTCGTCGGGTTCAGCCCGTCTGTCACGTGCGGCACATGGATCGGCTTCGACAACCGCCAGACCCTAGGGGAGAAAGAAACCGGCGCGAAGGCGGCGCTGCCGGCATGGACGGCATTCATGAAAGCGGCCATTGCGCGCACGCCGAATGAGTCGTTCCCGTCCGGCGCGATCCGAAAGCTGGATGTGCCAACGACGCCGACAGAGCCTTCCACCGAGAACAAAGCGGCCAAGCCTAAGGAAGATCCGGACGATGTAGACGACACTCCGGATGCCACGCCAAAGGCGACCCCAACGACTCCTCCTGCAAACGACGCACCCGCGGACGCGCCAGACGCCACACCGCCGCCCGCGTCTGCACCGGTCGCTTCTCCGCCGACAGCTGCGCTCGATGGGAGGCAGGGTGACACACACTTGGCGGGCTTCGCTGCTCCGACGCCATGGGCACCCAAACGGTATGCCACGCAGACGCCGCCAATCAGCGCAGCAGCAGGAGCATCGCCTCAGACGTAAGCCCGAGCGGTTTGTCGAGTGAACAGGTGGCGTAGGGCAAAGTACCGCTCGGCCCGGGTCACGTCGCGTCCTATCTGCGCCTTCAGAGCCTCAGGCGAAGGCCAGGTGCGTTCGTCGCGCAGCTTGTGCAGGAAGGTCAGCCGCACCGGTGTTGCCTCGCCGATCGCGATCGGGTGGAAGCGAAGCAGATAACTCTCCACGGCAAAGGAATCTGCGCCGAAAGTGGGCCGGTTGCCCACGTTGGTGACGCCGTCGAAACGGATAGCGGCATCGCCTTCGCCAATCAGCATCTCCGTAACGTACACCCCGTTGCCGGGAAGCAGGCCGCTGTATGCCGCGAGGTTCACGGTGGGTACGGCGTAGCGGGTACCATAGCCGCGGCCGCGCGCAGGGGTGCTGCACACCATAAACGGCCGGCCGAGCAGGTGGCGTGCCGACGTCATGTCACCTGCGGCAACGCTGGCTCGGGTGCGACTCGACGATACTGGCCCTCGGTCGATTTCCACCGGATCGTAGGTTCGGACGGTGAACCCCAGATCGCGGCCGAGCGCGGTTAGGCCGTCGATGTCGGCGGACGCCTGATAGCCAAAGCGGAAATTCTCGCCCTCGTGCACCTCCACCGCGCGCAGGTGGCGTTGCAGCAGCCACTCGGCAAAGCCTCGAGGTGGAGTTTGCTGCAGCTCTGTCGTGAACGGCAGAACGACGACCGCGTCCAGACCCAGGGCGCAGAGCAGCCGCAGCTTTTCCGGCAGCAGGGTCAGCAGCTTTGGCGCCTTGTCCGGCCGCAGCACGGCGGCAGGGTGCGGGTCGAACGTCACGAGGACGGATTGGACGCCCAGCGTCTGTGCGCGGGCGACCACGGTCTCGATCACTCTGCGGTGGCCGCAGTGCACACCGTCGAAGTTGCCGATGGTCACAACACTCGGGCCAAACCCGGCGGGTAACGCGTCTGCTCCGAGATATACGGCCGTCTTCATGCGATCTGGAACTCCAGTCGCAGGCCGTCGTGTGCAAGTCGGATATCGGGCGGTAATTCCGCATCAAGCTCGGCTTGGCCCAGATCATGGGAGATGTGGGTGAAGTACGTGCGTTTAGCGCCAATCTGCCGTGCCAGGCGGATGCTGTTTTCCAAGTGGCTATGGCTGGGGTGCGGCTCACGACGGAGAGCATCCAGCACCAGGATGTCGAGCCCTTGCAGGCGCGCGAGGCTGCTTTCCGGAATGTCGCTCATGTCGGTAAGGTAAGCGGCCTGCCCGAAGCGATAGCCGGCAATGGTGTTGCGGCCATGGGTAATGGGGATGCGCTCGAACTCCACACCGAAGAGGGAAACGAACGTACCCGGTTCGGCCGACAGCCGGTGCAGGTCGACGCGGGCGCTGGTCGGGTAACGATCGACCTTGCGGAAGGTGTACTCAAAAATGCGCTCAAGAATGTCGGCCGTCGCATCGTCGGCGTACAGCGGTGTGGTTCCCGGTTTGCCGAAGGTGAGCGGCCGCAGGTCGTCGAAGCCGAGGATGTGGTCGGCATGGCCATGGGTATAGAAGACTGCATCGATGCCGGTGATGTGCTCGCGAAGCATTTGCTCTCGGAAATCCGGTCCAGTATCGATCAGCACCGTATAGCCGCCGAACTGGAGCGCGATCGACGAACGGGATCGGCGATCGCGCGCATCCGTTGAATGGCAGACGGCGCAACCGCAGCCAAGCGTGGGCACGCCCATGCTCGTGCCCGTGCCTAAAAACGTCATGGTCGCCCGCAACTCGATGGTACTCGTCTCCTTCAAACCGCTAGGTCACGATGCGCGGGCCGCCGGCAGGCGTTCCAAAGGGTGCGGCACCGGGTGTACCCTGCTTTGCCTGCGCCTGGCGGGCAAGCATCTGTGTGATTTCGAGAAAGCCCATCCGCAGTTCGAACAGGGCTGACTCGATCAGGCGGACCTCGGTTTCGACAAGACCGGGCTCACTCTTGTCGGCGATAACGGCAAGCATGTCAATGCTTTGCTTCGCGCCCAGCAAATCGACGCGTGCCTGCTCGCCCTGCGGCGTGCCTGCGCCTAGCTGCATCATGGCACTCATGTAAATGCTCTGCACCAGGCGGGTAAAGTCCATAGGCGGCAGGTGTTCCGCCCCGGGATTGGTGGCACGCATTACGGTTTCAAGCCGGTCAGCGGTAGCCTCGTAGGCGGCTTTTACCTGTGCGACTTCCTCCGCGGTGGGTGGCGGCGGCAGAGTCTCATCCGCATCATGGTTAGCTAGCGTAGCAGCGTCCTGCTGTGGTGCAAACTCTTCCGGCTCCGGCACGGGGGTTACCAGGTGAGCCGAGTTGATGGGGATGGGACCACCGCGATGTTCTTCGCGCGGCGCGGTTTCAGACGTCTCGCGTGCGTGCGCGTCGGCAAAGGGGATAACCCGTGCGCTGCTCTCAAAGGCGTCGGTCGGGCGCGAGGTCACGACCGGCTCGTCCGGGGCGCGTGACGCCGGCGCGGGATCGCGTAGTTCTCCATCCGCTCGAAATTTGCGGCGGTCATTGATCACAAAAGGCTTTTCCTGCTCAGACATGCGTCTCCCGTTTCTGCTCTTCACCAATCTCGTTGCTTAGGATGCGCGGGATGGCCCGCGAGGTTCCGCGACACCGCCGTCGTAGTGCAGCGGCGTGCCACGTTCCATGGCTTCGCGGCGTACAAAGCCCAAGGCCAACCGCTCGCCATCAATGTCTTGGGAGGCTATGGTGGTCAGCAGGCCAACCGTTTTGCCGTCGGCCAGCAACTCCGTACCCGGGGCAGGAGGTTCGCCATGTAGGACGAAGCCGGTGAAGGTGCGATGCACCTGGCCGCGCGAACGGATGCGCTCGACAATTTCCTGGCCCAGATAGCAGCCCTTTGCGAAGTGCAGCGCGCGGACCTGGGCGGTTTCCTGCGGCAGGTCGCGGTCCCGCAGGTCTCCGGCACCGTCCGCGGCTGCGAACCGTGGACGCTGCTCCAGGATGCGGAGCAAGTCGAAACTTGTAGTGGGAGCTTCGGCCTCTGACGCAAGCACAGCCGTCATCTGATCGGCACCTAGCTGTTGGTCGAACCAGACCTCGTAACGCGGAACTACGGGGCTGTACGCATGCAACACCGTGGCGGCCTGATCCTGCCAGCGGAGCGTGCGGGCGTGCAGTTCCAATTGTGGCGCGGCCAAGTCAAAGCCATCCAAAACGGCTGCAGCAGCCGGCCCGGCAAGTGCGATGCCATGTCGTTCGATGGCCGCAAGCTCCACGTCGTCCATGATGATGAAGCGGTCCAGCAGATCGAGCAAAGGCTGCACCTGGGAGCGATCCGTTTGCAGCAGCAGGCGGTCAGCCTCTGCCCACACCACGGCGTCCCCTTGAATGCGACCCTGCGCGCTGAGCAAAAACGTGTACGCACCCTGGCCAGTCGTGAGCGCCTGCACGCTGTTGGTGACCATGCCGTTCAGCCAGCGAACGCGGTCATCGCCTGTCACAGCGATCCATCCCGTGTCACGTAGCGGCATCCATGCAGCGGCGGTGCGCAGAGCATGCAGCCCGGCGGCGGCTTCGTTCGTCCCGTCCAATGTTGAAGATTCACGCATGATCGCGGTTCAAAGCTCCTCTACACTCATAAGGATAGATGGCGCGCCAGGCCTGCCGGTCACCGCGCCCGCGAGGTTTCCCTTCTTGATCGTCCGTTCCCGGTGTTTGCTTCTCCAACGTCCCCTGTTCCATCTTGCCTTGGGCGCGACACTGGTTGCGTCGGCGTTTGCGCAAACCACGGGCACCGTTCCGGCACCACCCGTCGGCACGGAGGGCGCGCAAAAGACAGGCCAGAATGATGCAGCCCGCGTCGCCGACAGCACGGGCACGCATGCGGGCGACACCCACCTGTCCAAACAGCAGGCAGCGGAACTGCTTGGCTCGATTGACGGCATCCTTGCGTTTGTGAGCAAAGACACGAAGCTGACCAGCACGCACCCCATTAAGCGGGTCATCCGTACGCGCGAGGAGGTCACCCGCATTCTGCACGACAAGATGGCTGAAGACGAGGGCGCCAAGCGCATGCAGCGCGCGGAACTGGTGCTGAAAAAGTTTGGCCTGCTGGACCGCGACTTCGACCTGCAACCCTTTCTGTTGAGCCTGCTCACCGAGCAGGTGGCGGGTTTCTATGATCCGAAAACCCGCACCGTCAATGTACTGGACTGGGTAAAGCCCGAGGACCAGAAGCCGGTGATGGCGCATGAGCTGACGCACGCGCTGCAGGACGACCGGGTGGGCCTGGAGAAATGGAGCAGCCCGCAGCCCAACGATATGAGCCACGACGAACGCGGCGATAACCTGCAAATCCAGACGGACGAGGCGTCTACCGCGCGGCAGGCCGTCACGGAAGGACAGGCGATGGTGACGTTCGTCGACTACGGCCTGAAGGACTCGGGCAAGACGCTGAAGGATGTGCCGGAGATCGGCGACCGGCTGCAGCAGGTGTCGGGCGACACCAGCAGCTCACCCATCCTGTCGCGCGCGCCGCTGGTGCTGCAGCAGTCGCTGCTATTTCCCTATACCGGCGGTCTTGCGTTCGAGCAGGCGCTGCTTATTCATGGGAGCACGGCGATCGCCTTCGCCGGCGCGCTTGATCATCCGCCAACCAGTTCGCACGAAATTTTGCACCCGGACGAGTATCTGGCGCATACTCCGGTGCCGATTCTTGCCATGCCCGACGTGCACCCACTGCTGGACAAGGCCTGGACGCCGTACGACATCGGTGTCATGGGCGAGCTCGACGTGCGCATGACGGCGGAGTTGTTTGGCGGCCAGCAGATCGCCGGCCCGCTGGCCGAGGCGTGGGACGGCGGCATCTACTTCGCCGCGCAAAAGAAGTCCGCGACGCCGGCAGAAAGAAGGACCACCGGATCGTTGGGTCTGCTCTACCTGAGCCGCTGGAAAAACGAGGACTCCGCCCGTACCTTCATGCGGGTGTACGCCGCGCAACTGCCGCGCAAGTACGACCACCTGCAAGCGGTGAAAGATCCGGACGGCTCCCCCGATCGCCAGACGTATACGACACCCGAGGGTGACGTTGTGCTATCGCTGGTGGACAAAACCGTCTTTGTGAGCGAGGGCTTCGATCGCATGCTTGCGCGGCAGCTTGAAATGAAGATGCGCGATGTGCAGGGTGTTGGACCGATCCAGACCGCACAGACGCAGGCACCGCGCCGGGAATTAACCCCTAGTTTCGCCGCCATGCTCGGCGCGTTCGGCACGCGCGTGAGCCCGAACACGCAGCGATCAAATGCGCTCGGTATTCCAGATGCAAGCCAAACGTCCATAGAACGCTTGACTCGCTGAGACGGCGGGTACACTAACGAACGGCGCATCACATCGTAGCGAGCAGGAGAACACCACAGTGCAACACGCAGACATCGGCATCATCGGCGGTAGCGGACTTTACACCATGCCCGGCCTCACCAGCACCATGGAGATCACCGTCGACACGCCGTTCGGCGCACCCAGCGAAAACATCGTGCTCGGCACCCTGGAGGGCCGCAGCGTGGCATTCCTGGCGCGCCACGGCCGCGGCCACCGCATTTTGCCGTCGGAAATCAATTTTCGTGCGAACATCTACGCGATGAAGAAGCTGGGCGTCAGCTTCATACTGTCGGTGTCAGCCGTGGGTTCGCTCAAGGAAGAGCACAAGCCGACGGATTTCGTCATTCCCGATCAATTCATCGACCGCACGTTTGCACGCAATGCGACGTTCTTTGGCGATGGCATCGTGGGACACGTGGCGTTTGGCGACCCAGTCTGCTCCATTGCGAGCCAGGCTTTCGCGCAGGGCTGTGCGGATGCAGATGTGGTGGGCAAACTTGGTGGCACCTATGTCTGCATGGAAGGCCCGCAGTTCTCCACGCGCGCCGAGTCGCACCTCTACCGACAGTGGGGCGCGGATGTAATCGGGATGACCAACCTGCAGGAGGCCAAGCTGGCGCGCGAAGCGGAGATCAGCTACGCCACACTCGCCATGGTGACGGACTACGATTGCTGGCGCGAAGGTCACGACGACGTCACGGTCGACCAGGTCATCAAGGTCATTCACGAGAACACGGCGAATGCGCAGAAGGTACTTGCCGGTGCTATCCGTGCGCTGCCTGCGGATAACTCCGCATCGGCGGCATCCAGCGCATTGAAGTACGCCATCATGACGGACAAGAAGCTCATTCCTGCGGCCACACGCGAGAAGCTGGCGATCTTTTTGGATAAGTACGAGGAATGAGTCGAAGGAAAAAAGGGGGATAAGTCAAACACGTGGCTTCCCCCTTTTGATCTCCCGTAACACGGTATGGAAACCCGCTCTTCCGAACATTACAGGAGCCGTAGTGAGCGAAAATCGACACGACGGCGCACCCACGGCTTCGGACCAATCGGCCATTACGGCCATGCGCAACCATTGGCCGCTGTACCTGTATGAGGGGCTGGAACTCGCACTTTTCATGCTCTCCGCGTGTGCCTTTGATCTGTTGCTGTACGATCCCGCGTCGCCCGTCTTGCGTTGGTTTCCGGATGCTACCTTGCGGCGATTTCTGATGGGCTGCACCATGGGCGGCACGGCCGTGTTGATCATCCATTCGTACATGGGCAAGCGCTCTGGCGCACATTTCAACCCGGCAATTACGCTGACGTACTTACGGTTGAAGAAGATCGCGTGCTGGGACGCGCTGTTCTACGTCGTCGGCCAGTTTCTTGGTGGTGTGTTCGGCGTGTGGGTCGCCGTCTTGCTTCTAGGTAGTCGCCGGCTGGGATTGCCACAGGTCGACTACGTCGTCACGGTTCCCGGCACGTTCGGGATCGCCGGCGCGTTTGCCGCAGAGTTCTTCATGGCGGTCCTGCTCATGGGCGTAGTGCTGACCCTGAGCAACCGGCCGAAGCTGGCACCCGCGACAAGTTATGTCATGGGCGTGCTGATTACGTTGTATGTACTCTTCTTTGCGCCGGTTTCGGGGTTCAGTATCAATCCCGCGCGCACGGTGGGTTCCGCACTTTTTGCCCACACATACACGGCGCTGTGGATTTATTTCGTCGCACCGGTGACCGGCATGTTGTTGTCGGCGGAACTTTATGTCCGGGCGAATGGCCAGGATCGCATTCTGTGTGCCAAGCTCCATCCCGACGCTTCGGTGCCATGTCCGTTTTGTTGTCACTTTCCCGGTCACCGGCATCCTGCGCCTGCTTCGTGCTGAGCGAGTAATCGAGTACCCTCATCCATGAGGTGTCATGAGCATTCTTGTAGTTGGTTCCGTCGCATTCGATACGTTGACCACGCCGTCCGGTCATCGTGACAAGGTTCTTGGTGGTGCCGCGACTCACTTCTCGTTGGCGGCGAGTTTCTTCACATCGGTGCGTGTTGTCGGCGTGGTGGGGGCCGACTTTACGTCGCGGCAAGAGTCGGTGTTCAAGGCCAAAAATATCGACATTGCCGGCATTGAGAAAGCCGATGGTCTGTCTTTTCATTGGACGGGCAGTTATGAAGGTACGATGGCCGAAGCCAAGACGCTGGGAACGGATCTGAATGTGTTCGGAACGTTTTCGCCGAAAATTCCGGCGACTTATACCGACTCGGATTTTCTGTTTCTAGCCAACATCGATCCAACGCTGCAGCTACAGGTGCGGCAGGCCATGCCGAACGTGAAGCTGGTCGCCGGTGACACGATGAATTACTGGATCAATGACCACCGCGCGAACCTGGACAAGGTGCTCGCAGAGCTCGACATCCTGATCATTAACGACACCGAGGCGCGTCTGTTGAGCGGCGAGCATAACCTGGTCGCGGCGTCGAAGAAGGTGATGGCGCTGGGGCCGAAGTCGCTCGTTATCAAGCACGGGGAATATGGCGCGACGGCGTTCTTTAGCGCGGCATCTTTCCCCGACCTGCCGGAGGTGCCGAAGCCCTTCCGCGCACCGGCCCTGCCGATGGAAAGCGTCGTCGACCCAACCGGTGCGGGCGACAGCTTTGCCGGCGGCTTCTACGGCTACATCGCCTCGCAGCCCGCGTTCACGCCGGCGGTCTTCCGCACGGCGCTCTTTTACGGCGGTGTCATGGGCAGCTTTGCCGTAGAAAAGTTCGGCACCGAGCGCCTCCAAAACACCACGCGCGCGGAGATCGACGAGCGCTTCCAGACCTTCCGCGAACTGAGCCACCTCGACGTCTAGGCTAGAAGTCTGGATGCTCACGTCTCATGGTCGAGGCGTGGGCATCCTGCGGCAAACCTCCACAAAGTACCGATGGACCTGAGCGTAGGCGTGAAATTGTCCGCCAGCACCCTCCAGATTTCGCGTACTCTGAGTGTTCGATGTCCCGCTTCCGCAATGCCCTCTTCGCCTTTGCGCTTCTAAGCGCGGCGATCCTTTCCGCGCAAAAACTTGCCGTCACCTTTGACGACCTGCCGGCGCACGGCGACCTGCCGCCCGGCGTCACGCGGCAGCAGCTTACCGACTCGATTCTTGCGACGCTGAAGCACGAACATATGCCAAAGGTCTACGGCTTCATCAACGCGCAGAGTGTGGACGACGAGCCCGAAACGCTCGGCGTGCTGCAGGCCTGGCACGACGCGCACCAGCCGCTGGGCAATCACACCTGGTCGCATCCTGACCTAAACACGTTGACGGCGGATCAGTTTCTGGCGGATGTGGACAAGAACGAGGCGGTGCTGAAGCGCTTCGACCACCACGGCGATTCGCGTTGGTTTCGCTACCCCTACCTGCATGAGGGCGACACGCTGGAGAAGCATCGTGCGGTGCGTGCCGGCCTGCTGGCGCGCGGCTATCGTATAGCCGAAGTCAGCATGGACTTTGAGGACTACCTGTGGAACGATCCGTACGCGCGCTGCGTGGCTAAGGGGGACACCGCCGCCATCCAGTACCTGCATGACAGCTACTTACAGACGGCGGAGCAGTACACCGATGTCGATCGTGAGCTGTCGGAGAAGCTGTTTCACAAGGATATTCCCTACGTGCTGCTGATGCACCTGGGCGCGTTCGACGCGAAGATGTTGCCGGAACTGCTAGCGCTCTATCGGCGTAAAGGCTTTACTTTCATCACGATGCCTAAGGCGCTGAAGGACAAGGCTTACCGCACCGATCCGGAGGGTGGCGATGCCGATGGCGGATCGTATACCGAACTGCTGCTCACGATCCACAACGTGGACGCGGGGGAGAAGGACAAGCCCTACGCGCGGCTTGAGGCGATCTGCCGCTAGGAAGACGCGTTGCACGGTAACCTAACGGCAGACATCATGGCCCGATCCCGCACCACAACCGCACCTCGCGGCAACCAGATTCGCACGCGTACGCCGCGGCCGACCTCACGCCGCGCCACCCTGCCACCCGGCTTCGCCAACCGCACGCCGGACGGCATCTACCCCGCGCATCGCACGGAGTTATTTCCGGTTGCGATGGCATCGGTGGTGCTCGGCTTTCTGGCGTTCCTGGTGTGCGCGAAGAACGGTTGGTTGCTGCTGTACGGCGATGCCGTGGCGCACATGGGTATCGCGCGCCGCATTCTGGATGCGCGCTACCCCGGGCTTGGGCAACTGGGCGGCGTCTGGCTGCCGCTGCCGCACCTGCTCATGGTGCCGTTCGTGCAGCGCATGGACTGGTGGCAGAACGGTTTTGCGGGCGCGCTGCCGTCGATCTTGTCGTACATCGCGGGCAATCTGGGCATGTACCGGCTGGCGCGGCGGCTGATGCCGACGGCATGGGCGTTTGTGGCGGCGACGTTCGTTGCGCTGAACCCAAACCTGCTCTATTTGGCGACAACCGCTATGACGGAACCGCTGTTTCTGGCGCTGCTGGTGTGGTCGACCGTCATGACGATGGAGGCGGTGGACGCGCTGCGCGAGAGAAAGACGCACACCGCATCGATGCGCATGCTGGCGGTGTCGGGCCTGGTGTTTGCCATGGTGCTGACGCGCTACGATGGCTGGATTGCGGGCGCGGCGATCTGGTGCATGCTGGCGTGGGCGTGGATCCGCAGTGAGGCAGAGACGCGACGGCAAACGACGGCAGCGTTCGCGGGGAGCACGGCGATCATCGTTGCCGGGCCGTTGCTGTGGTTCGGCTACAACGCGAAATACGAGGGCGACTGGCTCGACTTCATGCGCGGCCCGTACTCCGCGTCCGCCATCCTGCGCAAGACGTCGCCACCCAGCGCGGGAAAGTACCACGGCTGGCACAATCCGCTGTACGCCTTTCTGTATTACACGCGCGCGGCGCAACTGGATGCTGCGGCATTCGAAACGGGGTTTTCCTTGTTTGCCGGGTCAATCGCCGGCACCTGGCTGCTATGGCGTACGCGCACTAACCGGGTTGCGCTGCTGCTGTGGATGCCGCTGCCGTTTTACATGTACTCCATCGCGTGGGGATCGGTGCCGATCTTTCTGCCGCAGGTCTATCCGCACGCATGGTACAACTCGCGCTACGGCATGGAGCTGCTGCCGGCATTCGCGCTTTTTGGCACACTTGCCATGGCGGGACTATGGGCCTGGCTGCGCCAAACAGGGACGAGGAAACAGGCCGCGGGAAACAGCTTGCCTGGCGCGAAGAAACCCACAAGGCTATGGCTGGCGGATGCGCTGGTACCCGCATCGCTGCTCGCGATTGTGGCCAATACGGTACTCATGTTTGGCACGGCGGGCACCGTGCTGCGGGCCATGCACCAACACCCGTGGACGTGGGTTGGCCGGCCGCCGCTGGTCTTTGACGAAGCGGTGGTCAACTCGCGCACACGCATCCCGTTTGAGCAGGAGCTGGCGGCGGAGATGGAGCGCGCGGGCCCAAACGCAGTCATCCTGTTCAACACCAACGACCACATCGGCGCGGTGCAGGACGCGGGTATTCCGTTGAAGCGGCTGGTGAGCCCGCTGGATTCGCAAGCCTTCGACGCCGCGCGCAAAGATCCCGCAGGGCATGCCAGTCTGGTCATCGCGCTCGACAACAAGCAGGATCCGGACCCGGTGTTCGAGGCCGTGAAGGCGCATCCGGAGGGCTTGAGCGAAATCGAAATCCTGTGCCACACCGGCCAACCCTGCGCACGCATTTATCGCTCCGACAGGTTCAAAGGAAACCAATGATTCCGTTTATCAAAGCGCACGCCTGCGGGAATGATTTTCTGATCGTCGACGAGGCGCACGCCGGCGGCAACCATGCCACCATTGCGCGCGCACTGTGCTCGCGTCACTTCGGGGTCGGTGCGGATGGCGTGGAATTCTTAGATCGCCGTCCGGACGGCGAGCACCTCCTGCGCCTCTTCAATCATGATGGCTCCGAAGCTGAACTTAGCGGCAACGGCACCCGCTGCGTGGCGGCGTGGCTCGCCTACGACGAAGGCCTGCAGCAGTCCACCTTGGTGACTGGCGGCGGACCTCGGACCTCGCACATCCTTGAGCGCGACGGCGAGCATTTCAGGATCGCCACTGACATGGGCATCCCCGCCATCACGGAAAAAACCGTCGTCGTGGAAGGCATCGGAAAGGTGGAAGGCGCGACTGTCGATGTTGGCAACCCGCACTTTATCGTGTTCACGGACGACCCGGACTTCCGCGTTTGTGCCCATCCGTGGGAAGCGCTCGGTGCATACCTCTGTACGCATCCGGATTTTCCGCACGGCACCAATGTGGAGTTCGTCCGCGTGCTGAGCGACGGTGAGATCGAGTTCCGCATCTACGAGCGCGGCGTTGGGCCGACCACCAGCAGCGGTACCGGCACCTGCGCTTCCGCTGCCGCCACCATTGCTCTGCGTGGCGGCGCGCGCAGCCTGAGCGCGACCAACCTGGGCGGCACCCAGCAGGTGGACTGGCCCGTCAACGACCAGCCCATGCGCCTGACTGGACCGGCAGAGATCATCTGCATTGGGCAGGCAAATGCGACCGCGACGCCGCCCGCGTGACCAAGCCCCAAGCATTGAAGCGTGATGCGCGCATCGCCATCGTTTCGCCTGCGAGCACGCCGAAGCCCGACTTGGTCGCGCTCGGCCTCGACCGCCTGCGCACCCTTGGCTACCAGCCTGTCGTGTTCGCCAACGCCCTTGCCAGGGGACCGCTGTACTATGCCGGCACCGCCGCTCAGCGCGCCGCGGATTTGAACGCTGCCTTTGCCGATCCGGCCATCGATGCGATTCTTTGCATTCGCGGCGGCTGGGGCAGCGCGGAACTCCTGCCGCTGCTCGACGCCGATCTCATCCGCAACAATCCCAAGCCGTTCCTCGGCTTCAGCGACCACACCACGCTGCACCTTTGGCTGGCACAAACCTGCGGGCTTACGACCTTCTATGCGCCCATGCTCTCGCCGGATTTTGCTCGTGGCGACTGGGTCAAGGAGGGTGTTGATCTCCGCAGCTTCAACGCCGCTCTGACCCAAACCGAACCCTGGACACTTGGCCCGCAAGACGGCCTGCGCCTGCTGAAACCGGTTGGCCCACGTCTTGCGTCAAAGACGGGGGGGCAAGCTGCAAATAAGGTGCAGGGCCAACTCTTCGGCGGCTGTCTCACCCTGCTCATCGAATCCCTCGGCACGCCGTACGCACTCCAGCCACCTGCCGGGCCAGGCATCCTCTTTCTTGAAGAAGTCGGCACCAAGCCCTACCAGTGGGACCGCATGCTGCTGCATCTGCAGTACGCCGGTGTTCTTGACAACGTGCGGGCCATCGTCTTCGGCAATATGGCGCAATGCCTGGCCGCGACCGACCCCGAGGCACGCGCGCACGAAAACGAACTGCTTGAGCAGGCCCTTCTTCATCGCCTGGCAGACTTCACCGGTCCCGTGATGATCGGTCTTCAGTGCGGTCACGTCGACACCCCCAACCGAACCCTGCCGCTGAACGTGCAGGCAGAACTCGACCTCACCGCCGAACCAACCCTGCGTCTCCTCGAAGCCGCCGTCATTCTCTAAACTGGACCGATGCCGTACACCGACTCCCCGCGCCGTCACATTCATCTCATCGGTATCTGCGGTACCGCCATGGCCTCGCTCGCCGGCATGCTGCAGGCCCAGGGCCATCGCATTACAGGCTCCGACGCCGGCGCCTACCCGCCCATGAGCGACCAGCTCGCCGCCATGGGCATTCCCCTGCTGCAGCCCTACCGCGAGGCGCATCTGGAGGAAACGCCCGACCTCGTCGTTGTCGGCAACGCCATCTCCCGCGGGAACCCGGAACTGGAAGCCGTGCTCGACCGTCGCATTCCGTTCTGTAGCATGGCTGCCATGATCCACGACGAGTTTCTGCGCACGCGTGAGCCGCTCGTCGTCAGCGGCACCCATGGCAAGACCACAACCACCAGCATGCTCGCGTGGATCTACGAGGTGGCATCGCGCACCCAGCCGGAGTATGCCCCCAGCTTCCTTGTCGGTGGTGTGGCGGAAAACTTCGGCAACAGCTATCGCGTCAACCCCGACACGCGGCCCTTCGTCCTGGAAGGCGATGAGTATGACACCGCCTTCTTCGACAAGGGACCCAAGTTCCTGCATTACTTTCCCGACGCGCTCATCCTCACCCATGTCGAGTTCGACCATGCCGACATCTACGCCGACCTTGCCCAGGTCAAGACCGCCTTTAAGCGCCTGGTGAACCTCCTGCCGCGTCGTGGCCGCATCGTCGCCTATGACCGCAGCGAAAACGTAACGGAATGCGTCGCCCGCGCCTTCTGCCCGGTAGAACGCTACGGCTTTGAGCCCAGCAGTCACTGGCAGATCGTCGGCTTCCAGCCCGGCAGCACCAGCCACTGGACGCTCCTCCGCCAAGGCCAGCACTTCGCCAGCCTCGAACTACCCATGGCCGGCGAACACAACGCCCTCAACGCCACCGCCGCCGCCGCACTTGCCGCGGGGCAGGGCATCCCGGCTAGTGCCATCGAAGAAGCTCTGCGCACCTTCCGCTCCGTTAAGCGCCGGCTCGAGGTCCGCGCGGAGGTTCGCGGCATCACCGTCATCGACGATTTCGCGCACCATCCCACGGCCATCCGCGAAACTCTTCGCGCGCTCCGCTCCGCCTACCCCGGCCGCCGCCTCGTGTGTGTTCTTGAACCGCGCAGCAACACCCTGCGCCGCAATGTCTTCGAAGGCGACCTCGTCGACAGCCTTTCTGCCGCGGATGAGGTCGTGCTTGCTGCTGTCTTCAAGCAGGAATCCATTCCCGCCGAAGAGCGCCTCGAGCCCACCCGCGTCGTGCACGCCCTCAACCGCCTCGGCATCCCCGCCCAATTGCTCGCCGATGCCGACGCCATCGCCTCTACGCTCGCCACCACCCTGCAGGAAGGCGACGTCATCGCTATCCTCAGCAACGGCGGCTTCGGGGATATCTACACCAAGCTGCCGCACGCCATCGAAGCACACGTTGCAACGGCATGAATCCGTGTTGCGACAGCGTGTCTTCGACGCGCGTGCGGTACTTCTGGCAGCACTCTGTATTCCACTCAAGACGCGGGTTCCGGATGGCACAGAGTAGTTCTTCCATGTCTTTCATAGGCTATGCCAAGTGTGACGTTGATCAACATTTGACTTAGGAATTTTATGTTTGCAATCAGTTTTGCGAATGTCCCGGTGGAGTATCCGTACGATGATCCAAGTGCTTCCGCAGCGTTTGGTGAACTCATCCTTGGCGATGCAAACCCAGAGGGCTTTGTTGCGGCCTTGGCTGTGTGGGATAAGTCTGATTATGAGGCGCATTGGAAAAGGGAACTGAAGCTACTACTCGCAGATCAGATGAAAGTGACTCTGATCGTTGACCTTCCTGATCTGCTTTTCAGAGCCAACACGGAGGTGTGGGACGCATACCTTGATGGGCACATCGTTTACTTTCATAACCGGATTCTTTGGGGCGACAACCTGCCGACCGGAACTGATCCCGCAGGGATCAGCCAGCACACTCCAGATCGAGCAATCATGACGGAGGAGGGGCACCTCATCTCTGAATGGGCCGTCAGTACTGCGGCTGTTCTAGCCTTCTTGCAAGCAGAGCGATAATCCAAAGAGGACTATCAAGGAATCGCCGCTCCATGTTCGCCACTTTTAAAATGCTTCTCGTCTTCGTCGGCCTCGGTCTGCCCACGGGACTCGTCCTGGTGCCGTGGACGCTGCTGACCCGCCGCATGGGGCCGCTCTACCGCACTGGCCAGTGGATCGCCAACGCAGGTTTGCGTGCAGCAGGCATCACCTTTGACGTGCAGGGCCGCGAGCACATTCCCGCGGGCTGTGCCGTCCTGTACATGCCGAACCACGTCAGCAATCTGGACCCGCCGGCCCTCATCCCCATGCTTCCCGGCATGCCCGTCGTCATGCTTAAGCGATCGCTCATGCGCATTCCGCTGCTGGGCACGGCCATGCGCCTGGGGCGGTTTATCCCGGTCGATCGCGATGGCTCGCGCGAGTCTGCCATGAGAAGTGCCAAGGAGGCCGCGCAGGTGCTGCAGGATGGGTTGTCGCTGCTGATTTTTATCGAGGGTACGCGCTCACGCACGGGTCGCCTGTTGCCGTTCAAGCGCGGCCCGTTTGCCATGGCGCAGTCTACCGGCACACCCATCGTGCCCATCGCCATTTGGGGAACGGAGACCATGCTGCGCAAGGGCAGCGCGGCCGTTCATCCGGGTATCGTGCACATCCGCTTTCAGCCTGCGATCAAGCCGGCAGCGTACCCACGCCGGAATGATCTGGTCGCGGCGGTGCGTGCGTCCATGCTGGAGGCGCTGCCGCTGTACATGCATCCCGTCGCCAATGAGATTGAAGAGCAAAGCGCCGGCTAAAAGCCGACGCTTGCGCATGAATCAACGAGGGTGAGTAGCGATTGGACGCGAACTTACTTCACGATCGCGTTATACCCGTCGCCAAGCAGCCGTTGGCGCATCGCCTCCGCATCCTTTTTCGAAGCGAATGGCCCGACTTGCACGTGAATCAGTCGGTCACTCTCCCCGGGCCGGGTAAACACGGCATAGCCGCGACGCTTCAACGCGCTCAGCAGCACATCCGCATCTTCCTGGTGGCTGACTGCGGCAATCTGCACGTAACTCGTCGTGGCACCGGTTACTGCAAGTGTTGATATCGGGGCAATCGCATTCGCACCGACAGGTTTCTTTTCGGGGGCAGGTACCGGTTTCGGTGTCGGCGATGGTGTCACCGCTTGGGTCGTTGAAGCCGCAGCCCGTACCGGCTTTGCCGGTGATTCCACGTTGGCGGTTGCCGTTGGAACCACAACGGTGGTCGCGGAGCCGAGTGTTGTAGGGGCCTTGTACGTTTGCGTCGCCGAGCTCCGGTTCGCCGCGTCTGCCTCGCTCTGCGACAAATATCCCGGAATGGCTTGGATGGCCGGCACACCTGGCGATGACTTGGTGGCGGCGACTTCGCTGGCCGCGGCAGGAGTCGAAGTGCTCGCTTCCGCCGTGGCCTGTCCACTCTTGCGGCCCATGGTGTAGCCGAAGCCGAAGAAGACGGCGCAGAGGAGCGCCAGCGCGAAAAAGATGCCGAGCACCGTTCCTGTGCTCAGGGTGAATTCACGATCCTGTTCGGCGTTTCCGTGCGACTCCTGCTGTGGTGCGGCGCGTCGCTCGGAGCCACGCGAAGGCAACCGCACATCATCCTCAGGGTCGTCGGTATAACTGTTCATCGTGCTTTCTCAACGGCAGCACTGTCGTGTGCCGCAACGCGGGTTAAAAGTGGTAGTAAAAGCCGACTGTCGGTTCAAAGGTCGACGTGTACTTCTTGATGGTCAGGTAATTTTGCCCGAAGTCTGGTGCAAGAAAAAAGATCTGGCGCACGCCTACCCGCAGACCGAAGTCGGTCAGTACCGGCTTTTCGAGACCCACGTTGTAGTAATACGCCGCCCGGGCCTGCACTGGCAGGTTGCCGCCGCCATTCGTGGTCGGCTTGAACTCGATACTGCCCGCGCCACCACCTACAAACGGCTGCGCCCCAAAAATCGGGTGCGGCGGTTTCGCCAGGTAACCGATGGTGTATTCGTTGACCGTGCTTTGCTCCCGGAAGTTGAGCGGACTAGAGGTGCTGGCAGGGTTTGCCGTGAAGGTATACGTATCCGCATAACGGCTGTAGCTGTAATTCAACTCACCGCCAACGTAGGGCGACTTTTGCCCGCGAAGCGTTACCAGCGCGCCAACCGTGGAACTGCCGCTAATGCCGAGCGTGGGCTGCGCGGCAACAGAAGTGTTCTGCGTTGGGCCGCTGACGTCGCCGTTCACGATGCCCACAGCAGAGATGCCCAGGTCAAAGTGATCGAGAAAGCGCTGGAGGGGTGTCTGCGCGGTCGTCGCGGTTTGTGCCTGCGCTGCCATGGCAACACCTGAAAGAAGAGCGATCCCTACGAAACGAAACTGCATCGACTGCAAAACCTCATGCCGGCATGGCTACACCGGTTCGTACCTCAGTTTACGTGACTGCCGCCCCCCATGAACCGGGAAATGCGCAGAGATCCGTGTGCGGTATTGGACGAATTTATCCCCAAGACGGGTCTGCGCAAGGAAGCTGTCTTGTAAACAGGTCTTATGCGTTGCCCTGCAGGTTCGGCAAGGGCGCAACGTCCAGCACCGCTCCCCTGGCACCTTCAACTTTCACGGACTCACCCGCGGCGAGAAACGCATCCGAACCGCTTAGACGCGCGCGCCACAACTCTCCGCGCACCAGGATCTCTCCCTCAGGCGCAAGCGGCGTGTGCGTCACGGCAAACCACCCCAGCATCGCCTCTGCACCGGTACGTACCTTGGACCGGCGCGCCTTGAGGCCTAGCAGCAGCAGGCCGGCCGTGATGCCGCCAAAGCCGACACCTGCGCCGATGGCGGTGCCCCAGTTCACTTCCATCTCCGGAATGGGCGCGCGCACCAGCATGCGCAGGCCGACCACAAGGGTCAGCATGGCAAACACGGCCAACCATTTTCCACGCTGGAAGTATGCTTCCAGCAGCAGCAGCAGGCCGGCAACGGCGAGCAGCAGCAGACCTTCCCACCGCAGCGGCATCTGCATGAGCGCGTACACGGCAAGCAGCACGAGTAGCAGGCCCGCCGCACCCGGTACTACGCCACCCGGGGTATTGATCTCCAGGTACAGCAGCAGGCCACCCAGCGCGAGCAGAAGCACGGTCAGGTCCGGGTTCATCAGCGCCCGCATCATGTGCTCGCGCAGCGTCATGGGCATGTTGGCGATAAAGCCGTCCCGCAGATGCAGAACTGCCGTTTCCCCATTGGCGCGATGGATCGTCACGCCGTTCAAGCGATCGAGTAGGTGCTCCTCGTTGGGCACGATCATGTCGATCGCCTGCATCCCCAGCGCATCGGTCGCGCTCACCGGTTCCGTGCTTTCCAGTAGCGCAGGCAAAGGCCCCGTCGGTCGCCCATGTCGCAGGGCGCTCTCCTGCAGGGCGGCAAGCAGGGCGGCGCTGTCCTGCAAGGTCGACGCCTTCGGAATTTCTGTTACCGCCAGTGAGGGCTGCAGCGCCGTTCCAGAACTCATCACGCGCACATCGCCGGCCTGTAGCAGTTGCAAGCCCTCGCCGCTTACATGCGTACCCTGTTCGCGCATGAAGACAATTACTGGCGCGCGGGAGTGCTCGATGACCTCAGCCATGGCTGCCGCGCTGGCCGGCACACCTCCGGGCGTACTCAGGTTCACCAGGATCGCCGCAGGCTTTCGCGCGTTTGCCGCCTGCATCGTGGAGCGAAAGTTCTCTGCGCTTACCTGCTGCAGGGTGTCGTGCATCATGATTTCCACGATGAGCGGCCGGCTCGACCCCGGTTTTCCCGCGGCAGGCGGCGTCGGCGACAGCACTCGGCCATCTGCGGCTCGCATGGACATGGCGCACAGCAGGGCCACAAACATGAGGCAATAGGTTTTCAGACGCCTCATGGCAGCGCCTGGCCCCTGGCCGCCAGCCTCTTTCTAAGATCGAGTGCGGCGGCATTACGTGGCTCCAGGGCGAGCGCCCGTGTTACATTGGCCGCGCTTGCGGGCAAGTTGCCGGCCTGCAAATCAAGCCGCGCCAGCAGTAACAGCGCGGGTGCGGAAGGGCTGAGGCGAACCGACTGCTCTGCCTCGTTGCGTGCCTCCGGTCCATTGCCGGATCGCTCACGCACCTCCGCCAGGCCCAGGTGCGCAGCGGCCGATTGCCCATCGGCCTCAATGGCTTGTTGAAACTCGCGCTCCGCTTCCAGCATCAGCCCGGCGTTCAGATACTCCCGGCCGCTTTGTGCCAGCGCCGCGGCACGCTCCGCGGGCGGCAGGGTTGCGCTCTTTGCTAGGCGCATTTGGTCGACCTGGAAGGCGGCCTGGCGTACGCCGGCTTCGGAGTAAGTGCGCCGAAGTCGTTCCTGCGGGTCGAAGGTGCCAGATGCGGGCGCGGTGCCACTCAACGCCGACAGCAGCGTCTTGATTTCGTTGTCAGAGGGGCGCAGCTTGGCAGCCTGTTCCGCTTCGGCCTTGGCTCCTGCCAGATTCCCCTTGCGCCGCAACGCCACGGCGACGTTGTAGTGGTAGTCGGCATCCTGCGGGTCATCGGCCGAGGCCCGCTGCATCAGCACGCTCCCATCTTTCTTCTGCCGGGCCTGCGCGACGCCTTCATCATTGACGACCTCGGGGAGAGGCAGCTTGCTCGCGACAAAAGCAAAGGCACCCTCGGCTTCGGCGTACTTGGCGAAGTTGAACCGGGCCAGCCCACGGTAGAAGTTCGCCTCCAGCGCCGCGGGGCTGCTCATCGGCACCTTCGCCAGTGTTGCGGCGGCGGCATCGTAATCGCGTCCGGCGTACTGTGCTTTGCCCAGCGCGAGCAGTGCGGCCGTATATTTCGGGTCGCTGGCGACCGCGGCTTTCAGTCGCTTGATGCGCTCGTCGTTATTCTGTGTCGTGATGCCGCGAATGTAGCTTTCGTAAGCATCGAGTTTTATGTTGCCGGATGCCGCCATGAACGTGCCCAGCGCCACCGCAAACTTCGGGTCGATCTGCCTCGCGCACTTCCAGGCAATGGCATCTTCCAACTCAAGCAGGTGCTTCAAATCGGTGGACTCTTCCAGTGGCGGGCTCATGTGGAGCTGATTCACCTGCACCACCTGCGCCTGCGCCACAACGCGCTGTCCGTCCATGCTGAAGTGGCCGACGACCACGTACTCCGCGTCCAGCGTCTGCGCGATGCGAATGGTCGTGGCGCGCGACGGTCGGAAGCCGAGAGGCAGGCCAAGGTGGTCGAGCGCGTAGTCGCGATCGTCCCGCGAAATCGTCAGGTAGCCGGTCGAGCTGAGCCGCTGATCGATGGTTTCGGCGAACGATTCTCCGATCCAGTCCAGTCCCGGCTGGCCAGTGCGATTGTCGAAAGGCAGAACGAGAAGAACGCGGCCACCGGCATCTGCCTGGGCACGCGCCATCGGCACACGCGCAAGGCACAATAGAAGAAAGAAGAACCACAGGGAACCACGTGTTCGACGCATGCGCACTCTGGGCATTATAGTTTGGCCGAGTCGCGCGGTGTGCTCCTTGGCGGCACCTCGCCCTCCGCGTCGTAGCTGCGGTCGAAGTGCAGCACCGCTGCCCACTGGCCATGCATCTGCTGCTGCCACACAACGCGGCCGCCCAGCATGCGTGCAACTTCGTCCGGCAGCAGATCCCGATGCGCATCGAAGTACAGCGCATCGCTGTCGGCATGGCTCGCCGCCAGGTTGATCCCGCCTGCTGGTGGGTTGTACTTCGTGGAAAACACGAGCGCTGCATCATAGCGACCGGGTTCTTCCGCCGCCTTGCGCACCTGTTCCGCGCTAAAGTTCTGCAGCTCCGTCGTCTTCATGGGCGTGTGCACGTAGCCGAGTTCCGGCCGCTGCAGGTCTGCCGCGACAGGCCATGCAGTAAGCACCGTTGCGGTGGGATAGCGCGCCTGCAGCTCATGGATGGCGTGCTGGTGCAGCACGATCATGTCACGGTAGGCCAGGTTGTCTTCCGGCGCAAAGGGATACGGCGGGTTCACCCGGCAGCCAATCGCGAATGCTGCCAGCGACAGCACAGCAACCGCCGGCCACCACCGCGTGCGCTGCTGCCACACCACCACGCACAGCATCAGCAGCAACGGGTACGCCGGCAGCAGGTACCGCGTAAGCAGCGCGCCACCGAGCACGGCAAATGCCATCCAGTGCACCAGCAGAACGACTACCAGCGCACCCACGGCACCTCGCGCAATCGCAGGCTTGGCGCGTTCCCTTGGTAGCAGCAGCACGGCAAGCGTGAGCAGTACCGGCACGAACAGGTTCATGTGCACGGTCAAGTGGATGAGCCGGTGCCACAGCGACAGCAGAACACGCGCCAGAGAAAGATTCGCCGTTGCGTTGTACCGCAGGTACTCCGGGTTCCCGAAGGTAAAACCAGTCTTTGCGTGGTGGTACGCATACCATGCGAGCAGCGGCAGCAGTGGCGCGGCCGTGGCAATCAGAAAAGGACGGTGCCTTCTCGTCGAAAGATGCGTGTCGGCCCGGGCGTCACGCCAGGTCAGCCATGCCTCGTAGCAGAACAGCGCCGCCGGCACGACAATGGCCGTCTCTTTGCTGAGTGCCGACAGCGAAAACAGCACGCCCGCGCTGATCGCGCTCGAGACTATCTGCGGCGTACCCGCCACCCAATCGGGCCGTTGCACGTAAAATGACACTGCCCATAGCGTGAAGGCGGCGGCGAAGATATCGGCATGCGCCAGCGTGCTCTGCGCGAACCACACGGGGTAGATGGCGGTCAGCGCAAGCACTGTCCATGCCGTGCTCTCATTGGCAAGCAGACGTGCCAGGCGAAACACCGCAACCAAGGCGACGCTCGCTACGACGCACACGAACAGCCGCGTGCTGTAGATGTGAAATCCCGTCAGCTTCCACCATGCCGCCAGCAGGATACTCGGCAGCGGCGGATGCGCATTGCTTAGCGTGGTTTGTGGAATGAGCGTGCCCAGGCGAAAAAAGTCCCACGCCGCGGGAATATAATATCCCCCCTCATCCCAGAAATAGGGCAGCCGCAACAGCGTAAGGTGCAGCAGGTACACCAGCATGAATACCGGAGCGAACACCAGCCAAAGCGGCTGCTGCGGCGAGGGTGCGGGCTTCACGGAACGGAGCATCAGGTCTAGACGAATAGTTGGGCGCAGGAAGGTGCCTGAAAGAGGCGGTCGAGGCGAGAAGAGATCATGAACGGGCTTGGAAGACGATTGCAGAGCAAGCAGGGAAGGCGGCACACCCGCCTCAACCCTGCCCGCCTGCGATCAGGCACAACCGCAAAGCTGTGCGGTGAGACTAGTTGACCGATCCGCCCTGGCCGTTGAACTGGGGCTCGAGCTTGAGCTCGCCGAAGGTGCCTTCGTACTGCGCCAGGTTCTGGCCCAGAATATTGAACAGCGCCTTCGCCTGCTGCGGGCTCAGGTAGATGCCCTGCTTGCTGGTGAAGTTCACTTCCTCCGGCGTCGCGCTCTGCATCGTGCCGAACACCAGCTGAAAGTCCCACACGCTCATGCGAATCTGCACGCTGTTCGCGTACAGATCGTTGTAATCTTCCGACTCGGTCACGCGGATTGTCGGTTCCTGTTGATCGCTCATCGTTGTTCCTTTGTTCTAACGTGCTGCGCAGCGTACATCCGCGAGGGATGCCGTACAGCCATGTGGGTGCGGCGAACCGCACCGAGTTTCTGTCGTCCGCACCGTATCGGCGCGGCATGCACTGCAAGTTAAGCCGTGGTGCGGGAGAGGGGACTTGAACCCCTACGGATCGCTCCGCCAGATCCTAAGTCTGGTGCGTCTGCCAATTTCGCCACTCCCGCACGCGAATCCAGTTTACCTGTTTCCCTTTGCAGCGTCTGCGTCAACCTTGCCTCGGCTGCCGCACAAAGCGGCTGTGCTCTCGATCTTTCCGTACCTCGCCAATGGGAAACACCTCGCCATGGAACACCAGCCACACGCCGCCACCCAGTAATCGCGTCGCCAGCAGCGATTCCGTCAGGTTCTGCATGGCGTCGGACCCCTCGATGCCGAACGGCGTCATCGCCCCGGTAAACACCACGGGCAACTGCAGATTGGGCAGCCTCGCCGCCACCGCAAGGCCGCTCTCCACCATCGTGTCCGTACCGTGCGTCACCACGACTGGCCGCCCCAGATTGATCGCCGCCGCGACGTGGTCCGCAATGCTGCCGCGATCCGCGTCCGTCATCAGCAAAGAATCCTTGTTCATCAGCGGTTCTACCGTGATCTCGGCCTCGGGCAAGCGCAGGCGGCCCAGGCAGCGCGGAATCTGCGATTCGGTGTTCTGCATCAATCCGTCGCTTTCCACGTAGCGCTTCTCCATGGTTCCGCCGGTCGTCAATACATGAACGCGATGCATCTTTCCATGATAGCGGCTCCACAGACGCGGAAAGGCCCGGCGTCGCTGCCGGGCCTTTCCAGTCATGTGCGAGAAGAGCTACCAGACGCGGCAAGCAACGCCCGCAGCCGGATACATCGGCGTTCCCTGCTTGCAACTGAAGGCCTCGCCAAACTTCTCGAAATTCGGCAGCGTCCCATTCACGCGGAACTTGTCCGGCGAATGCGGATCGACCTTCACCATCATGCGCGCCATTTGCTCGCGCGTGTTGTCGCACCACACCTGGGCAAAGCCCAAAAAGAAGCGCTGGTCCGTCGTGTAGCCGTCTACCGTCTTGTTTACCGTGCCCGGCTTCTTCAGCTCATTCTGCAGTGCGGCATACGCAATACGTAGGCCGCCATTGTCTGCCGTGTTCTCCCCCAGCGTCAGCTTGCCGTTGATCGGTGCACCGGGTTCCGGTTCGAACGCGCTGTACTCTTTCACCTCGCAGCCCGTGCGTGTGTCGAACTTGGCCTTGTCCTCCGGGGTCCACCAGCTACGCACGTTACCTACCTCGTCGTACTTGGCGCCCTCGTCATCGAAGCCGTGGGTCATCTCGTGGCCGATGACCACGCCAATGGCGCCGAAGTTGACGGCGGTATCACCCGAGGGATCGAAGAACGGCGGCTGCAGAATACCCGCCGGAAAGTTGATGTCGTTCTGCGCCGGGTTGTAGTACGCGTTCACCGTCGGCGGGCTCATGCCCCATTCCTTCTCGTCCACCGGCTTGTCAATCTTCGCCAGGTCGCGCCGATCGTTAAAGACGGCGATACGCGCGGAGTTGTCGACGCGGTCGTTGCGGTCGATGGTCACGCTGCTGTAGTCGCGCCAGGTTTCCGGGTAGCCGATCTTCTGGCGGAACGCCGCCAGCTTCTTTTGCGCCTCCACCTTGGTTGCCGGGCTCATCCAGTCCAGCGATTTCAGGTCTTCACCCAGCGCTGTCTCCAGCTGAGTAATCAGGTCGGCCATCTGCGCCTTGGCCGTGGCGGGGTAATATTTCGCTACCCAGTCCTGGCCCAGCGCCTCGCCCATTGCGGCATCGGTGCCACGCGTGCAGCGGCGCCACTGCGGCTCCTGTTTCTGTTGACCGGTCAGCAGCGCAGTGAACTTGAAATTTTCGTCATCGAACGGCTTCGATAGCCGGCTGGCGTTCGCCTGCACCACGTGGAAGCGCATGTAGCTCTTCAGGTCCACGATGTTCGCCGATGCGATCTCCGCGCTCATCGCCTTGAAGAACCCCGGCTCATTCACGTTCAGCTTGTTGAACTTCACCCCGAGTGCACCGAAGTACGCCGACCACTTATAGTCAGGGCTTAGCGCCTGCAACTGCGCCGGCGTGGTGATGTGGTACAGGTTGTCCGGGTCACGCTGATCCACGCGTGGCAGGGAACCTTTGGCCAGGGCGGTTTCGATGGTCATCACGCTCTTTGCGGCCGCTTGCGCCTGCTCCGGGGTGTCGCCGGCAAGCTGCATCAGCGCGACGATGTGGTCCACGTACTTGGCACGGATGGTCTTCATCCGCTCATCGTCCTGCAGGTAGTAGTCGCGATCGGGCAGTGTCAGGCCCCCCTGCTCCAGCTCCGCGATATTCATGGTTGACTGCTTCTGATCTGCGTCCGGACCAAAACTGTAGAACAGCCCTTCGCCGTACTTCGCCTCGATCTCGCCCACCAGTGCGGCTAGTTCTGCTTTGTTGTTGAAGCGGCCAATCCGCTCGAGCACTGGCTGCAGCGGCTTCACCCCGAGCTCGTCGCTCAGCGTGGTATTCATGCACGCAGCATAATAGTTACCGTACTTCGTCTGCAGCGGCGTAGTAGGGTGGTTCGCCGCCTGCTCCAGCAGTTGGTACAGCGAATAGGTGTTGTACTCGCCCAACTCCGCAAATCGTCCCCAGCTTGCCTTGTCCGCGGGGATCGGGTTCTGCTTCTTCCAGTTACCGCACGCATACGCGTAGAAGTCGTTGCAGGGGTCGACGGACTTGTCGATCGCGGTCAGGTCGAGCGAGACAGGCTTTTTCGGCACCGCGATCGGCGTCGATCCGACGTCATTCGGTAGCACCGTCTGTTGTGCCGCCGCAGTCGTAAGCAGGCTCGCGCCAAGCACGGCTGCACTGAACATCTTGAACATGGGAAACACCTCAACAACGATTAAAAATTGGAAGAGCAGGGCAGTGACACTGATGTTAGCCCAAGCGCGATTAGGTTCTCGGCCCGGTACCGCAAAGTCGTTACGAAAAAGTACGTACGACGGGGCAAAAGGTTCCGCGCAACAAAACGGCCCCACCGAAGTGGGGCCGTTCTGTTTTACTGCTCGAACCTATCGCTACTGGATGGACTGGATGGCGCTGGGATGCGTTGCGTTCGCAATCGCTGCGGCACAACTCGGTGAGGCCGAAGTCGTGTAAGGCGAGTTGCGGATCTTGCTTAGCACGCCGGTCGTTGGGTTCAACTGGAAACCGCTGACCGAGTTGGAGATGAAGTTGCTGACGTACATGTACACGCCGAGCGCGTTCTCGATGGTGATGCAATTCGGTTGAGTGCCTTCGACCAACGCGGTCGAGGTGCCGGAAATTGCCGACAGGGCACCGCTGGAGGTGTTGATGGCGTAGGAGCTGATCGCGTTGTCGTTCTGGTCCGACACGTACAAGAAGCTGCCGCGCGGATCGATGGTCGCACTGACCGGCAGCGAACCGGTAGAGAACGGCCCTGTCGGCATCGCCGTGAGTGCACCGTTGATACCAACCGTGTAACCGATGATCTGGTTCGACGAACTGTCAGTGACGTAGACGAACACGCCGCGCGGCGCGATCGCAACCGCACTCGCCGTCACACCGGACAGGTACCCGGTGGATTGGGTCGTGCCAATCGTGGTTCCGATGGGCGTCAATGCGCCAGTACCGACATTCCGGCTGAAGACCAGCAGGTTGGCCAGCGTCGTGGTGTCCTGATCGATCACGTAAACGTAGCTGGAGCAGGACGACGGCGTCGTGACGCAGGTCGTGGGGTTCACGGTGCGCGTGCCGTCATTCGAAATGTTGGGACCGACCGCAACTGAGATTGGCGCCACACCCACTGGAAAGTAGGGGTTGCCGCTGCTGGTCACTGCCGCACCCACGTCAATGCCGCCGGATCCATCGGTGCGCGGCACCATTTTATACACCTCGACGCCGCCGGGGCCGCTGTTTGCGGTCGCCGTCGTCTTGCGGTAGGTGAACGTCACGTACATGTAGGCATCGTCGGAACTTAGCGCGATGTGCGTCGGAAACACGCCGTCAAGTGACGTGACCTTTTGTGGATAGAGCTTGCCGTCGGTACCGATCAGCAGGCCTTCGATGTTGGAGTCATCGTGATTGATGACAAACACATTTTTCTGGTTCGCCGTAATGGCGAGGCCCACCGGGTTGCGCCCGTTGGTCGACTGGCCGCTGCTCGGCAACGTCAGCAAGGCACCGGTCTGGTAGTCAATGCCGTATTCCGCAATGCTGCCGAAGCCATCTGCCGCAGAGGACCTCGTCGACAGCACATACAGGAAGCCAACCGTGTAGTCGCGGCTGCAGGCGGTGAAGCCGAGGCACACTGAGAGCGAGAGGAGAAGGGCAGCGGTAGTCCGGGCCACGTTGTTCAACTTCATGCGATGCAATGACCTCAATGACGGTACGGTGGTTCAGGTTCTGAAAGAGGCGGTCGCCGATGGTGACCACCCCCTCCATCGATCGTTTCGTTAGCTCAGAATGCCACTGGTCACAAGGCAGGTGGGCTTGCCCGTAACGGTAAACTGCGAGCCGCGGCGAAGGGCGTTGACGAGACCTTCACTGCGCACCAGTTCCAGGCCAGTCACAGTTCCATCGCCATTCGAACTGTAGATGTACTTCGCTGAAGGATCGACAATCAGGCATGTCGGGAACGCACCCAGCGGATAAGGATTCGAGGTGCCGGGAACCAGAGTCAGACGGCCCGTACTCTGCACCTGGTATTCGGAGATGCTGCCGGAACCCGAGTTCGTACTCGTGTTGCCAGAGTTCACCACGTACAGGAACTCATTCGGCTGCGCACCCGTTGTTAGTGTCCACACCGGCGTAGTGTTCGGCGCGATGGTGGCGTTGGCGTAGGGGCTGCCGGTTACCGGCTGCAGTACGCCGCCCGTCACCGTGTATTGGAAAATCCGGTTCTGCGCCCCATCCGTTAGGTAGACATAGTTTCCGCTCGACGTAATCGACGTGATCTGGCTCGAAACCGAAGCGTCCAACACCTGGGTGCTGTTAGCAGAGGCGGTGAGTTGACCATTGCTCCCCGCAATGTACGACGTGATGGTTCCATCGCCGTTCACCACCAGCAACGAAGTGCCAAAGAACTTCATGCGCGTCGGCGCCGGGCCGGTCGGGAAGTACGAGATGCCAACGTTGTTCACTTTGATGGCCGTGTTGGTGACCGGGGTCAGGCGACCGGTGCCATCCGTCGCAATGGAAAACACTTCAACTGAACCGCAGGGCGCGGTGTTCGTGGTGCTCGTCAGCGAGGCGCATGCCGGTGCCACCCCCGCGGCGTTCCGTGCCGGGGAAACCGTGTCGAGCAGGTAGACGTAGCCACTGCCAAAATCCATCCATGCAGGTGTGCCGCCGACGCTGCCGTAGCTTGTGACAGGGGTCAGAACGCCATCCCCGCCGACGCTGTACTGCACCAGGCTGTTGGCGCCGTCACCCTGGTTCACGATGTACAGGTAGCGGCCATCGGTCGACGTACGCCCATACACAGGGACCTCGTTGCTGCCCGTCACGAACGGAGAGTTTACGATTTCCGTCAAATTCCCCGTAAAGTTATCAATCTTGTATCCGGTGATCGTGTCTCCCGCCGTGTTGGACGCGGTCCGGCCTGCAAGAATCCAAAGGTAGCCAACGGTTCCGCCACCACACGCCGTCATCCCCAGCAACAGGGCAATCGAAACCGCACAGGCCAGGACAAGCCGGCCACTTCCACCACACTTCATTGTGCTTCCTTTATTGCAACGTTCCCGGTTGCAGAGCATTTGCGCGGCAACGGTCCCGGCGCGTCTGTCGCTCTACAGCTGCCACTGTCCAGGTTGTGAGACACCCGTGCCTCCACACCCTGCCTGACCTCGGGGGTTCTCTTGCTTCACAATTGTAAAAGCCGGGGTCGATTTGCGCCACCGCTGGCTAAATTTGCCCGATCCCCGACACGTCACTTCCCTGCGACAGCGCGAAAAAGCGGGCCGGCAGCACCGGACCCGCTTTGCCACTACATTAGACGACACCTGCGAAGACGCGTCACCATACTCGGCAACTATTTACCGGGTACATCGCATCGCCTTTCTTGCAGCCGAACGCCTCGCCGAACTTCTCGAAGTTCTGCACTTCCCCGTTTACGCGAAAGCGGCCCGGCGAGTGCGGATCGGCCTTCGCCAGGTTTTGCGCGGCCTCCGGCGTAATGTTTTCGCACCACACCTGTGCATACCCCAGGAAATACCGCTGATCCTGTGAAAATCCGTTGATCTTCTTCGACGCCGCGTCCGGTCCCTGTTTCGCAAGCTCCGTGTGCAGCGCCGCGTAGGCCACGTGCAGGCCGCCATTGTCCGCCGTGTTCTCTCCCAGCGTTAGGTGTCCATTCAGGTGAGTCCCGGGTACGGGTTCAAAGCCGTCGAACTCTTTGGCCTCGCATTCCGTCCGCTCATTAAACTTCGCTCGATCCTCCGCCGTCCACCAGCTGCGCACGTTGCCCTGTCCGTCATACTTCGACCCCTGGTCGTCAAAGCCGTGCGTCATCTCATGCCCGATCACTACACCGATCGCGCCAAAGTTCACCGCGGGATCGATCTTGAAGTCATAAAACGGTGGCTGCAGAATACCGGCAGGGAAGTTGATGTCGTTCATCCCGGGACTGTAATAAGCGTTCACGGTTGGCGGCGTCATGCCCCATTCCTTTTCGTCCACCGGCTTGCCGATCTTGTCCAGATTGCGCTCGCGGCTGAAAATCGAAGCACGACGCGCATTCCCGAAGCGATCGTCGCGCGCCACCGTCAGCTTGGCATAGTCGCGCCACGTGTCCGGGTAGCCGATTTTGTCGCGGAACGTCCCAAGCTTCTTCGCCGCTTCCACCTTTGTCGTGGGGCTCATCCAGTCCAGCTGCTGAATGTCATCGCCCAGCGCCTTTTCCAGGTCCACCACAAGCACGCGCATGTTCTGCTTGGCCGCCGGCGTAAAGTTGGCTGCCACCCAGTCCTTGCCCACGGCCTCGCCCAGTGCGGCATCCGTTTGTTGCGTGCAACGACGCCACAGCGGTGCAAGTTCCTTTTGCCCGTTCAAAATCTTGCCGTTGAACTCGAAGCTTTCATCGACAAACGGCTGCGACAGCGCGCTCGCCGCGGAGTCGATCACGTGCCAGCGCATGTAGCTCTTGAGGTCGGCCAACGAAGTCGCGTCGATCTGCGCGTTCATCGCCTTGAAGAATCCAGGTGTCGCCACGTTCAGGCTTGTCACCGGTCGTCCCAGCGCGGCGAAAAACGCTTCCCACTTATAGTCAGGCGTCAGTGCGTCCAACTCCGCCAAGGTCATGATGTGGTATCGCTTCGCAGGATCGCGCAGGTCTACGCGCGCGGTCGAACCCTCCGCCAACGCCGTTTCCACCGTCATCACAGCCTTGGCTTCCGCCGCCGCCTGCTCCGGCGTGTCGCCGAGCAGGGCAAACATCTTCTGCACGTGCTCGACATACTTCGGCCGCAGCGCGGTCGACCGCGGATCATCCTTCAAGTAATAGTCGCGGTCCGGCAGCGACAGGCCGCCCTGGGCTAGCTGCGGAATCACCTTCGTCGAGTCCTGCTGGTCCTGTCCGGAGCCGAACCCATACAAAAACCCGACACCTTCCTTGCCTTCCAGCGTGCCCACCAGCGTCGCCAGGTCCTTCTTATCCTTTAACGCGTCGATGCGCGCCAACAGCGGCTGCACCGGTTTGGCGCCGAGTTGGTCGGCCAGCGGCTGGTTCATGCACGCCGCATAGTAGTTGCCATACTTTGCCTGCAGCGGCGTGGCCGGCTTGTTTGCGGCCTTTTCCAGCAGCGTGTACACCGTGTACCGGTTTCGCTCGCCCAGCTCGTCAAACCGGCCGAAGCGCGTCTTGTCCGCGGGGATCGGGTTATTCTTGCGCCAGTTGCCGCAGGCATAGGCATAAAAGTCCTGGCACGGGTCGGCGGTCTTGTCGATCGCGCTCAGGTCCATGCTCACTCCCGCCTTCGGTGCGGTCACCGGAGTGGTTGCACCGGGCACATCTGCCGGCAAAAACATCTGTTGCGCGCCAAGGGAGGCGAACGAGGAAAGACCAACGGCCAAAGCCGCCACGGCAAGCTGCTTCTTCATGCAGAAACTCCTTCGATCGGGGAACGCAGGTTCGGGAAATCGTGGTGTTCCCACACTCTACGGCAAGCTGGCATATCACTCAACCGGCGTACCGTCTGCGCATGGAATACACCTTCGTCGGTCTTCCACTGCTGCTTCGCATCACGCCGCCGCATCCACTTTCGGATGAGGACCTGATGCAATTTAGTCGCGTGCACAAGAGGTACCCGACGGAGCGTGAGGCAAACGGAGCTCCCCTTCCGACCGGCTGGCGACGGGCAACAAAATGAAGATGTGGACGACGAACGGCGCGGAACTTGCCTGGCTCATCGAGCCGCAGGAGCGCACCGTAACGAGTGGCGCCCAGGCTGCGCACCGGAGCGGCTCGATGCACTTTTACAGGTCACCGGCGAAGGTCCGGTCGCCGGCTTTGTCCTCCCGCTCGACCGCACTTTTCGTTAAATCCACACACGGCGTGCTCTGCGTTCGCTTGATGCATGCGACGCTGCAGGTCTCCCCGCGGGTGCGCCATCCTGCGACACAAACTCCCAACCTCTATTGCGATCTCGCATCTCAATCCGGGTGATTGCTGAAGTCGTCGAACCCCCAAAGAAGCGCGTCGCACGCAAGGCTGCACCCAGGCCGGTAGTGCCGATTGCACCGGACCTGCCCCAGCCACCAGCCGAAGATACAGACGTTCCCTGGGACCGGCTTCGACGCGAGGCGAAAAAGCACTTCGGCATCGAGCACTTTCGCTCCGCGCAAAAAGATGTGCTGGAGGCGGTCTTCCATGGCCGCGACACGCTTGCAATTATGCCGACCGGCGCAGGCAAAAGCCTTACCTTCCAACTGCCGGCACTGCTCTTGCCAAAGGCGGTGGTCGTTGTTTCCCCCCTGATCGCGCTCATGCAGGATCAGCAGAAACACGCGGAAAAGGCAGCCATCAACTCCGAAAAGATGGATTCGACGCTCAACGCCCAGCAGCGCCGCGACGCCGACGCCAGCATCCGGAAGGGTCACGGCGGGTTGGTCTACGTCACGCCGGAACGGCTCGAAGATCGCGGGTTTCTGGATGAACTCGCCGCGTCGGGCGTGTCGCTGTTCGTCGTCGACGAGGCACACACCATACCCCAGTGGGGGCATGACTTTCGGCCGGCCTTCCTCGGGCTTGGTCGCGCACGCAAAAAGCTGGGGAACCCTCCCGTGCTCGCGCTCACCGCGACCGCAACACCTTCCGTCGTCACGGAGATCCTTGACCAGCTGCACATGACCGCCCCCGCCGTCATCAACGCCGGGTCGGAGCGCACAAATCTTGCGCTCTCCGTTGTCGCAACCCTCAGCAATGAGGAGAAGCTGGACCGCCTCGTCCACATGATCGCCTTTGAAGACGAGGGTAGCGGCATCGTCTACACGGCATCCATCAAGAGTGCCGACGAATTGACCCAGCGTCTGTACGAGGCAGGTGTCTCCGTCGCCCGCTATCACGGCAAAATGACAAAGAAGCAGCGGGAAGCCGTGCAGGCCGAATTCATGGCAGACACCTACCGCGTCATGATCGCGACCAAGGCGTTCGGTCTTGGCATCGACAAGCCGAACATTCGCTTCGTGTACCACTACGAATTTCCAGATTCGCTCGAAACTTACTACCAGGAGGCCGGCCGAGCCGGTCGCGATGGCGAACCCGCGCGTGCCGCCCTGCTTTTTCGCGCGGAAGACCGGCGTATCCAGAGCTTTTTCAAGCGTGGCCGCTATCCCACAGCCGACGAGGTGTGCCGCGTCCTGCTCTCCCTGTCGCGCGAGGAATCCCACACCTTAAGTGAAATTGCGGATGAAACGCGCGTAAGCCGCCGCCATGCACAGGTCATCCTGTACCTGTTGGCGCAGGAAAAGCTTGCCAAAAGTAAGCGCGCCGGCTTTGTTCGCCGCGGGCCGGACCATGTGGAAAGTGACACATTGCACCAGATGGTGGCCGGCTTCGAGGAGCGCACGGAGCAGGACACCAAACGTCTGGACGAAATGATTCATTACGCGCAGTCCACCCAGTGCCGCCGACAGATGCTCCGCGTCTACTTCGGTGAGCCTCGAGGCGAACGTTGCGCCACATGCGACAACTGCGTAAATCATTCGGAGCGTGAAATGTCCTCAGAGCGGCCTGCGGTATCGACCGCGGTACTCACGTCCGTGCATGCCTCCTCCGTGCCGCCGGTACCGCGTGCGCCGTCGTTTGCCATTGGCGCCCGTGTGGCCCACGAACGCTTCGGTAAGGGCACCGTCATCGCGGTAGAGGGCGATACCGTCACCGTGCGTTTTGGCCCAAAGGATTGCAGGCGATTGAAGGCGTCGTTTGTGCAACTGGCAGCCTGAGGCGACCGGTACGCGTGCGATACTAAAGCCGCCAATGTACAAACGCGTCCTACTTAAAATCTCCGGCGAAGCCTTGGCTGCCGGCCGTGGCTTCGGAATCGATGCCGTCTTTGTTAGCCGCGTCGCCAGTGAAATCGTCGAACTGGCCAAGTCTGGCTGCGAGGTTGGTGTAGTCGTCGGCGGCGGCAACTTCTTCCGCGGCGTCGCCGAGCAGGCGATCCACATGGACCGCGTCGCCGCGGACCACATGGGTATGCTGTCAACTGTCATTAATGGCATCGCCATGCAGGATGCTATTGAAAAGCAGGGCGTGAACTGCCGTGTGATGAGCGCCATCGACATGCACGAAGTCGCGGAACCGTACATTCGTCGTCGCGCCATCCGTCACCTGGAAAAAGGCCGCGTCGTTATCTTTGCCGCAGGCACGGGAAACCCGTACTTTTCCACCGACACCGCCGCCGCGCTGCGAGCCATGGAAATCCGCGCCAACGTCCTGCTGAAGGCGACGTCCGTCGATGGCATTTACACAGCTGATCCCAAGAAGGATCCCACTGCCACACGCTTTGAGACGATCACCTATATGGACATCATCCAGCGCGGCTTGAAGGTCATGGACACCTCCGCCGTCAGCCTGTGCAATGACAACGCGATGCCCATGATCATCTTTTCCATGCGCGAACAGGGCAACATCATCCGAGTCGTCAATGGGGAGACGCTGGGAACGCTGGTCGTGAGTCAGACCCCTGGAGCCTGACCCGACATGGCTTTACGTGCCGATACGGCAACGGTCTCTGCACCATTGCCGGTAGAGCGAAAGCCGCCGCTTCCAGGTCTGACCGGCATTCGCACCTTCCTTGCCATCGGTATTCTGTTTTTCCACTACACGCCGCCGCACGCCACGTATATCCGACCCATTATTGAGGCAGGCTTCACGTATATCGGCTGCTTTCTGCTGATTAGCGGCTTCGTCCTCAGCTACAACTATGCTCACCGCGCGGACACGCTGAAGCCAGGCCGCTTCTATGCCGCGCGCGCCTCGCGTCTGTATCCCGTTTACTTTATGTCGCTGCTGGTTTCGCTCGGCATGCTGCGGGCGGAGTGGCTTTCGCGCTCGCATGAGCAGTTCTGGACCGGCACCGTGTTGACACTGACGTTGCTGCAGGGCTGGAGCCCCACGCTCGCCACCTTTTGGAACACTGTCGCCTGGACGCTTTCGACCGAGGCCATGCTGTACCTGGCCTTTCCCTTCCTGATCCGCGGCGACTGGTGGCCGAAGAGCACGCGAAACCTCCTTCTCCTCTTCCTTGGCTTGTGGTGCTGCGAACTCGTCCTGCCCATTACCTACATGGCGCTCAATCCAGATGGCCTGTACCACATCGACCGGTACTCCTCCGCCTTCTGGCTGCGGTTGTACAAGTACACGCCGCTGGCCTATGTGCCCATCTTCATGGCGGGCGTGACCCTTGGCCGACTAAATAATACGGTTCACCTGTCGGATCGTACGCGGATGTGGATGGCGGCATCGACTGGCGTGTTCATCCTGCTCGTTTTCTATTTCGCCGTGCCGCACCTGCCGTATGTTCTGCTGCATGGTGGCCTGCTGACGCCCGTCTTTGCAACGCTGATTCTCGGCCTGACCGGCAGACACTGGGTGTCGCGTGCCATCTCGTGGGGGCCGATCGGCCTGTTTGGCCGCGCAAGTTTCTGCCTGTACCTGCTGCACTTCAATCTGTGGAATGTCTTGCAGGAGCATCACGTTGCCGAGCACCTGCACCTGCAGGCAACCGAACCGTACTTCTCTTACGTCGCGATCCTGCTGATCGCATATCTCGCCTACTTGCTGGTGGAGAAGCCGGTCCAGGGCTATCTGCTCTCTCACTACGTGTACAAAGGTGCCGCGCCCCGTCAGGTGCAGACACCAATCGGCTAACCGGATTTTTCTGCACACCTCTGCGTGACATTGCGGTGAAATCTGGCATACTGTTGCTGTAACCCTCACAACTTTTTTCCGTCGGGCGCGCCCTGCACGCCTGAGCCGTTGCCTACGTGTCTGTTGCCGCACTTGTTGCTGCACCTTTTCACCGTCGCTTCGTGGCCTTGCCCTTTCGGCTGCCGCGCACGCAGATCTGTTTGTTGAACTAAGGAGTCGTACTCGATGTCGATGACCCGTCGAAATTTTCTGATGCGCGTTGGACAGGCTGGGGGCTATTCCGCCGCGTTCACCACGATGCAGTCGCTTGGCCTGATGCCGATGAAGACCACATTTGCGGAGCCCATCGCGGCGGCTGCCGGTACGGGCAAGGGAGTGAAAGTCGTGGTTGCGGGCGGCGGGATCGGTGGTCTTGTCTCCGCCTACGAACTGCGCAAGCTGGGGTACGACGTCACGCTGCTGGAAGCGCGGGAACGGCCGGGTGGTCGTAACTTCACGGGCCGCAAGGGAACCGTGGTCGAGTTCGTCGACGGCGAAAAGCAGACCTGCACCTGGGACGATGGCAATTACCAGAATCTTGGTCCGGCACGTCTGCCCTCCGTGCACGGCACCATGCTCGGCTATTGCCGCGAACTGGGCGTGCCGCTCGAGGTCGAGATCAATACGTCGCGCTCAACCCTGCTCCAGAACGACAAGGTCAACGGCGGCAAGCCCATGGTGCAGCGTAAAGCGGTCAACGATACGCGCGGCCACGTGAGCGAGTTGCTGTCCAAATCCATAGCCGGTGGCGCGCTCGACCAGGATTTGACGGCCGAAGATCGCGAACGCATGATGACCTTCCTGAAGCTTTACGGACCGCTGGATAAGTTGAACAAGTATGTCGGTTCCGACCGCGCGGGCTACAAGCAGGAAGCTGGCGCCGGACCCAAGGTCGGCATTTTTGAGGAGCCCGCAGACATGCACATGCTGCTCGATGAAGGCTTCTGGGGCGGCGTGCTGTACGAGGAAACGTGGGACTGGCAGGCAACCATGATGCAGCCGGTCGGCGGCATGGACCGCATTCCGTATGCTTTCGCAAAGAGCCTCGGCAAGACCGTCATTTACGGCGCACCGGTCACCGCGATCAAGAAGACGGGCAAAGGTGTAACGGTCACGTACGCGCATGACGGCGGCACGAAAGCCATTGACGCGGATTACTGTATCTGTAACATGCCACTTACCATGTTGAAGACGATCCCGAACGACTTATCTCCCGCGCACAAGGCCGTGGTTGACGGATCGACCTATGCGGGTTCCTACAAAATTGCATGGCAGTCTCGCCGCTTTTGGGAGCAGGACTACAACATCTACGGTGGGCTTTCGTTCATGACGCAGGGGCCGACGACCATTCTCTGGTATCCGTCTGCAGGCCTGATGGCGCCCAACGGCATTCTGGTCACGGGCTACGAGGACGAGAGTAACTGGGGCTTCAACAAGCTGAGCACCCCGGAGAAGTTTGAGAAGGCACGCACGCAGATGGAGCGCCTTCACCCGGGTCATGGTAAGGAACTGACCCAGCCGTTGTTCTGCGGGTGGAAACGCGTGAAATGGAACGAGGGATCGTGGATTCGCAGCTACGGCACCGGAGCTGCTGGCTATGACGTGATCACCGAGCCGGACGGCCCCATCTACTTTGCCGGCGACCATACGAGTCACATCGTGGGTTGGCAAGAGGGCGCGGCGCTTAGTGCAAAACGGGCCGTGCAGATGATGAGCGACAGGGTTAAAAGTGCAAAACTCTCCGGTGCATTCCAGCAAACCGAAGCGTAACTGTCCCGCAGGTTGAACGCAGGCACGTGTATGTTCTACGAACGTCGAAGGGACCCACAATGAAGAAGATTACTTTTGGAGTTGCAGCGCTGCTGTGTGGCATGGGTGCAATGACCGTGCAGGCGCAGGTCGTGGTGAAGCATTTACAAACGGAAAAGAGCCCAATCGCGAGCGGCGTGTGGGCGGGCGACACATTCTATCTAAGCGGCCAACTCGCAAACCCGGTTACGCCACCAGACGCAGCTAAGGGAATTGCCGCCGATTATGGCGACACGAAGACGCAGGCTGCAAGCGTGTTTTCCAAGATTCAGGCAGCGTTGAAGGAGCAGGGCCTCGACATGAAGGACGTGGTCAAGATGACCGTGTTCCTGACCGCGGATCCGAAAACCGGCAAGCTCGACTTTCCCGGCCTGCAGGCAAGTTATACGACATTCTTCGGAACGGCGGCTCAACCTAACAAGCCGGCGAGATCCGCTGTGCAGGTTGCCGCGTTGGTGGCACCCTGGGCACTGCTTGAAATTGAAGTAATCGCGGTGCGCTCGAAGTAAAAGTAATAGAAGGTGGAGGTCGATTCGGCCTCCACCTTCTAACAAATCTGCTCCTCTTCGCAACCAAACCTGTTGACAACGCTTGACCCTTCTGTAACACTTCAGTTATCACGAAAACTTATTAAGTATCTCGGAGTAACAGTTTGCTCTGAGATACGATCCTTAGAAAAAGCAGGCATATTCGCCGCTTCTTTCTTCGGTCGTACTTATTGCTATTGCAGTAAGTACAACGATCGCAGTCGCCGCACCCTTGTACCTGCTTCATGCAGTTTGCAATGTGACACGCCTCTCTCCGGGGGCACAACGCCTCCCTGGAACATCGGCTGTTGTAGGCATTTGGGCCAACCTCCCACATGCCGGCTTGACTCGATCTGCTTTGCGCTCCCACGTCCGTGGCGCATTCCCGGAACCAGAAGTTACCGACCGTCACGGAACATACCCCTGTGTTCCGTCGACTCCGTTCCACAATCCTGCGTGCCTCCGTGGCGCGTTCGGTCCCTTGTCTTCGCATCCCAGGCTGCCTTCTACTCGCCGCACCATGTTCTTGGGAAAGCAGTTCTCACTCGTCTTCAACCTGTCGGAGGATCTTCCGTTTTGATTCGATTTCAGCGTTTTGTCCCGATCCTGCTCTCATCCGCCGCCGTCCTCACCATGGCAGCACCGACGTTTGCGCAGTCGTACTACGGCACCGTCAAAGGCGAGGTGCACGACCCGCAGGGTGCGTCCGTGGGCAATGCGGAGGTCTCGCTGACGGATCGCGATACAAAGATCACGCGGAAATCCATGACCAATGGCTCGGGCGAGTATGTGTTCAACGCGGTCGACCCGGGAACCTACGATATTTCAATTGTGACTACCGGCTTCGCGAAGTACGTTCGCTCGGGCTTGATCGTGGCAACGCAACAGACCGTGCAGCTCGACATCCCACTGACGCTTGGCGCCTCGACCGAAGTGGTGGAAGTGACCGCGACCGAGCCCCTGATCGACAACGCCACCGCCTCCAATGGCCAAGTGTTCGACACGCAAAAGCTGGTGGATCTGCCCAATCTCGGACGCAACCCCTTCTTACTCGCCAAGCTGAATAACAACATCACGGCGACGGGTGACCCGCGCTTCAACCGGTTCCAGGACCAGTCCGGCTCTTCCGCAATCTCGGTTGCCGGCGGCCCCATCAATGGCAACAACTATGAGATCGATGGTGTGCCGATCACCGACTTCTCCAACCGTGCCGTAATCATTCCGTCGGTAGAAGCGGTGCAGGAACTCAAGATCCAGGCCAACACCTACGACGCGGAAGTGGGCCGCACCGGCGGGGGTGTTTTCAACACGCTGCTCAAGTCCGGGTCGAACACGCTGCATGGCAACCTGTACGGTTCCACACGCCAGTCGAACTGGGCGGCCAATACCTGGAACAACAACTTCACCGGCGCACCGCGTCCGGTGACCACGCAGTACAGCTACGAGGGTTCCATCGGCGGTCCCATCTGGAAAGACAAAGCTTTCTTCATGGCGACGGAAGAGGGATATCGCCAGCGCTCTCCGCTTGCTGCGGACTACTACCTGCCCACCGACCTCGAGCGCGCCGGCGACTTCTCGCAGTCCTTCGTAAACGCGACCTACATCCCGGCAGGTCAGACGACCTCCGTCACGCAGCGCGTTCCGCTCACTATTTACGATCAGTCGACGACGAACCCGACCAGCGGCGTGCGTACCGCGTTTGCGGGCAATCGCCTGCCGAACATTAATGCCGTTGCGGCGCGTGCACTTGCCGCACTCCCGCACTGCACAGGAACCTGCGCGACCAGCACCACCACCTTCGGTGCGCCGAATTTCCATCCCACCGACATTCTAGGCGACCGCGCAGACGAGGCGATCTTCAAGGTGGACTACCAGGTGCTGCAGCGTTGGCTGGCCAACGCGTCCTATATGCACTACGGATCGAAGGAGCCGGGCGGCAATCCGCTGGGATCGTTTGCTGGTTCCAGCAGCTCCTACCTGCTGTACCGCAAGGTCGACGCCTTTGAGCAGAACAACGTCATCACGTTGAACCCGACCACCGTGCTGACCGTCGGCTACGGACAGAACCGCTTCCCGAATAACACGCTCGACCTGACCAGCGGCTACAGCACCGCAACGCAGCTAGGTATTCAGGGGCCGTTCGGCACCTCGGCCCAAAAGCAGGCTTTTCCGGAACTGGCGTTCTCGCAACTGCCGCAGCTTGGAACGAACAATTCCGGTCCAGCTGTTTTCTACTCGCGCCAGGTGGTTGCCGGCATCGCGAAAAGCTTGGGCAAGCAGTCTTTAAAGGCCGGGTACGTCTTCCGTTCTATTAGCGTAGATTTCACGAACGTGAGTACTTCAAACGGTCTGTTCAACTTCAGCAACACCTTCACGGCAGTGAATCCAACAGCAAAGCTTGGTCCGATGAACCAGCAGACGGGTGCCGACCTTGCGGACTTCCTCCTCGGTTCTCCGACCTCTGGCTCGGTGACCACCACGACGCCGCTTGCGCTCAATGTCCACTATCAGGCCGGCTACCTGCAGGACGACTATCGCATCACCGATCGCCTGACCTTGAACTTCGGCCTGCGCTACGACTACGAACTCGGCCTTCGAGAGCGCAACAACCATTACGCAACCGGCTTCAATCAGACGGCGGTCAGCCCACTGACATCGATCGCCGGCGTGTCCACGCTCGGGGGCGTAACCTTCGCCGGCGTCGGTGGTGCACCGGTACATACCGGGGATAATAGCCATCTCAAGTTTGCTCCACGCGGTGGCTTTAACTTCCAGGTCAACCCGAACATGGTGGTGCGTGGCGGCTATGGCGTCTTCTTTGCGCCGATCTACTACTCCACCAGCCCGTCACTTGCACCGGGGTACACGGCGACCACCACCTACATTGCGTCGAACGACAGCAATAAGACGGCGGCAAACAGCCTGTCGAATCCATACGCGGCCTTGCTGCAGCCGGTAGGCAACACCCTAGGCCTGTCGCAGGGCATCGGCAGCTCGCTTACTGTGATTGACCAAAACCGCCGTAATCCTGTCGTGCAGCAGTATTCTGCAGACATTGAGCAGCAGTTTCCGGGTGGCATCGCTATCCAGATCGGCTATGTCGGATCCAAGGGCCGCAATATCCTGCCAGGCAACGGCACCACCTACAACATCGACCAGGTGAACTTCAACGCGGTCCCCTATGGGGTGGGAGCATGCCCCACGAACCCGACCGGCCTGTCGACGTCCGCCTTCCTGAACGCATCCAGCAATAACCCCTACTACCAAAAGGGCGGTACTGGTGTGATTGCCGCGGCAAGGGTTGCCAACTCACAACTGTGTAAGCCATTCCCGGAGTTTTCCTCGGTCAACGTGCAGCCAAGTTCATCGAAGTCGATCTACAACTCCGCCATCCTGAAAGGGCAGCGGCGCTTCAGCCACGGCCTGACCCTCGTGTCCACCTACACCTGGTCCCAGAACTGGGACTCGAGCTTCGGCCAAAGCAGCAATCTAAACGTCGGCAACAATGGACCGCAGAACGTCTACAACATCAATGGCTCTGGCGGGGAATATGCCCGCGCGATTAACAATATCCCGCAGCGCTTTACGTTTGGTGGAACCGCGACCCTGCCGTTCGGCCGGGGCATGGCTTTCCTGAATACGAACAACAAGCTCATCAACCTTGCCATTGGGGGCTGGAGCGCCAACATGAACTTCGTGGCGCAGAGCGGTGGACCGCTCGCCATCCAGCAGAACACAAATAACAACAGCGGCTACGGAGACTCGGTGCAGCGCCCCAATCTGGTGGCCGGGGTGAATCCGTGCACCTCGGGAACGGTGCAGAACCGGCTGGGCGTGGGTGGACGGACGGCGTATCTGAATGCGGCGGCGTTTACCATTGCACCTGCGGGCACGTACGGCAACGTTCCGCGTACCCTGGGTGGCTGCTCGTCGCCGGGCATGCGGAATGCCGACATCTCCGTCTTTAAGGACTTTCAGGCAGAGCGCGTGCACTTCCGCTTCCAGGCAGAAGCCCTTAACGCCTTCAACACACCTTTGTTCGCCCTCACAACCAACGGCCTGCGGCCCGACAGCGGATCGTTTGGTCAGGTGTCGACGAACACCATTAACTTTCCCCGCTTCATCTCGCTGGGCGGACGCATCTCCTTCTGACGCGACCAGGGTGACCTGGGCGCAGCTGCGGCCGCGCCCATTTCATCCCCACAGAAATGCGCATGAAGATGCTGCATCCACCGTCCGGCTTCGGCATCTATACGGATGAAGAAACATTGAGGACTGCCTTGCTCCGAGTTCGCGGGCGGCTTAGACTCATAGCAGGACTTGTACCAAGGAGATGAACCATGGCGACTGCCGTATCCGTTCCTGAAGTGGTGACTGCTGAGGTTGTGACCGGTGCTGCGCCAACGAACCCGGTCAACCTGACGACGAGTGCGCAGGCTAAGGTGAAGGAAATTATGGCGACTCAAGACCCGATTCCCGCTGGTCTGCGAATCGGCGTTGTGGGCGGTGGGTGCTCCGGCTTCCAGTACTCCATGTCGTTTGAGAATGCGCAGGGCATGATGGACAAGGTGGTTCGCTTTGACGACCTGAAGGTGTTCGTCGATGCCACCAGCGCCATGTATTTGAATGGATGTGTGGTCGACTACGTGGAAACCCTTGAAGCTGCAGGCTTTAAGTTCGAAAACCCACAGGTGAAGAGCACCTGCGGTTGCGGTTCGTCCTTCTCGGTCTAAATTGATTACCTCGGCGGATCGGCGCGCTTCGGAACGATTCGAAGCGCGCTTTGTTGTGCGCACTCAACGAACCCAGAGCGACGCCGTCTAAAATCAGGCAAGCGCGTGTCGCGTGTGCGCGCGCCGGAAGTTGGGCTGCACTTGACTGATTTCGTTGTAAAACTCGCGGATGAGCGTGGCCGTGTGCAGGAGCAGACGCACCCGGCCGCGACGGCGGAGGAGTTGCGTGCGCGCTTTGTGCAAGCCGGATACCTCGTGTATTCCGTGAAGCCACGCGGCCTGGTGTCCGGCGGTGGCAAGCGCAAGAAGGTCAAGCTGCAAGGCTTCCTCGTGTTCAATCAGCAGTTCGTCACGCTGATTCGTGCGGGCCTCGCCATCCCTGGTTCGCTGGAACTGCTTGCGCGCCGCCAAAAAGACGAAAACTTCAAAGCGCAATTGGAGAATGTGGCGGCGCGGGTCAAGACGGGCGAATCCCTCTCCTCTGCGTTCGATGCGCAAGGAGGCTTTCCCCTGATCTTCACGACGACCCTGCAGGCCGGCGAGCGTTCCGGCAACCTGGAAGAGGTGCTGCAGCGCTACACAGATTTTCAGCGGATTGCGCTGACGACGCGCAAAAAGCTGACGTCGGCGCTCGTCTATCCCGCGTTGCTCATTACGCTTGTCGTGGGCCTGCTTATCTTCCTCATTACCTTCGTGGTGCCGCGCTTCGCACAACTGTATGACCAGCTTGACGCCAAACTGCCTGCCATCACAACGCTCATGATTTCCATCGGCAACTTCGGCCAGCATTATGGTCTGTATGCCGGCGCGGCGCTGCTAGTGGGTGGCTTCCTGTTTTATCGCTGGTCAAAAACTGACGCTGGTGCCAGCGCGGTGGATCGCATGCGGCTGGCGATCCCGACGCTCGGTACCATCTGGCTCCGGTATCAGGTGGCGCTGTTTGCGCGAACGCTGTCGACGCTGCTCACAGGCGGCCTGCCGCTGGTGCCCTCGTTGGAAACTGCGGCGCGCTCGATCTCGTCCAAACAGGTATCGAACGCGGTGTTTTCCTCGGTAACGCAGGTGCGCGAGGGGCAGGGCTTGTCGCGCTCGCTTGAGGGTACAGGCGTCTTTCCGGAGCTGGCGATCGAGATGATCGAAGTCGGGGAGTCCACCGGAGCATTGCCCACGATGCTCAACTCCGTCGCCGCCTTTTTTGAAGAGGACGTGGAAACCTCGCTCAGCGCGGTGCTGAGTCTGATCGAACCCGCCTTGCTCATCGGCATGGGCGTGCTGGTCGCGTTCATTCTGCTGTCCCTCTACCTGCCCATTCTGCAGCTCGGCGCAAATACCGTTCAGCGGTAAGAGCGAGGCGGAGCAGGTGGCAGGTCTGCCCGGGTGGCGGTTGTTTCGGAACGGCACCCCATGGCATGCGGCAAACTTTGTCAGAACAACAGGGTTCAACAGGCGAGGTGACTGCGATGGTGGACGTTCGGTGGGTTGCGGTTGGATTCTGCTGCGGGGTTGCAGCGGCGGGGCAAGGTCTTGCGCCTGCGCTGACGGTCGAGCAGATTGCGGCGAACATGGCCTCTGCCAACGCACACCGGGACGCAATACTGCATGGGTATGAGAGTCGCCGGGTGATGCGAGTGACCTATCAGAGCAGCCTGGGCGACGGTGAGGCGACGGAGACCGTAGACATGACGTTTACCGCCCCGGGGCCGAAACGCTTCAGCATCGTTTCGGCAGATGGGCCACAATTGATTCGGGATGCGGTCTTTCAGCGGGCGATCGATAGCGAGGCGGCAGCGGCAACGCCGGCGGCAAAGCGCGCGGCCGCACTGACCCTGCAGAACTACGACATGCGACTGCTACGGCAGGAGCAGCAGTCCGCGGGAAGTTGCTACGTGCTGGAGGTGGTGCCGAAGACGGCGAGCCCCTATGCGTTTGTGGGCAGGGTGTGGGTGCAAACCACGGATTTCGCCGTGGTGCGGGTAGAAGGCAAGCCGGCGCAGGACGTGTCCCTCTGGGTAATCGCGGGGGAGTTCACGACGACGTATGCGAAGGTGGGCGCATTCTATTTCCCGAGCAGGACGACATCGGCCAGCCAACTGCGACTGGGCGGAACGGCGTCGCTGACGATCCAATATGGGCCGTACCGCCTGTTGGACTAATCCGGTACCTCCTGCCGTGGTAAACCATTGAGGAAGAGGTAGGTCTAACCCCTATGGCGACACCGCTGGCGATACCGATTGCAAACCCTGAGTTAAACGAGACCGAGCGCGCACAACTGATGGCCCGCCGCTACCACGCGGATTTTGTCGATCTGCGCGACTTCAAGATTCAGCACGACCTGGTGAAGAGCGTCCCGGTCGAACTGATGTTCCGCTACAACTTCATCCCGCTGGAGCAGATGGGCGACCGTCTGGTCATCGCCGTCAGTGATCCGTCAAAGCTCATGGTGCTGGACGAGATCAGCGGACTGCTGGGGACGCGGCTGCTGACCCGCGTGGCGACACTGGGGCAGATTACCGACCTGCTGAAAAAGACCGAGCAGAGCCAGCGCGTGCTGGAAGAAGCGACGGAAGGTCTGACATTTGAAATGATTCCGGGGGAAGATAGCCCGGACTCAAATATCTCGATCGAGCGACTTACCAGCGAAGACGATATCTCGCCAATCATTCGCTTGGTCGATACAACGATATTTTCCGCACTGGAGCGGCGTGCTTCAGATATCCACTTAGAAACCTATGACGACTCGTTGTTAGTCAAGTACCGTATCGACGGTGTGCTGCAGCAGGCCATGGCGCCCATTGCGCGCGAGCATCACCAGACGATTCTGTCACGTATCAAGGTGATGAGCGAACTCGATATTTCCGAACGCCGCGTGCCGCAGGACGGCCGTTTCCGTGTGCGCTACAAGGGCCGGCTGATCGATTTCCGTGTCAGCATCATGCCGACGGTGCATGGCGAAAATGCCGTGCTGCGCGTGCTCGACAAGGAGTCGATGAGTGAAAAGTTCAAGCAGCTTTCGCTCGATGTAGTGGGCTTCGGCAAAGAAGACCTGCGGCGCTTTCGCAAGTACATCAAAGAGCCGTACGGCATGGTCCTGGTCACCGGACCGACCGGGTCGGGAAAAACCACCACGCTCTACGCCGCCCTGAACGAGATCAAGAGCGAAGACGACAAGATCATCACGATCGAAGATCCGGTCGAGTACCAGATTCGCGGCATCACGCAGATTCCGGTCAACGAGAAGAAGGGCCTGACCTTCGCGCGCGGCCTGCGGTCCATCCTGCGACACGATCCCGACAAGATTCTCGTGGGCGAAATCCGCGACGCAGAGACAGCGCAGATTGCGATTAACTCCGCATTAACCGGGCACTTAGTCTTCACGACCGTCCACGCGAATAATGTCGTCGATGTCCTTGGACGATTCCTGAACATGGGCGTGGAGCCATATAACTTTGTCTCCGCGCTGAACTGTATCTTGGCACAGCGCCTGGTGCGACAGAACTGTGATTTCTGCTCGACCTATACCACTTACACCGACGATCAGTTGGTTGCGAACGGACTAACCCCCGCAGAGTGGCAGGGCTTTCGCTTCCGCGAAGGTCAAGGCTGCATCGAGTGTGGTGGCACGGGCTTTCGCGGTCGCTCCGCCATTCACGAACTGCTTGAGTTAGATGACGAGGTGCGCGAGATGCTGCTCGACAAGAAGCCCGGTTCCGAAATTCGAAAAAAAGCAAAGGAAAAGGGTATGCACTTTCTGCGTGACTCCGCGCTGGAGCGGGTGCGTGATGGCATTACGACCCTGCGGGAAATCAACAAGGTGACGTTTATCGAAGCCGGTCGCTAGCCGTGAGTGAGCCGTTCGCCATCGAAGCGGAGTTCGTCGAGGCGAACGGCCTGCGCTTCGAACTGCTGACCTGCGGCACGGGCGATCGGCTGGCCCTGCTGCTGCATGGCTTTCCGGAAGTCGCGGAGTGCTGGCGGGCGCAGATGCCGGTTCTCGCCGCGCTGGGCTACCGGGTGTGGGCACCGAACCAGCGTGGCTACGGTGCAACGACGCGGCCTTGGGGCATGGAGGCGTACGCCATCGAGCACCTGATGGCGGACGTCGCCGGCCTGATCGACGATGCCCATAGTCGGTTTGCGCTAAGGGAAACGGTGCTGGTCGCGCATGACTGGGGAGCTCTCGTGGCGTGGACGTTTGCTGCCCGGCGCGTGCGTCCCCTGGCGCGCCTCGTCATCCTCAACGTGCCGCATCCGGTGTGCTTTGCGCGGGCGATCCGGCACAGCCCACGGCAGATACTGCGGTCTTGGTATGTGCTCTTTTTCCAGATTCCGGGACTGCCGGACTGGGCGCTGCGACGCTGCGGCGGGGAGCTTGCCGGTCGCATGATGCTGCAGTCCTCTACCGCGCCGGAACAGTTCCCGCGAGCGCTGCTGGAGGCGTGCTGCCGCAATGCAGCGTCGCCGGGTGGCGCGACGGCAATGCTGCACTGGTATCGCGCGGCGGTGCGCGGCGGCGGCCTGCGGCTTCAATTGCGGCTTGGATTTCCCACCATCGCGGTTCCCGTCTTGGTGCTGTGGGGCGAGGCGGACGTGGCGCTTGGGGTGGAAACACTGGAGGGTACGGAGTCTTTCGCACCGCACTTTACCAGGGTCATGCTGCCCGGCGTATCGCACTGGGTGCAGCAGGATGCGACCGACGCCTGCAACGCGGCGCTGCGCGATTTCCTGCGATAACCTCGTTCGAGTACAGGAATGGTTTTACACCTTGGGTCCAGGTGCTATCGAGCGGCACGCACCGCCGTCTCAAGCATGTAGCCTAAGAGACATCGTCGTTGTACCCGAGGTTTGCTTCCGCGCTCTATGCCCGCGTTCCTGCCCAAGTCGAGCTTTCAAGTCCGTCCGCGCCTCGCCATTGAGATACGGCCAGAGGGCGTGTTTGGTGGCCGCACCAACGATGCGGGCGGAACCTTGGCGCAGGTTGCGCGCGTGGAACTGCCGGCCGGTGCCATTGCGCCTTCGCTGCGTGCGGGCAACATGATCGACCGTGCTGCTGTGATTGCCGCGCTACGGCAGGTGCTGGGTCAACTGCAAGCGGGCAAACTGCGCGACGTGAGCGTGATCGTGCCGGACCTTGCGGTGCGTGTGGTCCTGCTTGATTTCGATTCGCTGCCGTCTGACGTGGAGGATGCATTGCCTGTTGTGCGGTTTCGCCTGGCAAAGCTGCTGCCGTTTCCAGCGGAGGCGGCGCAGGTGAGCTACCAGGTCATGAGCGAGCGTGGACGGCAACTGCAGGTCCTCGCCGTGGCCATGCCGTACGAGGTTCTGGCGGAGTATGAATCGGTCGTGCGCGAGGCCGGCTTTGAGCCGGGTGCGGTCGTGCCCAGCACGCTTGCCGTGGCCAGCGCAATCGACGACGCGGCCCAAACGGCAGCGCTCTTTGTTAATGCCAACCCGGCATCGTTGACTACGGCGATTCTGCGCCGGGGCGAAATCCTGCTGCATCGCACGTTAGAATTGCAGGCCGGAACGCCGGCCCTGCAGGAGACGTATCTGCCGGACATTGGGGTTCTGCCGGCTTCTGTCGAGACCAACGAGAACTCGCTGGAGTACGGGGCGGACGACCCGTCCGGCGCGGCCACCGACGAGGGGCCGGTGGTGGAAGAATTCGTCTCACTGCGTGCGACGGCAGAGGAGGAGCAGCAACGCATGGCGCTTGAGGTGTTGCAGGCAATTTCCGTGGCTGCGGCGTACTACGAGGATTCCCTGGCGGCGCCGGCAGAGGCGGTGTGGACCGCGGGTTCACTCACCGCGGCCGAATTGGGTGAGCTGCTGGCCGGCACCGGCCTGGTCACGCGGGAAATCATGCAACCGGCAGACGTGCTGGGTACCGCAACTGTGCCGGTGCCGCACGGCTTGCTCGCGGGCCTGCGAGGAGCGTTGCGAAGCTGATGCGGCTCACGATCAATCTTGCCACGCGGCCCTATGTGGAGCTGGACCGGATCTTCCGGCAGTTGCGCCTCGCCATCGGTGTGCTTGCGCTCACGGCGCTGGGTCTGGTGTTCTGGCTGCATGCGCAGAGCGCGCAGGCACGCGAGCAGCAGCGGCAGATCGAGGCCATCCAGGCGAAGACTGCCGCGCTCGATGCGGAACGCACACGCAACGAGCAGCGCCTGCGCCAGCCGGTAAATGCCGCCGTGCTGCAGCAGGTTGACTTCCTGAACGGCTTGTACCAACGCAAGAGTTTCAGCTGGACCGCGGTTCTGATGGATCTGGAAGAGGTGCTTCCGGCGGGCGTGCAGGTCACGAGCATCGACCCGCAGATTCAATCGACCGGGGAGGTCAATATCCGCATGCGTGTGAGCGGCCCGCGCGAAAAGAGTGTGCAGCTTCTGCGCAATCTTGAGGGGTCACACCGCTTTATCGCGCCGCGCCTGGTGGGTGAGGCACAGCAACAGCAGGAGAAGGGAACCGGTGTTGCCGTGCCTTCCGCCTACCTGGCAAACGGTGCCGGAACCGGTGTAGCTGTGCCTTCTGCTTATCTTTCAAACAGCGGCGCGGCGCCAAGCGCGCCACCGGGACCGCCGGCTACCGACTTCGACCTGGTAGCAGGTTACAACCCGCTGCAGCCCCGTGTGCGAGAGCATGAGACCCGGTCGAAGGCGAGTGCCGCGTCTCCCAAGGATGCGGGGGTGACGCCATGAGTGCCATGCCCGTCGCTACAAAAGATCGCCGCGTGGAACAGGTGCGTGGATGGATGTCGCCGCTCAATGTGCATGTCGCGGTCGCCGTTCTGCTTCTGCTGGCTTGCCTGTGGCTCGGCGTGCAATTACTGCTGGTTGGTACCGGGGGCACTGCACGCGGTGCGGATGCCGTCGCCGCGGCACAGGCGCGACAGGTCGCCTCCGAGGTGGCGGCACGTCCGCTGCGTGGGCTCGACACGAAGCTGCTGACCTCGCAGGAGCAGGCCAAGCGCTTCTACGAGTCGCGCCTGCCGTATGGCTATGCCGATGTGGCGACAGAGCTTGGGGAGCTGCGGCAAAAGACGGGCGTGCGCCTGAGCCGCGTGCAGTATGTGCAGGCCGCGCCCGTGAACGGGCTTACGGAGATCCGCATGGATGCTGCCGTCACCGGGGAATACCGCTCACTGGCGCTGTTTATCAACGGGCTGGAACGCGATCGCACCTTCTTTTTAATCCAGAACATCACGCTGAACGGCCAGCAAAACGGCGTGGTGAACCTCCGTCTGCGCATCACCACTTACCTGCGTGAGCCGATGCCCGCGCTTGCCGCGGCACAGGCTGAGAGCGGAGGCCGCCCATGAAGGTCGGGTCCGAGGACAAAAAGAAACTCTACGTTGCCGGAACACTCGGGGCGATCGCGCTGGGGTATGCGCTGTATACGTTCGTGGGCGGCAGCAGCGACACTCCCACGGCACCTGCACCGGCTTCGCCCACGATCCAGGCGCGCAACACGCCGAGTCCGGTCGTTGCGAAAGTGAGCCGGACCGCGAGCGATCCGACGCTGCACCCTGAAGGCATGGAGTTGACGGAACAGCTGCAGTACACCGGTAGCGGTCGCAACATCTTTGCCGCGAACTCCGCTCCGATCGCAATGGTGGCGATTCCAAAGCCAATTGCCAGCGCGCGCATTCAACCGGTGCAGCAAATGCCGGTGAACACCGGGCCACCACCACCGCCGCCCATCGATCTGCGCTTCTTCGGCACCGCAACCAAGGCTGACGGACAGCGACAGGCGTTCTTTGTGCGGGGAGATGACGTCTTCCTCGCCATGCAGGGAGACGTGGTCGGCCGGCGGTATCGCGTTGGTGCGATCGGCGCGACGTCGGTGGAGGTTACCGATTTGACAAACAACAACACGCAACGGCTGCCCCTGGCGCAGCAGTAAACGGCCCGCACATGACCCAATTCCCGCGCCCGCAGAACGGCCAGATCTCCGCTGACTCTGAGGGTGAGCAAGGCTATTTGCTGCTTGGCCTGGTCGTCGTCATTTTCCTGCTGGCACTGTTTGCCACTATCGCCGCGCCCTCCGTCGCGCGCGAACTGGAACGCGACCGCGAGGTGGAGTCGGAGCATCGCGCGCAGCAGTACACCCGCGCCATCCAGCTTTTCTACCGCAAGAACCACGTGTATCCCAACTCTATCGAGCAGATGCTGGGCGGTGGCACGCAGGGCAGTGTGACGGCAGGTGCGGGTGGCCAGCAGCACTACCTGCGGCAGCAGTACAAGGATCCGTTGACCGGCGACGACTTTCGGCTGATTCACCTGGGCGAGCAGAAGACCGAGGTCAAAGGCTTCTTCGGGGAGCCGCTGGAGGGGTTTGCGCAGGGCAGTCTTGGTGCGGTCGCGGGACAGGCTTCGGGGATTGGGACAGGGCTTGGAGGGCAGAGTGGGTTGGTGGGCGGCGGCAACGGGAATGGCTCCACCGGCAGCTTTGGCATTGGCTCTTCGGGTAGCGGCCTGGGTTCCAACAGCGGTTCTGCCAGCAGTGTCGGCAGCGGTATCGGTGCGTCTACCACCGCAACCACGCCCGGCGGGGCACCGACGAGTGGAGGGACGGACGCCAGCAGCACACTTGGTGGGACGAGCGCGACGTCATTCCAGGGCGGCGGCAAGGGTCAGATTGTCGGGGTGGGGAGCAACAAGACCGGAGCCGGCATTGTGGAGTGGAATGGGAGTGCCAACATCGAGGATTGGGAGTTTTTGTATGATCCTCGCGTGGAAGTGCTGAAGCAGAAGGTTAGTATCTTTGGCGGGACACCTGCGCAGAGTGGCACGGGATCGCTGGGGACAGCGGGTGGCAGTACGAGTGGGTTGGGGAGCAACACGGCCAGCTTTGGAAGTGCGTCTGGATCGTCGAGCGGAGCGAGTAGCAGCGGTTCCGGAGCCGGGACGAGTACGACACCGCAGCCGCAGTAATTCCGATAACCCCTCTCCCCCTCCCTTGGGCTAAGTTCCTCATTCTATCAAGTCTTGCCTGTAGATTCCTCATTCGATTGTGGTTATCTCTAAACTCCTCATTCTGTAGGGCTTGCGAGCGTTTGCACCAAAAGTGGGCACCCACTCCTGGTGTGAGTCCGTGTGTGCGCGCTGGGCTCTGAGTGTGGGCTGCTTCGCGACGCGTGCTTTGCTGCGGGCGATGGCTGAGGTGTCCTGGCAGAAGAACAGCGGTGGATGCAACTTTCGCGCATTCACTACATCAGATACCTTGACAGCAAGTCACTCACATGTGATTCTGGACATGCCTGAGTGGTCGAGCGGGTTGCAGCGTAGGGAACGGCAAACCGCTCCTGCTGAATAGATTTGGAAGCAAACGCCGGGCAACCGGCCGGAGGAGAAACAACGTGGGCAAGATTATTGGAATTGACCTGGGAACCACCAACAGCTGCGTCTCTGTCATGGAAGGCGGCGAGGCCAAGGTCATCCCGAACGAAGAGGGCGGACGCACGACACCGTCGGTGGTCGCGTTTACCAAGAGCGGCGAGCGACTGGTCGGCCAGGTGGCGAAGCGCCAGGCGATCACGAACCCGGAAAACACCATTTACTCGATTAAGCGCTTTATGGGCCGCCGGCCGAACGAAGTGAACGACGAGCAGAAGATGGTGCCGTACAAGGTCGAAGCCAAGGGCGACAATGTCGTGATCGACGCGCAAGGCAAGCAGTACACGCCGCCCGAGATCAGCGCGATGATTCTGCAGAAGCTGAAGAAGGCGGCGGAAGACTATCTTGGCCAGAACGTGACCGAGGCCGTCATTACCGTACCGGCGTACTTTAACGATGCACAGCGCCAGGCGACCAAGGATGCGGGCAAGATTGCCGGCCTGGACGTGAAGCGCATTGTGAACGAGCCGACCGCGGCAGCGCTGGCTTACGGCCTGGACAAGAAAAAGGACGAGACGATCGTGGTCTACGACTTCGGCGGCGGTACGTTTGACGTGTCGGTGCTGGAAGTGGGCGACGGCGTGATCGAGGTGAAGGCGACCAATGGTGATACGCACCTGGGCGGCGACAACCTGGACCAGAAGCTGGTGGACTTCCTGATTGACGAGTTCCGCAAGAACGAGGGTCTGGACCTGCGCGGCAAGGGCAACGAAATGGCCCTGCAGCGCCTGAAGGATGCGGCGGAACGCGCGAAGATCGAGCTTTCCACGACGATGGAGACGGAGATCAACCTCCCCTTTATTACTGCCGACGCGAGCGGACCGAAGCACCTGGTCGTGAAGCTGACGCGCGCCAAGTTCGAGTCGCTGGTGGAGGACCTGCTGCAGAAGTCGGTTGGGCCCTGCAAGCAGGCGATGAAGGATGCCGGCATCGACGCGAGCAAGGTGGATGAGGTGGTGCTGGTCGGTGGGCAGACACGCATGCCCCGCATCCAGGCGATCGTGAAGGAGCTGTTTGGGAAGGAGCCGAACAAGGGCGTGAACCCGGACGAAGTCGTGGCGATTGGCGCGGCGGTGCAGGGTGGCGTACTTGGCGGCGAGGTCAAGGACCTCTTGCTGTTGGATGTGACGCCGCTGACGCTGTCCATCGAAACGATGGGTGGGGTGGCGACGCCGATGATCAACCGCAACACGACGATTCCGACGAAGAAGACGGAGACGTTCTCGACGGCGGCTGATTCGCAGACCGAGGTGGAGGTGCACGTGCTGCAGGGGGAGCGTCCGCTGGCCGCGCAGAACCGCACACTGGGCAAGTTCAAGCTGGCTGGAATTCCTCCCGCGCCGCGCGGTACACCGCAGATCGAGGTCACGTTCGACATCGATGCAAACGGCATCCTGAACGTGACGGCGAAGGACAACGCGACGGGCAAGGATCAGAAGATCCAGATTACGTCGTCCAGCGGCCTGAGCAAGGACGAGGTGGAGCGCATGGCGAAGGAAGCTGAGGCGCACGCCGGGGAGGACAAGGAGAAGCGGGACGAGATTGAGTCGCGCAATCAGTTGGACTCGCTGGTCTACCAGGTGGACAAGATGTTCCGCGAGAACGGCGACAAGGTGAGCGGGGAAGAGCGTGGGTCGGTGGAGACTGCGCTGGCCGATGCCAAGTCGACGCTGGCCGGAACACCGAGTGCGGCGGAACTGAAGGCAGCGCACGAGAAGCTGCAGCAGTCGAGCTACAAGCTGGCCGAAGCCATGTACAAGAATGGCGCGGCACCGACCGACGGGGATGCTGCCGCGGCGGGAACGGCGGACACGCACACTGCCGAAGCGAAGAAGGATGAGGGCGTGATCGACGCGGAGTATGTCGACGTGAAGTAAGTCGGAAGTAAGTCGATTGCAGTCTCACTAAGTTGGAGCCGGAAGGATGTTGATCCGCAAGGATCAGGGTGCTTCCGGCCTCCTCCGTTCAGGGTGGGAACCGGAACTTTTGCTGGATATTCGCATCTATATAAATGCGAATTGAAATGAGTCAAGATACAAGGAGAGCGACGAATGGGCAACACTAATGCAGTGATTTGGAAGTGCGAACAGTACGTCGCCGGTAAGTTGCACGAGAAGACGATCTTTAACAGTGAATCCCAGGCGCGCGAGTTTGCGCGGCAGTTGTATGGCATGAAGCCGGATACGATTCTGCGGATTGAGCCGATGGCAATTCAGCATGTTTGGAATTAGCTGGCGGGAGACTAGGCTGATGTGAAGGTGCCCGCATATGGGCACCTTTTCTTTGGTTGCGTAGAAGTTTTGCAGACAAGGTGTTGGTGCAAGATGCTGTGGAGGCAAGAGGACGGCCCGCGGTTTGCGTCGTGATAGGCTCTCTTGCATGCCGGCCATCGTTCCGAGTCCACAACAGGCATCGAGTGCTACTGCCCGCTTTGGATATCTCGATGCTTTACGGGGTATCGCCATTGTTGGCGTGATGTTTGTACATTCCATGGAGGTCGTTGGAGTCCAGGGGTCAGTAGCCTCCCTCGCTTCTACTGGCGTCCGTGGCGTTCAGCTGTTTTACATGGTGAGCGCGTTTACGCTGCTGCTTTCGATGGATGGGCGTAAGGCCGAGAGTCGGCCGTTGCTGAACTTTTATGTACGCCGATTTTTCCGCATTGCGCCGTTGTTTTATCTTGTCCTTTTTCTTACCTGGATGACTCGGGTACTTCTGCCGCAGCGGATGGATGCCTCCGCGCCCATCGACTATCTCCTTGGGTTGCTCTTTCTATTCGGGTTCAAGATGTCGGCGATCAACACTGTTGTTGGAGGAGGTTGGTCGGTTGCGGTGGAGACAACGTTTTATGCGGTGCTACCGTTGCTGCGCAAGGTAGTTCGTGGGGTGCGAAGCGCGGCCTGGGTGTACGTTGTGTCGATGTTGATCGTGACTCCCCTGTCGTACTGGCTTGCGCGTCCAGTCCACTCGGACCAGTGGGCCTATTTCGAGCTTTTGTGGTTTCCCATTGAGTTGCCGATCTTTCTGCTGGGGATGCTGCTGTTCTATGTCCACCGCTTGGGCAGACCAACACCTGTGAAGGTGTGGAGTGCGTGCGCCCTGGCCGCCGGCGTGGCGTTGATCGGAATGAATCACCTGCTGGCAGTGCCGGTAGCATTGGGCCGACTGCCTCTCGATGGCGTGGGTATTGCGCTGCTTTTCCTGGCGATTGTGTGGCATCCGTGGGCGATGCTGGTGAATCGGGCAACGGTGTTGCTGGGGAAGATCTCGTACAGCCTGTACTTGCTGCACGTGGTGGTGATTCGTATGGGCGGCTGGGCATTTCAGCGCTATGTGCTTGGTTCCGCGAGCAGCACGGCGGCGGCTCTGCTGTACTTCGGTGTGTTGTTGATCGTGGCAATCCCGGTCTCACTGCTTTCTTATCGCTTTGTGGAGCAGCCGGGGATCCTGCTAGGTCGTAAGCTCATCGACCGCATCGAACATAGGGCCGCAGGGCGCACTGTAGCCAGCATGCCTGCTGTCACTTCAGCATTGGACACAGCAGACGGACAGTTCTAACGGGAGAGTACGGGATGCCGGAAGGCAATGAGATTCATCGGTGGGCGGCGCGGCATACGGCCGCGTTTGTGGGGCGGAGGTTGAATGTGTTGCCGGGGCCGAATCATCGGTTTGGCGATGCGCACCTGGTGGACGGTAAGAAGCTGAAGAAGGTGCATGCGGTGGGCAAGCACCTGGGGTATGAGTTTGGGGACGATCTTTACTTGCATGTGCACCTTGGGAGGTTTGGCGACTTTACGGAAGGGTGTGGGCCGCTGCCAGAGCCGAAGGGGGCGCTGCGGGCGATTCTGCAGCGGGCGGGAAGTGGCAAGCCGGCGCGGAGTCAAAAGGGGCAGCCGCACAACCTGACGTGCGCGCATGACGACGGCACGCAGCCGTTTCCGCCGGAGGAAGTGGACTGGTGCGAGCTGCGCGGGCCGACGGATTGCAGTGTGTACGACGCGGCGAAGTGGCAGAAGCTGCTGGAGCGGCTAGGCCCGGATCCGCTTGCCGACGAACCCGGTGGGCATGACGATCCGCAGACGGCGTATGACGTCATTCTGCAGTCGAAGAAGCCGATTGCGGAGTTGCTGATGGACCAGTCGATCATCGCGGGCATTGGGAATATCTACCGGGCGGAGTTGTTGTTCCGGCATCGGGTCAACCCGTTTACGCCGGGCAAGGACATGGATGTGAAGACGTTGAAGGCCATGTGGAAGGATTCCAAGCCGTTGCTGCAGGCGGGCATGGTCGATCGGCGGATTGTTTGTACGAAGCGGGCGGATCGGCCGACGAAGAGTGAGCCGGCAGCGCGTGGGGAAGAGCATTATGTGTACCGGCGGCATGGGAAACCCTGTTTCATTTGCGGGGACAAGATTCTGCGGCGGGATCTGGTGGGTCGGACGCTGTACTGGTGTGCGCGGGATCAGCACACATCGAAGGAAGAAACGGCGACGGCGTATGAGGACGGTGTGAGTCTGCGGGCTTCGCGGGAGCTGGCGAAGCCGGGTGGCAGGGTGCGGAGGCGGGCGGGGGCTGTGCTGGCGGAGTAGGCTTCGGGGAATCCGAGGACCTATGTCTCAAGGGGAGACATGGGATATGCGCTTCAACGTATGTCGGCTCTGCCGGGACACCAGGTTGCGGCTGTGGGCGTGTCGCGCGCATCGTATGGTGTGGGTCCAGGAGAGCACAAGAGATGGGCGCGAACTGGACGGAAGCCGAGGCCGTAGCGACCGCACTGCTGGTGCTGACGAGCATCGCCGGTATCTTTTATGCCGGGGTGCAGTTGCGGCATGAGCGGCAGTATCGCTCGGTGACGAACCTAGAGAAGCAGCTGGGGTTTTTTCATTCGAGCAAGTTTCGCGAGGCACGGCGCCGGCTGGCGGCAGAGCGATTGAATGAGAACCAGGACCTGCTCGCGCTGGATAGCGAGGACCCGCCGATTGCCGCCTTTGAGGTGCTGGATTTCTACGAGCACCTGGGGCTGCTGGTGAAGAAGCGCCACCTCGACCTGTATGACGTGTGGCATACGTTTTACGAGTGGGCGCAGCCGGTGTATGCGGACTTTCGCATGGTTCTGGAGGGAGCGGAGAGTGATTGGGCTGACCACTACAGCGATTTCCGTCGGATGATGCATGGGATGGATCGAATTCAGCAGGCGCGCATGCGTGGGCGTGGTGCGCAGCATGGCAAGCTTTGGTCGGACGATCGCATCTGCGAGCATTACAGTTATGAATTGGAGACCACGGGGGAGTACGTGCCGGCACGGCGATCCCGCAGGTTGAGTCGTCGGCGCGACCAGAAGCCAGTAGCAGAGGGCGCGATCGACGACATGCGCGGGGAAGCGCAGCAGACGCTTTAAGCGCGGTGCGAGAGAGTTGGAGGGTGGATGGCAGGGCCAGAGAAAAAGGATTATTACGGCGCATTGGGCGTGAAGAAATCCGCGACACCGGACGAGGTGCGGAAGGCGTTTCGGAAGCTCGCGCGAAAGTACCATCCGGATGTGAACCCCGGAGACAAGAAGGCCGAGGAGCGCTTCAAGGAGATTTCCGAGGCGAACGATGTTTTGTCGGATGAAAAGAAGCGGAAGGTGTACGACCAGGTTGGGTTCTATTCCGACTCGATCGACCCCGCGCAGGCGGAGGCAGCGGCGCGCGGAGGGTACGGGCAGGATGTGTACACGGGCGGACCGCGCGGTGGTGGCGGCGGCGCTGGGCAGGGTGTGCCGTTTGATTTTGGCGGGTTCGACTTTTCTGGGTTCCAGGGCGGAACGGGCGATCCTCGACAGGCGCGGCCAAATCCGGGCGGTGGTGGTGGCGGCTCGTTCAAGGATATTTTCGGCAGCATGTTCGGCGGCGGTGGCGGCGGTCGACAACAAGAGGCGACTCGCGGACCGCAGCCGGGGACAGACCTGGAGTACCAGGTGCAGGTGGATTTCTGGACGGCTGTGCGTGGCGGGACGACGCGGATTGAGATTACGCGGCAGGAGCCGTGCCCCACGTGCAAGGGAAATGGGACGGTGGGCACGCCGCATACCTGTCCGCAGTGCGGCGGGTCGGGCCAGGTGCAGCAGATGAGCGGCCGCATGAAGTTCAACGTGCAGTGCCCCATGTGCGGCGGTACCGGGAAGGTGGGGGACGAATGCCAAACGTGCCATGGCGAAGGTGTGGTGACGCGGCGGGACAACCTGGAGTTCCGCATTAAAGCCGGGACGCGCGATGGGCAGCGCATTCGGCTGGCGGGCAGGGGCAATGCGGGGACCAAGGGTGCGCCCGCGGGTGATCTTTACCTGATCATCAAGGCCGGGTCGCACCCGGTGTTTACGCGGTCGGGGGATGATATTCGCGTCACCGTGCCGGTGATGGCCTTCGAGGCTGCGCTGGGTGCGAAGGTGGATGTGCCGACGATTGATGGACGGACGCAGTTGAAGATTCCACCGGGAACGCAGGCAGGGCAGAAGCTGCGACTGCGGGAGAAAGGCGTGCCTGCAGCGGGAGCGGATGGCGTGCGCGGTGACCAGATCGTGGAAGTGCAGATCATTGTGCCGAAGATCCAGGACGAGCGGTCGAAAGAGATTCTGCGGGAACTGGCCAAGCTCAATCCGGAGGATCCGCGCGAGGCACTGTTCCGCGAGGTGTAATGGAGTGCAATCAGAGAAGGGCCGGGAATACTCCCGGCCCTCCTTTTTGCGTGCGGTGGTGACGCCATTTAGGCGTGGTAATCGTCTTCAAGGCCGGTGTAAATGTTGTCGCCTTCAAAAGCAATCGGTTCAGGGGTAGGGGTGCGCTTTGCGGCGGGCTTGCTGTAGCTGCTGACCAGGCTCTCGGTCGTAGCCTTGACGGCGCTCCAGATGGCTGAAGCCTGGTGAACGGGCGTAAGGACCACATCTTCAACGCGGCTGGCGACCTTGCCGGCGCTGGACAGGGTGCTGGAGACGAGGTTTTCGACCCGGTCGGTCTGACGCTTGGCCTTCGTTGCCGTGTCCGTGACGAGTGCGTCAATCTCGGCGAGCTTGGCGCGGTACACGTCACTGGTCTCCGCGATGTTGGTGGTGACACGCTTGACCTTGGGCGTCGAGTCCGCAACGATGTCGCGCACATGGCCGGTCATGTCATTCACCTTGCCGGTGATGTCGTTGACTTTGGCGGAGATATCTTTGGCCGTGTCCATCAGCGGATAGATCTTCGGCTTCAGTTCCGCGGTGAGCGCGGTGATCTGACCAACCAGCTTGACGACGACGATGGCAATGGCACCGAGCGCGAGCGCCTCCACCAGAACGGCGATGGCTGTGAGCGCGGTGAACGTGATGAGCCAATGCACCTGGCCGTCCGTCATGCCGTAGGGTGCCTGCAGAAACGTGAGAGGAAGGGGTGCAATGTGCATGGTCGGGACCGTTCTTTCGAGCGTGAGATGAGGTGAAGGTGGAAGGGGAGAGTTGCGGAGGCTACAGGTGCACTATGAGGAAGAGGCCGGCGAACAGATCGCCGGCCTCTCTTTGCCCTGAGTGCGCGGCGAGATTATGCCTGTGCTTCGGACTCTTCCTTGTAGGCCTGCTTGCCCGCGTCTACCGCGCCGGCGACCTTGTTCTGCTGCTCTGCGAGGAAATCCTTGCCCTTGTCGACGTACTGGCTCCACTGAGTGCGGCCCTTTTCGTAGTAATCACGGCCCTTATCCACAGCGTCGTTGATCTGGTCCTTGCTGGTGGCAACGTACTGGTTCAGCTGGCCACGACCTTGGTCCAGGGCTACGCCGGCCTTTTCCTTTGCATCCTGTGCCTGCGCGGCAAGGTCGTCACGGGTTTCACGGCCGCTCTTGGGTGCGTACAGAACGCCGACCAGGGCGCCGATACCTAAACCTGCCAAAAACCATCCGAAACCGCTGCTGCTCTCGTCTGCCATGTCGTTCTCCTCGTATGCAGTGCCGGTGGGTGCAACCGGGCAAGGTGTTGAAATGTGCTGCGGCCGGCAACCTTGCGGCACCAAAACGCTTCAGCAACTGAAATGATGCCGTCCGTGTTGCACTGGTTGCCGTCACGCCGCGTCAAAGCAGACGAAGCCACGCGGGGCGACGTCTGTTGTGAGTGCGTGTCTTCATCCATGCCGCGCTGTAGAGTTCCGGATGCAGCTCACTTAAGATAGGTGCAGCACCGCAGGTTTGCAGTGTGGCAACGAGTTCAGGATCATCGGAGAACAGGAAGATGACTCAGCATACGCACTTGCATATGGCCCGCCGCACGGCTTTGGCTGCACTTGCCGTCACCTGCGTGGTGGTGTCCGGATGCAAAAATCAGCCGGCGGCGACGGTGGACGACCCCACGCTAACGGCGGGCGTCCAGGGCAAGATCCAGGGCGACGGCGCGATCAATATGGAGCCGATCCAGGTATCGACGCAGGCCGGGATCGTGACGCTGAACGGCCAGGTGAGCAACAATGCCGCGCGCAGCCTCGCGGCGAACGATGCTTCCGGCATTGCAGGTGTGCGCCAGGTAGTGAACAACCTGACGGTGGTGCCGAACACGCCGCCGGTGAGCGCAACGGCAACCACGCCGCAGCCGCAGATTGCGCCGCTGCCCATCGAGCGCCAGCGTGCGCGGGTGGAGCCTCGGCAGAGTGCGCCGCCACCGCCGCCCATGCGGCAGGCGTCGATCGAGCGTGCAAGCAACAACCAGCCGCCGCAGAACTTTTCGCCACCGCCGCAGGCACGCCAGGAGCCTGCGCCGCCACCGCCACCCGCGTTTCGCAACGTAACGGTGCCCGCGGGAACACTGGTGCCGGTGCGCATCACCCAGACGCTGGATAGTGAAACGGCGCATGTGGGCGATACGTTCAGCGGTGCGGTTGCGGTGGACGTGGTGCAGGATGGACTGATTGTGCTGCCGCGCGGTAGCGGTGTGAGCGGCAGCGTGATCAACGCCAAGGATGCGGGCCATTTCAGCGGAAATTCGCTGTTGGCCATCCAGTTAACGGGCATCAACAAGCGCGGCCAGCAGATTGCGGTGACGACCGACACCTTTAGCAAGGAAGGCGCGGGACGCGGCAAAAACACGGCGGTGAAGACCGGTGTGGGTGCTGCTGCTGGTGCGGTGCTTGGCGGTATTTTCGGCGGCGGCAAGGGTGCGGCGATCGGCGCGGCGGCGGGTGGCGGCACGGGTGCAGGCATCAACGCGGTGACGCGCGGCCAGCAGGTGCAGATTCCTAGCGAAACGGTGGTACGGTTTACGCTGGCAAACCCAATTACGGTACGCACGTCGACGACGCCGGCCGGCAACGGGCTGCAGGGCGATGGGAATGGCGGGTACGGCAACCGTGGGTCCGGGCAGAACAACTAGCTGTTGCAGGTAGTCGCGGGGCCCGCCGGGTGTGGTGGGTCCCGTTTCTTTGCCGCCGGTCGCGGGGAGTCATCGCGGCGATGTACCCTTGTTCGCGGAGCGTACCTTGGCGGAGCGGAAGTTGTTCTTAAGCATCGTGTTGCATGCGCACCTGCCGTGGGTGGTGAACCACGGCACGTGGCCGCACGGGCTGGACTGGCTGCACGAGGCGGCGGCGGAAACCTATCTGCCCCTGCTTGGGCTGCTGCGGCGGCTGCAGCGTGACGGCATTGCGCCAGGGTTGACGATAGACTTTTCTCCCATTCTGCTGGAGCAGTTGGCGCACCCCGTGTTTCGGGAAAAATTTCCGGAGTATCTGCGGCGCAAACTCGAGTTCGCACGGGACGACGAGGCGGCTTTTGAGGCGGAGGGCGAGGCCGAGTTCGCCGGGCTTGCGCGGTTCTGGCAGGGCTGGTACCGCGAGGCGTTGCTGCAGTTCGACGCGCTTAGCGGCGATCTTGTGGGTGGATTTCGGCAACTGGCGGATGCAGGTGTCGTGCAGCTGATGACGTGCTGCGCGACCCATGGCTACAGCCCGCTGCTAGGCACGGACGAAAGCGTGCGGGCGCAGGTGCGGCTTGCGGTGCTGACGCATCGGCGGCACTTTGGCGCGGCGCCGCGCGGCATTTGGTTGCCGGAGTGTGGGTACCGCCCGGCGGGGTATTGGCAGCCGCCGACGCAGGGGGAAGGCGGCCGGAACTTTCCGGCCTTTTACCGCATCGGCGTGGAGCACGCGCTGCTGGAGAGCGGGCTGCGCTTTTTCGTTGCCGATGGGCATTTAATCGAGGGGAGCCGCGGCTTCGGCTCGGCGTCTGGTGCGTTCAACAGCAGCGGTGGGGCCATGGTTTCGGCGGAGCCGGTTGCGGAGCCGACGACGCCGCGCAACGGGCTGTACCAGGCCTACGGTGTGGAAGATGGGGCATCGGCGCAGGCCAGCGGCAAGACGACGGTGTTTCCCCGTGATCCGCGCACGGGATTCCAGGTGTGGAGCGGCGATTCCGGCTACCCTGCGGATGGCGTGTACCTCGACTTCCATAAGAAGCGAACGCCGGGCGGCCTGCGGTACTGGCGCGTGACGGGCCGCGGTGTAGACCAGGCAGACAAAGCGGCGTATGCGCCGGAAGCCGCCATGGAGCGCGCCGGCGAACATGGCCGGCACTTTGTAGCGCTGGTACGCGGTGCGCTGCAGCGAGCAGATGCCGCAGGCGACCTGGAACTACCGCCGATGCTGTGTTCGCCCTTCGATGCGGAACTGTTCGGCCACTGGTGGTTTGAGGGTGTGGCGTTTCTTGAGGCGATGGCGCGCGCAGTGGCGGTGGGAGACACGGGCGTGACGGCGATTCCGTGCGCCATGTATCTGCAGCGTTATCCGCCGCGGCAAACGCTCGGCCTGCCGGAAGGGTCGTGGGGCGATGGCGGCGACGACCGCGTTTGGCTGAACGACACGACGCGCTGGACGTGGTCGCGGTTGTACACCGCCGAGCACGCGCTGCGCGACCTGTGCACGGCCGGCGAGTGGCGCGACGGCGGCATGGGCGAACGGCTGATGAAGCAGATGTGCCGCGAGCTGTTGCTGCTGGAGAGCAGCGACTGGCAGTTCCTGATGACCACGGGCGCGGCGCGGGATTATGCGGAGCGGCGCTTTCGCGAGCATGCCGACATGTTCGATGAGGTGCGCGGCATGTGGCTGGAGTTTCGACGGGGTGGACGTCTGCCGGAGGTGATGGAGGCGCGGCTGGCCGGGATCGAGTGGCGAGACGACCCGTTTCCTGACGTGAACCCGGAGTTTTGGGTGCTGGGGGCGAAGGCGGCGGAGTGTTGAGGCGCGGTTCGCCGGCAGAGCGTTCGTGTGCCCGGCCGGCCGGTTGGCGGGTGTTGGCTGTGGAGTGTCGCGCACCCCTCCTCTAGACTGGAGGTGTGTCTCCCGCCGCCACGCGCCCGCTGTACCCCTCGCTCGCCGGGCGAGAGACGTTTGGCGTCGCATGGCTTGCGCCTGTGCGCGTGTGGCACCTGCTTAGCTTGGACGCACCTTCGGTCGCCGCGGCCTGGCTGCTGCTACTGCACCCGATCGGGGCCTGGCACGTGCGCCTGCTTGAGGCGTCGGCGCTTGCGCTTGCGGTGTGGTTGCTGTACGTGGGGGACCGTGTGCTGGATGCGTCGCGCGGCGACGGTGACTCGCTGCAGGCCAGGCACTACTTCCATGCGCGCCATGTTCGGGGTTTGGGGGCGGCTGCGCTCTGCGCGTTGCCGCTTTTGGGGCTGCTCGTCTTTCATTTGCCGTCGCCGGTGCGCGCAGCGTGGCTTTGGCTTGCGCTGCCGATGGCGGTCTACGCGCTGGCCATACACCGGTGGCCGGTGCGCGGCATGCCGAAGGAAGTGTTGGTCGGCGTGATGTTTGCAGTGGCAACGGCGGTACCGGCGTTGTGCGGCGTGGGGGTACACCCCGTGCGGACGCTGGCGATGGCCGCGCTGTTTGCGGCGGTGTGCTGGGTGAACTGCGTGGCCATTGCCCGTTGGGAACTTGGCGTGCTGCGCATCGGCGGCGTACGCTCGACGGCCTGGGGGGCGCGGCACCTGCGGAGCCTGTCGGCCCTGCTGGTGTGCGCGGGTGCGCTGCTGGCCACGCGCCTGGGTGCGGCGGCGCTGGCATGCTCGGTGAGCGCGGCCCTGCTTTTGCTACTGGATACCGCGCGAAACCGGATCGATGCCGTCGCCCTGCGAGCACTTGCGGACGCCACCCTGCTGACGCCGCTGCTGTTTTTGTTTGCACGCGGATGACAGACGACCCCGAGGATGCGTCGCGCTCCGGCTTCGATAAGCTGGCGCGCGTGTATCGATGGATGGAATACGCGACGTTTGGGCCGTTGCTGCAACAAACGCGCCTGCAGTTTGTTCAGGAGATTTCCGCTGCAAGAAACGTGCTGGTGCTGGGGGATGGCGACGGCCGGTTCTGCGTGCGGATGCTGCTTGCCGCGCCGCAGGCACAGGCGGTGGCCATGGATGCAAGCGCTGCGATGCTGTATCGCCTGCGCTTGCGGGCCGTGCGGGCCGGTGTTGCGGATCGGCTGACGACGGTGCACGGGGACGCGTCGGTCGCGCTGCCGGCGGGGGAGTTCGACGTGGTGTGCACGCATTTTTTCCTGGATTGCCTGGACGAGAGGGCGGTAGGCGCTCTGTCATCGCGCGTGAGGCGGCAGTGCCCGGGTGCGATGTGGGTTGTGTCGGAGTTTGCGGTACCCCACGGTGCCATGCGCTGGCCGGCGCGCGGGTTGGTACGCCTGCTGTATGCCGCCTTCGGCTTGTTGACAGGGCTGCGGAATCAACGCCTGCCGGACTACGCGGCGGCACTGCGAGGGAATGGATTTCGCCTGCAGGTCGTCAGGGCGCGGGCCGCGGGGCTGTTGCGTGCGGAGTTGTGGCGCAGCGATGCCAGCCCCCTATCGCCTTCTGTGCATCCAACTCGCCAGGAGCTTCAACATGGCTGAACTGTTTCCGCCGAATAGTACCGGTACGCCCGACGCGCTGGACCCGCCGGAGATGTGGCCGGCGACCTATCCGCCCGCAGCTGAGGACACGGTATCGCCGTGGTTGCCGACCGATCCCATTCCTGACCCTGAACCTGGTTCGCCCGGTTTGGGTGTACCCGACACCGGCATCTACGAAGGTACGAACGTGACGGATAGTCCGCTTTAGTACGATGAAAGACGTATGGTTCTTTATCTTTTAAGGCACGCCTCCGCAGGGACACGTCGTGCCAATGCAGCACTCGATGTTCGCCGACCGTTGGATAAACAGGGAAAGCGGGATTGCCTGTGGCTGGGCAACACTCTTTCTTCACTGAAGGTTTCGTTCGACCGCGTGGTATCAAGCCCGCTGAAGCGTAGTTTGCAGACGGCGTCGCTGGTCGGCACGGAGACGGGGTACGAGCAGCCGATCCTGTTGTCGGACGCGCTTGCGCCGGCGGCGGAGTTTGCGCAGTTCCAGAAGCTGGTAGCGGACTGCGCGCCGTATGAGTCGGTGCTGCTGGTGGGTCACAGCCCGAACCTGGTGCAATTTGCCGGCATGCTGATGCAGCCGCCGCCCGCAGGGGAAGACTGTGCGAAGCGGCCGGCGATGGTCCGCATGCGCAAGGGTGCCCTCGCACGGTTGAACCTGGAGCGCGGCACGGCAACGCTGAGCTGGCTGCTGGATCCGCGTGTGGTGCGCACGCTCTATGCGAGTTCGACGACGAGATCGCGGCGCAAGATCTCGCGGAAATAGGTCTTCTCTTTGTTGAGCGACCACTGCTCGAGTTCGGCGCCGCGCCGGGCGTGCAGTTCCAGCAGGATGCGCTTGGGGTAGACGCGCGTCACGAACTTGACGTGTTCGCTAGCCTGATCCTGGTTCAATGCGACGGCGAGGCGCAGAAGCACGACCGACCGGATGATGTGGGTGTGCTCTTCAAGCGGAATGGCGCGCAGGTGGCGGTCCATGGGGTCGGGCCGGCTCTTGCCCAGGTAGCGTGCGATGGCGGCGATGATGAGGCGTTCCCCGGGGGAAAAGCCGAACATCTCGGAGTTCGCGATGATGTAGTGGGTGTGGCGGTGGTGGCCCTGGTGAGAGACGAACTTGCCGGCCTCGTTCATCATGGCGGCGGCGGCGAGCCACTCACGGTAGGCCGAGGGCAGGCCGTGGACGCGCTGCAGATCGTCAAAGAGTTTGGTCGCGTCGGCGCGCACGGGCTCGGCGCGCTTCATGTCGACGGCGTAACGTTTGCAGATGGTGAGGACGCCGTTCCAGCGCTCCTCTTCAATGGCGCGGTGAACGGAGGCGCGGGTGTCGGTGTCGGCCAGCATCTGGGCGAGCATGCCGTCGCGCAGGCCCAACGGGGAGTAGCGAAAGCCGGTGAGCTTGAGCCGTTCCAGAACTTCGGCATAGACCATGGCGCCGCCGATAATGATTTCGCTGCGCTTGGGACCGATGCCCGGCACGGCCAGGCGCTGGGCGTTGGTCATGGTCACGAGGCGGTCCGCAAGCGTGCGGACAGAGGCGGTGGTGGCCGTGAGCGGCGCGAGCTTCATGCCGCTGCGCAGTTCGTGCGCATCGCTGGCCGGCAGCTTTTTCGGGCTGGATTTTGCTTTGCCCTTGGCTGTTGGGGGTGGCAGGATGACGGGGGCGGTGCTTGCCTCTGCCAGCGCCGCGGCACTGCCAGAGGTGGCGATGACGAGCGGAATGGTGGCCTGGCCGGTAAGCTTGCGTTCTAGACGGCGCAGCTCGCGGTCGATGTAGACGCCCAGCTGGTGCTGCTCGTCTTTCGTTGGCGGATCGGTGTGGAGAAATTCTTGCTGCAGGCGCACGGAGCCGAGCGGCAGCGACACCATTTCCTGAATGCGGCCGCCGTCGGACAGCGTGATTTCGCAGGAGCCGCCGCCGAGGTCGATGAGCAGGCAGCGGCCGCGCGCGCCGGGCTCGTGCGTGGTGACGCCGAGGTGGATGAGACGGCCTTCTTCCAGGCCGGAGATGACCTCGACGTTCCAGCCGATGGCGGACTTGACCCATGCAGTGAAGGCGGCGGCGTTGCGCGCGTCGCGCATGGCGGACGTGGCGACGACGCGCACACGGTCGACCACTTCCGCTAGCACGGCCTTTTGAAAGCGCTTCAGAGCGCGGATGGTGTTGGCCATGGCGTCCGGCGAGATCATGCCGGTTTCAAAGACGCTTTCGCCCAGGCGCACGATCTCGCGGTCTTCATGCAGGATGTTGAGCTTGTGCTGCTGCACTTCGGCGATGGCCAGACGGCAGCTGTTGGAGCCGATGTCGATGGCGGCAAATTTTGGCACACACGCTCCCTGCCCAGGACGTATGGGCGACAACTTCTGCACGATACAGGATGTTGCGGTTAGTCGTGGTTGAGGATGACGAACTTGCCGCCGGAGGCGCCGACGATTGTGCCACCCTGCGCGGCTGTCCAGGCATCGGTGCGCTGCAGGCTGTGGGTCAGGAAGAAGACGCGGGCGGAGCTATGCCAGAGGGCGTTGAACGATGCGTCGTTTTCAAAGCGGTTGGGCGCGTCCGCGTAGAGCGAGCCGTACCAAAGGTTGTTGACGCGGCCGTTCAACATGCTGAGCGGCTGGTGCGTGTAGAAGTTGACGCTGCTGGCGTTGGAGTATTCGCCGTCGACGACGATGCGGTCGCCTGGGCGGAACTTCTGCTGCAAGGCCGCCGCCAGTGGTTGCGAACCGAGGATGGGATAGAACACCGCGAGACCCGCGTGCACGCTGCCGAGGACGCCGCACATACCCAGCGCGAGGGCGAGGTTGGCGGCGAAGGTTTTGCCGCGCCGCTTGAGCCCGAGAGCGATGCCGGACGGCACGAGGAGGCTTGCCGCCATGAACAGCAGCGGCATGCGGAAGAAGCCGAAGGCGCTGGTGGTGAAGTCGAAGAGATGGCCGAAGGAGAGGGCGTAATCCTGCGGATGCTTCTGCAGCTCCTGCCAGAGTTGCACGCCGGGTTCGGGTTGTTTTGCCACGGCGAAGACGGCCAGGCAGGTGGCGGCGAGGACCGCGCTGCCGGCGAAGATCGCGGCGTAGGCGGCGCGGCCGGTACGCGGTTCACGGTCGCGCCGTGCCAGTGCGAGGCCGCAGAGCAAGGCAAGGGCGGGCAGCGCGGGCAGGGTGTAGTACTCCTGCCGAGTGGAGAACGTGAAGAAGCCGACGATGAGTGCAACCCAAAGCATGAGCAGGAAGACTGGCCCATCCAGCACGCGCTGGTTTGCGCGGTAGGCCGCGATCCATCGCCACGCCGCGCGGAAGAGGAAGACGCCCCACGGCAGCATCCAGATGAAAACAAGCGCGTAGAACAGCAGCAGCGGAACCTTGTCATAGTCGCGCGGGATGCGGGTGTTGAGGTAGCGGTTGATTTGGTCGTTGACGAAGTAGAACCAGAGGAAGCCGCGGGAGGTGCCGGTTGCGCGGTTCTGCCACGCCGCGAGGACATGCCACGGAATCGCGGTGATTAGGAAGACGAGGGTGCCGAGCACGGGCCGCAGCTTCGGCAAGAGGCGCAGGCGCTTCGTGAAGAGCAGGTATGCCAGCAACAGGCCGAGGGGAAAGACCACGCCGATGAGGCCCTTGGTGAGCACGGCGGCGGTGCTTGCCAGGGCGAAGGCGCAGGCCTGCAGGGCGGTGGCGCGGCCCCTCGTTTCTGCCGCTGCGATCATGCGCAGGATAGCGTCGAACGCAACCGTCATCCACAGACCGACGATGATGTCGGGGATGAAAAAACGGGTGTAGACGAAGGGTCCGATGCACGTCGCGATGGCGATGGCTGCGTAGAAGCCGGCGCGCTCGCCGAAGAGCCGGCGGCCCAGAAAGTAGAGGTACAAGGTGAGCGCAAGCATGGCCGCGGCGAGGGTGCTCTTGATCGCCCAGTCCGTCTGCCCAAAGACGTGCATGGCGCCGGCGGCGAGCCAGTAGGGCAGCGGCGGCTTGTCGAGGTAGCGGATGCCGTCGACGTACAGCGTGACGTAGTCGTGGCGGACGATCATCTCGCGCGCGGCCTCGGAGTGGATGGCGTCCACATCGTCGAGCAGCGGCGGCGAAAACATGCAGGCGAACTGGGTGAGCGCCCACAGCAGGACGAGAAACGCAGAGGACCGAAGGGTGGTGGCGCGGTCCGCCCGGTGGCTGTCAGACCGGCGTTGTGAACGAGCCTGCGTGTCGACGGAGGTGGGGCTACCTGTCATACGGTGGTTTGTCGTGCCTTTCTGCCGTGCGGTAATGCTGCCGGGGCGTAACCGGCGTGTCCTGTTCAGCATACCCTTGGAGGGCATCCACTTTCCGGCTTGGACTGCAGCATGGATTCGCATGCGTGGGGACGATGTCCTATAGTCAACGGGAACCCTTGCCTATGTCGGCCACCGCGCAAATTTCCCACACCCGCATCGTTGATCCGGAATCTGGTGCGGGGGTGCGCCGGTCGTCGGTGCTAACACTGATTGCCGTGTGGCTGGTGCTGCACCTGGGCTGCCTGTTTACGCCGGGTCTGTTGGACGATGTGGACTCGATTTATATCGAGGTCGCGCGCGAGATGACGGTGCGCCACGACTACGTGACGCCGTATGTCGATGGCGTGCGCTTCTTCGACAAGCCGCCGCTGCTGTACTGGATGGCCGCGGGCAGCATGCGCGTGTTTGGGCCGTTTGACTGGGCGGCGCGGCTGCCGCTTTCGTTGTGCGTGCTTGGGCTGTTTTTTAGCGTGTATGCGTTGGGCAAACGGCTGTTTGGCGAGCGCGGCGGCTTTTACGCGGCGCTCGCGATGGGCACAAGTTTAGGGCCGTACCTGTTCACGCGGTTCTACATTCCAGACATCTTGAACGCGCTGTGGATGACACTGGGCGTGCACCTGTTTTTAATCACGCTGGACCGCGTGCGCGTACGGCGATCGACGCTGGCTCCGGCGCTGGGGTTCGCCGCCGTCATGGCATTGAACCTTCTAACCAAGGGATTGATCGGCGTCGTGTTTCCGATTGGGTTCGTGCTGCTGTACGCTGCGCTGACCGGCCAAATGCGCGCGTTGCGGCGGATGCACCTTATTGCGAGTCTCCTGGTGTTTTGCGGGTTTGCGCTGCCGTGGCACGTACTTGCGGCAATGCGCAATCCAGCCATTGCCATGCCCGCGGGAACGGGCCTGCCGGCGCGCGCGGGGTGGGCTTGGTTTTACCTGGTGAACGAACATTTTCTGCGTTTCCGCGGGCTGCGGATTCCGCACGATTACGGGCAGTTGCCGATCCCGATCTTCTGGGCGATGTTCTTTCTGTGGCTTATGCCGTGGGCGGTGTTCTTGCCGGCCGCGCTGACGCAGTACACGCGCGTGTGGCGCAACCGGCCGGCGGAAAGCTTCAAGCGCAAGCAGGCCGCGCTGACGCTGGTGCTGTGGGCTGGCATGGTGCTTGGCTTCTTTACGCTGTCGTCGCGGCAGGAATACTACAGCCTGCCTGCGCTGCCTGCACTCGCGTTGATGGCCGGCGGTGTGATGGTCGCGGCGCAGCACGGCGATGCGGGGGCGCGCCGGTCGATGCTGCGCTGGTCCACGTGGTGCCTGCTGCCAGTCACGGTTCTGCTGGCTCTGGTGTGCGGTGGGCTCGGCATCCTGTCGCCCTCCGCGCGGGCCGGCGTGGATGTGAGCGAGGTGCTGACGAGCAACCCGGACCAGTACAACCTGGCGCTGGGCCACCTGCACGACCTCACGACGCGAGCCATGGGTTTTTTCCGCGCGCCGCTGCTTGGGGTAGCCGCGAGCATGCTGCTGGTCGGTCCAGTGGCGTGGTGGCTGCGCCGGCGCGGTCGCGACCTGCGTGCGAATGTCACGCTGGCCGTGGGCATGTGCGGTGTGCTGCTGTGCGTGCACGCCGGGCTTGTGCGCTTTTATCCCATCATCGGTTCGAAGGGGCTGGCGCTCGACATCGCGCGTGAGGTGCAACCGCAGGATGGTGTCTGGCTGGATGGCGAGCTGACCAGCGGATCGACGCTGCTGTTCTATACGCGGCACCCCGTTGTGCTGGTGAACGGGCGCGTGAATGGGCCGTGGTTCGGTTCGTTCTGGCCCGACGCACCGCACATCTTCGCCGATGAACAGACACTGCGCGCGGCGTGGACCGGGCCGCAGCGGCTATACCTGTTGACGTACTCGACCGCGCGCGAGGCCCAACTACGCCAGCTTGGCCCGACGCGTGTCTTTGCCGCAGCGGGGGGCAAGCTGGTGCTGACGAACCGCTAGGCTTCCGGCGCGGTCAGCCGGCCGTCGGGCATGATGCGGAATTGGGTGCCATGGTAGCGCGTGTCCGCGGGAGAGTAGCTGGCCAGCCAGACCAGGCTGCCCAGCAGGTCGCGCAACGGGTACAACACCACATCACCAACAATGCCGCGCGCACCGAGGGCATGCAACACGACCGCCGCCTGCACGCAGCGGTTGATGCAGGCGGCTAGGAGAAATAACGTGCCCGCAAGCCAACGGCCCTGCGCCGCCTCTGCCACAAAGCCGATGAGGCCGAACGGCATGGCGAACGTGAGGCCGGTGCCGAGGTGGCCCCATGGCCGCGACCGCCGCGTGCTTTGCGCCCAGCGGAGCTGGTTGCGAAATGAATGCGCCACGCCGTCGGCCGTCACCATGAGGCCGATCACATGCGTTGCCATGGCAACACCCTTGCCCTGCGCGGCAAGCCGGTTGCCCAGCACGAAATCTTCGGCCCAGTAGCTGCCGAGGTCGGCAAATCCGCCTGCCTCGGCAAAGGCGCGCTTGCGCAGGACCATGGTCACACCGAGCGCAAAATCGGTGCCGCTCAGCATGTCGGCAACCAGCACGCCGGAGCTCATCTCCACGCTCTTGCCCAACGCATCCAGCCGCAGAAACAGGCTGCGCTCGTCCGCGGCACCCAGGTAGAGGCACGATGCCAGTTCTGCCGTTGGCGCGGCCAGTTCCTGCACGCAACGCAGCAGGTAATCCGGCGCCACGCGCGCGTCCGCATCGCTGGTCACCAGCGTGTCGTATGCCGCGGCCCCAGTCATCACGGCCAGCGAGTACATCTTTGGGTTGGGGAACTGCGGCTCGCCGCACGTCAGAAATCGCGCCCGCACTCCGGGGTAGCGCGCCGCGACGGCACGCGCCAACTGCAAACCGGCATCCTGCTCGTGTCGCGCGCAGAACAGAAGTTCAAACGGCGCAGGGTAGATCTGCCGAAAGAAGCTCTCAAGGTTTCGTTCCAGGCCCGGCTCCGCGCCGTGCAGCGGTTTCAGCATGCTGACGGGCGGGGTATACCGGGCCGGTGCCGCGATGGCGTCGCGCCTTCGCTGGCCAAACCGCAGCGCCGCACGCACCACCAGGCCGCAGTAAATGGCCGACGTCACGGTACCGACGCACGCCACCACCACGCCCGCGCGCACCAACAGACTCAACGCTTTTTCGACGGCGTCTTACCGCCCGGCAGGGTGAGCGTCGGCTTGGCCACGGGCCGCGGGACGACGGTGATTTTGGAACCGACGCGTGCACCGCGCGGCACAGGCACAAGGCCGGTGGCGTCGCGCGAGACCGTCTGCATGCGGCTCAGCATCTCCGTGCGTACGTAGTCGACAAAGCCCTGCATTTCTGTGTTCATCTGCTCCATGCGCTCGCGCATTTGCAGGATGATTGCGATGCCGGCGATGTTGACACCCAGGTCGCGTGCCAGGTTGAGGATGAATTCCAGCCGTTCGAGGTCGCCCTCGGTGTAGAGCCGCGTGTTGCCGTCGGAGCGTGACGGCCGCAGCAGGCCCTCGCGCTCATACAGGCGCAGCGTCTGGGGATGGATCTCGTACATCTCCGCCACGGCAGAGATCATGTACGCGCCGCTCTTTTTTCGCCGGGTCACCATTGCGTCTCCATTCTACGGAACGCGGAAGTTTATGGTGACACGATGTTGCGGGTGCGCCGCGCACAACGATTCGGCAGCGGGTGTGCGTCCTACCTGTCATGATCGGCAAGTTGTTCAAGTTCGGCGGCAAGGCTGCCCTCGGCTACGCGCGGTACAAGTCGCGGGTGTACCGCACGGAAAGTACTATCGCGCTGGGTGTGGTGGGCGCAGTCGTGACGGCGGCGGCAGTGTACACGGCGCGCCGGCGCGCCGCGGCGATGCACGGCAAGGTCGTCGTGGTCACCGGCGGCAGCCGCGGTCTGGGGCTGGCCATCGCACGGGAGTTTGGCCGTCACGGCGCGCACCTGGTACTTGCCGCGCGTAAGCCGGATGAATTGCAGCGCGCCCTCGGATACCTTGCCCGCGAAGAGGCCATCGCCAATCCCAACACGGCTCTTACCGTGGAATGCGACGTCACGAAACCGGAAGACTGCGCGCATTTGATGGAGCGCGCCATCGAGCGCTACGGCCGCGTTGACGTGCTGATCAACTGTGCTGGCATCATTGATGTTGCGCCATTTCAGGATCAGCCACTTGAGGCTTTTGAGCAGGCGATGCAGGTCAATTTCTTCGGTGCGCTGCATACGATTCAATCCCTGTTGCCGCATCTGCAGCGACAGGGGAGTGGGAATATTGTGAACATCGCGTCGATTGGCGGCAAGGTCGGTGTACCTCACATGTTGCCTTACGTCGCGAGCAAGTTTGCGCTGGTCGGCTTTAGTGAGGGTTTGCACGCAGAGTTGAGCGGCACCGGGGTCAAGGTGACGACAGTTTGCCCCGGCCTGATGCGTACCGGGTCGCACGTGAACGCGAAGTTCGGCGGCAACTCGCAGGCGGAGTACGACTGGTTTTCCCTGGGCGCGATGCTACCCGGTGGGTCGGCATCGTCCAGCAGCGCAGCACGGCAGATTTACGACGCGACGGTCGATGGCGCGGCGGAGATCAGCATCACGCCGCAGGCCTGGCTGGCGTCGCGGGTGGTCGGCATCGCGCCGGGTGCGGCGGCAGGCATTGCCGGCCTGTTGACGCGCGCGTTCCTGCCCAAGCCGAACGGGAACACTGTTGCGGTCGACGGATCGACCCTGAAGACGCCGAAGCTGCTGCAGGGCTGGAGCAAACACCTGCAGCACGCCGGCAACGAAGGCACCCACTAACCCATCCACCATGCAGCGCAGCACGGAGTCCAACGATATGCACGAGATCATCTGGCCGGAGAAGTACCTGCCCGGCACCACCGATAACTTTGTTTCCAACGAAGTGATTGTCCAGGGACAAAGTGCCGGCACCGTGTGGCCGCACCTGAGTAACCTTGCCGCGTGGCCACACTACTACCATCACGCCACCAACGTCGCGCCCGATGATGGCACGACGACGCAACTCGCCGCGGGCGCACACTTTCACTTCACGACATTTGAACTGGACGTGAAGGCCGAAGTCACCGAGTATGTCGCTCCCGCGAACGGCGAGCCGGGCCGGTTGGCGTGGCGTGCGTGGACGCAAGGTGAGCCGGAAGAGGAGATCGACGTGCTGCACGCGTGGCTGGTGGAAGACCTGCCGGGTGGGCGCGTTCGTATCCTGACGCAGGAGTCGCAGATTGGCTGGCCCGCTCGCACGCTTGCAAATACACACCCGAATCCTATGCTGAACGCTCATCAGGACTGGCTCGACGGCCTCGTGCGCATGTCCGGCAAGTAACCTACCGCAACCAACCGCCGCCGACGACAAGCTCGTCCTGAAAGAAGAGGGCGGCCTGTCCCGGTGTAATGGCGCGCTGCGGTTGGTCAAATTCAACCTCCACCAAGCTGTCCCCCTTTGGCGTCAGCGTGGCAGGCGCGGGCTCATGACGGTGCCGGATTTTTGCCAGGACGCGCATGGGCTCGCGCAGCTCCGCGATGCTGATCCAGTTCAACCGGTCGACCGTGGCCGTCCGCTTGGCCAGCAGGGATTCGTCGCCGACAACTACACGGTTGCTCGCGGGCTCGATGCCTAGCACGTAAAACGGCGTCGCCTGGTGGGCGTGGAGGCGCTGCTGCACGCCTTTTTTCTGGCCGACCGTGAAGGTGTGGATGCCCTCGTGGCGGCCCACGACCTCGCCCTCCGGCGTGACCAGGTCGCCGGCGGTATCGGGGACGTCGCGACCCTGCTCGGCTAGGTACGCGGTCAGGAAGGTTTTGTAATCGCCTCCCGGAATGAAGCAGATTTCCTGCGAATCCGGCTTGTGCGCGACGCGTAGATCGTGGTCGACGGCGAGTGCGCGCACAGCGGGCTTGACCATGTCGCCCAGCGGGAACAGCGTGCGGCTCAACTGCTCCTGCGTGAGGCCGAAGAGGAAATAGCTCTGGTCCTTCGCGGCGTCGGCGGGGCGCTTCAGCAGCCATCGGCCACGCTCTTCGTCGAAAGAGACACGCGCGTAATGGCCCGTCGCCACCCGCTCCGCGCCGATGCCGCGTGCCGTTACCAGTAGCTGGTCGAACTTGAGGTGGTTGTTGCACAGCGTGCAGGGGATGGGCGTGCGGCCGGCCAGGTATTCGCTGACGAAGGGCTGCACGACGTGCTGCTCGAACTGGCGCTGCTGGTTGACGACGTAGTAGGGGATGCCGAGCTGCTCAGCCACGCGGCGCGCATCGTAGACGTCGTCGATGGAGCAGCAGCGGCCCTGCACCGCCTCGGGCATGCCCTCGTGGCCGGAGAGCCGACGCTGGTCCCACAGCTGCAGCGTCAGGCCGATGATGTTTTCGCCCTGCGCCTTGAGCAGCGCCGCGACCGTGGAGGAATCGACACCGCCGGACATGGCAACCGCAATCGTATCGGACATCGTTTCCTCCTCCTTTGATTCTAAGCGGCGCACGCGTTTACCGCATTGCCTGCAGGTGGTTCACGGTCGTTTCCAGCAGGTCCAGCGCCAGGGCAAGCTCTTCGGCAGAGGTGCGTCGCGACAGAGAAATACGCACCGTCGAGCGCGCCTCTGTATCGCTCAAGCCCATGGCCGTCAGCACGTGAGACGGCTCCACGGCACCGCTGCTGCACGCCGAACCGCCGCTGATTGCCAGGCCCTTCAGATCCAGCGCAATGACCAGCGCCTCGGAATCGACCCCGGGAAACTGGATCGAGGTCGTGTTCGGCAGGCGGGGGATGGCCTCGGTGAAGGCGTCACCATAGGCCGCGCCCGCCGTCGTCGCGGGGGCAACACCGTTCAGTATGCTCCCCGGCAGCCGGCGCACGAGCTCTGCCTCGAAGTCGCGATGCAGCCGCGTGAGCGTGGCCGTCCCATCCTCTGCAAGCCACTCCGTCGCCTGCGCCGCGGCCTCGCCGAATGCAACGATTCCTGGCACATTTTCGGTTCCTGCGCGGCGCTGGCGTTCATGCGGACCACCATGCAGCAGCGGCCGCAGTGGAATGCCGCGCCGCATCCACAGCGCGCCCACCCCCTGGGGTGCGTGCATTTTGTGGGCGCTCAGGCTGATCAGGTCCGCCCCCAGGGTGCGCGTGTCGATGGCGACTTTGCCCGCAGCCTGCACCGCATCCGTGTGCAGCAGCACGCCGCACCGGTGAGCAAGGATGCCGATCGCCTCCACCGGTTGCAGCACACCGGTTTCGTTGTTGGCCAGCATCACGCTGACCAGCGCGGTGTTCGGCCGCATGGCTTCACGCACCGCTTCCGGGCGGACGACGCCATGCCGGGTCGGCGGCAGATAGGTCACCTCGATGCCACGCTTTTCCAACTCCTGCGCGGCATGCAGCACCGCATGGTGCTCGATGGATGTCGTGATCAGGTGCTGGCCCGGCAACAGCAGGCCGAACAGCGCGTGATTGTCGCTCTCTGTGCCGCCGGAGGTGAACGTGATCTCGCCCGAACGCGCGTTCAGCAGCGCCGCCACCTGTTCGCGCGCCGTGTCGATAGCTGCGCGCGCGTTGCGCCCATGCTCATGCACGGCAGACGCGTTGCCGAAGCTTTCCGCCCAGAACGGCCGCATCGCGTCCACCACTGCTGGCAGCACGGGGGTGGTGGCATTGTTATCCAGGTAAATGCGCCGCATGGCGATTGGACGGGCCGCACGCCGCCCACGATGCTTTTACGGCAGAAGCAGCGTGCGCAAAGTCGCGGAGAACGATACCCTTCAGCGCAGGAGAACTTCCATGAGACCCGTGTTGCGTGTTGCCCTCGTCCTTTGTTGCGCCGCCGTTTGCTGTGTTACGCCGCTCGCCCATGTGGCGGCGCAGACGAACTCCGTTCCGACCGCCACCAATCCCGGCGATGCCAAAGAAGTCCCCACCCGGCACAACGACGGCGGGACGGCGCAACGTCTTGCTGGCGGTGCCGGCACTGCGTCGACTGCGGCCGTCACCATGGTCGATCCGGCGAAGTCGATGGACGGCGTGCTGGCCGCGGTGGAGAAAGACATTGTCGCGCTGGCCGAAGCGATGCCCGCCGACAAGTACACCTTTGCACCCAAAAACAGTGATTTCACCAGTGATCTGAAGCCGGACTACACGGGTGTCCGCACCTTCGGCCAGGAGATCGCGCACATTGCCGCCGGCAACTACATCTACATCGCCATGGCGACCGGCACCAAGCCCGCCATGGACCTGGCTACCGTCAGCAAAGGCGTGGATAAGGACACCGCGGTCGCCTCACTCAAGGCGTCGTTCGCCGCCATGCACGCCGCCATCGCCACGCTCACCGTGGCGAATGCATTTGAACACCAGGGCCGCGGCCCCAACGATTCGCGCATCGGTGTGTTCGCCGGCGGCCTCGCCCACCAGCGCGACCACTACGGCCAACTGGTGGAGTATGCCCGCATGAACGGCATTACGCCGCCCGCCAGCGTCGGCCGCCCACCGGCGAACCCGGCCAAAATGTAGTCTCCGGACGCAAGGAAATGAGACGGCTGCGCCGTAGATCGGCGCAGCTCCTCGTCAGCCGTTCTTCCGGCGGTCGGCAAAGAGCGGCATCAGCGTGGCCGTCATGCGGTGCCGATAGTTGAAGATGTAGCGCATCTGCAGCCGCCCGCCCAGCAGGTTTGCCAGGTCGCCCAGCGGCCCGCCGGGCAGGGCGTACTCCACGCGGTCATGCACTATCGTGCCCGCCGTGCCGTTGCGCGTCTCCGCACGCGCGCTGTGGCAGTGCCGCCAGTAGGCAAACGGACCCGCCGTCTGCGTGTCGCAGAAGTGATCGTTCCACACAAACTCCGGAATCAGGGCGTGCCAGTTTATGCGCATGGGCAGGAATGGCACCGGCCGAAAGCTCAGAATTATGGTCGTTCCGGCGCCCGTCGCAATGCGTGCCGGTGACCCGGCAGGCGGAGGAGGCGGCGCCACGAAGATAACTTCCTCGATGCGTGCCTTTTGCCATGCCGGCATCAGCTTCGGCAGGTTCTGCGGATTGGCAAAGAACGCGAACACCACCGGCAGGGGAAAGGGAAGCCACTGTTCGGTCTCAAAGACATGGCGCATGCAGGGTAGGAGGCGCGGAGCGAATGTGGAGTTGCCGTTCTTTTTTCTGGTTCAATCCGATTTCCGACTTGACCGGTCCGAGATGTGCGGTATGCTCTGGATATCGGACTGAGCCAGTCGCAGTTGCCTTGCAGCTGTGCGCGGCAGTTCGATGTTCGTCGAGGCAAGGTTGAGGGACCGGGCCGAGCGCGCAAGAGCGGGACAGAGTTGAGGGACAAACGTCACCGCCGCACCTCTCGGAGTAGGAAACATGAAGAAGCACAGGAAGTCAGGCAGTTGGCAGGGACGTTCGGCGCGTTTCGTCGCGCTTGGAACGCTGGCGGTCGCAGCCATGGGAACCGCGCCGAAGGCGTATGCCGCCCACGCAAAACCGGATCAGGCGCAAGTCGCGACTACCACGTTCGACCTTGCGGCAGGCTCGCTGCCAGAGGTCCTGGACGCATGGAAGAAGGCCTCGGGTATCTCGCTCGCGCTGCACCTTTCGCCGGAAACCGTGGCGGGCTTCCACTCCCGCGGCGTGCACGGCGCCTTCACCAATGAGGACGCGCTGAAGCAGATTCTGGACGGCACCGGTCTCGGCTACCACTTCGAGCGTGGCGGCACCCGCGTGGAAATCCTCATCGTTAATGCGGACCAGGTGAGCGTCACGGCCTCCACGAATTCGGTTGGCCTGGGCCAATTCACCGAATCGCTCACAGATACGGCGCAAACGGTGAACGTCGTTCCGCAGTACATCATGCAAGAGCAGGCGGTGACCGGCTTGCGCGACAGCCTGCGCAATGCGCCCGGCATCAGCATTGCGGCGGGTGAAGCAGGCGCGCAGGGCGATAACCTGACGATTCGCGGCTTCAGCGCGCGCAATGATATTTATCTTGACGGCATCCGCGACTTCGGCTCCTACTACCGTGACTCGTTCGACTACGAGTCGGTCGATGTGCTGCAGGGACCGGCCAGCGTGGAGTTTGGCCGCGGGTCGACCGGAGGCGTGGTCAACCAGGAATCGAAGCAGCCGGTGAGCCATCGCTTCTTCCGGCCGGATGTGCAGTTCGGCACCAACGCCCTGCGCCGCGGCACGTTGGACGTGAATGTGCCGTTCGGCGACCTTCTTCCGAACGCCGCATTCCGGCTCAACGCCATCGGCATGGAGACCGGTGTCTCCGAGCGCAACACGACCTTCACCCGTCGCTGGGGCGTGGCACCGACGCTCGCCTTCGGCCTGGGCAAGCCCACGCGCGGCTTCATCGCGTACCTGCACGAGGGCGAGCACGACATTCCCGATTACGGCTTGCCGTACTTTGGGCCGGGGCTACCGCAGGTGAGCCGGAAAAATTACTACGGCCTGGCGAACTCCAACTACCTCGACACGACGCCGCATGTGCTGACCGGCCGCATCGAGCAGGATCTGGGCGCCAACTGGACTTTCCGGTCGACGCTGCGGTTCGGTTATTACCCGCGCAACGTGCAGATTACCGAGCCTCAGATCAACACGGTTGGCATCGTAAGCGGCGCGGGCACGACGGCGAGCCCGTATGTCGTGACCTGCTCGCCCACCGCTGGCGGTACGGCCGGGCCGTGCTACCCGATCACGACTCCACTCAGCACCATCCAGGTACGACGTGCCACCATCGAAGTGCACAGCGTGGAAGACGACCTGTGGAACCGCAACGAGGCGATCGGCCACGTGCGTGTCGCCAGGCTGGAGCATGACCTGTCGGTGGCCATCGAGGGTGGGCGCGAACGCTCCAACCCGCAGCGGCCCGGCTACTTGCTCGCCAACGGCAACACCTATTACAACTACACAAACCTGGTGAATCCAACTGCGGGCGATGCGTTCGCGCCACCCCGCGCGGTCGTCAGCACCGCGCTGCACGTCAGCTCGCAAGGCTATGCGTTTAACGTGTTGGACACGGTAAAGCTCACGCGCTGGCTGCAGCTCTCGGGCGGCATTCGCCTCGATTACTTCAATACCTTTTCGCAGAGCGCGGCGACCGCAAGCTCCGCCGTGCCGGTGTACTTCAGCCACCTCGACAAGAAGCCCACCTACCGCGCTGCGGCCGTCGTCAAGCCCTCGCCGAACGGCAGCGTGTATTTCGATTACGGCACCAGTTTCAACCCGTCGGCGGAATCGCTTTCGCTTAGCGCAAATTCCGCAACTTTTCCGCCGGAAGAGAATGCGACCTACGAGGTCGGTGCCAAGTGGGACTTTCTGCGCAACAAACTGAACCTGAACGGCAGCCTGTTCCGCACAGAAAAGCTGAACGCGCGCGAGACCGATCCGCTGAACTCGGCCAACTCCATCCTTTCGGGAACACAGCTGGTGCGTGGCCTGCAGGTGGGCGCGGTCGGTCACATGCCGTCGCACTTCGACATCATCGCCGGCTACGCTTACCTCGACGCGCGCATCGAGAGCTCCGTGATCAATGCGTCGCCGTTCGCCGCGCAGAACGTCGCGTTCTACACGGCATACCAGAACGCGCTCAAGACCAATCCAAATGCGGTGATTGATCCGCGCTACAACACGGCGCCGTTCTACCTGTCGCCAAAGAACTTTCCGTTTGCCAACGTGCCGAAAAACAGCGGCAATCTTTGGGTCACGCGTGGCCTGCCTTTCCGCTTCGTGGGCGGGTTCGGCGGCAACTATGTGGCGGCGCGGCGAGCAAGCTCTACCAGCGTCATCGGCGTCTATCAATCGAGCGCACCCACGCCGCTGGCCAACGTTCCGCTCGCGTTCAAGGCCATTCCGAGTTACATCGTGCTCAATGCGATGGTCTCGCGGCCCATCACCGACCGGCTGGCGCTGCAGGTGAATCTTGTCAACCTGACCAACCGGTATTTCATCGACCAACCGCACCCCAACCACCTTGTTCCGGGCGAGGGCATCAACGCCCAGTTTGGCGCAACGTACCACTTTTAATGCAGTAACGCAGTAAGGCAGCAAGTCAGCGGAACGGTGACTTGCTGCCCTTGCTGGATGAGGGCACGACATGTTGCTACAAATCCCGGACGTGTTGACCAAGGCCCAGGTGCACGACATGCGCCGCAAGCTGGATGCCGCCGACTGGGTCGACGGTCGCGTCACCGCCGGCTACCAGGCACAACAGGTCAAGAGCAACCAGCAGATGCCGGAGGATCACCCGCTCAGCCGTGAACTGGGTGATGTCGTGCTCGCCGGGCTTGCGCGGTCCGCGCTCTTCCGTTCCGCGGCGCTGCCGTTGCGCGTCTTTCCGCCCATGTTCAACCGCTACGCGGGCGGCGGCCAGTTCGGCATGCACGTCGACACGGCCATTCGCCAACTGGTTACGACCGGTCAGCGGATCCGCACCGATCTTTCGGCAACGCTGTTCCTGACGGAGCCGGAGGACTACGACGGCGGCGAACTGACCGTGCAGGACACCTATGGCCAGCACACCGTGAAACTGCCCGCCGGCCACATGGTGCTGTACCCCGCCACAAGCCTGCACGCCGTCACGCCCGTCACCCGTGGAGCTCGCGTATCCAGCTTTTTCTGGATGCAGAGCATGGTGCGCGACGACGGCCAGCGTAGCCTGCTGTTCGACCTGGACAACGCCATCCAGAAGATCGCCACCGACTATCCTGCCCACCCCGGCGTCGTGCAAACCACCGGGGTCTACCACAACCTTTTACGCCAGTGGGCCGAGCTCTAGGCGATCCCACCCGGCGTTCCCAGGCTGTCTGCCGTGCCTAGTGCGCGGCGGGCGGACGGCGAGAAGCAGCGGCACCGCCCTCACGGTGGCCGGCTTCTCGCCATTCTTCTTTCGCGGCCGACGACAAAACGGCGCGCCCGCAAAGGGACGCGCCGTTCCGGAGAACCGCAACCTTCATTAGTTCGGCATCAGCACCGTGTCAATCACATGCACCACGCCGTTGCTCTGGTACACGTCGGCCGTCGTGATGGTGGACATGCCACCCTTCGCGTCGGTCAGCATAATCATCTTGTCCTTCATGGTGGCGGTCAGCGGCTCGCCCTGCACCGTCGTCAGCGTGGCCGTCCCGTTACCCTTTTTGATCATCTTCGCCAGTTCCTTTGCGGAGATCTTTCCCGGAACCACGTGGTAGGTCAGGATCTTGACGAGCGTCGCCTTGTTCTCCGGCATCACGAGGGTATCGACCGTACCCGCAGGCAACTTCGCAAAGGCATCGTTGGTTGGTGCAAACACCGTGAATGGGCCGGGACCGCTGAGCGTCTCCACCAGGCCGGCAGCCTTTACCGCAGCGACCAGCGTGCTCAGGTTCGGCGCCATGCTGGCGTTCTGCACTACGGTCTTGTTGGCATACATCGGTGCGCCACCCACCATGGGGTCGGCCTTCTGGGCAGCGATCGTGCCGGCGGTCATCAGGGTGGTGGAGGCGAGCGCCAGTGCGAGTGTAGCTTTACGGAAATTCATGTCGTGCTCCTTGGAAATTTCATGCCCTTGCTCCTGGGCTCGAGTAGGAGACGGCGGGAAGCACACCCTTGGATTTCCCCCTAAAGCAAAGAATTTTCGATCCAAATCGGGTTGCCTGACGCCTTCACTCTCATATTCATGCGACCAAGTAAGAGCCTCTCGTTTGACATCCGTCCAAACCGACGGAAGACTAGAGCACAGTGACCAGCGTTGGCGTAGACGCGACGGAGAGCACCGCGGCAGCAGAACCCGTCTGCGCACCGAAATATGACACCGGCCTGTTGATCATCGGTATCTTCAAGCTGTCGAAGGCTGTCTTTTTTGTCTGCGTCGCCCTGGGCGCCCTGCACTTCATCCACCACGACCTTTCCGAGTCGCTCCAGCGATTCTTTAACGCGCTGCACTTCGACAATGAGAACCGCTTCCTCTCTCTGATCCTGGGCAAGGCAGAGCTGGTTACGCACCATCGCATCCGCCTGTTCAGCATGGGCACTGCGCTCTACGGCATTCTCTGTTCCATTGAGGGCGTCGGCCTGATGCGGCGCAAAGTGTGGGCAGAGTACCTGACGCTCTGGCTCAGCGTCTCCTTCGTGCCCTGGGAAGCCTACGAGCTCATGCGCCACGCAAATCTGTGGCGACTCGGCATTCTCCTTATGAATCTGCTCATTACGGGATATCTGGTCTGGCTGCTGCAGCGGAAACGCCGGCTGTCAGAATCGCAAGTCACCTCGTAGCGCACCTCGGCCGGTACAGATTCGTTGCAGTTTCGCCTTTTGTGCGCTTACATGGCTTTAGCCCGAATCGCAAGTCTTTGTATCCGGCTAGATAGCCCAACATCTTGTGGTATCGATATTTGCGACCACATCGAAGCGCAATTTCCACATTCAATTCCCAGAATTGCACTCCTGCTACTAATTTGCCGCTTGCGTTCTGTCGCCACACCAGTAAACATGTGGATGTTGGTGGAGCAAAAGGGAGCAAAAGGGAGCAAAACAACTCCTCAAGGCACTCCGGAGCAGCCAACCGCTACAGAGTACCGGTTTTCCACCGCCAGAAGGGTTCTTCCGCTGGTTCGACGACCGGAAAAGGACACACCATGTTCCGCGGCAATCATCCAGCGCGTGTCGACGAGAAGGGCCGGCTTAAGCTGCCGGCAGACTTCAAGCGCCGCGTGGACGAGACCTACGGCAACCAGTTCTATGTCACCAGCCGCGACGGCAAACGGGCGGAAATTTACCCGCTGCCGGAGTGGGAAAAGATCGAAGCGCAATTGGCGAAGGTTCCGTCCTTCAACCCCGCCAAAAAGAAGTTTTTGGATGTGACCAACTACTACGGTCAAGTCACGGAAATGGACGCACAGGGTCGCATGCTCCTACCGCAACTCCTGCGGGAAAGCGCAAAGGTTACCGCGGAGGTAGTTGTCCTGGGCGCGCAAACATACCTCGAAGTCGTGAATCATGACGACTTCAAGGCGAAGTTGGAAACCGAGCCGCTCACCGAAGCGGACATGGCCGAGTTGGCAGCATTTGGGTTGTAAGTCTTTCATAGCCCCCAGGGGCGCACAGGCAGGTGGCCGATGAATCGTCCCTTGCATGTTCCAGTTCTTCCTCAACAGGTGTTGGACCTTCTGGATATCCGGCCGGGCAGTGTCGTGGTCGATGCAACGCTCGGCCTTGCCGGCCACAGCAGCGCGATTGCGCGCAGGCTTGGCGGCGCAGGTACGCTCATCGGTTTCGATCGCGACCCGCAGGCCATGGAGCTTGCCACGGCAACGCTTGAGGCCCTTCGTGAAGAGCTTGGCGATGCCATGCCGACCGTGCGGCTCATTCCGCGTGCGTTTTCCTTCGCCGCCGAAGAGATCGCCCCGGGCACGATCGATGCACTGTTCGCCGACTTCGGCGTGAGCAGCCTGCAATTGGATGAAGCACAACGAGGGTTTAGTTTTCGGTACGACGCTCCGCTCGATATGCGTATGGACACGCGCGGCGGGGAGACGGCCGGACAAGTGGTAAATCAGGTGGACGAGGAAGAGCTCGCCGACCTGATTTACGAATTCGGAGAGGAAAGGAGGTCGCGGAGAATCGCCAGAGCCATTGTGAGGGCACGGCCGATACGTACAACGGGAGAGTTAGCCCGGGTTATATCGGCCGCTGCCCCAGCAATGAAAGGCGACCACTTACATCCCGCGACGTTAACCTTTCAAGCCATTCGAATTCGTGTGAACGATGAGGTAGGAGAGATACGGTCGCTGCTGGAAAGCGCGCCTTCTCTGTTGAAAGCCGGCGGGCGTGTTGGATTAATTAGTTTCCACTCGCTCGAAGACCGGTTAGTGAAGGACGCACTGCGCGATGGTGCGAAGAACGGTATTTGGGAGGTTCTCACGCGTAAGCCGGCCATTGCGGACGAGCGGGAGCAGCAAAGCAATCCCCGGGCACGCAGCGCCAAGTTGCGAGTTGCGATAAGGCTCGCGCAAGGCTCCTTGAAACCGCGCAAGATACCACCGGAGGGTGGAAGTACACGGGGTAGACGATAACTTCGCAACCTAAGCCTGTGGATAAAACGGTGGATTATGCGGATAACTTGTACGAGTCAGATTAGAGGAAAGTAAGAAAGTCAGTTTCGAACCGCTGGACCGAATCCAACATTGTTCGAAATTGAAGATGAAGTACTAGGACTCGGAAGGACACTCTTTAGCTCTCCTGGTTAGAGCAGAGAACACTCAGGGCAGGAAAGCTAAACAGCATCGTTCTAAGTGGTACAGAACGCAAGTGTTCCTAAATTCTGTTAGGTAAGACGCAGTGAAACAGCTGGATGGCACAACGTGAGTACGCCACCAAACGCCAAAGGGTACAAAGGGAATCGAATTCGGTTCCTCGCAACTGCATAGTTTCGGAACAAAGTACGACATGTTGGGTTCGGCGGAAGGAATGAGCGCGATGGAACAAGTGATGACAGCAACGGGAAACATGAGCCGCGCACAGCGTGAGCGTGCGGAGTCGTTTCGCGATCACAACCGCGTGGTCTATGATCAGCAGCGCCGCGCGCGCCGTGGCCCCACGCCTGAAATCTTTTTCACCAAGCATCTCGACAACAGCCGCCTGGTCAAGGCGGATGATCCTGAGCGTCGAAAGGAAGTGCGTTCCTTTACCGTCGCCATGACCGTTCTTTTTCTGTTGGGCATGACGTACGTGTGGCAGCATTTCAGTTCCATCGAGCTGGGTTACTCCATCGAGTCTCAGAAGATTCAGGTGGAGCATTTGCGTGAAGATAACCGCCAGCTTCGGCTCACCGAGGCGCAGCTCAGTGACCCGGATCGCATCGACAAGATCGCCAGGCAGCTTGGCCTCGACATGCCGCAGCCCGGCCAGGTTGTCCGTCCCGATGCGTCTTTCGCCAACACCGGCGTTGTCGCGGAGGCGCAGATCCCCTCCGGTCTGCCCCGCTAACCTCGCAGCACGCAGCACCTGGATGGCCGCCGCCCACACTGCTGGGGCGGCGGCCTGAAGCTTGAAAGGGAAGTTCCGCATGCAGGCCTCGCCCCCACAGCAAACGCTGACCGCTCCCATCCGGCGCATCCGGTTTGTCTGGGTCGCGATGTTTTTCATGGCGTGGACCGGGCTAATTGGTTCGCGCCTGGCTTGGCTGCAGATTGTGCGGCATCACGACTGGCAGGATCGCGCCGCAAAGCAGCAGCAGCGCACCTTTGAGGTCGCACCGCGCCGCGGCGTGCTGTACGACCGCAACCTGCGCGAACTCGCCGTCACCGTGCTCGCGGAAAGTGTCTATGCCGTTCCTAGCGAGTTAGGTGACAACCGCGCCAACGTCGCGGAGTTAGTCGCCGGCATTGTCCATTCCGACCCGACCGATAGCTTCACCACGCAGTCCAGCATCCTTGCCCGCCTCAATGCCTCGCGTAACTTTGCCTGGGTCGCGCGTAAGTTGACGCCGGAGCAGGCGCAGCGCGTGCGCGAGTTAAATCTCAAGGGTGTTTACTTACAAAAAGAATTTAAGCGCTTCTATCCCAACAGCGACCTTGCCGCACAAACCCTGGGCTATGTCGGCGTCGATGATACCGGCCTCGGCGGTCTGGAGCGCGAGTACGACGATGAAATGCATGGCACCCCCGGACACGTGCTGACCGCGGTCGACGCCAAGCGCCACGCCATGGGCAGCGAGGAGCGGGAGCCGCTGCCGGGCGAAAACCTCGTTCTCACCATCGATACCAACATCCAGTACATGGCCGAGCGCGCGCTCGACGCGCAGATGGAAAAGATGAAGGCCGCGCACGGCACCGTTGTCGTGCAGGATGTGCACACGGGTCAGATTCTCGCGCTCGCCATTGCACCCCGCTTCAACCCGAACGATCTCCGCCACCAGGACGCGAGCCTGCTTAAGAACCTGGCCGTCAGCGATATCTATGAGCCTGGCTCCACCTTCAAGCTCGTCACCTACTCCGCCGCCATTGACGGCGCGGGCGTGCAGCCCACCGACATCGTGGACTGCCAAGGCGGCGCCATGACCATGTATGGCCGTACCCTGCACGACGACAAGAGCGACCATTTCGGCCGCGTCACCGTGCAGTACGCGCTTGAGCATTCCAGCGACGTGGGCGCCGCAAAGATGGCGCTTAAACTCGGCGCCAACAAGTTCTACGACTACATCCGTGCGTTCGGCTTTGGCGACCGCAGCGGTGTGGAGCTGCCCAGTGAAACTCGCGGCCTGCTGCGCGCGCCGAAGAAGTGGGGCGCCACGAGCATCCTCTCCATTTCCATTGGCCAGGAGGTAGGTGTTACACCGGTACAACTCGTGACGATGGTTTCGGCCATTGCCAATGGCGGAACGTACCTGCCGCCGCACATCCTGCTGCAAGGCACCGATTTCATGAAGGGCGACCCGCGCCTGCAGCCGGCGTCGTTTCATCTCACCGGTAGCCTGCCCTCCCCGTTGCCGGAAGGCGCACACCGCGCCATCAGCGAACTCTCCGCCGCGAAAATGCGTGGCATGATGCAGGGCACCGTCATTGAAGGAACGGGTCGCGCCGCCGCGCTCAACGGGTACAGTGCGGGCGGTAAGACCGGAACAGCGAACAAGGTGGACCCGGTCACCCACACCTACTCGCACACCAAGTTGGTGGCCAGCTTTGCGGGCTTCGCGCCGGTCAACAATCCCGCAATCGCCGTTGCCGTCGTGATCGACACCCCGACCGTGGGATCCGGCTACGGCGCGGAAACCAGCGCGCCAGTTTTTAAGGAAGTGGCGCAGCAGGTGCTGGAATATCTCGGAGTCCCCCACGACCAGCCGCTGAAGGCTCCGCAGCCCGGTGCGCAGAACCAGATGGCGGCGCGTGCACCCGTGGAAGAGGAAGGGCCCAGCGAGCCGATCGGCGATCTGAATGCCCTGTACTCCGAGGCGAACTCGCTTCCGGCGGACGATCCACTCCACATAAGCTTCATGCCGGCCGTTACTGCGTCCGTCCTGCCGCCGGTACGCATCGCTGCCGCTCCCTCCCGCACCACCGGCATCCTCGCCGCCCTGCCGGAGCGACTGGTGAAAGCCTTCCGCGACCATGGCGGCAACTCGTTCATGCCCGAGGAAGCGGCCGCTGTAAGGCCTCTCCCCAAACCTGCCGCAACGACGGCGACCCGCGCCGACGGAGCCGTGGTGGTTGATTCCTCCCGCCGTGTGGCCGTCCCCGTCTTCGATGGTGCTGGTTTGCGCGGCGTCATTGAAAAGGCCGCAGTTGCCGGTCTGCGCGTGCAGCCGATCGGCAGTGGCCTGGCGAAAGAACAGGTACCCGCGGCTGGAACCATGGTGCCGACCGGCACTGAGGTGATCGTGCGGTTCGCGCGATGATCCCCAACGCCGCGCCGTGGCTCGTGATTCTGGTGGGCGTTGTCGTGGGTGTGTTCGTCGGCCTGGTCGGCACCAGCGGGGCTTTCCTCATCCCGACGATGGTGTACGTCTTCGGCCTCAGCCAGCTGCGCGCGCAGGGCACTTCGCTCTTCGTCGCGCTCATCCCCATCTGGGTCTTACCGGTGTGGTCCTACGCGCGCGCCGGCAATGTGCAGTGGAAGCTTGGTATGTTTCTCGCCTGCGGCATGGCCATGGGTGCATTCTTCGGCGGCCGCTGGGCGCAGCACCTGCCCGATTCGCTGCTGCGCAAAGGCTTTGCCGTTGTTCTCGCCGGTTTAGCCATAAGGATGTTCGTCCAGCGCTGAAGCAAAAACGCTGCCGGTTGACGGCAGCGTTGCGCGTTACAGTGAAGGTGCAGGCTCGCCCGAGTCACCGCTGGTGTCGGGCTCGTCTGGATTGACCGGCACCACAGGAACAATCGGCTTCTGCCCAAAGTACGCGCGATTGCTGAGCGCCCGGTAGAAAATTCCGGTCAATTCCGCAGCCTTCGGACCGAAGGTTGGCCGGCCACCCGTCAGGAAGAACACGGTGACGATGCGCCCGTTCGGCCCATCGCCATAGCCGGCGAACCAGCCGTAGCGCGTGCCGTTGTTGCTGCAGGTCCCGGTCTTCCCCAGCACCGGGAAGTCCCCGAAATTCACGCGTAGCCGCCGCGCCGTGCCGTAGTTGCTGCTCACAGCAGCGGCCATGCCAGGAAGCATCTCCGGTACGGCGGCCTTGATGTTGAGCGTGCGCTTCAGCCGCGGCTGGAAGGCCGCAATCTGTTCCGGCGTCGTGGGGTGCTGCAGGTAGAACAGCGAACCGCCGTTGGCAATGGCGCTCACGATCGCGCCCAACTGCATGGGCGTCATCTGCACCGATTCACCGAACGAGCACATGCGGCCGACACCGCCCAGCGCCAGCGGCAGCTCATGGTCGGGGTAAACGCCGAGCGTCTCGCCGGGAATGTTGTATCCGGCAAGCTCGCCCAGGCCGAACTCGTTCTCATAATGCTTTAGCTTGTCAAAGCCCATCTGCCGGCCAAGAACCTCAAAATACGGATTCACCGACTTGCCCAACGCGTACGTCATGTTCACGCGATAGCTGCCGCCCAGCGACACCGGCGTATCGGCCTTGACCAAGCCCTCGGAAAGCGCCGCAAGCGCCACCGTCAGCTTGATCGTCGAGCAAGGTTCCGAACCGGGCCCAAGCGCCATCTTCTGGTTCACCATGCTCAGGATGCGGCCGTTCTTCGGGTCGATTGCCAGGGCCGTCCCGTTGTAATTGCCTAGCGCCTCGATGAGCGAAGCGCGCACCAGCGGATCTTCACCCGCAGTCACATCGCCCGCCGTCAGCGTGTCGACGTTGTTGGTAAACGACGGGGAAGAGAAGCGTTCGAATGAGCGATGACGCACGGGAACGGTCACCCGTACCAGCCGACCGTGGCGGTCGCGGTGGCTCACGGTGCGCGTCCCAGCTGCAGCGCGCGCAACGGCGTGGCCCCGGCTGTGCTGCAGCGCAGCCATGTGGCGGCTGGCTCGCGCGCTCTCATGCACCCTTGCGGTGCGGGCAGCCGCATGGCGTGGCGGGTGGCCGCCCGTGCGCGACAGGGCACAAAGACTCAGCATCGGCAGCAGCGTCAAGGCAGCGGAGCAGCGAAACAGAAACGATGAAACAGGCAGCAATATGACTCTCCTGTGCGTTAGACGATCGCGTGGCTCCGTGGCAAACTGGGCGCGGTTTTAATGATTTCCGCGTCGCAGGAACGCCGGGATGTCGAGTTCATCGTCATCCTCGCTCGCTTTGGGCGAAGGCGCGAGTCCGCCAAACGTCGGCACACGTACATCCGTCCGCAACTGCGATTCGCGTGGAGTCTCGGTCTCTGCGTCCGGCCGGCGCCGCCCGCGCAGGAAGAAGTCATCGTCGAAGATGGACGCGGGAACCGCTGGCGGCGTGGCGGGTGCCGTCACGACGGGAATTGGCTCCGCCGCGTCGAATCGATCGCGCGACGGCTTCAGTCCATAGGTCTTCGGTGCATCATCTTCGTCCAGTCCGAACGGATCGTCCGCGTTGTTTGAGGTCGGCTGCTCCAGAATGATCGGCTCGGCAAAGGCATGGTGCAGCGCGGAGGCAAAGGTTGGAGCCGGTGCTTCCGCCGGCTTTGGCTCGTCTACAGGCTTGATCGGCAGCGTGACCTCCGCGGCAGTGACCTCCGGAAACACGACCGCGGTCGGCTCCGGCTCAAAGACCCACGTGGCGGCTTCCGGCGTAATCGGGGGCGGCAATGGCGCGGGTGCTGCTGCCGCTTCCGCGGTGACTGGCGTAGCGGCAAATGTGGGTGCCGGTGCAGCTGCGACCGCAGGCGGCATCACCGGGTCTGGCCGGTAGATGGGCGTTGCAGGTGTCGGCGCAGAGGTCTTCACAATCGGCGGCTGAAATCCAGGCTCCACCGATCCATAGCGCTGGGTCGGCAGCGCGCTCTGCTGCAGCATGTAGTCGCGCCGCTGCGAACTGTTGTCCGTGCGATCGCGGAAGCCGGTCGCGATCACCGTGATCTTGATCTGGTCGCCCATGGTTTCATCCAGCACGGCACCGAAAATGATGTTGGCATCCTCATGCGCGGCGTCCTGAATCAGGGTCGACGCGGCATTCACCTCGCTCAACTTCAACGACTGCGACCCGGTGATGTTGATCAAAATACCGCGTGCGCCGTCGATGGCGCCTGCCTCCAGCAGCGGAGAAGCCATGGCCGCGTGCGCTGCCTCAATTGCGCGATTCTCGCCACTGGCAATGCCCGTCGCCATGACGGCGTAGCCCATGCCGGCCATCGTCGTCTTGACGTCGGCAAAGTCGCGGTTGATCACGCCGGGAATCGTGATGATGTCCGAAATGCCCTGCACGCCTTGCCGCAGCACATCGTCGGCGATACGGAAGCTTTCGAAGAACCCCGTGTCTTTCGCCACCGCGAGCAGCTTCTCGTTCGGAATCACGATGACGGTATCGACGGCATCCAACAGCTCCTGCAGGCCGCGCTCCGCCTGCATGCCGCGGCGCTTGCCTTCAAACCCGAACGGCCGCGTGACCACGGCCACCGTCAAGGCGCCCATCTCGCTTGCCAACGAGGCAATCACCGGCGCCGCGCCGGTGCCCGTGCCGCCGCCCAGTCCGGTCGTCACAAACACCATGTCGGCGCCTTCCAGCGCCTCAATGATCTTGTCGGAATCCTCCAGCGCGGCGCGCCGCCCCACGTCCGGGTTCGCTCCCGCGCCCAGGCCGCTCGTCAGCTTCACGCCAAGCTGCAGCTTGACTGGCGCCAGCGACGTCTTCAGCGCCTGCACATCGGTGTTGGCGGCGATAAACTCCACGCCCTCGACCTTGGCCAGAATCATGCGATTCACGGCGTTGTTGCCGCCGCCGCCCACGCCGATGACCTTGATGCGGGCGCCACGGGGCATGTCTTCCAGGTACTGAATGCGAAGGTCGTCGTCGTGCTGCATGCGAGGTACTCCTTGTTACGATGTGGCGAGGCAGAAATGGTGGCAGGGAATGCAGGTTTGCAGAGCGCCTACTGCAATGCGCGGTCTTAGTAATTCTGTCATGTTCAGTGGTGTAGAAGGACGGCGGGTCGCGCGGCGGAGTGCCGGAGTGGGTACGTTATCGCAGACTGGCGCGTTGCACATTGCGCCCGCGATACAGCAGGCGCAAAATGCGCACGGTGTCGCCCTGAACAACAAAGACGATCGTCACGGTCCGCTAGGTGCGATCCTACAAATTGTGCCGCTCTGAATCGGTCGGCATCGCCACGCGATGGAAACATCTGCAGGTTTCGCATGAGCCGCGAAGACCATTTATCAAGGTGTCCGCTGCAAGAGTTGATGGCTGCTCTGCAATCCAGTCATACAAGTCGAGAAAGTCCTATTCCGCTCGCGCTAGGCAGCAGCGATACGACGCGGACGCACGATGAGCATTGAGTCGCCCAGACCTGTTCGTGAGAACGCGCACTCTCAGGATGTCGCTCCATCTCGTCCAGCGCCTCCGCTCCCTAACGAAACGCCTCATCCAACTCGTCCGGCGAAACGTTGACACATCGTGGTCGCTGCGACGATCGATGACCACGTCGCTTTCCGTCGCATACTCTCCGCGACGCACGCACTCGGGAATCTGCTCCGCAAGCTCAACCGGTACGGTGATGTGCATCACTTCCGTCGCCATGGCGAACCGTCGTTGCACCACAGTATGCGGCGACGCTAAAAACTCCCGGCAAAAATCGCCTTCAGCTTTTGCTTCAATCCCAACTCCTCGTTCGCCCGCCGCACCTGCGTCCGGTGTGTATATAGCAGCATCCCGATCACCGTGGCGAACTCCGGCTGTGCCAATTCCACTGGCATCCGGCTTAGCTGCACCGGCGATCCGACGCGCGCCGGCGTCCGCAGCAGCGACTCCGCAACCTCCAGCAGCCCCGGCAGCTTCGCCCCACCGCCGGTCAGCACGCAACCGGTGCCCAGCGCCTCCAGCACGCCGCCCTCGCGCAGATTGTTCCGCAGCATGGTGAACAGTTCCCGTGCGCGCGGCTCCAGAATCTCCGCCAGAAACCGCTGCCGCACCAGCCGCGGCGCGGTCGTCCCGCCAGTCGACAAGTCCCCACCGACCTCGATTTCGTTCAGCGACGGCACGCTCGTCACCACGCAGTTGCCGTACTGCAGCTTCAACTGCTCGGCCTCTGCCTGTGCTACGTGCAGCCCCACCGCCAAGTCGTTGGTAAAGTGGTCGCCGCCAATGGGCAGCACCGCCGTGTGCGCGACGGACCCTTCGAAGAACACCACAAGCTCCGTGCTCGACGCACCGATATCGGCCAGGCAAACGCCAAGTTCCCGGTCGTCCGCCGAGAGTACGGCTTCGGCCGAGGCCAGCCCCTCGTACACGGTATCCACCACCTCAAGCCCGGCCCGGTTCGCGCACGTCACCACCGATTGCGCCACGCCGCCGGAGCACGTGCTCAGGTGCAGGTTCACCTCCAGTTTTGTTCCCACCATGCCGATCGGGTCGTGGATGCCCGGCTGGTCGTCCAGGATGAACTCCTGTGGCAACAGGTGCAGAATCTCGCGATCTGCCGGCAGCGCTACCGATCGCGCACGGTCCACCGCCGCGCGTACCTCCTCGCGGGTAATCTCGCGCATGCGGCTGCCCATGCTGATGCCGCCGCGAGAGTTGATACCGCGCACGTGCGTTCCACCCACGCCCACGACCGCCGTCTCGATGCCCATCCGTGTGATGCGTTCGGCCGTCAGCGCCGCGCGATTGATGGCGTCTGCTGCCGGGCCAAGATCGGCAATTACGCCCTTCCGCATGCCCTGCGACTTCTCAATGCCATGGCCCCGGTACCGCAGCACACCATCATGCACCTCCGCCACCAGCACGCAACTTTTGGCGCTACCCGCGTCCAGAACCGTGATGAGATTGTCGTTCTTCTCTGCCAATGCGAGCGGCCTGCCTGTGCGAAGTCGGTGGGGTGCAGCGGTCGTGTTGCTATCCTACTGCACCATTGCGCACCAAAGGCGCAGGCAGCACCGACGCGGATACCTGTCCGTTCCGCCGCGGAACGTTTCATGAAATTCCGCGGCAGCGCAGGATTATCGCTTCGCCGCCCGTGCCTGCTGCCGACGCGCCATCCATTCCTTGATCCTGGCCACGCGCTTCGCGACATCGTTCTGCTTCGGCGAAGGCCTTACCGCATGGGACGGGTGATGCACCGCTGGCCTCGATGGCGCGGCAACGACCGAAGCATGCGCCACGGCAGACGGTGTCGTCGTCGCAGCCACGGACGCGCCGTGTGCCGAAGGCTTGATTTCCGCGCCGGCAATGGCTGCGGTTTGCGCTCCGGCCACGGTGGAATCCTTCGGCGGCATTTGCAGCACGACCTGGCGCTCATACCGCATGTCTACACTGTTCAGCCGCGGATACTGGCTGCGCCACTCGGCGATATGCTCCTGAAATCGCTCGTACCGGTGCAGAAAATTCCCCGTGCCGAAGTGCACCAGCGTCTCGGTTCCATTGCCGCTGGGCAGTAGCGCCTTCAGGTCCTCGGGGTCCGAAAGATCCACCTCGCTCAGGTCCGCCGACACCTTTTTGCCACCGCTGTCCAGATCATGCAGAAATGCGTCGTACAGGTGCATTCTCTGCTCGCGGGCCTCCGCCGTCTCCTCCGGTTTCAGCCCCGTCACCACGGGAAACGAGTACTGCGGGTTGCCTGGTGCATCCGGCGGGATGTCCAGCAGCACCCCGTTGCGATCGGCCATGCCGATGCTGCTGCCCTGGCGCACAAACGCAACCGGCGTGCGCTCCACCACGTTCACCCGCAGCCGCCCCGGTAAAAACCGCATCACCGTCGCGTGCTCCACCCACGGCATCTGTTCCAGCGCGTCGCGCCTCTGCCGCAGCGGCACACTGAACAGGTTGCCCTCCACATCTTCGCCGAAGACGCTCAGCAGCTGCGACCGGCTCAGGTGCGTGTTGCCCTCCAGTTCGATCGACGACGAGGACGCGATGCGAAACCGTGGGTCATGGTGCAGAAATTGGTCGACCGTATATCCCGCTGCGCCGACAATACCCAACACCGCGACAACGCACAGCCCAGCAGCAATGCGCCCATTGCGCGTTTGCGGAATCAACCCACGGCGAATGCGCCGGCCGCGCCCGCGGTTCCGCTGCACCGCCGTGTCGTCCGGGTCAAAACTGTCGCCGTAGCCGGACGCACCGGGGTATTCGCGCCGCGTGCGCAGCGGTTCAGAGGTGGCCCGACGGATTTCCTCGATGCGCGGACCCGCCGGTTTCGTCTCCGGCCGGTCCAGCAGCGCTGGTCCCGTCTTTCGTGCCTGATTTGTCCGCATGGCCTGAGCAGGGCCGCGGGGAATCGCCTTGATTCGAATTGTAGCGGCTACGCGTCCGCATCGGGAGTGGCGGCATCGGCACCACTTCCAAACGCCGCAGGCGCTTGAAATGGCAGCGAAATGTCCGAGGACCGCAGGTGCAGATCGCGCTGCGGAAAGGGCAGCTCCACCCCCGCATCCCTGAACCGCCGGAACAGGTCGAAGTACAGGTCTGACTGCAGCACCGCCGGCGTGTGCGCGCGCTCCGCCGTCCACACGCGCAAGGTAAAGTTGATCGAATTGTCCCCGTAGCTGGTAAAGATCACGTCGGGCGCAGGCTCCTGCAGCACGTGGGTGTTCGCTGCCGCCGCCGCCAGCAGAATGGCACGCACCTGTTCCGGGTCGGAGCTATACCCCGTTCCGACTTGCAGGCTGATCCGCACGGTGGGGTCGTTCGCCGTCCAATTGGTCACGGCGTTGTTGATGAAGTCGCTGTTCGGCACGATCAGCACCACGTTGTCGTTGGTCCGGATCCATGTGGACCGGCCGCCGATCTTCACCACGTCGCCCAGCGTATCCTTCGTCGCCACGCGGTCACCCATGCGAATCGGCTGCTCGATCAGCAAGATCAGCCCCGCGACAAAATTACTCACCACGTTCTGCAGCCCCAGCCCAACGCCCACACCGACCGCGCCGCCGAACACCACCAGCGAGCTCAGGTTCACGCCCAGCGACTGCAGCCCGACAAACAATCCACCGGCAAACAGGGCGTAGGTCGCGAACCGCCCCAGCGCGAACTTCTGCGAGTCCGAAATGTGCAGCCGGCTCAGCAGTCGGCTCACCACCACCCGCTGCAGCAGCTTCGACGCCAGGCTCAGCAGTGTTAGAAACACCGCCGACTTCAACAGGAACAATGGCGTAATCGCGACGCCGCCCACCTTGAAGAACGAGTACAGCAGCGCATCGCGGCTGCCGCCCGAAAGCGCGTGTAGCAGGTCTGGCAGGAGCAGGCAGGCTAAGGACACACCTATAAGACGATGCAAGAGCCTACTCTGTTGCGTACCAAACAGAAACCTTGCCGACCGGCACCTACACCGCCACCGCAGCCTGCTGCTGCAACTGCTCCAACACTAGCGGCACTGCCTGCGACACGGTCCCCGCGCCCAGCGTCAGCACCAGGTCACCCGCGTGCGCTTGCGCGGCAACCGCCTCTGCCGCTGCCTTCAGCGTGTCCGACACGTGCACCCGCGCACCGTGCGCTCGCATGGCCGCAGCGAGGGTCTCGCTCGTAATCCCGTCGATCGGCTGCTCGCTCGCCGCGTAAATCGGCACCAATTCCACTGTGTCCGCGTTCGCAAACGCCGTCGCAAAGTCGTCCATCAGGTCGCGCGTGCGGGTATAGCGGTGCGGTTGGAACAGCACATGCACGTGGCCGTAGCCGCACTCCCGCGCTGCCGCCAGCGTCGCCCGCACCTCCGTCGGGTGGTGCCCGTAGTCGTCCACGACGGCCACGCCCGCAGCACTGCCGCGATGCTGAAACCGCCGGTCCACCCCGCGAAAGCTCGACAGCCCCGTCACAATCTGCGCCGACGAAAGCCCAAGCTCCGTGCCGATCGCCACCGCCGCCGTCGCGTTCAACAGGTTGTGCCGCCCGGGTACATGCAGTTCGAACGGCCCAAGCAGCGTGTCGGCCCCATCGCGCGCCACGCGCACATGAAAGTTCGCGTGGCAGTCTCCCGACCGCGGCAGCGGCATCAGCCGAAAATCCGCATTCGGGTGTGCGCCATACGTCACCACGCGCCGCGTTACCCGAGGCAAAATCGCCTGCAGGAGCGGGTCGTCGATGCACGCGGTCACCGCCCCGTAGAACGGCACCTTGTTCATAAACTCGACAAAGCAGTCCTCCACGTCGGCCATGTCGCGGTAGCTGTCCATGTGCTCGCGATCCAGGTTCGTCACCACCGCCAGAATCGGCGACAGCTTCAAAAAACTGCGATCGCTCTCATCCGCCTCGGCCACCAGGTACCGCGACGCCCCGGCCCGCGCATTCGATCCAAACAGGTCAACGCGCCCGCCCACCACTACTGTCGGGTCCAGCCCGCCCGCCGCCAGCACCGCCGCCACCATGGTCGTGGTCGTCGTCTTGCCGTGCATGCCGGCAATCGCAATGCCGTACTTCAGCCGCATCAGCTCCGCCAGCATCTCTGCCCGCGGAATCACCGGGATTTTCCGCAGCCGCGCCTCCGCCACCTCCGGGTTATCCCGCGGCACCGCGGTCGACGTCACCACCACATCCGCCTCGCGCACCTGCTCCGCCGCGTGGCCCTCGAAAATTATCGCCCCCAGCGCCTCCAGCCGGTCCGTCGTCGCCGACCGCCGCAGGTCCGACCCCGACACCGGGTACCCCAGCGACAGCACAATCTCCGCGATGCCGCTCATGCCGATGCCGCCAATACCAATAAAGTGAACGCGTTGCGGTGCGGCGTACATGGGCCATTCTCCTTGCCGTCGCACGCGACCGGCTCCGCTTCACTCTAGCCGCCAGCCCCGGGAAAGGGAAGTAGCCTCTGTCCGAAAACAATTCACGCCGAGCAACATTTCTCGCCACCGCGCGTTCACATATCCGCTGGCCGAACAGGGCCAAATGGGAGTCGAACATGAAGATCAATCACGTACTGGCGGCAGCACTTCTCGGCACCACGGCTCTGGCACTTCCGGCGATCAGCCACGCCGGCGTCTTCCTCGGCATCTCCATCGCGCCACCGGCCATCCCGGTCTATGAGCAGCCTATCGCGCCCGGTCCGGATTACCTGTGGACGCCCGGCTACTGGCAGTGGGACGCCAGCGTTGCCGACTACTTCTGGGTGCCCGGCACCTGGGTCGCCGCACCGCAGCCCGGCTTCCTGTGGACGCCCGGCTACTGGGGCTTCAACAACGGCTTCTACGCTTGGAACGCCGGTTACTGGGGACCGCACATCGGGTACTACGGCGGCGTCAACTACGGCTTCGGCTTCTTCGGCCATGGGTACGAGGGTGGCTACTGGAACAACAACCACTTCTTTTACAACACCGCCTACAGTCACGTGAACGTTAACATCGTCCACAACACCTACATCCACAACACGACCATCATCAATAACGTGCACACCAGCTACGTCGGCGGCCAGGGCGGCCTGCAGAACCGTCCCAGCGCGGGCGAACAGGCGGCCTTCCGCGAGCAGCACGTGGCGCCCACGCAGATGCAGCAGCAGCACGTCGCCTTCGCCCGGCAGGACCGCGCCCAGTTCTCCCAGCAGAATCACGGAGTTCCGCAAGCCGCCGCGCTTGCCCGTCCGGTCAACTCCGCCCAGGGCTTCCGCCAGGCGGCGCTGCCCGCCCGCTCTGCCGGCAACAACTTCCAGCCGCAGCCCGGCAACGGCCAGCAGCGCGGCTTCGTGAACGATGGCGGAGCGCAGCGTAACGTGCAGCCCGCCGGACAGTTCAGCAACCCCGGTCAGCAGCAGCGCGGCTTCGTCAACGCGGGCCAGCAGCCTGCTGTTAATGGCAATTCCGCCGCCCAGCAGCGCGGGTTCGGCAACACCCAGCCCAACGCAAACCCGCAGCAGCGTGGCTTCGCCCAACCGCAACAGGCTGTCCCCCCTGCGAACACGCGGAACAACGGTCCCTTCAGCAACAACCGCACAGCCGGCCAGCAAAACATGCAGGAAGGTCGTCAGCAGCAGCAAACCCAGGTCCGCCAGTCGGCGCAACAACCGCGCCAGCAGGCACCTCGGCCAGCGGAAAACCGCGGCGGCGGCGGTCACGAAGAGCATCCGCGTTAATCCACGACAGTGCCACCACACAGCCAGACTGAATGCAGAGAGAGAGTGGTTCCGGCAACGGAACCACTCTTTGTTTCCGTCTCCGAGCCGGCTCGTGCCTTCGGTCGACCACATGCCCCATGCGCAACTTTTCTCAGCCAGGCCGTGTCTGATCTACTGTGCGGCAAGCTCCGCACCACCTGCTGCACGCAATGCCGTGTACGACCCGGTAAGCGAAGCAAGCAGGCAAAGGTGGTCGATCCATGAACGGTCTCATCAAGGTTACGGCGGCAGCAACGCTCGCGCTGGCGGCAAGTGGTATCGCCGTGGCTCAGGGCTACGATATCCAGCCCGGTTATGCAAACCAGCAGGTCGATCCCAACCAGCAGGGCTACGGCAATCAGCAGGGCTACATCGGCCAGGGTTACGGCAATCAGCAGAGCTACCCAAATCAGCAGCTTGATCCCAATCAGCAGGGTTACGGCGACCAGCAGGGCTACGGTAATCAGGTTGGCTACAACGGCCAGCAGGGCATCGTCGCCAGCCTGGCACCGCCCGCGATCCCGGAGTATGAACAGCCAGAAGCTCCCGGCGACGGCTACATCTGGACGCCCGGCTACTGGGCCTGGGACAGCAACGTCGGCGACTACTACTGGGTCAACGGCGCATGGGTTCTGCCGCCCTACACCGGTGCGCTCTGGACGCCCGGCTATTGGGGTGGTGGCTACGGTGGCGACGGCTACCTGTGGAACGCCGGCTACTGGGGTCCAAACGTCGGCTACTACGGCGGTCTGGACTACGGCTACGGCTACTTCGGTGTCGGCTACTATGGCGGCTACTGGAACCGCGGCACTTTCTTCTATAACCGCGGGCTCAACCACTTTGGCGGCGGCTTCGGCGGCCACTTCTACAACGGCGGCTATGGCGGCTTCCGCGGCAACATCCGCGGCGGCGGCACGGGCTTTAACCGGTTCCCATCCAACGGCGGCGGACGCGGTGGCTACGGCGGCTACAACCGTGGTGGAAGCGGCTTTGCCAACAGTGGTTCCAACGGCTTCGGCAATCGTGGCGGCAGCGGCTTCGCCAACGTCGGCGGCGGCAATCGGGGCGGTTTCCCAGGCGGCAGCGCGCAGCAGCGTGGTTTCGCCGGCGGCCAAGGCTTTGGCGGTGGCCAGCGATCCTTCGGCGGCGGCCAAAGCTTCGGCGGCGGTCAGCGGAACTCATCCTTCTCCGGTGGCTCCGGCGCACGCATGTCTGGTGCCGGAAGCTTCGGCGGTGGGTCACGTGGTGGTGGAGGCTTTAGCGGTGGAGGCGGTGGAGGTTTCCATGGCGGCGGAGGTGGGGGCGGTTTCCATGGCGGCGGTGGACATCGCTAATACTGACGGACGAAAGGCTCGGCAAATCGCCGGGCCTTTTCTTATGGTGGAATCTACGTTCTTTGTCCCGTGGCGCACAGGACCACGAGCTGCGTGATGGATCGCAACGCATCCGGCCGCGCCGCCGCTTTCGCCTCCACTGCCATCGTCTCCAGTCGCACACGGTTCGCAAGCAGGTCGTGGACAACCTGCACCAGCCGCTCCATCGTTAGCTCCCGCTGCGGCAGTAGCACCGCTGCCCCCAGCCGCACCAGAGCCTCGGCATTTCGCGTTTGGTGGTCGTCTGCAGCCTGAGGAAACGGCACGTACACCGCCGGCCGCCCTGCCGCGCACAACTCCGCCACCGTGCTCGCGCCCGACCGGCAAAGCAGCAGGTCCGCCTGCGCAATCGCCTCCACTGTATCCAAAAACGCCGTTACCTGCACGCGCTCCGTATCCACGCCTGCCGCCGCATACGCCGCCCGCGTCGCCTCCGCATGCCGCTCGCCGGCCTGGTGCACAATCGTCAGCCCGGGCACCGACGCCAGCAGAGCCGCCGCAGCCTGCGGCATCGCCTGGTTCAGCGCCTGCGCTCCCTGCGACCCGCCCAGCAGCAACAGCCGCGGCGACCGGCCCGCAGACCTCGGCGCAATCTCGAAAAACGCCGGCCGCACGGGAATCCCCGTCACCCGCGCACCGCGAAAATAGCCGGCCGTCTCCGGGAAGTTTACCGCCGCCGCCGACACAAACCGGCCCACCAGCCGGTTCGCCAGTCCCGGTGCTGCGTTCGGCTCAAACGCCACTGTCGGTATCCGCAGCAGCACCGCCGCCAGCATCGCCGGTCCGCTCGCGTACCCGCCGACGCCCACGATCACGTGCGGCTTCTCCCGCCGTAGCAACTGCACACAACGCGCAATCCCCCGTGGCAGGTCCGTCATCGTGCGCGCCCGCGTCGCCAGCGAAACATTCTTCAGTTGCCCCACATGAATCAGGTCCAGCGGAAACCCGGCCTCTGGCACCAGCCGCGTCTCCATCCCGCGCGCCGTCCCCACATACCGCACCGCGGCCCCATGCCGGTCCCGCAACTCCCGCCCAATCGCCAGCGCAGGAATGACATGACCCCCCGTGCCACCCCCGGCAATCAGGACACGAAGATTAAGCATGCGTGCACCTCGCAAATGCCATGTTCTCGCTAGCTCAACCACGTGATTCCGATGAAAAAGGCAAGGCCAATGAACAATGCCCAAAGCCAGACTCTAACAATCTGCCGCCAGGCAATAGCAACCTGTTCAATAACTTTGTAATTTCGGACGACTGGGCGAAAGTTATTCACCGGAATTCCCATATCTTTAACCAGCCATGAACTTATCGGGATTAACGGCACGTATAGCAGGATGAACCAACGTGTTGAGACGAGAATGCGTGCGCTCCTCTCATCGATACTGCGGTATGTTCTGCCAAGAAAACGGAAGCCGCAACCGAACAAAACGAAGTCATGCACGGACTTCAATCGATTTCCCGACTGATATTCAACAAAATCCCCATTGTCGCCAGAGTGATGAAGACGCTGGTCCCGCCGGACGAGATAAACGGCAGCGGAATCCCCTTCGTCGGCAGCAGCGCCAGCACCACCGAAATGTTGAAGAACGCCTGGATCAAAATCACCGTCGTGAACCCGAACGCCAGGAACCGCGCAAACGGGTCGGTCGACAGCACCGCCGTCCGCAGACCGCGATACCCCAGGAACACAAACAGCCCCACCACGAACAGCGCGCCCACCAGCCCAAGCTCCTCGCAGATCGTCGCGAAGATGAAGTCCGTGTGTGGCTCCGGCAGGTAAAATAGCTTCTGCACGCCTTCCATCAGCCCGCGCCCATAAAACCCGCCCGTGCCCACCGCAATGAGTGATTGCAAAATGTGAAACCCCGTCCCGCGCGGGTCTGCATCGGGGTTCACAAACGCCAGCATGCGCGCCCGCCGAAACGCCACGTGAAACAGCATCCAGTACAGCCCGATACTTCCCGGAATCGCCGCATAGATAAAGTACTTCAGCTCGATGCCGGCCAGAAACAGCATCGCCGCCGTCACGCCGATGCACACCAGCGCCGTGCCCAGGTCCGGCTCCTTCAAAATCAGCGCCGCCAGCACCAGCGGCACCGCCACTGCACGCAGAATCGTGCCCCGCCAGTCGTCCATCTGGTGCACGCGCCCCTGCAAAAACCACGCCAGGAAAAAGATGATTACTGGTTTTGCCAGTTCCGCCGGCTGCAGCGTCGTGCCCGGAATGCGAATCCACCGGTGCGCCCCGTTCGTACTCGCAAACGCAAACACCGCCAGCAGCAGCAGCGTCGTCACCGCAATCAGCGGAAAAATGAACCGCGGGTTGTTGTAGCGCCGGTAATCCACCCGCATCAAAACGAACAACGCCACCATGCCCGCAATGCCAAAACCCGCCTGCTTCATCGCATACGGGTAGGGCGACCCATACTGCGCCTTCGCCAGCACCGCCGATGTCGAAAACACCATTACCAGCCCAAACACCACCAGCGTCAGGACCGTGCCAAACAACCATTTATCAACGCCAACGCGCTTCGCCATGGGAACCTGTCGCGAGGATAGCGGTACTCGGCACAGGTTGATCCGTAGGGGTACCTGGCTGGATACGAGAAAAGCAACAGTGAAAGGTTCGTCGCGTTCTTGGCGAAACATTCGCGCTCTTTGCGTACGCTTTTTGCTTCTATAGCCCCCGCACCATCGCCGCAAACTGCTGCCCACGATCCTCATAACTAGCAAACTGGTCAAAACTCGCACATGCCGGCGCCAGCAGCACCGTGTCGCCCGCCTGGGCCTCCCGCGCCGCCAGCGCCACGGCATTCGCCAGCGTCTCCGCGTGCGTCACCGGGTAGTCCAGGTGCTCCACCAGCTGGTCCTCAATCTTCTGCGCCGCCGCGCCAATCGTATACACTGCCTTTGCCCGCGTCCGCAGCAGCGGCACCAGCGCCGTGTAGTCGCTGCCCTTGTCCTTGCCCCCCAAAATCAGCCGCACATTGCCGGGAAAAGCCTCCAGCGCCTTCATCGTCGCGTCCACATTCGTCGCCTTCGAGTCGTTAAAGTAATCCACCCCACGCACGTTCGCGATGAACTGCAACCGGTGATCCACCGCCTCAAACGTCTCCACCGCCGCGCGAATCACCTCAGCCGATACGCCTGCAAGTCGCGCCGCCGCCACTGCCGCCAGCACATTCTCTACATTGTGCGCGCCCCGCAAATGAACGCTCGCCAGCGGCATCACTGGCTCCGGCACTCCACCCTCCACGCCGACGAAGTAGACACCATCCCCATGGGTAAACGCGCCCTGTTTCACCCGCCGAACGTTCGAAAACCAGTAGATCTGCGCCTTCGTTTTCGCCGCCACCATCTGCGTCGGCTTGTCTTCCGCATTCAGCACCAGGAAGTCGGCGGCCGTTTGGTTCTCCGTAATCCGCGCCTTCGCCGCAGCATAATTGTTAAAACTCCCATGCCGGTCCAGGTGGTCCGGCGTAATGTTCAGCACCAACGCAAGGTGTGGACGAAACGTCTCGATCGTCTCCAACTGAAAACTGCTCACCTCAAGAATGGTCCACGTCTCCGGCGTACTATCCGCAACCAAATCAACCACCGGCAAGCCAATATTTCCACCGACCAACGTGTGCCGCTGCGCCTGCTGAAAGATGTGGCCCAGCAGGGAAGTCGTCGTCGTCTTCCCATTCGACCCGGTAATCGCCACCACCTGCCCCTGCAGCGCCTGTGCCGCCAGCTCCAGCTCGCCGATCAGTGGCACGCCGTACCGCTGTACCTGCTGCACCTCCGGCGTGTTCAGCGGCACCCCCGGCGACAGCACCACCAGGTCCTGCCGGCGAAACGTCAGCACGCCGTGTCCACCCGTCTCCACCATGACGCCAGCCTCCAGCAGCGCCGGAATCTCCTTCGCCAGCGCCTCGCTCGGCCGCGTGTCGCTCACCGTCACCCGCGCCCCCTGCCGCCGCAGATACAACGCCGCAGACACGCCAGACTTCCCCAGCCCCACCACCAACACACGCTTATTCTTCAGTTCCATCGCGGTTCCAGACTACGCGAATCTTCTCGAACGAAAAGATCCGTTCTGCTAGCATCAGGCCAACGGAGTCTCCGCATGCACGATGTTGTCGTCGTTGGCATTCCACTCATCGCAATCCTCGCCGGCATCCTGTTCAGCCGCAGCGACATCAAGGAGCTGCGCAGTGAGTTCCGCAATGAGATCAAAGAACTACGCAATGAAATGCGCGACGAGTTCCGTGCCGTCCGTAACGAAATGCGCGAACACCAGAGTGAAACCCGCAAGCAACTGAGCCAGATTGACGCGGATATGCGCCAGTTCTACCACTTGACTGGCTCGCTCGATGCACGCGTTGACGCGGTTGAAAAGCGCTAACTTTCGCAGGTCGCTAGCATCTTCAGTGACCTAGTGAGAGCAGGTAGACGAAGCCAACTACCCGTACGAGCGGAACCAAAACCAAGCTCTTGGCCGTTTCGCTCCTGCAACGCAGAACGCGATGAGTGAGCCCCATTGCAAAGTGGTACTGAATCCACGATCGCTGGTTGATCGATCAAGCCAAGTGGCTAAGCCAGCAGGATCATGGCAAAGCCGACGAGCCCGATCTTGTTGCCCGGCCTCACCGCAGCTTCAGCGTCGTCAGCGCAAACAAGGCAAACACCAGCGCCAAAATCCAGAACCGCGCAATCACCTTGCTCTCGCTCCACCCGCTCAGCTCAAAGTGGTGGTGCAGCGGTGCCATCCGGAAAATGCGCTTGCCCCCGCGCAGTTTGTAGCTGCCCACCTGCAGCATCACGCTGACCGCCTCCAGAATGAACACGCCCCCAATGAACGGCAGCAACAATTCCTGCTTCACCACCACCGCCACCGTCGCAATCGCACCGCCCAGCGCCAGCGATCCCACGTCGCCCATGAACACCTCGGCCGGGTGCGCGTTGTACCAAAGGAACCCGATGCTCGCGCCCACCATCGCACCGCAGAAGATGGTCAACTCCCCCACCATCGGCATGCGCGGAATTTCCAGGTAGTCCGAAAACACCACGTGCCCCGACACATACGTCAGCACCGTCAGCGCGCCCGCGGCGATGATGGTGCATCCGATCGCCAGCCCATCCAGCCCATCCGTCAGGTTCACCGCGTTCGACGCACCAGTGATGACAAACATCACGAACAGCACAAACGGAAAGAACGACAGCCAGTACAGTCCGTGGATGTGCCGCGTCACGCCCACAATCAGATCTGGCCGAAAGCCTTTCAGAAATGGCACCACCAGCCGCGTGGAATACATGCCGCGTCCCTGCATCCACACCAGCGCCGCCGCCACACCAAAGCTGGCCAGCGCCTGAAGCGCCAGCTTCTGCCGGCTCGTCAGCCCCAGGTTTCGCTTGTGCACCACCTTGATGTAGTCGTCCGCAAAGCCGATCGCGCCAAACGCCACCGTCGACCCCATCACCAGCCACACAAACGGGTTGCGCAGGTCGCTCCAAAGCAGCGTCGGCACCAGGATGGCGATCGCGATCAGCACGCCACCCATCGTCGGCGTGCCTGATTTGGTCTTGTGGCTCTGCGGCCCCTCGTCGCGAATGTACTGCCCGATCTGGAACTCGCGCAGCCGCCGAATCACAAACGGCCCAATCAGCAGCCCGATCAGCAGCGCCGTCAGCGACGCAAACACGCAACGGAACGTTAGATACCGGAAGATCCGAAACACGCGAAAAATCGGGTACAACTTCTCATACAGCAGCCAGTAGAGCAACGGACCTCCACCGGCACCAACCGCACAGCCGGGAACGTGGGGATTTCAGCAACTCCAGCTTACTAGTCCAGCAAGCGCACAGGGCTGTCATCCAAGGTTCCGCACCCTGGCACCAGATCAGTGCTCACCTCAGACCCGCAAACGGGAACCCGGTGTGCCCCATGTACGGATGTTCGGACATGGGTTTTACGAATCCGCCAACCCCGCCAGCGCCCGTTCCAGGCGAACTCCACGCGAAGCCTTCAGCAACACCGCGTCGCCCTCGCGCACATGTTCCCGCAGCCACGCCCCGGCCTCCTCCGGCGTCTCGACAAATACCCCGCCCGCGCCAAATCCCTCAACAACACTCCTCGCAAAACCCCGCACGCCCACGACAACATCCACCCCGCGCGCCCGCATGTGCTCCCCGCAACCCCGGTGCAACTGCGCCGCCTCCGGCCCCAGTTCCAGCATCTCTCCCGCCACCACGATCCGCCGCGCCGCCTCCACCGCCATCAGCGCATCCACCATGCTGTCCAGCGCCCGCGGATTGCTGTTGTACGTGTCGTTCAACAGCTGCGCCCCGCGCCACCGCAGCAGCTCCCCGCGCTTCTCGCTCGGCTGCAAACTCCCCAGCGCGGCAACACACTCAACCAACGGAATCCCCGCCTCCATTCCCACGGCCACCGCCGCCAGTGCGTTGGAAACGTTATGCTCCCCCAGCAGCGCAATCTCTGCCGTCACGCTCTCCCCCGCAGCGGCAACGGTAAACCGCATCCCCGCCGCGCCCAGGCTCTCCACCTCCGTCGCGCGTACCGTTGCATCCTCGCGCAACGCAAACGTCCGCACAAACCCTTCGCGCCCTCGCCCGAACTCCCGCACATAAGGATCGTCCGCATTCAGAATCGCGATCCCCGTCGGCGGCAGCGCCTGCACCAGCTCGTACTTCGCCGCCGCAATCCCCGCCATCCCGGCAGGGAAGTGCTCCAGGTGCACCGGCGCCACGTTCGACACCACGGCCCAGTCCGGCTCCGCAATCTTTGCCAACGCCGCCAGTTCGCCGCCATGGTTCATGCCCATTTCCATCACGGCGATCTCGTGCTCCGGCTCCAGCTTCAGCAATTGAAGCGGCAGGCCAAATCCATTGTTCAAATTCCCAGCAGACCGCAGCACGTTAAACCGCGCCCCCAGCACCGCCGCGACACATTCCTTGGTCGTCGTTTTGCCCGCAGATCCGGTAATGCCGATCACCCGCCGCCCGCCACCCAGCGCACCCCATGCCCGCCGAACGCAGCGCGCCAGCTTCTGCATCGCCCGCAGCACGCAGTCCTCGCTCTCCGGCACGCGTAACAGCTTCGCCGCGTCCACCTCTGCCGGCACCACCCACCGCGTGCTCACCACCGCCGCAGCCGCACCCTTTTCCAGCGCCGACTGCACATAGTCATGCCCATCCAGCAGCTCGCCTGTCACCGCAAAAAACAGCTCCCCCGCCGCCACCGTCCGCGAGTCGATCGAGTACCCGAATACCTCCGTCGCCGAGCGAAAATCCCCCTCCGCATGAATCCAATCTGCAATCTGCCCCAGCGTTAACTGCATTCCACTCTCCCTCTCAACCCCAAACCACTCCTCAAGAGCTTGCCTGCTCCAGCGTGCGCATCACCGCCGCCGCCACCGCCACATCGTCAAACGGCACCGCAACACCCTTCGCCGTCTGCGTCTTCTCATGCCCCTTGCCGGCGATCAGCACAATGTCCCCGGCCCGCGCCTCCCGCAGAACTCCCGCGATCGCCGCCTCACGGTCCAGCTGCACCCGCACCCTTCTCCGATCCGGCACCCCCGCAAGAATCTCCTCCGCGATGGTCGCCGGATCCTCCGACCGAGGATTATCACTCGTCACAAACACCACATCACTCCCTTCCGCCGCGGCCCTCCCCATCTTCGGTCGCTTCGTCCGGTCCCGATCCCCACCGCACCCGAACAGCGTCAGCACCCGCCCGCCGCCGGCCAGCTCCCGCGCCAGCATCGTCAGGTTGCGCAAGGCATCGTCGGTGTGCGCATAGTCCACCACCACCGTCAGTCCCAGCGCATTCGGCACCGTTTCAAACCGCCCCGGTACCGGCTGCAGCTCCGCCATGCCCTCAACGACCGCGTCGAACGAAACACCCCGCGCCAGCGCCGCCGCACCCGCCGCCAGCACGTTGTAGACGTTGACCCGCCCGGTCAATCGCGTCACCACCTCCGCCGACCCAAACGGCGTATTCCACACGAACTCCGTCGCCCCCGCGCGATACCGCACCGCACTTGCAGTAAACTCCGCCGCGCGATCCAGTAAGCTGTACCGCCACCGGATCGCGCACCCCGCCGCCGCCTCCAGCATCATTCCAGCAGCAGCATCGTCCGCATTCACCACCGCAACCCGAGGCGCCGGCGCCCCTACCCCCGCAAACAGCCGCGCCTTGGCCGCACCGCACGCCGCCATCGTCCCGTGATAATCCAGGTGATCCTGCGTCAAATTCGTAAACATCGCCACATCCACCGGCAGGCCAAACACCCGTTCCTGCTCCAGCGCATGCGAACTCATCTCCATCACCGCCTCGGTCGCGCCCCGGTCCGCCGCCTCGCGAAACAAGGCAAGCAGGTCGCGGCTCTCCGGCGTGGTATGCGCACTCGCCCGCGTCTCCCGCTCGCCGTCCACCCCCGGCAGATGCGTCTCGATGGTCCCCACCAGCAGGCACTTGCGCCCCGCCCGCTCCAGCAGCGCCTCGGTCAAAAACGCCGTCGTCGTCTTCCCGTTCGTCCCCGTCACCGCCGTCAGCGTCACCGCGCGTTCCGGATGCTCAAAGACTGCCGCGCTCGACTGTGCCAGCGCGCGTCGCCCATGCGCCACCAGTCCCACGGCCACGCCCCGCTCCCGCAGCGCAGCAAAACTCTCCGCCGAATCCGTCAGCACCGCCATCGCACCCGCCGCCAACGCCGCATCCAGAAACAGGTTCCCATCCACCGACCCACCGCGCATCGCCACAAACAGGTCCCCCGCACGCACCGCGCGCGAGTCATACGCCACCCCGCGCACCTCCGGGTCTTCCCCAGTCGCAGCCGAAGCTGTCGAAACCTCCGCAAGAACCTGTCGCCAGCGCATCCTGCAATTGTAAGGAACACGCCCCGCAGCACCGTAGACTCAGAGGTGACGATGCGACTTCCCGCCCTTCCGCAGTTTCTGTGCGCCGGCATGCTTCTGCTCTGCGCAACCGGCGGCGCGGCCCAGTTGTTGTCCTTCGCACCTATGCCCCAAAACCTCCCGGCGACGCTCATCGACGCTCCGTCTGCGACGCTCGGCGTCCCGCCCAACCTTCCCGCCACCACCAAAGAGCTCCGCCTCGACTCCGAAATCGACCGCAACACCGTCTGCGAATCCGGCGAGGCCTACGCCCGCGACTGCCGCGTCAGCTGGCCACGCATCCTCGCCAGCTCCTTCTTCTTTCTCTCCGCCCAGCACGGCGGCAACATTGGCATGGACGACGACGCCCGCTACCATCTCCTCCACCACACCGACGGCTTCTGGGGCGACTACGCCACCACCTTCACCCGCTACCGCTTCAGCCGCTGGAACGACGACGATCCCTTCGGCGTCGACTACATCGGCCACCCGCTTATGGGCGGCCTCACCAACTTCATCTACATCCAGAACGACCCCAAGCAGCGCGCGCTCGACTTTGAAAACACGCACCGCTACTGGGTCGGCCGCCTCCGCGCCACCGCCTATTCCGCCGCCTACAGCGCCCAGTGGAAGATCGGCCCCTTGAGCGAAACTTCCATCGGCAACATCGGCATCAAGACCTACTACAGCGCCAAGCTCGGCCGGTACACCAACGAAACCGGCATGGTCGACTTCTTCGTCACCCCCGTCGGCGGCCTGCTCTGGAACGTCGGTGAAGACGTGCTCGACAAAGAACTCTTCCGCCGCATCACCCACAACGTCCGCAACCGCTGGGTCCTCGACGCCGCCAGCATGATCACCCCCGCAAAAACCGCCGCCAACATCCTCCGCTTCCGCGCCCCCTACTACCGCGACCGCGACACCACCAGCCCCCTCCCCCTCCGCCCCTGACCCCGCCAAAGCATTCCAAGCCGTTTGTCCTCCGCAGCGCAACACTTCCGTCTTCCCGCAGCGAAGCCCGTTGTCATCCCACAGCGCAGCCGTTTGTCCTCCCGTAGCGAAGCGAAGGGATCCGCTTTTCCTTCACTCCAGCGCACAAACCCGGGTGCCCCATTCTTTCGCGCCGATGACCCTCCACAACCCGCACCAAACGAAAAGCGCGAAAGGGTGGGGTCCAGCGCAAAGCGCTCTTCGGTCGCGAGACCGACCGCTCTCCTCTCCCGCAGCAGCGTAATTCCGGGTGCCCCACGTCTCGCCTCTAAGACATGGGAGATCACACCGTGAACCAGGCTCGCATCCAACCCGCATGCACATGCTCACCGCCGCCGAAATGGCCGCCACCGACCAGCGCACCGCCACCGACTTCGGCCTCCCCCTCGGCGAACTCATGGAAAACGCCGGCACCGCCGTCGCCCGCTTCGTCCGCGCCCAATACCCCCGTGCCCGCCGCGCCCTGGTCCTCTGCGGCACCGGCAACAACGGTGGCGACGGCCTGGTCGCCGCACGCGCCCTGCAAAGCGCAGGCCTGCACGTCACCATCGCCCTCACCGGCCCCGAGTCAAAATTTAAAGGCGCCGCCGCCGACGGCCTCGGCCTCCTCGACCGCACCGCCATCCCCGTCCACGAACTCCCCGACCACGAAACCGCAGCCACCCTCCTCCCCCTCGTCCACAGCGCGGACGTCGTGCTCGACGCCATCACGGGCACCGGCTTCAAGCCACCCCTTCGCGGCCCCGCCCTCGCCGTCCGCGACACCCTGCGCACGACAATCAACCCCGTTATCGCCGTCGACCTCCCCTCCGGCTGGGACGCCGATAGCCGCACCCAGACCGCCCCCGATGCCTTCCGCGCCGACGCCGTCGTCACCTTCACCGCACCCAAGCCCGCCCACCTCTTCGGCCATCTCACCGTCGCCACCCTCGGCCCCGTCGTCGTCGCCCCCATCGGCTCCCCGCCGGAAGCAATCCAGTCCAAAGAAAACCTAACCTGGACCGGCACCTCCAAGCAGATCTTCGAAGCCCCTCGAAACGTCGACTCCAACAAGGGCATGTATGGCCACGTCCTCCTCGTCGGCGGCGCCGCAGGCAAACCCGGCGCACCCTCCATGGCCTCCCTCGCCGCCCTTCGCGCCGGCGCCGGCCTCGTCACCGCCGCCGTCGCCCAATCCATCCTGCAAACCGTCGCCCTCATCACGCCCGAACTCATGACTACCCCGCTTGAAGAAGACGCAACCGGTGGTTTATCCCTGCAGAACGCCGATCCCGAACGCCGCGACAAGCTCCTCAAAAAGATCTCCGTCCTCGCCATCGGCCCCGGCCTAGGCACCGAGGGCGACACCCCCGCCTTCGTCCGCAAACTCGTCGCCGACACCACCCTCCCCCTCGTCCTCGACGCCGACGGCCTCAACGCCTTCCACGGCCGCACCGGCGAACTCGACGGCCGCAACCGCACGATGGTTCTTACCCCGCACCCCGGCGAAATGGCGACCCTCCTCGGCATCTCCACCAAAGAAGTCCAGGCAGACCGCCTGAATCTCGCCCGCGCGTTTGCCACCGAACACCACGTCACGTTGGTCTTGAAAGGCTGGCGCACCCTCGTCGCCCACCCCGACGGCCGCGTCGCCATCAACACCACCGGCAACCCCAGCATGGCCAAGGGCGGCTCCGGCGACATCCTCACCGGCATCGTCGCCGCCGCCATCGCGCAATTCCCGCACAACATTCCCGAAGCCGTCGAAGCCGCCGTCTACCTTCACGGTCTCGCCGCCGACTTCGCCGCCAGCCGCCGCGACGAACACACGGTTCTCGCCACCGACACCGTCGCCCACCTCTCCGACGCCTTCCGCTACCGCACCGCCGATCGCAACGGCTTCACCTGGATCGCCGGCCTCCGCAAGCCCCGCTGGCAAAACCATCTCCCCAACCGTGGTGAAATAACCGAGTGATCGAAAAACGCCTCAAAACCCGCAGCCCCAACGGCACCCTCGCCCTCGGCGAAACCATCATGGAACTCATGCTCCCCACGCCCCGCCTCGTCATCCTGCGCGGCGACCTCGGCGCCGGCAAAACCACCCTCGTCCGCGGCATCGCCCGCTCCCTCGGCGCGCCGGAAGACGACGTCACCAGCCCCACCTTCACCCTCGTCCACGAGTACGCCGGCCGCACCCGCAAGCTCTACCACCTCGACCTCTATCGCCTCGATCGTGACGAAGACCTCCTCCAACTCGGCATGGAGGAAATGGAAGCCGATCCCACCGCCCTCGTCCTTGTCGAATGGGGCGAAAAGTTCTCCTCCCTCCTCGCCCGCGCCCGCGGCGAAGTCGCCATCACCCAGGGCGACGAACCTGACGATCGCCTCTTCCACATCCGCATGCTTTGACGTTGGACCCGCACGAACCTGGGTGCCCCATCTTCACCGCGCTCGCTGCAATTTCGAACAGCGACAAATCCTCCGGCGCGGTTAAGGTGGGTTAGCGCGTAGCGCTCGGTCGAGCGCAGCTCGACCCAAACCCGCTAAACTGTACCAATGCCTCCGATCCTCAACGCGCAGTCGCTCAGCAAACGCTTCGGCGCAAAGATCCTCTTTCAAGACCTCAACTTCGTCGTCGCCGACGGCGACCGCATCGGTCTCATCGGCCCTAACGGCGCCGGCAAGTCCACCCTGCTCGCCGTCCTCGCCGGTCGTGAAGATACCGACTCCGGCGAAGTCGCCGTCCGCCGCCGCGCCCGCGTCGCCTACGTCGTGCAGGATTCCCAGTTCGCCCCCGGAGCCACCGTTCGCGGCGTCCTCGAAGCCTCCCTCGCCTCCTCCAACGTGCCGCCCGATGAGCATGAAGGCCGCATCCGCGAAATGCTCGGCCGCACCGGATTCCCCGATGTCCAGGCTGAAGCCGCGTCCCTTTCCGGCGGCTGGCGCAAGCGTCTCGCCATCGCCGAGGCCATCGTCAGCTCCCCTGACGTCCTCCTCCTCGACGAACCCACCAACCACCTCGACCTCGCCGGCATCGAGTGGCTCGAAGAACTCGTCGCCGAACTCGAGTGCGCCGCCGTCATCGTCTCGCACGACCGCTATTTCCTCGAGGCCGCCGCCTCCATCACCGTCGAGCTCAACCGCGTCTACCCCGGCGGCTCCCTGCGCATCGCCGGCCCCTACTCGCAATTCCTCGAAGAGCGCGAACTCCACCTCGCCGCCCAGCAAAAGGCGCACGAAAGCCTAAAGAACCAGGTCAAGACCGAGATCGAGTGGCTGCGCCGCGGCCCCAAGGCCCGCACCACCAAGTCCAAGGCCCGCATCGACAAGGCGCACGAGATGATCGGCGATCTGGCCGACGCCAACCAGCGCGCCATTAAAACGACAGCCGGCATCGACTTCGAAGCCACCGACCGCAAAACCAAGCGCCTCGTCGAGTTTGAACACGTCCGCTGCGACCTCGGCGACCGCACCATCCTCACCGACCTCAACATGCTGCTCACCAACGGCATGCGTCTCGGCCTCGTCGGCCCCAACGGCAGCGGCAAAACCACCATGCTCCGCCTCCTCACCGGCGAGCTCGAACCCACCGGCGGCGAAATCAAGCGCGCGGCCATGCTCCGCACCGTCTACTTCTCCCAGCTTCGCGAGATTGACCCGTCTCTTACCCTGCGCCGCGCCCTCGCGCCTGAAGGTGATTCCGTCGTTCACAACGGTCGCCTCGTCCACGTCGCCAGTTGGGCCGCGCGCTTCCTCTTCACCGGCGAGCAGCTCAACCAGCCCATCGAGCGCCTCAGCGGCGGCGAGCGCGCCCGCGTCCTCATCGCGAAACTCATGCTCCAGCCCGCCGACCTCCTCCTGCTCGACGAGCCCACCAACGACCTCGACATCCCCACCCTCGAAATCCTCGAGGCCAACCTGCTCGAATATCCCGGCGCGCTCGTCCTCGTCACCCACGACCGCTACATGCTCGACCGCATCAGCACCACCGTCCTCGGCCTTGACGGCGAAGGCAATGCCCAGCGCTTCGCTGACTACCCCCAGTGGGAAACCTGGATGCGCGAGCGCCGCAAATCCGCCGCCGCCAGCACCGCCCTTCTGCAGGACGGCTCCTCCAAAACCGCCGCGCCCTCCGCCGCCAGCATCACCCAGGACGCCGCAAACGCAACGGCAGGGGCCACCAAGGGCAAGCAAAAACTAAGCTACATGGACCAGCGCGAATGGGACGGCATGGAAGCCAAGGTCGAAGCCGCCGACACCCGCCTCGCAGCCGCCGAAGCCGCACTCGCCAACCCCGCCATCGCCAGCGACGCCAAAAAACTGCAAGCTGCCCTTGCCGAACAAGCCGCCGCCCACGAAGCCATGGAAGCCGTCATGGACCGCTGGGGCGAACTCGCCGACCGCGTCGCGTAGGGCGCGGCCCTATCCCCGCTCTGACCGCATCGCTAAATACCGCACGCGATTACAAAGCGCACACCGCCAAGGATACCGACCCAGGAAATCCATCACCCGCGCCGTGAAGAAACTCTCCCGCGGCAACCGCTCCCAGGCCGTCGCACCGCACCGGCTGCAAGGTTCGGCCAAGGGAGAGTGCTTCACCGCACCACCACGCCATCCTTCATCACAAACGCCACCCGCGTGGTCACGCTGATATCCTCCAGCGGATTCCCGGGGACCGCGACAACGTCCGCCCGAAACCCCGCCTTCAACTGCCCGATCTCCCCGTCCCACCCCAGCAGCTTCGCCCCGTTCAGCAGGTCCGCACGCAGCACCTCCGCAGCCGGCATCCCGTTGCGCACCATCAGCACCATCTCCCGCGCCTGCGTCCCATGCGGAAACGGACCCACATCCGACCCCACCGCAAACGGCACCCCCGCAGCCATCTGCTTGCGAAATTCCGCCGCATGGAAATGCTCCATCGCCTCCCGCCGCGCCGTCGCAGCGGGCGTGCCCGCATGCTGCGCAAAATACTCCCCAATCGCAAACGTCGGCACCGCGTAGATCGCCCGCTCGCGCATCAGACGCATCGTTTCCGCCGAAAGCTGATCCGCATGGTCGATGCTGACGACCCCGGCACGCGCCGCAAACAGCACCCCCGGCTCGCCCGTCGCATGCACCGCCACCACGCCGCCCGTGCGCCACGCCTCGGCCACCGCCGCCGCCAGTTCCGCCTCCGTGTACTGGTAGGGCGTCGTAAACACCCCATCCACCAGCCGGTCGCGCCCCGTCTCGTACACCTTGGTAAAATCCGCACCCTGCTTGTGCTGCTCCCGCATCACCCGCACCAGGTCCACGGCAGAATCCGCCCGATCCGCATTCGACAGCAGGTGCTCCTCCGGGTTCCGCCCCGACATGTCTTCGTGCCCGCCCGTAATGTCGATCGCATTGCAGGAAACCCGCATCCGCGGCCCCGGAATCGCACCGCGATCGATCGCATTCCGCACTGCCACATCGGCGCACCCCGCACCCTCGGTGCCCATGTCGCGCTCGGCCGTAAACCCCGCCATCAGGTCCGCCCGCGCCGCACCCGCCGCAATCAGCGTCCGCTGCGCCACAGACTCGTCCACCGTCTGGTTCGCCTCGTCGCCCACGTGCAGAAACAGGTGCACGTGCACATCAATCAGCCCCGGCATGAGTGTCACATCGCCCAGGTCGCGAACGTCCACACCGGCAGGCCGCGACACCCGCGCACCCGCCTCCACGATGCGTCCGCCACGCACCAGCACCTCACCCGGCGACACAACGGAACCCGCCACAACATCCAGCAAACGCGCAGCGTGCAGCACCACGGTCGCCGACGTATCCTGCACCTGCGCAAACAGATGCGGACCCAGCAGCAACGCCACCGCAAGCACTCTAAAACAGGAGCAGGTCATGCGTCAGCATAGCCCAGCCCGTCGCCGCGCGCGAGAGTTATCGCGGACGCCAAACACGGGTGAAGGAACGTCAGCCGTACTCTCCACGCGAAGTTCGTCTCACACCGTGTCGCGCCAAGCAGGAATGCGCGGGCCACGGAGTGGCCCGCGAAGGACGCTGCCCCACCTCAGCGTACTCCGCGCCAACTCCGCGCCCTCCGCGTTCCAACCGGACGCCTAGCCCATGATGTTATAGCCGCAATCCACAAACATCACCTCGCCGGTAATGCCGCTCGACAACGGCGACAGCAGGAACGCCGCCGTGTTGCCCACCTCCGCCGGATCCACATTCCGCTTCATCGGCGCATGATTGCTCGCATGCTCCATCATCTTCGACAGGTCGCCAATCCCGCGCGCGGCCAGCGTCTTGATCGCCCCGGCACTAATGGCATTCACCCGAATATTCTTCGTGGCCAGCGACGACGCAAGATACCGGACGCTGCTTTCGAGCGCCGCCTTCGCCACGCCCATCACGTTGTAATTCGGAAATACCTTGTCCGCGCCGTAGTACGTTAGCGTCACAATCGAGCCGCCCTCCGTCATCAACGGCGCCGCACCGCGCGATACCGCGATCAGCGAGTACGCACTGATGTTCAACGCCAGCAGAAAGCCCTCCCGCGTCGTTTCGATGAAGTCGTTCTTCATCGAATCCGCAGCCGCGAACGCCACCGAATGCACCACCATGTCGAGCTTGCCGTACGTCTCCTTCAGCTCCCCAAACAGCCGGTCGATGTCCCCATCGCTCGTCACATCGCACTGAAACGTCTTGGCATCGCGCAGCTCTGTCGCCAGCGATTCCGCATCGCGCTGCAGCCGCTCGTTCTGGTAGCAGATGGCCAGCGTCGCGCCCGCATCGTTCAGCTTCTGCGCAATCGCCCACGCGATGGAGCGCTTGTTCGCCAGCCCAAATACCACAGCAGTTTTCCCAGTCAAATCGATCATGACGTTCCTTTCAAAGTGCGCGGTTACTTGCTGCCCGCGGCACGCTTCGCCGCAGTCTTCTTCACCGCTGGTTTTTTCGTTGTGGTCTTGCGAACGGCAGAAGCCGTCTTCTTCGCCGCGGGCGTGGCCGTCACAGGAGCTGTAACTTCCCCATGCAGCAGCCAGTCCATCTGCGCCTCATCCAACGGCACCACGCTCAACCGAAACTGCCGAAACAGCAGGGAGTCGGCAAACACCGCGGCCTCGCGCATCATGGCCAGCGACTTCGGCTGCTTCAACCGCTTGCCCGCCTTCAGCTTCACCAGCGGTGCCTTCGGGTCGGCGTTGTCGACCGACACCACCGTCGCCGTGCCCACCGCTTCCTTGCCCACGTTGGAGTGGTAAATCACCGCCGTCTCGCCCCTGCGCATGTTGCGCAGCGTCATCAGCGCCTGGGGATTCTTGATCCCGTCCCACGTGGTCTCACCTTCGCGCAACAGGTCGTCATAGCTGTACACATCAGGCTCGGACTTCAACAGGTAAGGCATCGTCGATCCACTTTCCACCAAACAAATTTCTACAACACGGCGTTCATGAGCATAGCGCGCACCGCAGAGAACGTGGGCTCACGGCTCCAGGCTCACCAACTCCACCGCTCCAATATCCCGCTGCAAAAACCGCTCCCCCAGCCGCTGAAACTTCGCCGGCGAATCCGTCGCAAGAAACGAAATCCGCGAAGCCACCTCCCCCGCCACCGCAAGCTGCGGCAGCAGCGCACGCACATGCGCGGCAGTAGCAGCCGCCGCATCCACCATCGGCACCGGTACCATCACCGAAGCCGCCGTGCGCTCCAGCAACGGCCGCAGCAGCGGGTAATGCGTGCACCCCAGCAGGATCAACGCAGGCTCCACAGGCGTAGTATCCGGAGCTTCCAGCAACCCACTCCGCGCCTGCAAATCATCCGCAATCTCCCGTTCCACCGTCTGCATCTCGTGCAGCGCATCCCGCAGGTAAATGTATGCCGTTTGCGCCGTAATCCCGTGGTCCGTCCAGCCCTCTTCCACCATCGGTACCAGCAGCGGGCAAGCCTTTTCATGCGCTTCCAGCCCATGCGCCGCACACGCCGTCCGGTATGCATGCGACGCCACCGTCGCCTCTGTCGCCAGTACCAGCACCGTCCGCGAACGACCCGCCGCCAGCACCCGCGCAGCCTCCGCCGCCCCCGGCTCGATCACCCCTACCAGCGGCACCTTGCTCTGCCCAGCAAGCGTGGGCAAAGCCAGCGCCGAAGCCGTGTTACACGCGATCACCACCAGCGCCGCGCCGCGCGCCGCCAGCATCTCCACCGCTGCACCGGTATACCGCGTTACCGTCTCGGCCGACTTCGACCCATAAGGCAGCCGCGCCGTGTCGCCCAGGTACATAAAATCCGCGCCCGGCAGCGCCTCCATCAGCGCATGCAGCACCGTTAGTCCACCAAAGCCGGAATCGAATACCCCAATACAGGGCCGCGCAGTCTTGCTCAATACATCGTCACTCATGGTTTAGTCGCCGTATCCGTCACCGTATAGATGCGATCCAGCGCCACATTGCCCGCCAGCGTCGACCGCGACTGCCCATCCACCAGGAACCGCACCTTCGTCAACTGCGGCAGGTTCGCATGCAGCGTTCCCAGGATCGAATCGACTGTCAGCGTCTCTACCGTAATCCCCGACGGATGCCCATCGCACCACGTACCCCGCAGGTTGATCACGGCAAGCTCTCCGCTCTCGTGCGCCAGCGGGTCGCTGCTGATCTCGGTACTGGGCTCCTTCGCGGCAGCCGCTTTCGTCTCGATCAACGTCCCATCCGCAGCCTTCGCCGCCGGTGCCGCCAGCGGCAGGCTCACCAGGTACACATCCTCCACCGCCCCGCCGCCGCCGCCCACCGGGTGCGCCGACCCAGGCAGCGTGTACTCCGTCAACAGGTGCTCCAACAGCGCGCGCGTCCGCACCGCAGGCTCCGCAGGCAGCGCCAGCGACCGTTCCGTCGGCACAATGCTGCCATTTGCGTCATTTGCCAAATCCAGCGTCATCGCCTCTGCCGCCGCATACGACGGTGCTTCCACCGGCATGTCCGCCGCGTTCGCCGATTCGCGCAGCGTGTAGTTCGTCTGGCTGTGATGAAACAGCAGCACTGCCATCACGATCGAGCCGACAAGCAGCACCAGGAACAAAATCCGTTGATACCTGGGAATCATTGCGGACTCCCCTCTGCCGGCCGCTTCGGCACAGCCCTCACCCGAGGCGTCTTCACCGGCGCAATCGAGTTCGGATCAGCCGCTCCCTGCGGCGTCACCGGCACGGTCGTGCCACGCGGCGTGGTCTGCGGCGGCGACGCTTCTCTACGCAACGGGCCTTGCGGAGTCGACGGTCTCGTCGTTCCTCCTGAGCCTGAGGCGGCCTTTCCCTCCGGTATACCCGTTCGCGGTAAGGGCACACCCGTCGTCGCCGACTTTGGTGCGACGCCCGCAGTTCCAGCGGGCTTTGCTGCGGGCGTGCCGGGGCGTAACTGCGGAATCGCCGTCGAAGCGGGTGGCTTGGCCTTCGGTGCTACTGCCGCGGTACCTGCTGTCGCCGCCCCCGCGCTTGTTCCGCCGCCCGCGGTTGGCTTTGCCACCGTAACCGCCGGTGTCACCATGTTTGTCGGTGCAGCGGACTTCACCTCCACCGGCGTCAAGATCGACTGCATCACGTCCGCATGTCCGCGCCAGAACAGCAGCGCTCCCGCAATCGTCTCCGCAATCCGATTTTGATAGCCATGGTCTGCCGCGGTCGCGCCCTCCCCATCCGGCGCAATCTCGATCGCCACGGCAGGGCACTGCATGTTGTCCAGCGGTCGCACCCATGTCCGCCCGCTCGACACCGCGATCTTCGATCGCCCAAATGCCGTCGACAACTCACCCTCCAGCCGCTGCGACCGCTCCGCGAATTGTGCCTGCGCCTCGTCCCACGGCACCGCCAACGTCTGCGGTGCCATCTGCGGCAAGGCCGAAGTAAACAGGTGCAGCCCCTTGCCCGCGGCCGTCGCATGCAGCAGCAGGCACGCCACTGGTTTCGATTGGTTCGCCACCGCCGCCCGCGCATCGTTCGTCATCGTGACATCCGCGTCGCGCGTCACGACCACGTTGAAGTCGCGCGCATTCAGCAGCGCCCGCAGCCGGTTCGCCAGATCCAGCGTCACCTGCTTTTCCGTCGTGTGTTCGTCGATGTGCGCGCCATCTTCCGTGCCGCCGCGCGCCGGGTCCAGCAGCACCGTAAATCGCTGCGCCGACGCCGACAAGCAACACAAACCAAGCGCGATGGAGGGAAGCAGTCTCACAGTACAGGGCCGTGCACGATTGTAGCGGGTCCGCTCCACAGCACCCACGAAAAAAGGTCTCGGGTGCCCCATGTCCCGCGTCCGGGACATGGGTTCAGAACACTCCAGGGCAACATTCACCAAGAAACACGCGCCTCAGTCCAACGCGTAAAACGCCAGTCCACTCAGCAGCTTCGGATAAAAATCTGTCGACTTCTGCGGCATCACATCCCCCGCCAGCGATACGTTCTGCATCTGCTCCAGCGTTACCGGCTTCACCAAGAAGGCCACATCCGCATCGGCCCGCGCCACCTGCGCCAGCGCATCCGGCGCGCTCCGCAGGTATCGCAGATTCTGCTGCTCCCGAATATTCTCCGCCGTCAATCCCAGCAACTGCTCCAGTACCAGCGAGTGCAACTGCACCACGTCCAGCGCCCGCTGCCGCGCTGTCACGTGCTGCAGCGCCGCCGCCACCGCCTCGGGCTTTGCCGTCAGCAGCGTATTGCCCTCCCGCGTTGCCGCAATAAACGCCACACCGTTCGAAGCATTCAGCGGAGCCAGCAACTCGCTCGCATCCTCAATCTTTTCCGCATCGCTCGCCGCAGCCTTCGCCGTCGCCGCTAGCGGCTGCACGTGGAAGTAAGCCGAAGCCTTCTCCAAAAACGCCGCTGTCGAAAAATCCTTCAGCCCAAACACCAGCCGGTGCGTCGGCAGAATCGTGATCCCCGGCGCATCCATGTTCACCAGCGTCATCATCATCGCCGCCTCGGGAAACTCCGGCACCGGCAGCAGGGAACCGCTGCGCTCATCTGCCGCCTCGCTCGGCCCCTCGTCGGGCTTGCCGAAGTTCGCCTCCGTGTGCCCCGCCGACACATCCCGCGTCGAGTCCGCCAGCCCCAGTTCCGCCGCCCGCTCCCGCGCATACGCCGTGCTCGTCTCGTAGCGGTGGTGCCCATCCGCGATAATCAGCTTCTTATCCTGCAGGCTCGTCACGATCAGGTTCAGCACCGTCGCGTCCGTCACCTTCCACACCATGTGGACCACTCCGTACTCATCCGTCACCGTCTGGTCGGGCGGCACCGCAGGCGCGCCGCTCTTGTTGCCAAACACCAGCTCCTCCACCGTAAACGCCGGATCGCTGTACAGCATGTAAATCTGTTCGCAATACGTCCGCGTCGCCTTGAACAACGAAAGCCGGTCGCTCTTCGGCTTGCTCAGCGTCTGCTCGTGCCGATACACCACCTTCTCCGCGTAGTCGTACAGGTGACCCAGGCAGATCAGCCCGCGCCGCTCCCGCACCTCGCTCGTCCCCGGCACGGTGTACCGCTGCGCATACCCATACAGCGCCGGCTCCCGCTCCTCCACCAGCACCGCCTCGCGCCGCCAATCCTGCAGCGTCTTCGCCGCGCGCGAGTACACATTGTCTTCCGCCGTGTCCGGCTCCCGCTTGCCCAGAATCACCCGGATCAGGTTAAACGGGCTGCGGTCGTAGTACGCCTGCTGCATCGCCGGCGAAATCTTGTCGTACGGCTGCGTGACAACGTCTTCCAGGGCAACCTTGCCGGTGTCATAGCGGAGAGCGCGAAACGGATAAATACGCATATGGGTCGGCACATGTCCTTGCTTCAAAAAGATGGGTCGCAGGTCGCAACACGCCTGCAACTACCCACAGTGTACGGTGCACCCGGCAACCCCATGTGTCGTTCCGCGCATTGCAAGCATCCAAACCTTCAAACAGCAGCCAACCACCAGGAGAGCAATGGCAGAGCAGCAATGGAAACCGAAGGTCAACCCGTGGATCATCGCCGGGTCGGTCGCGCTCGCCGCTTTCATGGAGGTGCTTGACACCTCCATCGCCAACGTCGCCCTGCCGCACATCTCCGGCTCGCTCGCCGCCAGTGCCGACCAGGGAACGTGGGTCCTCACCAGCTACCTCGTTGCCAACGCCATCGTCCTTCCGCTCGGCGGCTGGGCCTCCAGTGTGATTGGCCGCAAAAACTTCTTCATGTCTTGCATCATTCTCTTCACGGTGTCCAGCTTTCTCTGCGGCATCGCCCCAACGCTGCCCCTGCTCCTGCTCTTCCGCGTGCTGCAGGGGGCGGGCGGTGGCGGCCTGCAGCCCATGGCCCAGGCCATCATGGCTGACAGCTTTGAACCGAAGCAGCGCGGCCTGGCCTTCAGTCTCTATGGCCTCGTCGCCGTGCTCGCGCCCTCCATCGGCCCCACCCTCGGCGGCTGGATTACCGACAATTACTCCTGGCGCTGGATTTTTTACATCAACATCCCCGTCGGCATCCTTGCCCTGCTTATCGTCACCCGCGTGGTCGAAGATCCACCCTGGATTAAGCACGACAAGGCCAATCTCTTCAAGGTCGACTACATCGGCCTCGGTTTCCTCACCCTCGCCATGGCAGGACTGCAGATCGCGCTTGACAAGGGGGAAGAGGACAACTGGTTCGCCTCGCACTTCATCGTCGCCTTTGCTGTCATGTTCGTCGTCGGCATGACCGGTCTCATCCTCTGGGAGCTCAAGGGTGCCAAAGAGCCCCTGATGAACCTGCGCCTGTTCAAGTTCCGCAACTTCGCCATCTGCTGCTTCCTCATGATGCTCGTAGGCGGCGTGCTCAACGCCGGCACCGTCCTGCAACCGCAGTTTCTCCAGCAGCTCATCGGCTACACCGCCACCAACGCCGGCAAGGCCCTCACCTGGGGCGGCGTCGCCCTGGTCATCGTGATGCCCGCAGCCGGCGTTCTGGTCGGCAAGTTCCCCGCGCGCAACCTAGTTGCCATCGGTTTCGCCACCTTTGCGGTGGCCTATTACTACGTCTCCACTCATCTCACACTCGACATCAGCTTTGAGTACGCCAGCATCCTGCGCATCATCCAGGTGCTCCCCATCCCGTTCTGCTTCATCGCCCTCACCAACGCGGCCTACGTCGGCCTCCCTCGAGAAGCCTCCAACCAGGTCTCCGGCCTCATCAATTTCGCCCGCAACATCGGCGGCTCCATTCTCATTTCGCTCACCGGCGCAGAAGTCACCAACCGCACCCTCTTCCACGAGGCGCGCCTGCAAAACTACATGAGCTCCGCCAACCAGCAGTTTGCTAACCAGGTGCACTCCCTCAGCAGCTTCCTGCAGGGCACTAGCACCAACTATGGCGGCATTGGCGACCTGGCCGCGCGCGCCTCCATCTATCAGCAACTCAACAACCAGGCCGCCATCATGGGCTACTGCGACGTGTACCGCCTGCTCGCCTGGGCCACCGGTGGCATGTTCTTCCTTGCCTTCCTTCTCGCCAAACCAAAAGAGGGCGAAAAAGCTCCCGAGGGTGCCGTCCACTAGGTCTTCAAACGTGCCAGAAAGGCCCGGTTCCGCAACCAGCCTGGCTGCACGCCAAGTCCTGCAAACGGGATTCGGAGCGGCCCAATCGGCCACCAGACTGTCCGCGATCGAATCGGGTGGCCGATGTCTTGCATTCGAGACATGGGTTTCCCCTCCTACATCCACAGGGTCAACACCCGAACTCGTTTCCGCTTCTCCCCTCCCCATGCCATCGGGTAAGATCGGTTTCCCAGCGCCGAAGTCACACCCCAAGGTGACGTTACGGTAGCAGGCCTCGGTCGAACGCCCCCGGAGCTCTGCCGCCCACCGCGATCGCTACGGCGTGGAGAACCCCGGCGGGGCAGGGAAAAGCAATGCATTCGGCCACCCAATCCGTCCTCCGTTCTCTCCTCCGGCTTACCTGCGTCGTCCTCCTCCTCGTCGCAGGTACCCTCCGCGCCCAGGAAAACCCGCTCGACAGCGCCAGAACCCCCACCCGCCCCGAGCCCCCTAAACCCAAAACCGAGGTCCTCGAAGGCAAGGACGTCACCGCCCGCGGCGCTTCCCGGCCCGGTGCCATCCTCCGCGTCGACGCCAACCTCGTCCTCGTCCCCATGACTGTCACCGACGTCCAGAACCGGCTTGTCACCGGCCTCGAGCGCGAAAACTTCTACGTGTACGAAAACAACCAGCCCCAGTCCATTCGCAGCTTCTCCACCGACGACGCACCCGTCACCATCGGCATCATCTTCGACCTCTCCGGCAGCATGAGCAGCAAGTTTGCCCGCGCCCGCAAAGCCCTCTCCGAGTTCATGCGCACCAGCAACCCGCTCGACGAGTTCTTCGTCATCGCCTTCAACGACCGCCCCGCTGTCGTCGTCGACTACACCTCGAATGTTGACGACATCGACGCCCGCATGGTCATGCTCAAGCCCACCGCCCGCACCGCCCTCATTGACGCCACCTACCTCGGCATCAACAAGCTCAAAGACGCCAAGTACGAGCGCAAGGCCCTGCTCATCATCTCCGACGGTGGCGACAACCGCAGCCGCTACTCCGAAGGCGAGCTCCGCAAAGCCGTCCGCGAGTCCGACGTGCAGATCTACTCGATCGGCATCTTCGACCAGTACGCCCCCACCGTCGAAGAAAAAGAGGGTCCCGCCCTGCTCACCGATATCTGCGACATGACCGGCGGCCGCCTCTTCCGCGTCACCGACGTCAGCGAACTCGGCGATATCGCCAGCCGCATCTCCGCCGAACTCCGCAACGAATACGTCGTCGGTTACAAGCCCACCGACCTGAAAAAAGATGGCAACTGGCGCAAGCTCAAGGTCAAACTCAACCCCCCACCCGGCCTTCCTCCGCTTATGGTCCACAATCGCCAGGGCTACTACGCCCCGTCGGAGTAGCGCCAACCTCACACTTCATCCGTCCTACCTACACCGCAGGACGCTTGCCCGCCCTGCTACAACCCATAGTGCACAATGGTAAGGGGATGATGAACCATCGATTCAGCGCGGGCACCCTCGCCCTCTTCGCGGTCCTGCTCGCGCCGCTCTCCGCCACCACGCAGGCCACGCGTTCGCCGCAGCAGCAAGCCACGCCCTCCCTTTCCGTCGATCGCGACCCCGTCCCATCCCCCGACGGCGACGGCCCCCCGCCCAAATCCACTGCCGCACCCGCTGCGGACGCCCAGGTCGAGCGCCAGAAAAATGGCTACACCCTCCGCACCTCCGTCGGCGAAGTCCGCCTCAACGCCGCCGTGCTCGACAGCAACGGCCGCGCCGTCCAGGACCTGACCAAAGACGCCTTCCACGTCTACGAAGACGGCGTCCCCCAAACCATCAGCTCCTTCCGCCACGAAGACCTCCCCGTCTCCCTTGGCATCCTCATCGACTCCTCCGGCTCCATGTACGACAAGCGCGCCGCAGTCGGCAAAGCCTCGCTCGACTTCATCCGCCTGTCCAATCCCAAAGACGAAGCCTTCCTCGTCGACTTCTCCTGGGAGCCGTACATCGACCAGGACTTCACCTCCGATATCCACAAGCTCGAAGCCGGCCTCAGCTACGTCAAGGCCTCGGGCGGCACCGCCATTTACGACGCAGTGGTCGCCAGCGCCGACTACCTCGCGCGCAACGCCAAGCAGCCCAAGCAGGTCCTCCTCGTCATCACCGACGGCGACGACAACGCCTCCACCTCCTCGCTCGAAGACACCATCAAGCGCATCCAGGAGCTCGACGGCCCCACCGTTTACTGCGTCGGCCTCCTCTTCGGCCCCGACGAAGACAAGCGCGAATCCCGCCATGCCAAGCGCGTCCTCCAGTCACTCGCGGAGCAGACCGGCGGCATCGCATACTTCCCCCGTCGGCTCGAAGAAGTTGACAGCATCGCCGCCCAGGTCGCCGCCGACATCCGCCAGCAATACACCATCAGCTACCAGCCCACCAAGCCCGCCCGCCTCGGCGGCTACCGCCAGGTCCACGTCGACGCAAAGGAAAAAGGCTACAGCAAGCTAACCGTCCGCACCCGCAGCGGCTACTTCCCCAAAGTCACCCCGGAAGACCCCACCCCAACCGCCACGCAATAGCCTCGCGCTACCAGGCCATACAGGCAAGGGAGTGGGTTGCACGGCTTCATCGGGCCTGCGTTATCCCACCGTCTGCTCCAGGCTCAACACCTCGATCGCCCGCGCCACCGCCTCCTGTGCCGCCACCCGTTGCGCCTGCAGCCCGGCAACCTCGCCCTTCAGCACTCCCAGCCGGTCCTCCTGCGCGCTCAACTCCCCGGTGTACCGCCGCGTCAGGTCGCGCTCTTCCGCCGTCCCCTTCAGCGACTTCAGGTTCTCCCGCAGCCGGTTCTGGTCCTGCGCAATCACCTGCATTTCCGCGTTCCGCTGCGCCGTCTGCAAATCGATCTCCGCCAACCGTCGCTTCGCCGCGAACACCGGTTGCAATGCCCGCAGCACGTCGGCCGGGTCGCCATTCTGCCGCAGCATCACCGTCAACTGCCCCTCATCGATCCCGGCAAGTGCGTACCGCGTCGTCAGCGTGTGCCGCTCGCCGATACGCAGCCGCACCGTCTCACCCGCTCCCGTCACCACCCGAAACCGATACGCCCCTGCGGTGGTTTCCTCGGGTTTCGGCTCGCTGTCCAGCTCCCATCCCATCCGCCGCGGCTGCTCCACAATCACCGTGCGCGCCTCCGCCGCCGCGTTATGCACCAGGTACTCCACCTCCGCCACCTCGGCCGTCTTCTCCCGCAGAATGCCCTTGGCCACTGTCACCTGCTGCAGCTTCCGCGTGTCATTGCGGTGGTCCACCGTCACCCGCACCGCGCTATCCGCCGCATAACTCAGCAGCCGCCGCTCTCCCGGATGAATCGGATCCAGCAGCCCCTGCCCGCTGAAGTTCCCACCCTGCACAATCGAAAAGCTCCCCCGATCCAGCGTCAACCCGCTCGTGTTCTTCACCCACAGCGCCCGCAGCGGTCTGGCTTCATTCGGCGACCACAGCGTCACCGGGTCTACCTCCACTTTCGCCTGCAAAATCGGCACCAGCGCCGAAGCATTCTTCTTGATCGTCACCGGCTCATTCAACGTGTACTCAAAATAATCATCAAAACTCGCCGTCGAAGTCTGCGGCACCACCGAATCCTCATAAGCCATCGCCGCCCCAGCCGAATACGAGCCCCCGCCCGACCCATGCCCCACGCCGACTCCCATCCCGTTGCCGGAACTCTGGCCCACACCGCGCCCAAATCCTGCAAGTGTCTGCTGCGCCGAAGAAGCCACATTCAACCCAAGCCCACCCATCACCCCACCCGCCGAACCCATCCCCGGCCCCATACCCGCCCCAACCACCCCAGAAGAAACGGCAGGGACGGACCCCGGAGCAGTCAGCGCATCCAGCGCCGCAACCACCTTCGTTACCTCAACACCACTCTCATGCGTCTGCGGCGTCAACTGCGCCTCCTCCGGCAACCCTACCTCCGGCCGCCGAGCGTAATAAGGCTGCGAAATCGGCTGCAAAAAGCTCTGCGGCGCTCCACTCACCAGCGACAACTGCACCCCGTCCCAGTCTGTCCCCACGGTGTTATCAATCACCGCCCAACCCTGCAGCGTCGCCGTCTTCGGCGAAGCCCCAGCGGCCCCGTCAAACAGAATCCGGTACGTACACTTCCACACCGGCACCTCGCTGATGTACGACACCCGCAGCTCCCGCGCCCCAACCCCTTTATCCATCAGCGTCAGGTGTCGCAACCCCTCCCCATGGTTCCCCGCCAGCGTTTCCAGGTACCGGTCCACATCCCCCCGCAACGCCCTGTCCAGCAGCCGAACACCCGTCGCCCCCGTCAACTCCACCGTCCGCACCACCTCGGCGTCGCTCACCACCGTCAGAAAATGCCGCTGCGCCATCGGCATCTCCTCGCCCGCCGCCCGCAAGGGCCCCGCCACATCCCGCAGCTCCACATTCAGAATCCGTCCCGTCACCGCCGCGCCCGCGCCCGTAACCTCCACCCGCGCCCCGCGCAGCGCTCCATACAAATCGACAGACCCCGCATCCCCGGCCAGCCCCAGCGGCAGGCTCTTCAACTGCTGCTCCAGCGGCGTCGTGCTGTTGTATCCCGCGCCCGCAATGCGCCCGCCGCCCAGGTCCACCGCCGTCAGCGACTGCAGCACATCGTTCAACTGCGCCGTCGTAAAGTCGATCCGCACCGCCTGGTCCCCCCGCACCGTCCCCGCATGCTCAAAGAACCCAACCCCGTTCTTGTACAGCGACACCCGCCGGATCGGCAGCACCACCCGCCCCGCATCCGCCGCCTGCGCCACCAACACCACCGGCACCACAATCGAAGCAACCACCACACCCCAAACGAAACGCACCATCACGAACACCTCAGGCAGCGATAGACGCCACAGCATCGGCGATTGTTCCCATACGACGAACCCCACCCGCGCCCGTAAGCCCGCCCCATCTATCTTTTGCCTCCACACCTCCATATCCTGAAACCCATGCCCGCAATCCTCCTCCTCGACACCTGCGGCCCCACTAACTACGTCGCCCTCCTCCACGCAGAAACCGCCAGCATTGAAGCCACTCAGACCCTCCCCGCCCGCGAAACGCAGGAGCGTCTCCTCCCCGCCATCGCCGACCTCCTCGCCACCTCCAACGAACCCCTCGCCGCCATCGCCGTTGTCACCGGCCCCGGCTCCTTCACCGGCGTCCGCATCGGCCTCGCCGCCGCCAAGGGCCTTGCCGAAGCCCGCAATCTCCCCCTCGTCGCCCTCTCCCGCCTCGCCATCCTCGCCCAAACCGCACCTCCCCACGCCCCCGTCACCGCCTGGATCGACGCCGGCCGCACCGACCTCTACACCCGCACCGCCGACGCAACCGAAGCCATGCTCGCCCGCGAAGCCGCTATCACAGCCGCCGCCAACACCACCCTCATCCTCGAAGACCCGGCCCTCGCCCCACCCAACCACCCTCATCTCGTCCCCACCCCCGAAGCCCTCCAGCAGGCCGCCGCCATCCTCGCCCTCCGCCTCTTCCACACCAAAACCTTCGCCGACACCGCCCTCCTCGACGCCAACTACCTCCGCGTCCCCGACGCCGAAACAGCCCTTCGCGCCCGCCAGGCCGCCACCGCATGATCCTCCGCCCAGCCACCCTCGCCGACGCCGAACCCCTCGCCACCCTCGCCGGCCAAACTCCCGGCGCCCCCCTCTGGACCGCCGCCACCTACCGCGACCTCGCCGTCAACCCGCTCCGCCTCCTGCTCCTCCTCGAACACGACACCAAACCAACAGCCTTCGCCGCCGCAGCCCTCATCACGCCACCCCCCAGCGAAGCCGAACTCGAAGCCATCGCCGTCCACCCCGCCGCCCAGCGCCAAGGCCACGGCACGACTCTCCTCCGCGCCGTCCAGCACTGGGCCGCACAGCACCAGGCCATCCGCCTCCTCCTTGAAGTCCGCGCCTCCAACCTCGCTGCCCAGCACCTCTACCGTGCCCACGGCTTCCTCCCCACCGGCCGACGCCGCAACTACTACCAGCACCCCCCCGAAGACGCCGTGCTCATGGAACATACACCGGCCCCCATTTCCGGTATCATCAGCAGTGATTATGGTTCGTGATGGGTACTACTACGCCGCTGGTCTGCTCGTCGTCGCCTTCCTCCTCTGGAAGCTGACAGGTTCGCTCGTCATCGCGGCCATTCCCGTTCTGCTCGCGGCTTTCTTCCTCTGGTTCTTCCGCGACCCCACCCGTCGCATCCCCGCCGGCGAAGGCGAACTCGTCTCTCCCGCCGACGGCAAGGTCACCGAAGCCGATTGGATCGAGACTCCCCAGGGCAGCCGTCTCCGCCTCAGCATCTTTCTCAGCGTCTTCAACGTCCACGTCAACCGCTCGCCCGTCAGCGGCACCGTCAAGCAGGTCAACTACAAGCGCGGCCTCTTCCTCAACGCCATGCGCGCCGACTCCAACGTCCTCAACGAGCAGAACGTCGTCGTCATTGAAGACGGGGAATACGCCGTGCAGGTCAAGCAGATCGCCGGCCTTCTCGCCCGCCGCATCGTCTGCTGGGTCAAGCCTGGCGACACCCTGCGCAAGGGTCAGCGCATCGGCCTCATCAAGTTTGGCTCGCGCGTAGACGTCCTCCTCCCCCCGCACGCCAACCTGCGCGTCGCCAAGGGCGACAAGGTCAAGGGCGGCTCCACCGTCATCGCTTTCGTCCCCCAAGTCAAGCCCGACAACATGGACGTGTCCTCCTCGGGCATGGCCGAAGGCTACCCAGGTGCACCCGTCGCGGTGTCTGGTGACTGACACCGCAACCCACACGAAAGCGCCACGCAGGCGTCCCCGCCGCGGCATGTACATCCTGCCGTCCCTCTTCACCGCCGGCAACATCGCGGCAGGCTTTTACGCCATCACGCAAAGCATGCAGGCTTCCCCCGGCAATGCGGAACACTTCAACCGTGCCGCCCTCGCCATCCTGTTCGCCATTCCGTTCGACGCGCTCGACGGCCGCATTGCCCGCATGACCAACACCGAATCCGACTTCGGCCGCGAGCTTGACTCCCTAGCCGACGTCGTCACCTTCGGCGTCGCGCCCGCCATCCTCGCCTATACCTGGGGCACCCGCATGCTGCCCCTCGCCGGCAACCTGCAGTGGCGCGCCAACGCCATGGACCTCGGCGTCTTCATCGCCTTCCTCTTCCTCATCTGCGGCGCCTGCCGCCTCGCCCGCTTCAACGTCACCGTCAATCCCATCCCCAGCAATCCCGGCCGGCCCAACCGCCGCTACTTCGTCGGCATGCCCATTCCCGCCGCCGCCGGTGTCGTCGCCTCCGTCGTCCACTGCTTCAGCGGCTCGCCCGTGGACAAGCCGTACATTGCCTTCATCTGGCTCGGACTCATCCTCTTCATCTCCTTCCTCATGGTCAGCCGCTGGCGCTTCTGGTCCGGCAAAGAGATCACCCTCGGCCAGCAACACACCATGCGCATGTTCGTCGTGCTCATGGTCGCCGGCGTCCTCCTCGCCCGCTTTTCTGAAATCGTGCTCATCGTCGTCGCCCTCGGCTACACCGTCAGCGGTCTTCTCGCCCGCATCGTCTACGCCGCCCAGGGCAAGCGCACCCAGCGCCCCACACCGCTCCAACCCATCGCCGCCACCCCCGACACCCACCACTGAGTGTCAGTGGGAGGGCCTCTCCAAATCTCTCGGATGACGGCTTTGGGAGGGAGCAGTGATCTTTAGGCTACTGAATAGCGCCGCGAGCAACCGGGCTTTAGCTCTGAGCTTTACTAGTCAAGTCCTGCAAAGCACATCTTGAGCGCGCCTTCATCGGGTGCCCCATTCTTTCGCGCCGCATCAGGCAAGTTCAGCCCGTAAACTCCGCGCGCGAAAGGGTGGGGTCAGCGCGAAGCGCTTCATCGATCGAAGATCGACCCACCGCCAAAACTCGAACGAACCAGCAAGGGAAGGGAACGCGCCGGGTGTCCCACCTTCATCGCGCCGCCACTCCATCACCCTTCCCGGCCCGGCCATAAAAAAAGCTGCACACGGCCGAAGCCCGTCTGCAGCCCTTCAATTAACCCATCGCCTGCAGTTCATCCCAGCATGCTCCCCATCAACGCATCCGCCACCGCAGACGCCGAAACCTTGTAGCTCCCCGTGTCGATCGCGGCCTTGATCGACGCCACCTTTTCGTAGCGAACGTCTTCCGCGCCCGCACTCTTCTGCACCAGCACCGACACTGTGCTGAACTGCGTCGAATCCACCGTCGCGGTCGTCTTGGTCACAACAAAGTGAGTCTTGGACGTTAAGGCCGAACCGTTGCGGCGCGTCCGTGCCAGCGGTGCATCCATTACTGCCGAAGATCCGATTTCTTTGATCTGCTTCATGATTAATTTCTCCTCACACTGTCTATCGGCATCCCCTCGGCGCACTTTAGGACATTTCTGAGGAAAGTTTTAGAAAAGTTTCTTCCGGTGCTGCCGAGGGGGCTCGGTAGTGTCTGGTGCATCCCAAATCCGCAGGAAGTTGGCATTGGTGGGGAGAGCAGTAGCCTCTCATCCACTGCAAAGGTGCCACCGTGAAGGGCGTTAGCCCCGGGCACTTTTTGCACTTGCCCGGAAATCCGCAACTGATTCATCCGACGCTGCCTGGCTCAGCGACCATCGGCAAAAGCCCCGGCCTAAGCCTGCGAGAGCACCCACGCGCCCTACCCCGTCCCCGCCGCATCCAACACCTCATGAGTAAGCTGAACTACCGCATCGCTGTCGTCGGCGCCGCCTCCCTGCTGGGTAAAGAGATCGCAGGAGAACTCTCCACCTCCCCGCACACCGTCGTCCTCATGGACAGCGAGCAGGACGCCGCCAAGCTCGACCAGGTCGGCGACGAAGCCGCCGTCATCCTCGCCGTCGAACCCGCCAGCTTCGACGGCATCGACGTTGCCATCTTCGCTACCGCACGCGACGCGGAAAAGTATCTCTCCACCGCCCGAACCCTCGGTGCCGCCGTGGTCGACGCCAGTGGCACCCTCGACAGCAAGGCCCCCGTCCGTTCCCAGGCGGTCGCGCAGCCCGCCCTCAACCTTGAAACCGACGCTGTCACCGCTGCACACCCTGTCACCACCATGCTTGCCGCCGCACTCCAGGCCGTCGGCCGCCAGGCCACCGTGCGCTCCGCCTACGCCACCGTCCTGCAGCCCGCCAGCGAAAATGGTGCGTCCGCACTCGACGAAATGCATCAGCAAACCGTCAACCTGCTCTCCTTCCAGGCCCTTCCCACCGCCGTCTTCGACACTCAGGCCGCCTTCAATCTCCAGCGCCGCTTCGGCGACGAAACCACCGCCACGCTTGCCGTCACCGCCGACCGCGTCCGCACCCAACTCGCCGCACTGCTCGGCGACGGCATCACTGTCCCCGTGCTCCAATTTGTGCAGGCCCCCGTCTTCCACGGCTTCGCCGTCAGCCTTTTCGTGGAACTCGACACACCGGCCGACACGGAAGCCGTCGAAAAAGCCCTCGACACCGACCTCATGGAACTCGTCAACGAAGACGACGCGCCCGCCAGCAACAGCAGCGTCGCCGGCGAACAACGCATGCAAGTCGAAGTCCGCCCCGTCCCCACCGGCGCCCGCCAAGCGAGCACCTTCACCCTCTGGCTCGTCGCCGACAACCTCAAGCTCGCCGCCCAGACCGCTGTCACCAGCGCCACCGAACTCACCCGCCTCCGCCCGCTCGGCAAGGTCCAGTAACGACGAAAAACAGTACGCAAAGCACGCCAGGTTCACCGCAACGAGCGCAACGTCTGAACCTTTGCGTTCTTTGCGAAACCTTGGCGCCCGTTGCGTACTGCTTTTCTAAAGCAACCCCTTACTTCTTAGGAAACGCGTACTTCTTTAAGTCCAGCTTCGGCTCGTTATACCGAATATGGGAATACGTCACCGTCCGCTTGTCCCCTTCCGGCGTCGTCGACTCCTGCTTCAACGAAATCCCCCGCACCGGGTCCAGCCAGATCACCACGTGCGCAAACATCTGCCGTACCGACGGATCCTTGGCCACCAGGTCCAGCTTGTCCACGGCCACGCTTGCCCCGCCATCCTGCAGGTTCTCCGTCCCCAGCAGCTTGATGTCCCACGTCCGCTCCAGGTCAGCCCCGCTGCCGCCAAAGCCAAGCGTCAAAAAGCTCTCCGACTTCGCCTTATCGTTACCGGTATTGAACGTGTTGAACTTCTTCGCACTTGCCGGGTCGTAGATCGTGCCGTTCCCATCCGCAAAATGCACGATCTTGACCGAAGGCTTGGTGATGCTCAGTCCCATCTCCGTACCCTTCGGACCCTTGAGAAAATAAACCGACCCAAACTGCGTCGTCGTATCCCGCACCACGCGCTCGAAAAAGTCGTCCCGCACATCCGCTTCCGTATTCTTGAATTTTGCAGCCGCCGTATCCATCTGCCGCAACACCTTGTCCAGCGCGGGATCGGTTGCGGCCTGCGCCAGCGACGAGCAAACCACAGCAACAGCGAACGGCAGAATCAAACGGCGCATGCACTCTCCAGCCGGCCAACTCACGGCATCTCTAGGGTACAACCCAACCCCCACGAAAAAGTGGCTGCCCCAAAAGCTGTGCAAGAGCACCTAACCCCAACCGAATGAAGAATCTGTGTGTAAACCCAACCGAATGAATACTTTGGCAGCTACGTCAATAGAATGAGGAACTTAGCGCAACTAGAGGGGGGGGGGAGGGGTCTACCGCCGCGCCCATACCCGGTATGCCCGAATCTGTCCGTTCGTCACCAGCGGCTCATACCGCTCCACGCTCACATCGCCCGCAATCGGCTCGATCAGGTGCCGCAGCGCACGCCGCGTCTGCGTCTCCGCATCTCCACCCGGTGCCATGTTATTCTGCACATCCTGCACCCGCACCTGGTAAATCAAATCGCCTGAACCATCGTTCTCCACCATGATCTGCGAGGGCAACTGGAACTTCGGACGATCTTGGTAGTTGATGTAGTGCGGCGTAATGAAGATGAACAGCAACACCAGCGTGACCATGATGTCGTAATGCATCGATCCGCGTTCATACGTCCAGAAAACGTAGCCCTTCAGCGTCTTCAGCATTACTTCCCGCTCCCATTGCGCGCGCCCGCGGTAATCGGCGCCTGCGGCCCAATATATTCCAGCCCGCCCATGTAGGGCACCAGCGCCTCCGGGATCCGAATCGTCCCATCGCTCTGCTGGTAATTCTCCAGGATCGCCAGGTACGTCCGCCCGATTGCCAGCCCCGACCCATTCAGCGTATGCACAAACTCCGACTTCTTCGCACCCGCCGGCCGATACCGGATGTTTGCCCGCCTTGCCTGGAAGCTCTCGAAATTGGAGCACGAGCTGATCTCGCGATAAAGCCCCTGCCCCGGCAGCCACACCTCCAGGTCATACGTCTTCGCCGCCGAAAATCCCATATCGCCCGTGCAAAGCAGCATCCGTCGATACGGCAGCCCCAACTGCTGCAGAACATCTTCCGCATCCTCGGTCAGCTGCTCATGTTCTGCCGCGCTCTTCTCCGGCGTGGTGAACTTCACCAACTCCACCTTCTGGAACTGGTGCTGTCGAATCATGCCGCGCACATCGCGCCCATACGACCCAGCCTCCGACCGGAAACACGGCGTATACGCGCACAGGCTGATCGACAGCGCCGCCTCATCCAGTGTCTCGTCCCGAAATAGGTTCGTCACCGGTACTTCGGCCGTGGGAATCAGCCAGTGATCGTTATCCTGCAACTCGCCCGCAAGGTACTCTCCCTTGTCGTCGCAGTGGAATAAATCCGCGGCAAACTTGGGCAGTTGCCCCGTCCCGAACAGCGACTTCGAGTTCACCACCGAAGGCGGTAACACTTCCGTATACCCATGCTCGCGCTGGTGCAAGTCAAGCATGAAGTTCGCCAGCGCACGCTCCAGCCGGGCACCCGCGCCATAATGCACCACGAAGCGCGATCCGGAAATCTTTGCGGCCCGGTCAAAATCCAGGATGTTCAGCGCCTCGCCCAGCTCCCAGTGCGACTTCGGCGTGAAGTCGAACGTGGGCGGCGTGCCCCATGTCTTCACCAGCACATTTCCATGCTCATCCGCTCCAACTGGAACGTCAGCCATCGGCAGGTTTGGCAGCGCCTCCAGAATGACGCGCAGCTCGGCGTCGCCCATGCTGGCTTTCTGCTCCAGCACCTCGGCATGCAGCCGCATGCCTTGCGCTTGCTCGGTCAATTCCGTGGCATCCTGGCCGGTGCGCTTCAGCTTGCCAATCTCTTCCGACAGGCGATTGCGCTGGGCTTTGAGGGTTTCGGCCTCGGTGATGGCATCGCGGCGGCGGCGGTCGATGGTGCTGAAGTCCCCCAGCAGGGCAGCGGGATCGGCGTTACGCGCGCGCAGGGCGGCTTCCACGGCGGGCAGGTTTGCCCGCACGAATGCGAGGTCGAGCATGGCTCTATCGTACCCCGCGCAACGCCTTTCCCGGTGGGCGGTATGCTTCAGAACAGGGGATTGGCTGAGTGAGTGGCGTGGAAACGAAGCGGGACGGCAAATGCGATCTGCGGGTAACAGTGGCCGGCGTGGAGCTGCGTAACCCGGTCATCGCCGCAAGCGGCACCTTTGGCTACGGCGTGGAGTTTGCGGACATTCTCGCCATCGAAAGCATCGGTGCCTTCGTCACCAAGGGTCTGTCGCGCACGCCCATGGCCGGCAACAAGGCACCCCGCATCATCGAAACCGCAAGCGGCATGATCAACGCCATAGGCCTGCAAAACGTGGGCGTCGAAGCCTTCGTGCGCGACAAGATGCCCGGCATCCGCAAGCTGAAGAACACTGTGTGCATCGCCAACGTCTTCGGCTTCACCGTCGCCGATTGCGTCGCCGTGATCGAGCAGCTCAATGACGCGGAGGGCATCGCCATGTACGAGCTGAACGCGAGCTGCCCCAATACCCAGCACGGTGGCATGGTCTTTGGCACCGATGCCGCAGCGCTCGACGACCTGGTGACGGAGTGCCGAGCAGCCAGTAGGCGTCCGCTCATGATCAAGCTTTCGCCCAACGTGACCAGCATTGCGCAGATGGCGAAAACGGCCGAAAACGCCGGCGCCGACGCAGTCTCGCTGGTTAACACCTTCGTCTCGCTCGCCATCGACATCGAGACGCGCCGACCGCGCATCGCCAACGTCACCGGCGGTCTGAGCGGCCCGGCCATCAAGCCCATCGCCGTCCGCATGGTGTGGGAAGCGGCGCGCGCCGTGCGCATCCCGGTCGTCGGCATGGGCGGCATCCTGCGCGCGCAAGACGCCGTGGAATTCATGCTCGCAGGCGCAACCGCAGTCGAAGTCGGCACGGCAAGCTACGCCGACCCACGCGCGGCGGAGAAGGTCGCCAAGGGGCTGGAAAAGTGGTGCGCGGCGCACGATTTGAAACGCACAAGTGAACTAACCGGCGGGCTCCGCCTGGAGTAGACAAGAAAGTGAGTGACATGAGAATGCAACCGGTGAAACGGGCGCTGCTGAGCGTGACGGACAAGACAGGGCTGGTGCCGTTTGCGGCGCGGCTCGATGCGATGGGTGTGGAACTGGTATCCACCGGCGGCACGGCAAAAGCGTTGCGCGAAGCGGGTCTGCCGGTCCGAGACATCAGCGATCTCACGGGCTTTCCGGAGATGCTGGATGGTCGCGTCAAGACACTGCACCCCAAGGTGCACGGCGGCATTCTGCATGTGCGCGGCAACGCGGAGCACGTGGCGGCGGTCGAGGCGCACGACATCGAGCCGATCGACATGGTTGTGGTGAACCTGTACGCATTCGAGCAGACGGCGACGAAGCCCGGCGTGCATTTTGCCGAAGTGATCGAGAACATTGACATCGGTGGACCGAGCATGGTGCGGTCTGCAGCCAAGAACTTCGCGGATGTTGCGATCGTGACCGACGTTGCGAGCTACGAAGGCATCGCGGCGGAGATGGAGGCGAACGTCGGCCTGTTGTCGCTGGCGACGCGCTGGGGCCTGGCGCAGAAAGCCTTTGCGACGACCGCCGCCTACGACACCGCAATTGCCAATGCGCTGGAAGCGATGCAGCCGCCGACTGGCGAGGACACTCAGGTTGCCGTCATCAATCCGCATGCACCGCTGCCAATCGCGCTGCGGCTGAACCTGAAGGCGAAGCAAACACTGCGCTACGGCGAAAACCCGCACCAGGCGGCGGCGCTGTACACGGATGGTTCAGCAGCCGGCATTGCGAACGCACGGCAGCTGCAGGGTAAGGAACTGTCGTTCAACAATCTTGTCGATCTGGATGCCTGCTGGGAGATGGTGCGTGAGTTCGACGAAACCGCAGTCGTCATCGTGAAGCATACGAACCCGTGCGGCGCGGCGACCGGCGATTCGGTGCTGCAGGCGTATGAGCGTGCGCTGGCGGCCGATCCGGTGTCAGCATTCGGTGGAGTGCTCGGTATCAACCGGACGGTCGATGCTAAGGCGGCGGAAGCGATTGCAAAGCTGTTTGTGGAGGCCATTGTCGCGCCGGGGTACACGCCGGAAGCCGTTGAGACATTTGCCGCGAAGAAGAATCTGCGCTTGTTGCAGATTACCTCCGCTTCGCCGAAGCGCCTGCTGAAGCAGGTGAGCGGCGGCATGCTGGTGCAGGATGCGGACAGCGCGGGCATCGTCGAGGCTGACCTGAACGTGGTAACGGCACGCCAGCCAAGTGAGGAAGAGATGCGCGCGCTGCGGTTCGCCTGGACCATGTGCAAGCATGTGAAATCGAACGCCATCGTGTACGCCCGGACGGACGGCGGCCATGGCCAGACGGTTGGGATTGGCGCCGGGCAGATGAGCCGGGTCGATGCGGCGCGCTTCGGTGCCATGAAAGCGGCGCTGCCCATGGTGGGCACAGTCGCCGCTTCGGACGCCTTTTTCCCCTTTGCCGACGGCCTGGAGGTGGTAGCCCAGGCTGGCGCGACCGCGGTCATTCAACCAGGGGGCAGCGTACGGGATGCGGAGGTCATTGCCGCCGCGGATCGCCTGGGCGTGGCGATGGTCTTCACCGGCATGCGGCATTTTCGCCATGGCTAGCACCGATCCGGAGTCAAACGCAACTCCCGGCGTTGACTTTCGTCTAATCTGAGACACACGCGTCGGAAGGACGTTCACGCAAAGCGGCAGGCCGCGGCAGGGTTGTGGCACAGGCACGGGAAGCGAGAACGGCTGGCACCGCTTCAGCGCGTGGGAGAGAGACCTAGTGATGAACGATTCGCACCGTCCTGCCTTGCACGCCGCCCTCGTCGAACGGTCTCCGCTGTCGATTGCATGTGTGCGGCTGGCGAAGGTTTCCGTCATCGCCGGCCTGCTGTTCTCGTCGTTGCCACTGGTCGCTCAGAAAAAGGACGCAACGCCGCCAGAAACGGCTGGTACTGTGCAGGTGCCCACGGCGGCGACTGGGCGTTCGGCTGCCTACTACCACTATGGCCTGGCTCATATCTACGAGGACCTGGCGACGACCCAGGGCCGGTCGGATTACGCCACCCAGGCCATTGAGCAGTACAAACTGGCGTTGAGCGCCGATCCGAACTCACCCATGCTGCAGAATGGACTCGCCGACCTGTACTTTCGGGTAGGCCGCATCCGCGAGGCGGTACAGGTGGCGCAGGATCAGGCCAAGAAGTCGCCGAATGATGTAGAAGCGCACCGTCTTCTTGGGCGCATTTACTTCCGTTCGCTGGGCGATCAGCAGAATGGGCAGCAGGCCCAGATGCTCGGCTTGGCCACCGCGGAATACGAAACGCTGGTGCGCCTGGAGCCGAACAGCACTGAAGACCACCTGCTGCTGGGGCAGCTGTACGAGTTGAACCACGATTCCGCAAAGGCCGAGGCCCAGTTCAAGGCGGCACAGGGGCTGGATTCCGGGTCGGAAGAGTCGATGCTGAACCTGGCGCGGCTGTACAGCGAGCAGGGTGACCTGCAGCGCGTGGTGACCACGCTGTCGGCCCTGCCGCCGGAGGATCGCAGCGCGCGCGTGGAGCTTGCGCTGGGCGGAACGTACGATCAGCTGCACAAGCAGAAGGAGGCTGCCGCAGCCTACCAGCGCGCGCTGGATGATGACGGTGACAACCTGGATGCCGAGCGCGGGCTTGCAAATGCGCTGCTGGCCGATGGGCAGCTGGATGCCGCGATGAAGCAGTTTCAGCAGATCGTGGTCGCTGAGCCGCAGGACGCGCAGAGTTACATCCACATTTCCGAAATCCAGCGCCGGCAGGGCGACTATGACAATGCCCTGGTCACGATTAAGAAGGCCAAGGCGCTGGTGCCTGAGTCGCTGGAACTGAGCTACAACGAGGCGCTGATCTACGATTCGCTGGGCCGGTATGCGGATGCGGAAGGCGTGCTGAAGGGTGTGCTTGCCGGTCCAGCCAAGGCAGATGCGAACTCGCCGGACGGCGACAAGAGCAACCGCGCACTCTTTCTGGAGCGGTTGGGAAATCTTTATCGCGAGCAAGGAAAGACGGCGGAAGCTGCCGGTGTATATCAGCAGATCGTCGCACTGGGTGGGGACATGCGCTCGCGCGGCTACAGCGACGAGATCGATACCTACCGCGATGTGCATGACTGGCCGAAGGCGCTGGCTGTCGCAAAACAGGCGGCCGAGGCCATGCCGACCGATCCTGACATTCAAACCCTGTACGCCGGGCAGTTGCTGGACAACGGCAAGGTCGACGAGGGATTTGCACTGCTGAACAAGCAGCTGACCGGTAAGAAGGAAGATCGTTCGGTGTACCTGACGATCGCGCAGATGGACTTCCGCCTGAAGCGGTACCCCGCAGCCATTGCTGCCATCGAAAAGGCCGAGGTATTTTCCACCAAGCCTGAGGACAAGATCTACCCATTGTTTCTGCGTGCCAGCATCGCCGACAAGCAGAACAACATGGCCGACGCGGAGAAGGATTTGCGCGCGGTGCTTGCGCTCGACCCCAACAATGCCGCGGCGCTGAACTCGCTGGGATACATGTACGCCGATCGGGGCATTCAGTTGCCGGAGGCGGTCACGCTGCTCAAGAAGGCAGTCGCGCTCGATCCGCAGAATTACGCTTACCTTGACTCTCTGGGTTGGGCCTACTTTAAGCAGGGGCAGTACCAGACGGCCGAGGCCGAACTGCAGAAAGCCGTGGATCGCAACCCAAGCGACCCAACACTGCACGACCACCTGGGGCAGGCGATGGAGCGTAACGGTAAGCTGAAGCCGGCGATCGCACAGTGGGAACGCGCCGTTGTGGAGTACGGCAAGTCGCTACCGGCCGACATCGAGCAGGACGACGTTGTGAAGCTGCACAAGCGGCTCGACTCCGCGCGGGTTAAGGTCGCCAAAAATGGCCGTGAACCGAAGGTGACGCCCTAGTGGAGCGTGCCGCCACAGCACCCATTGTGGGAACCCAGGGTGATCTCAGCGGCTGCTCTGTGCGTGATGCGGACGAACTCGCGCTGGCGGTGCGCGTCACGCCGGAGCCTGCACGCGAGGGCACGTCAGCATTCGAGTACGATCGGCAGCGCATTGTGCAGGCACGTTCGTTTCGGCGGCTCGCGGGCAAAACGCAGGTGTTTACCAGCAGGGAAAGCGACCACTTTCGGTCGCGGCTGACGCACACCATCGAGGTCGCGCAGATCGCGCGGGAAGTTGCACGCGCCCTGCGGTTGAACGAGGAGCTGGTGGAGGCGTTAGCGCTGGTGCATGACATTGGCCACCCCCCATTTGGCCATGCCGGCGAGCGCGCCCTGGACAAGTGCCTGCAGGCCCACGGCATGCGGTTCGACCACAACCTGCACGCCCTGCGCATCGTGGAGCACTTTGAAAATTGGTACGCCGCGCACCGAGGATTGAACTTGACGCTGGGCGTGCGCGAGGGCATCGTGAAGCATTCACGCGATTATGCCGAGACGGCATACCCGGAGCTGTCGGCGTACTTCCTCGGTCTGCGTCCGCCTATTGAGGCGCAGGTCATCGACCTTGCCGACGAAATTGCCTACCTCACAGCCGATCTTGATGACGGCGTGGAGTCCGGGCTACTCGACATCGAGCACCTGTGCGGGCACATCAGCATCATGGGGCGCGCATATGACGAGATGCGCGGACGCCACCCTGGTGTCGACCGCAAGTTCCTCTTCCACGAGGCGCTGCAGTGGATGCAGGACGAACTGACGGCGGACCTGATCCATACCACCGTGCGGAATGTGGAGCAAAACGGATTGCGCACCCTGGACGATGTGCGGAGTCATGCGGGCCGCGTGGCCGTGTTCTCCCCGGCGTTTGAGGCGATGCGCCTGGAAGAGAAGCGCTACCTGTACAACGCGCTGTACACCTGCCCTACACTGGAACTGGAGCACGACAAGGCAGAAAACGTGGTCACGACGCTGTTCCAGTTCTTCCTGCGCCAACCCGACCGGCTGCCCGACGGCTACCTGCGCGAAAGCGAGACGGAAGGCCTGCCCCGGGTCATTGCCGACTACATCGCGGGCATGACCGACAGCTACATCCTGCAGCAGTTCTGGATGGCTTCGAAGCTGCGCCGCACCTAACGATTCCGCGGCGTTGCAGCGCGGAACAGGCTGGCGGCAAGCAGTATCCACAGGGGGATGAACTCCAGGGTGTAGCGCTGTTCCGCGTTGTCGAGCGTCAGCAGCAGCGCGCAGCGAAGCACCATATAGGCGCACATGGCCGCCGTGAGCCGCGGTGCCATGCGCAGTGCACGGGGCAGCGCAACGCATGCTGCTCCAAGCAGGGCAAGGTTCAACGCGCCAAAAGCGTACGCCAGGGCGGCCTGCCCGGCGCCAGCGGACCACTGCCACCACCGTTCCGCGACGGGCAGCATTTCCACGCGCGGGCGCAACAGCATGTTGACTACGCGTGCGACCGGCAACCCCACGTAGTAGCGCAGCCGCGACGTATGGATGCGCTGGTCCGCCAGTCGTGCAAAGCGTGCGTCAATGTCCGGCCGCAGCCGACTGAAGGCTGCCGCCTCATGCAGCAGGGCTTCCGTTTCCGCCTGTTGCGCGGGTGAGTCGAAAGCGCGGCGCGGCAGGTCTGCCGGATCAATCGGCTCTTCCGGAAACTTCCAGTACGCCTCCTCGGTGGAGGCAAAGTCGACGCCGAACGTGCGATACCAGCGCTGGAACCCGCGCGGCACTCGTTCGCCCGGGTCGTTGGCCAGCCTTGGCGCAATGGGTTGAAAGACGTGGAAGGTTCGTGCATTGCGCAGCGTCCACGGAACGAAAGGAAGGGCGACAAGCACGGCACACAGCAGGACCGGTCGCCATGCGCGGGTACCGGGCCGCCACAGCAGCGGCAGCACCGCAGCGGCGAGCAATCCCTGGTCCGGCCGCAGAAGGGTGCCGAAGCTGAGCGCGGCCGCGGTGACCAGCAGCCAGCGCGTGCGTGGCTCGTCGCGCCAGCGCTGTGCCGCCCAGAAGGCCAGAACGATGGTGAACAGCGTGAAAACTTCGGTAAGGGGAACGGCTGTGTAGTTGGCGGTGAACGGGCATAAGGTAGCCATGGCGATGGCCGCCAGCCTTGCGCGGGGCCCGAACAGCCGGCCTGCCAGCGAGCCCAGCAGCAGGCAGGTGCACAGGTCGACCGCGACCTGCAGGTAGAGCACCGGTAGAAAGCTGCGCAGCGTCCCCAGGTCTGCATTCAGCAGCGGATCGAACAGAACCGCCAGTATGGCGAGCACCATGGGATAGCCGGGCAGTCGAATCAGCGTCGGCCGCGGTGCGTCGTTTGTCGATAGACCGTAGGTGTGGGCATGAATCCAGTTCTGCGCGATTTCCTGGTACAGCAGGGAATCGCCGGAGACAAAGGCGTGATAACGCAGGAAAAAGAGACGCAACAGTAGCCCTGCAAGCAACAGCAAGGCCACGGCAACTCGGTTTGCAGGCAGGCGCGTCATGGTCTCCGCTTGCATCATAAACGCGTACGCCCGGCGCCACTTCGAGTCCAGAACCTGGCAGAGTCAGCAGAAGATGCGGCAGCACGATACGATACGGCAGGCATGGCAACGACGAGCAAACCCATTTTCTATGACGAGAAGCGCCGGCGCTGGAAGCGGCTCCGACGTGTGCTCGACATCTCGGCAGGCATCGGTCTGGTTCTGCTTGTCGTTTTTGTTATCGGCGTCCTGCGCATCCGTCCACTGCCGGAACTGTTGTTGGAGCAGCCGAAGCATAACTTCCGCGCACTCAACTCGCCGCCCGTGCCCGCGGACAAGTCGAAGAAGGCACGCTCGGCGCACCGCAAGACCGATCGCAAGCCGTCGGACGTGCCGCTGAACACGGACGAAGGGCTGCGTGCGGCGTACTACGTCGACTACGACGCGTCCAGCTACAGTGCCCTGCGCCAGCATGTGCAGCAAATCGATCTGCTGTTTCCGGAATGGCTGCATGTGATCACGCCGGACGGCCGGCTCACTGCTTATTCCGCCGACAACCGGCCGTTTGCCGTGGTTGACGGTGGCGGCGTGCACGGCATCGACATCGAGAACAAGGTAGAACGCGTCATCGCCACGAGTGGCGCAAACACGGAAATTTTCCCGCTCGTCAACAATTTCGACACCACCCAGCAGACTTTCATGCCGACGGTTGGCATTTTTCTGAAAGACCCGGCGGCACGGGCCAACTTCATCGCCCAGGCCATGCGTCTGCTCGGGTCCAACTCGCGCTATCACGGTCTATCGCTGGACTTTGAAGATATTCCCGCAGAGGCGCAACCCGGCTATCGTGACCTCATCGCCACGCTGTACGCGCAGATGCACCCGAAAAATCTGCGGCTCTACATCAACACGCCGGTAGGCGATGACGACTGGGATCTCGCTTATATGGCCGCACATTCCGACGGCCTGCTGCTGATGAATTACGACCAGCACCAGACGGAAAGCGGCCCGGGACCGATCGCGGGCCAGGACTGGTTTGAGCAGAATCTGAAGAACGTGCTGGCCAAGGTGCCGAAGCAGAAGATCATCTGCGCCATCGGCAGCTATGGCTACGATTGGACGATGACGCTTCCCCCGGCCGGCTCCCCGCAGCCGAAAGGGCGGCGAGGCCAACCCGCACCAGCCGCGGTGCTTGTACACAGCGACAATATGTCGACACAGTCGGTGTGGCAGGCCGCCGCGGACTCCGGCTCCGAAGTCGATCTCGACGACGCTTCGCGCAACCCACACTTCACGTACGACGATGAAGATCGCCATCTGCGTCACCAGATCTGGTTTCTGGATGCGGTGACGACCTACAACGAAATGCGAGCGGCGCGGCAACTTGGCATCCAGACGTTTGCATTATGGCGGCTTGGCGAGGAAGACCAATCGCTGTGGAAGATATGGGATAACCCGCTGAAGGTGAACCCGGTGAAAGACCTTGCTTCAGTGCCGCCGGGTTGGGACCTCGACATTGAAGGTGAAGGCGACATCATGCACGTGAGCGGGCAGCCGCGCAACGGGCAGCGCAACCTCACCATTGATGATGACTCCAAGCAGATCGATTCCGAGACAATGAGTGTGTTGCCTCTGTCTTATTCGGTCAACTACGTCGGCTATCATCCCAAAAAACTCGCCATTAGTTTCGATGACGGGCCAGATCCGGAGTGGACACCCAAGATTCTTGACGTCCTCAAGAAGCTGAAGGTGCAGGGTACCTTTTTCATGATCGGGCAGGAGGCGGAAGACAACGTCGGCATCATGCGGCGCGTGTACCGCGAAGGTCACGAAATTGGAAACCACACCTTTACTCATCCGGACATCAGTGATATCTCGTCCAGGCAGGTCGACTTACAATTGAACCTGACCGAGCGGCTGTTCGCGGCAAAGCTCGGTGTGCAGCCGTTGTATTTCCGACCGCCGTACTCCATCGATCAGGAACCCGATACCAACGATCAAGCGGCACCGGTGGAGCGAGTGCAGCAGCTTGGCTACATCGTGGTCGGCGACAAGCTCGATACGAATGACTGGGATGAGCACCCACGAAAAACGCCACAGGAAATCGTGCAATCGATCCTGGAACAGATTGCCGCGGGCGAGCGACGTTCGGATTTGCGCGGATCGATCATTCTCATGCACGACGGCGGTGGCGACCGATCGGTGACCGTGGCTACGTTGCCGCTGCTAGTGAATACATTACGTGCCCAGGGATACGAGTTTGTTCCGGTAAGTGCACTTATGGGTAAGTCGCGCGGCGATGTCATGCCGCATATCCATGGTTGGAAGCCGAAGTTATTGGCGGTTGTGGATTCCATTGCATTTTTCGGCCTGGCTTCGTTCAACCACTTTGTTGTAAGCGTATTTTTTGTCGGCGATGTGTTGATGAGTGCACGGCTCATCATCATCGGTTTATTTGCCCTGATCGATCGTTTTCGGAAGCGGAAGAACTATGCCGGCCCGGATTACCAGCCTCGTGTTGCAGTGTTGATTCCGGCATACAACGAAGAAAAGGTAATCGTCCGAACGATCCGGTCGGTGATGATGTCGACCTACAAGAATATGCGCATCATCGTGATCGATGACGGATCGAAGGACCGCACCACGGAGGTCGCGATCGCTGCTTATCCCGCAGACATCGAGAGCGGCCGCCTGGTGGTGGTGCGTAAGGAAAACGCAGGAAAAGCCGAGGCGCTGAACTACGCACTAGAGCATTTTGTCGACGAAGAAATCTATGTCGGCATCGATGCCGACACCGTGATCGCTCACGATGCGGTGGCCCGGCTCGTGCCGCATTTTGCAAACCCCAAAATCGGTGCGGTCGCGGGCAATGCGAAGGTAGGCAATCGTGTAAACCTCTGGACGCGGTGGCAGGCGCTGGAGTACATCACGAGCCAGAACTTCGAGCGGCGCGCACTCGACTTATTCAATGTCGTCGTGGTGGTTCCCGGGGCTATCGGCGCATGGCGCTTGCAGCCGGTGAAGGAGGCCGGTGGGTACCACTCCAACACCGTCGCCGAAGATGCCGACCTGACAATGATCTTGCTCGAGAAGGGCTACCACGTTATCTACGAGGACCAGGCACTTGCGTTTACCGAGGCACCGATCAATGCGAATGGCCTCATGCGGCAGCGCTTCCGTTGGAGCTTCGGCATTATGCAGGCGGTGTTCAAGCACATTGGTGCATTCCGGACGCGGGCCGCAATGGGGCTGTTCGCGTTGCCGAACATTATCGTGTTTCAGATCATGCTTCCGCTGGTGTCACCGCTGATTGATTTGATGTTTGTCGCCAGCTTTTTCCGATGGCTGTATGACCGGCACTTCCATCCGGAATCCGCGAGTTCAGCTAGCTTTGAAAAGCTGCTGGTGTATTTCCTCGCCTTCATGGTGATCGATTTCTCCGCGTCCGCCCTGGCGTTCCTCTTAGAACGGAAGCATCCTGCAAGCAAGGGCGATGCGTGGCTGCTGCTGCATATCTGGATCCAGCGCTTCAGTTATCGTCAGGTATTTTCGCTGGTGTTATTCAAAACGGTAAAACGTGTCATCGATGGACGTCCGTTTAGCTGGGATAAATTGGAACGCACCGCGCAAATGAGTAAGTCGACCGACTCAATGCTGAACGGTACACCGTCACCAAAATAAATTGAACGCTGTAGGAACGGCTGCGGCTTAACCCGCAGCGGAGTGAAGTCACCATGGCAACGAATGCTAGTCCCACGCTGCACCATGTCGATCCCACAGAGGGAACGCACGCACTGTCGACCTTCAAAAACGAAGCATTCCTAAACTTCGCAAATAGCGACGTGAGGCGTGCCATGCAGGAGGCGCTGCGCGAGGTCGAGAGCCAGCTTGGGCACGAGTACCCGATGGTGATCGGCGGGGAGCGCGTGGGTTCCGCCGGGTCGATCCGTTCCGTGAATCCGGCACGCCCCGCACAGGTTGTCGGCCTTCACCCGGAAGCGGAGCCGCAGCATGTGAAGCAGGCCGTCGCCGCCGCGGCGAAAGCATTCCTCACGTGGAAGTCCGTGCCTGCCGCGGAGCGCGCTGGACTGCTGCTGCGCGCCTCGGAACTCCTGACGGTGCGCAAGCTGGAGTACTGCGCCTGGTTGACCTACGAAGTCGGCAAGAGCTGGGCTGAGGCAGACGCCGACGTTGCAGAGTGCATCGATTTTTTGGAGTTCTACGCGCGAGAGGCCATCCGGCTCGACCAGGCGACTACGCCCATCCAGTTTCCGCACGAGCGCAACCGACTTCGCTACCTCCCCTTGGGCGTGGGTGCCGTTATTGCGCCGTGGAACTTTCCACTGGCGATCCTGTGTGGCATGACGATGGCTGCGGTCGCGGCGGGAAATACAGTGGTCATCAAGCCTTCGGTCGACGCGCCGACCATCGCCGCGAAGCTGATGACGCTGTTGGAAGAAGCGGGCCTGCCGGATGGTGTGGTCAATCTGCTGCAGGGCTCAGGCGAGCTTGCCGGCCGCATGTTGGTCGAAGACCCGCAGGTGCGCTTCATTGCATTTACCGGATCGAAAAAGGTTGGGCTCGACGTACATGAGCGCGCGGCAAAGTCGCGCCCGGGGCAGCATTTCCTCAAGCGAACAGTGCTGGAACTAGGCGGCAAAGATGCCATCCTGGTCGACACCGACTGCGACATCGACGCAGCGGTTGAGGGGGTGGCAGCGTCGGCCTTCGGCTTTAACGGGCAGAAGTGCTCGGCGTGCTCCCGCGCAATTGTGGATGCACACATCTACGATATCTTTCTCGATAAGCTGATCGAGCGCGTGGAAAGCATCAAGATCGGGGATCCAGCGCTCAACTTTCCAGCCGGCCCGGTCATCAGCGAGACCGCGTTCCGTCGCGTGCTGGACTACATCGCCATCGGCAAAACCGAGGGCCGGCTGCTGACTGGCGGTGCGGCCGTGGAGAACGAATCCGGCGGCTATTACGTTCAGCCGACGGTTTTTGCCGACGTCGCGGCCACGGCGCGCATCGCGCAGGAGGAAATCTTCGGACCGGTTCTCGCAGTCATTAAGTCCAACAGCTTCCCGGAGGCGTTGGATATCGCAAATGGCACGGAATACGGGCTGACGGGTGCCATCTATTCCAATTCGCGCGAGCGGCTCAACGTGGCTGCGGAACAGTTCCACGTCGGCAACCTGTACCTGAACCGCAAGTGCACCGGAGCCATGGTGGGCGCGCATCCGTTTGGCGGTTTCAACATGAGCGGCACCGATTCCAAGGCAGGCGGCGCGGACTATCTGCTGCTGTTCACGCAGGCAAAGTCGATTGCGGAAAAGGTCGGCGTCCTGGATGACGACGGCGACGAGTTGCAGCACCCCGACGGCATCTGATAGGGGTGCCCACCGCCGGTGTGCGCATCACTTCCGGCGGTTCAAATTGCTAAGCGCTACGCTGCAGGCGCAGGCCCGGCTCGGTCGCCTTGGCGGCTGCCTCTGCCAAGGTACGATGGTGCAGCGCGAATAGCGCCAGTTCCAGCCGATCGCTGACGCCGGTTTTGTCATAAATGGCGCGCAGGTAATTCTTTACCACCTGCTCCTTCGTACCAATCTCGTCGGCAATCTCGCGGTTTTTGCAGCCGCGCACAATGAAGCCGACGATCTGCAGTTCGCGCTCGTTGAGCCGTTCCAGCACGCGCGCGCCCACGGAGTCTGCGGTGCGCATGCTGGAAACGGGCCGGGTCACCAGCCGCTCGCCCGCAGCCACACGGCGTACCGTATCCACCAGGCGGGCGCTGTTGGTATGGCGAGAAAGCAAGCCGTCGATCAGGTTGTATTCCGGGCCGGCGAGCAGCTCGCCGCGCTCCGTCAGCAGGATGAGTCGGCTCTTGTTGCCGTGGGCCAGCGCGCTGAGCCCCGCCAGGTCCGTCACAAGGGCGCGCGCCGCGAGCAGCACGCAGCCGCGCGTGCCGGCGGCGATTTCCGTCAGCCGCTGTCCTGAATCGCATTGCGCAATGATGCGGATGTCGTCTTCGCTGGTCAGGACGCGAGCGGCACCTGCGCGAAAGATCGCCTGATTGTCGGCGAGCACGGTGTGAATCGTCACAGGCTGGTGAACCTCGCGAAAGGGAAGTGGGCAACTGGCGACGAGACCTTCGCCGGGAACACTTCGTGTATCGGCAAAGAGCGGAATCTCTCTAGCTCTGTAGAGTATGCAGCACAAAAGTCTGGGCGAAGAGCGTTCTCCACAGGTCGTATTCTGCCGTGTTCGGGGCATGCGATGAGAAGTTGCGTCGGCTAACATCTCCCGATGAATCGCGTCCTCTGCTGATGAATCTAACCATGCAAGGGAAATCGCCTGCCGCTGCCAACGATCGCCGCGCAGCGTACACTTACGGCCATGCCGCGACCAATTCTATTTGCCATTGACGACGACACAAGTGTGCTGGAAGCAGTTGTCCAGGATCTGCGCCGGCAGTACGGCAAGGAATACCGCATCGTGCGTGCGGCGGGTGGGCAGGCTGCTCTGGATACCACCATTCAATTGCGTGAGCGCGGTGAAAGCATCGCCCTCTTCCTGAGCGATCAACGCATGCCGGGCATGACCGGCGTTGATTTTCTGACCCGTGCCATTGACCTTTATCCAGATGCCAAGCGCGTGCTGCTGACGGCGTATGCAGATACCGAGGCTGCCATCCGCGCCATCAACAGCGCGAAAATTCATTACTACCTCAACAAGCCCTGGGATCCGCCGGAAGAAAAGCTCTACCCCGTGCTGGACGACCTGCTGGGCAGCTGGCATGAGGGCTATAAGCCTCCATTCGAAGGGGTCCAGGTTGTCGGCACGCGGTGGGGCGCGCTCGATTACAGCGTTCGTGAATTCCTTACACGCAACCACATCGGCTATCGCTGGCTCGATCCGCAGACGGTGCCGGAAGCCTTGGAACTGCTCAAGGCGCGCGGTGTTGACGACAGCAAGCTACCGGTCGTCGTCTTCAGCGACGGTACTGCCATGGTGCAGCCCACGCAGCAGGAGCTCGCCGGCAAGGTGGGCCTCAAGACCAACGTCGAGCGCGATTTTTACGACGTTGTGATCATCGGTGCTGGCCCGGCAGGTCTCGCCGCCGGTGTTTATGGTGCATCCGAGGGGCTGCGGACGCTCATTGTGGAGCCGGAAGCACCGGGCGGCCAGGCAGGGTCGAGCTCGCGCATTGAGAACTATCTCGGCTTCCCCCAGGGGTTGAGCGGCGACGAGCTTGCCAAGCGCGGCTTCATTCAGGCGCAGCGCCTCGGTGCGGAGTTCGTCACCGAGCGCGTCACGTCCATCCGCGTAGAAGATCAGTACCGCATCGTGGTGCTCAGTGATGGTCGCGAGATCAGCTGCTCCGTCGCACTCATCGCGACCGGTGTGTCTTGGTGCAAGCTCCAGGTACCGGGTGCCGACCACTTGATGGGCCGGGGGGTGTACTACGGTGCGGCGCAGACGGAAGCCATGGCTTGCAGTGACGAGGATGTGTTCATCGTCGGCGGCGCAAATTCCGCTGGGCAGGCGGCCATGTACTTCTCCAAATATGCCCGGTCGGTCACCATGCTGGTCCGTGGTGAATCACTGGGAAAAAGTATGTCGAAGTACCTCATCGACCAGATTGCGGCAGTCCCCAACATCACCGTACAGACGAAGACTCAGATCACGCAATTTGGCGGCGACGATCACCTGGAATGCATCCAGCTGGACGTGAACGGTACACGGGAGACGCGCGCTGCCTCATCCGTATTCATCTTTATTGGTGCCGCGCCGAAAACAGAATGGCTGCCCGCGGCAATCGCGCGCGACGAAAAGGGTTTTTTGCTGGCCGGACCGGATTTGAAGCGCAACGGTGTTGAGACGAAGACGGCCGGTCGCGATCCCTTCCTGCTGGAGACGAGCATTCCCGGAGTCTTTGTCGCGGGCGACGTGCGTCACGGGTCGGTCAAGCGTGCGGCGTCCGCCGTGGGCGAAGGTTCCATCGCAATTCAGTTCGTACATCAGTACCTAGCGGAGTTCTAACCATCATGGCGACACTTGTGACAGGCTGCCTCAGCGGCCGGACAGAGCGAGAACTGGACCTGATTCATGAGCTGCTTGCGGCACAGCTGTTTGCCGAGGTTGACGAACTGGAACTGGCATGCCTGGTGGCGGAAGGAAAAGAGGTCCATCATCACGACGGTGTGCAGCTCGCGGAAGAGCATGGTCAGTTGCATGAATTCCTCATCCTGCTCGAGGGTGAAGTGCGTATCGTGCGCCACGGCAGCGGTGGATCAGAGCTCTTCCACAAGACCATGCAGGCACCCGCGTTCATGGGCGAGATCGCCATTCTTTCCAACCTGCCCAACATGATGTCGGTCACCACCGTCGGCGAAACGTCTGGCCTGCATGTGTCGGAGGATGCATTCTGGCGCCTCATGTCCACGTGCCCCACGCTTCGCGCGGTCATTCTGCGGGAGATGAGCTTTCGCACTCGCGGCATGGCAGCCATGCATTCGCAGCAGGAAAAGCTGGCGACGCTGGGCACCATGACAGCAGGCCTGCTGCACGAATTGAACAACCCCGGTGCCGCGGCAAAGCGGGCGGCATCGCAGCTACGCGAGAATCTGCATCGGCTTCATGCCCTTGCACGCAGCTTTTCAGAACGCGGGCACACCGCGGACCAGCGCGCCTGCCTCACGCGGCTGCAAGAGCGCGTGCTCGGGTTTACCGGGTCTGGTTGCATGGACTCGCTGCAGCAGGCGGACGCGGAAGAAGCCATGGCGGTGTGGATGGACGAGCACGAGGTGGAAGACGCCTGGACGGTCGCACCCACGCTCGTCTCCAGCGGCCTTGGGCCAAATGACCTCGAGTGCCTTCAGCAGGTCTTCCCCGGCAGGGCCTTGCAGGAGCCGATTCTTTGGCTTGAAGCCACCGCCTCCAGCATGCAGCAGGTGTCTCTGGTGGAGGAGAGCGTCTCACGCGTGCATGATTTGGCGAAGGCCGCAAAAAATTACGTGCACGAGGGCCAGGGCGGCAAGCAGACGGTGTACGTCAACGAAAGCCTGCATTCCACGCTCGTGATTCTGAAGCACAAGATGCGCGAGAAAGATCTCCACGTGGAAAAGCAGTTTGGCGCAAATCTGCCGGCACTTACCTGTGTGTGTTCCGGACTGAACCAGATCTGGACCAATCTGCTAGACAACGCGATTGACGCCGCACCTGTTGGCGGCCATATCCGCGTGCGTACCTGGCAGGAGAAGAACGACATCCTCGTCGGTATTCATGACGACGGTCCGGGCATCGCTGTGGAAGATCAGGAGCGCATCTTTGACCCATTCTTTACCACCAAGCCGGCAGGCGTCGGCACCGGCATGGGATTGGGCATCGTGCAACGCATCGCGGAGCAATACCGCGGAGGTCTAACGCTGCACTCGGTACCAGGCGACACTGAGTTCATCGTGCGCATACCGGCTGTGCCCGCGTAGCTGCGGGACACACCCACGCGGCTTGTTCGCATCCTCTACTATGAGGAATGTGCGATGACCAAGGCTTTGTTGTGTGATCTGGACGGTACCCTGCTCGATAGCAACCACTTTCATGCAGAAGCGTGGCAGCGCACGTTTGCCGAGTTCGGCATCAACATCAGCTTCGAAGACGCGGTGAAGCAGATTGGCAAAGGCGGCGATCAGGTCATCCCGTACTTCGTGCCTGCCGACCGGGTCAAGGAACTGGAAGAGCCGTTAAAAAACTTCCGCAAAAAGCTCTTCCATCGCGAGTACATGGATCGCATCGTTCCCTTCAGCGATGCGCGCCGACTGCTGGAACGCATGCGGCAGGAAGGCATCCGCATCGCGGTCGCCTCCTCCTCCGATAAGGCTGACCTCGAGGCCTTTCTGATGCTTCTGAAGATTCACGACCTGGTCGAAGAAAACACGACCTCCGACGACGCGGACAAGTCAAAGCCGGAACCGGACATCTTCCAGGCTGCACTCAAGCAGCTTGATTTGCAGCCGAACGAAGCCATTGTTTTAGGGGACACACCGTGGGATCTTGAAGCGGCAAAGAAGGCCGGCATTCCAGCAGTAGCCGTTACCTGTGGCGGCTGGACAGTCGAGCAGTTGCAGGATGCTGGCGCGATTAAGGTCTACCGCGATCCGGCAGACCTACTGCGCAACTTCGAGCGATCACCCTTCTGCGAGTGACCCGCCCCGCGGCTTCAGGTCCCTACAAAAATTCCATTTTCTCCCGTTCTCCGCTCTCTAGTGCGGCGTCGTCCACCGATCGCCCAAGCTTCCGTACACTGGTCTTCTGGCTGCCGTAAATGCCGTTCTCCCCGCTGACCAGGTAGGCCGTCACGCAGGCTATCGCGCAGTAGCTGCCGGCATCCGCGCCGAAGAGTTGCATCGCTAGCAGCGCCGACGCGATTGGTGTATTCGCCGCTCCAGCGAACACGGCAACAAAGCCCATGCCGGCCAGCAGTGTCGCTGGCAGCGGCAGCACATGCGACAAAGCGTTGCCGAGCGTCGCGCCGATGTAAAACAGCGGTGTCACCTCGCCACCCTTGAACCCGGCCCCAAGGGTCACAGTGGTAAACAGGAGTTTCCCGGCCCAGTCGAACGGCGGCAGCAGCCCACTGAAGGCAGTGGTAATCTCCGCCTCTCCCAGGCCAATAAAGCGTTTTGTGCCAACGACATAGACTGCGGTCGCAACGAGGACGCCGCCCACAAACGGCCGCAGCGGTGCAAACCGGATGAACCGCTTGAACAGGCCGCCGATCGCATGTGTCACGCGCGCAAACGCCATGGCCACCAAGCCGAAGACGGCACCCGCGACGCAGGCCAGCAGCAGACCCTTCAGACCCATGGCAGGCGCTTCCGTCACCCGGTAAACCGTGTGGTGTACATGCCACGCGTGGGCGGTAAAGTCCCCAATGAACGCCGCCAGAAAGCAGGGCAGAATGGCGTCGTAGCTGACCGCGCCGATCGCGAGCACCTCCATGCCGAACACTGCGCCCGCCAGCGGTGTGCCGAACACCGACCCAAAGCCCGCGCTGACGCCGGCCATCAGCAGAATGCGCCGCTCGCCGCGAGTCAGCCGAAACGGCCGAGCAAACTGGTCGGCCAGCGACGCCCCGGTTTGCAGCGCGGTTCCTTCGCGACCCGCACTGCCGCCAAACAGATGCGTCAAAAATGTCCCCAGCAGAATCAGTGGGGTCATCCGAATGGGAATCGTACGCTGTGGGCTGTGGATCTCGTCCAGAATGAGATTGTTACCTGCCTCAACTGCCGTCCCAAAACGCCAGTACAGCAGCCCCACGAGCAATCCCGCAACGGGCAACAGAATGATAAGCCACGGGTGCGCCTCGCGCGTCACCGTAGCCACGTGCAGCGACCAGATGAGCAATGCGCTCGCAGAACCCGCCAGCACGCCGACGATCGCCGCAATGGGCACCCACCGCAGCAGATACCGCAGCAGCTCCAGCGAGGTGTTCCAGGCCTGGTTCGCCTGCGAGGAAGGTAGCTTCGGGGAAGTAATTTCAGCCATGGGTCTCCTGTTGTATGCAGGAGTCATCAGCCTTGCGGCGGTTCTGGCGGAACCCCATCGCCCAGAGGTGAACAGTCAGTTTAGCAGGCCTCGTCATCGCGGCCACAACGGAGATCGCCATGGTCTGCGTCGCGGCGCTCGCTACAACGGCAAATACTTGTACACCCTGGCCGCCGTCACTGCGTCTAAATCCGGCGTCATGCGGTGCAGTGGATTCGACTCCATGCTGCCCGACTGCGTGACGCGGCTGCTGATCTTCGGGAAGTACGTCTGCTTCGGATCGATGTGCACGAGAAAGGCAGCCGGTCCGGGCGCGTTGAACAGCCGCTGAAACTCCGGATCGCTTTCGTACCCGAGGCCCACCCGCATCGACGGAATCTGCCACGCCGCAAACAGGTGCTCCCACTTCGGAATGCCAAGGCCTGTGCTCGTGTCGCAGCCGACGTAGCGGCCGTTGAAGTAGTTGGCCTGCGTCATGCGGATGCTTGCGTAGCCGTTGTCGTCGAAGACGAAAATCTTCAGATTTAGCTGGTTCACCGCGGCCGTCCCAAGCTCCTGGCAGTTCTGAATAAAGCCGCCGTCACCCTCGCACAGAATGGTGCGCCGTCCACGCCCTGCCACCGCCGCGCCGATCGCGCCACTCAGCCCGTAACCCATTGACGCAAGCCCCTTGTTCGTCACCACGCGCTGCCCGGTCTTCTGCGCAAACGTCTGCATCATCACGGTAAACGCGCTGCCGCTGGAGCAGGGAATCACGATGTCCTGGCCCGTCGTCATGGGCCCGAGCTTTGCCACGAAGTCGTACGGCGACAGGTACTCTTCGCCCGTGTTGTTCACCGGTTCGACCAGCGGAATGGCCGAGCGCACCGACCGCGCGAATTCCACCCACTCGGACGTATCTGCCGGAGGCTGATCGGCCAAGTGCCGCAGCACGACGTTGGCATCACCGCATACCGGCAGGTCCACGTGCGGATGTCCCTTGTCCAGCTCTTTGCGATCGCAATCCACCTGCACCACGGTGGCGATGGGCGCGAAGCTCTGCCAGTTAAACCCGGTCTGCTGCATGCTGAGTCGCGTGCCCAGCGCCAGCACCAGGTCCGCCTGCTGCAACAGGATGTTGCTGTACCGCTGCCCCCACGTGTTCGGCCGGCCAAAATACATAGGATGGTCGCTGCCCAGGCGATCCATCGCGTTCCACGTCAGGAACACCGGCACGCCCAGCGCCGCAAGCTGGTCGCTGAGCGCTGTCGCGACCTCGCGATCGATTCCCGCACCCAGCAGCAGCGCGGGCCGCTTTGCCTCGCGCAACTTTGCCGCAATCACTTCCAGCGTTGCTGCTGGAATCACTTCAAAATGCGCCGCATCTGAGGGGATCTGCGTGTCCAGCATGGTCTCGTCAACACGCGTGCCCTGCACATCCAGCGGGATTTCAATGAAGATCGGCCCCTTGCGGCCGGTGCGGCCGGTATAGGTCATCTCTGCGAATTCAGCGCGGTCCACGACCTGCTCCATCAGAATCGACTTTTCGGTGATCGGCCGGGCAATGTCGACGCCGTCGATCTCCTGGATGCCGCGTTGCCGCACCTCACCACGCGCCAGGTCGGCGGTTTTCACCTGGCCGCCGAGCACGAGCAGTTCGCGACTTTCCAGCCATGCACCGCCTAGCGCCGTCACGATGTTCGTCAGCCCCGGGCCGGCGGTCACCATGGCGAATGCCTTGCTGCCCAGGTGCACCTCATTGAAGTATTCCGCCGCGATGCCGGCTGCAACTTCATGCACGACCGGGATGCAGGTCAACGTGTGGCTGCAGCTTTCCAGCAGGTGCATAATGTTGCCGCCTGCCACGAAAAAGCAGTGTGTGTAGCCAAGCTCCGCCAGCCACCGGGCCAGCACGTCAGAGTATTTTTGCGTCGTGATTGCGTCGCTCATGCCAGGGTCTCCATCATGCGCGCGATACTCTGCCGCACGGTCTTCAGGGTGTCGTCGGTGCGCGGCTCGCGGCTCAGCACCACACTGCCGTCGGGCGCAATCAAGATGAGCGCGTAAAAGTCTTTGCCGTGTTTCTTGTCGCTGGCGAAGCGCTCCAGCACGTCATCAATATTGAGTCTTTTCAGCTCGCCGGCGACCGTTCGATCGGTGCCGATCATCTGCAGCAGGTGTGCCCGTAGTCGCGCCACGCGCGGCACGCCGCTGTAGTTCACGCCCTTCAACTGCTGATATTCGATCGCGCACAGAATCCCAATCCCCACGCCGATGCCGTGCATGATGGCAAAGTGCGACGCGCCTTCTATGGCATGGCCGAATGTGTGGCCGAAGTTCAGCAGCAGCCGCTCGCCGTTGTCAAATTCGTCGATTTCGATGAACCACTGTTTGCTGCGCAGGCTATTGATGATCAACGCTTCCAGCCGCTCGGCCGGCATGTCGATCGCGGGCCCCGTTGCCAGATGGGCCGCAAACGATTCCTCGCCGCGGCAGTAACAGATCTTTACCGCTTCAACTAAGCCGCTCGCCTGCTGATCCGGCGGCAAAGTCCGAATGAACTCGGGGTCGACCAGCACCTGCTGCGGCGGATGAAACGTCCCGACCAGGTTCTTGTACGGGCCGACGTTAATCGAGGATTTGCCTCCGATGCACGAGTCGACCATGGCAAGCACCGTCGTCGGCACATACGTCCAGTCGAGTCCGCGCATGTACATCGATGCGATGAACGCCGACAGGTCCTGCGGAATGCCGCCGCCCACCGCAACCAGGTGCGTCTTGCGGTTCGCGCCAGCTTTGCGCAACTGCTCGATCACCTTTGGCGAGGCCTCCAGTGACTTGTTCGGCTCCACCGCCTCCATGAAAATCGCCTGCGTGCCTTCCGCCGCAAACCTCTCCCGGAAGAACTCGTCCGCGATGACGGAACTGCCGGCGAACTCGCGCAACCAGCCGCTCGCCGCACCGTTCTGCACCGTGACGCGGTAAGGGCCGGTCGAGCTCTGAATTTCAAATGATGCGGACATGGCTATATCCCAGGTCGGCAGTCAAAAACTGCCCGGTAAGGCCGGTATTCTCCGGCGAACAAAGATAAAGCACCGCCGAGCTGACATCGGCAAGGGAAGAGAGCCGGTGAAACAGCGTGCCGCCTTCGATCTTCTGAATCTGTTCCGCCGCAAGGTTTTTGCGCGTCATCGGCGTCTCCAGCGCGCCCGGCAGCACGGCGTTCACCAGGTGCCCCTGCGCAGCCAGGTCGGCCGAGGCAGACAGTACCAGCCCCTGCAGCGCAGCCTTGGTCATGCAGTACGTGAGCTTGTTTTGCCGTGCAAGGTTCTGCCAGATGGAGCTGATCACGCACAGCTTCGCCGGCGCGCGCAGCTTGTCGAGCCGCAGCAACGCCTGCAGCGTGGCCAGAATGTACACGCAGTTGGCCTGGTAGATCTCCAGGTGTTTTGCCAGGTCGACAGTCGCAACGCTGTCGTTCAGGTTCGCCCCTTGTGACCAGCAGACGGCGTCAAACGGTTCCAGCGAGGCGAAGGCTTCATCGGTCGACGTTGCGGGATCGTACGCAAAAGAATCGACTCCGGGCGTCGCCACCTCCGGCGGCTTGCGGGCGACACCCGTCACCTGCCATCCACGCGCAGAGGCATGCTCCACAATGGCTCCGCCGATGGCACCGGTGGCACCGAAAACCAGAAAGCGATAAGGGCTCATAGGCGGCGTTCGCGGCAGTGCATGGGCTGGGTGTGTGGCCGAGCTCAATCGATTGACCGCGTGGTGTACTCCTCGGGTGGGGTCGTCCGCCGTGAAGCCCTGCAGGCTGCCGCGGGAATGCCTCATGGTAACAGTGCGGGCAACCGCCTAAGCCGGCAGCAGAACGGATAGACAGGTTCCCGACGCACCCGGACGGGTGCTGCTGCGGAGTTGCAGCTTGCCGCCATGTTCCTCGATGATTGCCGTCGTCAGCCAAAGGCCGACACCGGACCCCTTCTGCTGCTTCGTCGTGAAGAAGGCATCAAAAATGCGCGACCGTATTTCCAGTGGAATCCCAACGCCGCAATCCGCAATCGAAATACGCACGGCGGGAACGGCATCGGTAATGAAGCGAAGCGACGCGCGCGTCACGCGCAGTTGAAATTCGCCGCCGTCCGGCGAGGCCTCGATTGCGTTGCGAATCAGATTGGAAAACGCCTGCCGAAGTCGCGCGGGAAAGCCGATCACCACGAGCTTGCGGTCGAAGCGCGTGCGCACCACCAAGTGCTTTTCGCTCGCCGCACGTGCGCTCAGCGCCAGCACGTCCTCCACCAGTTCGGCGATCGGCACGCGCACCGGGTCCCGCGTTTCACGATGAAACGACAGAATCTGCCGCGAAATTTGCGAAACACGGGTGACTTCGTCGGCAGCGGACGCAAGAAAGTCCAACGCCTCGCTCGGCATGTTGGCCGTGTGCTGCGCCAGGTAGATCAGGTTTGTGATCGCCTCCAGTGGATTGTTAATCTCGTGCGCGATCGTGTGTGCCATGCGCCCCGTCGCCGCCAGACGCTCGTTCAGCAGTAGAGCCTCTTCCGCCTGCTTCTGTGGCGTCACGTCCGACACAATCAGGATGTTGCCGGCGCGTTCTTCCACGTCAGTCAACGGTGTTGTCGTCAGGCGAAAGAAGCGGCTGTCGCGCTGCACACTAAGGGACGGTACGCTGAGCAGGTGTTCCGCATCGACCGCGAACGACTCCCACAGCAGGTCGCCCAGGCCACACTGCTCGATGCGCGCGTACGGCCGCCCCAGCAGCCCGGGCATCGCGCGATTGCAGCGCTCCACGACGCCGTCTTGGACGATGGCGACCCCTTCGCCAAGGGCGTCAAAGGTCGCGCTCCACTGCCGCGCCGCGAACTGCGCCTGCCGCTCCGCCTGATGCAGCCGCGCGAGGGAGCGCACGGTCGCCACCAGCACCAGCGGGTCCGCCGGCTGTACCAGGTAGGCATCGGCCCCGCTTTCCAGTGCATACAGCTTGCTCTCGGTACTCTGGAACGCCGCCGATAGCTGCAGCACCGGAATATGACTGGTTTGCGGATTGCTACGCAGCCGGCGGCACACCTCGTACCCCAGCATGTCCGGCAGTCGCACATCCAGCACAATCACCTCCGGCAGCGACTTCGCCATTGCCAGAGCTTCTTTGCCGTTCGTTGCCTCCAGAATTGCGAATCCGGCACGCGTCAGTGCATGGCGCAGGGTATAGCGATTCTCCTCCCGGTCGTCAACGATGAGCACAGTCTGCTGCTGATTGTCGCTCATCGTTCGCACGCCTCCTTCAACATCGCTTGCAGTCGGTCGGATGCATGCGGCTCGCGGAACGCCTGCTTGGGAAAGACAGCGGCCTTCGCCTCACGCAAAAAGAGCAGCTCGTCGGCGGAAAGCTCGCGTGAGCTGTGGATGATGACCGGTACCGCGTTGCCTGCGCTCCGTAGCTCGCGCAGCACCTCCAGCCCCGTCATACCGGGCATCACGACATCCAGGAAAATGGCGGCAAATGCCTGCGTCGACGCCAGAGACAACGCTTCCCGGCCGCTGCGTGCCTCCACTAGCGCCATGCCGAACGGCAGCAGAGCCTCGCGCAGAACATAGCGGTTGATCTCATCATCGTCAACCAGCAGCAATGGCTTTGCGGTCGTCGGACGAAGCAGGCGGCCCACGGTTTCGGCCAGCACGCCTGGCTCGACCGGTTTGGTCAAGAACGCCGTGGCGCCGGCCCGCACCGCCGATTCCTCATCGCGTACGACGCTCACCACCACTACCGGCCGGTGGAACCCGGCACCGCGCAGCTCCGCGATGTAGTGCAGCGAATCCGTGCCGTCGAGCATGCGGTCGAGTACCACCACGTCGGGTAGGTTGGCGGCCACCAGCGTGCGCGCTTCCACCAGGTTGCGCGCGAACTGCAGCGACACGGCACTGGACCGCAACGCCGCTTCGTGAATGAAACGCGTTTCCAGATTGTCCTCGACCAGCAGCACAACTGGCACGCCCGGCTGCATGGGCGCAATCTCCAGCGGTTCGGGCAATTGGGCATAATGGATCGGCAGATTCACGCAAAACGTGGAGCCGTTTGCAGAGCTGTCTTCCAGCACAAGTGTGCCGCCAAGCAGGCCTGCCAGGGTGCGCGACAGCGGCAGGCCGAGGCCGGTGCCGCGCACGCGCCGCTGCAGGTCGCCGGCGACCTGGACGAACTCGTCGAACACGCGCTCCCAGTCCTGCGGCGCAATGCCGATCCCCGTGTCCGCTACACGAAAGACGATGCGGTCTCCAACAGCCTCGGCGCTCACCGCCACCTGCCCGCGCTCGGTAAATTTCAGCGCGTTTGCGATCAGGTTGCGCAAAATTTGAGACAGCTTCTGCTCATCGGTGAACAGTGGTGGCAGGTCGTCGGCCGCATCGAACACCAGGTCGACAGCCGTCCCCGACAGCAGGCTTCGCAGCATGCCGCGCAGCGCCGCGAACAGGTCCGCAACGGTGAACGACCGCGGTCGCACGTCGGTTTTGCCTGCCTCGACTTTCGCCAGGTCCAGCAGATCGTTCACCATCTCGCTCAGGTCCGCGGCCGATCGGCGAATGTAGCCGACCTGCTTTTCCTGCTCCACCGTCAGGTCCCCATCCGCCCGGTCCGACAGGATCTGGCATAGCGCCAGAATGCTGTTGAGCGGCGTGCGAAACTCATGCGACAGGTTCGACAGAAACGTCGTCTTCAGGTCTGACACGCGGCGCAGGTCGGTCGCGTTCTGCTCCAACTCGGCATACAGCGCCACCACGCCGCGGTTCGTGTCTTCCAGTTCGCTGTTCACCTGGGCAAGCTGCTCCTGCTTTTCGCGCAGCTCCGCCAGGGTGCGCAGTAGTTCCTGGTTTTGGCGCTCCACCTCCTGAAATGGATCGCTATCCACCAGCGCCAGCTTCGCCGCAATTGCGCGCGCTTCGGGTTCAAGCAACGCCGGGCGGCTCTTCGGCAGTGCCTTACCGATCGTCACAGTCGTACCCGCGGCAGTGGATGCAATGTCGAAGCGATCCATCAGACGGCGCGTCCCTACCAGGCCCTTGCCCATGCCGGTTGTCGAGCGATACGTGCCGCCCAGCACCTCCTCCAGGTGAGGAATACCTGGGCCGGTGTCCGTCACTCGAATTTCAACATGCTGCGGCTCCGCTGCCGCATGGGTTGAAAGGGAGAGCTCCACCATCCCCTCGCGCGCGTACCGAAATGCGTTGCGCGCCAGTTCCGACGTCGCGGTCGCGAGCCGCACCTGGTCCTGCCGATCGAAGCCCAGCATCTCCGCCAGATCGCGCGCCCGTTGCCGCGCGTGCACCACGTTGCGTTCGTACTGCAGCCGCAGCTTCAACAGCACCATGCCCACTTACCCCGCCACCAGTACGGTCGCATCATCACGCCTGCGGCTGTAATCACGGAACAGCACGCCCGCAATCAGCGCGGGATGACGCGTGGCGAGGCCCGGATAGTCCGTCAGACTCCACCGAGTAGCCAGGCCGTCGCTGTGCATCACCAGCAGCGACCCCGCCGCGAACGGGTAGTTGAACTCCTGCAGCGTGCCCATGCTGTGGCCCGGCGTGCCATTCATCGACACCAGGCTGCGCGCCGTCGCGCCCGTCACGATCTGCGCGGCGATATTCCCGGAGCCCGCATAGCGCAGCAGCCCGCGCTCGTGGTCGATTTCCGCCACGGCCACCGCCGCGCCACGGGTCGCCTGCAGCGCACCGTGCGCGGCCATCAAAATCTCCTTGGTCGGCTTGTGTGCCGAACGCGTAAAACTCGCAAGCGCCGCCTTTTGCGCAAGCGATGCCGCGGGGCCATGCCCCAGGCCATCCGCCATCAGGTACACGCTGCGACCCGGCTCCAGCAGCGCAGCCCAGCCATCGCCGGAGACGGTCTCCATCCCATACGGCAGCGCCACGGCACCAAGTCGGATGGAGGGAAGGGGGACCGTCGCGCTGCGCACCATGCGCGCCAGCACCGCTGTGCCACCCGTGCGGCCGGAGTAAATCTGGAATTCCGACGCGAGCCGGGCAAGTGCACCCAGTCCTGTTCCCGGCGTGCTGCCGGTGGAGTAGCCGTCCTGCATCGCGAGCCCAATATCCGCAATCCCCGGACCCTTGTCCAGCGCCAGCACGTCGATACCGGCGGACTCCCCAAGCTGCCATGGCATCAGCACAAGCTCGCCGCCCCCACCGTGCGATGACAGGTTACGCGCTGCCTCTGTCACGGCAATGCCAAGCTGACCGCAATGGAGCTCATCGAAATCAAGCGCGCTCGCCAGGTTCAAGGCCTGGCGGCGCGCGCTTCCAAGCTGGCTTTCATCCCCCGCCGTGATGGCGATGGATTGCGCTAGCCTGCCGGTTACTTCCATCGCACCACCGTCACAGTCGTGCCGCGGCCCGGTTCAGAATCGATGGCGAATTCGTGCATCAACCGCTTGCTGCCGCTTAATCCCAGCCCCATCCCCTTGGCAGAGGTGTAGCCATCGCGCAGGGCCAGCGCGATGTCCGGAATGCCCGGACCCGTGTCCGCAAAAGTCAATCGAATGCCTTTCCGCGCGCCCTCCACCAGCAGCGACATCTCCGCATGACCGCCCAATCCGTGCTCCAGCGTATTGCGCCCAAGCTCGCTCGCTGCTGTCACGATCTTCGTCTGGTCCACCAGGCTCAGTCCCTGCTCCAGGGCAAGCGCGCGCACCCGCTGACGCACTACCACCACGTCATTCGACGTCCGGATAGGAACCGTTTCAGTCCGTAAGACCATCGCGCCAACCGTCCGTGTCATCCGTCTGTTCCACGGTTGTCCGCAGGTACTCCAGCCCCGACTCCACATTGAGCGCCGTTTGGATGCCAGGCAGCGACATCCCCAGCTCCACCAGCGTAATCGCCACCGCTGGCTGCATGCCGACCACGACGGTCACCGCATCCAGAACGCGTGCCATGCTCGCGATGTTGGCCAGCGTGCGGCCGATGAACGAGTCCACAATCTCCAGCGACGAAATGTCGATCAGCACGCCTTTTGCGCCGATCTTCGAAATGTTGTCGGTCAGGTCCTCCTGCAGCGTCAGCGCGAGCTGGTCGTGCATGTCCACCTGGATGGTCACAAGCAGAAAGGTGCCGATGCGCAGAATGGGAATCCGTTCCATCACGCGTCCTTTGGCTTGGCTGCGATCGCCTTGTCTTTGCGCACCACCTGTCGACCGGTGCGGTCCAGCGCCACGCGAAACGCATCGCTCAGCCGCGCCTTCGTCGTAATCTCCGCCAGGTCGATGCCCAGATGCACGATGGTCTGCGCAATCTGCGGCCGAATGCCGCTCAGGATGCACTCCGCACCCATCAGCCGCGCCGCCGTGATCGTCTTCAGCAGGTGCTGCGCCACCAGCGTGTCCACCGTTGCCACGCCGGTGATGTCAATGATGGCGATGCGCGAATCGGTGCTCACAATGGCCTGTAACAGCGTCTCCATCACCACCTGCGTCCGCGCGCTGTCCAGTGTGCCGATCAGGGGCAGCGCCACGATACCGTCCCACAGCGTCACTACCGGCGTCGACAACTCCAGCATGTCTTCCTGCTGGCGTGCGATCACCTGGTCACGGCCCTGGATGTAGCTGTCCGTCGTAAACAGGCCGAGTTTGTCGACAAACGTGTCCACTACGGAAAGTTCCGCGAACAGCGCATCGCCGTCGCTGCCGTGGCGGCCGCGCACCTCCGCAAACAGCGCCGGCTTGAGTGAAAGTACAAACAGCGCTGTCTCCGACGGGCTGAACCCGAGCGTCGCACGCGCGATGGAGATGGTGGCAAGCAGGTCCTTCAGCGGACGCCATGCGGCTGCCCCGAACTCCTCTAGTTTCGAGTCGGCGCTCACGCCCAGCAACGTGTTCAACACGTCTTTCGCCTGTGCTTCGAGGTCGCGTTCGCTCATTAAATCGCGCCGCTGCATGGCAGACCGAAGATGCTCCGTCCAGACGTTCAGCAGGTGGTCGTGCTGTTGTTGCAGATGTTTCAGAAGTGGCGTCATCGATCTCGCTCGCTGTCGCGCACGCTGCGCGAACTGCCAGAGTGTAGCAGAAGAGTGTTGCAAGCTGCCCGCTGTCTGAGCAGAGAAAGGAGAAGCCCAGCACTACGCCTGCCAGGCGAACACGGGGCGAAGCTGCGTGCTCCTTCCCGCGCACGGCACACGCCCTGTTTGGAGGCGAGTGCCTTGCAGTGCGGCTAGGACGCGATCCGCTGCTCGCGCAACATCCCGTCATCCGGCATGGCGCGCAGTTCCGGCGCGTAGGACGGTACCGAGACAGCCTGCTTTTTCGGTCCCCGCTTCCGCGCCACCAGCACGCGTACCCGCTCCAGCAACTCACTTGCGCTCGACGCACCCTTGGGCAGAAATGCATCGGCGGCCGAGCCACGCTCAAACGCCGTCACCGTTCCAGAAATCAACAGCGTCGGTATGCCGGGGCGCAGGTCGCGTGCGCGCCGCACCAGCTCCGAGCCGTCCATCTGCGGCAGCAGCAGGTCGCTCAGCAGCAAGTCCACACCGCCCGGCGCACAGCCCTCCAGCCACTCCAGCGCGGCGTGCGACGTGGTCATCGGCACCACGCGGTAGCCCTTTGTTTCAAGCAGAAAGCTGCGGACGGCGAGCGTTTGCTCGTTGCTGTCCACGCACAGGATGACTTTTCTGGGGCGCATCGTTCGTTCATTTCTGCGGCAACTGCGAGACGCAGTTCCGCGGTGGCACGGCTGGCGTGCGTTCTTGGCCGGCTGCCCCGTTTGTTGTGCGAGGCAGCGAAAATTAAGCGAGCATCTGCGTTCTTCCGAGAGCTTGGAAGTGTGGAGAACGCAGTGAAATTTGGGTGCAATCCGCGCCTGCTCGTGCAGACGTCCACGCCGGGGTTTCTTAGCGCTCTCTCAACCTATGTGCTGGGACCCATGCTGGCAACCACGAAGATCAGGCGAAAACGTGGATCATTTTCTGCTTGCACATCTTAGCGACTTCTAATCTTCCATCGTTTGTTGCACTTGGCCTCTGCAAGAGGTGTGGAAAGCAGTTGAATCACCCGAGAATAAAGCGTCCCGATGCCACAGGAATGGTGCGCCCGCCCACGTCCACACCGTGCACCCGTTCGCCGTCCAACTGTGCCAAAACGGTAATCCGGCTCGGCCGACGCATCTCCACACCCTGCCGTATCTCAGTCGTCACGCCGGGTTTCACGGCGCCGTGCCGCACCAGATAGCTGATGGCACAAGACGCGGCCGAACCCGTCGCCGGATCTTCTCCCGCATAAAAACGCATGCGCGCGCGCCAGTGAGGCAGATCTGCGGCCGATGCTTCCACCGGCGCGATGCAATACGCCATGCCGCTGCCAGCACCGGACAGTGCATGTTCCACGGCGGCTGCATCGACGGCAAGACGGCCTAGGGCGTCCAGGTCACGCAGCGGCACCACGGCAAATGGCAGGCCGGTGCTGACTACCTGTGGTCGCAGCGTCGGGTGCAGGTCTTCCGCGTGCAGACCCAGGGCGGCGGCAAGCGCGGCAGCATCCGGCGATGCGCCAAAGGTCGGGTCGAGCGGCCGCATCGTGCCATAGACGCCACGTTCGCCGGGCCGTGCCGCAGCAAAGTGCACCGGAATGGTGCCCACGTTCAGCCGCAGCTTGACCTCGTGGGCTTCGGCGAACGCCGGCACGTTCATGCGCAGCCAGCTTGCCGTGCCCAGCGTCGGGTGGCCGGCAAACGGCAACTCCTCTTCCGTGGTGAAGATGCGCACGCGGACGCCATGTTGAATCTCTTCTGCCGGATCACCAGGCAGGATGAACGTCGTTTCGCTCAGGTTGGTCTCGCGCGCCAGCGCCTGCATCTGCTCATCCGACAAGCCGCGAGCGTCCGGAAATACCGCAAGCATATTGCCTTCGAGCGCGCTCTCCGCAAAGACATCCACCTGCGCCCACTCCAAGTCCACCGCGTTTGACATGACGTGCCTCCGCCATTATTGTTGCAGGTGATGAAGCACCTCGCGATTTCCGCCGACCTTTGCTGCTGCCGCTGCTGTTGCCGCGGTCTGGCAGGGTAGTTGGTTTCGCGCGAACAGCAACCGTTCGACACGCGCTTCCTGACCCACCCGCCACAACGGCCCGGTGGGTTTCACCATTTGGGCACAACCCGGAATACGTTCAACGGAACCAGAAGGATCTCGATGTCTCTCCGCATTAACGATATCGCTCCAGATTTCACCGCCGAGACCACCCAGGGCACAATCCACTTCCACGACTGGATCGGTGACAGCTGGGCCATCCTATTCAGTCACCCGAAGGACTTTACGCCCGTCTGCACCACCGAGCTTGGCTCCGTCGCCGTATTACAGCCGGAGTTTGAAGCGCGCGGCGTCCAGGTCATCGGTCTCAGCGTGGATCCAGTCGACAACCACAGCAAGTGGGCCCAGGACATTGAGGACGTGGGCGGTGCCAAGGTGAACTTCCCCATGATCGGTGACCCCGAACTCAAGGTTGCCAAGCTGTACGACATGCTTCCGGCAGACGCCGGCGACACCAGCGAAGGCCGCACCCCGGCGAACAATGCGCCTGTCCGCACGGTCTTCGTCATCGGGCCGGACAAGCGCATCAAGCTGCACCTTGCCTATCCCATGACCACGGGTCGCAACTTCAACGAGATCCTGCGTGTTCTGGATAGCATGCAACTCACATCGAAACATAAGGTTGCCACGCCAGCCAACTGGAATCAGGGCGACGACATCATTCTGACTGCAGCGGTGACGCCGGAAGAAGCGGACAAAAACTTCCCGGGCTACAAGACGCTCAAGCCGTATCTCCGCACGGCAGCACAACCTCAGTAAGCTTTGCCGGGCACCACGCCTGGCTTCAAGATGCACCGGTGGCGAAGTGGCTAACGCGTTGGTCTGCAAAACCAATATTCGTCGGTTCAATCCCGACCCGGTGCTCCACTAAATAGAAAAGCCCACCGGTAAGCGGTGGGCTTTTCTGCGTTGGCGCAACGCGGCAGGCAGCTAAACGATCGCCGCACCCATGCTGCGGCCGAGGCGGATACTTTCGGCGATGCCGCGGTCTTCCGGGTAGTAAAAGCAGGTGTCTGCAATCTGTAGACCGGTGATGGGCGTTTGTACCGGAGGAATCTTGCTGGCGAAGCCAGGTTCACAGATGGGCTGGCCGTAGCGCAGGCGCGCGACCTTGGTAGCGATGACGTCGTCGCGCTGCAGCTGCGGGTTCAGCATGACGAGGCAGGCGAATGCTTCGTCCAGCAACGCCTCGTCGCTCCAGGTGAACTTCTCATTGGACGTCGGCATGTAATACGGCACGTACACCACAGAGCCGCCGGCAACCTTGCGCAGATTCGAAAACTCGATCACGCCGGGGATGCCATGGTTGCCATCCGCCAGGTTGACCCAGAAATGCGGCGACACCGATCGCCGCAGCTTGAAGATGACGCAGATGACACCGATGTTGCGGATGGCCTCGTAGCGTGCCTTCCAGTCGGACGGCAACTCCGGCACCATGGCTGTGACCAGCGGTGTAGGGATGGTGGAAATGATGTAGTCTGCGGCGAAGGTCCCGGCGGGTGTCTCGACGCCGGCCACGCGGTTGCCCTCAACAACGACGCGCTGCGCGGGGGCGCTAAGGTGCAGTGTTGCGCCACCGCGCTGCAGGGCGTCCGTCAGGCTGCGCACCAGCGTTTCGGAACCACCTTCCAGGTAGCCCAGTTCCTCCTGCATCAGGTTGCGCCGAGAGTTGCCGATGCGCCGAATGCGCGTCCAGATCCACAGGGCGGAAATGCTCTCGGCGTACTCGTAAAACTTGTACTGAAAGAGCGACCGCCACAGCCGATCGTAGATCGCCTCGCCACACCACCGCTGGATCCAGGCGTGTGCGGTCTCGCCTTCAATCGCATCCCAGCGGTTGCGCTTGATGCACACAAAGGCAAATAACCCGTAGCGCGCCTTTTGCCACAGCGACAGGTCTGGAAAGCGCAGTAGCGACAATGGATCGCCCCAGTTGCTGAGCCGGTGGTTGGAGTAGAAGCCCATCGAGGTCGGCACCCAGCGCAGTAAGCCGGCGATGCCGAGCTCTTGAATCAGCTCAAACGTGGAGAAATCGGTTTTGCAGATGAAGTGATAGAACTTTTCGACGGAAACGCCATCCAGGTCGAAGTGGCTTGCCATGCCGCCTGCGTCGGGTGCAGCCTCGGTGACGGTCACGTCATGGCCGCCAAGCATCGCTTGGTACGCCGCTGCCAAGCCCATGATACCCGCACCGATCACAACAACCTTCGCCAAAGCCAAGTCTCCCGGAACGAGAAATCGAGTAGGTGCAAGTGGAGCAATGCGTACGCATCATCCTAACTGCTTTCCGTGTGGCTGCGCTGGAGTACTTATGCCTCGACCAGACCGTAGCGCCGCTGCCACGCGTCCTTCAGTTGCGTGCGCACACACTCCCGTTCCGCTTCCGTCACATCCGTCAGGCGATTGCTCGCTAGGTCCTGCGCCTCGGCCTTGGCAATCTCCAGCATGCGCCGGTCGCGCAGCAGGCTGGCCACGCGCAGGTCGGGCGTGCCGGCCTGCCTGGTGCCGAAAAACTCCCCGGGGCCGCGCTGCTCCAGGTCGAGCTCCGCGAGTTCAAACCCGTTCTGCGTGCGCACCATCGCATCCAGCCGCAGCTCGGCTTCAGGCGAAACGCGTCGGCCCGTCATCAGGATGCAGTAGCTTTTTGCCGCGCCACGGCCCACGCGGCCGCGCAACTGGTGCATCTGTGCCATGCCGAAGCGCTCCGCGTTCTCGATCACCATCACGCTCGCGTTGGGCACGTCGACACCGACTTCGATGACGGTTGTCGAGAGCAGCACGTCGATCTCACCGCGTTGAAACTGCCGCATGGTGCTCTCTTTTTCTTCGGCGCAAAGACGCCCATGCAGCAGGCCCAGGCGCAGGTCCCCGAGTGCGCCGTGGCGAAGCTCCTCAAACATCTCAACCGCGGACCGGAGGTGTGTTTCTTCCGCCGGAAACAGCGCGGAAGCCTTCTTCGCCGAAGCTTTCTTCGCACTTTTCTTTGTGGCTTTCTTGCCGATCTTTAATGCTGCACTTTGCGCGGCGCTGTCGATGCGTTTGACTGCGACTGCCGCGCCGGCTCGAGTCCCCGCGCTTCTGGGTGGCGTTTCTTCAGTTGCAGGCGCCGGGTCCACCGGAAAATCGAGCTCCGGCTCGTCGTCCTTCGCGCCTTCGATCAGCGGATACACAATGTACGCCTGGTGCCCCTTCGCCACTTGCTTACGCACGAACTGCCACACCTCGTCCGCACGCTCCACGCCGGTGCGCCGCGTCACGATGGGTGTGCGACCCGGCGGCAGCTCGTCGATGACGCTCACCTCCAGGTCGCCGTATACGGTCAGCGCAAGCGTGCGCGGAATCGGGGTCGCGGTCATTACAAGCACGTCCGGGTCGCCGCTGCCGGGCTTCTTCATCAGCGTAAAACGCTGGCGTACGCCGAATCGGTGCTGCTCGTCCACGATGACGAGACCGAGGTTGGCGAAATCCACCTTGTCCTGGATCAGCGCCTGCGTGCCAAGGATCAGTTCCGCCTCGCCGCTTGCAATGCGTCGGCGCGCGCGCCGCTTTTCGGCCTCGTCCAGCGACCCGGTCAGCAGCGTGACCTGGTACTGGCGCGAGGACCGTTCCAGCAGCTTACGCGCCCCCAGGTAGTGCTGGGTCGCAAGGATTTCCGTGGGTGCCATCAGCACCGCCTGGTAGCCGTTTTCCATTGCGATCAGCGCCGCCTCGATCGCAACAATCGTCTTTCCGCTGCCGACGTCGCCCTGCAGCAGGCGGCGCATGGGGTTGGGCTTGCGCATGTCTTCCACGATCTCGCCGAGCACCCGTTTTTGCGCAGCCGTGGGTCGAAAGGGAAGCACGGACTTGATCGCCGCGCGCACGTTGTCGTCCGTGGTAAACGCCACGCCTAGGCGGTCGCGCAGCCGCTTGCGCTTCAGCTCCAGGCCGAGTTCCAGATAGAACAACTCTTCAAAAGCGAGCCGCTGCAGCGCCGCCGTGCGGAAGCCCTGCAAGTCGGCAAGCGAAGCGGATTCAGGGGGAAAATGCGCCTCTTTCAATGCCTGCAATCGCCCCGGCAGGCCGAGCCGCCGCATCATGGACGCGGGCAGCACCTCCGTCACCGGACCGCCTTTTGCCAGATCCTCGAAAATCTCCCACAGCACACGCCGCACCCACTTCGACCCCAGCTTCGAACCCCAGGGCGTCGTTCCCCCGAGCGATTCATATACGGGTACGATTCGGCCCACCTCCAGCATCGTCACCGGATCGGCATCGCTCGTGATCGTGGGCAGCAGCTCGAACTGCGGCTGCACCATTTTGAAGCGCCCGGGGGTGGAGCGGGAGGGCTCAACCTTGCCGTAGAGCGCGACCATTTCGCCCAACTTAAACTTGTCTTTCAGGTAGGCACCGCCGAACCACATGGCTTTTAAGGTCTGTAGGCCGTGTCCGACGGTGAGCTCAAACAGCGGCCGGCCACGGGTGTTCAGCAGGGCCGAGCCGCGCACCTCAGCGATGACACTGCTCAGTTCGCCCGCGCGCAGCTCGTGCAGGCTTTTGGGGTGCTGCCGGTCTTCGTAGCGAAAGGGCAGGTGGTATAGCAGATCTTCTACTGACCGCACGCCGCGTTTGGCCAGCGCTTCGGCGTTGCGCGGACCGACGCCCCGAAGGAGCTGCACGGGGGTGGAAAGTTGAAGCATGCACTGCGAGAATAGCAGGCCGAAGCGAAATAAAAGCGTAACCGTCGCGGAAAGACCGAGCGAAGCGCACGAGAATCTCAAGGCCTTCACACGGCTCCGGTGCGAACGCTGTTCGAACGCCACGAAAGGACTGCGCGCTGCCACTGCTAGACTGGGGTGCAGCCCCCGCAGGAGTTCCATTACCCCGCATGCCGACCGTTGACCTCCACCAAGTCCGTAAGGTTTATGACCAGAAAGTCGCCGTCGAAGGCCTGACGCTGCGGATCGAGCCGGGCCAAATGTTCGGTCTGCTTGGTCCAAATGGTTCCGGCAAAACGTCGTCCATCCGCATGATGATCGGTATTACCGTGCCCGATTCAGGCGAGGTGCGCCTGTTCGATCAGCCTTTCAATCGGGATAATTTGAAGCGCGTCGGCTACCTGCCGGAAGAACGTGGCCTTTATAAAAAGATGGTCGTGCTGAAGCAGCTGATCTTCATGGGCCAGCTGCACGGGTTGAACGCGGCAGAAGCCGAGCGCCGCGCACGCCGCTGGGCCGACCGCCTGCAAATCACTGAAGCGCTTCCCAAGAAAACGGAAGAGCTCTCGAAAGGCATGCAGCAAAAAATTCAGTTCATCGCCTCACTCATGCACGATCCAGACCTCATCATTCTTGACGAACCATTCAGCGGCCTGGACCCGGTGAACGCGGCACTGCTGCAGGACACCATGATCGAGCTGCGCAATGAAGGCAAGGCCATCCTGTTCAGCACCCACCGCATGGACCAGGTGGAAAAAATGTGCGATGCCATCACGCTTATCCACCGCGGTCGCGTCGTGCTGGAAGGCTCCATGCGCGAGGTCAAGAGCCGCTACCCGCGCAACCGGGTGGAGGTGCTCTACAGCGGCGATTCCAGCTTCCTGCGGAACGCTGAAGTCGCCGAGGTGAAGGAGTACCCCGGACGCGCGGAGATCACACTGCGCGGCGACCAGCCCAATGCGCAGCCGCTGCTTGCAGACGCCGTCGCTCGTGGCACACGCATCGAGAAGTTCGAAGTCAAAGAACCGACACTTGAAGAAATTTTCATCAGTTCCGTAGGCGGCCACGTCGATGCGTAGAGGGAGTCTCGGCAATGCATAACATCTGGCTCATCGCCAAGCGCGAGTACACCGAACGGGTGCGGACGCGTGCCTTCATGATCGCGACCATCCTCATCCCGTTGCTGATGAGCGCCGGCATCGCGGGCATGATCCTCATCGCAAAGCACAGCAAATCCAACTCGCACATCGCCGTCGTTTCGAATGACATGAAGTTCGCGACGGATATCCAGGACGAACTGGAGCACGGCAAAGATAGCGAGATGCTCGTCGACGTAATCTCGCCGCCGAGCGCAAACACCCGCGCCAATCTTGACGCTGCCGTGAAGTCGAAGGACCTCGACGGCTATCTCTGGATCAACCCGCCGAAGACGCCGGCGGGCCGGCCCGTGCTGCAGTACAAGCAGGGCGCCTCCGCCGACCTCGCGACCCGCAGCACCGTGAGCCACGGCATTAGCAACGTGCTCACGCGCGAGAGCCTTGTGCACCAGGGCCTGAATCCGGAGCAGGTTGCCGAGGCGATGAAGCCCATTGCCATGGACACGGACACCGGCGAAAAAGACAGCACCGCCGCCAACTTCGCCGCCGCCTATGTCACGTTTTTCCTCATGTACATGGTCATCATGCTGTACGGCATGAACGTCGCTCGATCCATCATCGAAGAAAAAACTTCGCGCGTCTTTGAAGTGATGCTCGCCACCGTGAGGCCCGTCGAAATGATGGCCGGCAAGGTGTTGGGCGTAGGTTCTGTTGGTCTCACCCAGGTGGGTATCTGGATGTTGGCCGCCGTCCTGCTCACCCACACTTCGCTCATTGCGCATCTCGTCGGCGGCACTGGCACGCAGATTGCGTTTAGCGCGGCGCAGGTCGGCTACTTCATAGTCTTTTTCCTACTCGGCTACCTGCTCTACTCGGCAATGGCTGCGGGTCTGGGTGCCATGACCAACTCCGAGCAGGAATTGCAGCAGCTCAACATGTTCCTCGTACTGCCGCTCGCCGCCTGCATGATCATGCTGCAACTCATCCTCACCTCGCCCAGCAGCACCGTATCGCGCGTCGTGTCGATGGTGCCATTCTTCGCGCCGCTCCTCATGTACATGCGCATCTCCGTGTCTCCGGTGCCGTGGTACGAGATCGTTGGTTCAATCGCGATCCTGCTCCTCACCATCTGCGCCATCCTCTATGTCACCAGCAAAATTTACCGGGTCGGCATTCTGATGTACGGCAAAAAGCCGAATCTGCCGGAGATTCTGCGTTGGGTGAAGCACAGCTAATGCAACCTGCAATCGCCGTTCCCGACGCCCATGGGTTCCATACCCTCGCCCGCAAGCACCACACGCTGATCCCCGTGTATCGCACGGTCACTGCCGACCTGGAAACACCGGTCTCAGCTTTTCTGCGCATGGCAACAAGAGAGCCGGAAGCCTTCCTTTTGGAGTCGGTGGAAGGTGGCGAGCGTGTCGGCCGATACACCTTTATCGGTATCCGACCGTACCGCAAGCTGGTGAGCCGGGGCCGCACCATCATCGCGACGGACGGCAAGCAGTCGCGCACCTATGACGGCGATATCTTCACGGAGCTGAAGACCGCCCTAAGTGAACATCTGCCGGCCAAACTGCCCGGTCTGCCGCCTTTCACCGCGGGTGCCGTCGGCTTCTTCGCCTACGACGTCGTGCGGCAGATTGAGCGGCTGCCTGAGTTGTCGATCGACGAACTGAACGTTCCAGACGCCTGCCTTATGTTCTTTGACGAGGTGCTCGCCTTCGATCACGTCAAGAAGGAAATCTTCCTGATCGTGACCGCCGATCTCAAGCGCGAACCGGACGTCGACGCAGCGTACCGCAACGCCGTGAACCGGTTGGACCGGCTGGAAAAGCAGCTCGCGTCACCGCTGCCGAAGCAGGCAAAACGTGAAGCACTCGGTCCGCTGACGCTCACGCCGCGCACGCCGAAGCGCGACTACATGAAGTCCGTCGACCGCATCAAGCAGTACATTACCGCGGGCGACATCTTCCAGTGCGTGCTGTCGCAGCGGTTTGACTGCGAGCCCGGTGTGGACGCCTTCGACATCTATCGCGCGCTTCGCATCGTGAACCCTTCGCCGTACATGTATTTCCTGCGCTTTCCCATGGCCACGGCGGGTGCGAAGAAAGCAACACCTGCGCACATTGTGGGCTCGTCGCCGGAACTGCTGGTGCGCGTGCACGGCAGCCGCATCGAGTACCATCCCATTGCCGGCACCCGCCCGCGCGGCGACGACGAAGCCAGCGACAAGCGCCTGGAAGAAGACCTGCTTCGGGACGACAAAGAGACGTCGGAGCATGTGATGCTTGTCGATCTTGGCCGTAATGATCTTGGCCGCGTGAGTGAGTTCGGCAGCGTGCAGGTTAAAAAGTTGATGTTCATCGAACGCTATTCGCACGTCATGCACCTGGTGAGCGCGCTGGAAGGCAAGTTGCGCGCAGACATGAATGGCGTCGACGCCTTCCGCTCCTGTTTTCCCGCGGGTACCCTCAGCGGCGCACCAAAAATCCGTGCGATGGAGATCATCGAAGAGCTGGAACCCACACGTCGCGGCGTCTACGGGGGGTCCATCTTCTACGCGGATTTCTCCGGCAATCTCGACAGTTGCATCGCCATTCGCACCCTGTTCATGCAGGGCAAGACGGGCTACATCCAGGCGGGCGGCGGCGTGGTTGCAGATTCCGTCGCGCAGACTGAATTCGACGAAACCGTCAACAAAAGCAAGGCCGTGGTGCGCGCGATCGAGCGTGCGCGCGGCGCGCAACGATAGGACCGACCCATGCCCTCTCAGACCCACGAATCCTTCACCATCGATAGCCTGTCCGCGGCCGATGGCTACAAGCTGCTCAGTTCGCTGGTCATGCCACGGCCCATCGCGTGGGTGCTTACGCAGAGCGCGGAAGGCAAGCGCAACGCCGCACCGTACTCCTTCTTTAACCTGCTCTCCACCAATCCGCCGCTCGCGGCCATCGGCTTCAGCGCGGCCACCGATCGCAACGGTAAAGACACGCTCGCCAACATCCGCGCCACGGGCGAACTCGTCATTCACATGGTGTCGGAAGACCTGGCGGAAGCCATGAACACGACCGCCATCGACGCACCGCGTGGCATCGACGAGACGCAGCTTGCAGGGCTTGAACTGGTGCCCAGCACAGCCGTCGCGCCGCCGCGCATCGCCCGCGCAAAGGCGGCGCTCGAGTGCCGCCTGCACCAGGACATCGACCTCGGCACCGGCAACACCATTGTGCTCGTCCGCGTGTTACATGCCCACGTTGCCACCGATGCGTTTGAAGACCTGGGCCGCCTGCACCTCGACACCGAGAAACTCGCCCTCATCGGCCGCATGACCGGCGGCGAAGGCGGCTACTGCACCACCCGCGACACCTTCAGCCTCGAGCGCCCCAAGTGGAAGGACCGCAGCAAAGATTAGCGACGTGACAGCCGCAGCGTCATGCCTAGCGTGACACCAGCATTGTTCGCCATCGACGTAACCGCCAGTTTGACCGGTGCCGGATCACCCGGAATCATCTGCAAACCAATGCGCGACGACAGGCGGTAGCAGATCGCAAAATCATTGATGCTCGCATCGTCCGTGTTGAAGCGACGGCCCGCACGCCGGTGCATAGTGCCGATCACCGGCAACGCGTCCAGGCTTTCGGTGATGCTGGTCGCGTTCGACAGTGTCGTAAAGCGAGCCGTCGTCGCGGCATAGAGCCCACTGACTATGGCGCGCAGGGTCTGGTGGCTGGGCTGCAGCAGCACAGGTGCAAGCCGCGCGGGATAGCTGACGGACAGGGCGAGCGCCGGCTCCTCTGACTTGGCCTCGTGCGTAGACCCCATGCACGGAAGGCCACCCGCAACGGGCAATAGCAAAGCGGTAAGGAGGGCAAAGGTGCGGCAGGTCATATGGGAGTCCTATCGGCGACGGTCCGTTTTTCATCAGGGTATGCGCTTGGAACCATCCTGTGGCGTCGGACGACCTTGCGCACTCCCCCAGGCGGCCTACGCGGCAGTACGCGGGTGGTAGGCCGCACACCAGGTGGCAACAACGGCATAGACTGGTGCTGAGGCAACGCATGGTTTTCGTTCTGGATAACTACGACTCGTTCACCTACAACCTCGTGCAGTACATGGGTGAGCTTGGTGCGGAAATGGTCATTCGCCGCAACGATGAGGTCACGCCGGAAGAGGTGGAGGCCATGCGTCCAGACCGTATTCTCATCTCGCCCGGCCCATGCACGCCGCAGGAGGCGGGATGCTCCATCGACCTCATCCGCCACTTTGCGGATGCCGAACGGCAGGCGGCCCACCGCACCCCCGTGCTCGGTGTCTGCCTCGGCCACCAGGCGCTGGGTGCGGCATTTGGTGGCAACGTGGTGCGCGCGGGACGCCTGATGCACGGCAAAACCAGCGAGGTGGCGCACGACGGTCGAACGATTTTTGCCGGCCTGGATCCCACCATTACCTGCACGCGGTACCATTCGCTCGTCGTCAGCCCTGCGGCACTACCGGCTCAGTTGGAGGTGACCGCACGCACCCAGGATCCGGAGGGCGAAGTCATCATGGGTCTGCGCCATCGCACGCTGCCGATCGAAGGCGTCCAGTTCCACCCGGAAAGCGTCCTCACAACGCATGGCAAAACTCTGATCAAAAACTTCCTGGAGTTGTAGACCAGTGCGCCCCTTGGATTCTCTCGTCCTGGCTCTTGCCGTCGCCGCCGCGGGTATGGCGCAATCGAACATCGGTTCAGTCTTGACTGCCGGGGCACAGGTGCAGGGCGGTGTCTCCGTCAGTAACGGAAGGGCAACGCTGCAGAACAGTGCGGTGGTTAGCGCGGGTACGACAGCCAGCGAGGTGGCTCTCAGCCGTGGCGGCACGGTCCGCGTCTGCGGCGGTAGTGTGGCAGCGCTTTCACGATCCAATGCGACCGCTGCCGGCACGCCGCTGCTCATCGCCCTGCAGCGGGGAGCCATAGAAATCCAGGCAAAAGCCCTGCGCAGCGACGCCGTGCTCACGCCAGACCTGCGCGTGGAGTTCTCCGGTGCCGCACCGCTCGATCTACGGCTTCGCGTCAATCCGGCGGGCGATACCTGCGTGGAGAACCTCGGCAAAGAAGCACCGATCCTGCATGTGACGGAGCAGTTTAGCGGCGCGGGTTACCTGGTCAAAGCAGGCCAGCGCGTGCTGTTTGAGCATGGCAGCGTCCGCGAAGTAGTTGACCGGCAACGTTTCGGCTGCGGCTGCCCCAAACCTGGCGGGAAGGATGATTTTCCGGAAGCGGTAAGCGCCGGCATGGTGCAACCGACGGTTCCTGTGGCGCCTGCAGGTGAAACACATGTGCAGGTGTCGACGGCGCTAAACTACAACGGCAACACGCAGACGGCGAGCGGTCCGCCCAACCCGGACGGCACCTTGCCCACAACCTCCGCGTCCACGACTGCGCTACCCGCACCAGCGATCGCCCCGGCAGCCTCTCGCCAAGAAAGTGGAAGCCCCTTCAGCGCGATTGCCAGGTTCTTCCGCCACCTGTTTGGCGGCAAGGACTAGCGGCCGCGCGGTACAATCGACAGGTTCATCCGCCCGGCGATGTGCCGCGTTGATCTCGGTTCCGCATGGAACCCATGCACAGGTGGCGTTCGCGCCGCACCCACACGTTTCAGAAGGAGTACACACCCATGGCGATTCCCGCCACCCAGATGCGCCCCGGCATGATCATCAAGCACAATGACGTGCTCCACAGCGTCTTTGCCGTCGAGCATCGCACGCCCGGCAACCTGCGCGCCTTTATCCAGGCCAAACTGCGCAACCTCAAGTCTGGCGCGATGTTCGAGCACCGCTTCCGCTCCGGCGACGCCATCGACCGCGTGATCGTGGACGAGGTCGCCATGGAGTACCTCTACAACGACGGCGATGACTACTACTTTATGGACACCACGAACTTTGAGCAGACCGCGCTCAAGCAGGAAACACTCGGCGGTGCCGTGGACTTCCTGCTGCCGAATCTCAATATTTACGTCAGCTTCTATGACGGCAAGGCCGTGGGCATCGAACTCCCCGGTGTCGTCGAGATGACCGTGGTTGAAACGGAGCCGGGCATCAAGTCCGCCACGGCAAGCAGCGTCACCAAGCCCGCCAAGACCGAAACCGGCCTCGTCGTACAGGTGCCGCCGTTCATCAACGAAGGCGAAAAAATTCGCGTCGACACCGCAGAAGGCTCCTACATGTCGCGTGCCTAAACGCATCCCCGCGTTTACTGGAACCCCACCCGCAGCAACACCTGCAGGTGGGGTTTGTTCTGCTTGGGCACAGGAAGTTTCTACATTGCGACAGTGCCTGTGCGATCCGTGTATCTGCGGCACGCACTGTCGCATCCTACCGCTGGTATGAAACTTCGCGAACTCAAGACCCCGACCTTGCACTTAGCCTACGAAGAAGCCGGCCCCAAGCAGGGAGAACCGCTTCTGCTTGTCCACGGCTGGCCCGACTCGCCTCGCACCTGGGACAAGGCGTTGCCGGCGCTGCATGCTGCTGGTTACCGCACGATCGCCCCCTATCTGCGCGGTTACGGTCCCAGCACCTATCGCGATCGCATCTTCGGGAGAAATCCACGGCGTACCGGGCAGTCGGTCGCGTTTGCGCAGGATATGGTCGATCTGCTGGACAGCCTCAAGATCGATCGTATCCACTTCATCGGTCATGATTGGGGAGCACGCACGGCCCATGCTCTTGCCGCATTGTTTCCCCAACGGCTTAAGTCGGCGGTAACGATCTCCGTTCCATTTGAGCCGGGTGCGGCCAAGCCGCCGAAGCTTCCGCAGGCCAAAGCGTTCTGGTACCAGTGGCTGCTGTGCAGTCATCCGGGCAAAGAGCTGTTTACAGCCGATCCGGTGGCCTATGGCAAGGCGCAGTGGGATGCCTGGAGTCCGCAGGGCTGGTATACCGCCTCGGAGTTTGCAGCTGCCGCCAAAAGCTGGACCGGCAGGGACTTCACGGCAACCGTGTTGCATGGTTACCGTTCGCGCTGGGGACATGCCCCGCTCGACCCGAATTATGACGTGTTGCAGGACCGCTTTGAAGCCACAAAAACGCTTTCAACACCGACCCTTCTACTGCATGGCATGGAAGACTCCTGCGAACTGGCGGAGACGACGGATGGTGCGGGCCGCTACTTCACCGGCGGCTACAAGCGCATTCTTCTCGATGGCGTGGGTCACTTTCCACAGCGGGAAAATCCCGGTGCCACCAGCGACGCAATTCTCGCTCACCTGCGGGAGACGGTCTAGTGGTGCGGCACTTCCAGGTGGAAGGCCGTGTGCAGGGCGTCGGCTTTCGCTGGTTTGTGCATCGCGAGGCCGCGGAAATCGGGCTGCACGGCTGGGTGCGCAACACCGACGCCGGCCATGTGGAAGCGGTCGCGAGTGGAGCACCGGAATCGCTTGCGGAATTGGAATCCGCGATGCGGCGTGGTTCGCGCGGCAGTCGGGTGGATCGCGTGATCGTACACGAACTGGCGGATACCGAAGGTGAAGGACTTGGTCCGTTTCGGATCGAAGGCGCCTTCTAAACGTCACCTACACGCAACCGTGAGCCGGACGAAGCACAAGAAAAGGCGTCGAGAGATATTTCCTCGACGCCTTCTACTTGAAACGCTTGTCCCTGCATTCGCAGCGTAGCTACTCGTCGTAGTGCAGCAGGCTGTAGACGTCGTACTCCGGAAACTTCTGCCGGCCTTTCAAAAAGTCGAGTTCGACGGCGAAGGCCACGCCGGCAATTTCGCCGCCAAGCTGTTTCACCAGTTGCACCGTGGCCTGCATGGTGCCGCCGGTGGCCAGCAGGTCGTCCACAATGACCACGCGCTGCCCAGGCTGGATCGCGTCAAGATGAATCTCCAGCGCATCCGAACCGTACTCCAGGTCGTAGGTCACTTTCGCGACCGGCGCAGGCAGCTTCTTGGGCTTGCGCACGGGCACAAAGCCGGCGTTCAGGCGGTAGGCCATGGCCGGCCCAAAGATGAAGCCGCGCGCCTCGATGCCCAGCACAAGGTCAATCTGCTTGTCGATGTAGTACGCCGCAAAGGCGTCGATCATCTGCGCAAATCCGGCCTTGTCCTTAAGCAGCGTCGTGATGTCATAAAAGAGGATGCCGGGCTTCGGAAAGTCGGGAACGGTGCGGATGAGCGCCTTGAGCGGCTCGCAATTGATCGGGGTCATGGTCTCTCGATTCTACTAGGCGGTGGCGGCGCGCAGACGCAAGATCTCCGCCGGTTGCAGATACCCTTTGCGGCGAAACCACGCTTCCATGCTGTCGCGCAGGGCATCGCGCGGCACCAGGGAACCAGTCTCAAGCAGGCCGTCTGCAATGGGCAGGGTATCGTCGAAGACTGCGTCATTAGTGAAATTGCGCATGCAGAAGTTGTCGATCTGCTTGACCGGGATCGCAATGGAGGTGCCATCGGGACACACCCGCTCCACGTGAAGCCGATGCAGAAACATCAGCCGAAGACCAGGCAGCTTGGGCCACCGATGTTCACGGAACCGGTGCTTGCACCGAGCTTGCCGGTGTCCGGATCAATCGGGAAAACGGTGATGTCATCGGAAAACTGGTTCGCCGTCAGAAAGTAGCGACCGGACGGATCGATGGCGATGTGCCGCGACTCTTTACCGCGATTGGCTAGATGCTGGACGTTGGAGAGTGTTCCAGTCTGCGGGTTGACGGCAAACACGGCGAAATCCTCGTACACGCGGTTGGAGGCGTACAGAAACTTCTCCCCACGCCCAAACACGACTTCGCAGGCGCGTTTTCCGACCGGATCGATGTGGTGCGGCAGGGTGTTGACGATGGTGCGCAGGGTCAGCGTGCCTTTCGCGGAATCCCAGTCCAGCAGATCGATGGACGAATTCAGCTCGTTGATGGAATAGATCCAGCGATTGTTGGAATGTGCCACCATATGCCGTGGTCCGGCACCCGGCCGGGTCAGGAACTCGCCATGCGGCATCAGCTTTGCCGTGCCGGGATCCAGCCGTAGGATGTGAATGCGGTCGAGGCCTAAGTCGCTAGCGAGCACAAACTGGCCGCCTGGAGCCGCTTGAACGGAATGGACGTAGCTCTTCGTCTGGCGCTCCGCATCCGGGCCATGGCCGTCCGCAGGATAGGCGATCAGCGTGGCAAGGGTGAGTTTGCCCTGCGCGTCTGCTTGGAACGAGGCGACGCTACCGCCCCCATAACTCGCCACAAAAACGCAAGTGCCGTCCTTCGTGGACGAAATGTGGCAGCCGCCGGTATTGCCTGAGCTGGCGTCGTCCACATGCGCAAAGGTCTGATCTGACGTGTCTTGCATGCTCGAGCATCGATAGCTGCTGGCGTGGGAATCCTGGCCTTCCGCCTCGGTTACCGCGAACAGGAGGGAGCGCTCGGCCTGCGGCAAGCAAAGAAAGCTCGGATTCGCCGCTTCGGCAAGCAGTGTTGGCGGCTGCAATTTGCCGTCGAGAAAGTAGGCACCGTAGATGCCCTTGCTACCGCGTCCACTGGTGCCGATCAGCAAACGCACGGTTCCAGCCGGGCGCTTGGCCTGTTGGGCGTGGGCGGCGGCGTGCAGCATCATCGCACCCGCGGGCAGGTTGCGCAGCAGTCGACGTCGGGTGAGCGGGTGATGCAAGGGCTTCTTCATGGGCGGCCTGCCTGCGGATTTCGTCGCGAGCCGGTCCGTTGGCGCGTCCTGAAAAACTTAGCACCTCGCAGGTAGCCATGGCGAATAGGGTACAGCCCTACGAGTTAGGCGGTGCAACCACGTCCGTCACCTGGTCCGCCGGCAGCGCACCCGCATAGGATTCTGGTTCTACGTCGTCGTTGATGACGGGCAGTGTGGGCAGGCGGCCCGTGCTGCCGGCTTCGTTTACCACGGCGTTGACGTAGGTCAGCACTTCCTCCACGGTCATGGAGTAGAACTCACGGCCGTTGTCATAGCCGGATTCGATGATCGTCTTGAGGAACTTGCCGGCAGCCTGGGCAGCGGCATAGTCGGTGATGACGTGGCCGGCGCGCTTCCGCATCTCGACCCAGGCGACGTTCGGCATGGCAATCCACATGGGCCTGCCGTTCACGGCGAAGCGCACATCCGTGGCATCGGCGTGGCGCGTAGCGATGGCGACGACGGTGCCCTTCCACACGCAATGCAGATCTTCGCCGGTCCAGCGGTCGGTGACTCGAAAGTTCTCGTACATGGCGTGGCTCTCCGTGAAGGGGTACACATGCAGGGTAGCGGGTGCGGTCGCGATGGGCAAGGCTGGCCGGCTGTGCGTTGCCGTGGCGGTGGCCCGCTGGTATCCTTCGAGATGGCATGGAGCGCCAAGTACTTCCCGCTGCCCGCATCTGGGTTGCGGCGCGCCGTGTACCCGTTTCAATGAGATTCCGAGGTTGACCCCGTCTTGAATACCGCGCTGCCTACCCGCAACAACGACGTGCTGCAGAACTCCTCGCAGAAGAGTGGACTGCTCTTTCTTCCGCAGAATAAGCGTTTTCTGCTGTCAATTCTCGCGGCAATCGTTGCCGTTGCGTTAGTCGGAACGATTACGGCGCTGGTGTACTTTCATCGCTCCAATGAAGCCGGCCTTGCGTTGGGCGATGCAATGCGCACCTTTGAAACGCCTGTGATCGCTGCAGGGCAGCCCGCACCCGCCGGCACCAGGACCTTCAGCAGCACCGAGGAGCGCGCACGCGAGGCAAATCGCCAGTTCGCCGCAATCGCCGACACCTACGGCATGACGCCGGGCGGCCGCAATGCCCAATATTTGCAAGGAGTTACCGCCCTGCAGATGGGCCAGTCGGCGACGGCCGAGACCCTGCTGAAGAAGAGTGCGGATGATTGGAACAAGGATGTCGCAGGTCTGGCCAAGCTGTCGCTCGCGGGCCTGTACCACTCCACCGGGCGCGATTCCGACGCCATCGCGTTGCTGCAGAAGCTGGTGGATAAGCCGACTGTGACAGTGCCCAAGGGCCTGGCCCAGTTGCAGCTCGCCGACCTGTACCAGAGCGCGGGCAAGAAGGATGAAGCGCGCAAGATCTACGCGCAGATCAAGGACAAGGATCCCAAGAGCGCCGCCGCAGAAATCGCCTCGCAGGATCTGGGCGAAACGCCGGCGCGCTAACCAGTCTTTGCACGGCGTACAAAGTTGAACCGAGGGGCCACGGACGTGGAGCGCAGACCGGAAGCAGCGCCGAAGAGCCTTGCGCAGCTGATCGCCCGCCGTGGGCGCGCGCCGCGCGGTGGTTGGCCCTCCGCAGAACCCACGGTCGATGCACTGGGCCAGTTCGGTCTGCTATTTGCCGAACCTGTGCCTCCTGTTGCGGACGAAGAACCCGACGCAACTGAACCCGACGTCGAGCAGACGGCCGCGCGCAGGCTCTGGTCTGTTGCGGAGCTCGTAGGTGTACTGCGTGGCCGGCTTGAGCGCGAGTATGGCGATGTCTGGGTCGAAGGGGAAATCTCCAACGCAAAGCTTGCCACGTCTGGCGTCTATTACTTCACGCTCAAGGATGGCGATGCGCAGTTGCCGGCGGTGTTGTTTCGCCGGCAGGTCGGCCTGCTCAAGTGGAAGCCAATGGATGGCGTGGCCGTGCTCGCCCGCGGCCGTATCTCGGTATTTGAACCCCGCGGCCAGTTGCAGCTCATCGCGGAGAGCCTGGAGCCACGCGGCGCGGGTGCTCTGCAACTGCAGTTTGAGCAGCTCAAGGCTCGGCTGCGCGAAGAAGGCCTGTTCGACGCGGAGCGCAAACGGCCGCTGCCCGCGTATCCCGCGACAATTGGCGTTGTCACGTCCACGCAGGGAGCCGTTATTCGCGACATCGTAACCGTTTGCCGGCGGCGGCATGGTTGCATGAACATCATGGTTTACCCGGCAGCGGTGCAGGGAAGCAGCGCCGCCGCGGAAATACTTGCCGGTGTGCGTTACTTCAACGAATCGAGTGCGTATCGCGTGGATGTCATCGTGGTTGCGCGCGGCGGCGGGTCGACAGAAGACCTGTGGGCGTTCAACGACGAGGCGCTCGCGCGCGCCATCGCCGACTCGGATATCCCGGTGGTGTCGGCGGTCGGGCACGAAACCGATTTCACCATTGCCGACTTTGTCGCGGACCTGCGCGCGCCCACACCTTCCGCCGCCGCGGAGTTAATCACCGAGGCGCAGCACCGTGCGGAGGAGCGCGTCGACGCGCTGCGTGCGCGGCTGCTGCGAGGCGTGCGCTGGCAGGCCGTGTCGGCGCGGCAGCGCTTTTCGCGCGTGTCCGCGGCATCGGCCCTGCGCCGCGTGCCCGAGCAATTAGAGCGGCGCACGCAGCGGCTGGACACCCTGGAGCTACGGCTCGCGCGCACCATGGAATCCACGTTGCAGGTGCAGGTTGGCTGTTTGCGGAGCCTGCGTGAACGCATGCTGCGGCAGGATGCCGGCAACCGCATCGCCGCGAGCCGAAAGAATTTGCTGGTGGTCACCGCGCGTCTGCACCGCCTGACCAGCACGATGCACTCAGCCCAGCGCGCGCGATCTGAGCGTGCAACCGCACAGCTACACCGCCTGGCCGGGACGTTCCACCGTGTCCAGCGCATTCGCGTCGATCGTGCCGTCGTACAATTGCAGGCGCTCTCGCCCATGGCCGTGCTGGAGCGTGGGTACGCCTTGGCCTTTGCTGCCGACGGCCACCTGCTGCGGTCTGTACGGCAGGCCGACTCCGGTGCGGGGTTGACGGTGCGCTTGTTCGATGGAGCGGTCTCCACACAAATTATTGAGGTACACGCGGCATCGCTGCCGGGTAAGGAAGACGCATGAGGAAGTTGTTCGGCACGGATGGAATTCGCGGTGTGGCGGGCGTGGCGCCGCTTGATCGACGCACGGTATTCGCGGTGGGCGTGGCGCTTGCTCACCACGTGGGTAGCCCCGCGCGCGTGGTGCTCGGCATGGACACGCGCGAATCGTCGGAAGAGATTGCCGCAACCCTCGCAGCCGGTCTGCGCCGCGGCGGCGCCTCAGTCGAAAGCGCGGGCGTCATCACCACGCCGGCCGTCGCTTTCCTCACCGTAGCGCACGGCTTTAGCGCGGGGGTGGTCCTCTCGGCATCGCACAATCCCTGGCAGGACAACGGCATCAAGGTCTTCGGCCCGGACGGCTTTAAGCTTGCCGACGCCACGGAACTCGCCATCGAAGAGGAAATTTTCCGCCAGTTGGAGCAGACCCACGACGAGCTCCACGACGACCCGGTGCCGCCGGTGGAAGAAAGCGACCGCGCGGAGTATGTGCGTGCGTTGCTTGCCGCAGTCGACGGGCTGTCGCTCGACAACCGCAAAGTCGTGCTCGACTGTGCCAACGGTGCGGCAAGCGCGGTCGCACCGCAATTGTTCGCCGACCTGCAGGGCGAAGTTCGCGTGCACAACGCCTCGCCCAATGGCCGCAACATCAATGAGCACTGCGGTGCGTTGCACCCGGAAATCGTGGCCCGCCTGGTCGTTGAGGAAAAAGGCGACATTGGCATCACCTTCGATGGCGACGCCGACCGCGTCATGTTTGCCGACGAGCACGGGCGCGTGGTGAACGGCGATGGCGTGCTGCTGCTGGCGGCGCGCGATCTGAAAGCGCGCGGCCTGCTCAAGGACGACACGGTTGTCGCCACCACCATGTCGAACATGGGCCTGGAGGCGGCGCTCAAGCGCAGCGGCATTCGCATGTTGCGGGCACCCGTGGGCGACAAATACGTGTTGCAGCAGATGAAGGAAACCGGCGCGTCGCTCGGCGGTGAGCAGAGCGGCCACATCCTGTTCGCGGGCAAAAGCACCACGGGCGACGGCCTGCTGACCGCGCTGCTGGTGCTCGACATCATGCACCGCGCGGGCAAATCGCTGGCCGAGCTGACCGCAGACCTCAAGACGTTTCCGCAGGTGATTATCAACGTCAAAGTACGCGAAAAGAAGCCGCTGGAGAGCATCCCCACTGTCGCCGAAGCCATTGCCGCGGCGGAGATGGCGCTCGCCGACTCCGGCCGCGTCGTCATCCGCTACTCCGGCACCGAGGCACTCGCCCGCGTCATGATCGAGGCGGAGGACGAAGCCGCCATGCGGCTGCACGCAGATGCCATTGCCAACGCGATTCGGGCAGAACTCGGGATCTAGAGAAGTGCGCGACAAATCCGACTCGGTCGCTGTTCAGAGGGGGTACGGCTTCAGCCGCGCCATCAACTTCGTGGCTATAACTGAAACTTTAAAGTCTGAGATTTGTGTTGCGTGGCCGACATGCAGCATCGATTCGATTTGCCGGGCTTGACCGTGAAGCGCCGCCAGGCGCTGATGGCATGGCATCTCGCACGTTGGCTGACGTCAGAGCGAACGTAGCGCCTGCAGCACTGCCTGCCGCATCACGTCTTCCGGCGCAGGCACGCCGGTCCACAGGCGGAACTGCGCTGCACCCTGCGCAAGGAACATCTCAACACCGGCAATCACCTTGATGCCGCGCACCCGTGCCGCCTGCAGCAACGGCGTTTCGAGTGGGTTGTAGACGAGATCGAAGAAGATGCTGGTCTGCATCTCCTCCGCCTCTATCAGAGTCTCGACTTGCTGCCCACGCATGCCGTGCGGTGTCGCGTGCACGATCGCGTCGAAGCGCGTGGTGGCAGCCATCTCGTGCGAGATCACACGCGCACCGGCAGCCTGTGCCAGCGCTTCCGCACGCATCTCCGAGCGGTTCAGGATCGCCACGTCTGCTCCCTGCGCACGTAGGCCAAAGACCGCCGCGCGCGCCGCGCCACCCGCACCCAGCACCAGCACGCGCGCGCCCTGCAGCGGCAGGAGCGTTGCCAGCGGATCGGTGATGCCGGCGGCGTCGGTGTTGTGCCCGGCCAGCGCCCCGTTGGGCTGGCGGACCAGCGTATTTGCGGCACCGATCGTCGCAGCAAGCGGCGCAAGCTGCAACCTGTCACCCGATCGTTCCAAAATGCGCTCCTTCAGCGGCATCGTGACGCTCGCGCCCTGCATCTGCAGGGCTTCGCAGGTACGAAAAAGCTCCCCCGCGTTCGACGTTTGCAACGGCAGGTACACCGCGTCGACACCCGCTGCGGCAAAGGCAGCGTTCAGCATCGCCGGCGATTTCGATCCCAGGATAGGATCGCCAAACACACCGTAGATCCGTGTCGCGGAGGTGATTGCTTCCACCCGGTACTGATGGCGAAGCGTGAGCAGGTCAAGCTGGCCCGGTGCGGTCGCGGACTCTGCGTCCGGCGCAGCAAACGTAAACCGTGACCCTGCCCGCAGGCCGAGCACGCGCGTCAGCATGCCTGGAACGCCCATCGACATCGCAATCAGATTTCCGTCTTCACGATGTGCCTGCAGCAGGTCCATCAGACGCAGCGCGTCGTCGAGGCAGTTCGCCGTGGGAACGATTTTAAGCAGATCCGGCTGCAGTCGGACCATGCGCGCGTGCACCGCGTTCAGGTCGGGCGTGCCGGCAAAGTCATGCCAACTCAGCAGGAGGCTGGCTGGGCCGCGACGGAGGCCGTCCAACACCTCCGGTGCGCTGTGTTGCAGCTCTTCCGCGGTCTCCAGGGAGAGATCCAGGACGGCAGCACCGGCCGCAGCGGCAGCATGCAGTAGGCGAGCTTCGTCCTGTGCGGTGCCGGTAATGCGTCCCCCGTTTTCCACACGCCGAGAGGTCGCGATGGCAACGACCTCGGCATGCGCGGTGAGAAAGCATTCCATGTCTGCCAGGGCACGTTCGGGGTCGCTCGCCGTGTCGATGCGAAACTCGAAAAAACGGCATTCCGCCAGCAGCGACGTGGCGCGTTCCGCCATGGCGTCCCCGCTCAGCGCAACGCACATGCGCGGCAGTCTACGGAGATTTCGATCAGTTACGGACGGGTGCACACCGCTGAGAATACGGCATTCCGCTGATCTGCGTCTCACGGTGCAAGGGTCGAATCTGCTATCGTACGGGGTGAAGATTCAGGCGAGGTGTGTGCAATGGCTAAGGGCGTCAACAAGGTAATGTTGCTGGGGAACGTGGGTAAAGATCCGGAGATGCGCGCAACCGCTGGCGGTATGGTCATTGCGCAGCTTGCGCTTGCGACTGCCGACCGCGCGAAAGATCAGACAGGCAATTGGGTCGATAAAACCGAGTGGCACAATCTGGTTTGCTTCGGCAGAACAGCAGAAATCGTACGGGACTACGTCAAGAAGGGAACGCAACTCTTCATCGAAGGCAAGATCCAGACGCGTTCGTGGGACGACAAGGAGAGCGGTCAGAAGCGATACAAGACCGAAATCCTCGTGAATGAGTTGTCGCTGCTGGGTGGCAAGGGAGATCGTGATGGTGGCGGCTCCAGCTACGGCCAGAGTTCCGGCAGTTCCGGAGGTTACAGCAAGAGCAACAACAATACGGCCAGCTTCGACCAGCGTTCCAGCGCACCGCCGGAATACGCGAACGAAGGCATCACCGATGACGACATTCCTTTCTAGTTTCGCTCTTGCACCGTAAACGAAGGGCCTCCCGAACGGGAGGCCTTTTTATGCGGAAAGGCAGCGACTTGGCGCAGACCAGACGGTGCGACTTACCGGAATCGGTTGCGTACGGTGCGCAGCCTTGCCACGGTTTGTCCCACGAGGGGAACCCGATCAAACCATCGCGTCTCGGCGATATCACTGCGCGACGACCGTTGCCCCACGAGCGAACGGCGCGGTCGCAGCCGAATCGTCTCAGGATGCTCCAATCGGTAGTGGTACAGCGCGCCGTCATGGTGCATCGGTCCACCACGAGGGTGACCGGCCTGGCGGGTCAGGATGGTTTCAAAATACGCGATCATGCTCGGCAGCGCCCTGCTGTGCACGGCGTAGCAGTGCGAAAGCCCAAGAGGCTCAGTCGTCGCAAAGAGAACCGGTGACGTGGCGTTGTCCTCCGTCGCCGTGTGGTTGAAGTCTGGATGGAAGCCGATGTTCAGCAGGTCCCAAGGCTCCGTTGCGATGGCCCCGCCCAATGCAGGCCATTCCTCGTACAGTTCGCGCTCAAGATGCAGATCATCCTCCAGCAGTAGCACGGAGGCGACGCCACGGGACTGCGCCAGCCGCAGTGCCCCCAGGTGCGCCTGGAAGCAGCCGTACGCGCCTACGGAAGGGAAGCCGTGCGCCTCCGTTGCGCGCACGCCGGGCACCACCTCGACCAGCGTGCGCGCGGCTGCGTCCAGCTTTTGCAACTCCTGAAAGCTCTCGCGGAGCCGGTCGGTGCGGTCGGGCAGGTTCAACAGGTACACCGCGTCAAAGGCACGCAGCAGGTTGGGGGCGGAGGCACGGGAAGAGAGGCTCATGGTTGACCTTCTTGCATGGGCGCAGCAGGCGCACGCTCTTCGGGGATATCGGCGAAATTCCGCGATGCAGCAGCGGTGTTGCGTGCCGTGCGCACCCAGGCGGCCTGACCGCCAGCGGCGCGGCGCTTGGCACCAAGGAGGCCGAGTTTGAACACGAGATAGCCCGGCACCGCGAGCATGGCACGCACCGCAAGCGCGGGTTGTGGTGACAACCGGACAGCTGCCGCGACATACAGCGCAAGCGCCAGAAACCCCGCGACCGCGTACGCGCGAGACCAGCCTACTGGTAGCACCAGCAGCACGGCGAGCAGCGGCACCACGCTACCCAGGGGTATGCTCAACAGGTCGAACAGGGGCTCCAGCAGACGAAGTTTTCCGCGAAACACCTGTCCCGCCAGGCGTGGCACAAACTGTCGCCGAATGCGCGCGCGTCCACCCTCCCAGCGTGCGCGCTGCGTGCGTGCGGCATCATTATTATCCGGCAGTTCGCCGTAAACGGTGGCCGCGTCGAGGAACGTCACGTGCATGCCTGCACCGACAAGAGAGAGGTGGTATTCCAGGTCTTCCACGACGGAATGCGCCGTGTACGGCATGGCGCGCAGCGTGGCCGAGGACAGCGCAAAACCATTACCGAAGATGCCACAGGACAGGCCCAGACGGCTGCGTCCGCGCGGACGCACCACGTTCATGCCGGTGAGCGAAAGCGCCATAATGCGGGTGCGCGTAGTGGCTTCGGCGTTGCTTGCAATGTAGCGCGCCTGCACGGCCGCGGCACCTGCTACAAATGCGGCAGCGACCGTCGCAGTCAGGTGCGGGTCGACCGTGGAGTCGGCGTCGATCACAAGCGCGGCATCGCTGCCCTGTGCCATGGCGTGGTCCAAGCCGAACAGCAGCGCGGCGCCCTTGCCGCGGATGCCGTCGTCGGTGAGCACGAGCACATGCGCACCGGCCGCCTGCGCTTGCGCTGCCGTATCGTCCGTGCAGTTGTGTGCGATCACATAAAGGTCGTCCGGCACCTGCTGCGACGCACGCAGGCTCGCGATGCACCGCGCGATGCCTGTACCTTCGTTGTGCGCCGGCACCACCACCGCGAGGCGCAGCCGCCCGGTCTGTACGCGGCGCTGTGGCTGCTCTGTCGGCAGCAGTGACGCGACAGAAAGCAGCAAAACTTCGAGCACGAGCGGCAGCGTGCTCAAGGCAAGCGCGCCGGCGAGAAGCAAAAGCAGAGAGTGCAGGATCACGGCAACGTCCAGGTGTAGGCGGTCAGCGAAAAGGGTGGCAGAAGGTGTTCCGCCGCGGAATCAAAGCGGTTCAAGTTCACCGTCTTCGGCAGCACGTTGTCGGCCAGTTCGTTGCTGTCCTCGATGTGCGTCGCCGTCAGCGTCGTCTGCTGTACCATGCCGCGCGGGGCATTGCTCCCAGCAAAGGTGATGGGCAGTGTCTGGGTGCGGCTCAGATTCAACACGAGCGCGGAGCGCCGTTTACCCTCGCCAAAAGCGAAGCTCTGCAGCAGATGTGCATTGGGCAAAACGATGTGGTCGTTGGCGCTGAGCGGCTGGTTCCAGGTGGGGTTGGCGCCGTCCATCGACGCTTCGATTTCATTCGCGAGAAGTGTGTGGTTCAGCAGCCGTAGCGCATAATAGCTGGGTCGCCTGCGACCAGTCAGCCCGCCCATATCGACCACCGCGCCGTACAACGGTGCATCGCGTGGCGGCCCCGCGTCACCAGGGGAGCGGAACCCGTTCGCGAACTCTGGAAGCGCAAAGAAACATTGGTCGGTCATGCCAAGTTCGCGGAGCATCAGCAGCATGTGGTCCGCCGTCGCCAGTGCCGCACCCATGGTGGGCACGGTGCGGTCGATGGCCGCTTGTGTAATCACCGGTGAGCCGTTCAGCGTGCCGAGGTTCACCTCGTACACGGCAAGTTTGCTGGCCGTCACCCGCGCCACGGCAGCCTGCTGCCCCATCTGTCCGCCAGCACGGGCAAACTGCTCAGGCTGCGCCAGCATCGGCCCGTAGACGGCTTCCATGCCGGGTGCGGCTTCGAAATGGTTGAAGAGGTAGGGGGCGACACCGAGGCTGTCCGCCGCGCCCTGCAGCGCCCGCGCTTCGTCGGCTGTGTGGCTGGGTTGCTCCGCCCACGATCCGGCGACCAGGTCGAATCGCGCGGTCTGGAACCCCGGCGCAGCTCGCATCGCTTTGAAGATCGTGGCCGCACGCTCGCCGTAAGCCGCGGCGTCTTCGATGGTTGCGCCGGCGAAGCTGCCGCGGTTCCACGCCTCGTTGCCGAGTTCCAGGTGCACGGTGGGGAACACCTGTGTCCACGGCTCCGCATGGCCCCGGACGGCACGAATGCCGCCATAGCGGGTCTGCGGCGTGCCAGCCAGGTACTCGATCAGGTTGCGCGCCTCCGCAGGCGAGAGGCCGATGGGCAGGCTGATCCACGGCTCCGCGCCCACAGCCTCGGCCAGTTGCAGCACCTCCTGCAGGCCGATGCTGATGTCCTCTTGCTGAGTCACATTGGTGGAGTAGTCGGTGCGCGGTCGGCCATTCGGCGGTGCAAGCCAATCATCCAGCGACGTTCCGAAGCTCGTGCCATTGTCCATGAAGCGCAGGATGCCCGGATGCAGATCGCGCAGGGCCGCGACGACTGCGCCGCGAAAGGCCGTCGAATTGGGCGCAGCTTCGTCCGCCGTCAGGCTGACGTCGTCCAGCAGCAGCGTCGCGCCTTCCACCTGGAATTTCAACGTCACGGTCCCCGTCTGGCCAGGCCGGTCTTGCGCGTGAAATGGCACCGTGTACGCGTGCCAGCCCGCGGCAAGCGCAACGGCTCGGTCCAGGAATGCCGGTTCGCCGCTCCGGTCCACATGAATCGCCAGACTCGCGCGCCCGGAGATCGGTTTCGCCCGGAACCGCAGCGTCATGCCGCCGTTCAGGCGAACAAAGGAGTGGCCCGCCGTGGAATCGAAATAGCTGAGGATCGCTGCGCGCTGGCAACCCCGCGCGGCGTCGACACGCAGCGCCTGGTGTGAGGCGGAGTCGGTCGGCAGGTCGTGCAGCTCCGCCGCAGCAGAACTGCCGCAGGCGAAGTCGCTCCACCATCCGGCGAGCGGGTTGGCCGGCTTGCTCACGCGCAGGATCAGCGTGGTTCCGTTCCCCGGCCGCCGCGGCAGGGGAGCGGCGAAGGTGAACAGAGACGGCGTCGAAGTGCGGACCACGCCGCGCGTGCCCGCGTCCGGACCGGTGGCCAGCTCAAATGCGGCGCCATCCATAAATCCCTCGGGCCATGCGGTGCTCGTATCGGCAGTACACGCGGTGCGGGTCAGATGCGCGCAGTGTATGAGGGACTGCCACGTTTCGCCTTCGAACCCGGGGTTGCGCGCGACGAGGTTGCGCAGCATCAAGCCGGAATCATAAAAGGTCTGGCCGCTCAGGTTGATGCCGAAGCGCTTGACGTTGCGGCGCAGCACGTGGTCGCCGATGTTGATGCGGGTGGGCGTCGCCGCGGCCATACAGGCAGGCAGCAGAAGCCAGCAAACCAGGGGGCGCAAAAGATGGTGGCGGCGCCGGGCCATGCGATTAAGTAAGCGCATGGGCAAAGGCGAGTTTGCGTTCCTCGCGTTGTGTGGTGACGGTGCGCACGGACTGTGCCCAGCCCGCCAGCAGGAAGAAGATCTGGTACGGCTGCTGCGACAGGAAGACGGTGCCGACGGTAAGCAGGAGGCCGCAGAAGGCGCCCAGTAGGGTAAGCGCGAAAAACCGATCCCGTTTGCCAGTGCTGCGCACGATGGCCCGCAGTAGCCGCACCAGCGTGTCGCCGGCGATCGCCAAAAAGCTGACCAACCCAACCCAACCCTGCGTCAGCCACAGGAACAGGTATTCGTTGTCGATGGAGGTCGAGGTGGAGACCACGGGAAACTTCTCTCCCCATCCCCATGCGCCACCCGCGGCGGCGATCGGCACATAGTCGTCCAGCAGTTGCCGGCGGTACTGCGCAGTCTGCTGCTCGTCCGTCTCCGCCTTCACCTGGGTCTGGGTGTAGACGCTGCCCTTCACATAGACGGCGGCGCCGGCGAACAGGCAAAGCATGAACAGCACCGTGCCATTGCGCAGGAGATGTCGCGTGCGCCCAAGTAGGGCGATGGGTACAGCCAGCATGCAGCCCAGCCACGGGCCGCGCGCCTGCGTGGTAAACAGCGTGACCACCAGCACCGCAAACAGGATGGTGCGCTGCCGGAACGGATGCGGAACCCAACGGAACTTGTCAGGCCACGGATGGCTGTAGCTGACCCAGATCGCCAGAACGAGGGCAACCAGAAGCACCATGCCGGCAAGTTCCGATTGGCCGAAAGGGCCGGCGACGCGGCCGAAACCCCAGCGCATCTGCGTCTCCCAGATCAGCGGCTGATCCGGAAAGAAGCGGGACCAGAGCAGCACAAAGGGGTTGCGGCCGCGCACATACTCCACAAGGGACACGATGCTGGCCGCCGCGAGCACGTACACGAAGCGGCGAGCCGTCTGCAGCCGAAGATCAAACTGCTCAATCAGCAGTTTGCCAAGCAGGTACGGCACCACCGCCTCGCACAGGGTATGGAACAGGTTGAACCAGCCCTGCGTGGTTTCATGTGCGCGAAAATGAGACGCCGCGCTCGACAGTAGGAAGACCCCCATCCAGATGTCGGTAAGGGTGGGTTTCCACGTGGGCAGCAGGCGCCACGCCGCCGCGATGCCAAGCGGCAGAAGCACGGCTTCGCTGAAATCGAGCGGCGGCAGGCCCGGCCCCTTGTACACAAAGTAGGTCGGTAGCAGCAACATGACCGGCAGATAGACCCAAAGAAAGACCTGCGTCAGGGGTCGCCGGAAGAGCGCGACGATGCAGACGATCATGGGCAGCAGGACAATGGCTTGCATAGCGGAGCAGGCTTTGAAGGGTAGAACTCGTTGTACCTTAGCAGCCTGCGCCACGACAGGGGATTGGACCATGCCACCTTTGCGGCAGAGAACAGCCCAGCAGAACCATACCGGGAAAACAGGTGCGCGTGCATGATGGGGAAGGATCGCCTGGAGAAGGGATGAGCTTAGAAAAACAGACCCGCCCTGCTGACGATGCGCCGTTTGTGGAGGTGATGCTGCTGCACGTGGCAGAGATGCAGTCCGCATCGCCATGGCTGGAAAATCTGCTGGATCCCACCGAGCGGGAGCGTGCCGCCGGCTTTGCGCTTGCCGGTGCGCGCGAAGAGTCAGTCATCAGCCGAGGTGTGCTCCGCCTGTTGCTTGGCCGGCGCACAGGCATTCCGGCGGTTGACCTCGTGTTTCGCTGTGGCGCGGGTGGAAAGCCGGAACTCGCGCAGCCGACGGCAAAACCGCTGGCCTTTAATGTTTCGCATTCTCACGGCCTGATCGCGATTGCCCTTGGCCATGTCCATGCCGTCGGGGTCGATGTGGAACGCATTGACCTGCAAGCACCCGTGATGGACCTGGCACGAACCGCATGGGGACCGGAGGCCGCGGCATCGATGGCCGGCTTCGCTTCAGACGGGGAACGCAGCCGCGCCTTTTTCCGGCAATGGGTCCGATTTGAGGCTGCGGGAAAGTATTACGGCAGCGGCGTTCTTGCAACGCCTCAATCTGCCGATGAATGGCAACAAGAGGAAGTCCTGACGCATCACGCGTTTACCAAATCGGTCAACGGGCAAAGCTATTGCGGCTGCGTTGTGACGCAAGAGTTCGCTCGTGTTCAGGCGGAGACGTGGCTCTCACAGAGTTCCGTCGTTGCTCTGCGCGCGGGGTAAAGGTAAGGGCATTGGCGTACCTACGGGTGCCCCAAGCATGAAACGTGCCTGCATGACGTTGCGCCACGGCGGCACGCAGATGGACGGAACACTGCACTTTTGTCGTTGAAAGGCTTTCTGCATGGTTCGGAAAAATGCACGCGTCGTTGCGTTGCTCGGCTTACCGATCTGCAATGTGTCGAAGGCGCAGACGGTTGCAAGTATCGATGGTCGCATCCAGTCCGGAGGCCGCTATCAGATTGCGACGGCGAACCTTGACTTTGTGCGCAATGCGCGACGCGACCCGGAGCTTCACCGCGTCATCTGCGAGTGCGCGATGGTACTACCGGATGGCTATCCGCTCGTGCTCGTATCGCGGCTGCTGGGACGACCGCTGCAGGCAAGGTTAACTGGAGCCGACCTTACGCCGGAACTGGCAAAACTTTCCGCGGAAAAGGGTTACGGCATCTTTCTGCTCGGATCGACGGATGAGAACGCGCGCAAGACAGCGGAGATTTTGACGGAGCAGTATCCCGGTGCGCGGTTCGTCGGCCACTATGCACCGCCGGTTGTGCCACTGGAACAGATGGACGACGACGAGATCCTGCGCCGCATCGACGCCGCCGCGCCGGACATTCTGTTGGTGGCGTTCGGCAATCCGAAGCAGGAGCTGTGGGCGTACCGGAATCGCGATCGGTTGAACGTAGCTATCACCATCGGTGTGGGCGGCACGCTGGACCTGATCGCCGGGCAGAAGCGTCGCGCGCCACTGTGGCTGCAATCCATTGGCGGTGAGTGGATCTGGCGCATGTGGCTGGAACCGGGCAGGCTTGGGCCGCGGTATTTCAACGACTTTTTCGCACTGGTGCGCTATCTCCCCGGAGAACTGCTGGCCGCGCGCCGGCAGGGCAAGCGCCAGATCGCTGGCGGCGTGAGCGTCGATGCGCAGCACGGCCATCGCGTGTTTCACGTGCAGGATGCGTTGACTGGCGACCTGTGCCCCACGCTGCGTGACCACGTACGCAACGCCATCGCGGACGATTGCGATGTGACGATCGACCTTTCAGCCGCGACCCAGGTGGGCGCGGATGGCGTGGGATGCCTGCTCGACATTCGCCGCAGCCTGCTCGCCAAGGCCAGGAATCTGTACCTTCTGGGTGCATCGGAAGCGATCCAGCGTGTGCTGCACCACGCTGCCCTGCGGCCGCTGTTCACCATCGAGGGTGTGGCAAGGGAAGAAGCGATGTCGACCTAGCAAGCACTGGTTTGAATGCATCACGCTGCGCCGCCTTGCGGGAAATGAGCGGGCTCTAAGTGCAAACGGAACAAGGATTGCAGGCCGGAAAGGCTGGATCGAGTGGGGTCTATGTTGAAGAAGAGAACAGCGCCGACGCAAAAGCCGGCTGTGGCCAACACGGTGAGGCGCGCTCCGTCGGCATGGCTGTGCGCCGTGGTGCTCGGTACCTGCTGGCAATACGCCGCGGCTCAGGCCGGCACAGTGGAAGAGGTTCTGTCGCCGGAGGCAAGGCAGGCGTTGCTGCAGCCGCCGAACGATCGCGAGGCCTACCACCTGGGTCGCGGCGACGTGCTGTCCATCAGCGTGCAGGGGCGGCCGGAGCTTACCGGCAGACAGACCGTGGGGCCGGACGGCGATGTGACGCTGCCGCTGATTGGGTCGGTGCGCCTGGCCGACCTGACGCGGGACGAGGCAGCATCGGCGCTGCGCGAGAAACTGCTGCGGTATTACACCGATCCGGCCGTGACGGTCGGCGTGGACACCTATACGTCGAACCAGGTGCTGCTGGTGGGCGCGGTTGAAAAGCCCGGGCCGCAGATCTTTGAACGGCAACCCACCCTGCTAGACGTGCTTGCGCGAGGCGGCGGCATGCAGCGCGCTCAAAACGGTGCCGTGTCGGCGCAGTTCGCCGGGGTCACCGGTGGAACGCGGGCGTTGCCGGACCGGGCGATCATCTATCGCGGCGCCACAACGGCGATCAATGTCAACGTCGCGGCGCTTGCACACGATGGAGACATGTTGGCCAACCTGTGGTTGATGCGGGACGACGTGGTCTACGTTCCTTCGGTGGATGATCGCTTCATCTCGCTTCTGGGCCAGGTGGCGCGGCCCGGTGCACAGCCGCTGGAACGGGAAACGACGCTTGCGCGGCTGCTATCGAATGCCGGCGGGCTGACCAAGGAAGCCGGCGCGAACCCCATGCTACGCATCGTGGAGCCGAGCACCGGCAAGACGCGCTATGTAGCGTTCAAAGATGTGCTGAACCCGGCATCCACCGAAATCCCGCTGCATTCGGGCGACATTCTCTACATTCCGCAGAGCAAATTCAGCAGTTTTTCGTATGTGCTCGACCGCATGTCACCGCTGGTCAACATCTTCACCACGGCGGCATTCGTAAGCCGCAATTGAGCCGCCTGAAACGAGAAGGACACCGACCGATGAGCAGAACCAAAGAGCCGGATTTTCTAGCCGCGGATGCCTTACCCGCGCGTGCGGCGACGTCGAAGCCGGAGTTTCAGCTGAACCTGAAGCGCTCGCTGCAGATGCACCCCGTGCTGGCGGCGGTAACGGCGCTGCTGGTCACCGCCGCGTTGCTGCTGGGTGGGGTCCTGCTGAAGACGCAGTACCAGGCTTCCGCCATCTTCTCCGTTTCCCCGATGGTGTCGTCCGTCCTTTCGCCCGGCCAACTGGGCGCGTACAACGACATGAGCCAGTTCGACTCCATTGTGCAGCAGGAGGTCGAAATTCTGCAGCGGGCGGACACGATCGAGGCCGCAGTGCGCAGCCTGCCGCAGGGCGTGTGGCGGCAGCCAAAGGAACCGGTCGCCCTGGCCGCGAGCCGGCTGCGGCGCTCGCTCAAGGTGGAACGCATGGGCACCAGCCAGCAGGTGAATGCGACGCTGACGGGCGCGCGTGCCGGCGACACCAGGGAGGCCATGGCGGCACTCATCGCCCAGTTTCTGAAAACGGTGCACCGCGATGAGGACGGCCACGCGAGCGAGCGCGTGCAATTGCTGCAGGAGGAAGCCGCACGGATCCAGTCGAATCTCGATGCGGATCGCGCCGCGGCGGCGGAGCTTTCCGGTGAGTTCGGCGTGTCGCGCCTGGGCGAGTCGGACAAGACGCTGGTCGACCAGAACATCACCGACCTGCGCCAGCAGCTTTCCGACCTGCAGAAGGCGCGATCGTATGCCGCCGCCGGTCTGCAGCAACCCAGCGGGGGCTCCAACAACAACAACGACGAATCGAATTCGAACATTACGACTGCTGGATTGATCAACCAGATCAACGCACGCAAGGCCCAGCTGCAAAGCCAGATGGCCGGCATGACAGCGGCCAATCCCATTCTCAAGCAGGACGTGGAGGAGATGCGTTCGCTGGACCGCGAGCTGTCGTCGGCGAGGGAACGCGGCGATGCCGAGCAGTTGCGCCGCCAACAGGCCGAGCGGGATCGTGCCATCTCCGGCGTTTCAAGGGAAGAGGCGCAGGTGCAGCGGCAGCTTGCGGCCGAGACCGGGCTTGCGGTGAGTGCGGCGGCCAAGCTGCAGCACTATTCCGCGTTGAACAGTGAGATTACGCTGTTGCAGGCCCGGCTTGGCACCGTGCGCGAAGCTATCAGCACGACGCAGTTGCAGGCCAACAGCCCCAGCCGCGTGACGCTGGACGTCGCGCCGACCGACTCCGCGCCGGCCGTGTCGACCAAGCGTCGCATGGTGCTGCTGGCGGCGATCCCTCTTGGCCTGCTCGCCGGCTTGCTCGCGGCGATCCTCGCGCAGCGGCAGGATCAACGTGTCTTTATCGCCATCGATCTGGAACAGGTGCTGGGCATCAAGCCAATGGCGGTGTTGCCGGTCGATGCCGAGGTTTCGGATGCGCTTGCCGATCAGGGCCTGCTGCGCATGGCCGGCAGCATCGAAGCGGCCTACCGAAAGAATGCGTCGAAGACCTTTGTGTTCACCGCAAGCAGCCCCGACTCGCAGGTGGAGGAACTCGTCTTTCGTGTTCAAGGCAAGCTGAAGGAGTTGGGGTACAGCGCGCTGTGGCTGGGCGCGGAAACATTGCTGCGTGCCGAGCGCGACTTTGAGGTGATGTATGGCCGCGGCCCAGCCGATGTCGGCGGCATGTTGTTCACGGAGGCCCGTAGAAACGGCAAGGGTGCGGATGGTATCGCCATCCAGCGCTTGAACTGGCTGAAGGGTGACTATGACATGGTGCTGATCGATGCGCCGCCGCTGCTGACGTCGGCGTTGACGGAGTACGCCGTACGCCAGGCGGACGCAACGATCCTGGTCTCGGAAAGTGGGGTGACGACACGCGAGGAACTCGTGGCGGCGGCGGACCTGCTGGAGCAATTGGGTGCCAACGGTATCGGTGCCGTGCTGCAGGAGTTGCAGATGCGTTACGCTTCGCCTGAGTACAAGAGGAGGCAGCGGAAAGCGGAAGAACTCGTCGCGCAACCGGCGGCCCGCGAGCCACACGACAATCGTGGGGCATGGCAGACTCTGCATGCGGGAACATCCGATGAGCTTCACGTGCCGGGTGATCCGAGTGTGCGCCGCGCTGTGCCCCTCATGCGGCGCACGAGCGCCATGCATCGGACGGTGAACCATATGCATGAACGCGATACGGCGCACTGGGACGAAACTTCTGCACGCCTGGTCGACGAGGCCGCGTACACCACTGGGCGGGACTGACCGGAATGCCTGCATTGCCCGGCGTGGTCGCGTGATGGAAACGATACCGCAGCTCAGCGTAGTGATCATCGGACGCAACGAGGGGGCGCGCCTGTTGGGGTGCCTTGCCTCGGTGCGCGCCATGGATGTTCCGGGTCCGATCGAAACGATCTACGTCGACTCGGGATCGACGGACGGAAGCGTCGCGGCGGCGGCTGCGGCGGGTGCGACCGTCATCCCTTTACCCTCGGAACGACCCACGGCGGCGAAGGGCCGCAACGCCGGTTGGCGCGCTGCGCGTGGCGCGACCATCCTGTTTTTGGATGGGGATACTGTGCTGCACCCGCGGTTCGTTGCCGACGCCATGCCGGCTTTCGCAGACGCTTCTAACGCCGTTGTCTGGGGACACCGCCGCGAACTTTTTCCGCAACAATCCGTCTACAACCGCGTGCTGGACCTGGACTGGGTGTACCCTCCCGGCTTTGCGGCGTTCTGCGGTGGCGATGCCCTGTTTCGCCGTGAGGTGCTGGAAGAAACTGGCGGCTTCGACGAGACGCTGATCGCGGGCGAAGAGCCGGAGCTCTGCCGTCGCATTCTGGAGCGCGGCCTGCGCATTCTGCATGTGGATCTGCCGATGACCGGCCATGACCTGGCGGTGACGCGCTTCGCCCAGTACTGGCGACGCGCCACGCGTGCCGGGCACGCCTACGCAGAGGTGGCCGCACGCTTTCGCGGCACGGTCAACCCGTTCTGGAGTGGCGAGGTGAGGCGCAATCGCAAGCGCGCCCTGATCCTGCTGGCATTGCCGCTGTGCGGTCTCGCCGCAGCGCTGGTGTTCCAAAGCGTGTGGCCGCTGCTGCTGGTGGCTACTGTGGTTTGCTTCCTGGTGCTGCGCACCGCGTGGAAGTCGCGCTGGAAGTCGCGTGACGTCGTCACGCTGCTGCTGTACGGCGTCCACTCACACCTGCAGCAGATTCCGATCTTTGCGGGCCAGCGCGGGTTTGTACGCGATCAGCGAATGGGCCGACGGGCAGGGTTGGTGGAGTACAAGTAGCGCTTTAACCCTCACGTCGCACCAGCGGCTTGGCGGGAATGCCGCCGACCGTGGCGTATGCGGGCACATCGCGCGTTACTACGGCATTGGCGCCGACGGTCGCGAAGTCGCCGATGGTGACGCCGCCAAGCACGGTGACGCCGCGGCCGATCCACACCTCGCGGCCGAGCATAATCGGTTTGGCAGTGTGACCTGCATCGCGCAGGGGAATGCCTGCGGCGCGGGTGTGATTGGCGTCGCGCATGCTGCTGTATTCGCCGATCATGCAGCCGGGACCAAGGGTGATGTTCGCCATCGCGACAAGGTGCACGCCGCGCGAAAGTACGCAGCCGCTGCCCACTATAATACTGGCGTCGCCCTGCGTTTCCAGGTGCAGTTCCGGGTAAAGGAGGCAATGTTCGCCGAAGCGGACGCGCCGCGTGCCGTCCACAAATGTCTTGCCGAGGACGACGACGGTGTCGTGCAGCGCCTCGACCGTTGCCGCACGCAAGGCGCTGAACGCGATGATACGGCGCACGGATTGACGCACGCCGGCGGTGCCGCGGAACCAGGCGGTCAGGGGGGATGCGAGGAGAGACTTGAGGCGGAACGAACGCATGCGGGGCTCCTCGTACTTACCATGGTTGTGCTGGAGAAACGCGGCCGCCGCGCGTGTCGGCCCAGGCCTGCCGCAGCAGCCGCCGTTGCGTGCGGTACTGTGCAGCGCGTTCGCCGCGGGTGGCATCCCGGCTCAGCCGGTTGCGTAGAATGCCGGCGGTGTACAGCGCAAACTCCAGCAGCCGCGCGCCCAATGCGCCGCGTGTGCCGTGGTGTTTGCGGTAGTACAAAAAGGTGCTGCGCATGCGCCACTTCACAACCTGCGCCGCGGTGGAGGAAAACTCCATCGTGGTGAGCGTGCGTGACGATTCGCCGCCAAGGTGCGTGAGGACAACGTCTGGCCAGTACCAAATCTGCCAGCCGGCGGACTGAATGCGGCGGCACAGGTCGACTTCTTCGTAATACAAAAAGAAGGCGGGATCAAAGGCACCGACCTGCGCCAGCGCCTCGGGTCGGATGATGAGCAGCGCGCCGGTGCACCAGTCCACCTGGGCGGGTTGCGTCAGGTCGGTGTCGGTGCGATCGAGCCGGCCGAAGCGTGACCGCGGGAACTTCGCCGCGAGGCCGCTGAGCACGGCCGCATCGTTGAACAGCGAATGGAAGGCGTGCGATGCGGCTTGCGGCGCACCGTCGCGGCCCACGTGGCGGCCGCCGGCCAGGCCGCAGCGGGGGCTTGCCTCCATGTGCTCGAGACCGCGTCGCAGCGACCCAGGGTGAAAGAAGGCGTCTGTGTTGAGCAGCACCAGGGTGCGACCGCGCGCCTGGTGTAGCGCCATGTTGTTCGCATTGCCAAAGCCGAGATTGACCTCGCTGCGCAACAGCGTCACCTGCGGAAAGTCTCGTGCGATCATGTCGGCGGACCCGTCGCGGGAGGCGTTGTCGATGACGATCACCTCCGCGTCGAGGCCGATGCACTCCGTGCGCAGGCTCTCCAGGCACTCGCGGGTAAGCTCGCGCGTGTTGAATGAAACGATCACGACGGAGACATCGGGCTGTGGGGAGTCGGTCATGCGCTACGTCCTTTGACGCTTTCGGCAAGGTGCTCTGCGAGCTGTTGCAGATTGGTGGCAAGGTTGTAGTGTTCCCGCACGCGCGCGTGTGCGGAATTGCCGAGTCGCCGACGACGCACCGGATCGCGCACCAGGTCCGCGATGGCAGCCGTGAGCGCAGGCAGGCTCGACGGCGGCAAGAGCAAACCGTCTTCCCCGTGGCGGATCAGTTCGGGGATGCCGGCGACCGTGGTGCTGATGCACGGGACGTGCAGGGCCATCGCCTCCATGAGCGCGACGGGAATGCCTTCGGCAAAGCTGGGCAGGACGAAGAGGTCGGTCTGCGCGCAGAGATCGAGCGCCGCGGCGTGGGGAATGGAACCAGCGAAGGTCACCTCGCCGGCCAGGCCGAGTGCGGCTGCGACCTGTTCCAGCGCCGGGCGATCGACGCCATCGCCGGCCAGCATCAGGTGCATGTGCAGGCCTTGCGCTTTTGCCTGCGCCACGGCGTGCAGCAGTAGGCGCTGGCCCTTCTCCGGAACGAGCCTGCCGACACAGAGCAGGTGCACGGGGCTGTCTGCGGAGCCGTCTGCGTTGCCATGGTGCGTGTGGCGGTCGAGCAGAGAGGGTGCGACGCCAAGGCGAACGACCGTGAACTTCGACCACTGCGCGGGCGGTGTGATCTGCTGCAACTGGCTGCGGCAAAAGTCGCTAATGCAGACGACGAAGCTGGCCTGCGCAAGCTTTTCGCGCAAGTGGTAACTGGCGACGTTCTGCAGCTCCTCCGGGCCGTGGATCGTAAGCGAGCAGGGTACGCGCCACGCCTGAGAGGTGAGCATGCCAACTGTCGCAACCGCGCCGCCAAAGTGCACGTGCAGGTGGCGCACCTCGTTGCGCCGCATCCAGTTGCCCAGCAGCAGTGCCTCTGCCAGATAAGCCAGCCAAAACAGCCGGGTTTTCAAGGTGAGTCCCGCGACACTGCTGACCGCACGCAGGCCGCGGACGAGCACCGCGGGATGCCGCAACGCAATGCCGCACAAGGCAACCAACGCGCTCAGTTTCGAGTCGCCCTGAAGATAGAAGGTACGCTCGGCTTCGCTATGTTCGTCGGCGGACAGCCGCTCCGGCGGTCGGTCGGGCGGATTGATGGAGGCAGTGGCGATCGGCACGCCAAGCGCACGCAGGCCGAGCACCTCCTTCAGAAAAAAGGTATGTGAGACCGCCGGGTAACGGCTGAGCAGGTAAGCGAGATGAGGTTTCGGATTCATCGGCCTTCACTGCCCTTTCCCGCATCCAGCACTTCCTGATAGAGGCACAGCATCGTGTCGACTTTCTTTTCCCAGTCGTAATGCTGCTCCACCTTCTGGCGACCCGCGCGGCCCATGGCGCGGCAGAGCTCCGGGTCTTGAGCGAGCCGTTGCATCGCGGTCGCAAAGCCGTCGATCAGTGCCTCGCGACTCGCTGGTTCCACGAGCATGCCGCAGGCACTGTCGAGGTAATCGGCGGGGCCGCCCCAGCGGGTTGCGATCACCGGCCGACCGACGCTCATGGCCTCCAGCACCACGGCACCGCCACATTCAAAGAGGCTAGGCAGCACCAGTGCGGTGGCGTTGGCGAGCAGCGTGGCGCATTCCGTTTGCGAGCGCCAGCCGAGAAACCGCACGCGCTCCGCGATGCCGAGGTCGTGGCTGAGCTGTTCCCAACGGGCTCGCATCGTGCCGTCGCCGACCACATCGAGCGTGGCTTTCGGCACGTGCTGCAGTGCATGCAACACGAGATCGAGCGCCTTCCAATCGACCAGCCGCCCAATGAACAAAAAACGGCCCGCTGCGGCGCGAGCTTCCTCGTGCGCAGGCCAGCGCTGTAAGTCGACGCCGTTCTCCACAAGTTCCAGCACACGGCCGCGCGGCTGCATCGGCAGCGCGGCGCGAGTGCGTGGGTTGGCCACCAGCAGCAGGGCTGCATCGCGCTTGCCGGGCAGCAGGGTGTTGACTCCGCCGCTGACTGCACGGCCGGCGGCAACCCCCAGGCGCACGACTGCGGATTCCGCGCCGCGGAAAACCGGCGGGTAGTCCATGCCGCCGTTCATGGGGCCGATCACCACTGGCGCGCCCATTCCGTATAGCAGCGAAGGCGCGCGCGGCGACACGGGAATGGGCTGGTGCACGACCGTGTTGCTGACGCACAGCGCGCGCACGAACTGGCGTTGCGCACGCTGCGTCAGAAACTGATTGGCCAGGCCGAAGGTCGCTTCTGCAATGCGCCGTGGCAGCAGCAGCGAGCAGCGATAGAACAGCCGGTGCAGCGTAGTGTCGGGTGCAAAGACAATGCGTTCCGCATCCGCAGGAAATGCCTCCAGCAGCTCCGCGCGAGTGCGTTCATGCACGATGAGCCACGCATCCACGCCGCGCGCGCGCAGCACGCGAAAGTAATGGAAGGGCAGCGACGCTTCGCCACCGAAGCGGATGGAGGCATGCTCCGCCACGATGAGAACACGCAGCGGCAGGGTGGACGACGTGGTCATGCGCGCGCGCCGAAGAACCGGTGATAGCCCAGTTGGCCGACGAATGTTTTCGCCGCCTGCTCGCACGCATATCGCGCGCCGGTGAGCGGGATAAACGGACGCGGCGGTGCACTGGCGATGTCCGAAAGGTCACGGGGCTGATCGCCCTCGCGCACGATCTCCGGCAGCCACCACTTGGCTTCGCCGCCGGCATGGAAGCACTTCAGCGTGCTCCATGGCTCAGACCGCAGGATGGCCTCGCCGCTCGCACCCAGCTTGCGGCGCACGCGTTTGCTCTGCGATCGCCGCCAGCAGACCCAGCGGTCCGGGTCGAGCGAGCCGCCACCGTCGTGCATGGCGACCGCCGCCCACACAATCGCCTCCACGTGCATGGCGCGCGGCAGCGAGGTGCCGCCGAGCCGGCCGATGAGGCCGTCCAACCAGGGCAAGGTGTCTGCGCCTGGCATCACGCGCCAGTGCGCCACGCCGATGTCCACATGGCGCGCGAGCGGGATGTCCTGCTGCATGGCGCGGCCCACCACCTCCGCCGGCAGCAGGCAGTTGGGCTGCTGCCACATCAGCAACAGGCCCCGTGCCGGCGTTGGATCGAAATGGAAACGGTTTGGAAAATAGAGATCGGGATCGAGCAGGATCATCTCCGCGCCGGGCTCCGTTAGCAGCAGCGGATCGGTGATCTTGCGCCAGCAGGGGTGGCCGTGGCGAAAGGCGCGCAGGTGCGGCAGGTCGGCGAAGCGCTCGGCCTCGCGCTCGGCCAGGTCGTCTTCGCTGAAGACCTCGCAGCGATGCCGCGCTTTAGGAGCGAGCGATGCAAGCGTGTCTTCCAGCTGCGTGCGGTCGGCTGCACTATCGGTGATCAGGTGCAGGTGCAGGTCGTCCGCGCAGTGTGCTAGCAGCGTGTGCAGCGCGAGGGTCGCGTAGCTGAGCGCGCGTGGCGACAGCACCATGTACCCGGGGCGGCGCGTGGTTTCAGTGGGCATCAGGCGTGCACCTCTTCGGCAGTGTGCGGGGTGGAGGCGGCAGATGTCGCCGCGAGAACCGTGGTGAGTTGCGCCGCAAGGTCGCCCAATGCCGGCTCCAGAAACAGGCGCTCGTGGTCGCTGTCGATTTCATGAATACCGACCCCCGCAAGAAACAGCGGCGCCCATCCCAGATCCCGCGGGCCGTGTGCGAAATCCTGCTGCGTGGCGCGAAACAGGGTCATCGTTCCTGGATCAACTCGTGGCTTGTATCGCCAGAGCGCTACCAGGTTTACATCCCATGCCACCTTGAGACACGACGGCAGCCGGCGCAGGCCGAGCTTGTGAAACAGCACACACGTGTAGCGCACGGACCGCGTGATGAGCTTGCCGGTAATGTAGCGTACGCGGTCGCGCCGGGAAAGTGTACGCGTGTTGCTTTGCAGCCGCGCCATGTTCATCTGGACAGCGGCATGGGTGGACAAGGAGTTCTCGTACGCCTGTTCGAAGGCGAACGTGCGCGCATCCAGCATGGCAAGCAGCGCAACATCTTCGCCGCGCGTGCGCAGTTGGCGCGCCATCTCCGCGGCAACCGTGCCGCCAAAGGAGTACCCAAGCAGATGATAGGGGCCGTGCGGTTGAACGGTCTGCATCTCGCCGATGTAGTGGCTTGCCATGTCCTCCAGGCGGAGTAGCGCCGGCTGCCCGGTAAGCAGTGACTGCGCCTGCAGGGCGTAGACGGGCTGGTCCGCGTCCATGCGCCCGGCCAGGCCGATAAAGTTGAGCACGTTGCCGCCCACGCCGTGCAGCAGAAACAGCGGAGGGCGTGTGCCCGTGGTGCGCAGCGGCACCAGGGCGCGCGTGACTCCGGGCGTATGGCGCTCGCGAATCAGCCCGGCGATCGCCGCAATGGAGTTGGTGGTGAGCAGGTTCGACAGGCCGACCTGCATGGCAAAGGTGCGATTGATGCGGTTGATGAGGCGCAGCGCCGTCAGCGAATCCGCACCGAGGGAAAAGTAGCTTGTTTCGACGCCAACCTCCGCGATGCCGAGCGTTTCCTGCCAGATCTGCGCAAGCTGGCGTTCCAGAAAGTCGCGGGGTGCAACGTAGCCGGTGTCCGGCAGTGGGGCCGTTGCGGTCACGATCATGGGCAGCGCCTTGCGATCGACCTTGCCGTTGAACAGGCGCGGTAACTCCGGCAGGGGAACGATGGCCGCCGGTACCATGTAGTCGGGCATCGCCTTGCGCAACGCAACCTGCAGGGCGGCCGCGAGGTCGGCGTGGTCCTGGGGTGCGACGTTGGGGCCAATGTCCACAAACGCGACCAGTGGTTGCGACGGCGGTGTGCCGGGCGCGGAGGGCAGCGTCTGCTGCACCACCACGGCTTCGCGTACCGCTGGGTGCTGTGCAAGCACATGCTCGATCTCGCCGAGCTCAATGCGGAAGCCCCGCAACTTGACCTGAAAATCCGCGCGTCCCAACAGGCGCAGCCCACCCTCGGGCCGGTGCTGCGCAAGATCGCCGGTGCGGTAGAGCTTGCCTGGGCCGAAGGGGTTCGGGACGAACTTTTCCGCGGTGAGTTCGGGTCGATTCCAGTAGCCCGTGCCGACGTTGCCGCCGCCGATCACAAGCTCTCCCGTAATGCCCGGCGGCACGGGTTGCAGCGCGCGGTCCAGCACGTAGAACTGGGCGTTGGGCATGGCCTGGTCGACCGCCGGCGGTGCCGTGCCGGCGTGCACGCGCGTCGCAGACACCCAGACCGTGCACTCCGTCGGCCCGTACATGTTCCAGACCTCGGGCGCGCGTTCGAGCAGCAGGTCCGCCAGGTCGCGCGACATGCTTTCACCACCGCACAGCACGCGAACGGGTGCGGCACCCGGGGCGTGGGTGGTCCATCCGTGATCGACCATCGCGCGCCAGAAGCCGGGCGTCGCCTCCATCATCGTGGCGCCGCTGCAGTCGAGCAGGGTCTGCAGCAGCGGTGGATTGCGCGACTCTTCGCCCGTCGCCACCACGAGCGTGGCCCCGGTAAACAGCGGCAGCCACATGTCCATCACCGAAATGTCGAAGGTGAGCGTCGTGATGGCGACCAGCACGTCGTCCGCGGTAAAACCCGGCGTGTGCTGCGCGGCACACAGCAGGCTGCGCAGCGCGCCGTGAGAAATGGCGACACCCTTGGGTTTTCCGGTCGAGCCCGAGGTATAGATGATGTAGGCGAGGTCGTCTACCTGTGTCGCGACATGCGGCAGAGCTCCGAGCGGCGCGGCAGGAATGTTGTCGACCCGCAGTACGGGCACGATGTCGGGCACCTCGGCGTCGCCATCGATCAGCAGTAGTGCGGCCTCTGCGTCGCGTAGCGCAGCCTCCATGCGATCAAGCGGAAACAGCGGATCGAGCGGCACATACACGCAGCCGCACAACAGAATCGCAAGCAGCGCGGCCGGCATGTCGACCGAGCGCGTGAGGCAGAGGGCGACGCGGTCACGCGGTTTGACGCCCGCGGCCAGGATTGCTTCTGCAATCGCCGATGCGCGCGCAAGGAGCTGGCCATAGGTAAGCGTCTTGCCGGCGCACACCACCCCGACGCGGGCAGGGTGCAGCAGCGCAAGCCGTTGGACTGCCTCATGCACCGGCTCGAACGCACCGGTATTCAGTGCCGGTCCCGCGGCCGCAGTCATCAGCAGATTTTGCTGCTCCGGCGATGTCAGCAGAAGTTCGTCGATGGCCGTTGCTGGCGCCTGAAGTGCGTCCGTCAGCAGGTTCAAGAGCATGTCGAGAAAACGGTTCGCCGTTGCAGGCCGGTAAAGATCGGTACGGAACACAAGCTTCAGCCGGACACACGATGATGCCTGCTGCACGCTGAGGGCAAGGGAGAAGGGAGGTGGTGAAAACGCGTCCGTCGACCCAAGAAAAACGATCGGCAGAGCCTCTCCGCTGACGTTCCCCCTGGAGCGTTTGTGCTCCACATCGGTCCCTGTCCCCTGTATGCTTTGCGTGGTCGCGGTCAGCAGTGTGTCGAACGTGGTGTGTTCGTCCACCCACGCGCGGATCGGCTGCAGATTGCATTCCGCGCTGTCCGGCACCGCGACCGCGTGTTGCATCAGCAGGTCGCGCTGTTCGGTGACGCGGCAAAGCAGCGCGAGCGTTGCCACCAGCACGACCGTATCCAGCGGCACGCCTCGATCGTGGCAGAAGTCGCACACATGCCGCGCCAGGGCAGCGCCGGTGTCCAGCGTTGCCGTGCCGGTAGCCTCACTGGTAGAGGGCCCAGGCGTGTCGGGAGCGAGCTGAAGGTATGTGGCCATGCCGGTCCGTGTGGTCCAGCCCTCCACGACCGGCAGCGGCGTCGCGCGGCTCACAGCATCCTCCGCAGGCTGAACTGCAGGCCGAGCAGCAGAAGAAAGACGCACGTCAACAGCAGGTCTTGCAGTAACGGTTTCATGCCATGGCGCACCGCACCCACCTGCGTCATCACGTAGAGCGGCAGGTCCCCGGCGGCGATCGCCACGATGGCACCGGGCATGCCGAACCGGTGAAACGCGAGAGGAATGCCGATCAGCATGAACGCGGCGTACAGGGCATTTCCACCCGCGTTGTACGTCGAAATGCCACGGGCCAGCAGCGCCGGCGCGGTGGTGTTGTAGAGCAGCGTGTGCCACAGGCCGAGCGCCAGCAGCGGAATCATCCAGCTGGCATCGTGGAAGCGTGGCGGGTAGACCTTCGTCACGGCCCATCCACCCCACGTGACCATTGTGCTCAGCAGCACGGCCCCGGCCAGCAGCACGTACCGGCGATAGCGCAGAAAACGCACGCGAAACTCGTGCATCGGTAAGTGGTTCAACTTGGAGGCAAACGGCAGCCCGATATTGTTGGAAAACGCGTTGATGACGGCACGCGGCACGTCGGAGATCTGGAACGCGATCGCGTAGATGCCCAGCGTGGTAAGCGAGACCAGCCGCCCCAGCACCAGCCGGTCTGCCTGCGACGCGAAGAAAAACGCGGCCGTACCCAGAAAGATCCACTTGCCGAAATGCACGATCTCGCGGGCCGCCGAGCGGTCGATCTCGAAGCGGTTGCGCGGGCCGGCACCGGCAAAGCGGGTGTGGCTCAGCGCCAGCCGATACACGTTGCTGCCGACGTTTCCCAGCACCAGCGCCCACACGCTGTGCCATCGCAGCGCCAGGCTGATGGTGATGACCGTAGACAGCGCCTGCGTGGAAAAGTCGAGCAGGAACAGGCGCTTGACGCCCATATGTTTGGACAGCGTGATCAGGCGGGTACTGTTCAGGCCATTCAGCACAGTGATGAGTGCGAGCACCGGCAGCACGCGCAACAGGTGTGGGTCATGGTAAAAGCGCGAAGCCGGATAGGCGAGCAACATCGCCACGATCCACAGCACCGCGCCGCGCATCGCCTGGATGGTCCACACCGTGTTCAGGAATGCAGGCTCGTCGCCGCGCCTGTTCTGGATCACACTTGGCGCAAGCCCCAGGTCCGACAGCAGCGAAACCCCGACGATGAGCGTCATTACGAGGCCGACCTCGCCAAAGGCCGCCGGCAGCAGCAGCCGCGTCATCACCAGGCTGCTCACAATGCGCAGGCAGGTGCTCGTGCCATAGTCCATCACGGTCCAGAACGTGGCATTCATGGCCGTGGATTCAAGCTTCTTGTAATTCGTCGGAACCGCGGCGGCAGTATGGACCGCCGCGGCCGTGGATGCTTCCGCCACGGGCATGCCGTCGGCCGGCGTCAGCGTGCCTTGCCTCAGGGTGGGTCCCAGGGTGGCAAAAGCTGCGTGCGTCTCTTCCGTGGTGATCGTCTGTTCCATGCTCCTCAGTTGGCTTGCCTTGCGGGCGCAGCAAAAGGTGTCGCGTGGGTTATCGGCACGCCAAGCAGTTTGCTTTATTGCCGGGCGCACGGGCGCAACGACCCTGCGGCGCAGGGCACAGGAAATGCCAGGCGTGACGGGTGCTGCACGCGCTCGGAGCGTACGCGCGCGCGCCGGGTTCTGGCCGGAATGTGCATGGGTGTGCCATCTCAAAACAAACGAGAGCTTTGAGTATCACGCCAGGCGAGGGAGTCTCGAACGAAAACACCATCTGGGCGTTCAGGTGTTATCCCGAAAAGGGATTGCGCCGGCAACCAATCGATGCGTTGACCCGTTTAGAGCGTCTGAGTCCGGCGGATGAGCGACAGGAACTCATTGCGCGTTTGCGGCTGATTGCGGAAGGCGCCCAGCATCGCCGAAGTCGTCGTGACGGAACTCTGTTTTTCCACGCCGCGCATCATCATGCACAGGTGCTGCGCCTCCATGGTGACGGCCACGCCCTGAGGATTGATGGCTTCCACGATGGCATCGGCCACCTGCCGCGTGAGCCGCTCCTGCACCTGCAGCCTGCGCGCAAAGGCGTCGACCAGCCGCGCGACTTTGCTCAGGCCGATGACCTTGCCCTTTGGGATATACGCCACGTGCGCCTTGCCGAAGAACGGTAGCATGTGGTGTTCGCACAGGCTGTAGAATTCAATGTCGCGCACGATCACCATCTCGTCGTAATCCACGTCAAACAGGGCGCCGCGCAGGATCTCCGTCGGGCTCTGCGCATAGCCTCGCGTCAAAAAGGCGAGCGACTTTTGCATGCGGTCCGGCGTCTTCAGCAGGCCGTCGCGCGTCGGGTCTTCGCCTACCCGCCGCAGCAGTTCGCGGTAGATGTTCTCCGTGCTGGCGCTGGCAAGCGAGGTTGTTGTGGCTTCCTCGGTCGGGCTCGCACCGATGCCGTCCTGCGTTGTGTCAATCATGGCTGGTAGCTTTCTGTGGCGCGCACGGTTTGCTTGCGAGGCAACGCAGGCGGCTGCGACGGTAGCTCGAAGCTGTTGTTGTTCGTCTCTTCCACACGAATGGCAACCAGCCGCAGCCTGCCTGTGGCGTCGAGCCGCGGTACCGCTTCACGAAAAACGCGCTCCAGCTCGAACACCAGGTTCTCCGTCGACGGCACGGTCTCGCCGTTGAACGACGTGTCGGCATTCAGATGAGTCAGGTCGAAGCGATCCACAATCTCCCGCTGCGCCAAAGCGTCGAGCCGAGGCATGTCGACCACAAACCCTGTCTCGGCATGCACCGGTCCGGCAACCGTCACCTCGACGAAGTAGTTGTGACCATGCCCGAAGCGATTGTTGCACTTGCCATAGGTCTCGCGGTTCTGCTCCGCAGTGAGCGTCGGCACGTGCAGCCGATGGGATGCGGAGAACCGGTAGCGTCGGCTGAAGTGAACGATGGGCGCGGGACTGCTCATGCGCCGCTCCCCGATGTCGGGGCCGTATCGAAGTCACCGTAAAAATCGGCGAACAGGTCGGTCATCTCATACACGCGCACACGGTGCAGCCGCGCATTCGGCACCTTGCCGTCGAGTCTGCGCCAGATGGCCACGGCAATGTTTTCCGTCGTCGGGTTCGTGGTGGCAAACTCCGGCACCTCGTGGTTCAGGTGATGGTGGTCGTATACGCTCACCACCTCGCGCTCCAGAATGTCCTTCAGCAGCTTCAGGTCGACAACAAAGCCCGTCAGCGGATTGACCTCGCCGGCGACCGTTACCTCGAGCGTGTAGTTGTGCCCATGCCCATACGCATTAGCGCACTTGCCAAAGGCAGCTGCGTTTTGCTCCGGCGTCCACGAGGCATTGCGATAGAAATGCGCAGACGAGAACTCGGCTTTGCGGGTGAGAAAAATCATTATGTACAGGATAGTGGATGCGAGGAGAGGCGTGCAGGTCGCAGGCAGACCGCTAGCGTGGTGAAGTGGTTGCCTCTCAGGGATTCGAACCCCGATTGATCGGATCAGAACCGACTGTCCTACCGTTGAACGAAGAGGCAACACGCGCGGTTCCGGGGAACCAGCTTGGCGAGTACGGTAGACGGCGCGGGTGCGCTGCAATCGCCTCTCCGAGTGTACGAAAGCTCGTGCGCCGCGTCAACGTAGTTCGCTGGAATCGAGCGTCGCCGTGCGCAGCCAGTCGAACGTACCCGACGAGACGGGATGCACGCCATGCAGCCGGCGCGAGTGCACCACCACGTTGTCCAGCGTCCACAGCACAACCGTCGGCTCGTCTTCGCTCAGGATGCGTTGGATGTCCACGTAGAGCGTCCGTCGCTTCCCCATGTCCTGCTCGGCGGCAGCGGCAGCGATCAATGCATCCACGCGCGGGTTGCGGTAGTGGCCGCGATTGCTTCCTTTCGGCGGCATGCTGGTGCTGGCGTACGCATAACGGAAGATGTCCGGGTCTTCGTTCGCGCCCAGCCAGCGCAACACATACATCTGGAAGGCGCCCTTGGTCACGTCGGCATAAAAGGTTCCGAATTCGTTCTGCCGCAGCGTAAGCTCGATGCCGGCCTCGCGCACCTGCTGCTGCACGACTGCGGCGAGCAGGCGCATGGTGTCGTCGGTCGAGCTTTTCAGCGTCAACCGCAGCCGCACCCCATGCGCATCCGGCTTGTAGCCCGCGGCATCCAGCAGCGCCTTTGCCCGGGCAATGTCGTGGGTATAGTGAGTCACCTCGCCGGATGCTGCAGCTGCCCAGTGCTGCGCCGGCAGCAGGGTATCCGCAAGCGTCGCGTGGTCGCGCCAAAGGGCGTGCAGCATCGCCGGCCGGTCCAGGCTGAAGGCGAACGCCTGCCGCACCCGCGGGTCCTGCAGCAGCGGGTCCGTCACGTTGAACGTGATGTAGTTCACGACCGAACCCGGCAGATCTTCCGTTACGAGGTTCGGCATGGTGCGCAGGGCGTACACGGTGTCGGCAGTGAGCGCGTTGCTGGCGACATCGGCGGACCCTTTCTGCACCTCCAGCGCGCGCGTAATGCCGTCGGGAACAATGGCGAACCGCACGTTCGCGATCTTCGGCGCACCTGCCCAGTAGCTGGGATTGCGCCGCAGCACGACTTCCTTATCCTCCGTCTGCGACACAAACTCAAAAGGCCCCGAGCCGATCGGATGGTCGCCCATGCGCTTGCCCGCGCCGCGCTCCACCACCGCCGACAGGCCATCGGAAAGGTTGAACAGCAGGCTGCTGTCCGGCCGGTTCAGGTGCACGACGCAGGTATGCGCGTCGGGAGTCTCCGTGTGATCGACCGACGCGAAACTGCCCGCCTTCGACGTGACGATCGCGCCATTGTGCATGCTGTCGATCGACCAGGCGACGTCGGCAGCCTCCAGTGGTTTGCCGTCGTGGAAGCGCACGCCATCGCGTAGATGCAGCACCAGCGTGCGCGGATCCGGCCAATCCCAGCGCTCCGCAAGCCAGGGCTGCAGGTGGTAGTGCTCGTCCTTGCGCACCAGCGAATCGAAAATCAGCGCGCCTACATGCTCGGCCTGCGCGTCGGAGCCAATGCGAATGTCAAGGTTCGTCGGCGAGTTTTCGATGTCCACCACAACGGTGTCCGGTTCAGCCGCCGACCCGCGATGGCACGCCTGCAGGCCGAGGCATGCGAGGGTCAGCAGAAGGGCAGGGTTGATCTTCACGGCAGCGTCACCTTGCCCAGCAACACCTCGCGCGCAGCACCGGTCGCCGCCGGAATGTTGCCGGGCAGACCGTGCCAGCGTAGCCACGCCAGCAGCGCAAAGGCGACGGCTTCCTTGGCCTGCGCCGGCATGCCCAGGTCGTCGCTTGTCTGCACGGTCATGCCTAGCGGCTCCAGGCCGTCGCGCAGCAGGCGCATCAGCGTGGCGTTGCGCGCGCCGCCGCCGGCAACGATGTAGTCCGTCGCCTGGGCGAGCGGCGCGTTCTGCCCAAGGAACGGCCAAACCAGCGTGCGATACGCATGCAGAACGCTCTCCGCGGTCAGCGCCGTTGCGGTCGCAACGATGTCCGAATCGGTAGCGGCATGCGCCCGGCAATCTGCAATGAAACGATCCAGATACGCCACGCCAAACTGCTCGCGGCCGCAGCTTTTCGGCGCAGGCTGCGCAAAGTACGGCAGCTTCAGCGCGGCCGCCAGCACCGGGCGTACGACCGTGCCACGCGCCGCGACCGCGCCGTTGCGGTCGAACGCCTTGCTGAACAACCGCTGCATGGCGCCGTCGATGACCACATTCGCCGGCCCGGAATCGAAGGCCAGTACCGCGTCCGTACCTGCCGGAAGCGCGGTAAGGTTCGCGATGCCGCCCAGGTTCTGCAGGATGCGGTTGTGCTTTGCGTGCGCAAATAGCGCCCGGTCCAGCGCAGGCACCAGCGGTGCACCCTGACCGCCGGCCGCTAGGTCTGCCGGTCGAAAGTCACTCACGACGGGTAGGCCGGTGCGCGCCGCGACCTCCGCCGCTTCGCCGATCTGCCACGTGCAGCGCAACGGCTTGCCCAGGTACTTCATCGCCGTGCCCTGGTGAAAAATCGTCTGACCATGCACGCCACAAAGCTTTGCGCGCACGCCGATCAGCTGCTGCGCCGTGCCGATCGCATCGCCGTAGAGCTCACCCAGGCGCGTATGCAGGCGTGCCATCTCCGCAGCGGAAATAGACTCCGCATCCATTGCCGCAAGCACCGCATTACGTGTCGCTCGCGGGTACGGAAATGACGCATGGCCCAGCAGCTTAAGCCGGGGTCGACGCGCGTCTGCGGACGTGGTAATCCGCACCAGGGCAACATCAATCCCATCCGCGGAGGTGCCGCTCATGACGCCGGCGACGACCATCGACTTAGCCGGAACGGTGGCTGGAGCCCTCTGCGATGCTCGCCAATCCTCATCATTCGATGATCGCGAAAGTGTCGGAAAAAGTCGCGCAGTACGCTTCGATGATTGTGCAACTGTCGCGCTGTGAGTGAGTGCGCGCACGCCTGCCTTGCTCATTCCGCGATCTCCCGCTTTAACTCGGCAAGCAGCTGCAGCGCTTCCATCGGCGTCATGCGGTCCACATCCGTCTCGCGCACGCGATCTACGACGCGCTGCGACAGCGGCGTAAAAATTGTCATCTGCATCGGTGGCGCGGCGATCTGCGCGGCCGCGGCACCCGCGGCGGTCGACGCATTTTCCGCCTTCTCATGCAGCTTCAGTACGGCACGCGCGCGGGCGATCACATCGCGCGGCAGGCCTGCAAGCTTTGCCACCTCAATGCCGTAGCTGCGGTCCGCGGCACCGCTCTCCACCTGGTGCAGAAACACAATGCCATGCGCACTTTCCCGGCACGCGACGCGCAGGTTCTTCAGCCGTTGCAGCTTCGCGTCCAGCATCGTCAGCTCGTGGTAGTGTGTGGCAAACAACGTGCGTGCGCCGATGCGATCGTGCAAATGCTCCACCGTCGCCCACGCCAGCGACAGGCCGTCGTAGGTGGCGGTGCCGCGGCCCATCTCGTCCAGCAACACCAGCGATCGCGGCGTCGCGGTATTCAGGATCGCCGCGGTTTCTGTCATCTCCACCATGAACGTGGACCGCCCACGGCTGACGTTATCGCTTGCGCCGATGCGCGTATAAATGCGATCCACCAGCCCGAGCCGCATGCGCGCCGCCGGCACAAACGAGCCGCATTGCGCCAGCACGACCAGCAGCGCGGCCATGCGCAGATATGTCGATTTACCGCCCATGTTCGGTCCGGTAATCAGCGCAAGCGATGGCCCGCTTTCTGTCGCGCCTTCCGCCGCACCCGAGGCGTCGAGGTAGCCGCTATTCGGCACAAACCGCGCCCCGTTTTCCTCCAGCCGAAGCTCCACGACGGGATGTCGTGCGTCGGCAAACTCCAGCACGGCGGACTGCGGCACAATCTCCGGGCGATTCCAGCCGCGCAGCGCGGCAAGGTGCGCGAAGTTCACCAGCACGTCCATCTCCGCCACGCGCCGTGCCGTCTCGCGCATGCGTCCGGCAGCGACTAGCACCTCGCGCCGCAGGTCGCCGAAAATGCGTCGCTCCAGTTCGCCGATGCGCTCCTGCGCGGTCAAAATCTTGCGCTCGTAGTCCTTCAACTCCGGCGTGGTGAAGCGCTCGGCATTCACCAGCGTCTGCTTGCGCTCGTAGTCGGCCGGCACGTTCGCCAAGTTGCTGCGCGTGATCTCCAGGTAGTACCCAAACACGGAGTTGAACCGTACCTTCAGCGACCCAATCCCAGTCCGCGTGCGCTCGCGCTCCTCAATGGCGGCAATGGCGGCGCGCCCATCCCGGCTTAGCCCGCGCAGTTCATCCAGCTCCGCATCCACACCCTCGGCGATGCTGTCGCCATCCCCCCCCAGCCGGAGCGGCGGCTCCGGCACAAGCACGCGGCTGATCCACGTCGCGACGTCCGCCAACGCATCGAATCCCGCCAGCAGCCCAGCCCACCGGCCCTGCTGCAGCGTTCCCGCAATCTCCGCGACGGCTGGTAGCGCACACAGCGTCCGACCGAGCCCAACCACGTCGCGCGGACCGGCAGAATCCAGCGCCAGCCGGCCAAGCAGCCGCTCCAGGTCGAGAATGCTTTCCAAGCCCCGGCGCAAACGCTCGCGCGTCGTCAGCGACGCAACGACCTCCGCGACGGCATCATGGCGCGCCTCGATCTCTGCCGCCTGCAGCGAAGGCCGCAGCAGCCATTGGCGCAGCAGCCGTTTGCCCATGGGCGTGCGGCAGTGGTCCACCGCATAGCACAGGGTCGTTTGCTGCGACTCGCCGGTAAACAGCGGCTCTACCAGCTCCAGATTCCGCATGCTCACCGCGTCCAGCTCCAGCGTGGTCGCGCGTTCGTACGTGCGCGGCGTGTCCAGGTGCTCCAGTTCTTCGTTGTGCGTCTGCCGCAGATAGTGCAGAATCGCACCTGCCGCCGTCGCCGCCTGCACACGCCCCGCAAGCCCAAAGCCCTCCAGCGAAGGCATACGGTAGTGACCCTCCAGCAGCGGCACGGCGTACTCCGCGGTAAAAACCCAGTCCTCCAGCGGTGTCTTGGTGCGGACAGACGACAGCATCTCCGCGATGGGATCGTCCTCGCCCGGCGGTCGCGTCTCCGACCCATCCAGCGCCGGCTGCGTCGTGCCAATCCGCAGGTTCTGGGCAAGCAGTAACTCGCGCGCACGGCTCCGCGCAATCTCCTCGCACGCCTCGGCAAGTGCGGTCTTGCCGCGAAACTCCGCCGTGCGAAACTCTCCGGTGGAAAGGTCCAGCAGGGCGATGCCGGCCGCGTCGCCCTTTGCCGATACCGTCAGCGCGGCCAGATAGTTGTTTTCCGACGCCCCCAACCCACTGTCCAGCGCCGTGCCCGGCGTCAGCACCCGCGTCACGGCACGCCGCACAATCGTCTTGGTTAGCTTCGGGTCTTCCACCTGCTCGCACATGGCAATGCGGTAGCCCCGCCGCAGCAGCTTCTGCAGGTAGTTTTCGGCAGCATGGTAGGGCACGCCGCACAGCGGAATCGCCTTCTCCTTGTCGCGCGCCGTCAGCGTGAGCTGCAGTTCGCGCGCGGCAACCACCGCATCCTCAAAGAAAAGTTCGTAGAAGTCTCCCATCCGAAAGAACAGCAGGGCATCCGGGTGTGCCGCCTTGGCAGCCGCATATTGGCGCATAACCGGCGTTGCGGCGGCATCGGCCAGGGTGCGTTTCGGGGTGTGAGCAGGGGTATCCACGGTGGGCGCAGGTTTCAGCATAGCCGCAGCGCGCACAACGCAAAAGCGCCAGCCCCGGTGTGGGGGCTGGCGCGAAACACTTAGAGCAACGAATCTTAGTTCTTGTGAGAAGCGTCGCTGCCGTGCTGCTTCACCTGCTTGTTGTAGATACCGAGGATCAAAAACGGGGCGACCCACTGACCCACAAACAGAGCAGCATTGTCTCTCTTCGCGATCTTGAACGATACGGACGCTACGATGGACGCGGCGGCAGCGGCCAGAAAGTAGCCGCTCGGCACCTTTGAGGTATAGCTCTCGATGTACGCCGTGACTTTGCCTTCTTCTGCTTCGCCGGCCTGTACGCGCTTATCGCCTTCCAGATTAAAATCCATGTCTTGCCTCCACTGAAATAGTTCCGGCGAGCCACTCGGCCGGTTCACACAGATGGATGCAAAGCGCACCAAAGGGTGTGCCTCCTGGTTTCCATTTGCAAGAGGTGAACAACGGAGCGCTGTATTTCGGCCTCCCCACAGCCACAACAGCCGATCAGCGACCGCCTATACTGATAGATGGATGCGACCGGGCATACACCTTTGTCATCCTTTTCTTAGGCTATGTCGCTGTTCTGGCTACAACTCGCGGTCGTGCTATACGGTATCGCCTCGCTGGCGGTACTGCCTGCCGTGCTGTATGACCGCCCGGCGTGGAAGCACGTAGCCCTCCCCGCAACCATTGCCGCGCTGTTATTCCACTTCGTTTCCGTGGCAGAGATGCTGCGCGCCGCACACCACTTCGTGCCGGTCAGCGCAAGCGAGGTGCAGGCAGTGCTCGGCCTGTTGCTTGCCGCCGCCTTTCTGCTGGTCTACGCGGTATACCGCACGCTGACCATCGGCGTCGTCCTGCTGCCCATCGTGTTTCTGCTGGGCCTGCTGCCGGCCTTTGCACCGGGCCGGCGGGAACTTGCGGCACCTCTGCTGCGCTCCGGTTGGATCACGCTGCATATCGTCCTTCTGCTTGCCGCATATGCAGCTCTCATCGTGGCGCTCCTTTCAAGCGTGCTCTACCTCCTACTGGAGAAGCGGCTGAAGTCGCGTTCGCGTGGTGGCCTGTTGTCGCGCCTGCCCCCTTTGCAAACCACAGACCAGATCGGCCTGCGCGCGCTTCTCGTCGGGCTGCCCTGCATGACCGGCGGCCTGCTCATCGGGTCCGCGCTGGCCGCAAGCGAGTATGGCGCGGTCTACTTCCGCGATCCCAAGGTCCTGCTATCGTTTGCGATGTGGCTGGTCTTTGTCGCCATGATCGCCATTCGCCGCAGTGCAGGCCTGCGCGGCCGCCGTGCCGTATGGCTTTCGTCGTTCGTCTTTGTCGTAATGCTGGCGGTGTGGTCGGCCAACCAGGTCTCCACCGTGCACCGGTTTGCAGGCCGCCCGTGAGCCTGCGTCTGCTCGGCGTCAATCACAACAGCGCGCCGCTTGACGTACGCGAGCGGCTTGCCATTCCCGCCGGTGGCCTCGCCGCGGCAACGCGTTCGCTGGCGCACCAGCCCGGCGTGCGCGAGGCGCTGATCCTTTCCACCTGCAATCGCGTCGAACTGCTGGTCGAAGAAGAGCAGGGAAGTGATCCACGCATCTTTTTGCAGGAGTACTTCGCGCTGACGCCTCGCCTGCTCGAGCCGCATCTGTACGAATTCCGCGAGCAGGAGGCCGTGCGTCACCTCTTCCGCGTCGCTTCCTCGCTCGACAGCATGGTCGTCGGCGAGCCGCAAATCCTCGGCCAGGTGAAGGAAAGCTACTCCGTCGCGCGCGAGGTCGGCGCGGTCAGCACCACGCTCGAGCGCCTGCTGCAATCGGCATTCGCGGTCGCCAAGCGGGTGCGCACGGACACGGAGATCGGCTCCTCCTCCGTCTCCATCGCTTCCGTCGCCGTCGACCTGGCAAAGCGCATTTTCGGCTCGCTGGAAAAGTCGCAGGTGATGCTGGTTGGCGCTGGCAAGATGAGCGAACTCGCCGCGCGCCACCTCATCGCCCAGGGTGCGGACTCCATCCTCGTCGCCAACCGCACGCCCGAACGCGCTCAGAAGCTCGCGGCGGAGTTCCACGGCCTCGCCGTTCCCTTCGACGACCTGCAGGTCCACGCGCCAAAGGCCGACATCATCGTCACCTCCACCGGCGCCGGTCGCCACCTTTTCGATGTTGCGCAGGCACAGGCGATCCTCCACAAACGCAGAGGCAAGCCCGTCTTTTTCATCGATATTGCCGTCCCGCGGGATGTCGATCCCGCCGTCAACCGCGTCGACGGCGCCTTCGTCTACTCCATCGACGACCTGCAGCAGGTCGCCGCCAGCAACCTGACGGAGCGCACGAAAGAGGCCGCGGACGCCGAGCGCATCGTCAGCGAGGAAGTTCTCCGCTACCAACAAAAGCTCCAGACCCTCGACGCGGTGCCGGCCATTGTCGCCCTGCAGCAGGGTGCCGAACAAATGCGCCTCGCCGAGCTCGAACGTGCCCGCGGCAAACTGGCGTCGCTCACGCCGGAGCAGCAGGCAGCCGTCGACGCGGTCACACGGTCCATGATGAACAAGTTTCTGCATGCGCCCATTTCCGGCATGCGTGAGGCAGCAAACTCTGGCGACACCGGCGCCATGGCCGCAATCCGCCGCATGTTCGAACGCAACCGCTAGTCCGAGCCACGCAAGCCGCCCGTACGCCATCTCACTTGTTGGGGTAAGTCATGGCAGACGAGCAAAGACCGTTCAGCAACGAACCGCGCGGCTTCGGCGACCATGTTCACGGTCTGACCAGCTCGAACGCGCACGAGCAGGGCTGGGGCCTGAATCAGGAAGAGCGCACACGCCTGCCCGTCGGCAAACAGCAAACCGACGGCGGCACCGACTACGAGTACGGCGCACGGGACTTCGGCGACGAACCGGTGGACGAAAGCGCCGCCGGCATCACGCCCGAGATCGCGGACGGGGCGCGTAAGCGCTTGCAAGAGTAACCCGACGCAACCAGCAGAAACGATCAAACAAAAGAGGATTCTCATGTCGCAAAGCAAAGACAGCAAAGAAGCCATGGAGGCGTTCGACGCCTCAAACAACGCTATTCCGGCAGCGGAACACGGCGATCACGCCAAGTCTCACGCGGCGCACACCGAGGTTGCTGGCAAGGCACACACCTCGCCGGAAGGCTACGGCAAGCAGGGTCGTGAGCCCGGCACGCTGAATGAACCGCCGCAAGACCCGAAGCGCAACGGCAAGACACACAACTGGCAGTAACGGCTTCCCCACGCGCCTGCATCGCTCTATCGATGCAGGCGCTCGTGCGTGTGGCGGCGATACACTAAAGCCATGCACCTGCGCATTGGTTCCCGCGGCTCAAAACTCGCGCTCTGGCAAAGCAACCACATCGCAGCGCGCCTGCGTGGACTTGGCCACACGACGGAAATTCTGCTCATCCGCACCATCGGCGACCGCATGCAGGACCCGGCCTTTGCTGCCGCCAACCCCATCACTGCGGAGCTGGATGGCAAAGGTATCTTCATCAAGGAAATTGAAGAGGCTCTCGCAGCGGGTACGATCGACCTCGCCGTGCATTCACTGAAGGACCTGCCCACCGTCCTCGATGACCGGTTCGACATTGCCGCCGTGCCGGAGCGTGCCGACCCGCGCGACGCCCTGCTGTGTCCCGACTGGCTGCAACTGCATACGCTGCCCGAGGGTGCGCGCGTCGGCACCACCTCGCCACGGCGCATTGCGCAACTTCTGGCGCACCGGCCCGACCTGCGCTTCGTTGCCATCCGCGGCAACATCGACACCCGCCTGCGCAAACTCGGCCGCGGCGACTGCGATGCGTTGGTGCTTGCCTGTGCTGGTATCGACCGGCTCGGTCCCGCGCTGCTGCGACCTGTCCTCCTCGATCCCGCGCACCCGGAGTTTGGCCGCGCGCCGCACTTTGAGTGCGTGACCCACCCCGACGACGACACGCACTCGGCCGACCCAGATCTTGCTGGCCAGTCTGACTGGATTCGCGAGCGTTTCCACCCGGACGTGCTATGCCCGGCACCAGGCCAGGGCGCGCTCGCTGTTGAAATCCTTGCCGACGCCCACGCCGTTAGCGAGGCTGTTGCACCCCTGAACGATGCTGCCGCAAGCTACGCCACGGAGGCGGAGCGCTGGACGCTACATGCGCTGGGCGGCGGTTGCTCGCTGCCGGTCGGCGCGCTCTGCACATTAACGTCAAAGGGCCATCCCCACGCAGCCGGTGACGCCGTCCTGCTGGCGAACGTTACGGCCGCCGATGGCGAAGAGATGGTTGTCGTTTCGCTGCTGTCTGAGCCGGGCGAGTCGGCAAAGTCGCTCGGTACCCGCATGGCGCAAACCCTTGCCGCTCGCGGCGCGCGTGAACTCCTTGCCGGCACCCACCGCGATCCGGCCGACGCCGTGTTCGCCTTGTGAGCTTCACCCCGCCCCCACGGGTCCTCGTCACACGCGCCGCGCACCAGGCCTCCGCACTGGCCGACGCGCTGGCCGCCTTTGGCCTCTTGGTCGTCAGCATTCCCGCCATTGCGTTGGAGCCACCGAGTGACGACTACGCCTCGCTGCATGAAGCATTGGAGCGGCTGGAAGACTTCGACTGGCTGCTGTTTACCTCGGCAAACGCAGTTGCCGTCTTTGCGGAACAGCGCGAAGATCTGGGCGTCGAAGAGGTGCCCTGCCGTATCGCTAGCATCGGTGCCGCGACCAGCCGGTCCCTTCGCGACGCCGGCCTGCGCGTCGATCTGCAGCCTGAAACCGCAGTCGCAGAGTCTTTTGCCCGCGCCTTAAGACCCCAGGCACGAGGCAAGCGCATGTTGCTCATCCGTGCGGAAAGCGCGCGCGACGTTTTGCCGACCGAGCTGGAACGTGCCGGCGCTCAAGTGACCATCGCCACCGCCTACCGCACCGTCGTTCCTGCCGAATCGGTGGACGGCCTGCGCCGCGAGCTACCTGCGATGAATGCCATCACGTTCACAAGCTCCTCCTCGGTCCGCAACCTGTTGGAGCTGTGTGACGCCGCAGGCGTAAGGCTGCCGCACAACGTGGCGCTCGCCTCCATCGGCCCCATCACCTCGGCCACACTTCGGGAACTCGGCCATCAACCCTCCATGGAGTCGACCACCGCCCAGGTCGAGGTCTTCGCCAGCGAACTCGCGCGCTACCTGCGCCAGGCGGTATCTCGCACCTGAGATGCGCGCCCCTAGTGCGAGGCCCATGTCTTGTCGCTGGAATTGCACTCCGTCTTCAGCGAGCACTCCGCACACTTTGGCTTGCGCGCCTCGCAAATCTGGCGGCCGTGGTGGATCAGCTGGTGTGAGAAATCGATCCACCGATCCTGTGGCAAAATTGCCATCAAATCGCGCTCCACCTTCACGGGATCGTCATTCCCCGTCAGCTCCAGCCGTCGCGACAGCCGCAGTACATGCGTATCGACCACCACGCCGGACGCGATGCCGTACCACGACCCAAGCACCACGTTGCTCGTCTTGCGTGCTGCACCCGGAATGCGCAGCATTTCGTCCATCGTCTGCGGGATCTCGCCGCCGAATTCCTCCGTCACCAGCTTCGCCGCCGCGACCAGAGATTTTGATTTCTGCCGAAAAAAGCTCAGACTCTTCAGAATTTCCTGTAGCGCCTCTGGCGTCGCCTGCGCCATGACCTTAGGTGTCGGATACGTGTGAAACAGCTCCGGCGTCACCATGTTCACGCGCGCATCGGTACATTGCGCCGAAAGAATCGTCGCCACCGTCAGTTCCCACGCGTCCCTGTGCGTCAGCGCGCACACGGCGTTGGGATACGTTTTCTGCAACGCATCCAGAATCGCCGCCACGCGCGCAGGCGCAAGCGGTTTCTTCGTCTTACCCGGCCGCACCTTTTCCGCGACAGGCTCACTCGCCGCAATCTTCCGCGCCTTCACCGCTTTAGCCTCGGCGGTCTTCACCGGTTTCTTGACTGCCGCAGCCTTCGCCATTTCCTACCCAAGCCGATCCAGCATGTCCTGCGGCGACAGGCGCACACACGAGAAGATCGGGTAATCCTTCAGCGTATACAGCGAGATCTCGGTATCGCGCAACTGCTGCACCAGGTCGACAAAATCCTCAGGGAAATTGGTCTCAAACGCCACCACAAACTCCTGATCGTCGATGCCGAACGAATACGTCGTATTCAGCTTGACCCGCGGAAAGCTCAGCCCCACGCGGATATGCTCGTCCATCAGCCGCTTGCGCTCCGCCATGCTCAGCAGGTACCACGGCCGAGTCTTCCAAAAGGGATAGATAAAGATGTACTTGTGGCCGCCCGGCCGAATTGCCCCACGGCCCTCGCCTTCGCTCTCATCCTCGCGGTCAATCTGGTACTGCGACCGCTTGGTCATGGACAAGAAATTATGCGGCGTATTCACATACCCGCCCAGTGGCGTCGCCAGCAGCTCCGACCGCATCCGGTTCATCTCTTCCACCGAATAGCAGATCGACCACACGCAAAAGTCCACATCCCCGCGCGTGCCAACGGTGGAGTAGGTGAGCGACAAAAACTCGCCCAGCTTGTTCCAGCGCTGCAGCACTTCGATGAACGCAGCCTTATGCGCCGCGCGCTCCTCGGCAGGCAGGCGCCGCCACTCCGGCATGATCTTGTAAAAGGAGAACGCCACAATCTGCCGCTTCACCGCGGGTCCGCCGTGCGTCGCAGGACGTGCGCTGGCAGCGGGTGCTGGGGTGGCCGCGGGCGTCACGGTGGGTGTCGGCTGGGTGATGTCGGGGGTTACGGTCTCTGCCATCCTCCAAGGATACGAGCCGCCGTGCCGCGCCGCAACCAATGCCGGCATGCAATGCCCTCTGCCGACCGATATACTGCGGTGTACCCCAAGAGGCCACGTCCCGCTCCATGACCGAAAAGATCATCGATTTCCTGCTGCCTTACGTCACCGGCCTCATCGCGGCCATCGGCTACCCTGGCGTCGCCCTGCTCATGGCCATTGAATCCGCCTGCATTCCGCTGCCAAGCGAAATCATCATGCCATTCGCCGGCTACGTGGTCTACCAAGGCAAGATGAATCTGTTTCTCGCCGCCACCGCGGGCGCTATCGGCTGCAATTTAGGCTCCGTCGTCGCGTACTGGATCGGTGCCCATGGCGGCCGCCCACTCGTGGAAAAGTTCGGTCGTTACGTGCTGATGAGCCACAAAGACCTCGACCGCGTCGACCACTACTTCCAAAAATACGGCGACATCACCGTGCTCATCGGCCGCCTGCTCCCCGTCGTCCGGACGTTTATTGCCCTACCCGCGGGCATCGCGCGCATGCCGCAGCTCCGCTTCCACATCTACACGTTTCTCGGCTCCTGGCCGTGGTGCTTCGCGCTCGCGTACGTCGGCATGAAGGCGGGCGCCAGCTGGAACGACCCGAAATCGCCGCTCAAGCAGGTGCTGCACAAGGCCGACGCGGTCATTTTCGTCCTGCTGCTGGCCGGTATCGCGTGGTTCGTCTGGTCGCACCTCAAGCACCGCAACGAAGCGACTGCCGCATAACCGAAAATCGGCGGCACCCTCCACTCACTCAGCGGGCGGCAGCACGATCCGCGGCAGGCGCAAGCTGAAGAATGCGCGGGATGGCAGGCTCCGGTGCGCGGGGAGCCGACGGAGGCGCACCCGCGAACGGCACGCTCGGCAAATCTTTGTCCCCGGCCTTACCGTTGTGCGACGCCACCGACGAGACATCGCGCGGGTGCGCGGCGTTCTCCGCCGCGCCACTGCCCAGCAGTACGATATCCACCCGCCGGTTCTGCGCCCGACCGGCCGCCGTGTCATTCCCTGTGACCGGCCGAAACGGCCCGTAACCCGCCAGCGAAAAGTGCTGCGGCGCAACGTGGCTGCGGCTCATCAGCACCTCGGCAATGGCCGCCGCGCGCGCGGTCGACAGCTCCCAGTTCGACCGAAACCGTTCGCTATGGATCGGCTGGTTGTCCGTGTGGCCCTCGATGCGCAGGTCGCGATCCGGCAGCGAGGCCGCCACCGCTGCCAGCATCTGCACCATGCGCGGATCGATGTCTGCCGTGCCGGAGCCGAAAAACCCCGCTTCATGCAGCGAAATCGTCAGCCCCTCCGCCGTCTGGTGCACGGTTGCGGAACCGTTTGTCAGTGCCTTGCTCAACGCCTGCTGCACCTGCTGCTGCACGGCCTTGCCCCCACCGGAGCCGCTGCCGCTCTTGTCCCCCACGCCGCCACCGGCGCCCTTGCCGCCACCGCCCGCCTCGGCCGAAGTCTGAACCGGCTGCATCAGCGGCGCGGGCGTTCCCTGGCTATTACCCGCTCCCGACTCCAGCGGGGGCGTCGCGGCATGCGCGTCGAACACGCCATGCTCGGTAAATGCGGTCTGCATCGCCGAAGCCATCTGCGCCGTCTTCTTCTTGTCGCTCACCGAACTCGCGAATAACACCACAAAGAAGGCGAACAGTAGCGTCAACAAATCGGCATAACTCACCAGCCAGCGCTCGTGGTTTACATGTTCGGCATGTTTCTTCTTTCCCATGGCTAGGCCTTCGCTTCCGCGGCACCATGCGCCAGGAACGTCCGCAGCTTGGTCTCGATCATGCGTGGGTTCAGGCCTTCCAGAATGCTCACCACACCCTCCAGCATCATCTCCTTCACCATCGTCTCTTCCTTGTGGCGAATCTTCAGCTTGCCAGCGGCCGGCAGGCAGAACAGGTTACTCAGCGCCACGCCGTAAATCGTCGCCACAAAGGCAACGGCAATCCCCTTGCCGACCTCGTCGATGTTATCCAGGTGCTGCATGACCTGGATCAAGCCAAGCACCGCACCAATGATGCCGACCGTCGGCGCAAATCCCCCGGCAGACTCAAACACCTGCGGAATCTTCTCTTCCATTTCCGACTTGTTGTCCAGCTCAAGCTGCATGATCTTGCGCACTTCCGAAGGCTCCGTGCCATCGACAGCCAGCATCAATCCCTGCTTCAGAAAGGGATCGGTCACCGTCGCCAGATCGCCGTCCAGCGAGACGATGCCGCTCTTGCGCGCCTTGTTCGCGAACTCCACCAGCTGCGCCAGAATCTTCTCGCTGTCCGCACCCTTGTGCATGAACACGCCGACCACGCCCTTCAGCGCGGCCAGAAAGATATCCAGCGGAAACTGCACCATCACCGCTCCCGCCGTGCCGCCAATCACGATCATGGCCGCCGTCAGCTGCGACACCTGGCCGATGCTGCCGCCCTCCATCAACATGGCGCCAAGGATGGCACCGAGTGCGAGCACAATGCCACCAACACTTGCAAGATCCATAACTATTCCTCCGTGTGTGCGCGGTTACGCGTTCGCTTCTGCTTCGGCCTGGGCGTGCATGTGCGCCGCGCGGCCTGCGCCATGCGCTGCGAGAGAGCTGTCCGCCGTCGGCCACGCCGCCTGCAGCAAGCCGGCGCGCCACTGGCGCGTCCGCTCCCACACCTCCGCGCAGCTTTCCAGCACCACCAGCTTGTCTCCGGTCACAAGCGTCAACGTTGTATCCGGAATGGACTCCGCCAGCTTGATCAGGTCAGAGTTCACCAGCAGAGGGTTTCCATTCAACCGCGTCAATTCAATCATTCGGGTCGCTCCCGTCTGTCTATCGGCAGCAGCAGTGTCGAAGTTCAGGACATTCCCGCAAAAGAAGTTCGCCTCTCCGCAGCTCCGCCTGGCGGCCCCTCCAACACACCCTACTTACAGCAGGCAAACAACATGAAGCCACACTCTGATACAGCCTTCCAAAAAACAATGCAAGCAAAATCCTCATGTTCCTGTGCACAAGTCCGATACAGGTTGTGAGCGCCGAGTCATGAGGCGCAGTAACCACCTCAAACCCCATAGGAGCATCACCCATGTCGCTCGGAGTCCTCAATAACATCTCTGCCATCTACGCGCAGAACAATCTGTCCAGCACCCAGAGCAGCCTCCAGAAGACACTCCAGCAGCTGTCCTCGGGTTCGCGCATCAACTCCGGTGCAGACGACGCCGCTGGCCTCGCCGTTGCCGACGGTCTCGCCGCCAATTCCACCGCACTCGCACAGTCCACCCGCAACGCTAGCGATGCCGTCGGCCTGTTGCAGACGGCGGACGGCGCCCTGTCGCAGGTCACCTCGCTGCTCGACCGCGCCATCACCCTCGCCACCCAGTCGGCCAACGGTACCCTGTCCAGCAGCCAGACCTCGTCGGCCAACCAGGAGTACCAGAACATCCTGAGTCAAATCAACACCATCGGCTCCACCACCAACTTCAACGGTTCGGCCGTATTCAGCAACGCATCGCGCAGCTTCTTCGTGTCCGACGGTACGGCTTCCGGCTCCAAGGTATACAGTCAGACCGTCGGTGGGCTGTCCAGTGCCTCCGTTGGCCAGACGCAGGCCGGCGGCCTCTCCACGCCCACGCTTGCAGTCACGACGGCGTCTACAGCCTCAGCAGCCGGTACCTCAACCATCTCCACCAGCAGTGCGTCCGACACGTTCTCCGGCACGCTTTCCGTCCAGGTCGGCAACGGTGCGGCCGTTTCCCTCGGCTTCGCTGCCGGCAGTTCGTTGAGCTTTGTCAGTGCTTCCATCAACGCCGCCAGCTCCTCGTTTGCTGCAGCAGGAATCACCGCGTCGGTCAGCGGCAACAACCTCGTCCTCACCGGCCCCAACACCGCTGCCGGTGCGAACGGTGGCAATAACGTCACCCTGTCCCCCAGCAATACCTTCGCGGAAACGGCAACGGCCGGTGGAAGCGGTGCAGGCGCAGACTTTACCGCAGCCGGCTACACCGCGCTTGATACCGCCGCTCACTCCGCAAGCATTCTGGTCAAGCTCACGACCGCGGTCGGCGACGTGGCCTTCCAGCGTGGTTCCATCGGTGCCAGCATCAACCAGATCACCTCCGCGCAGTCGGTCGCCAGCAACGAACAGACCAACCTGACGGCGGCTGAGAACAACATCCGCGCCACCGACTACGGACAGGCCGCGTCCGACCTGTCCAAGTACCAGGTGCTCAGCCAGACCGGTATCAGCGCGCTGGCCCAGGCAAACTCGGTACAGCAGGAAGTTCTGAAGCTGCTGCAATAAAAAGCAGCGACAGGAAGGGAAGCGGCGCCCGGAAAAACTGCCGGTAGCGCCCGTCGCCTTCACTCTTATGAATCTTTAACCTGGCGAACCGCAACGTGGTCACAACCGTGCACGTTGCTGGTTCGCCAACGCTTTTGGTGGCACCAAGGGGTTTGCAGCATGAGTACGGTCGGCATCAGCTTCGGCTCGGCAACCAGCGGCACCGGTTTCGATGTGGCGACCACTGTCGCCAGCATCATGGCCGTGGAACGCACGCCCGAAACCGCCTGGGCCACCCAAACCACAGCGCTGCAGGCGCAGGACACGGTCCTGTCGACGCTGGGCACAAACATGTCGGCGCTCTCCACGGCCGTATCCTCGCTCACCAGTTTCGACGGCGTGCTTTCCGCCATGACTGGCGCAACCTCCGACACGTCGACACTTGCACTCACAAGCGTCGGCACCACCGCGGCGGCGGGCACGCACACGCTGACCATCTCCAGCATCGCCGCGACCTCGCAGCAGTATTCCAGCGCAATCGCCTCGTCTGCCACGCTCGGTGGCACGCTGAACCTGACGGTCGGCTCCGGCGCAACGACGAGCCTCAGCATCACTTCCGGCTCGACCTTGGCGCAGGTCAAAGCACAGATCAATGCGTCCTCGGCCGGCGTCACGGCCAGCATCGTCAGCGGCAGCAGCGGGTCATACCTGTCCCTTACGAGCAACACCAGCGGCGCGGCAGGGGAGGTGACGGTCGATTCCTCTGGCCTGACAACCAGCAGCAGTAGCGGCAGCAGCACCGCCGTTTCGTTTCAGGAGTCGACGGCGGGCGCGGATGCGGCCTACACGCTGGATTCCATCTCGCTCACGAGCCCAACCAACACCATCACCACCGCGCTCACCGGCGTCACCTTTCAACTGCTGGCACCCACTGCCGCCACAACCGACAGCAGCGGCAACACGACCCATGCCTCCGTCCTCATGCAGATCGCGCCAGACACCAGTTCCGTCGCCACCGCGCTCAGCACCTTCGTGTCGGCCTACAACACTCTCACCAAAAACCTGACCGCGCAGGAGGGCAAGGACTCCAGTGGCAACGCGCAGCCGCTCTTCGGCAGCCCTGTCGTTCAGCAGCTGCAAAGCAGCCTGTCCGCCGCCCTCAGCTTCGTGAACGGGACCTACAGCACCACGGCAGGCGCAACCCAGCCGATGTCACTCGCAACCCTCGGCATCACCACGGGGACGGACGGCACCCTGACCCTCGATACCAGCGCGCTCAGCACGGCGCTCTCGACCCGTCTTTCCGACATCACCACCTTCTTCCAAACCGCGGGAAACTTCGGCCAGAACCTGACGACCACACTCACCAATCTTGGCAGCACGGGGTCCGGTGCGCTTGCCCTGGCCACGACGAACAATTCCAGTCAAGAGGCAACACTCGCCGACAACAAAACCAATCTCGAATTGCGCCTGTCGGTGTACCAAACCAACCTCACCACCGAGCTGACCACCGCCAACGAAATCCTCCAGTCCATCCCCTCGACCCTGAAGGGCATCACCGCCCTCTTCGATGCCATCACCGGCAACACCAGCAGCTGAGCATAACCCCAAACGCCAGCAAGGAGAACGCTTCATGACCTACCAGGAACAGGCTCTGACCGGAGCAACCGGCGTTGACCTCATTGTGAGCCTGTACGACGGCTGGATCCGCTTTCTGTATCGTGCCTTGCGCGCCATCGAAGAGCGCGACACCGTCGACCGGCGCTACGCCGTCAAGCGCTCCCTGGATATCCTCATGTATTTGCAGGCTCGTCTGCGGCCCGACCTGGGTGGCAAACCGGCAGCGGCGCTCAGCGACTTCTATGCCGCCATGTTCACCATGACGCTCGAAGCGTCGCACGCGGAATCACGCGAGGAAATGATGGAAGTGATCGGCTGCGTGCGCAACGTGCGGGAAGCCTGGGTCGTGGTCGCGCGCGATCCCGAGGCCAACCGTGTGCTGCCACGGGAACTGCGCACCGCGGAAGAGCGCCTGCCAGCTTCTCGCGCGCCTCTCGTCCTGCCCGTTGGCCGCGCTCCGAATCAAGCACCAAGCCTCCGCGTCAGCGCCTAACCCCCACGCCTCCGCTGTACTCCGGGCGCGGTACCGTCATGAAAGGCAGTTCGCATGCATCTTCGCCGTCGCGTCTGGCTTCTTCAACTCGTCACCGTGGTCCGCAGCGGGGAAGCCGCCGCGGACCGTAAACCCACCGCGACGGTCCGTCCAAGGCCCGCATCCAACCTCGCCTCCGCTACTTAAACATGCTCCAGTTCTGCCGGTTCAGACTCCGGAACAGTAGCGCCAGGCACGCCGCGGAGAGTACCAGCAGCAATAGGCCGTCTGCCACGCGCCGGAATAACAGGTTACCGATGCCGAACAGCGTGCAATAAATCATCGTGAAGCCAAGCACCCAGTGCAGAAAGTTCCACCACAGGGTCTTCTCGGCGCGCGCACTCGCCGGTGCAAACGCAGACCACCCAAATGCCGGCGGCCGCACTCGGTCATAAAAGCTCTGCAGCTTTGCCACGGGTTCCGGTTGCGTCAGCAGCGTCACGGCCAGCCACACCAGGGTCGTTCCACCCGTGGTCAGCAGCATCAGCCATGCGAAGCCGTGCGGGTCTTCGGTGTTCAACGGCACCAGCGGCAGGCGTCCATCAATCCCGTGGATCACTCCCACAATTCTCACCCCAAGCGTGGATTGCAGCGTCAGTGAAATCGTCGCGGCCGCGACCATGGCGCTGATCTCGCTCCACGCATTGATGCGCCACCAGAACCAGCGCAGGATAAATACCAGCCCCGCTCCCGCGCCAATGGCGATCAGAAAACGCCATGCCGACGAGATGGAATCCATATACTGCGTCGCAATCCCGCTCAGGATCGCGCAGAACAGCGTCGCCACGCGCGATGCGTTCACATAATGCTTGTCATCCTTGTCGCCCACCAAAAACCGGCGGTAGACGTCGTTGACCAGGTACGACGCGCCCAGGTTCAGGTGCGTCGCAATCGTCGACATGTACGCCGCCGCAAAGCCCGCCAGCATGAGCCCCCGCAGGCTCGGCGGCAAAAAGCGGATCATGACCTGGATGTATGCGCCCTCCTTGTCGCCCGCCGCGGGCAGCAGCACCAGTGCCACCAGCGCCGTCAAAATCCACGGCCACGGGCGCAGAGCGTAGTGCGCAATATTGAACCACAGCGTCGCACCCAACGAATTCTTCTCATCCTTGGCGCTAAAAATTCGCTGTGCAATGTAGCCGCCGCCGCCCGGCTCCGCGCCCGGGTACCAGGACGCCCACCAGTTCAGGCTCAGCAGTACAAGGAAGCTTAGGAAGAAGCTCTCCCCCGTGTGGGGAAAAAAGTTCAAGGAGTGTGCGCCGCGTGCCATGTCCGACGCCTGCACCTTTGCGATCAGCGCGTCCATGCCGCCCACGCCGCGCACCGCAAAGTAAGCCAGCAGCACGACCATGCTCATCTTCAACACGAACTGCACCACGTCCGTCCAAAGCACCGCCCACAGGCCGCTTAGCGTGGAATAGATCAGCGTCACCGTCAGGCACACGAACACCGCCTGCAGTTTGCCCATACCCAGCGTCAGCGCCAGTACTTTGGCCATGGCCAGGTTCACCCAGCCCATAATGATTGTATTCACCGGCAGGCCAAGATAAAGCGCTCGGAATCCACGCAGAAACGCCGACGGCTTGCCAGAGTAGCGAATCTCCGCGAACTCCATATCCGTTAGCACCTCGGCACGCCGCCACAGCGGGGCGAAGAAGAATACGGTCAACATGCCGCTCAACGCGAATGACCACCACAGCCAGTTGCCTTCAATCCCCTGTTTGTAAATCAACCCGGTGACCACCAGTGGCGTGTCCGCGCCAAAGGTCGTGGCAACCATGGACGTTCCGGCCAGCCACCACGGCACCGATCGGCCGGAAAGGAAGAATTCGCTCACATCGCCAGAGGCACGGCGCGCATAAAAAAAGCCGATACCCAGGTTGACGGCAAAGTACAGAACAATAACGGCCCAGTCGAGTCCGGTCAGGTGCATGTTTCCTCAGAGGAAGGGAGTGTGGCCCTATAGTACGGGATGCGCTACCCTTACCGCCCCATCGCAATTCAAATTGCGGGATAACTCCTTTACCTTCAGAAGCGTCTATCCATGTAGGCGGGAATAGATCGTTTCCGACGAGGCGGGCTCTTTAGCCTACCCACATGCAAACCTTGGCGCCGATGGGCGCGGCTGGAGATACCGTTGAACAAGATGCTGAGTTCCTGGAAAGAGATTGCCCACTTCTTCGGAAAAGGCGTGCGCACCGTGCAGCGTTGGGAGAAAACTCTGAATCTGCCCATCCGCCGTCCACCAGGTGCGCCAAGTAATGTTGTGTTGGCACGAACCAGCGACTTGGAAGCCTGGATGCACCGTGGCCTCGGCAAGGCGGCCATGGAAGAGTCCTCTGCCACAGTCGAGCAGGATGTTTCGGTGCTCTTGGGTGAGCTCGAAAAGGAACTTCACGCCCTCATCGTTCGCCTTGGCGGAAAGCCCGTCATCGCTGCTGCCGATGCTCCGGTCAACCGTCGCATAGAGCAGTTAGTTGAGCAGATGCGCACTGTAGGTGCGGCAGAACAGCCAAATGAGCATCGCCTGCGCAAAGTTGCCTAAACTTGATTCTGCAGTACCGCCGCGCAGCCAAATGGTTGCGCGGCTTTTTGTTGCACAGTACCCCTCACCTGCAAATCTTCCGCACGGCGCAACGCTGCCGCGTGCAGGAACAACGATTTGACTCTCTGCGGCGATACCATAGCAACAGCGAGCCAGCGAGCCCGCAGAGGGCAGGGAAGCGTGGCATATCGCGACTTACGGGACTGGTTGCAGCAGCTGGACAAGGCAGGCGAACTCAAGCGCATCAAGGTCGAAGTCGACCCCATCCTGGAAATGGCGGAGATCGCCGACCGTGGCGCGAAGATGGGGAAGGGAACATCCAATGCCGGCGGTCCCGCCCTGCTCTTTGAAAACGTCAAAGGCTATCCCGGCGCCCGCGTCCTCATGAACCAGTTCAGCAGCGAGCGCCGCATGCGCATGGCCCTGCAAACCGACTCGCTCGACGCCATCGCCACGCGTATCGACGTCCTGCTCAAGCCGCAGATGCCCACCGGCCTGCTGGACAAGCTCAAGCTCCTTCCCATGTTGGCAGAAGTCGGCTCCTTCTTCCCGAAAGTCATCGACCGCCGCGCTGCCCCCTGCAAGGAAGTCATTCACACCGGCAAAGACGTCAACCTGCTCGCCCTGCCCATCATCAAGACCTGGCCAGGCGACGGTGGCCGCTACATCACCCTGCCGCTCGTCATGACCAAAGACCCCAAATCCGGCAAGCGCAACACTGGCATGTACCGCATGCAGGTCTATGACGAGCGCACCACCGGCATGCACTGGCAACGCCAGAAGAACGCTGCCGAACACCTGCGCGAACGCATGCGCGCGGCCGCAGTCACCGATGCCGACCGCGTGAACCTCATGGCCATGACCGGCGGCGGCACCATGGCTGCAGCCACCACCGAGGGCCTGCCCACCGTCACCCTCAACAAAATCCGCGGCGAGCGCATGGACGTCGCTGTCGCCATCGGCACCGATCCGGCCATGACCTTTTCTGCCATCGTGCCCGCGCCGCCGGAGATCGAGGAGTTCCTCATCGCCGGTTTCCTCCGCCAGGCGCCCATGGAACTCGTCCAGTGCGAAACCGTCGACCTGCAGGTCCCCGCGCACGCCGAGTACATTCTCGAGGGCTACGTTGAAATCGGCGAGCTCCGCAGCGAAGGCCCCTTCGGCGACCACACCGGCTTCTACACCATGCCCGACGATTACCCCGTCTTCCATCTCACGGCCATCACCCACCGCAAAAACCCCATCTACGCCGCCACCGTCGTCGGCAAGCCGCCCATGGAAGACGCGTGGATGGGCAAGGCCGTCGAGCGCATCTTCCTGCCGCTCATGCGCCTCACCATCCCCGAAATTATCGACATTAATCTGCCCGCGGAAGGCGTCTTCCACAACCTCATGATCGTGTCGATCCGCAAGAGCTACGCGGGCCAGGCGCGCAAGGTCATGAGCGCCATTTGGTCGCTCGGCCAGGCCATGTTCACCAAGTGCATCATCGTTGTCGACGAGGACTGCGACGTGCAGGACGTCGGCGAAGTCACCCTTCGCACGGCGAACAACATCGACCCCGAGCGCGACATCCAGTTCACCCTCGGCCCCGTCGACTCGCTGGACCACGCCTCCCGCCTGCCCAACTTCGGCAGCAAAATGGGCATCGACGCCACCCGCAAATGGGCTGCCGAAGGCTTCACCCGCCCCTGGCCCGAAATGCTCACCATGCCCGCGAACGTCAAGGCCCGCGTCGACAGCATCTGGAAAAAACTCGACCTGAAATAGCGAATGGAATTCTCACCCGCGATCAGTGTGTTCACTTCGAAAGCTTCCACGATCTCAACGTCGTCTCGCCTCTTGCCACCGGTAGCTTTTAACCGCCAACCTACATCCCACCCAGATTCTTCACCGTCAGCGCATCCAGATTCCGCACCCACCGCCCCGGTGCCTTGTCCTCCGTCAGAATCAGCTTGAACGCTCCATCCGCTGCAAGTGGCTTGCCATCAGCGGTATCTGCCACCATCGCCTGCCCCGACCGGCATCCCGGGTCCGTATCGCACAGCGTCAGCGCCACGCGAAAATCGTCCGTCCCGCGCGCCACGATCACCGTCATTCGCGGCGACACCTTCGCCTTCATCGTTCCATCCACCGGCACCATCTTCGCCGGCGCTACCAGCGCCAACAGGTCCCTCACCGCCACACCGCCATAGGTTTCCTGCGTGTGCGTGTGCCCATTCATCACGGTCGCCGTCGTCTGCGGCATGGCCATCAGCTCATCCAACGACAGCACCTTCACCGTGCCATCCATCCCGGTCACGGTCAGCGTGGTCGAGCGCACCCCGCCCTCGTGCTTCATCGGGGCCATCGCCCCCTCATGGGCCATTTGCGCGCGAGCAATGTCCGCAGGAGCAACAGCACAGGCGACCAAAGACAGCATGGCGGTAACAACGGCAAAGGACAGGCGGTTCATGCTCTCCAGCCTACGGCGACACAGCGTTATACTCAATCCATGTCCGTTGTCAAAAATATCGCCGGCATCGCCAAAGGCATGAGCATCACCTTCAAGGAAATGCTGCAGCCTTCCGAGGTTGAGAACTACCCCGACGGCCCCGGCCCCATGCGCGGCGCTATCTTCCAGGAGCGTTTCCGCGGCAAGCACCAGCTGCAGCGTGACGAAAACGGCCTGGAAAAATGTGTCGCCTGCTTTCTCTGCGCCGCAGCGTGCCCGTCCAACTGCATCTACATCGAGGCCGCGGAGAACACCGAAGAAGTCCGCATCTCTTCTGCCGAGCGGTACGCGAAGGTCTACAACATCGACTACAACCGCTGCATCTTCTGCGGCTACTGTGTCGAGGCCTGCCCGACGGACGCCATCACGCACGGCCACGGTTTCGAACTCGCCACGCTCAACGCGACCAACCTTGTCATGCGCAAGGAAGATCTGCTCGTGGCCACGCCGACGCTGCCCATCGTCCCCGGCTCCAAGCCGGCGGAACTTAACGTGCTCTCCTAAGCGCAGCCTCGCATCGCAGGCGCGACGCCCACCGGCTTCGCGCCTTTTCCATTGCGCCTCCCGTGCGCGAGCAAGCTCTCCCTTGAAGGAATCGCCATGTCCAACGCCCAAACCTCTCACCCGGCACCCGTCGTTCCGCAGCCCCAATGGAACGATCGAAATCCCTTCTTCTTCCCGAGCAAGCTGCCCTTCGGTGCGCCGCCTTTCAACAAGATTCAAGAGGACCACTACCCGCCAGCGTTTGAAGCCGGCATGGCCGCTCAGCGCGAAGAAGTCGACACGATCGCAGCTGCCACAGAACCGCCTACCTTCGACAACACCATCGTTGCCCTGGAACGTAGCGGCACCCTGCTCACCCGCGTCGCGTCGCCCTTCTTCGCCATCGCCGGCGCGCACACGAATGATCGCATCCAGCAGATCCAGCAGGAGCTTTCGCCGAAGCTCTCCGCCCACTCCGACGGTATCTATCTCGACGCCAAGCTCTTCGCCCGCGTCCACGCCGTCCACCAACAGCATGAGAGCCTCAATCTTGACGCCGAATCCCACCGCCTACTGCAGGAGACGCACGACCACTTCGTCCGCGCCGGCGCCCTTCTGTCTGAAGCAGAAAAAGACCAGATGCGCGCCCTGAACACCGAGTCGGCTACCCTGCAGACAGCCTTCGTCAATAAGGTGCTCACCGCCTCCAAAAACGCTGCACTGCACGTCGAAACCGCGCAAGAACTCGCCGGCCTCGCCGACGCAGAGATCACCGCCGCCCGCTCCGCCGCAGAGGGTCGCAACCTGCCCGGCTACCTGCTGCCCATCCTCAATACCACCCAGCAGCCCCTGCTCGCAAACCTCGCCCACCCCGAAACCCGCAAGCGCCTCTGGCAGCAATCCATCACCCGCAGCGAGCAGGCCGACACCAACGACACTCGCGCCGACATCGCCCGCCTCGCCCAACTCCGTGCCCAGCGCGCCGCCCTGCTCGGCAAGCAGAGCTACGCCGCCTGGAAGCTCGAAAACCAGATGGCCCGCACGCCCGAAGCTGCCATCGCCTTCCTCGACCGCCTCGTGCCTGCCGCCCACACCAGCCTCGCCGCAGAAGCCGCCGCCATCGCGCAGCAGGCAAACACCTCCGCCGCCATCGCCCCGCAGGACTGGAACTTCTACGCCGAGCAGGTACGCAAGGCCCAGTTTGACCTCAACGAAGATGACGTCAAACCCTACTTCGAGCTCACCCGCGTCTTCGAGCAGGGTGTCCTCTTCGCCGCCTCCGAGCTCTACGGCGTCCGCTTCGAACGTCGCACCGACCTCCCCGCCTACCATCCCGACGTCACCGTCTACCAAGTGTTCGACACCGACGGCAGCCACCTCGCCCTGCTCTACACGGACTTCTACAAGCGCGATTCCAAGCGCGGCGGTGCCTGGATGACCAGCCTCATCAGCCAGTCACGCCTCTTTGCCGAGCAGCCCATCATCTGCAACGTCTGTAATTACGCCAAGCCTGCCCCGGACGAACCCTGCCTGCTCACCTCCGACGAGGTCGCCACCCTCTTCCACGAGTTCGGCCACGCCCTCCACGGCATCTTCAGTGACGTGCAGTACCCGAGCCTCGCCGGAACCGCCGTCGCCCGCGACTTCGTCGAATTTCCCTCGCAGTTCAACGAGCATTGGGGCACCTATCCCACCATTTTCGCCAACTACGCGCGCCACCACGCGACTGGTGAACCCATGCCGGCAGAGCTCGAAGCCAAGCTGCGCAAGACCCGCAACTTCAACGGCGGCCACGCCCTGGCGGAGGTGCTCGCCGCCGCGCAACTCGACCTCCGGTGGCATACTTTACCCGCCGACGCACCCCTGCAAGACGCTGCAGATTTCGAATCAGCCGCTCTCACCGCAAAGAACGTAGCCTTCGAGGCCGTCCCTCCTCGTTACCGCTCCAGCTACTTCAGCCACAGCTTTGGCGGAGGTTATGCCGCCGGTTATTACGCCTATCTCTGGGCAGAGATGCTCGACACCGACGCCTACGCCTGGTTTGAAGAGAACGGCGGCCTCACCCGCGTCAACGGCGACCGCCTGCGACGCATGGTCCTCTCCCGCGGCAACACCGCCGACCCTGCAGTGCTCTATCGCGCCTGGCGTGGCCGGGACCCGCAGATCGGCCCCATGCTGCAAGGTCGCGGCTTGGCAAGTCTCGTCGCGGCAGAGTCGCATGTCGCCGACTCCACCGCGGCCGCGTAAAACACCCTCATTCCGGCTTGCCAGTAGTGCAACCGCTCCGTACACTGAGCGCACTACTTCCAGATCCTGACCATTCACCTCAACCGGTGTCTTTGCAGCCCCGAGAACGCATGCCCCTGACGACGACCGAGCCGGAAAAGAAAGTCATCCTCCACATCTGTGCGCGCGAAATGCTACGTCCGCTGCGCGATCAAATCCTCCGCATTTCCGGCTTTGAGGTCGATTCCACCCTCTCCACCGATGAGGCGCTCTCGCTGTTCTGGGGCCGTCAATATGACCTCGTCCTCATCGATGTCGAAGGCGAGCAAAAAATCCCAGACGCCGAATACCTCTGCAGCACCATCAAAACCGCAAACCCAGAGCAGATGGTCGCCTTCGTCTGCAATTGGCGGGTCGCCATACAAACGGACTGCCCCGATGAAATCCTCCGTACTGAGTTCGACCCGCGCCGCTTTGTCTCTGGCGTGCGTCACATCGTTCGCGAGCAGGACGGCGCATAGCCCGGCGCACAACGCCGCTCCTCCACACTTGCCTCCGCCAACCGACGCATGATATTTCTTAAAACAATCACATGTATGGCAAGCCCACGTTGGGCGAACCCACACATCTGAGTTTCATGAAGAGTGGCTGAGGGACGAGCCCTGCGACGCCACGACAACCGGACGAAGTCTGTACCGGTGTCACCTCTCTCCTGGGTAGCTTCCAGGGAACATGAGATTCGGGATACAGCCCCACGTACCTTGTGGACCAGCGGTATGGCCGTCTAAACAGACTTCCAGCGGCAGCATAAGTGCCGTTTCCCCTTCTTGAGAGCGCGTCGCATCGCCTGTACCCGCTTCCGCTTTGGAAGAGGATGTCGCATGTCATCTGCGTGTAGAACGCCGTATGAGCTTTACTCGAAAGAATCGGGCAAGAGCTACGGAAACCAGCCACTTTCCATCTGTGACGAGTCGTTTACTCCCCTGGAAGTCCGGTACGACCTCGAAGCCGTACGCGGCCAGATCACCCGCAAGACCATCGAAGCCGGCCCCGCCAATATGTGGCGCTACAGCTCGCTTCTCCCCATTCCCGAAGGGTTCGAGCCGGACCTCCCCGTCGGCTTCACCCCCCTCGTCCGCGCAAAAAACCTCGGCAAGCGCGTTGGTAGCACTAACCTTTACGTCAAAAACGATGCCGTCTGCTTCCCGACGCTCTCCTTCAAAGACCGCGTTGTCGCCGTCGCCCTCGCCAACGCCCGCTCCTTCGGCTTCGACGTCGTCGGCTGCTCCTCCACCGGCAACCTCGCCAATTCAGTGGCCGCGCAGGCCGCACGCCTCGGCCTCAAGGCCTGCATTCTGGTGCCGGCCGACCTTGAGCCCGCAAAGATCCTCAACACCCTCGTCTACGGTGCGCGCCTCGTCCGCATCGACGGCAACTACGACCACGTCAACCGCCTTTGCTCGCTCATCGCCGACCAGTACAACTGGGGCTTCGTCAACGTCAACCTTCGCCCCTACTACGCGGAAGGCTCGAAATCCGTAGGCTTCGAAGTTGCCGAGCAGCTCGGCTGGCGTCTCCCCGACAACGTCGTCGTCCCCATGGCCGGCGGCTCGCTCATCCGCAAGATTAAAAAGGCCTTCGACGAACTCGTCTATCTCGGCATCGTCGAAGCCAAAAAGGTCCGTTTCTTCGGCGCACAGGCCACCGGCTGCTCGCCCATCGCCTGCGCCGTCCACGACAACACGGAAACCATCACACCGCAGCGTCCCAATACCATTGCTCGCTCGCTCGCCATCGGCAACCCGGCTGACGGCCCGTTCGCCTCACGCATGATCCGCGAAGTTGGCGGCTGGGCAGAGCACGTCAGCGACCTTGAAGTCGTCGCTGGCATCCAGGAACTCGCCGAAACCGAGGGCATCTTCACAGAAACCGCAGGCGGCGTCACCACTGCCGTCACCGCGCGCCTGCTCGCCCAGGGCCGCATCGCCGCCGACGAAACCACCGTCGTCTGCATCACTGGCAACGGCCTCAAAACGCTCGACTGCCTCCAGGGCCGGTTCGATATCGGTCGCGCTGTTCGCCCCCGTCTCACCGACTTCGAAGAGTACCTCGCCGAACTCGACAGCATCACGCCTGCACCCACCCAGGTCGAAACTGAACCGGAACTTGTCTCCGCCGACTAAGCACCGCAGTAACCTTTGTCATCCCGTAACGAAGTGAACCGATCTGCTTGTTCCAGCAGCTCCCGCCTTACCCGAAGGAGATCCACGTTGTCCATCCGTGTCATGCTTCCCGCCGCCTTCGCCCGCCACACCGACGGCACCAAGCAGATTGAGTCCACCGCGGCCACCCTGCCTGTCCTCGTTGAAGATCTCGGCACCAAGTTTCCCCAGCTCGGCACCCACATCAAGGACGAAGACGGCAAGCTCCGCAAGTTCATCAACGTCTACGTCAACGATGAGGACATTCGCTTTCTTGGCGGCGATACCTACCAATTTCAAGACCGCGACGAAGTTATGTTTATCCCCTCCATCGCCGGCGGCTGCTAAGCCGCAAGGAAAGAACAAAGCCGAATACAACGCCTGGAATGTATCGACTCTCCTATGGCATGAACATTCTGGAGCGCGAAAGCCTCCGGAAGTTACGTTAACTCCCGGAGGGCTCCATGTTTCTCGTGATCGGTATTATCCTGCTTGTGCTTTGGATCGGCGGTTTCTTTGTGTTCCACGTCGCCGGCTTCTTCATCCACATTCTCCTGATCCTCGCAGTCATCTCCATCATCTGGAACTTTTTCAGCGGAAAATAGCAGTCCAGCAAGCAAGGGAAAGGGCCGGCAATCGCCGGCCCTTTCACTTGCTTGAAGAAATACTACTGGTGCGCTGGCGCTCCCGGCACATTGCGCGCCACCGGTGGCGGCATCGGCGGCACCGCCCCCTCCAGCGCGGCAGGCACCTCTTCTACCAGCTCTGGCAGCTTGCCATCCAGCGCAATGGCTAACACTTCGTCCATCTGCTCCACAAAGTGCAGCTTCATACTGTCCTTGATTAGTTGCGGCAGATCGGCATAGTCCTTACGATTCTCGGCGGGCAACACCGCCTCAAAAATACCCGCACGGTGCGCTGCCAGCAACTTCTCCTTCAACCCACCAATCGGCAGCACCTTGCCCCGCAGCGTGATCTCCCCGGTCATGGCGATATCACGTCGCACGGCAATCTTCGTTAGCGCACTAGTCAGCGCCGTCGCCAGCGTGATCCCGGCAGAAGGTCCATCCTTCGGAATCGCACCTTCCGGCACATGCACGTGGATGTCGAGCTTGCTGTAAAACTCCTTCGGCAGCCCAAGGTGATGCGCCCGTGATCGAACGTAACTCAGTGCCGCCTGCGCACTCTCCTGCATCACGTCGCCCAACTGACCCGTGATGGTAAGCTTGCCCTTGCCATCCAGCACCTGCACTTCGATTTGCAGAATTGTCCCGCCGACCTCGGTCCAGGCCAATCCGGTCACCAGGCCTATTTCTGACTTCTCCTGCACCTCTGAGTCGCGGAATTTCAGCACGCCGAGGAAGTCCTCAAGATTCGCCGCAGTCACGGTTTCCTTCTCGTGCTTGCCGTCCTTCTTGTTCGCCTCACTTACCACGCGCCGAACCACCTTGCGGCATACATTCCCGATCTCACGTTCCAGGTTGCGAACGCCGGCCTCCCGCGTGTACCCGCGAATGATCGACTTCAACCCATCATCGGTGAGCTCAATATTCTCCGCCGTCAGCCCGGTTCCCTCAAGCTGCTTTTTCACCAGGTACTGCTTGGCAATCTCCAGCTTCTCCACCTCGGTATATCCATGTAAACGCAGGATTTCCATACGATCCTGCAGCGGGCCGGGGATGGTATGCAGCACATTCGCCGTCGCCACAAACAGCACTTGCGACAGGTCGTATTCGACGTCGAGGTAGTGGTCGGTAAACGTAGCATTCTGTTCAGGATCGAGCACTTCAAGCAGCGCCGCCGCTGGATCGCCGCGGAAATCCGCCGCCATCTTGTCGATCTCGTCCAGCATGATGACCGGGTTCTTCGTGCCGGCCTTCTTCATCGACTGGATGATCTGGCCTGGCAGGGAACCGATGTACGTGCGCCGGTGTCCGCGAATTTCCGCCTCGTCCCGCACACCACCCAGGCTCATGCGCACGAACTTGCGACCTGTCGCCTTCGCGATGCTCATCCCCAACGACGTCTTACCCACTCCCGGCGGTCCGACGAAGCACAGAATCGAACCCTTCGGATTCTTCACCAACTGCCGCACAGCCAGAAACTCCAGAATCCGATCCTTGATCTTCTCCAGACCGTAGTGATCCTCGTTCAGAATCGTCTCGGCATGTTCGATCGACCGAATATCCTTCGACTTCTTCTTCCACGGCACCGCCAGCAGCCAGTCCAGGTAATTCCGCGACACGGTCGACTCGGCCGACATCGGCGGCATCGCCTCAAGCTTCTTCAGCTCCTGAATGGCCTTGTCGAAGACGTCCTTGGGCATGCCCGCGGCCTCAATCTTCTTCTTCAGTTCATCCCACTCGCTCTTCTCGCCGCGTCCCAGTTCCTTCTGGATGGCCTTGATCTTCTCGTTGAGGTAGTACTCTTTCTGCGCGCGCTCCATCTGCCGCTTCACGCGCGACTGCACGGTGCGGTCTACGTTCAGCTTCTCGATCGCGATATCCAGCGTATCCGCAATCTTGGACAGCCGCTCCACCGGTTCAAACACATCCAGCAGCGCCTGCTTCTCTTCAATCGATAACTGCAGGTTGGCTGCAATCGTATCCGCCAGCTTCGTCGCATCATCGGTCCGCGCAGACGCAACCACGGTCTCATAATTCAACGACTGCTGCAGCTTCAGGTGCTGTTCAAACAGCGTCTGCACCCGCTGCATCAACTGCTCGACGGCAGGCGTCATGGTCAGCGAGTTGGTGCCGGTCCGTACCGTCGCGACGAAGAAGCCATCCTCGTCGTTCAACTCCAGTGTGTGCGCGCGCTCCACGCCCTCCACCAGCACCTTCACGTTGCCGTCCGGCATGCGCACACTCTGCACAATGTTGCCGATCACACCGGTGGCGTAAATGTCATCTGCGCTCGGTTCATCAATCGACGCATCATGCTGTGTCGCCAGAAACACCTTCCGGTCTCCGGTCAACGCCTCTTCCAGCGCTCGCACGCTGCTCTCGCGGCCGACAACGAACGGCGTCATCATGTGCGGAAAAATCACCATCTCGCGGATGGGCATCATGGGGAGCTTGTACACTTCGCCGTTGGGCTCTTTACTTGGCTTGGTCATAATCTCCCTATTAGACGCCCCACATCGCACGACGATGCGCTGCAGCAGGGCGGTCTGTTCTCGCGATTGTAACCTCTATGCGCGTGCCAAAACGGCTCGCGCGCACGAAAGCAAAACGCCGTATCCAGTATGGATACGGCGTCATACAGTCAGGCGAACACCGACTTAACCGGCCTTCTCCAGCAGCATCGGCGGAATAACGATGTTGCGGTTCTTCACCATTTCCGCCGTCACTTCCAACTCTTTGATCTTCTTGTTCGTCGGCACGGTGTACATCAGGTCCAGCATCAGCTCTTCCAGGATCATGCGCAATCCACGCGCGCCCACCTTGCGCTGCAGTGCCTCATGCGCGACAGCCTGCGCCGCATCAGGCGTAAACGTCACCTTCACACCCTCATACTCAAACAGCTTGGCGTACTGCTTTAAAATCGCATTCCGCGGGCGCGTCAGAATATCGATCAGCGCAGCCTCATCCAGTTCATCCAAAATGCCAAGCACTGGCAGGCGACCGACAAACTCCGGGATCAAGCCGTACTTCAACAAATCCTGCGGTTCTGCCTGGCGCAGCAGTTCAGTATCGCGCTGCGCACGGATCGGCGTGACCTCTGCCTCACCACCAACCGCCGCCGTCTTAAAGCCAAGCGCCTTCTTGCCGATACGCCGGCCGATGACCTTCTCCAGCCCGACGAACGCTCCGCCGCAGATGAACAGGATGTTCGTCGTATCCACGTTGGTAAATTCCTGGTGCGGGTGCTTGCGTCCACCCTGCGGCGGAACGGAAGCCACGGTACCCTCGAGCAGCTTCAACAGTGCCTGCTGCACGCCCTCGCCACTCACATCACGCGTAATCGAGGGGTTCTCGTCCTTGCGCCCAATCTTGTCAATCTCGTCGATGTAAATGATGCCGCTCTGCGCCTTGGTCACGTCACCCTCCGCCGCCTGCAGCAGCTTCAGCAGGATGTTCTCGACATCCTCACCCACGTACCCGGCTTCCGTCAGCGTCGTCGCATCCACAATGGCAAACGGCACATCCAGCATCTTCGCCAAGGTCTGCGCCAGCAGCGTTTTGCCACTACCCGTCGGGCCTACCAGCAGGATGTTGGACTTCGCCAGCTCGACCTCGTTGCCGCGCGTCCGGTTCATCTGGATGCGCTTGTAGTGGTTGTACACCGCCACCGCAAGCTTTTTCTTCGTCTGGTCCTGGCCGATCACATACTCATCCAGAAACGCCTTGACCTCGTGCGGCTTTGGCAGATGCGTGGGCGCGGCACCGGGCTGCGCCTCGCTGCGATCGTCATCCAGAATCGAATTGCACACCGCGACACATTCATCGCAGATGTAGGCGCGGGGATAATCCGAAGGCGAGGAGATCAGCTTCGCCACGGCCTCTTGCGTCTTGTGGCAGAAAGAACAACGAAGCGAATCGTCAGCACCCTTGGTCGTCTTCATAGTCAGCGTGAAACTCCTGTGGCCGCATACCCGTCCGCGTGCCTCATGAAAGTCTACACCGCCCTGCACCCGCGCAAGCGACGGGAATCAATGGTGGCGCGTGTAGGCACGAAGCGGCGCAGTCCAAAATGCAACTGCTTCAAGCCTAGAGTGTGGCGCTGCGGCACGGTGCCGACCGCAGCGCCCACACGCTAAGCGATCCCCTTACCGCCGGTCACACCATAAATCTCCCCGGTAATGTAGCTGCCTTCCTGCGATGCCAGCAACACGTACACCGGTGCAATTTCCACGGGCTGCCCAGGCCGCCCGAACGGTACTTCCTTGCCCAGTTCCGCCAGCTTCTCCGGCGGTTGGCCGCTCGGTTGAATCGGTGTCCAGAACGGACCCGGCGCCACCGCATTGATGCGGATCCCCTTCTCCATCAACTGCTTGGTGATGCCTTTGGTAAACGCAACGATGGCTGCCTTCGTCATTGCGTAATCGATGATGCCGTTGCTCGGCTCATACGCCTGCACCGACGCCGTATTGATCACGGACGCACCCGGCTGCAGTAGCGGAATCGCCGCCTGCATAATCCAGAACAGCGCATACACGTTCGTTTTCATCACCTGGTCGAATTCTTCCGGATCCACCTTCAACAGGTCCGGGTGCGACAGCATGGTGCCGGCGTTGTTCACCAGAATGTCGAGCCCGCCCAGCTCCGTGTGCGCCTGCTCCACCATGGCCTTGCAAAACGCCTGGTTTTGAATATCCCCGGGAACCGCGACCGCCTTCACGCCCGCAGCCTTGATGTGCTGCAACACTTCCTGCGCATCCGCCTCTTCGCTCGGCAGATAGCCGATGGCCACGTCCGCGCCCTCGCGCGCAAACGCAATCGCCACGGCCCGACCGATGCCGGAATCCGCTCCCGTCACCAGGGCTTTGCGCCCCTTCAATCGGCCGGTGCCGATATAGCTGGTCTCGCCATTATCCGGCTGCGGCGACATTTCTTTCGCCAGCCCCGGCTGGCTCTGGTGCTGCGGCTTGAACGGCGGTTGCGGATACTGCGTGCGCGGGTCCTGCATCTTCAAACGGCTGTCAGACATGATCAAAGCTCCTGCTCATTGGGATGCACCAGACCGCCGCCACAGCAGGGAAGCGCAGACGACAAAAAGGGTCAGCCGAAGCTGACCCTTGGGATCACATGCAAATTCATGCACTAAGCGCGCGGCCGCGTAATGATGTCGTCGATGATGCCGTAGTCCTTCGCCTGCTGCGCACCCATCGTGAAGTCGCGGTCCGTGTCCTTCTCCACCTGGTTAAAGCTCTGGCCGGTATGGTCGGCCATGATGCGGTTCATGCGCTCACGCAACCGCAGAATCTCCCGCGCATGAATGTCGATCTCCGTCGCCTGGCCCTGGATACCGCCGCCCATGATCAGCGGCTGGTGAATCAGGATGCGCGAGTTCGGCAGGGCAAACCGCTTGCCCTTTTTGCCCGCCATCAGCAGAAACGCGCCCATGCTGGCGGCCTGACCGATGCACAGCGTCGACACGTCATTCTTGATGTACTGCATCGTGTCGTAAATCGCCATGCCGGCAGAAACCGATCCCCCTGGCGAGTTGATGTACAGCTGCACATCCTTCTCCGGATCCTCGCCCGACAGGAACAGCAACTGCGCGATGATTACGTTCGCCACGTTATCGTCGATCGGCGTACCCAGAAAGATAATGTTGTCGCGCAGCAGACGGCTGTAGATGTCGTAAGAACGCTCACCCCGGCTCGTCTGCTCGAGCACCATTGGAATCAGACCCATGTTCGTTTCTCCCGTGTGCCCTGAAACAGTAGTAAGTGGAAAGTACGAGATAGAAGAGGGAAGTAGGCGATCTTAAAAGCCGACTTCCCTCGTCCCTATGCCTTGTCGTACAGCAGCGTGGCAGTCTGCTCACGACGCATCTGCTCACGCATGCGGTCCAGGCTGCCGTCCTCGCGCATGCGGTCGCGCAGCTGCTCGTACGGCTGGCGCGACTGCATCGACGCCAGCATCAACTCGCGCTGCAGGTCTTCCTCGTTTACCTTGACTTCGGCCTTGTTTGCGATGGCATCCAGCAACATCGACGCCTTCACTTCCTTCAGGGCCTCGTCACGCTGCGCCTCGCGCAAACGCAGGAAGTCGAGCTGGCGCATCTGCTCTTCCGTCATGCCCTGCTGTGCGAGCGCCCGAAGTCCGCGGTCCAGCCGTACATCGATCTGCTGCTGCACAAAGCTTTCCGGAACGGGGAAATTGAACTTTTCCACTAGCGCGTCCACCAGCTTGCTCTTGGCCTCCTGCTCCAGGCCCTGCTTCTTGCGACCGGCAACGCCCTCGCGCAGGCTGGTTTCAAACGCCTCCCACGTCGCGAAGTCGCCCAACTGCTTGGCAAACTCCTCGTTGCGCTCCGGGAACGTCTTCTTCTTCAGCGCCTGCACCGTCACGTCGTAGCTCACCGTCTGCCCGGCCAGGCGCAGATCGCCGAATTCCTTCGGGTAATCCACTTCAACGGTGAACTCTTCGCCCACCTTCTTGCCGCGCAACGCCTCGGTAAACGCCGGCAACGTGTTCTTGCCGCCGACTTCCACCAACACGTCATCGCCCTGCACATCCTCGGTGCGCTCCGGAATGCTGGCGTCCGGCTCGCCGCCGTCCGTCTCGCGGCGCTTGCCGACAAACTTGATTTCGGCCCAGTCACCGTCGTGGAGCTCACGATCTTCTTCCACCGTTTCCACTGTGCCGTGGCTGTCCAGCACGCGATCCAGCTCCGCCTGGTATTCCGCATCGTCCACATCGACGTTTGGCTTCTCCACGGTCACGCTGTCATAGCCATCCACGTTGATCACCGGCGCAATCTCAAACTCCGCGCGGAAGCGCAGCGGCTGGCCGTCAAACAGGTTCAGCTCCGTGATCTGCGGCTGCGACACCGGCACCATGCCCTGCTGCTCTACTTCCTGGCGAAAGCGATCCTGCACCAGCGCTTCCATCACGTCCTGCCGCAGTTCCTTGGCAAACCGGCTGCGAATCAGGCTCTCCGGCACCTTGCCCGCGCGGAATCCAGGAATCCGTGCCTGCTTCTGAAACCGCTTGATGCTCTTCGCATACGCCTTGGTGACGATATTCGCCGGAACCTCGATGGCAACCTCGCGCCTCAGCTCGGGGTTCATGCTGGGCGCGTGGTTGTGCGTGTGGCCGCTGTGGTCATGTGCTTCGGCCGTCTGCAGTTCGGTGGTGGGGGTCTCGGACGCTGCGGCCGGTGCCGTGGTCTCGTCTACTGCCAATGCTTCGTCTGTCAAGATTGTGCCTTTTTCTCAGGAGCTTTACCCGAAGCGGTGCGCCACACGTGCGCGGGCCAACGGACTTGCTCCATGGTACGAAGCGCAGAGGGCCGGGTCAAACCAGCCGCCTACAAACCCGGCGGTTTCGCGCCTGCACCGACCGGCAGAACATCCACCCGAACCCGCATGTCCGCGGACTCCCCGGCCTCCAGCGGCGTCCGCTTTGCCCCGTCATCCGTACTGAAACTTATCATCAGCGTATGTGCCAGCGAGTCCGCACGCACCCGCACCGTGCGGATCGACGGCGTCAGCAGCACAAACCGCAACACCATGCCGCTCTGCGCGTCGGTCAACGTCACCGCCGGCCCTTCACCAACATCCGCCCGTTGCAGCTCTACGTACGTCGCATCGAAGTCGACATTGGGAACCGTCTTCCCCTGTCCGGCCGAAAAATCCAGCGCCATGCTCCGTACCGAGTGCACCGACCCATCCGTCAGCAGATCCGTGGAAGGTACTTTCAACACGAACCGAGACAGGTTGCCGTTCCACGCGCGCAGGCGAGGCGACCAGTTCAGTGAAAACTCGTGGCTCGTCAGGGCCTTGTTCCGCAGCCGCACCTCCGCCTCAAACGAGCGGCCGGTCAGGGTGGTGTCGACCTTCGCTTCCACGCCCAACGGTGCACCCGCCGCATCCGCAAGTGCAAACGTACCGGTTACCTCGCCACCGTCCGCCAGCGTCTGGTTCGCCACATTCGTCGCGCCATTCGCGGCAATCACGTCCACGGCACTGCCAATGCTTCGGCCCGCCGGCGACAGCGTCAGGTGAAACGGCGCACCGTCGGGTCGCGCGTTCGCATTCGCCGTAACCTCGCTGACGGACGGCGCGTCAAACAGCGCCCGCATGCCTTGCTTCGGCACGTTCACCGCCAACTGCAGCACCTGCATCCCCATGCCCGGCAGCACCGTCGCGCTCACAAACTCCGGCACCGTATTGTGCAGCAGTACCAGTCGCGTCAGAACGGCGGCTTCTTGCCCACCAGGCAGCGGCACCATGGCGACAGGCAGCGGTGCATCGGTCGTCATCTGGTGAAAGGCCGCCTGTTGATGTGCGCGCCACACCAACCCCAGCGCAAGCAGCGTCACCAGCAGGATGGATGCCGTCAACCATCCCGATCGCTTCAGGCTGAACCGCTCCGGACGCACCGTTTCGCGATCGGGGGCCGGCAGCCGCGATTCCTGTTCCAACTTCCGCTGCAGCCGTCGTTCGCTCAACCCAACCCTCGTTTGCGCCACTCACCGCGGCGCGACACGGCCTGTCGTCTCACGTGCGGTTGCATTCCGCTGTGCTCGGCCGCTGCATCCAGTCTCTCAGCATACGGCGTTACCACTTGTTGGCGATCGGCTGCGGCCGCCGTTCACACCTTCGAGCGGGCCCGAACCCGGGTCGTGCCGAACGTCCCCAGGCACGCCACACGTTGGCCTTGTCTCAGGTCTACACATCCGTGCCGAACGCTGTCGCCGACGCTCAAGCCGAAGACGCCGGCACACCAACGCACTCGGGATACGATCAAAGCAGCCATGCCCGTCGTCCCCATCTCGTCCATCGGGCACAGCCTCGCCATCCTCTCCGACCGCATCGTCACCTGCGAACGCTGCCCGCGCCTGCGCGCCTACTGCACCGCTCTCGGCGAGACCAAGCGCCGCGCCTACCTCGACTGGGACTACTGGGCCAAACCCGTCCCTGGCTTCGGCGACCCCGCCGCCCGCGTGCTCATCATCGGTCTTGCCCCCGGCGCGCACGGCGCCAACCGCACCGGCCGCCCCTTCACCGGCGATGGTGCCGGCAACTTCATGTACCCCGTCCTCTACGACACCGGCTTCGCCTCGCAGCCAAGCGCCACCTCGCGCACCGACGGCCTCCGCCTCCGCGGCGCCCGCATCTGCTCCATCTGTCGCTGTGCACCGCCGGCCGACAAGCCCACGCCGCAGGAGATTCGCAACTGCTCCACCCACCTCTCGGCCGAAATCGCCGCCTTGCGCCGCGTGCGGGTGGTCGTGGCCCTCGGTCGCATCGCCTTCGACAACTACCTCAACCACCTCATCCGCGAAGGCCACATCGACTCGCGTCGACCCTACCCCTTTGCCCACGGCGCCGAACACCGCATGCCCGACGGCACCACCCTGCTCGCCAGCTATCACCCATCCCTGCGCAATACCAACACCGGCCGCCTCGACCGCCCCATGTTCCTCAAGATCTTCGTCCGCGCCCGCGAACTCTCCGGCCTCGACCGCCGCTAGCCCCCATTCGGCAGCGCCGACATCAACTCCCGTAAAGCCCGTCCGCGGTGACTAAACTCCAGCCGCCGCTCCTGCGTCACCTGCGCCATGGTGCGCCCCAGTTCCGGCACAAAAAACAGCGGATCATACCCAAACCCGCCATCCCCTTCAGGGTCCGTCAGCAACTCACCCTCCAGCGCTCCAAACGCCACATGCCGCACCACGCCATCCCGCGCCAGCGCCAGCGCACACCTGTACCGGCATGCCCGATCTGTCGCCTCCAACACCTCCAGCAGCAGCGCCGCGTTGTTGCTGGCATCCACGCCGGCAGCCGCATCCAGCGCACCCACATCCTCCGCCAGCCGTGCAGACCGCACTCCCGGCCGGCCCTCCAGCGCATCCACCTCCAGCCCGCTGTCATCCGCCAACACCCAAACGCCGGGCGCATACTTGGAGTAAACCACCGCCTTCAACCGCGCATTCGCCTCAAACGTCGCGCCATCCTCGACCGGCACCGGCATCTCCGCCAGCCCCGGCAGCGGTTCCAACTCCACCCCGCTCTGCCCTGCGGCATACGCAAAGTCCCGCACCTTCCCCGCATTCGTCGTCGCCACGTACAGCCGCATTACGCCTGCCCGCTGAACGCAGCCGCCGGATACAGCGAAGGATAGTGCACCCCCTGCCGCATCAGGTTCTCGATCGCCGTCGTGCTCTGAATCCCACCCCGCGCCCCCGGAGCCGTGCAATTCAGCGCCGCCGCCGCACACGCAAAATCCAGCTGCCGCGACAACGGCCACTCCTGCAGCAGCCCATAAATAAACGCCGCATGGAACAGGTCGCCTGCGCCCGTCGTGTCCACCACCGGCACGTGGTAGGCCGGCGTGTAATGCATCGTCTTCCCGTCCCATGCCAGCACGCCATCCGGTCCCAACGTCGCCGACGCCAGGCGGCAGCCATACCGCCGCTGCATCATTTTCAGCGCAAGCTCCAAATCCTCTTCGCCCGTCAGCCGGGCAGGGAAGTCCCGGCTCACAATCAGGTAATCGATCAGCGGCAGCAACTCATCGACGCCCGGGTACAGCTCGTCCAGATCGGCCACCACGGGAATCCCGGCCTCCCGCGCCCACGTCGCCGCCAGCGTCGCCGCCGCGGTATCGAACCCATCCAGGTGCAGCGCCCGCGCACTCGTGATCCAGCTCTTCTGCAGTTCTTCCGGATGCAGCGCCAGCCGTGCATCCCGCTTCAGCAGCACCGTCCGTTCGCCCGTCCCATCCACCAGGATGATCGACTGCGCGCTCGGGCACCCCGCCGCCGTCAGCACCTGCGACTCCACCCCAGTCAGGTCAAACGCCGTGTGGTGCAGCGTCGCCGCCGTATCGTCGCCCAGCTTGCCCACATACCGCGTCCGCAGCCCCCAACCCTGGCACGCCACAATCGCCGTCGCCGTCTGCCCACCCGGCAGAATCGACACCTCCTCAAACTCCACCTTGCTGCCAATAGCGGGGAACGAAGCAAGGCGAATCAGCGTGTCGGTCGCATTCAAACCGACACCGACCAGGTCAACGGGGGACGAGTTAAGCATGCCTGTACTTTACGCCCGTTCGTACGCGAAACCGCTTGCTTTTTCTCCCCGCAGCGTTAGGCTGATGTTGCGGGAGGGTGTCATGGCAACAGCATCGTCCGTCCCATTCGTCTCCGTCGAGGAGTACCTGCACACCGTCTACGAGCCCGACATGGACTACGTCGACGGCGTGCTGGAGGACCGAAACGTGGGTGAATTCGATCAAGGCTTGTTGCAGCAGGCCTTAATGCTGGCCCTCATGCGCTTTGAAGACAGCGCAAACGTACTCGCCATCATCGAAACCCGCACTCAAACCCAGGCCACCCGCTTCCGCGTCCCAGACGTCGCACTCTTGTCGACAGACCGCCTCCCCGACCGCATCGTCCGCAGCGCCCCCCTCGTCTGCATCGAAGTCATGTCCCCGGAAGATCGCCTCCCCCGCATGAAATCCCGGTGCATGGACTACCTCCGCATGGGCGTCCCGGCCGTCTGGATCTTCGACGCCGCCCAGCAAACCGCTTACGTCCTTACCGAGATCGACTTCACGGAAGTCCGCGACGGCATGCTGCGCGTCGAAGGCACCCCCGTCGAAGTGGACGTCCAGGCCATCTTCACCACCGCAAAGAAGCGCGCCGGACGCTTGGGATAAGCCTTCTCCGCCACAACGCCTGCTTTAAACTAAACCCGTGTCCACCATCCGACAGGGCGATCTCATCCAGAGCGTGGCCGACGCGCTCCAGTTCATCAGCTACTTCCACCCCGCGGACTACATCCGCAATCTCGCCCGCGCCTACGAGCTCGAGGAATCCCCCGCCGCCAAGGACGCCATGGCGCAGATCCTCATCAACAGCCGCATGTGCGCCGAAGGCCACCGCCCCATCTGCCAGGATACCGGCATCGTCACCCTCTTCCTCAAGGTCGGCATGGGCGTCCACTTTACGGCCGACGACGGCACCGCCCCCACGCTCGACCTGCAGGGCATGTGCGACGAAGGCGTCCGCCGGGCTTACGGCGACGCAGATAACCCCCTCCGCGCCAGCATCCTCGCCGACCCCGCCTTCACCCGCCGCAACACCCGCGACAACACCCCCTCGGTCGTCGTCGCCGAACTCGTCCAGGGCGACACCGTCGATGTCACCGTCGCGGCAAAAGGCGGCGGCTCCGAGGCCAAATCCAAGTTCGCCATGCTCAACCCTTCCGACTCCGTCGCCGACTGGGTCATGCAGGTCGTCCCCACTATGGGCGCCGGCTGGTGCCCGCCCGGCATGCTCGGCATCGGCATCGGCGGCACGTCCGAGAAAGCCATGCTCCTCGCCAAGCAGGCTCTCATGGACCCCATCGACATGCAGGAACTACTCGCCCGCGGCCCCGCCTCCAAACTGGAAGAACTCCGCATCGAGCTCTATCGCAAGGTCAACGCCCTCGGCATTGGCGCCCAGGGCCTCGGCGGCCTCACCACCGTGCTCGACGTCAAGATCCTCGACTATCCCACCCACGCCGCCAACCTCCCCGTCGCCGTCATCCCCAACTGCGCCGCCACCCGCCACGCCCACTTCGTCCTCGACGGCAGCGGCCCCGCTACCCTCGCCCTGCCCGAACTCAGCGACTGGCCCGAACTCACCTACAACCCCCTCAACGCCCGCCGCGTCGACCTCGACACCGTCACCCGCGCAGACGTCGCCACCTGGCGCGCCGGCGAGGTCGTCCTGCTCAGCGGCAAGTTACTCACCGGTCGCGACGCCGCCCACAAGCGCATGGCCGACATGCTCGCCCGCGGCGAAGCTCTGCCCGTCGACTTCACCAACCGCTTTATCTACTACGTCGGCCCCGTCGACGCCGTCCGCACCGAGGTCGTCGGCCCCGCCGGCCCCACCACCGCCACCCGCATGGACAAGTTCACCCGCCTCATGCTCCAGCGCACCGGCCTGCTCGGCATGGTCGGCAAAAGCGAGCGCGGCCCTGCGGCGGTCGAAGCCATCCGCGAATTCGGTGCCGTCTACCTCATGGCCGTCGGCGGCGCAGCCTTCCTCGTGTCCAAAGCCATCACCGCTTCCCGCGTCCTCGCCTTTGAAGACCTCGGCATGGAAGCCATCTACGAGTTCACCGTGAAAGACATGCCCGTCACCGTTGCTGTCAGCGCCGATGGCACCAGCGTCCACGTCACCGGCCCCGCCGAGTGGTCCGCCCGCATCCGCGAAACGGAGGCCCTCGCCGGCATCCCCATCCTTCAATAACTCGATCGCACCGTAGACTGCACCGTCTGCAGCACCTTGCCAGACGCATTCAGCCGCACCACCCAGTACTCCGGAACCACCGGCGCCAGCTTGTGCGCGTACAGCAACTCCTCCGCACACCCCTCCGGCGGTCGGGGCAGGGAAGTGCACGCCGAGTCCCGCTTCGGCTCACCCATCACATGCACCACCTGCGCCCGTCCATCGCCAACCTTGATCGACGCGAACGCCTTCTCCGTCCGCCGCGCCCCGATCAGCGTCCCAAACGTCACACCCGCCAGCACCAGCAACACCGCCAGCAGCGAAAGCACAATCTTCACAATCTTCCTCCGACGGGTGCCGTTGCAACTTCAGCGGCCAGAACCACAATCACAACTTCGCCGCCTTCTCCCAATCCTCAAACAACACCTCCGCCAGCCCCTTCCGATCCCGCGGCTGCTGCTCCGGCACCTTGTACTGCTCCGGCAAATTTGCCGGGTCCCCCAAATACCCAATCGCCCAGATCGCCACCGGGTCGAAATCCGAAGGAATCCCAAAACTGGCCCGCAACAGCTCCGAATCGAACCCCGCCATGCCGTGCGTGTGCAGTCCCAGCCGCACCGCCTCCAGTGAAAGCGTCGCCGAAGCCGCACCCACATCATGCAGCGCCGTCCCATTCGGCTTGCCATTCTTCGCAAACGTCTTCTTCACCACGCTCGCATACAGCACCGGCGCATCCTTCGCCCAGCTCTGGTTCGCCGGCACCAGCGACCGAAAAGTCTTCAGGTACGCCTCGCTCGGCTTCACTCCCAGCAAAAATCGCCACGGCTGCTCGTTCTGCGACGACGCCGCCCACGTCGCCGCCGTAAACAGCGTCTTCAAATCGGCCGCAGCCACCGGCTTGTCCGAAAACGCCCGCGGACTCCACCGCCGCAGAATCGTCGCATCCACAGGCTGGTCGGTAACGGCGTACTTCACATGCTCCAGGTCAGGCATCACTCGTGTGTCCTCGCACGGTATCCGATGGCCCCCATCCACCCACGGATGCATCCGCACGCCGATATTCGTCGCTCCCTAGGCACTTCGCCAGCGCTGTGATGCAATGGAGACATGAGCGATGCAATCTTCGATGTGCTGGTCATTGGTGCGGGTCCCACGGGCCTGGCGTGTGCAATCAATGCGCAGCGCGCCGGCCTCCGCGTGGTCCTGGTCGACAAGGGCTGCGTCTGCAACTCGCTGTTCCACTACCCGGCCCACATGACCTTCTTCACCACGCCCGAGCTGCTTGAAATCGGCGACATGCCCTTCTCCAGCCCCAACCAGAAGCCCACCCGCAGCGAGGCGCTGGAGTACTACCGCAAGGTCGCCGAGCACTACGACCTCGACATCCGCCAGTACCATCGCGTCAGCTCCGTCAGCGGCCACGACCTCGACTTTACCGTCCACACCGTCGACCGCTTCGACCGCACCATTGACCTGCGTGCCCGCAAGCTCATCGTCTCCACCGGCTACTACGACCTGCCCAACCACCTCGGCATCCCCGGCGAGCAGCTCAGCAAGGTCGCCCACTACTACAACGAGCCCCACCCCTTCTTCGGCCTCAACGTTCTCGTCATCGGCGGCAAAAACTCCGCCGCCATCGCCGCACTCGACCTGTGGCGTCACGGCGCGCACGTCACCCTCGTCCATCGCGGCACGGAGATGCACCGCCACGTCAAGTACTGGATCCTTCCCGACATCAACAACCGCTTTAAAAACGGCGAAATCAAGGACTTCTTCCAGTCCACCGTGCAGCACATCAGCGAAGACACCGTCACGCTCGACACCCCGCAGGGCGAAGTCACCCTGCCCAACGACTTCGTCTTCGCCCTCACCGGCTACCACCCCGATTTCGCCTTCATCGAGAGCCTTGGCGTAACGCTCGACCTCAACGACGACCGCGTCCCCCAACTCAACGAGACCACGCTCGAATCCAACGTCCCCGGCATCTACCTCGCCGGCGTCATCGTCGCAGGCGAGCGCACCAACGAAATCTTCATCGAAAACGGCCGCTTCCACGGCGGCCTCATCGCCAAAGACCTCAGCGAAAAACTCGCCCCAGTCGCCGTCTAGAAAAGTTACTCAGTTGCAGTCCTGCCGTTGCTTACGCGTGGCCGCGCCGCGTGTCATTCGTAGCACCGCTCCGTTTGTCATCCCGTAGCGAAGCGGAGGGATCTGCTTTTCTCCAGGCAGCCACAGCACCACACCGAACCGCACCCGCTCTTAAGGCGCATCTAATTCAATTAATAATCCGCCGCAAGAACCCGCGCATCCCCACCCAGCTCAACACCGTAAACGACACCAGCAACATCCCCAGGATCGCCGGGATCGACATGTGCGGCAGCCCCGGCGTCAACGACGCCCGCAGACCCTCGGTCATGTACACGATCGGGTTCGCCAGCACCAGCACCTGCAGCCACTTGATGCTGTGCAGCGCCGTCCACGGGTAATACACGCACCCCAGGAACGTGATCGGAATCACGATAATCGAAAAGATCAGCCCAATCTGCTGCGGCTTCACCGCCGTCCCGATTGCCAGCCCCAGCGCCCCCGCCACCAGCGACGCCATCACCACCACCGTCACCAGCAGCGGCCAGCTCGTCACGTGCACATACACCGGCGTCGACGGAATAAAGTAAGCCAGCGGAAACACGATGCACGCCGCCAGCACCGACTGTACCGCGGAAAACACCACCTTCTCCATCGCCACGAAACTCGTCGGCAGCGGACACATCACCCGGTCGTCGATCTCGCGCGTGCTCCCAAAATCCACCGCCAGCGGCAGCGCCACCGCCGCAATCCCGCTGAACATGATGCCCACCGCCATCAGCCCCGGCAGTAGCACGGTTGAAAAGTTCACGCCCGTCCCCTCCGCCATGTGCTGCGTCGGGTTCATCATCGCCCCGCCCGCCATGTGCGGCATCACGTACGTAAACACAAATAAAAACAACAGCGGATTCATCACAATCCGCAGCACAAACGGAAACAGCTCGCGCCGCAGCACATGCAGGTCACGCAGGAACATCCCCGCAAACGCCCGCGCATACCCGCTGCGTACCGACCGCTGAGGCACTGTCATCGTCGTCGCATTACTCACGCAAATCACGTCCCGTCATTCGCAAAAACACCGTCTCCAGCGTAGGCTCCGTAATCCGCAAATCCAGCAGCCCATTGTTGCTCGCCGTATTCACCACCTGCGGCAGCAGCCCCTCGCGATTCCCATTCGACAGCAGCCGCAAGCCCTTCGGCGTCGGCTCCACCGCCGTCACCCCCGGCATCGCCGCAAACTGCGCCGCCAGCGCGTCTGAAACCTCGCGCAGGTCCAGCTCATAAATCGTGCTCGCCCCCAGCGATCCCTTCAGCGCCGCCGGCGTGTCCTCCACCAGAATCCGCCCACTATCAATGATCGCGATCCGGTCGCACAACTCATCCGCCTCTTCCATGTAGTGCGTCGTCAGCACCACCGTGATCCCGTGCTCCCGCAGTCCGCGCACCGACTCCCACATCGCAATGCGGCTCTGCGGATCCAGCCCCGCCGAAGGCTCATCCAGAAACAGCACCTGCGGCGAATGCGCAATCGCCCGCGCAATCTGCACCCGCTGCGCCAGCCCGCCCGACAACTGGTTCGGGTAAGACTTGGCCCGCTCCGTCAGGTGAAATTGCTCCAGCAACTCCGCCGTCCGCCGCTGCGCCGCAGCCTTCGTGAACCCAAAGTACATGCAGTGAAACTGGATATTCTCTTCCACCGTGCACGACCGCTCCAGCGTGTTGTACTGCGGCACCACGCCCATGTGCCGCCGCGCGTTGGAAGGCTGCCGCACCACGTCAATCCCCGCGATCAGCGCCGTACCGCCCGTCGGCAGCGCGCGCGTCGTACAGATCGAGATGGTCGTCGTCTTCCCCGCGCCATTCGGCCCCAGCAAGCCGTAGATACTCGCCGCCGGCACGTCCAAGTCGATGCCATCGACCGCCGTCACCGGCACCTTGCCCGCATAAGTTTTGCGCAGGCCACGCAGCGACACGATACCGTTTGCTTCAGAGTTCTTCACGTGAGGTCCATGGTAGTACAAAGTTAAGAAGGCTTCTGCGGATCGACCTTCGTGCCGTCCGTAATGCCATCGCCCGGCGACAGAATCACCTGGTCGCCCACCTGCAGCCCGCCCAGCACCTCCGTGCTGCTGCCGAAATCCCGCCCCAGCGTCAGGTTCCGCAGGTGTGCCACGTTGCCGCCGTCCACCACAAACGCCTGCGGCCCGGCCGTCCGCACCAGCAAGGCATTCGCCGGAATCAGGATCGGCGCCGCACTCCTCTGCGTGTCAAAAAACACAGTCGCAAACATCCCCGGCAAAATCTTCCCCGCCGCATTCGGCAAGTCGATCTCCGTCAGCAGCGTGCGCGACGCCTGGTCGATCGAGTTCGACGTCCGCGTCACCGCCCCGGAAAACACCTGCCCCGGCAGCTCGCGAAACTGCACCTGCGCCGTCCGCGCACTCATGGCCGCCGGCGCGCTTGCCTGCGGCACATTCGTAAACACCCGCACCGTCCCGCTCTGCGCCAGGCTGAACAGCTGCGTCACCGTCGTCGCCGATCCAGCCGAAATCAGCGACCCCGTATCGATCCCGCGCGACAGAATCGTCCCCGCAAACGGCGCAAGCACCCGGCTGAACCCGGCCTGCTCCTCCAGCGACCGCACGTTCGCCTCACCCGCAGAAATGTTTGCCCGCGCCGCTTGTACTGTCGCATCGTTTGCGCCCGACTGCGCCTCCTGCGTATCGGCCGCCTGCCGCGACACGACCCCCTGCTTGTACAGCTCCTCAAACCGCTGGTCGTTCAGCGTCGTCAGCTTCGCATTCGCCACCGCCTGCGCCAGCTGCGCCTTCGCCTGCAACACGCTCGCCTGCGCCTGCCGCAGCTGCTGCGCCGTCTGTGGATCGTCGATCGTCGCCAGCAACTGCCCCTTCTGCACACGGTCGCCAATGTCCACGAACCGTTTCGTCACGTACCCCGACGTCCGTGCATAGATCGGCGTCTGCTCAAACGCCTGCACCGTCCCCGGCAGTTCCAGCTTGGCCGTCGTCGTGCCCAGCGCGATCGTCGCCACCTCTACCGGCGGCGGTCCCCCGGCCACCCGCGTCTCCTCCACCAGCGCATCCCGGTGCCGAAACCGCGGAATCAAAAACGCCGCACCCAGCAACATCAGCAGTAGAAACCCACCCGCGGCAAACGCCACCGGCCCACGCCGCGGCGGGTTCACCTCCGCCTTCGTCGTCCGCGGGTCATGCTCCGTGCCAACCGGTGTATCGATAAAGTTTTGCGCCATCCTGGAACCCGTCTCCTTGCTGCGGCCCTGCAATTCATCGTTCACAAAACGAAAACTCAAGCGTGTTCCAGAACCGCATGCTCCGCGCCGGCGTCCACCTGCACCCCCTGCGGCGGATCCTTGCGCAGCAGTGAGTAGAAAATCGGCACAATCAGCAGCGTCGTTGCCGTCGCCACAATCAACCCGCCAATCACCGCCCGCCCCAGCGGCGCATTCTGCTCGCCGCCCTCGCCCATGCCCAGCGACATCGGCAGCATCCCCAGGATCATCGCCAGCGCCGTCATCAGCACCGGCCGCAACCGCGTAAATCCCGCCGCTGCCGCCGCCTGCACGCTGTTCAGCCCGGCGCTCCGCTGATCGTTCGCAAACGTCACCATCAGGATCGAGTTCGCCGTCGCCACGCCCACCGTCATAATCGCCCCCATCAGCGACGGCACCGAAAACGTCGTGCCCGTCAGGAACAGAATCCACAAAATGCCGCATGCCGCACCCGGTAGCGCCATCAGGATAATGAACGGATCGAGCCAGCTCTGAAAGTTCACCACCATCAGCATGTACACCAGCGCGACCGCGAAAATCATACCCAGGCCCAGCCCCGCAAAGCTGTCCTCCATGCTCTTCACCTGCCCGCGCACCGTAATGGTCGCCCCCTTCGACAGCTTCCCGCTCTGCACCGTGTACCTGCTCAGAATCCGGTTGATGTCCCCCGCCACACCACCCAGGTCGCGCCCCTGCACACTCACAAACACGTCATACACCGGCTGCACGTTGTAGTGGTTCGTAATTCCCGGCGAGCTGGTGTGCTGAATCTGCGCCACGTTCGACAGCAACTGCGCCTGCCCCGGATTGCTGCCGTTCGACCCATTCACCGCGGCTGCACCGGCAGCGGGAGCCGCCCCCGAAATCGGCAGGGCATTGATCTTGTCGACCGAGTCCAGCTTGTACTGCGGCACCTGCACCACCACCGAATAGTTCACGCCATTCTGCGGATTCAGCCAGTAATTCGGCGTCGCCGTGCCCGATCCCGCCAGCGCATACAACATGCTGTTCGCAACATTCGCCTCCGTCAGGTTCACATTGCCTGCACGCGTCCGATCCACGTTGATGCGCAGTTCCGGCGCAAACATTACCTGGTGCACATGCACATCCACCGCACCCGGAACATTCGCCACGTCCTTGCGAATCGCCTCTGCGGTGGCATAATTCGCCGCCGCCAGCCGCCCACTGATCTGGATGTCGATCGGCGCCGGCAAACCGAAATTCAAAATCTGGTTCACAATGTCCGAAGCCTGGAAGTAGAACGTGTCTTCCGGAAACTTTTGCCGCAGCAGGGTGCGCAGCTTCGACCGGTATCCCGCCGTCGGATGGTGGTTCTCCTTCAACGACACCAGGATCTCGCCGTCCTGCACATCCGTTAGCGAACCGTCCCCAAACGCCAGATTGAACGACCCATTCGGCACGCCGATATTGTCGACGATGACCCCCAGCTCGTTCGCCGGAATCGTCGCCCGAATCTGTGCCTCCACCTGCTTGAAGATCTCCTCCGTCTGCTCGATCCGCGTCCCCGCCGGCGCACGCACATGCAGCCGAAAGCTGCCCGCATCCACATCCGGAAAAAAGTCCCGCCCAATAAACGGGACCGTGCAGAAGCTGATCAGCAGAAAAATCCCGAAGCAGGTCAGCGCAAACCGCGTGTTCGCCAGGCACCACTCCAGCACCCGCTGGTACCGCGCGCGGAAACCTTCGAATACCCGGTTAAACGCAAAATGCGTCCGCCAGATCGTCCCCAGGCTGCTCCGCTTGCGGTCGATCTCGGCTAGTTCCGCCGCGCTCAGCCGGTGGTCCGCCGAATGCTCCGCCTCCGCCAGCGCATATACCTCCACCTCTTTCGCCAGCAGAAACTTCACCATCGTCGGCACCAGCGTCCGCGAGAGTAAATAGCTTGCCAGCATGGCAAACACCACCGCCAGCGCCAGCGGCGTAAATAGGCTCTTTGCCGCGCCCGACAGGAACACCACCGGCACAAACACGATGCAGATCGCCAGCGTCGACACAAAGGCCGGCACCGCAATCTGCGCCGCGCCATCCAGAATCGCCGGCTCAATCTGCTTGCCTAGCCCCAGGTTCCGGTGAATATTCTCGATCTCCACCGTCGCGTCATCCACCAGGATGCCGACCGCCAGCCCCAGCCCGCCCAGCGTCATCGTGTTCAGCGTGTGCCCGGTAAACTTCAGCACGATGATCGACACCAGGATCGACAGCGGAATCGACACCGCAATAATGACGGTTGACCGCCACGACCCGAGGAACAGCAGGATCATCACCGCCGTCAGCGTCGCCGCGATCAGCGCCTCCCTCACCACGCCTTCCAGCGCCGCCCGCACAAACACCGACTGGTCGAACAGCAGCCGAATCTCCGGAGCCGGCGGCGGCAGGTTTGCAATGATCGCCGGCAGCCGCGCCCGCACGCGCGCCACAATGTCCAGCGTCGACGCGTTACCCGCCTTCAGAATCGTCATCAGCGCGGCACGCCGTCCGTCCACCCGCACGATCGACTGCTGCGGCGCAAATCCCTCGTGCACCTGCGCCACATCGCGCATGTACACCGTCGCCCCATTCACCTGCCGCACCGGAATGTCGTTTAACTGCGTCAGCACCTGCGGCGATGCATTCGTCCGCACGATGTAATCGTTGGTTCCAATCTTCGCGTCACCCGCAGCCAGGATCAGGTTCTGCGCCGTCAGCGCATTCACCACATCGGTCGGTGACAGGTTCTTTGAGTACAGCGCCGCCGGGTCCAGGTCGACCATAATCTGCCGTGCCTTGCCGCCATACGGTGAAGGCACCTGCGCACCCTGCACCGTCGCCAGCTGCGTCCGCACAAAGTTCAACCCAAGGTCGTACAGGTCCGCTTCCGACAGCTTGTTCGACGTTAATACCGCCTGCAGAATCGGCACATTCGACGCGGAAAACTGCAAGACAAACGGCGGCGTGCTCCCCGGCGGCAGAATCCGCAGAATCGTCTGGTTCACCGCCGTAATCTGCGCCACGGCCGCGTCGATCTTCACCCCCGGCTGGAAGAACACTTTGATGACCGACACACCCGTCACCGACTGCGACTCGATATGTTCAATGTCGTTAACCGTGGTCGTCATGGCGCGCTCACTGATCGTCGTGAACCGCTTCTCCATTTCGTCTGGGCTTGTCCCGCTGTACGTCCAAACGATCGAGACCACGGGAATATCAATCGGCGGAAAGATGTCCGTCGACATCGTCCAGATCGACGCAATGCCGACCACAAGAATCAGCACCGCCATCACAACAAACGTGTAGGGCCGGCGTAGCGCCAGCTGGACAATCCACATTGGTCGGCGGTCCTCCTGTGTGTAGGTGAAGATACAGACGAAGTGCCGATGCAGAAAGCCGCCGCATTCGCCTCCGGCATGGACGTTCATCGGGCGTGCGAATCGTTTATCGCGCGCCTTTTTCCCCGAGACCTCAGCTTACGCGATGGCGGCAAGCTGCCCCTATTCCTGGATTTCGCCGCGTCATCGTGCGTCGGCGCTTAAAATAAGACCATGGCACGAGGCTGGGAGAGCAAACACGTGGAAGAGCAGCAAACCGCAGAAGAATCGAAACCCGGCGAGATCAAAGTCAACCGCATTGCCGAGCAGGAACGCCAGCGCCGAGTCCAGGGCCTCACCATGCAGCGCGAGCGCGTCCTGTCCGAACGCACCTCCAGCCCGCACCGCCGCGGCGCGCTGGAAAACGCGCTCGCCGACATCGAGCGCGAACTCGAACAACTCGGCTGGACCATCCACATCTAGCGCCTTTCCATTGGGCAAAGCCCCTCGCAACAGGGCATACTGTCTTCGGTGAAAGTCATACCGCGCGAGGGTCTTGAAGAATGGTGAATCGTCGGAAATTCGTCCAGGGTTGTTCCCTGGTAGCAGGTGCGGTTGCAGGCGCAAAGGTCCTCCCCGCGCAGCACGGCCGGGTCGGCCGCATGGCTCAGGCGGCGTCCATCGGCGACGTCACCAAGTACGTCAACATCTTCGTCGGCACCGGCGGCCACGGTCACACCTTCCCCGGCGCCACCATGCCCTTTGGCGTCGTCCAGCTCAGCCCCGACACCGGCAACTCCGGCTGGGACTGGTGCAGCGGCTACCACCACATGGATTCGTCCATCATGGGCTTCAGCCACACCCATCTCAGCGGCACCGGCGGCGGCGACCTCCTCGACTTCCTCGTCGTCCCCCGCATCGGCGAAGTCCGCCTCGTCGCCGGCGACAAAAAGCAGCCTGACTCCGGCTACCGTACCCGCTTCTCCCACGCCGACGAGCGCGCCGAGCCCGGCTACTATTCCGTCAAGCTCGCCAGCAACATCCTCGCCGAACTCACCGCCACCCAGCGCGTCGGCATCCATCGCTACACCTTCCCCGCCGGGGAGGCCCACCTCCTGCTCGACCTCGTCCACGCCTACAACTCCAGCGACGACAGCACTGCGCCCCAGCCTGTCGAAGTTGCCGAGGTCAAGCTCGTCGGCAACAACACCCTCATGGGCGGTCGCAACTCCCACTGCTGGACCCCCAAGCGCCAGCTCTACTTCGCCATGGTCTTCGAAAAGCCGTTCAGCAAAGTCCAGCTCTACAGCGACCGCAAGCCCATCGACGGCACCTCCGCCCAGGGCAAAACCCTCCACGCCGCCATCTACCCCGACACCTCCGGCCCCGTCGTCGTCAAGGTCGGCATCAGCATGGTCAGTGCGGAAAATGCCCTCGCCAACGTCAAGGCCGAAGTTCCCGGCTTCGACTTCAACGCCGCCCGCGCCAACAGCAAAAACGCCTGGCAGCACGAGCTCTCCAAGATTGCCGTCGACAGCTACGACACGCAGCGCAAGACCATCTTCTACAGCAGCATGTACCACATGATGTGCGCGCCCACCCTCGCTGACGACAGCAACGGCCAGTACCGCGGCATGGATCAAAAGCTCTACACCCTCGACGCCGGCCAGCACAATTACAGCACCTACTCCCTCTGGGACACCTTCCGCGCCCTCCATCCCAGCTTCACCCTCTGGCAGCCCGAGCAGGTCAGCCCCATGGTCATGAGCCTCGTCCGCATGGCCGAGCAGAGCCCGGGCGGCATCCCCATCTGGCCCCTCCAGGCTGGCGAAACCTTTTGCATGACCGGCTACCACTCCGCCAGCGTCATGGCCGAAGCCTGCGCCAAAAACTTCCCGAACATCGATTGGAAGCGCGCCTACGCCGTCATGCGCAAGCGCAACATGGACGACGATTACGAGGGCCTCGGCTACTACCGCCAGCTCGGCTACATCCCGGCAGACAAGCACGGTGAATCCGTCAGCCGCGCCCTCGAATACTGCTACAACGACTGGGCCTGCGCCAAGGTCGCCGACACCACCGGCAACGATGCCGACGCGGCCATTCAGCGCAAGCGCTCGCAAAACTACCGCAACCTCTTCGACAAGCAGACCGAGTTTATCCGCCCCAAGCTCGCCGACGGCCAGTGGGCGCCCGATTTCAACCCCAAGGCCACCGGCCACACCAAGGCCTACCGCGACTACACCGAGTCCAACGCCTGGCAGACCACTTTCTTCGTCCAGCACGACGCCAAGGGCTACATCGAAACCTTCGGCGGTCGCGAGCCCTTCACCCGCAAGCTCGACGCCCTCTTTGAAGCCACGCCCGGCGTCAGCAACGAAGAGGTCTCCGACATGACCGGCTACATCGGCCAGTACGTCCACGGCAACGAGCCCAGCCACGCCATTCTCTACCTCTACACCTACGCCGGCCAGCCCTGGAAGACCCAGCAGCGCGTCCGCCAGGTCCTCGACACCCTCTACCACAACGACTACGACGGCCTCAGCGGCAACGAAGACTGCGGCCAGATGTCCGCCTGGTACGTCATGAGCGCCATGGGCCTCTACGCCGTCGACCCCGTCAGTGCCACCTACGTCCTGTCCGCCCCCATCTTCGACAAGGTCCGCATGCGCGTCGGCAACGGCAAGGAACTGCTCATCGAGGCCACTCGCACCGCCCCCACCGACACCTACATCCAGTCCGTCAAACTCAACGGCAAACCCCTCGACCGCCTCTGGGTCCACCACGAAGATCTCGTGAAGGGCGCTCACCTCCAATTCACCCTCGGCCCCAATCCCAACAAGCAACTAGGCACCGACCCAGCCGTCGCCCCACCCTCCATGACTGCCTAGATCAATTGAGCAAATTGAACCGGGTGCCCCATTCTTTTCACAGCTCCATCGTGAAAAGGGTGGGGTAAGGCAGCAGCACACCACTCCAGGGCAAAACCGTGCCCCCTGTCCGGACTCTCGGACAAAGGCGTAAATAACATTTAAAAATCCAAACCGCCACCCCGGGGTTCCCACCCTCGTCGCGGCAAACAGCGCTTCAAATCCCCACGACACGTCAGCGCGAGAAAGATGGGTCCGTACCCGCTTGACCCGCCGAGATGCGCAACCCCACGGATGGCCCCCGACCAAACCGTAAAACCCACTCCTGTAAACTTCATCTATCACCCAGGAGCTCCCGCGTCTTCATGTCCCACCAACCTCTTGCGCCAAAAAAGACCCTCCTCTTCCAGGAAATCCTCTTCGCCCTCCAGCGCTTCTGGGCAGAGCGCGGCTGCGTCCTCCAGCAGCCCTACGATGTCGAAGTCGGCGCCGGCACCATGAGCCCCGACACCTTTCTCCGCGTCCTCGGCCCGCGCCCCGTCCGCATCGCCTACGCGCAGCCCTCCCGCCGTCCCGCCGACGGCCGTTACGGCGAAAACCCCAATCGCCTCTACAAGCACACCCAGTTTCAGGTCATCCTCAAACCGCCACCCCCCAACATCCAGGACCTCTACCTCCAAAGCCTCGAAGCCATCGGCATCGTCCTCGCCGACCACGACATCAAGTTTGAAGAGGACAACTGGGAGTGGCCCGTCGGCGGTGCCTGGGGCGTCGGCTGGCAGGTCATGATGGACGGCCAGGAAATCACCCAGTTCACCTATTTCCAGCAGTGCGGCGGCCTCGACCTCGACCCCATCTCCGGCGAAATCACCTATGGCCTCGAGCGCCTCGCCCAGTTCCTCCAGGACCTCGATTCCATCTACAGCATCCAGTGGGCGCGCGACCCCGACACCGGCGCCATCACCACCTACGGCGACATCCGCCTCGCGGAAGAAGAGCAGTTCTCCGCCTACTCGTTCGATCACGCAAATGTCGAAAGCCTCTGGAAGCACCTCGAACTCTACGAGGCCGAATGCCTCGCTCTTCTCTCCGCCGCGCAGGCCGTACCGGAAGACGCAAACGCTACAACCATCAAGCGTTTCCCCACCCTCGGCGCCTACGAACTCGCACTCAAGTGCTCGCACCTCTTCAACCTCCTTGACGCACGCGGCGCCATCAGCGTCACCGAGCGCGTCGGCGTCATGGCACGCATCCGCACTTTGATCGTCGGCGTCGCCAAGGCCTACGCCGCGCAAGTCGCGCGCGTCGCAGCAGTCGAAACACACAGCGGTTCGGCCGCGGAACCCGAGGTCGCACGTGGCTGATTTTCTCTTTGAACTTGGTCTGGAAGAAGTCCCCGCATGCATGCTCGCCGCCGCGCAGGCGGAGCTCGCCAAGCGCGTCCACGACCTGCTCACCCGCGAACGCCTCCTTGCTGAAGACGCAAGCATCGAAAGCTTCTCCACCCCGCGCCGCCTCGCCGTCCTCATCCACGGCGTCCAGCCGCAGCAGGCAGACGCGCAGGAAGACCTGCTCGGCCCGCCGGTTAAAGCCGCCTACAAAGACGGCCAGCCCACCCCCGCCGCCCACGCCTTCGCCAAAAAGGCAGGCGTCGCCCTCGCCGACCTCCGCACCATCACCAACGCCAAGGGCGAATACCTCGCCGCAACGGTCAAGCACGCCGGCAAAGCCGCAGCCGACATCCTGCAAATCGAACTCCCGAAAGAGATCGCATCCATCTACTGGGCAAAATCCATGGTCTGGCGTCCCGGCAAGCCCGAGCGCTTCGTCCGCCCCGTCCAGTGGATGCTCGCGCTTCTCGACGACGCCATCGTCCCCATCGAGTGGGCCGGCATCACCGCCTCCAGCGTCACCTACGGCCACCGCATTCTCCACGGCGCGACGCCCATCACCGTTACGCATCCCAAAGCCTACCGCGAGACCCTGCGCTCCGCCTTCGTCCTCGCCGACGTCGAAGAGCGCCGCCACAAGATCCGCAAGGCCCTCGACCACGTCACCCGCGAAGTCCCCGACGCGCGCTGGCGTGAGGACCACCCCCTCGTCGACAAGGTCACCCACCTCACCGAGTGGCCGTCCGTCCTCCTCGGCAGCTTCGAAGCAGACTTCCTCCAACTTCCGGAAGAAGTGCTCGTCACCGTCATGCGCGACCACCAGAACTACTTCGCGCCGCAGGGCACCGACGGCAAACTCCTCCCCCACTTCCTCGCCGTCCTCAACACCGAACCCACCCCCGCCGCCACCGGCATCATCCGCCACAACAACGAACGCGTCCTCCGCGCCCGCTTCAACGACGCCAAGTTCTTCTACGACTTCGACCAGCGCACGCCCCTGACCGACCGCGTCGCCCTGCTCGAACACGTCACCTTCCAGAAGGACCTCGGCAGCTATGCCCTGAAGTCCGAACGCGTTCGCGCCATTGCCGCTACTCTGGGCAAACTTGCGTCGGAGCGTGGCTCCAACGCCGATCTCGCCGCCGTCGACGAAGCCGCACGCATCGCCAAGACCGACCTCACCTGCGAACTCGTCAAGGAATTCACCGAATTGCAGGGCCTCATCGGTGGCCTCTACGCCCGCGCCCAGGGCCGCGGCGAAGCCGTCGCACTCGCCATCTACGACCAGTACCTCCCGGCCTCCATGGAAGACAGCATCCCCCGCACCGCCGAGGGTCTGCTCCTCTCCCTCGCCGACAAGGCCGACACCATCGCTGGCATGTTTTCGCTCGGCCTCCAGCCCACCGGCTCCAAGGACCCCTTCGCCCTCCGCCGCGCCGCCAACGGCATCGTCAAGATGCTCGCGGAAAGCACCCTCCCGCTCACCTCGCGCGAGATCGCAACCGCCGCTGGAAGCGCGACCGAAACCACCGTCCTCGCCTTCCTGACCGAACGCCTCGACTGGTACCTCCGCGAAGCCCGCGGCAACACCTACGACGTGGTGAAAGCAGTGATGGCGACTTCACCGGTCGATGTTCGCGACGCCCTCGCCCGCGTCGAAGCCGTCTCCCGCGCCCGCACCACCGAAGACTTCACCGCCATCAGCGCCGCCTTCAAGCGCATGAAAAACATCGTCGAACAGGCCCGCGCCAAGGGCGAACTCATCGACCCAACCACCGCAACCGCCGCAGGCGCCCAGCCGGAAGAAACCCAACTCTCCGCAGAAGCCGCCCGCGTCGCTACCCAGGCCGAATCCTTCCGCACCCGCCAGGACTACGACGGAGCCCTGCAATCCATTGCCACCCTCCGCCCGACGATCGACGCCTTCTTCGACAAGGTCATGGTCATGGCACCCGAACCCGACCTCCGCGCCGCCCGCCTGGGCCTCCTCCAGCGCATCCTGCAGGACTTCTCCCGCATCGCCGACTTCTCCGAAATTGTCACCGCAGGCTAGAAGAAAGTGGCTGCCTCAAAACAGGTGCAATCGCTCCTAACCTCAATCGTTTGAGGAATCTGCGCCTAAACGCAGGTCGAATGAGGAATTTGCGATCAACGCTCCTTAGAATAAGGAATTTACGGACAGGCAAGGGGGGGGGGTACCCTCCCCTGGACCAATGTCAGTTCACCCGCTGCAAACGCGCGATTAGCTTCTCCGCCAAAGGTTCCCCCGACTCCGTCCAAAGCAGACGGCTGCTGATCCCGCAGTGCTTCTCCACGCTCAGCACAAACGCCAGCAGCTTCTCCACATTTTGCTTCACCCGCTCGGTCCCCGCCTCGTCCAGATCGTTTTCCTCCTGCACCCACGGCGTATCCAGCCCAAAATCCACCCGGATGTGCCCGTTCTGCTCCCACGAGCCCTCGTCGAACTCCGGCCCAAACCCAATCACCCGCACCACCGCCGGCTCCAGCCGCCACGTCGCCTCGAACCCGTCGCCCCCAGGGTCCGGCTGCCAAAGCTGCCACTTCATCTCGAACTCGTACGCCATGTCATCGTGCAATTGTTCCGTAGCTTCCGCCACCGCATTGCCTGGCAGGGAATCGTCATTCGGCTCCGACCGCTCGTCGTTCACAAAAATGCGCTGAAACACGGGCGACTCGTTAAACCCAAGCGGCAGCGTCGTCGCCACCGCCACGCGCGCATTGCCGCTCACCCGCGCAAACTGCTGCAGCACGCCGGTCATCTTCTCCGGCAACGTGGCAAATCGAAAATTAGGGAACCAAAGGCTGAGATAGAGCTGATCGGACATATGAGCTGTTTCGATGCGCCAGTGAGAAGATAGGTGCAGAGAGGTCTGGTTGGACGGCACGGAAGCAGCGCGATCGGGAAAGCGAAACCGCAGGTCCTCCGGCCGCGCGGTACGTCTCCGCCGCTGGCTGCTCGCCGGCGCAATCCTGCTTCTGGCAATCCTCGCCGGCCTCATCCTCTACGCCCGCCACCGCGCCCGTGCCGCCCTGCTTGACCTGCCCCACCGCCTCGGCATCGACATCAAGTCCGAAACCGACGGCTTCACCATCTCCCGGTCCGAAAAAGGCCGAACCCTCTTTACCATCCACGCCGCCAAAGCCATCCAGCACCGCGACGGCAAAACTACCCTGCGCAATGTCCAGGTGACGCTCTACGGCGAGCCCGGCACCAACCGCGTTGACCGCATCCGCGGCGCAGAGTTTCAGTACGACCAGAACGCCGGCATCATCCGCGCCATGGGAGAAAGCGAGATTGACCTCGCCTCGCCCGCCGATGCCGCCGCCGCAAAACCCGACGCCAAGCGCATCCACGTCCTCGCCAACGGCCTCGTCTTCGACCAGAAAGCCGGCACCGGCACCGCGCAGGACGACATCCACTTCGAGTACGGCACCCTCCGCGGCAGCGCGCGCGGAGCCGCCTTCGACTCCCACACCGGTCTGCTGCAACTTCAGCACGAGGTCCACGTCGTCAGCCAGGAAAACGGCTCCACGCAAAAGATCGACGCCGCCTCCGCGGTACTCGACCGCCAGCAGCGCATCGCCACGCTCACGCAAGCCACCGTCGCCCAAGCCACGGAATCGATGCAAGCCCGGCAGCTCGTCATCCGGCTGCGACCGCAGGCCGCCGACGTCGCTGGTTCCATCGAACAAGTACGCGGCACCGGAGGTGTCCAGTTGCGCACCGCGAACGGCACCACCGCAAGTGCCCCCACGCTCGATACAAAGGTGAGCCCGCAGAACCACCTGCAGGAAGCGAATCTCACCGGCGGCGTCACGCTGCACAGTGCGGACGGCGAAGGTCACTCCGGCACCGCGACCGTCCTGTTCGACAGCAAGGGCAAAGCATCCCACATCCGCCTGGCGCAGGCAGTCCATCTGCGGCAGATCTCTTCCACTGGCAGCACACGCGTTCTACTCGGCGATGCGGTCGACGGCAACCTTGCCACTGATGCCGCCGGCCACAGCGTTCTGCAGCAGAGTATGGCAACAGGCCACGCCTCCCTGCGCCTGTTGGACGCGGCAGCGAAGGGTAGCCCTGCAAAGGACACGACCCTGGCCGCAGACACCCTCCACGCCTTTGGCGGTGCGACGGGCGGCAGCTGGCAGGTGCATCGCATCGTGGGAGAAGGGTCCACGCGCGTGGAGGAGCATGAAGCCGGTGGAATCGAGCGGATCAGCACGGGCAGCCATGTCGAGATCCTGCTTGCACCGCACACGGGGGACAATGGTTTGGAATCATTCGTGCAAACCGGCCGGGTCCACATCATCGATCACCGGCCGGCAACGCCCACCAAATCTGCATCTCTCAGCACCGCAGACGCGGAGCGAGCGGAGTATCTTGCCTCTGCAGGCACTGTCGTCCTCACGGGTTCACCCAGCGCGCGCAATGAAAGTATGCAGCTTGAGGCAAACCGCATCAGCGTGGTACGCGCCACGGGCAACATGGAGGCAACCGGGTCTGTAAAGGGGACCGCGCGCAGCCAGGACTCCGCCGCACGGCCCAATGCCGGCGAAGGCGACATCCACTTCCTCGCAGAACGAATCATCTCCGACCGCGCGGCGCGGCAGGCCACATTGTTCGGCGGCGCGCGTCCGGCTCGTGTGTGGAATGGGACCTCGCAGATGGAGGCACCCATGATGGAGCTCGATCAGTCCACGGGGACGCTCTTCGCTCACGATGCATCTGGCGGCCATGCAGCTTTCCCGGTGCGCGCGGTTCTTCCATCCGGCGGTACAGATCCAGCGAAGCCACCTGCAACCGGAGGCTCGACCCGCATCTTCAGCCAGGCCATGCGCTATCGGCAGGCAGAAGGTTCAACACCCGCAACGGCAGAGTTCACCGGTGGCGTGCGGGTCGACGCGGCTGCGGGCCAGATTCAGGCTGACCGTGCAATTGCCACAATGCGGCAGAATGGCTCGTCCCAAGCCAATGGCGTGCTTGGCGGCACGGTGGATCACGTCATTGCCGAGGGCCATGTGCGCGTGCTGCAGCCGGGTCGCATCGCCACGGGTACGCGGCTGGCGTACACGGCAGCCACGCAGCAGTTCGTCCTCACCGGCACCCCGAGCGATCTGCCAACCGTTCACGACAGCGTGCGCGGCACGGTCACTGGCTCGTCTTTGCTCTTCCGTGCGGGCGATGATAGCGTCGAGGTGAGCGGTGTGCCGGGCCAGCCGGTGCGTACCGATCTCGATGCGCCGCCGCGACCTCCGACGAATCGAGGCAAGGCCGCCAATCCTCCAGAGGCGCGGAAGAAGTAATGAGCACCCTTTCCACCGACAACATCGCAAAGAGCTACGGCGGCCGCGAGGTCGTGCGCGGCGTCAACCTGACCATCGAGCAGGGCGAAGTCGTTGGCCTGCTCGGCCCCAATGGTGCTGGCAAAACCACCAGCTTCTACATGATTGTCGGCCTGGTGCGGCCAGACGCGGGCCGCGTGCTGATCGACGGCGACGATATCACGCGCACGCCCATGTACCTGCGCGCGCGCAACTACGGCATCAGCTACCTGCCGCAGGAGCCGTCGGTTTTCCGCAAACTCACCGTCGAAGAAAACATCCTCGCCATCCTCGAAACGCAGCCCGGCAATGGGGAGACCCGCCGCGCGCGCACCTCCGCGCTCATTGACCAGCTCAATCTTGGCCACATCCGCCAGACGCGCGGCTACGCCCTGAGCGGCGGCGAGCGGCGGCGGGTGGAAATCGCCCGATGCCTTTGCATTCAGCCGTCGTTCATCCTGCTCGACGAGCCGTTCAGCGGCATCGATCCCATTGCCGTGCTTGACCTGCAGGAGATTATCTTTTCCCTGAAAGCCAGCGGCATCGGCATTCTTATCACCGACCACAACGTGCGGGAAACGCTCAGCGTCACCGACCGCGCCTACATCATCACCGAGGGGCGAATCTTCCGCCAGGGCACGCCGGGCGAGCTTGGCCGCGATGCTGACGTCAAGCGCATTTATCTCGGCAACAATTTCTCGCTTTAGCCGCAATTGCACCATGAACGGTTCCATCGTTGCCGATTTGGAACGAACCGAGACTCCGCCGCAAGGTCGCCTGAAGGCCATCCGTGCGGCCCTCGCCGGAGTATTCTATGGTTGTCAAGCAATCACTGTGCCAAACAAGATTGCTACAGGGTCGGCGAGCCTCTGCTCCGTTGACCCACTCTCCATGAGGTTCGCCCTTGTTGTTGCAGCCCAAGCTCCATCTTCGCGTGTCTCAGCGCCAGGTCCTCACGCCTGGGCTGGTGCAGATGGTGAATGTGCTTGCGCTCAACAAGTTGGAATTGAAGGAGATGATCAACACTGAGGTCGTGGAAAATCCTGTACTCGAGGAGATTGACGAGTCCACGGCGAGCTTCGACGAACTTGCCGGCCGCGAGGGCGACCGTGAACTCAGCGCCGAGCAAAAAGCCGCGGAACAGGAACGCACGGAAAAGGATCCCTTCGACGAGATCGACTTCGGCAGCTACTTTCAGGATTATCTCGACCCCGGCTTTCGCACCGGCGGCTCCAGCTTCGAAGATGTGGACAGCCCGTCTTTCGAGAACTTCCTCTCCAAGCCAAGCACCCTCGCCGACCACCTGTTATGGCAGCTCGGCTCCATGTCGCTGCGACCGGAACTCAGGGAAACAGCGCAGCTGATCGTCGGCAACCTCGACGAAAATGGCTACATGACGGCAAGCGCGGCAGAGCTGGCCGACTCTGCAGGCTCTGACTTCCTGTCTGACGCGCTGATTGAAGAGGCGCGTGCCGTCATCACCGCGCTCGATCCCATCGGCATCGGCGCACGCGACCTGCGTGACTGTCTTGGTCTGCAACTTGCCATGATGCTGCGCGAGATTGAAGACGCGATCGTGCGTCTACGCATTGCCGGTGACCCGCACGGTACGGTGCCCATGCTTGAGAGCCGTCGCTTCGTCATTCTGCTGGCGAAGCGTGTGGTCGAGAGCCACCTGCAACAGCTGCAAAAGCGTGATCTGCGCGACCTGGGCAAGACCCTGCAGGTCCCGGTCGAACAGGTGCAGGCTGCCCTTGAGATCATCCGCACGCTGGACCCCCGCCCCGGCCAGCGCTATGGGCAGCCGCAGACCCGCCTCATCGAGCCGGATGTCGCCTTTGTGCGGCGCGATGACGTCTGGGTCGTCGTGATGAACGAGGAAGACCTGCCCGCACTTCGCCTCAACGCCGGCTACCGCCGCATGCTACGCCAGAAAAGCACCGAGCGCGAGGTCAAGGAATACGTCAAGGAGCGCTACCGCTCCGCCATCCAGTTGCTGCGTAACATCGAGCAGCGCAAAAACACCATCGTCAAAACGTGCGAGTCCATCCTTCGCCGCCAGGGCGAGTTTCTCGAACGCGGCATCGACGGCCTGCGCCCCATGATGATCAAGGAAGTCGCGGAAGAGATTGGCGTTCATCCCTCCACGGTTAGCCGTGCCGTGTCCAACAAATACGTTCACACTCCGCAGGGAGTGTACGAGCTGCGCTTCTTCTTTTCCGAAGGCGTCAACGGCCCCGAAGGCGGCGACCTGCCGCTTATGCTTCTCAAGAAGAAGGTGCGCAAGCTGATTGAAGAAGAGGACAGCGCGAAACCCCTGACCGACGACGCACTCGCCGCCGAGCTGCAGCGCCAGGGTATCCAGGTCACCCGTCGCACCGTTGCCAAGTATCGCGAAGACATGCAAATCCCCAGCACGCACCAGCGCCGTAATCGCGACTAATCGCGCCGCCTGCTCCACGCAAATTTGCCTTGGTTCTGCGGGCCTCATGATGTTGCCGAACGGCATCCAACTGGTCCAGTACGAAGGAGGATCCCGCACATGGATCTAGAAATTACCGGTAGAGGCACCCAGGTGACCGCGAAGCTGCGGCAGCAGGCTGAGGCAGGTCTGGATCGTATCGAACGCATTCTTGGCCCCCGCAGCACCGCCAAGGTCGTGCTCACCTGTGAAAAGTACCAGTGCCAGGTGGAAGTCGCGATCTTCAATCCGCTGCACGATTTCTCCGCCAAGTGCGAGGCCAAGGTCGCCATGCACCAGGAGCAGGCCGAATTGGAAGCTGCCCTGAGCCAGGCGTTGCAGAAGGTGGAAGCGCAGGTGCTCAAGAGCAAGAAGCGCATGATCACCATGCAGCACCATCCGGAGCAGGACGGCACCGGCTCCGTACGCCTGCAGAACGAATCCGACGATCGGCTTGTGAACGATACCGATTTGGACGCGAAGCAGCTCGCGCAGGCCAAAACCAGCGTCGGCAAGGACATGGCTCTGATGAACGACGATGAATTGGAAGGGCAGCCCGCCACCGTGTAAGCGTACCCGGTACCATGAACGGGCAGAGGGGATGCGCATCCCCTTTGCCTGTTGCTCCTAGTGCTAGCATCGAAAGACCATGGCGCGCAAGCCGACAAAAGAAACCGGCGTAGCAAAAGAAGTCCCACAGAGGCGGGCTTCAGATAAGGTCGCTTCTCCTTCCACCCAGGTTGGACCGACCGCAGCCATTCCATTGCCCACCAGCGAACTTGTGGTCATCACCGGTCTGTCCGGCGCAGGTAAAGCCTCCGTCATGAAGGCGTTTGAGGATCTCGGCTTCTACGCGGTCGACAATTTACCGCTGGAGCTGATTCCGCAGTTTGCCGAGTTGGTGCGCAGCTCCATTGAAATTCGGCGCGCGGCCATCGTCGTCGATGTGCGCGAAGGCCAGATCGATCGTTTCCCCGCGATTCTCAAGCAGGTGCGCAGCACCCTTCCCACCACTGTCCTCTTTCTTGAGGCAGCAAGTGATGCGCTTGTTCGCCGTTTTAGCGAGACGCGGCGTCCCCATCCACTCGGCAGGGAAGAGACCATCGTCCGCCAGATCAGTGAAGAGCGCAAGCGCATGGACCCGATTCGCAACGTGTCGGACGTGCTGCTGGATACCTCACGCTTCAACGTGCACGAGCTGCGCGCCCACATCAACGCCCAGTGGAGCCGCGACGTGGGCGAGCAGCCCCTGCTGCTTTCCGTCATGAGCTTCGGCTTCAAGAACGGTGTCCCCGCGGAAGCCGACCTCGTGTTCGATGTGCGCTTCCTGCCGAACCCGCACTTCATCCCGGAATTCCGGCAGAAGACGGGGCAAAACGCCAAGGTCGCGGCCTATGTCAAAGGCTTTCCGCAAACGCAGGAGTTCCTGCAACGCACCACCGACATGCTGCTCTTCCTGCTGCCGCACTACGTTGCAGAAGGCAAAAGCTACCTCACCGTCGCGCTCGGCTGCACCGGTGGCCAGCACCGCTCCGTCGCGCTTGCGGAAGAGATGACGAAGCGCCTGAGCAACGGTGGTTATCGCGCGAAAGTCTCGCATCGCGATATGCCGCGTTAGACGCCAGGCCACCGCAACTCGCTACAATGACAGCAGTGCAGGTTTCACCTCCAGAGTCGTCCGGCCGCATGACCGGGTTCATCCGCATCTGGCGGCTGTTTCTATACCTGCGGCCTTACCTGCTGTACTCGTTGCTTGCGACGGTTCTCATGGCCGTCGTTGGTGCCATGGCCGCGGTCCGGATTCTGCTCGTTCGGCCCATCTTTGACAACGTGCTGAGCGCCGATGCCTCACCGCGCACGCTGCTGCGTTTTCCCATTCCGCATACCAGCCGCGCCATCGATCTCACGCCGTTCGTGCCAGCCTTCATGCACAACGCGTGGACGGTCGTCGCCTTCGCGCTCGTCATCAGCGCAGTGGTCAAGGCCGTGTGCGATTACGCCGGCACCTACCTGGTCAACTACGCCGGCTTCGGCATGATCACCGATCTGCGCAACGACCTGTACAACGCGGTGCTTCGCCGTTCGGTCGCCTTCTTCCAGCGCTACACCACAGGTGCCCTGCTTTCCACCCTCATCAACGACATTGAGCGCGTGCAGGTCGCGATGTCGAGTGTGCTTAGCGACTTTTTGCAGCAGATCTTTACCCTTATCTTCACCGCCGGCGTCGTCATCATTTACGGCGGCAATCTTGCTTGGGTGTTGCTCGGCTTTGTGCTCGTCATCGTGCTGTCTGCGCGGCGCATCGGCAGGCGTGTACGCGTCACCACGCGCGGCGGCCAGGACAAGCTCGCCGACATTCAAAACATTCTGCATGAGACACTTACCGGCAACCGCATCGTCAAGGCCTTCGGCATGGAGATGTGGGAGATGGCGCGCTTCCGCCATGCCGCGCGCCGCCTCTTTCGTGCCAATCTCAAGTCCATCGTCGTGCAGTCGATCTCCTCGCCCCTGATGGACGCCCTCGCTTCCGTTGCCATCGCGCTCCTGCTTAAGTTGGGCCGCGACCGCATCGTGCACCACCAGATGACGGCCGGCTCCTTCATCACCTTTCTCATCGCCGTCTTCACGCTGTACGATCCGGTCCGCAAGCTCGCTATTTTTTACAACAGCTTTCAGCAGGCGCTCGGTGCCAGCGACAAGATCTTCCAGTTCCTCGACGAAGCTGATGAGGTTCCGGAGAAAAAGCACGCCGTGCGTCTCGCCGCCTTCCAGCAGGACATCACCTTCCACAGCGTGCACTTCAGCTACCAGGACGAGGAAGATTTCACGCCCAAGCCTGTTCTCCGCGGCATCGATCTCACCGTTCGCCGCGGCGAACTCATCGCCATCGTCGGCCCTAGCGGCTCCGGGAAGTCTACGCTGGTTAACCTCATTCCACGTTTCTTTGACCCGACCAGCGGCAGCATCACCATCGACGGCCATGACCTGCGCGACACCAACGTCGCCACGCTGCGCAAGCTTGTCGGCACGGTGACTCAAGAAACGCTGCTGTTCAATGACACTGTACGGAACAACATCGCGTACGGCCAGCCGGATGTACCGATGGAGCGCGTGGAAGCCGCCGCAAGAGCTGCCCTCGCGCATGACTTTATTCTCAGCATGCCTGACGGCTATAACACTGCGATCGGCGAACGCGGCTTCCGCCTCAGCGGTGGCGAGCGGCAGCGCATTGCCATTGCCCGCGCGTTGCTGAAGGATGCGCCCGTCCTGATCCTCGACGAAGCCACCTCCGCGCTTGACAGTGAGAGCGAGCAACTTGTGCAGCAGGCCTTGGCAAACCTCATGGCCAGCCGTACCGCCCTCGTCATCGCGCATCGCCTTTCCACCGTCCGCCGAGCGGATCGCATTCTGGTGATTGAGCGGGGCAGTATCGTGGAGCAGGGAACCCACGCGGAGCTGCTGGTCGCCGGCGGCATGTACCAGCGGCTGTACGAATTGCAGTTCAGCGACGATCTGCCGATGGACGAAGTGTCACCCGCTGCGGCGCCGGCATAGACGCACGCGCGAAGAGAGTGGAGGAAAAGCTTTCATGGCCGGTATTCTGTTCATCATTTCCGCACCCAGCGGCTCCGGCAAATCAACGCTGGTCAGCGAGTTGCGCCAGTTGGTCGAAGGCCTGGAGTTCTCCGTTAGCTACACGACGCGCGCCCCGCGCGGCTCAGAAACGGACGGCCGTGAATACCACTTCATTGCGCGCGAACGCTTCCAGCAGATGATTGCGGATGACGCCTTCCTCGAATGGGCCGAGGTTTTCGGGAACTTCTACGGCACCGCGCGATCTGCCTTGAATCTTGCCGCAGAACACCATCGCGACCTGCTGCTTGACATCGACGTGCAGGGTGCCATGCAGGTGATGCAGCGCATGCCCGAGGCGGTGTCCATCTTCATCATGCCGCCTAGCCCTGCCGTACTGGAGAAGCGCCTGCGCAACCGCAGTGTTGCGGAGCACATGACGGATGAGGCCGTCATCGATCGCCGACTGCAGCAGGCCCGCGGTGAACTCGCGCACCTGCTGGCCTATCGCTATGCCATCGTCAACGACGTGCTGGATGCGGCGGTAGCGGAGATGCGCGCCATCGTCCTCACCGCGCGGAACGACGCCACCCCGCGCGAAGGTTTGCTCGCGCAGCAGTGCGAGACGCTCACGGCATCCGGTCATCTCACCCAGGCACTCCGCAACTTCGCGGCAAGCATGGAAGCAGGCCAGGTCACGTAGGTTCTGCTTATCACCTGAAAGGTCGACATTCCTCGTGGGATACCACGCCATTCTGCGTTAGTTCACGTAGAGTAGCGACAGTGTCAGTAACCGAGGAGTCAACGCATGATGGTGCCGATGGACGATTCGCTGCAAAACAAATACAGCATGGTCAAAGGTGTGGCCCGGCGAGCCCGCCAGCTACAGTCCGGCGCGGCACCCCTCATCGTCAGCACCAGCCTCAAGGCATGCCGCGTTGCCCAGGATGAAGTGCGCGGCGGTCAGGTGCGCTTTGTCGTGCCGCCAATGCCGCGACGCATCGAACCCCTGCCTGCGTAAGGTCATGTTTGCAGCGATCGGGCGCCGCTTCTAGGGGGCCGCAATTCCGCGTGCCAGCCACCTTCCTTCCGAGCTGGAGCTTGAAGTGTTCAAGCGGCTTGCCCATTGCAGCGATCCGATGCTTGCTTCGGCAAGCGCGATCCCATCTCCTGCGAAGCATGCTGCTCCGCTATCATCAAACGATGAGTCAGGCCCTCGATCTCCGCGCAGAAGACCTTCGCGGCTACGTCGATTACCTGCGCGACCTTGGCATGTACGACCTGTATGCCACGGCCGCTCCTTCGACGGACGAGGCATTGCTTGCCTGGTACGCCAGCCTGAGTGCTGCAGCGAAGCCGGCGTCCGGAACCCGATCCGCACTTGTCCGCCCGGCTCCTGTGGCGCAGTCCGCGCGGCCACCTCAGCCTTCGCCCTTCGAGCGTTCGGTGCAGCGGTCCGCCGCGCCCGTGGCAAAGCCGCTTGCCGCCCCAGGCCTTCGACCCGCCGGGCCGCAGATCACCATTACGCCACCTGCGGCCGTGTCTGTCCCTCTGCCTGAAGTCGACGCGACACACGATATCTTTGCAGGAGAGATGGCTCCTGTTTCGTTCAACCTGCTTGCACCCCTACCAACCTCGCGGATGGTTCCTGAGGACCGGGCCTCGGCCCTCCAGGCCTTGCGCGCCGACATCGGCGATTGCACCCGCTGCCCCCTCGCCTACGCGGGCCGCCACACCATTGTCTACGGCGACGGCGACCCAAACGCGCGACTCCTATTCGTCGGCGAAGGCCCCGGCGCGGATGAGGATGAGACCGGAGTGCCTTTTATCGGCAAGGCCGGCCAGCTGCTCAACAACATGATTGGTGCCATGGGCCTGAAGCGCGAATCGGTCTACATCGCCAACATTGTGAAGTGCAGGCCGCCCAAAAACCGTGTGCCTGAGCCCGTGGAAGCCGGTACCTGTTCCCAGTTCCTGCTGCGGCAGATCGACATCGTGCAGCCGCAGGTCATCGTCGCACTCGGCTCCACCGCGGCCACGTATCTGCTTGGCGTCAAGCAATCGCTCAGCAGCCTGCGCGGCCAATGGTTCGACGTGCGTGGTGCAAAGTGCGCCGTCACGTACCACCCGGCGTATCTGCTGCGCGACCCGAGGCAAAAGGGCGAGGCGTGGAAAGACCTGCAGCGCGTTATGGTCGAAATGCAGCTCACTCCACCGGCGCGCTCGTAGTTCCACGCACCTCCGCGCGCACAGCGGCAACTTCCGCTGCAGAGAGCATCTGCGCAAAATGTTTGCCGACAAACCGACTCACATACGTGTTCAATCCGCGTCCCTGTGTTGCAAGAGCACGCATACGCTCGACGTGCATTGCATCCGGCACGTCGTTGGTGTACAGGTACGCCGCACCGTTGTGAAACAGCAGCAGGATCGCGTCCGGCAGCAGCGCAAACTCCGTGACGCCAGCTTCGTGATTGGACGTGCCATAACGCTGCAACATGCGGTTATGATGCGCGCCGCGACCCACGCATGCGCGCCAACCGCGCAAACCTCTGCACCAGCGGTCGCTGTTCGCCCTCACGAAACGCAAGCTCCACCACGCTGCGCGCCTTCGTCCCCAACAGGGGAACACAGACAACATCGTCCCCCGCGATCGTACGCACGCATGCTGGCGCAATCGACACTCCAAACCCTGCCGCCACCAGCCGCAGGATCGTGAGCCAGTGCGACGCTTCCTGCACAACGCGCGGCTTGAAGCCGTCGTCCGAGCAAAGCGATAACGGCTTGTCATAGGCCAGCGAACCTGCCGACCGCGCATAGAAGACGAACAATTCGTCACGCAATGCCCGTGCATCCATGCTGGTTCGACCGGCCAGCACATGTCCCCGCGGCAATAGCGCGATGTATCGCTCCGTCCACAGGGGTTCCCGGCAGATGCCCGGTGCGGCGTCGCTGTCGCGCAGCAATCCGGCGTCCAGCGCGCCTTCGCTCAGGCCCCGCAATACCTGCGACGTAAACGACTCATGCAGCCGCATTTGCACGCGCGGAAACCGCGCATGGTAACGCTGCAGCACGCCAGGCAGGCGCGACAGCATCGCCGATCCGATAAAGCCCACGTTCAGCAAGCCCTCTTCGCCACGCCCGATGCTGCGCACATCTTCCACATCCACACGCACAGCATCCAGTGTGCGCTGTGCGCGTTGCAGCAAGAGCGTGCCCGCCGGCGTCAGCACAACACTTCGCGACGTCCGCAACAGCAAAGGATAGCCAAGCAGATCTTCCAGCCGCCGAATCTGCTGCGACAGTGCCGGCTGCGCCAGGTGCAGAGCAAGCGCCGCCCGGCCGAAGTGCAGGTGTTCCGCAACGGCAACAAACGACCGAAGATGCCGAAACTCAATTTGTTCATCCATGCATCCAGCGTATCAATCAAGCAAAACATACAATTGGACGCATCAATGCGCGAGCTCTACCCTTGGTTCCGAGGAGAGCGAGTATGTCTACTGACGAAGTTACGATCCATGCACTTACTTCGGTAAAAGACGCCGAGGCCTTTCGCACGCTAAACGAAGAATGGATCAGCAAATACTTTACGCTCGAAGAAAAGGACAGGAGCACCCTCCACGATCCCCACGGCCAAATCTTGGCAAGAGGCGGCCAAGTGTTCGTTGCAGTAAGGAACGGCACACACGTTGGCTGCGTGGCCCTGCTCGCGTATGGTGATGGTGACTTCGAGCTTTCCAAGATGGCCGTCGCGCCCCATCTGCGTGGCGCGGGCATCGGCCGCAAGGTCCTGCTGCACACGTTGCAGCAGGCAATGGAATTGGGCGCGCGCCGCGTCTTCCTCGGCAGCAACAGTGTGCTTGCCAACGCAATTCACCTGTATGAATCGCTCGGCTTTCGTCATGTGGCCCCATCACAACTGCCACCCATGGGCTACACGCGCGCCAACGTCAACATGGTGCACGACCTCGACCAACCCAGCGCATAGACTTGAAGGTGTGCCGAGGTTTGTCGATGTCGCGTTGCCCGTGCCGCTCGAGCGGGCGTTCACCTATGGCGTGACGGGCGAAGACCCCGCGATCGGCGCGCGCGTGCTCGTCCCGTTCAGCGGCCAGCGGCTCATGGGCGTGGTGCTCCGCGTACACGGCGACGCACCGGCGGACGGCATCACCGTGCGTTTGGTGCAGCAGGTGCTCGACGATGCGCCGCTGCTGCCCGACGAACTCATGCGCCTCGCCGAATGGATCGCCCAGTACTACGTCGCGCCGTTGGGCGAGGTGCTGCGCGGCATGCTCCCCCTGCAGGCAGAGGTGAAGCGCACCCTGCTCTACCGCATCGCCGACCAGGGCCGCACCGTGCTGCATGAGGGCGCGGCCAAGGGCAGCTCACGCCGGTCAAAGCTAAGTCCGGAAGATCAGAACCGCGAATACGCCGTGCTCAACGCATTGGAAAGCGGCAGCACGATGAAGCTGAGCGCACTGCGCTCCGCCACTGGCACCAACAAGGCGCTGCTCGAAGGCATGGTGCGCAAGCGTTGGCTCGTGCGCGAGATCGAGGCGGCAGACCGCGACGCGCGCCGCACCGAAAAGATTATTCGCGTCGTCGAAGATGCTCGCCTGCCGAAACTCAACGCCAACCAGATGGCCGTCATGGAAGAACTCGCAACGGCAAGCGGCCCGATCCGCCTGACCGACCTGCGCTCCACCCTGCGCGCCCGCACCGCCGTCAACGACCGCGGCGAACTCGTCGAAGCCCCCATCCCCGACTCCACGCTGCAAACGCTCGTCAAGCGTGACCTGCTCCTGCTGGAGGACGCGCCCGAAGCCTTCCGCATGGGCGGCCTCTCCGTCCCGGGCAAGAAGAATGCGCACGAACACACGCTCAATCCGACCCAGGCCGCGGCGCTCGAAGCCATCACCGCGGCGCTCGGCAAGGGCGGCTTCCAACCGCACCTGCTCTATGGTGTTACCGGCAGCGGCAAAACTGCGGTCTACGTCGCCGCCATGCGCCATGCGCTCCACCAGGGGAAATCCGCGCTCCTGCTGGTTCCGGAAATCGGTCTCACCCCCGCCATGGCCGGGCAGATGCACGCGGCCTTCGCCGGCGAGGTCGCCCTTCTCCACTCGCAACTCACCCCGGACGAGCGCGCCGAGCAGTGGCACCGCATCCGCCGCGGCGAGGCGCGCATCGTGGTCGGCACGCGCTCTGCCGTCTTCGCACCGGTGCGCGACCTCGGCCTGCTCATCGTCGACGAGGAGCACGACAGCAGCTACAAGCAGGAGGAGACCCCGCGCTACCATGGCCGGGACGTCGCCGTCATGCGCGCCAAGTTGCTCGATATCCCTATCGTTCTCGGCTCCGCAACGCCTTCGATGGAGAGCTGGGCCAATGCCGAACGTGGCCGCTACACGCTGCTGCGCATGACCGAGCGCGTCAACCATCGCCCGCTTCCCGCAGTCGAACTCGTCGACATGCGCGCGGAATTCCGCGACACTGGTGCCGACAACATCTTCTCCCGCGCCCTGATCGAGGAGACGCAGGCAACGCTCGATCGCGGCGAACAGGCCATCATCCTGCTCAACCGCCGCGGCTATTCCTACGTCACAATGTGCCGCTCCTGTGGCGACAAGATCGAGTGCGAGAACTGCGCCATCAGTATGACGCATCACCGTCCAGTCACCGGAAGCGACCTGCACGCTCACCCCGGTGAGCGCCTTGAGTGTCACTATTGCGGCTTTCAGCGCACCGTGCCGAAGCATTGCCCGTCCTGCAAGAGTGAGCACCTCTACTTCTTCGGTGCCGGCTCGCAGCAGGGTGAAGAACGCCTGCAGGCCATCTTTCCCGCGGCCCGCATCGGCCGCATGGACCGCGACACCATCCGCGGTCGGGCGGACATGGAGCACCTGCTGCAGCGCCTCCACTCCGGCGAAATTAACCTGCTCGTCGGCACGCAGATGATTGCGAAGGGCCACGACATTCACGGCGTCACCACGGTTGGTGTGGTTGGCTGCGATCACGCCCTCGGCATGCCCGACTTTCGCGCTGCCGAGCGCGTTTTCCAACTGCTCACCCAGGTGAGCGGACGCGCCGGCCGTGGCGATGCCCCCGGCCGCGTCATCGTGCAGACCTACCACCCCGACCACTACGCTATCGAGTTTGCCGCAAAGCACGACTACGAAGGCTTCATCCGCAAGGAAAAGAACTTCCGCCGACCGTTCTTCTACCCACCCTACGGCGTGCTTGCGAACGTCGTCATCCAGTCGGAGAAGCTGGAGGAGGCAAGCGCCTGGTCCGCCAGCCTGGGCCGCTGGCTCGGTAGCGGCTCACCCGGCGTGCGCGTCCTTGGCCCGTCGCCCTCGCCCATCTCGCGGCTCAAGCGTATCCACCGCCTCCACGTCGTACTCAAGGCAGAAAAGCGGCCGGACATGCAACGCACCGTCCGCGCCCTGCTCGCCTACGCCGATAAACAGGGCATCCCACGCAAAGCCCTGCTGGTCGACGTCGATGCATTAAGCCTCATGTAACAGGTCAAACCGTTGCAAGCTCTTCGACCACAGCTTTGCCGTAGTGCGTCTTCACATAGGTATCCAGGATGACCTTGAACTCATCCACAATGTGATCGCCCTTCAGCGTCATCGCCAGCTTGCCGTCGATGTACACCGGCGCCTTCGGTTCCTCAAACGTCCCCGGCAGCGAGATGCCGATGTTGGCATGCTTCGACTCGCCCGGCCCGTTCACGATGCAGCCCATCACCGCCAGCTTCATCTCTTCCACGCCCGGGTACTGCAGCTTCCACTCCGGCATCGCTTCCACCAGGTAGTTTTGCACCTGCTCCGCCAGCATCTGGAAGTACGTCGAGGTCGTGCGCCCGCAGCCCGGGCAACTCGTCACCTGCGGCATAAAGCTGCGAATGCCCAGCGCCTGCAAAATCTGCTGTCCGCAGCGAACTTCCTCGGAGCGGTCGCCCCCCGGCGTCGGCGTCAGCGACACGCGAATCGTGTCGCCGATGCCCGCCAGCAGCAGCGGTGCCAGCCCGGCAGTGGAGGCGACGACGCCCTTCATCCCCATGCCCGCTTCCGTCAGCCCCAGGTGCAGTGCATGGTCGCACCGCCGCGCCAATTCCGTGTAGACGTCGATCAGGTCGCGAACCCCGGAAACCTTCGCCGACAACACGATCTGGTCACGCCGCAGACCATACCGCTCGGCCGCCTCGGCGTTGTCAAGCGCCGACCGTACCATCGTCTCCAGCATCACATCGCGCGCCTCCAATGGCCGCGCGCTGCGGCTGTTCTCGTCCATCATCTTGGTCAGCAGCGCCTGGTCCAGCGAACCCCAGTTCACACCGATGCGCACCGGCTTCTGGTGCTTGACGGCCACTTCGACCATCGTCCGGAAGTTATCGTCATCCTTGCGACCGATCGACACGTTGCCCGGGTTGATGCGGTACTTCGCCAGCGCCTCGGCGCAATCGGGGTACTTCGCCAGCAACTGGTGCCCGTTGTAATGGAAATCCCCAATGATCGGCGTGTTCCATCCCTTGGCCGCGATCCCGTCACGAATGTACGGCACCGCCTTCGCCGCGGCATCGTTGTTCACTGTGATGCGCACCATCTCGGAGCCCGCACGCGCCAGAGACGCAATCTGCTGCACCGTGCTTTCGACATCAGCGCTATCGGTGTTCGTCATGGACTGCACGACGACAGGCGCGCCCGAACCAACGCGCACCCCTCCGATGTTGACCGTAACGGCATTGCGGCGCACGATGGAAGCCATAAACCCTCACTTCGAGTCTATCAAAGGCTAAACCGCACGCGGCCATAAACCCTGTTCACCCCAACCCCGCAGGCAGTACACTCAAATCGATGGCCCGGTAGCTCAGATGCATAGAGCGGCGCACTCCTAAGGCGAAGGTCGCAGGTTGGACTCCTGCCCGGGTCACCAGAGAAACCCGATTAAATGAAGCAACTTAGCAGAGTGGCGATGAGTCGCTGGCATCTGCTTCTATCCACCCTGCACCTTATATCCACCTGCACTGGGCACACCCTTGTCGCAGCTCACTTTACCACCTGCTGAGGATGGACTAGGGTCTGGAGACGCATCGGGCAGCTACGGCAACGGGCATGATGGGCGCATCGTCTTCCGACACTACGAACGCTTGAGGACGGAGCAGGAATCAGCACACGTTCACTGATCCTGCGAACTTTGAGACCCTGTGCAACGAGGTAGGACAGGGAACGGAGCGAGATTGCGAAGGCAGCAGCGGCACCTGCCCGGCTGACGAGCAAGGATTCGATGGTTGGTGTTGTGGGTGGGTGTGCCATGTAGTGCCTCCATCTGCGCAGCAATGCGCGACGCGGAGCAATACTTCGGAGCTGGCGTTCGTCAGAATTCAGAACCCGAGGGAGATGAGGGCATCCTTACGCCGATTCACGCGAGCGTGAACAACCGGATTTCCTTGCCGGTCAAATAGGGGCAACGTCCGCGGAGCTGACGGCGACAGTTACTATAACGACTTGAACCTCAAAGCCATCGCCAACGATTCTCATAAGACCGGCCTTACCTTTACCACTGATTACATATGGCTCAACCGACGGACAACACAAGCTCCACCTTTACTGAGGGCGCATTGTGTCGCCGCGCACGCTTCGAGTCGCGACCGCAGTGAAGAATGCGCTCTTGTCGCTGGTTAGCACTACGACCGCCAAATGTGAGTGAGAACCCTGATCACTCTGAAAATCACAACCAAAGACGCAGCACACTTGCTGTCGGTATTCAGACGGAAGCTGCTTCGACAGTGTCTGCATGGAGCGACATTGATAGGGAGAATCGCATTGAAGAATGTTGTTAGCCCAATCCGAGCACTTTCCTTTTCCGTAGAAGTACGGACTACGAAGGGCCCATAAACTTCAAACACACAAAGACGATGTCCAACGTCAGTGGGAACACTTCGTGCTCGAACTCCGCACCGGCGCCCGGAAGGCATCAGGGGCGCAACGTAAGATGAATCACTCTCGCAAGATCATCCTTCCACCCAGCATCCATCGCGCCACTCTCTAAAGGTGGTCCCCCTCTGCCGACACGCTGCGTAAGTTGTCTTCGATCCACAGGTTGAACTAGTATGAGCTTCCGCGTTCTCCATTCCAGGCTTTTCGGAGCTGCTATGCCAGTCAGTAAGTTCGTTATTTCGGTGCTGCACCTCTCTGCACTGGTGTTGGCGCTGGACTTCGCCTGCGTACCCGCCGTCGCGCAACAGGGAGCCTTCTTCACCCACCGGTACCGCGACTTATTTGTTGAGGATGGGCACACCGTGGCACAGGTTCGGGCGAAGGTCGGTTCCGGATACGCGCAGATGTTCCATGGCGATCCGCAAACGCAGTCTGTCTTTTTCCCTGCAGGGAAGAACGCCGCGGGTCCGCTGGCCTATGTGACTGACTGGGCAAATCAAGACGTGCGCAGCGAGGGTGTGAGTTATGGCATGATGCTCGCCGTGCAATTGGATCACAAGGCGGACTTTGACGCCCTCTGGAACTGGGCAAAGACCTACATGTACGTGTCCGATCCAAAGGCACCGGGATATGAGTTCTTTGCCTGGAGCTGTAAGCTCGACGGCACGCGCAACGAGCAAACCTCCGCGCCGGACGGGGAAGAATATTTCGCAATGGCCCTCTACTTTGCCAGCGGTCGGTGGGGCAACGGGAAGGGAATCTATAACTATCGCGCAGAGGCAGACAGGCTGCTCCACGCGATGCGGCACCGTGAGGAAATCGATGGCAACACGCCGCAGGGTTTTCGCCGCGTCTCTTCCGAGGTGGATGAAGCGCACCACATGATCCGGTTCACGCCATCAGGTGGCGGCCGTGACTTCACCGATCCGTCCTACCAGGTGCCGGCTTTTTACGAACTCTGGGCGCTGTGGGGGCCGGCCAACGATCGCAGCTTCTGGGCAGAGGCCGCACACGCTTCTCGCGACTTCTTTTCACGCACAGCCAACCCGAATACCGGGCTGGCACCGGCCTACGCCAATTTCGATGGCACGCCCCACAAGGTCAGCTTCGGCCAGTCCACCATTTTCGGCTTTGATGCCTGGCGCACGGCGTCCAACTGGTCGGTTGATTGGAATTGGTTCCGCGCCGATCCGCGAGAGCAGGCCCTTTCAGATCGCATCCAGGCGTTCTTTGCGTCGCAGGGGCCGCAGTACCCCTCGATTTACACGCTGGGCGGCAAGCCGCTTGGCCCGAACGATCCGATTCCGTCTGCGGAAGAAAGTGCCGCAGCCACCACTGCGACCGGGGGAGTACCGCACCCGCCGAAGACTTCCGCGGCCCAGTCCGGTGAAAAGTACGATCACTCCCCGGACTTTGACCACGCCGCAGGCCTGGTTGCCGCCAATGCGGTCGCTTCGCTGGCTGCGACGGATCGTGTGCGCGCGCGGCAATTCACCGAAGCTCTGTGGGAGCTGCCGATTCCCTCCGGCCAGTACCGTTACTACAACGGCATGCTGTACCTGCTGAGCCTGCTGCACACCAGCGGTCAGTTCCGCATCTACGCGCCGCGCTAGACCGTCTTCGCCGATGTGTTCGCCTGTTCAGTGACTCCCAATTTTCCGTGCCGGAAGCAGAATGGGACCCCCAAGGCTGAAGTGTAGCTGGGACTTGCCGCAGGGAAGTCCTGCCTTTCAGAACCCGTCACCCTGTGCGGATTTTTCTGGCCCGACGAAACAAATGCACGGCATCGCCAATATGTGCCCTTCCCGAACGCCTCTTGGCACAGCGCCATATGCGGCGGCCATTGCCGCTTTTCGGTAGGGCAACATCCCTGCAGACCTGCGGCTGGTGCGCTGTTCTATCGAGGACTTCATGCAGAACTGAAAGGCTGCTCCCGTCTTCTCTGCGCAACTATTGACAACATTATTTCGGGGGCCGTATAAATTCGTCTGCGTTATAGCAAGCAGTGTAGCCGTCCCGCACGATGACAGCACGCGGCTGAATGGGACCAAAATATCCCAATTAACGATTTTTACGCTTGCGCAGACATTCGACGGAAAAGGTCGAGTGCCTGCGCGGAAGAGTCACCACTTTCGAGGAGCCAGATGAAGCACAACGATTTCAGCTGTCGCATTTTTCGCGCTGCACCAGCGGCGTACAAACATCCCCTCGGTCTTGCCTGTGTCATGGCAGGGTTCGTCTTCACCTCCGCGCTTTCCGCTCAGGTAACCACTGCGACGCTGGGCGGAACCGTGACGGACACTAGCGGTGCCGTCATTCCCAAAGCCGAAATTATCCTCAAGAACGAGGCGTCCGGCGACATCCGCAAGTCGGTCTCGAACGGTTCCGGTGCCTTCACCTTTTCCGCCGTCCCGACTGGTACCTACGACATCACCATCACCTCCCCGAGCTTCCAGGGCTTTGAGCAGACTGGGATCCATCTGGATCCAGGCGACGTGAAGGCGGTCCGGGAGATTCACCTCAATCCCGGTTCGGCAAGCGACGCTATCGAGGTAACAACTGCGGTCGACACCGTCAACATCGACTCTGGTGAACAGAGTTCGCTGATCTCATCGGAGGAGATCAAGCACCTGTCGGTCGAAGGCCGCGACGTCACCGAGCTGCTCAAAATCCTCCCCGGTTTTGCTATCTCGCGCGGCGGCGCAGGCAGCTTCGACAATGCCAGCTACGATCCGGCGCAGGTGAATCCAACGGGCGCACTTGGCCAGTATGCGGCCAATGGTACCCCGGTCAACGGCCAAGCGTTGCTGTCGGACGGCGTCGACATCACCGACCCGGGTGCGTTCGGCGGTGCGCTGCAGAACGTGAACTACGAACAGGTTGCAGAGGTCAAGATCTCCACCGCCAGCTTTACCGCTGACACCGCGCACGGACCTATCGTCATCAATGCCGTAGGCAAAGCTGGCGGCAACAAGTACCACGGCTCGCTTTACACCTTTGCGCGCACTTCGCAACTCAACTCCATCGACTGGATCGCCAAGTACAGCGGACAGGGCAAGCCGCCCGACCGCTATGTGTACCCGGGCTTCACCATCGGTGGTCCGATCCTGATCCCGGGAACCAACTTCAACCACAACCGCAAGCTCACCTTCTTTCTCGGCGGAGAGGAGTACGCCCAGCGTAATGCCTACGCGTACGGCAGCGCCTCTTCGGCAACGCTGAGTGCCTTGGTGCCCACCGCGGGTATGCGTGCGGGTGACTTCAGTCAGAAACAGTTGCAGCAGTACCTTGGCACCGCCTACGGAATTGACCCCAATAGTGGAGCTTGTACCTACAACGGTTCGGCCTCCGGCTATATCCCCGATGCGAACATCTGCAGCGTTCCGGTGACCGGCCTCAGGGCCAGCCGATCACGAACGGCAACCTGTCCGGCGCGCTGGACCCGTTGAGCAAGATCATTCTCAACCAAATGCCCCTGCCCAACACCGCCAGCAACGGTACCTATAACTACATCACCACCAACCTCATTCGCAATGACCTCTGGCAGGCAAAGGGCCGCATCGACTATGCTGCCAGCGACAGTGACAAGCTCTTCGGCTCCTACAGTATTGAAAAGGGCGTTGCCGGTGTGCCGCAGAACGAATATTACTCGGCGCGCGGAAACCTGGGCGGGGTCAATGTCCCGGGTGGCGGCCTCATCAGTCCGGTCAGTTCGCACGTGGGCTCCATCAACTACACTCACATCTTCGGCCCGTCTCTGACGAACGAGTTCTATCTTGCCGGCGCGTACTTTGCACAGAGCTTTGTTGCGAAGACGCCTTCCGCCATCGCGAACAACCCATACCAGGGTGTGTTCAATAATGGCAGCGTGGTCCAGCCGACGCTGGAAGACTACGGCAACGACGGCCTGCCACTGCTGCGCACACCTGACACCAGCTTTGGCGGCATTTATGCGAAGAAGCAGGTGCGCATCGCCGGCGACAACCTGACCAAGGTCATTGGCCAGCACACCTTCCGTGCCGGTCTCTTCTACCAGTGGGATAGCAATCCGCAGGCTTCCCCGTTTGTAAACACCAATGGAACCATCAGCTTGTACTATTTCGGTGAAAACATCACCGATCCTGTGCAGGGCGCCCTGCATTCCACGGGGCCGGTCGGTAGCGGCAGCGGCGGCAACTACCTTGCCAACTTCGCCGAAGGCCTGGTGCAGTCGTATAACCAGACCAACATCCTTCCGGCACCGAATCTTTATTTCTGGAACTTGGCTGGTTACATTCAGGACCACTGGCGCATCAGCAGCCGGCTGACCCTTGACTATGGCGTTCGACTGGAGCACATCACACCCTGGGAGGATTCGCACAACCAGGGACTGGCCATCTTTACTGCGGCGAACTATGCTTCGCCGACCTCGTCGCTGCCCGGCATTCAATGGCATGCGAATAACTCCGCCATTCCCAACGCAGGTCGTCCGACTCGCTGGGCGTTCGTCAACCCGCGCGGTGGCTTCGCCTATGACGTGCACGGCTCCGGCAACACGATCCTGCGCGGTGGCGCCGGCATCTACCGCGCGCACGATGCTTATAACAACGCTGCCAACCAGAACACGACGGTTCTGGGAGAACGCACTTACACCATCAGCAATCCGTTGCTGCTCTCGTCCATCAGTTCCTATCAGGGTGCGGCAACGTCTGCCAACGGCTTCGTGCCGGATGCAAGCGTCTACGCCTTTGACCCGAAGGATGACGAGACGCCGCGTGTAGTGACGTACAACCTGGCCCTCGACCAGCGATTGCCTGGAAAGATGCTGTTGGAAGTTGCTTACGTCGGCAATCGCAGCGACAAGCTAACTAACGACGGTTCCACGCAGAACACGACGTTGAACGACATCAACGCGCTTCCAATCGGTGCCCTGTTCGGACCGCAGCCGAATGCACGCGGCTTTACTCCGGGTGTGGTGTACCCGATCTTCGGACCGGCGGCTGGCGGCAACAATGTCAGCGTGGGTTCGTTAGACCAGGCGCACATCGACAGCTACAAGAAGTACCCGCTCTACAATCACGTGTACGTCTCGGAGCACAACACCTATTCCAACTACAACGCCTTACAGGTTGGCCTGGTGAAGCAGTCGGGCCGTGCCCACATCAGCGCCAACTACACCTGGTCCAAGGCGCTGGGCATCCTGGGCATCGGCGGCTCCAGCACGTACAGCTACCCGGCCGATCCGTTCAACTATGCCAACGATTACAGCAACTTGCCATTCGACCGTCGCAACATCTTCAACGCGGCGTACTCCTACGACGTGGGCAACGTGGTGAAAAATCGCCTGCTCGGCGAAGTCGCCAACGGATGGGAGGTCTCGGGTATCTTTAACTACCAGAGCGGTGCCAACCTGCCCTCGACTATCAACTCCAACTTCAGCCTGAGCGGTTCGGTCGTTGTGCCCGTGGGAACGGTTGCGGCGGTCGGTACCAACTCCAGTGCCTGCACCACCACTTCCGGCACAGGAACCTGCACGGTGTCGCTCAGTAGCACCAACATCCTAGGTACGCCTAACGTCAACCTGCAGCCTCGCATCATTGGCGATCCGCACCAGAAGACTCCTGGCGCCAGCCATCAGTACCTTAACGCCAGCGCGTTTGGCCTACCGAACCTCGGCACCAATGGCTCCTACCGCTACGGCTTCCTACCGGGCCCGGGTTACTTTGATTCGGACCTCACGGCCTCCAAGCGCTTCCGCGTCACCGAAGGCAGCAATGTACAGTTCCGCCTTGCCGCATTTAACGTCCTGAATCACGCCAACAATTCCTTTACCCAGGTCAACCAAGCTAACTACACCCTGACGTATAGCCAGACCAGCAACGTCGCCAATGTCAACCAGGCACTTGCAGCCTCCAACGCCTCAGCGAACTCGCAGTTCGGCTATGCGCCGTTGCGCGAAGGCCGCCGCATCCTGGAACTCGGCCTGCGCTACGACTTTTAGTGTTGTATCGCTCCATGTAACGGGAAGCGAACGCACTTCGTTCGCTTCCCGTTCTTGTTTTTGCGTGGAAGCCTGTACCGTCTGCGGCGAAGGTTCAGCGTTATATCTGAAAAGAAACACCACCCCTTACAAACGCTCTCAACCTACTTCTGCAAACCTGTCGCTTGGGGCGTCATGTGGCGCTAATCCAGCAATCTCGCTGGACGATTTTGCCAGCCCGGCTTTGCCACTGGTGATCCGGATAAGCCGGGCGATGACTTCCGGCGCGCGAGGCTAACCTCGCGCAAGCTAACACTGGCGCGTGTCCACATATGTTCGAGGAGTTCCTGCATTCAACCTCAGCTAAGGGGCCTGAACTCATTCACAAAGCCGATGCGCAAGTGGCACTGCGGAAAACGTGCGATTCGCTTCTCGCTGTTGGGCATGCCGATCAGGATCATACCCAAGTGATCGTCATCAAAAGTTCGAACCCATCTGTTCCAGGCTGTTCATCTAAAGCCGGTCGACCACAATGAGCGAGGTTGGATCGTTGAGCTGCTTCTTCTTTGCTTTGCGACTAGTGAAGGTTCTGGCTGTACGTCAACGCCTGTTCTACTGCTTCTGGTATCGCTGAAGCACCGACTCCAGCGTCAAGATGCCTTCGAGGGCCCCTCGAAGACCTCGATTGGAAATCGGCAGCATCGGCCAGCGCTGGAAGTACGGAAAGGCGATCGACAGTTGCTGGTCGGGATAGATTACTGGAGTACGCTCTGGCCCGATGCTGGTCTCCAACGAAATCTCATCGCTTTGATCGTTTGAAGCAAGCAGGTTCTGCAGCTCCTCATGGTTGGCGGCGTACCACGTATTTTCGGAACACTGAATCAAGAATGCCGTGGACTGACTTCCTTCAAGACCACCGAGAAAGAGCTGCCTGACTGCCGCAAGTGGCTCGCTGCCTTGAATAATCGGAACATTGGCAGGCAACAACGCATCTTCAAAGCGCAACTCTTGCTCCTCTCTCTGCTCTTCCATCGAAGGCAAGTAGAGTCCATCCTGGTGCGTGAACAACTCAAAGATGGGTACGGGTTGCAACGCACGAGACATGAGATAGGCAATGGTATTCGCGAGAATCACGGGAAGAATAATGGAGTAGTTGCCACTAACCTCAAGGACCATGAAGACTGAGGTCAGCGGTGCGCGTAGAAAAGCTGCGAAAAGAACACCCATGCCGACCAAGGCATACGATCCAATGGAGCCCGTGAGAGCCGGCAGCAGGATCTTCTCCACTGAACCGACCGATGCGCCGAGCATGGCTCCCACAAAAAGCGTCGGCGCGAACATGCCGCCAGGCGTACCGCTCGAGAACGAGACGGTCGTCGCGATCATCTTGAAAATTGCCAACAGAAGCAAAAGCTTAAAAGTGAACTGGCCATGCATCGCCTGGTCGATGGTTCCGTAGCCTGCACCCATCACTTGTGGAAGCCCAAAGTACCCAATTGCACCCACAATTAATCCTGCAATGGCCGGCTGCAGCATCTGAGCGTTCTGTGATTGACGGCGCAGCAGAGGCCGTAGAGAGACAAGGGCTTTGGCGAAGATTAAGGATGCTGCACCTCCAACAAGGCCAAGCACGGCATACGCCAAAAGTTCTCGCGGATCACGCAGATTTACGGAGGGTACCCGGAACATCGGTTGAGCGCCCCAGAACCACCTTGCAACAACCACCGCAGATACCGCGGAGAGAACGATCGAACCGAGGACGGCAGAACTCCATTGGCCGATCACCTCTTCGATGACGAATAGAATTGCAGAGATCGGCGCGTTGAAGGCTGCGGCAAGTCCAGCTGCCGCACCGACGGGCGCGAAGACACGAAGCCGTTCTCTGGATAGCCCGACTCTTCTGCTGATGAATGATGCGACACCGGCGCCGATCTGGAGGGAAGGGTCTTCCGGTCCAAGCGAATGGCCGCTGCCGATCGCAAGAGAAGACAGAAGAAACTTGCCAATCATCGTGCGTATGGAAATGTAGCCATTGTGGATGTAAAGAGCTGCCTTGGTCTGATTCACGCCGCTTCCGCGGACCTGCGGGAAGACAAAGCGGGTAAGCAGCGCTACCACAATACCCACCAGCGATGGCGCCAGGAGAAGTCTTACCTGATGGGGTGCCGGAGCGGACCCCTGCAGAAGCACGCTGAACCATTCAATGGCGATGCGGAAGGAGACGACGAGAAGCCCGGAGATGATGCCGATGAATATTGAAAGGAGCAGGAAGAGCCGCTCATCCCGCGCCGGCGATAGAACGGCAGCTTGAGCGTCGAGGCCGTGCCCGGCAATGATGCCCTCTACATTCTTACTTGACATCATTAGATCTCCGCTTGGCCAGCACCAAGAGCAGCGCATCGTCTCCTGTCGCCGCTCCGCACTGCTTCTCCGCTCCCTGCTCTGTTGCGACGATCAATCTGGCCACGCTTTCCTGAAGAGTGAGGTCGCGTGCCAGTGTGGCGAGGCTTAACTTTCGCCCGATCAACTTCCATTGCCCATTAAGCTCGGAGAGATTCTGCTCTTCAGGAGCGACCTGGCCGCCATTCGGCTGCATGCTCGTAGTTTCGATACAGGTAGACACACGATGCCGTGCAATGTTTGAATCCTCCAGCAGATGCCGACCACGGATGCTCGCCTCGAGCTCTGGCGAAAAATCCAAGTCCAGCATTCGTTCGCTTCTGCTTTCCAGTGCTTCAATGTCTTTTCGGGTTGATCCGCTTGCGGCAGGCGGCAAAGCCTTCAAAGCTGCTTGAAAGCGCTGTCGTGCATCGAGATATTTTCCATCGGCATACATGATCTGCCCGGCTTTAACAGCCGAGCTCCAATCGTGGCCATTTGTGGCGGCCGCCCTGTCGTATGCAGTGAGTGCATCGGGAACATCTCCAAGCGCAAGAAATCGATCTCCGAAGAAGACATTGCTCTGAGCAGTATCGGGCGAGTTGCCCTTCGCAATGAGGAGTTCCGAACGCGCCTCGGAGGTCTCTCCTCGACTGACTAGATAATCGGCAAGCTCAACACGTACCTCGCTCCGTCTGAGGGCTCCGTCGCCGCTCCACGTTCCAAAGATCGCGGCCCGGTAATAGTTTTTCGCACTGGCAGCGTCGCCCCTTCGCCGGGCAAGCCGGGCCAGTTGCAGATTCAAAAAGCCATCGCCCGGCTTTGTCTCCCACAGACCCAGGAAGTAGTTGTTCGCTTCTTCCGCCCTCCCGGATTCAGCCAAACCCTGGGCCAGCAGTAGCGGCGCGTCGGGGTTGTTCGGTGTGTAATTTAGGGCTGTTCGCAGGTCTTCCACTGCTTGTGCTGGTCGCCCTTGTTGAAGAGCGATTCGTCCGAGTAGGAACGATTGCCGTCCCATCTCCTCTCGATGCTGCTCAAACGAGCGAAACAGGCCATAAGTCATTGCGAACAACCCGGCAGACACAAGCGTAAGGACGAGCAAGGTCACTCCGTCGCGGAACAGGAGGCCTTTCTTCGTGAGAGCCGGTTTTAACCGTGATAGATCAACCATAGGGTGGTGCCAGTGGGCTCACTCCAGTTTACTGCCTTGATCGCTTCTAGCGTTGCGGACTCATTTCGCTACATCCCTGTAGTCGGTCTGGGCTCTTTCCGGTCCGCCAGTCCGCTACAGCGGAGGCGCGGGCGTGCTGGCTTAGCGGAAGTCGAAACAGGATACCTAGCACGTGCAGTAGAACTCGATGCCGCACTGGTTATTGCGATTGCTCGACCTCACCGGCCAATCGCTCGTCCAGATGACCGATCTGCGCTCCGTTCTGCCGAAGCACCGTGATGGCATTCGGGTCGTCTTCATTTGTCGGTTGAGGCTGGAGATCCAGGACCTCGCGCGGGCAGCAGTCCGCCAAGGCATCTTGCCGTGATGTGCCATTGTCATTCAGAGAGGCACTCTACCAGCCTGGAGCGGAGGAGCTTGACCGCGTGCGATTCTACATATGTGGTGAGCCCTGCATCGAACTCGATGGTCGACACGAGAATTGTGTAGCCGCAAGACTATCGATGTTAAGTCTGAACTCTGAACGCATCCACTACTCGTTCGACCTGCCGGAGAGCAAACGGGGAGCGAACCTCCCTTGACGAGAAGATGGTCACGGACGACATGGTACAAAACGATCAGAGTAGAGCGGCGATGGGCTGGAGTGAAGTGCCACCGAAGAGTCGTTCTTGAGGAACAACCCGTCTGCCAGGGGCGCGAGGCATTCTGTGTGGCCTTAAACTGATGCCGTGACAGAAACACCGGGACTCGCAATGAATTTGAACGTGCCTGGACCGGGCCGACATACAAAACATGGGCCCCGAGCTGCAAAAGCCCTCGAAGCCTTGAAGAAGATCGGTGATGCCATTGGGCGGCCGACGATTGGCGAGAAGGGCTGTCTGCAGGTCAGTGTCGGTGGCGGGGCGCTATAGGAGGAGCAGGTTTTGGAATGGGTGCGGATGGACTGAAGTCTGCCGCCAGCACGCTGGACCTGCTGTTCGCGCTCGCCGGTGGACGTCCGCTCACCCGCGAGCTTCCTCGGGTATCGTGCGTCCATGGACGGCCTCGCGCCCTGGACGGTCAACGTGCGGCTGCCGGCGGTACGCAAATCTGGTGGCGGAGGCGTGGAAGAACGGCATGCTGTCGGCCGAGGACGGTGCCAACCTGACCGACATTGCGAATGTGTCAGACAAGGGCACCTAACTGGGCAACTGGCTGACGAAGAATCAGGCAAGGGAACTGCTGGCCGTGCCCGATCGCTCGAGCCTCGCCGGCAAGCGCGACTACGTCCTGCTCGCCTCCGCTGCCTGCAGTATGCTGACCTGATCGCGTGCGTCACCTGCGATCACGCGTACGTCGGTGCGCTTGTACTTCTCCAGCCGGTCAATGAAAGCGGTGAGATCATGTCCAGGGCGAGTGCCTGCTCGACGTCCGCTTGCCCATCTCACCACCTTCACCGATCCCCACCAGCTTCATAAGGCCTCAGCCGGTAGGATTCGCTGCAGCGCTGGCAGCGGGCGGCCTGGAGTGGTGGGCTGCGAGATGCATGCAGGAACACAGCATCAGAACTGCCACGGACTCGGCATGACGGTTTCTGGCAGGTATAGCAGGCAACACGGATACCGTCTTTGGAGAGACGCGGGGCATGAGGAAATATGCCTGCTCTGGTGCGGAGCATGTGTGTCAGCGCCAGTCCATGCTCTCGCAGTTCGCGATGCCGGGGCTGTCTGTAAGGTAGGGGCAGTCCGCCATGGCAAGCAGATGTCCGTCGTTGTCCGGACCGATCGGGTCGGCGACATCGCGCAGCTTTGCCTAACTGGTAGTGATAGTCGAACGGGTTGTTGATGTACAGGCCGGCATAGTCCCACTTGCGTGCGAACCGGCCACGGTTGGTTCGTTGTGCGGCGCAGCGGACGGTCCCGTCATGCGGGCGAGCTGACCCTGCGACTTGCGTCGATCGATACGAGGCAGGCGCTACAGGCTGCAACGCACGGCAATCCGCGACAAAGGCAACAGCCATCTTCGCAGTAACGCAAAGGAGATCAGCGGCGGTGCAGGGATAGGCGCGATGATCGGAGTTGTGGCAGGCGGGAACAAGGGCGCTCTAATGGGCGGACTGCTGGGTGCTGGTGCTGGCACCAGCGTTGCCGCAGGAACCGGCAGACAGGCGGCAAGCTTTCCTGTGGTCTCTGTCTACGTTCGAACTGACATTTCTAACACGACGGCTGCGCCGCTAAACTGTTTAGATCGGCAGCGTCGGTAGACCGGATGACGGCTTGGTGTGTAGTCCGCCGGAACCATGCACGCAAAGCGATTCGGCTTCGATGTAAATCCGGTGCACCTTGGGGAACGTAGCGCGTACTGCTGACTCGATCCGATCGATACACTGCTCGATGCCATCCCGCTGGAGTCCACGGTTAAACCTGACATTGATCGTTAGCAGAATATTGTGTGGACCGAAGTACATTGTCAGCGGATAACCGGCGATTTCGACGCCAGGTTCGGCAACCACGAGTGCACGAATCCTGCGCAGCGTGGCAAGGTCCGCACCTTCGCCCACCAGTAAGGCCTTGCTCTCGATGATCAGCAGCACGGCTACCGCTGCAAGCATCGCGCCGATAACAAGCGATGCGATACCGTCCGCGCGATGCCATCCAAACAGCTGATCGAGTACGGTCCCAACGAATGCCACGGCAAGACCGGCCAGGGCAGCACTGTCTTCGATGATCACAGTGAACGTCGCGGGATTTTTACTGGCATGAATGGAGCGTAACGACGCTGGGACACCTTCTGCCTTGCGGAACTCCTTCATCCCCACAAATAGCGAATATCCTTCGAAGCAGGCTGCTATGCCCAGGGTGACATAGTTCCACACGACATGATCGAGCTCTACCGGGTGTTGTAGGTGCCGAATCCCGTCCGCGATGGACACCCCACCACCCACCAGAAAAATGAAGAGGGCGACCAGGAGCGTCCAGAAGTACAACTCTTTGCCATACCCAAATGGGTGAGTTTCGTCGGCCGGACGTTTGCTTAGATGGATGCCGAGTACCAGCAAAGTCCCGTTACCCGCATCCACCAGCGAATGGATGCTCTCGGCCAGCATGGCGGAGGAGTGGCTGAACGCGAACGCCGTGAGCTTTGCAGCGGCAATGGCCAGATCGGACACGACGGCGGTCAGAACGGCTTTACGGGATTCCGCCATGTGGGGCCTTTCATAATGAACAGAATGCGTTCGCACCTTGCGTACGTTTAGGACTCGAGCTTGGCTTGTTCCCGCCATTGCAGCTCGGTGCGCAGGGTATTCAGCGTACCAAGCTCCGTGGCACCCTGCAGGTCGGGTTCGACCACTTTCAGCACCCGTTCTAATCGATCCATGACGAAGGAGTCGCTCGCGGCATAGATGGCGATGTGACCTACAGTGCTGGTCAGCAGGTCAGTGATCTGTGGACGCGGCACGAAAAGCCGGGGCACTCCATTCTCGTCCTGACGAAGTTCTGCAATGCGCGGACGCCTTGCAAGCAAAGCTAAACCGGTCGTCAGCTCGTCGATGCCGTTGATCGCGGTGAACGGATCGTTAATCCCGGGGGACAGGGCCCTGGAGACGACATCGGTCAGCTGTTGAAACTGGTAACGAATATCCTGCGCGGGCGTACGAGCGGAACCGATGATGAATGCTTCGCGGATACGGTTGTCATCTTCATCGCTCAGCCTTGAGGGCCGGACCATTGCGATTGCCGCGCCCTGCACAATGTGATCCCCAGGCTTTAAGGTGATTTCAAGAAAGACATTTCTTAGTTTTGCGAGCTCCATCAAGTCATCGGTGTCGATGGATTGAAGGTAGCCACTCTGACGCACGACAATCTTTGTTGCGGTGCGCTCGGCAAACGGCTGCGCTGCGGGCTCCTTCACAGGTTCGGCCACGGTCGATGGAAACAGTTTGGGAATCGATGTTTGCAGGTCTTTGGAAATGGTTGCAACGATGTGAGAGGCCTGGATCGAGGAGGAGACGTGATGCACGAAGTAGACGAGCATCAAGAGGCTCACCAACGAAAGCACGATAGCGACGGTGATGGCGACGGCTGGAACGAAGCCGCCGGAGTAGTCGGATCCTCGAATGACGCGCACAACAAGAACGCTGTAGAGGAACGTCGACACAAACGTGCCGAGCAGCACCTGCGTCACACGATCACGCATAAAATTGCGCAGCACTCTAGAACCATACTGCTGCGACGCAATGGACAGTGCCACGGAGGCGAGTGAGAACGTGACGCTGGCAGCCGTGATCATCGAGCCGGCGATGGTGCTCAGCAGGGAACGGGCACCTTCAGGTCCACCGGAGTAGGCCCACGCGATCGAGCTTCGCATGCCCGGATCGTAGCGTCCGTCAATGTAGATCAAGCCGAGTGCCAACATAGCTGCCGACAGCAGCATTAACGACGGAACGAACCAGAAGCCGGTACGCAACCCATCCAGCAGTTGTGAAAACCGTGCGCGCATAGGAGCCAGTACCTTTCATTGATCGAAGAAATAAACAATACAGCAGCAATTAGCGAGTGTTCCGGTAGTGATAGGGCCCAACCGCGATCGGCACGGGATGCCGATCTTTCCATAACCGGTGCGGCAGCACGTACGTAAAGCCGAACGAACCTTGCCACTGTGTCGATGTCGAGGTCAGGCCACGTTCGAATGCAGCGTCGAGCACAAAGTTGGGCCTGACGGAGTACACCGCGGCAAATAGGAGGTCCACGCTGTTGGCGCGGGAGACGAGGCTTCCGTTAACCGATGCCGCCACAAATGGCTGGGTGAAGTGGGAGAGCTCAACGACTCCGCCCAGCTTCCCGGCGGTTGCCTCTTCGAACAATGGGTGCGAGACGGCAAGTGTCTGCGAGAATTGGCCGCGGCGCACGGACCCGCTGTTCTGCTCATTGAAGACGAGGTTCGAGTCGTAGTGGTAGCCCGCCCCAAGCTCGCCGCTGATAAGCACTAGCGCAGACTGTGAGTAGCTCCCAACATCCAGGTTGGCCGAGGTGCCGGCCCGCACACGCCGGATATAACCGACAGCGACGACCGGGTTACGGCCAACACTCTTGTGAACGATGCCCTGAATGCCGATTTGCAGGTCACCCGGATCGCTACTGCTGAGATCAGATGAGGGCGCGGCAAGCCGGTTATACGTATACGGCTGTGTGATGAACTGCACCAGAAACCGAGTGGTCAGCGCAATTTTGGTCGTCTGGCTGAGCGCGAACTGGGCGTTTGTTCCCGAGGGCGAGTCGTCTGCCTGGTTGAAGCCTTGTTCGAACTGCAGATAACCAGTCGGCGGGATGTGCGCCGGCATTGTGACCGTCGGCCGGGCAGGGGATGCTTGTGGTAGCTGTTCGGTCGTGGGAGCGAATGTCGAGTTGGTATTTTCGATTCCGATGGCGGTCGTAGGTCGTGTGGAAACTGCCTGGGCCACTGCCCGCCCGGTTCCGACAGCGATGCAGAGCAGGCATGCGGCTTTTACGCAGATTGGTCGACAGCCGCTCAAGATTTCGATCCGTTTGCAGCGACAGACACACTTTGGAGCTTGCTGAAGATTTGCTGTAAGAGCGGTTTTACCGCAGGGTTGGCCTGGGCTAGACCGGCGATTGTCTCGTCACGCCTTGCTAACACCTCTCGAAGTCCTTGCTTCGATACACTGTCCGAGCCGCTGTCGACGTAGGTGCGAAGGTCCGTGAACAGTCCAGATGCGCTCGAGGACGCGACGGAATAGTTGTTGGAATTAGCCTGCGCCGCTATCTCTCCTGCATGTACGGCAAAGCTGCTTAAGTGCAGACGGTTTTGGGAGACATTCAACTGGCCCTGAAGGTTCGCCTTCGATTGCGTGAGCGAAGAGTTCTGCTCCTGCAGATCCGTGTTTGTCGAATGCATCGGCAGGAATCCAACAAGCAAGCCAACTACTAGACCTGCAAACGCACTGATCGCTACTGTCTTTGTGGAACTTTGCACAGACCCTCCTCACCTTTACAGCATGGGTCTATCGAAGGGGAGTCAATAGCTGCCGTGATTTGTATGATGCAGGTTAAGTGGATTCAGCCGGGCGAGCTTAGTTTTAATGTTCGTCCGGGACGACCGGATTCTCATTCCGGACGGAAGAATTTCTTCGTAAGAAATGTCACGCTCAGATCAGCATGGCGCGCATACGCTCTGCTCTGACCAGGGTCACGGATGGAGTCCACCCACTCACCGGACGGATCTGTAGTTTCGGCATGAAGCTTTTTGAAGCGAGAGCCGCATTCTGGTGTTGCTCCGCAGTGCCGATGATGCATTCATTACAGGTGCAAGCGCAGGCCTAGCCGGAGACTAACATGTAGTTTTGGCTCAATCTACCGGGCCGATCAACAGGCACTTTACCGCAAGAGGGTTGATGCGTTGCAATATAGTGGAGGACTCTAGTGCGATACAGAAACCTGCTGCTGAAAGAATTAACGCCGGAAGCCCGTACCCGCCTGCAGCTCAAACGAATACGGTTACCGGTTCGGTTCCAGATGCAGGGACCGGAGCAGCCGATCACGGCACTCTACTTCATCGAGAGCGGCCTAGGGTCCATGACGACTCAGCTCAACAACGGCATGCAGGTTGAAGTGGGCACATTTGCGTATGAATCTGCAGTCGGAATCAGTGCCCTGCTGGGTGCGCGCCGCAGCCTTAACCGAGTGTTCATGCAGATTGCGGGGGAGGGCTACGTCGCACCGCTAGAGCAAGCTCGTTATGAATTTGCGCACAACAAGCAATTTTGCGAAATGGTTCTGAGTTGCGTACGTGTACACCTCACGCAGGCGACGCAATGCGCCGCATGCAATGCAGTGCATGCACTTGAGCGGCGATTGGCGCGATGGCTGTTGCTGTGTGCAGACCGCACTGGACATCAGCAGTTCGACATCTCCCAAGAGTTCTTGGCGGACATGCTCGGCAGTTCTAGATCGGCCGTGTCCCTGTGCATCACCGCGCTGGAGCATCGCGGACTTGTGACCCATAAACGAAAGTCGATCTTCATCCCTGACATCCCTGCTCTGGAGCAGGCAGCCTGTGAGTGCTTTAAAGTCATGCAGCGGCAATTCCGGCGAGAGGCGACAGAGGAGAGCTTTACGCTTTAAAAAAGTGTGAGTAGCTCACACTTCTTCGCTGTAGCGAGCAAACACTGCGCATCTGACCAGTCTAAAGTTTATTTTCGAGGTCAAGGATGACAGTTCAGCTTTGGTTGTGGATCGGCGTGATCGGCATGTCGATCGGTCTCGTGCTCTTGTTCTTCCCGATGCAGAAGAACAAGTCCGTGTCAGAACAGGGCGATTCCATCGCGCACTTCCTTGTGCCGATGATTGCCATGACCCTGTACCTGCTGATGGCGCTTGGGCACGGGTCCGTTACGCTGCCTTCGGGGCGCGTGTTTTACTTCGCGCGGTACATCGATTGGTCAATCACAACTCCGTTGTTGCTGCTTAGCCTCGTCTCCGGCGCTGTTCAGGGCCACAAACGCAAGCGTGGCGCGCTGATTGCAGGCCTGGTGCTATCTGACGTGTACATGATTGTGACCGGCCTGGTCGCAGGCTGGACCGACGATCCCACCCTGAAGTGGTGGTTCTATGCGGTGAGTTGCCTGGCCTTCCTCGCGATCTACGCTCTTCTGTTCGGACCCTTCCGCGAACTGTCTCTCGCGAGCCCAAAGGGTGCCCTCTATCGTAAGAAGGCCATTGTCCTTGCGGTCGTTTGGTTTGCGTATCCCATCGTCTTCCTCGTCGGGCAGGAAGGTCTTCGCCTGTGGAGTCCGCTGGTGGATGCGGTGCTGTTCACCTGCTTGGATTTGATCGCGAAGGTAGCGTACGGCCTATGGGCTGTCAGCATGGTGCAACATACCGGTGATGTGAACGAGGAACTGCCGGAAAGCGGTGACCGGATGGTGAGCGGCCGTTGAATCAAAGGGCCATCGTCATCGGAGCGGGATTTGGTGGGCTGGCTGCGGCGTTGCGCTTGCGTGCAGCCGGCCTCACCGTCGATGTGTTCGACAATCAAGCGCAACCGGGCGGACGTGCTGGCGTATACCGGAGGAGTGGCTACACGTTTGACGCTGGCCCCACCGTCATCACAGCGCCCTTTCTATTTGACGAGCTCTTCGCTTTGTTTGGGAAATCCCGCAGCGATTATGTGGCATTCCAGCCACTCTTACCGTGGTACCGTATCCGTTTCGCAGACGGCCGTAGCTTCGACTATGGCGGCAGCACAGAACAACTCATTGAGGCCGTACGCCGTTTCGCTCCCAGTGATGTAGACGGCTACAAGCGCCTGCTGCGGAAGGTGGCAGAGATCTACCGGGTCGGATTCGAAGGTCTAAGCGACCAGCCGTTCGATTCTGTATCGTCCATGTTCCGCGTTCTGCCGCAGATGGCCATGCTGCGCAGTGACCGTTCGGTCTACGCGTTCGTCTCCGGCTATTTAAAGGATGAAGCGTTGCGGCGTGTCTTCTCATTTCAGCCGCTGCTTGTGGGTGGAAATCCCTTCCACACCACCTCTATCTACTCTCTTATCCAGCACCTGGAACGTAAGGACGGCGTGCACTTCGCCATAGGTGGCACGACTGCGCTGGTGCACGGGCTGGTGCGATTGGCCACAGAACAGGGCGTGCGCTTTCACTACGGTGCCCAGGTGGACGAGGTGCTCATTGATAACGGTCGTGCTCTCGGCGTACGACTCGCGGACGGCAGGGAAGAGCGTGCCTCCTGCGTGATAGCGAATGCGGATGCACCTGCGCTGTATAAGCGGCTGGTACCGGAGCGGTGGCGTCGTAAGTGGACAGACAAACGGATTGAAGGCAAGAAGTATTCGATGGGTCTCTTCGTGTTGTATCTGGGTGTGCGAAAGCAATACCCAGATCTCGCACACCACACGATTCTCTTGGGTAAGCGCTACAAAGATCTGCTCGAGGAAATCTTCGAAGGCGATGCAATCGGTGATGATCTGAGTTTGTACCTGCATACTCCCACTCGCACCGATCCCAGCCTTGCGCCTGAAGGCTGCGAAAGCATGTACGTGCTCGCGCCGGTACCGAACCTGCGTGCTGGCCTTGACTGGTCGAAGGAGGGGCCGCGCCTCACCGAGCGTGTTCTGGACATTCTTGAGAGCACAGTGTGTCCCGGCCTGCGCGACGCTATTGAGGTCCAGTTCTCCGTAACTCCAGAACATTTTCGAGACAGCCTGCTCACACATCACGGCACCGGCTTCTCCATCCAGCCGACGCTCTTCCAGAGCGCATGGTTCCGCTTTCATAATCGCAGTGAAGATGTGAAGGGCCTCTACCTGGTGGGCGCGGGTACTCATCCCGGTGCGGGGTTACCGGGCGTATTGTGTTCCGCGAAAGTGCTGGAACACTACATCCCGGATATTGTGCGCGATTGGCAGGAAACATCTGGCTTCCATGCAGCCGTGCCCATCGAGGTGACCCCATGACGGCACCGGCAGCATCAGCACTGGCGGCAGAACAGGTGATGGCGAGAGCAGGCAAGACCTTTCACCAGGCCGCGCGCCTGCTCCCCGGCAACGTGCGGGAGAAGGTGGTTTTGCTCTATGCCTTCTGCCGAGCAGTTGACGACATTGCCGATGATCCAAACCTGCCGACAGAGGAGCGCGCGATGGCCCTGCAGCATCTACTCCATGCGTTGCACTCCGCTGACGTGCAAACGCTTGCCGCGTGTGGATGGTCGCTGGGCGACAACCGGCAGCGGCTGAGCACTGCTGCGGTGTTGGTGCGGGCGGCCCTTGGAGACTTGCACCAGGAACAGCCAGCGACCGAAGACGATGTGCTGACATACGCCTTTGGTGTTGCGGGCAGTGTGGGGCTCCTGATGGCTGACGTTTTGCAGGCAGACTCGCGAGGGGTGAACGCAGCCATTGCTCTTGGCTGTGCCATGCAGCTGAGCAACATCTGTCGCGATGTTGCTGAAGATTGCCGAAGTGGGCGCGCGTACCTGCCTGCAACTGTTGTATCCAAAGCCGCGATTGCCAGCGCTATGGTGGGTGGCGACGTCCAAGCCATGCAGAGGGTACGCAGCGCGACGATGCGCCTGCTGAAACGTGCCGACGCTCTATACGAAGCCGCCTACAACGGAATGTGGAGCCTCCCTGCAAGGGTCCGGTGGAGCATTCTGGTCGCTGCAATGTGCTATCGCGAGATCGGCGTAAAGGTCGGCATCGATATCGATCGCTCCTGGCAGGTGCGGACGGTGGTCAGTCGTACCCGCAAACTGCAACTCATTCTGCTGGCCAGCGTGCGGCTGTTACACCCCCGTTTCTGGTGGCCGCGCCCGCGCGGAAGCTGGCCACCCTGCCTCGGGGAGGGCGTCGCCACCCGGATGCGGCAGTTGGGCGTGACGCCATGAGCAGGGATGCGGAGGTCCTCATCTTGGGTGGAGGTTGCGCCGGGCTGAGCCTGGCCACCGCCATTGCTCGGCGGGCCCCACGCATGCGTGTGCTTACGTTGGAGGCGCGGTCCGCCTACACGCGGGATAGAACATGGTGCTTCTGGAACAGCACCGACCATCCCTTCCAAGCGGGCGTGACACATCGCTGGCATCAATGGCGCGTGCAGGCCAACGGCATCGAGGCACGGCAGCAGAGCAGCCGCTTCTGCTACCAGCACCTGCCGGCAGACCGCTTTTATCACATGGCGCAGTGCGAGATCGCAGGTGCGAACCAAGAGTTGCTGATGCAAACGGAAGCGACAGCAGTGCGCGGGAGTGAAGCAGGTTTTATGACAGAGACCAGCCAGGGTCTCGTCCGATCGCGCTGGGTTTTTGACGCTCGCACGTGCGAGCTCAACATCTCCCAGCCCGCCTTTCTGCAACGTTTTGAAGGATGGCACGTACGCACGGAGAAGAGCTGCTTCAACCCAAGGTGCGTCGATCTGATGGACTTTCAGCCATGCACGGTCGCCGGGCGCACCGTCTTCTTCTACGTGCTTCCGTTCAGCGAGCGTGAGGCTTTGATCGAAATTACGTATTTCGACCCTCCGCATTTAACTCCGGAGTGCGCATCGGACCGCCTCTTCGATCGTATGTCCCAGCTCTGTCCTGCAGGCGAGTACGAAATCCTGTACAAGGAGGCTGGTTCCTTGCCCATGGGAACAGTTCGACGTGCGCGGCAGCACGCCACGGCAGCGATTCCTCTCGGCGCCCGTGGTGGCCGCATCAAGGCTTCTTCAGGCTATGCCTTTCAGCGCATCCAGACGCAGAGTGCTCTCCTTGCGGATGCCCTTGCAAAGGGTGACGCTTTGCCCCGCCAGTCGGAACCGCGTTACTACGACTGGCTGGACCGCGTCTTCCTCACGGCGCTGCGGCGCAACCCGTCGCGCACGCCGGACTACTTTCTTCAGCTCTTTCGCGCCGTCCCGCCAGACGCCCTGATCCCATTCCTGTCTGAGACGGCAAGCCCACGCGACCTGCTTGCGACGATGCTGGCCTTGCCCCGTCGCGATTTTATCGAGGCAGCCGCGCACACCCTCGGAGCGGCACAATGACCGGACTCGCTTCGCCGGCGCGCCACGAGGACACGACCAGAAACATGGTGGTGCTTGTCTTCGTCTCAGCCGTGCTTGGTGTTGTGGCGCTCTTCCGACACTGGCCTGCATCGCGCCTCTGGGTGCCTGCCGCGCTTGCGGGGATCGCAATCGCGATCTGGCACGGAGCCTACGATTCGGTGCTTGGGAGGAACCTGTGGCAACCCCGGTATGCTGGCCGCTGGCTGCTCCCTTTTGCGGCTTCGTATCTGGCCCTGGCCGCAGTCGTCGTGGTCGCCTGGTACGTCTACGCCCCAGCAGCACTGGTCGCTTTTCTTTTGTACTCCGGTGCGCATTTTGGAATGGAAACAGAGACTGGTCGAAGTCCCTTGCAGATGGCAAGCGCGGTCGCCCTCGGATGCTTGCCCATCGCGGCCGCATGTTCCTGGCAGACCGGTTCAGTCGTTCCCATCTTCACTACCATGCTGCGCGGGCAAGGTGCTGCCGCAGCGCGAATCACCACTACGGCAGGGACCTTGCTCATACCTTGCATCCTTCTCTCGCTCGTTCCCATCTTCCAAAACGGCCGGCAAGGGATCAGGCGTGCGGCGCTCATCGTGGCAGAGCTGCTGCTGTTTCGCTTCTGCCCGCCCATTGTTGCGTTTGCCGTTTTCTTCTGCCTGTTGCACACACCCGAACACCTGATCGAGACGAGCCGGAATGCGACTGGAGTATTCAGCGTGGAACGCATGGGGCACAACCTTCGCGCAGGAATGATTCCGTGGCTCATCTCCCTCGCTGCCATCGCGGTTGCAGCCTGGATGGGCCAACGAACGGTGCAGGCAGGTACCGCTATGCTTTTTATTGCACTGAGTGCCCTGACCGTTCCGCACATGGCACTCGCGATGCTTGCCACGGCCGACGTTCATCGCGAAGGGAAGAGTTCGTTTCGTTCCGTGCAGAGGACGGCACACACATGAAGGCACACACCGGCAGTGAAACTCTCGAAGCTATGCTGCGGCGTTATTGCACAGAGGCTGCTGGCCAACTGCAGGCAGTCTGTCTACACGCTCTCGCGGGCGGCAGCCGCACGCGGGCAAACCTGCTTCTGGCTGCCGCTGGACGCAGGGACGGGCTGCCAATCCAGGCTGCCTGCGCCCTGGAGATGATGCATGCGGCCACACTTCTACAGGACGACATTTTCGACCGGAGCACCGAGCGCCGAGGCCGCAGGGCGGCTTACCTGCAATTCGGTGAGGCGCAGGCGGTGCTCGCATCAGACTGGCTCTTGTTGCGTTCCCTTGAAGTCGCAGCAGAGGTTCACCCTCTCTTCTTCCAGCAATTGGCCTGCGCTGCCAGAAACATGGCGGCGACGGTCGCGAAAGAGCTGGATCCGCCAATGGTTTCCGGAACCTCTGCAGCGTACTTGTACATCGAGGAAATCTGCCAGGGCAAAACCGCCTCGCTCTTTGCGGTCGCACTCCACGGTGCAGCTCTACTGCATCCCCAGATTGATCGAGCGCATGCACCCGGCTGGGCGGCGGTAGGTAATCGTATTGGCTGCACCTATCAGTTGCTGGACGATTGCCTGGATGTATATGCACCGGAAGGAACCCTGAACAAGAGCACAGGAATCGATGTGCAACAGGGCAGACTGACTCTGCCTCTTCTTACCGCGCTGCAAGCGCTGCAATCCGCTGGGCAGGGCATCAGCATCGACCGTTTTCTAAAAGCAAGGCTGACAGCAACGGAAATGGCTTTGCTGGAGCATGCCATTGCAGAAGAAGCAGTCCGCAACTGCCTGCAAGCAGAGGTCAGGAGGCAAGTACGAGCCATCGAGGAAGAGGCCCGGTCGGTCGCCATTCCTTGTGAACCTATAAGCGCTGCCCTGAACGACATGGAAGCGAAGATTGCCTGCTGTTTCGGCGTGAGTGCCAAGTGCATGGCCTGTGAGGTGGTGCCGTACCAGCCGGCGCTTGCTCTATGAAACGCGACACACTCATTGCATCACTGCTTGAAGCCGGACTGCTCGGTCTGGCGGCGCTCCTTGGTTACCTGCTGCACCAGCCGCTCATCTTCGCGAGTCTGGGTCCAACCGCCTACGAGGTCATCGAAACTCCAGATCGGCCAAGCGCCCGACCTTACAATCTTCTGGTTGGGCACGGCATCGGGATCTTATCCGGAGTTGTCGCTCTTCTTTTAACGCACGCGTGGTCGGCCCCTGCGGTGACCTTGGCGGGCGTGCCCGCCATCCGTATCGTGAGCATCGCATTTGCAGGCTTGTTTACCGTACTCGGCACGCTGACGCTGAAGGCAACTCAGCCTGCTGCGCTCTCCACCACATTGCTGGTTTCCACGGGCATCATGCAGTCGGGCCGAGCGATCATCTGCATCTGTTTTTCTGTTGTGCTTTTCGCGCTGCTCAGCATCCCACTTCGCAAGTTGCGTAAACCAGCTGTGACGGCGCACCATTGATCACAAGAGGTGGACCTGCTGCTACTTGGCAGAGAGGTGAAATTCCTACAGCTTGCTGTAGCTGCTTGTTAGAAATGACGGGCTGCTGAGCGCAATAGTAAGGTCAGTATAGTTCCATCGCTTTTGGCGTGAGCGCGTTTCGATGAAGTCGGATCGGAGCGCTGACGCGACCGCTTCCGGTAGCCTCTTTTCCCACTGTTGACTGGATCTTCGTCTCGTGCCGGAGTTCCTGCTGCAGCTTCCTCAGCGCGAGCGCGGGGCCTAGCCGCTTGTTCTTGACGACGGCAGCATGGCTCACTCGCCGGTCCTTCGAAGTCTGCGTAACTGGCTTCACCAGCTTGACGGCATATTGCCGGATGCCGGCGTCCACGCTCCGGCTCGACACCTGGCCGCGTGCTTGTGAACCAGCTCGGCGCCACCACCGGTTCCGTATCGCGCGAGCAACGGGTATGCCTGCCGCTTGCTGATCGCCAGAACGGTTGCTCCCGCGGCAACCGTCCAGCGTCCACTCAGAACGTCGCTCCGCTTCAGATCGCGCTCGCTCATCGGTATCCGTCCCCCTCTCTTGGCACCGACAGTTCTAATGAGGAGGAACATGACGCTCTTCAAAGAGCGCCTCTACTCCGCTGTACAGAATGGTGGTCATCGGACGTAAGCCATTCATTAATCAAAGCTTAAGCCCAACCCTAACGCTACGCATGACGTGGCACCACGGCATCTTTTGCGGCCTTCGCCAACTGGAATTTGACCGTCGTGCTGGCCTTGATCTTGATTTGCTTCATCGGTAACCGGGTTGGGTCCCATGCGTGCCGCACGCTGCGCTTTCACCAGCTTGCCCAGATCGGGAATCGTGAACTCGCCCACCTTCTTCGTCTGGGCCATTGCCGTGTCGATCAGTAAGGTCAAGAACTGGTCCACCTGCTTCGGCGGAACGTCCATCTGCTCCGCCATGAAGCGGATGACCTGGGTATCGGTCATCTTCGTCGCTGGGATCTTCGGCCCGCGCACGGCCTTGGCCGGTGCGGCTCCTGCCTTCAGCGGTGCTGCTGCTTTCTTCGTTGCCATCTGATCTCCTTAAGGTCATTGCTTCTATGGGTTCAACGACCTTCTTCGGACAGCCTAGCTTCTTCGGTGTGGCATCGCTGCCGGCCTTCTTCGCCGTGCTCTTCTTTACCTATTTGCGAGGTGCCGGGCGTTCCGGCTTTGCGCTCTCAAGCTCTTCTTCACTGTGGACGTCACCCGCACCTGGTTCACGAGCTGCTGAAGCCGTCGATCTCTTCTTCGATCTGCTGGACATACTCTTGCGATGGCTGCACAAACATCGTGGCCAGTCCTACAGAATAGCCGCGGATTGCTTGTCGCTCTGAAGCTTTCGCTTCCTCACCTCCACACAGTAAGCAGGGTTTGAGCATTGGGACTAGTCCCGCCGTGTTCGATCGCTTACCGTTGCCGGCAAGCGCGACTACGCCCTGCTCGCCTTTCTGGTCGGCTGTGCGTTGTGCCGAAAGGAGTTGGCATCGCTGACGGGCGAGGACATCCAGATGCGGGAGAACCGATGGGTGATCATCGATCTCCTCGGCAAGGGCGGCCGGATTCGCACCGTGGCCGTTCCCGTATGGATTAAACACGGCATCAACGCCTGGCAGGCCGCGGCAGGCATCGAAGACGGCCTTCTGCTGCGCTCCATTCGGAAGGGGCGGGAAGGTGGGCTGCAGCCTGAGTGACTGGGCCGTCGTGACGGCATCCGCAAGGCAGATCGGCATGGAACGCTTTGGCGCCCACACCTGCGACGGACATGTGCCAAGCTCTGCTCGAAATTCGGCGGAGACCTCGAACAGATCAAGTTCCTGCTCGGACACTCCGCCATTCAAACCATCGAACGATACCTCTGAAGCGAACAGGACGTCGCTGTCGCCGTCAACCACGGCCTCGGCCTGTGAGGCTGAAGGCTGACCGGCTCGGTCCGTTCTTCCTCAATCATGGCGAGTTATCGAATACAGCTGTCAACATAGGCAGTAAGCGTGCGTGCAAGGCGCTGTCGTCTTTCTAGCGGCCCGATCGTACTCGCTTACAAGTCTGATCTGATCAGCGCGAGACCCACAGCTGCAGAAACAACGCTCCAGAAAATCGCGACTGTAACGGAAACCAGAAGGCAATTTGGGATTTGGCGCGATTCACCCGATCACCTTTCCAGGGCGTAACGCCGTAGCAATCCCGTGCACCGCGAACACCAGAAAAACGCCCCCCCATCAAAGCAAGCATGTACGGCATGACTATGTGCCACATCGCGCCTCCATGTGCTCGGCATGGATGCACGATAGCAGGTGACTCATTTCCCAGCTCCCACATTTATGGGTTTCGCTCTCTTACATTCAACGGACCTTGGTAGAGTGCTCCTTTCACTGCCGCGGATCACCTCTCGCGCATCAGGTTACCGCGCCAGGACTGGTCAACCTGCGATCGTAGTCCGGCATTACCGGCGCATGTTGTACCGACCCACTGGTCACTGCCGCTATTTGTTCTATCAAAGCCTTTAAGGTCCGATCCGCATAGAGGTCCGATCCGCATAGAGCAGGCCGTTGGTTTCCTGCTAGGTGCCGGTGAATTGCGAGTAGCAGGGGCCCGCCAAAGCGGGCATATTGCGCATGTAGTCGAGCAGCGTCCGATAGCGCTCCACAAAGTGTTCTGCCATCGACGCTCGAGAGTATCCCCAACCGCCCGGCCCGCCGTTTTGTTTGCAGTCGCGTTTGTCGAAGGCGATGTCGCCAAATTGGGTGATTATTAAAGGCTGCTGACGGGTGATTTTCTGCCTCTTCAGCGTGAGGATGCGTCCGCCCGGGCAGACGCGTTTCAGCAGCTTGGACTCAATGTCATTCAGGCCATAGCAGGAGCCATGCGCGCGGGTTATCGTCGTCATCATGAATGCCGATGATGCCCGTCGCCAAGCCTTCCAGCCGTTGTACCGGATTGTGCTTGGCATTAAAGTGCGAGAGCCAGAGCGCACGACGCCGTGAACGAGGCTTGCTCGTCTGGACTGGGGGCAAAACACGCCCGATCCGGGCGTCCCGCATCGCGACGTGTCAGAACAGAACGATCGGCCGGGTTGCATTGTTTCCGAGGTGCGCCATCAGGTATTTACGCTATTCCGGCAAGGTGTACATGCCATCCACGTGTAGCTGCTTACGAACACTGGGAGCGATGGTTTCAGGTTGTCCCCCACCCACGCTGATGGTGTAGTCCCCCTGAGCGACGATCGGATCGCCCAACTCCGTGACCATGCCCAGCTCGCGCGGCGTGAGGTGAAAGTGAACTCTCCTGTTCGCTCCCGGCTCTAGGTGGACGCGTTCAAAGCTGCGAAGGGCAACGAGCGGTGCGCCCTTGATGTCCGGAAACTTAAGGTAGAGCTGCACCACCTCATCCCCGGCGAGCTTACCGACGTTGGTGACAGTGACATCGGCATCAACGGGCTGGCCTGCTTGCAAGGCAGTCGCTGATAGATCCAGGTCACTGTAAGCAAATGTTGTGTAACTCAGACCATAACCGAACGGGAAAAGAGGCTTGCCTGTGAAGTAGCGGTACGTACGATTCGTCATGCTGTAATCTTCAAAGTTCGGAAGCTGGTCAACCCCTTTGTAAAAGGTCACCGGCAGGCGACCCGCAGGGTTGTTCTTGCCGCTAAGTGTCTCGGCTACTGCCGCGCCACCTTCTTCACCGGGATACCAGGCTTCAAGAATGGCTTTGGCGTGATCGTTGATCCAGTTCACCGCGAGGGCACTGCCATTGATGAGCACGACGGCGAGCGGCTTACCTGTTGCCGCAACGGCCTTGACAAGGTCTTCTTCAGGCTGCGGCAGGTCGATGCTGGTGCGGTCGCCGCCAAGGAAACCTGGTTCGCTGACCGGCATCTCCTCGCCTTCAAGCTGGCTGGTAATGCCAACGACGGCGATAATGACATCGGCATCTTTGGCAGCGGCGACAGCCTCCGGCGATACCGCGTTGTTCACCTTTTCCCAGATCAATTCAGCATGCGGATCACCGTTTTGCGTACCGCTGGACAGCTCGAGCACCACCTTGCGGCCCTTTTCAAAGTGAACCTTGCCGACAACGGGGTCGGATTCATGGCCACCGCCATAGGAGCTGGCAACCGGCTTGCCATCGACCATCACTCGCGCAGAACCCTGGTTCCGGAGACCGAGGAAGTAATCTCCTGACTCGGGAGGCGTGAGGAACCCGGTCCATTGCACACCGAAGCTCTTGCGACTGGCAACCTCTTTGGGTAGGCTTGCTTTCGTCATCCGTACATTTGGCTCCGTGCGGATGAGAAGAGTTTTTGGCACGTCGTCAAAGCCCTGTCTGCCCTCGTTGTATTCGGCGCGGAGACCAGGCTTCCCGTCCGGGGTAGACAGCAAACCGTTCGGCACAGACGTTCCGTTGGGACGCAGGAATTGGGTTCCGGGCACAAAGGTGATGGTGGCATTGGGAAACTGCGCATGAAGTCCGTCGAGGACGGAGACGATATGGGTGGGCTGCCCGGCATAATTACCGATTAGCGGCTTCGTCTGGTCTGCCAGCGGACCGACAACGGCGATCTTGCGAACCCCGGGCTGGAGCGGCAGCATACCGTCATTCTTAAGCAGCACCATGGCTTCGTTGGCTAGCTTGCGTGCATGGGCGCGGTGTTCCGCGCTGTCGAGCTCTTTCTCATCGATCTTTGTGTAGGGCACAGAGCCCGCAGGATCGAACATGCCGAGCTTCATGCGCGCGGTGAATAGCCGAATTAGCGATGTATTGAGTGTACTTTCCGGCAGGTAGCCCTGCTGCACCGCATCGATGTAAGCCTTGTCTACAGGTTCTCCGAAGCGTGAGGAGAAGGTGACACATTCGTTGTCCATGCCGCGAATGACGGAGATCGCGACCCCTTGTGCCTGCGTTGGTCGGTAGCGATGGTTGGCTGCGATGTCACGCACGGCATCGCAGTCCGAGACCACATAGCCCTGGAAGCCCCACTTGCCCCGCAACTGGTCTTGCAGCAGGTATTGGCTCGCGCATGCCGGTTCGCCATTGATGGCGTTGTAGGCGCACATGACCGAGCCTGCCTTGCCTTCGATGACGGCGGCGCGGAAAGCAGGCTCATAGGTGTCCACCTCGTCATGCTTGCTAACATCGACATCGGCGAAGTGGCGAGTGGGCTCCGGCCCGCTGTGTACAGCAAAGTGCTTGGGCGTCGCGATGCCGAGATAATACTTGGGATCGTCCCCCTGTAGACCGGTAACGTAAGCAATTCCCATGCGGCCGGTCAAGAATGGGTCCTCCCCATAGGTCTCCTGCCCGCGGCCCCAACGTGGATCGCGAAAAATGTTGAGGTTCGGTGACCAGAAATCGAGGCCACCCATGATGCCGGTGTGCCCTTCGCGGAGATTCTGCACGTGCTTAATACGGCCCTCGACGCCAATTTGGGCAGCCATGGTGTGAATGCCGAGCGGGTCAAACGTGGCGGCAAGGCCGACGGGTTCCGGATATTCCGTGACCCCTTCATTGATGACGCCATGCAAGGCCTCGCTCCACCATTGGTAGGCTGGAATATTCAGCCTCGGGATCGCGGCGGAGTTGTTCTGCATCTCGGAAGCCTTTTCGGCAAGGGTCATGCGGTGGACAAGATCTGTAGCCCGCTGCTCAGGGGAGAGTGCCGGATTCATGAACGGCATGTTCGTAGCGTCCTGAGCTGCGACAGCCAGCGATGCTGTTGCAAGAAGCAAACCCACGGACAGTGAATGCAGCACGAAAGAAGCTCTGAATGAATTCGACATGAAGTCTCCAACATTGGAACGGTTGTTATGGCTTGTTGTCTTTATAGCTACGTGGCGCCGCTTTCAACGTTAGAAAAGCCTTGGTCGATGTGGCGGCTATGCTTGACCGATGACGAGGCTCTCGCGTGCAGCGTCAACGATCGCCCTGATGGTGGTCTTCGGCTGCGTTCCTACTGTATCGCTTGTCTTTTAAGGCCAGGCATGGCCGACGGGACGGAAGCCGTTTTGGAAAGAACTCTCTGGCCCGCGCACTGGAGAACAGCGCCTAACTCTTGCACCACTATCACTCCACAGCGCACGAAGTCTTTGGCTTTGCCGGCGGTGGTGCTCGACCGATGCGGGGTGGGAGATTGGCCATGTGGTCAGCGTCGAGGCCGGCGACATGCTGGTATTTGCCTGTGGGTACGGGGCATTTTCTTGTACATGCCGAACCAGGTTTTCTCGTGGTGGGCGCGTATTCGGTCGGCCAGCAATGGGGCGTCTGCCGCTCCGTTGCAGACACCGCGGCGGTCGAGCGGGCGCAGCAGCTTCCTTCCGAAAAGCGATCCTCTCACCGTTTAGGCAGGGGAACTTGTCCATTGATGGCCCCTCTCGTGAGACTCAGGCTGAATATGCGGAAGCCCACCATTTGCAGGAGGACGCCAACCAGGAGAACTCCCGCAGCTTGTCGAATATACGGCTAAACTGATGATTCGTAAAATCCTGTGAGACAAGATGTGTGGCAGGTACATCTGTCGCAGCGATTGGCAGAAGATCGCCGAATACTTCCACGTCAGCCCGCAGCCTGGCGAACTACAACCGCCCGGTGAAGACGACAACGTCGCGGCCACCGCCTTCCAGCCCATCAGCCGCCAGAGCAGGAAATCGGGCGAATGGGAGAGGGTGCTTGCCCGCTGGGGCCTGGTGCCCTTCTTCACCAAAGAACTGAGCGACATCAAAGGCTTTTGCACCATCAACGCGCGAGCCGAGTCGATCATCGAGGCTCCTACCTGGTGTGAGCCGTTCAAGGAACGACGCTGCATCGTGCCTGCGAACAGCTTTTATGAATGGGGCAAAGACTCCAAGCCCCCAAAAAGCCCTACGTCTTCGAACTTGCAAACGGCAATCCGATCGGCTTCGCGGGCCTTTGGGACGCCTGGAAAGATAAGGAAGGGCACTGGCATCAGGCCTTCGCCATCGTGACCACCCGAAGCATTATGCGTTCCGGACCTGATACGAGGGAGACAACATGGAATTGAAGAGAAATGGTTCACAGGCTTCAGCACGAGGACCGGAGGACTGGTTCACCGGAATCGTTCGGATGGACCAGCCATTTTAAGCACCCGAACCCGCGCGAGACGGCGGAGCGACGGTGACGCTTGAACCCGGTGTCCGCACTGCCTGGCACACACATCCCCAGGCAGACTTTGGTCGTGATTAGCGGTTGTGGTGTCGCACAGTGTGAGGGAGGCCCTATCGGATCCCTACAGCCCGGTGACGACCAAAGCTCGAATCTGTCACCGCTGCCTTAGAGGGCTTAGATGCCGTGGTGTTCACCCATGGGTGCGATGGCGGCAGGAAGGTCGGCTCGAAGGCCGTCTACTATGGCGGCGTTCGCAACGTGCTGGCTGCGCTTGGAAAGAACAAAGCTCATGTGGCGCTCATGACTGCTATCGGAGTGACCAACCGGGTAGGTTCTTACAACCGTGAGACCGAATTACACGACTGGAAACGACGTGCGGAACGACTGGTTCGGCGAAGCGGAAACGCGTACACCCTCGTCCGGCCTGGCTGGTCGATTACAACAAGTCGCACGAACACACGCTGATGTTCCTTCAGCGCGACACGCGCAAGGCAGGCAATTCCAGCGACGGAGTGATTGCACGACAGCAAATCGCCGTAGTCCTGGTTTGTAGCCTCACCTCGGAGGCTGCCAACCGGAAGACGTTTGAGCTGGTTGCAGTGAAAGGGCCAGCGCCGCTGAGCCTGGACCCGCTCTTTGCCGCTCTGGAGCCTAATCATCGAGGTGCTATCGACGGCATACGCGATACAGAGAACCAACCGTTGGAACAGGAACCCGTCAAAGTTCCTCAAGAACTCGACGCCATCTCCGACATTCGAACGGAAGCAAGCCGGCTCGTTCAACGCCACATCAACACCAGTTGAGTGAAAGGAACATCGTGAAACGTCTCTTTCCTGGCTGCTCGCAGGATGCACTCTTCTGGCTTTCTCTGCTTCAGCCCAGCAGGTAAAACTTGCCTTGGTCGCACTCGGGATGAACGAGGCTGAGTTGAAAGAGGCGTTGGCTACAAGTGGCTAGACCTTCTCAGAACAGACTTCATCCTCGCCCCAGCTCCGGTCTCTCGCGGCTGCCAAAGCTGATGAGTCGTACGCCTTTACACTGCCGAATGGCACGGTCGCTGCGTACTCTGTCGTCCACATCCTGCCGGAGGGCAAGCAGCCCTCAGTTAAGACGATTCGGGATTCCATCACACGGCAGACCTGGGCTCCCATGCGTACAGCCGGAACGGAAACTTACTGGGTCAGTAAAGCGGATGGAATGCCTGGTTCGGACTCGGCCAGGTGTGCGCCTGCCCCGGCTGGCGGCTGGACGACACTCAACACGGAAGCTGCAAGCAAGCTGTCCACCTATACATCGGCTGCGGCGTTGATGCGGCCTTCGCTGGTCCGGTACGCCCCCGGCTGCGGTGTCAGCATTCACATGACGGAGCAGTCCTCCGGTGACGGCGCTGATCCTGTCTCATCGGTGTCCAGAGTAGCGGCTTTAGAGGAGATCGGCTCGGCATGAAGTTGCCAGCAATCACCGGGTATGAGCGGCTTCCCTGAAAGGCCCGAGTGTTCCTGATCGTGCAGACCTTTAGAAAAGCGCTCGGCTGGTTCAGCATAAGGTTCATCCGCAAGAGGGAACGTTCCCCAATGGATGCCCAGCGCAACGGTCGTTCCTGTGTCCAGGGCAATCTGCACCGCTTCTTCAGGACTCGTGTGCTGAGGCTGCATGGAGTAGCGAGGTCGTAGGGCCCGATCGGTGTGAAAGCCAAGACGAACGAGTGCCAACGTTCTCTTATCCTGCGAAACACTTCTCCATTCTGGTACGCCGTGTCGCCTGCCAGGTAGATGTTTCCGTGTGGCGTTTCAGAACGAAGCCACACCACAGAGCTTTGCGGTAATCCCCAATCTTCCGAGACGACCAGTGATACGAAGGCACCAGACTCACTTGTGTGTGGTCAGCAAGCGAGAACTGCTGCCACCAGTCGCCCGATCCGACCTCTACCTCAGGATGTTTCTTTTGCAGAAAGCCTGCATTGCCTAAAGGCATCAGGATTCTGGGCCGATCCCGCAGCCAAATCGTATGTAGCGATTTCAAGTCCATGTGGTCGTAGTGCTTGTGAGAGATCAGAACGACATGGATTTTGGGAAGGTCGGCAAACGCCACAGCGGGCGGTGTTTTGCGCCGTGGTCCTGACCGTGAAACGGGACTTGCGTTACACACCTTCTCCCTCGCCGACTACAAAGACCCCAACCACAATGGCTTTCGCAGCCTGCGCGTCTTGAACGAAGACTGGGTGGCGGCGGGCAAGGGGTTTGGCGCACACGGGCGTCGGGACATGGAGATCATCAGCTACGTGGTCTCCGGCAAACTGGGCCACAAAGACAGCATGAGCCATGAAGAAGTGCTGCGTGCGAACGAGATCCAGGTGGTGTCGGCCGGAGCCGGCGTCGTCCATAGTGACTTCAACGCGTCCAAGACCGAACCCGTGCACGTTCTACAAATCTGGGTTGAGCCTACAAGCAAGGGCTTCGTCTCCAACTACCAGCAACTCGCCCTCGCCGCCGCCGACAAGCTGGGCGCGTGGCGGCTGCTCGCTTCCCCGCCCGGCAGTCAGGGCACCGCGCAGCTGCAGCAGGACACCGCCGTCTCCGTCACAGAACTTACGCCCGGTGAAGCGCGGCCCTACACACTGCGACCGGATCGCCATGCCTGTATTCAGGTCGTCTCCGGCCAGGTCTTACTCAACGGCAATGCGCTGAAAGCCGGCGATGCCGCAACGGTTAGTGAAGAGCAGCACCTCATCCTCAGCAGCGCTGGCGAAAGCACAAGCGAAGTTCTGCTGTTCGATCTTGCCTGAAGCGCTGTGTCAACCACCGCAATCTAGAAGGGAATGTCATGAACCCCATTGCCGGCCTTCACCACGTGACCGCCATCGCTTCCAACCCGCAGCGCAACCTCGATTTCTACACCGAGGTGTTCGGACTCTGGTTCGTCAAGAAGACAGTCAACTTCAGGAACGGGTAAAGAGTCCATCTGTAAATTGATGGGACCTTAGTTCCTTCTTCTTCGTGTTGTCACGGTGTGGCCGCAAGCACAACAGCTCCTCAGCAAGAAACCCGCCGCTTAATTCATCCGAAAGCGCCGGATCGTGTCGGCGGCGAGAGCGTTCAGCACCGTGTTGCAGAAGGTCGCCATGAAACCTCAGATTTCGTCGACTCACCTGCAGAGAGCACAGCCAACAAATGGGCGCACCTCAGTCGAAGTGCGCTCTCTTTTGCTTCAGGAACCTCGACCTGGGAGAAGAGGTATGCCTTGAACTTATCTCCCTCTTGCGTCACGCTCTGAGCGCTAGCGTTCATGTCGACATGACTATTGGCTACATCGAAACAGGGTTGCCGGACCCATGGAGAAATCTACGATTGCGACTCATCCATCCGAGCTAATTAGCTGCCACTGCTTTTACTTCAACGTCGTCCGACTCCTGCAGTTCTCGGGCAGAGGTCAACATCGAGTAGAGTAGCTCGGACGAGTAGATGCCAACTTTGCCATCGTTAAAGCTGATGATGACAGAGCCGTCCAGCCGGTCTGCGGCAGTGACTTTCAGTTTGCTGACATCTTCCATTCGTTTAGCTTGTTCCAACTTTCTGCTTTGATCTGCCCCTCGCCGAACATTGACTTCTGAATTTCGCGAAGCAGCGTTCTATAGTGCGACGCGCCGGATCAATGTTCGATGGACAACGTTGCGGATTGAATGCATGCTGGTTTCATGCCGGAAACGCCTCCCCCGGCCCGCTCCACTTTTACGAACAGAATCCTGCGAAATCTGCCCGCCGCGTCAGTGCAGCGTCTTCGCCTGACGAAGATTCAACTGCCGGCCAGCCGCGAAATCGAATTTCCCGGTCAGCCAATTGAACACATCTATTTTCTTGAGACCGGCGTCGCCTCAATGACAAATACCTTCGAAGATGGCTCACAGGTCGAAGTTGGCCTGTTCGGCTACGAATCCATCCTTGGCGTTTCCGCCTTTATGGGAACCAGGCGCAGCCTCAATCGCGTGTACATGCAGATCGCTGGGAATGGGTTCTCCTCCCCGATGGCAGCAGCAAGGGAAGAGTTTGCACGCGGGGACGTCTTCCATGCGCTTACCCTGCGAAGTGTGCAGGCGCAACTGGCCCAGGTCTCTCAGTCTGCTGGCTGCAACGCGAAACATGAAGTTGACCAGCGGCTGGCGCGCTGGCTCCTGCTTTGCTGCGATCGTTCCCGAAGCAACACCATTCACATCTCAGAAGAGTTTCTGGCCACCATGCTGGGCGTGCGACGCATGAGCGCGGTGGCCGCCATCGGAGCATTCAAGGATGCGGGCCTCATCGATCACCACCGAGGCGTCGTTCAGCTATTGGACACTGCAGGCCTGGAGAAGCGGGCTTGTAGTGCTACCGCGTGGTGAAGCAACATCTCGACGATCTCGCAGAATTCGACGATGGCTTCTTGAAATAGTCCTGGCAGTCGCACCGCTCGATACACGCCTGCGATTCGACGGCTCAGGCTGATCACGGCAGTGATTCTTCCCCAGAAGAAAGATAGCTCTGCATGGATTGGCTCAGCTGGGAATCCACTTCATCTGCAATGGTCATCGCGCCCAATTAAAGAACGCTGAAGTCGATCATTCCCAAATTCTTCTGCAGCGTTTGGAGCATTGTGACCTGAAGAATTCGCCTCTCTTCCACCACCATCGCCGCCGTGTCCCCTTGTCGTCTTCGATCCAGGCCGTGCCGATTCGCTGATTCGGATTTCAGTTCCTTGCTTCCGAGAGGTTTGAACGCATGCAGCCGCCCTGCACAATCGAGGAAGAGTTGGGGGGAAGATGCTGGCAGCGGGACAGGTGACCTGAAAGCCGTTCTGCTCCAAAGGGTGAGCCGAACAGTTTCATTGTCATCCACGACTAAAACCCGTGTCCTTAATGGGTAGACGCTCTGCTTCATCACCGACACGGGAGAATGGCTCAAAGTAGGAACATCATGATCGTCGTTCAAAGGCCCAAATCTTCTATAGCTCATAAGTGACCTCCTGGCGCCCTGCAGGCAGGAGCAAAGCATCCACGTTCTTGGGCGCGCAGTTTTGCACTTCTGCCGCGCCCCACCGGCGCAGGTCAGCTTCAGTTGTGCACCTAAGTGCAGGGTATGTTGCTTGATGGTAAGACTATGCGCGCGCTAACGCTAAGACGCATTAAGAGGAGCTAAACCTCGGCAATGCGATCTGGGACGACATCGGGAACCCTCTCGGCCGCATTAGGGCATCGTTTACAAGGAAATAGTGGTCCACTGTTCACCGTCGATGAGGGCCAGGATGCGAGAACGACTTTCGTCTCGCACCGCACGAACCTCTTCTATCGGCTTTCCTTTCGGATCGGATCGGGAAGAGGCAGTCATTCGACAGAGTGCTTTCCACCACTGCACCATACTTCGACTTCACCGGGTCTCAAGGCTGCTCCGTCCTAGCCGCCTCCTGACATCCGCTTAGGCGACCCTACTGCTTGCTCATCGTATACGCTAATGCGTATAAGTAGAACATGGCGAAGCCGTCATCATTCAACGTCGAGCGTTTCTTCCAAGCCCTGGGAGATAACACCCGTCTCCGTCTGCTCAACCTCATGGGAGAGCAGGAGATTTGCGTCTGCTACTTCGTTCAAACTCTGGGCGGTCCTCAGCCGAAGATCTCACGGCATCTGGCTTATCTGCGGAGTGCCGGAATTGTTGAGGCGCGGCGGGAAGGAAAGTGGATGCATTACAAGATCGTCATGCCACCACACATTGGGGCCGCGCAAAGTTTGAAGCAGACCCTCGGCTGGCTGAAGGAAGAGAAGCGGATGCAGGCGGACCGGGCGCGGCTCACCAAAGCCTGCTGCTCGCCCTCAAAGTATGCGCTGCTCGATGGCGCACCCGTCCCCACACCGATTCAAGAAGCACCTCATGAGGCCTGCTAGATGTCTACCCCGCCCTTTACGCAGGGTCAGCTTTGCGCTCCCGCTGCCCGCAGAAAGCTCTCGTTCTTCGATCGCTTCCTGACGCTGTGGATCTTACTTGCGATGTCAATCGGCGTGGCGATAGGTCATTTCGTTCCGTCTTCGGCTGGGTTTGTGAACCAATTCCAGACCGGAACGACTAATATTCCCATCGCCCTTGGGCTCATCGTCATGATGTTCCCGCCGCTGGCAAAGGTCCGCTACGAAAAGCTGGGTGAGGTTTTCCGCAACAAGCGCGTCCTCGGTCTGTCGCTTGTGCAGAACTGGCTTATAGGGCCGATTCTGATGTTCCTCCTGGCCATTGTCTTCCTGCGCAGCGAACCGGCCTATATGCGTGGGCTGATCCTGATCGGCATCGCCCGCTGCATCGCGATGGTGCTGGTCTGGAATGAACTGGCAGAGGGGGATACGGATTATGTTGCGGGCCTCGTCGCCATCAACAGCGTCTTTCAGGTGCTTTTTTACAGTCTTTATGCCTGGGCGTTCCTCACGGTGCTGCCGAAGTGGTTTGGCTTGGAAGGGAGCGTCGTCGAAATCGGCATCGGCCAGATTGCGAAGAGCGTCGGCCTCTACCTGGGCGTTCCGTTCGTTGCCGGTTTCATCACCCGCTTCGTTCTCATCCGGCTCAAGGGGGAAGAGTGGTATCGCACCCAATTCATCCCGCGCATCAGCCCTCTCACCCTCATCGCCCTGTTGTTTACAATCCTGATCATGTTCTCGCTTAAGGGCGATCTCCTCGTGCGGCTGCCGCTCGATGTGGTCAAGATCGCCGTCCCGCTCGTCATCTATTTCCTCATCATGTTCCTGGTGAGCTTCTGGATGGGAAAGCGATTGGGCGCTAACTACGCGCAGTCGGCAACCCTCTCCTTCACGGCGGCCGGCAACAACTTTGAGTTGGCAATCGCTGTCGCGGTGGCCGTCTTCGGTCTGAACTCCGGGGAGGCTTTTGTCGGAGTGGTCGGTCCGCTGATCGAGGTTCCGGCCCTAATCGGGCTCGTGAAGGTTGCGTTCTGGATGAGGCGGCGGTACTTCAGCGCGGAGCGCAAAGGATTTCAGGTGCGTCGGATGGAAGATGCTCTCTAGAGTTGAAGCTGCCCTTGGCAGCTCGTTTGACTGAGAAGCCTAGGCTTTTACTACGAAGAACAATTGCACCTCGGCCTGCACTTGCATCTGCACCGTCAGCATCCAGGGCGGATGCGGTTGCTGCTAGTCCTGAACTGGAACAACTTCTAACGACGACAAAGGCCTGCAAGCGCAGGCCTTTGTCATTTTGGCAGCGTACCGCAATGCTAAGACAGAAACCCAATATGCTAGCCACTTAGCGTTCTGGATCACCAACTAGTGAAACGATGGCTATCGGCCATGTCAAAGAGTGCTGCCCTGGGATTAGACTCAGTCAACTTGTGTTTTACCTTTGTTGGGCCGCCAACTGGAATGCTCATCTGGCCGCCTACTATCGGGGCTACTCGCCGTCGGTGCTTTCTGTTGCAAGCACGTTGATTTCCAGCTCAGCCAGACCGTGCTCTCCGCGATGGACTTCCAGACCGGGGCCGCAACGACAAGCTGCTGTTCAAGACGCAGGCCCTCACCTTGATGCGATGCCGCCTCTAAGCCGCGATAGTTAGCGATGCGCGGCCACATCCAGCTCCAGCGAAAGGTGTCGCCATTGACGATGTTGAAGGCCTGATTCTTGGCCGCGCGACCGGTCGCGGCCTGTAGAGGCTGTTTGCAAGCACTCGAGCGACTCTGATGTCAGTCAAATTGTTCCACTGTGCTGACGATCCTGAAAACACCATTGGCCGCCCGACATCTTGCAGATACTGGCGCAGACCGTGAGAGTCGTACCCATGTTCCTGGCGTTGCCGAGCGCGTAGCCGATGACTTGTGGGGGCGATGCACGCTCCACGTGAAGCCGTCTCGAGCGGCGACGGCGAATACTTCGTTTTCCTGCGCGTAGTAGAAGTTCTCGACTTCAAGCCGCTCCTGCTGTTCACGAAGAGGAGTCGCCGGCTGAATTCCCTTGGCGTATGCCTCGAACGGTCAAAGATAGTGCTTGAGGCCGGTGACATGCTCCACGCCGCCGGCGGAAGAGACCGCATCAAGAACATTTCGGATCATCGCGGCATTAACGCGAGATGTTTTCCGCTTCGGTCGCCTGCCGAAGCCACGTAGTAGGAGAGATGTGGGTAGGCTTGATGTCCCTAACAGTCATGCGGACTGCCTCTGCATTTTGGATGTCGACGGCCACCGAGGTGACGCCCTCGCGCTGTTTCGGACGCTGAGCCATCCCATAGACCTTCCAATCTTTCTCAGCAATCAGCAGATTTGCTAAATTTCCACCAACCATCCTTCAAACACCACTGATAAGCCGTTTCATTCAATCACCTTTGCTTCAGCGGTTCACAGCTAACACTTCATCGATGATTCTGGAGGAGCGGTAATGATGAAATAAGTTGTTACCTATCCTTGGAGTGGCACTACCAGCCTTAGCCTCGCCTCGAGGGAAGGGCGACGCCGGGAGCTTGCCCGCTTTCTACGCGGACGTTGAGAGTCTTTATTGTCTGGAGCTGTTGGGATGCTCAGAACCGTTCGGCGGAGGGCACAGGGCTTCTGCAGGGGAGAGATCGCCGAAGCTGCGGGCATTAGTGCAGCCTGATACACATGGATTGAGCAGGCCGTGATCTGAATCTCCCGCTCGCGACACTCAACGGGATTGCGCGAGCTCTACGGCTCGATGAAAATGAACGCTCCCATCACTTTGAGCTGGCCGGACAGCTCATGCCGACACCAGAAACGCGTCCGGATGATGAAGCGATGCTTTCGCTACGCGCCCTGCTTGGCGGCTTAGCCCCAAACCCTGCCTATGCCCTTGACTCGCACGGGCAGATCATTGCCTGGAACAAGGGTGCCGAGACCATCTTTGGCGATCTGAGCGCAGCGTCCACCGGAAATCGCAGCTACCTACGACTGATCTTCACTTCGCCACGCTTGCGGGAACTCTTCGGCATTTACAGATAGTTCGCACGTTGCTTTATGGCCCACTTCCGAAGTGACTCTGCGGTGAACGTGGATGATGTTTGCTGGGAGCTTCTCGTGTCCGATCTCAAGAAACGAAGCAGAACTTTTCGAGACTGGTGGAAGGAACATAACGTGGCGTGGCCTCATAGCTGGCGTAGGGAGTTGAGGCTGCTGGGAGGCATTAAGGTCGCTAATACTATTGACTTAGCTTTTGTTCGTCCGATGCGCCTCTTTTCATCAGCTATACTCCGGCTGCGTTCTGAAGCTTTCCGCGAGTATGTGCTGCCCATTTGTTTTGTCTCTACTTCTGCCACGTAGAACCGTCAGTCTACTTTCTTTTCTCTCTTCGTCACCGCTCTTGGCGCGAGCGCGTTTTGATGAAGTCTGGACCGTAGAGCTGTCGCGGACGCTTCCGGTAAGCGGTCTTTTCTCTGTGGGTGAGCACCTTCGGCTCACGTCTTAGGTCCTGCTGAGCCTTTACGAGCGAGAGGGCGTGGCTTAGCCGTTTGTTCCCCACGGCGGGGCCTGGCTGACGCGCTGGTCCTTGAGGAAGACGCGATAGGGAAGAGAGATCCCCCTCATCGGCTCTCAATCTGGCCGTCGGCGTACTCGTAAAGATCGACATACTTGTCCGCGAGTTCATCAGAGGTCTGATGATGTGGCTGGTGTATGTGCGATGCGTGACAGAACTGAACGCTCAATTCTAGGAGCGATGCCGACACCACCGCTCGATCTCTCGCCTACCGGTTTGGAAGTCATCGATGTCTCTGACGGGAGCATCTATGCAGGGCGTCGCCTGCATTCTAGAAACGGCGCCATGCAAACAGAAGGTCTGCGGCGGCTGGCCACATCGTTTGTGAAAGCCCGAAACGATTCTGCAGCAACTGGTGGATGCCGCCGTTCAACTCTGCGGTGCAGATTGTGCCGGCGTCAGCATCGTCCGCGTAGACGCTACGGACAAGGATTACTACCGCTGGATCGCTACAGCCGGCGAATACACGCCCTTTCTGCAGGCCTCCTTACCGAAATACCCCCGCGCAAGTAGCGTGTGTCTCGATCACGGCAACCCTCAACTTTTTCGGGTGCATCGACGCTTCTTCAAATTCATTGGGGTGGAAGCGGCTCTCGTCACGACGGCATCCTGCTTCCCTGGGGGGGCGACAAAATGAGCGGAACAATCTTCGTCATCGTTCGTGGACGAGAGGAGGCTTTCGTTGCAGAAGACCTCCATCTGATGAAGGTTGAGGCGGACGTGTTCGCGTAATCCAGAAACAGTTCGAGCTGGATCTCCATGTTGCCGGGACGGGCCATCAGGGCAGTATCTAGCGAGGAGACCACAGGGTCGATCTGCTCGGGATGGCACATACCATCCAGATACTGGGAACGCAGCCCGGCAGGATCAAGTGCCAGGCGGAGGGTCTCCCGGTTTTCAGCTGATGGATATTGCCAGTAGCGTTGGATCGGAGCCCATGCGTCACCCAGTCCCTCCTCATAGGCATTACCGTTCTTCGACACAATCGCCACAATCCGTTCGGGATGGGCCATCGCCAGCCGGAAGCCTGTGGGCGCACCATAATCGAAGACATACAGCACGTAGCGGTCAAGCTTGAGGGCGTTGTGAATGCCAGAATTGTGGCGGCCAGGGCGTCGAAAGTATAGGTGTATCTCCTCTCCTCTGGAACGTTCGTGAACCCAAATCCCGGGAGATCCGGTGCGATGACACGGTAGGCTGTCGCAAGCCTCGGGATTAGTTCGCGGAACTGAAAGGAGGAAGAAGGGAAGCCGTGGAGCAGCAAGATGACCGGCGCGCCGGGAGCACCGGCTTCGCGGTAGAAAACATCAATACCGTCTGCTTCTAAGCAGTGTGTCGTTGTCAGTGGAATCATGCACGTCACCCAGACGTCGGGGACCGGTAGAAAAAGCGAACCAGAGCAAAGCAGGAACGGCAAACGCCAGCGCCGTTTGCAGGCCGTAGAACGACCAAGCTACATCTCGGCTTGCAGTGGAAGCGGAAGACCCGCCCCAAAAGCCAATGGCGGCACACACGACGCTCAGACCCAGGGCATACCACTGCCCCGTCGTGTAGAGCCGAGGCCGGGCCATGCAGTGTAAGCACGCGAACAAACTTCCCATGTAGCCTCCTTAGACTTGTGATCACGACCAAAGACAATGCTGACGCAAGCTGTAAACGAAATCGATCACTTTAGACCATCTACACACAACGCTCAACATCTGGTTGAAGAGCCGCCAACGTGATCAATTCGGGGTCATTCTGTTTCCCCTCGCATCTCTGAGGCAGTACGTTTCTCCTATCCTGAACACGCAGCATAGTCCAGAACGACTTCTCTCAGTACTTCCCGCACCGTGGAAGGTCCAAATGAGTCTCCTCAGAACGACAGACGTTAAGAAGCACCTGGTATCGCACCGAACACGTCCTTTGGCATTCCCACTCCTGGTTGCTTATCCAAACATGCAGGAGGAACAATCAAGTAAAGAGAGCTTCTGGCGTGCGACAGTGGATCGTGCATCGCAGCCGTCGATCCACCGATCCCGTCACCTGCAAAAGGATTGACGATGCCAGCAAAGCAGCGATAAAAAAACCGGGGGGACAGACCACAATCTGTCCCCTCATTCTTGCTTCAATCAAGGGTGCTGCACACCCATCAGCTTGTTTCACGGCCCTTGGTGCGGAGAACGAATCAGACTCATTCCTTTGCTTAAGCCACTCACCTTTGCGGGCAGCGGGATCTCGGAAACATGGTGAACATCTGGACCTGCTTGCGTTCCATCTGCCTGAGTAGTGGATCTTTGGTGTGCTACTGCGTCGAGAGCCTTCATGAAGCCATTTGGGTCTGTCGACGAATTCACTGCGACCTCGTATAGGTGGTCGTCGAAGTCCGTCCGCACCGGCCCTCCAACAAAATCTTTGCCGACGGCCACTGACGCCTCACCGACGTTGCGGCACCTCTCAAGCTCGTCCAACCGAGGTCAACACTCAGAACTGCGACCCGGATATCCTCATCCCGCAAATCCATGATGTCTCGAGTGTTGTTGATGTCGATGACGCAATAGCGCTTGTCTGTTCCAAGAAGAATTTTGGGGGACCGCATGTTGCCGTGGGGCTCTACGAGCAGCAGCAGTGCAGGTGGCAAGGCTGTCTTCGAGGAAACTAGGCCTTGCGCTGACTTAGGGGCTAGGACATTCCTACGTTCACTTGAACAGTTGTGCATCGCACTCACCTCATGAGGACTACATCGATGCTGTTCTTATAGGCCAACCCGTATGGTCAGATTGATACACATAGCGCACAATGTGGCCCGAACTTACTTCTTGTCGATTGTTTCCCGCACCGCATCGATATTGCGTGCAGATTTTGAATGCTTCGGGGTCACGAGAAGGGGAGGCTTTTCTGCGTTCTCCTCTGAGATCTGGTCGTGCAGCACCACGTTGAGCAGGGATGGGTTCACGTGAATGCGTCCGTTGTATTCGATAAAGCCGAGCTTACGGAAGCGGTTCATGAAGAAACTTACCCGCGAGCGCGTCGTCCCGATCATGTCGGCGAGAGTTTCCTGTAAAATGTCCGGGAGAAGGGTTTGAGGCTTCCCGGAATGGCCGAACTGTGCCATCAGCAACAGCATTCGTGCCAGCCGCTTTTCGCTGGAATGACCGCTCTACTCCTGAAGTGTCGCATAGGTAACTTAGCGCGGGTTTTGAAGGCTTGGGATGGTACGTCTCTCTTGTTCGGGCAAATCTGAGCAAAAGTGCTCAGCAGAGAACACGGAGGCCGCGCAGGATAAGGCATCACCACCCCAAGCTGCTGCAGTCTTGCCAAACCTTGGTTCTCGTTATCCCCGGTAGCACACTGTCATTCATCGTTGTTGCTGTCGTACCGCTCGCTTATGCGGCGTACACCATTCAAACAAGGTGGGCATCTGGACGGGAACGCAAGGAGCAGGTCTTCCCATAAACGTTTCTCAGGACTGATCCGGTCTGTGTGGGAGAAGCGCCGTTTGTACTTTTGACCTAAACTGCGAAGCATGCTGGAACGCAGCGAACTCGGAGACCGCATCTGCATCATGGGACCGTCGAACAGCGGCAAGTCGACGCTTGCAGACGCCATCGCTCGAAGGAACCAGACACAAGCGATTCACCTTGACGTGCTCCATCACCTTTCTGGAACGGATTGGGTACCGCGCCCCTTTGCCGACTTCGAACGATTGCACGACACGGCGATCAAGGCTGAACGCTGGGTGGTGGACGGGAACTACTCGCGGCTCCTGCCACAGCGTTTGGCGCGGGCTACCGGGTTTATCCTTCTCGACATCCCCACACCTCTGAGCCTATTCCGCTACCTTCGGCGGAGCCTCGTTCGCCGTGGACGGATCGGAGCCCTAGAAGGGGGCAAGGACAGTGTGAAATGGAACATGCTCAAGCACATCGCGATCACAACGCCCCAGAACCGGAAACGTTATGCGGAGCTGCAACACACGATTGAGCTCCCAAAAGTCTGTCTTATGTCTGCCGGGCAGATCGACGCCTGCTACTCGGAATGGGGATTAAAGGGCTGAGCTGAACAGCAATCCCAAACTCCGCTAGGAATCCTCACTTGGCAATCGCGGCGCTTATAAGGATTCATGAAGAGCTTGCGTGCCGTGACGTTTGTCTTGAGTCAGGACGCTGCTGTTTTGCGTACGTGGCGGGTGTCTCTCCGATCACCTGCCGAAATGCGCGTATGAATGCTCCAGTGCTCTCGTAGCCGACGTCCAGTGACGTTTGGGTTACGGATCGTCCGTCGGCCAGCAATTCCAACGCACGCAGCACCTGTGCCTGGCATCGCCAATGCCCTGGACTCATTCCGGTTTCCCGCTGGAAGTTGCGGAACAGCGAACGCTGCGACAGACCCGAATCATGTGCGAGCGTTGCTAGAGTGCTCCCGCCTTCTGAAACTGAAGCCAGCTTTTCCGCCAAACGCTTGAGAGCAGGATTGCGCGGAATTGGCAGATGAAGCTCAACCTGCGATCCACCAAGAACCTCATCCTTTAACACCCCTACCAGACGCTGCTTTGCGGCAGTGATCTCTGGTTCCGCTCCCCACGCGGCAATACGCCGGACAATCTGCTTCAACAGCGGCGTGAGCGCCAAAACCGTCGGCCTGCACGGCAAATCGCTGCTGAGTCCGGAGTCCATGTGCAGCATCCACCCGCTCATCTTTCCGCAGGAGCGGAGCGAATGCACCATGCCTGGCGGTATCCAGATACACCGCCCTGGCGGACAGAGCCATGACCCTTCATCCGTCTCCATAATCGCCAGCCCGGCATCCAGACCGCATAACTGCGCCTCGGCATGACTGTGAGCATGCATCAGGCGAATGGCCGCTGGCGGCAGCTCCCAGGCAGCGACTCCAAGCTCGTGCAGTAGCTTTGGCAGATTTGGGTCATTCTCTGGCATATACAGCTAAGCGTCGCATATTGAATCTGCTTAGCCTACTTGAAAAGGAGAACACCCATGCAAGCAGCAATCGTGACTCGCGCTGGCGCGACACCTGTCTTTGGTGATTTCGGAACTCCGGTCGCACAGGACGGCATGGAACACATTACGGTCACTGCCGCCGCCCTAAGCAATCTGACCAGAAGCCGCGCTGCTGGTTCACATTACAGTTCCGACAATCTCTACCCTTTCGTTCCAGGAGTAGACGGTATAGGTACAACACAAGACGGCCGTCGGGTGTATTTCGCTATGCCGGAAGCGCCTTTCGGAGCGATGGCTGAGCAGACGCTTGTCGACCCGCGACGCACTGTACCCGTGCCCGCCAACCTTGATGACATCACTGCCGCCGCCGCAGCCAATCCGGGCATGTCCTGTTGGGCCGCACTGGTCGAACGCGCTCGCTTCCAACCCGGCGAAACGGTGCTCATCAATGGTGCGACCGGCTCCTCTGGGACTGTTGCCGTGCAAGTCGCAAAACGCCTAGGCGCAAGCAAGATCATCGTCACAGGACGCAATGCGGAGAAGCTTGACGGTCTGCGGCGTGTGGGCGCTGACGTTGTCATTCCATTCGACCTCCGGCCTGATAACCCAAAGGGCGCACAAGACTTCGACGAAGCGCTCAGAGCCGAGTTTGTCCGTGGGCTCGACGTGGTGATCGACTATCTTTGGGGCGCCAGTGCTCGCACTATCATCGTCGCAGTTGCCAAGTCCGTTGAGGATGCGCATCCTGTTCGCTTCGTGCAGGTCGGCGAAGCCAGTCGCGAACCCGTTGAGTTGCCTGCCGCCGCGCTACGGTCTTCCGCAATCCAGATCGTGGGAAGCGGTCTGAAATCAGTCCCGTTCGCCAAACTCCTTGACGCCATCGGTCACACCTTCGAGCTCGCCGCACAAGGCGGACTTGAACTCGAAACCACAGCCGTTCCGCTCTCCACAGTGGGCGACACATGGAACTCCCCTGGGAAACCCAGGCTGGTCTACACCATACCTGGGTAAGACGAACGCAGTCACGCCCTCGATGCTGGGTAACGGGAAGTCGCAATAGCGAAAGTTGGCAAAACGGTGGAAGAGGATAGGCTGGTGCGGCGAGTGATCTTCTCCTGCGTACGCGACGGCTGAACCACGGACATTCTGAGGTTTGTTTAGAACGTGACGGCAAGAGTGGGCCATCATGGCACTGTGGCCAGCAACCGGGTGTTGCAGGTCGTCGAGCAGCACCGCTGATTATCCGAGTACACGGAGTTCATCGGCCAGTATGGGGAGCATGTAGGGAAGGAATGAACTGTGGCCTTGGGTGCTGAAGCAGTGGGCAGAGAGCTAAATCTTTCCTTGTAAGAATCGTACCAGCAGCTTACCCACCGCGGGTGGCAGACGAGAGATCACCCGAGTAAAGATGTCCGTTCCGGTCCCCTGCCCTTGATAGCCTAAAGCTCTTGTAAGCTTCCCGAATACTGCTAGCGGACGTTCCGAACCGCAATCATACGATAGAGCTTCGCCGGGTAGCTCAAGGAGTAAAACATTCTTCATGGTGTCGTAGGGGAGGTTATCCTTAGCCACTTTGGTCTTCAGATATGCCGTCCAGAACCGCCAAAGCCGGATTTTTGGATACAGCTGGGACCAGGTGTCACCTGACGATATCGCCTCTTGCAACGTCCAGCCAAGCCCAAAGTTCCTTTGACCATATGCCTGCAGGCTTGCAGCACTCATGCCGTAGAGCAGCCCGAAGTTCCATGCCTTCGCTATCTTGCGTTCCGTCGCGAGCTCTTTCCTGAGAACCTCAAGCTCATGGGAGCCACGGGCAGAAAGCCACCCAGACTTGGAGCCTCAAGCTTGCATTGACCTCGTCGCGCCGCGACCTCTAGCGCCCTCAGGAGATGGTGGTCGATCAACTTCTATAGAGCTGCTTGCATGTCTGAATAGCAAATCCCAAACCACGTTAGGCAGCGGCTGTCGTGCTCAAGCGATACCAGGCAGCAGCATTCCGTGGAAGCTCCCGATCCAGAGTTGGCATGGCTTACAGCCGTATACTTCCCCCGGCAACCCACTCGCGGAAGCATTGTTGTTCCTGCTCGCTCTTCGCCGCCAGTCGACGCCGGAGATCAACAACCGTCCTGGCGGCCAGTGCTACAGCTACACACAAACCCATGGCCGCATAGTAGTAGACGGGATGCTGTTGCCGCTTCTCGCTCGACTGAGACTTCCCCACGGGCGAACTCAGGAAGTGCCTGTATCGCCGGTTACCTGCTGATCACTTGCTCAGTGGCCGTCTGATAAGTGATTTGAGGGTGCAAACGTCCATCCTGCACCGCAAACCGATCCAGATCCCGAAGGATTGTGACCTCAGTGGCCGACAGCACAACTGTGTCCACACACATTCGTCATCCGTGGAGGCCCTTGAACTGGCTTCAGCTTTGCCACTCAGGGCATTAAAACTCACCGGGCGACGGACCGCACACTGGACCCGTATATCTACCCTGTATCCCCGTCCCACCGGAAAGCATGTCTTATATCGTTCTGTATGACGAAGTGCGCAGCAGTGGCAACGATAAATAGTTAGACAAATACAAGGATCACAACGTATCGCCCAGCTATGCTACCCACCCAAATTCATCTTTTAAGGGGAAGGCCGCAGGTTGAACCCCTGCCCGGGTCACCCTGTTGCTCAACATAATGAACAAGCGATAACCTTCACGGCCGATGTCTGTTTCGGGACACTCGCGCGTACGGAGCACCTGGCCAATCCTGCAGAGAAAGCCTGATTGCATCATGCCTGTGCTGGGAGATGATGCGGGGCGATACAGCACGTTTGCTGCTTCGGTCATCAGCGATGCCTCTGTGCATTTATGGCCACTCCGGCTGCATACACGAACAACATCGTAAGGAGAGAACAATTCAGAACTAAGGCGCCAAGTTGAACGTTTGATCCGGCCGTCGTGTCATCGAGCAGCCTCCCGCAATACCAGAAGAGAAATACCGCGGCAAAAAGTGGCCACTTTATGCCATGAGACCTCCTCAGCGACACGCCGTAACAGAGTGGAATCACGAGAAAGACATAGTCATAAATAAGGTGCTTGAAAAAGAGCAGACTCGCCAAGCTAAGCAAGCAGAACTCCGCTCGTGTTGCTAAACGTAAGCGACTGATCCATGCGCCGCAAGCGGCACCTCCAGCCAGCGCAATGACGTAGGACAGGGTGTTTGCTTTGCTGCTGCCCATCCAGGACCGCAAGCCAAACTCGGACAGAGTCATCAGGTCCGCCACACCGGGGTTGACCGCGATGCGTGAGACAAGGAACGGCTCGCGTATAAGCAGCAGCAGTGGGGTTGGCAGCAGCAGAAAACAACCTGCCAACCCAGCGCAGCCGACCGCCGCCGCCACCAGTAAGGCGAGGTAACGTCGACGGCAAAAAAGAAAGACACCGACTACCGGAGAAAAGCTGTACTTCACCAAGCTGATGCCAAGCGCAAGCCCGTTAGCAATGGGAGTGCGAGTGGTGAACACGAGGCAGAAAAACAGCAGTTCAAACAGGCTTAGCTGGCCAACCTCCAATACGACCCGAAAGGGCGAGCTCATCCACAACAGGGCGAGCACCACAAATCGTTGCCGTCGTGTCAAACCGAAATACCTGGCCAGTAACCAGACTGTTGCCAAGGAACACAGAATGCTGCAGCCGCACCACAGCACCTGCACCACTGAAAACGGCAGAAAAGCGAATGGTAGAAAGAGCAGGTAGAGCAGGTGAAGGTAGTTCGGCGGACTGGTGTGGCTTAAGTGGTGAGGCGATTGGGCGAGCCGTTCCGCCCAGGGATCGATGTGCCGCCAGAGCAGCGCGCTTCCGGACCATTGCAAGTCGGAGCTTCCATATGCGAGCGCATGGCGCACGCCGATCGTCAATGAGGCAAGAGCACACACCCCCAGCACGACCATGATGCCCGTAGACGCTCTGCTGTTTGGGCTTAAATTACGCGGTAAGGAGCTCATCGGTGGATACGTCCCGGCACGCGAACAATCGCTGCCGCCCGGGCCAACAGATACGTTTGATACAGCACGAATAGCTGTGGAACCGCGCTCCATCGACCTCGCGGGCAGGCCTTTCCTAGTGCAAGCACTACAGACGGAAGCAAAAGCAAGCCCAGCAGTAAGGCGGCCCCCCTGAACCGTCCATGGATGAACCCAACAGCGGTAGCGGCAACCCAGGCCCACATCATCAAGAGGGTGTAAATGGTAAGTGACACAACACGAAGGCCGGACAGCTTCGGCAACTGGTGAAAAAACATACGGAGCACGTGCTTACCGTGCCATCGGTTCTGCCGATAAAAACCCATTAGCGACCGGGGTGTACCCTCATGCACGACAGCGAGCGCGGCGTGCGCGGTCACGTGGAGCCCGGCACCTATGCTTCGTTGGCAAAACTCGACATCCTCGCTGGTCTCGAGCTCTGAAAAACCGCCAAGTCGCTCGAAGGCGCGTCGGTACACAAACAGATTGCCACTTGGAAGGAAGTTTGCCGGACCATCCCTCATCACGGATTGAAACTCAGACCATGTCCGCCCCACCCACGTGGCGTCTTCCTGCGGCAGGTAATCCCCGCCCCACAGCTGAGCTTCACTCTTGACGCTCCATGCCTTGGCGAGCCAGTCGGGCCGCGGAAAGCTGTCCGCATCAAGGAACACGAGAATATCTGCACAGGCTAAAGCCGCGCCGTAATTGCGCAGCTGGCCGATGGAGCCGCCGACCTTTTGGACGACCAGCAGGCGAAAGGGGGCGATGAAGTCAGTCGCCAGGCTGAGTGTTGTGTCCGTCGAACCGTTGTCCACAACAATCACCTCGAACTCCGACGGGGGAAGAGTCTGCGCCGCCAGTGAGCGCAGCAGCGTCAGGATGTTGCGCTCTTCGTTGAAGGCCGGGACAATCACGGAAACTCGTGGAGTGTCGCTCATCGTTTGAGTTCCAGGGCTCGCTGATAAAAGTCGAGATAGTGACGAAGCATCGTCGTGACGGAATAGTAAGTTTCCACTCGCTCATGCCCTGCATTGCCCAACCTGATACGGAGAGCGGCATCGCGTAAAAGGCGGAGCGTGGAAGACGTCAAGGCGGCAATGTCCAGAGACGGCGCAAGCAGGCCGCACTGGCCATGGTTCAGCAGCGCCGGGACATCGCCAACGGCGGTGGCGACGATGGGCAGGGCATTCGCCATTGCCTCCATTAGGCCCATCGGCAGGCCCTCGGTACGTGAGGTGGAGAGCAGGATGTCGAAGGAGCGGTAAACCTCCGCCATGTCCTCGCGGCGACCCAGCAGGCGGACATACGATGCAAGGCCACTCTGCTGCATGGCCGCTTCTGTGGCTGCACGCTCGGGGCCATCCCCGGCGACAGCAAAGCGCACGTTGGGTTCCTCTCGAAGAACGGCCTGAGCAACCTGCAGGAAAATGTCGATCCCTTTCTCGTGCGAGAGCCGTCCCGCAAAGCCCAGCGTCAGCGGCCGGTCGGGTGGAGCTGACCTTGCAGCTGAACGGAAGCGTGCCGTGTCGATGCCGTTCGGCAGCACGCAGATGCGGTGACCTTGAACGCCACTCTCCTCAAGCCTCTGACGCACACCCTCTGAGACGGCGGCGATGCGGTCAAAGCGCCGCAGGGCAAGACGATCGAGGTACCCGTACGTGCGCGTGTTACGGTCGGCGTCGGTCCAGTTATGGCACGTTGACACCAGTGGTTGAGACGACGGACGCATGGCAACGTAAGAGTATAGGTCGGCCTTGTAGCCATGGGCGTGCAGCAGGTCGCTGCCGGTGTCCGCCATCAGTGTACGCAGAGCGTCGGCGGTCGATCGGTCGATCCGCCCATCGCACCGCACCAGGTAGGCCGGAATGCCGTCCGCACGCGCAGCCTCGTACAAGACTGTCTCTGGCTGGCTTGTGTTCAGAAAGACGGCGATCGCGGCCGACCCGGGTTCCGCGGCGTGCATCGCGCGGCATAGGGTCAGGATCATAGTTTCCGCGCCGTACATACCGCCGCTACTAATGGCGTGCAGAACCTTCACGCGTCGGCCTCTGCGTGGTTCAACCGACGCCATAGCGCCGCGTAAAGGGTGTCGCCGAGGCAAACCTTGGCTGCGCGTTTGGCGCGGTCCGCGCGCTGCAGCGAGCGCAGCAGGGAACCGTCCGGGGCAAAAAGCCGCCGCAGCCACTCGGCGGAGGTGTCGCCAAGCAGGTTAAGCCGACCGATCAGGCTTTCTTTCTCCTCTGCCGGCACAACCGCGGGGTTCGACGTGTACAGGCGGGTGTAGCCGGCAGTCCGGCAGGCTTCCACCACGGCGCGGCTGTAGCGTCCCCCTGGAAACGAGAGTGTTTGCACAGGCGCGCCGATCGTATCCTCCAGCAGTGCGCGCGCAGCGTAGAGCTCCTGCCGCAACTGCGCCGGGGAGCAGGCTGTAAACAAGGTGTGGCTCCAACCATGCGCGCCGATGGTGTGACCCGCGGCGTGCAATGTGCGTAGTTGTTCCTGATTCATGTAGCCGACTTGCGTGCCGGTCCAGCCCGCAGTGATGAAGAAGGCAGCCTTCAGCCCGTGCTCGTCCAGCAGAGGAAGCGCAAGCTCCACGTCGGATGCGTGGCCATCGTCAAACGTAATTGCGGGGCGCAGGCCACCGCTATCCTGCTGCAGGCGTGCGAACAGACCAAGATGCTTTGTGAACTGCTCCACAGACAGCGTGTAGCGGTAGGCGTGGGGGTCACGGCAAAGCTGGTGGTATAGCAGGTGCAGGGTACCGCTCCGCGTTGGGGGAGTCGCCGTGGAGCCCTCGCCTGAACTGTCATCTCGCATCGTTGCTCGTTTCAGGATACGCAAAGCCGGCGGCGTAGGGGTCAGGCGACTGCATTTCATGCGGTAGCAATGAGGAAGAAATCCCAAACCGGAAACTTCCGCCACTGGCGTTATGCTGAGAGGCGTGATCCTCGACGAAGCTGCCGGCGCTGGTGCCAACGTGATGTACGCGGTGCAGAGGTGTGGTCGGCCGGCATGGTGAACCGAGGTTCGCCCACTATCGCCGAACTCCTGCGAGCCGACGCATTTCGATATACCGGCAACGCAGGCCGCAGCGCACAGTGGAATGCCTTTCTGCGCATTCCTGGATTTCGATTCACCTGGTTCTTGCGCCATGTGGCTGCGCTTGCACCGCGTAATCGGACGTGGGCGGCGATCCCGTACCTCTTCCATCGCTTCTGGTTCAATCGCTATCGCTTTCGCTATGGGTTTGACATCTCACCGCGCGCGCAGATCGGGCCGGGCTTTTACCTGGGGCACTTCGGCGGCGTCGTCATCAGTCCGGAGTCGGTGATTGGTGCCAACGTGAACATCGGCCACGGCGTTACCCTAGGCGCAACGAGCCGGGGCAGCAACAAGGGCGCACCAACGATTCAGGACCGCGTCTGGATTGGTGCGCATGCCATCGTGGTCGGCCGCATCACCGTGGGCCACGACGCCATGATCGCGCCGGGAGCCTTCGTGAACCGCGACGTTCCACCCCACGCGCTGGTGCTCGGCAACCCGGGCAAGGTGGTGGCCATGACCGGTTCCGCCGGGTACATCAATAACGTGCTACCTTCGCCCGAGGCATGAGGGCCGAGCCTAGGCAGAGGCGCGGCGGCTCCGCAGGAATGCGGCGACCGGCTTGCCGTACAGCGCAAGCACGGACAGCAGGTAGACAGGCAGCGTGATCAGAACCTGCGCGAAAAAGACCAGCAGCGTGTGCACCGGCCACCACCGCTGCGTGGCAAGGCAGACTAGCGCAAATGGGACGGTGCACAACGTAATGCGGCCCCATCCGTTCCACAGAAATTGCCGCACCGGCACGTGCAGCACCTTGCGAATGTACAGCGGCCAGAACGCAAGGTGTGTCGCAGCGATGGAAATGGACGTGCCCCACGCGACCCCGTACAGCCCGATCGTCTTCGCGAGAACGATGCTGAGGCCGAGGTTAAGCACCGCCTCCACGACCGCCAGTTTAGCAACCGGCCGGTGCCGGTCCATGGCCATCATAATCGCGTTGGCTGTACTGTCGCCCATGGCAAAAAACAGGCTGATCATCATGATGCGCAGCACGGTTTCGGAGATCTGACCGTATGCTGGCCCCATCCACAACGTGATGAAGGTGCCGCCGCGAATCACCAACACGGTCGCGACAGGCAGGACCAGGCCCAGCATGCCCTGCGTTCCGCGGAACAGCATGCGCCGCAACTCGTCGGACGCGCCGGAAGCATCGAGCCGGCTGGCCATCGGCATGAACATGGTAGATACCGATGTCGCCACCGACGTGGTGTACGAGACCAGGCTGCTGCCGATGGTGTAGTACGTCACCAGGCTGACGCTCAGAATCGCTCCAATCACCAGCGAATCGGTGTTGATGACTACCTGGAAGGCGACCATGAGCAAAAAGGTGGTGAAGCTGTACGAAAACAGCGACCGCATCAGCGGCCGAGGCGGTCGTTGCGCCCGCGCCCGGCTGGCTGGATACACCTGCAGCACCAGCACGCAGGTGGCGAGCCCTGCAAGCGTCACCGTCACGAAGTCCCAGATGGCCATGGAGATCAGGCCGTGCCCGGTGTGTAGCAGCCACAGGACGCCAGCCGCACGCAGCACCGTTTGCCCCATGGCCAGGTAGCTCAGCAGGTCAAAGCGGTTAATGGCCGACAGCACCGCCCCGAACACGCCTGTGACAAGCGTGACCGCCACCCCAAGCGCGCACAGTAGGACGGTAACTGCAGCCGCATGCATCAGATCCGCGGGAATGCGAAATATATGGGGTGCAACCAGGGCCAGAACAACGCTGACCAGCAGCACCGCGCCTGCGGCAAGCGAACGCACCCACAGAGCGCTGCCAATGATCTCCGACGCGTCCTGCACGCGGCCCTGCGCCTGAGCCCGGGCAACGAAGCGGATCACGGCACTGCGTAGCCCAAGGTCGAGCAGCGCAAGATAGCTGACAGTCGACACCGAGACGATCCAGATGCCGTACTGCAATGAGCCGAGATGGCCCACCACAAACGGGGTGAGAAAAAATGGCACTACCATGCTGACGGCCGTAGCGAGCCAGTTCATTGCGGCATTCAGGGCAAATCGCCGGGAGCCCCCGTGTGTCACGGGCGGACCCGGATCGGTCTTCGCTTGCTCCACTGTGGCTTGCCCTGACAGACCGGTCTCCTTGCAATTTGCTGGCGATGAAAGGGCGCGGACGCGATCGCCTTGGGCAAGTCTAGCCGACATGGCCGGCACTGTCTGGATGCCAGTGAAATGAATGATGCTTCACCTCCCACGCGCGCTGGCGCACCCAGTGCTCCATCCCCTGCAGCACGCGCGCCACCGGGTGAACAGCTGCTTCTGCGCGTGGGCCAAACCAGCGCAGCAGGCTGGTCGCCACCACCTCCTGCGCATAGGCCGCAGCCCTCTCGAATGGATTACGCCCAGGCGTAGGTGCCACCGCGACCCGCCACACCAGGTGCGTATGGCCAAGCAGCACGGCGGCGCGGCGCGCATGGTCGGGTGAGGTCACGACTTCGACCCGGTTCCAGCCGTGAGCCCTCATGATCCGTTCCGAGTTCCCTAAATTCTGCAGCGTGGTGAGTGCCTCGCGCTCCGTCAGAGTGGCGGACGGTGGCACACCGAGGCGGATCGCCTCCCGCGCCATGGCGTCCGCTTCGACATACGTGTTGGCCGCGGCGCCTCCAGAAAAAAGCAGGCGAGGCGCCCTGCCGGCGCGGTACTCCAACAGGGCGGCATGCACCCGCCATCGCTGCTGCCGGCTAAGCTGGCCGTCCATCGTGGTTGGCGCACCGAGGACAACAATTGTATCGACAGCTTCGGCATCGCCGGCGTGAAGGGACACTGTCAAGAACGTCAACAGTAGCGCTGCCACGACCAGCAAAAGCATCGCCGCTGAAACAACGACGGTCTTCTTTCCCACGTGAAGTTTCCTCCCAGGACAAGGCGATGGCATTTGGCCACCTACGTGCCCACACTCCGGGCAACTTCGCTTTTCACAACCGTTGCACAGAAGTCAAGTATGCTGTGCCTCAAGTTTACGTTGCCTATAGCCGACAAGAAACACAGATAATGGCTCTACGAAAGGCTCATTTGCGCTCCTTTGGGATCTCACTTCTTTCTTTTGCTGCCCTGCTACAAGGTGGGAGTATGCTTACGGCGCAGGCTACGGCACGTCAAACTGTCTCTATCCTCTGCAAGTGCGACGATGAGGGGCGCTCCTTTGCCGAGATGCTTGCGAAGAAATTACCAGCCAATGCCTACCAATTGGTCTCTGCTGATCGGTTGGGTAGTCCGGCATCTATTCACATCACCGTCGTGAGCAACCCCGTTGTTCCCTCGAAAGCGGCTGGGCCGGAAGACAGGACAGGCGCTCCTTCAGTTACCCAAGCTGTTATGACAGTTTCGTCTTCAAGGCAGCCCGTCCACAGCACGATCAGCATCGAATGCGACTTTCCAGGTGGCAGACTCATGGAAGAGGTCAGGCATTGCGATCGTGTCGGCCTGGCGTCCCTGGTGGACGAGGTCGCCGCGGATATGACCGCCGCGTTCAAGATGGAACCCGTTGAGGTCGAAACCGACGAGGCAGCCTAAGCCTGCGCGCAACGAAAGGTGTACCGCCGCTAGAGCGTACCCCATCCGCGATCACGCCTTCGCCGGAAAGCGCCAAAACCAAGCACGAAGGCACCGGACAACGCCGCAACGGCAACCCCCTTCCACGCTGCGGACGCGCGATGGCGGGTCGGCGCTGGCAGGGCCTGCGTGAGCGACGTATCAACCGTGCCGAACAGCGGCCAGCTTTCGTCTGCCAGATGCGGGTCAGCACAGATGGCGTTGCGCTCGTTCATACTCGTTTCCGGGCACTTCCACGTGACCTTTGCATGCCAAACTACATTTCTGTCGAAGCTGCTGCCGGGATGCCGATAAACCGGCGCATCCGTGACATACACCGGGTTTGCGTACTCTCCGGTCCCACCGTTCGGATAGCCATTCGCCTTGGTACTGCGAAATCCTAAAAAGATATTGCGCTCCTGCTGAATGGAGCAGGTGGCTGCATGACACGGGTCGCCGCTTTCTACCTCAAGCGCCGTTGCCGAGGCCGCATACACCACATTGTCCGTAAACGAGGAGGGCGCTCCATCGCGGACGCTGAGCACAAGCCCAGTGTCGGCGGCGCGGCAGAAATCAGTGAGCTGGCGGTTGTACCCGGCGGGGGTACCAGGAATCACCTGCCGCAGGGCATTGCAATTAGTAAAAATGATGTTCTTCGAGACTGTCCCGCCGCTGCCGCCCACCTTAATCTGCTGCCCCATGTTGCCGAATGCCCGTGTATTCGTCACGGTCAGGGACGAGCCGTTGCCGGTGAGGTGCAGCGCGTCCAACCCGTCCTGCGTGTTGTAGCTGACGACACCCTGGTCGAAGTGGATGTGCCAGCCGGGGTTGGAATCGGCTGTAGCCGTACCGAAGCCATCACCATAGCCACCAACGTTGTCGTCGGTGCAGTCCGCATAGGGTAGCGTGTGGGTGATGGGGTACTCTTCGGCACAGCCATTCCAGCTGATGTCATAGTGGTCCACCAGCAGCGACCCTGTACCGGAAGTTTTGTTGCCAGGGTCGGCGTCCCATCCGGCAGCGGCGTTCCCCATCAGTTCAAGGTGATGCATGGCCACTCCGTCGCCGGTCGGTCCGCTCATGCCGGCCGTTGCCATGCCATGGATGCGGACATTGTCTAGCGTGTCCTGCGTTGAGTTGCGGCTCCACAGAATGCCGGTGGCGGCATAATCCGACAGGGGAAAATTGCTGTTGCACGCATTGGCCTGTGCGGCACGGCCGCAGCTGGAAAAGTCTGTCAGGTCGAGACATGCAACATCCACATACGACACGTCGCGCAGGGAGAGGACGCCCAACACACCGTAGCCACCGTGCAACTGGGTACGTGCCCGCGAATCAGTACAGTGGCTGAAGTTCTCTCCAACAATCCGCGTGTGTGCCGATGCCGTGCCGGAGGGCGGCGGCGGGGCACCGGAGCCATAAGGGTTACCCGCAAGACCATAGAAGTCATTCGGGTTCGGGCCGGTTTGGCCGACGCGGTACGACTTGCCGTCAGCGATGGACCCACGAATCAGGTAGGTGTCTCCTCCAGCCCCGATCCATCGCCAGCAGGTGGAAGCCGGACCGGGGTCCGTGCAGCGGGTGCCGTCCGTCCAGAACGATCGCACATCGTTGAACGCACACGGCTGATTGGTTCCTTTGCCGGGATACGCTGAGTCTGTCAGTCCGTTGCACTGGCCCGTGGTCGCACCGGCGCTGTAGCGAGTGCCACCGTCTGGCCGAACGAACCAGGTGGCGGCCCACAGGTTGGGCAACGCCATCGCTGCACAGACCAGCCACACGCCAAGGGCCAGTCGAAAACCACTTCCATACATCCTCATGAGCAAACCCATCTCAAGGGTACCAGCGGATCTTGCTCGCAAAATAGAAGTCGGGTGAGCTGACTGACGGCTCACCCGATACTGGTATTCGCATTAGTGTTCGATCGCACCGATGGTCGGCGGTGTGCCTCGCGTGCTGCCGAGAAAGTCGACGGTCACCGCCGGCAGATTCGCTCCCGCGTGCACCGCGATGCTGTTGCTGGTTGGAGCGACAGAGGCTGAGCCATACAGCGGCCAGTTCTCGTTCATCAGGCCCGGATCAAGGCAGAGGCCGCCGCTTTCCCCCTGAGCCGGGCAAGCCCAGGAGCTCTTGGCGTGGAAGGTGATATTGCGGTTGAAGATGCTGCCTCGGTTGGTGAGGAAATCAGTCCCTGACCCGTTGTAGATGTAATTGCTGTAGTCGCCAGAGCCTCCTCCGATGTAGCCATCGACTTTATTGTTCAGGAAGCCGAGGAAGATGTTGTTCTCAAAGTCCACGGTGGAGGTTGCGTCACAGTCGCCGTTGGTTGTGTCGCAATCAATTTCCACACCAGTCGCGGAGGCCGAGTAGATCGTGTTCTGCTGCATCGTAAGGTTGGCACCACGACCCACCATGGCGACCATGCCTGAGTCGGCGGCCCGGCAGAAGTCGGTAAGGTGTGAGCCGTAGCCAGCAGGCGTCCCTGCAATTGGCTGGCGCATTGCGTTGCAATTCGTCGTAATGATGTTGTTGATGATGGAACTGGAAGCACCGCCAATTTTAATCTGCTGGCCCATGTTGCTGAAAGCACTGGTCCGGCTGACGGAGATGGATGAACCCGGACCCGTAAGGTGCAACGCGTCCAAACCGTCCTGCGTGTTGTAGCTGACCGTGCCCTGGTCGAAGGTGATGTTCCACGCCGGATTGCTGGGCAGGGAGGCCGTTCCGAAACCATCGCCATAGCCGCCGATGTTGTCGTCCGTGCAGTCCTGGTAAGGAAGAGCCGTGGTCATTGGATACTGCTCTGCACAGCCGTTCCAGCTAATGTTGTAGTGCTTGATGGAAAGCGAACCCGTCCCGGTGGTGCCGTCCCCCAGATCCGTGTTCCAGCCGGAGGCGGCGTTTCCGATCACATCCATATAGTCCATCGACACACCATTGCCGGTAGAGCCGATCATGCCTGTTGCCGCCATGCCATGGATATGCACATCGGTCAGACTGTCATTGGTCGAGTTACGATTCCAGCGAATGCCGTTCGTCGCATAGTCGTCCAGCGTACCGGGTTGGGTCGAGCAGCTATTCGCCTGCGCAGCGCGTCCACAGCTGGAAAAGTCTGTGATATCCAGGCAAGCGACATCGACATAGGACACACCTGCCATGTCGAGCACAATACTCGTCCCAAAGCCGCCGTGCAGCTGGGTTTTGGCGGCAGCGCTGTGGCAGTCGGCGAAGTTCTCGCCAAGAATGCGGGTGTGCTGATCGGCCGTGCCGGAGAGCGGAACCGGTGCTCCAGAGGAGTACGGATCCCCGGGAATGCCGAAGTAGAGACCGGACGCCGCGTCATACGCGCTGGTATTGTTCGGGTAGCCGACTCGCCACGAAATGCCATCCTGGATCGAGCCGCGAATGATGTAGGTATCTCCACCCTGACCGACCCAACCGTACGAGGGAAAGCTGGACTGCGTGGTGCCCGTTGCGCGGGATCCGTCCTGCCACAGAAAGCGCGCGTCATTAAAGGCGCAGTGCTGGTTCGTTCCGCTGCCCGGGTACGGTGCATCGGTTAGGCCGTCGCACTGGCCCTGCGCCATATTGGTGCTGAAGCGTGTTCCACCGTCCTGGCGAACAAACCAGGTGTTGCCTGCACTTCCTGGTTCCACAACGATGCCAAGCGAGAGCTGCTGCGACTGAGAGGGCATCCCCGCATCGGTCGCCGTTGCAGTGAAGGTATAGCTCCCGGCAGCCGTTGGAGTTCCCGAAAGTACTCCCGAGCTCGAAAGCGAGATCCCTGGAGGCAGCAGGCCGGACGCCGCCCACGTGTAGGGTGAGGTTCCGCCGGACGCAACGAGCGATGCTGAGAAGCTCTTGCCCTGTGTGGCCGAGGGTAGCACTGGCTTCGCGGTCATAAGCGGTGACACAACCGTAAGGGTCAGCAGCTGTGTATCCACCTGAAAGGGTTGGTTGGATCGATCCGTGAGAAGCACCGTAAAGCTTGTGGTGCCACTTCGTTGCGGCGTTCCAGAGAGCAAACCGCTCGGAGAAAGCGAAACTCCGCTGGGCAGAGCACCGGACAGCATCGTCCACGTTTGCGCTGCGTTCACCGGCGTTGCTGCCAGTTGCGAACTGTAGAGCGAGCCCGCAACAGCCTGCGGCACTGAAGTCGTCGTGATATTCACCGGCGCGCCGATCTCGATTGACGTCGAGACAGACAGAACCTGCCGAGGATTCGAACTATCCGAAACCTTCAGCGTGAAGGGGTACGTTCCGGCACGTGTCGGCATGCCGATGAGCAGGTTTGACTGAAGAAACAATCCAGGCGGCAGCTGTCCGCTTTGCACCGACGTAGAATACGGTGCAAGGCCTCCCGTTGGTGCCAAATACTTGGTGTACATCACACCAGTGAAGCCGCTGCTGAGGGCCGTATTCGGCATGCTGAGCAGAGGAAGCACGTGGAGCGTCACAGCATTGGAAACGCTGTGTGCGCCTGTGCTGTCATCTGCAACGGCGACCTGAAATGTTGAGATCTCCGTCTGTACGGGAACGCCTGAGATGACGCCCGTGTCTTCCTGCAGCTGAAGGCCACGTGGCACCGCTCCCGAAGCGAGTGACCAGTGATAATGAGCGCTGCCGCCGGTTGCCTGCAGAGAAGAAGCATAAGGCATACCCGTCACGGCACTTTCAAGGTTCGCCGCAATTTGCAATTGACTGGTCTCGTTAAAGCTGGTCGCAAGACCAGTGCCGCAGCCGAGACACCATGAAAGTGCAAACGAAAGTAACACAAGGTAATGATACCTTACCTGAAAGTGACCTTTCGGCACTTGCTTCGATAGCGCTAAAATTGTTCCGTTTGCGACCATTGATGGGTCTATCGGCGTGACCAGATCAATCGATAGACGGCCAAACTGTGCTAACTTGCTACGCTTCCACCGATCGCAGGAATGTGTATTTTCTTGAGACAAAGCCTAAACTGGGAATGCTCAGTTGATACAATTTCTCGTACGGGGCGCAGCATCTTTCCACGCGCATCCTATCTTGTAAAGACGCTCCTTCTAGGAACCCGTGAACCGATACCGAAATATATTCCTCAGTTTAGCCGTACTCCTCTTCGCCGGCATCGGCGCCCTCAGTGTCGAGGGCCTGCCCACCTGTGAGCGTTACGTCAAAAGCTTCGTTGAAAAACGCGTCAAGAATCCGGTAAGCCGGACGACAGCGATGCGTTGGGCTGAATGGGGCAAGACGCACCCGAACTTCAAGCCGAAGCCTCGACCCAAGTACAAATTGGTCAAGCAAGAGGTCGTGCGCAAAGTCGATTTTGCCTGTCAGGTCGAAGCACCCGCTCCGGATATGGTAGCCACTCTACCGCCCGGACCTTTGCCAGACATGTCAATCGAGCCCACGCCCACAATCATGATCCCGTTCGAGCCGCCGTTACCCCCAACGCCGACCGACGTTGCGACCAACGGCGCACCACCCCTGGTTTTCGTGCCACCCTATACGACGGGCCTGACACCGCCAATCGTTTCTGCCGTCCCGGAACCAAACGAGTTCGTACTTCTTCTCAGTGGTCTTGCTGCCGTCGCACTCTTCTGGCAGTTTTCCCAAGCCCGTCATCGCCGTCAGGCGCTTTAACGCGTCCAGGCTAGCGACAAGAAAGCCCGCTCCTTGGAGCGGGCTTTTCATGTGCGCATTGGATCGGAATGATCCATGCGGAAGTCAGCATCGAACGATATTCTCCGCTTGCAGGGTCTTGGTTGCATTGCGCGAGTCCACCACTAGGCGCGCCTCCCGAACGATACGGGCATAATCGTAGTCGGAGTGGTCCGTGACGATAACGACGCAGTCATACTGGGCGAGATCGTCAAGCGGCACAGAACTCATATTCAGGTCATAGTGGCGACCGCAGGTAACGGTTGGGTGGTATGGATCGTTGTAGGCGAGGATTGATCCCTCCTGCCGAAGCAGATCGATGATGCGCAGCGAGGGGCTCTCCCGCAGGTCATCGATGTCTCGTTTGTACGACATGCCGAGGATCAGGATTCGTGCGCCGCTTAGGGAGCGTTGCTGTCGCTGGCTCAATGCGCGTGAGACCTCCCGGACGACAAACTCCGGCATGGCTTCGTTCACCTCGCCGGCGAGTTCGATAAAGCGCGCGTTGAAACTGTATTCCTTCGCCTTCCAGCTCAGGTAAAAGGGATCAATGGGAATGCAATGGCCGCCAAGGCCGGGACCTGGATAAAACGCCTGAAAGCCGAATGGCTTGGTCGCCGCTGCTTCGATCACCTCCCAGATATCGATGCCCATACGCATTGCCAGCATCTTGAGTTCATTGATCAGAGCGATGTTGACACAGCGGTAAATATTCTCCAGCAGCTTCGTCATCTCTGCGCTGCTTGTGCTGGAGACGGGGACGATTTTGTTGAAGATTGCCCCGTACAGTGTGGCGGCCATCTCGGTGGCGACGTTCTCGTGTCCACCCACCACCTTTGGAATATCCTGCCGTGCCACTGTCGTGTTGCCGGGGTCTTCACGTTCAGGGGAGAAGGCGACGTAGACGTGGGACGCCGTGGCCTCCTCGTCCCTCCGCTTTACGTGAAGTCCGGCGCGGTTGCCGTTATTCAACAAGGGGATCAGCACCTCATCCGTCGTTCCCGGATACGTTGTGCTCTCCAACACGATAAGCTGTCCCGACTGAATCCAGGGAGCAATCGCTTTCGCTGTATTCTCGATGTAGCTCAGGTCGGGTTCGCGATGCTCCGTCAGCGGAGTCGGCACGCAGAGAACGATGGCATCCTGTTGCGTGAGGATGGAAAAGTCAGTCGTCGCTGCAAACTGCCTGTCCAGCATGGAACGAATTTCTTCTTCGGGAATGCGAAAAATGTATGACCTGCCCGCACGCAGGTCCTCGACCTTGCGTTCGTCAATGTCAAAGCCGGTGACACGGAACCCGGCATCGACCAGCAGCATCGATAAGGGCAGACCAACATACCCTAGGCCAATGACGCCTATGTTCGCGGTACGATCTTTCAGTCGGTTCAGCCGTGCAAGGGCAGACTCGTGCGGGGCAGGTACGATTGTCATACTGCCTACATTATCCTCCCTGGTGAGGTGGCAGTCTCTCGGTGCGCGGCAATCCCCCGCGCTCGCCGGTTGATTTCCCAATATGGTCTGCGAATCGCGGCGCTCGAATACTTCTCCCAGGCAATACCGGTACGATAGAGAAGTGTTCCTGGAGTGAAATTGGCACAGTATCTGGTTACCGGAGTTGCAGGCTTCATCGGGTCAACGCTCGCTCGCACGCTGCTGGAACAAGGGCATGCAGTGCGCGGCGTGGACAACCTCTCCACGGGCAATATCGAAAACATCGCCGGACTTGCCGGCCTGGACTTTGTCGAAGGTGACATCTGCGACGCGCATAAGGTAAGACAGGCCTGTCAAGGTGTGCAGTTCGTGCTCCACCAGGCAGCGCTGGCCTCCGTGCCACGTTCCGTCGCGGATCCACTCACATCGCACAACTCCAACATCAATGGCACGCTCAACGTGCTGCTGGCGGCGCGAGAAGCAGGCGTTAAACGCATCGTGTATGCCGCATCCTCTTCGGCTTACGGCGATCAGCCGACGCAACCGAAGTATGAAGAAATGCCGCCTCAGCCAATGTCTCCCTATGCCGTGCAGAAACTGACATGCGAGTACTATCTGCAGTCGTTTTGTAAGGTGTACGGAATGCAGGCCGTATGTCTGCGATACTTCAACATTTTCGGCCCTCGCCAAGCGGCAGACTCCCCCTACTCTGGTGTCATCGCCAAATTCGTCCGCAGTATGATGAATGGGCAAGTACCGATGATCAACGGCGACGGTTCCACCAGCCGCGATTTTACGTTTGTGGGCAACGCCGTTCAGGCAAACCTGCTGGCGTGTGTCGCACCCGACCATGTTGCAACAGGCCGCGTGTTCAACGTAGGCACTGGTCACGCGCACACCTTGAACGACCTGTATGGCGCACTCGCAAAGATCCTGAAGTTCACCCGCCCGGCAACCTACGGCCCGGGTCGTGTTGGCGATGTAGCGCACTCACTCGCAAGCATCACCCGCAGCAAAACGGAACTTGGCTACCAGCCGAACGAAGATTTTTACGGCTGTCTTCAAACCACGGTGGAATGGTACCAACACTGTGCTTCATCGTCTGCAGAATCCCAGGAGATGGTCGGGTCTCGATAAGGTGGACTCAATCATTCGTGATCAGCTCCCCGGGCTTAGACCGGCGCGCGATTGATGGAAGCTCTACTGCGCTCCACGCCGCCTCAGGATCGTCTTCACCGTCTCGAACATGATTGTCAAATCCATGCCAAGGCTCATGTGCTTGATGTAGTAAAGGTCGTACTCGAGCTTTTGGCGAGTCTCTTCCAGCGTGCTGCCGTAGCCGTAGCGCACCTGCGCCCAGCCAGTTAAGCCGGGCCGGATCAGGTGGCGCAGATAGTAGAACTCCAACTCCTGGCTAAGCCAGGAGGTAAACTCCGGACGCTCTGGCCGCGGACCGACGAACCCCATGTCCCTGCGAACCACATTCCAAAGCTGAGGGATTTCATCGATACGCGTCTTGCGCATGAACCTGCCGACAGGCGTCACCCGTGAATCGTTCTTGCTGGCCCACTGTGCTCCGTTTGCCTCGGCGTCCATCGCCATCGTGCGAAATTTCACGACCTTGAAATGCTTTCCGTTCAGGCCGACGCGGGTCTGCCGAAAGAAGATGGGTCCCTTGGAACTCAGCTTGATTACAAGCGCGATCCCTGGAAAAAATGGAAGAACTATAAGCAAACCGACGATTGCGGCAAGCTGTGAGACGAGAACTCGCGTGAACTGCTGTGAAGGGCGAACGCGAAAGCCCTCTGTGTACAAGAAGCTGCTAGGCAGCAAACCATCCAGCGCAATCTTTCCCGTAAGGCGTTCTCGCAAAGCCGCCGCGGTCTCAATCGACACCCCTTGAAAGCGTAACGTCAGCAGTTCCGGAATCGGCAGACCTTTGCGAGCGTCGTCGACCGCGATAATAATCCGGTCTACAGCCTGGCTTGAGCGTGCAAGGTCGTTCAAATCTTCTGCCCAGCGCTCTTGGTCCTGCGCTGGAGAGCGCTCTTCATCTTGCCAGCCAATGAGCTTGATGCCTACGTCAGGCCGCTGCTCCAGAATGTGCACAATAGAACGCGCCTGGACCCCGCTACCCAGAACATAGGCACACTCTGTATTGAACGAACGCGTCATCAGCCGTTTTTGCACTTTGCGCCAAGCCAGCAACGCGGGCACAAGCAAGGCGAAACCGATCGAGTAGACGTGGGGCGCCACCAGCATACTCGGTTGCAGGTAGAGGGCCGCTGCCAACGCGAAGCAGGAACAGCCCAGCACAAGCAAGAGGCGAAAGTAAATTTCCGAACTGGTGGAAACGATGTTCGGCTCGTACAGATCAAAGTAATACGACAGCAGGATGATCACGACGGTGATCCCCAAAATTTTGAGGAGTCCATGCTCGTCGTAGAGCGCGATGTCTGCGTCGCGCCCCAGCGTCACCGCAGTCGCCACAAGAAACGAGGAGGCGACCAGTACCATTTCGCACAGCAGCAGTAGCACCGTGCGTGTGGAGTAGTACACGTTGAAAAGCCGGATGAGCGGAGCATTCGAGAAGCGCTGCCGACTTTGAAAGCGTCCGATGCGCTGCGATTCAGGCCTTCGCTCTTCAACCGTGCTTGTGTCCGGGCTAGGCATTGACCCCGTCATACTCATAGGCCAGATCATGTCTGCCGGCACCCTCCGGCACCGCATTCAACACCACGCCAAGCAGCTTGCGTCCGCGAAATTCATTCATCGCCCGTTGCGCGGATTCGAAACGCGTGACGCTGGCACGTGCAACCAGCAACACGCCGTCCGCCGCCCGGGCAAGGTTGACCGCATCGGAAACTGCTGTCACCGGGGATGAATCGATGATCACCCAGTCATACAGTGGAGCAAGGCTTGCAAGCAACTCGCCGAACCGCGGACTCCCGGAAAGGTCGGCAGCGTTGCCGGCATCGCTCCCGGCGGGAATAAAGTCAAGAGACGCTAAACCCCTCGGCATTGCCTCCGCCCCGTCAGCCGGCTTCCCGCGCTGGGTAATCTGCTGCACAGAAGCTTTACCCGCCAGATACTCGGTAAGACCGGGCTCGGAAGGTGCACCCAGGATCTTGTGTAACGTGCTGCGACGCATATCTCCATCAATCAGCAGGACTTTTGCGGCACGGTGCCGGGCAAACGTCACTGCAAGGTTAGCGGCGACGAAGCTCTTTCCTTCCTGTGGTTTAGCACTGGAAACCACCAAACATCCGCCTCCCCCCTCGTTTCGGAACCCCTGCAACCGCGATCGAAGGGTGCGGAACTGCTCGACGACTCGTCCACGATTGCCAAGTGCAGGAAGCTTTTCGTTCTGGTATTCCCAGATCTCTTCCGTGGCTACGCTTTGACCGAGAGTAGGTCCAAGGGGGGGAGTCCGGGCGCTGTTGCTGGATTGTGCTGCCGGGGAAGTAAGTGCTTCGAAAGACGGGAGATCGACGCGTGGCGGAGGTGTGGCGCGCTGGTCTCTGATTTCCGTGGAGCGGTCGCGTGACTCTTCGCGCCGATCCGTTTGGCCGGCAGTCCGTTCTAGTTCTGCACGCAGCAGCGCTTCATAAATCTTGCTCATGACTTCGTTCGTTTCTGGTCTCCGCATCAAGCGAACACCGGCGGCAGCACAACTTCGTTAACTGCCGCCCGCAACCTGCAGTGTCTTCGCCTCTAATCCGAGGTCTTGGAGGACAGAATTCACTGTTTCCTGTGTAACTGTGTGAGTTTGATCGACATAGCTAAAGATTAGGCTGTGTTCGCAGATGAGATTGATGATGCGCGGGATACCTTGGCTTGCCTGGTAGATCTGGTGGATGACGGGTGGAGGAAAGACGGCCGGTGCGGCATCGGTCTGCTTTGGTTCGGGGGATGCGGCGCGTTGGAGTCGTAGCGCGATGTATGGTCCGATCTCCTCCGTGGATAGTGGCTCGGTGTGGCACCAAAGAGCGATGCGTTGCCGGAGCTGGCGCACATTGTTCTCCTGCAGCTTTGCCTCAAGCTCTGGCTGGCCTGACAGGACGATCTGCAGAAGCTTATCGGCACCCGTCTCCAGATTCGTGAGGAGCCGAATCTCTTCGAGCATCTCGTTGGACAGATGCTGTGCCTCATCGACGATGAGCACGCACGTGTTGCCTTGCTCATACTGCTGGATGAGCCATCGATTGAGCAGGTGCAGCATTGCAGCCTTCGTCCGCACCGGCGGCGTCAGGCCAAAGTCGATCAGCATGAATTCCAGGAAGTCCAGCGGGTCGAGACGGGGATTGAAGACAAAGGAGGTCAGCGTGCGCGTGCTGTCAAACGAATCGAGAGCGCAGCGAAGCAGGGTCGTTTTGCCCGTACCCACCTCGCCGGTCAGCACGAGAAAGCCCTTATGCGTCGCTATGCCATAGCGAAGTGCCGCCAGAGCTTCACGGGTGCGCGGCATTTCGAACAGGAATTTCGGATCAGGGCTGCTCGCAAACGGGTTCGCACGCAGTTGAAAAAAGTTCTTGTACACGGCGAGTTCCTCAGCTACTAAAGGCAGCCTTCATGCTTGCGAACATTCTGCGGAGGCGCCCTTTACCTTTGCCTGCGGGCAAGCCTGCAGAGAAGTCGATGACCGCGAGGGTTTGGAGTTGTGTGAACGCCCAAATGTCGCGCTCGTTGCGTAGCGTGGTGTCACGATATTCCAGCAGCACTGCAATGGCGAGGCCAATGAGCAGCCCACCGACGATGCCGCCGACAACATAAAGGCCACGTTTGGGGGAGAACGGCTGGTCGGGCAGGTTTGGCTCGTCCATAACCCGGAACTGCTCACCCTCTTGCTGTTTTTCAAGTTCAGTCGCCATTTTGGACTGGTTCATCTTGGTCAGCAGTTCGTCATAGAAGGTCTGCGCCGTGGCATGATCGCGTGTGAGCTCTTTGTACTGCTGCTCGACCAGTGGGCTCGACTGGATGCGGTCCTGATACATACGGATCTGTGACTGAATCTGGCCCTGTTCCTGCTGCTTAGCGAGGATGCCGATCTGGGCTGAACGCACCTGAGCGCGAAGCTGCTGGACGCTCGCGGAGTCAGCTCGGCTTGGAGCAGCAGGCGAAGAAGACGCTGCGCTGGCCGTGGAGGGACGGGACATTTGCCGACGAAGGTCGGCGATCTTGCGGCGCACCTCGATTACATCGGGATAATCCGCGGTGTAGTGCGCCGTGAGATCACTCTCCTGCGCCTGGAGTTGTTGCATCTGGAGGACCTGCGCTTCGCGAACCGGATCGGCGGCCGGACCTGCCGGCATACCGGGGGCAGCGGCGGAGTTCTGGGCTTGCTGGGCAAGCATCGAGTCCGCGTAGGCCTTGTCCTGCTCCATGCGGGAGAGGGCCTGGGTCGCAGCTTCGAGCTGGGTGTTCAGGCTTGTGAGCATGTTGACGTTCGGCGCAGATTCATCCGGCAGCTTGCCAATGTACTGCCGCTGAAATGCCGCGAGTTTGGCGTCCTGCTCGTCGAGATTGCGTTTTGCGTCCTCAAGCTGGCCGCGGATAAAGGTGGTTGTGCCCTGTGCCGATGCCTCACGTGATCGCAGGTTTTCGCCAACGAACAGGGATTCGATCTCGCCGCAGACGAGCTGGGCTACATGGGGGTCGCCCGCCTTGAAGGAGATAAAGAAGCCGGGAAGACCGCTGCCGTGCGCGATTTCAGAGGTGATGGCCTTGACGTCGATATTCTTGCGCGCCTTGTCCAGCTTCTCTTCCATCGTGATGTGATCGTTTGCGTAGAGATTGTAGCGATCAATGATGGGCTGCAGACTGGAGCGGCTGAAAATCTGCTCCTTCATGGACGCGAGACGACTATCGAGGTTGGAGGAGATGACCGGCTTGACGTAGTTGTCTGGCACCTTCTGGCTTTCGATCAGAACGAGCGTTTGCGACAGGTACTGGGGCGGAATGAGGAGCGAGATGCCGAAGGTGAGGAAAGGCAGGAGGACGAGCGGCAGCGCAATGACCCAGCCTCGGCGCCGGAGAATGGAGAGGTAGTCTTCAAGAACGAGGGGACGGTGTCCGATCATGAGGGGCTAGTGTCCTCCGAAGAATCGGGATGCCGGCGAGTAGGTGATGCCGAAGCCGATGATTTGGGAGATGCCATTGAAGGCAAGGTTGCTCAGCACCGCAGTGGAGGTGTTCTGCCGCTCGACCGTGTAGCTGCCGTACACGGAAAAAGAGCGGCCAAGATTGCGGCTGACCTGGCCGCTGGCGACGACCGTATCCACAGAGAAGTTGGTGAACAGTAGGGAAGGAATGCTGGAAGTATGCGCGTAGCTAACGGAAGCTGCACCGCTGAGATTGCGGCTGAACCGCCGATTGGCGAGAAAGCCGACACTGTTGGAAAAGGCACCCTGAACGACGCCGGAACCATTGTTGGTGCCGCGGCTGTAGGTCAGCGCATAACCGTTCAGGCCCTTGGCGTAGGTCAGGCTGAGGAGAGCGGCCAGATTGATCGCCGTGGCGCTGTAAGTGGAACTGGTGTTCCACTGCGGACCAGCCGCACCGTCAAAAACGAGCGACGGCGTGAACTGGTGCGAATATTCCCCCAGGAGACCGTGGGAGATAAAGCTGTAAGGTTGGTTTGGATAGGTGAATCGCGCAAAGGTGTAATCCGCGCCAAAGGTGTTTCGCCGGTTGAGGCGATGGGTAAACCCGGCAGCGGCACCGACCTCGTTGCTGTCGTAGCTCAGGAAACCATTGTTGTTGATGGTGGTGGTGCTGAGTGGGCCGTCGCCGAGAAAGCGCTGGATCGCATAGGTGCCGGTCCCGTGGATCGACGTCTTGCCCGTGATGTCCTGGACATCGCTGAGACTGGCGATGTTGCTGACGCGACTCTGGTTTTGTGTGAGGATGCCGACGCCGGTGTAGCCGCCGACGACCTGCACCGCACCGGCACCAAGATCACCCAGGCCAGGAATACCAGAGATGCCGGCGACGGGGCTCTGGGGCAGGTAACTGACAGAATCCGCACCGATGATGGTGTTGTGCCGGAGGTGGAAGACCTGGGAAAGCGACAGTGTCTGAAAGGTGCCCCGGGGGAGTTGCGACGACTCGCTGCCAAGGTATCCGCCGGAGTAGACCGCGCTGAACGGGTGCGTTTCGCTGGAGGAGACGTACCCAAGATTTCCGGTGAGGTTGGTGGACGTCACGGTTCCGGGTTGGCCGTTGTACCCGATATCCACGATCTGCGAGGCGGTAAGCGAGTAGCTGATCTGGCCAGCGACGGCTGGAAGAGCGAAGCCCGTTGTCGGGGAACTGACAGGTGTAGATACGGCCTGTGGCAGTGCCTGCGACCGAGCTGGTGGATCAGAAGTCAGCAGAGCAAGGCATGCAGAGGCGAGGGCGAGCGTCGAGCGCATTCGATATGGCGTCATGGGATGAAAATGGTATCGCCTGGCAAGAGAGTGATCCCCTGCGAGCTACCGTCCTTTATGGCTTTTTTATAGTCGTACGGAAGCCGCTGCTGCTTGCCCCCGGTGTTGCGGAGAATGGCGACGTGCTTCGCGTTGGCGAAAGGGGTAAGGCCGCCGCCGAGCGCGATGGCCTGCAGAGGAGTCATGCCGGGAACGAAGGTGACACCACCGGCATGCTGCACTTCGCCCAGGAGGAAAATCTGCTTGGGGTGGACGGCAAGAATGGTGACGACCACGCTGGGTTCGTGGAGAAACTTTTGCAGGCGCGTTTTGATGCTATCGCTGAGTTCCGTGGGCGTGAGGCCGGCAGCGGGCAGATCGCCGATCAACGCGAGGGAGATCTTGCCGTCTGGGCGGACGGGGAACGACCCGGAAATACCGGGCTCTTTCCAGACCGCAACATTCAACATGTCTTCCGGCCCGATGCGGTACTCGCTTGGATCCACAACAGGCGAGCTCGCGTTGGAAGGAGCCGCTGGCGCGCTTTGCGCCGAGTCGGCCGGCGAAGCAGGCGTGAGGACAGGCCTGGTTACGACCTGCTGCGCCAGGAGCGGAGCAGCCAGTAAACCAATCAGACAATAACGTGCAACCTTCATAGGTAACCTTGTTCTTAAACTTCTGATGGTACAACTGTAACGAAAAGTTTAGGCTCATTCGGCCTAGAGTAGTTTGGACGGTTTACCCTGTAGTGACAGCTGCTGCCGACTTGTGCCGTCGGACTCTTTCTTTGCGTTTAAGCCAAAACGGGCTTGAACCGGTGACTGCGGTTCGAATGAACCAGATAATAGAGGACGACTCTGGCCCATTCATGTTTTGATACATGTGCGCAACCATGCCCATTATTTCAGTTCCTTCGTTGATCGGACAGCCCATCGAGAAAGATGTTTCAGCCTCGGACAGACCGGTTCCCCTTTCGAACTCGCGCAGGTGGTGGACCCGGGCCATGGCGGTGTTGGTGGTTGTCTTTGTGGTCGTGCTGTATGGGCGCATTCTGGGCAAGCTGGTCTATGACTGGTACGATTTGCCGGATGCTTCGCACGGCTTCCTCATCCCTCTGTTTTCCGTCTTCCTGTTGTACGAGAAGCGTTCAAGGCTACGAGCGTTACCCGTACGATCGACATGGACGGGGCTGTGGCTGGTGGTCCCGGCGCTTGGACTGTTGCTGGTCGGTGTGCTTGGGGCGGACCTTTTTTTGTCGCGCATCTCGTTTGTGATGCTGGCATGCGGGCTGATTCTTACGCTGCTGGGCTCCAGGATTTTGCGCGAAGTTCGCTTCAGCCTGCTGGTCCTGTTGCTGGCGATTCCTTTGCCTTCCCTTGTGTTGAATCAGATAACTCTGCCGCTGCAGTTGTTTGCGTCTGCCGTTTCGAGTTGGGCGCTGGCGCTGACGGGGGTTCCCGTGCTGCGCGATGGAAACGTGATCCAGCTCGCTTCGCTGAAGCTTGAGGTTGCAGAGGCATGCAGCGGGATTCGATCGCTGATCAGCCTGCTGACGGTAGCGATTCTGTTTGGTTATGTGGCGGAGCGTTCAGTGTGGCGGAGGGTCGCGCTGGCGTTCGCGAGTATTCCGATTGCGGTCGTCGCGAACGCCGTTCGTATCTATGGAACCGGGCTGTGTGTCCAGTACTGGGACCCGGAGAAGGCGATGGGGTTCTTCCATGAATTTTCCGGTTGGCTGATGTTCCTGGTGTCGATGGGATGCCTGTACGTGTTGCATGTGTTGATGGGCGCGGTCTCTTCACGTTCTGTGGGTGCGCGATGAGCCTGTCGAAGCTGATTGCCACACTCTGCCTACTGGTATTGACTGCGTCGCTGCTGATCCGACGCGGCAACGCGGATCGTATTCCGCAGGGTGTTCCGCTGCAGGCTTTTCCGCAGATACTGGGACCGTGGGAGGGCACGGACCAACCGCTGCAGGAGTATGTGTTGGACGTGCTCGGCAAGGGCGTTTTTCTCAACCGGGTGTATGTGCGGAAACGCTCCATGAACCCTGCGGACGCTGCTGCCGATACCGCATCTGTGGGGCTGTTTATCGGTTATTTCCCGACGCAGCGGACGGGCCAGGCCATTCATTCACCGCAGAACTGCCTGCCGGGTGCAGGTTGGACGTTCGTCTCGCATGGTGTGACGACTCTGCCGAACCAGCAGGGACCGCCTGTGCGCGTCGGGGAATATGTGATCACCAATGGGGAGATGCGGGATATCGTTTTGTACTGGTACCGCGCGCACGGCCGGAGCGTTGCAAGCGACTACGCGGCGAAGTGGTACACCCTGGAGGACTCGATCCTGATGCAGCGAACGGACAGCGCGCTGGTGCGTGTAATTACACCGCTCGGCAAGGGAGAGGATGCGCAGGCCGGTCATCAGCGGGCGGTCGACTTTGCCGCGCGGATGAACGCGCAGCTGGGTCCTTACCTGCCGGATTAGCTTTGTTTTGTTTATGCAAGAGATTCTTGGAGTGCCTGGAAGGACCGTACATGGTAAGGAAGACACAGAAAGTTGGCACTGCGGCGTTGGCGCTCGCGTGCACCCTGGCGCTTGTATCGGTGGAAGGTTGCAGGCGTGATCCCAACGTCCGCAAGCAACGCTACCTGGACAGCGGCATTCGCTTTGAGAAGGATGGCAAGCTGCAGGAGGCGACGATTCAGATCGCGAACGCCTTGAAGATCGACCCTGCTTTTGCTGCGGCTCACTATGAAATGTCGAAGGTGTACCTGAAGCTCGGAACGCCAGTGCCGGCGTATCAGGAGCTGATGCGTACCGTGGAGCTGCAACCATCCAATGCGGCGGCGCGGCTGGACCTGGGAAGCCTGTTGCTGAGTGGCAACGTTCCCGCACGCGCAATGGAGCAGGTGAAGCTGGTACTGGCGGCCGATCCGAACAACGCCGACGCCTTTGCCTTGCGTGCTGCCATTGAGCAGAAGCAGGGGGATACGCCGGCGGCACTGCAGGACATTCATGCGGCGCTGACGCATGACCCGAACAAGGCAAAGTTCCACACGCTGCTGGCGGTGATCGAGGCGGGCAATAGCACCGCACCCTCAAAGAACTCGGAAGACGAACTGCAAAAGGCGATTCAACTCGACCCAGCGAGCATGCTGCCGCGCCTGATGCTGGCGGGCCTGCTCGAGAAACGTGGCGACGTGGCCGGGGCAGAGCAGCAGTACCTCGCCGCGATCAAGGCCACCCCAAAAAGCCTGGAGCCGCGGAGTGCCCTTGCGAGCCTGTACGTCCGCACCGGCGCGCTGGACAAAGCCGAGCGCACACTGAAGACAGCAGCGCTGGAGCAAAATACGACAGAAGCCGCACCGGAGTTGTTGCGCTCCTTCTATGTGCAGACAAAACAACTGAACCAGGCACCCGCGGCATTTGCCGACCTGACCCGTGCCGTACCTGGCAGCGTGCCGCTGCAGGTTTCATACGCACGCGCGCTGTTGCAGGTGGGGGACACCAGCAAGGCGAAGGCCGTGCTGGCAGAGCTGAGCAAGTCGCATGACCAGTCAGCTCCTGTTGTAGGGATGAATGCCATGCTGCTGGCCCGCGATGGCAACCTAAAAGATGCGCTCGCGCTGGTGCACAAGGGAATCAAGAACAACCCAGACAGCGTACCGCTGCAGGTAGTTCTGGGCGAACTGTCCGCGCAGAACGGGGATCTGGCCGCTGCGGAGACGGCGTTTCGTGACGCCGGCCGCATCGATCCGTCGAATCTTCAAGTGCAGACGGGTATGGCGAATGTTGCCCTGCGCCGCAATGACTTCGCCCTGCTGGCGCAGGTGGCCAACAATGCTCTTGTGTCTCATCCGGATGCTGCCGCGGCTTACCTGTGGCGCGGGACGGCGGAAGCAAACCAGGGCCAGCTTCAGCAGGCGAACGCGGACTTTGAAGAAGCTGTGAAGCGGGACCCGAGCGCCATCGCCCTGACCGAGCTCGGGCAACTGCGCATTAAGCAGAATCGTGTGCCGGAAGGCAAGGCCCTCCTGGAGCAGGCATTGGACAAGGATCCAAACGCCACGCGTGCGCTTGCCATGCTTGTGGGATACGACCTGGGAGCAAAGAATCCTGCGGGTGCGTTGGCCCGTGTACAAAAGCAGCTCAGCCGTTCGCCCAACAACGCAACGCTCTACACCGATGTGGCCGTTCTGCAAATGGAAATGCACGACTATCCCGCGGCACTGGCGAACGTCAACACCGCGATGAAGCTGGATCCGTCGAACCAGATTGCGCTGCAGACGTTTACCCAATTGACAGCGCTGACGGGTCAGACGGATCAGGCGATCGGCGGATGGGAGAAGTGGGTTGCAAGCCATCCGAACGCGCCACAGGGACAGGTGATGCTGGGTACCCTGGAAGAAGCGAGAGGCGATACGGAGAAGGCCGCGACGTATTACAGGAGAGCGCTGCAGCTGGATCCGACGAACGGCGTCGCCGCAAACAACCTGGCCTACCTGTCACTCGAGACTGGGCAAAACGCTGATGTCGCGCTGACGTTGGCGCAGACCGCACGGCGTGCTATGCCCGACTCGCCTTCAACGGCAGATACGCTGGCGTGGGCGCTGTACCACAAGGGGACGTATGCCTCGGCGCGCGATCTGCTGGAAGACGCGGTGAAGCTGCAGCCCAACAACACGTCGATCCAGTATCACCTGGGAATGACGTACCTGAAGCTCAACGATAAGCCGAATGCGCGCGTGCATCTGGATGCAGCCGACAAGGCTGCGCCCGGATCGAAAACTGCAGATGAAGCGCGGAAGGCGCTGGCCAGCATGGGATAGTACGGGGACGGTAGGGTTTCCCTTGTGAAAGGAAGACCCTATCGTTTGGATTTCAGACGGAATCATCTATCCCTCATAGAGGCAAACGGAAGCCGGCTGGTATGCAGGATGCAGTATTCTCGTACAACGGAAAAGGGCCTCACCGGCGGTGGATCCGCAGCCAGTGAGGCCCTTCTTCACAGGGTGAAACTAGGCGCGAGCAGCACGACGACGACGAACCAGCGTTGTCGCAGCACCGACCAGACCCGTGCCAAGCAGAACCAGGCTGGACGGCTCGGGCGTGACGCTGACCGGCGGGGAAGACAGCGTTGCGCTGGAAGAGTAGGCCGAACCACCGGTGCTGTTGAACGAGATGGAAAGGCTTGCTGCGGAGGCGGTCAGATTCAGGTAGCTGTCATAGACGCTGCCGAGCAGATAGAGCGCGCCGCTGGTGGCGTCCGTGTTCGCGACGAACGACCGTGTCAGCACGCTGGATACGTCGAACACGTAGTTTCCACCCTGGCCGTCGGAAAAGGTGAAAAAGTTGGTAAGGTCCTCTTGAATCGTGTTGCCGCGAGTCTGGCTGAACGTCAGTGTACCATTGAGCGTTCCGGTCCCATTGGCCGAGCCTGCGAAGGCGCCTGTGCCGCTGGTCTGAAAGGTGGCCCCGCTCATTGCGCCATAAGTTCCAGGATCCGTCGTGGTGATCACGGTGGGCACAAAGTTGTGTGAGGACGAGACGGTGCCTGCACCTACGGAGTCGGCGCGGACAATGGTTGTGGTGGTCAGTGCCATGGCAGCTACTGCGATAAACATGATGCGTCTGTTCATAAGTCTCTCTTTAAGGAAGAAGTAAGCTGCCAGCGGCTCGTGCCTTCAGTCTGGATTGTTCACGGAATCTTATTGTCTGTCGCAATTTGAGTCACAACATGATCCATGTGTCACTAATGCATGCAGCCGTTGTTCGTGCCGCAGCATTCCAGTGTTTGAAGTTAACACCTTCGTGCTTTGCACTCCCTAAAGGTATCAGTTTGGAAAGAAATGTCTAGCATTCTTGGAACTTTTTTCTTACGCATTTTCCAAATGCGTCGATATGGAAATGTTGTCGATGCTGTCGACGGTTTGCCGCCCATAGTCAGCAGATACAACGGCCTTCACTAAGACAGAAGCCGTGTGTACGTTTCGACCGTGAGGCGCATCATGTTCTCGGTTGAGAAGCAGACTTCCACGCGGTGCTGGCCGGCTGCGCCCATGGACCGGCGAAGCGATTCATCCGCCAGCAGGCGGCAGAGTGCCTGAGCCAGCAATGCCGGCTGGCCGGATAGGACAATCAGGCCCGTGATCTCATGGTCGACGGCTTCCGCATTTCCGCCCACATCCGTGGCCACGACCGGCACACCCTGTGCCATCGCCTCCACAATCGCGTTGGAAAACCCCTCACTTCGTGAGGGCAGCGCAAAGACCGTGGCACGCTGCAACATGCCGGTAACATCTGTAACCTCTCCCACGAAGTGGAACTGATCGCCCAAGCTGAGCTCCTTGATGCGTTCCCGCAGCGCGTCCGCATGGGCCTCGTCCAACACTTTACCGGCGACTATAAACATGGTGTTTGGGAAGTGATATACCACCATCGCGGCCGCTTCCACCAGGACATCGAATCCTTTGACCGGTCGAATGTTGCCCACTGACAGGACTACTGGTGGGCTGTTGCCGGGCTGCGATCTTTCCGAAGGGTAAATGCCGGCTGGATCGATACCGTTATAGATGGTGTAGATGCGACGTGGGTCGATTCCATCCACTTCCACCGCATGCCGGCGCACCTGTTCCGAGACGGCAAAGACGGCGTGCGGCAGGTGGCGCATCAGGCGATACGCCACGCGGTGCTTGGGCGCACGCAGAATGCCCATATCCCTGCGACTCCAGATGAGCTTAATGCCGGGCACGCTTCTGGCGACGGCACCCACCCACAAATCCGAGCTTTCAAAGAAGGTTTGGACCAGCCGCACGTCTTCGGCGCGGAGGAAGTTGCGGAGGTTCATGGCGGCGCGTACAGCCCGCGCGTCCCAGGTGCGGCCAAGTGGCAGCAGGTACACGGGGCAGGGCACATCGTGGAGAAAGGGGCTTGCGGGATCAAGAGCAAGGGTGAGCACAGAGACACGGTATCCCCAGCAGGGCAGCAATCGTGCAAGTCGCTGAACGATGCGTTCGCCGCCGCCAAGGGTTGCTGCAACCTCATCCAGAACCAGCAGGATATGCGGTCCGGTTGGCAAAGGCAATGGAGGTGCGGCCACCAGGCGAACCTTGGGCGCGGAGCTGCTGTGCGCCGTTGCTTCAGGGGCGTTCTGCACGATCATGATGGCTGCGCGAACCGGGGCAAGGGTGCAAACGGATAAGTGGCGGGTGCGGCCTGCGCCTGTACTTCGGGGACTTCAGAAAGCGTGGACGCGCGAAGAACAGCCGCCTGCAGTACCCACAGAATCCCGTTGATCTCCACATACGTCCAGCGATCGCCGAAGAAGTTTGCGACCATGCAGGACACTGTCGCAAGAAGAAAGCCAAGTCCCAGCCCCTGATACATGGGGTCGGTTGCGCGCCGGAACAGGCGAAAGCCCGATCGCAGCATCTGGCCGATGAGCACCACGGCGAAGATACCCCCAAGGATACCTGTTTCGACCAGGACCTTGACGTACCAGTTGTGCGTGTCCTTCAGGTTTGCGGTGTGCTCGCCGAACTGGAAGGTGGCGAAGCCGCGCCCGAACAGGGGGCTGCTCAGGAACATATCTTCCGATTGCTTCCAGAGGTCAACTCGCTCTTCGGCCGAAGCTTCCAGATGACCGTCCTCGCTCTTCGTCATGGTCACACGTTGCTGCACCGCGGTTGGCACAACAGACTGCCATAGCAGGAGGAAAACGCCGAGTGCGAGGATGAGTTTACGGTTTTTGAGTACAGCCAGTACGGCCACACTGACCAGGAGCGCCAGGTAAGCACCTCGCGAGAACGTGTACAGCGTGGTGACAGCGGTGAAGAGTACCAGACCATAGCCCAGCAACTTGAGGCGTGCCCGGGGCAGCAGTGTCGTAAGGCCGAGAAAGAAAGCGGCAAACTGGGCCAGGAATGCCGCGAGCTGATTGGAGCCGAACACCAGTGGACCCGCGGTACGCTTCGACTCGTCAAAGTCGACCCAACTGTGAGAGAGGCTTTCAGCGAGCGCACTCTTATCGACAAGTAATAAGGAAAATGCGCTGACGAGGATCACCTTGCGGATTTGTTGCCGGTCTTCCAGCGAGAGCCCAGCGGCCACAAGCAAGAGTGGCAGCAGCATGTAATCTTTCCACGTGACAAAGTTCACGGCCGAAAGCCAGACGGGCGCGGGAGCATCGCTGATGGCTACGCCGATCCACATGGAAACATAAAGATACAGCGCGAACAGCAGCCAGGTGACATAGATCGCTGAGCGTGGAAGTCGTTTTCGCTTGAGGAGTGCTCCCGCGATTACGGCGATCACCAGCAGCGTGAGCAGATTGGTGCCAAGAGGGTAGTCTGCCAGGCGGTCGCGCATGCTGCGGTAGGGCAAAAAGGGAAGGATGTAGTACAGGCCCAGCACGGGCCGACCGGAGAGCGCCACTAGGCACATGACCCAAAATCCGACGTATGCCACCAGTGGAATGAATGTGCCAAGGCCTGTGCCCATGTTTGCTCTCCACCGCCCTGCCGAGGTTTTGCGGCTAATTCCAAGTACCGCTGCGACCACGAATCGCATTTACCATTGCAACCAGTGCGGCAGCGTTCAGCAGCGCAAACGTGTACGGGATCCGCACCGGGACAGACTGCCGGCTTGCCGGCCAGAGCGCCCCGACGGCCGCCAGCGTGAAGAATACCACCTGCAATGCAAAAAAGAAGCGGAGCAGGGGCGCGTGTGCGACGGCGCTGCTTCCCAACATGGTAAGGAGCCATAAAGGGACAAGAAGCCGAGACACTTTATGGCTGAGGAAGCGGAATAGCTGTGGATTGGACCGTGTAAGCAGCCAGGGCGCAAGGCGCAGCATCTGGTAGTTGCCGGAGAGCGTGCGTATTTTTCGCGCAAACTCTTTTCCTGGTGCCGTAAACAGGGTGTCGTGTGCCGTGGCCGCTGGTTGGAAGATCACACGGTATCCCTGGCGCAATACATTCATCGGGATCATGACGTCATCAAGTACAAGGCCAACGGGCAACGGCTGGTACAGCGAACGCCGCAAGGTGTAGATGGCGCCCGTGACGCCGATGGTCGAGCCTGTTTGCGACTCCAACCGGCGCACCGCCTTCTCCAGCTTCCAATAAAGACCAAGCCCGTCCCCACCGGCCGCAAGGTGCAGCTCGCCGCTGACCGCGCCGACGGAGTTGTCAACGAACGGCGCCACCAGAAAACGAAGTGCGGCCGGATCGAGCATTTGGCGCACATCGCAAAAGAAGAGGATCTCGCCACTGGCGCGCGCGACCGCGTGGTTCAGGGCGTTACTCTTGCCCAAAGAATTCGGGAGAATAAACGCTCGTACAGGCGCGGTCTGCTGCTGTAGCAGCTCAGCCGTACCATCTACCGAGCCGTCAGAAACAACGAGGATCTCTAAAAGGTGCTCCGGGTACTGAAGTGTACGTAGATTTTCGAGCTTTGCCGCAAGCAGGTCTTTTTGGTTGCGTACGGCCATGATAATCGAAACGGATGGTGTAATCGGAGACTCGGAAGGTGGTTGCGATGTGTAACGGGCCAACACTCCCAGGAGCGCGGGATAGCCGAAGTAGCTGTATGCAATAAGTACAAAGCTGAAAGTGAAGAGGATTTGAGTCATATCAATTGATGGCTATTTAAAAGTGAGCTTTCCGCTTGCGCTTCTTCCCGCTCAGTACCCGGGCGGTCAAGACGACTGATGACGACGGTCGTTCCTGGTTATGCCCAAGCCATATCTCAGCTTTCTTGGACTCAGAGCATGGTCAATCGCATGTATTGGCGACCCTTTCAGAAAGAGGGTCTCTCCCCTCAGGGTGGTCCATTACTCAGCCGCGTTCCCTTCATCATCGAATTAGTGTCCTTCGAATGCGGCATCCTTTCTCTCTGAGAATAAATGCACGTGTGCCTCGACCTCGCATGCCTAAGAAGCGAATGAATTGGAATCAAGCATTCGGCCTGAACCCTTACTTCCGAGACGGCACCGCGTTTACCCGCACCCGGTCCAGAATAGACGCGTCTCTGAGAGGGTGACTCAATGGTAGAGCCGAAGAAGTGGGCGTATAAAACTGATCGGCTCCAGTTGATCCTAGACTCGTGACGGCCCGCAACACTTAAACAGTGCCACGGACAGCGATGCCACAGCAGATTTGGTGAGCGAGAAGGCTGTTCCTTTTTGACCGATGGCTCACTTCATTTCGAGTTCACAGCGCGTTGCGACGATCGTGCGTGCTTCACTGTTGTGGATGGTTGGTCGATTTAGACGTCTCGCCTGAACCTGCGGAAGGGGTGATGCAAAGATGGCGCGCCTTCAACAGTGGTTGATCTGTTGCCATGCGGAACCATAAGGTTCTTAGCCTTGGCAGAGAAAAGCGGTCGATTTGCGGATCACCACAAGCCGAGAAACAGGCGCTCAAAGCTGATGACTAAGCCTGTGTCTTGCCTCACACCAAGATTACGCGAATGCCATACCCAAAGTGGATGGCCTGCGTCGCTTCAGATGCTGTGCGTGAGCAGCATCCGACAGACCAAGAGCAGACCGCGCTCGACCCTCGCAGGTAAGAGAGCGCTTGCAAGGCGGTCCTACTCTTCGGAGAAGAGCAGGAGCTCTCCGAGGAACGAAGGGAGGACTTGCCGCTGCTAAGTTGAGTCATCATATCGTCTAGTGGTCGGAACGAGCGTGATGCAAGTGGTACACATACCTTCCTATCAGCCAGCCAGAGACGGAGCCTAGAAGGGCATCGGTGGGGAAGTGGTTCTGCCCTAAAACACGGGTGAGGCTGACGCCGCTTGCGAGCGTATAGATGCCGATCTGCTGCCATGGCTTGGAATATTCACTGGCGAGCACGGCTGCGGAGGACCAGGCAACGATCGCGTGACCGGAAACGAAGGACGGATCGGATACTGCATCACCCTGAAAGAAGTGCCCACGTGCGTTCTGCAAGTTCGGCCGCTCTCGGAGGGTGATGTATTTCACGCCTTCACTTGTGACGTAGCCGTTCACCATGGCTTCTCCTGCAAGCAGACCGGCTTCTCTCGCCTTTGCATTGCCAAGAAATTCGCCAGCACCGAAGAGGGCCACAGGCCCACCGATGAACACGCCACGGAGCACATCGGAGGCTGTGCTTGCAGAGGAATTGAAACCTGCATCGTGGCTGACGACGTCGCGCATAGCCTTGGTATCTGTGGCGAGGCTTGCAGCAGTTGCACCCGCGACAGGCAACAGCCAGATGAGATCACGGGATCGAAGTCGCGCCGGCGAGGTAATGATGTGAAGCTCATCCACGACAATCCTTTTCGGAGTTCTAAGAAGTGAGGGCTGCTCGACCGGTTCGGACCTGTTGCTTGCAGCTATGGGTTGGGCACCCACAGCTTGTGGCATCGGCGCATCTGGCAGGGTCTCAGCGACGGAGGAGCTAGCGCTGAATGGCTCAACCGCCTGCGCAGCCGCGACGAACGGTACAGCGACTACGCCCAGCAGGAGCAAAGCGCGGGGAAAGACAAAAGATTGCGAACTTGTGGACGTAAAAACAGACATACTTCGCCTTTCGCTGAGAAGCCTCAGCGGTGTGGACCGTCGTGGAAATTTGGAGACGCAGAGGAGTGGTGTGCGCCAGGAAGCCACACTCTGCGGCAATACTCTCCGGAGAGTGCGTGTACTACGGCTGGTTCTCTCCAGGCTTTTCGAGCGCTGTCTGCACCTGCGGACTCAGGGGCTTATCAGCGTTTTTAAGAAGCCACGCGACCTGCCACATTTCGGTGTTCGAAAGGATCTTCTGGTAGGCCGGCATACCGGAAAGCCGGATTCCGTTCTCTACCTTCCAGAACGTTTCGCCTACCTCGTCATCGCTCACACCTACGACGCCTTTCCGATGCTGCTTCCATAGCTGGGGTGCTCTCGGAAACATCCATGTTGCGAAGGCGACGTCATGACCCGGTGTTCCATGGCAGCTCGCACACTGCTTTGCATACACCTGCGCCCCCGCTTCCAAGCCATGCTCGTCTGCTGGAAACGGCGGCTGCTTGAGTTCACGGGCGATTCGTGCGCCCAAAGGTACGTGGACGATCTGCGCCTCCATGGGAAAGGAAGGATCGGCAGTGGCTACCGGCGGATTGCCGTACTTCAGATACAGGGCAGCACCCAGACAGAGGCCTGCAAGCGAAACGAAGATGCCCAGCAGGAAGAAGCCGATCCTGTTGCGATTCGTGGAAGATGGCGTCACGTTTGTCCTTTCGAGATCGTCTATGTTGTGAATGTTTGTCGAATGTCGTGTATCAGGCCTGATGTGTCACTGCACTAGAACCCATGTCTTTACTGAACCAGGGATACATGAGCGGCAAGACGTACAGGGTGAGGATGGTTGCCGTGATGAGGCCTCCGATGACGACTGTCGCCAGGGGCCGTTCGACTTCGGCTCCGCGCGAAGTGGAGAGTGCCATTGGAATGAAGCCGAGGCTAGCGACCAGGGCCGTGATGAGCACCGGGCGCAGGCGGTCGGAGGCACCCTGGTGAACGGCGTCCTCTACCTCCTTGCCCTCCTTTCGAAGGGAGTTGATGTGACTTACCATCACCACGCCATTCAAGACAGCGATGCCGAAAAGGGCGATAAAGCCAACGCATGCGGAGAGATTGAGGTTGATGCCTCTTAGCCACAGCGCAGCAACGCCACCAACCAGAGCGAGGGGAACGATGGAGAGAATGAGGAACATTTGCCGGGTGTTTTGGAAAGTGGCATACAGCAGCGCGGAGATGATGAGCAGCGATACAGGGAACACGATCAGCAGACGTTGTTGCGCGCGCTGCTGGTTTTCGTACTGGCCACCCCACTCCAGCCGGTAGCCAGGCGGCAATGGCATCTTTGCCGCGACAGCGGCTTTGCAGTCCTTGACGAAGCTTCCAAGGTCACGCCCACTTACATTGCTCATCACTACGGCGCGGCGATGCGCCTGCTCTCGATTAATGAGGATTGGGCCGCCAACGGTTTTGATCTCGGCCACCTGATCCAGCCGCACGAGTTCGCCCTGCGGCGTTTTGATCTGTAGAGAACGAAGGCGTTCGGGGTCGTTGCGGATGTCTGCGGGAAGGCGGATCGCGATGGGGAAGCGTTCTTCGCCCAGCAACATCTCCGAGAGCTGCTTTGAGCCATAGAGAGTCTCGATCACTTCCTGGATATCGGAAACGTTCACGCCGTAGCGTGCAGCCTCGCGACGGTCGATGCGAACCTGCAACTCCTGTGCGCCAGAGATGATTTCCATCTGCGTTTCAGACGCACCTGGCACGCTGGAAATAATCTTTTCCGCGCTGTGTGCCATCTGCTCCAGCGTGTCGAGGTCTTCGCCGAAGATTTTGAGTGCAACGTCACCGCGCGTGCCGGTGATGGTTTCGTCCATGCGCATCTGCATGGGCTGGGTAATTTCGTAGGTAACGCCGGGGATCTTGTCGAGCGACTTCTGCAGGTCGTCGGTGAACTGCTGCTTGCCCTTGGCGTTGGCATCCTGCAGCTTGGGGGTGAAACTTAAGTAGGAATCGGACTCGTATTCGCCCATCGCTTCGGTAGCGAGGTCAGGCCGGCCCAGCTTGGTCACGATGCTGGTGACACCGCTCTTTGCCTTGATGGTCCGTTCAATCTGGTTGCCGATAGCGACAGACTCGGTCAACGCGATACCCGGCAGGCGCTTTGAGGTCACCACCATCGAGCCTTCATCGAGCGTCGGCATAAACTCTGTGCCGATGAACTTCAACGATCCAAGTGCTATCACGATCATCACAATGGAAACAATGAGGATCGGTGTGCGGTGCCGCTCGCTTTTGCCGAGCGAGCGGCCGTACGCATCTCGCAGACAGTCGAACCAGTTCGACCTGGGAGAGGCTTTCTTCTCGTCCTCCGCTGTGAGAACCTTGGCCCGGTGACGCAGGGCGACGGTACAGAGCGTTGGCACAACGAACAACGCAAGTAGCAACGAACCCGCAAGTGCTGAGACGACCGTGACTGCCATAGGGCGGAACATGCGGCCCTCAAGGCTCTGTAACGTGAGTACAGGCAGGTAGACGGCAATGATAATGAGCACGCCGAAGATGACTGGGCGGGAAACCTCATGCGCCGCCTCTCGAACCACATCGATCAACGGTTTGCCCGCGCCGCCGTTCTCAAGCCGGTGCATGCAGTTCTCGGTCATCACGACGGAGCCGTCGACGATGGTGCCAAAGTCGATCGCACCGAGGCTCATCAGGTTGACCGAGATGCCGAACAGGTCCATGCCGATGAAGCCGAACAGCAATGAGAGCGGAATGGTGACGGCCACCACAAGGGCCGCGCGCCAGTCCCCAAGGAAGATCAGCAGGATGACCACAACGAGAACAGCAGCTTCAACCAGGTTGCGGCGAACGGTCGCAGTGGTGGCGTTGATGACGTCGGACTGATCGTAGAAAGGAATAATCTTCGCGCCGTTTGGCAGCTTCAGGCTGGCGATCTTTGCCTTTATCTTCTTGATGATTTTTTGCCCGTTCTCGCCACGCAGAATGATCACCATGCCGGAGACGGTCTCTCCCTGGCCGTTCCGCATGACAGCTCCATGGCGGGGCAGGGCGGCGGTCTTGATCGTCGCGACCTGCTTCAGCAAAACGGGGACGCCGTTGGTAGTGGAGACGACGATGTTGCCCAAGTCGTCCGTGTTCTCCGCCCGGCCCAGTCCGCGCACGGTGTACTGCTGCTCGGCGTGCTCGATGTAGCTGCCGCCGAAGTTGGCGTTGTTGTTGGTCACGGCCGTGACTACATCGTGCAGCGTCAGGTTGAAACGGCGCAGGTTCTCCGGGTCCACCTCTGCGGTGTACTGCTTGGTTTCGCCTCCCCATGAGTTGATCTCGCTGACACCGGGAATGGTGAGCAGGGCATACCGGATGACCCAATCGTGCAGCGTCTTGATCTGCATGAGCGACATCTTCGGCGCGGAGACCGTGTACTGGTACACCTCTCCAAACGCCGTAGACATCGGGTTCATCTGCGGCTGCAGGCCCGCCGGAATACGGCTTTGTACCTGGTTGATGCGCTCCGCGACGAGCTGCCGGACGAGATACTTGTCCATCGAATCGTCGAAGATGACGGTGACCATCGACAGGTCGAGCTTGGACGTGGAACGGACCATCTGCAGCTTCGGCATACCCATCATGGAGGTCTCAATGGGATAGGTGACGAGCTGCTCTACTTCAACCGGCGACATGCCGGGGCACTGCACTGTGACGACGACTTGGTTGTTGGTGAGGTCGGGGAATGCCTCCAGCGGCAGGTGCAGCATCACCGTAATGCCGCCGATCACCAACACCACTAGCAGAGCGACTACCAGCCATCGATTGGAGAGAAAGAAGTCGACCAGTTTGCGCATCCTAGCCGTCTCCCATCGTGCCCTTGAGCATCTCGGACTTGACCATAAACGCGCCGTTCACGACGATGCGGTCACCGGGTTTTAACCCGTCCACGATCTCAGCCTTGCCCATCGAACGCGTGCCGACAGTTACCGTGCGGGCCTGAAAGGTGATGCCATCCGACGTGACGAACACGACGGGCATGCCGTTGATATTCTGCAGCGCGTCTTCGGGAACGAAGACGGCATCGCGTGTCGCGGGCTCGGCGATGTGTGCCGAGGCAAACATGCCGGGACGCAATTTGACTGACGGGTTCGGCACCACCACGCGTACGGGGATCGTGCGTGTCTCCGGGTCGAGCGTGTCGCCGATCATGGCGACCCGGCCATGGAATACCTGGTCTGGAAAGCCAGCTGTGACGACATCCACTGGCGCTCCCTGATGGATCAAGGCAAGGTCCTGCTGATTGACCGCGGCGGTGACCCAGACGGTGGACAGATTGGAGATGTCGAAGGCGACGAAGCCGGTATCGACCACCTGGCCGACACTGATGTTTCGAGCGATGACGACGCCATCGATGGGCGACCGAATGGGAATGAGTTCGCGGTCGTAGAGATTGCCGGGATTCAGTGATTCCGGCGCGACCTGCAGCAATTCAGAGAGGTGTTCGCGCTCCATGTGGACATTTGCCTCGGCATCGACCAGCATCTTTTGCGCTTGAAGAACCTCCTGATCGGACCGCTGCGACTCTTCAAGCGACGCGGCCTGGATGGAGTACAGGTGGTGATAACGGGACTGCGCCTGTTTGGCGAAGCTCACTGCTCCTCGCTGACGGTCTGCCTCGGCGTAGGCCTGGACAAGAGCCCCCACCGTTTCATGCACCGTGTGACTGTGCAGGCTGCCGAGCACCTGTCCGCGTCGAACGGAAGCACCGGGAAGAACATCGACGGCGGTGATCCGGCCGTCCGCGATGGTTCCAAGGTGCGAGGTATGCTGCTCATCCAACGCAACTTGGCCAGCGACGGAGAGCGTGCGCGGCGTGTGCTGGACCAGCACAAACGCTGTCTGGATTCCGGCACGCTCTTGATCCTGCAAGGGAATCTTGACGACGTCGTTCGCCTGCGCTCCGCCTTTCGCAGACCTATCCGGCTGGTCCTGCGTGCTGGATGCGGAAGAGGAAGTCGTGTCAGACGAGCCGGAGCTGCCAGCATCCGCCCGTTTTTTAGAGCAGCCATACAAAAGGCAGGCCAACATCAGAAGCGGAAGGGAAAACTTCAGGCGGTTCATGGTTGTACCCCGTAGGCAAGCTGCAGCCGAAGGCCGGCCTGTTGGAACTCCGCTAGTGTGCGTAACGCCGCGACCTCCACGTCGAACGCGATTCGTTCCGCGTCAAGGTAGCGCAGCAGGTCGACACCGCCGGTGCGATAAGCGTCATCCATGATGGCGAGGTTCTGTTTGGCCCGCGCTCGCATGTCCGGCAAGATGTCGTGCACGACGGCCTGTTGGTGGGTGTAAGCCTCTTGCGCTGCCGCAATGTCCGCGCCAACGGAAAGCTCCAGTTGCTGTAGGCGATCTTTCGCCAATCTCACCGAGGCTTCGGCCCGCGCCACTTCTCCCTGGTTTCGGTTACGGAACGGCAGTGGTATCTGCAGGCTGGTGTAAGCGGTGTTGTAGCCCGAATTGCGCTTGTATCCGCCCAGCAAGTCGAGATCGGGAACCCCGACCGCCCGCTGGAGTCGGATATCCGCCTCGGCTGCGGTCACAGCTTCTCGGGCAGCCGCAACGTCGGCACGTGTCGCCAGTACAGCGGCGAGGCTTTCCGTCTTGAGCGGTGCAGTCGAGTCAAGCGAATCAGAGAAGGAGATGTTCGGATCGGGCGTGCGCCCTATCTGGCGAAACAGTTCAATGCGGCTCAGCACCGCTTCTCGCTTCGCAGCCTCCAGCGCCAGCAGCAGCCGGTCGCGCTCGATCTGCACGCGGATGAGGTCGATGCCGCGCATCGCACCCGCGTCTACCCGTTCCTTGTTATAGCGCACGATCTCGTCTACCGCATGAAGATCCTCTTCCAGCAGCTTCTCGATCCCAAGACTTGTCACCGCAGTCCAGTACGCGGCGGCAACACGCCCCGCGATTTGCTGGTTCAACAGCGTCCGGTTTGCCTCAGCCTGCCGTACGTTCGCTTTCGCAAGGTCGAGTCGCCGCGATCGCTTCCCACCCAGCTCAAACAGTTGACCGAGGTAGGCGTAGTCCTCGGTAGCATTTGGAAAATCGAAGTTGTCCGCCCAAGGCCGAAGGTCTTCCGACTGCAGATAAAGGCGAGGATTCGGCCGCAGGCCGGCCTGAACCAGCGATCCGCGAAGTGCATCGACCTCATCTTGTCCGATGCGAGCCTGCGGACTTGTCTGGGACTGCTGAATCGCGTCATGGAGGCTGAGCGAGCTTCGGCCGCCATTCGTCTGGGCAGGCGCCGCCACCCCCACCATACCAATGAGGGCACCCACCCAAAGGAGAAGCTCCTTTGATGATTTCCAGGAAGCCGGCGACACGGAACTAGGTGGTTGAGCTTGGATTTGCCTCTCCATGTGGTGAAGCGAAGGCTTCAGCAACATGGAGATTGCAGGATCAAGGCCAAACCGATTTGTGGCAATCTGGGCGCTTTTGAGGTTCTTCACCTATCTTTGACACCTACTTCGTTTGAAGATTCGTACTCCCGTACGATTATTCAAACGGTAAAACGCGTACGGGATGCTACTTCTCCCGGAAACCCGCGTTCAAGGGTGGCCGCGCGATTGCTACTCAGCATATCAGTGCAGAGGAGGTCTTACGAACGACCTGAACTATATCCGGTTTCCGAAGAGGCTTTCTCAACGATCGGCGATTGCGTTGGTCAACATCGCTGCGCTGGTCCTGTTTGTCGCGGTGGAACTCGGTTTCTCCTACTTCAACTTCCCGACACCCCGGGCCATGCTGCTTGTTGCGGCAGCTGCGATCCTGTTCCGCTGTGGCGAACTCACGCTGTGCCGTCACTCCCTTACTCCAGCGCGCGCCCAGACTGCTGCCGTCTTTTCTATTTCGGCAGGACTGATCGTTCCGTTCGCGCTCGCAGCTGCCACCAGGCAGTTTCACACGCATTACTTCGGCCTTCTTATCCTTCCGGTGCTGGAAGCGGCCCTGTACTTTTCGCTTTCCACAACGCTTGTCGTTGCCACCTTTGCGTCAGGCTCGGCAGCTCTCTGGGTCGCGTACGCTGCCCGCTTTAAGCCGCCGTTTCAGCTCGGCGAAATGATCGAAACGGCCACGCTTATTCTGCTGCTATTCACCGTGGGAACACTTGTGTGGACGTTGCTGGACCTTCTTGGAAAACAAGACAAAGAACTCCGGGACCGCCTCGACGAGCTTGAATCAACACGGGAGCGGCTTGTACAGGAGGAGAAGCTGGCGGCCATCGGGCGTCTGGCAAGTGCAGTAGCCCACGAGATTCGCAATCCGGTCGCCATCATTTCCAGCGCGATGGAGGCTGCAAGATCGGCAACTCTCTCGGACGAGGAACGTGAGGATATGTCCCGCATCGCACTCACAGAGGCAAAGCGGCTGGAGCGGCTGACGACCGACTTTCTAAGCTACGCACAGCCCGGTCATCTCTTGCGCAGTGAGGTCGATGTCGTTACCCTCGTCGGCTACATCGCGTCCGTTGCGAAGGCACAGGCGCTCGGCAAACAAGTCTCTATCTGTCTCCATATCGAGGATGGTTGTCGATTGCATGGCAACGAAGACCAACTTCAGCAAGCGCTGTTGAACCTGATACGGAATGCCGTTGATGCTTCACCGGAAGGTGCAGCGGTTTCGGTGCGCTGTGATCCCTGCGGAGATTTCGTATGTATCGAAGTCGAGAACGAGGGAGTGCCGATACCTGACCACATTGTTCCAAAGATATTCGAACCGTTCTTCACGGCCAAGAGTGGGGGTACGGGTCTGGGCCTGCCGATCGCGAAGAAGATTGCCGAGGCCCATGATGGCACGCTGACGTTGAAGAAAAATGTCGCAGGTCACATCCTGTTTGCATTGCTCCTCCCAGCAGTCCAGCCCGCGCTCGCACCCGTAGAAAGCTAAGGAAAGTTCATGGCACGCATTCTTGTCATTGAAGACGAGCCGAACATGCGCAAGCTGATCTCCGTACATCTGCGAGCGGAGGAGCATTCGCTTGTGGCGGTGGGCACGATCCGGGAGGGCCTGGTCGCGCTGGAAACCCAGGACTTCGATGTTATTGTTACGGATCAAAAGCTGCCCGATGGCGAGGGTCTTTAGATTTTGGAGGCTCTCTCCCGCGGCGAGTCTGCAACGGCTCTCGTCGTGCTGACGGCGTTCGGAACGGTGGAACTCGCTGTAGAAACCATGCGCAAAGGTGCATTCGACTTCTTGACGAAGCCCTTTGCGGCCGACAATCTCAAAGCGGTGATCGCTCGGGCAGCGCAGTACACCCTTCTGCGGAGAGAGAACGTGTTGCTCCGCAACGCGGTCGACAGCCTTGAAGGGGACAGCGAGATTCACGGCAGAAGCACATCCATCTCGCGGGTCAAAGGATTGATCCGCCGCGTTGGTCCCACCGATGCGACCGTGTTGATTACAGGAGAGACCGGAACAGGGAAAGAACTCGTCGCGCGTGCCGTCCACAAGATGAGCATGCGGGCAGGAAAACCGCTGATGAGCGTGAATTGTGCTGCCTTCCCCGAAACTCTTCTGGAAAGTGAACTGTTCGGCCACGAGAAGGGCTCCTTCACGGGTGCGGACCGGGTTCGTTATGGCTTGTTCGAAACCGCCCATCAGGGCACGTTGTTTCTTGATGAGGCCGGTGAAATGTCACCAGCGGCACAGGCGAAGCTGCTTCGTGTTCTCGCCGAAGGAAAGATCACACGTGTCGGATCCACGATCTCTCGAGATGTCGACGTGCGGGTGCTCGTGGCCACTCATCGAAATTTGTTGAACGAAGTAGAAAAAGGCAGGTTCCGTCAGGACCTCTACTATCGGCTTGCCATAGTTCCTATTGAAGTCCCTCCACTTCGGGAGCGTTTAGAAGATGTTCCGGCCCTGGCCAGCTATCTGCTTCATCTCATCGCAGGCGACTTAAAGATGGCTCCGCGCAAATTGCACCCCAACGCGATCCAGCAGCTGCAAAGTTACAGCTATCCCGGTAACATCCGCGAGCTCAGAAATTTGCTGGAGCGCGCGTGCATCCTGACCAGCGGCCCGGAGATTCTCTCGATCGATCTGCCGCTCAAGCTCAAAACCTTCAGTAGTCCGTTGTTCGCCGACGAGTTTAATCTGCGCGATGCACTGGCCGCATGGGAACGGGACGCGATTGTCCAGACACTTGCGAAAACGCAGGGTGGCAGGGCGGAAGCCGCACGCAGGCTGGGACTCTCGAAGAGCGATATGACTTACAAACTCGCGAAGTACGGCATCTCGAATGCTGATGGGGAGGTGCAGTCGTGAGCGGCAAGCAAACCGCTGAACTGAATGCCGTTCTGAAAGAGAACGGGCAAGCGAAGATGGGGGGCTACTACACCTATCCGACGCTTTCCGTAGCCCAGAAAGACTCGTGTCGTAGAAACGCTTGTTGCCGCGTTGCCGCAGCAGAACGCCACCATCGGGTTCAGGTCTAACCTCTCACTCGGCCTTTTAGCCTTTGGTGCCGACCACGCATCAGAGAACAAACAAAACGCCTATGTATGTTCATGTCGATCGGCTAGTACGAGGCCGATTCACTCTTATGCTGATCGCTGATGTCGTAATTTTGGAGCAAGCACTAGGGCCTGTAGCTGTTCATGGGTCTGGCTTGTGACGCTTGGCACGCTGGTTCTCCAAGAAGAACACTGGGCATGCCTGTTGGTTGATCCGTTCTGGATCATCAGGAGTGTTGTCCCCAACTCTTTAGCAAGCGAAAACCCTACGAAACGTGGTACGGTGGCGATCAAAGGTTCACTTAAGGGGTGTTCGTGTCGATCAAGGAAATCGAAAATGCAACCTTCGCAGGCGTCTCTCTCGATGATCTGGAGACCATGCCTTTGGACCAGGTAGATGCGCTTCCTTTTGGAGTCGTGGGTCTTTCTGAAGACGGTATGGTAGAGCTTTATAACGCCACAGAATCACGCATGGCGGGTATTACCGCTGACAGCATCATGGGTACCGCGTTCTTCCTGATCACCGCACAATGTATGAACAACTTTATGGTGGCGCAACGACTTGCGGACGAAGTGGAACTGAATACAACACTGCCCTACGTGCTCACCTTTCGCATGCGCCCGACGCCTGTCACACTCCGCCTTCTCAAAGGTCGTGGAAGCAAACGCTCTTACCTGTTGATTCAGCGATAGCACTGCGGGGGTGTTCCGACATCCGCTCCGTGGAAGGCCCGCTTAAAAGAGATTGACGTTATGACTGATCCGAACAAAGAATCTGCCGCTCTTCTTGCCTTTCTGTACGCATGTCCCATCGGCTTGGCAGAAATGACAGAAGATGGGGACATTTGCATGATCAATCCCATGGCCATGCAGCTATTGATCCCGCTTGCAAAGACACCTTCCATGAACTTTTTCAACATCATGGAGGCGTACGCGCCGGAGCTGCGCAATGCCGTGCAGGCTTTTCAGCCCTGTCAGGGGTCGATTTGCGAAGATCACCGCATCCTGATCCAGCCGGAAAGAGCAGGCGAAGAGCAAACGACCGTGTTCGCATGCACCCTGGTTAAACTCAGTCCAGATCGCCTCATCATCACTCTGAGCGACATATCAAAACAGGTGAAGCAGGAACGCAAACTGAAAGAGGCTGAAACCTGGTTTTCGTCCCTGATGGATGGAGCCCAGGACTTCGGTGTCGCTTCATTGGATGCAGAAGGGCGAATCGAATCGGTCAATAGCTCGGTGGCTCGTCAGACCGGGTACCAGCAAGAGGAACTGCTTGGTCGTACCCTCGACGTCTTTAGTGCTTCAAATGTTGTGACTGACTCGCTTAGCGCTGAGCAGCAGATGAATCTCGCCTCGCGTGAGGGCTGGTACCTTCATGAGACTTGGCAAGAACACAAAGACGGCACAGCATACTGGTGCCAACGACTGATGGCAGTGCGCAGTGAGGAGCAACAAGCTCTTGATCGAATCGCTTCAGGTTACACCGTCGTATTTCGCGAAGGCGAGCAACGTTCCGTCGATGTGCATCGCTTAAAGCAGATGTTAACGAGAGACCATCTTACCGGTGCCTACAATAGAATGTACTTCTTCGAAGTCGCTGAAAAAGAATGCGCTCGAAGAAAGCGTTATGCGCAGCCCCTTTCCTTAATTGCGATTGATGTCGACAGCTTCAAGCAGGTCAATGATTTGCATGGTCATGCTGTTGGAGACGCGGTGCTCACAACGTTTGCTGAGCGTTGCATGTCCTTATTAAGGCCGAGCGACACGATGGCGCGCATCGGCGGTGAGGAGTTCGTCATCTTACTGCCTTCAACAACGTTAAGCGGTGCGACGCAGCTGGCGGAACGATTGAGAGTGGCTATAGCTGGAACTGCGATCTGCACGCACGATCAGTCGCTGGAAATTACGGGTAGCTTCGGATGTGCCGAGATCCAGTCCAGTTCATGTGCGCTTGCCGAGCTGATGTCGAGCGCGGACCAGGCGCTTTACCAAGCGAAGCGAACGGGGCGTAATCGTGTTGTGTCTTACGGTGTGAACGAAGATGAAGCGTTTTCTTAGTCGTCCCGCTCTAAAGCGGACGGTTCAAAGCCTACTCGTTGGAGAACTTGATGCAATCCGCGGCAAGCGATCTGCTCTTCCAAACACGACAGCGCTGATCGAACACTGGCCGGATGATCTCAGCCTCGGCAACGCCGATGGTCTGGCTTTAGGGTGTGACTCCCTTGAGGTCCTGCACCTCTCCGCGGCAGTAAACGAGATGTTCCATCTCCACGAAGTGGGCCTGGAAACCCAGCTACTTGGAACGCAGATGTTCGGCACATGGCTGACGATCATCGAGGATGCATGGACGCGTGGTGTCAACCGGATCACACTCACAACTTCAGGTTCCACCGGTGTACCCAAACGTTGCACCCATACCTTCACCCATCTGGCTACCGAGATCGATTACCTGGCAGAGATGTTTCACGATCGATCCCGAATTCTAGCGCTTGCCCCTACTAAGCACATCTATGGGTTGCTCTTCACGGCACTTTTACCTGACCGGCTAGGGATTCCTTTACTGGATTTCAGCGCCTCTTCTTCTGTGGTGAGGAATCAGGCGTCGCGAACATTCCAGCAAGGTGATTTGGTCGTCTCCGTCCCGAATGTCTGGGCCTGGCTAGACCGAAGCATCTCTCATTGGGAGCAGGGGATTGCAGGTGTAACCTCGACGGCACCCTCCTCAACAACTACGCTGAGCTCTCTATCAAGTAAAGGCATGTCGAAAATGTTCGAGGTGTATGGGGCAACCGAAACCGCCGGCATAGGCGTTCGCGTGTGGCCTGAACCTTTTTACAGTTTGATGCCACACTGGACCCATCCTCTCGATCATGCTTTGTCTGCGACACTCGTCTCTGAGAAATCCGCGTTCGAGGTCGTACCAATGGACGACTTGCGATTCATTGATGAAAGGCATTTTCTGATTCGAGGTCGCAGCGATGGAGCAGTTCAGGTAGGGGGCAGGAACGTCTTCTTGTCTCACATTGAACAGAGGCTTGTGGCGCACTCCGGGATCAAGACTGTAGCTGTACGTCTTATGAGACCAGAGGAGGGCGATCGCTTAAAATGCTTCATCGTACCGGAAGGTGACAGCAGGCCGGAACACCTCCAGCAGAGTATTGAGGCTTTCCTCTCGACTTGGCTTGATCCCGTCGAATGCCCGAAGCTATTTGCCTTCGGCTCTGAGTTACCGAAAAATGAGCAGGGCAAGCTTTGCGATTGGTGAAGTGTGACAAAGCAGCGCCGAACCCGTTCGAGATTGGACCGAGTGGCGAATATCTGCTGCTTCTTCGTGTCCATCGATCTCCTCGCCTTCTGCCGTGCTTTTGCGCAGCCACAGCAGTTATTCGATGCCGATGAACATCACACCCGTTCCTCTCCTCCAAAAAGCTTGAGCAGATCAGATGACGAGATTAGCGGTATTGTCACGAAGTTGAATACGTAACCTGGTGTGCATGCCAATCGCGCTCTGGCCTGACGCGGTGCGTGCACGAAAGCAAATGTTTGCCTTCTTGTTTGTCACCGTTCTCCGTGGTGTCTTCGTCCTGCGACTAGTGCATGTTGCGCGTCTCTACTCTGCGAACTGGGATGAGTCGCACCCGTCACTCGGGCTGCATCCCGCTGTGCCTTCCGCGACGGGCATCAGAGGTATAGCTTTCACGGGCTGTTGACACACTGATCTGCATCGTTGCCCTATGTTACAAGTATGTTCAGAGATGTATTCCCGACGCGTTCGGTGCGTGCGCTTTCGCTTGTGGCTATTTTCGGCGCAGCTTCACTGCCGGCGAACGCACAGTTTGAAAATGGTAGCTTGGTTGGTACGATTCACGACGCGACCGGTGCCCCCATTGCGGGCGCCGTCGTCAGAGTGACGAATGTGGAGACCGCAAATACGCTGGAGACCGTTACCAACGCTGCGGGCGAGTATGACCTGCCGCAACTGCGCGTGGGCACCTATAGTGTTGCGGCGAGCGCGATGGGATTTTCTGCTGCCCTAGCGCAAAATGTCACTGTCTCCGTAAACGTGAGGCAGCACATCGACCTTGGCCTCACGGTGGGTGGCACGCAAACGACAGTGGAAGTCAGTGACGTGGAATTGCAATTGGAGACGGAATCAAGTCAACGTGACCAGACCATTACAAACTACCAGTCTGAGGCGTTTCCACTGGTTACACGCAACTATAGTGATCTGCTCGGCCTGGTTACAGGTTCGCGCCAGGCATCGTCGGCCGCGACTACCAGTTCCATTAACTCGCTGACGCGTGCAGGGTCATATAACATCAATGGTCAGCGCAGCATGTTCAACAACTTCCTGCTCGATGGCATGGACAACAACGCCTACGGCGAAAGTAACCAGGGCTTCGATAACCAGATCATCGCGGTTCCACCGGATTCGGTCGCCCAGTTCAACGTCGTGACCAATAACGAGAGCGCGGAGTATGGCCGTTCCTCCGGTGCCACTATCAACGTCGCGTCGCAGGCAGGGACCAACCGCTTCCATGCCACGGCCTACGAGTTCTTCCGTAACACTGCACTTAACGCGACCGGCTTTTTCAAGCCGACTAGCACCGGAGGATCCGGCATTGTCGTTCCCTTTAGAAAGCCGACGTTTAATCGGAATCAGTACGGTATCAACGTGGGTGGACCGATCGTTAAGGACAAGCTCTTTTTCTTCCTTGACTATGAAGGCTTTCGGCAAGTGCTCAAGCCGCTCAGCGTACTGACCCTCCCCACGCAGAATGAGCTTAATGGCATTCTGGTCGTACCGGTTAAGAATGCTCTTACGGGTGTGGTTTATGCTGCGGGCGCGCCCATTCCTCAGGCAGCCATTAACCCGCTTTCTCGCCAGATCATCACAGCGTTTCGCAACGCGCCCGGCCTGCCCCTCAGTGGGCTTGCCAGCACCGGCTTGGCGCAGTTCGATTACGCGGTACAGGTGCCGTTTACCGACAATTCCGACAAGGGCGATCTTCGCTTCGATTTTCAGCAGAGCCCGAGCGCGTCCTACTTCCTGCGTCTGAGCGACCGCAAAGAAAACGGATTAAACGCGCCTGCGCTGCCGTTGCCGCTGGACGGTCAGACCAACGGCCGCATCCGCGTGCTGGACCAGCAGATTGCCCTCGGACATACCCATCTCTTCGGTGCGGACAAGGTCCTCGATGTGCGTTTGGGCCTATCGCGCACCAAGGCAGGCAAGTTCTCCACCTCCATTGGCAGCACGTCATTTGCGATCCCGGGCCTACCCACCGATCCAACCGTTGCCGGTGGCTTACCCACAACGTCCGTCACCGGCTTTACTGGCTTCGGACGCCAGAGCACCAACCCCCAGTTTCAAAACCCCGCACTGCTCGATCCAAAGATCAACTTCACCTTTGTGAAAGGCAAGCACTCGCTGAAGTTCGGCTATGAATATGAAAAGGTCTGGATGGGTGTGAGCGATAACAACCCGCTCTTCGGTTCGTTCACCTACAGCGGTGGGTACAGTAATGCCGGCGGCTCTACCGTGTCCGATACCTATTGGGCCGACTTCCTTTTCGGCACCACAAGCGCGTACTCCGCTGCGAACCAGTTTGAGGCGCATCTGCGCCAGACCCTGCACAGCGCTTACGCGCAGGATGACTGGAAAGTTCAGCCGAACCTTACCTTGAATCTCGGCTTGCGCTGGGAGTATGGGTCTCCCTACTCTGACAAAGACGGCTTTATTTCTAACTTTGATCCGACGACGCAGACGGTGCTCACCACCACGCCTGGTGCCGTTGCCTCCGCAAGTGTGACACCCGTCCGTGCGGGCGGCGTGTACGGCAGCACCCTCGTAGACCCGGACCTGAACGACTTCGGGCCCCGCGTCGGTTTCGCTGCATCGCTCGATACCAAGACCGCCCTGCGCGGCGGGTTCGGCATGAGCTACGTGCATTACACACGCGCCGGCTCGGGCGACATTCTAGCCATCAACGCGCCACAGGCTTTATTCGTCGCGGTGAACCAAAACAATCTCAGGCCGACGCCCACCAATCACTGCACCGGTCAACCCACGGTCACGCAGATTGGCACCTGCTACGTTAGCGCCGACCAGGGCTTTCCCGGCGGCCTCACCACAACCTTCAATCCACTTACGGACAATGTCACCTACGTGCCCCGGAACACCCGCGACAGTTACGTCGAAAGCTACTTCCTGAGCTTTCAGCGCGAACTGGCCAAGAACACGCGGGTGGATATCGCATACGTTGGTAATCACGGCTTGAAGCTGCAGGGCTTCATCAATGCCAATCAACTCAACCCGCGCATTGGCTTTGCGCAGGCCAACCGGCCGTACGCAAAATTCTCCGATGTGACCGAGGCGCTGAACGGTTTCTCCTCGAACTACAACTCGCTGCAGGTGCGCTATGAACAGCGCTTTGTCGCCGGCCTCACGTTGTTAAATTCATTTACCTGGTCGCATGCGCTCGACCAGACCAGCGCCTCGCTCGAAGGCAACACGCCCTCCGTGCAGGACGCCAACAACCTTACCGCCGACTACTCTCAGTCCGATTACAACCTGCCCGTGCAGAATGTCACCAGCCTCATTTACGAGCTTCCAGTCGGGCACGGCCGCCGCTTCCTCTCCAGTTCCAATGGCTTGATCGACAGCGCCCTTGGCGGGTGGCAGGTCTCCGTCATCAACACGGCGCAGGCCGGTACACCCTTTAACCTGACGTACACGCCGTCCAGCAGCAATCAGGTTTCGCCCACCATCGCCAACAGCTTTCGCGGCGCGAATCTTTACCGTCCCAATCGCATCCAGGGCGTCAATCCTATCCTCAACACAAAGCTTCCCAGCGGCTACATTCAGTATGTCAATCCGGCCGCTTACACCTTTCCCGTCACAGGCACAGCTGCCGCTGGCTTCCAGAGCCCGTTCGGTCATTCGTCGCGCAATCCTCTCCGCACGCCTGAATTCAACGAGACAGACCTGTCGCTGAATAAAAAGTTTGCAACACCTGGCGACCGGTTCAAGGTCGAATTCCGCACCGAGTTCTACAACCTCTTTAATCACACCAACCTGTACCTGCCCAGCACAATCGGCGGCACCGTCGCCTCCACCGCAACCCCAACGCCGGTCGCCGCATCCACGGGAGGCCAGATCACCAGCACCTATACGCCGCGTGTCATTCAATTCGGTCTCAAGATTCTCTACTAAGCAGCAGATGTGCTGTAACGAGGGAATTGGTGTACAGCCCCTCAGTTTAAGGTTCACGGTGGCGTCGCTGGAAACGATGAATCTTGAACGTGAAATTCGGCACGGACGGTGTCCCCGCCGAACCGGAGCGCGCGGTGTAGCTTGCGCATCGCCGTTACGACCGGCAGACTAGCGTAACAAGCTTTCATCCCTCTAAGATCTTCGCTCATACTTCGATTCACTCCCATCGAACCATCCCATGTTGAGTATGTTCAACCTTGTGATGAGCGATAACTGTGGTCGTCAAAGAGACCGACTGCGAACGAGTGAAGCAGTGGGCATGCGTCGCGTCGACGGGCCGGACAAGGTCGTCGGCAAGGTGAGATATGTCGCGGATGAGGTGCGAGCAGGAACTGTTCACGCGGTGCTCCTTCAATCCGATATCGCCTTCGGATGCGTGACGTCGATAGAAGCGGCAGAGGCACTGGCTTTGCCAGGAGTGCTGCGTCTTTTTTGTCCGGTCGATTGTCAGTCTATCCGGGAGCTTGCACCGGAACTGACCGCGAATCTACCTGGGGAACGGCGTCCGCCGCTTGCCGATTGGCAGGTGCATTATGCAGGTCAGCATATCGGCTTATTAGTTGCAGAAACGTTGGAAATTGCCCAGCAAGCAGCAGCTCTCGTGCGAGTGACGTATGACGAGCGAACTCCGCAGCTGGATCCATCTGCGGTGACATCGCGCCCTCTGGACGTGCAGGAACAATGGGTCAGAGCTGGAACGTACCAACCCGACCACTTCACCAAGATGGTTGAGGAAAAGTTGCAATATCGTCGCGGGCACGAGCCGGCAACGCACGAAGTCGACGCCAACATCTCAGCGGTATATACAACGCCTGTGGAACATCACAACCCAATCGAAACCTCCGCGACGCTGGCGTATTGGGTCGAAGATGAGGTGACTCTTCACGACACGACGCGATGGCTGCTGGGGAGCCGGATGACGATCGCAAGCTCCCTTGGTGTTCCGGAGTCGAAGGTTCATATCCTCTGCCCGTACCTTGGCGGGGCGTTTGGGTCGAAAGGCTTCCTATGGCAGCACTCGGTCCTAGCAGCGTTTGCGTCGCGCGAGCTTGGCCGTCCTGTCAAGCTTGTGGTGACCCGGCCGCAAATGTTCACCTCGGTCGGCCACAGGCCGCTCACGATTCAGCGGATCTCGTTAAAGGCGGCTGGCGATCACCACATCCTCTCGACGGAGCATCACACGCTCTCAGAAACGTCGACCTTGGGAGACTTCGTCGAGCCGGCTGGACTGAGTTCGAAGAGCCTTTACAGCAGTGCTCATGTCGAGGTGAGTCACACCGTCGCACGTCTTCATCGTGCGACCCCGGTGTTCATGCGTGCGCCTGGCGAAGCCCCCGGCTTGTTCGCGTTGGAATCCGCCATCGATGAACTAGCCTATGCCTTTAAGCCACCTATTGATCCGCTCGCTCTTCGCCTGCAGAACTACGCGGAACGGGATGTCGATCAGCGAAAGCCATACGCCTCAAAGCGGCTGTGGGACTGCTATGACACCGCACAACAACGCTTTGGCTGGGCTCACAGACCCGTCGAACCGCGATCAATCAGGAAGCAGGGACGGCTGGTAGGCCAGGGCATGGCAACCGCAAGCTATCCAGGTAGACGCATGCAGGCATCCGCTCGAGCTTCGCTTTCGGTGAACGGCCGACTGCTCATCCAGGTAGCGACGCACGAGATTGGGAACGGCGTGCGCACGATGCTGACCCAGGTCGCGGCCGACGCCTCCGGAATGCTCGCAACAGACATCCAGGTCGAGACTGGAAGCTCAGACTTTCCAGAGGCTCCCTATACCGGTGCGTCACAGACCACGGCGTCGGTCGGCCCCGCTGTTCAGCAGGCCGCTGTTGCAGTTGTACGGCAGCTCAAAGAGCTTGCCGCTGCAACAGCACTTTCCCCACTCTTCGGTCAGAACCCCGACGACATCACGATCTGCCAAGGCGCACTTTCTGCGGGTGGGCACGCATTACCCATAGCAGTGATGATGCACGAGCACGGTCGAGAGTTATCGGCAAGTTGTACGGCACATTTGCCTGAAGCAATGGAACGGGAGTCTCACCAATCGTTCGGTGTGCACTTCGTTGAAGTAGAGATCGATGAGGACATCGGACAGATCCTGGTGACGCGATGGGTGGGCGCTTTCGATGCGGGTCACATCCTCAATCCCATGCTCGCGCGGTCGCAGATTATGGGGGGCATCGTCTTCGGCATTGGCATGGCCCTTCTTGAGGAGACACACTACGCATCCAATGGAAAGCCGATTAACAGTAATTTGGCGGAATACCTGTTACCCACAAACGCAGATGTGCCCGAGATGGAGATCATTCTTCTCGATCATCCTGACCTCTCGTTGAACCCCCTCGGGACGAGGGGTATAGGAGAACTTGGCATTGCTGGGGCTGCAGCGGCAATCGCGAACGCTGTCTTTCATGCCACCGGCAAGAGGTTACGACATCTGCCGCTAAAACTCTAAGTAAAGTGTGTAGCGTCGCGCTCATCACCGCGCACCTTCTCTCAAGCTCTTTGACGAGTTCGATTGCATATGCGCCGCGAAAACGGCTATGAGCTGCAATTCGACGGGGAGGAGTAAAGCTTGCCGCTAAACACCGATCGGTGCCGCCATGCCGTACGCCCACGCGCGCGAGAAGCTCAGGTAAGCGCACCACCGGACGATCCGACGTTCGCGGCAGCGATCAGGTGTGGAATGCATCACACCTAACGCAACTGGAGATTTCTAAAATGCCTTCCTTCTCTGCTACCCTCCCCATTGCGTTGGCGCTGTGCCTGTGCTCCGAAATGGCCACAGCGCAGGGCGGCGCGCGCAATGCTTCGCGGCAAGCGCCTGCCCCTGTTGTTCAACAAGCACACGGGACGCGGGCAGCCTCCGTTCTTGCGGGTTTAAGCGACGATCTCCAGACGCTGTCTCACGCGATCGAACCGGCGGTGGTCAAAATTTACGCCAGCGGACTTGCTCCAGTTTCTGGGCAATCACACAACACCGCCTATCTCGCCCAGCAGCAAAGCCTGGGTGCTGGCTCAATCATGGACCCGAACGGCTACATCCTCACGAATGCTCATGTCATCCAGAACGCTCGATCCATCAGTGTTCTCGTGCCAGACCTGTCGAAAAACTTTGAACCGTCTGATGGCAGGAGCAGCGAACTACCTACCACGGTCATTCCGGCTCGGGTCATCGGCCTGGATACCGTGTCCGATCTCGCCGTCATCAAGGTGGACAAGGCAGGGCTGCCCGCATTGAAGTTCGGCGACTCCGACCGTACCCACCCCGGTGAACTGGTACTTGCCTTTGGGAGTCCCCTCGGTCTGCAGGACAGCGTCTCGCTCGGTGTCATCAGCGCCGTCAATCGGCAGCTCGACGCAAATAGCCCAATGGTTTACTTGCAAACGGATGCAGCCATCAATCCCGGGAACTCAGGCGGTCCCCTCGTCGACATGCAGGGTGATCTCGTGGGTGTCAATTCCATGATCGAGTCCAAGTCTGGCGGCAACGAGGGTCTTGGCTTTTCCATTCCAAGCAATACGGCCAAACGCATGTATGAGCAGATCATTCGCTACGGCCATGTCCGCCGAGGCGTGATCGGTATTTCCCCCATCAATCTGGATCGAACCCTTGCCGAGGGCCTTGGTCTGTCCCGGGAATCCGGTGTTCTGGTGGAAGATGTCGAGCCGGACTCGCCGGCTGCCGAAGCGGGAGTCCGGCCGGGAGACATTCTGACGACGCTGAACGGCAGACCGCTACGCGACATTCGCCAGATCGCCGTACAGATGTTTCAGCAAGTGCCGGGTGAGGTCATCCACCTCGGCATTCTGAACGGGCAAGAGACCAGGTCGGTCGATGTTACCGTTTCTGAAGCCAGCAGGCAGGTTGCCAGTCTTTTCGATCCCGCAAAAGAAGAGCAGGACCTTGTCCCCCGGTTGGGTGTGCTCGTCGTTCCGGTCGACGCAGAGGTCGCGAAAAGTCTCGACGGGCAGCGGCAGCCTGGCGGTCTTGTGGTGATCGCCAAGACGTTTGGCGTTGCCGCCGATGCCGTCGGTCTTGAGGTTGGAGACATCGTCTACTCCGCGAACAAAACCAAAGTCGATTCGGTGCAAGCCCTAAAGACCTTCATGGAAAACCTGAAACCAGGCGCCCCAGTCGTTCTCCAGGTGGAACGTGACTCTCAGCTCAACTTCGTCGCCTTCCGGTTTGAGGAATAGCCAGCTCAGACCGGCGGCATTCAACAGGTGCCGGATTGTTTTTGCCGTAGTGACGAGTGTCACGCATAGATTCGTCGTCATACCTGATGAACTGCGGGTCGGCATCATCCCTCGTGAACGCCAACGCAGAAACTTCAACCACCCTACTCATCCTCTCGACTACGTTGAAAGGCACCTACATACGCTAATCATGCACTGCTGTCGGCAATGTAAAGCTGAACACGGAGCCATGACCGACCTGGCTGGTGACGGTCAGCGTGCCGTGGTGTGCCTCAACAATGGAACGGCTGATGGCAAGGCCCATACCTGTACCGGAGACCTGCCTGTCCTGTCGCCGCGACCGATACAGCCGATCGAAAATTAAATCCTGTTCCGACGGATCGATTCCGGCACCGCGATCGGCCACACTCGTGGTCACGATGCCGTCCCGCTCCTCGGCCGTAACAAAAATCGGGGTCTCAGGGGCGGAATAGTGCGCAGCGTTCTCCATCAGATTACATAACACTTTTGCGATCATTTCCGCGTCCGCAGTCACCCGCAGGGAGGGTCTTATCTGAACATCGACGAAGTGCTCATGACTTACCCACGAACAATGCTCCCTTGCCGCATCGACGATGTCTTTCAGCGCCAGGGAAGAGAAGGTCATGTGCACCTCCTGCGCTTCGATTTGCGCCATCTCGACCACCTGTCCGACCAATCGATTTAGCCTGTCTGCTTCCTCTTCAATAATCGTGAGCAATTCGTGCCGATCCTCATCGCTCACATGTTCTGCCGTCAGAAGCGTGCCCGTCGCACCTTTGATCGCGGTAAGCGGTGTCCGTAGCTCATGCGTGATGGAATCGAGAATGAGCGTGCGCAGGCGTTCACTTTCCTTGGAAGCCTCGCCGCGTGCAACGTCCTCCAAGGCCTGGGCGCGATCCAACGCAATGGACGCTAGGCCGCCGATTGCCTGGAGCGTGTCGTTGGACAGGTGAACATCGACAAGCCGCAACAGGCCGCGCGGTCGCACGCCTGCTCGCAGCGGAATGTGAGCACTCCAGTCGGGCGACGCCTGTGCTTCGGATAGGGTAAGAGCAAGCTGCCGAAAGTGAGGGATTTCGACAGACGTTGTCCGCTGGACGCCCGCCTGGTACATCCGATCACCGTCAAGAAGGTAAAGCGTCGAGCTTTCCGTGCGCGCTGCGACATTGATGAGCCCCGGCAAGGCATTGACCAACTCTGCCACGTTCTCCGTCTGCAGCAGGTCGCGACTAAGTGCAAAAAGTAGTTCCAGTTCACGCTGCTTCAACAGGGCACGGTCTGCTTCGTCGCGTGCTTTCTGCGACAGCCGGCTTCCCACCACGCCTGTGGTAAGAAAGGTAAAGAGCGCAAGCCAGTTTTGCGGATCGGAGATGACAAAGGTGCCGATCGGCGGAAGAAAATAGAAGTTATAGCAGGCAGTTGCAACCACTGAACTCACAACGGCATAGCGGAGACCAAGTCTCGCCGCAACCAGCAAAATGAACAGCACCAGCGTGAGCGCGACAGTGGTCGGGTTCACATGCAGCCATCGGCGGTAGACTAGGACGATGCTGGCCAGGACAGCCAACGTGAAAAGCCAGCGCGTGACGACCACCAGTCGACTTGCATTCATGGAGCCATTCTAAGCGTGACAGACCGACAATCCCCTCCCCGTAAATCGCCCGAAGACTGGCTGCACGCCAGCGGCACGGAAAAGGAACGCGGCCGTCTCAAAGTCTTTCTTGGCTATGCACCAGGCGTCGGCAAAACATTCAGCATGTTGAGTGAGGGCATCCGCCGGCGTGGTCGCGGAGAAGACGTCGTGATTGGCGTTGTCGAATCCCACGGGCGGAAGGGCACCGCTGAACTGGCGGAAAAGCTGGAGCAGGTGCCGCGTCGTGAACTCGAGTACAAGGGCACGCTCTTCTCTGAAATGGATGTGGATGCCATCCTCGCACGCTCGCCGCAGGTTGTGCTTGTGGATGAGTTCGCCCACACAAACATAGAAGGCAGCCGCTTTCCGAAGCGATACGAGGACGTGCTTTTCCTTCTGGAGCAGCGTATCGACGTGCTCAGCACCATCAATATTCAGCATGTAGAAAGCCTCACGCCACGGGTACAGGCGCTTACTGGCGTCACCGTGCGGGAGCAGGTTCCGGATTGGGTGCTGGACCGTGCAGACGAAATTGTCATCAGCGACGTCACACCGGAAGCTCTGGTTACCCGCATGCGGCGCGGCGATATCTATCCGGCCGAACGCGTAGAACGCTCGCTCACCAACTTCTTTCGACGCGGCAACCTCATCGCCCTCCGCGAGTTGGCGCTGCAGCGTGTTACCCGTGCCGTCGACAGAACCCTTGAAGAATATGTCCAACGCAAAAACCTTGGATCACACTGGGCTGTAGCGGAAAAAGTCGGGGTATGCATCAGTGCAAACACGCAGGCGCGCGATTTAATTGCGCGTGGCGCCCGCTTAGCGGGTGCGCTCGATGCAGAATTCTACGTGCTGCACGTCGCGTCAAGCCGTGACAGGGAGGAGAGCTGCCGCCGTACCCTGGAAAGCAACATTGCATTTGCCACCCATCTCGGCGCACAGATCGTCTCCCTTTCCGGCGCAGACGTGCCGCGCGTCACGGCGGCTTACATGCGGGAACATCGCATCACGCAGGCCATCGTGGGCCGTTCGGCAACCCACGGCCTGCGTTCGTATCTGTACTATTACTCACTGCAAAAATTCATGGCAGAAGCTCCCCACGTAGATCTTCAAATCGTTACGCAGGAGCAGGCATGAAGCGGATCCTCGTCGTGGACGATGAGCGGCAGATCTCCCGTATGCTGCGCATGGCGCTGCAGAGTAGCGGCTACACCGTTGACACCGCGGCAGATGGGCTGGAAGGTTTCCAGAAGTTTGAAACGCTCCGTCCCGACCTCGTCATTACCGATCTCGCCATGCCTGAGATGAGCGGCCTTGACCTGACACGCGCGATCCGCCGGCTTGCGGACACACCCATCATTGTTCTAAGTGTGCGCGACAGTGACACCATGAAGGTAAGCGCGCTCGATGATGGTGCGGACGATTACCTGACCAAGCCGTTCAGCACGCCCGAACTGCTGGCTCGCGTGCGCGCCCATCTGCGCAAGGTCCGCACCGACGCGCCACCTGCGTCCAAAATCACCGCAGGGGATTTCACGATCGATGCGGACGCCCACACGGTCACGGTCCTCGATAGCCCCGTTCACCTGACACCGAAGGAGTTCGATCTGCTGCTGCTCTTCGCGCGCAATCCCGAACGCGCTTTAACGCACAAGGTCCTGCTCCGCGGCGTATGGGGACCGGCCGGAGAGCAACAACCAGAATACCTTCGCGTCTTAGTAGCGCAGCTGCGCAAAAAACTGGAAACCGGATCGACGCCGCGTTACATCGTAAGCGAGCCCTGGATCGGCTACCGCTTCCATCCAACCGGGAACTCCGAAAAACTTACAACTTCTTGACAAACTTTATACAGACTTCGTACGGGCCGTGATCTTTTAATGGAGATCGAGGCAATGTAGTTATGTTTCGTCCGTACGTCTGTACCCTCCTGCTTGCTGCTTCTGCCACTTTCGCGCAGCAGTCGGAAACCAAAGCAATCTCCAGCCTACACCACGAAGTACAGGCCACTGTTACAAGCGGCGACAGCTTCGTTCACCGCCTCGCCACCGCCTATATGGGCGATTGGAGCCCCGCTCCCGCAGCGCCTGCTGCGCCGACGCCCGAGCGGCGAGGCTTCAGCGCGCCCCTTAATTCGCCCCCTTTTCCCGGCTCTGACTATTCCGTCGGTGGTACCCCCACCATTGGTGCGCCAGACACTCAGACATACAGCCTGATGGAAGCACTCAACCACAATCGCAGCCGCATCAAGCTTTATGGCTGGCTTAATGGCGGATTCAATGTCAGCACAAGTAACAAGGGCGACGGTGCAAACGCCCCGGCGTCGTATTACTACAGTCCTAATCGCGTTACAGCAGACCAGGAAGTGCTGTACATCGAGCGCTTACCCAACACGGTTCAGACCGAACATGTAGATTGGGGCTTTCGCTTCGCCCAACTGTACGGTCAGGACTACCGCTACACCACGGCAAAGGGCATTTTCTCGCAGCAACTCCTTGCGCGTAACCATCAGAACGGCTACGACCCCATCATGGTCTATGTGGATGTCTATATCCCGCACGTCGCAAAAGGCATGAACATCCGTGTCGGCCGTTATGTTTCGCTGCCCGATATTGAGGCGCAGCTTGCCCCGAACAATTACACCTATTCGCATTCGCTGCTGTATAGCGTCGACCCCTATACGCAGACCGGCATCATGACAAGCATCAAGGTTTCGGATCATTGGCTGGTACAGGCCGGTATCAGTGCCGGCAATGATGTCGCGCCATGGGTCAGCGATGCCAAGGCTACCTTCACCGGATGCGTGGACTACACCTGGAAAAAAGGTGGCGATGCCCTGTATACCTGTGTCAATTCGCTGAACAGCGGGAAGTATGCCTACAACAACGTGCAAAGCTTTTATGAGACCTGGTACCACAAAATTAACGCACGCTGGCATACCGATACAGAAACCTGGTACATGTACGAACGTCAGGTGCCGAATATCGGCGGAAACGTCGCAAACCCCATCAAGCCGCAAGTCGGCGCAAATGGCGCCTTTTGCTCTGCCGGCGAAAAGACTTGCTTTGCTCCGGAAGTTGCCGTCGTGAACTATCTGGAGCGCGCAATCAACACGCACAATTACCTCTCGTTCCGGAACGAGTTCGTTGACGACATCAAGGGCCAGCGCACTGGCTACACGACAAAGTATTCAGAGCACCTGATCAGCTATGGCCACTGGATTGGATCGACAATTCTCTTTCGCCCGGAACTGCGTATTGAGCACTCTTACGATCTACCCGCCTATGACCTCGGTACCAAGTCGACCCAATTTGTTGTTGCCGGCGACTTCACCTATCACTTTTGAACGGAGTCTCCCATGGACGTGCTCGCCTTCGTACTCGTTACCTTTCTGTTCGGCGTTGGCTTCGCCTATATCCGTGGCTGCGACAGCCTGAAAGGAACCCGACAATGATACTCAATGTCATCCTCCTCGTACTGTCGGCATTGCTGATGGTCTATCTTGTGTACGCCCTGCTGCGACCGGAGAAGTTCTAATCATGACCCTGAACGGCTGGTTACAAATCGCCCTGTTCATCGCCGCTGTGCTCTTATTGGCCAAGCCGATGGGTGCCTACATGGCAGCAGTCTTCGAACGCCGCAAAACCTTTCTTGACCCCCTACTCGGCCCATGTGAACGTCTGCTCTACCGCGCAACGGGTGTCAACGCCAATGAGGAGATGCGCTGGACGCAGTACGCCATGGCGATGCTCGTCTTTAGCACCGCGACGCTTCTGCTGACCTATCTCATCGAACGCCTGCAGCACCTGCTGCCGCTCAATCCGCAGCACCTGCCCGGGGTGGAATCCGCGCTTGCGCTGAACACTGCAATCTCGTTTACTACCAATACCAACTGGCAAGCGTATGTGCCGGAAACCACCATGAGTTACCTGACCCAAATGCTCGGCCTGGCGACTCATAACTTCTGGTCGGCTGCCGTAGGTCTCGCCCTTGCCATCGCCTTTGTGCGCGGTATCGCACGTCGCGAGATGAAGACGCTGGGCAACTTCTGGGTCGACCTGACCCGCGGAACACTTTGGGTGCTGCTGCCAATCTCCATCGTGTTCGCCCTCGTCCTCGTGTCGCAGGGCGTCGTGCAAAACTTCAAGCCTTACGACACCGCCAGGTTGTTAGAACCACAGACAATCACCGGCACGGACGGTAAGTCGACCACGGTCACCACGCAGACGATTGCACAGGGTCCGGTCGCATCGCAGGAAGCCATCAAGATGCTGGGTACGAACGGCGGCGGCTTCTTCAACGCGAACAGTGCCCACCCGTTTGAGAACCCAACACCACTTACAAATTTCTTACAGATGTTGTCGATCTTCCTTATCCCAGCTGGCTTATGCATCACCCTCGGCCAGATGGTGAAGTCGCCGAAACACGGTTGGGCCGTGCTGGCAGCCATGGTCGTGCTATGGTTTGCCGGCACGTTCACCACGTATTGGGCTGAGTCGCACGGCAATCCGGCCTTCCACAACGTGGACGCAGCAGTGTCGCAGACACAGGCTGGGGGCAACATGGAAGGCAAGGAGGTGCGCTTCGGTATCGCAAACTCCGCGCTCTTCGCTACCGTTACTACCGATGCAAGTTGTGGTGCGGTCAACGCCATGCACGATAGCTTCACCCCTCTCGGCGGCATGGTTCCCATGGTGAACATTCTCTTGGGCGAAGTCGTCTTTGGCGGCGTGGGCGCGGGACTCTACGGCATGCTCGTCTTTGTCATCATGGCGGTATTTATCGCTGGCCTGATGGTAGGTCGCACGCCGGAATACCTGGGGAAAAAGATCGAAGCCTTCGACGTACAGATGGCGATGCTGTATCTGCTCATCTTTCCGCTACTTATCCTTGGCTTTTCAGCGGTCACCATTATGATGCCGAACCTCGGCCTGAGCAGCCTTGCAAACCACGGACCGCATGGCCTGAGCGAAATCCTCTACGCCTACACCTCTGCCACAGGCAACAACGGCTCCGCGTTCGCGGGCCTCAACGCCAACACCCATTGGTATAACTACTCGCTTGCAGTAGCCATGTTCTTCGGTCGGTTCATGATGATCATCCCGATGCTTGCGATCGCAGGCAATCTCGCCGGCAAAAAGATCGCGCCAGAGACCGCCGGCACCTTCCCCGTCAAGACACCTCTCTTCACCCTCTTACTCACTGGCGTCATCGTGATTGTGGGCGCGCTCACCTTCTTTCCTGTGCTGTCGCTTGGTCCGGTGTTAGAGCACCTGCTCATGCGTGCCGGACAACTGTTCTAACCAAAGAAAGAAAACGATCATGTCCAGCCAAACCAAACGACGTTCTTTGTTCGACCCGCACATCATGCGGCGAGCCTCGGTGGATGCGCTTGAAAAACTGAACCCGCGTGTCATGATGAAAAATCCTGTCATGTTTGTGGTGGAGCTCGGAAGCGTTCTCACCACCGTGCTCCTTGTTCAGAATCTGGTCACCCATCACGGCCACTTCCGCTTCGATCTGCAGATCACCCTGTGGCTTTGGTTTACCGTGTTGTTCGCCAACTTCGCGGAAGCCATGGCAGAAGGTCGCGGTAAGGCGCAGGCCGACGCGCTGCGGCTGGCCAAGTCGGACACGACAGCCTATGTTGTGCGCAACAACAACGTCGAGGAAGTCCCAAGCTCGCAGCTGCGCAAGGATGATCTGGTCCGAGTCATCGCCGGACAAATGATTCCAGGCGACGGGGAGGTGACCGAAGGCGTTGCCTCCGTCGATGAGTCGGCAATCACCGGCGAGTCAGCACCCGTCATTCGTGAAGCCGGGGGCGATCGCTCGGCAGTCACCGGCGGCACACGCGTGCTGTCCGACGTGCTGACCATCCGTATCACCTCGAACCCTGGGGAAACCTTTCTCGATCGTATGATTGCTCTCGTGGAAGGTGCGGAGCGGCAGAAGACTCCCAACGAGATTGCCCTCAACATTCTCCTGTCCGGCCTCACCATCATTTTCCTGCTTGCAGTCGTCACCTTGCAGCCGTTCGCCCTGTACTCCGGCGCACCGCAAACGGTGTTCGTACTCATCTCATTACTCGTCTGCCTGATCCCAACGACCATCGGCGGCCTGCTCTCCGCCATCGGTATTGCTGGCATGGACCGCCTGGTGCAGCACAATGTGCTTGCAACGTCAGGCCGTGCAGTCGAGGCGGCCGGCGACGTGAACACGCTCCTGCTCGATAAAACAGGCACCATCACCATTGGCAATCGTCAGGCTGCGGAGTTTGTTCCTGCACCGGGCGTCAGCGCGGCGGAGCTTGCCGACGCCTCGCAGTTATCGTCGCTCTCCGACGAAACACCCGAGGGCCGAAGCATCGTCGTGCTCGCAAAGGAGCAGTACGATCTGCGCGGCCGGGAACTGAGCCAGCTGAACGCAGAGTTCATCCCCTTCTCCGCAAACACACGCATGAGCGGCATCGAGGTGGATGGTCGCAGCATCCGTAAAGGTGCCGTGGACGCCATCGCCAACTACCTGCAACAACTCGGCAATCCCATGCCTGCCGAAGTTCGCCGTGCCGTGGAAGATATCTCTAACAAGGGCGGCACACCGCTCGTCGTCGCAGAGAATGGACGCGCCATGGGGGTCATTTATCTTAAGGATGTTGTCAAAGGCGGCATGAAAGAGCGCTTTGAGCAACTTCGTGCCATGGGCATCCGCACCATCATGATCACCGGCGATAACCCACTTACCGCGGCAGCGATCGCCCGTGAAGCCGGCGTGGATGACTTTCTCGCGGAAGCCAAACCGAAAGACAAAATGGATCTGATCAAGCGCGAACAGGCGGAAGGAAAGCTCGTCGCCATGACCGGGGATGGCACCAACGACGCGCCCGCACTTGCCCAAGCCGACGTCGGCGTTGCGATGAACAGCGGTACCCAGGCCGCGAAGGAAGCCGGCAACATGGTCGATCTCGACAGCAATCCGACTAAGCTCATTGAGATTGTCGGCATTGGCAAACAGCTCCTCATGACGCGCGGCGCGTTGACGACGTTTTCCATTTCCAACGACATCGCAAAGTACTTTGCCATCATTCCGGCCATGTTCGCCGGCGTTTTTCCGGTGCTAAACACGCTCAATATTATGCACCTGCACAACGCAGAATCTGCCGTACTCTCCGCCGTTATCTTCAATGCATTGATTATCGTCGGCCTTATTCCCTTGGCCCTGCGCGGCATCACTTACAAGCCCATGTCTGCCGCCGCGTTGCTGCAGCGCAACCTATTGGTGTACGGCCTGGGTGGCATCATCGTGCCCTTTGTTGGAATCAAGTTGCTGGACATGCTTCTGTTCACGCTTCACCTCGCCTAGTACCAACTCTGGAGTGTTCTATGAAACGACTTCTGCTCACAGCCTCTCGCTACACCATCGTCACGGCTCTGCTGCTCGGCATTGGTTATCCCCTATTGGTTACAGGCATGGCGCAACTCACCATGCGGTCAAAGGCAGACGGTCAACTGATGTATCGTCATAGCGAACTGGTCGGCTCCGCGCTCATCGGTCAGCCGTTTACTGGCCCAGGTTACTTTCACAGCAGGCCCTCCGCGGCCGGCACCGGCTATGATGCTAGCGCTTCCTCAGGATCAAACTTTGCACCCACGAATAAGGCGCTCGTGGATCGGGTGAACACCAGCAGTACAACCGAATCCAATCGGTTGCCTATTCCTGTTGACCTTGTGACGGCATCGGCCTCAGGACTCGATCCCGACATCACACCAGCTGCCGCCATCTACCAGATCGCCCGCGTTGCAAAAGAACGCAACTTGGATGCAGTCAAGCTGCATGCGCTCGTCACAGGCCATACGCAACCGCGTCAGTTCGGACTTCTGGGAGAGCCACGAGTCAATGTTCTTCAACTTAATCTTGCCTTAGCAGGAAAGGAGTAAGGTGGCCGCGAGACACTTCAGCTCCTTCCTTTAAGTACTCCTGAGCTTGTAACTGCCGCCATGTGATCGCTTCTTGCAGAGCACCAATGTCGCGAACGATCTCGAAGCGTCTTGGTGTCGCAAGCAGGGGCGAAGTTTCTGCACTCTCATCCGAGAGGCAGTCGTGCAAGATCACGATGAGCAGGGAGGAGTTCAGGTGCTTCCCGAGAACGTAGCCACCTTCTAAGCAGCGGCAAATCAATCTCGGATATACCGTTCGCTCAGCAGTCAGTACCTCGTCTCACATCCAAGGTCCGCACGTAGTAGGAGCCAATTCTGATGAGCATGAAAGTCTCTTGACAGCATGGGAAAGTGTTTAAGTGGTAACGTCAGCTCTTCACCACCGCACGCACCGTGGGCGTCCCGTCAATCGCCTGCGCCGCCTCCTGGTCACTGCGCAGCAGGTGAGTAACCTGTTCCACGATGGATCCATCCGTCTCCGCCGCATTTTCCAGCAATACGGGATACAAAACGACATATTGCATCCCCTCCGTAAGCTGGAGCCGGGCTTCCACGCCGGGGGCTTCGATTGCAGTGTCCATCCACACCTCTACGCCCCGGTGCTGCGTTTCAATGGCACTCTTGTAAGTGGCGTATACCCGATCGACAATCTCACGGACAGCCTTGAGGGCCGGTTGGTAATTACTTGCCGGCTTAATCTTTAAAGCAATCTCATGCCACGCGTAGCCGGTTCCTGGCAGTTGTTTGTAGAGTGGCGTTCCCGTCTGGAACAGCACAGAATTCGCAAAGACGGCAACCCGCCCGGTGGAATGCAATTCCGTTCCGCTGCCGGTTAGCTCCAGCAGGTAAAAACGCACCAGCCCTACCTCAACCACTTCACCCGTCACGCCCGCCACCGTAATGCGATCGCCAACTCGGATGCCGTACCGGCCCACAATAAAGAAATATGCCGCGACAGACAGCAGGATCGTCTGCAGCCCCACTGCAATGCCGGCGGTGATAAATCCGGCAAAGGTCGCAAGTGAGTTAAATTGTGTGACGAAGCCCATAATCAGCACAACGCCACTTAGGAATCCGATCACCAGTCGACGAATTAACAAGATCTGCCGCCTGCGTCGAACGTCCTGGATGTAGCGTGTTGCCGCCTGGCGCCACAGCATACCGATTCCGAGAATAATGCCCAGCAGCACAGCGATCGCCCCTATGCGCAGCAGCAACACGTGCAGGATGCTCTTCTGCTCTGCGTCCACGCTCGCTCGCCAAGTCACCAGCGTGCCTTGTGCCTGCTCCAGTACCAGCACCTCTTAGCTCAGCGGAATGGCAATGTCTGACAGCGTGTTGAACGCATTCGTCAGGTCGTCGTACTGCTTGGCCTTCGCGGCGAGGTCACTGGCAGTAAATCCCGTGTCCTGCTCAATGGTCTGAGTCTTTGCAAGTGTGCCGATCAGCACCTTGGTCAGGGGTGTGCGCAGCGCTTCCGCTTGGTTGTGGAGCAACTGCAGCTCCCGCATGCGCTCGTCGATGGCGTTTTGCGTGCTCATCAACTGAAACAGCATGGTGGCTTGGCTGGTCACGCCCGCGTCCCGAACTGAGGCGATGCTTTCAATCGTGCTGCTCACCGGCTTGTAGTTTGCGTCCACTAACTCAGGCGCGGAATGCTGCAGCCGATCGATATCGCCCTCTAAGCCGGCAGACTGACCGCTGGACGACGTCACAATCTTCTGCAGCGCATTGAAGATCGCCGAGTATAGCTTGAGCTGCCCGGCGACGTCGCCCTTCTGGTCCTCCAGGGCGCCGCGCTGTGTCCGCTTGGCCGTCTCCAGCTGCGTGTCCAGCGTCGTGTTCTGCGTCTCAAGATCGTTGATCTTGGCAGCCACCGCATGTAGCCGCTCGTTTACCTTGTTCGCTTCTACGGGCGTGTCGCCGGGGGTGGCGCCAACCGCCGAAGGGAGCCGCGTCAGAAAGCCTGCCTGCCCGCGGGCCGCCCTGAATGCAAGCTGACCGATCTGCGTGGCTTCACTCTGCACCTGCTGCACATACAGAATGTCGCTGGGTTCCCCAACTTTCTGCACAGGACTAAGAGACATGCGGAAGTACCGGATCACCTCCGATAGGTGGGTACGTATCGCCTGTCCCTCCTGTTTTGCATCGATACCTTGAATGAGTCCGGGAGGAAAAGGCGTCGGCAGCGTCGCGATCTTTGCGGCGGTCGCGCGCGAAGGCGCTGTCGGCTGTCCGGGAGCAGCGCCGTTCGACGCCTGCACTGCAGGCGTTGCTGCAACAGTCACTGCGGTTGCTGCGGCTTTTGTCTGTGTGCGTGCGGAAACACTCGGCATGGCAAAGGCCAGGATGGCCAGAGCCGTGGGAACGCGCCGTGGCGCAAAGCGAAGTGCTCGCATGGTGAATCCTTCTGGCGCTTCAAGCGAAACGTGCGCAGCGCGCTGCCGGCTCGGTACCGCGCCGTGTTGTGAGGGTGGAGTATGGTTGCCGCGACCTGCTCAAGCCTGTTTTCGGACTGCAACTTCTCGGCGATGCAGACGCACATGCAGTCATCCCTTGCAGAAACGATACGCCATGTGACCCATAAACCACCTTACCGAGACACCCGTCGTACGAAGAGCCGCCTGGTCGCCGCCATACAGGCTCGCTGGCGAAAGCGCATTCATCCGCTGTACCAATCGACCTTGTCGCGATAGTCGGGATAAAATCCCGCGTGAAGGATTGCTACAAAAATTCCGGGATCTCCGTGTTCTGTACACAGTCCGATCACGCACCCACGGGAGACTCGTCATGCGAACCCTCAAAATTATGGAACACATCTCCTTGGACGGCGTCATCCAGCATTCCACCGACGATGACGGTTTTCCCCACGCCGATTGGACCGCGCCCTATCGCACCCCCGCCGGCCGTGACGCAATCCTCGACGCCTCGAGTGCGAGCTTCGATCTGCTGCTTGGCCGGCGCACCTACGATCTCTGGTCCGGTTTCTGGCCCAACGCTCCGAGCAGCCCGATGTCCGACCGCCTCAACGCCGCGACGAAATACGTTGCGACTCACCGTCCGGAGAGCCTTCAGTGGGGTCCTTTCGTCGCCCTTGGCCCCAGCCTCGTCGACGATCTTCGCCGCATCAAGTCGCAAGACGGGCCGGACCTCATCCTCTGGGGCAGCTCCACGCTCACCTCGACGTTGCTCGAACACGGCCTTGTGGACGAGGTCCTGCTCCTCGTCTACCCCGTTCTGCTGGGCACAGGCAAGCGCTTCTTTGCCACTGGTACGCCGCCGCGAAGCTTCGAGCTCATCCGTACAAGCTCAACACCGTCCGGCATCATCCTCAGCACTTACAAGCCCGCCGGCCCATTACAAACCAGCTCGTGCTGACCCACAAAAGCCGCATACAAAGGCGCGGTCCCAAGCGCAAGCCTGATCAAAGCCCCGACTGCTCCGTCGTCGCCAGACAAGTTTGGCCTCTCCTGAATGAGAGGCCAACTCCATCAAACCCTTGCAAAAGTGGTGCCGGGAGGGGGGGTCGAACCCCCACGAGGTTGCCCTCGGCGGATTTTGAGTCCGCTGCGTCTGCCAGTTCCACCATCCCGGCGCACCTCTAAGTCTCGCACACTGCCCGCACTCCCATCAAGCTCGCCAAACTCCGCCCTAAAGCCACTGCTTCGCCCGAAAATACAGCAGCGACCCACCCGCCGAACACAGCATCAGCAGCAACGCCCACGGATAGCCGAGATGCCAGTGCAGCTCCGGCATCCGCTCGAAATTCATACCGTAAATGGACCCGATCAGCGTCGGCGGCAGAAACACCACCGTCGCCACACTCAGCGTCTTCATGATCGCGTTTTGCTGAATCGAAATCAGCCCGAGGTTTGAGTCCAGCAGGAATTGGATCTGTGTCTGCAGAAACGTGTCGTGCTCCAGCAGCGATTTCACATCGCCCGCCAGCGTCTTCAGCCGGCTCGCCAGGGCCTGCGGCATCGTCTCCATCTCCAAAAAGGGAACTGCCCGGCCCACGCTGTGCAGGCTTTCACGCACCCTTGATGTCAGATCGCCACTCTGCCCAATCTTCTTCAGCACGCGTCCCAGGTCGGCCGCGGCAATGGTCTTCATCGACCCTGCGTTCTGCGAGAAAATCTCCAGCGAAATCGGGTCCAGGCCATCACCAACCTCCTCCAGCAGGTCCGCATTTCGATCCACGATTGTCTCCAGCAGGCAAAGCATTGCGGAAGCAGCAGACTCAAACGTGGTTTCCGGCTTTTGTGTTTTGCTCACAAACTGCTGAAACGACATCGGCTCTGCATAGCGCAGCGTCAGGAAAACGTCGCGCACCAGCACCAGTGTGATGGACGCCAGGCGTGGTTGTTGGTTCGGATCGCGGGTCACCACGCGCACGGTCACAAACGTGCCGCCATGTTCCCGATACAGCGCGCTGCTGCTTTCCACCTCGCGCATGTCTTCGCGCGTTGGAATGTCGATGCCGAGTGCCGCCTCCACCTGACGCTCCTCGTCTTTCGTCGGGTGATACAGGTCGATCCACCGCGCCGTGGCGAGGCTCTCATCGTGCACGTGCAGGTGGCCGTTCGCATCATGGTAAGCGGTCAACATGGTGCCCTCATCATAAGTGCTTTGCGCTTGGACGCACCCTCGTGCAAACCCGTACGCGTCTCGCAGCACGCTTGCGCCTCCGCAGCAATGACGGTCACATGCAGGGTCGCGCAGGTATGAGTGCGAGACTGCACGCACCACTCACGGAGAAGAAGCACCGGCACTTCATCCCATTCCAGCACTTCATAGTCGCCGCACAGTGAGCCATCTCACGGTATTCATGTCGATGCTGCCCCGTGTTCGGTGTTCAGCACGCGCATCTTTTGACAAGTTGCCGCCCTGCCATTAACCTCAAACTTGGCCAGAGCGTTCGCGCTCCGCTTCAAGCGTCCCTGTCGTCCAGTGGCCTAGGACCCCGCCCTTTCACGGCGGTAACACGGGTTCGAATCCCGTCGGGGACGCCAACAAACTAAGCGCCCGTAGTCTCTGGGCGCATTTGCTAAAAAAAACAACAAGCAAAACATGTCCTGAAACGCACATGCTCAGTGGGCAAAGTGCAGTTCAGGTCATTGCATCCCGTTCGTAGACGCCTGACGCATAGCTCCGCCCCAGATCGCCAGCGATCGTTGGTGGACAAGTCGCCTCGCCGAACATGCGAAAAAGCCATCGGTGAAACTCAACCGCCCGGCTCCGCATCGCTAAGCCAAGGGCAGCTCAGCAAGGCGCAGCTGCGGAAAGCCTCATCGGCTCTCCCGCAGCAGCACCTCTACCGCTTTGTGTAGTTGCGTATCCTCCCCCGTTTCCGTCTCGCCCAGGTCGCGCAGCACCTCCACGTCCACCGGCCGTGGATGCATCTCCAGATCCTGCCCGCGCGTATCCCTGATGCGGTCCCCTGGCACGCGTACCTGTGATCCATCGATCAGCCGCTGCGCTCCCGTAAAGATGATCCAGCCCGCCGTCGGTGTTCCTACCACCCGGCCCAACCCCAGCGTGCGATACCCCTCGGTAAAGTCCTCTCCGTCGCTTAGGGTGGACTCGTTCGTTACCAGCACCGTCGGCAGCCCCAGCGCGCGTTGCCCCAGTGCCTGACGCATCGGCGCGGTCGCTCCATCCCGCGGCGTGCCCAGCAGGTAGTTCTTCCGCGCAAACACGTCGATTACGCGCCCATTTACATAGCCGCCGTTGTTGTTGCGCACGTCCACCACCACGCCCTGTTTGGCCTGGTTCAGCACATCCAGATCAAGATACAGCTGCGCTAAATCGGCATCGCCCATGGCCGCCACGTGCACATACCCCAGCTTGCCGCCAGAGATCCTATCCACGTACGCGCGCCGGCTCTCCACCCACGCGCGATACAGCAGCCCGCTCTCCACCTGCAGTGTCACCGGCCGTACGGCAGCATCGTGCTTTTTCGCGCTGTCTCCGCCCGGTGCAATCGACAGGACGATGCGCCGCCCCGCCTTGTCCTCCAGCAGCCGGTCCAAGTTCACCCCCGGCCCGACCGGCTCGCCATTCACAGCCAGCAGGCGATCGCCCACATGCACGCTGCCCTCCAACGCCACCGGGCCCAGCGGCACAATTTCGCGGATCACCAGCGCGCCCCCGCCCTCATACGCTGCGCGCTCAAACCGCACCCCTAGACGCCCGGTACGCACCGCAGGTGGCGTGGGTTTGCTGATGCCGGAGTGCGAAGCGTTTAACTCCCCGATCAGCAGGTTCACATCTCGCCGCAACTCCGGCCCCGTTCGCGCACCCGCGATATACGGCGTCCAGCTGATCTTCAACGCCGCCCAGTCCCGACCGTTGAAGTCGGCGCGGAAAAAGCGACGGTCCAGCGTCGTCCACGCCTCGTCGAACACCACCATCTTTTCCTTCTCAAAGTCCACGTCGATCGCGGCCGTGACCGCCACCGGTTTCGGTGTACGCGTAGCCAGCAGCACGGTGCGCACACCGCCGCCCGCTGCTGCAGCTTCCGTGCCGCGCCGGTCGCTGCCTTGCAGGTAATAGAGCCCCTTGGAATCCGGCGTCCACGCCATTGCACTCTTGTTGCCGGGGTCCGACGTCAACTGGCGCGGCGTCGCCGGCTCCCGCGCCAACTCATCGAGGGAGTACGTGTACACATTCTGTTGCCCCGCAACCTCGGCCAGGAACGCCAGCGTCTTTCCATCCGGACTGATCACCGGCGTGCGCACGCCCAGGCCGCCCAGCGGCAGCAGCGTCAGTCGCTCCCGAATGCCTTCGAACACAATTCTGATAGGCTCCACAGGCTTTACCGCACCGGCCCGTCGCGCCCCCGGTACCGCCGCCTCCGTAGGTGCTGCCGGCGTGGTCTGCTGCGCGTCCATTCCACCGTCCCCGGCATTGTCCTCCGCAGCCGCCGGTTGCTCCGGCCCCTCAGTCCGGTCATTCGGACTCACCGGCGTCTCCGGCCCGCCCGGCGTCGCCTGCTTGCGAAACAGGTCCTGAAACTGGTCCTCGCGAAACACCGGCACATGCGGCGTTAGGTCCACGCGCGCCAGCTGCGGCGTCTCCGCGCGCTGCGCCGTGTCGAACAGGATGTATTTTCCATCGGGCGACCAGGCAAGCTGGCTCGCATTTTGGCCATTCGCCAGAAAGGTGATTTCCCGCGCCGCCGCGCTGCCATCCGCCGGCACCACCCAGACATTAGTAAACGCCGCAAGTCCGGTCGGCACATACGCCACCCACTTCGAATCCGGCGACCACGCCAGCGCATCCGCCTGGTACTCGTTGATCTCGCCCGTCGCGACCACCTTGTCCTGCCCGCCCGCCAGCGTCAGCACATGCAGCTCTTTGCGATCGCGAACAAATGCGACCATCTTCCCATCGGGGGAGGGCAGGGCATTCGTGTCCAGCGCCGGCCCATGCGTCAATCCGCGTTCCGTGCTGGTCGCAAAGTCGTACTCATACAGGTTCGACCCGCCCCCACGCTCACTGCGATAGATCAACTTCGCCGAGTTCGCCTCCCAGCGCGGATCCGCCTCTTCGGCCTCGGTATGGGTCAGCCGCTGGGCCTCGCCACCATCCTTCGCGCCCGCGGCAAACACCTCGCCATGCCCGGTCACGGCAATCTTCTTCCCGTCCGGCGACAGCGCCAGCCCCGACCACGCCGTAATCGGCTGGTGCTCCACGCCCGGCCCACTCGGCAGGCCGCGCAGCGTGATCTTTACCTCTTCCGCTTTCCCCGACCGCGCGTCCGCCTTCCAGATGCCGAAGTTCCGCTCAAAGACCACCGTCTTCCCGCCCTCGCCGATCGTCGGCCACAACAACCGTCCGTTCGTGAAGTGCGTCAGCTCCCTCGTCTGGCCGCTTGCCACGTCCGCCTCGTACAGGTTCTCGTGCCCCGGCCCGCCATCCGCGCTCTTGTCCCCCATATATAGCAGCCGTTTTCCATCCGCCGACCACATCGGCCACGCATGCTTCGCGTCCGCGCTCACCAGCTTCCGATAGCCACCCTCGCCCGCCACCGGCTTCAGCCAGATCTCCGTCTCATCGATGTGCGCGTGCCCATTCCGCCACCACTGCGCGCTGGAAATCCCCTTTGCCACCAGCGCCACCTGCGTGCCATCCGGCGAAGGTGCACTCTCAAACTCATTCATGTACCGCTCGTGCGACACCTCCATCGGCGTCCCACCCGTGGAGTGCACCCGCATCACGTCGCCCTGGTTCGCCACATCCGTCGCGCCCGACGTAAAGTAAAGCCACTCCCCATCGCGCGACCAGCCGTCCAGGTTCGACGGCGCGTCCGAATACGTGATCCGCTGCAACTGGCCCGTCGCCATCGTCAGTACGTAAATGTCTCCCGCGCCCGTCCGCGTCGACATGAACGCCAGCTTCGTCCCGTCCGGCGAGTACAACGGCCGCGACTCCTCCGCCGGGTCGGACACCAGCAGGTGCGCCTGCCCACCCGCGCTCGCCACCACCCACAGATCGCCCCCGCTCACAAACGCAATCTCCTTGCCATCCGGAGACATCGCCGGCTGCGACAGCGAAGGCCGCGGCAATGGCGCGTTCTGTGCCTCGACAACCAAGCCACAGGCAGCCAAAGCCAGCGGCATCGAACAAAATGCAGCACGAAGCGAAGCGCGCACAGAAACCTCAAAGCCAGGGAATACTGACGAAGACGTAGCGAGCAACGAAAAGGACGCGTCCTCTCACTGCATGACGCGTCCTGGCGAAATCGTGAAGACCCGAACCCTCAGCGGCCCATGCACGCCCGCAGCGTCGCCGCCGCACCTTCGGCCGTAATGTCCCGCTGCGGCGACCCCAGCAGCTCAAACCCGACCATAAACTTCCGCACCGTCGCCGACCGCAGCAGCGGCGGATAAAAATGCGCGTGCAGCACCCACTCCGGGTGCTCCTCGCCATCGCACGGCGCCGGGTGAAACCCCATTGAATACGGAAATGGCGTCTCGAACACCCGGTTGTACCCGGCTGTGACCGTCTTCAGCATTGCCGCTAGACCCGCGCGCTGGGCATCGTTCAACCCCCGCATCGTCGCCGCCGCCCCGCGCGGCAACAGCATTACCTCAAACGGCCAAACCGCCCAGAAGGGAACCACCGCGACCCACATCTCGTTCTCCGCCACCACGCGTTCCCCGGCCTTCAACTCCATCGCCAGGTAGTCCGCCAGCAGCGTTCGGCCGTGTTGCGCCAGGTACGCCTTCTGCGCCGCCATCTCCGCCATCGGCTCGTCGGGAATGTGCTCGGTCGCCCAAATCTGCCCATGCGGATGCGGATTGCTCGCGCCCATCATGGCCCCGCGATTCTCAAAAATCTGCACGTACTGCAGGTCGCCGCGCCCCGCCAGTTCCGTCTCCTGCTCGGCCCAAACCTCCACCACCCGCCGAATCCCCTCCACCGGCATCGTTGCCAGCGTCAGGTCATGCCGTGGATCGAAGCACAGCACCCGGCAGATCCCGCGCTCACTTTCCGCCTTCAGCAGCCCCGCGCCGTCTACATCTATCTGCGCTACCGGGCTGTCGATCATCAGCGCGGCATAGTCATTCTGAAACACATACGTGTCCGTATACTTCGGCGTCGTGTGCCCGCCCGCTCGCACATTGCCCGGGCACAGGTAGCACTGAGGATCGTACTGCGGCACATCCGTCGTGCTTTTCTCTTCCGTCTGCCCCTGCCACGGCCGTTGCGTGCGGTGCGGCGACACCACCACCCACTGCGCCGTCAACGCGTTCCATCGCCGATGCGGTGTCTGCAAAAAAAGCTCGTCCATCCGTTACCTCATCCCGTCTTTTTCCTGCGCCCATCGCGCCATGGCACCATCCACCGCGTCGCACACAAAAACCTCCGCGTCGATGTCGTACCGCTGCTTGTAAGCCGCCCGCAGCGCAGCGGTAAACGCCTCGGCCTTTGCGCCATCCACCAGGTTCACCGTGCACCCGCCAAAGCCGCCACCTGTCAGCCGCGCCCCGTGGCATCCGTCCAGCGCAACCGCAGTCTCCACCAGGAAGTCGACCTCCTCCACACTCACCGCAAAGTCATCGCGCTCACTCGCGTGCCCCGCCGTCATGATCGCGCCCAGCCGCACCGCATCGCCGGCCAGCATCGCCTCGCGCGCCTGCAGCACCCGCCCGTTCTCGCTGATGATGTGCCGGCACCGCAGGTAGCTCTCCTGCGAAATGTCCGGCTTCACCTGCTCGAGCTGCTCCAGCGACGCCTCGCCCAAATCGCGCACGCCAGGAAAGCGCTCCACCAGCAGCGCCTGCCCTGCTTCAAGTTCCTTCCGCCGCTTGCCGTACTCGCCACCGCCGATCGAATGCTTCACGCCCGAATTCGCTACCACCACCTTGCACTGCCCCAGCCCACCCTGGTTCATCGGCAGCAGCTCAAACTGCAGGTCGCGTGTGTGCAGCAGCAGCGCATGGCCCTCCGTCGCGGCCGTCACCACAAACTGATCCATAATGCCGCACGGCGAATGCACATATTCGTTTTCCGCGCGCTGGCACAGCAGCGCAATTGTCTCCGCCGGCAGCGTTTGCCCTGCATGTTGCAGCAGCGCCACGCACGTCGCGACCTCCACAGACGCCGACGAGCTCAGCCCCGACCCCAGCGGCACGTTGCTCTTGAAGTGCAGCACAAACGGCGGAATCTCGATCCCTAGCGTCTGCAACTGCCGCAGTACGCCCACAGGGTAATCGCTCCAGTCACCAACGCCGTCCCCGCGATCCTCGACCGACATCTTCCGTTCCGCGTCGAACATCTCCGTCTTGAACGTGTACCCGCCGTCACTCGCCGGCCCGATCGTCGCCTGCGTCGTAAACGGAATCGCCATTGGCAGCACCAGCCCACCCGTATAGTCCGTGTGCTCGCCGATTAGGTTCACCCGCGCCGGCGCTACCAGGGTAACTGTCGTTGCGTTCTTACTTTCCACGCCGTGCTCCTTATTCATCGCATTCGTCACTTCTACTGCGCGGACCCATCCACCATACGGTATCGCTGCTGCTGCCACTCCCACGCGGACTGCACAATGTCGTCGATCTTCGTGATCTTCGGCGTCCATCCCAGTTCCGTGCGTGCGCGCTCCGAGCTCGCCACCAGCCGCGCCGGGTCGCCCGCGCGCCGCGCCTTCATCTCCACCGGAATCGCGTGCCCCGTCACCCGTCGCGCCGCTTCCACCACCTGCTTCACAGAAAATCCCGTGCCATTTCCCAGGTTGCAGATCAGCTTGTCCTTCGTCTCCAGCGCCTTCAACGCCAGAATGTGCGCATCCGCCAGGTCTCTCACGTGAATGTAATCCCGAATGCACGTGCCATCCGGCGTGTCGTAGTCGTCGCCAAAAATCGAAATACTTTGCCGCCGCCCGAGCGCCACATCCAGAATCAGCGGGATAATGTGGCTCTCCGGCTCGTGCATCTCCCCGCGCCCCGGCAATGCCCCGGCCACGTTGAAGTACCGCAGCGACGCATACCGCAGCCCCTGCAGCCGATTCAGCCAGCTCACCATGTACTCCACCAGCAGCTTCGACTCGCCATACGTATTCGTCGGCTCCAGCTTCGCTGTCTCCGTAATCGGCACCACCTCTGGCTCGCCATACACCGCCGCCGTGCTGCTGAACACCAGCTTCTTCACGCCCACCGCATGCATCGACTCCAGCAGCGCCAGCGTCGACGCCGTGTTGTTGCGGAAGTACAGCTCCGGCTTCTGCATGCTTTCGCCGGCCTCAATCAGCGCGGCAAAGTGCAGCACTCCCTCCGGCTGCACATCGCGCAGCACGCGCTCCACCACCTCGCGGTTCGCGATGTCGGCCTCGACAAACTCCGCGCCCTTCGGCAACTGGTCCCGCCGGCTGTGTACCAGGCTGTCCAGTACCGTCACCCGGTGCCCCGCCTGCATCAAAATCGTGGCGACCGTCCCGCCAATGTACCCGCAACCGCCTGTCACCAACACGTTCATGCCGAGCTTCTCCTGCACCCAAGGGTCTGCCGCTCGCAATACGGCAACGCACAGCCTGCACCTGCTCCGCAATGCGCCTCTGTAAGCGATACCATTCCCGCGCATTGAAGTCCACCGGAACCGCGCAACCATCCCGTCTATCTGCCGCAAACCCTCCTGCATCTGGCAACATACAGGTTGCGCCCTTGCATCGCGGCCCGTATCCTCTCAGTTGCCCTCGCACCTCCCCGTGCGCTGGACCTCGAAGGCAAATCGCCACACCGTTGGAGTTCGTCGCCCATGAACATTACGGCCGTCGCGCGCAAGGCACGCGTCTCCACCGCCACCGTCTCCCGCACCATCAATGGCTCCACTAGCGTCAGCCCTGCAACGGCCGAGCGCGTTCGCAAGGCCATCGCCGCCCTCGGCTTCTACCCCGACGTCAACGCCCGTGCGCTCGGCTCCGGCCGCTCCAGCCTTTACGGCCTCATCATCTCCGACATCACCAATCCCTTCTTCCCCGAACTGGTCAAGGCGTTCGAAGCGGTCGCCGTCCAGCACGGCAAAGAAATCCTCATCGCCAACACCAACTACGACCCCGCCCGCATGGAACTCTGCGTCACCCGCATGATGCAGCGCAAAGTCGACGCCGTCGCCATCATGACCTCTGAAATGGACGACCGCCTGCTCGACGCCTTCACCCGCCGCAAAATCCCCCTCGTCTTCCTCGACACCGAGGGCAGCGGCCCCGGCATCGCCAGCGTCCGCGTCGACTACAAGGCCGGTATCCTCCTCGCGCTCGAACACCTCGCCGAACTCGGCCACCGCGACCCCGTCTTCCTCGCCGGCCCGCTCGGCCTCGCCTCCGCCCGCCTGCGCCACGACACATTCCTCGAAGCCCAGCTCCAGGCCACCGGAAACCCCGTCGACCCCCTCCGCATCGCCCAGGGTGACCATCGCGTCGAGGGTGGTTATCGTGCCATGGAGCAGATCTTCCAATCCGGCGTCACCTTCACCGCCGTCGTCTGTTCCAACGACCTCACCGCCATTGGCGCCATGGAGTCCGTCTATGAGCACGGCCTCCGCATTCCCGACGACATCTCCATCGTCGGCTTCGACGGCATCCAGCTCAGCGCCTACACCCACCCCGGCCTCACCACCGTCGCCGTCCCCCGCGAGCAACTCGCCTCGGCTGCCTTTACTAGCCTCTTCCACCTCGACCAAACCGGCGACCCCGAAACCGCCGGCCAGGCCCACGTCTTTATCCCCACCCTCGTCCGCCGCCGCTCCACCGCCGCGCTGCAACGCCTGCCGTAGATCGCCCTAGTAGAAAGGAGTCATAGACAGGACTCAGCTGTAACACCCCAACATCGCGGCTGTAGCCACGTCACCATGCCTCCTCTTCCGTCTACCGAAAAGTGCCGTCGCGGCCCAGGCCCACAGACCGGGAACGGCGTCCGCAAAAATTGAACTGAGGCTGCAACATATTCCTGCCGATAAGGTTCTAATCCTCGACGTGCCGCGACCAACGCGACCGTTCAAGTTCCAGCAGGGAAGTCCAGAAAGCAAGGGTTAGGCATGGCCGGCATCACTCCCATCAAAACAACCGAGCACACCACAGAATCCACGCTCCACCGCGCCTTCCGCGCCGCCGCCCCGCTCTCCACTTTCGCCATGGCCGCTACCTCGCTGCTGGCCCAGGCGCACGAGCGTCCGCCCGCCACGCCCCTCATCGCCCACGACCCCTACTTCAGCATCTGGTCTGAGACGGATAAGCTCACCGACTCGCCCACCCGTCACTGGACCGGTCACCCGCAGCAGCTCACCGGCCTCGTTCGCATCGACGGCAAGCCCTTCCGCATCATGGGCCGCGACCCCGAGAGCATTCCCGCCCTCGACCAGCTCGCCGCCCAGCTTACTCCCACGCACACTCGCTATCGCTTCGGCAATGCATTGGTCGAGATCGACCTCACCTTCTTCACGCCGTCTTTCCTTGACGATCTCGACCTCCTTAGCCGTCCCGTGACCTATCTCACCTGGACCGTCCGCGCCCTCGACGGCCAGCCCCACGACGTCAGCGTCTACCTCGGCGCAAACCCCGGCATCGCCACCAGTTTCGAGGGCCAGCAGGTCCTCTTCACCCGCAACCAGACTGCAGCCACCAGCGTCTTGTCCGTCGGCTCCCGCGACCAAAGCGTCCTCAACCGCTCCGGCGATGACCTCCGCATTGACTGGGGCTATCTCCACCTCGTCACGCCGAAGGACGAAAATTCCATCAGCACCATGAACGTCCATCCCGAGCGCCAGTTTGCCGCGGACGGCACTCTCGCCCCGGCCGACGTCATGAACGGTCCGGTCACCCTCAACCGCTTCGTCCCCGAAATGGCTGTCGTCCTCAACCTCGGCAAGGTCTCCGCCGAACCCGTCGCCCGTCACATCCTTCTCAGCTACACCGAGGAATACGCCATCCAGCTCATGGGGCAGAACCTCCGCCCTTATTGGCAGCGCGATAACAAGCCCGTCAGCACCATGCTCGACGAGGCCACCCGCGACTACGCCGCCCTCGAAGCCCGCGGCCTCGCCTTCGACAAACAGCTCGTCGACGACCTCACCCGCTCGGCTGGCGAGCATTACGCCTGGCTCTGCACCCTGTCCTACCGCCAGGCCATCGCCGCCCACAAACTCGTCGCCGGCCCCGTCGGCGAACCCATGCTCTTCGCGAAAGAGAACTTCTCCAATGGCGACATCGCCACGGTCGATGTCCTCTACCCGTCCGCCCCGCTCTTCCTCTTCTTCAACCCCTCACTGCTCAAGGCACAAATGCTCCCCGTGCTCGAGTATGCCGCCATGCCGAACCGCTGGAAGTTCCCCTTCGCTCCCCACGACCTCGGCCAGTACCCCCTCGCCAACGGCCAGGAGTACGGCGGCGGTGAAAAGACCGAAGAAGACCAAATGCCCATCGAGGAAACGGGCAACATGCTCATCCTCATGGACGCTTACGAGCGCACCTCCCACGATCGTGCTCTCGCCGAGCGCTTCTGGCCGCTGCTTACCAAGTGGGCCGAATACCTGAAAGAGAAGGGCCTCAACCCCGAAAACCAGCTCTCCACCGACGACTTCGCCGGCCACCTCGCCCACAATGCCAATCTCAGCATCAAGGCCATCGACGGCCTCGCCGCCTACGCCAGCATGGCCCGCACCCTCGGCCACAAGGGCACCGCCGACCAGTACCAGGCACTTGCCCACAAGATGGTCAATGACTGGATCGAGCTCGCCAAGGACGGCGATCACTACAAGCTTGCCTTCGACAAGCCAGGGTCCTGGAGCCAGAAGTACAACCTCGTCTGGGACAAGGTCATGGGCTACGAGCTCTTCCCCCATCACATCCGCGAGACCGAAATCGCCTTCTACAAAACCAAGCTCAACACCTACGGCCTGCCCCTCGACAGCCGCAAGGACTACACCAAGCTCGACTGGGAGGTCTGGACCGCCACCCTCGCCGACCACCCCGACGACTTCAACGCCCTCATCGACCCCGTCTACCGCTGGACCAATGAAACCACCAGCCGCGTCCCCCTCACCGACTGGTACGACACCATCACCGGCAAACAAGTAGGTTTCCAAGCCCGCTCGGTCGTCGGCGGCGTCTTCATCAAAGCCCTCTCCGACGTCCCCCTCGCCGACAAATACCGCGCCCTCGCCCTCCAACCCCACACCACCAAGTAACGCTACCCGCATTCGCCACACAACACGGGTGCCCCACCTTCATCGCACCCGAGACTCTTGCTCTCCAGAGAGAACTCTAAGCGCGATGAAGGTGGGTTCATCTTCAGCGAAGCTCCATCTCTCGGCCACAATGGTTTGTCCTCCCGGAACGAAGTGAAGGGATCTGCTTTCCTCGCACTAAGCAGGAACCCAGATCCCTTTGTTCGCCTCAACAAGCCGCTGGCTCAACCCATGGCCCCATGTCCGGATTCTCAGACATGGGTTTCCGATCCTACTTGGTCAACGTAAACACCCCATGCCCCGCCGCTTGGGAATCCAACCCCACCCAAACATCGAACACCCCCGGCTCCAACACCCACGTATGCGAAGCCGCACTCCAGTACGTCAAATCCTTCGCAGGCATCGACAACGACACCGTCTTCGTCTCGCCCGGCTGCACCATCACCTTGGCAAACTCCTTCAACTCCCGCCGAGGCCGCGCCGCGCTCCCCGCCCGCTGATGCGTATACATCTGTACCACCGTAGCCCCCGCCACGGAAGAAGTATTCGTCACCGGCACACTCACCTTGAGAACACCCGAAGACGAAACCGTCCCGTCCACTGAAGCCGCCCCCATCGTAAAGCTCGCATAGCTCAATCCAAACCCGAACGGATACAGCGGTGTACTCGGCATGTCCCAGTATCGGTGCGCCACATTCTCCGGGTTCTGCGGAATGTTCTGGTTGTAGTACAGCGGCTCCTGCCCCGCATCTCGGGGCCACGTCACCGGCAAATGCCCCGAAGGATTGACCGCTCCGGTAAGCAGGTTTGCCACCGCATGCCCACCCTCCGTCCCCGGGTACCAGATGTTCAGAATCGCCGGCACGTGGTCGTTCGCCCAGGTCAGGTTCACCGGCCGCCCCGTCATCACCACCAGCACCACCGGCTTGCCCGTCGCCACCACCGCCTCCAGCAGCCGCTCCTGCTCGCCCGGCAGGGTAATCGACGCACGCGACGCATTCTCGCTGTTCATCGTCTGTGCCTCGCCCAGCACCATCACCACCGTATCTGCCGCCTTGGCCAGGTCCAGCGCATGTTGAAACTCCGCAGCCTTCGCGGCATCGGTGGTCAGCTTGGGCGCAACCGGCACCACCTGCTCATCGAAAATCGTCGGCGACCCGCGCTCGATCTCCACCCCCGTCGTCGTCATCACCTGCGCCCCCGCCAGCTTCTCGCGCAGTCCTTCGAACACCGTTACCGCATCTGCCCGGTCCGCATGAATCGACCACCCACCCAGGATGTCCAGCTTCGAATCCGCCAGCGGCCCGATCACTGCCACGTTCTTCAGGCCGGCACGCAGAGGCAGCGCCCCACCCTCATTCCGCAGCAGTACCGCCGTCTGCTCCGCCGCCTTCCGCGAAGCCTCCCTTTGCTCCGCCGACACCTGCTCCGCCTTGTACACCGCCAGGTCCACATAAGGATTCGTAAACAGCCCCATCCGGTACTTCGTTGCCAGCATCGGCCGCACCAGCGCATCGATCGTCGCGACCAACACCGTACCTGCAGCCACGCTCTGCTTCAACGTATCCCGATACGTCGAGCTCGTCATCTCCATGTTCACGCCCGCGTTCACCGCCCGCGCCGCCGCATCCGCCGGGCTCGCCGCAAAGCCATGCACCTGCAGGCTCTTCACCGCGTCCCAGTCGCTCACCACCCAGCCTTTGAAGCCCCAGTCCTTGCGCAGCACATCCTGCAGCAGCCACGTGTTCCCGGTCGCCGGCACAGAATTCAAATCCATATACGCCGACATGATCGTCGCCGTGCCCGCCTTCACCCCCGCGTGATAGGGCCGCAGGTACACGTTGTACAAGAGGTCGTCCGAAATATTGGAGCTGTCGTAATCTCGCCCACCCTCCGCCGCGCCATACCCCGCAAAGTGCTTCACGCTGCTGATCAGGTGCCCCGGCGCCCCCACATATGCGCCTTGAAACCCGCGCACCTGCGCCGCCGCCATCGCCTCGCCCAGCACCGGGTCCTCGCCAGCCGACTCCATCATCCGGCCCCACCGCGCATCCCGCGCAATGTCCACCATCGGCGCAAACGCCCACTGCACCCCGGCGCTCCGGGCCTCGCGCGCCGCCATGGTCTGCCCCTTTTCCACCAGAGCCGGATCCCAGCTGGAAGCCATCGCCAGCGGAATCGGATAGATCGTCCGGAACCCATGGATCACGTCATACCCGAACAGTAGCGGAATATGCAGCCGGCTCTGCTCCACCGCAATCTTCTGCAATTCATTGATCCGCACCGGGTCCGTCGTGAACAAAAAGCTGCCCACCTGCCCGTTTTTCGCCAGCTCGTTAGCCTTCGCCACCGGCGTCATAAACGGCTGCCCCGCCGCCTGCTCCATCTGGCCGATCTTCTCGTCCAGCGTCATCTTCCCCAGCAGATCGCTCACGAACCGGTTCACTTGCGCATCCGTCGGTGGAGGCGCAGTCTGCCCCACGGCCGCACACGCCAGCGAAATACCGGCAACACACACCACCATGGAACGTCGAAGCAGGGAAGCAGAACGCACAAAAGCGAGCAAGACAAAACCTCAAAACCGAAAGTATGCGTAAACCGCGCGCACACCATCCTTGCCCATTTCACCCGCCGCACGCAAGCGTTATCCCTCCGTCAGCTCAGCCTTCGCCCCATCCGGAGCCTTCAGCAGCGCACATCCCAAAGCCCCCAGCGCCGCCATTGCCGCCACGGCAAACAGCCCGCCCTCAAACGAGTGAGTCATGTCCTTCATCTTTCCCGTCAGGTAAGGCCCAAGAAACGCCCCAACCCCGCCCACCATCGTGATGATCGCCACGCCTCCCGCCGCCGCCTGACCACCCAGCACCCGCGTCGGCAGTGCCCAGAACGGCCCCATGATGCTCCAGTACCCGACCGCGGCCAGACACATCGCCATCAGCCCGGCGATAAAGCTGTGTGCCAGCCCCGCCCAAACAAACCCCATCGCCGCCAGCCCCAGGCACCCCGCAATGTGCCACCGCCGCTCGCCCGTCTTGTCACTCGACCAGCCCACCACCACCATTGCCACCGTCGCCGCAATGTACGGCAGCACCGCCCACTTCGCCACGTGGCTCGCATCGCCCGCGCTCAGCGCCATCGACGCATTCTTGTTTCCATGCATCAGCCCATTCAAGATCAACGGCATCCACAAATTCACCGTGTACAACCCCACCTGGTCCAGAAACCAGATGCCCGCCAGCACCCACACCATCGGCATCTTGAAGGCGTCCATCAGGTTCTCGTGCGTCCGTGCGCCGCCTTCCTTCCTGTCCTCCTCCAACTCATCATCCAGCCACTTCTTCTCTTCACCCGTCAGCCATCCCGCATCGTCCGGGTGGTCCTTCATAATGGCCAGCACGCTAAAGCCCATCAGGAACGTCGGCACGCCCTCCACCAGGAACAGCCACTGCCATCCATGCAGCCCGCTCACGCCCTCCAGTTTCAGCAGCGCACTTGACAGGGGCGCACCAATCACCCCGGCCACCGCCGTCGCCGTCATAAACCGCGCCACCGCCTTCGCCCGCTGCGCCGAAGGGAACCAGTACGTCAGGTACAGGATCATGCCCGGGAAAAACCCCGCTTCGCCAATACCCAGCAGAAACCGCATCGCATAAAACGAGTGCGCGCCCTTCACTAGGGCCATGCAGCTCGCGATCAGCCCCCACGAGATCATGATCCGGGCAATCCACTTCCGCGGCCCCACCTTCTGCAGCATGAGGTTGCTCGGCAGGTCGAATAGCGACGACCCTAAAAAGAAGATGCCCGCCCCGGTGCCGTATACCGTATCCGTCAGGCTCAGGTCGCGCTTCATCTCCAGCGCCGCAAACCCGACGTTCACGCGGTCCAGGTACGCCAGGATGTACAAAAAAAACAGGTAGGGAAGCAGCCGCCAGGCAATCTTCGAATACACGCGGTCGCCCACGGGGGAATGAACTGTGTTGTCAGGCATCGCAACGTCAGATGCGCCGCGAACCCCATTCGCTTCCGCACTTCACCAGCTATTTACCGAGACGCAGAAACCGCCGCGCGCTTTCGCGCCTCCCACACTTTCACATACTTCCAGTGCGCGTACACCGCATGATTCACATGAAAGATCAGCCCCTCTGCACCATCTAAAAACCCACCCCGCAGCAGGTAATTCTTCACAAACCCAAACACCGGATTCACGAACGCCTGCACCAGCATCCACCCCTGCGATTGCCCCGTCTTCCGTCGCGTCATCGCCGCCACAGTCCCGGTCGAGTACTCATTCATGTGGTCCAGATAGCCGGCAAAGTCTGGATACCCATAATGCTCCAAATGATGCGTCAGCGCACCCTTCGTGCGGTCATACTGCGGCGTCCCATGCGGCCCGATGCTCTCATCCACCGTCGCCACGCCCCGCTTGAACAGCCGTAGCTTCTCGTCCGGATACAGCCCGCCATGCCGCATCCACCGCGTCAAAAACACGTTCAGCCGAGGAATCCAGTAAGCCTCCTTGTCGGAAGCCGCCAACACCGCCTGGATCTCCGCCGCCAACTCCGGCGTCACGACCTCGTCCGCATCCAGCAGTAAAATCCAATCACCCGTACACTGCGCAATCGCCACGTTCTTCTGTTCGGCATGCCCCTTGAAGTCGCGGTTGAAGCTGTGCTCCGCCCCAAACTCCCGCGCAATCTCCGGAGTCCGATCCACCGACCCCGAATCGACGATCACCACCTGGTCCACCCAGCGCAGCCCCGCCAGCGTCCGCGGCAGGTTCGCCTCCTCGTTCCGCGCGATCATCGCCACCGAAACCGTCGGCCGTTCACCCATCGCAGCAGTCTAGCAAGGAACTCCGGCGTGCCCATGTCCCGACTCTGAGATATGGGGAGACAAACTCCACAAAAACGATCCACAGCCCGCGGTAAAGCCCTAAGAAGTCCTCCGATTAAACGTCACCGAGTTCGCTTGGTCGATCGACGTCAGCAGCAGCGACGACACATTCACATGCGCCGGCCGCGTCACTGCCCACCGAATCGCCTCCGCCACATCCTCCGGCGTCAAGGGTGTCAGGTTCGCGTACACCTTCGCCGCGCGCTCCGCGTCGCCGCCAAACCGCACTTTGCTGAAGTCCGTCTCCACCATTCCCGGGTCGATGCTCGTCACCCGCACGCCGGTCCCCATCGCATCAATCCGCAGCCCCTCGCTGATCGACCGCTCTGCAGCCTTCGTTGCGCAATACACGCTGCCACCGGCATACGCCAGCCAGCCCGCGGTCGACCCCATATTCACCACATGCCCGCGCCCGCGCGCCACCATGCCCGGCACCACCGCACGCGTCACATACAGCAGACCTTTGGTGTTTGTGTCGATCATCTCTTCCCAATTCTCCGGATCATCCACCCACAACTTCTCGAGCCCGCGCGCCAGCCCGGCATTGTTCACCAGCACCTCGACCTCGGCAAACTCAGCAGGCAGGGAACTGATCGCCGCATTCACCGCCGCACGATCCTTCACATCCATCGCGAACCCATGCACCCGCGCCGCACCCGTCGCCCTCGCCTCTTCCACCACTGGCATGACCCGCTCCAGCGTGCGCGCACACAGCGCCAGCGCCGCGCCCTCCGCCGCCAGTGCCAGCGCCGTCGCCCGTCCAATCCCTGCGCTCGCGCCCGTAATCAGCGCCACTTTCCCTGCAATGCTGTAAGCCACCCTGCACCTCACCCACTCGTCAGATGCAAACTGGCGATCGAAAGCAAAGCACAGGCAAAAACCCCAAAGTCTCCGCAAGGCCGCGAAGCCCTCCCTAAATCCCTTTGCGTCTTTTTGCGCAGAAACTTGGCGCACCTTGCGTACGCTCTTGCTCTTCCTTCCCCCAAAACCAAAAGGCGGCCCCAGCCCCGCAAGGCCAAAGCCGCCACGTCGCACGGACGTTTAGTTCGTCGCCCCAGCAGCCGGCGCCATTTCCTGCGTCTGCACCCCAATGGAAGGCCCACTCACCACCAGCTCCACGCGCCGGTTTTGAGCGCGACCCGCAGCCGACCCATTGTCCGCGACCGGGTCCTGCTTGCCGAATCCGTAGTAGCTCACGTTGCCCTGTTGCACGCCCTGAGCTACCAGAAAGTCCTCGGTCGCCTTTGCGCGGTCGGTACTCAGTTTCTGGTTTAACGCATCGCTCCCGGTGGAATCGGTATATCCCGCAATCTGCAGCTTCAGGTCCGGATACTGCATCAGGATCGCGGACACCTTCGCCAGCGAAATCTGCGCGTTCTGCTTCAGCGCGCTTTTGCCCGTGTCGAACAGCACATCGCCCAGCGTCACAATCAACCCGCGTGCCGTTTCCTGAGTCGCCAGCACCGCATTCAATTGTGCTCTCAGCTTTTCGCGAATCGCCGCCACCGACTGGTTGGCCGCATTTGCTTGTGCCTGTGCCGCAGCCGCAGCCGCATTGGCGTTAGCCGCCGCAGCCTCAGCACGTGCACGCTCCGCCGCTTCACGGTCCGCCGCAGCCTGCGCCCGCTCCGCATCCAGGGCACTCTGCTGTGCCTGCATCTGCGAGTTCGCCGCCTGGGCCTGCGCCACCTGCCGTGCATCGATCTCGGCCTGTCGCTGCTGCGCTACCTGCTTCCGCAGCGACGAGATGCGAGCATCTTCACTGCGCTGCACCGCCTCACGGGCGTAGGTAATCTCCATCTTTTCGTCGCCGTGCTTGTTCTGCTCGATATCACGCGCGTTCCGCAGGTCCGTCTGCACCTGCGCCATAATGTCCGGGGCATACTGGTCCGCACCGGCCAGCTTGGCGATGCGGTACGCGTTCTGCGCCTCGTAATACTCCAGCGGGCTCTTCTCGTTCCGTGTGATCGGGTCCATCACCGTCTTCGCCCCGTTTGACTCCGTGTACAACCCGCGCGGCAGCAACGAGTAATGCGCGTTCACTTTCTCTAGCACGCCGTTCGTCTTGTCCTGAATGATTTGGTTCTGCGCCACCACCACGTCGCTCGGAATCTTTACGGCGAAGTAGGGTTCAGCGGTTACGATCATGCCAAAAGACTGTAGATTGGTCGTCACTTCCAGGTGCACGTGGTCGCCGTCCGGCAGAATCTCGCCCAGGTTGCTCGGTGTTCCATCCGGAGTGATTGCCCACAGCACATATGTCAGGTATTCTTCGCCGAAACCATTTGCCGGGCTCAACTTGTCTAGGTGCAGATCGATATCGATGCGCCCCTTTTCACTCTGCACCTTCGCCTCACCCTTGATGTTCGGCGCCAGCGTCGTGCCCACAAACGCAATCTTCGTCGACCCGCTGCGATGGAAATAGTTCACCGCATCCAGGTCACGCTGCACCACGGTCACCCGGTACAGCGGCACACCGTTGATCTCGCCCACCAACCGCGCGCCCACCCGCGGCGTCAGCGCATCGTTAGTCGGGTTCGGCTCCTGCGCCATTAGCGCCGCACCGCAACCTATCACGCTCGTCAACATCGCTGCCGCAGCCAGACGTACCGGTTTCACTTCGAACAATCGCATCATCACTCCCGATCTCTCCTTGACGATGGCCCGCAGGCTCAACGTCTCACAGTGATTAGGATGCAAAACACACAGGCACGTGCCCCCTCCACTCACCCTAAACGTCGCAAATTAGGTCAAACGGCCCAAAACAGACCACAGAGGCCGAGCGCCTCCCGCAGGTAGCTGAGCCACCTACTAATCCGGCTCGCATAATCGACCGGCTCGCATGTTACAGCTCGGCCCGGCTAGCTTGCGTCCCACCCACCAAGTCGCCTTACCGGAGAAACAGCACCACCCTCAGAAGCAAACTCGCCGCGCGCCCGGGACTTGGCACTCCGCCCACAACAATCCTCCGCATACTCCGCGTTCACTCTTGCTCTTGACAGGTCCAATCGGCAAGAGAGAAGCAAGTGGCACATTGCGACCAACATTCAGCCGCAATCCGATGCGTCCACTCCCTCTACTTGCGCCCCGCCGTCGCCATACCCGCCGGCATCCGCTCCGCAGCCGGCGTCATCCTGCGCGAAAAGAACTCCTGGTACAAATTTGCCAACGCCCCGGCTCCCGTTCCGATCGCCAGGTTCACAAACGTCAGCCCCGCCCCATTCCGATCGCTCGCCGGATAATACGCATTCGAAATCCCCGCCGACACCAGGTTTCCGATCACGTTCGAATAATTCGGCTGCCATCGCCCGTTATCGCCCTTGCATACCACCACCCGAGTCATCGCGTACACCGCCCGCTGCCGCACCGTCCCCGTGCCCTTCCAAAAATACCGCGGGTCCTGCTTCAGCAGAATCGGCAGCACCACCCCGCCCACCGCCGTCCCAACCGCCCCATCCGCAAACGATGCACCATATCGCTTCGCATACCCCTGCGCCCCCTGCCCGTAACCGCTGAAGGCATTGGTCGACTGCTCCACGCCCGCACTTACTCCGACCAGCACCAGGTTCACCGGGTCCAGCGTCGACCGAACGGCCAGGCTCCACTTGTTCCGCTTCGACAATGGCGCCGCGTTCGGCAGATAGCTGATGTAGTAATTCGGAAACACGCCCAGCACGCGCTGCTTCTCCTCCAGCCGTACCTGCTCGCTGGCCATCTCCCGGGTCGTCGCGGTCACCTGCGCGTCCGCGCCCGCAGCCGTTTCCACCATCAAAATCTGCGGCACTTGCACCGCCCCACCCGCTGCCAGCGTGCTACTTACCACCCGCGTCACATACATCGCGCGGCTCACCTGCAACGTGAACCCACCGGTAGGCACTCCATGAAAATCAAACCTGCCGGTCGCATCCGTCCGGTCGGCACGCTCCGGCTGCGCACCGCTGAATCGCATCACCACCAGCGCACCCGCAATCGCCACGCCATCCCGGTCCGTCACGGTGCCGCGCACCGAATCCGTATCGCCCGGCTCCCGCGCTTCGGCCGCAGCCTCCTCCGCCATCGCCAGACTGCTCTCCGCCTCATCCGGCACGCTCATCGACGGCGAATCCGGCAGCGTCTGCGCTGGCAATTGCTTTGGCGTCCTGCCGCCCTGGGCCCCGGCACCCAGCGGCCACGTCAGCGCGACGCACAGGCAAGCGCCGCCTAACCATTCATTGCCGCTCCCGTTGCCTGACCGCATCATTCTGTGGACGCAAAAACTGAACAAGAAGTTCTTCCGTGGCGCAAAGTTTCAACCGACACGCAAAACAGCCTCAAATTGGATCGACCAGCTTATGCGAAATCGCAAACAGCGCAAGCTCCAGCCGTGTGCTCACTCCCGTCTTGTCGAACGTATTCGACAGGTGTCGCTTCACCGTCTCCTCGCTGATGCCGTACTGCTTCGCAATGTCCTTGTTGCTGCACCCTTCCACAATGCTGTGCACCACCTCCAGCTCGCGCGGGGTCAGCCCATACGTCTTCTTCTCCGGCACCGCCGCCGCCTTCTGCATCAGCCCGTGCAGCGCCTGCAGCAGGTTCACCACGCGCTCGCCGCCAATCCAGTAATCTCCGCTGTACACCGCGCGAATCGACTCGCTCAAATCCGCCGCCGCACTGTCCTTCAACACGATGCCACGCGCCCCGATCTGCAGCGCTTCAATCACCTGCTGGGTCGAAATCGTACTCGTCAGCAAAATGATCTTCACCCGCGGCGACTTGCTCATGATCGCCCGCATCGCCTCCAGCCCCGGCAGCCGCGGCATCTGCACATCCAGCAGCAGAATGTCCGGCTCATGCTCCAGTGCTTGCGTAATCGCATCGTCGCCATCACCCGCCTCGCTCACCACCTCAAACCCGGGCTCATGCTCCAGCATGTTTTTCACGCCAAACCGCACCACCGGATGGTCGTCCGCCACCAGCAACCGGATCGTTCCCGCCACCGCAGTCGACTCACGCTCACTCTTCACGGACTTTGACATTCCACACTCCTTACAGCGCGCCATACCACGGCAAACAATTCCAGATATCGGCTCGTAGCGACAATTGAATACTACATCGCGAAGATTGTCTTCAACAGACGGCGAACTGCCCCCGTTTCGACACGCATGGTCGCGATGTCCTGCTCGCTGCCCACCCCAATCCCCTCCCTCTCCGCCGCGGACGCCAGCCACCAAAGCCTGCGTGCCCCCACCATGCCGCAACTCCCCTTCAGCGCGTGCGCCTCGCGCACAAAAACCGCCTCGTCCACCCCGGCGACCGCGACCTCCATTCTTCCGATCCGCTCCTCCGCATCTGCCAGCGCAAACACGTAAAAGCCCCGCGCGCCCGCATCCCCCATGCTCCGCCGTACGGCGTCCACCGTCGCCCCCTCCAACACCTCCTCGCCGCCCGCGCTCACCGCGCCTGTCCCCGGCAGCATGGCCTCCCTATCCGACCGTTCCTCCTCCGGGGCACTTCCGACACCCAGGTCGCCCAACTCCGCTCGGCCCTCAGCCATCCGCCACGCCGCCTCCACTGCCTCCGCCGCAAACGGCTTGCCCAGCACGGCATCGTAACCAACCCCCGAATCCGCTCGCACGGAAGCCGTCATCGCCAGCAACACCACCTCTCCACCCACCACTTTCCGCAACTGCCCGGCAAGAGCCGCCCCGCACACCCCCGGCAAATGCACATCACACAGCACCACCGCCGGTGCCGTTCTGCCCGGTCCCAGCAAATCCAGCGCCGCCTCGCCACTCCCTGCCGCCTCCACCGCCCAGCCCTCGCCCACCAGCAGCAGCGTCAACACCTCCCGCGTCGCCGCATCATCCTCCACCAGCAACAGTCGCGCGCCATCCACCATGTCCGCACTCTACAGCCATTCGGCCCATCGACGACCAACAAAGAACGACCCCAGCTACAATCGCACCACCGAAGCATGCGCCCAACCGCCGCCATCCTCGCGCTCCTTCTCACGCCCCCCGGCCTGCCCTCCGGCGGCTTCCACTGGCAGCGTACCGTCACTCCGCCGCTAGCCGCGCCCACTGCCCAGGCCTGCATCCTGCTTGACGCCGCCACCTTCGCCAACGCCGCACCCGCCCTCCGCGACCTCCGCCTCTTCCAGGACGGCCTCGAACTCCCCTACGCCATCGAAGAAAGCTACGACTCCCGCGCCCTCGACTCCGGCATCACTCCCGTCGACGATCGCTCCCTCTACGAACCCGCCGTCGTCGCCACCCTGCAGCCTCGTCCATCCGCCCATGCCCCCGGCGAGGGCAACTCCCGCACCCACAAACCCCTCCAGCCTGGCGAAGTCGACACCGACGGCGGCTTCTACAACAACACCGACCTGCCCCCGCACGTCCCGGTCGAGCGGCTCCGTTTTGAGCCCGCGATCACCACCCGCACCGACGTCGCCGTCCGAGCTGTGGAGATCGGTACCGGCAAACCAGCACCCCCCGCCGAAACCATCACCGGCAGCGTGGATGCCCAGCATCCCACTCTGCCCCTCACGCTCGGCGCGAACCTCCAGCATGGCGCCCAACTGAGCATCATCGTCGAGCACGGAGATCAGGTCCTCCACCGCGCCATCTTTGAAATGCGCCGCCGCTCCCTTTGCTATCAGCCCGACTCCGCCGCCCCGCTCACCCTCTACCTCGGCGGAGGCCCCGGCATGGCCGCCAAATCCTACAGCTACGCCTCGAACTTCTCGACTGCGCTCGATCGCCCCTACGCCACGCTCGGTCCCCTGGTCCCCAACCCGGACGACGCCGCCGACACCACCAAACCCGCCAACCTCCAGCGAAAACGCCTCCTCTGGGCCGCCTCCCTCGCCGCCGCCTTCTTCGTCTTCTCCGCTACCCGCATGCTCCGCAAAGTAAAACGCCCCGCCTAAGTAGACGGGGCGCATGGAAGAAATCAGCAACAGGAAACCTTTACCGCAACGCCTCGTCCACCTCGCGGTAGTAATCAGGCGACTTCAAAATCTCCCGCGGCTTCGACCCGTCCGCCGGCCCCACCAGCCCGTCCCGCTCCATCAGGTCGATCAGATGCGCCGCCCGCCCATACCCAATCCGCAGCCGCCGCTGCAGCAGGGAAGTGCTCGCCTTGCCAAACTCAAAGATCAGCCGCACCGCATCGTCAAACAACTCATCCGAATCGCCTTCCGCCGTCCCATCGCCTATCTCCTTGCCCGTCTTCTCATCCTTCGGACCTTCCAGAAAGCCCTCGACGTACTCCGCCTCGCCCTGCGCCCGCCAGAACTCAACCACATCCGTGATCTCCTTCTCCGTCACATACGGCGCATGCACCCGCTGCAATCGGCTCGTGCCCGGCGGCAGAAACAGCATGTCGCCCCGCCCCAGCAAACTCTCCGCGCCGTTGCTGTCGATAATGGTGCGCGAATCCACCTTCGTCGCCAGCCGGAAACTCATGCGCGTCGGCACATTCGCTTTAATCAACCCGGTAATCACATCGACCGAGGGTCGCTGCGTCGCCAGCACCAGGTGAATCCCCACCGCACGCGCCATCTGCGCCAACCGGGTAATGCTCTCCTCCACGTTCGCCTTGTCCAGCATCATCAGGTCGGCTAACTCATCGATAATGATCATGATGTACGGCAGCGGATATTGCTCTTCGCCGCCTTCATCGAAGAGCTGCCCATTCTCAAACAGCTTGTTATATTGATCCAGATTTCGCACATGCCGCGACGCCAGTAACTTCAGCCGCCGCTCCATCTCGCGCACCGCATTGCGCAGCGCATTCGCCGCTAGCTTCGCCTCCGTGATAATCGGCGTAAACAGGTGCGGAATGCCCTCGTACATGCCCAGTTCCACCCGCTTCGGGTCCACCAGGATCATGCGCACCTGCTCCGGCGTGCTCTTGAACAGCACACTCATAATCATGGCGTTAATTGCCACCGACTTACCCGACCCGGTACTTCCGGCGATAAGTACATGCGGCATGCTCGCCATGTCGGCGGTGACGATCCGCCCGTTTATATCCTTGCCCATGGCAATCGCCAGCCGTGACTTACTGTGGGCGAAGTTCTCGCTCTCCACTACGTCCCGCAGCCAAATCGTCTCCCGCTCATGGTTCGGTACTTGAATCCCGACCGTCGACTTACCCGCCATCCGCTCAATCAGGATCGACTCCGCCGCCATCGCCAGGCAAAGGTCATCCGCCAATCCTGTGACCCTCGAATACTTCACGCCCGCATCCGGCCGAAACTCGAACGTCGTCACCACCGGCCCCGGGTTGATCTGCGTCACCTGGCCGTCCACGCCGAACTCCGCGCACTTCTCCACCAGAACCCGCGCCTCATCCCGCAGCGCCTCTTCGCGTACCGCGGCATGCTCCTCGTTCTTGTACAGCAGCGACGACGGCGGCAGCTTGTACCCATGCACGCTCTTTGCCGTCATCGCCACCGGCCGCAGATCCTCGTCGGCACGCCGGCTGAATGAAATCTCCTTCACCGCCGCAACCGGCTCCTCGACAAACGCCGGTGCGGCAAGCGGCGCCTCGACCGGCCGCAAACCCTCCATCTTCAGCGGCCGCACCGGGAACGGCACCACCTCCGCCCGCTGCGGTGCCGCAGCGGGGGTGCCCGCAGCAGCTTTTGCCACCGGCACCGCCTGCTCCATCCAGTCGAATGGCTGCTCCGCGTCTGCGGCAACGGCTGTGGCAGGCTCATCCCACGCGTCAAACCCGCCCTGCATCGGCGGTGCCTCGTGCACCGCCAGCTCGCTGCGCAGGTGCGCTTCCGCCGCCTCCTGCAGGTGCGCCGGCAGCGGTGCAAACTCCGGCGCGGGCGCGGCATCCACATCCGTCCGCGGCTGCTGCGAAAACAGGCTGCGCGATACCGGCGCAACCGTTGCCACCGCCGCATCCGGACGAATCCCCTTGCGCCAGAACCCCCACTTCGCAAACAGACCGCCCAGCAGCGAAGCACTCACCGCAGCCTTGCGCGCCTCCACCTTGCGCTCCGTCTCCTGCTGTCGTGCGAACTCGCGCTCTCGACGCGTTTCGTTGCCGCTCGCCTCTTCCGCGTCGCGCCGAGCCGCCATTTTCTCCCGCAGCCGCCCAATGAAGCCCACACGTTCGCTCGCCCACTCCTGCGCCGTGTTGAACGTAAACGTCGTCGACAGGTACACCGCCACCGCCAGCACCAGCAGCACGCACACCCAAGCTCCCGGCCCATTCACCACCAGCACCAGCGCACCGGCCAGCAGCGTGCCCACCGCACCGCCCAGCGGCAGCGCCCCCTTGTACAGCGTGCTCACCGGCAGCAGCGCAAACACTGTCGGCCCGGCCAGCATCCACAGCGACACGCCGATCGTCTTTGCCAGCGGCGACCTCTGCGCGCGCGATCCAATCCAGCACACCCCCAGCCGCGCCAGCAGCAGCGGCAGCGCCATCGCCGCCACGCCAAACACTTGCAGCAGCGCATCGCTCAGCGTCGCACCCAGCCGCCCCGTCCAGTTCCGCACGTGCATCGCCGCCGCACCGTCCGCGCCCACCGTATTCAGGCTCGGATCTTCTGCGTGGTAGCTCACCAGCGCCAGCAACAGCAGCACCGCCGCAACCACCACCGTCATGCCCAGCACTTCGTTCAGCCGCCGGTTGCGTGTCGGTACGGTTTCCAGTCTCAAGCTCTTCATCGGTCGCGGCTCTCCTTGCAATCCCTTCGCGTGTAGCCCAAACCCCCGGCAAAAGACACGAATGCGATCACAACACGATTCTCACCCGCGAACAGACAGCGAAGAACAACAAATCCGCCGCAGGAACCACGCGAGCAACCCACTTGTGCAAGGCGGCCTCCTATGGTTTGAGTGCAGCCCGGCGGCACTGGGGCCAGCAGCAGGTCCAGTGCGCTGTATGGCCTGATGTCCCAACTGTGTAACACCCGGCAACGGCCGGTATTTGAAAGGATCCTCCCATCATGGAAGACACGCTGAAGAAGACAGAAGACACCCTCCGCGGCCTTATCGAAACCCTCATCGACAGCCAGAAGGGCTTCCAGGACATCGGCGACCATCTGCAGGATGAGACCCTAAAGCGCTATTTCCTCGCAGAAAGCCTCAAGCGCGCCTCCTTCCGCGGCGATTTGGAAGACACCCTCCACAAGGAAGGCGTCAAGGACATTAAGGAGTCCGGCACCGTGGCTGGCACCCTGCACCGCACCTGGGGCGACCTCAAGCAGAAGCTCGGCGGTGGAGACCACACCCTCCTCGAGTCCGCGGAGAGCGGCGAAGACACCATCAAGAAGGCTTATGCCGAAGCCCTCAAGCTGGAACTTCCCCTGCCCGTCCACCAGCTCCTCAGCACCCAGGCCGCGCACATCCAGACGTCGCACGACTACGTGAAGGCAGCCCGCGACAGCCGCAAGTCGTAACTTTGTCTTTGCAGGAAACGCCCCGCCTCCCCGCGGGGCGTTTCTCTTTGTTATCAGGAGTTCTCCATGGGTAAGACCCTCCACCGCGCAGGCCTTGTCACCCAATCTCTCCTCTACCTTGGTGCCGGCATCAACCACTTCTGGCACCCCAAACCCTATCTCGTCCTCATGCCGCCGCACTACAGCCACCCCGCCGCCTGGATCCAGTTCACCGGTGCGGCAGAAATCGCCGGAGCCGTCGGCCTGCTCCTCCCACAAACACGCCGCCCCGCCGCCTGGGGCATCTTCCTTATGCTTGTCGGCTACTTCGACGTGCATTTCCACATGCTCCGCCACGCGGAAGATTTCGCTCCCATCCCTAAATGGGCGCTCGAAGCCCGCATCCCCGCCCAGTTCATCCTGCTCGCCTGGGCCTGGGTCTACACCCGCCGCCGACATGAACCGCAACAGTAAAAGGCACCCACCTGGAGAAAGTGGGTGCCTCAGATCTTGTGCATCAGCCCCTATCTCCAATCGCAAGAAGAACTTGGGCCTAACCTCACACGAAGGAGGAATTTGGGGCCATCTCTCAACAAAATGAAGAATTTAGCCGAAGTCGGGGGGGGGGGGAGAGGAGTACTACGGATGCAGGTGCAGCCACACCAGCATGCCCGCGCCCAGCAGAATCCGGTAAATCGCAAATGGCGCAAACCCATGCCGCGTGACCCACTTTAGAAACCAAGCCACCACCACGTAAGCCACCACAAACGACACCGCCATCCCGATGATCAGAACGATCCACCGCTCCGGTCCCATCACCAGCGGCGCAAGCGCATCCGCCCCCATCTCCGTCGCCTTCGGGTGAATCGCCTTCAGCAGGGAATATCCAGTAGCGGCAATCATCGTCGGAATCGACAGCAGGAACGAAAACTCCAGCGCCTTCTCCCGGTTCATGCCCCCAATCTGGCCCGCGGCAATGGTCGACATCGATCGCGAAGTTCCCGGAACGACGGCACTCAGCACTTGGCACAACCCGATCCACACCGCCTGCCCAAAGTTCACCTGCTCCACGTGCACCGTCGATGCCTCGCGCCGCGCCGCCCACGCATCCACGGCCCACATCACCACACCGCCCACCAGCAGTGCCAGCGCGATTACGTGCAGGTTTTCGAGGTTCGCGCCCACTACCTTTGTCAGCAGCTTTGCCGGAATCGCGGTGCACACAAATGCCACCATCGTCAGCGTCAGGGGATGGGTCAGCCACGTCTTGTTCCCCCGCTCGCCCGCGGGAAATGTGCGAAACATCCGCACGATGCGCCCCAAAAACAACAACATGAGCGCTAAGATCGCGCCCAATTGAATCACGATCGTGTACATTTTCCAGTACGGATCGGTCAGCGAAACGTGCAGCAGCGCCTCGGTAATGCGCAAATGCGCCGTCGAACTCACAGGAAGAAACTCGGTCAGGCCCTCGACAATGCCAAGCACCACAGACAACAAATAATCGTTCAAGAAGCGAAACCTCGAAAAGTTGGGTGCGAACGGTCCCGTTTCATCTTAACGGCAAAGCCGTCGCTCGCAGTGCGTCGCGTGTCGACACAAAACCGCTTTGGGAATGCCATCTCAATCGCGGTCGCTGCCGTAAATTGCGATTCCCTGATCTACCCGAAACACCAGTGCCGCCGCGCGCGCCGCATAGTCCGTCGCCGCAAACTTTGCCTGCAGTTGATCGCTCAGCGCATGCGCATGTGCCGCCGCGCCTTCCGCCTTCTTCCGGTTCTCCTCCGCCGTATACATGCTTACCAACACGCCCTGCCGATATGCCGCATTCCACAGCGCCTGCGCCGCCTTCGGGCTGTCCGGGTACTGCGCCGCATACTTCTCGTACACGTCACTCTCGAGCGATGGGCACTTCGGCAGGCCTTGCCAGTCGCCGCACAGCTTCGCATCCAGCAGGTCATATGCCGCAAGCGCCGCAAACTTCGTGCCCGCCTGCGTCTTCATCACCTTCTTCAAGCCGTCCTGGTAAATCGCCGGTCGATTGTGTGGGTCCGGATCGTTGTACGACGGCAGCGTCCGCGCATCAAAGTGCTCTTCCTGCCAGCGAATGTCCGCCGACCGCCAGGCGCTTTCCCCCGCCAGCGGGGAAGCAGGAAAATACTCCGCCACCCGCCGATAGAGCAGGTGAGCCTCCCCCGCGGCCAGCTTTGGCGCATGCGGCTCGCTCGCGGTGGCCTCCGCCGTCGCCGCCGCGCCATACAGCAGGCGGTCCCCGTTGGGCGTCGCACCACTCACCACGCCCTTGTTCTGAATCCACCCGGAGCGCGGCAGCGCCGCCTCGTCGACAGAAAACTCCGGCTCATCCGCCTCGTTCTTCTCTTCCACGTTCGTGTTGGCAAACACCTTCACCCAGGGCCCCGACCGCTCAATGACGACGACCTCGTTGCCCGGAGACACCTCAGACACCTTCTGCGACGCCGCATCCGGATCCACGTACACCACAGCCGTATGCAGCACGGTTGCGCGCTCGCCGATACGCTGTTGCGGCGTCTGCGCAGAGGCAGCCATGGAGGCAAAGGTAACAAGGACGAGCGGCAGGACAGGCGACAGGCGCATATCTCATTAGACGACACAGAACCGCAAAGCCGGGCGACCATGTCTCGCGTCTGAGACATGGGGTGTGGTGCCTAAAAGCCGAGGGGAGCCTAAGCCTCCGCCAGCATCAACTCTTCCTGCAGCGCCGGATCGATGTTGCCGCCGCTTACCACGCACACCACAGTGTTCACCTGCGGCAGTTCGTCCGCATGAAACAGAATGGCGGCAAGCGTGACCGCACCGCTCGGCTCCGCCACCAGGCTCGTCGCCAGCAGAAGCATGCGCGTCGCGTCTAGAATTTCCTCTTCCGTCACGGTCACAATCCCGTCGACATACCTCAGGATCTGCGCAAAGTTCAACTCGCCCAATCGCTGCGTGCGCAGACCATCGGCAATGGTCTTGGCTGTCTGCGCGCCGCTCCACTCGGTCAGCGTGCGCGTGTCGAAGCTCTCCTTGGCGTCGCCCGCCAGTGCCGGTTCCGCGCCCCACACCTTCACGGTTGCAAGCGTTTCCTTGGCCGCAGTCGCGATGCCGCTCAGCAGGCCGCCACCGCTCACCGGCGATAGGATCAGCTCCACCTCCGGCATGTCCTGCACAATCTCCAGCCCGCAGGTGCCCTGCCCGGCAACGATCAGCGGATCATCATACGGGGGCACCAGCACCCCACCGCGCGCAGCCAATACGTCGTTTGCCATCGCGATGCGGTCGCTGCTCGCCGGTCCGCACAACAGCACCTCGGCCCCCAGCGCGATCGTCGCGTCGCGCTTCACCCGCGGCGCGACCTCCGGGATCACGATGGTCGCGCGCACGCCCATCTCCCTTGCCGCATAGGCCACACCCTGCGCATGGTTGCCGCTGGAGTGCGCCACCACGCCATCCTGCAACGCCTCATCCGACATCGATGCGATCTTGTTATACGCACCACGCAGCTTGAAGCTGCCGATGGGCTGCTCGTTCTCCGCCTTTAACCAAATCTCAGGCAGCACGTCGGGCACGGAGAAGCCAAGTGCACGCAGCAAATCGGTATCCAGCCGGTACAGCCCAGTACGCACAGCAACGCCTTTCAAGCGCTCAGCGGCAGCTTCAATGTCGGCAAGGGTCACAAGGGTCATGCACCGATTGTCGCAGCTACTGCTCGGCCGCGTGCAGGACAAGTGCCATGAAGTGCACCAGCTTCCAGGTCTCCCAAAGGCTGGGCGCTTTTTGCATATCCAGGTGACTCAGCACGGGACTTACAAGCGCGGCCTGCAGCGTGGTCGCGCGCAGTTCGCTTGCCATCCACAGTGTTTCTGCTGCGGGAATAATGTTATCTGCCTCGCCATGCAGCAGGAAGACAGGCACCGTAAGCTCTCCAAGGTGCAGCTCCGGGGAGAGGCCGGCCATCTCCTTGCGGTGCCGCAGCTCACTCGTTTGCAGCATGGTATGCACGACACCGCTGCTGGCATCCATCAGCTCGGCAGCCTCGGCCTGCTGGCGTGGTGAAAGCTGCTCCATGGCGGTGAGCTCGGCTGCCTTGTCTTCGTATAAGTGGGCACGCAATACTTTGCGAATGCCCGGCACGTCGGGGCCAGGCACAAACTCTTCCACGTGCTCATATTCCAGCACCAGCGGGCCGTATTCATGCGCCGGCAGCAACTCCATCGACCCGTCAGGACGAGCCGCCTCACCCGTGCGGTAGTAGCTGGCGACGCGGCCCATTGCACCCTGCGACCCCACGGCAAACACCAGCTTCATGCTCGGCCGAAACGCCGGGTTGGCCGCCGCGACCAGGCTCAGACCGCCGGAAAAGCTCAGCCCCATGACGCCCACAGGCGCTCCCTTGCGCTGCGCAAACCACTTGGCTGACGCGCCGATGACCGCGATACTCGCCTCACTGACGCGGTAATCCTTGATCGCCGGCAGTTCCGGCGTCAACACCTGCAGGCCGCAAGCCGCCATCGCTGCCGCAAAACTCATGAGTCGCGGCTCATCCATACCGAGGTGGTGCACGCCGTGGAACACAACCAGCCCCGGCGCGTTCGGATGGCGCGTCGGCGTGTACAGCCGCGCGTGGACAGGCCCGGCGTCCGTGTTGAGCGTCAGGACTTCGGTCGTCAGCGGTTCGGTTGCGATGGCTTTCAGCGGTCCCGGCAACTTGTCGCCACTCACCGTCTTCAGCACCGCCACAGCCTGTAAATGCACATGAATCCATGGCCAAAGCAGCACGCCGCTGACGAGTAGCACGAGGGCCAAAAGGGCAATCGGCACGCGCCAGGACTGCAGGCTGATCCGTGCACGATCGTACCGTTGCCGAAGCATGCCGCGGCTTGTCGCGGCGACGCCGACCTCGCGGTGACGCCGTGACTCCAGAGAGCGAGGCCGTGGGAAGCGCCTGGGCATTGCGGGTGAACCTCCGCAGAAAGTTCGGCATAGCTGCCGAAGAGGGTGGTCCTGAAACACGGAACCCATGTCTCAGAGGCGAGACATGGGTTCCGGATTTGCTGCCGTTCGCGTTTAGATTTCCATGACGATCGGCATGATCATGGGCCGGCGCGCCGTGCTCTTCTGGATGTAACGCTTCAAGTCAGCGCGCACTTTTTCTTTGATCAGCATGTAGTCGCGCTTCTCTTCGGCGGAACTGTTTTCCATGGTGCGTGCGATGATCTGGCGCGCCTCGTTGATCAAGCCCTGCTCGTTGACGGCGAAGCCGCGCGTCACGATCTCTGGCGGCCCGGTCTGCTTGCCGGTCATCTTGTCGATGGTGATGATGGCAAGCACGAGGCCGGCTTCGCTCAGGTGCTTGCGGTCGCGGATAATCAGGTCCTCGACCACGTCGCTTGTGGAGCCGGAATCGATCAGCACACGACCACTGGCGACCTTGCCGCTGATGTCAGCAGTCGTCGGTGTCACGCTCAACACCATACCGTCCTCGATCAGCACGGCCTTTTCAGGGATACCCGTGCCCATCGCGACTTCGACATGCTGCGTCAGGTGGCGGAAATCGCCATGCACCGGCACGAAGAACTTCGGCCGCAGCAGGTTGATCATGAGCCGCAATTCTTCCTGCGAACCATGGCCGCTCACGTGAATCAGGCCGCTGGTTCCACCATCCTGCACAACCTTGGCCTTGCGACGGTACAGGTGATCGACCACGTTGCCGATCGCCTTCTCATTGCCCGGAATCACGCGCGACGAGAACAGCACCGTATCGCCCGCGTCGATGCGCGCGTGCTTGTGGTTGTCGACCGCGGCTCGGCTCAGCGCGCTCATCGGCTCGCCCTGCGTTCCGCTGATCAGCACCATCACCTTTTCCGGTGGCAGGTCCTTGATCTGGCCGCTGTGGATCATCAGGCCAGGTGGCGGATTGATATAGCCTAGGTCCTGTGCAATCTCGGTCGAGTTGTCCATCGACCGGCCGATCAGCGCGACTTTGCGCCCATGCTTGTGCGCCAGTTCCAGCGCGAGCTTGATGCGGTGAATTGACGACGAAAAGCAGGTGAAGAAGAGACGCCGTTCGGTGCGTGCGAAGATCTCGTCCAGCCGTGGCTTAACCGCGAGCTCACCCGGCGTGTAACCCGGCCGGTCGACGTTGGTCGAGTCCTGCAGCAGCAGCAGAACGCCTTCCTTGCCTAGTTCGGCAAAGCTTTGCAGGTCAAACGGCTTGCCGTCCGGGCTGGACAGGTCGATCTTGAAGTCGCCGGTGTGCACGATGGTACCGACCGGCGTCTTGATCGCCAGCGCCACGCAATCCACCAGCGAGTGCGTCACGCGGATGGGCGAGATACGGAACGGCCCAAGGTCAAAGCTCTGGCCCGGCAGCATCTCGATCAGGTCGGCGTCGTCCAGGAGCTTGTGCTCTTCGAGCTTGCCTTCCACGTAGGTGAGGGTGAACTCGGTACCGTAGACCGGAACCTTGAGCTCGCTTAGGATCCACGGCAGGCCGCCGATGTGGTCCTCGTGCCCGTGGGTGAGCACGATCGCACGCACTTTTTCACGGTTTTCGATGAGGTAGGTGATGTCGGGCACCACGATGTCCACGCCGAGCAACTCGTCCTCGGGAAACATCAGGCCGGCGTCAATGACGATAATGTCATCCTTCCACCGGATCGCCATACAGTTCATGCCGAACTCGCCCAGACCACCGAGCGGGATAATCTTCAGGGTTTCAATATTCATTCACCTACCATGCTAGCAGTGTTGCTTGCTACGCTGCTGAAGCGGGTAAAAGTTGCGGTGACTGGCGTGGAGGAGGCGTATGGAAGGTGGGGTAAACGCGTTTCTGCGAAGCAGGCCGCCGCTGGAGGTCAAGCCTCCTCGACCTTGGCCCCCGTCGCGCCGGATATGCCGGCTACTTTTCCGCGTGAGTGCGTCGGTATGGGGTCTGCTCGCAATCGTTTACTGCCTGAGGTTTGTCGGCCTGACGATGCAGGGTCATGGTTGGATTGCGATGCCATTAGTCGTCGGTTCAGTCCTGATGCTTCTGCCATTACGCAGGCCCGAGTTCATCCCAAGAAGATCGTGGAAGAGCCGGTGGCCTTTTCAACCGGATGTTCCGGCGTGGGTCGGCTATGCAGCGTTAGCCGCTATTCTGCTGTTTGTTTGCACGATCCTTTTTGACGCCGCGACTTCATCACAAGGAGAACCAAGAATCATCGACGGAGTAGAAGTCATGTGGAACAAAGGTGAAGGGGCTTTCGCAATCACTCATGAGCAGTATGCTTCGCTTTGCCAGGCACAACTTCGAATCGTGGTGAGTTGGCTGACGATCGGATGGGTCCAAGCCGCCGCCTTTTGGGCACTCCAAGTGCAAAAGCATGCCCAGACCGACCGCCAGACGCCGCGCTTTGGCATCAGGCGCGGCGTCTGACGAGATCCTGCACCTACCGCAGCAGGTCTTCCAGTACGGTCGACAACTCCGTCTTCTCATCCCGATACTTCACGATGATGGGCGTGTATACGCTGAGCCCTGGCATGCTGCCCTTGCTGATGGCGCGGGATCCCGGCACTACGACCGCACCCGCGGGAATAATCAGCGGCTGCTCTGCCGCTGCCCGCAGCACCGTATCGTTGACCACATCGTACACCGGCGTGCCGCGCGTCAGGATAGTTCCCGCCGCAAGCACCGCGCCCTGGCGCACGATGGTGCCCTCGTACACGCCGGTGTTGCCGCCCACCAGCACATCGTCTTCTAGGATCACGGGCGTCGCGTTCACCGGTTCCAGCACGCCGCCGATCTGGGCCGCCGCGCTCAGGTGAACGCGCTTGCCGACCTGCGCGCAGCTGCCCACCAGCGCATGCGAGTCGACCATCGTGCCCTCGTCCACATACGCGCCCACGTTCACCCACATGGGCGGCACGCAGACCACGCCCTTGGCCAGGTACGCGCCACTGCGCACGCTCGATCCACCAGGCACCATGCGTACGCCGTCTTCCACGCTGAACACGCGCGCCGGGTAGGTGTGCTTGTCCACAAACGCGCCACCGTCCATGGTCACCATGCTGCCCAGGCGGAAGCCCAGCAGGATGCCGCGCTTCACCCACGCATTCACCCGCCATCCCAGCGGGTTCGTTGCATCCGGCTGCGCGGAACGAACTTCGCCGCTTTCCAGCATCGCCCGCAGCTCGTAGAACGCTTCCAGCGCCTCGCGTTCGCGCGTTGCCGCGGCACCCTGCGCAAACCAGTGCTCAATCCGCTGTTCCAACGACTTCGTCACGCCTGCCTCATCCAATTCCGTATCCTCAACTTCGACATCGATCATCTCGGCAGTCTATCAATCCCAATCGCTGCATCGAACAGGAATGAAGTACCCAACCACGCCGGATGGGCGTTACTTTGTGGTGCGCCGCAGGCTTTGGCGGTGCAGCAACCCCGGCTTGGCAAAAGAAACCCGCACCAAACTGGTTGCCGATCTCATGCACGCGCGATCTGCCAAAGGCAGGGCCATGCGTGCCGGGGACACTGCCGCGCGCGAGCAGGCCCGCCAAGCCGTGGACCGTGCAAAGCACGCCCTGGGCGAACGCGGTGAGCCATGGTGGACCGACGGCGCACCCGACTACAACCGCCACCTGGTGCAAAACTCGCCCTACGCCGCCTGGTACGAGGCGCTTACTGCCGCTGAATGAAACTCGCCGCCGTCCCGTCCTGCGGATCCACAAAGTGCACATCGCCAGGTGCGCGTCGGGGTGTATCCATCGCCAGAAAAACGATCGGCTCTTCCAGCATCGTCGGCATCGCATGCACCGTAAGTCGCGGAAACACCAGCAGCATTCCCGGGCCAAACTCGATCTCGTGCTCCGGGCTGCCTGCCCAGAAGCGTCCACGTCCCTGCAGCACGATTAGCCGCTCGTCGCAATGCTCATGGAAGTGCGGCGGCGTTGCGCGATATACGCGAAACATGCGCGTGCTCACCTCTGCGGAGTCGGTCAGGTACCGGTCGACGAGCATCGTCTCCGCCGCGTCCGGAAATTCCCGTGCCAGGGCAAACGTGTCGAAGTGCGTGAAGTCCGTGCTGTCGCTCATGAATCTATCCTTGCGCTGCAGAGTACAGGCCCTGTGCCAAGGTTTGCAGCCGCTCGCGCAGCACCGGTTCCACCGGCACCATGGGCAGCCGTACCGTCGCGGTGGCAATCTTGCCCAGGTCGTGCAGCAGGCTCTTGATGGGGGCGGGATTGGGTTCCGCGAAAAGGGCTGCCGTGAGCGGGGCCGACTTCGCAGCGACCGCCTGGGCTGCTGCCCAGTCCTGCCTGCGTGCCGCCATCATGATCGCAGCGACTTGTGCTGGAATCGCATTCGACGCAACCGACACCAGGCCGTGGCCGCCGGCCTGCATCACGGGCACGGCAAGGTGGTCGTCCCCGGCGAGCACGGCAAAACCACGTGGCGCACCGGTAAGAACTTCGCCAATCTGCTGCAGGTTGCCGCTCGATTCCTTGATACCGATGATGTTCGGAATTTCGGCGAGCCGCAGCACCGTCGCCGGTTCCAGGTTGGCCGCCGTGCGCCCCGGAATGTTGTACAGCAGCACCGGCTTGCCGACAGCACGCGCAATCGCCTCGAAATGCAGGTACTGCCCTCGCTGGTTGGGTTTGGAGTAGTACGGGTTCGCCGTCAGGATGCCCGTGACTCCGTCAATGCCCGCGAGTGCGACCGCGCGCCGCACCGCCTCGGCCGTGCTGTTGTGGGTGCTGCCGGCAAAAACGGCGACGCGCCCTCGCACGGCCTCCGCAACCGTGCGCACGACGAGGTCCGTCTCGACTTCGCTCAGCGTTGCGGCCTCGCCTGTGCTGCCACAGGGCACAAGGAAGTCGACACCGTACGCGATCTGAAACTCAACCATCGACCGCAGCGACGCAAAGTCCACCAAGCCATCTGCGAGGAACGGTGTGACGAGCGCTGTACCTAAACCATGGAGCGAAACCGATGCATTCATGCCGCAACCGAGTGTACTGGAAAACAGCCGTGAAGGCGGCAGGCTGGCGGCTTACGTCGTCTGCTCAACGCTCCGCCGAATGCCGAGCTGCGGCACGATCCACACAAACGTGATCAAGGTATTGAGTGCGAAGGATGCCAGCGGATACACAAAGGCCAGGGGAACAGCGACACCGTACAGAACGATCGACAGCACGTGCTTGTGAGCTTCTGATGTGTGTGGCCGCAGAATCTCGCCGCGCATGTGCTCCATCCGCATCAGCGTCTGCCGCAGCAGGAACGAAGTCAGTGCCGCAACGATCATCGCCACGTTGTACAGCAGGGCAGAGAAGCTGTCGAAGTGCTTTTCTCCCACGTAGTCCGTCGCAAGTGGGATGAAGGACAGGGAGAGTAAGAACACAAGGTTGGCCCAAAGCACGCTGTAGCTGATGGTCTTTGTGCGTCGCAGCATTTCGTGGTGATTGACCCAGTACACACCGACCATCAAAAAGCTCAGCACGTAGATGGCAATGCGCGGCAACAACGGCGCGAATCCAAGCCAGCCGTTGTCGTGTGGCACATGCAATTCCAGCACCATGATGGTGACGATGACCGCAATTACGCCATCGGAGAACGCCTCCAGCCGCGTGGAGAGCATGGTGTGTCGCGGTCCCTGTGCGAGTTCGGGCTCCGCGGCACGGCTCACGCTACGCCCACTCCCCCTGGCGCATCAATGGCTCTGCGGTACCGTTCTGTAGAATGCCATCGACGTCCACCTCACCGGAGCCGATCATCCAGTCCACGTGGATGAGCGAGCTGTTCGCCCCCCTGCTGGCCAGCGTCTCGTCGTCCATGGTTTCGCCCTCGCGAATGCACGTGGCGTAGGCTTGGCCCAGGGCGATGTGGCTCGCAGCATTCTCGTCAAACAGCGTGTTCCAGAACAGCAGGCCGCTTTGCGCGATGGGCGAACCATGGGGCACCAGCGCGACCTCGCCTAGGTGCGACGCACCCTCGTCCACGGCGATGAGCTTGCGCAGCGCATCTTGCCCGGCGGAAGCGTTGGCTTCCACGATCCTGCCATTCTCAAATCGACACTGGATATCTTCGATGAGCGTGCCCTGGTGCGACAGCGGCTTGCTGGCGGACACGGTGCCGTTCACACGATCCTTGTGCGGCGTCGTGAAGCATTCTTCCGTGGGGATGTTGGCGTTGCAGAAGATGCCGTTCGACCCCGTGCTGCCCCCGCCGGCCCAAAGGTGATCGTCCGCCAGGCCAACCATCAGGTCTGTCCCGGGGCCCTTAAAATGCAGGGCGCTGTACCGCTTGTCGTTCAGCACGGCCACACGTTTGGCAATGTTGCGGCCGTGTGTCTTCCAGTCCGAAACGGGGTCCGCACCGGTGATGCGCGACGCGTGAAAGATCGCCTCCCACAGAGCCGGCACCGCCTCTGCCTCAGACAGGTGAGGGAAGACCAGTGCCGCCCACGCCGGCGTTGCCCCTGCCAGAATCGACCAGTTGATGGCATGGCGCGTAATCAGTTCCATCGCCGGCTTCATGGCCTTGCTCGCCGCAATGTTGGCGCGGCTTACCTTTGCGGGGTCCTGATCCTTCAGCAGCGCGGGACTGGTGCCGGCGATGCCCAGGCGCGCGGAGTTCGAACTGTATGCCGTCGCGATACCGTCCGCCAACCACTTGGGCGTTGAATCAAAGCTTGTATCCGGTGCATACCTGTATCGCGCCAATACGGCTTCATCGTCGCTGTACAGCGTCGTGACGGCAACTGCGCCGGCCTTGTACGCATGTTCGGTAATGCGGCGAACGAAGGGCACATGGTCCAGCCCGGCGGTGATCACCACTTCCTGGCCAGGCTGCAGGTTTAGCCCGACGCGCACGGCAACCAGCGCGAGACGGTCGAGCTTTTCCTCAAAGTTAAGCGCGGCGAATGGCTTACTGTCCTCGTTCGTTGCAGAGGCGACGAGATTCGCTTCAGCGGTCGGTGTCATGACGAACCTCCTGGGGCCTATTTCTCAAAGGGAAAACTCTGTCGTGTCTTTCTGTTGTCAAAACGATACAAGCATTTACGGCTGCGGACCGCCAGCGTTTAAAGCTGGTCGTAGATTTCCTGGAAATCGTGCGTGCCCGTGCGTGTGCTCAGCCACTCCGCCGCGCGCACCGCACCTTCGGCAAATCCTCTGCGCGAAAACGCCTCATGCGTCAGCACCAGCCGATCGGCGTCGCTGCGCGCCTCCAGCGTGTGCAAACCGGCAGCGTCGCCCTCGCGATGCGATGTTATGGCGACCACGCCGGCACCCTTCACCGCGGATTGCAACGTAATGGCAGTACCGGAAGGTGCATCCAGCTTCGTCACGTGATGCGTCTCCTCAATGGTGAACGTGTATCCCGCGTGGCTCAGTACGGCAGTCATCTGCGTCGCCAGCTTCAGCATCGCCTGCACGCCGATGGAAAAATTCGTCCCATACAGCAGGCCCGCACCTTTGCGCTGCGCCAGGTCGCGCATGTCTTTTAGGCTGTCATACCAGCCAGTCGTTCCCACCACGACTTTGGCACCGGTCGCCAGCAGCGAGCGCAGGTTCCCGACCACCGCCGATGGCGTGGTGAAGTCGATCACCACGTCAAAGCCGGCAATAAAGGGTCCGGTCAAGGCAGCGCCGCCGGGGTTCTCCTTCGCGTCCAGCACGTGCACGCCGTGGCCGCGCTCGTGCGCCACATCCGCCACGAATTTACCGGTCTTGCCATGTCCAAGTACAAGGATGCGCATGGTGCCCTTCTGCCGCTTTTAAGCGGATGCGAGCGCCGGAGCGTCGCGGTGAGTTACATCGAAAATCTTGGGATCGGGTTCCTTGAAGAACACCTCGTGCAGTGACCGCACAGCCTCGGGCACGTCGTCTTCCTCAATCATGAAGCTCATGTTGATCTCGCTTGCGCCCTGGCTGATCATCCGCACATTCACATGCTGCACCGCGGTAAACACCTTACCCGCAATGCCGTTGTGTCCGCGTATGTCTTCACCCACCATGCACACCAGCGCCTTGTTGCTCTCGTACTTCACATCGGCAATGCGTTGCAGATCGGCGGCAATCGCGGGCAACCGGTCGCTCGTATCCACCGTGACGGAGATCGATACTTCACTCGTCGATACCATGTCGATCGCCACGCGGTGCTTATCAAAGACATCGAACACCGCCTTCAAATACCCGTGGGTCATCAACATGCGGCTGGCCACAATGTCCACGATGGTCAACCGCTTTTTGACTGCGATGCATTTGAACGGCGAGGTACACGGCGGCGCCACGGCGGTAATGCGCGTGCCTTCGTTCGCCGCATTGCGCGAGTTCAGCACAAGCACGGGAATGTTCTGCTGCACCGCCGGAAGAATCGTCGCGGGGTGCAGCACCTTTGCGCCGAAGTACGCAAGCTCCGCTGCCTCTTCAAAAGAAATCGTCTTCACGCGCAGCGCGTCGGCACAGATGCGCGGGTCGGTCGTCATGATCCCGTCCACGTCGGTCCAGATTTCGATCGCACCCGCGCGCAGTGCACCGCCGGCAAGCGCCGCGGAAAAGTCGCTGCCACCGCGTCCGAGTGTGGTCGTGATACCGGTCGTCGTCGCGCCGATAAAGCCGCCCATCACCGGCACGCGCCCCGCTTCCAGCAGGGGGAGGGCATGCGTCGTTAGCGCGGCTTCAATCTCGGTTTCCAGCGGCGTGGCCTTGCCAAATTCGTTATCGGTGATGATGCAGGTGCGCGCGTCCAGGTGCGCCGCCGGCACACCGCACTGCGTAAACGCCGCGGCCACAATGCGGCTCGACAGCCGCTCGCCAAAGCTCACCACCAGGTCCGTCGTGCGCGGCGTCAACTCCCCCACGGCCGCGATGCCCCGCAGCAGGTCGTCCAGGGCGTCGAACTCCGCATGCAGCGCTGTCGCCGTCTGCTGCATGGTTCCCGCGTTCAGCAGATTTCCGACCGTCTCCACGTGGCGCATGCGCAGCCGTGCGCTGATCGCCAGCGCGCCCGCGCGTTCGCTTCCGCCCGCCGCATCTGCCGCCGCCAGCAGACTATCCGTCACCTTCGCCATGGCAGACACGACGACGAACGGCCGCAATCCCTTCTCTAGCCGGCCCTGCACAATGGCGGCGGTGCGCCCAATTGCCGCTGCGTCTTCCACCGACGTTCCGCCAAACTTCATCAGCACAATCTGCTGCCGCGCCAGGCTCATGCGTGCGCCCCGGCTTCCTTCGGCAGCTTGCCCAGGCGCGCCAGCACCTCTGCATTCAGCACGGCCGCACCGGCTGCGCCACGCAGCGTGTTGTGGCTCAGTAACACGAACTTCCAGTCCAGCAGGTTGCACGGCCGCAACCGTCCCACAGTCGTCGTCATGCCCTTGCCGGCGTTCACGTCCAAACGCGGCTGGGGGCGGTCCACACCTTCCGTATAGATCAGCGGATGATCCGGCGCGGAAGGCAGCGCCCGCCCGTCCAGCGGCTGGAATGAAGCCCACGCCTCCAGCATCTGTTCCCGCGTCGCCGGCGTTCGCAGCTTGATGCTCACACACTCGGTGTGCCCGTCAATCACCGCCACGCGATTGCAGTGCGCGCTCACCTTTGCCGACAAAACCTCGATCGCTGCACCGGTGTACCGCCCCAGCATCTTGCCGACCTCTTCCTGCAGCTTCTCTTCCTCGTTCTTGATAAACGGCACCACATTGCCCAGAATATCCAGCGAAGGCACACCCGGGTAGCCCGCGCCGCTCACCGCCTGCATGGTCGTCACAAGTAGACTCTCAATGCCGAAGCGCTCTTCCAGTGGCTTCAGCGCCAGCACTAGGCCGATGGCGGAGCAGTTCGCATTCGTCACCACGTACCCGCCGGACTCACGCCGTGTCACCTGCGTTTCCAGCAGCGGCAGGTGCGCCTCGTTCACTTCAGGCACCACCAGCGGCGTGTTCGCATCCATGCGAAACGCGCTCGAATTTGAGATGACCGCGCACCCTGCCTGCGCAAACTGCGGCTCCAGGTCGCGCGCAATGTCCGCATCGAGCGCGGCAAAAATGATCTTCGGCGTCTCGGCGGAAGGCGTGTTCGGCTGCAGTACCATGTTCGCGATGTTCGCCGGCATGGGTGTGTCCAGCTTCCAGGCGCAGGCGTCGCCGTACCGCTTGCCCATCGACCGGTCGCTCGCCGCCAGCCACGCCACCTCAAACCATGGGTGTCGTTCCAACAGCTGGATAAAACGTTGTCCGACAGTGCCGGTTGCACCAAGAATCCCTACGCGCCGACGCTCCATGCTGCCCCGTCCCTCACTCCCACTTGCTGTTACCAAGTAGGATAACCCGGCCCGGCTCGCAAAGTGGGCCGGCAGTGTCGTGAGTAGAGGCACAACGGCCCAGAGCACGACGTGATCTGGGCCATTGAAGCGAAAAGCGCGGAGCTACAGGTCGCTGGCCCGCCGTCGTCGTACCTGTCCGCCACCAATGCCACCCCACGCCAGCACGAGCGCCACCAGGTGGATCAGGAACCATCCGCTAATGCCTAGGTCGTTATAAATCAGGTACAGGATGAGCAGGCGCGGCAGCACCACAGCGAAAATAAGCGGCACGAGGCCGACCGTGTGCATCGGCCCCGGCTGACCCTGCCACCACAGCACAAGCAGCGAAATGCGCGGCAGAAACAGGCTCAACACCAGGAACCAAAGCGGCAGCACATGCGTGAGAAAGGTGAAGGTAATGGAATGCATGCGTGTCTCCTCTACTTTGCCTGGAAGGTGGCCGTTACTGGCGAGTTGGTCTGTGGCTTGATCGTCACCTGCACGTCCTGCTCGCCAAGTTTTTCATGCACAAACGCAACCGTGTACGTGCCCTGTGGCAAGCCGCCGATGTGAAAGCTGCCATCCGCACTGGTCACCGCGAAAAACGTGTTCGGGCTCACGTTCACAAACGCGTTCATCCACGGATGGTTGTTGCAGCGGACCGGCACCATGTTCTCAGGCTTGGCATAGGTGATCGAAGCCGGCGGCGCGCCGGGCGCCTGCGATACATCGATGCTTTGGTTACCCGATTCCACTGCCATTGTGTGCACGTTGTGCATGGTCGGGTCGCTGTTTGTAAATTGCACCACACCCCCGGCGGCGACGGCCACCACGTGGGGCACAAAGCGGCAGCCCTTCTGGTTGATGACGACCGGTGCCGCGGGTGCCTGCAGGTGCGGAGCACCCTTCACGTACACAAATACGTTGGCCAGCTTGCCATGATCCACCACGTACTGCTCCGACAGGTTGGTGCCGCCCGTCAGAGAACATGCCGGGTCCTGACTCATGTCGATCGGCACACGCGCCGGTGCCGCGCCGGTAAACAGCACGGTGCCTGTCAGCGTTCCCGTGGTTGCGGTAGCCGGAACGGGATCGTACGACACTGCTCCGGCGCCAACTACTTCGCCTTTTTTCACCGCTGCATCCGGCCGGCAACCGGTCAGGGCGCACACGCACAGCAGGGTCATGACACACGGGATGACTGCAATCTTCATGGTTGGATGTGATGCAAATGCGACCAACTCAGCCTTGCGGCGGAACCGCTTTTTTTCGCTGCGAACTGAGCAGAGCGCGCAGTTCCGACTCAAACTCACCCACATCCTTGAAGTCGCGATACACCGACGCAAACCGGATGTACGCCACCGTGTCCAGTTCCCGCAACTTGGCCATGATCAGCTGGCCGATGTCGTTCGTCGACCGCTCGCGTTCCGGCGAATCCACGATGTAGGCCTCGGTTGCGTCGACGATACCCTGCAGTTCCGACGTGGAAATCGGCCGCTTCTGGCACGAGTGCAGCAAACCGGCAAGCACCTTCTGCCGATCGAACTTCTGCCGGCTGCCGTCCTTCTTCACGACCATATACGGGATCTCGTCGATCCGCTCGTACGTCGTGAACCGCTTGCCGCAACGCTCACACTCGCGGCGGCGGCGAATGGAATCAGCCTCTTTGCTTTCACGCGAGTCGACGACCTTATCTTGGGCAAACGAGCAAAACGGGCACTTCATGGGCAGCCCCAGTGTAGCAAGGCAAACGGTGACCCGGACAGGACGACATCTCTGCGGCACGGTTCAACAGGATGGTGGGATGACACGTCGCCCGTCAACGGGTTGGTGCTGCATCAGGATGCGACCGTCTCTCCTTCACTCGCGTGCGCCACGCTGCGCAGCGACACATGCTCCACCTGCGCAAAAATCAGCCCCACCGGCAACACGCTCATGGTCGTAATGACCCACAGGAGAAGCCCGGCGGACGAAGCCAGCTCCTTTGGAACGCTGAACAGCAGGGCAAGCGCGCCGATCGTCATCATCTGCGCGCCGCCGCCGATGCCCGGCAACTGCACGATGCCACCCACTACGCTGAAGCCCATCAGCAGCAGCACGTAAGGTACCGTCAGGTCATGAACCGGTGCGGGAAACGCACGCATGACCACGACGTAGGCCAGGGCAATAACCATCCAGAGCAGCACGGAGTATGCGGCGGCCAGCGCAAAATCCTGAGGCCGCCGCAACGTCTCGAGACCCTCGCGAAATGCCAGGACTTTTTCCGACGCTGCTTCGCCGGCCTTTGGTGAAAGCCGGCCGAAGATCGATCGCGCGACACCCGCGACGCGCGGCCCGGCAACGCGCACCGCCACCACAAACGCGATCAGAATGGCGGTCAGTGCCGCAATGACAAATCCAACCTGGCGAAAACGCTCGTGATACGGCAGGTTGTTCAACTGCGGCGACAGGATCAGGTTCAACGAAAAAATCAGCGCAAACGCGCCCAGGTCGAAAATCCGCTCCACCGCGACCACCGCCACCTGCGAGGCAAACGTCACGCTGGTACGCTTCGCAATCAGGTATGGCCGCACCAGTTCGCCAATCCGGCCAAGCGCCGCAAGTGCCGCGAATCCGATAAATTGCGACCCGAGCAGCTCGTACCACCGCACTCTCTTCCCCGGCGGCAGCAAGGGGTTCAAAAAGACGGCCCAACGCGCCGCGCGCAAGGGGAACCCGGCGTAGATGATGAACGTGCCCAGCAATAGCAACGGCCAGTGCGCGCTTCGACAATCTGCCCAGAAGCTAACCCAATCAAAATGAGAGGTATACAGCTTCCAGCCCAGGAACGCCACAACCGCAACAACAATCGTCCACGTCAGGATCTTGCGAGGCTTCAAGGCAGTTTCGCTCCGGCGACCAGTGCGGCTTGGCGTTGTTGGGTCAGTGTTCGCCGGTTGAACTCGCGAACGATCCGGCTGACGTAGGCAATCGTCTCACGGTAAGGTGGCACGCCATGGTAGCGGTCGACGGCACCCGGACCGGCGTTGTACGCCGCCAGCGCAAGTACCAGATTGTTGTGGTAGCGCGTCAGCAGGGCGTCAAGATAGGTGGCGCCGCCGCGTAGATTCTGGTCGGGCGCGAAACTATCCTGCACGCCGAGAGCCTGTGCGGTCGAGGGCATCAATTGCATGAGGCCTTGCGCCCCGGTGCGCGACACGGCGTGCACATGCCCCCCGCTCTCAGCCAACATCACGCTCTGAAGCAGGTCGATGTTGATGTTGCGCGCTGTGCCGGCGGCAGAGACCAGCGCCGCGAGGTCACCGGTCGTGGCTTTTTTGTCGGGAGTTATGGACGGATCCTGTGTTTTTGCAGTCCCGGATCGGTTTGGGATGGTGCCGTTCGGAACAGCGATCCCGGCATCGAGAGTTTCAATGGAGGCGATAGACGCGGCGTCCACTTCGATGCGGTTGGCTGCGTCGAGTACAAGCTGAACTCGGCCGCCCGGCGCGTTTTCGCGATGATCGCAGTCCAAGGAAAATCCATTGCGCAGCTGCACACGCTCCGCAGCCACGCCATTGCGGGCCGTGCACAGAGCACAGCCCAACAGCACGGCACGGATTACGAAACCAGCGGAGCGTGACACAGACCTAGCCTACCGGTCCCAGTAAGAGGCGGCAAGGCAAACCTGCGGCAAAGATTAGCGGCTGGAGATGGAGGATTCCGCTTCGGTCTGCTGCGCCACGGCAAGATCCCCAAGAACAGCGTCAATGGCCAGCGCGACCCCGTCCTCGTCGCCTGCAGTGCCAATCTGCCAGCCCTGCACGCGCGCATGTGCCTGCAACGCGGCCGGCGCGTTCCCCAGGACGACGGCGACCCCGGCGACATCGAGCATCGGAACATCATTCCAGTTATCGCCGATCGCCATGGTTTGCGCCGGAAGGATGTGGTGAAGTGCCGCCAGTTGCAGCAGGGCGGCTCCCTTCGAACTGCCTCGGGGCATGATGTCCAGAATGCAAAGATCGTTCCCTGGGTACTCGGTGCGATAGGTTTCGATCTCCTCGGCAAACTGTTCTTTTAAAAGCTTTTCTGCGGAATGCATACGCTCCATTTTTCCGCATAGCATTGCCTGGATTGGCTCAACGGCATCGTCGGAGCTGAAGGCGTTTTCCAAGGGAGTCACGCGGCGGATCGAGGCTGCATTTGTTTCCATCCAGCGGCGAATGCTGCCGTGCAGCGTATCGAGTTCTTCCAGCAGAAGGGCACCCGGCACGTCTGCTCCGTGGTGCCCGACCAGGTCAAAGGTGAAGACCAGCGCATTTCGCCAGGGTTTCAAGGCTTCAAGCAGGCGGTGCACGATGGGCAGAGATAACGTGCCGCGCCACAGCAGGTCCCCGGCGACGGTGCGCACGACGGCACCGTTGGAGCTGATGACCGCGTCCTCCGGAGGCAGGTCGATGGGCCGCAGCGCACGGAGCGCGTAGCTGTGACGCCGGCCGGTGTTGATGGCGACGTGGATGCCGGCACGGCGTGCGCGCTCGAGGGCCTCACGATTGCGTGTGGTGATGATGCCGCTGGAGTGGATGAGCGTTCCGTCCAGGTCCGCGGCGATGAGGCGGATCGGTTGGGTGGTCTGGAGGGATGTGCTGATCATGCGCCGAGTTCACTCCATTGCCGTTGCCGTGCTGCGAATCTCTGTGTTCGATCGGGTGGTGAGGACGATGGCCGAAGCCAGAATGAGCGTACCGCCGAGCCATGCCTGCCAGCCGAGCCGCTCCTGGAAAAGCCACACGCTTAGCACTGATCCAATGATTGGCTCCAGATTGAGGAAGACGCCAGCCTCCGATGCGGGAATCTGCGTCAGGCTCCAGTTCCACAGCAGGGTTGTGGATGCGGTGCAAAGCAATCCACTGGCGGCGAGTGAAACCCACACGGAGGGCGACAGTCCGCGCACCGGCGGTGGACCGTACTGGAGCAGAACCCAGACGATGAGCATGGCAGTGCCGGCAAGCGTGACATCGCTGCTCACGACCAGCGGCGTATGCCGTGCGAGCAGGCGCTTGCTGGCAAGGATCCAGGCCAGCGCGAGCAGGGAGGCACCCATAATGAGCAGGTCGCCCACGGCGCTGGCGGACCCCTCGGTGGAGTGCGAGTGGCTGAAGGCGATCATTCCGGCACCAGTTGTGGAACCGGCAAGCGCCCACCAGCCGATGCGATCGAGCCGCTCATGCAGGAAGATGGCCGCACCACCCGCGACCAGTACCGGCATCGTGCCGATCATGAGCGCGGCGTGGGCAAGAGTGGTCAGGGCCAGGCCTTTGAACTCCAGCAGGAAAAGCACGGGGATGCCGAAGAAGGCGGCAATGAGCAGGGAAGTCCAGTCCGCCCGGTTGTACCGTGTGCGGTTGCGCTGACGCAGGCCCACCACGACCATGGGAATGGCGCCAAACAGGAAGCGATACAGCACCATGTGGCCCACATTCAGTTCACGCAGGGCGATTTTACCGAAGTAGAATCCGGTTCCCCAAAGAGTCGCCGCGAGGGCACAGGCGACAAAAGCGAGACTGCGACGGGAAGAGGACATGCCTATTCCACTGTCGCACAGCCACGTGTTGCGCTGGTAAACAGGCGCGCTTGGAGGCAGTGCGAGCCGGCGTTAGCATAGGTGCATGAGGCAGGCTTGCGGTCGGGCATTGCGGTGGTGCGTGCCGCTGTGTAGGTTTCAGCGTGGTTCGCTGTTCGCGGCGCTCGCCGTGCTGTGCGTTCCGGCGCTGGCGGCGACCAGGTCGGCTGTGCCTGCGGTGCCGGAGCAGCGCATCTCGCTGGAAAAGCTGGGTTACCGGCCGGCGCTGCCAAGCATTGTCGTGCGCGAAGGCTACACCATGAGTACGGTCGACATGATCGACGATGAGCATGTGCTGGTGACCTTCAACGCGCGCAAGCTCATTCCACGCATGCAGGACCCGGAGGAAGCGAACCACCAGGACCGGCTGATCAAGGCAGTGGTGCTGCACCTGCCGGACGGCAGGCTGGTGCATGAAACGGAGTGGCGCACACACGATCACAACCAGTACCTGTGGCCCATGGGGCGCGGCTACTTTTTACTGCGACAGGGCAACTTGCTGACGCGCATCACGCCATTGAAGGGATTTGAGCGCGAGCCGCTGCTTGAGTCGCGCCGGCCGATTGAGGTGATTCAACTAAGCCCCGCGCGCGACATGATGCTGATCGAGACCTCACCGGAGCACCACATCGGCGATGATCCGACGGTGCCGTTGGAAGATACGAAGATTGAGGCGACCTTTTACACCATCCGCGAGGGTAGTCGGCCGACGCTGCACATTCGCGCCGTGGCGACAGAGGAGAGGCGCTTCGCGACGGCCTTCACGTCTAGGGGATTGCTTGGGTCGGTGCGGGAAGATCGCGAGCATTGGGGATTCGATTTTCATCCCTTTGGCGGAAAGGCAGTGGAGCTCGCTGGATTTACCAGCACCTGCCAGCCACTCGCAACGTTTGTGAGCGATGCGGAATTTATTGCCACCGGCTGCCGCGGCGGCACGGATCGTCGACTGCTGGGTGGTTTCGATTTGGCGGCGCAGGCGAACTGGGTATTCACCGTGGACGACACGCCCGTGTGGCCGGCCATGTCTGCCGCGCCGGGTAGCGGGCGGTTTGCGGTGCGCACGACGATGACGAACGATGGCGCGCAGGAAACAGGCCGGGTCGCGCCGGAAGAGGTCACCGGTCAGCAGGTGCGGGTGTACAGCTTTCGCGACGGCAAGGAGCTGCTGCGTGCAACGCTGGGGCCGGTGCAGCAGCCGTCGCAAAACTTCAGCCTGTCGCCGGACGGACGGCGGTTGGCGGTGCTGCACGAAGGGGACCTGGAGCTGTACAAGCTACCAGCGCAGACAGCAGACGAGGTGAAGGACGAGAAGCGAGAGGAGGCCGAGATCCGCAAGATTGCCTCTGAGCCGGAGCGTGCGATCGAGACGCTACCGGAGACGCGGGTAGAGCCGTAGGGTGGGTTGCGGCGGCTGGGCTGTTCCTCGAACCCTCGTTCGCTAGGCTACTCGTCGGTGCGTGCGAGGTCGAGCAGAAGGAAGAGTGGAATCGCGACGGCGGTGTTCACGCCCGCTCGCACCAACTCATGCAGCCAGCGCACCTGGTAGACGGAGGAGCCGAGCAGAACACGCTGTATCCCGAAGAGGATGGCGGACTGCAGCAGGCAAAAACCGAAGTTGAGCAGGCCGCGGGTGATGAGGTTGTCCACATCGACCTGCAGACCGACGGAGGCAGCGGCGAAACCGAGAATGCTTTTCGCAATGCCATTGACACCGATGTACTGGTTGCTGAGCGTGTCCTGCAAGAGGCCGATGCCGGCGCCGGCAAGGATACCGGTAATGGCGGAGCGTCGTGAAATGCTGAAATAAAGCACCACGATGAGCGGCAGGTCAAGGATGGCTGCCGCCGGGAACAGCTTGGGCAGGTAGGCACTAAGGAAAAGCGCGACGAAAGGCACGCCGACGGCAACGATCGGCGAGAAGTGGTGCTCTTCCATTTCGCGGCGTGTGGTGAAGCGACGCTTGGCCATCAGGGTTTGGGGTCTCCTGCCGGTGGCGTGCGCTGGCCCGGCTGCAGGTCAGCCGCGTTGGGAGCGGTGCCGGGCGTGTAGTGGTCGGGGTGCAGGGTTGGTGTGGGGCGGGGCGCGGGCACCGCCTTGGTAGGGTCCGCGATCGCTTTTTGCGCTGCCTCATCTGCCGCCTTGCTGCCACCGGTCGCAGGGGCTGGATTGCTTTCGGCCTTGCTGTCGTGCAAGCCGGGCAGGCGTTCCGCGACGATGTCGGCCGCGCGTTTCTCGCCATCGTCGGTCACATTGCCTTCAGGCAGGGCAAGCTGCTGGGCGAGATCGGTGACGATCAGGACTTCCTCCAGCCGGTCAAGGTTGGCGGCGGGCTTGATGACGATGGCGGTATAGGGCTGGTGGTCGGGGTCGGGTTTAACCGATTCCACAACGCCGACGCTGAGGCCGCGAGGAAAGACACGATCGCCGCCGGAGGTAACGACGGGTTCACCGGGCTTAATGCGGTCATCGGGTAGAAGCGTGCCGATCTGTACGCGGCCGGCAGCGGTGCCGCGCAGAATGCCGCGGCTGCGCACGTTGGCGAGAATGACGCCGGCACCGGAGCTGCTGTCATTGAGCAGGAGAAGTTGTGAGGAGTCAGGAAACACATCGCGCAGCTTGCCGACGACGCCGTCGGGCGTGATGACGGCCATGTCGGGGCGCAGGCCGTCCTTCGAACCCTTGTTGAGAATGAGCATGCGGGAATGGTCACTCCCGCCTGTGCCGATGACCTGCGCGGCGATCGTGGTGCCGACGTACTGCTGCTTGAAGGCGAGCAGTTTTTGCAGGCGCTGGCCCTGGCGCGCGTCGGCCAGGATGCCCGCTTCCTGCAGGCGAAGCTGGTCAATCTGATACTGCAGGTCCTTGTTGTGCTGGCGGATGCCGCGCAGGTCGAGGTAGCCGTGCCACATGTTGCGCACGAAGCCGCCGGTGTGGGCGAGCAGTTTTTCGATGGGCACGATGGTGTAATTCGTCCAGCCGCGTGCGATGCGGACGTGGTGGCCGTCTTCGTGCGAGGCGTAGGCGGGCCGGTGCATCTGCGTGGCAAGGCCGATGACCTGCGCGAGCAGGACGGCGAAGAGCACGAGCGGGCTACGGTATCGAATGAAGAACGATTCCATGGGCGGTGGGGTGCGGGGCAGGGTGGCCCGCTGCCGTTAGTCGATGGAGATTTTGCGCAGAAGGGCGAAGTCGGAGAGCATACGGCCGGTGCCGAGCACAACGGAGGCGAGCGGATCGTCGGCGATGGAGACGGGCAGGCCGGTTTCTTCACGAATGCGGCGGTCGAGGTTCTTGATGAGCGCGCCGCCGCCGGTGAGGACGATGCCGCGGTCAGAGATGTCGGCGGAGAGCTCGGGTGGCGTGCGCTCGAGGGCGACGCGAATCGCGTTCATGATGGTGGCGATGCACTCGGCGAGCGATTCACGGATTTCAGAGTCGTCGATGGTGATGGTCTTTGGCACGCCTTCAATCAGGTTGCGGCCCTTGATTTCCATGGTGAGCGGCTTGTCGAGCGGGAAGGCCGAGCCGATTTCGATCTTGATCTGCTCGGCGGTGCGCTCGCCGATGAGCAGATTGTACTTGCGCTTCAGGTAGTTCATCACCGCTTCGTCCATCTGGTTGCCGGCCATGCGGACGGACCGGGAGTAGACGATGCCGGCGAGCGAGATGACCGCGATATCTGTCGTGCCGCCGCCAATGTCGACGACCATGTTGCCGCCGGGTTCGGTGATGGGCAGGCCGGCGCCGATGGCCGCGACCATGGCCTGCTCCACGAGGTAGACCTCGGAGGCCTTCGCGCGGTACGCGGAATCTTCGACGGCGCGTTTTTCCACCTGAGTAATTTCGCTGGGCACCCCGATGATGATGCGTGGATGCACCAGCATTTTGCGGTTATGCGCCTTCTGAATGAAGTAGTTCAACATCTTTTCGGTGTGCCGGAAGTCAGCAATAACGCCATCTTTCATGGGGCGGATGGCGACGATGTTGCCGGGGGTGCGACCGACCATCTCCTTGGCTTCCTTGCCGACGGCTTCGACCTCATTGGTGACTTTGTTCACCGCAATGATGGAGGGCTCGTTGACGACGATGCCCTTGCCATTGGCGAAGACGAGCGTGTTCGCCGTGCCGAGATCGATGGCGAGGTCGTTGGAAAAGATGGAGAAGAGCGAACGCATGCTGCGCGATCGTGAGTTGCGTCCCTTGTATTCGTTCTGCGGCATGTCGTGGGCTTTTCCTGCTTGTGGGCGTTGCGTTCATTGTAGCCCCGTCTGCACGGTTGGCTGCGACGGGTGCCGCGCGGTTACGATGGAAGGTGAGAGGGTTGAGCGATGATTGTTGGCGTTCCGAAAGAAATCAAGGACCACGAGAGCCGTGTTGGCATCACTCCGGCGGGCGTGCGCGCGCTGGTGGAAGCAGGCCACAAAGTGCTGGTGCAGACCGGCGCGGGCGACCTGTCGGCGTTTGTGGATGACGAGTACCAGGCGGCAGGCGCGGAGATCGTGGGCTACGGCGGCGATGTATGGCGGCTGGCGGACATGGTCGTAAAAGTGAAAGAGCCGACGGAGAAGGAGTATGCGCACTTCCGCGAGGGACTGGTGCTGTTTACCTACCTGCACCTGGCACCGCTGCCGGAGCTGACGGATGCGCTGCTGACAAAGAAGGTAATCGGCATCGCATACGAGACGGTGACGGACCGCGCGGGAACCCTGCCGCTGCTAACACCGATGAGCGAAGTTGCAGGCCGTTTAAGCGTACAGATGGGCGCGGCGTACTTGCAGAAGGAGCATGGCGGACGCGGTGTGCTGCTTGGCGGCGTGCCGGGCGTGCTGCCAGGCAACGTGGTGATTTTAGGCGGCGGCATCGTGGGCACAAACGCGGCGAAGATGGCCTTGGGCTTGGGCGCGCGCGTAACCATGATCGACCTGAATCTGAACCGGCTGCGTGAGATCGACGACATCTTCGGCGGGCAGGTGCAAACGCTGGCGTCCAACAGCTACAACATCGCGAAGGCAGCTGGCGAGGCCGACCTACTGGTGGGCGGCGTGTTGATTCCGGGGCATAGCGCGCCGAAGCTGGTGACGGCGGCGATGGTGTCGAAGATGAAGCGGGGCGCGGTGATCGTGGATGTGGCGATCGACCAGGGCGGCTGCATCGAGACCGCGAAACCGACGACGCATACCGATCCGTCGTACGTGGTGGATGGCGTGGTGCACTACTGCGTGACGAACATGCCGGCGGCCGTGCCGAACACGTCGACGCTGGCGCTGACGAACGCGACGTTTCCATACGTGCTGAGGCTGGCGAATCATGGCGCGGATGCAGCGATCAAGTCCGATGCAGGCATTGCGAATGGAGTGAACACCTACCGTGGAACGCTGACGTATGGCGCGGTGGCAGAGTCGCAACAGCGCGAGTGGACGCCGGTGGCGAAGCTGGTGCAGTAGAGTTCAGTGGACGAGGGAACAGGCATGGGCAGCGCGCGTCAACGCAAGATGTGGGTCATCGCACTCGGCGTCGCGCTGCTACTACTGTTTCTGCTGCTGGCCGCGCAGAATGCGTTTCGCTTGTCGTTTTTAAACCCGTCGACGGCCGGCGAAATCGTGCTGTTTACGACGCTTTCCGTGTTTGCGTTTCTGCTGTTTCTCACCGCGCTGCTGTTGCTGGTGCGCAATGCGCTGAAGCTGTATGCCGACCAGCGGAGCCGTGTGCTGGGTGCGCGGCTCCGCACGCGCATGCTGCTGGGCGCGGTGCTGCTGTCGCTGCTGCCTATCACGTGCATGTTCGGCTTCAGCTACCTGTTGATGAATCGCGCGGTGGAGCGCTGGTTTTCGCAGCCGGCGGCGGAGTTGCGGGATGATTCCTCGCGCATAGCTCTGGACCTGTCGCGGTATGTTGCGGCGAACGCGCGGGCAGAGGCGGCGAGCGTTGCTTCCGAGTTAACGGGGCGGTCGGTTGATTTAAGCCGGGAGTCGTCGAGGGTCGAACAGGACCTCCGCAGCCATGAAGCGACGCTGCAGGGCGGCTTTGTGCTGCTGTTTCAGGACGAGCGGGCTGCCGTTCGCTTCCATGCTCCGGCTGCATCGGACGCACCAGTTGAAATTCATCCGTGGGAGCCACAGCCCACCAGCGTGGAGGGCGTCACCAGCGAGCGCAAGTTAGGGCCGATGGTGCGTGGACCGCTGGATGCGACGGCACTGCAGGCTGCGCGCAGTGCGGAAGAGCCGGTGCTGCAGGTGGGCACGAGCGACTATGTGGTGGGGTCGGCGTGGGTGCGGCAAAGGGTATTCGTAGTCGTCGCGCTGCCGCTGCCGATCGGCCTGACGGCGAATCTCGAACGGCTCCACAAGGATGGCGAGCAGTACTGGACGCTCTTCCGCCTGCGCCGGCAGATTCGTGCGACGTACATGCTGCTGATGCTCATGATGACGAGCCTGGCGTTGTTCTGTGCGAGCTGGCTGGCGCTGCATCTGTCGAAGCAGGTAACGCGGCCGGTGGAGGCGCTTGCCGACGCCATGAATGCCGTCGCGCAGGGGAACTATGACCAGCGCGTGGACGATGCGGCGACGGAAGAGCTGGGGGAATTAGTGGCCGTGTTCAATACGATGGCCGCTGAACTGGAGCATAGCCGCAGCCTTGTGCAGCAGTCGACCGTGCAGGTGATGGAGGCGAATCTTGCGGTGGAGCTGCGTCGGCGCGAGTTGGAGACCATGCTGCAGACCATTCCGAATGGCGTGGTGATGCTGGATGCGGAGCGGCGCGTGCGCGTGGCGAATCGGGCCTTTAGCGAGATGTTAGACCCTGGTGGGCAACGAGCGTTCGTGGGTGAGCTGTTTGACCAGATGATGCCGGCGGATGCGATGGAGTCGATGGATCGGCTGTTGCGTCGCAGCCATCGCATGAGCTCTGCTGCGGGCGAGCTGGAAATGCATGCGCCTAACGGTCTACTGAACATCGCGGCGACCGTTGCGCTGCTGGAAACGACCGGACCGGTCGGTGCGCCTGTACCTGCTGGCTATGTGGTGGTGCTCGAGAATGCAACCGAGCTTCTGCGCGCGCAAAAGCAGAGTGCCTGGAAAGAAGTGGCGCGACGAGTGGCCCATGAGATCAAGAATCCGCTGACACCGATCTCGCTTTCAGCTGAGCAGATTCGCCGGCATATTGGCCGTCTGGGCGAGCTAATCGCCGGGTATGGCATCGAGTCACCATCGGTGAGCACGATTCATAAGTCGAGCGAGGTCATCAGCGCTTCGGTCGAAAACATGCGGTCATTGGTGGACCAGTTTTCGTCGTTGGCGGAGTTCCCGAATGCCAAGCCGCGACCTGCCGACCTGAACACCATCGTGGACAACTCGCTTGCGCTGTTTGCCGGGCGGCTGCAGACGATCCGCGTCGTTCGTGCATTTACGCCGGGGCTGCCTTTGGTGATGGCCGATCCGGAGGCGATGAAACGCGCGCTGTCGAACCTAATCGACAATGCGGCGGAGGCGATGACAGGAAGTCTCATGCGGGAAATCACGGTGTCGACCGCGTTGTCGGAGACGTCAGAAAGCATGGTGGAGCTTGCCGTTGCGGATAGCGGGCCGGGTGTGACGGACGAAATGCGGGAGCGTCTCTTTCTGCCATATTTCTCAACAAAGCAGCGGGGAACAGGGCTGGGCTTGACCATCGTGTCGAAGATCATTGCGGATCACCAGGGAACGATCCGGGCGGAGAGGAACGCACCATCGGGGGCGCGATTTGTGATTGATCTGCCGATAGCGCAGGGGCAGGATGTGCTGGAGTTTGTTGCAATGGATAGCGGTCGCGCCGTGGAAGGGGTTGTGCAGTGAAGCATGTGTTGATCGTGGATGATGAGGCCGATATTCGCAGTTCGCTGGAGAGCATCCTGCGCGATGAAGAGTATCTGGTAACGACCAGCGGGTCGGCGATTGAAGCGCTGGAGCTGATTCGCGATGCGGAGTATGACGCGGTGCTGCTGGACATCTGGCTACCGGATGGCGACGGTCTCGACGTGCTGCAGCGAGTGCGCGACCTGGGCCTCGCGCAGGCGCCGGAAATCATCATGATCTCGGGTCATGGAACGATCGAGTCCGCCGTCCGTGCGACGAAGCTGGGCGCGTATGATTTTCTGGAAAAGCCGCTGTCGCTGGAACGCACGCTGCTGATGCTGAAGAATGCGGTGGAGACACGTCGTCTTCGCCACGATAACGCGGAGTTTCAGCAGCAGATGGCGCAAAAAGCCTACGTGACGGGCGCAAGCGTGCCGCTGAAAGCACTGCGTCAGCAGATCAAGCTGATGGCGCCGACGAACGGGCGCGTACTGATCTACGGCGAATCCGGTACGGGCAAGGAACGCATCGCGCGCACCATGCATGCGGAAAGTCTGCGCAGCGACCGCGTCTTTGTGGAACTGAATTGCGCCGCGATCCCGGAAGATTACATCGAGAGCGAGCTGTTCGGACATCGCCACGGTGCGATAGGCAATGGGCCTGCGGAGAAGCGCGGCACGTTCGAACGCGCTGACGGCGGTACGCTGTTTCTGGACGAGGTCGGCGACATGAGCCTGAAGACACAGGCAAAGGTGCTGCGGGCGCTGGATGAACAGCGCTTCTGGCCGGTGGGCGCGGCCAACCCGGTGCATGTGGATGTGCGTGTCATCGCGGCGACCAACAAGGATTTGGAAGATGAGATCGTGAAGGGGAACTTTCGCGAAGACCTGTTTTACCGGCTGAACGTAATTCCGTTTTTCGTACCACCGCTACGCGATCGTATTGAGGACCTGCCGTTGCTGGTGGCGGAGTTTTTACAGGAGTTCGGGCGAGAGTATGGTCGGCCGCGGGTGGAGATTACGCCTGACGCCCTTGCCGCCCTCAAGGCGTATCGCTGGCCCGGGAATGTGCGGGAGCTGCGCAACGTGATTGAGCGCGTGCTGATTCTGAATCCAAAGGTGCTGCGCATCGAGCGAAAGCACCTGCCGGTACTGGTGTACCGCGAGCCGAAGAGCGAAGCTTCAAAGAATGAGGCTTCGGGCACGCTGGTGGAGGCGCGTGAGGCGTATGAGCGGGAGTACATCCTGAAGAAGCTGGAAGACTGCCGCGGCAATGTGAGCCGCGCGGCGGAAGCGCTGGGGCTGGAGCGCAGCCACTTATATCGCAAGATGCGGGCGCTGGGTGTGCCAGTGCGCGAGGCCTAGACGGGGTCGTCTTCCTTCAGAGGTTTAAGCGCAGGCTGCTGCTGTAGATTGCCGAGTGCCTCGATCTGGCGCCGCCAGTCCAGGTCCTCGACAAAACCCTTGGAGCTGCGCCAGTCTTCCTTCACCTTGACGAACAGCTCAAGGAAGACGCGGGTGCCGAGGAGCGCTTCAATTTCGTGGCGCGCGGCGGTGCCGATCTGCTTAAGCATAACGCCGCCCTTGCCGATGATGATCGCCTTCTGTCCGGTGCGCTCGACGAAGATGGCCGCAGCGATCTTGGTGACGGGCAGCTTGGCTTCTTCGCCCTTTTTGGGCTTGCGCTGCGGGCCGGGTTCTTCCCATCGCTCGACGACAACGGCCGACGCGTAGGGCACCTCTTCGCCAGTGTAGGTGAGGATCTTCTCGCGGATGAGCTCAGCGGCGAGGAACCGCTCGGGCTGGTCGGTGAGCTGGTCGGCGGGGAAGTGGCGCTCGCCGACGGGCAGCAGGTCAACGATCTTCTGCGTGAGCTCTTCGAGGCCGTCCTGCTTCTTGGCACTGATGAGCACAACCTCTTTGAAGGTGTGCTGCGCGGACCAGTGCTGGATGAGCGGCAGCAATTCTTCGCGTGGGATGAGATCGATCTTGTTGAGCACGAGGATGACAGGCGCGGCGGACTTCTTGACCAAGCTCAGGGCGAACGCGTCTTCCGCAGCGGAGAGGGCGCGCTTTTCATTTGCCTCGGTCTTTTCACGGGCGAGTCGTTCCGCATCGTGCAGGCGGTGCGTCGCGTCGACGAGGAAGAGGACGACGTCGCGGGATTCCAGCGCATCGTGCACCTCTTGCATCATGCGTTTGTCGAGCTGGGTGCTGGGCTTGTGCACGCCGGGGGTGTCGACCAGCACGACCTGCGCGGCGGGTTGCGCTTCGCGCGTTTTCGACTTTGGCCGCGCCGGCACTTCGAGCACGCCCAGGATGCGGTTGCGCGTGGTCTGCGCCTTGTGCGTGACGATGGCGACCTTCTCGCCGAGCAGGGCGTTGAGCAGGGTCGACTTGCCGGCGTTGGGCCGGCCGATGATGGAGACAAAGCCGGAGTGAAAAGGCATTTACCCAGTGTAGCCCGGGTGGTTAGCTTGCATGGTCTTCGGCGAGTTGAATGCGGACGCGGGTGACCAGGCGCGTAGTAGAACTGAGCACTTCGAGGCGCAGGTTGCCCTCCTCCACGACCTCACCCGGCAGCGGGATGTGGCCGGCAAGCTCGGAGACGAGGCCGCCGACGGTACTGGATTCCAGGTCTGCCGGTAGCCGCAGCGGGGTCCGATCGCGATCGTCGTCCTCGTTGCTTTCGGCGGGGGTGTCCTCTGCGTTGCGGTCGTTCACCAGGTCGCGCAGGTCGGCAAGATCAAGCGATCCCGGGACGATCCAGGTATTGTCATTCACGCGTTCGATGGCGTCAGCGGCCTGTGAAGTTTCGTGCTCGTCTTCGATGTTGCCGACGATGGCCTCAATCAAGTCTTCGATGGTGACAAGGCCAGCGACGGCACCGTATTCGTCGATGACGATGCGCATGTGCTGCTTAGCGGATTGCATTTCGCGCAGCAGCACGTTGACGCGCTTGGGTTCGGGCACGAAGACGGCCGGACGCTGGATGTCGCGGACGGTGCGGTAACCTGCGTCGTCGTCGCGTACCTGCAGCAGGTCGTGGGCGAAGGCAATGCCGGTGATGTTATCGAGCGTACCGCTGTACACAGGGACCCGCGAGAAGTTGGATTTCTGCAATTGGTCGAGAAATTCGGCAAGTGTGGTGTTCTCCGCAACGGCGAAGAGTTCGGGGCGCGGAGTCATGATCTCGCGCACGACGAGGTCGCCGAACTCCACGACGGAGCGCACAAGCGCACGGTCGCTTTCTTCCAGGATGCCCTCTTCTTCGCCGGCTTCGAGCAGTGCGTCCACACCTTCTTCCGACGAATCCTCGGTGCTTTCCGGGTCGTGTTCAGCGAGCGAGGCGATGGAGAGCAGGAGACCGAGTAGAAGCGTAATGGGCAGAACGCAGTAAAAGACGACTTGGTACACCCAGCGCGCACGCGAGACCCAGGCACCGGCGGTGCGCGCGAAGAGCAGTTGCGGAATCAACGTGTCGAACAGAACGAGCACGAGAATGAGTTCGACCAGCGCGGAGAACAGTGCGAGTGCGCCCGGCGCGGAGGTGCCGTAGCGGCCCAGCAGAAGCGAGAGCGCGGCGACCGAGGTGAGGCGCAGGATGGTGGCGGAGAGTGCGATGGAGTCGCGCGACAGGCCGAAGCGCGGCTCGATACGCTCCATCCAGGCGTCGACGTTGTCCTGCGACTCGCGCGCGAGGAACTTTCCGCTCTCGGCGTAAATGCGGTCGGCATAGGCGCTGAGCGTGAGCACCACGAGCAGCAGGGCAGCGAGGAGGGTGAGGATCATGCGCGCGCCTTGATGGCTTTGCGTGATACCGATTTCGTGCTGTTTGTTGGTGCAGCTTTCGTAACCGGTGTGGGTTTCACGGCCTTTGGCTTCGGCGCGAGCGTGCGTTCGATGAGGCTTACCGGCAGATTGAACTGCTCGCGCAGCTCCGCTTCTCTCTCGCGCATCTCGCCGGCGTCTGTCTCGTGGTCGAAGCCGGCGAGGTGCAACAAGCCGTGCAGTGTCAGGATGCGGAGCTCATCGTGCAGGCTGTGGCCGTGTGTTTCTGCCTGCGTTGCGGCAACGGGGACGGAGATCGCCAAGTCGCCGACGACGCCTTCGCCGTTTTCAGCCGCAGGGAAGGAGAGCACGTCGGTGGTCTTGTTTTTGCCGCGGAAGCCACGATTCAGATCGCGGATGCGTGTGTCGTCAGCGAGCAGAACCGTGACCTCACCACGCAGGTCGAGCGCACGCTGCGCCTGTTTGAGGAAGCGGGCAAGCTCCGGCTTGCGCAGCATCTGAAATGCTGCGTCGCCGGAGCCGGTACTTGGAGGTTCTATAACGATCAACGTGCGTGTCTTCCTGGGCGGAGGAGAGGTCGCCTTCTCTCGATGGTACCGTGCCAGGCCACACGTCGCTTCGAAGATTACTGCGCTTGCAGCGGGGACGTCGCTGCAGTGCCTTGAGGTGCCGGCTTGGCAGCCGCGTCGGGTGCGGGCGTGCCTTGCGCCGTGTCGGCGACCTGGGCGTTCTGCGGAGCGGCGTCGCCGATCTGGAAGACCGGTGCGTCCTTGGGCAGGGTGAGGCGGCCGCGCACGAGGTAGCTGGCGACCACGCCACCGGCAAACTCCGGCGCCAGAACGACGAGGGGCACGATGTACTTCTTGCTGCGGACGAGCGATTCAGCGACGCCGTCGACGCGATGACTGCGGGGAAGTGTTCCCGGCACCTGCAGGATGGTGAAGGCGGTGAGGTGAATCTGCGGGTTGTCGCGGCCATAGCGGACGAGCGATTTCGCGACCTGCTTGGGCGTGGTGAGGCCGAAGTCGGCGATCCAGTTGCGGTGGATGGCGTGCGGGAAATAGATCTGCAGCACGGCCTTGGAGAAGTCGGCGCAGTTGTGAAAGAACAGGTTGAAGTGGCCGATGTTGCCGCGATCGTTGAAGTAGGCGATGAGGTGATCGTCTTCGTCCTGCGTGGTGTCTGCCTGGAAGCCGTGAATCTTGCGGTCGTAGGACGAGCCGACGAGCTGGATCCACTCGCCGCCGGGAGGCGTGCCGTCAGACTTTGCGGGGGCGAGCGCGGTCAGGTTGGCCTGCCAGTAGGCGGTGCGCAGGCGCTCTACGTCGGCCCTGGTGACAGAGGCGGGAACGTCATGCGTGGAATTGACGGCATAGAGGTAGGGTACGAGCGGGATCGCGATCCAGTCTTCGTGGTGGATCTTGTGGTAGCGGCTGAGAACGACGCCGAGTTCACCGGGAGCGCAGGGGCGCAGTTGCGTGGGGGAGACGGCGCAGACGTGATTGAGGTACACCGCAGCGTGACCGGTCGGGTTGAACGCGCCGAAATCCCCGAAGGGTTCCTCCATAAGCAGGGCGACCGATGCGGATGCGGGCCGACCGCATGTAAAGGCAAGGGCGCACAGCAGAAGCGCCGCAGCACGGACCCTTGTGAACTTGGATGAGCGCCGAAGCATGCTTTCCTCTCTCCCGCCCGGCGACAAGTCACTTTGGGACGATTCCTTTTAGGATACCGTGCCTGTCGCCACCCACGTGCGGCTCTTTAGCGGCAAGTGGATAGACTCGGGGGAAGCGCATTTTGTCGCGCAACGCCCCATCCAAAGTGCGCTTGATCTAAATCTGCCGGCGACGGTACAGCGTGCTTTGAAGGGACTGCCGAGGGGTTCAGTATGGGTATCTTTGGCCGGAGTCGATGGGTGAACGGGAGTGCGGTGCTTCTGCTAGCGGGAATGCTTGGGCTGGGCAGCAAGGCGCACGCAGAAGCCGCGAGCGGCACGACCGTGAATGACGCACGGCCCTTGCTGGTGGTGGGATTCATGGGCGGGCGGGTGCGTGCGGACAACCTCGTGCACAAGGAAGCCGTGATTGCGCAGGAGTTGCAGCAGCGCGAGGGCAACCGCGTGAAGGTGCTGACGTTTGCCAACCATGTGGGCAGCCTGCCGCTGGCCGAGGTCACCCGTTTTCTGGATACGGATGGGAATGGGCAACTGAGCGCGGCGGAGAAGAGCAGTGCCCGGATCGTCATTTACGGGCATAGCTGGGGCGCGTCGGAGACGGTGCACCTGGCGGATGAGCTGGCGTCCATGGGCGTGCCGGTGCTGCTGACAATCCAGGTGGACAGCGTGCAAAAGCTTGGGGAGAACGACGAGGTCATTCCGGCGAATGTGCGGGAGGCGATGAATTTCTACCAGACGGAAGGCATGTTGCACGGGCGGTCACAGATTCGCGCGGCCGATCCTTCCCGAACCGTAATTCTGGGCAACAAGAAGCTGTCGTACCGCAAGACGCCGGTGGATTGCGGGCAGTTTCCGTGGTTTGCGCGCACGTTTATGAAGCCGCATATTGAGATTGAGAACGATCCCGCGGTGTGGGACGAGGTGGAGCGAATGATCCAGGCACGGGTGGGGGTACCCCCACCCATTCCGCGCTAAGTTTCTGATTCCATTGCGGCGTTCCTGTAAATTGCTCAATCGACTGGGGTTGCGCGCAACTTCCTGGCAATGCACGACTTACGGGGTGTTGCACAAATTTTGGAGCAGCCACTTTCCCAGAGCAAAGGCCAGCGGTGATTGCCGCGGGTCTTTGCTTTGGGAAGAAAGCTACTGCATTTTGTGTGGGGGTGGTGTGGTCACCGTTTGGTCCAGCGACTCGTTGAGGCCGAGGGAGAGCTGGTGTTGGCGGGCGTGGGTGTCGTAGGCCTTGACAATGCGCTGGACGAGGTTGTGGCGGACGACGTCGCCGTCTTCGAAGTGGGTGAAGCGGATGCCTTCGACGCCCTGAAGCACGTTGAGTGCGTCGAGGAGACCGGAGCGCTTGGGGTTGGGCAGGTCGATCTGGGTGAGGTCGCCGGTGATGACGGCCTTGGAGCCCTGGCCGAGGCGGGTGGTGAACATCTTCATCTGCTCGATGGTGGTGTTCTGTGCCTCGTCCATGATGATGAAGGCGTCGGAGAGGGTGCGGCCACGCATGAAGGCGAGGGGCGCGATTTCGATGACGCCCTTTTCGAGCATCTTGTCGACCTTCTCCTTGTCGAGCAGGTCGTAGAGCGCGTCGTAGAGGGGGCGGAGATAGGGGTCGACCTTCTCCTGGAGTGAGCCGGGCAGGAAGCCTAGGCGTTCGCCGGCCTCGACCGCGGGGCGGACGAGGATGATGCGGCTGACTTTTTTAGCCATGAGGGCGCTTGCCGCCATCGCGACCGCCAGGTAGGTTTTGCCGGTGCCTGCGGGACCGATGCCGAAGGTCATGTCGGCGGCTTCGATGTTTTCGACGTATTTGCGCTGGTTGGTGGAGCGCGGGTTGACCATGCGCTTGACGCCCGTGGCGGTGCGCTGTCGACCGCTGTCGACGATCTGTTTGAGCGTGACGTCCGGGTCGGAGAGGGCGAGCTTGACGAGGGCGTTGAGTTCGGGCCCGGAAAGCTGGACGCCGCTGCGGCGCAGGCTGTCGAAGTCGCTGAAGATGCGTTGGACGCGGGCGACGGCTTCGGCTTCGCCCTCGATCTCAAGGCCCTGGGAGCGGAGGTCGATGGTGACGCCGAGCGTTTGTTCCATGAGGTGCAGGTTCTCGTCCCGGAGACCGAAGAGGGCTTCGGTGCTGGGCGAAATCTCAAGCGAGCTCTTGACGCGAGTAGGGACCAAGTTGGGCTATGCCTCCGGTGCGACGGTGGGTTGAGGTACGGGGATTAGACGTGGAAAAGGGTGGCTTCGATGCGAGGCCGGGCACGGTGACGCCGTGTGGCGGAGGGTGCGGGGCGGGTTGGTGAGGTTCGCCGAATCGATCAAAGTTGGGGTGAGGATATCGCCGGGAGGCGGGGTGGTCAAGTGCATAACGCGGGCGAAACTTTTGGGATGGTGCGTTTTGGTGGAACAAGAGCGGAACGCAAAGTACGCAGAGGAAGAACGCGGAGTACGCAAAGGTGGGACCGGGGCTTGCCTTCAGGTTCGTTTGGGCATTTGTTCAACACTACTTTTGGGATGTTTCGATTTTCTGAAGCTTTCGTGCTGCTTGGACCCACCTTCATCGCGGTCTGAATTCCTCTGTTGGGAGAGAGCTGTGCGCCTCGATGAAGGTGGGGCACCCAGGCTGTTTGGGAATGGGGGTTACTTCCACCCGTGTCCGAGAAGCCTGACGTGAGGCACGTATTGTGCTTGAGGCTTTGTTGCGGGCGTGAAAAGGGCGGCCGGTTGGCCACCCTTTTGGTGTTTTGGCAGGTTGGTGGTGGTTAGAAGAGGAGGCGGAGGGAGAGCTGGATCTGGCGGTTGTCGCCGATGCCTACCTGGTTGTTGACGGTGGAGGAGAGCTGGCCGAAGCCGTTGCTTGCGCCCTGAGCAAGCGTGAAGGCCTGACCCGGTTGTGCGGTGGCGGCGCTGGTGAGGGTGGCGGCGGAGGTGGGCAGAATCTGCGGCAGGCGGACGGTGCCGGGATTGGCGAAGTTGGGGTGGTTGAGGACGTTGTAGACGTCGGATTGGAACTTCAGCTTGAAGGCCTCGCTGAGGGCGAACTCCTTGGAGAGGGTGAGGTCAAGCTGGGCGAGGTTGGGGCCGGAGAGGTCGTTGCGGCGGGAGTTGCCGAAGGTGCCTGCGGCGGGGGTGCTGAAGGCGGCTGGGTTGAGGAATTGCAGGCCGTTTTTCAAGTAGGGGTTGACGCCAGCGACGCGGTTGGGGCGGCGGACGTTGCGGGTATTGCCGCCGCCGGGGACGTTTTGCACGGCGACGGTGCAGAGGCCGCCGGTGTAGGTGGAGCCGTTGTAGGTGAAGCCGCCGCACTGGGCCTGATTGATGACCGGGTTGGCGAAGGTCTGGCCGGCGTAGGGGCCGGTGACGCCGAGGTAGGCGACGTCGGCGCGGGTGATGAGGACGTCGATGGGCACGCCGGAGCGGAAGTTGAGAATGCCGCCAAGCTGCCAGCCGCCGGCGACGAGATCGACCGGGCCGGAAAGGTTGAACTGCTTGCCTTTGCCGAAGGGCAGGGCATACAGCGTGGAGACGTTGAGGGAGTGGCGGATATCGAAGGTGCCGCGGCCGAATTCGGGCTTGGCGCCGTAGATTTGCAGCGGTTCCTGCGACGTGGTTGCCTCGTTGGAGCCGGAAGAGGTGCCGAGCTCATGTGCCCAGGTGTACTGCGCGCCGAGGGAGAGGCCACTGGCGAAGCGGCGCTGCAGCGAGGTCTGGAGGGAGTTGTACTGGTCGGTGCCGCCGCTGGTTTTGTAGTCGATTTCGGCGAAGCGGCCGCCGAACTGGCGGACGGGGGTGCCGAGGCCGGTGGCGCCGCTGGTGTTGACGCTCGTGATGAGGTTGGTGATGGAGCGGAGGAAGAGGTTGCGATTGGACGAGCCGACGTAGCCGATGAGGAGTTGCATTTGGCCGGGAAGCTGCTGCTGGACGGAGGCGGTGTAGGTGGTGACGCGCTCCGGCACCTTGTAGGTGGGCGCGTAGGCGCGCGGCTGGTAGCCGAGGGTGGGGCTGTTGATGTCGTAGGTGCTGTAGACGTCAGCCTGGGGGCTGATGGGGTAGATCTTGCCTGCGGAGGCGGCGAAGGTTTTGCTGACGCGATCGTTGGCTTCAGGCTGGATCTGGTCTTCCGTCTGGCCGGGGCCGAAGTAGGTGCCGATGCCGAGGCGGACGACCATGGTGTTGTTCATGGCGGCTGGCGCGAAGGTCATGGCGAGGCGGGGGCCGAAGTTGTTGGTGTTGGAGTGGAACCAGTCGCCGGAGTATTTGGGCTTGATGGTGCCGGTGGGGATGTCGAAGAAGACGTCCTTGTTGCGGACCTCGTGCAGGGGTGAGTAGAACTCGTAGCGCAGGCCGTAGCTGAAGGTGAGGTTGGGACGAGCTTTCCACTCGTCCTGCGCGTAGCCGATGTAGTAGGTCTGCTTGACCTGCGCGTTGCCGGAGAGGCCGGTGAAGGGGCTCAGGTCGGACAGGTTGCCGTAGAACTGGATGGTGTCAGGCTTGTTGGTGTAAAAGTTGGCGAGGGAATTGTAGGTGTAGGTGGTGCCGCCGAGCTGGTCGTTGTAGAGCGAGCGGGGGCGGATTTCCGCGCCGAACTTGAGGTTGTGGTTGCCGCGAATGATCGAGAAGTTGTCGATGTAGCTGTATTCCTGGCCGGTGTAGGGGGCGCCGACGCCGTTGAAGGAGGAGGACAGCGAGATGAGGGCGCCGACGTTGGTGAGGCCGGCGATGGAGATGCGGGAGCGGCTGAGGTCGGCGGAGGGGCTTGGACCGGCGATACCCTGAACACGCATTTTGACGCCGTTGAAGCCGAACTTGCTCTCGTTGAACATGCGCGGGGAGAGGACCTGGTTGACGACGAAGGTGCCGTTCTGCGGGACTTCCACCTGGCCGAACTGGCTGAGGGAGGCGTCCTGGAACTGCGTGCTGACACCCTGGTCACGGTTGTAGCGGGCGTACATGGAGAAGCGGTCGTTGAGCTTGTAGTCGAAACGGATGTCGCCGAAGTTTTCGTTGATGTTGTTGTTGCCGGTGTCGTTGACGCGATTGAGGACGCCGGTGGAGCTGGCGGCGTTGGCGATGGGGAAGGCGGCGAGCAGGGGGATGAGCGCGGGCGACTGGGCGGCGACGGCGGCGCGGTCGGCGGCGGAGAGGGTCCCGGCGTTGAAGGGGGCAGCGAAGCCCTGGCGGAGGCCCTCGTAAGTGGCGAAGACGAAGAACTTGTCCTTGATGATGGGGCCGCCGACGGAGCCGCCGAACTGGTTCATGCGGAACTTGGTGTTGCCGGGGGTGGTGTTGGTGCGTGCGGCAGTGGCGCTGCTGGGGGAGAAGGCGTTGCGAGCGTCGAAGAAGTCGTTGCGGAGGTATTCGAAGACGGAACCGTGGAAGTTGTTGGTGCCGGATTTGGTGACGAAGCTGATCTGGCCGCCGGTGCCGGTGCCGAGCTCGGCGGGGTAGCTGGAGCTGTCGACGCGGAACTCCTGCACGGCCTCGAGGGATTGCTGGAGGCGGAAGGTGGAGGTGAGTTCGCCGTTGAGGTTGCCGGGGGAGGTGTCGATGATGGAGCCGGCGTCGATACCGTCGATGCGGATGATGTTCTGTTCGACGGAGCGACCGGAGAAGTGGATGGAGTCGAAGGTGCCGGCGCCGGCGTTGGTGGCGCCCGGGACGAGGAGGTAAAGCTGGGAGACCTGGCGGCCGTTGATGGGGAGCTGCTGGATTTCGCGGTTGGCGATGTTGGCGCCGATCTTGGCGTTGGAGGTGTCGAAGTCGACGACCTGGCCGGCGTTGACGGTGACGGAGGTTTCCGCGCCGGCGACGGGGAGGGTGTAATTTTCGGTGAGCTCCTGGCCGACGGCGAGGGTGAGGTTTTTCTGCTCGGTGGCGCTGAAGCCGGGGGCGGTGACGGCGATGTCGTAGGCCGAGGGCGGCAGGGAGACGGCGATGTAGAGGCCGTCGTCGTTGGTGGTGACGGTGCGAACCTGGCCGGTGGCGTGGTTGGTGATGGTGACCTGCGCGTTGGCGACGTGGGCGCCGGTAGGGTCGGTAACGGTGCCGGTGAGGCGGGCGGTGGTGGTCTGCGCGATGGCGGGCGCGGCGAGCGTGGCGGCGATGGCGAGGGAGAAGGCCGCGCGCGTGGCAAAGCGGCGGGCGGTATTCCGCCCAGATGTGGAGAGAAAAGGAGTTGGCCTCATAGTGGTGGAGCTTGACGGAGTTTCGTTGCGGGGGTGTGAGTGTTGCGTGAATAGGCTGTGACAGAATGCGGGCTTGTCTTTTTCGCCGGATTTTCGTATGGTTAGAAGGTTGCGATATGTGGGTTGGCCTTGGGCTGCCCGTATGTTGCGAGACCTTTTCGCCGCCGGTTCGCCGGGGCTTGATAGAGAAGAGAAATTCGATGGCCAATCATGTTTCGTCCTTGAAGCGCGCCAAGCAGACGCTTGCGAAGACCGCGGTGAACCGCTCAAACCGGAGCAAGCTGCGCGGCAGCCTGCGCATGATGCGCGAGGCCCTGACCAAGGGTGACGCCGGTACCGCGAAGGAGCAGTACCGCTCGACCGTGTCGGTGCTGGATAAGGCCGTGCAGAAGGGCGTGCTGCATGACAACACGGCTTCGCGCTACAAGAGCCGGTTGAATGCTCGGCTGAAGACGCTGGCACTGAAAGCCGCTTAAGACTTTTGACGAGTCAAGGGAAGGCACGGGGAGCGATCCTCGTGCCTTTGCTGTTTGTGTGGGTAGACTGGTAAAACACGATGCTGCCGATTGACCATACGCCGGGACTGGTTTCTGAAGTTGCGGTGGGGCGCGCGGAAAAGGTATCGGCGGCGAAGCTGGCCGCGGTGCAGTATGCCGTAATGGTTGTGTTGTTGATTCTGCTGGCCGGGTTGTGGCGGCTGCAGGTGCTGAACGGCGAGGATTACCGGGCGCTGGCGGAGGCAAACCGCGTGCACAAGGTGCCGATCCTGGCGCCGCGAGGCAAGCTGCTGGACCGGGAAGGCCGGCTGCTGGTGGATAACTACTCCTCGGTGGCGTGCTATTTGCTTCGGGAGCAAATGAAAAATCCGCAGGCGGAAATGCAATTGATTGCGGATGGCTTGCACCTGACGGTGGAGCAGGTGGAGGAGACGGTGCGGCACTTTCAGTACGCGCCGAAGTATCAGCCGATTCCGCTGAAGGCGGATATTACGCCGGATGAGCAGGCGTTTATCGAGGCGCACCGAAACGAGTTGCCGGAGCTGGAGTTGCTGGAGGAGCAGCGGCGGTTGTACCCGCGGGACGGGTTTGCGGCGCACCTGATCGGGTATGTGGGAGAGATCAGCGAGCAGGACCTGGCGCAGTCGAAATATGCGTTTTATGAACCGGGTGATGTGGTGGGCAAGAGCGGCGTGGAGCAGGCGTACGACTCGCTGCTGCGTGGTGTGGATGGGTCACGCGACTTGATTGTGAACTCGCATGGGCGGGAGATCGGCAAGCTGGGCGAGGAACTGGCGCAGCCGGGCAAGGACCTGCGGCTGACGATCGACCTGGATGTGCAGATGGCGGCGGAGAAGGCGCTGGAGGGCAAGAACGGCGCGATCGTGGCGATGGATCCGCATACGGGGGAGATCCTGGCGATGGTGTCTCGGCCGGTGTTCGACCCAAATCAATTTGCGGTGAGGCTGACGCAGAGCTACTGGAAGAGCATTATTACGGATCCGGAACATCCGCTGCTGAATAAGACGATCCAGGCGCAGTTGGCACCGGGGTCGACGTTCAAGATCATCATGAGTGTGGCGGGGCTGAGCGAGGGGATCGCTCAGACGGAGCATGTGAGCTGCGGCGGTGGAATCGAGCTGTACGGGCATTATTACCACTGCGATGCGCACCATGGCGGGGTCGATATCGACCATGCGATTCCGTGGTCGTGCGACGTGTTTTATTACGTGCTGGCGCAGCGGCTGGGCATCGACACGATTGCGCGGTATGCCACCGCGTTTGGGTTGGGACAGAAGACAGGCATTGACCTGCCGGAAGAGGCGAGTGGAACGATGCCGAGTTCGGCGTGGAAGATGAAGACCTTCCACCAGCAGTGGTATGCGGGCGAGACGATTTCCGTCGGCATCGGGCAGGGCGCGATTGCGGCGACGCCGATCCAGATGGCGCGGGCGCTGGGCGGGATTGCGAGCGGCGGCGTGCTGCAGCGGCCACACGTGGTATTTGAGGACGAGATTCCGCAGGATCAGCGGGAGGCGTTTCGCGAGAGTTTTCCAGGGTCGGGCGAGCGGCGGGTGCCGATTGCACCGGCGGTGTGGCAGACCGTGACCGAGGGGATGGCGGCGGTGACGACCAGTGGAACAGCCGCCCCGGCACACCTGGAGGGCATCGATTTTGCCGGCAAAACGGGGACGGCGCAGGTGATGAGCCACGATGCGCTGGCACGCAGCGGCAAGGGCAAGCATACGGAGCCGAACTCCTGGTTTGTGGGGATTGCGCCGCGGCGAAATCCGGATATCGTGGTGGCGGTGCTCTGGGAGAACGGGAACTGGGGCAAGAACGCGGCGGCGCTGGCATCGCAGGTGATTCGGACGTTTGTGGAGAAGCAGCGGAAGCGGGAAGGAAATCTGCTGATTGCGAAGGCTTCGCCGGCTGTAGGTGTGGGGACGGATGTGCCGTTCGCGCCGGCTGCGCAACCGGGAGTACAGGGCGGGCCAAGTCCGTCACCGAAGAAGGATTCGATTCGTGCCGTGGCACCGGTTGCATTCGTCAAACCTTCGGGAGTTCCCGGGGTGTCCCGAGAAGCCGCTTCTTCTGCGGGGCAGTAGGTCGTCTCTGTTGCGTGGAACTTTCCACGTTCAGGCATCTGAGACATGGATCGGCAGGCCTACAATCGAACTGCAACCCCTGCCGCCCGCAGTTCGCGCTTCAGCGCCCACGAATCCGTAATCCCGAAATGGAAGATACTTGCCGCCAGGGCAGCATCTGCCTTGCCCCCGCCCGGCCCGGTTGAGAACACCTCCGCAAAGTGCGCCGCATTGCCCGCGCCGCCACTCGCAATTACGGGAATCTGCACTGCCGCCGACACCCGCGCCGTCAACTCACAATCGAACCCGGCGCGCATCCCGTCCGTATCCATGCTCGTCAGCAGGATCTCGCCCGCACCGCGCTGCTCTGCCTCCCGCGCCCATTCCACTACGCGCAAGCCGGTAGCCTTGCGGCCGCCGGCAACGTACACTTCGGCTTCGCCCACCGGATCCGCCGCTCCTGCCGCACGCCGTGCATCAATGGCGACAATTACCGCCTGTGCCCCAAACGACGCGCCGATCTCCCCAATCAACTCGGGCCGCTTAATCGCACTGCTGTTGATTGACACCTTGTCCGCGCCCGCGTCGAACACCGCCGCCGCATCCTCCGCCGACCGAATGCCGCCACCGACGGTAAACGGAATAAAAAGCTGCGCCGCCGTTCGCTGCACCGTGTCGATCAGCGTGCCGCGTCCCTCGTGCGTCGCGGTAATGTCCAGCAGCACAATCTCGTCCGCACCCGCCGCCGCATGCCGATGCGCCAACTCCGCCGGGTCGCCCGCATCGACGATATCGACGAACTGAATCCCCTTCACCACGCGCCCGCCCCGCACATCCAGGCAGGCAATTACCCGTTTCGTCAGCATAGCAACCCTGGATTTTGAATAACCTTCGGAGTAAGTCGCATGTTACAGCTCCACAAAGTTGCGTAATACCTGTAGTCCAGTGTCGCCGGACTTCTCCGGATGAAACTGCACACCCATCACATTCCCGCGCTCCACCGCGGCCGTAAACGCCCCACCATAGTGCGTCGTCGCGGCCGTATCCGCCTCCACCGGAGCCCGCCACGAATGCGTGTAATACACATAACTCCCGGCAGCGATGCCGCGCAGTAACTTTGACTCCGGTCGGATTGCCTCCAGCGAGTTCCACCCCACGTGCGGACTCTTCAGCGGCTCGCCGTTATACAAAGCAGGGAAGCGCTCACACGCCCCGCCAAAGTGGCAAAGCCCATCCGTCGACTCCGCCTCCGTCGACCCCTCATAGAGCCACTGCAGTCCGACACAAATGCCCAGAAACGGCACCCCGCGCGCGATTGCCTCACGCGTAGCCTCGGTTAGCCACAGGTCATGCAATAACTGCGTCGCCCGAAAATGTCCCACTCCCGGCAACACAATCTTTTCCGCGCGCCGCACGTCCTCCGGCGCCTGGGTTACGTGCGTTGCCGCTCCAAGGAAACTAAGCGCCTTGACGACGCTGGTGAGATTGCCCGCTTTGTAATCGATCACTTCAATCATGAGTTTGTTTGAGTTATAGAAGTCCCTTGGTACTTGGCAGCAAATCCTTCATCCGCTCGTCGCGGCTCACCGCCCCACGCAGCGCGCGTGCAAACGCCTTGAAGATTGCCTCGATTTTATGGTGGTTGCTGCGCCCATACATCGTCTTCACGTGAACGTTCGCCTTGGCCCCACGCGCGAAGCCATCGAAGAAGTCCGTCACTAACTCCGTTTGTAAGTCGCCAACGATCGGGACATTCACCTGGTCATCTACCACGTAACTTACCCGACCCGATAAGTCGACGGCCGCCACGGCAAGCGTCTCATCCATCGCCATGACGAAATATCCGGCGCGCAGAATCCCCTTCTTGTCTCCCAGAGCTTTCTCAAACGCCTCGCCCAACGCGATACCGACGTCCTCGACGGTGTGGTGCTGGTCCACATCCAGGTCGCCCGTGCACTTCAGCGTCAGGTCGAAGCCGCCGTGCCGCGTAAACAACTCCAGCATGTGATCGAAAAACCGGATGCCCGTCGACACGGTATACGTTCCGCGCCCGTCCAGGTTCAACGTCAGCGCAATCTGGGTCTCGGTTGTGTCGCGGTTGACGGTGCCGATGCGTGCGGAGGTCGCAGCCGAGCGGCTGTCCTCGCCACCGGCTTGCACCGTCTGCCGCTCCGTTGCCTCGTTCCACCCAGAGGTAGAGGGTGAGTCGGCCCGTGGGGAAGCCGCGGTGAAGTTCGCCGGCGACAGCGCCGCATGCAGATCCCCCGCGTTCGCCGTCGTCTCCTCCGCAAAGCTCTCGCCCGACAGCTTGCCGTTATCTTCTTCGCCCGCATCCATTGTGGTGCGGCCGTACGTCTGAGATTGCTGCTGTGTGACGTCACTCATAGTCGCGAACTCCCTCATGCTCAGTATTGGGCATAGATGCCTTTTCAGCTACGGCGCCGTCGGCCGGTACCCATCCGATGCTCGCCAGCGCATCCCGCAGCGCCGCAATGCCGACCGAAACCTGGTCTTCCACACCCACCGTCATGCGCACAAACCCCGCCAGTCCAGGGTCGGCGGACCGGTCGCGCAACAGCACGCCGCGCGCGCGCATCGCCTCCACCAGCAACTTGTGCTTTGGCCCGATGCGCATCAGCACAAAGTTCGCCTCGCTCGGCCAGCGCGGGACCTTCATGTGGTCGAGAGCCTTCTCGATTCGCGCGCGACCCTCGCGAATCTGCCCGACGTACCAATCCAGAAACTCCGTGTCTCCTACCGCCGCTTCGACTGCCAGCAGCGCCACGCCATTCACGTTGTATGGCGAACTCGCCTTGCGAATCGGATCGATCAGCGTCGCGGGCCCAGCAAGCAGCCCCGCCCGCAGATTCGCCAGGCCATACGCCTTGGAAAAGGTGCGCGCGACGATCATGTTCTGCGGCCCGGTTCCCGTGGCAATATCGTCCATCACGGTCTCGCCAAAGAAGTGGAAGTATGCCTCGTCCACCATGACCAGCGCATGCGGCGCGGCAGTGGCGATTTCGTGAATCTGCGCCCGTGTCATCACCGCGCCCGTCGGGTTATTCGGCGATGCCAGGATGATCAGCTTGGTCCGCGGAGTGATCGCCGCCAGCAGCTTCGCATGGGGAAACTGAAGCGACGCATCCGCCTGCACCCGCACAATCGCCGCGCCCATGGCCGTCGCATTTACGTCGTACATGAAGAACGAGGGTGTCGCGAACAGGCACTCATCGCCCTCCTCGAGGTACGTAAAACACACCAGGTGGATCGCCTCGTCGACGGCGTTGGTGAGCAGCACCTGCTCCGGTCGCAATCCCAGCACGGAGGCAACCACGGCCTCCACTGGAGCCCGCTCCGGATAGATCGTGAGCCCCTCCAGCGTCAGCCGGCCCAGTGCCTCACGCACCCGCGGCGAGGGCGCATGCGTGTTCTCATTGAAGTCCAGCCGTAGCGCATTTCGGCCGGCGAGTGGTGGGTGGTACTCCGGCATGTTCTGCACTGCACGCCGAGGCGCAATCGTTGTCGCCCGCGCAGGTGCCTCCATGCCAAGTACTTCCGCGTTCATCTCTTCTAGGTCGATGCTCATTGCTTGGCCGCCTTCATACGTACGCGCACACTCTCCGCATGCGCCGTCAGCCCCTCTGCGGTCGCGAGCGCAATCGCATGCGGCCCCAGGGTCGCCAGCCCTTTGGCGGTGTAGTGCTGCACGGTGATGACCTTCAAAAAGTCGACCACGCTCAACCCGCCGCGCATGCGCCCCACGCGGCCTGTCGGCAGCACGTGGTTCGGCCCGCTGATGTAATCGCCCATGCTCTGCGGCGAATGATTCCCCACAAACACCGACCCGGCATTCTGCACCCAGTCCAGGTCCGTGATGCTGTCGACGGTCAGGTGCTCCGGCGCCAACCGGTTGGTGAGCTCATGCGTCTCCTCGACCGATCCGCAAAGGAACACGGTCCCGCGCGCCTTCAGCGACACCTTTGCCAGCTTGTTGTTTTTCGCCTGGTGCTTGGTCTCGTCAACCACCCGTTTCGCCAGCGCCTCGTTCGTCGTCACGAATATCGCCAGCGTTTCCGGATCATGCTCGGCCTGCGCCACCAAGTCCGCCGCAATGCCTGCGGCATCGCCTGTCTCGCTCGTCACCGTGATTTCCGTCGGACCCGCCGGCATATCGATGCCGCATTCCGTGCTGGCAATGACCTTCGCTGCCGTCACAAACAGGTTGCCGGGCCCGACGATCTTGTCCACCCGCGTAATGGTTTCTGTGCCATACGCTAGTGCCGCCACGGCCTGCGCCCCACCAATGCGGTAAAACTCCGTCACGCCGGCAAGATAGGCAGCTGCCAGCGTCTCCTTCGCGGGGTTTGGCGACACCACGACAATCCGCGGCACACCGGCAACCCGCGCCGGGATCGCCGTCATGAGCAGCGTGCTCGGGAGCGGATACCGCCCGCCCGGCACGTAGCACCCGACCGATTCCAGGGGCCGTACAATCTGCCCCACACCCACGCCGGCGGTGTTTTCCGTCGACCACTCCTCCGGCTTTTGCTGCTCGGCGAAGCTGCGAATATTGTCCACCGCCGTCTGCAGCGCGGTGCGCAGCTCCTGCGGCACGGCGTCCCACGCCGCATGCATTTCCTCGCGGCTGACGCGCAGCGAAGTACTCTTCTGCAGCCCGTCGAACTTTGCCGCCAGCTTCGTCAATGCACGGTCGCCGCCCTCGCGCACCGCGCCCATGATCTTGCGTACAACGGGCTCCACTTCGGCCGTCTTCACCGCGCCCCGCCGCTCCAGTTGTACCAACAGCTTTTCGGCATCCTTCGCGTACTTGCCGGTCGTCTTCACGATCTTCATCTGTTTGCCTTTCGCACTGTTACAGCACCACTTTGCTCAACGGATATTCCACAATGCCGCTGCCGCCCGCCGCCTTCAGCTTCGGGATCACATCGCGCACCGTCGTCTCATCCAGGATTGTGTTCACCGCAACCCACTCGCTATCCCGCAGGTGCGACACCGTCGGCGACGACAGCGCCGGCAGTACCGCGAGCACCGCATCCAACGCGGACTTGGGCACATTCAGCATCAGGCCGACCTGGCTCATCGCGTTGATGGCGCCGTTCAGCATCATCGCCAGGTTTTGAATTTTCTGCTGCTTGAATGGATCGGCCCACGCTGCCTTGTTCGCAATCAACTGCGTCTCGCTCTCCATCAGCGTCTCGATAATCCGCAGCCGGTTCGCCCGCAGCGACGACCCCGTCTCCGTCACTTCCACGATGGCATCTGCAAGCATTGGCGGCTTCACTTCCGTCGCGCCCCAGCTGAACTCCACCTTGACCGGGATGTTCTTTTCCGCGAAGTACCGCTTGGTGTACTCCACCAATTCGGTCGCGATGATTTTGCCCGCCAGGTCCTCCGGCTTCTGATACGCCGAATCTTCCGGCACCGCAAGCACCCACTTCACCGCCTGCCGGCTCTGCTTGCTGTACGTCAGCGACGTTACGCGCTCCACGTCCGCGAGGTTTTCCAGCACCCAGTCGTTGCCGGTCAACCCGGCGTCCAGCGCGCCTGCCTCCACGTACCGCGCCATCTCCTGCGCGCGCACCAGCATGCACTCAATCTCGTCGTCGTTAATGGCAGGGAAGTACGACCGGCCGTTCGCCGCAATCTGCCATCCCGCGCGTGCAAATAGCGCCACTGTTGCATCCTGCAAGCTGCCCTTGGGAATCCCCAGCCGAAGTTTCTGCCCCATTACCTTGCCCCTTCAATCTCTTTCGTAAAACAACTCACCGTGCCCTCGTGGCACACCAGCCCGTCGCCATCCACGGTCACGCGAAACAGCAGGGCGTCGGTATCGCAATCCGTTCTGGTCGACACGATGCGCAGTCGGTTGCCGCTCGTTTCGCCCTTCATCCACAGCTTGTTCCGCGTGCGGCTCCAGAATGTCACGAAGCCCGACTCCAGCGTGTGTCGGTAGCTCTCCGCGTTCAGAAAGCCAAGCATCAGCACCTCGCCGCTGCCGGCGTCCTGCACAATCCCGGGCACCAGCCCGCCCATCTTGTCAAAGTCAATCGCGATCGCCGCAACCTGCGGTGTAGCCGTGGACTGCATGATTCTCCTCTACCGTTGAATGCCTTGCTGGTTGGATGCACGGCTGCCGGACACAACAAAGCCCGCCGGCAACGTGCGCATCGGCGGGCCTGTCCTGTGAAAAATCCCTGGTGACGTTCCTTAAGCAACCACACCATGCACAGACCCCGACGCGCACCGCGCGTGATGAGAATGGCCGTGATGGTGAAGCTCGAGCGTCATGACAAACCTGAGGCTATCGGCAACTCCCCGGCCTGTCAACCCACCACGCGCTGCAAGCCAGCGCCAACGCACAACCATGCCCGCGCATTTGCTTTGACGGCCTGGCGCTAACCGGATACGGTGAGGGTCGCAACCGATCTCCCCCAACTGAGGTTACCGTCCATGCTTCTGCGTCGCGTCGTTACCGCCACCCTTGCTCTGCTCGCCCCCATCGCCGTCACCTGCACCCTGACCGCCCAGGTGAAACCCGCAACTCCTCAGAAGGCCGCTACGGCCACGACGGCAAAACCGATCAGCACGGCCGCCGCCAAGCCCACCGGCGAACCACTCGACCTGAATACCGCCACTGCCGATCAGCTGAAAACCCTGCCCGGCGTGGGAGACGCCTATGCCAAACGCATTGTCGACGGCCGCCCCTACACCATGAAGAACCAGATTGTGCAGAAGGGCATCATTCCCCAGGCTACCTACGACAAGATCAAGGACGGCATCATCGCCAAGCGCTCGACCGCCGCGACCAAGCCGGCACCGGCAGCGATCAAAAAGTAGCCCGCCTCTCACGCCGCCTCGGGCATGGAACGCGACCAAGAACCGATGCCGCAGCTCGCTTTAAAACGCAAACAGTGGCGTTCAATCCTGGTCCGGAGATTTTATTTGGAGTCACCTAAGTTTCGTCTGGCTTGCACGAGCAATCGCACATTCCCAGACTGAGCCTCTTCACGGCTACATCCACTCTCCGCCGTTCCCTTCGTCGTTACGAAACGACGGATTCCGGGTACAGTGGAGGGACTCGCCGCAGCACTGTTTCCGTTCGCACTAGTTTCGGCGCGGTCTGCCTCTATGACTTTTTTCTCTCGCGCAGTGCTCCATCGAGTTGGCGCGGTGCTTGCTGCTGCAGGCACTGGGCTTGGCCTTGCCGGCTGCGGCCAGGTCAGCAGTTCCTCCCGTCAGATTGCGGCCCTGCGCATTATTGACGCCTCCCCTGACGCCGGCGGCCTCGACCTTTACGCGAATGCCACCGCGCTCGCTTACAACGTAGGCTTCGGCACCACCAGCTCCTACGTCACCTTTACGCCGGGCACGTACACCCTCACCGCGCACACCTCTGGCACTGCGACCGTCCTCACGTCCACCCGCGCCTCGCTCGCCGTGAACGTGCAGTACACGCTGCTGCTCGGGAACGTTGCCGCCGGTTTGCAAACCCTGCTCCTGCAGGACCAGGGCCAAGCGGCACCCTCCGGCCAGATCGCCCTCCGCTTCATCGACCAGGCTACCCGCGCCGGTGCCGTCGACGTCTACCTCGTGCCACAGGGCGGCTCGCTCCTCGCGTCCGTCCCCATCCTGAACGGCCTCACCTTTGCCACCGCCGCCAGTGCAACGCATTACCTCAACGTGCCGAACGGCTCATACACCCTTGTTGTCCTGCCCACCGGGACCGTTCCTATGGCGACCACGGTTCCCAGCTACAGCGGCGCCGTCGTGACTTACCCCGCCGGCAGCGCGCGCACGCTCATCCTGCTCGACCAGCAGCTGGTCTCCACCCCCGGCGTGCAGGTCGTTACCGTGAGTGATTACGACTCCGCCGTCGCCACCTCCTGACCACGCGCAGCGCAACGAAAAGGCCTCCCGCGAAGGGAGGCCTTTTCCGTTACCAAACGCCTAGTACCGGTAAGTCTCCGCCTTGTAAGGACCTTCCACCGGCACGCCGATGTAGTCCGCCTGCCGCTTGCTCAGCGTGCTCAGCTTCACGCCGATCTTCTCCAGGTGCAGCCGCGCCACTTCCTCATCCAGCTTCTTTGGCAGCACGTACACGCCCACGGCATACTCGTCCTTTTTCGCCCACAGATCGATCTGCGCCAGCGTCTGGTTGCTGAAGCTGTTCGACATGACGAAGCTCGGGTGCCCGGTCGCGCAACCCAGGTTCACGAGCCGGCCCTCGGCCAACACGAAGATCTGGTTGCCGCCCGGGAATGTGTACTGGTGCACCTGCGGCTTGATCTCCAGCTTGTCGACGCCCGGCGCGGTGTTCAGCTTCTCCATCTGGATCTCGTTGTCGAAGTGCCCGATGTTGCACACAATCGCTTGGTTCTTCATCTGCTGCATGTGCTCTAGCGTGATGATGTCGACGTTGCCCGTGCACGTCACGTAGATGTCGCCACGCCCCAGCGTCTCTTCAATCGTCGTGACTTCGTAGCCTTCCATCGCGGCCTGCAGCGCGTTGATCGGGTCGATTTCTGTCACGATGACGCGCGCGCCCATGCCCCGCAGCGAGTGTGCGGAACCTTTGCCCACGTCGCCATAGCCGCAAATCACGGCAACCTTGCCGCCCATCATCACGTCTGTCGCGCGCTTGATGCCGTCCGCCAGCGACTCCTTGCAGCCGTACAGGTTGTCGAACTTGCTCTTGGTTACGGAATCGTTCACGTTGATGGCCGGAATCAGCAGCTTGCCCTCCTCCATCATCTTGTACAGTCGGTGCACGCCGGTGGTCGTCTCTTCCGAAACGCCCTTCCACTCGGCGACCACACCCTGCCAGCGCTTCGGCGTTTCCCTTAGCACCTTGGCCAGCAGCTTCTGGATCACAGCTTCTTCCTCGCTGCCAGGTTCCGCATCCACAAACGAGCGGTCGCCATTTTCCAACTCAAATCCCTTGTGAATCAGCAGCGTCACGTCGCCGCCATCGTCAACTACCATCTGCGGTCCAAGACCATCGGGGAAGCTTAGCGCCTGGTCCGTGCACCACCAGTACTCCTCCAGCGTCTCGCCCTTCCAGGCAAACACCGGCACGCCGGTCACTGCGATTGCGGCGGCCGCATGATCCTGCGTGCTGAAGATGTTGCAGCTTGCCCAGCGCACGTCCGCGCCCAGTGCCGTCAGCGTCTCGATCAGCACGGCTGTCTGAATCGTCATGTGAAGCGATCCGGTGATTCGCACGCCGGCCAGCGGCTGCGACGGCGCATACTTCGCGCGAATGCTCATCAGCCCCGGCATCTCCTGCTCGGCGATGTTGATTTCCTTGCGCCCCCAGTCGGCGAGTGCAATGTCCGCAACCTTGTAGGGCAGGGTTGCCTTGGCGGCGGTCTCGGTCACGTCATGCATCATTACGGCAGTAGCCATGTTTATTCTTCCTCGTCGGTGGGGCTAAATTGCGGGTCGTTTCGTTCCGAAACTAAGGCTACCATCGCCGTCTGACATCGCAAGATTCATTTCTGCCGGCAATCCCGTCGCTGCAACAGCCGCGGCCCATTTAAGGTGTCATACACAACTCGTCCCATGTTGCCAACCTGCCAGATAGATTCATCTCGCAGTCATTTTTGACCCAAAAAGCACCTCCCATGTAGCATCCGGCTATCGCACCGGCACAGCCGGACAGAGTCGCAGACCGGCATCACCAGACGAACGAGACGACGCACCATGCGCTTTGGAGACGGGTTGAGGACGGAGCGGGAGCGGCGCGGCATCGCCCTCGACGATATCGCCGTCGCCACGCGTGTCAGCGTCCGCAACCTGCAGGCGCTTGAAGCCGAACGCTTCCAGGAACTCCCGGGCGGCGTCTTCAACCGCGGGATCGTTCGTGCCTATGCCCGCTTCTGCGGCCTTGATGAAGACGGAACCATCGCGGCCTACAGCGACGCGCTTCGCCAGCAGGGCGTCGACCCCGAGCAGCAGCATGCGGACTGGGCCACTTTCGCGGAAAACGTCGGCCGCACCCGCGAAACCCTGCAGCCCCAGCGCCGCCTCCGCTGGCTCGGTGTAGTCGCCATGCTCCTCGGCGTCGTCCTCCTCGCCGCCGCCGTGTACACCCTCCTCGTCTACCGCGGCGTTATCCCGGCCCCGCCTGCCGTCGGCCGCGTCCTACACGCCCTCTCCGGCCACGCCTTCCCTCCAGCCCCGCAAAACAGGTAAACTTTTCCAGATCACTTTCCCCGCACATTCCTGTGCCGTGAAGTCACCATGGAGGAGTATTTTGTCCAATCGCGATCGTTTCCTGTTTACGTCTGAGTCCGTCACCGAAGGCCATCCCGACAAGATCGCGGATCAGATCTCGGACAGCATTCTCGATGCCTGCCTGGAGCAGGACCCCTACAGCCGCGTCGCCTGCGAAACCCTCACCTGCACCGGCCTCGTCGTCATCGCCGGTGAAATTACCACCAAGGCCTACGTCGACTTTCAGTCCCTTGTGCGCAACACGGTCGCGGAGATCGGCTACACCCACTCCGAATATGGATTTGACTCCAACACGTGCGCCGTCATCTCGACAATCAACAAGCAGAGCCCCGACATCGCGCAGGGCGTCGACACTGGTGGCGCCGGTGATCAGGGCATGATGTTCGGCTACGCCACCAACGAGACGCCCGAGCTCATGCCGCTGCCCATCTCGCTCGCCCACCGCCTCGCGGAAAAGCTGAGTGAAGTGCGCAAAAACGGCACCATGCCCTACCTGCGACCGGACGGCAAGAGCCAGGTGACCGTGGAGTACGAAGAGGTCGGCAAGCCCTCGCGCATCGATGCCGTCGTCATCTCCACCCAGCACGACGAAAACGTCACCAACGAGCAGCTTCGCGCCGAAATCCAGAAGCACGTCATCGAAGCCGTCATTCCGGCCGAGCTACTCGACAGCAACACCAAGTTCCACATCAATCCCACCGGTCGCTTCGTCATCGGCGGCCCCATGGGCGACTCCGGTCTCACCGGCCGCAAGATCATCGTGGACACTTATGGCGGCATGGGCCGTCACGGCGGCGGTGCCTTCTCCGGTAAAGACGCGACCAAGGTCGACCGTTCCGCGGCCTACATGGCGCGTTACGTAGCGAAAAACATCGTTGCCGCCGGCCTTGCCGACCGCTGCGAAGTTCAGCTGGCGTATGCCATTGGCGTCGCGGAGCCCGTCTCGGTGCTCGTCGACACCTTCGGCACAGGCACGCTCGAGCCGCAGCAGCTTACCGAACTCGTCCGCTCCACCTTTCAGCTGACGCCGAAAGGCATCATTGACACCCTGCAGCTCCGTCGCCCCATCTTCAAGAAGACGGCAGCCTACGGTCACTTCGGCCGCACCGGCGACAGCTTCACCTGGGAAGCGACGGACAAGGCACAGACCCTCAAATCCGGTGCCGAGAAGTTCGAGCCCGTCGGCGCCGCCAAGTAACCTGCAGCCGCTTCCACCACGACGCCGCACCTGCAACGGGTGCGGCGTCGTCAGTTATTCTTCTCGAAGCGCCATATCGCGGCAACGGCAAGACACGTACTGCCGTCCCATCCCAAAAAACAGGCGGACCTCCATGTTCATTCGCAATACCTTCGACATTCGCTTCTTCATGCCGTGCGACACGGCCATGATTGCTCTTCTCCATCTCGATCCTTCGCTGAACGCCAATCTTCGTTCGCAGGACGACCTTATCGTCGAGCATGTCGACACCACCGGCCAGGCGCACACCATCACGCCGCGCCCGTACACCGACGTCTTCGGCAACCGCTGCGAGCGCTTCATCGCGCCCTGGGGCTCGCTCAAGCTCACCACGAACAGCCTCGTGGAAATGCCCGACACGAAAGACGTCCAGCCCGTCGACGCCGAGCAGCATGCCATCGACGACCTGCCCTCCGACGTTCTTCAATTCCTGCTCAGCAGCCGCTACTGCGAGGTTGACCGCTTCGCCGGCATCGCGTCCGACCTCTTCGGCCACCTGTCTAAGGGCTGGGCACTCGCCTCCGGCATCCGCGACTGGGCCCACAACAAGGTCCGCTTCGACTACAGCAAGGCACGCTCTACCAAGACCGCCATGGATGTCTTCACCGAGCGCGAAGGCGTGTGCCGCGACTACCAGCACCTCGCCGTCACCATGAGTCGCGCCATGAACATTCCCGCGCGCTACGCCACCGGCTATCTCGGCGATATCCGCCTGCCTTACGCCGGTGCCGGAGACTTTTCCGCCTGGTACCAGGTCTATCTGGGCGGACGCTGGTGGCACATGGACGCCCGCCACAACACGCCCCGCTTCGGCCGCGTCCTCATGGCTACCGGGCGCGACGCCGCGGACGTCGCGATCACCACCTCGTTCGGTGCGGCAAACCTTACCGGCTTTTTCGTGGAGTCGTACGAGGTGACGCCCGACGGCGAGCGCGTTCCATTGCCGCAGGCCACCTTTTAGACGTTTGCTAGAATTCCTGCAAGCGTGACCATCCCCTTCCCACGACGCGTGCCGTATCTCCACGCGTTCGCATTCGGCGCGGCGCTGGCAATGGGGCTTGTGGCCGAGGGCAATCCGCCCTTTATGTGTCTCGTCGTCCTGTGCATCGTTGTCGTTGGCACTGTCGGCTTCAACGAGGGCGGCGGCATGTACAGCCCCACCGGTGCGTACGTGTTCTTTGTCGTGCTTTTTACGGGTCTGCTCGGCACCATCGTCAAGCTCCTCCTGAACGAACCTCTGCTGGAAAACGTTCCCAACGCCGACCAGACGCTCAACGTCTATCTCGTCGGGACCTGCTCCATGACGGGAGCCGTCTTCCTGAGTAAGCGGTTTGCCCGCAAGACGCCGATTCTCGCCGGCCGCCTCACCTTCAGCAACACTCCGCGCGTCGTGACCGGCTGTTTCGCCGCAGGTGTCCTGCTGCCGTTCGGCCTGGCGCTTGCTTTCCCCGGTGGCGCCGGCGCGGTCGGCACCATTCTCGCGCAGATCAACATTGCACTTCCGCTCTGCGTGATCATCGGCGTCTACCAAAAGGTTCGCCAGACCAATGGTCGCCAGAGCTTCAACTGGCCCAGCTTTCTCGCCTTTGCCTACAGCACCTACATCGGCCTTGCAGCCTTCTCCAAAGAGGGCATCTTCGGCAGTGCCGCCGCGTGGCTTGTGGCCGCCGCCGCCGGACGGGTGCGGTTCGGCGTGATCAAGGCCGTGGTCGTGGTTTCGCTTGCCGTCGCCTCGGTCTACGTGCTGGTGCCGTACTCGCAATATGGCCGGAACTTTCGCCTTGGCTATGGCGGCAACTTCGAAAAATCCAAAGAACTGCTCGCGCACCCGCTGCGAACCCGCGCCCTTGCCTACGCCAACTTTGAGCTCCGTCCCATGGAGCAGTACCACTGGTACCGCAAGGACCAGGGCATCCTCGACCGGCTCACCCTCGTTCCCATCGATAGCGCCCTCATCCGCGAAACCGACACCGACGGTCCCATCGGCTGGACCAACGCCGGCCTCTACTTCCTCAACATCGTGCCGCACTTCATCCTGCCCGATAAGCCAAACCTCAACACCGGCAACCAGTATGCCCACCAGCTCGGCATGCTCGCCGGCTCCGACATCTCCACCGGCATCTCCTTTTCCCCCTTTGGCGAGGCATACCACCTGGGGGGCTACCTGGGTGTACTCCTGCTGCTGCCCGTCATCGAGTGCTTCATGTTCGTGGTGCTGCAGTCCGTCACCGGCACCATCGACCAGTCGCCCTGGGGTCTCTTCTTCATCGCCTACTTCGCCCACGGCGCGGCAGAAGGCATGCTCCAGGTCCCGGTGCGCATGGGATCCATCGGTGCGGAAGCCATCCTCGCCTGCGCCATGTTCATGATCTATGTCACCCCCATCATCGCCACCATCCTCATCGGCCCGGAGAAGAACACCACCCGCCGCACCGCCACCGTCCGCCCCATCCAACGCCGCGAAGCCTAGAGGACTGCCGCTGCCCCCAGCCGCTCCTGCACTACCGCCACCTTTGCGTGCCGCGACACAAACGGCCGCTCAAAGAGCAGATAGAACAGGTAGGCCAACCCCACGACCGCCGGTACCGCCGTCACGCTGAACAATGCATACCGCGCCCCCGCCGACCACTGCGTCGTCACGCCCGGATGCTGCCCCAGGAACAGCAGCGGCACCTCGTGCACCAGGTAAATGCTGTAAGAAAACAGCCCCACCGACCGCAGTGGCTTCCACATCAACGCGCGTCGCACCAGGCTGCGCTCCTCCGTCGCTTCCCGCGCCAGCAGCAGCGCCGTGAGCGCACCCACGCCGACATCCCCCAACAGCGGCCACCGCATTGTCCCCAGCACCACGGCCAAAGCACAGGGCACCATTAGCGCCCCCGTATACCGCAGCTTCGCGGGATCGCCGGCACACGCCGCGCCCCACATGCCCAGCGCAAACAGCAGGAGATAGTGCACATTGCCGTGGTACCCCAGCAGCACCGCCGCCGTCACCGACACCGCGCCGATCACTCCCACTGCCAGCCGCGCCCCGAGCCAGTGCCACAGCATCACCAGCAGCGGAAACAACAGGTAGATCTGGCACTCCACCGCCACCGACCACAACGGCCCGTTGAACGTGTACTTCGTCCAGTCTGACCAGTTGTGTACCAGCAGCGCATGCGCTGCAATGTTGTGCAGCAGCGGCTCCCGCACCGAATCGCGAAACCGCACAACCCCACGCGTCAGCGCAGGGTACAGCAACACCGAACACAGTAGCGCCACCAGGTAAGGCGGCACAATCCGGCGCACCCGCTTGCGATAAAACCGCACCGCACCGCCGCGCAGCGCCACTCCCGCGCGCGACACCGGCAGCATGAGGCAAAAGCCTGAAATCGTAATGAACACCGCGACACAATACCCACCCCAGCGGATGAACGGCACAAACCACCCATCCACGTACCCCACCGCCGCGGCCAGATGGTGCAGCACAATGTACAGCGCACACGCCCCGCGCAGGCCGTCGATGTACCCCAGGTGCACGACGCCCTTCTCCCGCGCTGCCTCACCCGTGTCGGTCATAGCGCACATTCTACGAGACGCCCCCGCTCACCCGGCCAGGAGGTAACATCAAGACCTATGAACTCCCTTGTCGTCGGCAACCTGGTGCACCGTCCGCTCCGCTCGCTCATCTCGGCCCTCGCCGTCGCCATCGAGGTCATCATGATCCTCTCCGTCGCCGCCGTCATGATCGGCAAGGTGAACGGCTTTCACACCCGCACCAGCGGCATCGGCCTCGACCTCTTCGTTCGGCCGAATGCTGTTAACAACTTCGTCGGCATGAGCCCCGCCGCGGCCAACCTCAAGATCGCGCCCATCCTCCGGCAGATCCCCAACGTCGACGTGGTCTCGCCCGTGAACATCCAGATCACCAGCACGCTCGACAACATTTACGGAATCGATTTCCCAAGCTTCAACGCCCTCACGCCATTCCACTTCATTTCCGGCGGTGCCTTCACCGGCCCCACCAGCGTCATCGTCGACGACTATGTTGCCAAGGGGCACAAGGTCGGCGACCCGCTCAAAATCCTGAACCGCGACTTCATCATTTCCGGCATCGTGGAGCATGGCCGCGGTGGCCGCAAGTTCATCCCGCTTGACACCATGGGCGAGCTCACCAGCACCCAGGGCAAGGCCACCGCCTTCTACCTGAAGACCCACGACTCGCCCACTCACCAGGAAGAAGTCAAGCAAGCTATCCTCGCCACGCCCGGCATGTCCGGCTACAACGTCCAGACCATCGACGAGTTCCTCTCCCAGATCACGCCGGAAAAACTCCCAGCGCTCACCACAAGTCTCTATGTGGTGACTGGCATTGCCGTAGTCGTCGGCTTCCTCGTTATCTTCCAATCCATGTACACATCTGTCATGGAGCGCACGCGCGAGATCGGCATCCTCAAGTCCCTCGGTGCCTCCAAAAGCTACATCGTTCAGGCCGTCCTGCGTGAATCGCTCCTGCTTGCCGCCGTTGGCATCGTCATCGGCGTCGCCTTCAGCTACCTGCTCGGCTTCATCCTCGACAAGACCATGCCGACCCTCGACTTCCAGATCAACAGCGCCTGGGTGCTCCGTGGTATTCTCCTCGCCTTCGCCGGGGCCGTGCTGGGCGCGCTCTACCCTGCCTGGAAAGCTGCCAGCAAAGACCCGATCGACGCCCTCGCCTACGAATAGACGTGCGCTGCCGGTTTCGCCTCGCCCGGTTGCCTCAACGTCGGAGGGCACAGCGACGGGCGTGGAGATGGGTGGGGACTGACTTTCAGTGCAGAATAAAGGCTGATGTTTCGATCTAAATTTCGTGATTTCGACTGGCTGCTGCTGGGGCTCGTGCTGCTGATGAGCGTGATCAGCGTGTTCGAGATTTACTCTGCGACGCTGCATACCAAGTTCCATGGCTTCCACACGCGGCAGATCGGGTTTCTGCTGGCAGGGATAGCGGTGATGTTCGTGGTGTCGCTGGTGGATTATCACAAGCTGATCGGATGGGCGCCGTGGGCATATGGCGCGAGCGTTGTGTCGCTGCTGGCGGTGCTGGTGGCGGGGCAGAAGGTGCTGGGCGCGCGGCGGTGGATCCGGCTGCCGGGTGGCATTCACTTTCAGCCGTCGGAGTGGGTGAAGCTGGTGCTCATCGTGATGATGGCGCGGTTTCTGTGGGGGCTGGTGGGGCGAGAGCTGGACTGGCGCGAGATCGGGAAAGGGTTTGCGCTGATCGGGTTGCCGATGCTGATGGTATTGAAGCAGCCGGACCTGGGGACATCGCTGACCTATGTGCCGATTTTGCTGGTGGGGCTGTTTCTTGGTGGCATCAACCTGCGGCGCGCGGCGATTCTGGCGCTGACGCTTGTGGTGCTCATCGGAGGAGTGTGGAAGAGCGGCAAGATCCTGAAGCCTTACCAGAAGGCGCGGCTGACGAGTTTTCGACATCCGGAGGATGACCCGAAGGGGTCGGGGTACCAGGTGCGGCAGTCGCTGATTGCGGTCGGCTCGGGCGGGATTTTCGGCAAGGGTGCGACGAAGGGAACGCAGACGCAGGGGGACTTCCTGCCGATTCCATACACCGACTTCATCTTTGCGGCACTGTGCGAGGAGCACGGGTTTGTGGGGGCGGCGCTGGTGCTGTTCCTCTACTTCCTGATTTTGATCCGTCTGATTCAGAATGCGCAGACGGCGGCCGACCCGCCGGGGACGTTTTTGGTCATGGGGGTGACGGCGGTGATCCTGTTCCAGATTGCGGTGAACGTGGGCATGGTGGTGGGGTTGATGCCGGTGACGGGGATTCCGCTGCCGCTGCTGAGTTATGGCGGATCGAGCGTGATCTTTACGTTTTTTGCGCTGGGCATGGTGATGAATGTGCGGATGCGGCGGTTTGTGAATTAAGGAGAGCAGCGAGTCAGCGAAGAGCGGGAGCAGCGAAACAGAGTAGGAGTCGTTTTGGCCGGTGTTCTTCGCAGTTTCAGTGGCGCGCGGGGCTGGAATGTTGCACAATGCTGGTAGCAGACGAGTGTCGCCGATGAGAGATCGGCGGGACAGCTTGCCGGTTGCCGAGCGACGTCGCCGGGACGGGTGGGTGCCGCAGTTTGGCATGACAGGTTTGCGATGGGTTTTTACGCGAAGTTTAAAGCAGTGATTTAAGAACGGCCGGCGAAAGTGACTATGGGTCCTGCGCGGCGGGTTAAGAGACAGAAAGCAACGGAGTTGCCAGACGGGAACGTTCCCTCCGCCCCCACGGGGTGAGAAGTGTGGACACAAACTCCGGCAGGTTCCGTATGAGGTTCGATTTGGTACGTGGAGTTCAAGGCAGTGACGGACCACCCGGCGGGATTGCTGCCGAGGTGGGTTGCGTCGTTGTCATGAGGTGCACAGGGTTCGCGCTGCATGCGTGGCCGCCGTCGACCCCGCCCACTGGGTCTGCCTGCAGCGGAGAGGAACGGTTGCAGGCGTAGCCTGCGACGTTTCGTGACCTGTGGCGCTTTCCGCATGGCGGAAAGAGTACCGGAATGTCGAAGGAAATTTATATCTCCACCACGCCGCACGAGACGCGGCTGGCCATTGTGGAAGATGAGCAGCTCGCCGAGGTGTACTACGAACGCGAGAACGAGTACAGCCTTGCGGGATCCATTTACAACGGCAAAGTGACGCGGGTGCTGCCCGGCATGCAGTCGTCGTTTGTGGATATCGGGCTGGAGCGCGATGCGTTTCTGTATGTAACGGATTTTATGGAGGAAGCCGGGGACTCGGCAGACTTCGAGACAGACGGTGGTGGGCGCAAGCCGCAGGCGGTGCAGGCACCCGTGGATGCCGCGGAGACGCCGCGTGAGGGTGGACGCAGCGATAACGCGCGTGACGGTGGCCGCAATGAGGGTGGACGTGATGGCGGTCGCGGTGAGGGCGGACGGGCGGAGGGTGGCCGCAGTCGAGACGAAGGCCGGCGTGGGCGTGGCGGACGTGATCGTGGCAACCGCGAGCAGGCTCGGCCGGTAGTTGCGGAGACGGCGGAGACGCCGCTGTTCGAGGAGCCGATTGCGCCGAAGCCGGTGGAGGCTTCTGCCGTTGCGGAAGCGGGCGCGGAGGATGCGGGCGAGGAGCAGGGCAGCCGTCGCTGGCGCGGACGCCGGGGTCGCCGTCGTGGGCGTGGCGGACGCGAGGGTGGATCGCCGCTGGCCGTTGGTGCGGAAGGAGAGGCCGGTGTCGAGCCAACGGACGAGCCGGAGCGGTTGTCGCTGGACGGTTCGGCGGAGACGTCTGAGGAAGACGCGGTAGCTTTTGCACCGATCGAAATCGATGTGGAGGCAGAGCCACGTGCGCCGGAGAATGGCGAGCCGCGGCGGTTCAGCAGCGATCGGGCGCGTGGTGGCCGCGGCGGACGGAATCGTGGTGGGCGCGAGGATCGTGGTGGGCGTGGGCGGGAGGATCGTCCCCGGCGGACGGAGGAGCCTGCTTTTGTTGCGCCGGAAGTTTCGTTTGCGCAGGAAGAAGCGCGGAACGTCACGCATGGCGGCAGCTACGACACGGGCAGCTACGGGGATGTCGCGGCCGAGCCGGTTGCGGAGGCGATTGTGCTGCCAGGTGAGTCGATTCGCAAGTATCGCGATCCGGTGGAGGTGGCGGCTGAGGATGCGGCGAAGCGTCCTGCAGGTGGGGGCGCGGAGGTTGTGGTTCTGAGTGCGCCGGCGATCGAGATTACGGGCTGGGATGGCGGGTCGGTGCTGCCGGGCGAGACGCTGTCGCGGCATCGTGGGCGCGATGCGAGTGCACCGGTGCGGCGGGAGGAATCGCGGGAAGACAATCGCCGGGGTGGTCGACCGGGCCGCAATGAGCCGCGCAACGAGGGCCGAAACGAGCCGCGCAACGACGCACGCAATGAGGGTCGAGGCCGCGGGCGCGGGAGCTTTGTCGCGGCTGTCCCGGCGGGTACGATGCCGGCGCAGACCGCCGAAACTTCGGAGGAAGAGGTTGGCGGTCTTGCGTCGCTGCAGCCGATTGACTTGCAGGCGTATGCGCTGACGCCGGTGAAGGCTGAGGAGCAGGTTGCGCCTTCGCCGATTGCGGACGTGGAAGAGATTGCGGCGGCTGCCGCGCCCGAAGAGACAGGTGGGCTGACGCAGCACCCCGCGCATGCGGATGAAAGCGCGGCGGTCGGGCCGGTGGTTGACGCTACCGAGCCCGAGTCGGTGGCGACGGAGTCCGTGGAGGCGGGGCACACGGAGGTGGAGCCGGTCGAGGTGGGATCGATCCATGCGGAGTCGATCCATGCGGAACCGATTCACACCGCATCGATCGACGCGGAACCGGCAGAGTACGAGCCGGTTGAGGGAGAAGCCGCGTCGCTGGGCGACGGCGGGCGTCGGGATTATCGGCGGCTGGAGCAACGTCCCGAGGCTGTGGAGTCGGCGGATGGTCCCGGGGCTGCGGAGGCGGAGGTGCTTGCGTCCGTGCCGGATGCGACGACCTACGATCTGGGTCGGGCGGAGGACCGGGACGATGCAGATGGCGGCCCGCTCGACCTGTCGCTGGAGCCGATGCAGGGGGAACTGGCGCACGAGGGATCGGCGCAGGGAGAGTCTCACCATGAGCTCACGAGCCTGCAGCCTTCGGGCGAGATGGTGTCCGAGCCTGAATTGCCAGTGGATGATGCCGTGCACCTGCCGGTGATGCAGGATGCGGATGAGCCAATTGAGATGGCGACGACGATGCAGGCCTCGGTGTTGTCGGGGCAGCAGGGGTTTGTTGAGGAGTCTGCGTCGGGATTTGAGAACAGTTCAATGGGGTCGAGTGAAAAGGTCGAGGGTTCGCTGAGCTTGCAACCTGAAGAGTTGCTGGGCGAAGAAGTCGAAGACTTTGAAGAGCCGATGCATGATGGCACGCTTGTTTCCGAGCCTGGCGATGCAGTGTCGCAGGTACATGCGTACGGTGATGGCGAACTGGAGGAGGAAGAGGTCGACGGAGAGGAGTACGAGTACGATCTGGCTCCGGCATCAGCGGATGAGGACGAGTTCGAGGACTACGAAGAGGAGACGCTGAGCGGCTCGGACGCGATCGACTCCGTACTGGAGGAGATGTCGCTGGACGAGGACGGCGCGGACGAGGACGGCGGGGACGATGCCGAGCAGATGGAGTACCAGGCGGAGTCTGCCGCAGGTGGATTTACCGTGGACGACTTCGGCGGGGAACCGGCGGAGGTTGCCGAGAGTGCGCCGTCGACGCAGAACGGGCAGGAGCGGCGTGGACGCCGTGAGGGGGGACGGGAGGGCAGCCGCGATGGCCGGCGTGGCGGCAGCCGGGATCGGGATCGCCGTCCGGGTGGCGGATTCCGAGGTGGCGCGACGGCTGCGGCTTCCGGCGGCGGCGATCGTGGGCGCGGGCGTGGACGGCAGAGCGTGCAGACGATGGACCTGCCGGCGATCAACGAGCTGTTAAAGCCGGGGCAGGAGGTTCTGCTGCAGATTGCGAAGGAGCCGATTGCGAAAAAGGGTGCGCGGGTAACGTCGCACATCGCGCTGCCCGGCCGGTTTCTGGTATTTATGCCGACAGTGAACCACACGGGCGTGTCGCGCAAGATTTCTTCGGACGAGGAGCGTCGGCGGTTGAAGACGATCCTCTTGTCGGAGAAGGGGGACGCGCAGGGTGGGTTCATTGTGCGCACCGCTGCCGATGGGGCGAGTGAAGAGGAGCTGCGCAACGACCTGCGCTTCCTGATCCAGCTGTGGCAGGACATCAAGGCGCGGTCGGAGTCGTCGAAGTCGCCGGCGCTGATTTATCACGATTTGAGCCTGATCGAGCGAATTCTGCGCGACCAGGTGACGGACAACTTCTCTGCCATCTGGGTGGATACGGAAGCGGAGTACGAGCGGGTGCTGCGGTTCCTGCAGCGGTTTCAGCCGTCGCTGGTGCGCCGGGTGAAGCTGTACACGAAGGAGACGCCGCTGTTCGAGCACTTCGGTGTGACGGCGGAGATCGACCGGGCGCTGAAGAGTAAGGTGTGGCTGAAGTCGGGTGGATCGATCGTAATCGACCAGACCGAGGCGCTGGTGGCGATCGACATCAACACCGGCAAGTACGTGGGCAAGACGGCGCGGCTTGAGGACACGATCCTGAAGACGAACCTGGATGCCATTCCGGAAATCGTTCGGCAGATTCGGCTGCGCGACCTGGGCGGGATTATTGTCATCGACTTCATCGACATGGACGAGCGCAAGAACCGTGCGCGCGTGATGCAGGTGCTGGAGGAGGAGCTGAAGAGCGACCGTGCGCCGTCGAAGGTGCTGCCGTTCAATGATTTCGGCTTGGTGATTATGACGCGGAAGCGGGTGAAGCAAAGCCTGGAGCGGACGCTGTGCATTCCGGACCCGATCACGGATGGCACGGGCATGATCAAGTCGCCGATCACGGTGGCGAACGAAATCTTTATCGAGATGCGCAAGATGCAGCGGCATTTCGAGAAGACGGACGTGATGCTGCGGGTGCACCCGGAGGTGGTGAAGACGCTGAAGGCGAACGGGGGCAAGCGGCTGCAGGAGCTGGAAGAGATGACGCGAAAGACGATCCTGGTGAAGAGTGATCCGGCGATCAACCCGGAGCAGTTCGACATTCACTAGCGGTTGGTGTGGTTAGGGAGGGGCGGGTTCTGCGGGTGCAGGGCCTGCCTTTTCTGTTGCCGCTAATTTGCGCCGCGGGTCGGTCAGGCGTCGTCCAAATGGACGCGGTGTGCGTCACACAACTTATAGCGTCGCGTCGGGTCTAAGCACGCATCAAGAAGCGTGGCGTGCCAGGAGCGGCAGCCGCAGCGAGGGTTGAATTTATGGTTGGGTTTGGATCTGTTCGGGGAGCCGTGCGAGTTGGTGTGGCGGCGTTGGCGACATGTGTGGCGATGCCCGCAGTGTGGGCGGCAGCGCCTGGTGCCGGGGATACCGCGGCGGGATCCATGTTCCGCATGAGCAATGCGCTGGTGTCGCCGGATGCGTCGTTTCGGTACGAGACGAGCGGCGTGAGCAGCAGCGCGGATGCGGTTGCGGATGAGCGGGCGAACTTGAGCGGGGAGGGTTCCGGTTTAAGCGGCTCGAGTGCGCAGCCGCCGACGGGGCGTCGCCGGAGTTATGGGCGGTCGCGATACCAGGACCGGCTGCATAACTCGGATGGGTCGACAAAGATTGCGTTTGTGGGCGGCGCGGGGTTGAATGTGCCGGTGGCAAATACGGGTAAGTTCTATACCCCAAGTTATGCAATTACGGCGGGTGCCGGATATAACTTCAACAAAATGTTCGGCGTGCTGGGTGAGTTTCACTACGACCACATGGGCCTGACCGGTGGGGCGATTGCGTCGGAATACAACACGCTGATCAACAGCTATGGCGCGACGGCGGATGACCTGGCGGGCTTCGATGCGAATGCGCATTTTATTGCGCTGACGGTGAACCCAGTGGTAACGTACGCCAACGACCGCAGTAAGTTTGGGGCGTATGCGACGGCTGGCGGCGGGTACTACCGGAAGACGACGAACTTTACGTTGCCGACGCTTGGTACGGCATGTAACGGGTACTTTTGCTCGACCTATGAAGCGAATGAAAACATCGATTCCGCAACGGCAAATGGGTATGGCTTTAATGGCGGCCTGGGCCTGACGTATAAGCTTTCGTCCTTCTCCAGCGAGCGTTTGTTTGTGGAGGCGCGGTATCACTGGATGAAGATTGGCACGGACGCGAATAACACGGATGTTTTCCAGTACAACCGGCGGAATTCGGAGTACATTCCGATCACGGCCGGGATTCGCTTCTAAGTATTTGCAGACGGTTGATGGACAGGCGCACCTGCGGTTTCGGGGTGCGCTTTTTCCTGCTCTTTTGCGGCAGGTTCCGTACTTGGTTCGCCTTAACACCGGGAAAGCCGCTGCGCTGACTTACGGTAGAGGCAGCGTGCCGGGATGCGGCGCGGTGCGAGGGCTTCTGTTGAAGTGTGGAACTGTGTTTCGTTCGCTGGCTTTGGTTGCGGTGTGGGTGGGTGGTTTGGGCGTGGGACGTGCGGCGAGGCTGCCGGCGGAGGCTGTGATGCCGCCACTGGGTTCGGCGGATGCGGTGGCGGCGGAGATGTTTCGGCGGACGGCTTCTACCGGGCTGGTGATCGTGGTGGTGCGCGACGGTGAGATGTGGATGGCGAGCTATGGGCAGACGACTCCGGGGTCGGGGCAGAAGCCGGCGGCGAACTCGCTGATCCGACTGTGTTCGCTGTCTAAGATTCTGGCGACGGATTTGCTGGTAAAGCTGGTGGCGGAGGGCACGGTGGCGTTTACCGATCCGCTGCAGAAGTTTGCGCCGGTGGCGGATGGCGTGGTGGTGAAGGTGCCGGTGCTGACGGTGCATGGGCCGGCAGCGCGGGCAATGACGCTGGGCGACTTGGCGACGCATACGGCGGGGCTGCCGCGGGAGATTGCGTATCCGCCGGTGGGGCAGGCGCACTTCACGTTTCCGGATGAGGCGTTCCGGTGGCAATGGCTGCCGAAGTTTCGGCTGCGGACGTCGCCCGGCGAGGCGGCGCACTACTCGAATGTCGGGTTCGATTTGCTGGGCGATGCGCTGAGCCATGTGAGCGGCAAGTCGTATGCCCAGTTGTTTGCGGAGAGGACGGCGCGGCCGCTGGGGTTGGCGGATACGACGCTGTCGCCCAATGCAGACCAGTGTGCGCGGTTGATGGGCGGTGCGCGGGAGCCGCTGCAGTGCACGGATACGCAGGCGGCGGCGGGGTCGGGCGGGATGTATTCGACGGCGGACGATATGGCGCGGGTGTTGAAGTATCTGCTGGGGTTACCGGGCGTGCCGGCGCAGAATGGGGCGGCCACGGCGATGTACCTGCGGCCGGCGGCGCTCAACAGTGTGCAGGGGCTGGGGCATGCGGGCGTGCCGACGGGCATCGGGTTGGGATGGATCGAGATCAACGGGGACGATGGGCCTGCGCGGATCGTGGAGAAAACAGGAGGGGGTGCGGGGTTTCAGACGTATGTTGCGTTGAACCCGGCGCGGCATGTGGGGGTGTTTGTGGCGGCGACGCAGGGGCGGAGCCGGAGTGGGGCAAACCTGTTTCGGGAGACAAATGCGCTGTTGATCCAGTTGGCGGGGCTGCCGCCGGTGCCGGTGGACCTGGATGATCCGGAGCGGGAGAGAGGGGCGGAGGAGGCCAACGATGCGGTGGTGCGAGCTTCTTCGCCCAGGCGACACGAGAAGGTGACCGCGCGCGTAAAGTCCACGACGAGCCATGGTGTCGTGCGAACGCATACGAAAGTCGCAGCTCCACGTGAGGTTGCGGCGCCGCGGACAGGGTCGAGTCTGCGAGGAAAGCGAACCCCGGCTCGAGCAGCCAGGTCAAAGGCAGTCGTCAAGCCGGGGCGTCGCAGGCACTGATCGATTAGTCGTAGGTGGCGGCTTCGGCGAGAGTTTTGCCGGCGATGTCTTTGGCGGAGAGGATGGGGGCTTCCTGGCGGATGAGGTGGAGGGGCCAGTCGATGGCGACGGTGGGGTCGCTCCAGAGCAGGGTCTGCTCGTGCTCGGGGGCGTAGAACTCGGAGGCCTTGTAGGCGAATTCGGCGACGTCGGAGAGAACGAGGAAGGCGTGGCCGAAGCCGGGCGGGATCCAGAGTTGGCGGTGGTTGGATTCGCTGAGGAACTCGCCGATCCATTTGCCGAAGGTGGGAGAGGAGCGGCGGAGGTCGACGGCGACGTCGTAGACTTCGCCGAGCAGGACGCGGACGAGCTTGCCCTGCGGCTGGTGGAGCTGGTAGTGGATGCCGCGGAGGACGCCGCGGAGGGAGCGGGAATGGTTGTCCTGCACGAAGCGGGTGGGAAGGCCGAGCTGCTGGAAGGTGCGCTCGGACCAGGATTCGTAGAAAAAGCCGCGGTCATCGCCGAAGAGTTTCGGCTCGAGCACAACGACGTCGGGGATGGCGGTGGGGATGAGTTGCATAGCTCTCTTTACAACGCGTGGCGCAGTGCCAGCGCACCGGCGGTGCCGGCAAAGATCATGAGGATGACGCTGGCCGTAGCGGACATGGATTGCTGGCCGGGAAGCTGCTGGACGTTGCGGCGGACGAGGAACACGCAGAGTGCGGCGAGCAGGATGGGAAGCAGACGGGGACCGTATGGCGGGATGGGCGCAAGGGTGGAGCAGAGATACGCACCGGCGAGCGAGGCGACAAGCCAAGTGACGCAGAGCAGAAGCGTGTAGGTGGCGCTGACGCAGTCACCGTTCATGAGAACCCTGCGACCGAGGCGAGTGACCAGCAGCGTGAGCAGCATGTACGCAAGGACGACGGCAAGGTAGCCGGCGCCGATGGCCTCTGCGAGGGGTAGAAAAAAGCCGATCAGGGGCGTGCTCCTTGCTGCGGTGTGGGAAGGCCGTGTGGTGCAGTGTACCAAGATGCTGCTAGATGCCGACAGGGTAGGGCTTCTCGTGGACGGACTCGCCGGCCGGGCGGAAGCGGTCGAAGCGACCCTGCAGCAGGCTGAGCAGGCCGGTGTACCAGTAGCCGAGGACGAAAAGCAGAAGGAACGGCACGGTGAAGTAGTTTTCACTGCTGATGGCATACCAGACGGTGAAGGCAAAGTAGCAGCCGATGGCGAGCTCGATCCAGGGGATGATGCCTAGGCGCTTGCGGTATTTCTTTGCCTGGGAGCGCTCGCCCTTTTTCTCGACGCGGTATTTGGGCGTGCGGGCGAAGGCGGACTGCACGCCGAAGAGGGCTTCCATGACGGCCTTGGTGTTGGTGATGGTGAGGCCGACGCCGAGCGCCATGAGGACGGGCAGGTAGAGGAAGGTGCGGTACCAGCGGTTGGGGAAGAGCTCTTTTTGCGAGACGAGATAGAACGAGGAGACGGAGAACGTGCTGGCCATGAAGAGGGGGAAGTCAATGAGCAGCATCTGGAGCCAGCCCTGCCAGGAGCGAATGATCATGGCAGGCATAAGGAGGACGCTAAGCACGATCATGAGCGGGTAGCTGAGATTGGCGGTGAGGTGGTACCAGGCTTCGAGCTTGGTGTGAAAGGGCGCGTCGGACTTGAGGATGCGGGGAAGGATTTTCTTGGCCGTCTGGATGAGGCCCTTGGCCCAGCGTGCCTGCTGGGTTTTGAAGGCGGTCATCTCGATGGGGAGCTCGGCAGGGCACTCCACATCCTGCAGGTACTTGAACTTCCAGCCTTTGAGCTGGGCGCGGTAGCTGAGGTCGGTGTCTTCCGTGAGCGTGTCGTGCTGCCAGCCACCGGCCTCGTCGATGGCGATGCGTCGCCACATGCCGGCGGTGCCGTTGAAGTTGAAGAAGACATCAGCACGAGAGCGGCCGCCGTGTTCGAGGACGAAATGGCCGTCGAGCAGGATGGCCTCGACCTGGGTGAGGAAGCTGAAGTTGCGGTTGAGGTGGGTCCAGCGAGTTTGGACCATGCCGATGGCGGGGTCGGCGAACTGGTCGACGACCTTCATGAGCCAGTCGGGCGGAGGGACGAAGTCGGCGTCGAAAATGGCAATGCACTCGCCGCGTGCGGTAGCGAGGCCGGCATCGAGCGCGCCGGCCTTGTAGCCATAGCGGTCGGTGCGGTGCAGGTAAAAGATGGGCTGCGGTGCGAGGTCTCCTGTGCCGGTGGCGTAGCGGTGAACGATGTCGCGGGCGACCTGCTCGGTTTCATCGGTGGAGTCGTCGAGCACCTGGATTTCAAAACGGTCGCGGGGGTACTCGATGCGGCAGCAGGCGTCGATGAGGCGGTCGAGCACGTATTGCTCGTTGTACATGGGGAGCTGGATGGTGACGAAGGGGAGCTCCCCTTCGGGGAAGCGCAGCGGCGGCGTGGACGAGTGCGCGGCCTTCTTTTTGTTGCGGTAGTACAGCCAGACGAGCTGGTAGCGGTGGATGCCGTAGAACGCCAGGATGATCATGACGACGAAGTACGGGATGAGGAGCAAGATGTCGAAGGCGTTCCAACGGTACATGCCCTGGAACGTGCGCTGCGCGTAATGCATGCGCCAGTAGTGGCCGAAGCCGTGGGGCTCGGCGAAGAACGCAAGGGCAAGAGTGGAGATGTGGCGCACGAGGATGAGTTTACCGGAGGTGCGGTGCGGTTGCGGGTGGGAAATAATTGCGGGCACGCGAAAGGCCGCGGCGGGTGGCCACGGCCTTTCGCGTTGGGGTTGGTTGAGAGTTAGAAGGTGATCTTCGCGCCGAACTGGGTGTTGAAGGGCTCGCCGGCACCGATGCCGGGTGCGCCGTTGGCATCGCCGATGGTGTCATTGAGAGTAAAGGATCCTCCAACGGATCCACCGGGCGATGCAAAGTTGGTGCGGTTGAAGAGATTGAACATTTCCGCACGGAACTGGATGGTGGCGTATTCCCCGAGCTTGGTGTCCTTGAAGACGGAGAAGTCGACGTCGGAGTAACCCGGAGCGATGTAGCCGTTGCGGCGTGTCGTGCCGAAGGTGTAGAGGGGTGCGGTGGTGAATGCGGCCGGGTTCAGCCAGTTGACGAGCGGCTTCTGGCCCAGATAGCCGCGCTGGGCAGGCGCGATCTGAACGGCGCGATCGTTGCCTTCGTTGGTTCCGCTGATGTCTCCACCGGCGGTGACGGAGAAGGGCTGGCCACCGTGGAAGCTGAGCAGGCTATTGACCTGCCAGCCATTGGAGAGCTGTTTGAGGTGGCTAGACCCTGGGATCTGATAGCTGACGAAGCCGGTAAATGTGTTGCGTGTGTCGAAGTCCGAAGCGCCGTAGTCGCCCTTGAAGTTGAAGTTGTCTTGCGGCAGGGAACCGCGATAGGCAGTCACCTCATCGAGGTTGTGGCTCCAGGTGTAGGTTGCCGAGACGGTGAGGCGGTGGAAGTTCTGCAGGCGAATCTGGCTTTGGAGGGAATTGTAGTTCGAGGTGCCAATGCTCTCGATCTCATTGATGTTGTTGTAGCCGGGGTAGGCGTTGCTGTAGGGGCGGGGCTGGTTGCCGTCAGGCCGGACGGCGGCGGGATTACCGTCGGTGATCTGGTTGATATCGCGCAGGGCGAGCAGGTGGCGTGCCTGGCTGCCAACGTAGCCGATCTGGCCGATAACACTGGGAGCGAGCGTGGTTTCGAGGTTCAACGAGTAGTTCTGGTCGATGGCGGGGCGAAAGTTCGGTGCGACGGTGAAGATGCCGCACTGGCTGGCGGCGGTGCAGCTATTGACTCCGCTGAAGCCAATGCCAGCGAAAATCGGGCGGCCGCCGTTGATCTGCGTTTTTCCGTTGTTCGCGCCTGAGATCGTCGCAACGGGATTGCTGCCGACCGGATTGCCCTCAACGCCGTTTGGCGCTGCGTTGCCGGGCCGGTTGTCGAGGAATGGGTTCAGGTTGATGGTGTCGAAGTACCAGCCATAGCCCGCGCGCAGCACCGTGCGCGAGTTGAGTTGTTGGCTGAGGCCGAGACGCGGGCTGATGGCAGTGAAGTAGCGCTGGTACAGGTTGTCGATCTGCTGGCCTTGGATGGCGAGGCCACCAGTCGCAGCGGTGTTGCTTTGGCCAGGTCGGAAGACAGAGAGATTGGCATACTGCGGGTTATGGAGTGGGCCAATGTAGTCCCAGCGAGCGCCGTAGTTCACGGTGGTGGATGGTGTCAGCTTCCAGGTGTCCCCGGCGTTGACGAACCAGGTGTTCACAAAGACCTGGCGCTCGGGGTCGCCGATCGTGATGTTGGAGGCGCTGGGGCGGCCGGCGAGGAAGTCCGCGAGACCATTCGCATACCCGGTGGCACCAGCGACACGCGTACCGTCGAAGGTGAACGATCCTGTGGCCTTGCGGTGATAGAACTCGTCTAGCTGGGCGTTGCGGTACTCCCCACCGACACGGAATTCATGCTTGCCAAGGGTGTACGAGAGCTGGTCCGTAAGGTGACCGGTGATGTCGTTTCGACCCTCAGGAGGGGTGAGACCAACTTGTGCAAAGCCTCCCGAGGGGCCGATTTGAATGTGGGGCGCATTCGAGAAAGTGGCGCCAGTGATGAAGCCGAGGCTTTGGACATTAAAGTTGGTGTTGTTATCGTTGAACAACTGGTTGAAGTAGTTGACGCCCGCGAGCATTTGATTCGAGATGTGCGCATTGATCGCGCGACTGTACACGATCGCGATGTTCTGGACGTGGATAGGAGCCGTTTCGTAGTAGTCCACGATTGCCGACCCGGCCGGTGCCACCTGATTCCCCTGGCCGACGAACCAATGTACCGAGAGGTTGTCTTTTGAGGTGAGGGCGTAGTCCACCTTGGCAAGACCGTTCCAGCTATAGCCGAATTCCGGGTCGTTTGAGAAGTAGTTGTTCTGCACACCGGCAGTGTCAGCCGCGAGTCGGCTCGTGCCCCATAGGCTGTTTAAAACATTCTGCATGACGGGCTGGACTGCGACACCCTTCGCCGCGAGGATAGCCCTTGCCTGGTTTTGCCAGCCGACAGAGGGAAGGGTCGTCGACGCGGGAACGCCGATGACGAAACGCTGATGCTCGAAGGTCAGAAAGCCGAACAGCTTGTCCTTGACGAACGGTCCACCCACGGAGAAGCCCGTGTTGTAATTGCGAACTTTCTGCTTGGAGCCGCCCTGCGCTTTGACAATCGGACTGATGGCTCCGAAGAGTTCGTTGCGGTTGAAGTAATACGCGGAGCCGTGGAGCTTGTTGGTGCCGGAACGGAGGGTCAGGTTGACGGTGCCGCCGGGATTGCGTCCGCCCTCAGGGCTGGACTGCGTCTGCGCAGAGAACTGGTCGACGGCGTCGAGCGGCAGGATGATGCCGGCGATGCCGGAGACGCCGCCCTGGTTGACGGCGGGAATGTTATGCCAGAGGTCGTTGTTGTCCACGCCGTCAATCTGCCAGTTCATCTGGTTGGCGCGGGTGCCGTTGAGCGAACCGAAACCACCGCCGGAGTAGCCGGCATAACCCGGGGTTAGGCTAATGAGTTGGGTAAAATCGCGCCCGTTGAGCGGGATGTCTTCGACCACCTTGTAATCGAGCACGGTGGTCTGGGTGACGGTGGTGGTGTCGAGCGTGAGGGAGGCGGCATTGACTTCAACCATCTCGTTGGTGGTGGATACCGACAGTTTGATGGGAAGCGTATAGATGACACCTGCGGAAACGGTGATCTTGTCGTATTTGACGGTGGCAAAGCCGGGTGCCGTGACGGTGACGGTGTAGACGCCGAGCGGCAGGTCACCGAAAAGGAACTCACCGGCAGAGGAGCTGCTGCTTCGGGTGACGACGCCGGTCGCGGTATTCGTAGCAACAATCGCCGCGCCGGGTACTTCCGCACCGCTGCCGTCAACAACGGAGCCGTTGATGCTGCCGCGATAGGTCTGGCCGAGCATGGGGGTGGAGAGGGCGGCGACGGCGAGCGCGGGTGCGAGGATGCGACGGTAGTGCATGGAGCCTCCGGAGACAGCACGGGTTAGCGCCCGCCTGGGGAGGCGGGTTCTCGTGGGGTACAGCAATGCCGCCTTTGCGAAAGCTCGCAAAGGATGACTCAGGAATCGCTTCGTTCAGGCCGTCTTGGGACTGATCGTGCAGGTTCGAGGTACAGAACGACAAAGTTTGTGAACAGAGGAATTGATGAGACTGTAACGGAAAAGCGATGTATGCGCCAGACTCTTTTGCCGGTCAATGCTGAGCGGGCCGGTGGCGGCACGGTGCGGCACATGCGAAAAGGACCGCCGGGGTGGCGGTCCTTTTGGGAGTGGAGGGAAGGCTAGTTGAGGAAGCAGGTGCGATAGAGGGTGTCGCGCTGGACGGGCTTGAAGCCGGCGTCGCGGATGGTGCGGCGGAGTTCCTCTTCGGTGGTGCAGTTGGCGGTGCCGGCAGCGCGGACGACGTTCTCTTCAAGCATGACGGAGCCGACGTCGTTGCCGCCGAAACGAAGACCCATCTGCAGAACCTTGAGACCCTGGGTGACCCAGGAGCTTTGCACGTTGTCGATGTTGTCCAGGAACATGCGGCTGACGGCGAGGGTCTTGAGGTATTCGACAGAGGTAGCTTCTTCCCAGCCGCGACCGCCAAGCGCCGTGTTGTTCGGCTGGAAGCTCCAGGGGATAAAGGCCGTGAAGCCGCCGGTTTCTTCCTGCAGTTTGTGCACGACCTCAAGGTGGTTGGTGCGCTGCTCGAAGGTTTCGCCGACGCCAAACATCATGGTGGCGGTGGTGCGCATGCCGAGTTCGTGCGCGGTGCGGTGAACGCTGACCCAGTCCTCGGTCCGGCACTTGAGGCGGGCAATGCGCTTGCGGACGTCGTCGTCGAGAATCTCCGCGCCACCGCCAGGGATGCTGTCGAGACCAGCGTCGCGCATACGGGCAATCGTGGTGCGCAGGTCGATGTTGGAGTACTCCGCGACGGCAAGGATTTCGCTGGCGGAGAGGCAGTGCAGCCAGATGTTGGGGAAGCGCTGCTTGATGCCGCTGAAGAGGCTCTCGAACCATTCGATTTTAAGGTCGGGATGGATGCCGCCCTGCATGAGGACGCCGGTACCACCAAGCTCTTCCGTTTCGGCGATCTTGTCGTAGATGGTGTCGAAATCGAGAAGGTAGCCCTCGGCGGCCATCTTGCCCTTGAGCGGCCGGTAGAAGGCGCAGAAAGTGCAATATTCCGTGCAGAAATTGGTGTAGTTAATGTTGCGATCGATGATGTAGCTGACGACGCCCTCGGGGTGCAGGCGGCGGCGCACCGCATCAGCCTCCATGCCAATGCCGATGAGATCGTCGGAGTGGAAACAGTCGAGAGCTTGCTGGCGTGTAATGCCCATGAGCTTTAGAGTACGCCGGGGGCATCGTGGATTCCAGCAGGTGCGTGGCGCGGGAAGTGCAGGGCGGCCTTTGCAGTCCTACCGATGCCGCACGAGCAGGAAGCTGAGCAGTGCCAGGCAAAGCAGCAGAAGCGCGCAAAAAACAATGGCCAAGGTGCGCACGGTGGCGGTGAGTGCGGCGAGCTTCTGGTCGACGGTCATGGCACGGTGTTCCGCGGCGATGCCTAGAGCGCGCATGGCGCGTAGCTCGTCGTGGATTGCGGCGAGCTGGCTACGCTGATCTTCCAGCATGCCAACGAGTCCGGTGTGCGCCGTGGAGATTTCCGCGACGGCGGCACGGCTCTGCTCAATCTCCGCCTTTGCGCCCATGCGGCCGGCGAGCATCGACTCCATCATGGGTGTGAGCTGCGACAACATCGGCAGCAGGCGTTTCATTAGTGGAAGAAGTTCAAGCCAACCCATGAAATCCAGTTTACGCGGTGCGAAGGGTTCGCCGGCGCAGGAGGAGCATGACGATGCTGAGCAGAAAGATGACAAGCATGATGCACTGCGACCAGAGGCAGTAGATGCACCACTTTTCGAGAATGTATTTTTCGACGAAGGTGAGGCCGAGCGCGAGGAAGACGCCGATCTGGCTGACCTCGAATGTCCAGAAATCAAGCTTCGCAACGGCGAGCGCGGCAATGAGCAGGTAACCGGCGATGCCAGCGATCGCGACGGGGAAATGGCCGGGCGAGTCGGGCGCTTCGTCGAAACCACGCGGCGGGAACACGGCCCAGCGGGAGTGATTGACGGTGCCGCAGTCGAACTTTTCCGTGACGGCGCAGGGCGGTGCGGCGCTTGGGTCCTGCAGGTGCACGCGCAAGGCAAGGATGGAGACGAAGACACCGCCGAGGCACAGGGCTGCGATGAGGAGGCGGAGGATACGCATGGTGATTGGACTCCGAGCGAAATGCTTTGTGACAGTCGAACACAAAAGCGAACCCGCCTGCGAACTGGTCGCGGGCGGGTTGCGGCTACTGGTCGATACGGGCAAGCTTACTTTGTTGAGTGGAAGTATTTCGCAACAGTGCTCACAAACGGCTTGGCGGCGGGAGGCGTCGGAACCTTGCCGTGGAGAATGCTGGTGTACGACGTGTACGCCGGACCGAAGAAGTCCTTGGTGTCATCTGCATTCTGTGAGATGGTTGCGCCATTCAGATCGACACCGGCAAAGAGACCTTTTGCACGCGAGTAGCTCAGCAGCTCTGCATTCAGCAGGATGTCCGTAGAGGCATTTGCGTTGCGACCGACCGGACCGGCTGCCGCGGATGCACCGGCACCAATCTTGAATTTGCTGTGGAGGAGATCCTGAAAGCCTTTTTGGTTCACGGCGATGAGAACGAGGTCAGTTGCCTGGCCCCCAATCTGGAAACCGAAGCTGCCACCGGCGAGACGGATAAACACCGGCGCGGACCAGCCATGACCGGTGCGGCAGGTGACGGCACCCTGGCCGTAAGAGGCACCGACGATGAATGCGGCCTTTTTGACGGAGGGAATGACGGCGACGCATGTTGCTTTGCCCATGATCGAATCGGGAATGCCGCTGTCGGGGGTGTTCTGGATTTCCTGCAGTACCTGGGTGGCGTCATTCAGGCGTTCGGTCAGGTCGCTCATCTTATCCGCGTGAATGGGCAGGGTGGCGATGCTGGCAACGGTAAGGGCGGCGGCGCAAAGTGCGGTTTTCATAAAATCTCCTGGTGTTTCGTGGCGCCGCGATGAGTGCGCTCTGCCTATGTTGGGTGTGATGCAAAGTTGGGCCGCGCGGTAGGATGGCAACAGGAGAGGTGCAATGAGCGCAGAGGTCAAGCAGTCGGTCGTGGAGCGCTGCCGGCAAGTATGGTGATTGATTACAGGTTGATCCCAGCGTCGGTCTTCGCAATCTATGGGTCCAGAGCTTAGCCGCGAGATCCTGAACTGCTTGAATGAAAAAGGCCCACCTGTGCGGGATGGGCCATTGTTGCTGCAGTCGACTGTTAGCCGAGTTGCTGGATCTTTTCGCGCAGAGCCTTTGCCGCGGCTGCTGGATCGCTGGCGCCATAGATGGCGGCGCCGGCCACCGCGACCGCCGCGCCGGCGTCTTCTACCTGGCTGATACGTTCGAGGTTGATGCCGCCAGCGACGGAAAACGCAATGCCAGCAACGCGACCTGCTTCGAGCAGCTTATCGATGGAGTAGCCAGCCTGCGCCTGCTCATCGAGGCCGGCGTGGAGTTCCACCTGCTGCACGCCGAGGGCCTTGAGTTCCTTGCAGCGGGAAACCTTGTCTTGCACGCCGATGGCGTCGGCAACGATGATTTTGCCCACCTTAGTTGCGGCTTCGACGGCACCCTTGATGGTGTGGTCGTTGGCGACGGCGAGGATGCTGACCTGGTCGGCTCCAGCCTTGAAGGCGATTTCTGCTTCCAGCGCGCCGGCGTCCATGGTCTTCATGTCGGCGAAGACGATCTTGTCGGGATAGGCCTGCTTGACGGCAGTAACGACGGAGAGGCCCTCCTGCTTGATGAGGGGTGTTCCGAGTTCGATGATGTCGACGTAGGGTGCGACCTTTTCCAAGAGGGCGAGAGCGTCTTTGGTGGACAGAAGGTCGAGTGCGACTTGCAGCTTCATGGGGATGGATCTCCTGCGGGTTTGGATGCGGTGCACGGCGGATGTGGTGCTACTCCAGATTGGCGTGGCGGTGGAGCAGGTCTTCGGCGCTTTGCGTTCCGGACTTCCATAGCATGTGGAAGAGCGTGTCGGTGGTGAGCAGGACGGCCTGCTCGAAGAGGGAACCGGCGTACTGCTGGGAGGCACGACCTGCCGTGTCTGCCTTGCTGGCTGCGGGGATGTGGAGGATGGCTGTGGAAAGGCTTGCCAGCGGAGAATCGGTCGCGGTCGTCAGGGTGAGTACGACTGCGCCAGACCTGCTGGCCACTTGTGCGGCGTGCACGACTGAGGCCGTTGTGCCAGAGGCAGAGGCGGCGATCAGCAGATCTCCGGGGCCGATCGCGGGTGTGGTCGTTTCGCCGACGACGTAGACGGAGAGACCCAGGTGCATGAGGCGCATGGCGGCCATGCGCATCGCCAGACCGCTGCGACCGGCACCGATGGTGAAGATGCGCTGGGCGCGCTGGATGTGGTCGAGAGCGGCGTCGACCTGGTCGGTAGCAAGGGCGTCCAGGGCTGCTTTTTGTTCTGTAAGCAGAAGGGTTCGGGCGGCATTGAGCTGGTCGAGCGACATGGCCGTTGGATGCAGGGAGGTGGGTAGTAGGATGGGGCGGAGGAGAGTGACATGAGCGGAGCGGTACGGGAGAGTTTTCTGGAGCGGCACTGGATGTGGTTTGTGATCGGGTTTGGGTTGGTGCTGACGTTGTTTTTTTCGCTGTATGACCCGCGGGTTCCCGGTGTGCCGAGGACCACGCACACCGATCCGCAGGTGATGGTAGACCAGCCGCGGCAGAAGACTCGGTCGGGCGGGGATTAGGCGACGGAGCAATCCCCCCTCCCCGGGGGTTGCTCTAAGTTCCTCATTCTATTGCGCGGTTGCTTTAAGTTTCTGATTTGACGAAGGTTTGGGCGTAGGTTCCTCATTCTGTGCAGCTTAGTGATCACTGCACAGGGTTTGGGGCAGCCACTTTTCCTGAGATCGCCTTGCAAGCAGACCTGCGTGTGAGGGCATGGCTTGCATCGGCGTGCGCTGGCCAGCGCATGGGATACCGGAACGATGCGGCGTGGGTGGGGAACGGCCGTGGAGGAGATGGACGTGGTGACGTTCGACCCGGTGGCGCACAGCGGAGGCTTAAGTCTTTCTCCGGCAGGAATGTGCTGGAGCGACCAGCAGTCCACTAACCCGGGGTGACGTTGCAGGTGACCTGGACCGTGGAGGCGAGCGTGCCAGTGGCAATGGTGATGGTGCCTGAGGTTGTTCCCGTCGCGCACTGCGGGTGACAGCGCCCGATGACGTCCTGCACCATTGCTCCTGGCTTGTGATCGTAGACGGCGACGATGCAATATCCGCCGGTGGTGGACAGCGTGAGAGGGGAGACCACCCCGCCATCACTGCGTGACACCTGAAAGTCTGTGTACGGAAAAGCGAAGGACGAGTAGGACTGGTCCATCGAGGTCGACGCCGGTGTGACCTGCAGGGTGACCGCCGCCGCAGCCGGAGCGCTCGACCCGCCGCAGGAGGTGAGCATGAAGGAAAGGCCAGACAGGAACAAGGCAGACGCGAAACGCTTGCAAGGGTTCACCTTTTGCATGCCGCCAGCATAGTAGGCGAGTGGAGAGTTCGCAACGTTTTGGGCTGCTTTCCCTTAGCTAATATCAAGCGAACGGCACTCCGGTGCTGGAGTCGGAGGAGTGGACGTGGCTGAGCTTTCGGGATGGGTGGAGCGGTGAGGCCCTGGGGTGGTGAAGGTGGAGTGTCCTGCTAGGGTTCGTCGGCGGTCGTTAGTTCTGAGGACTCGTACGGGAGCAGAAACTCATGTCGCAGAAGCAAAGGGCAGCTGTAGATAATGAAGAAGCCAACCATATCTACAATGGCTGCTTGAAATGCCATTCCTCAACACCAGGAAGTGGCCACAATGAATGGGGTTCAAGTAGGGGCCTTAGTTCCCGCCAGACTGTCATCATTTCACCGGTGTACCGGTGATTCTGTCGATATGCTGACTTGAAATCTCTAAGACCTGAGATGCCCCAGAAGGAAGCATTGTCACGTCCGGTGATCATCTGCCAAATCTGCATTGAGTCACTTAGCGCGCGTGCTCCAACTGGAGCAAACATCTTCCACAAGTCGGGATTGTTACCCGCAAACGTTTGCCCAACCATCGCGGAAAGATTAAACGCACGGGAAGCGCATGGTGGGTGTGAAAGTGTTCGCAAGCTCTCCGGGGAAAAGACACGATTTTCAGAGACGCCGAAAAGACGGAATAGCAAATTTAACGACAGCAGAAGTGGATAAAGGCGGCCAGCGCTTCCGGAAAAGTGAAGCCACTCATCCTGCGTATAAAGATCGCTGTAGTATCCAGTCAAGCATGACTTCGCCAGTCTGATTGCAGCCTCACAATCAGCACTCAGCTCAATCGTGTGCCTTCGTACAGCCCAGTTGTAATCAGCATCTGCAAAGTACTGCTCACTCAGACTGGCATGACCAAACTGAATGTGGGATAATTCGTGCAACATCAAGAATTCCAACGCCAAGGAAGAGAGAACGCGCGCAAATGTCCGTCTTAGATCGTTCCTCGGCACTCCATCGGAAAGCAATCTTCGATCATGGAGCTGCCTTAAGACCGGGTAAGATCTCAATGGTGTGAAGCGATGTGCCAAGTTATGTCCAACTGCTTTTCCAATCGATGGAAGAACATCACATCTGGACATCAAATAGTAGAAGAACTCTCGAATTCCTAAAACTGCGCCAGTGCTGAGGGTAGCGATCCTGAGCTTCATGTTTTTCACATTTCGCTCGAAAGCTTTCCCATTCATGCCGTCCGCCTCATAAAAAGTGAAAGCGGACAAAACTTTGTTTCGGCTTGTTGTTTCTGTGAGCGTTAGATTAGCCACGCTTTGAAGGTCTTTAAAAGCGTTCGGTGCAAGAGGTAAGTGCAAACCGCCTTTTGCATCTTTTAGATTTTCCATTCCTAGCTGAAAGGAAATTTCCGCTTGCCAATCAACTTCATCCATCGCGCCTTACACCTCGTCGAATGCGATATAAGGGGATCTTTATTTAGCGTCGCGCCAGTTGGGGCCCTGGTTGACTTCGGCGATTAAAGGGATGGAGAGGGTGATTACCTTTTCCATTTCGGATTTGACGAGTTGGGTGACTTCGTCGGCTTCGCTGGGTGGGGTGTCGAAGAGGAGTTCGTCGTGGACTTGCAGGGTCATGACGGTGCGGAGGTTGCGGTCGGTGAGGGCGCGGTCGATTTGCAGCATGGCGACCTTGATCATGTCGGCGGCGGTGCCTTGCAGCGGGGTGTTGACGGCGGTGCGTTCGGCGAAGCCTCGGGCGTTGGGGTTGCGGGAGTGGATGTCGGGGATGGGGCGGGTGCGGCCGAAGAGGGTGGTGACGTGGCCGGATTCGCGGGTTTCGGCTAACGTGCGCTCGATAAAGGTGCGGACGCCGCTGTAGCGGTCGAAGTAGGTTTCGATGTAGATTTTGGCGGTTTTCTGGTCGATGCCGAGGTTGGCCGCGAGGCCGAAGGGGCTGATGCCGTAGACGATGCCGAAGTTGACGGCCTTGGCGCGGCCGCGGGTTTCCTTGTCGATGAGTTCGGGGGCAACGCCGAAGACCTCGCTGGCGGTGAGGGTGTGAATGTCAATGTCGTTGCGGTAGGCGTGGAGCAGGAGCGGGTCCTGGGAGAAGTGGGCCATGAGCCGGAGCTCGATTTGCGAGTAGTCGGCGCTTAATAAGACATGACCCGGTTTGGCGGTGAAGGCGGCGCGGATGTCGCGGCCGAGTTCGGTGCGGACGGGGATGTTTTGCAGGTTGGGGTTGGTGGCGGAGAGGCGGCCCGTGGAGGTTGCGACCTGGTTGAAGGTGGTGTGGACGCGGGAGTGGGTGTCGACGAGGTTGGGGAGTTGCTCGGTGTAGTTGCTGCGGAGCTTGGCGAGCTGGCGGTATTCGAGGACGAGACGGGGCGCTTCGTGGTGGGCGGAGAGTTCTTCCAGCACGTCCTGCGCGGTGGAGACGACTTTGCCCTTGCCGTACTTGAGCGGCTTGGGGAGGCCCATTTTGTTGAAGAGGACTTCGCCGAGCTGCTTGGGGGAGTTGATGTTGAAGGTGGTATCGGCCAGGGTGTGGATTTTGGTTTCGAGGGCGGCCATGAGCTGGGCAAGATGGGCGTTCTGCTTGCGGAGAAGGTCCGTGTCGACCTGGCAGCCGGCCTGTTCCATGCGGAGGAGAACGGCGACGAGCGGGAGGTCGATGTCGTTGTAGGTCTGCAGCAGGTTGGCTTCGCTTACCTGCGGGCGCAGGGTGCGCTGGAGCAGGAGGACGGCGTTGGCGGCCTCCGGGAGTTTGTTGGGGTCAGCTGCGGGCTGGGGCTTGTTTTTGGCGACCTTGGCGCTGTTGGTGAGGGCGCGGTCGTTGAAACGGGCGGCGACGTCGGTCAACGTGTGGGAGAGGTGGGTCGGGTTGACGAGGTAGCTGTAGAGCATGGTGTCGTCGCGTACACCCTGGATGTCGATGTTGGCGGCCTGGAGGGTGCGGAGGACGGACTTGAGGTCGTGGACGATTTTGGGGAGAGTTGGGTCGGCGAGGGCTTCGCGGATGGGTTTGGCGGCTTCGCTGTAAAGGTCGAGGAGGACGGCTTCGTTTGCGGTGGAGGCCAGGCCGATGAGGAGGGGGTGGGTCTCCGGGGACTCGAAGGGTTTGGTGGGTGGTTCTTCGGGGGCTGGCGCGCCGAAGAGGCTCAGGTTTTCTGCGAGAGCCTGGGGTTCTGGCTCGGCTTCTTCGTCGCCGGCGTCGGGTTGGGCGGCTTCTTCGGCGAGGGATTGGGGGTCTTCGGGGAGGTAAATCGCTAGCCCGGCGAGTTCTTCAAGCCTCGTCTGAGCAGCGGGATGTGGGAGATTGGGTTCTTCGGTGTCGAAGAGAGTTTTTGCTGGTCCGGAGCCCACCTTAGACGCGCCCTGGGGTTGTTGAGAGTTCGAGGCTCCTGTTGGGCGCGTTGAAGATGGGGCACCCGGGTCATCGGTTTCTGACGAGGGGGTGGGGAGAGGTTGGCGGGCGGTGGCGAGGAGGGTGGCGATGTCTTCTGCGGTGGGCTGCAGGTTGTAGGTGATCTCCGTGGTGACGGGTGCGGGGAGTTCCTTAAGGAGGGTGGTGAATTCGAGTTCGGTATAGAGCGCGCGAAGGGCCGTGGGGTCGGCGGGGGTGTTGGCCATGGCTTCGAGGTCGTAGTCCATGGGGAGGGTGCAGTGGATGGTGACGAGCTCTTTGGAGAGGAGGACGGTGTCGCGGTTGTTGAGGAGGGACTCGCGGTAGGTCTTTTTCTTGATGTCGGCGGCGGCGTCGAGGGCGGCTTCGACGGAGCCGTAGGTCTGGATGAGTTCGACGGAGCCCTTGTCGCCGATGCCGGGGGCTCCGGGGATGTTGTCGATGGAGTCGCCGCGGAGGGCCATGACGTCGATAACCTGCGGGGGGCGGACGCCGAGGGCGGCTTCCACGCCGTCGGGGGTGAGGATGAGGTTGTCCTTCATGGGGTTGAGGATGGAGACGTTGTCGTTGACGAGCTGCATCATGTCCTTGTCGGAGGAGACGATGTAGACGTGGTGGCCCTGCTCGGCGAGGCGGCAGGAGAGGGTGCCGATGACATCGTCGGCCTCGTAGCCGGGGAAGTTGAGGATGGGGATGTGGAAGGCGTCGAGCGCGCGGCGGATGTAGGGCTGCTGCTGCTTGAGGTCGTCGGGGGTTTCGGCGCGGGTGGCCTTGTAGCCGGCGTAGTCGATGGGCTCGAACTGCTGGGTCTTGATGTTGAACTTGTTGAGGTTCTTGATTTCTGCCGCTTTTTCGTTGCGGTGGACGGGGGCTCCACCCTCGTAGATGGCGGCGAGGTAGTGTGGCTGGAAGTCCTGCCGGAGCTTGTTGATCATGTTGATGAAGACGTAGGTGGCCGCCGTGGGAATGCCGGTGCGCGTGGACATGGGGCGCGACCGCTGCATGGCGTGGTAGGCGCGGAAGACGAAGGCCATGGAATCGAGCAGGTAGACGGGCGGTTTTTGCGAAGTCGGCATCTTGGTAAGGATAGATGCGGGTGCGCTCGGGGCAAAACAGCCGGGCCGTGGAACCAGATTCAAACGACGCGACGGCAGGTTAACGATTTGCTTGATGCCATCAATTTGTTGATTATGCGCGCTATGTTCGTTATCGCGCTTAGTCTTTGGGCAGAGGCAGAGGGCCAACGGTCGATGTGACGGAACAGGTGGTGGATGTGAACTACTATGGGAACACTATCGTGATCAAGTACGAGGATGGAACGGTACGGCTGCTGAATGGCGCGGAGGTTCGGCGCGGAACGGATGAGACGACGATGCCGGGGCGCTGGACGCACGTGCCGGTAGTTTTGCAGCGGAATGATTGATGAAGCGAGCCGGTCGGCCGCGGCGAACCTTCCGCAGCCGACCGATCGGATCACTTCGATTTTTTGACGGGCTTGGTAGATTTTGCCGGGGTGAGCAGGGCGAAGAGGTTGGAGACGTTGGGGGAGCCGAGGCCGGTGCAGGCGTCCCAGCCGGGGCCGGCCTGGAAGGCACCATTGTTGCCGCTGGTGATGTCGCGGCAGACGTTTTTAGCGGCGTAGAGCTTAGGTTGGAGGAAGCCTGCGTTGGTTTTGGACTGGGCGTTGGCGACGGCGAGAAGGCCGGCCCAGAGCGGGGCGACGGCGCTGGTGCCACCGATGACGAGACTTTCGCCGTCGACACGGACCTGATAGCCGGTGGCGGGGTCGGCGTTGCCGCTGACGTCGGGGACGCCACGGCCTGATTTGGTGGCGGCGATGGTTTTCTGCCACGCGGGTTGGGGGAAGAGGACGGAGATGCCGCCGCCAGTAGCGCCTTCGTTGGCGGCGGTTTCGTTCCAGACGACCTCGGACGCGATGGCCGTGCCGGTGCCGTTGAGCTTGGTGCCGCCACAGGCGAGGACGTGGGGGCTGGAGGCGGGGAAGTCGGCGTGCTGCTTGCCGTCGGTGACGCCATCGTTCGAGCCGTTGTCGCCTGCGGCGGCGAGCACGGTGATGCCGAGGGCGGCGGCGGACTGGCAGGCGGCGTCGAGGGCGTTGGCGGCCTGGGTGGTCCAGGAGGATTCGGGGCCACCCCAGCTGATGGAGATGACAGAGGGATTGTTTTTGCTGTCGTGGACGGCGGTGGAGATAGCGTCGATGAAGCCCTGGTCGGTGTTGGGGGCGAAGTAGACGACGATCCTGGCACCTGCGGCGACGGCACCGGCGACCTCGATGTCGAGCATGACTTCACCGTCGGCGCCGTTGACGCCGTCGGACTTGTTTTTGCCCTTGTCGACGGAGACAGCGAGGACGGTGGGCTTGGTGACGCCAATGGATTTGAAGTACGCGGTGATGTCCGCTGCCTTGAAGCCGCCGCCAAGTTCGATGAGGGCGATGGTCTGGCCGGCGGCGGAGCTGCCGGCGGGCAGGCCGTAGAGCTGGGCGACCTGGACCGGGGTGAAGGAGATGTTGGTGGCGCGGGGGGTGGCGATGCCCTTCTTCAAGGTCGATTGCGCCTTGCGGAACTTGGGCGTGGCCTGAGGACGGGTGTCGAGGCCGAGGACGGCGTCGACCTGGTCGGTGAGCGATTCGGGCAGGTGGATGTCGCCCTCACGGATGCGATAGGTGGAGCCGTCTGGCGCGGTCTGCAGGGTGAGGGTAACGCCGAAGGCTTGCTGCAGGTTGGCGGCGGTGCCGGTGAGGCTGATGATGCGGCGGGCGGGGTCATGCTCCGCGGTGAGGCTGTAGGCCTTGGCGAAGGCGAGCACGGCTTTGAGCGCGGCGGGGTCGGTGCCGTGGGCGGCGCGGTACTGGGCGCGGGTGAGTCGTTTAGCACCGAGGGTCGCCGTGTCGATGGGGGACTTGCGGCGGAGCAGGACGGAAACGGTGATGGAGGTTCCAGCAGGAACGGGCTTGCTAGCGGTGCCGTTGAAGGCGGGTCTGGTGGTGCCGGGAAGGGCGATCTGCGGCTGGGCGGCGAAGGCGTTTACGGATTTAAGGACGGTGGGAGACTTCTTTGCTGCGGACTTTGCCATGGGACCCTCTCAGAGCTGGCGGTGGAGCAATTGTAGGCGCTGCGGTGGGATTTGTCTTCGCTTTTATTTCGCTTTTGTCATTTGAGCTCAAAGCACGTTGTTGGCATTCGTACGAGAGTTCATGGGTCTGCTTGATAGCTCGGGAATGGATCCCATCTTCATCGCGCACGAGCGCTGAGGAGGGTTGAGATCTTGTGCGGCGCGATGGAGATGGGGCACCCACTGTTTCGGTTCGCTGGATTGATGGACGGACCGCCTGTTCAGCGCGTTGAGCATGTGCAACCAACGTTGTCCCGAGTTTCAGGCGGAGATGTGGTCGCGTTCTGGGAAGTCGGGGTGGGTGGGGTGTTGGGGGGTGAGGGCGTTGAAGCGGTCTTTGAAGGTGAGGAACCAGGACTCGTAGAAGTTGAAGCTGAGATAGGCGACGGTGTAGGAGAGGGCGATGGCGGCCAGCCCGAGGAGGACGCGCTCGGGCGTGCTCCAGGTGTGGGGGCGGGTGGGGTTGAGCAGGCCGTAATAGGCGACGAGCAGGATGGGCGCGTGGAAGACGTAGAGACCGTAGCTGTATTTGCCGGTGAATTGCAGGAAGGACGTGCAGAGGAGGCGGTCGGCGAGGTTGCCGGTGTTTTCCGCGGCCCAGGCGAGAAGGACGGAGGCGCCGAAGAAGACGGCCAGGCAGGGGAAGCCGTACAGCCGGGTGTAGGTATTACGGGAGAACCACTCGTGAGGTGTGCCAAAGGCGATCCAAAGGAAGCCGAGGAGGCCGGCGAGGCCAGCGAAGGGTGCGATGCGGAGGGTCTGGCGGAGCGCTGTCGAGTTGCGGATGGCGAGGGCGAGGAGGGCGCCGACGAGGAGGCCGTCGACGCGGTATTGCAGCATGGCGTTGAGATCGACGTTGGGGCCGTGGAGCTGGATGGCGGTGAAGCGGGCGACGAAGCTGGCGGCGAGCAGGCCGGCGATGGTAAGGGCGAAAGCGCGGCGGGAACGAATTGCGAAGACCAGCAGCGGCCACAGGAGGTAGAACTGCTCCTCGAGCGCGAGGCTCCAGAAATGGGCGTAAGCGGGCGGCATGCCATGGTAGTTCTGCACGTAGAGCAGCAGGTAGGTGAGGGTGCGCGGGTCCAGGAAGTGGTGCCAGGAGCTGGTGTGTCGGAAGAAGAAGTAGCCGATGCCGCCGAGGAGAACGACCGCGTAGTAGAGAGGGAAGATGCGCAGGATGCGGCGCATGTAAAAGGAGCGGAAATAGTTGGGGGAGGTTTGCGTGTCGACGAGGATGCCGGTGATGAGGAAGCCGGAGAGGACGAAGAAGAGGTCGACGCCGGTCCAGCCGAGCCAGAGGAGTTTGATGAGGGGATGCTGGTCGGCGTTAAGGACTGAGACGTAGCCGATGGAGACGAGGTGCACGCCGAAGACCATGAGGATGGCGACGCCCCGGACGCCGTTGACGGTGCGGATGATACGGCTGGATTTGCGCGGCGTGTCGGTGATGGACGGCACGTGGACAGAGTAGCAAATGCGGTCGGCGGAGGAGTTGCCGGGATGTTCTGGCTCCCTGACGGCATCCTTCTGTCCGATGCTGGTCCGGTACTGAACATTTCTGGTGCTGGGTCCGCTAGTGGACAGAAAGGTCGCGAGTTGAGGGGATATACGAACACGACGGGGTGTTTATGCAAGATCCTAAAGAGCAGGTTGCGGACGTGAACCACTTCGACAACAAGATCGTGGTGAAGTACGAGGATGGCACCGTGACACTGCTGGATGGCGCGGCAGTGCGGCGGCATGTGGAGGAGCGGGATGCGCCTGCGATGGCTGCGATCGCTGAGTTGTCACCAGAGGCGGTCGGTGTGGTGATGACGGATGTGGAACCGTCGTGACCTAGGCGAGGAACATGCAGTCGCCATAGCTGAAGAACCGATAGCCTTGCGCGACGGCGTGCTTGTAGGCGGTTAAGACGTGTTCGGTGCCGGCGAAGGCGCAGACCAGCATGAGCAGCGTGGACTGTGGCAGGTGGAAGTTGGTGAGGAGCGCGTCGACGAGCTGAAACTGGTGGCCGGGGCTGAGGAAGATACTGGTCTGACCGGTGTGGGGGTGCAGCGGCGCGCCGGCGGACATGCGGGCGCAGTGCTCGAGGGTGCGAACGGTCGTGGTGCCGGCGGCGACGATGCGGCGGCCTTCGCTGCGGGCGCGGTTGATGGCGGCGGCGGTGTCTGCGGGCAGGGTGTAGGTTTCCGCGTGGAGACGGATGTCGGCGAGGTCTTGCACGCGGACGGGCTGGAAGGTGCCGAGGCCGACGTGGAGGGTGACGTGGGCGATCTCGACACCGTTGGCGCGGATCTCCTCGAGGACGGCGGGGGTGAAGTGGAGGCCGGCAGTGGGCGCGGCGGCGGAGCCGTGGGTGGTTTCGCCGGCATAGACGGTCTGATAGCGGGCACGGTCTGCGGGGGTGTCGGCGCGATGCAAGTAGGGCGGCAGGGGGATGTGGCCGAGGCGGTCGAGGGCGGCGAAGAAGTCGCCGGAGAAGTGGAAGCGGAGGGTGCGTTCACCATGATCGCCGGTTTCGAGGACCGTGGCGGTGAGGGGTTCCGCGTCAGTCGGCTTCACCACTTGTGGTGCAGAGTTGGACCTTTCGTGGTTCGCGTCCTGAAGGGACGTGTTTTCAACACCTACAGAACTAGCTTGTTTTGTTATGGATGCTGGGGATTGCTCAACAAACGTTAGAACTTCACCTATTTGCACCTTCCGACCGGGCTTGACGAGGGCGTGCCAGTCTGTGGCACTGCGTTGGCGGGTAAGGAGGACTTCGACCAGGCCGGTTGGGGCGGGGGAGTTGCTCTGGGTGCGCAGGCCGGTGCGGCGGGCGAAAAGGCGGGCGGGGATGACGCGGGAGTTGTTGAGGACGAGGAGGTCGCCGGGACGGAGGAGGCACGGGAGGTCGAGGAAGCGGCGGTCGGCGAGGGCACCGGTGGGGCGGTCGACGGTGAGCATGCGGGCGGCGTCGCGCTGGGTGGGCGGGTGCTGGGCGATGAGTTCGGGGGGCAGGTGGAAGTCAAAGTCGGTAACGCGCACGGTTGTTAGTTTAGGTGACCGTGCTTATAAGGTGTTGGAGGTTGCCAGGGCGACTGCGCGGTCCAGCGCGGATTGGAGGCGGGCGTTGGCCTCTGGAATGGGTTCGTTGCGGGAGACGTGGATCGGGGTGGACCAGGCGGCGCGGACACGGGTGAAGGGCTTGGGGATGAGGAAGCGATCCCAGGAACGGAGTGTCCAGGCGCGGTGTGGGTGGAGATGGAAGGCTGAGATGCTGCCGGGCTGTCGGGTGGTTTCGCGTGTGGGGAGGTTCGTGGGTGGGCTGTGCCGTCTGTTCGGAGCATTGCGGTGGTCTTGTGCATCCGGGGTGGCCTGGGGGATTTCCTCAAGTTGCGTGGTTCGGTTTTGCGGCGGTGCGGTGCGCTGGGCGATGAGGACGGCTCCGGGCTTGGCGAGGTTGGCGGGTCCGCGGGGGCCGTCGACGGTGAGGGCGATTTTATGACCGGCGCGGAGGGCGGCGGTGAGTTGGAGGAGGCCGTCGAGCCCGCCGCGGGAGCTGGAGCCGCGAATGGGGACGAAGCCCATGCGGGCGACGATGCGGGCGATGAGTTCGCCGTCGAAGGAGGCGGAGATGAGGATGTGGATGTCCCGGTGGCGGTACTGCCAGGCGGCGAGCAGGAGGGTGCGGTGGAAGAAGGCGTAGAGGTCGGGGTCGGAGTTGGTGTCGGCGGGACGGGCGCCGAGATCGCGGAGCGTCTCGATGCGGAGGGTGAGGCAGAGGGCGGTGAGGACGGCGGTGGCAAGGGGTGGGAGGACGGCGAGCAGGAGCCGTTGTTGCCGGGTGAAGGTCGTTGGTGCCGGTTTGGGTCTCATGGAGCGCAGAAACGATTGTAGGGGGCGGATGTGGGTTGTGCGGGGTGAGTGGGCGGTTAGACTGTGGGGACGCGACGGCAGCGGGTGAGGCATGGGTTTGGCTGGGGAAGGCATGCGGGATAGGGCGGGGTCGAAGCCGATCACAGCGGCGAAGACTGAGCCGGAAGTTGCGGTGGTGACGAGGGCGGTCATCGTGGCTGAGTCTAAGTCGGCATCTCTTGTTGGCGCGGGGTCGGTGTCGACGGCAGGACCTGGGTCAGGAGATGCGGTGGGTTTGGACGCGGATGTGCTGGACGCACTGCAGGAGATGCCGGACGGACTGCTGCTGATGAACTATGCCTGGCAGATTACCTATGCGAATGCGATGGCGCGGCGGATTAGCCGGGTGCGGGAGCAGGACATGCATGGGCCGACGCACTGGGAGCTGTATCCGGCGACGGTGGGGACGGAGATTGAGCGGTTCTATCGGCGGGTGATGGAGGGGCGCACGGCGGAGGCGCTGGAGTTTTACTACCGGCCATTTGAGGTGTGGCTGAAGGTGCGGGCGTACCCGGTGGCGTCGGGGCTTGCGTTGCATTATTCGGACGTGACGAAGGTGCATCGGGCGGCGGCGGAGCGGGACGCGGCGGTGCGGCAGATGGAGCAGGCGTTTGCCGTGACCGAAGACGCGGTGTTCAGCCTGAACCGGGAGTGGAACTTTACCTTTGTGAACGAGGCGGCGCGGCGCATGACCGCGCCGGTAGGAGATGTGCTGGGCGGGAATGTGTGGCATCTATTTCCCGACCAGGTGTATGAGGGGTCGCCGTGTGTGTCGGTCTTTTACCGGGCGATGGTGCAGCGAGAGGCGGGTTCATTTGAGGCGTTTTATGCAGAGCCGCTGAAACTGTGGGTGCACGTGGAGGTGCGACCGGCGGACGAAGGCATTGTGATTTTTGCGCGGGACGTGACGCAGAAGAAACAAGATGAAGAGACGTTGCGGGAGAGTGAGCAGAACTACAGGTTGCTGACGGAACTGGCGCCGACGGCGATTTGGCGGGGCGCGGCGGATGGAGCGATCACCTATGCGAATACGCGCTTTCTGGACTACGTGGGCGCGCGCTTTTTGCCTGGGGATGGGCAGGGCGAAGTGGATTGGGTGGAGGTATTTGCGGAGGCGGACCGCACAAGGGTAAGGCAGCAATGGATGCATTGCGTGGCGACAGGCGAGGACTACGACTGCGAGGCGCGGCTGATTCGGGAGTCGGATGGCGCGGAGCGTTGGTGGCACCTGAGGGCTCTGCCTCTGCGAGATGAAGCCGGGAAGGTGACGCAATGGCTGGGTGTAGCCAGTGATGTGCACGATCGGAAGACCGCGGCGGAGCGGCTGCGGGAGGAACGTGCGGAGACGGAGCGGCAGCGGCGGGAGCTAGAGGCGATCTACGATGCGGCACCGGTGGGGCTGGCGCTGTTTGAACCGCGAGAGTTTCGGTATTTGCGGGTGAATCGGCGGCAGGCGGAGACGCTGGGTCGGACGGTCGAGGAATTGATTGGGCATCGCATCGACGAGATCCTGACGCAGCCCGTGGTGCCGGAGCTGTTTGCGCGGGTGGCCCAGGGTGAGACGGTGCGGGATCGGATGTATACGACGGAGTTCGTCGGTCGGCCGGGTGAGTTGCGCAGTTTTAATGTGAATTACTCGCCGGTGCGCGGGGAAGATGGCGAGGTGCGGGCGATCAGCGCGGCGGTGCTGGAGGTGACCCAGCAGCAGAAGGCGGAGGCGGCGCTGCGGCAGAGCGAGAAACTGGCGGCGGTGGGGCGGCTGGCGTCGTCGATCTCGCACGAGATTAACAATCCGCTGGAGGCGGTGACGAACCTGCTGTACCTGGCGGCGGCCGAGCCGGGGCTGAGCGAGGCCGGCAAGGAATACGTGCGGATGGCGGAGGACGAGGTGCGGCGGGTGTCGCAGATTGCGACGCAGACGCTGCGGTTCCATCGGCAGCAGAATAGCCCGGTGCAGGTGACGCCGGCGCAACTGGTGGACCCGGTGTTGAACCTGTTTCACGGCCGCCTGGTGAACAGCGGCATTCACGTGGAGGCGGTGTATGGCACGGTGCGGACGGTGCTTTGCTTCGAGGGGGACATTCGGCAGATTCTGAACAACCTGATCTCGAATGCGATCGACGCGATGCGCACGGGTGGGCGGCTGCTGGTGCGGGCGCATGAGGCGCATGATCTGCGGAACGACGTTGCGGGCGTGCGCATAACGATTGCCGATACTGGGCATGGGATGAGCGCGGCGACGCTCGAGCGGGTGTTCGAGCCGTTTTATACGACGAAGGATTTGAAAGGGAACGGGCTGGGACTCTGGATTTCCCAGGGGATCGTGGAGCGGCACAAAGGGCGGCTGCGGGTGCGGTCGACACAGGACGCTGAGAGGCACGGGACGGTGTTCTCAATGTTTTTGCCAAGTGGGAGTGAGCCGGTGGCGGGCGTGTAGGTCGGCTCTGGTGCTGCTGATTGAGGCTACATGCCTGGCGTGGAGGAACCTTGTTGCGAGGAGAAAACAGGGGCGCACGGTGCTGTGCCGAATGAGGAAAGGCGTTGTCTGAAGATGGCGCAGGTAGTTGCGGGGGGTTGTTGAGCGCGCCTATACTTCGCGTCGGCTTGGCGTTGGGTTTCTGGTGGTTTGCGACGACTTTTCACGGTCGCGCGCGAGTGATCGGCGTCCTACTCAAGGGAAGCCCGTTTGGGCGATGTGAAAGGCAAGGCGAGTGGCATGGTCGTAGCAGAGATGGTGGATGTGGATGTAAATGCGGCGTTTGCCGCGGAGTTGAATCCGTGGGAAGCGCAGGCGGCGCGGTTTGATTTTGCGGCGAAGAAACTGGATTTAGACCAGGGGATCTGGAAGATGCTGCGGCAGCCGGCGCGCGAGATCATCGTGCATTTTCCGGTGGTGATGGATGACGGGAAGATCGAGGTGTTTACCGGGTACCGGGTGCAGCACTCGATCGCGCGGGGGCCGGCGAAGGGTGGGATTCGGTACTCGCCGGACGTGAGCCTGGACGAGGTGCGGGCGCTGGCCAGCTGGATGACGTGGAAGTGTGCGGTGGTGAATATCCCATTTGGCGGAGCGAAGGGCGGTGTGATCTGCGATCCGAAGCAGATGAGCCAGGGCGAGCTGGAGCGGATGACGCGGCGGTTTACCAGTGAGCTGGTGGAGTTTATTGGGCCGGAAAAGGACATTCCCGCGCCGGACATGAACACGAACGAGCAGACGATGGCGTGGATCATGGATACGTATTCCATGCACATGCGGCAGACGGTGACGAGCGTGGTGACGGGCAAGCCGGTGAACATCGGCGGGTCGCGTGGGCGCTCGGCGGCAACGGGCCGCGGGGTGAGCGTGGCGTGCGATCAATCGCTGCGGTACCTGGGCATGAAGCCGGCAGATTGCCGGGTGATCGTGCAGGGGTTCGGGAACGTGGGGTCGAATGCGGCGCTGCTGCTTGCTCAGAAGGGCTACCGGGTGATCGGAGTCGCGGAGTGGGATGGCGGGCTGTATGAGGCGGCGGGGATCGATGTGCCGGCGCTGGTGGAGCATCGCAAACGGACTGGTTCGGTTCGTGGATTTGCGGGGGCTGCGGAGGCGAACTCGGATGAGTTGTTGACGACGGTGTGCGAGATCCTGATTCCGGCAGCGACGGAGAATGTGATTACGAGCCGCAATGCTGCCGGGGTTCGCGCGCGGATTTTGTGCGAGGGTGCGAATGGGCCGACGACGCCGGCGGCGGACGAGATTCTACAGAGGAACGGTGTGTTTGTGGTGCCGGACATCCTGGCGAATGCGGGTGGCGTGACGGCGAGCTATTTCGAATGGGTGCAGGACCGGATGGGTTACTTCTGGACGGAAGAGGAAGTGAACGAGCGGCTGGACCGCATCATGTGCGCGAGCTTTACGGACGTGATTCGGTATGCGGAGTCGCATGAGGTGAATAACCGGATTGCGAGTTATATGCTGGCGATCGATCGGGTGGCGTATACGACGAAGCAGCGGGGGATTTATGCGTAGGAGCCGCGAGAGCAAGTCAGCGGTCAGGGCTTAATGCGTTGGTAATTCCGTAGGAGCAGGTCGGCAAGCCAGCAAGTGGGTGACTTGCTGGCTTGGTTGTTTTTACGTTGTACTTGGCCTTGGCAACACTTACTTCGTGGAGGGGACAGGATGCGGGCAGCGAGGTGGATGTGGTTTCCCGTGCTGCTGCTTGCGTGTGGCTGGGGCAACCCGCGGGCACAGGCGGGCTTGCCGCGGGTGGAGCCAGGGGCGGTGTGGCTCGATACCGCGGGGCAGCCGATTGAGGCGCATGGCGGCGGGGTGACAAAGCTCGGGTCGTTCTGGTATTGGTTCGGCGAGGATTATTCACAGGCACTGCCGGCGGGGACGCATGCGGTGCACGTGTACCGGTCGAAGGACCTGGCGACGTGGGAAGATCGCGGGCGGGCGCTGACGGCGACGGAACCGGCGGAGTGGGTGGTGCCGTATGGGACGGGCTGGCAGATGGAGCGGCCCAAGGTGTTTGTCGCACAGAAGGGCGATGCGGCGGCGCGGTACGTGATGTATGTGCACCTGGACGCGGCGTACAAGGCAGCCGAAGTAGGCGTTGCGGTGAGTGACAACATTGAGGGACCGTATCGACTGGTAAAGCACTTACGTCCGCTGGGACAGGAGAGCCGGGACATCGGGCAGTTCGTGGACGATGACGGGAGCAATTACCTGATCTTTGAGAGCCGGCCGACGGGTGGGTTCTTCATCGCGAGGTTGAGTGCGGATGCACTGAGCGTGGCGGAGAAGACGGCGTTTGTGAAGGCTCCGCTGGAGGGTGGGGCGGTGGTGCGGCTGGGCGGGACGTACTACTGCATTGGGTCGCACATGACGGGGTGGGCGCCGAACCCGGATGTGTACGCGACGGCGACGGCGCTGGCGGGGCCGTGGTCGTCGTTTCAGAACCTGGCGCCTCCGGAGGCGAAGACGTATGGCGGGCAGAGCGCGGAGTTGTTGAAGGTAACCGGTGAAGGGGGCAGGGAGACGGCGATCTTTATTGGGGACATGTGGAAGCCAAAGGACCTGTCGGATTCGCGCTATCTTTGGATGCCGCTGGAGGTGAAGGACGGGGTGATGCGTCTGCCGGCTCCAACGCCGTGGCGGATCGATGTGCGGACAGCGGCGGTTTCGATGGGGAAGTAGTTCGACGCGCTGGCGGGGAACGCGGAGGTGCCGAGTGTGGGAGAATGTTGGCATCGGCTGCGTGTTGGGCCGCCTGGGTTGCTGCCGTGAATTTGCCGAACTCCCTGACGTTGAGTCGCATCGCGTGCGTGCCGCTGCTGATCTGGCTGGTGAGTGCGAGTTCGCCGCTGCACGGGCACACGCAGGAGTGGGTGGTGTCGCTGTTTTTTATTGCGGCGAGCGTGACGGACGGGCTGGATGGCTACCTGGCGCGAAAGCGCGGGCAAATTACGACGATGGGCATGCTGCTGGACCCGCTGGCGGACAAGCTGCTGGTGACTTCGGCCTACATTGCGCTGGTTGCGTTTGACCCGGCGGTGGTGAAGCCGTGGATCGCGGTGGTGGTGATTGGGCGGGAGTTCCTGGTGAGCGGGCTGCGGTCGATTGCGGCGAACGAGGGGTTCACCATCGATGCGAGCGAGATCGGCAAGCTGAAGACGGTGCTGCAAATTGTGAGCGTAGTGGCGTGCGTGTTTGACCGCGGATATCGGGTGTGGGTGTTTGGCCCGGGGTCGAATCTGCTGGGCGGCAATGGGTTTGGCTGGTTTGTGCTGCCGGTGCATGTGATTGCGGTGACGGCGATTTACTGGATGACGATTGTGTCGATCATCAGTGCGGTGGATTATTTCGCGGCGTTCTGGACGAAGGTGAACCGGGCGAGCGAGGTGCGGCGGGTGGAGCGGAGCATGCTGCTGAGCCGGAAGAAGACGGCCTAGGCTGCGGCGAGGGGTAGCCGTGCGTCTCAGTTGGTATGAGCGATCGGGCTACGGACTTCGACAGTATCGGGCGGCACTGCATTGCGATCGTGGCGGCGGCGCGGCGGTTGCCGCTGGATGCGGTGACGCTGGAGAGCGAGCTGCAGGCGCTCGAGGTGGATTCGCTCGACAAGGTCTCCTTGTCGTTTGACCTGGAAGATGCGTATGACATCGATATTCCGGACAGCGCCCTGTTCTCCGTGAAGACCGTGGGGGACATGGCGCGCGGGGTGTTTGCCGTGTTGGAAAAGCGGGCGGCGGTTACCGAATCAAGCGGCGCAACCCGGAGCGCCGGATCGGGGTCAGATGCTGTGGTTGCAGACGCTGCCGTTGTGACGACCGAGTCGTAAGAGCCGGCGGCGTTGCCTGCAAACCTCAGCTTTGGAGAGATGGCCTTGTTCCAGCGTGTGATGGTTTCGTCCCTGTTGTTGGCAGTGGTTGGCGTGATGCCGGCGATGGCACAGGATGCCGGTGTGCTGGGCTTTTGGCGGAGCCCGGGCGGCTCGGTGTTGCGGATTGCGCATTGCGGCGGAGAGGTGTGCGCGACCGTGGTGGCGATCTCGAAGACCGCGCCGGCGACAGTGGATGGCAATAATCCGGATAAGTCACTGCGAACGCGGTCGATCTGCAATCTGCAGATTGGGTCGGGGTTCAAGCTGCAGGATGCCAACCATGCCGAGGATGGGAAGATTTATGACCCGGAGAACGGCAAGACGTACAAGGGATCGATGACCGCAGAGGGGAATACGTTGAATCTGCGAGGGTTCATCGGGTTCAAGGCGTTTGGGCGGAGTGAGATGTGGACACGGACGGAGGCGTCGCAGGGGACTTGCCGGTAGCTTTGTGGGCCCATGTCTCAGGAGTGAGACATGAAGCACCCGTTCCTGTGGCGCAATGGGCTAAGATTTCCGCATGCCTGTTGCCATGCCGTTGATGCCGACCCGTTTGAGTTTGATTGCGCCTGCGATTGTGCAGAGCGAGATTCGCGCGATGAGCGTGGAGTGCGACCGGGTGGGCGGCATCAACCTGGCGCAGGGAATTTGCGATACCGAGGTGCCGGCGGCGGTGGCTGCGGGTGCGACGGCGGCGATCGGGGACGGGCACAACATCTACACGCGGCTGGATGGGATTGCGCCGCTGCGTGAGGCGATTGCGGCGAAACTGCAGGCGTACAACGGGATTGCGGCGGACCCGGTGACCGAGGTGCTGGTGACGAACGGCGCGACGGGCGCGCTGTATGCGACGCTGCTGGCGCTGCTGAACCCGGGCGATGAGGTGGTGGTGTTTGAGCCGCTGTATGGGTATCACGTGAGCACGCTGCTGAGCTTGCGGATGGTGCCGGTGGTGGTGCCGCTGGTGGCGCCGACGTGGGAGTTGGATGTGGCGGCGCTGCGGGCCGTGCTGACGGCGAAGACGCGGGCGGTGATTGTGAACACGCCATCGAATCCTTCAGGCAAGGTTTTCGGACGGGCGGACCTGGAGGCGATTGCGACGGTGGCGATGGAGCGCGACCTGCTGGTGATTACGGATGAGATTTACGAGTACTTTCAGTACGACGGGCGCGAGCACGTGAGCATGGCGACGCTGCCGGGGATGCGGGAGCGGACGGTGACGATCAGTGGATTGTCGAAGACGTTCAGCGTGACGGGGTGGCGAGTGGGGTACCTGACGGCACCGGCGGCGCTGGTGCCGAGTATCGGGTATTTTCATGACCTGGTGTACATCTGCTCACCTTCGGCGCTGCAGTACGGGGTGTTGGAGGGGCTGCGCTCGCTGGCTTCGACTTCGTTTTATAGCTCGCTTGCGACGGAGCACCAGGCGAAGCGGGGTCAGCTTTGTGCGGCGCTGACAGCTGCGGGGTTTGTGGCGCCGCGACCGGACGGGGCGTACTACGTGCTGGCGGATGCGACGTGTGTAGCGGGGGCTACGGCTTCGGCGAAGGCGCGGGAGTTGTTGCGGGCAACCGGGGTTGCGGCGGTGGCGGGGTCGGCGTTCTTTCTTGGGGGACGCGGGGAGACGATGCTGCGGTTTTGCTTTGGGAAGCGGCAGGGGGATTTGGATCGGGCTTGTGCGGCGCTGGAGGCGCTGCGATAGGTCCGGGGGGGGGGGGAGAACCCACCTTAACCGCGCTTTTAGTTTCGGTCTGGTTCGACGCTTCATGTGGCGCGGTGAAGATGGGGCACCCGGTGGTTGCCGGGCATGGGCCCGCGACGACGGCGAAGAGCCTGGCGGATGATCACTCGACGGGCTTAAGAAGCCTTGGCTGCTTCAGCGGTCGGTCGCGAGAAGGGTTTCGTAGGCGGCGATTTGGGCCAGGGTGTAGGTGTGCATGTCTTCGCCGCGGTGCTGGGCTTTGTACCAGTTGACGAGCCATTCGAGGGTGGTGCCGATGTGGAGGGCGGGGTGCCAGCCGAGCTCGGCGCGGGCCTTGCTGGCGTCGAGCTTGAGGTAGCCGGCTTCGTGGGCGCCGGGGTCGGGGTCGAGGGTCCACTTGGCGCCTTCGCCCCAGACGTCGACCATCTTTTGTGCGATTCGGCCGACGGGCCAGGCGTCGTCATCGGCGGGGCCGAAGTTCCAGGCGGTGGCGCAGGCGCTGTTGCCCTTGAAGATTTCTTCGGCGATGCGCATGTAGCCCCAGACGGGTTCAAGGACGTGCTGCCAGGGGCGGATGCTGTTCGGTCGACGGATGTGCACGTCGTCGCCGCGAAGGAAGCCGCGGACGAGGTCGGGGATGAGGCGGTCGTCGGACCAGTCTCCGCCGCCGATGACGTTGCCGGCGCGGCCGGTGGCAATGCCGCAGCGGTGTTCGGCGAATTTGGCGACGTTGAAAAAGGACTGGCGGTAGGCGCTGGTGACGAGTTCGGCGCAGGCCTTGGAAGAGGAGTAGGGGTCGTAGCCGCCGAGGGGCTCGTTTTCGCGATAGCCCCAGTGCCACTCCTTGTTTTCGTAGCACTTGTCGGTGGTAACGGAGACAACGGCGCGCACGGATGGGGTCTTGCGGACAGCTTCAAGCACGTGGCCGGTGCCGAGCACGTTGGTGGCGTAGGTGCCGATGGGGTCGAGGTAGGAGAGGCGAACCAGGGGCTGCGCGGCCATGTGGATGACGATTTCGGGGGCGAAATCGGTCATGCTTTTGGCGAGCTTTTCGCGGTCGAGGATGTCGCCTCGTGTGTCCTCGATGACGGAGCCGACGCGGGCGGCATCGAGGAGATTGGGCGTGGTGTAGGGGTCGAGGGCGTAGCCGCGGACGGTGGCGCCAAGCTTGGCGAGCCAGAGCGACATCCAGCCGCCCTTGAAGCCGGTGTGGCCGGTCATGAAGACGCGGCGGCCCTGCCAGACGTTCGGGTCCGGGCCGAGGGGCTTGGGGTTGGTTACCAAAGCTTCCATGGTGCCTTGCCTTTCGCCCAGAGCTCTTCAAGTTGGTGCTTGTCGCGGAGGGCGTCCATAGCCTGCCAGAAGCCGTGGTGGAAGAATGCCTGGACTTCCCCTTTGGCGACGAGGGATTCCATGGGTTCGCGTTCGAACATCCACTCGTCGTCGGTCACTTCTTCAAGCACGCGAGGGTGGAGGACAAAGAAGCCGCCGTTGATCCAGCCGCCCTCGTCTTTCGGCTTTTCCTGGAAGGCGTAGACGTGATTGTCCTTAAGGCCGAGCGCGCCGAAGCGGGCGTTGGGCTGGACGGAGGTGAGGGTCACGTCTTTGCCGTGGGTCTTATGGAAGTCGACGAGTGCGGTGATGTCGACGTCGGAAACGCCGTCGCCGTAGGTCATGCAGAAGGGCTCGTTGGGGTCGAGGTATTTGCCGACGCGGCGGAGGCGGCCGCCGGTGCCGGTGGAGTCACCGGTGTCGACGAGGGTCACCTTCCACGGCTCGGCGACGGACTGGTGGACGGTCATGGAGTTGTCGCTCATGTCAAAGGTGACGTCGGACATGTGGAGAAAGTAGTTCGCGAAGTACTCCTTAATGACGTAGCCCTTGTACCCGCAGCACACGATGAAGTCGGTGATGCCGTAGTGCGAGTAGATCTTCATGATGTGCCAGAGGATCGGGCGGCCGCCGATTTCGACCATGGGCTTGGGGCGGATGGAGGTCTCTTCACTGAGCCGGGTTCCGAGACCGCCGGCCAAAATCACTGCTTTCATGCGCTTGAACCTCGTGCGGGCGTCTGGAAGGAATGCGAGCCGGGACTACTTCGATCACCGGTACGCTGTCTTCCAAGAAGCGACAAACTCATCCTAGGGTAACTTGTGTTGGCCATCGCCTGTGTATTCTGGTGTGAAGATTATGACTGAAAAAGCTCAAGCCCTTCGCGAACAGATTCTTGCACTGACGCAGCAGTTCCATGCGGAAGCCTTTCCCGCGCGTGACTTCGTACCGGGCACGTCCACGGTGCCGGTGTCCGGCAAGGTGATTGACGGCAACGATATCAGCGCGGTGGTGGATAGCGCGCTGGATGCGTGGTTTACGACCGGCCGCTGGGCCAAGGAGTTTGAGAAAAAGCTGGCGCGGTTCTTCGGGCTGCGTTCGGCGTCGCTGGTGAACAGCGGATCGTCGGCGAACCTGGTGGCGTTCAGCGCGCTGACGTCGCCGAAGCTGGGCGACCGGCAGATCAAGCCGGGCGATGAAGTGATTACGGTGGCGGCAGGGTTTCCGACGACGGTGAACCCGATCATCCAGAACCGGTGCGTGCCGGTGTTTATCGACGTGACGCTACCGCACTACGAGGTGGACGTGTCGATGCTGGAGGCGGCGCGCAGCGAGAAGACCAAGGCCGTGATGATTGCGCATACGCTGGGGAATGCGTTTGATGCGCAGGCGGTTGCGGACTTCTGCAAGAAGTACAACCTGTGGCTGGTGGAAGATTGCTGCGATGCGCTAGGGACGACGATCCACGGCAAGAAGGTTGGGACGTTTGGCGATATCGCGACGGTGAGCTTTTACCCGGCGCACCACATTACGATGGGCGAAGGCGGTGCGGTGCTGACTGATAAGCCGGCGCTGAAGGTGCTGATTGAGAGCTATCGCGATTGGGGCCGCGATTGCTGGTGTGAGCCGGGTGTGGACAATACGTGCGGCAAGCGGTTTGACTGGCAACTGGGAACGCTGCCCTGCGGGTATGACCACAAGTACACGTACTCGCACGTGGGCTACAACCTGAAGGCGACGGATATGCAGGCGTCGCTAGGTGTTTCGCAGTTGGAAAAATTGCCGGCGTTTATTGAGAAGCGCAAGGCGAATTTCGTGTACCTGAAGAACGCGTTGAAAGAAGCTGAACAGTGGCTGGTGCTGCCGGAGGCGACGCCGGGTTGCGATGCGAGCTGGTTCGGCTTTCCGATTGCGGTGAAGCCGGAGGCAGGGTTTACGCGGGATGCGCTGACACGACACCTGGACACGGCGAAGGTGGGCACGCGGCTAGTGTTCGCGGGCAACTTGCTGCGGCAGCCGGCGTACGAAGGCTATGAGTACCGCGTGGTGGGGGAGCTGACGAACACGGATTACGTGATGAACCACGTGTTCTGGTGCGGCATTTACCCGGGGCTGAGCGAGCCGATGCTGGACTACATCGCGAAGACGATTGTCGATTTTTGCAAGAACCCGAATCCGTTGCCGATCGCGCAGTAGCGCCTCGTTTGGAACAGCTGCGGTTTAACCTGGTGTTTACCGAAAGGATCTCAACGGATGAATACGCGCGAACGCAAGATGCTGGACCTGCTGAACAAAGGGCATCAGGAGTACGGGTACGTTGCGGTGAAGGCGGAGTACGAGGCCGAGGGCACGCGCGTGGACGAGATGCTGCGGTTGGTGGAGATCTGCCGTAAGGCGGGGTTGAAGCTGGCCATCAAGATCGGCGGCTGCGAGGCGATGCGCGACCTGATTGAGACCAAGCAGATTGGCGTGGACTACATCATTGCGCCGATGATCGAGAGCCGGTACGCGCTGTCGAAATTTGCCGAGGCCGTGGACAAGGTGTACCCCAAGGAAGAGCAGGGGGATACGGACTTCCTGTTCAACCTGGAGACGATCAATGCGTTCCAGGTGCTGGACGACATGACGGACTTTGCGCAGAAGGCACCGGAGATTGCGGGGGTGGTCTTTGGGCGCGTGGACTTTTCGCTGTCGGCGTCGCTGGGGCGGGATGCGATCAATGGGCGCGAGGTGACGGACTACGTGCTCAAGACCGCAGCTGCGGCGAAGGCTAAGGGCCTGGACATGGTGGTGGGCGGCGGTGTGTCGAGCGATTCGATCCCGGTGCTGAAGGAGATGGTCGCGGTGCACCTGACGCGGTTCGAGACGCGCAAGGTGATCTTCGACGGGCAGGCGGCAAATGCGGCGCACATCGACCAAGGATTGCTGAATGCAGTGCAATTCGAGCTGCTGTGGCTGCTGAACAAGCGGGACTACTATGGGTCCATTCAGCAGGAGGATGCGAAGCGGATCGACATGCTGGAGAAGCGCTGGGCTGTGTTGAACCGGTAGTTCTGTTTGCGGGTTAGAAGGAAGCCAGCGCATGGTATGTGCTGGCTTCTTTGCGTACGGGGAGTCAGTGAACTATGCACGCGGTGAAGGCGATCGACGAACAGGACTTGCGGGAGGTGCTGGAGGCGACGGCGCACCTGTGGGAGCGGATGCGTGGGGAGCGCGTGTTTTTGACCGGTGCTACCGGGTTCTTCGGGGCTTGGTTGTTGGAGACGTTTGCGTATGCGAATCGGGAGCTGGGGCTAGGAGCGCAGGCGGTGGCGTTGTCGCGACGGCCTGACGTATTCGCGGCAAGGATGCCTCATTTGTTTAAGGACGGTGCGGTGGTGTTGCACGCCGGGGATGTGCGGGACTTTGCTTTTCCGGAGGGCGAATTCAAGTTCGTGGTGCATGCGGCGACGGAGGCGAGTGCGAAGCAGTTGGCAGAGGCACCTGCGGAGATGCTGTCGACGATGCTTGCGGGGACGCAGCGGACGCTGGACTTCGCGGTGCGGTGCGGGGCGAAGCGGTTGCTGCTGACGAGTTCGGGTGCGGTGTATGGGCGGCAGCCTTCGGAGATCGTGCAGTTGGCGGAGGAGTACATGGGTGCGCCGGACCCGACGCAGGTGGGTAGCGTGTATGCGGAGGGCAAGCGGGCGAGCGAGTTGATGTGCGCGCTGACGGTGAAGCAGCACGGGTTGGAGTGTGCCATCGCGCGGTGCTGGGCGTTTTGCGGGCCGCACCTCCCGCTAGATATTCACTTTGCAATTGGGAATTTTATTCGGGATGTGATGGCGGGTGGGCCTATCCGGATTGGTGGCGATGGGACACCAACGCGGTCGTTTTTGTATGCGGGGGATTTGGCGGTGTGGCTTTGGACGATGCTGTTTGAAGCGCCATCGCTGCGGGCGTACAACGTGGGGTCGGCGCGGAGCGTGAGCATCTTAGAGCTTGCCGAAGCGGTGCGGGACGCGCTGGGGAGCGACGTGATGATCGAGGTGGCGAAGGTGCCGGTGGCGGGTGCGGCGGTGTCGCGGTATGTGCCCTCGGTGGAACGGGCGGGCAGGGAACTTGGGCTGCGGGAGACGGTGTCGCTGGAGGAGACCATTCGGCGAACGGCGGCATGGTACGGTTGGACGGGAAAGGCTTAGCGGCTTTTGGACGCCACGGGAACGCCCGACGCACGAGGAGCAGACGTGATGAAAAAGATCAGTGTGGTGAGCCCGGCGTACAACGAGAGCGGCAATGTGCAGCCGCTGGTGGAGCGGGTGCGCGCGGTGTTTGCGGGGCTGCCGCAGTATGACTACGAGCACATCATCATCGACAATGCGTCGACGGATACGACGGTGGACGAGTTGCGTGTGCTGGCGGCGGAAGACAAGCACGTGAAGGTGATTGTGAATGCGCGAAATTTCGGGCATATCCGGTCGCCGCACCACGCGATGATGGACGCGGATGGCGACGCGATCGTGGTGCTGCTGAGTGACCTGCAGGACCCGCCGGAGTTGATTGCGGACTTTTTGCGGGACTGGGAGCTAGGCTGGAAGGTGGTCGTCGGGATCAAGACGACGAGTGAAGAGAGCGGCTTGATGTTCAAGGTGCGCACGCTGTACTACAAGACGGTGGAGAAGTTGACGAGCGTGCAGGTGCTGCAGCATTACACGGGATTCGGCCTGTATGACCGACAGGTGATGGACGTGATCAAGCGGTATGGCGATCCGTACCCGTACTTTCGCGGGATGGTAGCGGAGGTCGGGTTTCCCATCAAGCAGATTGCGTATGGGCAGAAGCGGCGCATGCGCGGCATCACGAAGAACAACTTTTACACGCTGTATGACATGGCGATGCTGGGCATCACCAACCTAAGTAAAGTGCCGTTGCGGATGGTGACGTTTGGCGGGTTTGTGTTTGCGGCGATTTCGTTGGTGTTCGGGTTTATCTACCTGATTGCGAAGCTGCTGTTTTGGAGCCACTTTGAACTGGGGCTGGCGCCGACGATGATCGGGCTGTTTTTTCTTGGATCGGTGCAGCTGATTGCGATCGGGATCATTGGGGAGTATGTGGGGTCCATCCATACGATTGTGCAGAACCGGCCGCTGGTGACGGAGAAGGAACGGATTAACTACTAGGGTCCAGCGAGTTCGCAACTTAGTGCGTCAGCTTGTGAAAAGGTCGGGAGTGTTGGATGGGTTTGACGAAACATATACCGACAGGGGAGGCGCTGCGCTTTGTGCTGGTGGGCGGCGGCAATACGCTGTTCGGGCTGGTGGATACGTTCTTTTTTACGTGGCTGTTTGTGCATGGGAACCCGGGGCATGCGGCGCTGATGACGAGCGCGGCGACGCTGCTGTCGACGGTGTTGAACATCACGGTTTCGTTTCTGACGTACAAGTGGTTTGTGTTTCGGAGCAAGGGCAACGGGTGGGGCGAGTACCTGCGCAGTTATGCGGTGTATGGGCCGAGTTTGCTGCTGAGTACGGTTGCCGTTGGGCCACTGGCGGCGGTGTTGGCGCGGTGGTTGCCGCAGGCGCGGTTTGCGCCGTATGTGGCGCAAGCGGTGATCGTGGGGGTGGCGATTGTGCCGCAGTTTCTGGGGCACAAGAAATTTACCTTCAAGCAAAAGGTGTCGCCGATCGAGGTTGCCGCATCCACTGAGGAGTCGGTTTAACTTACGAGGCTTTTGACGATGCGTTTGCTTTTTTCGGCGGTGCTTGCCGCTTGCTGTTTGTCGAGTGTCCAGGGACAGGCTCCTGTGCAGTATGTGAATACGAAGGCGATGGACCAGACGACGGATGTGCACGCGCCGATTGCGCTGTGGCCGAAAGGTGCGCCGGGCGCGGTAGGCAAGGCAGAGGCGGATGTGCCGACCGTATCGGTGTACCTGCCGGCGTTTAACCCGACGCGGACGGCGGTGGTGATTGCGCCGGGCGGCGGCTACCAGAACCTGGCGATGGACCACGAGGGGCTGCAGGTGGCGCAGTGGTTGAATGCGCACGGGATCGCGGCGCTGGTACTGAAGTATCGGCTGGGACCGGTGTACCACAATCCGATTGAACTGGAAGATGCGCAGCGGGCGTTGCGGTATGCGCGGTCGCACGCGGCGGCGATGGGGGTGCAGGCGGATCACATTGGGATGTGGGGCTTTTCCGCGGGTGGGCACCTTGCGGCTACTGCCGGGACAAAGTTCGACGCGGGAAATGCGGCTTCGCCGGATGAGATCGAACGGGTGAGCAGCCGGCCGGACTTCTTGGTGCTGGCATATCCCGTGATCAGCATGGAGGATGGCGTGACGCATGGCGGGTCGCAGCTGAACCTGCTGGGGCCGAATGCGGATGCGGGGTTGAAGTCGGCGCTGAGCGCAGATGAGCAGGTGACCGCGCAGACGCCGCCGACGTTTATTTTTGCGACGACGGATGATGCTGTGGTGCCGGTGATGAACTCCGTACGGATGTACACCGCGCTGGTGAAGGCGAAGGTGCCGGTGGAGATGCATTTGTATCGGCATGGGCCGCATGGGGTGGGGCTGGCGCAGGCGGATGCGGAGCTGAGTGAGTGGCCTGGTTTGTTGTACCGGTGGATGCATGTGAATGGGTGGGCGCAGTAGGGGCCTCTTTTTCAAACAAAGGCAAGAGCGTACGCAACGTGCGCGAGGGGAGAACGCGAAGGGCGCAGAGTTTCGTGGTGCCTCTTCTGCGATATGCTTTTGTTTGCTGGTAGGTGTGACGCCGTTAGACTGAGGGTATGCAGACTTTTGCTCGTACGTTGCGGTCGTTGGCGCTGGTGTTCTGGGTGGGTGGCATCCTGTTCTTTGGTGCGGTGCTGGCGCCGCTGGCGTTTCGGATCCTGGGGAAGTCGCCGGAGTTTGGAACGTTGATCGGTGCGTGCCTGCTCATGTTGCATAGTGCCGGGCTTTGGTGTGGGGTCGCGATCATCGTAGCGGTGCGGCTGCTGGGGCGGCATGCGCGATGGACGTATGTGCAGCTTGGGTTAGTGATTGGCATGATGCTGCTGACGTTTGTGTCGAACCGGTTCATCGTTGGGCCGATGGAGCATGAGCGGGCGCTGGCGGGTGGGCAGATTGAGGCGCTGATGCCGGGGTCGCCGTTGCGAGCGGATTTTGAGGCGCGGCATAAGTGGTCGACGACCGTGGAGGGCGCGGTGCTGCTGCTGGGGCTTGGGCTGGTGGTGATTGCGGCGAGTGAGCGGGAGCAGGTGTTGATTGTGGACCGGGACACGCCAATAGGTGTGGTGCGGCGGCCGTTGGGATTGGATTAGGAGCGCGCCTCACCTTTCTGAAAGGGTTCGTCTTGGGCTCGAAGCAATCGGCAGGAAAGTCAGGGCGTGCTGCTGAGCCTTGTTCAGACGAACCCACCTTGGTCGCGCTCTGAAGGCTGCCGTGGGTTGAAGTGGTATTGGGCGCGATGAAGATGGGGCACCCAGCACCAACGATGTTGTCGCGGACAAGAACCCATTCGTCGTTGCGGTTGCCGTAGGATGGTGGCCATGCGATGGCTGATGGTTCCTGCGTTGTTCGTTGTGCTGCCGGTGGTGGGTCAGGTGCCGGTGCGGTTGCCGCATGCGGCGGGGTATGTGGCGGCGGTGGATTTGCCGGATGGGGCGGTGCCGCCGGCGGATGCGTTGGGAAACTTTGTGGTGGGACCGACACATCCGGCGGATGCGATGACGGCCGTGCATGCGGGGGTGCCGCAGGGTGCGGTGTTCACGTTCACCATGGATTCGGCGGAGAGCAAGGTGTATCCCGGGATTGCGCGGGAGGCGGGGACGTTTGGGACGCCTGACCCGAAGGACCCGGCGACGCTGGTGGTGACGACGAGCCACCCTGCGCCGTACAGGCGGGTGGTGACGGTGTATGTGCCGCGGCAGGTTGTGGTGGGGACGGCGATACCGTTCATCGTGGGGCAGGATGGGCCGGACCGGGAGCTGTTTGCGACGCTGGACAACCTGATTGCGGCGGGCAAGGTGCCGGCGATGGTGGCGGTGTCGATTGCGAACGGCGGCGGGGATGCGCAGGGGAGTGAGCGGGGCCTCGAATACGACACGATGAGTGGGCGGTATGCGGAATTTGTGGAGACCGAGGTGCTGCCGCGGGTGGAGCGCGAGGCGCATGTGACGCTGACGCATGATCCGGAGGGCCGGGCGACGATGGGCGGGAGTTCCGGTGCGTCGTGCGCGCTGGCGATGGCTTGGTACCACCCAGAGTGGTATCACCGGGTGCTGAGTTACTCGGGGACGTTCATCAACCAGCAGTGGCCGCACGACGCGCGGACGCCGCATGGGGCGTATGCGTGGCCGGAGTATTTGGTGGCCTCGACGCCGCGCAAGCCGCTGCGCATCTGGATGGAGGTGGGGGATCGGGATTTGTTCAACCCCAACGTGATGCGGGACGGGATGCATGATTGGGTGGAGGCGAACGAGCGGATGGCGCGGGCGCTGGCGGCGAAGGGGTATGCGTACCAGTTTCTGTTTGTGGAGAACGCGGGGCATGTGGATCGGGCGGCGAAGTTGCAGACGTTGCCGGAGGCGCTGGAGTTCGTTTGGGCGGGATATCGGCGATAGAACCGCGTATGAAACCCATGTCTCAAATGCGAGACATGGGGCAAACGGGGTTCCCTCTCGGGTTTGGAAAGCAGATCCCTTCACTTCGTTACGGGATGACAAGCATGAAGCTTGTCAATGGCCTACATCAAGGTTCCAGAAGCGAAGGCGGTGAGAAAAGCTGTTTGAGAGACGCTCACTCAACGGGGTTGCGGGCGCGGTATCCGTCGCGGGCGGTGATGGTGTACTTCAGTTTCTTGTTTTTCTCGTCGACCATGGTCAGGGGGAGGCCTTCGTTGTCGACGAGTTCGACTTTGATTTTGCGGAAGGTGCCGTCCTGCGCGGCGTTGGTGGGGCGGTAGGTGAGCTCGTACTGGTTGCGGATGGACTGGTTGATTTCCGCGAAGATGTCGGGGAGCTCGCCCTGGAAGCGGGGGAAGTAGCTGCGGCCGCCGGTGAGGGCGGAGAAGGTGCGCATCTGGTTGTCGGCCTGCAGGTAGTCGAGGCGGGCCATGGAGCTTTGGCGGCCATAGCTGTCGGACATGACGCGGGCGAAGCCGCCGGTGCTGATGGTGTAGATGGTGACGTTGGGCGTGCTGCGGACCTTTTTGAGCATGGTGTCGAGGGTGATTTTGCTGAAGGTATCGCGTCCGCTGCTGATGAGGATGATGTACTTGCGGCCGTCGATGCGGCTGGTGCGGTCGAGCGTTTCGTAGAGGGCGTCGAACTCGTCGGTGTCGGAGAAGCCGGGGATGGTGAGGGTGCGGAGGGCCTGGGCGGTGAGGTCCTTGTCGCGGGTGAAGTCGGTGAGTATGTGGGTGCGGAGGTCGAAGGTGATGACGGCGATGTAGTCCTCCGGCTTGAGGGAGCGGAAGAAGACGTAGGAGGACTGCTGCATGTCCTGGATGAAGGACCAGGAGTTGGCGGCGAACTCGAGCAGCATGACGGCGGTGATGGGGGCCTGGCGCATGCGGACTTCGGAGACCTTTTGCGGGACGCCGTCTTCGGTGACGCGGAAGTTACCGGATTTGAGGCCGGGAACGAACTGGCGGGTCTTGTCGAGCTGGACGCTAACGTCGACGGTGACGACAGGGACGTCGACGCGGAGAGAGTAGTTGCCGAGGCCTTCGGGGTTCTTGATCTTTTCTTCGGCGGGCGCGGGGGGCGGCGTGTCTTCGGGGGTGTCGGTCTTCTTCTTGAGGATGACGCCGTCGTTTTGCTGCTGGGGGCCTGCGTCGTCGGTCGGTGTTTGCGGCTTGGTTGTTTGCGCGATGAGTGGCGCAAGTGGGAGCGCGAGCAGGGCGGCGAGGGCGATGCGGTAAGGTGCGGTCACTCGGTGAAGTCCTCACGAAGACTGTACAGGGTCGGGGTTCTGTTTGACCGTGCGGAGGGCGCGTGCGGTGGCCGTTTGGCTTTGCGGCGCGGCACCTCTACTCTGTAGACGTGCTTGCTCCCCGAAAGGCTACGCGCCTTCGTCTCGCGTTCTTGCTGCAGGCCCTCGCCTGTGGGTGTTCCCTTGCGGTTGCGCAACAGGCCGCGGCCGGGCCGCCGCTGCATGCGGAGCCGTTTCCGCTGGAGCAGGTGCGGCGCGGGCTGCATGGCACGGCGTGGACGGTGTTCGAAGGCACCGACCCGGAGCCGATGGATGTGGAGATCCTGGGGCGGCTGACGGATGCGATCGGGCCAGGGCAGGACATGATCCTGGGGCGGCTGCACGGGGCAAAGCCGGAGTTTACTGGGGTGGTTGCCGGGATGAGCGGGTCGCCGGTGTATGTGGACGGTAAGTTGTTGGGAGCGTTGAGTTTCCGCATCGGGCAGTTCAGCAAGGAGCCAATCTGCGGGATTACGCCGATCGGCCTGATGCTGGAGGTGCGGGATCTGCCGGCGCGGGCGGTGATGCCGGCTGCCGCTTCGAGTGAGGGGTTGAAGCCGATTGCGACGCCGCTGGTGTTCAGCGGGTTTGGCGCGGCGGCGATGGAGCGATATGGACAGGGATTCCGCGACATGGGGCTGGAGCCCGTCGCGGGGCTTGGGTCGGCGGCGCCCGCCGGTGGGATGCCGGGGCCGGCGATTGTGCCGGGGTCGGCGGTGAGTGCGGTGCTGGCGCGGGGCGACCTGAACATTGCGGCGACGTGCACGGTGACGTACGTGGATGCGACGCAGTTGCTGGCGTGCGGGCATCCGATTACGCAGTACGGGACGATTTCGGTGCCGATGACGAAGGCGGAGGTGCTGGCGACGCTGCCTTCGCCGATGAACGCGTTCAAGATTGTGAACACGACGGAGACAGTAGGGGCGTTTACCGAGGACCGGCAGAACGCGATCGCCGGGCGGTTTGGGGTGAGTGCGCCGATGATCCCGGTGACGGTGGAGGTGGCGACGCCGGTTGGATCGGGGCTGAAGCCGCGGCTGTTGAAGTTTGAGGTGTTGAACAACCGGGAGCTGACGCCGCAGATTCTGCTGGCGGGGATTTTTCAGTCGCTGAGCGGGACGGACACGGCGGGCACGGAGATGAGCCTGCGGCTTCGGGGCGAGATCGTGCTGCGGGATTATCCGGCGATCCGGGTGGAGCAGGTGCTGTCGAGCGGGGATGGCGGCGCGGCGGCGGGGCAGGCGGCGGTGTTCGTGGCACAGCGGTTTGCGCGGGTGTACGCGAATGCGCTGCGGGAGCCGGTAGTGACGGGAGTGATGCTGCATGCGGAGCTGGTGCCGGTGCGGCAGAGTGTGCAGGTGGAGAGTGCGCGGCTGAGCACGGATGAGGCGCGACCGGGGGACACCGTGACGGTGGAGGCGACGGTGCGGCCGTGGCAGCAGCCGGCGCGCGTGGTGCGGCAGACACTGACGCTGCCGACGACGCTAGAGGCGGGGCCGCTGCGAATTTTGGTGGGCGATGCAGCTTCGCTGGATCGGGTGCTGGCACCGCCGCCGGCGAGTGCCGCGCATCCGCTGGGGGTTGCGGATACGATTGCCCAGATCAACCGAGCGCATGCGAACGACCGGCTGTATGTGACGCTGCTGGATCATGAGACGCAGGCAGTGACGGCGTCGGATGCGCTGCCGGCGCTGCCGCCGAGCATGGTGAATGCCCTGCAGCCGCTACGGGAGAGCCGCGAGATTTCGTTTACGTCGGAGACGGCGCGGGTGGCGGGGTCGGTGGGGCTGGATGGTGCGGTGAGTGGGTCGCAGGTGTTGACGTTGCGGGTGCGGTAAGTTTTCTGGTTGTACTTCGTTGTTGAAAGGTTGCGTTTTCGATTGTTGACTCCTCGATGGTTGCCGCTGTCTGTTATCTGCCTTCGCCGCGTCTGTTTGCGTGGTGTGTTGCTGTGTTTTGTGGCCGGCGCGCCGCTAGTGGGGCAAGGGACGCGGCAGTGGACGACGACGCGGTATGAGGATTTTGAGCGGGGGACGCCGACGAATGGGGCGATTCGGAACGATGGGCGGTTGATGGCCGCGCCGGCGCTGACGACGGTGGGGGTGGCGGCGGCGACGTATCTTTGGTCCGTGGTACCGGGGGCGGCGGGTAGCGTGTTTGCCGGGACGGGCGCGGTGACGGGCGGGTCGCAGTTGCTGCGGTTCGACACGGCGGGCAAGAGTACGACGGTTGCCGAGTTCAAGGAACCGAACGTGCAGGCGCTGGCGACGCTGGCGGATGGGTCGGTGCTGGCGGCGACGTCGCCGGACGGAAAGGTGTACCGGGTGCCGGCCGGCAAGCTTGCGGCGGGAGCGAAGGCGGAGGTGGTGTTCGACGCGTCGGCCACGGCGGAGAAGCCGAAGTACCTGTGGTCGCTGGCGGTGGAGAAGAGCGGCGATGTGCTGGTGGCGGCGGGCGCGCCGGCGGTGCTGTACCGGGTGTCGCTGAAGGCCGGGGTGAAGCCGACGGTGGTGTTCAAGTCGGGCGATCAGCACCTGCGGACGCTGCTGGTGGGGCCGGATGGGACGATTTACATTGGGTCGGATGGTGCGGGCATCGTGTACCGGATTGGGTCCGATGGAAAGCCGTTTGCACTGTATACCGCGCCGAAGCATGAGATTACGGCGCTGGCGCTGGACCCTGCGGGGAACCTGTACCTGACGGCGGTAGGGGATCGGCGGCCGCCGGCGCTGCCGCCACTGCCGGCCGCGGGGGAGCCGCGGATTTCGATCACGTTCCAGCAGCCGGGGTCGTCGACCAGTGTGGCGACGAATGCGCTGGTGCCGGACGGGTCGGAGGTGGACCGGATCGCGCCGGACGGCACGCCGCTGCGGCTGGTGACGCTGCGGGAGGACGTGGCGTATGCGCTGGCGTTTCGCAACGGCGCGCTGATGGTGGCGACGGGCAACAAGGGGCACGTGTACCGGGTTGATCCGCAGGTGCCGGGCGTGACGACGGACGTGGCGCATGTGGATGCGGGCCAAGCGGTGGCGCTGGCGCCGGTGGCGGATGGGTTGTTGGTGACGACGGCCAACAGCGGCAAGCTGGTGAAGTTGGCGGATGCGCCTGCGGGTGACGCGACCTATGTTTCGGAGGTGTTCGACGGGGACTTCGCGACGCTTTGGGGACGGGTGGAGATGACGAGTTCCGGCGCGGTGCGGGTGTTTGCGCGGTCGGGCAACGTGGAGAATGTGCGCGGGGCGCTGGGGGACCTGTGGTCGCCGTGGGTGGCGGTGACGCCGGGGCAGACACCGTTGCCGGTGCCGGTGGCGCGGTACGTGCAGTGGAAGGCGGTGTTGCAGCCGGGGGCGCAGGTGGATGCGGTGACAGTGAACTATCTGCCGCGGAACCTGCCGCCGCTGGTGGAGGATATCGTGGTGCAGCCCGGGGCGCGGGTGCCGAATGCGTCACCTGCGGGGCCGAGTTCGACGATTGCGGTGGCATTCAAGTCGGGACTTACGCCCTCGCCGAATCCAAATGCAGCCGAGCCGGTGCCGGGGCCGCTGCTTGCACAGCGCGATCGGACGGCGGTGACGGTGCGGTGGGTGGCGCGGGATCCGAACGGGGATGACCTGACGTATGCGCTGTATCTGCGGGATACGCACGAGAAGACGTGGCGGCTGGTGAAGGACAAGCTGACGGAGCGGGCGTACAGCTTCGACAGCGCGCTGGTGCCGGATGGGGAGTACGAGGTGCGGGTGGTGGCGTCGGATTTGCCGGTGCACAACGCGGCGGATGCGCTGGAGGGAGAGCGGGTGAGCGCGCCGTTTGTGTTGGACACGACGGCTCCGCTGGCTGGCGTGCTTGCGGCTTCTTTAGTGGATGGGCGGCTGGTGGCGACGTATGACGTGCGGGATGCGACGAGTGCGATTGGGCATGCGGAGTTTTCGCTGGATGCCGGGCCTTGGGAGTACCTGGAGCCGGTGGGGAAGCTTTCCGATGCTTTGGCCGAAACGTACCGCGTGGATGTGCCGGTTGCCGGGGCGGGGGAGCATACGGTGGCGATTCGGGTGTTCGACCGATTTGAAAATGCCGTGACGGCGAAGGCTGTGGCGCGGTGAGGATTGTCCTCGGGCAGGATCAATCCATGTCCCAAACGCGGGACATGGGGCACCTGGTTCGCGGTGGGTTCGCGGCTTTGGGGCCGGTTTTGTCGTGGGGGCTGCATGCGGTTTGAGCTGTTTATCGCGGCGAGGTACCTGCGGGCGAAGCGGCGGCAGGCGGTGATCGGGGTCATCACGCTGATTTCGGTGCTGGGCGTGGCGGCGGGGGTGGCGTCGCTGATTATTGCGCTGGCGATTACCAACGGAATGCGGCGGGATTTGCAGGCACGGCTGCTGGGATCGACGGCGCACGTGGAACTGATGCGGGTGGCGGGGGACGGGGTACGCGACTGGCGTGGGCTGCTGGCGCGGTTACGGGTGGAGCCGCATGTGACGGCGGCGGCTGCCGGGCTGTACGGGCAGGTGTTGGTGTCGCGTGGTCCGCGCAGTGGCGGGGCGCTGATCAAGGGCGTGGTGCCGGCGGATGAGCGGGCGGTTTCGGATTTGTTGCAGACGGTGCGGGAGGGATCGGCGGCGGCGCTGAGCGCGCCGGTAGTGCCGGGGGCATTGCCGCCGCTGGTGCTGGGCAGCGACCTGGCGGAGACGCTGGGCGCGAAGCCGGGGGACAGCGTGCTGGTGACGAGTCCGCAGGGGGAGCTGACGCCGCTGGGGCTGCAGCCCCGGTTCGTGCGGTACCAGCTTGTGGGGGTGTTTCACTCGGGATTTTTCCAGTACGACTCGAGCTATGCGTTTGTGCGGCTCCAGGATGCGCAACGGCTGTTCAGCGAGCCGGACGTGGTGTCGGTGCTGTCGTTCAAGGTGGATGATTTGTACCACGCACCGGCAATTGCGCGGGAGCTGGAAGCGGCAGCGGGGCCGGGCTTTCAGACGACGAACTGGATGGAGCAGAATCGCGAGCTGTTCCGGGCGCTGCGGCTGGAACAGGTGGTGACGTTTATCGTGATTGCCTTAATTGTGTGCGTGGCGGCACTGAACATATTGATTGCATTGACCATGCTGGTGATGGAGAAGACGCGGGACATTGCGGTGTTGATGAGTTTTGGCGTGCAGCCGGCGCAGGTGCGGCGGATTTTTCTGGCACAGGGGCTGCTGATTTCGGTGACGGGAACGGTGGCGGGGCTGGTGGTGGGGTACGCCGTGAGCTGGGCGGGCGGGCACTACCACTTCATTCCGCTGAGTGCGGAGGTGTACTCGCTGGATACGCTGCCGTTTGCGCCGCGGGCAGTGGATGGGGTGATTGTGGCGGCGGTGTCGCTGGTGACGTCGCTGCTGGCGACGCTGTATCCAAGTTCAGCGGCGGCGAAGATTTTGCCGGCGCAGGCGTTGCGGTATGAGTAACGTGGTCGGGACCGTTCAGCAGGAGACGGCGCTGTTGTTTGCGGAGTTTTCCGTGACAAGGGTGTGTGGGCCGGGGACGCTGAGCGTGACGGACCATGGCGGACATTTCGAGCTTGGACTGGCGGTGTTGGCTCGGGGCGGAGCTTGCCTGGCGGTGCTGGCGGATCGGGAGACGGCGCGGGCTGCGGCGAAGCTGGGGTCGACGGACTTTACGGTGGACAGCTTGAGCGAGGCGCTTCGGATTTTGAAGAACGAGATTCGGCAGAGTAGAGCGGTGAGCGTGGGGGTTGTGGGAGATGCTTCCGCAATTGCAGAGGAGATGGTGGAGCGTGGGGTGCAGCCGCAAATGGTGGCCGTGGCGCGGGTGGGTGGGTCGCCTTGGGAGCGGCTGGTGGAGCGGGGCGCGGCGAGGTTTGTCGGGGGCGCGGGGTGGGGATTGCCGCGCCTGCTAACGGGCTGCATGGTAGAGAGCGACGAGGCGGAGACACCGAAGGAGCGGCGGGAGCGGGATGTGCGGCTGCTGGCATTGGGGCTTGCGGTGGAGGACTCTGCCATGGGTGCGATGGCGCGGCAGTGGCTGGCGGCGGCACCGCGGTTGTTTCCGCGGGATACGGTTCGGTGGTATTGGGAGCGGTCGCGGGTGTTGTCTGCCGGGGAGCAGGTGCTGGACGGAGCGGATGCAGGCGGTACCCTGAACAAAGAGGACGAAGGATGAACGGAGTTCGGCTGGATAAGTGGCTTTGGGCGGCGCGGTTCTTCAAGACGCGAACGCTGGCGGCGAAGGCGTGTGAGCAGAACCGCGCGCGGGTGGATGGGCAGACAGCCAAGTCTTCGCGTGAGGTGCGGGTGGGGAGCAGGCTGCGGGTGCAGACGGAAACCAGCGTGTTCGAAATAGAGGTGCTGGGGCTGAGCGAGATGCGCGGGCCGGCGGCGGTGGCGCAGGCGCTTTACCAGGAGACGGATGAGAGCCGCAAGGAGCGGGAGAAGCTGGCGGATCAGCGGCGATTGATGCCGACGTTTGAGGTGGTGCATGAGGGCAAGCCGTCGAAGCGGGATCGGCGGCGATTGGATGATTTCCGGCAGCGGTGAATGAGCCGGTGAAGTGAGAAAACCATGTCCGAAACGCGGAACTATGGAGCACCCGTGGTTTGCCGCGGGTTTAGCTGGTGGGGCAGGCGTTGCGGTAGACGATGGGTTTACGCCACTGGTCCATGGTGGCAAACAGGATGCAGGTATGGCCGTCGTCGGTGTTGAGGCACCAGGTGAGGTCGCCCTGGCGGTAGACCTGGAACTTTCCGGGGCCAGCGAATGCTGCATGGTTGGGCGGGTTGGGCGCGATGCTGTCGGCGACCGGGCCGGCGAGGGGTTGCGGCCGGGTGGGCTGCTCATCCGCTGTTTCAGAACGGGTGGGCGTGAGTCCGGGCGAGCTGCCGTCTTCGTCTACGACTTTGCCGTTGTCAACTACGATGACTTCGCCGCCGTTGAGCCTGCGGTCGGCACGATAGCGGGAGTACACGTAACTGCCGGCTGCGGCGACGACCACCACGATCAGCAGAAGGATGACGATGCGCTTTGCCATCATGATGAGCAAAGGTTAGCATTTGTCGCAGGAACGGTGCATCGGGGTGGTGCCTAGCTGGGTACTTTGTGAAGAAGGGCTGGACGCTGCTGATGTTTGTAGGCGGAGGCGGCGTGAACCGGCGTGGCGTAAACTCTAGAGGTGTCCAAGTATTCCATTGTCGTGCCGTTTCATAACGAAGAGGAGAACGTCACCGCGCTCTATGACCGATTGAAAGATGTCATGGAGCAGGTGGGCGATCCGTTTGAGCTGATTTTCGTCGATGACGGATCGCGCGACCGCACGTACCGTTTGCTGGAGGAGATTGCCGCGGTCGATAGCCGGGTCCTGGTGATTAAACTGCGCCGGAACTTTGGGCAGACGAGTGCGCTGGCTGCCGGGTTCGACCATGCAACGGGCGATTTTGTGCTGGCGATGGATGGCGATCTGCAGCACGATCCATCGGAGATTCCGCTGTTTCTGGCGAAGCTCGAAGAGGGTTATGACGTGGTGAGCGGATGGCGCTCGCAGCGTGGGGATAATTTTGTGCTACGGCGGATTCCGTCGCGCGCGGCCAACTGGTTGATGGCGAAGCTGAGTGGCGTGAACATTCACGATTTCGGCACGACATACAAGGCGTACCGGCGGGAATTGATCCAGAGTATTCCGCTGTATGGGCAGATGCACCGATTCATCCCGGCGCTGGCGTCGTGGTACGGCGCGACAATTTGCGAGGTGCCGATCAGCAATCCGGCGCGGCTGCATGGGAAGAGCCACTACGGAATCTCGCGCACGTTTCGGGTATTTTTCGACCTGCTGACGATTCGGTTTTTGCTGAAGTATTTGACCCGGCCGCTGCACTTTTTTGGGAGCTTTGGCGCGTTGAGCATGGTCGCAGGCCTGGGGCTTTCGCTGTGGCTGCTGCTGCTGAAGGTGGTGCAGGGTGGGCATGTGCTGCAGGCGCATGGGCCTTTGTTCATCATCGCGGGCGTGCTCATTCTGGCGGGAATTCAGGTGATGGGAATAGGGCTACTTGCGGAGTTGCAAGTGCGGCATTTCCATTCGGGCAGTAGCCGGACGCCGTATGCGGTGGAACGCATGGTGCGACTGCGGTCGAGCGAAGAGTCGATGCAGGATTAGGTTCGACGATCTGTAAATCGGCCCGGAGTTCATTTGAACTCCGGGCTTTGTTGTTTCTAGCCGAGGTTAGCTGACGTGGACGACGGGTCGGCGGTCGGGTGTGGGTTCGGCGCGGCGCAGGATCTCCTGGGTGAGTGGAGCGGTGTCGCCTTCGCCACTGAAAAAGAAGCGCATGAGGTTTGCGAGCGGTCCGGTCTCGGTCCAGCGGAAGTAGACATGGGGGACCTGGCCGGTGCGTTTTTCGAGATAGAGGAGCATGGCGGCAATGGCGTTGGCGACGGCCGGGCTGCTGGCGCTAAGCATGCTGTGGCGGCCGATCCGGCGACCGGTGACCTGCATGGTTTCGGTAAAGTCCGAAGCGTCGGTGCGGATGACTTCGAAGAAGATAAGACACTCTTTTTCGTCAAGATTGTGGTAGTAGCGGACCTTTTTATCGGAAAAGTCAAGGCGTTCTGGTGCGTCACCCGATTCTGGACCTCGTGCCACTAAGCGGATAAGTTGATCGTCATCGCCGGCCAGGATAGATGTTGCCGCCTCGTCGAGGGTGACTTCGAGGATGCGCAGCTCGGTGGAGCGGACCGCGCGCGAGTAGATGGAAGTGACGAGGATGGAGAGAATGAAGATGGAGGCGATCTTCAAGCCTTCCGGCCGCTCAAACATGTTGATGACGGTGGTGTACACAAAGATCGCGGTGGTCAGGATGAAGGCGATGCGGAGGCGCTTGTTGTCCCAGACGCTGAGCAGGACGGCGACAGAGGCTGAGGTGATGAGGACGAGGACGCCTGTGGCGTAGGCACCGCCCTGAGCGTCGACATCTGCACGGAAGAGCAGCGTGACGACGGTGGCGATGCCCATGAACACGAGGACGAGCGGACGGGAGGCGCGGGCCCACTCCGGCGCCATACCGAAGCGAGGCAGATAGCGGGGAATGAGGTTGAGCAGGCCAGCCATGGCGGAGGCACCAGCGAAGCCCAAGATGAGGATGGTGCTGACGTCGTAGGCGGAGCCCAGCGTAGAGCCGAGATACTGATGGGCCAGATATGCCATGGCGCGGCCATTGGCGTCGCCGCCGGGGGCGAACTGTTTTGCGGGGATGAGAACGGTGGTGACGACCGAGGTCAGCATGAGGAAGACGCTCATGATGACGGCGGCGGTGATGAGAAGGTAGCGGGCGTTGCGAATGCGCTCGTCGGTGTTGGCGGCCTTGATGAGGGGCATCACGGCGACGCCGGTCTCAAAGCCCGACAGGCCGAGAGCGAGGCGCGGGAAGAGAATGACTGACACGAGGAACATGCGCCAGTAGCTTTCATGCGTATTTTGCAGAGCCAAGTGCCAGTTGGACATCACCTCCGGGTGGTGGATGATGTCGCGGATGGCGACGGCAACGACTACACCATTGAGCGCAAGGTAAGCGACGACGAGCACCGTTGCGATGCCGATGGCTTCCTTGAAGCCTTTCAGGAAGATGCCGCAGAGGACCGCGAGGATGAGCAGCGTGATGACGATCTGGTGATCCATCCAGTGCGGCGTGATGGGGTTGCCGATGAAGTGGGCGGCGCCGTCGGCTGCGGAGAGTGTCATGGTGATGACAAAGTCAGTGGTCGCGAAGCCGAGCATGACGAGAACGAAGACTTTGCCGCCCCAAGCGGGGAAGATCTTCTGCAGCATGGCGATAGAGCCCTGGCCGTAGGGGCTCTGCTGGCAGACACGACGATAGACGGGCAGCGCCGCGAAGAGCGTGACTAGCACCAGGATGAGGGTGGCAAAGGGGCTGAGGACGCCGGCGGCGAGGAAAGCGATACCCGGTTGGTAGCCAAGGGTGGAGAAGTAGTCGACACCGGTGAGGCACATGACACGCCACCAGGCGCTCTGGCTTTCAGGCTCGTGCTCGGCGTCTTTTGCGCTGGGGACCTGGAGGTCCGCCAACAGCCAATTATTAAAGCTCATAGATAGCAGTGGGAGTGGGCAGTGAGGCGGAAGGTTGGCTCAACCGATGGGAGGATTCATCGGACGTTTGCAACGGGGGCGCAAGGATGCGCTAGGCTGGGCCGAAGCGGGTTTTCCGCGGAAGAGGTTTCTGTGGCATCAATGGTATTTCTGCTGGAAGACGATCTGGACATTGCCAAGCTGGTGACGCTGCACCTGCGGTCCGCGGGGTATGAGGTGAAGGCGTTTGTGTCGGCGGTGGAGGTGATGCCGGAGGCGGAAAAGATGCCGCCGGCAGTGTTTCTGCTGGACATTATGGTGCCGGGTGGGGGCGGGCTGGATCTGTGCCGGCGGCTGCGCGCAAATCCGCAGTTGAGTACGGTGCCGATTATCTTTTTGACGGCGCTGGCCACGGAACAGGACCGGGTGCAGGGGCTGGACCTGGGGGCGGACGACTACATTACCAAGCCGTTCAGCACGCGGGAGTTGGTGGCGCGGGTGAAGGCGGTGCTGCGGCGGTTCGAGCGGCCAGAGACGCCGGAAACGATCCGGTTTGGGGACATTGAGATCGACGGTGGGGCGATGCTGCTGCGGGTCCGCGGCAACGCCGTGACGACGACGGCGACGGAGTTTCGCCTGCTGGATTACCTGGCGCGGCACCCGGGCCGGGTGTTTTCGCGCGATCAGCTGCTGGACGCGGTGTGGGGCGATGCGCGGTTTGTGACGCCGCGGTCGGTGGATGTGTATGTGCGGCGCATTCGGGAAAAGATCGAGGATGACGCGGAGGCGCCGCGGTACTTGAAGACGATGCGTGGGGCAGGGTACCGGTTCGAGCGCGGGTAGGTGGTTGAGCCGATGATGTCGTGAGAAGGGAAGCGCTGCTGTTGAAATCATTCTCGATTTCGTTTCTTGCCTTTGCTTGCTGCGTGTTGTTGTGTGCGGTTGCGGCGGCTGCGGGCAGCCTGGTGGGCTGCAGGTGGAGTGGGCAGGCGGTGTTGGCCAGCGCGGCGTTGTTGGTGCTGTGCGGTTTGCTGGCGCTCGGCCTGCGGGTGAGGCTGCGGGCCGAGGCTCTGGCCATTGAGAAGAGGATCGCGGTGCCGGCGAGCACGGTGGTGTTGCAAGCGGAGTTCGGGGGGATTCCGAGGCTGCTGGCGCTGCGCGAGGCGGATGCGGCGCGGCAGCTTGCGTTGAGTGACGAAAGCCGGCACCAGTTGGAGGTGCTGCTGGAAGGCATGCAGGATGGCGTGCTGGGCGTGGACGCGGGTGGGCGGATTCAATGGACGAACGCGCAGATGAACCGCGTGATGGAAACGCATGGGCTGGGTGGGTCGATCCGGCTGGGGCGCAGCGTGGTGCATACGCTGCGGGACCCGGCGCTGCGTGACGCCGTGACACAGGCGGTGGAGGAGAGGCGATCGACCGAGGTACGCAGTGCGTCGCTGCTGCCGGGGCGAATTTTCGATGTGAACGCGTCTCCGCTGCCGGGCGGCGGTGCGGTGGTGGTGCTGCACGATGTGACGCGGGCCGAGGCGCTGGAGCGGACGCAGCGGGAATTTGTGGCGAATGTGTCGCACGAGTTGCGGACGCCGCTGACGTCGATCGTGGGCTACGTGGAAACGATGCTGGATACGGAGCCGGTGGAGGCGCCGGTGCGGGACTACTTGGAGACGGTGCTGAAGAATGCAACGCGCATGCGGCGGCTGACCGAGGACCTGCTGGTGCTGGCGCGGGTGGAGGATGCGGATCGCGTGCTGCGGCGGGCCGCCGTGCCTGCCGACGTGCTGCTGCAGGAGGCGGTGCTGCTGGCGGAGGGTGCGGGGTTTGCGGACGAGGCTGCGTTTGAGATTGCCTTCTCGACGGAGGTGGAGGTGCTGGCAGATGAGCACGCCGTGTCGCAGGTGCTGGGCAATTTGCTGGAGAATGCAGTGAAGTACGGTGGCGCGGATGCGGCGCGAGTGGTGCTGGGGGCGGTTGTGACGGAGGACGGGAGGGCGGTGGAGTTCTCTGTTAGGGATTTCGGCGCGGGCATCGCGCAGGAGCACCAGGACCGAATCTTCGAACGGTTTTACCGGGTGGACAAGGCGAGGTCGCGCGAGAGCGGTGGGACGGGGCTGGGTTTAGCGATTGCGCGGCACCTGATCGAGGAGCATGGCGGGACGCTGCGGGTGCGCAGCGCGCTGGGTGAGGGGAGTACGTTTGCGTTTACGCTGCCGCTGGCGCAGGAAGCGGTCGTGGGGTAATGGTTCCTGGTTCCAGAATGGGCAGGCGCTCGCATCTTGATTGACGCAACATTCATGCTGCACGGATAGTGTTAAGAAACGCGCTCCTGCCTTGACGATCTTAAAGATGAACAAGGTGGCACATTTCGGCGATCTTTTTCGGGAGGTGCGACGGATGCGCACACGGTTTCACCAGTCCATGGACGCGCTGAAGGAAAAGTTATTGGTGATGGCGGGATTTTCAGAGCAGGCGATTCACCGGTCGATTGAGGCGTACCGCACGCGGGATGCGTCGCTGGTGGAGCTGGTGCGGCGGACGGAATCGGCGGTAAACCGGCTGGAGCGGGAGATCGACGCGGCGGCGCTGGATCTGCTGGCGACGGAGCAGCCAATGGCGGTGGACCTGCGATTCATCCTGTCGGTCATTCGGATTAATGCGGACCTGGAGCGGGTGGGCGACCTGGCGGTGAACATTGCCCTGCGCGCGCGGGAGATGAATGCGTTCGCGAACACAGACCTGCCAGTGGATATCCCAAGGATGGGCACGCTGGCGGCCGCAATGGTGCGCAAGTCGCTGGATGCGTTTATCGACGGAGATGCGGTGCTGGCAGAGGCGGTGCTGCTGTTGGATGAAGAGGTCGACGCCATTAACCGGGCGGCGTTCCGGTCGCTGAGCGACCTGATCAAGCGCGAGCCGGAGATGACACCGCAGGCACTGAACGCGATCATGATTGCGCGCAACCTGGAGCGGGTGGGTGACCATGCGACGAATATCGCGGAGGACGTGATTTTCTGGGTGCGTGGCAGTGATGTGCGGCATGCGGCGGGGCAGGCGGCGGCTTAGGCGGGGGCATAGGGGAAGATGTCGAGCCAGGGGAGCAGGGGGTAGTAAAGCGCGAGCACGACGGGCGTGGAGGGGGGCAGGTCGCGCAGCATCAGGCGGGCGTAGTTTTCCAGGTGCGGCTGGTAGGTGGCACGTTCTCGCGCGAGGAAGGTGTCGCGGGTATCGCCGGCGTGGTCGGCCTCGCGGTAGGTTGAGGTTTTGTAGTCGACGATCCAGAGGGTGTCGTCGCCGAATGCGAGCGGTGCGGGGCCGGCGAAGAAGCTGCGATCAAAGCGAAAGCGTGCGGGTCCGGTGGCGGATGGGGCCAGGAGTTCGCCTTCGTTGCGGGCGTTCCGGTGAGGGTGGAAGAGCCAAGCGGCTTCGGGCGTGTTCCTCGTGTTTGCGAGGGCGCGGAGGGTGTCCGCAATGACGCGATCGGCGTCGCGCGGGGAGAGGCCGCTGCCGCGGACGACGGCGCGGATGCGTGCGGGCCAGGTGGAGGTATCCGGCGGTTGCGTTGGGTCTTGCCAGGATGTTGCGAGCAGTTGGAAGAACGCGTGTACGGTGTTGCCGAGGACACGTGCCGCCACCGAGCCCTGCGGACGGACGATGTCGCGCGCGTGATGCCGCGTGGGTGGGTCCGCGGCGGCATCTGTTGCGGTTTGCAGCAGATGCAGCGGCAGGCGCTGAAGGATGGGCTCGCGTTGACTGGCCGTTTCGAGGCTATCGGAATCCAGCGAGGTCTCATCCACGCCGGTCGCCTCTTCCGTTCCGCTGGCCGCGAGCGCAAGGCCGGGAGCATGGAGTGGAATGGCCGGGAACGCGATGAGTGCGGCCGCAGGTGCCGGCGGGGTCTGCATAAAGTGCGGCTCGGCTGCGGTGCGCGCGGCGTTGAGGAGGGTGTTCGCCTTAAAGGTCGTGGTGCCGTCCTGATTGGTAGCGGGCGAGGCGTAGAGCTGGAGCGCGGTGCGGGCGCGGGTGGCGGCGACATAGAAAAGGCGTTGCAGTTCGGCTGCGGCGGCCTCGGTGTGAGCCTTGCGCAGGTAGCGGTTCAAGCTGTCGGGATCGTCGCCGCGCTTGCTAATGGGGGCGAGCAGGACCTGGGGCCGGCCGTCGCTGTCGGCGGGAAGCTCCATCCAGTCGAGCAGGGGCGCGGTGTCGGCGCGGCCGACGCGGTGCAGGCCGGGCACGAGGACGGCGTCCCACTCCAGGCCCTTGGCCTTGTGGATCGTGAGGACTTCGACGGCGTCGGGAGTGGAGGCGGGTTCGGCATAGAGCCTGGCGAGGCGCGTTTTGAGAGAAGCGGCTTCGATGGATTCGCCAGAGGCTTCCATTTGTTCAAGGAGTTCGAAAAAGCGGCGGGCGTTGGTGCGGCCGAGTGCATCGGTGGTGCGGTCGCCTTGCAGGGCCGACCATGTTTCCGCGACGTCGACGGAGAGCGGGTTGCGACTGCGACGCGCGAGGGTGGCGTCAAGGATGTCGAGGGTGCGGAGGGCGCGCGTGCGAGCTTCGGGCGTGAGGTGCTGGGTGCGCTCGCGCAGGTGCTGGCGCAGGGCCTGTTTGCGTTGGGTCGGCTGGTCGCCGGCGGCGAGGGTGTGCAGGTCCGCGAGGGTGAGGCCGCACCAGGGCGCGCGCAGGATGGCGAGCCAGGCGGTGCGGTCGGCAGGGTGCAGCAGGGCGCGGGTGAGGGCGAGCAGGTCAAGGATTTCCGGGCGTTCGCCGAGCTCTTCCATTTCGACGGCGCGGAAGGGGACGTTTGCCTCGGCGAGCTTGCGCATGGCTTCGAAGGCGTGGGTGCGGTTGCGAACCAGGACCGCGATTTTCCAGGGCTTGTCGCGGCCCGGAGGCAGGGGCTTGTTGCGCCAGTGGTGGGCGTAGGCGGCGATGGTTTCGGCTTCTTCGCGGCGGCTTTGCTTTGGGTCGGCGGGGTCAGCCGGGATGGCGTTCCACGCGAGCGTGTCGTCTGCCGTGGGTGGTAGCGCGGCGGCTGCGGCGGTGTAGCGGATGGTGCCGGCGGGGTCGAAGACGGTGGAGAACGTGGTGTTGAAGGCTTCCACCAAGGCGCCGCCGGAGCGGAAGTTGCTGGAGAGCTTCAGCGGGGTTAGAGGGATGTCGCCGAGCAGTTCGTCGCGGGTGGCGGCGAGGAAGCGTTCGACGCGGGCCTGCCGGAAGAGGTAGATGGACTGCTTGGGATCGCCGACGAGAAAGACGGTTTGCGTGCGGCCGTCCCAGTGCGCGGTAAGGGCTTCGAGCAAGGCGTACTGGGCGGAGGAGGTGTCCTGCATCTCGTCGACGAGGAGGTGTTCGAGGCGCAGGTTGAGGGCCTCGGTGGTGCTGTGGCCGGCTTCGAGCGCGGTGCGTGCGGCGATGGAAAGCTCGGTAAAGTCGCAGACTTCGCGTGCGGCGAACATCAGGCGCAGCTCGATGAGGGCGTGGTGGAGGACGGCGAAGAGGGCCTTGGCGACGTGCCACTGATCGGCAGGGTAGGTGGCGGGTGGTAAGGCGCGCACCGCGTGAAGGAGGGAAAGCAACTGGTCGTCTTCGCGAAGGTCCTCGAGGGCGTGCTCGAGGCGGGTTCTTGCGATTTTTGTGAGTTTGAAGCCGAGGTGGTTCACTGCAAAGGCTTTGCGCCAGGTGCCGGAGCTGGGGGCGATGAGCAGGTGAGCGAGCAACTTCCAGTGCTCTACGTCGTCGGCTGCGGTGCCAGGCGCGTACGGCATGGTGGCGCAAGGGCGCAGCGGGTTGGGTTGGTCGTTATAGCCGTCGGCGTCGGAGAGCAGGTGCGCAATGGCAGCGACTTCCTGCAGCAGGTGGTCAGGGAAGTGTTCGCGGAGATCGGTGAGGGCGGCGCAGAGGACGGATTCAAGGGCGACGTTGAGGCGGGGCAGGACTTCGCGGTCAAGCGTGATGTCGTTGAGCTCGCGGCGGCTGAGTGGGACCAGGGTGCCCCATTGTTCACGGGTGGCAAGCATGCCGGCGAGCAGGGTCTCGCAGTCGGCGAGATCGGCGTCGCGGTGGTGGAGCACGGTTTCGAGGGCGTGATTGAGTGCGGCGTCGGGACCGCCAAGCTGCAGCAAGACGGTGCGCGCGGCGGTGCGGTAGAGCGGGACAGCATCGGGAACCGGTGTGGCGTTGCCGATGCCGCCGGAGAGCACGGGCACGACGCGCGCAATCTCGCCGCAGAGGGAATCGATAGTGCGGAGGTTGAGGCGGTGCGGCTGCGCAAGCAGGTTCCAATGGAGTGCGGCGTCATGATCGAGGACCTGGCGGGCGGTGGTCCAGGTTTCGCGTTCGTAGTCTTTCGCCGTGTCGGGTAGCGGCTCGCGCGCGGCTTCGAGGGCGGAGAGCACACGGTGCCGCATCTCTGCCGTCGCCTTGTTGGTGAAGGTGAGCGCGAGGACGGATTCTGGCTGGCCGACGACGGTGAGCAGCCGAAGGTAGCGCTGGATGAGAAGGCCGGTTTTGCCGGAGCCCGCGGGGGCCTCCACGATGAAGGAGCGCGTGGTGTCGAGCGCGTCGCGGCGTGCCTGTGCATCGTTTGCTGGCATGGGCTTCGCCGGAAATTCGACCACTGTCACGAGGCGTTCTCCGGTGCGTCTTCGGCGCCCAGGTCTTCCAACAACTCCGGGTTGAGGCGACAGAGCATGCGCTGACCGCAGAAGTTGCAGGTGTTGGGGTACTGCTTGGGCCCGACGCGGGTGTCGCCGCTAGCGAACTCTTCGGCGAGGCGATTGACGGTGGTGTACCACTCCTCCATCTGAGCGTCGAACTGCTCGGGGTTCTTATCGTGCTTGCCGGGAAAGAGGAGTTCGGTAGTGCGGGGCTCGGCGCGGAGGCCGAGGTGCTTGTCACCGGGGCGGACGGTGGCAAAGGCGATGGCACCGACGTTTTCAAGGCTAGCTGCAACGGCGTAGAGCGGCAGTTGCGGTTCGTCCGGGCGTGGACCGGCCCAGCTGCTGGTGGAGGGGGAGCCCGTTTTGTAATCGATAAGGGCAAGGGTGGGTTCGCCGTCGCGCACGACCTCGTCGATGCGGTCGACGCGCAGGTTGAAGTGCAGCGGGCCGACCGCGACGTTGGGCACCTGATGTTCGGTGTGGAGCACGCGAAAGGGCGGACGCTGCGCCTCCAGGTCAAACCACTTCATGAGCAGGCTGTGCAAGCGGCGACGCTGCAGGTCGAGGTAGGCGGCGTTCCACACGTCGGTGGTTCCAGGCGCCTGCAATGCGCTGTCGATGTGGCGCTGCAGCACGGCGGCAAGTGCTCCGGTAGATTGCAGGTGCAGCAGTTCGGCCTGAGATTTCGTTTCATCCCAGAAGTGTTGCAGCACGACGTGGAGCAGCTCTCCGCGCTGCCGTGGGTCGAGCCCGAGCGTGGTTCGATCGGGTTCGGAGGAGAAGAGACGGTGTTCCGCGAAGGCGCGGAAAGCGCAAGCTGCCTGATCCTTGAGCACGCCGACGCCGCCGTGCACGATGCCCTCCGGCAGCGGCGGCAGGAGGGTGGCGTCGACGAACTGCTCGAGCGTGGCGCCGGTGGGCGCGAGCGAAAGTGGTGGCGCTTCGGCGAGGTGCAGGGTATCGAAGACCGGTGCGGGCCGGAGCTCGCCATGACCGTTCATGGCAGCGTAACTCACGGTGACGACGGGTGCGCTGGCCAGGAGGCGAGCGGTGGTGCGGCGGTGGAGTTCTCCGTCGCGGGCGGGGTCGGTGCCGGGCATGCCGCACTCCACCTGCAGGTGCCACGGCAGCAGGGGCGAGGGAGAGCGGCGCGCGCTCCATTGATCCTCCGTTGCGTGCGCGAACCAGAGCTCGCCCGCGGTGATGCCGGCGGCCTCTGCCGGGCTCACGATCTGGATGGGCGCAGCGGTATTTTCAGGGGCGAACAGCGTCTCCATGGCGGCGGCTTCGAGGTTGTCGAAAAAGTGTTCGAACGACATGCGGCGATCGAACAGGTCGAGGGTGGCGAGGGATTCCAGCAGCTCGTTCCAGCGGTCGATGCGTTGAAAGTCGACGCTGGTGCGCTCGCGATTACCGGGCCAGCCGGCGGTCTGCAGCACCGCCTGCACGCGATGGGCCCAGTCGCCAGGCAGGTGCTCGCCACGCAGCTGCTGGGCTGCGGTTGCGCTCAGGCGTAGAAGGATTTCGCTGAGGCCGGGTTCGCGGGTTTCCACGCGGTGCGCGAGCGCGGCCAGAGACCAGTCCGGGCGCAGGCGGCGACCGTCGCGTAGCACTTCGGCATCCAGCTCGCCGGCGCGGTCGCGGTCAAGGCAGAGGTGGAGGAAGGGCGATTGCAGCAGACGACCGGCGATGTCGCTGCTGAGTGGGCCGTTTGCCCAGCGGAGCAGGTCCAGAGCGTCGGCGATGACAGGGAGCGTGGCGAGCGGCACACCGGCGGCAAATTCCCACTGCGCTGTGTTGGTGGGTGCGTCGCGAAAGGCATCACGCAGGGCGCGGTCGAGCGCCGGCCGGCTTGCCTCGGCGTCCGGCAGAACGACGAGAATGGGTGCGTCTGGCAAAGAAGCGACGGGTGCGTCTGCTTGCAGGTGGGCGCGCAAGGCCTGTACCAGGCTTGTAATTTCGTGGTGTTCGTCCTCGCAGCGGAGCAGTGTTGCTCCAGATGGGACGATGCCGCTGAGGTCGGCCGCGTCGAGCATGTGGACCGGAGAGCCGGCGGCGTTCAGGCGTTGCACCAGGTGCTGCTGCGCGGGGCTGAGGTGGTCGAAGCCGAGAAGCGCGGTGGGCATGTGTGTCGGGGCCATGCCCCCGTCTGCGATGTGTCTGGCGAGAGCCTCGTCCAGCGCCGACGCCGGGAGGAGGCGTTCTGTGTCGCAGCGTGCGGTGTAGCTCCGAAACCAGTCCGCGAAGACGGCGATGTCGGAGCCAGGCTCGCCATGGAAATGGAGCAGGCGATCGGTCGCGCCATGGGTATGCACCAGGTGTTG